>OZ220475.1:0-3382958 GCA_965115845.1 uncultured Pseudohongiella sp.
GACCTGGGTGCCGCGAACCGGAAGAAATAAAGAGAACAGGTTCCATGCTTTCTCGCGACGGCGCCGAAGTCGGCTTGACTGAAATCGGCGTCGGCGGGAGACAAGAGCGGCCAGGCGTCGGAAACGGGCGAGTCTTGACGCGGCCAAATCCGCATCCATGATCATCGGAGGCCTGGCCGGAACATTCGTCAGCGCGGATGTTCATGCTGCTTGAGCGAAATTTTTCGCGGCCCGCGGCGTCTTCGCAGTCATCATCGATGCCTTGCGGCGATGGACAATTCCCCGGACAGGATCATTCAACGGATATCTGGCGGAATACTGCTTCGTTGGCGCGCGCTATTTCCATGTAGGCCTCCTTGAATCCCGGCAGGAGGTAGCCGTCGCTGATCAACTTGTCCGTCGCCGCTTCGTATTTGCGCAAGTAATCCTCGAAAGACTGGTACAGGCCCGCTATCGAATTGCGCGGGTCGCCGGATTGCACCGCGACCGCCGTATTGGCGGGGAATGGAATATAACCGCCCGCCAGCCGCGCCAGGGAACGTTCGGCGCCGGTCGCGGGAGCGCGCAGATTCCAGGGCGTGAAAGTCGCCAGCGGGACCGCCGTCAGAGGCGGCAGCACGGTGCTTTCGGCGAAGTCGTTATTATCGGAGTTCACCGTCGGCGCCAGCGCGCCGTACCAGCGGTCGGAAGAGCGCGGATGTCGGTCGATGATGCGTTCGCTGTCCCAGCGCGGGCCGTAGTCGGCATGGGCCGGTCGATAGAGCGCCGCGGGATGGTTCACGCCGCGCAACGGATTCCAGACCATGCGATTGATGCGGCCGTCCGCGTGGGAAGGCGCCAGCGTGCCGTCGGCGATGCGCGGATAGCGCGACTCGGGCGGCTCCTTTCCTTCCGCCGCCCAGCGATGCATGGCGACGAGCAGCGAATCGGCTATCGGCGCCCACAAGTTCGGGTTCCGCGGCAATTGCGTATTGCTGTCCTCGCGCGGCGCGCCATTGCCGGAGCCGTGCTGCGAGCCGCCGATGGTGTAGAAACGGACGTTCGGCGGGATATAGGCGTCTTCGCTGCCGTCGGGAGTGGTATGCGGCAAGGAGCCCGCGCGCACCCAATATTCGTTGACCGTCTGGATATGGAACACCATCGGCGCCGTGCCGCTTGCCCTGGCGCGGCGCAGGATGCCGTCGTTGCGGTCGGTCCAGGGGTCGGTGCTTTCGCCGTAGGTGAAGGGAAACAGGTCGTTCGGGTACAAGTGGTTGGAATGCTGGCCGTTGGTGCGGGTGGGCATGGCGAAGCGATGGTTGAACATGCCGTAGCCGCCGCCGGCGATCACCGGAATGACGCCGTCGAAAACCTTGCGCGACTCCAGATCCGCATTGAAGCCGTCGTACAGGAATTGGCGCAGCAGCCGCCCGCTCTGGGAATTGCCCCAGGCCACGGCATGTTCGATAGCGGGCAGGTCGAGTCGCGTCAAGTGCTCCTCTCCCGGGCCGCCGTAACGCATGAGCGAAACCAGGTCGCGGATCGCCGCCATGCCGGCGCCCGCCAACACCGGATCCCGGGCTTCATAGATCAACTCGTAGATCATGCCGGGCTCGAAGCCGCCGTCGAGCGCGAGGTTCACGATGGGCTGGCTGCTGTCCGGCTCGTCGATGACGGACAATTCGAAACCTGAACGTTCGATCGGCACGCGCGCTTCTTCCTGATATTGCCGCCGGGTCAGGCTCGCCTCGCGCAGGCCGCGCTCGGTCGGCGCATAGGCCAGATGTCCGCCGCCGGCGATATTGACTTCGTCCGCCGGACTGTTGACCACGACTTCATAACGGACATCGCCGACAATGGGGTCGTCGGCCGAACCGACCACCGGCGCGCGCAGCCGCAGTCGCCCCGGCCCCGGCGCGATCTCGTTGATCCAGCCGGTGGCCAGATAGGCGAAGCCGAGACCCGTCAACGGATGGTCGAAGGAAATTTCGGGCGCGACTCTCGAACCGCCCCGGTTGTTGACGTTGTATAGCAGGCCGCCGTTGGCGATATCGGCGGAAGGCGCCAGCACCCTGAAATCAGCCGAATATTCGACCATGCCGTCGCCGTTGCGCGGCGCATGTTCGATGTCGGCGATCATGGCGTTGCCCGGATGATCCGGATCCAGGCTCAGATAGAGAACGCCTTCGATCAGTTCGTAAGTGAAATCGTGCGCCGCGCTCGACAGCGTTTCGCGAGCGCGGATCTCGATGCGGTCGATGCCGGCGAATGATGTCGCCGGCAGCAGGAGAAGGAAAACAAGCAAGCGCGGCAGACTTGTCATGGCGTTTACTCCGCTTTGTTCGGCATTCGGCCGGGAATGGCCGCAGCGGTTCGATCTTTCCAGAGACGGATGAAGCGGTCAAGCCGGCCTGCCTGTTGCGCCGGACTCGACGGCGCGGGCCATGGCGTCCGGGAGCAAGACCAAACCGCGCTTTCGTGTTGCGGCGATGGATGGAGTTATTCGGAAGACGCCTGGTCCGCACAAGGCGTCGCGGCATGCGTGGATGCCGGAGCATTGCGGGTCCCGGGAACGATGGCGGTCAATGCGGAACCGATCACCAGCATCACGGCGCCGCTGATGGAAATCCAGCCCAGCCGGTCCGAGAAAGCATAATCGGGGTTCGCGAGCACCACGAGTTTCAGCGAGCCGATGGTGAACAGCGGCGCCAGGGCCAATACCGCGCTGACCTTGGAAGCGTCCCAGTATTTCAGCGCTTCGGCGAAGCAGCCGTAGGCGACCACGGTATTCAGACAGCAGAACGCCAGCAGGCCGAATTGCAGGCCGTTCAGTCCGAGCAGCGATCCGGGTTCGATGAAAGGCAACAGCACCAGCACGGAAAACAGGTAGATGAGCAACAGTATCTGCGCGGAGCTGAAATCGGCATGCAGTTTCTTCTGCAAGAGCGCATAGGTCGTCCAGGTAATCGCCGCGGCCACCACGATCAGCACGCCGACGGTCTGCTCGCTTTCCAGGTCGACGAGTTCGGCCAGCCGGTCGTGGAAGAACAGCGCCAGACCGAGCACGATCAGCAGCGTTCCCGTTTTCTGGGCCGCGGTGAAGGGCTCGCGATAGAACAGCACGCCGCCGAAGATCAGGAACAGCGTGGTCAACTGGATCACGGCTTCGCCGGTCTCGCCGTTGATGAAATTGAGCGCGAAATTGAACAGGTAGTAATTGCTGCATAGTCCCGCGGCGGCCAGCAGCAGCCACCAGCCGGCGCTGCCGCGCAATTGTCCGGGAGCGGGCAGCCGGCCCAGCCAGGCCAGCCAGGGAAGCAGGATCGCGCTCGCGGCCAGGAAGCGGTACCAGACGATATTCTGGGCATCCATGCCGAGCAGCAACTCTTTCAGAGTTACCGGCAATACCCCCCACATGCCGGCCGCCACCAGCGAGAAAAGGAAACCGGCGACGGGATTTCTTGTCTGGCTTTTCATGCAAGTCCGCGGGTTGGCGCAGTCCCCTCTTTCGACTCCGGCTCGCGTCAGCGGCCGAGGTTCAGATAGAAAACGACATTGCGGGTCGCCGAGCCGACGGCGGCGAGGTCGATATCGCCGTCCCCGTCCACATCGGCGGCCGCGAGGCCCGATACCGCCACCCCGGCGTCGAGGTCTTCGCGCCGCCATCGTTCCGCGCCGTCGTCGTAATTGTATATCGCCAACTGGTGTGGCTCGGAGCGGCCGCCGGCGACGATCTCGTCGACGGCGTCGTTGTCGAGGTCGACCGTTATCAGCGCGTGGCCGCCGGTAAGGCTGTCGTCGATTTCGGTCCGGTTCCAGGGAAACTCGTCGCCGTGGTAGACGACCACCTGGTTGCCGTGCCAGGGTTCTATCGCGGCGATGAAGCGGCCGCCGCCGGGGAAACTCCCCGCGTCCACTTCGCTGGCGCCGATAGCGGGTCGTTCCGCATCCTGAAAGCCCGACCCGACGCGGGTTTTCGCGACAGCCCGCCCATTCGTCGCAAGCTGGAACAAATGCACGCCGCCGAAACTCGCGGTGAGCAGATCTTCCCGGCCGTCTCCGTCCCAATCCAGGCTGCTCATGCCGTGCGACAATTCCAGGCTGCGGTCGAGCACCACGCCGTTCCAATGCTTCGCCGTCATCAAGTCCCGCGGCACGGGATAGGATTTCAATTGCAGGGGAATGTCGTAAAGCGGCGCGCTCGCGCCGACGCCGATAATCGGCAGATTGACCAGCTCTTCCCGACCATCGCCGTTGATATCTGCCCAGCGCAGGCGATGAGAAGTCGGTATCTCGTCGATGTAACGCGCCCGCCATTCCTCGTCGGCCATGGGGTCGCCAGGATTTTCGAGCCAGTGAATCACGCCGCCGCCGGTCGAATCGCCCAGGCTGAAATCGTGCGCGAGCGCGATATCGATATCGCCGTCCGCGTCGATGTCGTGTGGCGCGGCATGGATATTGCCCCGCATGGTCGAAGTGATCGCGAACTTGTCCCAATCCGGGTAGCGAAACCAGGCCAATTGGGCGGGATTCGTGGCCCAGGCGACGATATCCGCGTAGCCGTCGCCGTCGATATCGGCAAAATCGACGCCATAGCCGCCCCGGAATTCGGCGTCGAGCACCTGCCGGTCGAATTCAGGCGACTCCTGCGCCGCGACTCCCGCGGGCGCGCAAAGCGCGGCCGCGATGCCGAATGCCCGGCAGCGGGAGCTGAAATTGCCGGATCCCTTCATGTCCGGAGCACCATGCGCGATATCGATTCGGAGGGGCGGATCAAGTTACTGCCTATGTCGCCGCAAAGCAAACGCTTTGCGGGCTTTAGGGAAGCTCTGATCAAGTCAGAGCTTCCCTGCGGCACATGGATGTGCCGCCGGATTCGATGGCGCAAGCCATTGAATCCGGGAGCAAAACAAAACCACGCTTTTGTTTTGCGGCAATGAATAATTCCATGGATGGAATTATTCAGAGGATACTTAGCTCATGTAGCGCGAGAAGCGGGTTTTCAGGAACTCCATCTGGTCGGCGAGCACATTGTGATTGGTCAGATAGAGAAACTCGTACTGATTGGGCACGAACGGCACCGCGAGCAATTGCATGCCCGCCTCTTCGGGCGTGCGGTCGGCCTTGCGATTATTGCAGCGGCGGCAGGAAGTCACGACATTGGTCCAGCTGTCCTTGCCGCCCCGGGACAACGGCAGCACATGGTCGCGGGACAGGTCGAGGCTTGCGTACTGATTGCCGCAATACATGCACAGGTTCTGGTCGCGGCGAAAGAGGATGCTGTTTTCCAGCGGCGGCCGGCATTGGTCCTGATGCATCTTGCCTTCGCAGGCGACGATGCTCGGCAGCTTGAGCACGGAACGCTGGCCGAGCCGATTGCGGCCGCCGCGAATTTCGAGCAAGACATCGCCCATCGACCAGATAACCATTTCCCTGACGATGAGCGTGGCGGTCTCTTCGCGCGTCAACCAGGCCACCGGCAAGCCGGCCTTGTTCAAGCGCAATATTTTCGCGTTCATGCAAGATTGTTCCCGGTCGCGAATACGAAGCCGATCAAGCGCCGTGGATTGTAACCTCCCTTCGCGTTTTGTCGAAATGCGGGGCGCAGAATCCCGCGGCATCGACCGCGATCGCCGCCGGCCTTGCTTGCGTTCGTATTACAGTTGCGGTATTCGACGCCTTGGCCATGCCCGCCGATTGCGCCGCTTCCCGGTCGGATCCAACCTTGCGCCCGGAACACAGGAGAGATCGCATGATCGCCGAACCAGACAAATCCGATGAAGCCCCGCTCCTGAGCGGCGAACGTCTTTCCATCGGGAACTTGCTCCGGACATTCCGCTGCAGGATCGCCATTACCTGGACATTGACCCTGATGGAAACCGCGATGCTCGCCCTGCTTCCGCTGCTCATCGGGCGTTCGATCGACGGCTTGCTGGGCGACGATTACACGGCTTTCGCGCAATTGATCGGAGCCATGGCGGTGCTGATCGTCGCGGCGACCGGGCGGCGGGTCTACGACACCCGGGCATATGGTTCGATGCGAGTCGCGCTGGGCCGGGCCCAGGCCCGGCGCGCCGGCGATGAAGCCGTATCGGTCGCCAATGCGCGCCTGCTCATGGGACGCGAACTCGTCGACTTCCTCGAACAGGAAGCGCCGTTGTCGATTACCGGCCTGATCCAGGTCTTCGTCGCCATCGCGGTGTTGTTTTCCTTTCACGGCATGCTGGCCCTGGCCGCCGGCGCCGCGGTCGCCGTCATGCTGGGAATCTACGCCTTGTCGGCGCGCCGCTTCTTCGCGCTCAATTCCGATCTGAACGAACAATCCGAAGCCCAGGTCGCGGCGCTGGAAAGTCGGGATCTGCGCCGGGTCGCGGCGCATCTGGTCGGCCTGCGGCGGCACGAGGTGCGACTGTCGGATACCGAATCCGCGGTCTACGCGCTGATTTTCATCGTGCTGCTCAGCATGCTCGGCTTCAATCTCTGGTTCGCCGCGACGCAAACCGCCGCCACTCCGGGAGAGATATTTTCCATCGTCGCCTATTCCTACGAGTTCATCGAGATGTCGGTGATCCTGCCGATGGCCTTGCAGAATCTGACCCGACTCTCGGAAATCACGCACCGCATCAACAAGGCGCGGCCCGCGGCCTGAGCCTGGTATTCTCTGAATAATTCCATCCATGGAATTATTCATTGCCGCAAGACAAGAGCGCGGTCTTGTCTTGCTCCCGGATGCAGCGGCTCGCGCCGCCGCATCCGGCGGCACATCCATGCGCCGCAGGCAAGCTCCGACTTGATCAGAGCTTTCCTTGCGCTCAACGGTGCCCGCGGCGGCGAAATCCGTTTCAAGGCCGCGGGCGGATTTGTTATTCTGGGCCTTCCTGGGCGGTATTGGACAGACGCGATACGGGAGGCGTCGGCATGTCGAGATTCTTGAAGTGGCTGGTAATCGTCATCGTCGGCGCGGTGGTCGCCCTCTGGATATTCCTGCTCGCCATGCGCCTCGGCGACGGCCCCTCGGCGGTCATTCCCGGCGGCGCTTTCCGCAGCGGCGAACCCGCTCCGGTTCCCGACGACTGGAGTTTTCTGCGCGACCGCATGGAAGTGGAATTCCAGACCATGGACCCGGCGACATCGCGCACTGTCTGGGTCGGCGTCCACGACGGCCGACTGTTCCTGGTCAGCGGCTACATGACGACCTGGTATGGCGGCATCTGGAAACAATGGCCGCACTACATGGGCGACGACCCCCGCATCGTGTTGCGCGTCGACGGCAGCCTTTACGACCTGCGACTCGAGCGCGTCACGGATGGTCCCGACATTGTGCCCGTGCTGGCCGAATTCGCGCGCAAATACGGCGCCGGCGACCCTGGTTCGGTGACTTCTTCCGATGCCGTCACTTCGGGATCGGTGTGGATGTATGAAGCCGTCGCGCGCCGGGAAAGTTCTGATTGAATCAGGGCTTTCCGGCGATGCAGACCCGCGGCGCAAGCCTGCGACGCGCGCCCGCTGCAAAAGCCCGCAGCACACAAGAGAACACCGCCGGATTTGATCGCGCAACCCATTGCATCCGGAAGCGAAACAAGACCGCGCTTTGGTCTTGCGGCAATGAACAATTTCATGGATGGAATTATTCAAGGGATACATGGTCGGCCGCGAGTCCAAAAACCGAGAAGTTAAGGAGGAAGAAAAAGATGGCGAAGTACTACGCAAGCAATCCGGTCGACGGACTCGTCCCTCTCAATGGCGAGACCCTGATGGAAGCGATCGAGGATGCGGCGAATCGCGAATGGAAGTTCACCGACGGCACTATTCCGATTTTCGACGGCAGCGCCAAACCCATCGCCTGGATGGATCCCGAAGACTGCGCCTGGACCCTGAGCCCGCCCGCCAACTGGTGGCCGGCGAAATCGGATTCGCATTACGCAAGGGAAAAGAACATCAAGCATTGATTGCGGATTTCCAGCCCGCAATTTCGGGAATTGCGCGGCGGATTCACTGATTTCCCGCTGCTCGCTCGCGACCGCGAATGATCGCGAAGACAGCATGAACCATTCCATGGATGGAATTATTCAGAGGATACTTGACCGGTCTTGCGCGACTTGCGCCAGCCGCCGCTGGCGGCCCAATAGCCGAGTTGCGCGAAGATGATCAGCGCGATGAACAGCGGGAAGCTGCCCCAGTCGCGGCCTACGCGGAAGAAGAAAACGGCCTGGTAGTCCCGCGCTTCGGTCGGATGGCTGGCGGTGACGATGCCGATATAGCCCCCTCGCTCGGCGAATTCGTGACTGGCCCGATAGTAGCCGCTGGGTTCGGTCGACGGCGGCTGGTAGAAAACCGTGAACGGCTCCAGGTCTCCCATGGCGAGGATATCCTCCCGGTCGGCGAAACGCCCAAAGCCGGTCTCATCGCGGATGATGCGGAAATCGACCTGCATTTCCCGCAGCAGATCGTGCAGGTATTCCATGACGAACACCGAGCGCGCGACTGCGGGGATATCCTCGCAGAATTCGTCCGCGCCTCGGGTTTCGGGCTGGAAGATCGTGAAATGCGCGGTCAGGAAGCCGATATCGATGACGCACAGGTCATCTTCGAGCGCGACGCTGCCGTGGGCTCGCGCCGGCCCCGCCTGACTCGCGGCCAGCAGGCCGGCGAGCAGCGGAACAATCAACGATCGTCGCATCGACAGGCCGGAGCAAATCCCTTACCAGGGAATGGCGCTGCCGTCGTAGCCGAAGAAGCTGCCGGAATCGACCGGCCCGACGCGATCGATCACGCGCAACATGCCGCTGACGCTGGTCTGCGCGTCGATCAACGCGTCGGGGCCGCCCATGTCGGTCTGCACCCAGCCGGGATGCAGCACCACCGAAATGAAGTCTTCCCCCGCCAGATCCACGGACAGGCTTTTCACCGCCGCATTCAGGGCGCTCTTGGAACTGCGGTAGGCGTAGGAGCCGCCGCCGCGATTGTCGGCGATGGAGCCCATTTTGGAGGTGATGAATACCAGTTTGCGCGCCTTTCCCCGGCGCAGGTTCGGCAACAGGGTCTGGGCGAGCAGGACCGGCGCGATGCAGTTCACTCGCATGACTTCGGCCCAGTCGTCGCCGTCGAGTTTGCCGAGGGAAAGGCCGCGGGAGCCGTAGATGCCGGCATTGTTGATCAGCACATCGATCGCCTGTCCCTCGAGTTGCCGGCCGAGGGCGGCGATGGACTTGTCGTCCGCGACCTCAAGCTCCATCACCTGGAAATTCTCGCGCGTGTCGTACAGGGCGTCGAGTCCGCGCATCGAGTGGTCGCCGCGACAGGTGGCGATGACGCGCTCGCCCCTGTCGGCGAGTTGCCTGACGAATTCCAGCCCCAATCCGCGGCTTGCGCCGGTTACCAGCCAGGTAGCCATTTTTCCTCCGCCCGCGCGGGCAACGGCGCGAATTCGTCAGGTGTTCTCTGAATAATTCCATCCATGGAATTATTCATTGCCGCAAGCCAAAAGCGTGGTTTTGTCTTGCTCCCGGCTTCGGCGACGCTCTTTATTGTACTGCGGGCATGCGCCGCAGGGAAGCTCTGACCTGATCAGGGCTTCCCTTGCTGGCGCCAGTCCCGAATGACGGGATAAGATGCGCTTGATCGGCCTCGTCCGGGGCATGGAAAAATGAAACGGGATGTCCGCATGAGGAATTTTCGATTGTTCGCGGCCAGCTTGCTATTGGCCTCTTCCGCCCTGGCGCAGGATGCCCGGGAGATCGTCGTGGTCGGCGTGGCGCCTGCCGACGCCGGCATGGAGTTGGGCAAGATTCCCTATCCGGTGCAAACCGCCGCCGCCGAGGATCTCGCCGCCGCCGCCGCGGTCAGCCTCGCCGATTTTCTGCGCGGCGCCTTCGGCGGCGTTTCCCTCAACGATGCCCAGAACAACCCATTGCAGCCGGATCTGCAATATCGCGGTTTCACCGTTTCCCCGCTGCTCGGACTGGCCCAGGGCATGGCCGTCTACCAGAACGGCGTTCGCATCAACGAGCCGCTGGGCGACACGGTCAACTGGGATCTGCTGCCGCAATCCGCCATCGACAACATAGCGCTGACCGGCGGCGCGACGCCCTTGTTCGGCCTGAACAGTCTCGGCGGTTCCATGGTCGTCAACATGAAAGACGGCTTCGGCCGCGAAGGCGTCGGAGCCGACTTCAGCGCCGGCTCCTTCGGCCGCCGCCGCGGCAGTCTCGAGTTCGGCGGCAACAACGGCTCTTTCGGCTATTACCTGAACTTCGAGGATTTCCGCGAAGACGGCTGGCGCGACCATTCCGAATCCGAGGCCTTCAATGTCTACGGCTCGCTCGGCTGGCGCGGCGATTCCGGCCAGGCGAACCTGAACTACCAGCGCGGCGAATCCGAGTTGACCGGCAATGGCGCCGCGCCGGTGGAACTGCTGGCGATCGACCGGGCGGCGATCTTCACCGGCCCCGACATCACCGCTCACGACATGGACATGGTCAGCCTCGATTTCAGCCGCCGGATCAGCGACAGCGGCGACTTCGCCGGCAATATCTTCCTGCGCCGCAACGATACCCATTCCTTCAACGGCGATGCTTCGGAGTTCGGCATTTGCGAATTTTCCGCGGGAGGCGAAGCGCTGATCGGCGGCCTGGAAGAAGACGAACTCGAAAAATTCGGCCTTGACGACGCCGATGTCTGCCGGGGTCGATTCGCCGACGCCGAAGCGCTCGAGGACTTCCTCGGCGAAATCGCCGCAATGTTCGATGAAGACGAAACATTCGACATCGAACACTTCGAAGACGACGAACTTTCGGGCACCGGCATCCTGTCCGACGAGGCGATCAACAATATCAGCGACCGCAGCCAGCAAACCCGCGGCGCCGATTTCCAATGGACCGCGGCAACGGATCTGTTCGGCTACAGCAGCCGCGTCATTCTCGGGGCGGCCTGGCGCCGGGGCGAGTCCGATTTCGACTCGGTGGTGGAATTGGCGGAGATCGATCCGCGCAGCCGCCTCACCGCGGGGCTCGGCACCGGCACATTCGTCGACGAAGAAGCCACCCTGGTCCATACCGAAACCGAATCGACCAGCATCTATTTCGCCGCCGCGACCGATCTCGGCGAGACGCTGACGCTGACGCTTTCGGCGCGCTCGAACAACACCGAGGTGAGTCTGCGCGATCTGTCGGGAGCAAGGCCCGAGTTGAACGGCGACCACGCCTACTCGCGCGTCAATCCCGCCGTCGGCCTTGCCTGGCAGGCAAATGAAAACCACAATTTCTATGCTTCCCTGGGCGAATCGAGCCGCGCTCCGACGCCGATCGAACTCGCCTGCAACGAGCATGTCTACGAACTGGCGGCGGAATACGCCGCCGCCAACGGCGAAGAGGCCGACGAGGTCGAATTCGAATGCCGGCTGCCCAATGCCTTCCTCGCCGACCCGCCGCTGGAAGATGTCGTCGCCCGCAATCTGGAATTGGGCGCCCGCGGCATGCTCGGCGAGAACACGCGCTATGGCCTGAGCCTGTTCCGCACCGACAACAGGAACGACATCCTGTTCCAGACCACCGGTCGCGCCACCGGCCTGTTCGCCAATGTCGACCGCACTCGCCGCGAAGGCGTCGAAGGCAATCTCGCCGGCGACCTGGGCAGCCTGGGCTGGTTCGCGGCGTACAGCTATGTCGGCGCCACTTTCGAGGACGATTTCCAGGTGCTGAGCCCGAATCACGATTTCGCCGACGAGGAAGGCGAAATCACCGTGCTCGCCGGCGACAGCATTCCGGGTATTCCGGCGCATCAATTCAAGCTCGGCGCCGACTACGCCCTCGACGAGCGCCTGACCCTGTCGCTCGACATGATCGCCAACAGCGGCCAATACCTGCGCGGGGACGAGTCGAACCAGCTCGACGCCATCGACGGCTACACCCTGGTGAATCTCGGCGCCCGCTATCGCGTCAACGACGAATTGCTGCTATACGCCCAGGTCCATAACCTGTTCGATGCCGGATTCGAGACCTTCGGCCTGCTCGGCGAAGACCCCGGCGAAGTCGAAGTGCCCTTGATCGAGGATTTCGAGATGCCGATCTTCCTCGGCGCGGCGCCGCCGAGAGCCGGATTCCTGGGCCTGCGCTACCGCTTCTGATCTTGCTCCGGCGGCGCGGCTTCCTCCGGGCGCGGCGGCCCCGGGAAGTCCCGCGCGCGCATATCCGGCCGCGAGTTCAGCCGCCGCCCTCGCGCCGGAAAATCCGCTCGGGCGTGGCCACGGCGTCGAGCGGCACGTCCCAGTCTCTGACCGGCAGCGATTCGAGCAACTGGCATGCATGGGCCAGACCCACGAGCAAGGGACGGGGCTGCGGATTCGTCAGGCGGAAGGCGAAGGCGCGGTCGTAGAAGCCCTTGCCGCTGCCGAGCCTGGCGCAATCGCGGGCAAAGCCGGTGAGGGGCACGAACGCGAGGTCGAGCGAGCGCGGCTCGATATGCCTGCCCGCCGCCGGCTCGGGGATTCCCCAACGGTTTTCCGTCAGGCTGGAGCCGACTTCGTAACTGACGAAGCGGAGGTCGCGCGCGCCCGCCGCCACGGGCAGGAAACAGGTTTTCCTTTCGTCGAGCGCGTGCCGCAACAGCGGCGCCGGAGAAATTTCTCCAGCGACAGCCATATAGAAAGCGACTCGCCGGCTGGCGCGGAAAAATTCCTGATCGCGAATCCTGTCAAGCAGGCTCGCGGCGGCGCGGTCTTGCTCCGCGGGCGAGAGGCGGCGCCGGAGCCGACGCAACCGGCCGCGCAAGATATCCAGCTCTTGCTCTTGCGTCATGGCGCAAGACAGCCTGGCCGGCATGACGCCGGCATCGCTCCGCGAAGCGGGCGGCAGTCCCCCGAGACACCGCTACCAAAGTTGCCCTGAACCCTGTGGTTCAGGTGGTGGCCCTCGCGAAGCTTCAGGCTTTCCGAAAGTCGGACATGCGCAACAGCTTCTTTCGAGACGGCCTCCGGTCGCGAAATTATCGGGTCAAGAACATTTTTGATTGGCAAATGCCCCAGGGAACCGGAAACACAGTATATATCGCCCCGGCGGCCATGGGAAAGATGGCAAGGCGCCTGTCCGGATCAGCCCGGCGGCTCTTCCGCGCCGGCGAGGGCGCGGTCCAGCCTGTCTTCGAGCAGCGCGAGGCGGGCATCGTCATGAACCGGCCCGCCGTGGTCGCCTTGCGGCCTGTTCAACAGTTCGTGGGCGATGTTCAAAGCCACCATGACGGCAATCTGTTCGCGGTCGAGCTTGGCGCCGCGGCGCTGGATCCGGTACATGCGCTCATCGAGATAACGGGCGGATTCCATCAGCGCGCTGCGCTCTTCGGGCGAACAGTTCACCCGATAGCTCTTGTTCAGGATGGTAAGCAAGACGGTATTGCTGTCGTCGGTCATGGCGATGCTCTTGTTTTTCGCGGCAATGGGCAATTCCATGGCTGGAACTGTTTGCAGAGGATGCTCAGGCGTTTTCCAGCGCCTTCAGGCGCGTCAGGATACCTTGCAGACGCTGTCTGGCTTCGCGGTTCTTCTCCAGCAATTGCCGTTTTTCGGCGCACAGGCTTCGCTCGTTCTCCCTGAGCGATTGGTTCTCCCGGCGCAACTTTCCGCAAACGGCGATCAAGGCGTCGACCTTTCCATGCAATGCTTCGATTCGGTTTTTTTCCATGAGGCGAGGAGTTGGCCTGAACCACCCCGCGACTATAGAACCGCTTGCCGAAAGGGTCAATAACGAGGGGCGTCGCCTGGCATCCTCGCCTTGCTTGGGTTTGCGTCCAGTTGCCGCTATGCTTGCGGGCGCATCGCGGAGCAATCATGACTGTCGATCCACAAGAATTCAGCCGTCGCCGGGCGGCGCTGATCGAGCGCTTGCGGCCCGGCGCCGTGGCCCTGCTGGCGGCGTCGCCGGAGCGGGTGCGCAGCCGCGATGTGCATCACGCCTATCGCCAGGACAGCGATTTCTTCTATCTGACCGGCTTTGCCGAAGCCCGCGCCTTGCTGGCGCTGGTGCCGGGGCGCGAGCAGGGCGAAGTCGTATTGTTCTGCCAGCCGAAGGATCCCGACAAGGAATTGTGGGAAGGCAGTCTGCTCGGCCCGGACGCCGCGCCTGAAACCCTGGGCGTGGACCAGGCCTTTCCCATCGGCGAAGCCGACGGGATCATGCCGGAACTGATGGCCGGCCGGGAACGGATTCACTATCGCATCGGCCACGAGGCGGATTTCGACGAGAAGGTAATGGGCTGGGTTCGCGTCGCGCGCGAGCAAGCCCGCCACGGCGGCCCGGCGCCGAGGCAGTTGCTGTTGCTCGACGATCTGCTGCACGAGATGCGCCTGTTCAAGAGCGAGGAGGAAATTCGGCTGATGCGGGAAGCCGCGCGGATTTCCGCCGAAGGCCATCGGCGCGTCATGCGTCATTGTCGGCCGGGAATGCGCGAGTACGAACTCGAAGCCGAATTGTTGCATTGCTTCCTGCGCAACGGCAGCCGCGCCGCCGCCTACGGCTCGATCGTCGGCGCCGGGGCCAATGCCTGCATCCTGCATTACGTCGATAACAGAGCCCGGATCAGGGACGGCGATCTGGTATTGGTCGACGCCGGCTGCGAATATCAGCATTACGCTGCGGACATCACTCGCACTTTTCCCGCCAATGGCCGTTTCAGCCCCGAACAGCGCGAGATCTACCAGCTCGTCTTGCGAGCCCAGGCCGCGGCGATCGAGGCGGTGCGCCCCGGCGCATCCTGCGACGCGCCGCAACAGGCCGCGGTGAACGAGATTGTCGACGGGCTGCTGCAATTGGGGCTGCTCGCGGGCGCAGCCGATGAAATCATCGAAACCGGAGCCTACAAGCCCTTTTATATGCATCGCGTCGGACATTGGCTCGGCATCGATGTCCACGACGCGGGCAGTTACAGGATCGGCGCCGACTGGCGGCCGTTCGAGCCGGGCATGGTGACGACCATCGAGCCCGGCGTCTACATCGCGCCGGACAACGAAAATGTCGCGCCGCGCTGGCGCGGCATCGGCGTGCGCATCGAAGACGATGTGCTCGTTACCGCGAACGGCAATCGCATGCTCAGCGAAGGCGCGCCGCGCGGCATGGATGAAATCGAAGCCTTCATGGCGGCCGCCTGAAGCGCGCCATGTCTCTTGTCGGGCATGCGCATGAACGACCCGTCGCGGTGGTCGGCGGCGGCTTCGTCGGTGCGAGTTTCGCGCTTGCGGCCGCCGGTCCGCGATGTCCGGTGCTGGTCGCGGAAGCCGAAGCCGCCTCTCCCGGCAGCGGGGACGGCGGCTTCGATACCCGTTCGACAGCGCTTTCCTGGGGCGCGCGCCGCATATTCGAAGCGCTGGACGTGTGGGCCGGACTTGGCGCCGCGCCCTGTCCGATCCGCCGCATCGAAGTATCGGACCAGGGTCATCTCGGCGGCGTCAGTTTCGACCATCGCGAACAGGGGCGGGAAGCGCTCGGCTATGTGGTCGAGAATCATGTGCTCGGCGCCGCGTTGCGGAAAAGGATCGCCGCCTCGGAACACATCGACTTGCTTGCTCCGGTCAATGTGACTTCGGCCAGGCCCGTTCCCGAAGGCATGGAGTTGCGCATGAGCCGGAACGGGACCGAACAGCGGCTCGCCGCGGCGCTGACCGTGCTCGCCGACGGCGGCAAGTCGCCCATCGCCGCCCGACTTGGCATCGGCCGGCAACTGAAGTCCTACGAACAACATGCCCTGGTCGCGAATATCGCCCTGGAGAAACCGCATCGCAACATCGCATACGAACGCTTTACCGAACATGGGCCGCTCGCGCTGCTGCCGCTGCCGGCAGCAGGCGGAATCCATCGCGCTTCGCTGGTCTGGACCTTGTCGGAGCCGCGGGCGCGGGAATATGTCGAAATGACCGAGCACGCGCTGCTGCCGCGCCTGCAACGGGAATTCGGGCCGGGCATGGGCCGCGCGGCCGGCATCGGCAGGCGAGTCTGCTTTCCGCTGCGATTGAGCCGGGCGAGCGAGCAGGCGCGGCCGGGACTGGCCTTGCTCGGCAATGCCGCCCATACCTTGCATCCGGTCGCGGGCCAGGGCTTCAACCTCGCCTTGCGCGATTGCATGGCGCTGGCCGGGGTCGTGCGCGAAGCGACGGCGCGAGGACAATGGCCGGGAGACATGGCGGTGCTGCAAGACTATCTCGATGCGCGGGAATTCGACCAGCAAAAGACCATCCTGTTCACCGATTTGCTGGTCAGGCTGTTCTCCGGCGGCAATGCCGCCAGCTCCGCTTTCCGGCGGCTGGGATTGCTGGCGCTGGATCTGCTGCCGCCGATGCGTCGGCGCTTCGTCGACAACGCCATGGGGCTGGGTTCGTTTTAGAAACTCTGATTCGGCCAGAGCTTCCCTGCGGCGCATGCTCGCGGTACATAAGGAGCGTCGCGGGTTTCATCTGATCCGACGCTTCTCGGCCCACAACCGGAAAGCCTCCCCAGCCGGCATTCGGCGCAGACCCAAAACCCCCGGCTTCGGCCGGGGGTTTTGCTTTTCGGGGCGATGAAAGTACCAGGCATGTACCGCGGGCATGCGCCGCAGGGAATCCCTGACTTGATCAGAACTTCACTGATTCCAATTATTCCAATCCCGCCATGAATCGACTGCCGCGGGGCAGATAGAAATTGTCGCTGTCGAGCGAGAATACCACCGAACGCGAGCGGCCGATAATTTCATCGCGCGGGATGAAGCTGTAGACCCTGCTGTCGGCGCTGCTGTCGCGATTGTCGCCGAGTACGAAATAACGGTCCTCGGGAACGACCACGGGTCCGTAGCTGCGGCCGGAGCTGTTCGTCAGGTACTGGGTCAGCCGGACTTGATGATTGCGTCCGGGCAGGGCCTCTTCGATGATCAGCGCGCCGCTTTCCCGCGACAGCACTTCATAGTCGACCGGAACGCCATTGATGATCAGCGCGTTGTTCTGTATCTCCAGCCGGTCGCCGGGTACGCCGACGATGCGCTTCACAAGCCGCTTGCGAGCCTGGGCGCTGTCGATGATGACGATGTCGCCGCGCGTCGGGTCGGACAATTTGGCCAGGGTAACGCCGGCGAAGGGAACTTTCACGTCGTAGGCGAGCTTGTTGACCCAGACCTTGTCGCCGTCGACGAGAGTCGGCAACATGGAAGCGCCGGAAATCGAACTGAGGTCGGCGACCGCGCTCTTGAAGAACACGATGGCGCAAAGCAACAACAGGAAGTTGCGGTTCTCTTTCCACACATTGCCCAGCCAGTCGGAAACACGCCCGGAAAAGCCGGCGGCGGGGGCCGGTTCGTTCATCGCCATTCATCCTTGCCGATCAGATTGCCCAAGGCGCAAAGGTTGCCGACCAGCCGCCCGCTTGTCAACCGCCGCGCCGAACGCGTCCGCGCGGCGAGGAGCATAGGGTGTCACCACGATCTGATTTTTCTGGCGGCAGAGTCCCCGCGACGCTTGATGAAACACTCTCCGGTTTTCAGCGCGCCCAGATTGGCGCCTTTGCCCAGAATGCGCGCAGCGTTGCGCGGCGGCGCATTGGTGGAAAATGCAACGACCAGGCCCATTTCCGACAAAAACTCGTCATCTTCGCCCGAAAAATCGTCCGGGGACTGCGAAATCAACATCACAGCGCCGCCCTTCGACCGGCTCATCCGTATCATGTTGGACAACGCCGGCAACCTGGTGCCGAGAATTCGATGCGCCTCGTCAATCAAGCAGACTATGCGGAGTCCTCGCGAGCCGTCGGGGCCGGTGCCGGCGTCGGCCAGGCCGTTCAGGTAGTGGTCCAGCGCGTCCAGTACGAGATTGACGACGATCATCCTGCTGTCGTCGGACACGTTCGGCGGCAGCTTGATGAGCCAGCTTCGCCCGAAAAAGGATGCAGGATCAAATCTCGGCTCGAACAGGGGAAATCGGCATAGTTCGATCATCGTCGAGATCGCGCCGTCGTGGTTCAGACCTTCGGTGTCATAGATGCCGGTCAATTCATCCCGGATATGCGCAAGCTCACAGGGCTTCTCATTCGCTATGGCCCGGCTGGCGGCCTCGTGCAGCATCGTGCGCTGACGGTCTCCCAGCCGCGCGCCCTTCAGCCTCGAAAATGATTCCCGGAACCGCGAAGCCGCTTCCGCGACATCAATCGCGCTTGGCGACGCCAAAGACAAGGCATCCAATGGAATGGGCACCCGCGGGGGCTGCAGCACCTCTGCCTCGAACAATGCATCGACTTGATATCCGCCCCCGGAGTCATCTGTCCCCAAGTCGCCCTTGAAATCGAAAGCCAGCAGCGGCGCGGACGCCTTTTCGCGGATTGCTTTCAACATCGCGACCGCCGTTCGCGTCTTGCCGGTGCCCACCCCGCCCATGATGGCGCTGTGGGGCGATCCTCCTTTTTCGTTCAAGCTCCAGACCACTTGTTCCTGGTTCCCGACTTCCTTCGAGATTTCCCCAACCGGCACGTCTATCCGACCGCTGGAGACAATTCGCGACCTCGGCCGGCTTTCCCTGCGACAGGGTTCGCCGCCGGAGGAGGGCAGTTCCGCGACCTCGACCAGCCGCTTGACGAATTGAGCCATATTTTCTTCGGCATGCCCCCATTCCTTGTCGAGCAACTGGAGGCCGCGCTTCCAATGCGCTCCGACCAGCGAGATCAGCTTCTGGGTATCGATGTCGTTTGCTTCGGAACGCTCCACTATCAACGACAGCCATGTCGAAAGGTCCGCGCCTGTTCCGAACAGCGTATCTCCCTTGATCACTTTCCCAGGATCGCAATTCTCGTCCAGCAACGCTGGCGGTCCCGGCACGGCCAAAGATCGCGAGATCGCCAGCCGCGCCGGCAAATAACGCTTGCGCATGCCCAGGCGCCGCATGAAGATCGTGTTCAGCGCGTCGCTCTTCTCGTCCGTCCGGAAATTTGCGCCGGCTGTTTCGACAAGCGAGATACTCAAGCCGCCTTCACCCTCTCGTCGAAATAACCGGTTCGCGCCGTCGACTGCCCGACCTCGCCGACCCGCTCGAAGCAAAGCAGGTACGTCTTTTGAACTTGCGCTTCAATTTCCCGCAGATACTCGCCGACGACCTCGGTATTCGTGGACAGCAGGATTACCTGATGACCCCTGTCGGCCAGATGCCTCAACACCCCTTTGCGATGTTCGATATCGAGTCTTCCGAGCGGGGTATCGATCAGCATCGGAAATGCCCGGCCCGAAACCGACGACACTGCGGAAATCAGCGACTGCGTAAAGATTTGCTTCTCGCCCGCCGAGAGATCGTAGCCACGCACATCGACGCCTTCCGCATTGAGCAGTTGCACATCGCAGTGCTCGGTAATGTGGATTCGCTCGACCAGTCCTTTCTTGTGCGCCATCAATGCGTGGGCCTTTGTCATCGCTCTGGCGATCGCCTTGATCTGGCTGGGTACCGCCTTGGTCACAACCTCATCCACCATCGAAGACACCTGCAGCGCCCGCTGCGCCCGCCTCGTCGCCGGCTTGGCAGCATCCCACTGGCCCGCCATTCTGGACAGTTCGGTGTTCTTGTGATTGATCTGACTCTCCAGAGACGCTATATCGCGTCGCAACGCTCCCATCTTCTGGTCCAATTCCTGAATCTCCGTATTCAGTTCCAGCAGGCGTTTGCGCTTGGAATCTGCATGCGGCGCTATCGCTTCCGTGCGTGAAACCTCTTCCTGAACGCGCCGCAGTTTGTCCCGGTCGGCGGCAATGCGGTCGAGCAACTCGACAACGATCAAGGCATCGAGAGCATCCAGTTCTTCGAGCCGCGCCATCACTTTCTCTCGTTCAAGGTCGCTCAGAAATGGATGGCGATAGTCCGCCGCGGAGTTTTCCGGCGGAGGATGCCACAGCTTTTCCCAAGCATCCCGCGCTGCCTTCAGGACCGCGCCCCGCTGGTTCTCGGTCAGGGCCGGATCTATCGAATCCATCCCGACCTCGACAGCGCCGAGGAAACGTTCAAGATTGGTATCGCCCTGGCTCTTGCCGCTTTCCCAACGGCCGCGGATCATCTCCGATTCCAGCCGGCAGCCCAACCTCCTGCGCAGTTCGATGCCGCACAGCGCAAGCGCCATGTCCTTGACCAGCAGGTCTTCAAGTCTGGACTGCTTGTCTTCGATCAAGCGCTCATAGTTCTTGATCTTTTCAATCTGCTCCTGGAGCAATGCCTGCGACCCGGCCCCGAAGCTGGCCAGCTCGCGCGTGAGCGCTTCCCGTTCTGTCTTGAGTCTTGCGAGAGCGGGTTCGATTTCCCTCAGGCGAGCGGTCTCTTTTTCGAGATCGCCGGTCAATTGATCGCGTTCGGACTCCAGTCTCCCGATGGTCTTGTCTGAAATGTGCGGCGACTCCCTGCGGCGTACCTCGGCGTAGGCACGCAAGTCCTTGGCCAACTGCTTCAGCAAGGGAATACCCAACAGGCCTTCGATGCCGGCGCGCACTTGCGCCGACATTTCCCTCTCCGCGAAAACACTGACCTGCTCGCCATCGAACATGAAAAAATGCGCCAGCGTGAAAGGAAGCAAATTCTCGGCAATGTAGTCCCGAAACCACACCAGACGATCATTGCCGGTAAGCCCGCCAGGGCCGGCCGCCTTCCGCGTTTCTCCGTAGTAGATATGTACTTCTTCATCCTGAGGCCGATACGCGCCGGCATCGTTGAAGTGCCAGATTCGCTGGATTTCCAACGGGTCGCCATCGTCGTCGACGAACTTTATCTTCACCGAACAAGAATTCCGTCCCGCATCCCTCGCGCCTCTGTGAAGAGCTTTTTCCAGGAATGTCTTGTAGGAGGTGGCGAGCTTCTCATGGTCATTGCCCGCGAATGGGGATCGGGCAATCAGCGGCAGCCCCTCGCGGCCGAACATGCCAAGCACGACGGCCTCGAACAGGCTCGTCTTGCCGTATCCGTTCGGCGCGCCGATCAAAATAATATTGGCATCCGGCATCGGTGCCGGAAATTCAAGGCTCGCAACTGCAAAGGACTTCCAGTCTCGAACTGCAATCCGGGAAATATGCATCGCTTTCAATCATCAACCTGAATGCGGTCGAGAATATCGTCGAAAGAATCCCACAGGCCCGCCCGTCGCTGCTTGCCTGTCTGCCTGACCTCCACCTGCACCAACTCCTGAAATTCGGCGAACAACAAACCTTTCGACCGGCAAGTCTCTTTCACCATCGCCCGTCCTTCCGCGTTGTCCAGCAGGACCACCATATTGCGAGGCATTTATCTACCCTTCCGGATTTCCCGGACGCGCATTGATCGCGTCTCGGAGCGTGTGCCTATTTCCCGCGCCCAAAGCTCATGGATCAGGTCCACCTCTTCCTGACTGATCAGACTTTGCCCGATCACTGTTTCAACCGTCCTCAACTTCTTGAGAATTTCTGCCCGGGCCTGAAGCGTGAACGGCCCGGGAATCAGTACTCCGTCTTCGTTGGTCGTGATGTAGCCGTTTCGACGACGTGCCTGCCTGCAGCCCGGATCATTGCGAATCACGGCCAACCAGTCGCGGAAGTCGAGGAGCGGTCCGAATTCCTTGAAGCCTGATTCTACAAATCCTTCCAGGCTCCGGTCCTTGGCCACGACCGTGCATGTCCAGCAACCAAATCGGGATGATGTCGTTCCGCCACAGGACATGGTATCGGACTTCTGCGTCACGACGGGACATTCTCCGCCGGTCGCGTCGCGATAAAGCTGGATCAGCTTGCCGTAGGAGCCACCCCAGGGCGGCGGCGTACTCGCGAGGAACTCCCATACATCATCGGTAGACAACTCCACGATCGGCCGGAACACCATGCACCCGGCCAGATCAGCGTGCCGGTGCAGCCGCTCGCCGCTGTCGTATCGACTCACGATCCTGCCCCTGATCGCGCTTTCAGACCGGCGCACGCCCAGCAGCAGAATCACTCTGCCGACTTCGTTCACCTGGCTCTTGATATACCGGCTTGTCGGCTGGATCTTCATCCTGTCGGTGCACCACCGGAACGACCGATTGGGAGAGGGATAGCCGCGTCCGATCAGGTTCACCCAGAACGACTGATTCGGTGCCGGGCGAGTAATCCTGGTAACAATGGGAAGTCCGAAGGCGACGGCCGCCGCCTCGATCTCTCGAAGACTTTCTACTTGGTGCCGCGCCACCAGCGGGCTTTCAACCAGCGTATCATTGGCAACGATATGCACCGGGCGGAACCGTCGGCTGGGCGGCAACCCCAGCAGCATCTCGAAGACGAGATGGGCAACCAGCGTGCTGTCCTTGCCCCCCGAGTACCCGATGATCCACGGCGCGGAATGACTCTGCCGGTATTCGTCCAGCAACTCCGCCTGGACCGAATCGAGGAGAATGGCGTTGTTGTCCTCCTTCAAGAGTGGTTCAGCGCCCGCCATGCCTTTCTTCTCGTTGATGCCGACCGGGTCCGAATCTCGCCGGAATAAATACATCGGGGCGGCGCATCCGAGAAAGTTCTTTTTCGACAAGGAACTGCCAGGATTGCATGAGAACTCCCCGATGCCGGCAGAGTATATCCCGACTTTGCCCCCGATCCAAACCAAGGGTGTCATGGCCCTGACCATAGCCGCTTCGGCGACCTTGCCGATACCTCTTTCCGCGTCTCTTCCGCAGTCAACGACTGCGCATCCTCGTGCCGCAGGCCGACCCTGAGTAATCAGGCCGACCCTGAGTAATCAGGGCTTCTCCGATCTTCCGTCTGAAAGATCCCCCGGCAGGGAATCAGGGGATTTTCCCCGATCGCATATACAGCACGAACGGGCGTATTGCAAAAATGCGCGGCGTTCACTACCTTGAGTCTGGACTTCCATGGTTGCGGGGCGAGTGATTCGATGTCGCTCGAGGAATTCCATCCGGCTTGCCGGCGCTGGTTCGAGCAGCGGTTCGCGGCGCCGACCCGGGCGCAGGCCGAGGCCTGGGCCGCGATCCGGCGGGGCAGTCACACCCTGATCGCGGCGCCCACCGGCAGCGGCAAGACCCTGGCCGCGTTTTACGCGGCTCTCGACCGACTTGTGGGTCAGGGCGAGGAACTCGCGGCGGGCGTGCAGATCCTGTATGTCTCGCCGCTGAAAGCGCTGAACAACGATATTCATCGGAACCTGCGGATTCCGCTTGCCGGCATCGCCGAGTTGCGCGGCGCCGCCGCGCCCGAGATTCGGCTGGCGGTTCGCACCGGCGATACTCCCGCCGCCGAACGCCGCAAGATGACGGCGCATCCGCCGCATATCCTGGTCACGACCCCGGAGTCCCTGTACTTGCTGCTGACCAGCGCCGGCGGCCGCGCCATGCTGGCTTCCGCATCGACGCTGATCGTCGATGAAATTCACGCCATGCTCGGCGACAAGCGGGGCTCCCATCTGTCGCTTTCCATCGAGCGCCTGGAAGATCTGGTCGGCCGGGCCGGCGGCCGCCGCTTGCAGCGCATCGGACTATCCGCCACGCAAAAGCCCGTCGACACCGTCGCGCGTTTTCTGGCCGGCGCCGGCGCGGGAGAAAAGGCCGCTTGCGAGATCGTCGACTCCGGCTTCCGCCGCAACATGGAGCTTTCGGTCGAAGTGCCCGGTTCGCCGCTGTCGGCCGTGATGAGCGCCGAGGTCTGGGAGGAACTGTACGAGCGCCTGATCGACCTCGTCCAGGCGCATGACACCACCCTGGTTTTCGTCAATACCCGCCGCCTGTCGGAGCGTCTGGCGCTCGCCCTCGGCGAACACCTGGGAGAAAGCGCGGTCAGCGCCCATCACGGCAGCATGAGCCGCGACCAGCGCTTCGCCGCCGAACAGCGGCTGAAATCCGGACAGTTGCAAGTGCTGGTCGCTACCGCATCCATGGAACTGGGAATCGATATCGGCCATGTCGACCTGGTCGCGCAAATCTCCTCGCCCAGGAGCATCGCCGCCTTTCTGCAACGCGTGGGCCGCAGCGGCCATTCCATCGACGGCACGCCGAAAGGCGTCCTCTTTCCCCTGAGCCGGGACGAACTCGTCGAAGCGGCGGCCTTGCTGACCGCTGTCCGGGCCGGCGAACTCGATTGCATTCGCGTGCCGGAGAAACCGCTCGACATCCTCGCCCAGCAGATCATCGCCGAGACCGCCATGAGCGACGAAGGGCGGGAACTCGATGAACTTTTCGCCCTCTTGCGGCGGGCCTGGCCCTACCGGAACCTCGAACGTTCCGAGTTCGACGATGTGATCGACATGCTGGCGCAAGGATATACGACCCGGCGCGGCAGGCGCGGCGCATTATTGCATCTGGACGCCGTCAACGGCCGCGTCCGGGCGCGGCGCGGCGCCAAACTGACGGCGCTGACCAATGGCGGGGCGATTCCCGACATGTTCGACTATCAGGTCGTGCTCGACCCCCAGGACGTGGTCGTGGGCACGCTGAACGAAGACTTCGCGCTGGAATCCCTGCCCGGCGATGTATTCGCCCTCGGCAGCCATAGCTGGCAGATGATCCGGATAGACGGTCTCAAGGTGCGGGTTCGCGATGCCCGGGGGGCGCGCCCGACGATCCCTTTCTGGTTCGGCGAAGGGCCTGGCCGCAGCCTGGAATTGTCCGAGGCGGTTTCCGGCTTGCGCGGCCAGCTGGCGGGATTGCTGGCTGACGGCGGCGCCGCGGCCGCCAATGCCTGGCTGAGCGGCGAACTCGAACTGAATCCCGCCGCCGCGGCGCAACTTGTCGACTACCTCGATGCCGGCAGGCGCGGCCTGGGCGTGATGCCGACCCGCGAAACCATCGTCATGGAGCGCTTTTTCGACGAGGTCGGCGACATGCACCTCGTCATCCACGCGCCTTTCGGCAGTCGCCTGAACCGGGCCTGGGGGCTGGCCCTGCGCAAGCGTTTCTGCAGGACCTTCAATTTCGAACTGCAAGCGGCGGCCAACGAGGACAATATCGTGCTGTCGCTGGGCGCGGTCCACAGTTTCCCGCTGGACGAAGTATTCCGCTACCTCAACAGCGAGACCGTGCGCGAAGTCGTGATCCAGGCGATGCTGGACGCGCCCATGTTCGAGGTGCGCTGGCGCTGGAACGCCGCCCGCTCGCTGGCGATCCAGCGCAATCGCAACGGCCGGCGGGTGCCGCCCCAATGGCAGCGCATGGACGCCGAAGATCTCATCGCCCATGTCTTTCCGGACCAGATCGCCTGCCAGGAAAACCTGGCCGGCGACCGCGAGCTTCCCGATCATCCGCTGGTGGTCCAGACCGTCCGCGATTGCCTGACCGAAGCCATGGATATCGATGGCCTGATCGCCCTGTTGCGGGATATGGAACAGGGCAGGCTCGCGCTGGCGAGCCGCGACTTGCGCGAGCCTTCGCCATTCGCGCAGGAGATCATCAACGCGCGCCCCTATGCCTTCCTCGACGATGCGCCTTTCGAGGAACGCCGCGTGAACGCCATCCGCAACCGCTCCTGGCTCGACCCCGCCGAAACGGAAGACTTCAGCTTGCTCGACGGAGCGGCGATCGAACGGGTCGGGACCGAAGCCTGGCCCCCGACGGACAATGCCGAGGAATTGCACGACGCGTTATTGACGCTGGGCTACATGACGGAGCAGGAATTCAGCGCCGGCGAACGATTCGCCGGCGAATTGCTCGAACAAGGCCGCATCTGCCGGGCCGGCGAACTATGGCTGGCGATGGAAATGCTGCCGCGCTTTCGAGCGCTGTTCCCGGCAACGGCGCCCGAAGCGAACGTCCCCGACTTCCTGCGGGCAGAAAGCTGGACGGCCGAAGACGCCTTGCGCGACATCGTTCGCGGCCGCCTGAGCGGGCTGGGCCCGGTGACCGCGGCCGCGCTGGCCGACGAACTGGCCCGGGCCGGCTCCATCTCGCCGCAGGCGGTGGAAGCCGCGCTGCTCGCCCTGCAAACCGAAGGTTTCGCCATGCAGGGCCATTTTTCTCCCGGCGCCCGCGGCGGCCCGACGCAATGGTGCGAGCGGCGCCTGCTGCAACGCATCCATCGCCATACCATCGACCTGCATCGCAAGAGCATCAAGCCGGTATCGCTGAAGATATTCACCGAATTCCTGTTCCGGCGACATGATCTGCGCGCCTGCGAAGCTTCCGGGCCGGCTGCCGCGCTCGACGGCCAGTCTCAATTGCGGGAGTGCGTCCGGCTGCTGGACGGTGTCGCCGCGCCTGCGGCTTGCTGGGAAAGCGGCATCTTCCCCGCCCGCATCGGCGACTACGACCCGCAATGGCTGGATCTGCTCAGCGTCAGCGGCCGGCTGGCCTGGGGCCGCTACAGTTTGCCCGCGGGTCGGCCGCGCGGCGGCAGTCCGATCAAGACCACTCCGATAACCATGGCGACGCGGAGCAATCTGGACATCTGGCGGGCGCTTGCCGGCGCCCGGGCCGAAACGCGGGAGCGCGTCGAGCCGGGCGCCGAAGCCCGCCGCGCGGAACAATACCTGGCAACCCATGGCGCGAGCTTTTTCGACCAGCTCCAGGCCGGGACCGGCCTGCTGCGCGCGCAAGTCGAACAGGGCCTGGCCGAACTCGTCAGTCTCGGCCGGGTATGCAGCGACAGTTGGACAGGACTGCGCGCATTGCTGCTTCCCGAACACAGGAAGTCCCGCGGCCGGCGGCGGCGCGCGCCTGCTTTCGACATCGAAGACGCGGGCCGCTGGAGCCTGCTCGACACCTTCCCGCCGCCTGCCGAACCGTCCCCGACCAGGCGCCGCCCCCAGGACTGGAACGCGCTCGACGAGAACCAGTTGCAACGCCTGCTCGAGATCTACCTTGATCGCTGGGGCGTGGTCTGCCGCGCGCTGCTCGCCCGGGAAACCCTTGCTCCGCCCTGGCGAGTGCTGTCGGCGGCGCTGCGGAAGCAGGAATTGCGCGGCAAACTGCGCGGCGGCAGGTTCGTTGCCGGATTGCCGGGCGAGCAGTTCGCCCGCGGCGAAACCGTCGACGCATTGCGCAAATTCGGCCGCGAACAACGTCCGACCCGTCATTTCGCGCTATCGGCGGCCGACCCCCTGAACCTGCTGCAACTGCTGACGCCCGAGCGCTCCTTGCCGCGCCTGACGCGAAATCGCGTGCTATATCGCGACGGAGCGCCGCTGGCGGTGCTGAATGCGGGCGAGATCGACTTTCTCGGCGAGTTCGCGGCCGAAGATCAATGGCGGTTGCGGCAGATGATCGTGAGCGGAACGGCGCCCGCCGACCCGCGCCGACCTCCGCCGTCGCGACTCTCCCGAGCGCCGGACTCCAGACTCACAAGCTGATCGAATTCGCGCCGAAATACCGGTTTCGATGTCGCGCGGGACAGCGCTCAAGCTCGGGAAGCAAAACCGGCAACCAGGCGCATCACTCTGCTTCAGAAAAATCGAGACACAGGAAAGCACGCAAAAACCTGAAAACCGCCGAAAGCGACAATTGTCTGGAGTCTCTTTCAGAGAAGCTCTGATCAAGTCAGAGTTTCCCTGCGGCGCATGCCCGCGATACAAAAGAGCGTCGCCGGATTCGACGGCGCGAGCCGCCGAATCCGGGAGCAAGGCGAAACCGCGTTTTGCCTTGCGGCAATGAATAATTCCATGGATGGAATTATTCAGAGAATACTCAGCCCCCCGCCGTTTCCAGGTCGGTCAAGCGCACCAGGTTGACAGAAGCGTCCAGGGTTTTCCGCGCTATTTCTACAAGGTGCTGGTGATGGGTGAAAAAAAGCACCTGCGTCTTCCGGCTGAGTTCGTCCAGGAGTCTGAAGCCGGCCGCCGCGCGGTCATCATCGAAATTGATGAACAGATCGTCCGCCACAAACGGCAGCTTGTCCGCCCGTTCCAGATAATCTCCGATCGCCGCTATCCTCAACGCCAGATAGAGTTGATCGGCGGTGCCCGAACTCATGCCGGACACGGGGACGATGCCGCCGCCCGGCCGCGCTCCTGTCAGATATGCCTTGTCCTGGTCGTCGAACTCGACCTGAAGACTGGCGAACGAGCCTTCGGTAATGATCGCGAACAGCTCGCCCGCGCGTTTCAGCAGCGGCCCCTGTTTTTCCTTCCGGTAACGCTCTGTCGCCCACCGGAGAAGTATGGCCGATGTCTGCACGCGCACATAACGTTCGGCAACTTCCCGCATTTCGGCAAGCGCTTCTTCCTCCAACGCCGCCGCTTGGGCGGCCGCATCGTTTCCGCCGATTGCCTGAAATGCCTCGCGCGCCCGGGATCGTTCTGCCGCGGCGGCCGCCTGCTGCGTCTGCAAGTCCTCCAGCCTGGACTGGACCGAAGCTTCGTCCGCCGCGACTCCATCAACAAGGATGTCCTTGCATTCGTCCTCAAGTTCCTCAAGGGACTTGCCGTCGCCGTCCTGCCGGAGCTTCTCGGCAACTTGCCGCCGTTCGTTCATGAGAGACCGCTGCCGGTCTGATCGCTCGATGGCGCTCTCCAGCGCTTCCCTGGTCGCTGCGCCGGCCGCTTTCATCAGATGCGAGATCGACATCGCCGATTCCCGGCGTTCGTCTTCCAACTCGCTGATTCGCCTGGTCAGCTGCTGAATTTCTTCGGTCGTTTGCCCGCGAAGCTCCTGAATGCCCTCGGCCTCGGCCAGACGCCTTTCAAGTTCCAGAACGGCGTCTTCGGCCGGCTGCCCCGTCAAGTCGTCCGCCACTTCCCCGGCCAGCTTCCCGACAACCTGCTCAAAGTCGGCCACGTCCCGGTTTATCTTGTCTATGCGGTCATGCCGCAGTGATCTGATGCTGCCTGCTGTCTCTCGCATCCGGTCGATAGTTTCGATTTGCGAACTGACCGCTTCCGGCACCGTGTCCCTGGCCAATCCAAGCTCGCCAAGCGCCGCCGTCCATCTTTCCCGCCACTCGTCCAAGGCCTCGACGGCTTGCTGCAGCTCCCGTTCTCGCCGCGCCGCCTCCCCGGCCGCGGCCTGGAAATTCCTGGTCAGATCATCCTTCCTGGCCGCCGCCGACTCCTGCCGGCGCTGTTCTTCCGCCGCCCGCTCGATGATCACGTTCAGGCCGTCATTCTCCAGCTCGGCCACAGCAATGCCCAGCGCGGCCAACTCGCCAAGTATCTGTTCCCGGGCCGCGCGTTCTTCGTCGCGAGATGCGTCCAGCGCGACCGCGGCTTCCGCCCGTCCGTCAATGGCCTCCAGCGCCTCTGCCCGGGCATTGAGCCATTCCAGCATCGCCTCGGCGGTCAAGGGATCAAAGGGCGCCGCATCCCACATCGATGACCACTCGGCCCGCAACTGTTCTCCTTCCCCGACGAGCTCGACCTCGTTTTCCCGGGCCTGTTCCAGCCGTGTTTCCAGCTCCCGGATCTTCCTGTTGATTTCCGCGATCCGGCCGGCGGCTTCGGCGCGGTCGAATCTTTGATCGGCGAGTTGGTCCGCGTCGGTCATCGCCGGCTCGAACGCGCCGGCCAGGTCCGCCAGTTCGTCCTCGAATCCCTTCGCCCGCGCTTGCGGAATCGACTCGCCGTCCACATGCCTGATTTTCACCAGTGCCCACAAGGCATTCCGGCGGCGGCGGGCCGCGTCCAACGCCTCCGGCGCGACGACTTGCTCATCCCGCGCCGCGCGCTCCAGCGCCTTGACTGCGGCATCCCTTTCCTGTCGGGCAGACGAAATCTGCTGCTTCGCATCCCGCCGGCGCCGCTTCCAGTCCTCCTCGCGGTCCCGATATGCCTGCGCCTCCGCCCGCGCGGGCACGGCCATGGCCGTCAGCGCCTGCTCCTCCATGACGCCGGGCTTGAGGGCCTCAAGCCGGCGTTCCGCGCGTCCCTGCGCGTCTTTCAGAACTTTCCCGGCGTTTCGGACCCGGCCCGAGATGTCGCCCTGTTCGCGCACAGTCCTAAGGGTTATGGCCAGGCCGGACGCGTCGGCGGGGTCGCCGGTCTCGTTCAGCCGTTTTTTCAAGTCGTCGCGCAACTCCCGAGACTCTTCCAGCAGGCGGGTCTGATTCGCGACTTCAGCCTCCCGTTCGCCTCTCTGGTTAAGAAGCGCGCGCACCACGCCGACCTTGGCGCGGGTCGTCGGGATGCGTTTCACCAGCGCCGCCGCTGTCTCGGTCCATGCAAGCTCGCGGGCATTGGTTCGCAACTCCTGTTCGGCGGCATGCAGCTCCGCTTCGCGCTTCGGCAGGTCCGCTTTTTCGCCGCGTATTTCGATCCGTCTTTCGTGAAGTTGCCGAATATCTTCAGCCCGCTGAACAAGCGCATCGTCAAAGCTCAACTCTTCCAGCTTATCCTCGGCAAGCTTCAGTTGCTCCCGCAACGTTGCGATGCGAGTCGACGTCTCGGTTTCCTTGCGTTCGGCTTCCTCCGCCAGTTGCGCGGCATTCTCCGGCAACGCAATGATGTCGCCGAGTTCCGCCAGTTCGCCGTCGAGCTCCTGATTGCGGCGCACATCCCGGAACACGCGACGGATTCGGCTCAGACGATTGCGCGTCGCGGCGCATTCCCTGATGCTCTTGTCGATCTCCGAATATGCTTCCTCGGCATCTTCATGGGCTCGTTTGAGATCCCGCCAGGTACTTGCGGTGAGCGTCTGCTCCCGCCGCGCCTTTCGAGCTTCCGCAAGCTTGTCGTCGGCGATGTAGAACTTGCGATGCCTGGCGCGCCGCGCACTCCACAATTCGTCCGCTTCGCGGGCAAGCTCGCCGAGGCGCTCCCTCAACCCGCCGACGATACCGGCGCCCGCGGAAAACAATGTCTGTCCCACATCGTCCCTGGCTTCCAGGATTTCGCGCCCGCCCTCCTCGAGGCGCACGTGATCCAGGCTGAACATCCGCTCGAAGAAGGAACGGTCCGCGCCGGCGATATAGGGCGTCAGGACGCTCTCGCCGCCGGAGACGGGCGAACCGTCCGGTTCAAGCAATGTGTTCTTGTTTCCCTTGCGCCGCAGCACTTTCAGAGATGCGTCGCCGTTTTCGAGCACAGCCCCGATCCGCATGCTGGCGTAGTCGTGGAGGAAATTGTACGGCGAATGCATCGGCATGCCGAACAGCAAATCCCCGATCGCGGCCAGCGCGGTGGATTTGCCCGCTTCGTTCGGTCCAAAAATCACGTGGAAGTCCGACCTGGCGGCCGGCAGATCGAACGACCGGTCCGTGAAGTGCCCATATCGGATCAGATCAAGTCGTCCCAGCCGCACGCCTAATTCTCCCCGGCGACCAGGCGCGCTGAAAGGTAGGGCGCAACCTCGCCGATCAGCTCCGCGTATTCGCCTTCGACGGCCGCCTTCAGAACGCGGTCTTCGAGATCCGCCCGGATCTCGTGGGGCAGGCGCCGCACCAGGGCGCCGATATCCTCTTCGATCTCCGCAAGCAGCGCTTCATCGCTCGCGGCGGCCTGCAACATTTGCTGCAGCGCGCCGACAGCATCCTCGCGCAGCGCAAGAATTTCCGGATCAACGGTCGCCTCCGTGGCGATCACGACTTTCTCGATCCAGGCGATTTCATCGCCAAGACCCGACGCGTCGGCGCGCGCCTGGGCCAGAACTTGCCTCTCGGAAGCGACAAGTTGGGCGTGAACCTCCGTGCGTCCTTCCAGCCTGATGCGGCAGGCGAGCAATCTGCCGTCGGCCTGATCGGCGACGGCGGCTTCCAGCGCTTTCCGAACATTGTCGGTCACATCGCCCATATTGGCCGCATCCTCCAGCGGCACCGACAATACGGCCCAGCGCACCACGTCGCACGGCATTGCTTCGAGACCTGTGATTTCGCTGTCTTTCACTGTAACCAGATATGCGCCTTTCGCTCCGGTTTCGCGTACATGCCGCCCCTGCAAATTGCCGGGGAATACGATGTGCGGCTGTTCATGCAACACCGTCGCCTGATGCACATGCCCCAGCGCCCAATAGTCGTAGCCCTTTCTTGCCAGGTCTTCGAGCGAACAGGGCGCATAATTCGCATGTCCGCCCATGCCTCCGAGCCCGGTGTGAAGCACGCCGATATTGAAGGCGTCCGACACCGGCTCCGGATAATCGGGAACGAGATTTTCGGTGACGTCGCGCTGTCGGAAGCTCTGGCCGTGAAGCGCCGCGCTTGCGTTCTTCAACGCAAGAAAAGTCTCCGGCCTGCGCGTCCCGAAAACATGCACGTTGTCCGGGAGGTCGAGCCGCCTGGTGATCTGGCTTTCCGCGTCGTGATTGCCGTGCAGCAGGTAAACGGGAATGCCGGAAGCATTCAGCCGCCCCATCTGCCTCGCGAAAAACAGCCCCGTGTTGTAATCGCGCCAGTCGCCGTCGTAGAGATCCCCGGCGATGATGAGGAAATCGACTTGCTCTTCGATCGCAAGGCTGACGAGTCGGTCAAGGGCCTCCCTGGTTGCCGCGCGCACGCGCTCCGCCGCCTTGCCGTCCTGGCCGGCAAGTCCCTTGCAGGGGCTGTCGAGGTGAATGTCCGCCGCGTGCAAGAAGCGAAAGGAAGCCATTCAGTCCGCTCCCTTTGCGTTTGCGCGGCTGGTGTTTTCCATCGCCGACATCGCGGCGCCGGCGCAGGGCCTCGGTCCCAAGTCTCCTTCAGCCTCGTCGCCGGCGGTCGGGAACGCAGCCTGTTCGATAGCGCTCGACATTGCTGTCACTGTCTTCCTTTCCTCTCGAAGGGCCCGGCCATCCGGATCCGGCGATGGCGATCCTTGCTCGTTTCCGCGCCGCGCCATGAACTCCGGCGCCGCTCGCCGAACCGCCCAAGCCGCAGAGACATCCATGCCTTGCGCCATTTCCCGGATAGTCATGCGATCTTCTTCGCCCAACGCAACCGAAAGACGCGCACCGCACCGGCCGCTCCCGGGCCGTGTTGCCTGATCGCCTCGAAATAATGACCTGCGCCACTTTACACTATCGCATGTTTTCAGGAAATCTCCCCAAGCGCAGGTAGTGTGCGGAACGTGAACAGTGGCTTGTCGGTGTGGCGCTGCCTGTGGCTGCCGGAGCGCTGCGAAGGACGGGCAGCCGCTCGCGGACGGGTTGTCCTGTGCGGCTTGAGGCGATCGTGCGGGAAAATCAGGGAATCGAGGTTGGACAACTCCGAAGGTTGCGCCATATCCCTCAGGCATCTAAGCTCCGCTTGATGTCGCGATGGTGATTCTGATCGTGGCAAAAGGCGTCTTTTTCTGCCGCCTTGCTGGCAAGCCTTGGGCGAATGGTATTGATGCCAAGGCAATCGCGGCGAGGGGCTTGCCCGCATCATCAGCCGCAAGCATGCGCTTCGCTTCAAGATATTGCCGCGGTCCGACAGGGTGCCTGCCTTGCGAGAGCGGCGGCTACGCTTGGCGAGATTCATCATCTGTCTCGTTGTGAGTCGGCAGTCACACCTGCCTGCGTATGCATTGAGCGGCAGACAGAAGAACGGCGGGTCGACTGGAGCGAACCAAGGGAGTCGCAATGGAAAGAGTTTTCATCTACTGGGACAATTCGAACATTTTCATCAGTGCTCGCAGCATCGCGGCAGAACGCGAAGGGCAAACTGCGTATTACCGCGTGCGCGTCAACTTTCGTAATCTGTTGGAACTGGCCCGTGCCGGCCGCAATATCGAGCACGCGATCGCAGTCGGATCGGTTCCCCCGGAGCTCAGGCATATATGGAATCGGTTGGAGAACGAGGGGGTGGCCGTACAGTTGCTGGAACGAGGAGCGCTGGAAGGTAGAGAACGGGGGGTGGATCAAACCCTGCAAACCGCGATGTTGCGTGATGCCTTTGACTACAACGGAAATCCGGGTATAGCGGTGTTGCTGACCGGAGACGGCAGCGGCTTCAGCGACGGCGTCGGCTTCCATGCCGACCTCGAACGCATGCATAGGCGGGGATGGCGAATCGAGGTGTTATCGTGGCGGCATAGCTGCAATCGCCGAATGCGGGAATGGGCGGAACAAAACGGCATATTCGTGGCGCTTGATGACTTTTACGACAGCATAACCTTTCTGGAACGCTCGATGCCGGGCGACCCCGTCGCCCAGCCGCGCGATGCAGTCCCCGTCGATTTGACCAGACGCCAATGATGGCCTTTCAACAAAGAACATTGCTCATCCAACCCATTCTGCCAAGTATCTTCTGAATAATTCCATCCATGGGATTATTCATTGCGGCAAAACAAAAGCATGGTTTTGTTTTGCCGCCTGATTCGATGGCGCAAGCCATCGAATCAGGCGGCAAGTCAGTTTGCGCAAATATCTTCTCGAATCAATCGCTTGACGCGAAAACCAACGTCAGGGCAAGTTCCATTCAGGCGCGTGCTTCAAAAGCTGAAGAAAAACCGCACCGAAAAATACAGCACCAGCAAGGCCATGGCGAGGCTGGCCAGGAATCGCGCCGGATTTTCCCGGAACCTGTCGAACGCGGTGCGGGCTTCGCCCCTTTCTCGCGCTGCGCGATATTGCGCCCGGATGCGGTCGCGCCGCGCTTCCTGGTATTCGTCGATCAGCAGGCGCGCCGTTTCGAACTGTTCGTCCCGGCGGACCCAGATGGCGGGCAAGGAAATTCCGAAGAGCCCGGCCGAGGTCTCGTAATACGAGATATCGTGACTTTCAAGCAGTTCGCGCACCTCGTCCGCTTCATCCTCGGGCACGTGTCGCAATCGGAACAGCAGTTTTGACATAATGAATCTCCGCGCATCGCGGTCTATTCCGGATGTCCGCGCCCGAGCCGATGAAGATGAAATAATTTCTTCGCTCGCGGTGTCCTGTGTATTCTCTGAATAATTCCATCCATGGAATTATTCATTGCCGCAAGACAAAAGCGCGGTCTTGTCTTGCTCCCGGATTCAACGGCTTGCGCCGTCGAATCCGGCGACGCTCTTTTGTATCGCGGGCATGCGCCGCAGGGAAGCTCTGGCTTGATCAGAGCTTTCCTATCGATCTCGGGCCCGCGCCGCCGGAAGATCCGGCGGTAAAGTGTGCTGCTCCTCAATTCAGGAAAATCGACATGAATCAGACTTGTCCGCAATCCCGCGCATTCCGCCTTGCGCTGGCCGCTATCGCCGCGCTCGCCATTTTATTGCCGCAAATTCGCGCGGCGCAGGCGGACGCCTCGGTCTGGGAAGTTTCCAACGGCGACAACCTCCTGTATCTCGGCGGAACGATCCACGCCTTGCGTCAATCGGACTATCCGTTGCCCGAGGAATTCGACTGCGCCTACGCCGCCGCGGACGAAATCTATTTTGAAGTCGACCTGGACGAGGTCCTTGATCCGGCCCGCCAGGCCGCTTTCCTGCGGATTTCCAGCTACCGCGACGGACGCAGCCTGCAAAACGTACTGAGCGAAGAAGTCTATACCGAATTCTATGCGCTGGCCGGAAAATTCGGCATGCCGCCCGGCGCGCTGGACAATCTGAGGCCGGGGCCGGCGACGACCGCGGTGCTCTTCCTCGAACTGGGCGACATCGGATTCGGGCCGCGGGGCGTGGAGATGCATTTCCTGGAACAGGCGAGTCGCGACGGATTGACTCTGGGAGCGCTGGAAACGGTGGAGTTCCAGACCAGGCTGTTCGCGGAACTCGGAGAAGGCAACGAAGACGCGATGGTCGCCGATTTTCTGGCGCAGGTCGCAACGCTCGAAGACTCCATGGACGAGGTCGCAAGCGCCTGGCGCGCGGGAGATATCGACCGGGTCGACGAATCCATGCTGGCGGACATGGCCGAACGGTTCCCGGAAGATTATGCGGCGATGTTCGCTCGGCGCAACCGCAACTGGCTGCCCCAGATCATGGCCATGCTGGAAGACGCCGACACAGAATTCGTTCTGGTCGGCGTCGGACATATGCCGAGAGAGGACGGATTGCTGGAATTGCTGCGACGGCGAGGCGCAACCGTGCGTCCCCTGGTTTTGCGGGAGTGTCAGGAAAGCTCCGATCAAGTCGGAGCTTTCCTGCGGCGCATGCCCGCGGTGCAAACCCGCGGTGCAAAAGGACATCGCCGGATTTGACGGCGCAAGCCATTATTCGGGAGCAAGACAAAACCGCGCTTTTGTCTTGCGGCGATGAATGATTCCATGGATGGAATTATTCAGGAGATGCCTGGCGAAATTTGGTGACGAGGGCCGCCGGGATACCTGATCAGGAACTGGACTTGTGGCTCAAGACGATCTGGCGCGGGCCGCTGGTGGAAGTCTGACCGCTTACCCCGGTAGGGATTTGCTGCACTTTGCCGCCAGCTTTCAAGAAGGCCGCGACATGTTCGGCCAAGTCTTCCCGGCTGGTCTGCGGGGTCGCTTTTCTCTTCGATTTGCTCGACATCAGTTCCTCGCTAGGTTCAAATCAAAACCTTGAAGTATACACCAGAAGCTTCTTCAGTTCAAATCAGGGCGACGGGCTGATGACCCGCCAAGGTCTGCGACGGGTGTCGCGCGAAGCGCGCCTACCTGCCCCTGGATCCGATGCGTTTGCGAGGTCTGGAAAAATATTCCGAACCGGTGTTGCCCGGCAAGGCGCCGATCAACTCGTCTATCGAGGCATCGTATACCACCTTGATCTTGGCCAGCAGCTCAAGCTCGATGTGGCAACCATAGCTCCGCCCCGTCTCGATATCCTCAAGCTGTTTGCGCGAGATATCGAGCAGCCTTGCGCCCTCATTCATGGAGTACCCAGCCTGCAGGCGCAATTTACGGATATTCTTCTTGACATCCAGAGCTATCGGAGAAAACTTCGCATTTATTCTGCTGCTCATCTTTTTCGGCTTTTTTTGCTTGTTTCTTGTTCTCGGGCCATTGTCGAAACAATGCGTCCGCTAACGCATGGACACAGCCCTCGAGATCACGCAATCGGGGACACTAACATAATGCAATTAAAATCGTAATCCATTCCCCGCAAAGACAAGGAGGTCGTCATGGCCGAGAGCATCGAAATCCATATCGACCATGCCGGAGAGACCCGTCTGGTCGGTCGCTGCCGCCATGCGGCGGGGCGCAGTTCGATTTTCGAATATGCCGAGGCCTGGCTGTCTTGCGGCAATGGATAATTCCATGGATGGAACTGTTCAGAGAACGCCTCGTGTGCGAGCGTTGCGGCCTTTCATCGAAATAGCCCGCATGCCGGGCCGTCGCGGCGCATGCCGCGAAGGCGCACAAGACGGCAGCTATATGTTATGGTTCGCCCAAGAGTATACGCAGACCGGAGCGTTCCAGATGGATCCACACGATATTCACGACAGCGGCCGCAGACAGGTTCTCAAGGGGGCCGGCATGCTCGCCGCCGGCGCCGCGACAGCGCCCGGCTGGGTGCTGCCGGCATTGGCCCAGGGCGAACGTCTGATCCCATTCACAGATGTCCCCGAGGCTTTCCAGGTAAGGGAGAAGCGTCCCGGCGCGACGCATTACCAGGACACGCGGCAGATCACGTCCCACATCACTTCGAATGACGACTTCTACGTCGTGCAGCATTATGGGCAGCCGGAAATCGACAACGCCGGCTATCGGCTGCGGCTTACCGGCATGGTGGACCGGGAGCTCGAATTTACGCTGGACGAACTGATGCGGCGCGAAGCGGTCGACCTGCAAGCCGGTTTCGAATGCGGCGGCAACAGCCCCGGCCTGTTCAACGGCCTGATCGGCAACGCGAACTGGCGCGGCTGTTCGCTGCGCGCGATGCTGCAGGAAGCGGGCATCCGGGAAGGCGCCAGGGAAGTGGTGTTTTTCGGCGCCGACAAGGGCATGGAGGAAATCCGCGAAAGAGAAGTCGAAAAGGCTTTCGCGCGCAGCATGTCGATCGCCGACGCGATGCGGCCGGATAACCTGCTGGCCTGGGAAATGAACGGCGAACCGCTGCCGGTCTTTCACGGCAAGCCGCTGCGCCTGCTCGTGCCCGGCTGGTACGGTGTCTCCAACGTGAAATGGCTGACCCAGATCCACGTCCAGGATACCCGTTACATGGGCCGGTTCATGGGCCGCGATTATGTGACTCTCAAGCGCGTCATGGTGGGCGGCGAGGAACGCTGGGTGGAAAATTCGGTTACCGCGATCCAGTTGAAGTCGGCGATCGTGAGAGTTACCGAACTCGGCGGCGAATATCGCGTGCTCGGCTTCGCGCTGAACGACGGCACGCCGTTGCGCAGCGTCGAGGTCAGCATCGACGGCGGTCCTTGGCAACTCGCTGAATTGAGCGAGGAAAACACGCGGTATTCCTGGAAACTGTTCACTTTCAACTGGGATGATCCCGCGCCCGGCGACCATACCCTGGTTTCGCGCGTCACCGACATCGACGGCAATGTGCAGCCGACGCCGGCAGAGTTTCCCGAGAAAGTGAGCCGCTGGGAGAATTACGCGCAATTTCCGCGCTCGCTGACTATCTGACCGGGAAGCCCCGATTTGCCGGAGCTCCCATGTGCGCGGATGCGCCGGCAAGAAGGCTGGGCCGGCGCCATCTGCGGGCGGAGTTCCTTTGGGCGCGCGGATTCGACGGCGCAAGTCGTCGCCTGCGGGAGCAAGACGAAACCGCGCCGGATCTCGCGTGAAAGCGCCGCCGGGAATTGCTGTTGTCGGCAAGACCGCGTCGTGTCGCGGTTTGCGGCTGCGGTAACTCCGCTATCGTCGCCATTCCCGGGTTTCTACGCAGTCCGGCGCTTTTGTCTTGAATGGATTTCCAGGTGCGCCGCCGCAAGTCATTGAATCCGCGAGCAAGACAAAACCACTCTTTTGTCTTGCGGCAATGAATAACTCCATGGATGAAATTATTCAGAGGATACCCAGGCGCCGTCAGTCCCGACCGGCCGCTTCCGGCGGCCGCAGGCTGAGGATTTTCCAGCCCCTTTCCCGGGCGACCCGCCTGAGCCGGTCGTCCGGGTCGACCGCAACCGCCTCTCCCGCCAGTTCGAGCAACGGCAGGTCGTTGATCGAATCCGAATAGAACACGCTGTCTTCCGGCGCGGAATATCCGTCGTTTCGCGCGAGCCATTGCCGCAGCTTTTCGACCTTGCCCGCCTGAAAGCAAGGCGTGCCGCGAATGCGTCCGGTGACGGCGCCGTCCGCGAGCTCCGCCTCCGTCGCCAGCAACACATCCACTTCGAACAATTTCGCGATCGGCCGGGTTATCAGATCGTTGGTGGCGGTCGCAATCACGCACAAGTCGCCCGCCTTCCGGTGTTCGCGCACGAGTTCCAGTCCGGCTTCGAGCACCATGGGCCGCGCCCGCTGCTCGACAAACTCTGCCAGCAGCATATCGCGCCGCCGCGCGCCGAATCCGCGCAAGGGCTCGAGAGCGAAGGCCAGCCAGGCATGGATGTCGAGCGTGCCGGCGACATAATCCGCGTAAAATCTGTTATTGGTTTCCCGGTGCGTCTTTTCGTCGACCAGTCCGCGGGAAATCAGGAATTCGCCCCACTCGTGGTCGCTGTCGCCCGCGAGCAAGGTATTGTCGAGATCGAACAAGGCCAGCCGCTGTTTCATGGAGCACCATTGAAGTGTTTATCCGGGTATCCCGCGCGATTCCATCCATGGAACCGCGCATTGCCGCGAAATCGGGGCGCGGTCTTGTCTTGCTCCCGCGGGCGATGGCTCGCGCCGTCGAATCCGGCGGTGCTTTCTAGTACCACGGGCTTGTGCCCAGCCAAGTCCCGATTTGACAGGGCTTCTTTAACATGCTGAAAATTATATATTTTGTCTCGATCTTCGGCCAGTTCCGGATTTGCCTGGAGGCGGCCTGTTGTGAAACAATGGCCGCAATTCGAACGAGGAAACAAGTAAAGTGCTGGACTCGGACGGATTCAGATCGAACGTAGGCATCATAATCTGCAATCGCTCCGGGAACCTGCTCTGGGCCAAACGCGTGGGCAAGGACGCATGGCAGTTTCCTCAAGGCGGGATGCAGCTCGGGGAGTCGTTCGAGGAGGCCCTGTACCGGGAGTTGCATGAGGAAGTCGGCCTGTACAGGGCGGATGTCAGCATCCTGAAACGGACCCGGGGCTGGCTGCGCTATCGCTTGCCGGAACATCTGGTGCGGCGGGTGCCGGGCCAGCCTTGCATCGGCCAGAAGCAAAAATGGTTCCTGCTTAGCCTGAACAGCGACGAAAGCCGGATCAGGCTCGACCGCTCCGTAAAGCCCGAGTTCGACGACTGGCGCTGGATCGATTACTGGGAACCGGCGCAGCGCGCGGTGCAGTTCAAGCGCGAGGTCTACCAGAGAGCGCTGGCGGAGTTTCGCGGCGCGCGCGACAAATATGTCAACGGCCGCGCCAGGCAAAAGGAACAGGCGCGGCCTGCCGGAGAAGTGCTGATCCAGCAAAGCGCCGAAGGCAAGCTCTGATCAAGTCGGAGCTTGCCTGCGGCACATGGATGTGCCGCCGGATTCGATGGCGCAAGCCATCGCATCCGGGAGCAAGACAAAACCGCGCTTTTGTCTTGCGGCGATGAATAATTCCATGGATGGAATTATTCAGAGGATGCCTGGTCAAGCTCTGATCAAGTCGGAGCTTGCCCGCGACACATAAAGAGCGCCGCCGGATTCGCTGGCGCAAGCCATCGCATCCGCGAGCAGGACAAAACCGCGCTTTTGTCTGGCGGCAACGAATAATTCCAAGGATGAAATTATTCAGAGGATACCTGAAGCATGCTCGAAAGACTCCGCAGCATAGTCCAGGAAGTCAATACGGCGAAGGACTTGCAATCGGCGCTCGACATCATCGTCAACCGGGTTCGGGAAGCGCTCGACACCCAGGTGTGTTCGATCTATCTGCTCGACCGCGACTTCCATTGCCACGTGCTGATGGCCTCGGAAGGTCTGAAGAAGGAAGCGGTGGGGCGGGTCAGCCTGGAAATCGGCGAAGGCCTCGTCGGCCTCGTCGCCAAGCACGCCGAACCGGTCAATCTGCGCGACGCGCAGCGGCATCCCAACTACCGGTTTCTGGAAGATACCGGCGAGGAGGCCTTTCACGCCTTCCTCGGAGTGCCCATCATCCACCATCGTTCCGTGCTCGGCGTGCTCGTGGCGCAACATCGCGAGCGGCGTCGTTTCGACGAAGGCGAGGAAGCTTTTCTGGTTACCTTGTCCGCGCAACTGGCCGGAGTGATCGCCCATGCCGAGGCGACCGGCGCCATCGAGGGCATCAGTCCTTCCGGACAGCGGATTTTCGATACGGCGTTCGCCGGCGTGTCCGGCTGCGCCGGAGTCGCCATCGGCACTTCGGTCGTGGTTTCCCCGCACGCCGAGTTGAGCCATATCCCCGAACGGATGACCGACGATATCGATGGGGAAATCGAATTCTTCAATTCCTGTCTGAACGCCGTGCGCATGGAGATGCAGGAACTCAACATGCGGGCGGCCGACCAGCTCGCGGAAGAAGAAAGGCAATTGTTCGACGCCTATGTGCGCATGCTCGACGACGACGCGCTCGGCAATGAAGTGGTCGAACGCATCCGCATGGGCCATTGGGCCCAGGGGGCGCTGGCCTGGGTCGCCAACGAACACTTGCGCGCCTTCGAACGCATGGAAGACGAATACATGCGGGAACGCGCGGTGGACATCAAGGATCTTTGCGCGCGCGTGCTGTCCCATCTGCAACAGGAAAAGCCCGAAAAGCCGGATTATCCCGAAGACACCATCCTCATCAGCGAGGAACTCACCGCCTCGGTCCTGGTGGAAGTGCCGAAGGAAAAGCTCAAGGGCCTGGTTTCGGTGAAAGGGTCGGGCAACTCCCATGTCGCGATTCTCGCCCGCACCATGGGCACGCCCGCGGTCATGGGCGCCGTCGACCTGCCCTTCCATCAACTCGACGGCAAACAGCTGATCATCGACGGCTACAAGGGCGAGGTGATCACCAACCCTTCCGAACATCTGCTCGAGCAATTTCGCGGGACTATCCGCGAGCAGGAAGAATTGACCCGCGGCCTGGAGGGATTGAAGGATCTGCCGTGCGAAACGGCGGACAAGCACCGGGTTTCCTTGTGGGTGAATACCGGCCTGATGTCCGATGTCCTGCGTTCGATCGACCAGGGCGCGGAAGGCATCGGACTGTTTCGCACCGAGGTGCCCTTCCTGATCGCCGAACGCTTTCCCAGCGAACAGGAACAGACCGAACTCTATCGCGAACAACTTGCGACCTTCGCCCCCAAGCCCGTCACCATGCGCACGCTCGATATCGGCGGCGACAAGGCGCTGTCCTATTTCCCCATCGTCGAAGCCAACCCTTTTCTCGGCTGGCGCGGCATCCGGGTAACCCTCGATCACCCGGAAATATTCACGGCCCAGGTGCGCGCCATGATGCGGGCGAGCATCGGCCTGGGAAACCTGCAGATCATGTTGCCCATGATCAGCCATGTGCGCGAGGTTGAAACGGCGGTCGGCCTGATTCGCAAGTCGTATCACGAACTGTTGCAGGAAGGCGCGGAACTGCCTTTCCCGCCGATCGGAGTAATGATCGAATTGCCCGCGGCCGTGTATCAGACCCGAACGCTGGCGAGCAAGGTGGATTTCGTGTCCATCGGCAGCAACGACCTGACCCAGTACCTGCTGGCGGTCGACCGCAATAATCCGCGCGTGGCGAACCTGTTTTCCTCCTATCACCCGGCCGTGCTCAAGGCCTTGCAATTCGTGGTCGACCAGGCCCATGCGGAGAACAAGCCGGTCAGCATCTGCGGCGAAATGGCCGGCAACCCGGGCGCCGCCTTGCTGCTTGTCGCCATGGGCTTCGATATCCTGTCGATGAACGCCGCCGCCCTGCTGAAAGTGAAATCGGTGATTCGCAGCATGACCCTGGAAGCCGCGCGCGACCTGTTGCGCAAGATCATGCAGATGGAAGACGAACGGTTGATCAGCAACGCCGTGGATATGGCGCTCTACGAGGCCGGCGTCGACCGGCTGCTGCGCTCGCAGCGCATCAATTGAGCATCCTCCGGACAATTCCGCTCATGGGGATTGCGCATTGCCGCAAGGGAAAAGCTGAAAAAGCGGCGATCGGCGACCTCGCCCGCGGCATTGAAATTCTGCTCGGAAAAGCGGCACAGGCCATCGCCCCGGCGGATGAAGGCGCTGATGCAGCGAGTGCCGTAGCCGCCGGGCTGGACTGGAACGAACATCGAAGACAGGCGGCTTTCCTGCTCGCGCGGGATCCCGGTATCAGGCAGGTCGGCGGCGTCGGCCGTGTTCCGGTCATGCATCTGTGCAACGAGCAGGTCGCAATCCAGGACGGCGTCCCGGGCGAACAGGTCCGCCATCTTTTGCTTGCCCCGCGCGACCTTGGGCCATTCCGAATCCGGCGGGCCATTGGACAATCCGATGATCGCCGAATCCACCCGGCGGATTCCGGGAGCGCGATTGCTGGCGCAATAAAGGGAGTCGAGGTCTCCCGCGAGCAAGTTGAAGCCGGCATATTCGTCGAAGCGGCCGGAGCTGCGTTCGAGATACTCCGCCGGCGGCAGTTCTCCGGCGAGATAGTCGAGCGGCAATTCGCCCCGCGACCGCGGACTCGCGCCGGTCCGGCCGGGCTCGCGGATATTGGTCACCGCGGCGAAGCGGCCGTCAAGACCCGCGCCGAGCCAGACGCCTCCCGCCAGCAGGTCGCGGCCCGCGATGATGGCGCCGTCCGGCCACATGCGCGCCTGCCGCGTCGGTCTGTCGAAGAACTCGTCGCGGTTCGCCGCCACCACGAGCGGGTATTCTTCGGACATGCGATGGGCAACGATGATCAGGCACATGATCGGCGATACCGGCGACTTGGCCCCGGCGGCGGAACGGCCGATTCTCCGGAGCCGGCATGTTGATCGCGGCAATTGCCGAAGTTTCCGGCCCCGGCCGCCGAGGATCCCCTGAACAATTCCATCCATGGCATTATTCATTGCCGCAACACAAAAGCAATGGAAACCTGAACATGAAATTTCACCAGCGGAACTTCCATGTCGGCGAGCAGGCCGGCCGCGCGCCCGCGCCCGAACAGTTCGGCCCCGAGCCTTTCCGGAAATCGCGGCCGCCCGCGCCGCTGCGGTTCGAAGTGGACCTGGTCGCGGAGGCGCCGGCAAGAATCCATGCCTTGCCGGAAGAGGCCGAGGGCGCATGCATGGCTCACCACGCCTTGCGCAATCCGGTGCCCTGGTCGACCCGGCTGGTGCATGACGGCGTCGAGATCGACGCCCGGGATAGCGGCGACTGACGGCCGGGTGTTACCATTCCCGCCATTCGCGAGACAGGCCCATCGCATCCAGACATCCGCCCGATGCTGACATTTCCGGACTTCGACCCCGTCGCCCTCGCCATCGGACCGCTCAGCATCCATTGGTACGGGATCATGTATATCGTCGGCTTCGGCGCCGCCTGGTTGCTGGGAAGTCTGCGCGCGCGGCGCGACGGCTGGAGCGGCGAGCAGGTTTCCGACCTGGTGTTCCATTGCGCCCTCGGAGCCGTGATCGGCGGTCGGCTGGGCTCGGTATTCTTCTATAATTTCGACCGCTTCCTGGCCGATCCCATGTGGCTGTTGCGCGTCTGGGAAGGCGGCATGTCCTTCCACGGCGGACTGCTCGGCGTCTTGCTGGCGAGTTGGCTTTACGGCCGCCGGATCGGGCGGGATTTCTTCGCGGTCACGGATTTCGTCGCGCCGGCGGCGCCGCTCGGGCTGGCCGCGGGCCGGTTCGGCAATTTCATCGGCGGCGAATTGTGGGGGCGGCCGACGGAACTGCCCTGGGGCATGGTCTTCCCCCATGTGGACGCCCTGGCGCGGCATCCTTCGCAACTCTACCAGATGGCGCTGGAAGGCTTCGCGCTGTTCGCGCTGCTCTGGTGGTTCTCTTCCCGGCCCCGACCCAAATACGCGATGTCGGGCATGTTCCTGCTCGGCTACGGCTGTTTTCGTTTCCTCGCGGAGTTCGCCCGCGAACCCGACGCCCATATCGGCTTCGTCGCCTTCGACTGGATGACGATGGGTCAATTGCTATGCATCCCCATGCTCGTCCTCGGCCTGTTGCTGCTATGGCTGTCGCGCTCGCGGCCGGCGCCGCAATCGGCGGCCGGCTGATGCGCCAATATCTGGATCTGTGCCGCAGGATCATCGACGAAGGCGAATGGGTCGCCAACGCGCGCACCGGCAAGCGCTGCCTGAGCCTGATCAACGCCGATCTCGAATACGATGTCGCCAATAACCGGATGCCGCTGATCACCACGCGCAAGAGTTACTGGAAGGCGGCGGTCGCCGAACTGCTGGGTTATCTGCGCGGCTACGACAACGCGGCCGATTTCCGCGCCCTGGGCGCGAAGACCTGGGACGCCAACGCCAACAAAAATCGCGAGTGGCTGGAGAATCCGGCGCGCAAGGGCGAGGACGACATGGGCCGGGTCTACGGCGTGCAAGGCCGCCGCTGGCGCAAGCCCGACGGCGGCAGCGTGGATCAGTTGCGCCGCATCGTCGACCATCTCGCCGCCGGCGTCGACGACCGCGGCGAGATCCTCACTTTCTACAATCCCGGCGAGCTGCACCTCGGCTGCCTGCGGCCCTGCATGTACGCGCATACTTTTTCATTGCTGGGCGACGCATTGTATCTGACCAGCTACCAGCGCTCCTGCGATGTCCCCCTCGGCCTGAATTTCAATCAGGTGCAGGTTTTCGTCCTGCTCGTACTGATGGCGCGCATCACCGGCCGCCGGCCGGCGCGCGCCTTTCACAAGATCGTCAATGCGCATATCTACGAAGACCAGCTCGAACTGATGCGCGATGTGCAATTGACGCGCGAACCCTATCCCGCGCCCAGCTTGCGGATCAATCCCGCCGTCAAGACCCTGACGGACGTGGAAACCTGGGTCGGCCTGGACGACTTCGAAGTGGAAGGCTACCGGCACCATCCGCCCATCGCCTACCCATTTTCGGTATAGCCGCGCCGGCGATGAAACTCGCGCTGATCTGCGCCATGGCGAGCAACGGCGTCATCGGCCGGGACAACAGGTTGCCCTGGCGCCTGCCTGCGGATCTGCGCCATTTCCGCCGCGCGACCATGGGCCATGCCGTCATCATGGGCCGCAAGACCTGGGAATCGATCGGCAGGCCGCTGCCGGGACGCGCCAATATCGTCGTCACCAGAAAGACGGATTACCGGGCCGAAGGCGCCCGCGCGCTGGTGTATTCGCTGGAAGCCGCGCTGCGGCTGGCGGAGAACATCGCCGCCGGCGACGGCGCCGGGCAGGCTTTCGTCATCGGCGGCGCCGAATTGTATCGCCAGGCCCTGCCGCTGGCGGATCTGTTCCATCTGACCAGAATTCACGCCGAAGTGCCGGGCGATGTCGGCTTGCGCGGATTCGACGAAACCGAATGGGAAGAAATTTCTCGCGAGGATTTCTCCCGCGACGAGCAAAACCCCTTCGACTACAGCATCTGCCTGCTGCGCCGCAGATGATCCGGGCGAATGGCCTTCGCCTTTCAACCCGAACTTGCAAGGCCGAGGCGGACGCAGGGATGATCAAGGCGGCATCGGCAATTGCAAACCCCCTGCGATTCTTGCGTGGAATCGCTGAAATCGAGAGCGGACACGGGGAAAATCCGGTTTTGCGGCAATGCGCGATGCCGCGGAGGGAATCGCGCAGGCAATGCGCGGCAGTTCGAGAGCTGCATTGCGATAGCATTCACAAGGTCTTGCGGAGAATCCTGGAGTTGCGCCGGGCATTGTAGAACTCGCGGCGCTCGGCGGGCAGTTCCCCGGGCGCGGACTTTTCGAAGCCATGACGCTGGAACCAGTGTTCGGCGCTTGTCGTCAGGGCCAGCAAGACATCTATCCCCGCGGCTCGCGCCTGTTGTTCGAGGCTGGCGAGCAGGCGTTCGCCCAGACCCTGGTTGCGATGTCGGGGATCGATGGCGATGCAGGCGATTTCGCCGCAACGGCTATCGACCGGATACAGGGCGGCGCAGGCGATCAGAGTGTCTTCCCATTCGATGATGCTGAAATTGCCGATCTCGTTCTCGAGCAGTTCGCGGGAGCGGCGCACCAGCGAGCCGTCTTCCTCCAGCGGCGCGATCAGTTGCAGGATGCCGGGCACATCGGACAACTCGGCTGGACGCAACAGTTGCGCTTCGTCGCGACTGAGCAGGCTGCCGCTGCCTTCGCGCGTGAACAATTCCCGCAATAACGCGCCGTTCTTCCTGCAACTGATCAGATGGCAGCGGCGAATGCCGGCGCGACAGGCGCGCAAGGCGGCTTGCAAGGCCAGACCCGCGCATCGCGCCGCCGGATCGTCTCGCGCCAGCAGGCGCTTGAGGCATTGTTCGCCCTCGGCCATGCTCAAGGTCGGCAGCACCGCGCCGTCCTCGTCGCTGATCCCGTCGCCGGGAATGAACAGGATCAGCTTGTCCGCCCCGAGAGCTTCGGCGGTTTCGGCGGCGACCTCGTGCGGCCGCAGGTTGAAGACCTCCCCGGTGATCGAATAGCCGAGGCTCGGCAGCAGCGCGATCTTGCCCTGCGCGAGTTCCCGGCCGAGGGCTTCGTCGTCGATCTTTCTGACCTTGCCGGTGTATTGCAGGTCGACTCCTCCGACGATGCCGGCCGGCCGCGCGCTGACGAAATTGCCGCGGCGCACCGCGATATCGGCCCCATGCAGGGGAGACTTGCCGGTGCCCTGGGAGAACATGGCCTCGAGTTCGATGCCGGTGCCGCCGGCCCGCCGCCGGATGCGCGCCATGGCCGCGGCGTCGGTGACCGGCAATGAATCGCCGGCCGCTTCTGTTGCGGTCTCCTCCGCGCCGTGCACGAGCGCCATGCGCACGCCGAGACTGTGCAACAGGCTCAGGTCGAGCACGATATTCGGCAGATTGGCCGAAGCCAGCGCCTCCCCTTGCAGCAATATGACGAAAGTCCTGCCGCGGTGGGCATTGATATAGGCCGCCGCCGAACGGAACGATTCGATGATCTGGTCGCCTTCGCTCATCGCTTCACGCCCGCAGACAATGTTGTCCCACCAGTTCGCGCAATATCCTGACGCAAGGCTCGATCCTGTCCAGCGACAGGTATTCGTCGGGCTGATGGGCCTGTTCGATATCGCCGGGGCCGAGCACGATGGTATCCATGCCGAGTTCCCGCAGGAAAGGCGCCTCGGTGCCGAAAGCCGCGCTGGCGCCGTCGTGGCCGGTGAGTTTCTCCGCGGCTTGCAGCAAGGCGCTTTGTTCGCGCGCGAAGAATGCCGGCGCGCCCGGAAACAGCGGCACCAGTTCGGACCGGATTCCCAATGGCGCGGTCACGTTCGCCGCGCGGCGGCGAATCTCTTCGCGAATGCTCTCGACATGCATGCCCGGCAGCAGGCGGATATCGAACTGCAACTCGCAATGTCCGCAGATCCGGTTCGGATTGTCGCCGCCGTGGATTACGCCGAGATTCAGGGTCGGATGGGGGATCTCGAAAAAATCGTCGCGATAGCGGTCGCGCCATTCCCGGCGCAAGCGCATCAGGTCGGCGATGACGAGGTGCATGGCGTCGAGCGCGTTGCGGCCGAGCCCCGGATCCGAGGAATGCCCGCTGCTGCCCGAAAGCCGCACCGATTCCAGCATGATGCCCTTGTGCGCGCGCAGCGGGCGCAGGCCGGTCGGCTCGCCGATGATCGCCGAACGCGCTCGCGGCCGCCCCATTGCCGCCAGCGTCCGCGCGCCTTGCATGGAAGTCTCCTCGTCGGCGGTGGCGAGCAGGATCAGCGGCTCGCGGAACCGCTGCCCGAGCAGCGGGCGCACCGCCTCGACGGCGATGGGGAAAAAGCCTTTCATGTCGGCGACGCCGAGACCGTAAAGCCGGCCGTCGCGCTCGCTCAGGCGCAGCGGATCGGCGCTCCAGAGCCGTTCGTCGCAAGGCACGGTGTCGGTGTGGCCGGCGAGCACGATCCCGCCCGGCCCGTTGCCGCGCGTCGCGATGAGATTGAACTTGTCGTTGCCCGTCTGCGACGGCGACGGCAGCACTTCGCAGGCGAAGCCGAGCTCCGCAAGCTGTTCCGCCAGATAATCGATGACGGGCTTGTTGCTCATGTCGATGCCGGGGTCGGCCGAACTGATGCTGGCCAGACCGATCAATTCGCCGAGACCCGGCAACAGGCCGTGGGCGCTCGCGGGCATGGTCAGTTCCGGACTCCGGTCATTTCCCCGAAGATGTCGTCGGTCTTCGCCGCCATGATGAAATCGTTCAGATGCAGGCCGTTGATCGCGTGCGTCCACCAGCAGATCTCGACCTTGCCGTATTCGACCAGCATGGCCGGATGATGATCCTGCTCCCGCGCGAGCGCGGCGACGCGCCCGGAGAACCCGAAAGCCTCGTCGAAATCGACGAAGCCGAACTTGCGAAACAGCTTCGCGGTTCCTTTTTCTCGTCTTTCTCGTTCTCGCGTCAGGCTCCATGCCGGTATCTGCCGCAGCAGGTCGCGCGCCTCGGCTTCGGACAACGCCTCGCCGCCGGATCGGCAGGGTTCGCAATGCAATTGGCTCAAGGGGGCGTTCACGCGAATTCTCCCAGAATGCTGTCCAGCAAGCGGTAGCCCTTGCGGGTGGCCCGCGCGCGCTGCCCGTTCCATTCCAGCAAACCCCGGGCAGCGAGGCATTTTATCTTTTCCTCGATCATGCCGAAAGCGATCCCCGCGCGACTTTCGAAGTCGCCGGCGGCGAACCCCGCGCGCAGGCGCAGCGCGTTCATGAGAAATTCCAGCGGCCGTTCGCCGCGCTGTATTTCCGCCATGACGGCATGCTCGCCGGGCTCCAGGTAGCGCTGCGGCTGTCGCGTCTTGCGCGTGCGCAGAATGCGGTCCGCGCCGGGCTCGGTCAACTTGCCGTGGGCGCCGGCGCCGATGCCGAGATAGTCTCCGAACGCCCAATAGTTCTTGTTGTGCCGGCATTGCCGGCCCGCGCGCGCGAACGCGGAAATTTCATAGCGCGCATAGCCGGCGCGCGCGAGCAAGTCGAGGCCGGCTTCCTGCATGTCGTCGACTGCGTTCGCTTCCGGCAGTCGCGGCGGCCGGCGGTAGAACACGGTATTAGGCTCCAGGGTCAACTGGTACCAGGAGATATGTTCGGGCCCCAGGTCCATGGCGATTTCCAGATCCCGCAAGGCCTGCGCCCGACTCTGGCCGGGCAGGCCGAACATCAGGTCGAGGTTGATGTTGTCGAAGCCGGCCGCGCGCGCCATGGCGACGGCCGCGCGCGTCGCGGCGCCGTCGTGAATGCGGCCGAGCCGCGCCAGCGCGCGGTCGTCGAAACTTTGCGCGCCGAGGGACAGGCGGTTGATTCCGGCCTCGCGGTAGCCGGCGAAACGCGCGACTTCGGCCGCGCCCGGATTGGCCTCCAGCGTAACCTCCGCCGCCGGGGCGAGCCGGCCGCTTGCCCGCAACAACTCCAGCAGTCTTGCGAAAGATTCCGGCCGGAACAGGCTGGGAGTGCCGCCGCCGAAAAAAACCGTTTGCGGCCGCCGCGCGCCGGCTCGCGAGAGCTCGCGTTTCAGGTCGACTTCGAGCGCGCCGGCATATTCCGTTTCGGGAATTCCCCCGTCCGGCGATTCGTGCGAATTGAAATCGCAATAGGGGCATTTGCGCGCGCACCAGGGGATGTGGACATACAGGCCTAAGGGTGGCAGTTCCAGCATGACAGCAATTCGCTGATCGCCTGCGCGCGATGACTGAGGGTGTTCTTGCGCGCCGGCGCCAATTCCGCGGCGGCGCAATTCTCCCCGGGGACGAAAAAAAGCGGATCGTAGCCGAAGCCATTCTCGCCCCGGGGCCGGAACAGGATCCTCCCTTCCCAGGTTCCCCGGCAAACCAGGGGCATCGGGTCGGCGGCGTGACGCATGAGGACGAGCGCGCAATGAAAACGCGCGCCGCGTTCGCCGGCGGGCACCTGTTCCATTGCGGACAACAATTTCAGGTTGTTTTCCGCATCGGCCCCGGGTCCTTCGCATCCGGCGTAACGCGCCGAATGGATTCCCGGCGCTCCGTCGAGGGCGTCGACCGCGAGACCCGAATCATCGGCGATGGCCGCCAGTCCTGTTTCCCGGCAGGCGTGCCGGGCCTTGATCAATGCGTTCTCGATAAAACTCAGGCCGGTTTCATCCGCCGCATCGACTCCGAATTCGTCCTGCGGCAGCAACTCGACGCGGTTTTTCGCCAGCAGCGCGCGCAATTCCTCGAGTTTGGCCTTGTTGCCGCTGGCAAGCACGATGCTGGACATGCGGTCTTATTCCCTGGCCAGATGATAGATGGCGACTTCGCCGAGCAAATTCGGCCAGGCCTTCATCGCCCAACTGCCTTCATGACGGGAATTGACCACGGTGCGCGCGAGCACCCGGATGTTCCCGTCCCGGCACAGCACGTCGAAATCCCTGACCGTGCAGAAATGGATATTGGGCGTATCGTACCATTGGTGCGGCATGAATTCGGATACCGGCATGCGGCCTCGCAGCAACAGGTCGAGCCGGCTGCGCCAATTGCCGAAATTGGGAAAGGTGACGATGCCTTTCTTGCCGATGCGCAACATTTCCTGGACGAGTTCGGCCGGATTGGCCAGCGCCTGCAAGGTCTGGGCGAGCAGCACGGTATCGAAACTGCCGGTGTCGAAATTCGACAGGCCCTGATTCAGGTTCTGTTCCAGCACCGTCACGCCGGCCGCCAGGCATTTCTCGATATTGAGCGGGTCGATCTCGAGCCCCGCGGCGCGCACGCCTTTTTCCCGCTGCAGGTATGCAAGCAAGCTGCCGTCGCCGCAGCCCAGGTCGAGCACCCGGCTGCCGGGTTCGATCCAGCGCTGGATGATTTGCTGGTCATGACGCATCGCCGCAGAGCTCCCGGTGGACGTTGCCGAGGTAGGCGGAAAGCGCGTTCACGTAACGCGGGATCGGCAGCAGGAAAGCATCGTGCCCCTGATCCGCCTCGATTTCCAGATAGCTCACCTGCTTGCCGGCGCGGAGCAGCTGGTTGACGAGTTCGCGCGAGCGGTCCGGCGGAAAGCGCCAGTCGGTGCTGAAGGAAATGAGCAGGAACTTGCAATCGGATTTCGCGAACGCGCGCGAAAGATCGCCGTCGTAGTCGACCGAAGGATCGAAATAATCGAGCGCCTTGGTCATCAGCAGGTAGGTATTGGCGTCGAATTTCTCCGAGAACTGTTCGCCCTGGTAGCGCAGGTAGCTTTCCACCTCGAAGTCGACATTGAAACCGAAACTCAACGAGCCGGCGCGCAGGTCGCGGCCGAAATTGCCTTGCTGACCTTGCAGGCCGGCGCCGGCCTTGCCGAACTTGGCGCGCATCGACGAATCGGAAAGGTAGGTGATATGTCCCACCATGCGCGCGAGCATCAGTCCGCGCTTGGGGTAGACGCCGCGCTCGAGGTAGCGTCCGTCGTGGAAATTCGGGTCATTGGTGATCGATTGCCGCGCCACCTCGTTGAAGGCGATGTTCTGCGCCGAAAGCTTGGGCGCCGCGGCGATGGCGACGGCGTGATGCAATCGCCGCGGATAACTGATCGCCCAGCGCAGCACTTGCATGCCGCCGAGGCTGCCGCCGATTACCGCCGCCCATTGCGCTATCTGGAGCCGGTCCATCAGCCGGAGTTGGCTTTTCACCCAGTCGCGCACGGTGATGATGGGGAAATCCGGCCCGTAATGCTTGCCGGTCGCCGGATTGGTCGAGACCGGGCCGGTGCTGCCGCCGCAGCCGCCGAGATTATTGAGGCAGACCACATGGAACAAATTGGTGTCGATCGCCTTGCCCGGACCGATGCAGGCATCCCACCAGCCCGGCTTGCGGTCGTCCGCGCTGTGATAGCCGGCAGCGTGGTGGTCGCCGCTGAGCGCGTGGCAGATCAGCACGGCGTTGGAGCGGTCCGCATTCAGTTCGCCATAGGTTTCGACCATCAAATCGTAGGCGGGCAGCGTCTTGCCGCTGCGCAAGTCCAGCGGCTCGTCGAAATGAAAGCGTTGCGGCTCAACCAGGCCGACGCCGCCTTGCTCGTTTGCTCTGCTCATGGTCGTCTGTAGTCGTTCGCGCCCGCGGCGGCCCGGGCCGCCGCGTTCATATCGCGCCGGGTATTATTTTCTCTGAACAATTTTATTCGCGCGCCGCGGGCAAGCTCTGACTTGATCAGAGCTTGCCTAAGTATCCTCTGAATAATTCCATCCATGGAATTATTCATTGCCGCAAAACAAAAGCGTGGTTTTGTTTTGCTGCCGGATTCAATGGCTTGCGCCATCGAATTCGGCGGCACATCCATGTGCCGCAGGGAAGCTCTGACTTGACCAGAGCTTCCCTAAATGCCGATCACGATAAGCGAGACTCCTTGCGCGCCGAAGGTTTCATTCAGGATTCGCAATATGAATTGCAGGAGAATGAAAATGAAAATGGGCGAAAAGTCCAGGCCGCCCATGGGCGGAATGATCTTCCTGAAAGGTGCCATCACGGGTTCGGTCAATTGCCAGATCAGTTGCAGGATCGGATGCGGCTGCATGTTGCCGGAAAACATCATCACGAAAGACATGATGATGGACGCGATGATCGCGTACCAATAGATGTTGATGATGAAATACACCACTCCCAGCACCGACCAGGTGACGATGAATCCGATGCCCGGGATACCGCCGCCGTAAAGCAGGACCAGCACGTAGATGGCGAGGCCTTCAACGACGCAGGCCAGCGCGAGGGCGGCGAAGTCCACGTTGCGATAGCCGGGGATGAAGGCGCGGAAAAGCCGCAGCATGGGATCGGTGACCCGAACCACCGCCTGGGACACCGGGTTATAGAAGTCCGCCCGCGCCAGTTGCAGCAGGAAGCGCAAGAGAATCGCCAGCAGATAGAGCCCCCCGAGGGCGTTGCAGAGCATCGCCAATGTGTTCATCCCGATTCCTTGTCCGCTGTCCGGGACAGCGCGCGCGCGCGTTGCGCCGCCGCGACGACGGCCTCGTCGACGAGTTGCCGCAGGCCGCCTTGCTCGAAGCGTTCGATGGCGGCCGCGGTGGTGCCGCCGGGGGATGTCACCTGGGCGCGCAATTCGGCGAGTCCGTGTTCGCTGGCGCGGGCGAGTTTCGCGGCGCCGAGCGCGGTCTGGCCGGTCAGCCTTGCGGCCAGACTTCGTTCGAGGCCGAGGTCGCGGGCGGCGTTCTGCATGGCTTCCATGAAAAGAAAGAAATAGGCCGGGCCGGAACCCGACAGCGCGGTAATGATGTCGAGGTCCGATTCGCGTTCGCACCAGACGCAAATCCCCACGGAATTCATCAAATCCTCGATCTCCCGTTTCTGTTCGGCGCTTGCGCGATTATTGGCGAAAAGCCCCGCGGCGCCGGCGCCGATCAGGGCCGGCGTATTGGGCATGCAGCGCACCAGCGCGAGCCCGGAACCGAGCAGTTTCGCCATGCTGGCCAGGGTTACGCCGGCGGCGAGCGACATGACGGCGGGAGAGCGGCCGGCCAGCGCCGGCTTCAGCGAAGCGCAAGCCGCGGCCATCGATTGCGGTTTCACGGCAAGCACGATGAGATCGCAATCCTGTCCGATCTGCGCGTGGCCGGCGGCATTGACGCCGTGTTCGCGCGCGAGTTCGTCCGCCTTGCCGGCATCGATATCGGCGATCTGGATATGCGCGGGATCCCGGCCCCTGGCGAGCAGCCCGAGCACGAGGCTGCGGCCCATGTTGCCGCCGCCGATGAATCCGATATTCCGCGTCGCCACGGCATCCCTCCCGGCCGCTTCCTCAAGTATCTGCTGGATAATTCCATCCATGGAATCATTCATTGCCGTAAAACCAAAGCGCGCTTTCGTCTTGTTCGCGAACACAACGGCGCGCGCCGTCGAATCCGGCGGCGCTCTCCATGCGCCGCGAGCTTGTACCGCGGGCATGCGCCGCAGGGAAGCTACGGCTTGACCGGAGCTTCCCTGAAACGGGCCATTCTACCCCATAATCATCGGCGCAGCCGCGCCGGCGCCCCGCCCTCCTGGCCGCGGCCCGAACAGCGCTTCGCCGAGGCGGATCATGGTGGCGCCTTCGGCGATGGCGGCTTCGAAATCGGCGCTCATTCCCATCGAGAGCGTGTCCATGCCGGAGAATGTCTCGCGCAGCCGGCGGAATTCGCTTGCGAGAACGCGGAATGCCTCGCGTTGCGCGCGGTCGCCGGCGAGCCGCGCCGGAATCGCCATCAAGCCGCGCAAACGCAGGCGCGGCAAGGATTCGATCGCGCGGCAGAGGTCTTCGGCCTCGGCGAGCCGGATGCCGGATTTGCCGGCCTCGCCGGACAGGTTGACTTGCACGCATACGTTCAGCGGCGGCAGGTCGGCGGGCCGCTGGTCGTTCAGCCGCCGGGCGACCTTCATGCGTCCGACGCTTTGCGCCCATTGAAAGTTGGCGGCAATGCCGCGGGTCTTGTTGGATTGCAAGGGGCCGATGAAATGCCAGTCGCAGTCTTGCGCCAGCGCCATCTTGGCCTGGGCCTCCTGCAGATAATTTTCGCCGAAGTCGCGTATGCCGAGGCGCCGGGCCAGCTCGATCTTTTCCGGCGGCTGGCCCTTGCTGACCGGGAGCAGGGACACGCTCCCCCGGGGACGGCCGTGCCGCGCTTCGCATTCCCGCACGCGGGCGCGGATCCGGCTCAGGTTGGCGGCGATATCGGTCACGGGACGGCGGCGGCGGAGAACTGCGGGGAATTTCCCCGAAATCGGGCATTTTCGACGGGGAAGTCTACCATTAGGGAAGCTCTGATCAAGTCAGAGCTTCCCTGCGGCGCAGGCCCGCGATGCAAAAGAGCGCCGCCAGATTCGACGGCGCGCGCCGTTGCGTTCGGGAGCAAGACAAAATGCGCTTTTTTGCGGCAATGAACAGCTCTGGATGGAGTTGTTCGGAAGATACCCGGGGAGCGACATCGGAATGGCGTTGCGGCAACTGCTTGCATCATGCATCGAACAAGGGGCGTCCGACTTGCATCTTTCGGCCGGGCTCCCGCCCTGGCTGAGAATAGACGGCGAGTTGCGTCCCGCGGCCCTGCCCGCCATGGATAACGCGCAGGTGCTGACCGATATCGAGGGATGCCTCGACGCCGGCCAGCGCGAACGCTTCCGCGCCGGCGAGGAAATCGACCTCGCGATCGACATGCCGGGGCTGGGCCGCTTCAGGCTCAACGCCTTCCTGCAGCGCAACGGCGCCGGAGCGGTATTTCGCGCGATCCCGTCGCAAGTGCTTTCGCTCGAGCAACTCGGCATGGGCGGCGGCGTCGCCCGCATCGCCGAACTGCGCCGCGGTCTGGTCGTGGTCACCGGGCCGACGGGCTCGGGCAAGTCCACTACGCTTGCGGCCATGGTCGACCACGTGAACCGCAACCGCCAGGGCCATATCCTCACCATCGAGGATCCGATCGAGTTCATCCACCAGAGCAGGCGCTGCCTGGTCACCCAGCGCGAGGCGAAATTGCATACCGCGGGCTTCCCCGCGGCCTTGCGCGCCGCCTTGCGCGAAGATCCCGACATCATCCTGCTCGGCGAATTGCGCGACCCGGAAACGATCCGCCTGGCGTTGACCGCGGCGGAAACGGGTCATCTGGTGCTGGCGACCTTGCATACGGCATCCGCGGTCAAGACCGTCAATCGCATCATAGATGTCTTCCCCGCCGCCGAAAAGGCCATTGTCAGAACCCAGCTTGCCGAGTCGCTGCAGGCGGTGGTCGCCCAGATCCTGCTGAAAAAACCGGGCGGCGGCCGCGTCGCGGCCAAGGAGATACTTGTCGCCACCAATGCGGTGAGAAACCTGGTGCGCGAAGACCGCATCGCCCAGATCCATTCGTGCATGCAATCCGGCGCGGCGCAGGGCATGCGCACTTTCGATCAAAGTCTGGCGGAATTGCTCGCGGACGGACAGATCAGCGCGACGGAAGCTCGCGGCCAGACGCAAGACCCGGCGGCGTTCGGTTCATGCGTCTCCTGAACAACTTCATCCGCGGAACGGTTCATTGCCGCAAGACATAAGCGCGGTTTTGTCTCGCTCCCGGATTTAGTGGCTTGCGCTGTCGAATCCGGCGGCGCTCTCTTGATCGCGGGCTTGTATCGCGGGCATGCGCCGCGGGGAAGCTCCGACTTGATCAGAGCTTCCCTAACGCGAGGACGGCGCGAGCAGTTCGATTTCGTAGTTCCTGCGCCGGTTGTCGCGCAGGCTCGTCACGGTGATCGTATCGCCGCCGCTATATAGTTCCAGCATCGAAGCGAGATCGTCTTCATCGCGCACCGGCTCGCCGTCGATCGCCACGATCACGTCGCCGAGCACGATCCTGCCGAGCCGGTCCCGGCTCAGGCCGCGCATGCCGGCGCGTTCGGGGCCGGCGCCGTCGACGACATCGAGCACGATCACTCCTTCGATTCCCCAGAGCTGGCGATAATAGTCGGGCTGGGGCAGCCGGGTGATGCCGAGCAACGGCGTCTGTACTCGGCCGTATTGGATCAGTTCGGGCACGACGCGCTTGACGGTATTGACCGGAATGGCGAAACCTATGCCCGAGTTGGCGCCGCTGGGGCTGAAAATCGCGGTATTGACCCCTACCAGTTGACCGAGGGAATTGAGCAGGGGACCGCCGGAATTGCCCGGATTGATCGCCGCGTCGGTCTGGATCACATCGCGGATCTTGCGCCCGCTGAGCGCGTCGATTTCCCGCCCGAGCGCGCTGGTCACGCCGACGGTCATGGTGGTGTCGAGTCCGAAGGGATTGCCGATGGCGATCACCTTGCGGCCTACTTCAAGCAAGGAAGAATCGCCGGTCGCGATCGGCGTCAGTTCGATCTCTCCGGCATTTATTTTCAGCACCGCCAGATCCTTGTCCGGGTCGACGCCTCGCACCCGCGCCGGATGGGTGCTGCCGTCCTGCAAGGTCACGGTGACGCTGTCGGCCTGCTGGATGACATGGAAATTGGTGACGATGTAGCCGTCATCGCTCCAGATGAAACCGCTGCCGTTGCCTTGCGGAACCGCCTGGGGATTCAGCGAATAGAAGGAGCGCACGATGCGCGAATTGGTGATATTGACCACCGAAGGACTCGCGCGCTTGAACACTTCGATATTGTTGGCCTCGTCGTCGGTGCTGAAATCGACGTAATCTTGCGCCTGCGCCGTTGCCGCGCCGACTATCGAGATGGCGGCGAGCGCCGGGAAGACGATCAGACTGCGCAATGTTCGCATGGACCGGTCCTGCGTTGCGGAATATCCCGGGCGGCTCTGACGAATCAGCGCTGCCCGCGGCGCATGGCCGCCGCCGAATTCGACGGCGCGAGCGCCGTTGCATTCGAAAGCAAGACGAAACCGCGGCGCGCCTTGCGGCAGCGGGCAACGCCATGGATGGGATTGTCCGGAGAATATTCAGGATATGAACGCCTGCCGCGGCTTTCAAGTCCGGTTCGGCCGCGATCGCGCGCGAAATTGCATTGCCCGGGGCGAATCCGTACCATCCGTCGAAGATGTCTGGACCGCAGGGGAAATGAAAAAGATCCTGATTCTCGACGACGACGAGAAACTGGGCCTGCTGCTGACGCAATATCTGGATCGGCACGGCATGGAATGCCATGTGGCCGAAACGCCGCCGCGGGGCTTCGAGATATTGAAAAAACTCAAGCCCGACCTGTTGATCCTCGATGTCATGCTGCCGGTCATGGACGGTTTCGAGGTTTGCAGGGAGATTCGCTCCAAGACCTCGATCTACGGGAACTTGCCGATTCTCATGTTGACCGCCCATGCGGAAGTCAATGATCGCATCGCCGGGCTCGAACTCGGCGCCGACGACTATCTGCCCAAACCCTTCGAACCCAGGGAATTGCTCGCCCGCATCCAGAATATCCTGCGCCGCAGCCTGGACGATTACGATTCGCGCGAAATCAAGCGCATCGAAGGTCTCGACGTGGACGTTTCGCGCAGGGAAGTGAAGCTCGACGGCGAAACACTCGATCTCACCACCATGGAATACGAATTGCTGATCCTGTTCATGCAATTTCCGAACAAGACCTTCTCCAGGGACGAATTGATGAACCGGTTGCGGGGGATCAATGCCGAATTGTTCTCGCGGGCCGTCGATACGCTGGTGAGCCGCCTGCGGCACAAACTGAAAGATACTTCGAAAACGCCGCGCTTCATCAAGACCATCTGGGGCCGCGGCTATACCTTCGTCGGCCAGCAGCTATGAATGCCCTGATCCAATTGATCCGACGTTCGCTATTCCTGCGCCTGCTGCTCATTTTCGGCACCACCGTATTGCTGTTCTTCATCATCATATTCTGGTCCCTGCGGCTGGTTACCAATACCGGGAACACGATCGACGCGATTCCCGATTTCTTCTCGCGCAATATCGATTCCATCATCGACATCGAGAGCATCGGTTCGCCGCCGAATCTGGCCAACGCCATGCGGCTGGCGGAGGAACTCGGCTGGACCATCCAGATTCGCAGCCCGATCATGCGCTGGAGTTCGAACACCGATAATCGCATCGATGTCACCCAGGCGGAATTCGATCATACGCTCAGCGCCGACGCCGAAATTCGCCGCGTCGACGGCGAAGATATCATCATGGTCGAACGCGGCGGATACGAGTTCTATCTCTACCAGCGCGCCGTTCCGGAGCCGGTCATCAATTATCTGGCGTTATATGCGGGATTGGCGCTGGCCGCGCTGGTGCTGTTGCTGAATTATTTCATGGTCAACCGCTTGCTGTCGCCCGTGCGGCTGCTCAAGCAGGGCGCCGAACGGATTCGCAACGGCGACCTCGGTTTCCGCGTCGCCGGCGACCGTCAGGACGAACTCGGGGAATTGACCAAAAGCATCAACCACATGGCGGATTCGCTGCAGTCGATGCTCGAGGCCAAGCGCCAGTTGTTGCTCGCGATCAGCCATGAATTGCGTTCGCCGCTGGCGAAGGCGAAATTGCGGCTGGAATTCCTCGACGACAACGAGCAGACCGAACAGTTGCGCGAAGATATCAACGAAATCGACTTGTTGATCGCCGACTTGATCGAGGCCGAACGGCTCAACCAGGAACATTCGGTGCTCGTGGCCGAACCCGCGCGCCTCGGCGGCTTCGTTCGCGCGGTCGCCGAACAATACGTGGAATACAAGGGCAGCCTGGAGGTGAAAATCGCCAGGCCCGACCGCGAATTCCATATCGACAAGTTGCGCCTCAGGCTGCTGCTCACCAATCTGCTCAATAACGCCGTGCGCCATGGCGAACGCAAGCCGATCCAGGTCAAGGTGTCATTCCCCGGCCAGCAGGCGGAAATCGAAGTTGTCGACCAGGGCGAGGGAATTCCCGCGGAACACGTCAAGCATATCGCCGAACCTTTCTATCGCGCCGACATCGCCCGCCGGCGCAATACCGGCGGCACCGGGCTCGGTCTCTACCTGTGCCGCCTCATCGCCGAAGCCCATGGCGGTTCTCTCAAGGTCGAAAGCAAGGTCGGCGCAGGCACTCGCGTAGTCGTGCGCCTGTCGCGCCGGCCCGGCGCGCCGGCGGCATGACCGGCATCCGCCGGAACAGGTCGCCGGATTTCGCGGGCGCATGTTCGCGCGTCGCCGGCGCGACTCGCGCCAGCCCGCCCGAGGTCGGCAGGGGGTAAGGCGGCCGCGCGCGCCGACGCCGTGACTCGCGTCAGGCCGGATTCGGACGGCGCCGTCTCGCGCGCAGCAAGAAAACGCCCAGCGCCAGCACGCCGAGCAGCACCGGCACGAGCAAGGTATTGATCCATTTCAGGTTATTGCCGAGCCGCTCGATGTCTTCCGTCAACTGGAACTGGACTTCGCGCAATCGGCGGCGCGTATCGATCATTTCCTGGTTGAACTGATCGATCTCGGCCTGGATATCGGGAGCGATCTGTTCGAGCGGCTCGCCTTCCTCGTTCTGGCTCAAGCGCGCCACTTCGGTTTCGGTTTCGGCGAGTCGGGCGAGCAATTCCGCCTCTTCCTCGCGCAGGCGGTCGTCGGCCCGGCGCTGCATTTCGACAACGCGGCTGAACGGCCGCGAATAAGTGCCGCGGCTGCGGATGCTCGCCAGGTCGGCGCCGCCGGCAAGGTTGTCGAGCGCGTTGATGATCATGTCGCCGTTATTGGCGAAAGGCTGGGGAATGCGCTGGCCGAGGAATTGCGCCACCTGCACCCACATGCGATCCGCCATCAGGTCGGTATCGGCGAACAAGAGGATATTGACCGGCTCTGCGGATCGGGCGATATGGGGTACAACTTCTTCCTGTTCTTCCGCGGCTGCGGCCGCTGCCGCGTCCTCTTCCGCGACAGCCGCGGAGCCGGCATCGGCCAGGGCTTCGTCTGCGGCCAGCGCGATGTCGCCTTCATCTCCGGCGGCCCCGGATTCTTCCTCTTCTTCCGCCGGCGGTGGCGGCGGCCCGTCGGGGAAGGCGGAATTCACCACGCCGCTGATTCGCGCCGCCAGGACATGGCTCTCGCCGGCGGGCTCGAACCCGTCGAACAGCACCGAAGGTTCGGCGATGTCCTGCAGCAGCGCCGCTTCCATCAACATGGAATTGCCCGAGGATTGCATCAGGGGTTCGAATAGCGTGGCGGCATCCGCCGCCGGGGCCAGGACTCCGGCCGAGGACACATTGATCGTCTCGAGCCGGCTGGTGATGATGTCGTCGCCGTCGAGATTGGCGCGTTGCATGCCGAGCATGCCGAGGTGGGGCTCGGGCCGCGAGCCCTGGCCCATGGAGACGCGCAAGGCCAGATCGCTGTCCGCGAGCACCTTGCCGCTGTCGTATTCGACGCCCCAGGCCTCGAGCAGCCGCGGCAGGTCGGAGCTCATGCCAGCGGGCACCAGGATGCCCTGGGGAGAGCGCGTCACCAGCGAATCGGCGTTGGGGTCGAGGAACACGATGGCTTCGCCGCCGCGCATGATGTGCTGGTCGATGGCGTAAAGCAACTGCTCCGACAACTCGCGCGGGTGGACGAGCATGACGATGTCGACATCTTCGTCGATGCTTTCGTCGAATTCGCTGATGCGGCGCACTTCATACAATTGCCGGATGACATCCATGACAAACCAGGGCTGGAGCATCTGGCCGGTTCCCGGATCGAAACCGCCGTCGACATCGAGGTCGGTCAGCAAGGCCACGACCTTGCGTTCGGGATTGGCCGCCTGGGTGATGAGCTTGACGAATTCGTATTCGAGGAAGGGCTCCTGATCGGGCCGGATCAGCGGCATGGTTTCGACAGCGCGCAGGCTGTCCGGCGCGCCTTCGGCCAATTGCCGGGCCGCGACGAGGCCGAAATAGATGGCTGCGCCGCCCTGGGTGACGGGGACCGCCTGAATGCCGAACTGGTTGGCGAGATCCTCGTCTTCGGAAAATGGTTCGGGATCGATCACCGACAGCGAAAGGCGGCCGTCGCTGGCGATCACGATTTCCCCCAGGAGTTCCTGCACGCGGGTGGCGTAGGTTCGGATCTGGGGCACGTCTTCGGTGGCCGAGTCCGAATAGAAGAAAGTCAGTTCGATCGGTTCCGCGAGGTTCGAAACGATATCCCGGGTCGCGGGGGCCAGGGTGAACAAACGATCTTCGGTCAGGTCGAGGCGCCAGCCGGGCAACAGGGAGATCACGGCGACCGCGAACAACAGGGCGGCTGCGAGAAGGACCAGTCCGACCAGTGATGCGAGGCGTCCGGTTGTCATATTCCCACCTTTCTAAGTATCCTTTGAATAATTCCATCCATGGAATTATTCATTGCCGCAAGACAAAAGCGAGGGTTTGTCTTGCTCCCGGATTCAATGGCTTGCGCCATCGAATCCTGCGGCACATCCATGTGCCGCAGGGAAGCTCTGACTTGATCAGAGCTTCCCTAAGTCGCTTTCTTGATTTCGATGACGATCGCGCTGGCGAGCAGCCAGGCGGCGATGAACACGCTGAAATAAAGCACATCCCGGATATCGAGCACGCCCTTGGAAATTGAATCGAAATGCGTCAGGAAGCCGAGCGCCGCGACCGCGTCGACGATAACCTGGGGCATCCAGTCCGGGAAGGCGTTGAGCAGAATCGGCGAGCCCATGATGACGAACAGGAAGCAGATGCTGACCGTCAGGATGAAAGCGATCACCGAATTGCGGGTGCAGGCCGACATGCACGAGCCGATGGCGAGATAGGCGCCGGCCATGAACCAGCTTCCGAGATAACTTGACACGATCACGCCGTTGTCCGGGTCGCCGAGATAGTTGACGGTAATCCAGATCGGGAAGGTCAGCAGCAGGGCGATTCCGGTCAGCGCCCAGGCGGCGAGGAACTTGCCGAGCACCGCGTCGGACAGTTTCACGGGCAGGGTCAGCAACAACTCGATGGTGCCGGTCTTGCGTTCGTCGGCCCACAGGGCCATGGCGATGGCCGGCACCATGAACAGGTAGAGCCAGGGATGGAAGCCGAAGAAGGGCATCAGGTCGGCCTGGCCCCGCGCGTAGAAGCCGCCGAGTTCGAAAGTGAAGACGCCGTTGGCGATGAGGAAGATCACGATGAACACGTAAGCCAGCGGCGTGGCGAAATAGCCCGTCAGTTCGCGATGGAAAATGATTCCGAGGTTCTGCATGACGTCGTCTCTCAATGGCTGCCGGCGGCCTGGGTCGCCGCGCGGAACACGTCTTCGAGTTGCCCGCGCCGAATGTGGAATTCCTCCACCGGCCATTGCCGCTGCTGGGCGAGTTCGGAGATGCGCGCGAAAATCGGCTTGCCGCCTGAAAGAATCGTGAAGCTCGCGTTGTTCAGGCGATTCTGCTCGACTCCCGCGATGTCCTCCAGGCCCTCGAGTTCCGCGGCAAGGTCGAGTTCGCCGGCGAGTCGCACTTCGACCGCATGATGGTAGCGCGAACGCGCTTCGAGCTCGGTCGGCGTGCCGTCGGCGACGATCCTGCCCCGATCGATGATGATGGCCCGGGTGCATACCGCGCTCACCTCTTCGAGGATATGCGTGGAAACGACGACGATCTTGTCCCTGGCCAGGTTGCGGATCAGTTCCCGCACCTGGTTCTTCTGATTCGGGTCGAGCCCGTCGGTGGGCTCGTCGAGTATCAGCACCTTGGGATCGTGCAGGATCGCCTGGGCGAGTCCCACCCTGCGCTTGAATCCCTTGGACAAGGTCTCGATGGTCTGATGCGCCACCGATTCGAGCGCCACGTCGCGCATCACGCCGGCGATGCGCCGGTCGGCTTGCTCGCCGCGGAATCCGCGAATGCGGGCGATGAAGCGCAGGAACTCCAATGTCGTCATGTCGCCGTAGCTCGGCGCGCCTTCCGGCAGATAGCCGATCAGCGCCTTGGCTTGCAGCGGCTGGCCGCCGATATCGAAGCCGCCGACAGCGACGCTGCCGGCGCTCGGCGCGAGAAAGCCGGCGATGACTTTCATGGTCGTGGACTTGCCGGCGCCGTTCGGTCCGAGGAATCCGAGCACTTCGCCTTCGCGAACCTCGAAACTGAGGTCGTCCACCGCGACGACCTGATCGAATTTTCTGGTCAGATTCCTGATTTCAATCACTGGATTCCCGGCTCCCCTGTCCGAATCTGTCCGCGCCCGGGCATCTTCGCGCCGATGCGGTCGGTCCCGTCTCCTGCGCGCCTGTCCGCGCGCGGGCATCCGTTTCAGGCTGGCAAATATAAGTATGCCTTGCCGGATTTTCAAGCTCGGGCCGGCCGGACGTTCAGGTTTCCACACAGTCTGGCGCGGTTTTGCCTTGCGGCAATGAATAATTCCATGGATGAAGTTATTCAGAAGATACTCAAGGCGAATCAGAAAAACGCCGCATTTCGCCAATTGACGCCGCAGCGACGATTTGGTCCGACAGGTTGCCGAACCGGCGCGGGCTATTGGTCCCCGACAGCGCTCGGGAAGGGACGTGTCGCGGAGGTCCGGACAAGCCAATTCGCGGTATGCGCTGTTACCGCCATTTTGGAGTGCTCCTGTAAAGTCAATGAAGGGGCTCGCGTAGCGGCATTATACAACGGCATCCGCGCCGCGCGCATGTGACCGGGATCACAAGTTGGCGAAATTTTTCGGCCGCCCAAGCGGCCGCGAAACGCCGGCGTTCCGTTCGGCCGCAGCGCGTCCCGGCCAGTTGCGCAGCCCGCCTCAGCCCCAGCCTGGAAATGCTCCCGAGCCCCCCCGCAAGCCGAGAAAGCACTGCCGAAAAAGCCGTCGGATGCCGGTTTTCGACAAATTCATTGCAGAAAAATCAAATAGTTGTGGACAGGTTTCGTTCCGCTTGCGCAGGTGGGGCGGTTTTCCCGCAGTTCGCCGAACCGGGACGACGGACGATTCAGCCGTCGAGTCGTCGCCCATGTTTTCGGGAAGACGCTCGCGCGGTCCATGTCTTTTCTGCGGCCGCGTTTCGGTCCGTCTCAAGGTGTCGCTGTCCGAAAAACGCGGTGTCGCTGCTCCGGAAAATTATTCGGCGAACGCTGCGAGGCTGCCCCGGCCGACGGCTTCGCAGGCCGGAAGTTCCCGTTCATGTTCGCGCGGCGATTCAGCGGCCGGCCCGCGCGAATCCGGCGAATGCGCAGGCATATCAACAAGTTCTGATTGGCGGTAACAGCGCATACCAGAGATACGATAATCGGCCTGTCGGTGGCCATGCTGGGCAAGGCCCCGGGCACCGCATTGCTCAACGAATGGTACGGCGTCTACAACGCAAGCGTGGACAAGGGCATGAGCCCGGAAATGGCCCTGCTGGAGGTGGCGAATCACATCGCCGCCTCGAGCGCTTTCACGTCCATGTATCCCTTCTTCATCACGAACGCGGAGTTCGCCCGGGATTTTCTGACCGCGGCGCTCGGCGAAGCGCCTGCGGCGGAAGTGCTGGCCCTGGCGACGGGTCTGCTCAACGGCGGCATGGGCCGGGGCGAGATGGGCCTGCTGGCCGTCCAGCAATTGCTGGAGATCCGCATGCAGGGAGAAAGCCATCCCGCCTACGGCGATTTCGGTGCCCTCGCCATGATGTTCGCCAACAAGGTGGAAGTGGCCACGTACTACACCGTTACCAAGCGCTGGGAGGGCGACTCTGCGAGCGTGCTCGGCGGCGTGACCGGCGACGGCGACAGCGTGAACGCGGCCAAGGAAGCCATCGACATGATGCAACGGCCCGGCAAGAGCTTCGAGTTGACCACGGGCGTCGACCGGCTCGACGGCACCTTGGGCGACGACACCTTCGTCGCCACCGAGAAGACCCTGACCGGCGTGGACCGGCTCGACGGCGGCGAGGGCATGGACACGCTGGAGCTTTCTTCCAGCGGCTCCGACGACGATGTCAATATCGCTTCCGGGGCGAGCGTCATGCACGTCGAGACGCTGACGGTCGACAGCGGCGGCGACTTCGAGGCGGACCTGAGCGGCTGGGAAGGCCTGACGGATGTCGTCCTGAGCGATGTCGCGGGAGATGTCGAACTGGACGCCGGCGGCGCCGATGTCTCGTCCAAATCCCTGGAAGGCGACACCGTCGAGATCATGAACGCCGCCATGGTAAATCTCGAGGACGTGAGCGAGAGCACGCAGGTGAACATCTTCGGCGCGGACACGACGACCTCGGTCATGGTCGAGGGCGGCAAGGGCGTCGAGGTGGGCAAGTCGACCGCGCACTCCGAAACGGTCAAGAGCGTGACGCTCGACGGCGTGCGCGACGGCATGGGCGACGACGGCAAGCGCTACGGCACCAACACGGCCGCCAAGGAAGCCGCAGACGGAAAAGCCGCGGTAGCCGCGGTCAACAACAAGGACAGCGTGCCGGTGCACATCTACTCGAAGGCGATCGAGTCCGTCGACCTGCGCAACACCAACACCACCTTGCTGGTGGAGAACGCCGCCAGGGACATGACGGAACTGACGGCCATGGTCGATCGGTTCGGCAACACGGCCAACGGGCACGGCAAGTTGTGCCTCAAGGGCATCGAGGATCTGATGATCGAGGTGAAGGGCGATTCCAACATCCGCCTGGCTTCGGACCAGATCAAGACGGTCGCCGTTTCCGGCGCCGGCGACCTGACGCTGGACGTGACCAAGTTTGCTCCGGCGGTGGCGAAGAAAGCGACCGATGTCAAGCCGTCCGAGACGCTGGAGAGCATCGACGCGAGCGAGGCGAGCGGCGCCGTCAAGATCGCCGCTCTCAACAAGAGCGTCATGTCCTACATGGGGAGCATGGGCAAGGACGACGTGAGCGTGACGGCGTTCAACGCCAAGGGCCTGACGGCGAACCTCGGCGCCGGCGACGACATGTTTACCGTCAGCAACGTCAAGGCCGGCAAGAGCCGGATCGACGGCGGCGCGGGCATGGACACGCTGGTGCTGAAGGAAAAGACCGGCGCCAATCTCAAGGGTGCCGGAGATGCCTACATGAACTTCGAGACCATCACCCTGGACGCGGGCGGCGGCTCGGGCACCTACGACCTCAAGGGACTCGACATCGACAAACTGATGATCAGCAAGGGAGCCGCCGGCAAGATCACGTTCAAGGATGTGGCTTCCGGCACTGAGCTGAAGGTTTCCAGCAAGGCGCCGGACAGCGCGACCGGCAAGAGGTCTGCTGTCACCAGTGTTGAAGCAAGCTACATGCTGGCGGACGGCGACGATGACGAGTTGATGCTGCATCTGCACACCGATGGCGGCGCCAAGGATGAGAAGGTGGAGTTGGGGGTCAACAACCAGGGGATACTTAATCTGACCCTTACTGTGGACAAGGAAGTGGAAAAGGTGACCGTGCGCTCCACGGCGACTGTCAAGGCCGAGGACAAGACAGTCAAGGTCGGCGACTACGTCAACCGGCTCACCATCACCAACAGTACCGACACCAACAGGGTCGAGGAGTTGGTGGTTACCGGGGACGCCGGTCTCTTTATCAACAGAGAAGCAACCGTCAAAGGCGGGAAGTACGCATCCTTGACTCACATAGACGCCTCGGAGAACACGGGAGGCTTTTTCATCCGCGCAAGCGGGACAGATGGCTCCCCGGCGATAACAATTCTCGGCAGTCCAGCCGACGATGTGCTGTGGGGGGTAGGCGGCGGCAAGGCCGACACGCTGACGGGCAATGCCGGCAACGATGTGATCGTTGGCTATGACGGCGAAGACAAAATCACAGGCGGCGCGGGGGCTGACAGGTTATTCTCTTACTTCACTGGCGTCACGCAATGGGGAGATGAATTCGCTTCTGTGTGGCATGATAAGGGTTCCGACAGCCCTGATGCTCACAAGGACACATTTATCTACAAAGCGGCGTCTGATTCTCAGGTCGACCTCGACAAGATGACTGGCTTCGACATGATCTTCTCCTTTAGCAGCAGCGGCGACAACGCAGACAGGATCCAGCTGAGCCCGGTGCTGGATCTGAGGGGGAGCGTCAAACCAGCGGACGACAGTGTAAAAGGCAGTAATCTGAAGACGGTGATCGGCGATGGCAAGGATGTGTTCGTGACCGAAGCGACTGGCACCGCATTCGCCAGGGCCAACTCCGTCGCGATTGTCAAGACGACCGAGGACAAGACCAAAGTCAACAAGGGTCATCCTGTTTTCTTCAGCATCGACGATGGCGTCGACTGGATTACGGGCAACAATATGCAGTTGACCTGGGTGCTGGTGGATGTGGACGGAGACGGCGATTTCAGCGCCGGCACCGACATGGCGATTGCGCTGGCCGGTCATATGGACCTGGATGCGACTGTTTTCAGCTGATCCGGCGCTGCGCCGCCCGCAGCCGGGACGCTGGGCGAACCGGATTTTTCCGCCAGACCCGGAACCCCCGGCCCCGGCCGGGGGTTCTGCTTTTCCGCGCCCCTCGCCGCGGTCGAGTGCGCGGCGAGCGGGTTTTCCGGGAAACAGCGCGGCCAAACGACTCATCCGGCGCCGGCCGGAGAGGCCCCCTTTCCCAACCAACCCGCCAACCGGCGGCTGCTGGACAAGGGGGCGCGCGGGAGGCCGCGGAGAAGCGCAAGGCGTCGGCGCGGGCGAAGGCGGAACATCTGTTTCTGGATGAACGCCGTCACGCTCACGTCATCCTTGCCCATGCTCCCCATGCAGGACATGACGCTCTTGCCGAGATCGGCGATCTTTACATGAAGCGCCACTTCGGCTATGCCGAGGTGCGCTGCCGGGATTCGCCAACCTGCTCGTCGCGAGGCGTTATGCCGCGGGCTGACGCAGGGTCGGCGCGGCCGCGACCGTCGCGAGACGGGCGGAGACGGTTGATCGGCGCTCCGGGAAGACCTTGAACCCCCCCCCCCCCCTTTTTCGACCCGAAAATGCGATGATTCGCGCGTCCGGCGGGTTTCGGCGCGCCGCGAACGGCCCAGACTGCTCGAACGCTCCCCGAAACCGCAGTTGTTCAGAGCTTCCTTAGCGGCCTGCGCGAACGATGTGGTCGTTGATCAGATTCTCCGTCAGTTCCTGCTTGCCGCTGACCCGCGCGGGCTCGGCCGAATCGGCGGCGATATCGCGCAGCGTCGCCAGATCGAGTTCCCGATTCTCGAATCGTTCGCCGTCGCCGGCATCGAAGCTGCCGTATCTCCCTTCCTTCAACGAACGCAGCGCCGGGTCGCGCAGGACGCTGGCGGCGATCAGCAGGCCTCGCGCGAAGGCGTCCATGCCGCCGATATGGGCGATGAACATGTCCTCGATATCGGTCGATTCCCTTCTGACCCTGGCGTCGAAGTTGAGCCCGCCGCGGCCGAGGCCGCCCGCTTCGAGCACCGTCATCATGCCGTGGACGCAATCGTACAGGTCGAGCGGGAACTGGTCCGTATCCCAGCCGTTTTGCGGATCGCCGCGGTTGGCGTCGATGGAGCCGAGCAGGCCCGCGTCCGCCGCCATGCGCAACTCGTGCGCGAATGCGTGTCCCGCCAGGGTTGCGTGATTGGCTTCGATATTCAACTTGAAATCCCCGGCCAGTCCGTGCTGGCGCAGGAAGCCGATGACTGTCTGCGCATCGAAATCGTACTGATGCTTCATCGGCTCCATCGGTTTGGGTTCGATCAGGAAGGTTCCGTCGAAACCGGCCGAACGACCGTAGTCGCGGGCTTTTTCGAGGAAAATCGCCATGTGTTCGAGTTCCCGGCGCGTATCGGTATTCTGCAGGCAGGCATAGCCTTCGCGGCCACCCCAGAAAACATAGTTGCCGCCGCCGAGTTCGACGGTGGCGTCGAGCGCGGCCTTGACCTGGGCCGCGGCGCGCGCGACGACGGCGAAATCGGGGTTGGTCGCGGCGCCGTTCATGTAGCGCGGATGGGAGAACAGGTTCGCCGTGCCCCATAGCAGCCGCAAACCCGTTTCGCGCTGCCGCTCGCGGGCGAGTTCGACCATCGCGCGCAGATTTTCTTCCGACTCCCCGACCGAAGCGCCTTCGGCGGCAAGATCGAAATCGTGAAAGCACCAGAACGGCACATTCATCTTGCTGAAAAACTCGAATGCCGCATCGAGGCGGTCCCGCGAGCGGTCCATCGCGTTCGTTGCCGCCGTCCAGGCGCGCTTGCGCGTTCCCGGTCCGAACGGGTCGGCGCCTTCCGCGCAGAACGTATGCCAGTAACAGACGGCGAAGCGAAGGTGCTCTTCCATCGTCTTGCCCGCCACCACTCGCTCCGGGTCGTAGGTCTTGAAAGCGAGAATGTTGTCGGACTCGGGTCCTTCGTGGCGGATCTGTCCGATGCCGGGGAAATACTCCCGGTCGCCGATGAAAATTTTTCGGCTCATTTGCTGTCCTCGATCATTCCGGTTTTGGGCATGAAGCCAGGGAAGCTCTGATCGGATCCGAACTCTCCTGCGGCGCATGCGCGCGATACAAGCTCGCGGTACAAGCCGGCGGCGCATGCTCGCGGTGCGAAAGAACGCCGCCGGGCGGCGCGAGATCCGCCCGCCGGAACGCTCTCCGGCTTCAGGCATAAAGCGAGCAAACCGCCGCTGCCGCCTGCCGGTATCGGCCATAGGCGTCCTGGTAGAATCGCGCCGCGTCGCGCCGGGGCTCGCGGCAGCGCTCGCCGTTCCGCGTCAGGTTGGCCCGGCAAAGTTCCGCGATCGAGGCGCCGGGCTCGAGCAATTGCATGGCCTGCAAGGCCGCGCCGAAAGCGGCGCCTTCGTCCTGTTCGTATATCGTGACGGGAGCATCGCAGATATCGGCTACGAGTTGCCGCCATGCGCCGCTGTTGGCTCCGCCGCCGGTCAGCGCGATATGGGTCGTCGCCGCGCCGAGGGAGGCGAGTTTATCGATGCCGGATTTCAATGCGAATGTGGCGCCTTCGACCGCCGAGCGCAGGAAGTTCTCCGGCTTCATGTTGCGGCTGTCGAGGCCGACGACGCAGCCGCGCGCGCCGGGGAGGTTCGGCGTGCGTTCGCCGTTGAAGAAAGGCAGCGTGATCACCCCTTCCGACCCGCGCGGCGCCTGCTCGAGCCGCGCCTCGAATGCCGCAAGGCCGATGCCGAACAGGCTCCGCATCAGTTCGGTCGCCGCGGTGCAATTCATCGTGCAGAGCAACGGCAGCCAGCCGCCGGTCGATGAACAGAAAGCGGCGATCTCGCCGTCGGGGTCGATAATGGGCCGCTCCGCGCAGGCATACACCGTGCCCGAGGTTCCCAGGCTCATGGTGATATTGTCGGGGCTGACATTGCCGGTGCCGATGGCGCCCATCATGTTGTCGCCGCCGCCGATCGCTACCGGAATGCCCGCGGGAATGCCGAGTTCCGCGGCGACGGCGGGCCGCACTTCGCCGATCGCCTCGTTGTCCAGGCGCAGCAGGGGCAGACATTCGCCCAGATCCCGGTCCGGGTCGGCCGCGCGCAACATGGCGGGCGACCAGGCGCGCCGGCGGATATCGAGCAGGCCGGTGCCGGAGGCGTCGCCCATTTCCATGCAGCGTTCGCCGGTCAGATAGAGGTTCAGGTAATCGTGAGGCAGCAGGACGACATCGAGTTTTTCGTACGCGCTCGGCAGATTCTTCTTCAGCCAGCGGATTTTCGATGCCGTATAGCCGGGAAGAATCGGATTCCCCGCCTGCTCGACGCAGGCGCCGAAGCCGCCGGCTTGGCGCATGATTTCCGCGCATTCGTCCCCGGTCGAGGTGTCGCACCACAACTTCACCGGCGCCAGCACCTCGTCGGCGGCGTCGACGGCGACGAAACCGTGTTGCTGACCGGAAACCGCGATCGCCCGGGCGGAATCGCGAAGCTCCGGATCGACCTTGGCGAAAGCGGCCTTCAACGCGGCGAGCCACCAATGGCTTTGTTGTTCCGCGGCGCCGCCGGCGTCCCGATGGAGTTCCAGCGGCGCGGACGCCGTCGCCGCGACCGCGCGGCGCCCCGCATCGTAAAACACCAATTTGAGCGCCTGCGTGCCGAGGTCGACGCCGACTGCCGTGTTCATGGGCCGCGCTCCGATATTTCGCGTCCGGCTCGCGCCGGATTCCCGCCGCGCGCCGGGCTCCGCCGTGCGCAAGAAAAGGCTCCAGCGCGCCATTGAAAGTCGCCTGGCGGGTTGGGGAAGACAGCGGGCTTCGCGTCAAACCCGACCCTGTCCATCTGGTTGTTGGGCCGGCGGCAGCCCAGGCGATTCCAGGATTGCCCGGGCTTCTTCGATATCAGCCAACCGCCGCCTCCGTCACCGCATGCGAGGCGATCATGCTTGCCGCGAGCGCGTCCAGCCCATCCAGGGGATCCGTCAAATGTCTTGCTCGCCGGCCGAGCGCAATGATCGTCTCGCGAGCCGGAAGCGGCATGGCGCGCAGTTCGGTCGCGCTCACCTGGGTGTTGCCGTTGACTGCGCGGAACCACGTATCGAGGAGGCGGCTGTTATAAAGCGCGGCCAGCCCCCATGCCTCATCTTCCGAGAGCGCGCCGCCGGGTCTGTGGACATAGTTGAGATGGTTTTCCAGTCCGATGCAAGGGCTTTCCGCATTGGCCGCGATCCAGGGAGCGGCCGTAAGACGCCGCGCTTCTTCCTTGGCGCTGAAGCGCCGCAATAGGACGTAGTTCCTGTTCGGAACGAGCAGGGCCTCGGCGCCGTCGCGCCGGATGTACTCGGGTTTGTGTCGATGCAGGGGCCAGGTTGCCCGCATGGCGCGCACATGATTCATCCAGAGCAATGGCGCATGGCGTTCTGGAACCGCGCCGTCCCGAACGACGAGGTCGGCCGCCCGGAACGGCACGACCGGGCCTGTCGAGATGTTCAAACCCAGGCCGCGAAGGTTGCTTGGCCACGAGTCCACCTGAGCCAACGCTTCTTCGTCGGCATCGCAGACCGGCAAACGCAAAATCCTGTCTGTGGAAGAGAGGTCGAGCGCTGTGCTGGCGGGAAGTTTGCGGCCGACCGCATTTTCGATGTCCGAGATGCCGGGGCTGGACGATATGGCGAGCCGCGAGCCGTCTTCGCGCCAGCCGTCCTGCCGGATGCCGCAGAGGATGACGTTCTCCTGCAACACCTCGTCCCGGCGGAAGGCATCGCGCCGGGAATCGAACACGTGGATCCATGTCGGCCGGATCATGTCGAAAAATACCGTTCGGAAGCGTCGGAAATAAGGGCCGGCCGCAAAGCTGCGCGGCGTGATGAAGATGAAGTCTCCGCCCGTCCGAAGCAGCGCGGCGCCCACCGCCATGAAGAGCGCGTATATATTCGGCTGACCGTGAACCACATCCGGAACCGCCGCCGCGCGCGGGTCGCGCTTGCCGATCTTGAAATAGGGAGGGTTGGCGATGACAGCGTCGAAACTCTTCACAGGCGAACGCGCGGCAAACAATCCGTCCGGCCGCATCGCATCGGCATTCGCCAGGATGAAATCCGCCGCTTCGATATGCGCGCGGACGGTCGTTCCATGGTGTTCGCGGCACCACCGCGCAAGATGATCGAGGACGGCCCGCAGCGGCGCGATCAGGCTATCGTCGACTTCGCAGGCAACCAGCTCGATCACTTCGGGCTTGCGCAGGCGGGCGACGAGCGCGACCGCGGCCGCGCAACAGAGGATGCCGGCGCCGGCGGCGGGGTCGAGCACTCGAATCTTGCGCCCCGTCGCCGCGATTCGGCCGCCCATGAAGTCGGCGGCCTGCGGCGGCGTGAGAAAGATGCCGCGCGCCTTGCGCTGCCTGTCCGACATCCTCCCGACGCACCATGCGCCGACGCGGTCCGCATATGCTGTCGGATGCTCTCCTTCCCGACAGTCCGGCACGGAGGGACACAACGAAACGATTCCGGCCGTTGAACTCGCGTCGGGGCTTCTGTCTGGCGGTTGCTCCAAGATTGACATCCTCGACTTTATGCCTCTCTCCCGTCGGTCTCATCCATCAACGTCAAAGGCGACTCGGGTTGGGCGCCGTGTGCGCGGAAGAAACGCCAGATCGCCTGCCTGATAACCCGACAGGCGCACATCGCTTCTTGACGCCAGGGCGGCGAGCGTCGCTTGATCCGCATTGCCGAGGCTCGTCCGCGGGCCTTGTCGTCTTCTTCCGGCGTGCGCAGCCATCGTTTCCGGGTCGCTGTATTCGAACTTGCGCCACAGCTTGCATCAGGATGCGCCGTTCGGCAACAAGATGATGCTGTGTGTCAAACCAAAGTTAAAATGTCTCCTTTTCTCCAAAGTCGAAATGTCTCCTTCGGCCTTGCGCGGAGGGAGCGTAGCGACCGGAGCGCAAGGCCGCGCCGCCGCTATCGGGCGACCGCCTGCGCATCGGTCCCGAACGGTCGCCGCCAGGGGTGGTCCGGGGGCGGTTTCCAGGCCGACCGGGATTGCTGCCGCGCCTTGGCCCTGTCGACCCGCGACCGAACGCCCTTCCCGTCCTCGACCGGCGCCGGCTCCTCGCCCTCGGCCAGCAGTTCGACCGGCAGTTCGCGTCCGTCGCGCAACACCGTTACCGCGGCGCTTTGCCTGGCGAAAACGATTACACTGCGCGGGACCGTTTTTTCTTGCAAGCATTCATTCGAGGCCCGACGGCATGAATTCGTTAAGCGCATTGGACTGGTTTGTCATCGTCGCCTATTTCGGCCTGCTGCTGGCGCTGGTGGCGTCGGTCACGCGCCGGGGGCAAACCTCGACCGATTATTTTCTCGCCGGCCGCAATATCGGATTCTTCGCCATCGGCGCGTCGATTTTCGCGTCGAATATCGGCTCCGAACATATCGTCGGTCTGGCGGGGCAGGGCGCGTCGACCGGGCTGGCCATGGCGCATTACGAATTGCATGCCTGGATCGTCGTCCTGCTCGCCTGGGTCTTCGTGCCGTTCTATTACCAGGCCGGCGTTTTCACCATGCCGGAATTTCTCGAGCGGCGGTTCGGGCCGAAACCGCGCTGGATGCTGTCGCTGGTCTCGCTTGCGGCCTATGTGCTGACCAAGGTCTCGGTTACCGTCTATGCCGGCGCCGTCATCTTCCGGACCTTGCTGCCCGACACCTTCGGCAGCCCCGACGCGGCATTCTGGGTCGGCGCGGTCGTCACGGTCCTGCTCACGGGCGTGTACACCCTCGCCGGCGGCTTGCGCGCCGTACTTTATACCGATTCGGCGCAGGCCCTGGTGCTGATCCTCGGTTCGGCGGCGATTACCTGGTTCGGGCTCGAGCAGTTGGGCGGCTGGGGCGAACTGCGATCCTTCGCCGCGGCCAATGTCGCCGATTACGCGCTATGGCGGCCGTTGTCCGATCCCGAGTTTCCCTGGCTCGGGATACTTGTCGCGTCGCCCATCGTCGGCATCTGGTACTGGTGCACCGATCAATACATCGTGCAGCGCACGCTGGCGGCGAAGGACCTGCGGGCGGCGCGCCGCGGCGCCTTGTGGGGCGCCTTTCTCAAGGTCTGGCCGGTATTCATTTTCCTCGTGCCGGGCCTGATCGGCGCCGCGCTGCATGAGCGGGGCCTGTTGCAGATTCCGCTGGACGCGGCGGGCAATCTCGCCGGCGACCAGGTCTTTCCGACGATGGTCGTCTCGCTGTTGCCGGCCGGTCTGCGCGGACTCGTCGTCGCCGGCTTGCTGGCCGCGCTGATGAGTTCGCTGTCGTCGCTGTTCAATTCCACCGCCACGCTGTTCGCGGTGGACGTTTACGAGAAACTGAGACCGGATGCCTCGGAACAGCGGATCGTCGCCGTCGGGCGGCTCGCGACAGGCGCGGTCGTCGTGCTCGGATTGATCTGGATTCCGATCATGCCTGCGGTCTCCGAGGGCGGGCTGTATCAATACCTGCAAAATGTCCAGGGTTATCTGGCGCCGCCGATCACGGCGGTCTTTCTGCTGGGGCTGTTCAACCGGCGCATCAATTCGCGCGGCGCCGTCTGGGGCATGGGCCTCGGCTTTGCGCTCGGCATGGCCAAGCTCGGCCTGCAAGCGGTTTTCGGCGCCGGCAAGATCGAGAATCCGGCATTGCTGGCGGCTATCGCCGATTTCAATTTCCTGTACTTTTCCGGCGTGCTGTTCCTGATCAGCGTCGGCGTGATCGTCGCTTTCTCCCATGGCGGCGCGCCGCCGAAACCCGAACAGATTCGCGGCCTGACCCTGGCGACGATCGACCGCGAGGCCGTGCGGCAAAGCTGGAACCGCAGCGATCTTGTCGCGACCGCCGTCGTGCTCGGTCTGGTCGCCGCGATTTACCTGTACTTCTCGTTCTGGATATAGGAAGACGGCTGCGGGCCTGCCGAACCGGGCCGCGCTGTGTTTCGGCGCGGCGCGAGGCTATAATTGCCGGCCCTGCGCAGATGCCCTTCGATTCTCATGGCGAACCACTCCCGCGGCGCGGCCCGGCTCGCGTCATTGCTGACGGCGGCATTGCTGCTGGCCGGCTGCGGCCAGAAAGGCGGTCTCGTGCGGCCGGAAGCGGCGACCGCCGCCGTGGCATCCGGTTCGGCCAGCGCCGTCGATGGAGCAGGGGCGGCGATAGCCTCAGCGCGGTTCGATGCGGCGCGGGGACTCCGCCCGCCGTCGACCGCCATCGCGCCGGGGACGGCGATGGCCTCCATGCGGTTCGAGGCGGCCGCTGTCATTTTTCCCTGAATCTTCCGCGCAGAGTCGAAAACGATGGATCACTTCCTGTATCGCGGCGACGAACTGTTCGCTGAAGACGTAGCGGTCGCCGAAATCGCGGAAAGCGTCGGCACGCCCTGCTATATCTATTCGCGGGCGACGCTGGAACGCCATTACCGGGTTTATCGGGAAGCGTTCGGACAACTGGAAGGTCTCATCTGTTTCGCGGTCAAGGCCAATTCCAACCTGGCGGTCCTGAATGTGCTCGCGCGCCTCGGCAGCGGCTTCGATATTGTTTCGGGAGGCGAACTCGAGCGCGTGCGCGCCGCCGGCGGCGATGCCGGCAAGACCATGTTTTCCGGCCCGGGCAAGAGCGCCGGGGAGATCCGGCAGGCGCTCGAGGCCGGCATCCGCTGCTTCAATGTCGAGTCGGAAGCGGAACTTGAACGAATCAACGAGATAGCGGGACGTTCGGGACGCTCGGCTCCCGTTGCGCTGCGCGTCAATCCCGATGTCGATGCCGGCACGCATCCCTACATAGCCACTGGCCTTAAGGAAAGCAAGTTCGGCATTCCCGCGGAACGCGCCTTGACGCTCTATCGGCGCGCCGAGCGCCTGCGGGCGGTCGACCCGGTCGGCATCGATTGCCATATCGGTTCGCAATTGACCAGCGTCGAACCTTATCTCGACGCCGTCGACCGCTTGCTGCCGATCATCGAGACATTGCGCGGCGAGGGCATTCGGCTGCGCCATTTCGACATGGGCGGCGGTCTCGGCGTCCGCTATGGCGATGAAGCGCCGCCGCGGCCCGATGAACTGATGCGGGCGGTCGCGGACCGCTTCCGCGGCCGCGAACTTGAACTCGTGATCGAGCCGGGCCGTTCGATCGCCGCCAATGCCGGCATTTTCGCGACCGGCATCGAATATCTGAAATCGAATGCGGCGCGCAATTTCGCCATCGTCGACGGCGCCATGAACGATCTGCTGCGTCCCGCGCTTTACGGCGCCTGGCAGGAAATCGTCCCGGTCAACCGGCGCCGCGGCGCCGCGACCGTTTATGATGTCGTCGGACCGGTTTGCGAATCGGCCGATTTTCTCGGCAAGGATCGGGCGCTGCGCGTCCTGCCCGGCGACCTGCTCGCGGTGCGCGGCGCCGGCGCCTATGGATTCGTCATGAGCAGCAATTACAACTCGCGCGCGCGCGCGGCCGAGGTCATGGTCGACGGCGACGCTTTTCACGTCGTGCGGCGGCGCGAGCAACTCGACGCCCAACTTGCGCTCGAATCCATCCTGCCCGGCTGAGCCCGCCGCCGAGAACGACGCCATGCGAATCAACTTCACCAAGATGCACGGCCTGGGCAATGACTTCATGCTCGTCGACTGCACCGCGCGCGGCTTCGACCTGCCGCCGGAGCGGGTCGCCGCGCTCGCCGACCGCCGGCTCGGCGTCGGTTTCGATCAATTGCTGGCGCTCGAAGCGAGCAAGGATCCGGGAGTCGACTTCCACTATCGCATCTTCAACCCCGACGGCGGCGAAGCGGAACATTGCGGCAACGGCGCCCGCTGTCTGGCGCTCTACATTGCCGACAAGGGCTTGAGCGAGCGCAATCCGATCGTCGTTTCCACCGTCAATCGGACCCTGGAATTGCGTCTGCTCGCCAATGGCGAGGTTGCGGTGGACATGGGCAGCCCGGACTTCGCGCCGGCGGCGCTGCCTTTTCACGCCGAGCGCAGACAGGCGCTTTATCGACGCGAACTTGAGATGGTCGGGGCCGCGGTGGAATTCGCGGCCGTGTCGATGGGAAACCCCCACGTTGTAATTCAGGTTGAAGACTTGGCGAATACTGCCGTAAAGACAATAGGAAAGGCGCTGGGCAGCCATGCGGACTTTCCGGCCGGCGTCAATGTCGGCTTCATGCAGGTGGAAAGCCGCAATCGCATCCGGTTGCGCGTTTACGAGCGGGGCGCGGGAGAAACCCCGGCCTGCGGCAGCGGCGCCTGCGCGGCGGCGGTCAGCGGCATCGAAGCGGGCTTGCTCGACAGCCCTGTTTCGGTGCTGGCGGCCGGAGGCGGGTTGACAATCGATTGGCGCGGCGGCGCGGCGGCGGTTCTCATGTCGGGGCCGGCCCGGGTCGCATACGAGGGAACCGTGACGATATGAACACGAAAGCAATGATCGCGGCGGATAAAACCGGCATCGAAACCGTCGAACTGACGGCTGAACTGGTCGCGGCCTATCTCGGCGCCCATCCGGAATTTTTCCTGGAACACGAAAACCTGCTGGCGGAGTTGTCCTTGTCCCATGATTCGGGCAAGGCCGTTTCGCTGCTCGAACATCAGGTCGCGCTGTTGCGGCGCCGGTTCGACAACACCAGCCGCAAGCTCGGCGAATTGCTCGAAAACGGCCGTCGCAGCGAACAATTGTTCGACATTGTCCGGGAACTCGTGCTGGCGCTGCTGGAGACGCGAAATGCCGAACAGGTGATCGCCGCAACCAGAGGGCATCTGCTCAGCCGCACCGGCGTCGAAGCGCTGGAAGTGATCTTTCTGGACAATCGCGGCCGGCTGCCCGCCGGCGAGTTCCGCATCGGGGACGCGGCGCGGGTGCTGGGGGAGTTTCGCGATGTGTTTCGCCTGAACAGGGCCCATTGCGGCAAGCAGAGCGAAACGCAACTGCGCTGGCTGTTTCCGGAAGGCTGCGCGCGCATCCAGTCGACCGCGCTTTGTCCGATCAGTTCCGATGGAGAGCCGCTGGCGCTGATGGCGCTCGGCCAGCGTTCGGCCGATCATTTCACCATCCATATGGAAACGCTGTTTCTCGATTTTATTGCCGAAGTCATGGGAGCCGTGTTCACATTGCACCTGAAAGCCGCCGCCGCATGATCCCGGGCGGCCGGGGAAGTTCCGATACCGGAACTTCCCCGCGGCGCATGGATGCGCCGCCGAATTCGCCGGCGCAAGCCGTCGCATTCGAGAGCGGGACAAAGACGCGCTCCAGGGAAGCTCTGATCAAGCCGGAGCTTCCCTGCGGCACATGCCCGCGACAGATGAAGAGCGCCGCCGGATTCGACGGCGCGAGCCGCCGAATCCGGGAGCAAGGCGAAACCGCGTTTTGCCTTGCGGCAATGAATAATTCCATGGATGGAATTATTCAGAGGAGACCAGACACAGGCAATTCATGGCGAGCGAATCCTCCGGCCCGCGGTCTCCGCTGGTTTCCATCATCTGCCGCACCATGGGCCGGCCCGAACTGGGCGCGGCGCTTGCTTCAGCCGCCGGGCAGACCCATTCGCCGCTGGAAATCATCCTGGTCGACGCCGCCGCCCTCGGCGAATCCGCTTATCGGGAAGTTTGCGCCGGCAAGCCTGTCGTATTCGCCGCGCCCGAATCGCCCCTGTCCCGTCCCGCCGCGGCCAATTTCGGCCTGCGGCGCGCCCGGGGCGAATATCTGCTGTTGCTTGATGAGGACGACTGGCTCGCGCCCGACCATGTCGAGCATCTGTCGCGTTATCTGACCAGCCAGCGGCAAGCGCGCGCGGCCTATAGCAGCACTCGCAAGACCGATATCGCCGGAGATGCCGTGCTGGAGACTTTCCGGCAACAGTTCGACCGGCTGTTGCTGATGCGGGACAACTATATTCCCATTCACTCGATGCTTTTCGCCCGTGCGCTGGTCGAGGAAGGCTGCCGCTTCGATGAGAATTTCAACATCTTCGAGGACTGGGATTTCTGGCTGCAATTGAGCGAGCATACCGATTTTCATCACATCGACCGCTGCACCGCGTTTTATCGCGCGGGCGGCGCGTCGCACACCGCCGACCTTGACGATCACTTGCAAAGATTCGACCCCGAACACGAACTCGGCAAGGCGAGAGCCGCCGTCTACGACAAATGGCTGCGGCGCTGGGACGGCGACCGATTGAACCGTTTGCTCGGAGCCGGTCAACGGGATCTGGCCGAGAGCGTCGGCCGGGCCGGCGAACTCGGCCGGGAAATCGAACGACTGGCGCGGTCGAGACAACAAGCCGACCAAAGCCTGAAAGAGCTCGGCCGCGAATTGACCGAGACCCGCAACGAGACCCGCAAGATCGAAGCGCGCCTCAACGCCAGGATTCACCAATTGCAAGTGGCGAATGTCAACCTGCACGACACCGTGAAGGAATTGCGGGGCAATCTGCAAGACGTGTTCAACTCCCGCAGCTGGAAAATGACCCGGCCCTATCGAGCGCTGGGAGCATGGCTCAAACCCGAACCGGCAGCGGCCGATATCGATGAAAATGCGCCCGCGCGGGCCGCTTCGTCCGCCCGGGAACCGCTGCAGCGCGCCGAGTCCGGGGATTGCAAGGCGGCTTTCGACCGGCGGGCCGTCGCGGCCATGGAAGAATTTTTCGCCGGCAGCGAAAAACTGCGCTTTCCGGCGACGGCGAACCCGTCTCTCTCGGTCCTGCTCGTGTTCCATGGCCAGGCGCATCTGAGCCTGCTTTGCCTGTACGCGCTGCTGGAAAACGCCGATGTTCCTTTCGAGTTGATCATCGTCGACAACGCTTCCGGCGACCGCACCGACGAGCTGCTCGACCGTCTGGAGCATGTCAAGTTGATCAGGAACGCGGACAACCGGGGTTTCGTCAAGGCCGTGAACCAGGGCGCCGAGCTTGCCGCCGGCGAATTCCTGCTGTTGCTGAACAATGACGCCTTCATCGAACCCGGCGCGCTCGGCTCGGCCCTGGACGTATTGCGGGAAGACGCCGGCGCCGGCGCCGTGGGCGGCCGGATCGCGTTGCTCGACGGGACCTTGCAGGAGGCCGGCAATATCATCTGGCGCGACGGCTCCTGCGCCGGCTACGGCCGGGGCGGGAATCCCGAGGACGGCGCGTTCCGCTTTCGTCGCGAAGTCGACTATTGTTCCGGCGCATTCCTCATGTTTCGCACCGCGCAATTCCGGGAACTCGGCGGTTTCGACGAAAGTTTCGCGCCGGCCTATTACGAGGAGTCGGATTTCTGCCTGCGGCTCAGGCAGCGGGGCCTGCGCGTCATTTACCAGCCGAAGGCCAGATTGCGCCATTACGAATTCGCCAGCGCCGGCGGCATGGAGTCCGCGGCGGCCATGCAGGAGAAGAACCGCGCGCTGTTCCGCGCCAAGCACGCCGCGTTTCTCGAGCGGCGGCCCAACCCCGACCCGGCCCGCATCGTGCATGCGCGCGCGGGCAACGATCATCCGAACGTGCTGCTGATCGACGACGCGGTGCCCCACGCCAGCCTCGGCAGCGGCTATCCCCGTTGCCGCCATATCGTGCGCCTGCTTGCGGACATGCCGCTGAATGTCACGTTCTACCCCTTGCAATTTCCCATCGACAGCTGGGACGAGGTTTACCGGAGCTTGCCGGAGAATGTCGAAGTGCTGTTGAACCGGGGCCGCTCGGGACTCGCGGAATTGCTGACCGAAAGAGCGGGGTTCTATAGCCATGTCATGGTCAGCCGCCCGACCAACATGGCATTCTTCAACGCCGTGCTCGAATCGCTGCCCGCAGAGGCCCGCCGCTTCAATATCATCTACGATGCCGAAGCGGTATTCGCCGGCCGCGAATTGCTCTGGCGCGAATTGCAGGGCGAGCTCATCGACGAAGACGAGAAAAAACGCGTCCTGGCGGGCGAACTCGAGTTGGCCGACAAGGCCTCGGCGGTGATTACCGTTTCCGCGGCGGAAGCGGAACTGTTTCGCGCGCATGGCCGGGACCGGGTCGTCGTGCTCGGCCACGGCATGGAGCCGGCCGGGCCGCCGGCGGCATTCGATGGCCGGCGGGGGCTGCTTTTCGTCGGCGCGCTGAAGGACGAGCACTCGCCCAACGTCGATTCGCTGTTATGGTTCGCCTGCAATGTGCTGCCTCTGGTCGAACGGGAGATCGCGGATCTTCAACTGCATGTCGCGGGCAATACCGGCGCGCCTTCCCTCGCCAGCATCGAGCGGCCGAATATCCACATGAAAGGCAGGGTGGAAATATTGGACGGCCTGTATCGCGACTGCCGCGTCTTCATCGCGCCGACGCGTTTCGCCGCCGGCATCCCCTACAAGGTGCACGAAGCCGCCGCCCGCGGCATTCCCGCGGTAGTCACGCCCCTGCTTGCGCGGCAACTCGGCTGGCGCCACGAACAGGAAGTGCTCGTGGGCGACGGCCCGGAGTCGTTCGCCGAACAATGCCTGCGCCTGTATCGCGACGCCGGGCTGTGGGAGCGCCTCAGCGCCGCCGCCCGCGAAGCCGTCGCCCGGGATTGTTCGGAGCAGCGGTTTCGGGAAACCCTGGAAAGTCTGTTCCGTCCTTTTGATCTCGCACAGGAAGAAAATGATGAGAATATTCAGGAATGATGATGAAGGATTCAAGAAATGGTGCTCGGAGCACCCTGATGGTTTTGTGCTGAATAACCATGAGTTCAAGACCCTGATCAAGATACACAAAGTGAATGGTTGTACGGAAAGATGTATTTCGCCTGCGGCGACATGAGGGGCCGGATCAAGGAACAGCATCTGGGCCTGTTCGTCGACCGAGTACGCCAGTTGTCTCGAGTGATGGCCCACCCATATAGCATAAAAAAGCCCTGGGACAGATGCTCAAGAAGGATTTTTCGACCTGTTTATATTTAATAAATTATCTTCAAAAATATCGAGCTGGAAAAGAGTTTCCTTTATGATCACCCGCTCCCCTTTGGTCTGTCTTCTAGAAACTTCAACAGCATTCGTATTACAGCTGTTATGGGGCCAGCTAGCCCAAGCACAATGCCAGCTTCAAGTAGGCCTTCGTAAATTGACAATCCGGCGATTCCCAATAACAGAATATTAGTCAATAAAGCAGCATTTATTCGGCGTTTGTCGTTTCGCAAGGCCCCTTGCTGCGCATCATTGCGAATCTGTTGCTCATTTTCCGCCATTCGAATTATTCGGTCCGCTGCATCGGGCTGCACTTGATTGTATTTTTCGAATGCTTCCGGTGACGGCAATGGGCCGGAAAAATGCGTCGTTTCGAACGTTTTAGTGATTTGAGGATATGCGTCAAGGACTTGCTGTAGTTGTTCTGGAGACAACTTGGACAGCTGCTTCACTAATTCCTTGGCAGATTCAGCCGGGATGATTTCTGCTTCTTTCTCCTTGGTTTCCGTTATATTGGAGTCTGCTTCACCGGATTTTGCCTTTTTCGAATCAGACACTCTGAGCCTCTTCCTCATTCGAAATGACAGCATCAACTGCCTTTCGGAAAGACTTCTTTATGCGACCAGCATCCATCAACCTGCCTTCATACCCAGAGTGGAGCGGAGTCAATTCGACATCATTGGGCGATATCCAAGTCGCTGAAAATGTGTCGAAAAAATTCGTCTCTGGAACAGGCAAGTATGTTGATTGATCCATAACTACGATATCGGACTCATCCATTTCGTATCTCCTGCAAAGATAAAGGTCATATTTTGCCAGATGACCCCATAAGCTGAGGCCAACTCTCGGGTCACCGAAAGCCTGCTTGATCGGTTTGCTTGAAAGAAAGATTCAGGATTGGCAACAGCATGCCAAAGAGTACGTTACATCGCAGGCCATAGCCAGCTGCTACATGAAATACATACCTCATAACATTGCCTCTTGCCGATTGTATCAAGCGGCATAGGGCATTCTTGCAGTTTTCGTATGCGCTGTAAACAGTAATTCGGTTCTTGGCGGCAAAAAATACACCTCTTGACTGGGTAAAAAAGCAGGTTAATACAACATGTTAGCTGGATTCCCAATTGATCCTCCTCCCAGTCTTCGGCGAAGGCGGCCGAAAGCGGCGCGCCTGTACAAGCTCGTGGCTCTCCCAGCGGTCGGCCGCGTCCCAGCCGATGCCCTCCAGCGTCAGCGCCATCTTCTTCACTGACACGCCCGCCTTGCCGTTCAACAGGCGCGATAGGGTCACGCCCTCGCAGCCGCATCGCGCCGCTGTTCCGGTCACGTTCCAGTTCGCTTCGTCCATGCTCCCGCGTATGAATTCGCCCAGCAAGAGTCGGATCAGAACTCATCCGGCGGCCGTCGTCAATATTCCACCGGCACGGCGTCGAGGCTGCGCCAGAGGTACCAGGAAGCGACCGAGCGCCAGGGGCGCCAGGGTTCGGCGATCGTTTTCATTTCCCTGGCGCTCGGGCGAACGCCGCGGTTGAAGTGATTGCCGATGGCTTTCTGGATGCCGATGTCGTCGACCGGCAAGACATCCGGCCGCAGCAGATGGAAAATCAGGAACATCTCCGCGGTCCAGCGGCCGATGCCTTTCACCTGGACGAGGCGCTCGATCACGGCCTCGTCTTCCATATCGCTCCACTTTTCCTGTTGCAGCGAGCCGTCGATGAAATGCTCGGCCAGACTCAGCAGGTACCGCGCCTTTTGCCGCGACAGTCCGCATCCGCGCAGGCTTTCCTCGTCCTCGCCAGCGACCGCGCCCGGAGAAATTTCTCCCATGCGGGCAAGCATCTTTTGCCACACCGACTCCGCCGCTTTCACCGAGATCTGCTGACCCACGATCGACCGCGACAGCGAAAAGAAAGGGTCGCGGCGCGGCCGCAATATCGAATCGCCGGCGAACTCGATGATTCCGCCAAGTTTCGCATCCGCCGCCGCCAGCGCCTGTCTGGCCTCTTCCCAATACGGCGCGGGACAATCCTCGCCGCCTCCCATGATCCTGGACAATGCAGTTCTCCTCGCGTGAGTACATTTCTGCGGCGCAGGGATGCGCAGCCGGATTCAAGGGCGCAAGCCATCGAATCCGGGAGCAAGACAAAACCACGCTTTTGTCTTGCGGCAATGAATAATTCCATGGATGGAATTATTCAGAGAATACCAAGCCTGCGGGCTATCGTCGGCGCGCGTTCCGACTTCGTCAAGCCCTGAATCGCGCCGGCGGGCATCGACCGGACAAGGGCGCGCAGCTGCGGCCGAAGGGTCTGACGGAGCCGGGAAGGCAGTCGGACGGCGGCGCCTGATCGGCGAACATCGAAACCGGGCCGAACGGAAGCAGGGCTGCTACAATGCCGCTCACGCCCGAACCGCACCCACGCGCATGACAGCAAGACTCGGAGTCGTGATGGACCCCATCGAGTCCATCATTGTGAAAAAGGACACCACGCTGGCCATGCTGCTCGCCGCCCAGGCCCGCGGCTGGAGCATTCAGTACATGCTCCAGCCCGACCTCTATCTCGGGCGCGGAGGCTGCCGGGCCAGGGTCAGGAAACTTGTCGTGCGCGACGACCCCGCCGACTGGTTCAGCCTCGGCGAAGCGAACGACATCGCCTTGCGCGAACTCGACGTGATCCTGATGCGCAAGGATCCTCCTTTCGACATGGACTATATCAACTCGACCTACCTGCTCGAACACGCCCAGTCCGACGGCGTGCTCGTCGTCAACGAGGCCCGCAGCCTGCGCGACTATAACGAGAAGATGTCCGCCGCGCTGTTTCCGCAATGTTGCGCGCCTTTTCTGGTTTCGGCGAATGCGGAATTGCTGCGGGCGTTTCACGCAGAGCATCGCGATGTGGTTTACAAGCCTCTCGACGGCATGGGGGGAGCCAATGTGTTCCGGGCGCGGCCCGACGACCCCAACATCTCGGTGATCATCGAATCGCTGACCGGCTGCGGCCGGCGCCAGATCATGGCCCAGCGTTTCATTCCGGAAATTTCCGCCGGCGACAAGCGCATCCTGTTGCTCGACGGCAAACCTGTTCCCCATGCCCTGGCGCGCATTCCCGCGGCCGGCGAAACGCGCGGCAATCTGGCCGCCGGCGGCACCGGCGCTTGCCGCGAATTGAGCGAACGCGACCGCTGGATCTGCGATCAGGTCGGTCCCGCGCTCGCCGCGCGGGGCCTGCTGTTCGTCGGACTCGATGTCATCGGCGATTACCTCACCGAAATCAATGTCACCAGCCCGACCTGCATGCGCGAAATCCAATACGCTACCGGATTGGATATCGCCGGCGACCTGATGGACTGTATACTGGGGAAGCTCTGATGGACGCGCCGCCGGATTCGGGAGCAAGACGAAACCGCGCTTTGGTTTCGCGGCGACGCATGATTCCATGGATGGAATGATTCAGAGATACCCTGACAAACTCGATCAGGCCAGTTGAGATATTCCGTGAAGCGTTCTGACGGCGCGAGTTGGGGAGACCGGTTCGGTTTCGCGGTTTTCCTGTCGGTCTGCGTCCATGCCCTGGTCATTCTCGGCAGCGAAGTTTCCCTGCAAGCCGGAAGCCGCGCCGATGCGCCGCTCGATATCGCCATTGTCGGTCCGCGCGGCGAAGAGTCGCCGCCGGAGTTCGATTTTCGCGTTCGGGAGAATCAGGCCGGCCGCGGTTCGCCCGATGCGGTGTCTGCGGCGGCGGGCGCGCGCGGACACGACCGCGGCGCCGGGGCCGCGGAGGAGGTTCCGTCGCCGCGGATTCCCCGCGAAGAAGATCCGCGCGTCGAAATGCTTGTCGCCGGGAATGACATCGTCGATGCGGGTCTTGTCGGCGAAAGCGGGGAAGAGGCGGCCGCCGACGATATCGGCCGCGCCATCGCCGACCTGCGGGCCCGGCTCGACCAGCGCCGGCAAGCCTATGCCGGGCGGCCGCGCACTTACGCGATATCTTCCGCTTCGACGCGGAACAGCCATGACGCCTCGTATCTCGACTATTGGCGTCGGCGAGTCGAAGCCGTAGGCAATAGCAATTATCCGGCGCAGGCCGAACGCCGGCGCCTGTACGGCAGTTTGCGTCTGCTCGTTGCGCAAATGTCCGACGGCAGCGTGAGCGATGTAGAGATATTGTCTTCTTCCGGGCACGAATTGCTCGACCAGTCCGCGGTGAGCATCGTGCGCATGGCGGCGCCGTTCGAGCCTTTTCCGGCGGAAATGCGATCCGAAGTTGATATACTCGAAATCATACGCACTTGGCGGTTCCATGAAGCGGAAGGACTGACCAGCTATTGACAGCGCTTTCCTGCGGCGCATGCCCGCGGCGCGAGAGAGCCCCGCCGGATTCGACGGCGCGAGCCATTGCATTCGGGAGCGAGACATAACGCGCTCTTGTCTTGCGGCAATGAATAATTCCATGGATGGAATTATTCAGAGGATCTGAACCTGCATGAGAGGCGCCGGCCGCGCCGGCATGAATCAGCATGAGCACCGCGGATAGTCTGGAAAATCATTTTCTCGTCGCCATGCCGCAGTTGACGGGCACCTATTTCGGCAGTTCGGTCACCTATCTGTGGAAGCACGACGACACAGGCGCGATAGGCATCGTGGTGAACAAGCCGCTGCAGGCCAGCATCGGCGATATTTTCAAGGAACTCGCCATCAAGATCCCTTCGGGCGAGCGCTATTTTCGCGAGCGGCATGTATTGGCCGGCGGGCCGGTGGACCGCGACAAGGGGTTCATCTTGCACGACGCCGGCGAGAAGTGGGAATCCTCGATCAGGATCACGCCGGGAATCACCATCACCACCTCGAAAGCCGTGCTCGAAGCCATCGCTTCGGGCGCGGGTCCCGACAATTACCTGATCGCGCTGGGTTGCGCCGGCTGGGCGCCCGGCCAACTGGAGCAGGAATTGTGCGATAACGTCTGGCTGACGACCCCGGCGAGCAGCGACCTGATCTTTTCCGAAGACTATGTCGGCAAGCCGCGCGCGGCCGCGGCGCAACTCGGCATATCGCTGGAAAAACTCTCTCCCGAGGCAGGCCATTCCTGATTGACCGCGATGACCTTGAGCCTGTTTCCCGACAATCCGAGTTCCGACTTCTCGGCGCTCGCCTTCGATTTCGGCACCCAGCGCATCGGCGTCGCCTTCGGCCAGAGCGTTGCCGGAACCGCCAGCGCGGTCACCGTGCTGAAGGCTCGGGACGGCCAGCCGCGCTGGAACGAAATGGCGCAACTCGTCGAACAATGGAAGCCGGACGTTTTTCTCGTCGGGCTGCCTTACAACATCGACGGCACGGTCAGCGAATTGCTTGGCCGGGCGGAGAAGTTCGCCCGCCGCTTGCAGGAACGTTTCGACAAGCCCTGTTATGGCATGGACGAACGGCTTTCCTCGCGGGAGGCGATCAAGCGGCTGGTCGAAGCCAATACCGCCGGCGCCGTCAAGAAAACGGCCATCGACCATATCGCCGCCCAGATCATTCTCGAAAACTGGTTCAACGAAATCCGCGGCAAGACCTCATAGGGAAGCTCTGATCAAGTCAGAGCTTCCCTGCGGCGCATGCCCGGCATTTCCGTTGCCTCGAACGCAAAACCCCGGCCGAAGCCGCCGGGACCGATATTCGCCGGGCAAGTTCTGATTTGTCAGAGCTTCCCCGCAGCGCTGGATGTGCCGCGGGGTTCGATGGCGCAGGCATTGCGTCCGGGAGCAGGACAGAACCGCGCTTTGGTTTTGCGGCAATGAATGATTCCATGGCTGGAATTATTCGGGAGATGCCTGGAAGGCGTCGGATGCTGGCCGGCCAATGCGCGGCGGGCGGTCGCGAGACAGCCCGGATTTCTCATTGGGCCTGTTGTTGGGCCTGGTTGCGGCGCAGCGTGTTCAGCCCTTTCAGCAGATTCAACGCTTCGTTGAGCGGATAGTCGGCGGTCAGCACTTCGGCGGCCGCCGTCGGCGCGAGGTTTTCAGCGGCGCCGTTTTCGTTTCGCAAGCTGCCCGGCAAGTCGGCTTCGGCGAATTTCGCGACATTGCGCGAGCGGCGGGTGACGAAGGCTTCCTCGACGATGATGTCGGGCTCGATGCCCTGGGCCTGGATCGAGCGGCCGTCGGGGGTGTAATACAGCGAAGTCGTCAACTTGATCGCGCGGTCTCCGTCGAGCGGCAGCACCGATTGCACCGAGCCCTTGCCGAAACTGCGCGTGCCCATGACGACGGCGCGGCCATGGTCCTGCAATGCGCCGGCGACGATTTCCGCCGCCGAGGCCGAACCGCCGTTGATCAGCGCCACGACGGGCAGATCCGGCGCCGCGGTTTCCGCGTTCGCGAAATATTCCGCGGCCGTCTCGCGCAGCCGGCCCCGGGTATAGACCACGCGGCCGGAATCGATAAAAGCGTCCACCACGTCGACCGAAGCCTGCAACACGCCGCCGGGATTATTGCGCAGGTCAAGCACAAGACCTTTCAACTCCGCGTCCTGTTCGAGCAGGCCGGCGACTTCCTGCTGGAAATCCTTGCCGGTATCGAACTGGAATACCGGAATGCGCACATAGGCGTAGCCGGGTTCGAGCAGGCGGCTGCGCACGCTGCTGACAGCAATCGCTGCGCGGACGATTTCGACATCGAAAGCTTCCAGCCCGTCCCTGGCGACCGTCAGCGTCACCTCGGTGCCGGGCTCGCCGCGCATGAGATTGGCGGCGTCCGCGGGCGGCATGCCGCGCACCGGCTGGTTGTCGACGGCGATGATCAGGTCGCCGGCGCGCAACCCGGCCCGGGCGGCGGGCGTGTCGTCGATGGGAGCGATGACCAGGATATAGCCGTTTTCCTGCCCCACCTCGATGCCGAGCCCGCCGAATTCTCCCGTGGTGGTTTCCTGCAAGGATTCGAAATCCCGACCGTCGACGAAGGCGGAATGCGGGTCCAGGTTCGCCAGCATGCCGCGGATGGCGTTCTCGAGCAGGGTGCGGTCGTCGACCTCTTCGACATAGGACATGCGAATGCGGTCGAGCGCCTCGGTGAACAGGCGCACGTCGTCGAGCGGCAGCGGCAGCGGATCTTGCTGCGCCCGCGCGGCGCCCGCGCAGGCGAACAACACGCAGGCCAGGGCGAATTGCCCGATGCTTGTTCTGGTCATGGCAGATTTTCCTCGCGCGGAACACGGTCTGAGCGCAAGCGCCGCCGGGAAAGCCCCGATTTGTCGGAGCTTCTCCGCGGCCCAATGGATGCGTCGGCCGGATTCGAGGCGCAAGCCGTTGCATCCGGGAGCAAGGCAAAGCCGCGCTTTGGTCTTGCGCCAAATGAACAATGCCATGATATGGAATTGTCCAACGGATGCAGGGGAAAGCCCTGAGCAAGTCGCAGCTTTTCTGCGGCGCATGCTTGCGATACAAGCCCGCGATACAAGAGAACACCGCCGGATTCGACGGCGCAAGCCATCGCATCCGGGAGCAAGACAAGACCGCGCCTTCGTCTTGCGACAATGAATCATTCCATGAATGGAACCGTTCAGCGGATACATAGTTCCAGTTTGCATCGGGAATGGCAATCAATTCTGTTAGAATTCCGCCTCTTGCCTTTCCGTCCGGCCTGCATGCATGGAATTGCTGGAAGAAAAACTCGACGAGCGCCGTCTCGATCAGCCCGAGGTGGCGGATGTCGTCGTGCGCTTCGCCGGCGATTCCGGCGACGGCATGCAATTGACCGGCGCCAATTTTACCCTGGCGACGGCGCTGTACGGCAACGACCTTTCCACCTTTCCCGATTTCCCGGCCGAGATCCGCGCGCCGGCGGGAGCGACTTTCGGCGTTTCGGCGTTCCAGATCTATTTCGGTTCGGAAGACATCGTGACGGCGGGCGACGCGGTGGATGTGCTCGTGGCGATGAATCCGGCGGCCCTGGCCGTCAATCTGGCCAATGTAGTCGACGGCGGCCTGATCATCGCCGACCGCGGCGCTTTCAGCGCGAAAAACCTGGCCAAGGCCGGCTATGCGGCCAATCCGCTCGACGACGGCTCGCTGGCCGCGTTCCGGGTGCTCGATATCGATATTTCCGCCCAGGCGCTCGCCGTCGCGGCGCCGTTCGAACTCGGCCGCAAGGCCAGCCTGCGCTGCAAGAACATGTGGGCCCTGGGCCTGGTCATGTGGCTGTTCGACCGCGACCGCGCCGCCGCGGTCGGGAACCTGAAGACCAAGTTCGCGCGCAAGCCGGAAATCGCCGCGGCCAATATCGCCGCTCTCGATGCCGGACACGCTTTCGGCGAAACCGCCGAATTGCCTGCGGGGATCCATGTCTATCGCGTGCCGAGAGCGCGCTCCGAGCCGGGGCTGTATCGCAATGTCACCGGCACCCAGGCATTGGCCTGGGGCTTGCTGGCGGCGAGCGAACTGGCGGATGTCGAGCTGCTGTTCGCTTCCTATCCGATCACGCCGGCTTCGAACCTGTTGCATGAACTGTCGGGCCGCGGGGATTTTCGCGTCGGCACGTTCCAGGCGGAAGATGAAATCGCCGCGATATGCGCCGCCGTCGGCGCTTCGTTCGCCGGTTCGCTCGGCGTGACTTCCAGCGCCGGTCCGGGCATCGCGCTGAAGTCCGAGGGCATGTCGCTGGCGATAGCGACGGAATTGCCGCTGATCGTGATCGATACCCAGCGCGGCGGTCCGTCGACCGGGTTGCCGACCAAGACCGAACAGTCGGATCTGAACATGGCGTTGTTCGGCCGCCACGGCGATACTCCCGTTCCGGTCGTCGCGCCGGCCACGCCGCCGGAATGTTTCGATATCGCGCGGGAAGCCGTGCGTATCGCCACCCGATTCATGACGCCGGTCATGTTGCTGTCGGACGGCTATCTCGCCAATGCCGCCGAGCGCTGGAGGATTCCGCGCGCCGACGAACTGGAGCGGTTCCCGGTCGAATACGCGCGCGCCGCGGCGGACTTCAGCCCGGCCGCTCGCGATCCCGAAACGCTGGCGCGCGCCTGGGCGCGGCCCGGCACGCCGGGACTGGAGCATCGCATCGGCGGTCTCGAGCGCGACTTCGATAGCGGGAATATCTCCTACGATCCGGCCAACCATCAGCGAATGACCCGCCTGCGGGCCGCGAAAGTGGCCGGCATCGCTGATCGCATTCCCTTGCAGGAGGTTGATCTGGGCGATGACGCGGGCGAACTGGCGATGGTCGGCTGGGGTTCGACTTACGGCGCGATTCATCAGGGAGTGAAGCGGGCCCGGCGCGAAGGCCATGCGGTGTCGCACATCCACGTGCGCTACCTGAACCCCTTGCCGCGCAATCTCGGCGAGTTGCTGCGCCGATTCGATTCGATCATCGTGCCCGAAATGAATACCGGCCAGTTCGCGCGCCTGTTGCGGGCCGAATATCTGCTCGAGGTCGAAACGCTGAGCAAGGTTTCCGGCCAGCCGTTCAAGATCGGCGAAATCTTCGCGGCCATCCATGCCGGGAGCCGCGGACAGGAGGAGGCCGCGCGATGAACAAGCCTCTGAGCCTGAAGGATTTCGTTTCCGACCAGGAAGTGCGCTGGTGTCCCGGCTGCGGCGACTACGCCATCCTGAAAACGATGCAGAGATTGCTGCCCGCGCTCGGCCGGCCGCGCGAGAGCCAGGTTTTCATTTCGGGGATCGGCTGCTCGTCGCGCTTTCCCTATTACATGAACACTTACGGCTTCCATACCATCCACGGCCGCGCGCCGGCCGTCGCCGCCGGCGTCAAGCTGGCGAACCCGGAACTCGACGTCTGGGTCGTCACCGGCGACGGCGACGGCTTCAGCATCGGCGGCAATCACATGCTGCATGCGCTGCGCCGCAACATCGACCTGCAGATATTGGTGTTCAACAACGAAATCTACGGCTTGACCAAGGGCCAGTATTCGCCCACCTCGAGGCTGGGAACCCGCTCGCCTTCCTCGCCCGGCGGCTCCATCGACGCGCCCTTGTCGCCTTGCGCGGTCGCCTTCGGCGCGGGCGGCACATTCATCGCGCGCGCCATCGATACCCATGCCGCGCATCTGGCCGCGGTGATCGGCGCCGGGCACGCGCACGAAGGCACGGCCTTCATCGAAATCCTGCAGAACTGCCCGATCTACAACGACGGCGTTTTCGAATCGGTCAAGCATCGCGACACGGCGCCGGATTGCCGGGTCGAAGTCGAGCACGGCAAACCGGTGATATTCGGCAAGCGCCGGGAAAAGGCGATTCGCCTCGACCGCGCCAGCCTGAGGCTGGAAGTCGTGGCGGCGGACTCGGACGACGTGCTCGTGCACGATGCGACGAATCCGGCGCTGGGGCAATTGCTCGCCGCCATGAGCGGCCCCGATTTCCCGATCGCCATCGGCGTGCTCTACCAGCGGCGACGGCCGACCTTCGACGCGGAATTCAGCCGCCGCAAGGGAAAATCCCGCCCGGGCAATCTCGAAGCGCTGCTGCGCAGCGGCAACACCTGGACAGTCGGGCAAGGGAAGCCCTGATCAAGTCGGAGCTTCCCGGCGGCGTTCAGCGCGGGTCGAGTCGCAGGAAACGGCGCGGCGGGAAGCCGGTCATGATGCGGAAGACCAGTCCCGGGTCGTAGCTTGCGGCGACGCGCTCGAGTTCGTCGCCGGCAAGCGGCACGGCGAGATAGGGCCGGGCTTCGCCGCCGACCTCCGTCGCGACCTCGACTTGCGGCCGCTCGACGGCGCGCCGGTACCATTGCCGCGGCCAATGGTTCGCCGCGACATAGAGATTGCCGTCGAGATCGAACCGGGAGATGACGCGCTCGCGAACCTCGCCGGCAGCGTCCGCCGTCGCGATGACAATGCTGCCGCCGCCGGCGGGCTGGAAATAGCCCAGCATCGACTCGAAAGCGGCGACCAGCAGCACATAAGCCGCCGCCGCGCCGACGGCAATTCGGAGCCAGCGGGATTTTCTCTTGATCATCGGAGTCCCTCCATGCGCATCATAACCGCTGGGAAAACGCCATTCCATGCAAGGGCCGGATTTGCTAGTCTGGCCGGGCCTGGTTTTCAAGCTGGAGCCGAAACGTGACGCGAGCAGGCGCGCAACCGCCCGGGCGGGACGACGAGCGCGAATCCCCGCCGGCGAATCCCGGTCGACGAGACCTGCTCAAGGGAGCCGGCGCGCTCGGCGCGGTCGCCCTCGGCGGCAGCGGCGGACTGATCGCGCAACAGCCGGCGGCCCCGCGGAACGATCCGCCGCCGGCGCGAGAAGCGTTCGAAGTGCTGACCGCGGCCGAAGTCGAGACGCTGGAAGTCATCTGCGACTGTCTCATCCCGTCGGATGAACATGGGCCCGGCGCCCGCGAGGCGCGGGCCGCGCATTACATCGACCGGACGCTCGCCGGCCCCGACGCCGGCGACCTCGCGGCTTTTCGCATCGGACTCGGCGCGATCAGGGATTACGCGCGCAAGACGCGCGGCAAGCCTTTCGCGCGACTGGTCCGCGACCAGCAGGAATCGATCCTGCTGGCGCTCGAGCAGGACAGGCTCGACGGCTTCATGCCGAGCGCCGCCGGATTCTTCAACATGTTGCGCAACCACACGATCAACGGAACCTTTTGCGACCCCTACCATGGCGGCAACCGGGATTTCGTCGGCTGGGACATGATCGGCTATCCCGGCGTGCGCGTCGGGGCGAGCGAGCGCGATGTCGAACTCGGCGCCGACTTGCCGCCCAATCATCGGTCCGCTTACGACTATCCGCCTTATACCAAGACCGGGGGCCGCGGAGGGCCGCAGCGTGCCTAGCAGGCTCGCGGGCGCTGATGTCGTTGTCGTCGGACTGGGCGCGGCCGGCGGCGTTGCTTGCCTGCCGCTGGCCCGGGCGGGGCTGAAAGTCATCGGTCTCGAAGCCGGCGGCTGGCTCGGTCCGCGGGATTTCGGCCCCGACGAGTTGCGCAATAACTATCGCAACTGGCCCCAGGCCGTGCAGAAGTGCGCCGGGGAGGCGCCGACCGCGCGCGCCGGCGCGTCCGACCGCGCCGCGCAAGGCGGCCATCCGATGATGAATGCCGTCGGCGGCACCTCGATGCATTACTGGGCGCAAAGCTGGCGGCTCAACCCATGGGATTTCCGGGTGGTTTCCGCCACCCGCCGGCGTTACGGCGCAGGCCGCATCCCGGCGGGCTCGACGGTCGAGGACTGGCCGCTCGATTACGAGGAACTCGAGCCCTTTTACGACCTGGTGGAATATACGGTCGGCGTTTCCGGCCAGGCCGGCAATGTGCGGGGCGAACTCGACCGGCGCGGCAATATCTTTGAAGGCGAACGCGGGCGGCCCTATCCCATGCGGCCCTTGCGCGCTTCGCCGTTCACCGAATTGATGAGCGCGGCCGCGCGCCGGCTCGATTGCAACCCTTTCCAGGGCCCGGCCGCGATAACCACCGAAGCCTGGGACGGCCGCCCGCCCTGCCAGTACCATGGTTTCTGCAATCGCGGCGGCTGCCATGTGCGGGCGAAAAGTTCGACCGCGTTCACCGTCATTCCCAAGGCGCTGGCAACCGGCAACCTGGAAGTCGTTCCCCATGCCCGGGCGACTCGCGTCGTCATCGGCGGCGACGGCCGCGCGATCGGAGTCGAATACGCGAAGGGCAACGGACATTTCTTCCAGCCCGCGCAAGTCGTGCTGCTCGCCGGCTACACCTACGAGAACGTGCGCCTGTTGCTGTTGTCGGCTTCGGCGGCTTTCCCCAACGGACTGGCGAACAACGCCGGCCAGGTCGGGCGCCATTACATGAGCCACCATCAGGGCGCGGCCGTGACCGCGCTGTTCGACCGCGACCTGCGCAACTGGTACGGCCTGCCGGCCCAGGGCGTCGCCGTCGACGAATGGGCCGACGACAACTTCGACCACGGCGACCTCGACTTCATCGGCGGCGCCAACCTGTGGGTGCATACCGACCGCCGCCCGATCAGCGCCGCGCGCATGAGCACCTTCGCCCAGACCAGCCGCAACTGGGGTTCGCAATGGAAGGCCTTCATCATGCGGAACGCCGACCGCGGCAATACGTCCTATATCCAGAAGACCACCTTGCCTTACGAGGACAACTACCTCGATCTCGACCCGGAAGTGAAAGACCCTTTCGGCCGGCCGGTGATACGCATCACCGCGCGTTATCGCGACAACGAATTGCGCATCGCGCGATTCGCCCAGGACAAGATGGAACAGTGGTATCGCGAAGCCGGCGCCGTCCAGATCGTCCGTTCGGGTCTCGGCGACGTCATGGGCGCGTCGACCCATGCCTACGGCGGCACGCGCATGGGAGACGACGCCGCAACCAATGTCGTCGACCGCTGGGGCTTCTGTCACGAGGTTCCCAACCTCGGCGTCGTCGGCGCCTCGGTGATGGGCACCAGCGGCGCCCGCAATCCGACCCTGACCGCGCAGGCCTTGTCCTGGCGCACGGCGGACTATCTGGCGAACAACTGGCGCGCGGTGGCGGAATAGGCAATCCCGGATTTGCCGGAGCTTCCCCGCGGCGCCTGCCCGCGGCACGCGAGCCGCCGCATCAGTCAGCAAGACAAGACCACGCTTTGGTTTTGCGGCAATGAATAATTCCATGAATGGAATCATTCATGGGGACACATGAGGATTTTCATGCCGGCGTCCATGGGCGAACGACGGCACGCCGTCGCATTCATCGTCATTCTCGTGCTGCTCGAATCGATCGGTTTCGGCATCATCCTGCCGGTGATGCCGCAACTGATCATGGGCCTGGGCGATGTTCCGCTCGCCAGCGCCTCGGCCATCGGCGGCTATCTCATGTTCACCTATGCCGCCGTCCAGTTCTTCGCCGCGCCGATCCTCGGCGCCATGGGCGACCGCTACGGGCGCAGGCCGGTGCTGCTATACACCTTGCTGGCCCTGAGCCTGGACTACTTGCTGATGGCTTTCGCGCCGACCCTGTTGTGGCTGTTCGCGGCCAGGTTCATCGCCGGCGCGGCGAGTTCCACTTATTCCCTGGCCTATGCCTATGTCACCGACATAACCGAACCCGAGCGGCGCGCCCAGCGTTTCGGCATGATCGGCGCCGCATTCGGCGGCGGCTTCATTCTCGGGCCGGTGATCGGCGGACTGCTCGGCGAGTTCGGCGAACGCCTGCCGTTTTATGCCGCCGCCGCGCTGGCGATGCTGAATTTCATCTACGGCTATTTCGTGCTCGGCGAATCGCTCGACAAAAGCAATCGCCGCCGTTTCGACCCGAAACGCGCCAACCCCGTCGGCGCCTTGCGGCAGGTGGCGAAATATCCCGTGGCCGCCGGCGTGGCGGGCGCGTACTTCCTGTACCTGCTCGGACATTATTCGCTGCCGGCCACCTGGACCTATTACACCATGGAGAAGTTCTCCTGGACCGAAAGCCAGATCGGACTCTCGCTCGGTTTCGCCGGCATCTTCATGATCCTGGTGCAGGCCTTCCTGATCCGTTGGGCGATTCCCGCCCTGGGCGCTTTCCGCACCGGGCTTGTCGGCATGGCGGCGATGATCGCGGGGTTTTGCGGCTATGCGTTCGCCGCCGCGGGCTGGCAACTCTATCCCTGGCTCGCGGTCGCCTCGGTCTCGGGCTTCGTCGCTCCGGCGCTGCAATCGGTCATGACTTCCCGGATTCCCGCCGACGCCCAGGGCGAACTGCAAGGCGCTCTCAGCAGCCTGAGCAGCATTACCGCCATCCTCGGACCCTTGCTGATGACGCAACTGTTCGCCGGTTTCAGCGCCCCGGACGCGCCGTTCTACTTCCCCGGCATGCCCTTCTTCGCCGCCGCGGGCCTGACCGCGCTCTGCCTGCTCGTCTTCGTGTTCGCCGTCAAGGGACTTGGGACGCCCCGCCCCGAAGCGGCGTAGCCGCTGTCGCGCCGCCGCTTCGGGCAAGGCGCGCCAGCGAAACCGGCGGCAAGCGATCAGCGCATCTTTTCAATTGGTCGGGAGTAGACTTTCAATTGGCCGGTGGTTGACTTTCAATTGGACGAAAGTATGCTTTCAAAAAGTCGAGAGGAAACTTTCAATTGGTCGGAAAATTGCTTGATCAGGCAAGTCGCCCGGGCGGCGACATGTACCCGCGTTTCGTGGAGCAACGAATCCGGGAAGCTCTCGAAGATACGAGGATCGTGCTTGTATGCGGTCCCCGGCAGTCCGGCAAGACGACTTTGGTCCGAAAAATCGCCGGCAACGACATTCCCTTCGTCAATCTGGACATTCAAACCAATTTCAATGCCGCCGCGAATGACCCCGTTGGCTTCATTCGCGACTGCGACAGACTGGTCATCGATGAGGTCCAGCGCGCGCCGAACCTGATTCTGGCAATCAAGGCCGCTGTCGACGAAGATCCGCGCCCCGGCCGATTCCTTCTCACAGGCTCCGCCCGGTTGATGAGCTTGCCGGGCGCGGCGGATTCCCTCGCCGGCCGTATCGAGATCATCGATTTATTGCCTTTGGCGCAAGCGGAGATACGCGGCGAACCTGCAAGTTTTCTTGATCGGGCATTCGCGGCCGAACCGCTGGAATCCAGGGATCCGATCACGGGAAACGATCTGGTCGAGGCGGTTCTGGCGGGCGGCTACCCGGAAGCATTGGCCCGTTCCGCATGGAAGCGGCGTATCGACTGGCACGTGAATTATCTCGACGCGATTCTGCAAAAGGATATCGCGGATATCGCGAAGATCGACCAAATGCATTTGATGCCCGGACTGCTGCGAGAGCTTGCCGAACATTCCGGACAACTGGTCAATTATTCCGCGCTCGGCGCGCCCCTGGGCGCGAATCATGTAACGGTCCGCAAATATCTGGGTGTTTTCCAGAATCTGTTTCTCGTCGGGAACCTGCAACCCTGGTATACGAACGCTATCAAGCGGGTAATAAAATCTCGCAAACTGCACTTCCTCGATTCCGGCTTGCTTGCCGCGCAAAAAGGCATCACAAGAGAAGGGCTGGGTCGCGACCGGACTCCGTTCGGCTCCCTGCTCGAGTCCTTTGTTCTCGCCGAACTGATGAAAATCGGCAACTGGTCGGACAATCGCTACGTTTTCTCGCACTTCCGCGACAAGAACCGCAATGAAGTCGATATCGTGATCGAAGCCCCCGGCGGACGGATCATCGGCATCGAGGTCAAGGCGTCCGCGACCGTAACCGCGGCGGACTTCAAGGGGTTGCGCCGTCTCGCCGCGGGAGCCGGCGACAGATTCGCGCAAGGAATGGTGCTCTATGATCACCACCAGACCGTGCGTTTCAGCGACAAGATGGCGGCCGTGCCGATTTCCGCATTGTGGTAGCGCCGGACCGACACCCGGCGGTCGGTCTCATGCCGCGAACGCGGCGGGACGGCTTCTTGAGTCCGGCATTTCACCTCACCGCTGCCCTGAATCGTAATCGGCCAATACCAGCTCTGTTTCAGGTCATGGTGACCGATAACATTTGCGAGCCTGTTGGAAGCGCCGCTATTTTTCAGCAGATTGCAAAGCCAGGATGTTACTGTTGCGAGCGTGCACCTGGAGGCTTGATCGCGGCCGTCTCGAATTCTCGAGCGCTCGAACGAAGCCATTTCTCCAGCGCGCGAACTGTCTCCGCAAAGCGGTTGTTGCGGAGCGCACATTCCCATATGATGGCAACTCGCCAGCCTCCTTCGAGGAGCTGGCTTTTCGAGAGTCTGTCCCGCTTGATATTGCTTTCGAACTTTGCGCGCCAGAAGTCGGGCCTGGTAGCGGGAGTGGTGGCATAGGGACAACCCGGGTGGCGGTGCCAGAAACAACCGTTGACGAAACAAACGGCTCCATAGCGCCGGAAAACAAGATCGGGGGTGCCAGGGAGATCCCGGACGTGAAGTCTGTATCTGTATCCACGTTCGTGAAGTGCTCGTCTCAGCACGCGTTCCGGCTTCGTGTCCTTGGCCGAGATGCCCGCCATCATTCGAGACCGAGTGGCCTTGTCGACAATGTCAATCATCGGGTGTCCCGCCTGTCTACGTTCAAACCCCTGCAAGCTGTAAATTCACGCGACGTATGCAAGGCAACCAAGAGGTTGCGATGTTTCGCAACGAAAATGGAAGCATACAGCTCTGGCTCGAAGTCAAGGTTCCCGGCCGGAACACGGCAATCAGGAACAAGGCTGGCTGCTGGGCGACTGCAAGCAGTCCGGCATGTCTGGCGGCCGTGCTCGACATCAAGGCTTGCGCATGACTGTTCCAGCGTCGCGCCTGCAATGAATTCATGAGAAATCCTCATGCTGTCATCGACCTGTTCTCGGGGCCGGGAGGCCTGGCGGAAGGATTCGCGAAAATGAGCGGTGAAGATGGTCCCTGTCGTTTTCAAATCGTGCTTTCGATAGAGAATGAAGCGGCAGCGCACCGTACGCTCAGGTTGCGCACCTTCTTGCGCAAGTTTCGTCCGTTTCCCGAAGAATATTACCAATACCTTGACGGATCAATACTGCAAGAACCGGATTGGGCGACTCTATATCCCGAGGAGTGGGAGAAGGCGTGTTGCGAAACTCCACGCGTGGAGCTCGGCAAGGCTGAGACGAACACCCTGATAAAGAAAAGGATCAATGAGATTCGTAATGCGCATGGTGACAGAACAGTACTCCTTGGCGGACCTCCATGCCAGTCCTATTCGCTGGCTGGTCGTTCCCGAAATGCAGGCAACCCGAGATACGACATAGACAAGGATATTCGGCTTTCACTTTACAAGGAATATGCCTTGGCGCTCAAGTTGCTGCAACCCGCGGTCGCAGTGATGGAGAATGTGAAGGGGTTCCTCTCAGCCAGACATAACGGCGCTTCGGTTTTCGAGAAAGTGATGGAGACCTTGCAGAACGCCGGCGAAGCGAACCGTTATGTCTTATATGCCTTATCCCCAGAAAGCGAAAGATATTCATGGAAAAATGGGCTCTACCCTGAGAATTTTCTGGTCCGCGCGGAAGAACATGGCGTGCCGCAACGGCGACACCGGGTTTTCGTGATCTGCATTCGAAGCGATCTTGCCTCGAAACTGCCAGAGGAAATTCTCCCGAAGCTCGAGCCGCAGAAAGACCGGGTCAGTGTGAATGATGTAATAGGGACGATGCGAAAGCTCCGGAGCAGGCTCAGTCGCGGAGATGATGCCCAATCATGGCAGGTCGCGGTCGGGGAGGCGTGCAAGTTGGCGGAAAGGCACTTGCCCGAGATGACCGAGGCTCAGGAGAAGGAATTTCGAAAGGCGCTGGAATCGGCTCAGGAATCAGCCAGCGGCACGCCCCTGCCCTGGTGTGACGAAAAAGCAACCCGTTTTCCCGATTCATGTCCCGATAACCTCCGCGATTGGTTGCGCGATGAGCATTTGACAAGACTGCCCAACAATGAAACCAGGGGGCACATCCACGAAGACATAACGCGATACCTGTTTGCGGCGGCGTTCGCGAAAGCGTTCGGAAGATCTCCAAGGACGGCGGATTTCCCGAACACGCTTGCGCCAAACCATGCAAATTGGGGCAGCGGGAAATTCGCCGACCGCTTTCGTGTCCAGTTGGCTGATCATCCGGCGACCACCATCACGAGCCATATCTCGAAGGACGGACATTACTTCATTCATCCGGATACAAGACAGTGCCGAAGCCTGACGGTTCGCGAAGCGGCCCGGTTGCAGACATTTCCCGACAACTACCTCTTCCTTGGCGGTCGAACTCGGCAGTACGTTCAGGTCGGCAATGCCGTGCCGCCGTATCTGGCATGGCAAATCGCAAGACAAGTTGGAAAAGTTCTTGAATATAAAGATCAGAGAAACCCCGCAGTCGCCTCGGCAGCGTAGACAAATGGATCCTGGCAAAGACGGGAAAAGGGTCAAATCTTCGATTGAAGCGTAGAGACCTGATGGGCAACAAGAAAGAAATAGAGTTGGCGCCGCGCGCGTCCGCGCTTGCGGAGAGCCTGCGCGATATGGGGTATTCGCTGCGGACCGCCCTCGCGGACGTGATTGACAACTCGATTACGGCAGGTGCCAGGAAAATCGACCTTCTTGCAGACACGCACGACGAAGTTCCGGCAATAGGCGTGCTCGACGACGGTTCCGGAATGACGCAAGGCGAGCTTCTGGAAGCGATGAGGCCGGGCAGCCAAAGCCCTCTGGAGTTGCGTGACGCGGATGATCTCGGGCGCTTCGGACTTGGGCTCAAGACCGCCTCTTTCTCCCAGTGCCGGCGCGTAACCGTACTGACGAAAAAGGAAGGCGTTCCTTCTTGTGCGTCGTGGGATCTCGACACGGTAGCGGCCCGCGAAAAGTGGGTTGTCGAGATCATCGACCCCGACGACCTCGGCCGCGTCCGCTGGGCGGATGATCTTGCCGGAGATGGCACATTGGTGGTCTGGGAGAAGCTGGATCGCTTGATCGGTGTCGATGGTCAGGGAAATCGACAAGACTTGGTGCGCCAACTGGATGAGGCCAAGACCCACCTGGAGTTCGTGTTCCATCGCTTTCTTGCAGGTCAGGGGCAGGGAGGCAAGAAAGTTTCGGTATCACTGAATGGTCGGGAGCTCAAGGCATTCGACCCATTCCACTCGAGCCATCCCGCGACACAACATCATCCCATCGAAATGATCAGATTGGGTTGCGGAATGGTGCGAATCTCGCCTGTAACCCTGCCGCACCACGACAAGGTGTCGAAGGCCGATTGGGAAAGGCTTGCGGGACCGGAAGGTTATGTGAGCAACCAGGGGTTTTATCTATACAGGAATCGCAGGTTGATACTGCATGGAACCTGGTTCCGCCTGGCTCGACAGCTTGAACTCACAAAGCTCGCCCGGGTCGGTATCGATATTCCCAACACATTGGACGCAGAATGGAAGATTGATGTCAGAAAGGCTTCGGCGCAACCACCGTCAATTGTTCGAGAGCGGCTACGCAAAATCATCGAGAAGATTGGTGTTCCGTCTCGTCGCACCTACACGGCGCGCGGGACGAGACTCACGGAGGAGAGCCGAATACCCGTTTGGGAGAGGATCCAGGACAAGAATCTCATTTCATACAATATCAATGCAGGTCACCCCCTGATCGCGAGATTTCGTGATGCTCTGGGCTCAGATAGTGCCGGCGAGCTCAAGCGCATTCTGGAACTCATCGCCGCCGCGCTTCCCCTGGAAGCACTCCATGTCGACGTAAGCGCGAATCCGGATACAGTTCGTTCACGGGAGATCGCCGCCGAAGATCACGAAGTCATTGTATCGTCGATGTGGGATGCTCTTCGAAGTCGAGGGCTGTCACATGACGAGATCGAGGATTGGATGCGTGCGGCGGAGCCATTTCGAAGCGACTGGGACAGGACATCAAGACTTATTGACGAATTGAAAATGGCAATGGATGACAGATGATGAACGATATCGAGCGTTTGCAGACCATGGTGCGAGCCCTCCTCGCAAGCGAGTTGCCTACACAAGATCGAATACGAAAGGTGATCGCGGAAGTCCGTCCGGCCTGTCCGCGGGTAACGGATGAAGAGGCGGAACAGCTCGCTATCAAGTTCGAGGAAATACACGTCGTGCAAATGACCGATGGAGCGGCGCTACGGACTCCTGATTTCGAACCATGGCTGGGTGCGGCTCGTTCCGGAATCGAGTTTTATTACTGGGATCGATATCGGCTGCTGCTCGAAGAGAGGGGATTGTCCAGTCAAGTTCTGGGTGGATTAGAAAATGTGACTGATCGCATCTTGGGATTGTTGGAGAATCCGGGCAAATCTGGCAGATGGGATCGGCGTGGCATGGTAATGGGCCACGTGCAGTCCGGGAAAACAGCGAATTACATCGGGGTTGTCTCGAAGGCGGCAGATGCGGGCTACCGCGTCATCATCATTATTGCGGGATTGCAGAACAAGCTGCGGAATCAGACCCAGCAGCGCGTAGACGAGGGCTTCATCGGATTCAGCAGCACGTCGACCGGACACAAGCGGCACGCAATGGGGGTAGGCCGACATGACTCGCGCCGTCAGCCGGTGGCTTTCACGACATCGCACAAGGACTTCCACAAGGGAATCGCACAGAGCCTCAACCTTCGACTCGAGAATCTGACGGAGCCAGCGGTCTTCGTAATCAAGAAGAACACAAGCACGCTGCGTAATCTGATCGACTGGCTGAGAACTCACAATGCCGAATTGGGCACCGAGACCATTCGCGAGCCGATGCTCCTTATTGACGACGAAGCAGATAACGCATCTATCAACATAGGACATCGGATGGAAAAAATCTCTCGTATCAACGGACAGATACGGGAGCTATTGAATCTCTTCGAACGCAGCTGCTATGTCGGCTATACGGCAACACCATTCGCGAATATCTTCATTGATCCTGACACGGAAGATGAAATGGTGGGACACGACCTGTTTCCTCGGGATTTCATCGTCAGCCTGGACGCGCCGACCAACTATTTCGGGCCGTCTAGAGTCTTTCAAGACGATGTCTTTCTCAATAACCTGGAAGATTACGCCGATCTGCTGCCGACATCTCACAGGAAAGATCATCTAGTAACGGAGTTGCCAGAAAGCCTGCGTGAAGCTGTGCGTTTGTTCATTGTGGCCAGAGCGATCAGGCTCGCCCGCGGGCAGCGCAGGGAACATAACTCCATGCTCGTCAATGCTTCAAGGTTTATTGCGGTGCAAAGGCAGATCCGCAATGAAATACAGTCGTTTGTTGAACAAATAAGATCGAATATCCGAGTGAATGGAGCCAAACGAGAAGAATTAGCAATGCGAGATCCGGAAATCGCCTCTTTGCGGCGCGTTTTCGATGACCAATATGCCAATACATGCGAAAAGAAATGGCAGGATGTTCAAGCTGAACTACATGAGAGCGTGAGCGCGATCAATATTGTGGAGGTCAACAGCCAATCCGCAGGCTCGCTCGACTATGTCGAACATGCTTCCAATGGCCTTAACGTGATCGCGATCGGAGGCCTGTCGCTATCGCGCGGCCTGACGCTCGAAGGCTTGATTGTCAGCTATTTCCTGCGACGCTCAATGATGTACGACACGTTATTCCAGATGGGCAGGTGGTTCGGATACCGAGATGGCTACGAGGACTTGTGCCGGGTATGGATGCCGGAGGAAGCACAGGGTTGGTACGATCATGTCACCGAGTCTATCGAAGAGCTCCGAGATGAACTCGCGCGGATGCAAAGTGCCAACGCAACCCCAAAGGATTTCGGTCTCAAGGTCCGCAGTCATCCCGACACGTTGATGGTCACGGCGCGGAACAAGATGGGTGCCGGCCAAGATCACAAGGTGCTCATTGGCCTCGCAAACCAATTTGTGGAAACAGCCATTTTGCGTAGAGACGAAGGGTCCCTGAGCAATAATCTGCGTGCGGTTGATCGACTGGTCAACGACATGGAAAGTCGAGGCATGGCTCCAAGAAATGGAGTGAAAGTGAACGGCGGTCGCTTGGTGAGAGACATTCCTGTCGCCGTGGTTGATGCGTTCCTGAGATTATTCAGGAACCATCCCGTCTCACTCGTTACAGAAATCGAGCCCGTTCGCCGTTATATCGCTGTCCGAGCCGAGAACGAGTTAAGCAACTGGGATGTGCTGTTCGCCGGCGTGAAACGCCAGACAGAAAATTCACTGATTGATGAGAGGCTGGGGTTCCCTCTGGTGTGCCAGCGACGGGCACCAGGAAAGCGTAGCGACGCTGGGATGCTGATGGTAACCAACAAGCAACGGGTAAGTTCGCGCGGAATCGCAAGAGTAGGACTTGAGGAAAATGAAGCCCTTGCAGCAGAGTTGAAGTATGAGCAAAGTGAATCGCGATCAGGGAAACACGCCAATTACCCTGACTATATATACAACCGTGCTCGAAAGAAGCCACTTTTGATTATTCATTTGCTGGCTATTGGAGGGAAAGAGGAAGATCTGAGCCATACCAACTCCGTTGTTGCCTGGAGCATCAGTTTCCCCGGGACGAAATTATCAGAAGAGAAGGTTGAGTACATTGTCAACACCACTTGGTATCGCGAACACTTCGGTTATGACGATGCTGATGATGATTTAGATGAAGATGATGAGTAACGATCCTTGGCTGGATATCGAGGCATCGGCTCCGGCGAGCCAAATCAACGCTCTTCGAATACCGGGCTGCGGCTCGGCCACATGGGGCCTGTATTGGGGGATCGATGGAGACCGCCATTGTCTTTTGATACTGCAACACAGTTCCAGGACATATCGCTCCCGAAAATTACCTCAACTCAGAGGTCTTTCGGTAGAGACGATGGCTACTGAAGATGGGATGGGAGAACGGATTGTCATTCGCCTGATTGATGGTGAGCAGCGGGAAATATTTCATTGCTTTTGTCTCGATGTAGTTGAAGCGACGTGCTCGGCCCGAACTGCGGAGGAGGCTGTAGAGCGATTCTTGTCGAGAACATGGCGGTGGCACAGGCTTCTCCGAAGTGGCCTGGATAGCCGTCTGTCCGATGAAGAACAGAGAGGTTTGATCGGAGAGCTGCGGCTGATCGAGCGCTTTCTGCTGCAAATGGTCGGCGCGCAAGATGCCGTGGGGGGTTGGACGGGGCCATTGGGTTCGCCGAAGGATTTCCAGTTCGGGTTGACTGGAGTCGAGGTGAAGGCACGTTCACCCCAGCGTTCGGAAGTGCGCATATCATCAATACATCAATTGGAACTGGGAGATGCCGCCCGCTTGTTCCTGAGCGTAACCGAAGTCGCTGCAGCATCGGAAGATTCGAATGCGGCTGTGACAATCACGGATCTCGTTGCTCGAGTCAGAAACGCGATCATCGCAATGGATGAATCCGTGATGATTGCTTTCGAGGAGCGCCTCTTGGCGACAGGGTTCGACTGGAAGGATGATTATTCAGATAAATATTGGGTCATCGGAGATGAAATACTATACGAAGTGGTCGACAGGTTCCCCAAGGTCATACCGTCGATGGTCTCCCCGGCAGTTGGCGACATACATTACACGGTCAATCTTTCCGCTTGTGAAGGCTTCCGGGTTTCCGCAACCACTTTAGGCGAAGCAATTTCAGGAGAACAAGATGGAGCTTGAAGAGTTCGCGCAGAATCTCTTGCAGGATATTCACGTCGAGTCTGATGCCGAAGGCGAGTTTCTGGAGGATGTTTTCTTCCAGATATCATGCGAGCAGCTGAGTGAAGCTGGTGAACTCGATACTGCGGATCGCGTTTCCTATTGGTCGCCCACAAAAGGAGTCAGGGTGGACGGGTATGGAGGTGATCCGTCGGACTGCAACGGGATATTAAGCCTCATCATCCTGGATTTCCACGTATCGCAGGCTGTCGGGCGACTGACGGGAAGCGAGATGGATACTCTTTTTCGTCGGTTGACAAACTACCTGCGGCATGCGCTGGACGAGCGATGGCGAAGTGCTCTGGAGGAAACCAGTCCGGCATTCGGTCTCGCTGACCTGATTGCGCAACGTTGGCAGACCGTTTCCAAGGTGCGGCTGCTGCTGGTCAGCAATCGCGTCCTGAGCGAGCGGGTAGACGGACGCCCTGCTGGAGTTCTGGAAGGATGCCAGGTTACATACAGTGTATGGGACATCCGCAGGCTGCATGCTTACGCGAGTTCAGGTGCTGATCGGGAAGACATGGAAGTAGATCTGGAAAACGAATTTGGCGGTCCCATCCCTGTCTTGCCGGCCCAGCAGACTGATAGCCAGTACGAATCTTACCTGACGGTTGTTCCCGGCACAGTGCTTGCGGATGTCTACGACCGCTGGGGCGCCCGTCTTCTGGAGCAGAACGTCAGAGTGTTCCTGCAGGCCCGAGGAAAAGTCAATCGCGGGATCAGACTGACCTTGGAGAACGAGCCGTCGATGTTCTTCGCATATAACAATGGTATTACTGCCACTGCCGAGGCGGTGTGCATCGGCAACACCGGCGGACAGATGCTTCTGCAACGGCTGAAGAACTTCCAGATCGTGAACGGCGGGCAAACGACAGCGTCGATCCATCAGGCGAGGCTGCGTAATGTGGATATCTCGCGGACTTCCGTGCAGATGAAGCTCTCCGTGATTTCTCCAGAACGCGCTACTGCCCTCGTGCCCAGGATTTCGGAGTATGCGAACAGCCAGAACCGAGTGAGCGCAGCAGACTTTTTTGCGAACCATCCCTTCCATGTTCGCATGGAAGAGTTTTCGCGGCGGATTTACGCGCCTTCGCCAGATGGAAGCTTCCGCCAGAGCAAATGGTTCTACGAGAGGGCGCGCGGACAATATGCGGATGCCCGCGCGCATCTGACTCCCGCACAACGCAGGAAGTTCGACCTGGAAAATCCGCGGAGTCAACTCTTCACAAAGACAGATCTCGCCAAGTTCATCAGCGTCTGCGAGTGCCGTCCTCATGAAGTCAGCCTTGGGGCGCAGAAGAATTTTGCGGCCTTTGCTCATAGAGTGGGTCAGGCATGGACCAAGTCGCAGAACGACTTCAACGAGGGGTGGTATCGGCAAGCGACGGCGAAGGCCATCGTGTTCAAGGCTACTGAACGCATTGTTTCTTCCCAATCCTGGTATCAGGGAGGATATCGGGCCAATGTCGTTGCCTACACCATTGCCAAGATCGCACATGAGGTGGCGGAGCGTGAACGCGCTATCGATTTCGAGTCGATCTGGCATCGACAGACTCTTGGTCCGGCAATGGCTGAAGCCATCGCGGCTGTCGCAGAACAGGTGCACGACATGTTGATCGACCCTCCGTCAGGAATAAGCAATGTGACGGAGTGGGCAAAGAAGAAAGGGTGTTGGGATCGTGTTCGGGAACTGGACATCGAGTTGCCTCAAAACTTGGCCGATGAGCTGATTTCTACCGAAGAACAGGCAGAGGCAGCGCGAGGGGCGCGTCGAGACCAAAAACAACTGAATGGCATCGAAGCCCAGATAGCGGTGGTGAATGCGGGCGGGGGGTTCTGGGTGGAAGCGCTTGCATGGGGCCGTTCGCGTGACTTGCTTACGCCAACGGAGATCGGAGTTCTCGAGTTGGCGGCGCGCATACCTCAGCGCACGCCAACAGAAAGGCAGTCTCTCAAGGCCATTGAAGTGCTTGGCAAGATCCGGGCAGAAGGGTACGAGGCGCAATTGGGCACGTAAAACTGATGGCGAATCAGTTAAAGGTATCCACAAGACAAGGAAATGGAAATAGAAGGGGTGTGGGCAGGTGCTGATCCCGGGGGCAAAGGGAAATTTGGAATCGCCTTTCTTGACGGCGATAACGGCAAGATAACCTGCACGACTGTATCATCAGTCGAAGAAGCTGCGAAGAAAATATTGTCGAAGGGAAACCTGCTTGGATTGGGCATAGATGCGCCAATGTGGTGGTCATCACGAAAGAGCAGCCGCCGCAAGGCAGATGATGTCATCAGGAAAAAATGCGCCATTTTTTACAGAACCGTTCAACCCATCAACTCTTTGCAAGGTGCTGTGCTTGTGGGTGGAGCGATGTTGGCATTCCGCATCAGAGAGAGATTTCACCAATTGAAAATAACTGAAACTCACCCGAAGGCCTTGTTGCATTGTGTGCCAGATTTTACTGAAAAGTACCCCATCACTGACAACTGCTGGAGTAACGAGCATGAGAGAGATGCAGCTATTGCTGCTATTTGCGCAAGGGAAGGGTTCAGCTCAGGGAAGGATAAATGGGTGGATCTGGCCGATGATCGATACCCTGAAGAGCAGGATCCAAAAAAGTACTGGCTGAAACCCATGCACTACTTTTGGCCAGAACCCGTATAGCAGGCCGAGGAAGACTTTTCTGCATGTGCCGGATAGGTTGGAAATCGCCTTCAGCTTATTGATTTTCCGCCAATTATACCGTCGAAACTTGGTGCTTGATGACTCTTGCGGGAGTTGTTCCGCCGCCTGAAAGCGCTGGATTCCCGGACGAGGCTCAAGTGACCCCCTTCCCTTGACACGCCCCGGCATGGGTGCTTATATCATTTGCCCGAACAAACCCGGTATTTCCCTTATCGAGAGACAGGCTGAACTATGAAGATGAAATGGTTGCTCTTCGCCCTTGCCGCGGCAGTCGCGGGATGTACCCAGGAAACGACCAGCGGCGGCAGCGACGGCGCCGGGGCGGCGCCTGCGGAATCCGCCGCTGCGGATATTCCGAGGACTCCCGGCGGCAGGCCCGACCTGAACGGCATCTGGCAGGTTCTCATGAATGCCAACGACAATCTCGAGCCGGCGCCGCCCAAGGCTGCGTATCATCTGGTTCCCGGCGATTTCGTGCCGGTGCCCGGGCCTGAAGTCGTCGCCCTCGGCGCGGTGGGCGCTGTGCCGGCCAGCTTCGGCGTGGTCGAAGGCGGCGCGATTCCCTATCGTCCGGAAGCGCTGGCGCGGCGCGACGAGAATCGGGAGAACTGGCTGACCATGGATCCCGAGATCAAGTGCTACATGCCCGGCGTGCCGCGGGCGACCTATCTGCCGCATCCGTTCCAGATTTTCCAGAGCGAGAGCGCTTTCTTCATCGCCTATTCCTTCGCCGGCTCGGTGCGCAATGTTTTCCTGGAAGACCCGGGCCCGGCGCCGCTCGATTCCTGGATGGGCCAGTCCTGGGGATATTGGGACGGCGACACTTTCGTGGTCGAGGTCACCGGGCTGGACGACCGCACCTGGCTGGACCGGGCGGGCAACTACCACAGCTATCAGCTCAAGGTGACCGAGCGATACGACATGGTCGACGAAAATGTCATCATGTATTCCGCCACGCTGGAAGATCCGGAAGTCTACGAGCGGCCCTGGACCATCAGCATGCCGCTTTATCGCAGGCTTGAGGAAGGCTACGAACTGCCGCAGTTCAAGTGCGTGGAATTCGTCGAGGAATTGATGTACGGACAATATCGCAGGGGCGGCGAGTTCGAGCAGCGCCTGCGCGAGGAAATGCTGCAAGAGCAGCAGGATCAGCAATAGGGGATGCCGGAGGCGACGCAGCGGCGGCCTGCGGGGGAAACCGGCCCGCGGCGCTTGGCATTCGCTTGGGCCTTTGGATAGAATGGCGAGGATCATCCTCGCAAGATACTCTTGGCAACAGCAAGTTAAAGAGGTAGAGATACATGAAAATCAAATTGTTGGCTCTGGCGGCGGTCGCTGCGGTCGGCGCGGCGACCATCAAGCCCACGGCTACCGCGCATCACGCTTTCTCGGCGGAGTTCGACGCCAATTTGCCGGTGCGTCTCGGCGGCCCGATCACCCGCGTGGAGTGGATCAATCCGCATACATGGATTCATCTGGAGAACAACGATCCGGAGTCCACTCGCGAACCCGGTCCGTGGATGGTTGAGGGCGGCACGCCCAATACCTTGCTGCGTCGCGGCATCAACCGCAATTCATTGCAGCTCGGCGAAGTGATCATCGTAACCGGTTACCAGAGCAAGGATCGTCTGTGCGACCCCACTTGCCGCGCCAATGGCCGGGACATCACTTTCCCGGACGGCCGCAAGTTGTTCATGGGCAGTTCAGGCACCGGCGCTCCTCGCGACGGCTCCGACCCGACCGAGCAGAACAACAATTAGGGTGGCGGTGGTTCTCCCCCGGCCTTCTGTCCTTGCAGATAGCAGCGGGCCGGGTTTTTTGCGCCCGAAATCTGGCCCTTCCGGTTTTGCCGGCGGTCAACAGCGATTCTCGTTTTTGCTTCTGAAAGTCGGTTTGGGGGGATCAGGCATGCCCGGCAGGGCTCTGTCCGGCTCGACCACGAGATTGGGTCGCCTTTTCGCAAGGATTACAGGACCGAATGCTCGAACCCCCCGGCATTTGCAGCCGACCCGGACAAAGCGAAAATTGCCGGCTGTTCAGGGAGCGGTGGCCGGCTCGATGACGCGCTCGAATTCGCCGCCGTCGCGAAACACTGTAGAAGTTTGGTAGAAGCCTGCGGTATACAGGCGCACAAGGATCGTTTGCGCGCCGCGGTTCTCCCAGAACCAGCCGTGAATCCCGGTAAACGGCGCATAAAGCGAACCCATGCGCTGGCTCGCCGTGCCTTGCTCGTAACTTTGCACTTCGTATTCTTCCTGGCCCACGGTCTCCGCGTGCATGTCGTAATATAACTCGCCGTCCGCCACCCAACTGAAAATCAGCGGCGCGTCAAGGTCCAGCAAATACTTGTACTCCACCGACTGGAACGGCCCCAGTTCGAACTCGACATAATCCTCGCGATGCGCCTCGGCTTGCTCCTCGAAAGGACTGGGGCCGCGGGAGAGGGCGTCCAGTCCCAACAGGCCGCCGGTGCCGAGCGGATCCCGGCCGAACTCGGCCGGCAGGATGAAGGCGAACAATACCAGCATCGCGACGAGCAACGCGCCGATGCCGGCGATCATGAGTTTTTTCGGCGAAGGCGGGGCGGCTGGTCGATCCATGGCGGAACCTCCTCAAGGCAGCAACATGAACGCGCTGAGCTGGAAGCCGATCAACAGGAATCCGCTGCCGAGCAAGGCCGTATTGACGGCGAAGGCGCGGCGCATATAGGAATCGCTCGAACGCCATGCGCTCAGCCCGATATAGACCAGCGACAGCGCCAGGATCTGACCGATTTCGACGCCGACATTGAAACTGAGGATATTGGCGACCAGTCCGTTATCGGATAACTCGAACTCCTGCAATCGGGTCGCCAGGCCGAGGCCGTGGAACAGGCCGAACACGAATACCGCGAGCCGGGTATCGGGCTCGAAGCCGAGGCGCCGGAAGCCTCCCATGTTTTCGAATGCCTTGTATGCGACCGACAGTCCGATGACGGCATCGATGAAATAGGCGTTGACCCGCAAGTCGGCGAGCACGCCGACCAGCAAGGTGATGCTATGCCCGACGGCGAACAAGGTGACATATTGCACGATGTGGCCGGGCCGGTAGAGGAAGAAGATCACGCCGACCAGGAACAGCAAGTGGTCGTAGCCGGTGACCATGTGCTTGGCGCCGAGATAGATGAATGGCCCGATGGCGGCGCCGTCGATGTGCTGCACGAAAGCGGCGTCGGAGCCTTCGATGGTGTGGGCGAACAGCGGGCTTGCCGCCAGCAGCAACAAGAGCGCGCCCGACAGGCGGATGATCGAGATGGTCGAGATGGTCGAGGAGGCGGTCGCCGGCATCTCGAGGCGCCTAGTTATCGAAAAAACGGTTGTTGATTTCGGGATCGTAAGCCTGATGGCAGGCCGCGCAAACGCTATAGATGTCGGCGCCGGCCTGGAACAGATCTTCCTTGTCGCGAATGCTGGCGGCGGCCATCGCGCGCAGTCCGGCCTGCGTCAGCCCTGCGGAATAGAGCATCCAGGCATCGTTGTCGAGCGCCCTGCCGGGCAGGCTGAGCAGATTGCCGGACTCGGCGACCATCGCCGCATGGGCCAGCAATTCGTTCCAGCCTTCATCGGTGGTGGGATAGAGTTCGCGATAGCCTTCGCGATCTTCGATCCAGCCGGCGGAACTCCAGAGCCCGTCGGCGGCGGGTTCGAGCACGAACGCCATCAATTCCTGCATGGTGAGCGTGATATCGTAATCGGCCTGCGCGACGGCGGGCCCGGATGAAGCGGAGTTGTCCGGGGAGTCCGCGCAGGCGGCCAGCAGCAGCCCGAAGCCGCAAATCATGAGAAGCGCGCGCATTGTGGTGTTTTGCATGACGAATCCCATTCCGAACGCCGACCGCCAGAGTCTGCCGCAAAACGGCGAATATTGCCATGCATCCCCTGGATGATTCCATTCATGGAATTATCCATCGCCGCAAGACAACAGCGCGATCTTGTCTTGTTCGCGGGTGCAATGGCTTGCCGCGCCGTCCATCGCTTTCAATATTGGATCTGTCGCTGCCGGTCGATCTGTCGGCGGATGAGTTCTTCTTCTAGCTGGTCGAACTGCCGCAAGGTTTCGCTGCGGACGCGGCGGTTGGAGCCGGCGACATCGAGGTCGTTGCGCCAATCGCCGAGAGTCGACCGGAATTCAAATTCGCTTATCCGCCGTCGCAGCGACAGTTCGCCGGCGCGGGCCGCGCGGCGTTCTTCGAGCGTCTCGAATGCGGCCACCACGAATTCGGTGCGGCGGCGCAGGGCGCCCTCGCCGCAAACCCGCTCGATTCCCGCGAGTCGCAGCCGGTCGCGTTCGCTGTCCGGCCCCGCCGCCGGCGGATTCTCCACATAAGCGTCGCGCCATTGCTTGAGCGCGGCGCAATGATCAAGATATCCGGCAAGTGTTTCGCCGTCGATCGACGCCAGCAGATCCGCGCATGCCTCCGGTTGCTCGGCGCCCGCCGACCCGGCGAGTTGTTCGACGCAGACTCGCGCCTGCTCGTCGACGGCCTGCAAGATCGATTCGGCGGCGTTGATGCGCGCCTCCGGCGCCGTCTCCTGAGCAGAAACAAGGCTTGACCACAACAAGCCTGCGGCAGCGAGAAAATGCGCAATCAATGCAGGTGTCGACCCTTTCATGGGTCTGATATTAGCACTTGCAAGCGCGGGAAAGGACGATTTTCCGTTCTCTTCCCCAGGAATCCATATTCTCCTGGCCCGCCGGCAAGGATGCCGCGGAGCCGTCGGAGCCGCGCGAGACTCGCGCGGAGAAGCGGCCGGGTTGCGGAACGCGCATGCGAGGTCGCGCCCCGGGCAAGCGAAAGTTCTGCCGCCGGGCATGCTCTGAATGATTCCATCCATGGAATCATTCATTGCCGCAAGATAAAGGCGCGGTTTTGTCTTGCTCCCGGATTCGACGGCTTGCGCCGTCGAATCCGGCGGCGCTTTTTTTGCACCCCGGGTTTGCGTCGCGGGAAACTCCGACAAGTCGGAGCTTTCCTCGATGAATAAAGTTGACCTTCGACATTCGTCTTTTCAGAATACTTGTCCGCGCAGCGACGAGAAGCCCCGCCATGATCCGCCCGCATCTCTTGCCGGCAATTGCCGTCTTGCTCGTTTCCGCCTGTTCCGAACCGGTCGGCACCAGCGTCATGCTGGAGCCGGCCACTGTTGACCCGCCGGTCGAACTGGAGGTGTTGTCCACGCGCTCCTGGCTGGTGACGGGTGGCGACGCGCTTGTGGAAGTGCGGATAACGGACGAGAACCGGAACTTCCGGCAGGCCGACCTGCGAATCGAATTGAACGGCGTCGATGTCGCCGCGCAATTCCGGCCGGTTGCGGACCAGGCATGGCAAGCCCTGCTCGACGGGCTGCCCGCGGGCGAAAGCGAATTGAGCGCGCGGCTGGCGGACATGGACGAGGCCGCCCGGCTGACCATCACCAACTGGCCGATCACCGGGCCGATCATTTCCGGGCCGCATGAACAGCCGTTCTATTGCCAGACCCGCGAGTTCCGCACCGCGGCGGGCGAGTCGCTCGGCGAACCGACGGATCGGTTCTGTTCGGTCGAGACTCGCGTGGACCATGTGTACTGGAGCGAACTCGAGCAGGAATTCAAGCCTTACCGGCTTCAGTTCGGCGACTTGCCGCCTTTCGATATCGCCGGGATCGAAAGCCGGGGCCGGACGATCCCCTATATCGTCCGGGTGGAGACCGGCACCGTCAATCGCGCGATTTACGAGATCGCCATGTTGCACGATCCGGCCGACGGCGAACCCGGCCCCTGGCGGCGCAGCGCGGGCTGGAACGGCAAACTGGTCTACACCCACGGCGGCGGCTGTCGCGGCGGCTGGTATCGGCAAGGCGCGCGAACCGGCGGCGTCATGCGCCGAGGGCTGTTCGAGCAGGGTTACGCGGTGGTTTCGTCGTCGCTGAACGTATTCGGCCAGAATTGCAATGACCTGCTCGCGTCCGAGACCCATATCATGGTCAAGGAACGCTTCATCGAGCATTACGGCGTGCCGGTCTATACCATCGCCACCGGCGCCTCGGGCGGCTCCTACCAGTCGCATCAAACCGCCGACAATTATCCCGGCGTGTTCGACGGCATCATCGTTTCCGCGAGTTTTCCCGATGTGACTTCGGCGACGATTTTCACGGTGGCGGACGCGCGCTTGCTGCATCATTATTTCGAGACGGTCAATCCGGACGGATTCAGCCGGGAGCAGCAGCAGGCGGTGGCCGGCTTCGGTTCCTGGGCCTCGATCCCCGAGCTCAGTCGCGGCGCCGCCCGGCTCGACCCCATTTTCGACCCCGCCGCGCCGCCCGAACACCAGGGCGGCGAGGTGGGCATGGATGCGTTGCGCTCGGTGCTGTACCAGCCGGGCCGGGGCGGCATCCGGGCGACGGTGTACGACCATGCCGCGAACGTATATGGCGAGGATCCCGACACCGGCGCCGCCTTGCGTCCGCTCGACAATCGCGGCGTGCAATACGGCCTGGGCGCCTTCAATTCCGGCTTCATCTCGGCGCGGCAGTTCATCGATCTCAATCGCGACATCGGCGGCTACGACCGCGACCTGAACCATGTGCCCGAACGGCATCGGGCCGACCCCTTCGCGCGCCGGCGCGCCATCGAAACCGGACGCATTCTCTACGGCGGCCAGGGGCTGGCGGCGACGCCGGTGATCGACTACCGCAGTTATACCGACCATGCCGAAGACGGCGATATCCACATGATCGCGCATCAGTTTTCGACCCGGGAACGTCTGCGGGCCGCCAATGGCGGCGCGGGCAATCACGTCATGCAGGTCGGCGGATCATGGGGATTCGAACCGGGACTGGACGATCTGGCCGAATTGTTCCGCCTGATGGATGCCTGGATCCTCGGCATCCAGGCCGATACCTCGGCCGCGCCGCCGCGGCAAGTTGTCGCCGCCAGTCGGCCGTTCGAATTGAACGACGCCTGCTGGGACGACTCCGGGCCGGAGCGGATCAAGATCGAGGAAGAACTCGGCTATGCCGGCAGCGGCCGCTGCGCCGAATTGTATCCCGCCTATCCGACCCCGCGGCATGTGGCCGGCGCGCCGCTGGCGAACGATATCGTTTCCTGCCGCTTGCGGCCGGCGACCCGGGACGACTACCGTCAGCCGCTCGCGGCAAGCGAATGGGCGGAATTGCAAATGATCTTCGCCGACGGGGTATGCGACTGGACCCGGGGAGACGCCAGCGGCGCCCGCCATCAAGGCGCCTGGCTTTCCTTCGGCCCCTCCCCGGTCAACAGGGTCAACTGATGCCTGCGGTACATGGGGAATATTCAGGGCAATGAAAACACGTAAATCGCGTTGCCCCAGCGCGGGTAGTTGATCTCCGTCGCGATCACGCCGGGCACGGTGCGCGGGCTGGTGCCGCCGAGCGCCGCCGTCACCGCGATGTATTGCTTGCCGTCGACGGCGAAGGAGACGGGATGGCCCTGCACTGATGTGCCCAATCGCGTTTCCCAGAGAATCTCGCCGGTTTCGACATCGAAAGCCTTGAAGCGGCGGTCGAGGTCGCCGACGAAGACGAGGCCGCCGGCGGTCGAGATCGTGCCGGTATGCAGCGAAGCGCGTTGCTGGTGGCTCCAGACTTCTTCCAGGGTATCGGCGTGATACGCGCCGACCTTGCCGAGATTGCCGTCGGTGCCGGGCATTTCGAAGAATTTGCGGCTCGCCGCCAGCCCGCCGCCGCCCTGGACGAGCGCGACTTCGCGGGCGGCGTTTTCCAGGCAGGTCTGGCTCAAGGGCGCGACGATCAGTCCCGACGGCGGGTGGTAGGTCATCGAATGCCAGTCCTTGCCGCCGGCGCTGCTCGGGCAGGCCGAGGTCCATTCGTCGAGTTGCGCGTTGCGGATGTCCTCGCGATAGGTTACCGCGCCGGTTTCGGGATCGATATGGGTGAACGTATTCTGGAAAACCGTTTCCTTGAAGCCCTTGAACTCGCCGGTGACGCGGTCGTTCTTCCAGAGGATGCCGTGCTTGCCGATGGAATAGACGAGTTTTTCCTCGCCGCGGTCGATCAGCACGCGTTCGAATGCTTCATCGAGGTCGAGCGCTTCCGCCGGCACGTGCTGGAAGTACCAGTCGAGTTCGCCGGAATCCACATCGATCGCGACCGTGGCGTTGGTGTAAAGGCCGATATCGTCGATCGTCATGTGGCGGCTGACGGGAACCCAGGGCTTCTGCTGGGCGGTGCCCCAATAAGTGAGCCGCAATTCCGGGTCGTAGCTGCCCGTGATCCAGGTCTCGCCGCCGGCGCGGAACAGGTCGTCGAGCCCGCCCCAGGTGTCGCCGCCGGGCTGGCCGGTTTCGGCGATGGTCTCGAATCGCCATAGCAATTCGCCGTTGTCGGCGTCGTAGGCGCTGACGAAACAGTCCTCGGGGATATAGCGGGCGCAGCCGGCGAGCCCGGAAATCACCATGCCGTCGGCGACGATCGGCCCGCTTGAATTCGCGAAGCCCTTGCTGTTGTCGGCGATGACGGTTTCCCAGACCTGGACGCCGGTGCGCGCATCGAGCGCGACCAGCCGCGCGTCGGTGGTGGCCTGGATGATCTTGTCCCCGTACATGGCGATATTGCGCATGTCCTGGCGATTGGCGGGGCCGGTCCAATGCTCCCAGATCAACTCGCCGCTCTTGCCGTCCAGCGCCTGGATCACATTGCCCGGATTGATCAGGTAGATGACGCCGTTGTAGACCAGCGGCGCCGGTTCGGAATCGCCTTCGTGCATGTTCCAGACCCACTCCAGCCGCAAGTTGGCGACGTTGCCGGTGTTGATCTGGTCGAGCGGGCTGTAGCTGTGGCCGAAAAAGTTGCGCCGATGCATCGGCCAGTCGGCCGGGTCGGGATCGCGCAGCATTGCCGCGTCGAGCGGCGCGAAAGGCGCGAAATCCTCGGTATTGCCGGCGACGGTCAGGCCCTGGGGCGCCGGCGGCTGCTGCGGCCGGCGCAGGGCCGCGATGCGGGAAATGTTGTCGGCGATGACGAAGTCGCTGGCTTCGCCGAGCGCCTCGCCGATGCCGTCGACACCGTTCATCGCCAGCATGTGGGCGACGATATCGAGATAGTCTCCGTCGGTCATGTTGCCCGCGCCGCCGGGCGGCATGTTGGACCGGATATTGCCGAGCAGCAGGGCCGGGGTCTGGTCGCCCCAGCGCTGGAGGAAAGCTTGCCCGGTCAGCAGGGGGCCGAGAATCGTGCCTTCGAGTTCGGCGCCGTGGCAAGCGGCGCAATGGGTCGCGTAGGCCGCCGCCCCGGCTTCGGCCTGAGCGGCGAATGTCGGTTCCGCCCCGGCTGCTTGTCCGGAATCTTCGTCCTGCGGGGCGCAGGCCGCGAGCAGGACCGCGACGCCCGCGAGCGCGCAGCCGAATCGGGACAGGAAATGATGTCGTTGTCGCGTTATGCGCATGTTCCGGCTCTCCCGGTGGTGGACTGGTTTTCTTGCAGATCGCCGATCAGCGTTTTCGAGTCGCTCGAACCGCGCTCGGGGCCGTCGTCAAGTATTCTCTGGATAATTCCAGCCATGCAATCATTCATTCGATATTCTTTTTTATCGCGTATCGCGTATCGCGTATCGCGTATCGCGTATCGCGTATCGCGTATCGCGGGCACGCGCCGCGGGAAAGCTCTGACTTGATCAGGGCTTTCCTGATGAAGCTCTCGCTCGCGCGCTCATTCCCGCGGGAAAATCCAGCCGCGCAATTCGCCGGGAGGATTGCCTTCGCTATGGATTTGCACATAGAGCGAGTTGGCGCGCAGCGCTTCGACCTGCTCGTCGGTCAGTTCGATTTCGCCGCTGAGCTCGCCGTCGGTCGCCGCGGTCACCGCGAGCGGATGCACGGCCGGTCCGGGCTGGGCCGGCGGGCCGTTGTGCAGATGCGCCGCGGTGGCGACCGAACTCATGCCTGCGAAATAGCCGTTCACCGTCAGCATGTTTCCGTCGAGCGTCAGGAACACCTCGCCCGAGCCGGTGATGCTGTCCACCGTCTGCGGTGTCGTCGGCATGGGCGACAGGCGGGCGCGATAGTTTTCGGTCTGCGCCCAGACCAGCAGCGGGGCGGCGAGCAAGGCCGCCGCCAGGAACCGCGCGATGCTGCGAGCCGGCATCTTCATTACCTCCTGACCAGAAAACAGGACCGATGTTAGAACACTGCGCGGCAAACGTACAGAACGTGTCGCCCGCGGCAATGTCCATTCCTGTTCGCCTGTTCGCCTGTTCGCCTGTTCGCCTGTTCGCCTGTTCGCCTGTTCGCCTGTTCGCCTGTTCGCCTGTTCGCCTGTTCGCCTGTTCGCCTGTTCGCCTGTTCGGCTGTTCGCCTGTTCGCCTGTTCGGCTGTTCGGCCGGTCGGGCCTGTCAGCGGCAAGCGAAATTCGCCGCTGTCCAGTTGGCCGGATTGTCCGCTCCGCCGGCCGGGCCGACATAGACCGCCTGCTCGGGATAACTGCATAACGGACGTTCGTTTTCGACCGCGCCGTCGCGACTGCGGGTCGCCGTGATCGATTCGGGAACCGCGCCGTTTTCGACCCAGTCGACGAGCGGCAGCAGCCGGTCCCAGCTGTCCGGTCCGGGGCCGCCCCGGCAATGGCCCATGCCCGGCGCCAGGAACAGGCGGGCGTGGTCTCCGGCGGCGGCGTAATCGCCGGCGAAAGTCGCATCGACCATGTCCTCGAAATAGCCGATGGTGGCGGCAGCTACGGAAAGCGCGTCGTTGAGTCCGTGGTAGACGATCAACTTGCCGCCCTGATCGACGAGAAAGGATGTCAGGTCGGGATCGACGGCGTCCATGATGCCGCTCATCAATGCGGCCCGGCCGGCGAGAAAATCGTCCACCTGGAAATCCATCCAGTGGAATTCGGGATTGAGGCCGCCGGCGCGGGGCGCGTAGTCCATGTCGTTGAGCACCGGGATGGCGACTCCCGGATCCTGCTCGTAGAACAGGTAATTGACGTGATCGCCCGCCGGCCCGGCAAGCATGCCGGGCATCATGTCGTTATGGGCGCCCGGGATGAACAGGCCGATCCAGTCGAGTTCGGAGCCCTTGGTCTTGCCCGGATAGATGGGCTGGCCGTCGCTGCCGTAAGGCCCGCGATAGAAATCGGCGATGGTCGCCATTTGCGCCGCGGTGAAGCAGACTTGGCCGCTGTCCGGATCGCCGCAGGCATGTTGCGCCAGATCGCGTTCCGGCTCGATCTCGCAGGCCAGCGGGTCGCCGATCACGCCGTCGCGCACGCCGTCGGCGCCGTCGCATTGCTCGATCACCGTCTCGTTGAGGATGCGGACGAGATCGAGGTTCTCGCGGCTGCCGTCGCCGTCGGCGTCCACCGCCAGATTGCCGGCGAAATCGTCGCGGAACATGCGTTGCAAATGCCAGACGCCGGCGGCGTTCATCGCCTGGTAGAAGTTGACCGGCGCCCCGGCGACGATGCCGTCGAAATCGCCTGGATAGCGCTGCGCTTCCATCAGTCCCTGGCGGCCGCCGGTCGAACAGCCTTCGAAATACGAATATGCGGGCCGCCGGCCGTAATAGCGGTTCGCCAGCGACTTGCCCGCCTGCGCGGTCAGATGCACCGCGCGATAACCGAAATCGATTTCGGCCTGACGATTATTGAAGCCGAAAGACGAGCCCGGCTCGGCGCCGTTGTCGTGTCCGGTATTGCTGTTGGCCGCGGCATAGCCTTCGGCGACCCGATGATCGGCGAAATCGAGGTCGCCGTCCTTGCCGCCGTCGCCCCATTGCAGGAAACGTCCGTTCCAGTTGCGCGGCAGGGGCAATTGCGCGTGATAGTGGATCGCCGGGCCGATCAGCCCGCGCACATGGCAATAAGGCTCGCCGCCGACGCTGTTCTCGCGCAATGCCGCCGACAGGATCGTCAGATTCCGCGTCTGCGCCAGCGCCGCGCAGGCAGCGGATTCATCCGCGCCTTCGGCGGCGGAAAACGGGAAGAGCAGGGCAAGCGGCGGCAACAGGCTGAAGAGGCGGATTTTCATGGTTTTCGCCTTCACGATAAGTATCTTCATTTTCTCCATTCCCCGATGAATATTCTGTTGCTTGTCACGGCAAGATACCAACGAGAACCAGTGGTACCGCCGGAACTCCTCGGCCCTGACGGAGCACGTTAAGCAGGTCACGCTCATAATAAGGTACGCCTGATGACATTTCCGATTCCAGCTTCTTCATTGGAAGAATTTCGATCCCTACATCAATAACGTCCGAAACATAAAAGCTCAAATGCTTGACAAAAAGATCATGAGCAACAAAAGCATACTTACCAAACTGCACCTCAACTGCCACTCTTTCCTTTACAAAGTCTGTTTGATTGTACGACATAATGGGAGTTTTGCCAGCGGCTTCGATGGCCTCCTTCTGTTTCTTGATCGGATATCCATGAATACCTCGCAACACTTTTTCATCAGCTGTAACCCAAAAATTACGACGGCTTTCCTTCCAGCCGCAATCTTTAAATCCTTGCTTGAATGCGTCATTCATATCTTTGGGCGAATACAACATCTTTCCTTGCATGGTTTTCTCTTTCGATTTCTTCGTTTTGCACATTTCCGCGTTTACTTGACGAATTACATCTTGAACCTCGCGCCACAGTATAGGTTTATGAACAAGAAGATACTCCTCTCCATTCATATGAGAGTACTTGGCCTCGATATGCATTAGTGACCGCCTCGAGGCAGGTTCGGATCGTAAATCGGCTTTCCCATCGGGCGAGTTTGCAATGTTCCGACCTGCAACTCGCTTATGCGCTTTTTTGCTATCTCGACATATTCGCTGGAAGTGTCGCATCCATATCCGTTTCTTCCATGCATCAGAGCAGCAATTACCGTACTCCCTACTCCCATGTAAGGATCAAATACACTGTCTTCTTCGTCCGTCATGGACAGGACCAGACGTTCTACGAGTTCTACTGGAAACTGGCAGGGGTGAATCGTTTTTTCAGGGTGATTGCTTTTGACGTTGGGGAATTCCCAGACATCGCTGGGATTTTTTCCTTTGGGATTACAGGAGAGCTCGCCTGCGTTCGGGCCTTTGTAGTATTTCTTGTTCGGATATTTGGAAGGAACACGAATGGGGTCCAAATGCCAAGTATATTGATCATTTCTTGTCCACCAGTTTATTGTCTCGTATCTGCCGGAAAGTCTCTTGGTGCAATGTAAGCCATGCCCAAAATGCCAGATGATCCGGTTTCTTAGTTTGAGCCCAAGACCTGCGAAGATAGGATACAAAATCGTATCGAGTGGAATGATCTGACTATTTTCAACATAATTTCCTACTTGCCAACAGATCGAGCCTTGGGGGTCCAGCAAGCGTACACAGTCTTTGATTACCTTGCTCTGGTCATCGAGATAGTCGTTGAGTGATGACCGAGATTCATAGGCTTTACCAATGTTGTACGGCGGAGAAGTAACAATCAACTTGAATTTAGCATCAGGCAGTTCTGCCATGAAATCAAGGTTGTCCTGACATGCGATAACAAAATCACTACTTGAAAACAAATCAAATGCCATTAGGTTCGAAGTCCTCCCTGTGAAACCATATGAATTAAATCGACCGATTGCAATAGGAGTATATAGCAATTGGCATTTTTCGCGTAGAAATCGAGAAAATCATGTCGCCCGCCAGCAACCTGGCGCGCATGGACACGATGTTCGGTCAGCAGGCCGCCACATGGTGCGCGCGGCGGCGCGGCGGTTCGCTCGTCGCGACGGTCGCGCGACCGCCAACGCTGAAAGCGGGCGCGGGTCTGCCTGCGACCTTGCAGGCAATAGCAGTTCGTGGAAAACCGGAAATGGCCTTTGCGGCAGCGCAAGCGGCAGGCGCGACTGCCGGAATGAAAAGTGACGCGCATGCAGTGCGCCGCGCTTTCGGTTATGCTTCGCTGTGTTGCGGGAACTCCGGGCGAACTGACGGAAGGGTTGATCCATGTCGGCGATGCAAAGAAATATCCTGATTGCGCTGGCTGCGGCGGTGGTCGCCGCCGGCCTGATTTACGTGTATACGGCGCCTTTCGCTTACGAGCGCGCCATCGGCATTCGCGTCGGCGGCGAGTTGACGCCGCCGCCCGAGGACTGGACCGCAGTCAACCAGCCGGGTCTGGGCTATCTGAAACTGGCCGGGTTTCCGCCATTCGTGATCAAGATCGTCTTTTCCGCCGACGAGGGCGGGATCATTACCGCGACGCGGCCGGACGGCGGCTATTGGGCGGCGCGGGCGCGGACGCGGCCCGACGGCTGGATCCGGATCGGCGACGAAACCTACGCCCTGACCGCCAGGGAAATCACCGGCGACGAGCGCATCCCCTATCTCGAAAGCTATGGCGGCAAGAATGGCATAAACATGGGCTATGACTTCGAAGGCGAGGTCGTTCCCGGCGCCAACGAGCCGCTGCATACCTGGGAAGTGTTTTACTGGACGCCGCGCTGAGGCTGCGCCGCTTTCCGGCCGACCGAACCGCCCGGTGCCATCTCGCCAAGGCGCACATTTGAAGCGCTGTCGCGCCGCGCTTGGCTCGAAACATGGTCCGCTCCGGGCAGGTGCCGCCAACCCGGCTTCGCGCCAGAGCCAGAAAGGATGCGTCCAACTCCGGGACATCGCCGAAGTCGATACCCTCGTCCTGCGCTGTCGCAGCCTCGTCCGGGACTGGTGGCTTGGCGTATCGAATCATGTCGGGCCTCCTTTCGCCTCGCCGCGAGATACCGACCGCACGTGAACATCGCGCAAAATATGGGCAACCTCGACCCTATCCGATGCTGATATACATCGCTCCTCGTCGCAAGCGCGACATTTGCTGGAAAATGCGAAACCCTGACTACCGAAAATCCGCCGCGTGGTCTCGGAAGTCGATCCCGTGCTTGATCGTCGTAGCCTGATTCGAGGTTGCATCCCCATTCGAATTTCAAACGCGGCAACAACAGAGTATCCAATCTGTGTCTTGTCAAGATAACTTGCTTTTTGGGGCCGAAACTACTTTCTGAGGACAAGAATGAGTTCCTTTGCCTCTTTCCTGGCGTCTCGAATCATCGTATTACCGCCCAATGTACTGAATCTTGATGTCACCGTGCGCCGAGAGACCTCGAAAAACCGCCTTGCGGTCGCTTCGATCCGCTCGCCGGACATTCCGTTGCTGCGCTCGCCCAGCGGGAAAGTAAGCACTACCTTGCACTTGTGATTCGACAATCGCTTCAACAGAACCTCAATCGCTGTCGATGACTTTGTGCTTTGGCTATAATCCGACCGAGGCCGCTCCTCTTGTGATGGATATCTCCCGACACCGCCTACGTCGCCGCACCTTCTTCTGGCCACGGTTTCCAGTACATGATAGAAGCGACTGTATTGCACTGCCGAATAAGGCGGGTCTACGAATACCAAATCTGTAGCTCGTAGATGCTTCGCAATTTCATTCGCATCGCCCACCAAGGTCTTTCCGCGCCGTTGTGCAAATAGAGGTGCGATTTGCTTTAGTCCGGTAGTTGCTGCTCGAAAGGGATCTTTCGACCATGCTTCTAGCAAATATTTGGCTCCGGATGCCGTAGACTTGAACGGTTGGGCCGTGTGCCCTGGCGCGGCGGCACACTTGCTGGCTGCAATGATTGTTGCAGCCAGACAAACACTGCGTAAATGTCCTTCTTCTGGCAAGTTCTCCAACATGGCATCCAACGACAATGCCTGCATTGGGCTAAAGTAGTGCCCTCCGTATCTGCTGGATATCAGTAGCTCTTCGCTCCACTCCTCGCAAAGCTCCTGAGCCTGACGATGCCACCTCGTGTTTTCCTTCCATGTCTGATCAAATCTGACCGCATCGTCCCATTCAACGTATTCTTGCTGCCCCGATACCGCTTCCTTGAGCCACTTATTTTCCAATGCTGAATAGTCGATGGGTTGGTTGCGTCCCAACACTGCCTCGGCCAAGGCGACCGAGAACTCCTGCAAGTCACAGGCCAGTACTTTTTTGCCCAGTTTTACAGACGCAAACCAGGACACGGCGGCGCTCCCGCAGAATAAATCGACGATTCTCTCGCTTTTCTTCGATTCGTTCTCGATCACATCGCCAAGTCCATTACGGAGGAGCGACCGTTTTGAGCCCATATATTTGATCAATGAATCCCCCAGAAGAACACACGTTCAACAGTTGAAAGTACCCATCCAGATCCCTCTCTGTTCTTCCAGAAACCCCAATGAGAAATCTCCGTGTCAGATGATTGGAGCCACTCTTCTGCATCGCCCAGCGCATCTTCGATATCGTCCCAGAGATCCAAGAATGTCTCTGGCATCATATTTTTGCTCCAGAGTCGGCGACGAACCGCCTCTTCTTTCCACCAGAACTGAAGTTCTTTCTCGAAATGCGAACCCGATGTCTGTAACAGATCCGCAACTGATCCGGTTGCGAGCCGTAAGAGCAGAGTTGCTCGCGCCAACACCTGCTTCGAGTGGTCGACATGCTCAGGCTCTGCATTACCGCTGGCATCCATCAAAAAATCAGAAAAACCTTCATCTATTTTGGAATTCAAGAACTGTTTAATCTCTTGCTTATTTGGGACCATTGCCAGTGCGTTAAGCATATGATCCACATTTTTTTCATATTTCTTCTTTTGTTTTCCAATTGGCTTATTAAATCCATCTCCGTTAGGCTTGGAAATATGAATGAGCACTTGCTTGAGCAGGTATCGATCCATTAACAAAAAACCGTTGCCACCCTCTGGGCCGCACATCATCCATAGTTTATAAATAGCGCCGATTGTTTTTTGAATTTCAGTTGGCTGGGTTCCACTCAGTGCAGTTGGCCGATAGCTCGCAATATTCCTAGCTTCCCGATCAGAAGATAGACGATCAAGATCCAGGCCCCACTTCGCAAGCCAGTTATCGATCACATATCGCGCGGAGCCACCGAATTGTTCTATCCATTCGGCCAGTGCGATACCGTCAGGACGTATAACATCTAAGACTCGGTTTGAACCGATTTCCGAGCTCGACCATTCTTTCAGCGCTTCCCAGACAACTTGGTGAGTTCCTTTATTTTTTCCGAAGCTAAAACAGATTCCGTCTTTGTCCACGACCACATGACTGCGGCTGAAAATTCCGATACCCTCGCCTGCAAGCAACGACATCGCTGCCCGCAGTTCCGCATAGTAGCCCAAGTGTCGTGCCGACGCGGTGTCACCTGCCAGTTCGGCTGCCATTGCTCGGCCCAGATAACTCCATCCATCGAAACAATGTCCGAGCGTTGAGGCTCCTATGTAATCTATCAATTCGGAATGGTAGAACTTCCTATTCTTCGCATCTTGTTTAACTTGTTTCGCTGTATTTATTTTATAGCGATTTTCTTTGCCTAACCAATTGTCTATTTTCCAGTACTGCTTAAGCCTGTAGAACGACTTAGTAACTGGATCTCTGGCTGCAACTGCCACTGCATCTTCAATTGACTTAATCGTCGACATGCTGAGCATATCCTTGCAGTTGGTAAACCTCTCTTGCGCTTTCTGCGACTTTGGTAGAAGTCGACTGCATCAGATGTTTCAGGACATCAATACGAAGCTCCCTATAGCCTCCGCTTCCCCGAAACGATGCCTTTAATGTCCTTTGCTCCTCCGTCAGTCCCGGGCACCCTGATGCGCGCCAGTCGTATGATGTCAAACTCTTAGCAAAATCCTGGATAAATAAAGATAAGCGTTCATTTTTTCCTAGCTTTTCGAGGGCATATTCCATTGTCCGATGAATTGTTCTATCGGGTCCAGCCAATGGCATCAGCTCTACCAAGCCAAGTTCGTCTGCATTGATATAGGATAGGTCGTTGGCCACTTGCAGTAATGTGCGAATACCCTGATCTTGATTGAGCAAATTATGCTTTCCATAGAATGCGGGGTCTCTTGCTTCTGTGTCAATGTTCTGATCCTGACGCAACGCTATAGACCATTCTTCCTTACTGTTCTTGATGGCCGCTTGCACCGCATTCCCCATGTAGATCAGAAACGCTGCTTGTTCGTCGAGATTCCAAGTGAGCACAGTTTTTTGGTTGCCTACCTTCGATCCGAAAAGCCCACCAATACGGGTGCCAGGCCCCTCCCATCTTTTTACGAACGATGCCATGATGCCTCGAACCCATGCCGATTGCGTCGCCATCAGGCCCTTATTTCCCCTTGATCCCAACATATTGATCCGCCGGTGCCAAGGGCTTTTTTTCTCCGACCAAAGCCTGTCTACTAATTCCTGAGCCCGCATCTCCCGATAGATCGCGTGCCCTTCAAATTTTTCCAGCCAACGCTCGGTTCGCAAGAGTGGATACAAGTCGAATGCCAAGCTGGCATTGATCTTTTTTGGCTTGATATTGACCGTATAGAAAAGATACGCCTGCCAGCTGAGATCAAGCCCGACGAATGCAACTACAGGCAATTCGAAATTATTGAATCTGTTATTTCCCCCGAATGCAGCCAATCGGTGTTGCCCATCAATGATTTCGATCGGCGGTATTCCGTTTGGGGCCCATGATTCCTGCGAGAATTCAAAGGGTAAAGTGATCGTTGCCGATCCGTTTTCGGTGTCAGATACTTTGATCAGTTCGCCGCCTTCCACACTTCGCCCTCTTCTACTATCCGAACCGGTCAGTATGTTCACGATCACCGCAGTCGGTAGCCATCCCGGCTGTCGTAGATCTTGATATTCTTCTGATGCCCGTTTCGTCTCGCTCAAATCCGACCACGGATATCCGAACTCCACGAATCGGCCAATCTCTTCAGCGCGCTTATCGTCCAGTTCTCGTTGAATGCCAAGGTCTTCCGCTCCCTTGTCGCGATTCGTCGTTCGAGCATATACGCCCGATAGTCTGCGCAAGTCGTGTGCTGCCAGACTGAATACGTAGAACCATTGAGGCGGCTTGCTGCGGTGTTCCCCTGGCTGCCACTGGATTTCGTTCCAAGCGGGTAGCCACTGATTCACCCTGATTGCGTTTATGGTCTTTCTATTCGTTGCTTGCGCCACGTAAACTCTCCCCCATTTCTCTTTACCACTCCATAGCCAAAGATAAAAGCCAAAACTCTGACCTTGGTCGTCACTCCACGTACCCAGGTATCCTCTGAATAATTCCACCCATAAAATTATCTATTGCGGCAAAACAAAAGCGTGGCTTTGTTTTGCTATCGGATTCAACGGCTTGCGCCATCGAATCTGGCGATACTCTCTTGTACCGCGGGCATGCGCCGCAGAAAAGCTCTGACTTAAGTCAGAGCTTTTCTGGCGGTAGTCAAGCATCTCGCGCAGGAAGTCGTACAAGCTGTGCAGTCGATTCTCGGCGGGCGGTGCCGGATCGTCAAGGCTGCGCAACTCTCGGGCAATATCCGCTTGAGCATCCCGTGGCCATCCAGTGACGGCCCGGCCGTGGCCAAATAATCTTGCCCGTCCTTGAGCAGGCAGCGAAATCAGACCAAGCTTATCCATGAGTCCCATGCAGCGCATTCCTTCATCCGAAGCCAAGCGTACCAATATCTCCAATGATTTCATTTTATCCCTCGTCCTCGGTTCCGCCGCCCCGTCCTGGTCGCTCAAACATCGTACTAATCGCGCTATCGGCTGACAGTCGGAAATTCTTTTGATAGTTGGAATAATTTGTCGAATAGCAAGTACATCCTGGCGCAAGGGGCATTGCGCGTCCCGGGCGCGGTCAATCAGCGGCCGGCTCCAGCCATTTGTACATGACCAGGGCGTCCACATAGCCGAGCGCGGGATGGCGGAACGCTTTCGGCAAGCGTCCCGCGGTTGCGAAGCCCAGGTTTTGCCACAGTCGCAGGGCGGTTTCGTTGCTCGAGGCGACGAAATTGAATTGCATGGCCTTGTAGCCGAGTGCGAGCGCGGCCAGTTCGGTGTGCCGGTACATGGCGGTGGCCAGTCCCTGGCCGCGCGCGGCCGGGTCGACCATGTAGCCGCAATTGCAGACGTGCGCTCCCGGCCCGTCGAAATTGGATTTCAGATAACAGGTGCCGAGCACCTTGCCGTCGCGCGCGGCCACCCAAGTCTTGCGCGGCAATTCCATCCACAGTCGGCGGGCCTCTTTCTTGCTGATATCGGGCGCGAAGCCGTAAGTATCGCCGGCGGCCGCGACGGTCCTGAAAATCGGCCAGATACGCTCGAAATCCTGCGTCTCGGCCTCGCGGATATTCAAGGCGCCGCTACTGTCCTGTTGCCGGGATTGCCCCATCATTTCTCCTGCGCTGCGCTCGCGAAAAACCGCTGATCAGCCGCAACCGATTTCCCGATCTCGAGCGGCCAGCCGGTCTTTCGAATCCGGCGATGCTCTCTTGTACCGCGGATATGCGCCGCAGGGAAGCTCTGACTGGATCAGAGCTTCCCTAGAAATCCAGCCGCTTGAAGACGGCGTCGGGCAATAATCGCACAATGGCCATGATGATCCGCCACCAGCCCGGCACGTAAACAGTATGCCGCTTGCGGGCTACGGCGCGGACGATGCCGCCGGCGACGCGATCCGGCGTCGAGAACAGCGGACCCTTGCGCAGATGCGCCGTCATGGGGGAATCCACCAGGCCCGGGCGGATATCGATGACATGCACTCCCGCGCGATGCAGCTTGCCGCGCAGCCCTTGCAGGTACGTCGATACCAGGGCCTTGGCCGCGCCGTAGACGTAATTCGAAGGCCGGCCGCGATCGCCGGCGACCGAGGTGACCACCGCAAGCGTGCCGTGGGCCTGTGCGCGCAGCTTCGGCGCCAGCGCGGTCAGCAGCGCCAGCACGCTGGCGCCGTTCAGGTTGAGCGCGTCGAGCGCCGCCGCCGAGTCCTGCTCGCAGCGCGCCTGATCGGGCAGGTCGCCATGGCAGACCAGCGCGAGGTCGACGGACCGCAGCCAGGCGAAAGCGGCGTCGATCAATGCGGGATGTTGCTCGAACCGGATCAGGTCGGCCTGGGCGGTCTCGACCGCGCCGGCGCCGCAATCGATCAGCCGCTCGCGCGCCGCCGCCAGCTTCTCGCCGTTGCGGGCGATCAGGAAGAAGCGGTTTTCGGCCGCGGCATAGCGCGCCGCTATCGCTTCGGCGATAGCCGAGGTCGCGCCGAAAACGAGAATATTCATGGTCCTGGTCCCGTCAGGCCCAGGCGGTCGGATTGCGCCGAGCGGAAACGCATGGCCGGGTCGACCTGCTGCTTGAGCGCCAGGAACTCTTCCCAGGCCGGATAGCTCGTCTTGAACACGGTTTCGCTCATGCGCGCGTCCTTGGCCAGATAGATGCGTCCGCCGTGATCGAGCACGATCGCGTCGAATTGTTCGAGCAAGGGGAACAGCGATGCCTGGCGGCGGAAATCCAGCGCCAGCGTATAGCCGCCGGCGGGAAAGGAAAGCAGGTTGCCGTTGGCCGGCCCCATTTTTTTCAGCACCGAGAGAAAGGAGCCCTTGCCGGCGTCGCTCGCGCGGCGCAATATTTCGGCCATGCCTGCGCGGGCCGCGTCGGCGGGCAATACGAACTGGTATTGCAGGAAGCCCGCGGCGCCGTATAGCAGGTTCCAGTCGCGGATGCGGTCGAGCGGGAAGAAATAGCTGTCATGGTCGCGGCGGCTGTCGCCGGAACTGGCTCGTTGCCGGCGGAACCAGACCGAATTGAACAGGGAAAGGCTGCGGCGATCGAGCAAGGCCGCCGGCATCGCGAACGGAACGCCGAACCCGCGCCGCCCGCGATAGCGCAAGTCGCCGTCGGTTTCGTGTTCCGCCAGATAGACGATGCCGCGGCCCATGCGCTTGCCGCGCGCGAGGCAATCGAGCCAAGCGACCGAATAATGCGCCTGCTCGTGCGCTTCGATCAATTCGAAACATTCCGCCAGATCGGCGGCGGGCAGCGATGTGTTCGCCATTCGCGAACCGGAGATGGGCAGCAGGCGCAATTCGGCGGCGAGGATGATTCCCGTCAGGCCCATGCCGCCGCAGGTGGCGCGAAAGAGTTCCGGGCGCCGGGACGGGCCGCAACGCACAATTTCCCCGTCGGCCAGCATCAGCGTCAGTTCGCGCACATGGTCGCAGAAACTGCCGTCGCGATGGTGATTCTTGCCGTGGACATCCGCCGCTATCGCCCCGCCGACGCTGACCATGGCGGTGCCCGGCAGCACTGGCGGGAACCAGCCCCGGGGGACGATTTCGGGCAAGATCTCGCGCAGTTTCAAACCGGCGGCGCAGCGCAAGACGCCGCCGGCGGGGTCGAGTTCGCATTGCCCGCGCAAACCGCGGCTATGGATGACCTCCGCCGCCAGCGCGCTGTCGCCGTAACTCAGCCCGCTGCCGCGCGCGATGCAGGCAGCGGGCGAGTCGCCGGCGAGCAGGGCGCGCAAGCTGTCGATATCCGCCGGTTCGTGCAGCCGCGCCTCGACCCTGGGATAACGCCCCCAGCCGTGGATCAGCATCTGGCCTGGCTCCGATCAGGGAATTATATGCATTGGCGAAAAACCCAGGCGCACCGAAACGATCCCACGCTATTGAAGCGCTGGAATTTTCAATCGGTTTCGACTTGATCAGGGGCCGGCTTGCCGGAACCGATGATCAGGCAGACCTCGTCGATCGAGAAAGCCCGCCGTTTCGCGCCGGATCGATCAGTCGGCGGGCTTGACGAATTTCAGCGTCATGCGGTCGCTTTCGCCGATTGCCGCGTATTTCTCCCGATCCGTGTCGCCGAGCCGATACGAGGGCGGCAATGTCCACACGCCTTCCGGATGGATCGTCGGATCCTTCGGGTTCGCGTTGATTTCGGAGGATTCGACAAATTCGAATCCGGCCGCCGCGGCGATTTCCTTGACGTAGGCCTCGGTGACATAACCCGTGGTCTCCATGACTTCCATGTCGGCGTCGGGCAGCGCGCGATGTTCCACGACGCCCAGGACGCCGCCCGGCTTCAGCGCCGCGTGGAAGGCTGCGAAGAATTCATGTTCCAGCCCGGCCATGATCCAGTTGTGGACATTGCGGAAAGTCAGCGCCATGTCCGCGCTTGCCGGCGGCGCGATCGCGATTTCGTGCGGCGGCAGCAGATGACGGGTCGTGACATGGCCGTACAGCTCCCGATTCGAGGCCATCTTGTCCTCGAAGGCGCTCAGGTTGCGTTGCTGGAAACCCGCCGCGGAATTGGGCGAAAAATGCGCGGCGTAGAACCTGCCCCGGTCGCGCAGGTAGGGAGCGATGATTTCGGTATACCAACCGCCCGCGGGATGAATCTCGATGACGGTCATATCCGGCCGCAGCCCGAAAAACTCGAGCGTCTCCACGGGATTACGAAACTCGTTGCGGGCGATATTCGCTTCGCTGCGATGATCGCCGGCGATCAACTCTTCCAGCGAGAATTGCGCTTGCGCGCTCGGCCCGAAGGCGAGCAGGCACGCGGGAAGCAACAACAGGGCAAGATGTTTCGGCATTGGCGTAACCTCGAAAGGGTTTGGAAACTTGAGCCGCGATTCTGCCATGAACCGCGGCGCGAGGCCAATGCCGGCGTCAGGCCGCTCCCGCGCAACAGGGGCAAGTCGCGGCGCCGCTGAGCATGACCGCTTCGGCGGTCTTCGCGTTTTGTTCGGCGCTCCTGCGCGCGATGCTCGCGCCGGCCGCCGCGGGCGCGGCTTCGGGGCGGGGCGCGAGTTCCTGTCCGAACCAGCCGGTGTAGATCTGCAAGCGATGATTATCGATGTCGCTGTTGATGACGATATTGCCGGCATCGTCCGCTTCGACTGCGAGCGCGACGCCGTCCTGCAGCACTGCGACCCGGGAGGGATCGGGCAGATTGGCGATCCGGTAACTCGTCGCTGCGCCGCGGCGGGAGGGGTCGGCGGCATAGGTGGAAACGAAAAGCACGCCGCTTTCCTTGTCGTTCCAGGCCTGGGAGATGCCGAGATTCGGGAAATCCACGCCTTCGACCGTGGGCGCCGCGTACTTGTCGAGGTGATTCGCCTGAAAGGCGGTGATCCAGTCGCCCTCGCCGACCTCGTTGACCATCATCTGGGCGCTTTGCTGACCTCGCGGCCAGGGTTCGTCGAGATTGAACCACCAGCCGAAGCGGTTCATGTTGTCGCCGAACCAGCGCGGATCGTATTCCCGCTCCGCCGCTGCGGCGAGTCGCTCGATCGCGGTATTGTCGCCGAGCGCCCTGGCGATGATCAGGCCCGGTATGCTCGGCTGGATCTGGCGGCGCGGGTCGCGCCAGCCGAGCGTCTCGACCAATGATTCATAGATCTGCGTCGCGAGTTCCGGCGACTGGGGCAGCAGATGAAAGGCGACGCCCGCTCCGGCGCCGGCGGCTCCGGGGGCGTTTACCTTGAAATTCTCGAGCGGGTCGTAATAAGTCGTCATCCATTCGATTTCGTTGCGCTCGTTGATTCCCATGTAATTGTCGCGACAGAATTCCACCCAGTTTTCGAACACCCCGTGGGCGGGATTGCCGCCGAGCCGGTCCGAAAGATAGATGCCCAGACCGGCGGCGGAATTGCAGAAAGGCCAGATCTTGGTGTTCTCGCAATGGGGACCTGCGGGCTGGTCGGCATATTGCCGGCGCAGATAGTCGATGATCCCGGGCTGGGTCCATTCGAAATGCTCGTTCTCGTAACCCGCCACCAGCCAGGGCTGTTCCCACTTGTCGTCGCCGGAGACATACTTGTATATGCCCAGCACCAGGTTGAGCCAGCCGCGGAAGAACAGGTTGCCGGTCGCGCCGATCGGATCGGGCTCGAGCCCCCAGGGCTCGACTCCATTGGCGGTCCAGCCGGGCGCGTCGTAATTGCCGCGCACGCGCTCCGGCCATTGCCGCGTCAGGGCCGGCGGATAGTTTTGCCGGTCCGGGCTCGGCCCGATGAAGGTATTCCAGTCGATCGCCGCCCAGAAAGTCGTATGCCGGGTCGCCAACTCGTCCATGATCCGCGTATACACTTCGCGCCAGGCCGGAGTCTGGTCCGCCATCAACAACACCGCGTAGCTGGAACTCGACAGGTCGAACCGCGGATAGCTCAATAGCGGCGCCGAGGTGTACTGGTCCCACCAGGGATGCGGTTCCCCGCCGCGATAACTCCAGTCGTCGGGGGTGGTCGCCTTTTCCCACAGGAAACGCAGCCAGCCGCGGGCGCGCTCGTTGTGTTCCGGATGCAACGTGGGGAAATGGCTTTGGGTCGCCGGCCGCGGCGGCGGGCCGCTCTCGCAGCCGGCGAGAATCGATGCGCCGGCCAGGGCGGCGGAGTTTTTCAGGAAGCCTCTTCTCGAAGTCGAGGCGGAAATCTGCGACGGCATCAGAACTCGATTGCTCCTGGTTTCCCGAGCCGGAAAATCAGGGAAGCTCTGATCAAGTCAGAGCTTCCCTGCGGCACATGGATGTGCCGCCGGATTCGATGGCGCAAGCCATTGAATCCGTGAGCAAAACAAAACCACGCTTTTGTTTTGCGGTAATGAATAATTCCAAGGATGGAATTATTCAGAGGAAAATTAGCGCAAACCAACGTCCGCGACAATGGCGGCGGCCAGATATCCTCTGCATAATTCCAGTCATGGAATTATTCATGGTCGCAAGAAAGCCGCGATGGAATCGGACGGCGCAAGGCATGCCCGCCTTGCAGCGGAATGCCCGCGCGGCGAGATGAGGAAAACCGCGATGAAGGACACCCGCCAGCACTCCGAACTCGAGCAAAGGCTGCGCGCGGCGGAAGCCGCCAGGGAAGGCCGTTACGACAAGCGCACCGAACATTTCGACGATGCCGGCCGGGCCGTCTTCATCAATCGGCTGATCCTCGAAGATTCGCCCTATCTCTTGCAGCACGCGCATAACCCGGTGAACTGGTACGCCTGGGGCGAGTTGCCCTTCGCGGTCGCGCAGGCCGAACGCAAGCCGGTCTTCCTTTCCATCGGCTATTCGACCTGTCATTGGTGCCATGTCATGGAGGTCGAGAGCTTCGACAATATCGAAGTCGCGCAAGTGCTGAACCGGCATTTCATCGCCGTGAAGATGGACCGGGAGCAATACCCCGATCTCGACGAGGTCTACATGACCGGGGTGCAATGCGTCAGCGGGCATGGCGGCTGGCCGATGTCGAACTTCCTGCTGGCCGACGGGCGGCCGTTCTTCGGCGCGACTTATTTTCCGCCGGACCGGTTCATCGCATTGCTGAAACAGGTGCGCGACGCTTTCAGCAATCGTTACGACGAGCTCGAACGCGGCGCCGCCGATCTGCATCGTTCGATCCAGCGCATTCTCGCCGCACGCCGGACGCCGTCGCCGCTGGCGCGGGAGTTGCCGGAGCAGACCTTGCGGGCGTTGTACCAGCGCGAAGACGAGGCGCTGGGCGGCCTCGCCGGCGCGCCCAAATTCCCCCAGGAGCCCTTGCTCCTGCTGGCCCTCGACCAGGCCCTGCGCGCGGGCGATCGGCGGGCGTACCGCTTCGCCGAGCGCGGCTTGCGCCATATGGCCATGGGCGGCATCTGCGACCATGTGGGCGGCGGCTTTCATCGCTATAGCGTCGATGCGCGCTGGCTGGTGCCGCATTTCGAGAAAATGCTCTATAACCAGTCGCAACTCTCGCTGGCCTATCTGCAAGCCTGGCAGCTCGACGGCAAGCCCTTTTTCCGGCGCGCGGTCGAACAGACGCTGGACTATGTCGCGCGGGAGATGCAATTGCCCGAAGGCGGCTTCTGTTCGGCGACCGATGCCGACAGCGAAGGCCGCGAAGGCGCGTTCTTCGTCTGGGACATGCGGGAACTCGAGGCAGCGCTCGATGCGCGGGAACTCGAGTTGCTGTCTCGCCATTGCGGCGTCAGCGTCGCGGGCAATTTCGAAGGCCGCAATATCCTCCATCTGAGCGAGCCGTTTCCGGAAGGCGAAACCGGCGCGGCGCTGGACGGCGTCCTGTTGCGCTTGCGCGAGATTCGGGCAAGGCGCGAACCGCCCCTGCGCGACGACAAGCTCATCGCAAGTTGGACCGGCGCCATGATTTCCGCTTTCTGCCAGGCCGCCTGGGCGCTGGACCGGCGCGACTGGCTCGATGCCGCGGAACGTGCCGCGGCGCATGTCTGCCGGAGCAATATCGACGCCGATGGCGGGCTGAAGCGCATCTGGCTGCGCGGCTCCTCGTCCATCGACGGCCAACTCGAAGACTATGCGAATCTGGCCCTGGCCCTGCTGCAACTTGCCGACGCAACCGGCGAACAGGAATACCTGTCGCGCTCGGCCGGCTTGATGAAGCAAGCGCTGGCGCGATTTTTCGACGAGGAGTCGAGCGTTTTCCAGCTGGCGCCGGAAGAGACTCCCGGACCGCAATTGATCCGCTCGCGCAACGCCGCCGACGGCGCCCAGATTTCGGCGGTCGCGGTCGCGCTCGAATGCATGATCGGCCTGCATCGCCGCGCGGCCTTGTTGCCGCGGGCGGATGCCGCCGAGTTCGGCGGCGAGCGCATTTCCGCCTGCATTCGCGAACTTGCGGCGGCGATCAATGCCAACTCCGCCGGGCATCCATCCTTGCTGCGAGCGATCAGGGTCTGGCAAGCGGGCGAAATCGGGCCGATGCGGGCCGTCGGAGAAGGCCGGGCGCTGGCGCTGGCTCGCAGGTCGGTCGAAAACGGCGATCATGCGGCGCTGATCAGGCTGCGGATAGCCCCGGGCTGGCATGTCGCCGCGCCGGATCAGGCCGGCGGCGAGGCCGCGCCCCTGGCCCTGTCGCTCGATGCAGGCGAGGCGAACTGGCGTCTCGGCGCGTTGCGATATTCGGGCGAGCGGGAGCGGCTCGCCGCGCCGGACGGCGCAAGCATCGAGATTCTGCGAGGCGAGGCGGAACTTCGCGCCGACCTGTTGCCGGTCCGCGCCGCCGCGGGCGGCGATGACGAATTCGCCGCCAGCGCGGAACTGCGCCTGACCGTGCAATTATGCGACGACCATTCCTGCCGCCTGCCCGAAACCCTGCGTTTCAGGCTGTAGGGAAGCTCTGATCAGGCAAGAACTTCCCTGCGGCGCAAGCCCGCGGTACAAAAGGGCCAAAAGAACCGCGAAGCGAGAAATGTCGCCGCGCAGCCGCCGCGCGCGGCGGGAAGCAGCTACGTTTTTGTTTGTCTCGGCTTCTTGGGCGGCGTGTAGATGAACGGGGCGCGATTCCAGTTCAGTCCAAGCGTGCGATAGATCAGCCGGGCATCGGCCGGCGATGCGAAGGTCCAACTGTTGCTGTGCGTTGTCCGGCGGTGCGCGCGCTGTCGGGGTCAGCGGTTCGTTGCGAAGGAGGCTTCGGCGAAATCGGCCGGCAGATGCGTCGACAACAGTTCCCATGCCTGTTGCCGGCGCAAGGGATCCGCGGCGAAAACCGACTCGAAGAAGCTCGACAGGGCGATGCGCGTGATCATGAGTTGCCGGCCGGGGTGAATCGCCTCGGGCGGCGGCATGTCGCCGCAGATTTCGGGGCTGGCCAGTTCCGCGTCGACTCCCTCGCCGACGGCGCCGAAAAGACCGTAATCGACGCTGGATTGTCCGTCGAGCACGCCGAGCACCGCATCGCAGGCGATGCCGTCGGGGTTGCCCATGAAGCGGAACGCCGGATCGGCGATGCCGCTGAAGCCGAGATGCGAACCGCCGTCGATCGCGAGCAGGCCGCCGCCGGGCGCGCGCTCGGGCATCGTCGCGCCGTTGCCCGCGAATTCGATCAGGGCGTCCGCCGTGCCGGCTATCGAAAGCAGGCGCGCGTCGCTATTGCCGAAGAAGCGCGCGGTGAATCCGGCGGACGGCCCGGCGATAGCCGCCGCGGCGCGAATCCGCGAGTCGCGCCAGCGCGGATGATACGTGGCCAGATAGCTCGTCAGTCCCCCGAGCGAATATCCGCTCAGCCCGATCCGGTCCGGATCCGGCGCTGCCGGGAAGGGGCGCTCGGCTTCGGGCCACGCCAGCAGCGAGTCGATCAGAAAACTGATATCCGCCGGCTGGTTCACCACATCGAGGGCATTGGCGCCGCCTTCGGTATCGCCCGAGGTCAGCGGATAATCGGGCGCCGCCACGATATAGCCGAGGCCGGCCAGATGCGCGGCCGCGTATTCGAGTTCGGTCCTGTTCGAGAGGATGCCGTGGCTGTGAATGATCAGCGGCAGGCGTCCCGCAAGATCCCGCGGGTACCAGACGGCAAGCGGGAAAGTCCGTTCGGGTTTGCCGGGCGCGCCGCGATTTTCGCCGGTGGGCCGGCTCTGGTCGACGAAAACCACGTCGGTCCGGTCGACCGGGTGTCCGGAATGGTCCAGCCAGACGCGGCTGGCGGTGCCTTCCGCCGGCTTCTCCGGCGCGGTAAGGACCAACGCCGCGCCGACGCCGGCCGCCAGCGCGGCCAGCAAGGCGGCGAAACCGATGCCGATGAATCGCAATAACCTCATCGCGAACCTCCGTCAGCGAAAAAACCTGAGTATTCTCTGAATAATTCCATCCATGGAATTATTCATTGCCGCAAGACAAGACGCGGTCTTGTCTTGCTCCCGGATTCAATGGCTTGCGCCATCGAATCCGGCGGCACATCCATGTGCCGCAGGAAGGCTCCGATAAATCGGAGCCTTCCTTGTATTCTCTGAACAATTCCATCCATGGAATTATTCATTGCCGCAAGACAAACCGCGCGCTTTCGCCTTGCGGCCTCATGCGACAGCTTGCATTGCATGGGGCGAAAGCCATGCGCCCGGGGGAAGTTCCGATCCATCGGGGCTTCCCCCGGGAACGGTCCTGGCGCGAGAACCGGAGTCCATCAACGCGATCATACCCGCTTGCCGGTATAATGCGGCATATTTGCCATCCAGGAAGAGGTTCCCCATGACCGCATTGCAAAAAGGCGACAAGGTGCCCGGTTTCAGCCTGCCGGACCAGGAAGGAAACATGGTCAGCCTGGCGGATTTCGCCGGCAAGTCGCGCGTAGTGCTCTATTTCTACCCCAAGGCGATGACCCCGGGCTGCACCGCGCAGGCCCGGGGGCTGCGCGATTCGAGCGAAGGGCTTGCGGCGCGCGACGCCGTCGCCGTCGGTATCAGCCCGGATCCCGTCAAGCGGCTGAAGAAATTCGAGGACAAGGAAAACCTGAATTTCATCTTGCTGGCGGATGAGGATCACGCTGTCGCCGAAGCCTGCGGTGTCTGGGGACTGAAGAAATTCATGGGCCGGGAATACATGGGCGTGCATCGCGTCACCTTTCTCATCGACAAGGACGGGACCATCGCCCATGTGATGGACAAGGTAAAAACCAAAACTCATCACGAAGACGTTCTCAAGCTGCTCGACTCGTCCGGCTGAGCGATGCGGCGGAACCGGCGTCCTGTCGGACGGCGGACTATTCATTTCGCATGCGCCGGAATTCGCGCGCAAGCCGTCGTCTTCGGGAGCAAGACAAGACCGCGCTTTGGTCTTGCGGCAATGAATGCTTCCATGGATGGAATTATTCGGAAGAAGCCGAATATCTTCGCGCGGGCAAGAGGCATGGCGCATGACCAGACTTAGCGTCAACGTGAACAAGGTCGCCTTGCTGCGCAACTCGCGCGGGCGCGATTACCCCGGCGTGACGGATTTCGCCCGCCGCGTGATCGGTCTCGGCGCGCGCGGCGTCACCGCGCATCCGCGCCCCGACGAGCGCCATGTCCGCCGCGGCGACATGTTCGATTTGCGTGCGATGCTGGCGGACCATCCCGAGGTCGAATTCAATATCGAAGGCTATCCTTCGCCCGAGCTGCTCGCGCTGGTCGAGCAATTGCGGCCGGACCAGTGCACCCTGGTGCCCGATGCTCCCGACCAGATCACTTCGGACCACGGCTGGGACATTCCCGCCAATCTGACGCTGTTGCGGCAAGCCGTCTCGCGGCTGCGTGCGGCGGGCATACGCGCCAGTCTGTTTCTCGACCCTGCGGCGGCGATGGTCGAACACGCGCCGGCCGCGGGCTGCGACCGCATCGAGCTCTATACCGAAGAGTACGCCCGGGCCCGCGGCGGGCCGGACGAAGACGAGGTGCTCGACCGCTATCGCGCGGCCGCGGCGCGGGCCGCGGCGCTGGGAATCGGCGTCAATGCCGGCCACGACCTCAACCTCGACAATCTCGCCCGGTTCCTCGAAATCGAAAATATCCTCGAAGTGTCCATCGGCCACGCCCTGATCGTCGAATGCATCGAATACGGCGTGGAACAGGTCATTTCCCGCTATCTGGCCATTTGCGCGAACCGCGCATGAATCGAGACCATTGCGGGTACTGGATCGTCGCCGCCGGTCTGATCGCGCAATTCGTCGCCGCGGGCATGTCGAACCATGTCGCCGGGGCCGTCATTGCCGGGCTCGCGGTGGTCGCCACCGTTTTCGCCATTGCCGGGAGCAGGACGGAACCGCGCCGTGGTCTTGCGGCAGCGAACAATTCCACGGATGGAATCATTCAGGGGATGTCCGGGTGAAAATCGTGTCGCGGCGCAGACTCCCGGCCTTCCGCTTGCCGCAACATCGGTTCCAGCGCGGTCCAGATATTGTCGAGAATGAGAGGCTGGGCCGCCGCCGTCGGGTGGATGCCGTCGTCTTGCATCAATTCCGGATTTTGCGGGATGCCTTCGATCAGGAAGGGGAGCAGCGGCAATTCGAATTCTTCGGCGAGGCTGAAATAATTCTCGTGGAAGGGCTCGGTGTAGCGCGGCCCGTAATTGGGGGGAATCCTGATGCCCGCGAGCAGCACGCGCCCGCCGCTCGCCTTGATCAGGCGGATCATCCCGGCAAGATTGCTGCGGATGGCGGCGACCGGAATGCCGCGCAGGCCGTCGTTGCCGCCAAGTTCGAGGATCACGAGTTCGGGCCTGAATTCCGCGAGCATCGCCGGCAGGCGTTCGAGGCCGCCGGTGGTAGTTTCGCCGCTGACGCTGCCGTTGACGACCTGATAGGAGGGGAACTCCCGCTCGATCCGTCCGGACAGCAGGCGCACCCAACCCTGTTCCTCGCGCATGCCGTAGGCGGCGCTGAGGCTGTCGCCCCAGACAAGCAGATTGCGCGGCTGGGCCGCGGCCGGCGCGGCCGCGAGCATGAGCAGCGCGAACAGCGAGATCGATCTGGCGGAAATCGCGGGCATGGCTGGCCGAATCCGGGAGCAAGACAAAACCACGCCTTTGTCTTGCGGCAATGAATGATTCCATGGATGGAATTATTCAGAGGATGCAGAATACTTTGCACTATAATGGCTGGCCCTCGGGCTGGCAAACAAGCAGCGAAGACATGATCCGCATTTCGGGACTGACCAAGCGCGTAGCGACCAGCGAGGGCGAATTGACCATTCTCGAAGATGTCGACTTGCATATCGAAACCGGCGAATCGGTCGCCATCGTCGGCGCTTCGGGTTCGGGCAAATCCACCTTGCTCGGCCTCATGGCGGGTCTCGATACCGCTACCGCCGGCGAGATCTGGCTCGACGGCCGCAAGCTTTCGGAAATGGACGAGGAGCAGCGCGCGTTATTGCGGGCGCGGACCGTAGGCTTCGTGTTCCAGACATTCCAGTTGCTGCCCAGCTTGACGGCGCTTGAGAATGTCATGCTGCCGATCGAACTGAAAGGCGACCTCGACGCCGGCGCCAAGGCGCGCGAATTGCTCGACCGCGTCGACTTGTCGGATCGCGGGCACCACTATCCCAATCAGCTTTCCGGCGGCGAACAGCAACGCGTCGCCATCGCGCGGGCCTTCGCCAGCAGGGCCCGCGTGCTGTTCGCCGACGAGCCGACCGGCAATCTCGACACCGCCACCGGCGGCAAGGTCGTCGATGTGCTGTTCGAGCTGAATCGGGAATTCGACACCACCCTGGTGCTGGTGACCCACGATGAGCGCCTGGCGCGTCAATGCGACCGCATCGTCAAGTTGGCCGCGGGCCGCATCGCCGGCGGGGAGTCCGCCCCGGAAGCCGCCCATGCCTGACGCCGGGAGCCTGAGTCCGCGCGGCCTGCTCGTCGTCGCCTGGCGCCTGATGTGGCGCGATTGGCGCGGCGGCGAGTTGAGGCTGCTGTTTCTCGCGCTCGTGCTCGCGGTGACTTCGGTCACGGGAATCGCGCTGTTCACCGACCGGCTCGAGCGCGCGTTGATGCTGGAATCGGCCAGCATGCTCGCGGCCGACCGGGTGCTCCATACGCGCGAGCCCGCGCCGGCCGAGATCATCGCCGAAGCGGAAAACCGCGGATTCCGCGTCGCGAGCACCTTGTCGTTCACTTCGATGGCGTTTTCCGACGCCGGCAACACGCTCGTCGCCGCCAAGGCGGTCAGCGACGCCTACCCGTTGCGCGGCGAAGTGATCACGACTCCGCGGCCTTTCACTCGCGGCGCGCCGGTTGCCCACGGGCCGCCGCGAGGCGAGGTCTGGCTCGAGTCGCGCGTCTTGCCGGCGCTCGGGGTCGAAGTCGGCGACCGGATATTCGTCGGCGAAACCGAATTGACCGTGGGCGCGGCGATCATCGCCGAACCCGATCGCGGCCAGGGCGGCATTGTCGACAATGCCGGTCCGCGGCTGATGATGCATATGGACGACGTCGCCGCCACCAATGTCGTTCAACTCGGCAGCCGGGTCAGCTATCGCTCGCTGTTCGCCCACGACGATTTCGACCGGCTCGACGAATTCGAGCAATGGGTGCGCGAAACCTTCGAAGGCAATTACTATATTCGCGACGTGCGCGAGGAAAGCGAGGAAGTCGCCGAGGCGCTCGACCGGGCGGAGGGCTATCTGCTGCTCGGGTCGCTGTTCGCCGTCCTGCTCGCCGGCCTGGCGATCGCCTTGAGCGCCGGCCGCTATAGCGAGCGCCATTACGATCATGTCGCGATATTGAAGACGCTCGGCTGCACCTCGGGCCGCGTGGGCGCGATCTATCTGCTGATCCAGTTGTTGCTCGCGGCGTTGGCGGTGCTGCTTGGCTCGGCGCTCGGCTATCTGGTGCACGAGGGCATATTGCGCGCCTTGCAGGCGAGCCTGCAGGTCGACTTGCCCCCGCCCGGGGCGCGGCCCTACGCCGCCGGCGCCATGACCGCCGTCATCTGCCTGTTGTCGTTCGCGCTTCCGCCCCTGCTGGCGTTGCGGGAAACCCCGCCCTTGCGGGTGCTGCGCAGGGATCTGACCCAGACGCGATTCAGCGACCGCGTTCCCTACGTCGTCGGCGTCGCCGGCAGCATCTTCCTGATCTGGTGGTATAGCCGGGATCTGGCGCTCACCGCCTTGCTTGTCGCCGGCGTCGCCGGCGCGGGAATGATTCTTTCCCTGATCTCGCTGCTGTTCCTCGCATCCGGCGGCGCGGCGGGCATGAAGGCCGGCAATGCCTGGAAGCTCGCCATGACGGCCGTGCGCCGGCGTCGCCGGCAGAACGTGCTGCAAGTCATGGTGTTTTCGGTCACGATCATGTCGCTGCTGATCCTGGGACTGCTGCGCGCCGACCTGATCGCCGATTGGCGGGCGCAATTGCCGGAAAATACGCCCAATCATTTCATGATGAATATCGCCGGCGCCCAGGTGGAAGGCATAGCGGATTTTTTCGCCGACAACGGGGTCGCCGCCAATGCCTTCTATCCGCTGGTCAGCGCGCGGGTGCGAACCATCAACGGCGGCGAGCCGATGCCCGACGACGGCGCCGGGCAGGAGCGCGGCGCTTCCGTCGTCGACAACAACCAGTTGGCGGAAACCGCCGGCGCGGATGCCGCGCCCGACCCGGATGCGGCGGCGGACGGCCGTCGCGTGCGCGGTTCGCTTGGCCGCCGGCAGGTGACCTGGGCGCAGGAACTGCCCGCCGACAATCGCGTGACCGCCGGCGCGTGGTGGCCGGCGAATCCCCGGCCGGGGCTGGTCTCGATCGACGAAGAATATGCCGGCTGGCTCAATATCGAAATCGGCGACACCATGGAATTCGAGATCAATGGGCAATTCGTCAGCGCCGAGGTCGCCAATTTCCGCTCGGTGCGCTGGGACAACATGCAGCCGAATTTCTTCATCATCTTCTCGCCGGGAACCATCGACCATCTGGGCGCGACCTTCCTGTCCACGATGCTGCTCGAAACCGAACAGAAGTTGCTGCTCAATGAACTCATCCGGCAATTTCCCACCATCGTGGTCATCGAGGTCGACGCCCTGATCGAACAAATCCAGCGCATCATCGGCCAGGTGACTTCCGCTATCGAACTGATCTTCGTCCTGGTGCTCGCGGCGGGGGCGCTGGTGTTGCTCGCCTGCGTCAGCGCGAGCCTGGACGAGCGCTTTCGCGAGAACGCCATCCTGCGGACCCTGGGGGCGGGACGCAAACTGATCCTGACTTCCTTGCTGATCGAGTTTTCCCTCATAGGCTTCATGGCCGGAGCGATCGCCGCCCTGGGCGCGGAAGGGGGGCTTTTCTATCTGCAGGAATGGATCTTCGAGCAGGACTTCAACTTGCACTATTGGGTCTGGGCGGCCGGACCGGCGCTGGGAACCGCGATCATCGCCTTCCTCGGCGTCAATTCCACGCGCAAGGTCGTCAACACCAGCCCCTTGACGGTTCTGCGCCGCGTGGTTTAATTGCCCATCCTTCCGCCAACCGCACCGAGTCGACGAGCTGCCGCATGAAATTCCTGTCGCGAAACGCGTTCTCCGCCGGCTTGCTGCTGGTCGCGCCGGCCCTGTGCGGGCAATCCCTGCAATCGGTCACCGCCGAGCGTTGTTTGCGCGGCGACTGCGTCGACGGCGACGGCGCGATGGAATTCGATACGCCCTGGGGCAAGGGGCGCTATGTCGGCGGATTTCTGGACGGCGAGTTTCACGGGCAAGGCCGGCTGGAGATACCCGTTTCCTTCGTTTCCGAAGAGATCTATGCGGGCGCATGGAATCGCGGCCTGCGCGAGGGCCGCGGCAAGCACTGGAACGGCCGGGGCAATCTGTATATAGGCCAATGGAAGAACAACAAGCGCCACGGCACGGGCACCTACGTCTTCAACTTGCCGGAATGGCGCGAGAACCAGCACACCGAATTCTGGTTCAAGGACAATACCGAGAATTACACCGGCGACTTCGTCGATGACCACTATCACGGCCAGGGCGCCTATCGCTGGGCCAATGGCCAGAAGTTCGTCGGCGGATTCTTCGCCAGCGAAAAACACGGCCCCGGCACCTTTTATTACGAAACCGGCACCGCGCGCCGACAACTCTGGAATTTCGGCGATTTCGTGCGCTGAACCCGAAACCGCCTGACGAGCGCCGGATCATGAATCTCGAATCGCGGCGACGGGAATATCTTTCCGGCGGATTGAGCCGGGGCGAGTTGGCGGCGGAGCCGCTGGTCCAGTTCGACCGGTGGATGCAACAGGCGCTCGCGGCCGGGATCGCCGACCCCACCGCGATGGTCGCGGCCACGGCGGCGGCCGACCGCCAGCCGAGCCAGCGCATCGTCCTGCTCAAGCATTTCGATGAACGGGGATTCGTGTTCTATACCAATCACGATTCGCGCAAGGCGCTTGAACTCGCGGACAATCCGCGCATCAGCCTGCTGTTCCCGTGGAACGCCGTCAATCGCCAGGTCGCGATCTGCGGCGCGGCCGCGCGATTGGACAGGGCAGAGTCCGCGGCCTATTTCGCGACGCGCCCCCGTCCCAGCCAGTTGGCGGCCATGGCTTCCAGGCAGAGCAGGGTGCTCGAATCGCGCGCGGAGCTGATCGCCGCATGCAGGGATTTCGACGAGCGCTACCGGGACGCCGAAGTGCCGTTGCCGGAAGACTGGGGCGGCTATCGCGTGCGGGCGCATGAATACGAATTCTGGCAGGGGCGGCCGGACCGTCTGCACGACCGCTTCCGTTACTCGCGCGACGAAGCCGGCGACTGGATGATCGAAAGGCTCGCGCCCTGATCCCGCGCCTGCTTCATGCCCAGGGCGGCAATTTCCTCTCGGCGAGCGTTCCCGCCAGGCGCGCGTATTGCGGCAGGCCGTCCCGATAGGGCGGATAGTCTTCGCCGCGGATCAACGGCGCGAGATAGGCGCGGGCGGCGTCGGTGATATGGAAGCCGTCGGCGGAGATGTACGAGGGCGGCATCTTTTTCTCCGCATTGGCGACATCCGCCAGCGCCGCCTCGCCGATGCGCCAGTTGTATTCCTCGCCGTCGCCGCGCACGATGGCGGGCATGACGGCGTTCTTCCCCGCCATGGCGAATTCCACCGCCGCCTCGCCCACCGCATAGGCCTGTTCCACATCGGTCGCCGAGGCGATATGGCGCGCCGCGCGCTGCAGGTAGTCGGCCACGGCCCAATGGTATTTGTAGCCGAATTCCTGTTTGACCATGTTCGCGATCAGCGGCGCCGCGCCGCCGAGCTGGACATGGCCGAAAGCGTCCGCGCCGCCGGCTTCGGACAGGAATCGCCCGTCCGGCCCCTTGACCCCTTCGGAAACGACGATGACGCAATAGCCGTATTCGCGCACGCATTGTTCCGTCCGCGCCAGGAATTTCGCCCGGTCGAAGCTGATTTCGGGAAACAGGATGATATGCGGCGGCTCGCCTTCCGCCTCGCTCGCGAGTCCGGCGGCGCCGGCGATCCAGCCGGCGTGGCGCCCCATCACTTCCATGACGAAGACCCTGGTGGAAGATTCGCGCATGGACGCGACATCGAGACCCGCTTCGCGGATCGATATCGCGACGTATTTCGCCGCCGAACCGAAGCCGGGGCAGTTGTCGGTGACCGGCAGATCGTTATCGACTGTCTTCGGCACGCCGATGCAGGTAATGGGAAATCCCTGCTCGATGCTCAATCTGGCGACCTTGTTCGCGGTGTCCTGGGAATCGCCGCCGCCGTTGTAGAGGAAATAACGGATATCGTGCGCCCGGAACACTTCCACGAGGCGGTCGTATTCGCGAGTGTTCTCGCTATAGGACTTGAGCTTGTAGCGGCACGAACCGAAGGCCCCCGCCGGCGTATGGCGCAAGGCGGCGATGGCTTCGGCGGACTCCATGCCGGTATCGATCAGTTCTTCCTTGAGCGCGCCGACGATGCCGCAGCGGCCCGCGAATACCGTGCCGATGCGGTCGGGATAGCGCCGCGCGGTCTCGATCACGCCGCAGGCGCTGGCATTGATGACGGCCGTCACGCCGCCGGACTGGGCATAGAAAAGATTGGCCTTGCGCATGGTTTTCCGGGCATCGGGCAATGGCAGTCGCGAGGAGGCGCATATTACCCGCTGATCGCGCTCCTTGCCAGCGCGGGCGGGCGGTGCAAGAATGCCGCCGTTTCGGAACGGGAAGCGGACGATGCGGATCATCATCGGCATGTCGGGCGCGAGCGGCGCGATCTATGGCGCGCGCCTGCTGCAGGTATTGCGCGAAATCCCCGATATCGAAACCCATCTGGTGGCGACCGAGGCCGCGCGGCTCAATCTCTCGCTGGAGACGGACTACAGCTTCGGCGAACTCAAGGCCCTGGCCGACCATCACCACGCCAACAAGGATATCGCCGCGAGCATCGCCAGCGGCTCTTTCAGCACCGGCGGCATGATCATCGCCCCCTGCTCGATCCGCACGCTGGCCTCCGTCGCCAATTGCCAGACCGGCTCGCTCATCAGCCGCGCGGCCGATGTCACGCTCAAGGAATGCCGCCGGCTCGTGCTCGCGCCGAGGGAAACGCCGCTGCACGCCGGACATTGCGAGATCATGCTCAAGGCCGCCCGTCTCGGCGCCGTGCTGGCGCCGCCGATGCCCGCGCATTACATCCGGCCGCAGTCGGTGGACGAACTCGTCGATCATCACGTGGGCCGGATGCTGGATCTGTTCGGCATCGAAACCGGCCTGGTCAGGCGCTGGACGCGGCGGGAGAACTGTCGGGCATCCCCCGAATAGTCCATTCCATCCGTGGAATTATTCATCTATGCTTCGCTTGAGTTGAAAATTGCATGACGCAAGCAATTCTTCCATTCCCACAGGAGACCTTTGATGATTCGTTCGAGCCGCAAGAGCAGGATCGGCGCGGCCCTGGCCGCGGCGTTGCTGACCGCATCGGGCGTCGCCGGCGCCCAGAAGGTCATGATGCCGACCAATAACCATCCCAATCCCTATACGACGATCAATGATTATTTCGAGTTGCCCGACGGCCGCGAATGGGGTTCGACCAGCGCGGTCGATATCGATATCGACGGCGAGTCCGTCTGGGTCGCCGAGCGCTGCGGCTCCAACAGTTGCGCGTTGTCCGATGTCGATCCGGTGATCAAGTATGATCCGGAAGGCAATATCGTGACTTCCTTCGGCGGCGGCATGATCATCTGGCCCCACGGCATTCACGTCGACGGCGACGGCAATGTCTGGATCACCGACGCCCGCGCGGCGACCCCCGCCGAGCTCGCGGAGAATCCCGACGCCGCCGGCAAGGGACACGCGGTCTACAAGTTCAGCCCCGAAGGCGAAGTGCTGATGGTGCTCGGCACTCCCGGCATCGCCGGCGACGGCTCCGGCCCGTTGCTGAATTCGCCCAATGACGTGATTACCGGCCCCGACGGCAGCATCTATGTCGGCGACGGCCACGGCGGCCAGGGCGCGAATGCCGATCTGTCGACGGTGGCGCGGATCGCCAAATTCGATGCCGGCGGCAATTTCATCGAAAGCTGGGGCCGTATCGGCACCGCTCCCGGCGAGTTCCGCACTCCGCACAGCCTGGCGTTCGATTCCCGCGGCCGGCTGTTCGTCGCGGACCGCGGCAATGTGCGCATCCAGATCTTCGAGCAGGACGGCACTTTTGTCGACGAATGGCACCAGTTCGGCCGCCTCAGCGGAATCTATATCGACGCCGGCGATATCCTGTACGCGGCCGATTCGGAGTCGAGCGCGACTTCCAATCCGGGTTGGCGGCGCGGCATCCGCATCGGCAGCGCGGTGACCGGCCATGTGTTCAGCTTTATCCCCGATCCCGACCAGAATCCCGGCGGCACCAGCGCGGCCGAAGGCGTGGCCGCCGACATGCATGGCAATGTCTACGGCGCCGAAGTCGGACCGAGGCAACTCGTCAAGTACGTGAGAGAAGACTGAGGGGAGCGACGCGGATCGAAGGCCTGTTGCAAGGCCCGGCAAGGCGCGAGACAGCACCGCCGGGCCGGTCTGGGTATCCTCTGAATAATTCCATTCATGGGATTATTCATCGCCGCAAGACAGGAGCGCGGTCTCGTCTTGCTCGCGGATTCGACGGCTTGCGCCGTCGAATCCGGCGACGCTCTCTTGTACCGCGGTCCTGTACCGCGGGCATGCGCCGCGGGGAAGCTCTGACTCGATCAGAGCTTCCCTTGCAGCACGGACCCGAAACGGCCTGATTGGCGCGCGATGATGGTTCGAACCGACTTTCCGTCCTGGTCCGTCGCCCTTTACGGCAGCAAGAACGTGGCGCAAAGTTGTCTGCGCTTGCAGGACCGGCATGGCCTCGACGTCAATGCCGTGCTGTTCTGCTACTGGCACGGCGCGCATCGCGGCATCGTCGGCGAGGATTTGTGGCCGCGGATCGACGAGATCTCGCGGCAATGGCAAAATCGGCTGATTCGTCCCTTGCGCGAAGCGCGCCGCTGGCTGAAGAAGCCGGGTTGCGGGTCCGATCCGGATCTGCGGAAACTGCGCGAACGGATCAAGGCAGATGAAATCGCCGCCGAGTTATTGCAACAGCGCATGATGCAGCAGGCCTGCGCGTCGGCGCGCGCCGCCGCCGCCGAACCCGCGACGGCGGCGCGCCGCAATGCCGAGGCGCTGCTCCGGCGCCGGGGCGTCGCGCTTGCGGGGGAAGTCGAGGTCTTGCTGGAGGAAATTTCCAAAGCCGCGTTCACATAGGGAAGCTCTGATCAAGTCAGAGCTTCCCTGCGGCACATGGATGTGCCGCCGGATTCGATGGCGCAAGCCATTGAATCCGGGAGCAAAACAAAACCACGCTTTTGTTTTGCGGCAATGAATAATTCCATGGATGGAATTATTCAGAGGATACATAGGAAAGCGCTGATCAAGTCAGGGCTTCCCTGCGGCGCATGCCCGCGTTACAAGAGAGCGCCGCCGGATGTGACGGCGCAAGCCATTGAATCCGGGAGCGAGACAAAACCGCGCTGTTGTCTTGCGGCAATGAATAATTCCATCCATGGAATTATTCACTGGAGATACACAAGGACGCGCCGCGGCGCGTTGAATCAAGCAATCGGCGAGTATTTCATGCATTTGCACATTATCGGCATCTGCGGCACGTTCATGGGCAGTCTGGCGCTGCTCGCCAGGGAACTCGGCTATCGCGTCAGCGGCTGCGACGCGAACACGTATCCGCCGATGAGCACGCAACTCGAAGAATGCGGCATCGAGGTGCTCGACGGCTATCGGGCCGGGCATCTCGACGCGCGGCCCGAGCTCGTGCTCGTGGGCAACACGATCGCCCGCGGCAATCCGGTGCTGGAGCGGGCGCTGGAAGAGGGCGCCGCTTGCATGTCCGGGCCGCAATGGCTGGCGCAATACGTATTGCGCGGGAAATGGGTGCTCGGCGTCGCCGGCACGCACGGCAAGACGAGCACGAGCGCGATGCTGGCCTGGATGCTGGAATACGCCGGCCTGCGGCCGGGTTTCCTGATCGGGGGCGTCGCCAATAATTTCCCGGTCTCCGCGCGGCTCGGCCAGACGCCGTTTTTCGTTGTAGAAGCCGACGAATACGACAGCGCTTTCTGCGACAAGCGCTCCAAATTCATTCATTACGCTCCGCGCACCGCGATTCTCAACAATCTGGAATTCGATCACGCCGATATCTTCGAGGATCTGGCCGCGATCCAGCGCCAGTTCCATCATCTGCTTCGCATCCTGCCCGGCAATGGCCGCATCGTCATGCCGGCGGACGAGCCGGCGCTCGACGAAGTCCTCGCTCAAGGCTGCTGGACCCCGGTGCGGCGTATCGGCCTGGAGCTTTCCGGGGCGGAGTGCGAACGTCTTGCCGCCGAGCAAGGAACATTCTGGAATATCCGGCTGCTGGCCGCCGACGGCGGCGCGTTCGAACTGGAAAGGCATCGGGCCGGGGCGGACAAGCCCGCCGCCGTCGCCGTGGCGTGGGGACAGACCGGATTGCATAACGTCAGGAACGCCGCGGCCGCCATGGCGGCCGCCGAACACGCCGGCGTCGGCGCGGCGACGGCCGCGGCGGCGCTCGGTCATTTTCGCGGCGTGAAGCGCCGGCTCGAATTGCGCGGCACGGCGGGCGGCGTCTCCGTTTACGACGATTTTGCCCATCATCCCACGGCGATCGCCGCCGCCTTGCAGGGCCTGGGGGCGAAACCGGGCGGGGACGGCAGGATCATCGCGATAATCGAGCCCCGCTCCAATACGATGAAAGCCGGCGTGCATCAACATGCGCTGGCCGGGGCGGCGGAGCAGGCCGATCAGGTGGTCTGGTTCCAGCCGGAGAATTGCGCCCTCGATTGTTCCGCGCTGGCCGCGGCCGCGAAACCGCCGGCGCGAGTATTCGGCAAGGTGGACGGCATCGTCGCGCATGTCGCCGCGGTCGCCGAACCCGGCGACCGCGTGCTCGTCATGAGCAACGGCGGTTTCGGCGGCATCTACGAGAAATTATTGCTGGCGCTTGGCGAACGGAAAGGCGGCGCCGCGGAACCGGCGCGAGCAGGGTCGCCGGGGAAGCCCTGATAGCGGGGCTTCCCCGGCGGTGAAATGCCGAAGCTCGGCGTCTCGCGGCTCTTGCGGGAGTTTTGCCGCAAGCTGCCGATGCGGGATTTGTTGCCGAAATCGCGCCAGCGTCGGATACTGTGTATTTTCTGAATAATTCCATCCATGGAATTATTCATTGCCGCAAGACAAGACGCGGTCTTGTCTTGCTCCCGGATTCAATGGCTTGCGCCGTCGAATCCGGCGACGCTCTTTTGTATCGCGGACATGCGCCGCAGGGCTTGCCGTGGGATTGTCGCTATGGCCAGGGTGACTTCGCTCGATATCGCCGATCTGGCGGGCGTTTCGCAATCGACGGTATCGCGGGCGCTGCGCGAGAGTCCGTTGGTGAATCTCCAGACCCGGCGCAAGATCCAGCGCATTGCCCGGCAACACAATTACAAGGTCGACAGCAGCGCCAGCAATCTTCGTTCGCAACATAGCCGCGCTATCGCCATGCTGGTGCATCAGGAGTCCGAGATGGACTCCGATATCAATCCATTCTTCGTTTCCATGCTGGCGAGCATCACCAGGGCAGCGGCGGCGCGGCGCTACGATGTATTGCTTTCATTCCAGCAACTGAGCGAAAACTGGATCGTCGACTACCACAACAGCAACAAGGCCGAGGGAATCATCTTGCTGGGATACGGCGGCTACACCGACTATATCCGCAAGGCCGAATTGCTCGACGACGCCCATGTGCTGACTTGGGGGCCGGTGATCGAAGGCCAGCCCGGGCATTTCATAGGCTGCGACAATCGGCGCGGCGGCTATATCGCCACGCGGCATCTGCTCGAACTGGGCCACCGGCGCATCGCCTTCCTCGGCGACGTGTCCGCCGATTGTCCTGAAATCCAGGATCGCTATTTCGGCTATCGCAAGGCCTTGCGGGAGGCCGGCATGCGCGCGGATCCGGCCCTGCGGGCTGCGGCCACGCCCGCCGAGCGCAGCGGCTATCTGGCGGCTCGCGAGCTATTGTCTCGCGGCGCGGCATTCAGCGCGGTTTTCTGCAGCAGCGACCTGAGCGCCCTGGGGGCGGTCAATGCTCTGCGGGAAGAGGGGCTGACGGTTCCCGAGGATATTTCCGTGGTCGGCTTCGACGATATTCCCGCGATTTCGTACACCACGCCGGCGTTGACGACCATTCGGCAGAATACCGCCAAGGCGGGCGAGGTCATGGTCGATGTCCTGTTGCGGCTGGCGGCCGGACAAGAGATCCGGTCGCGGCTCATCGAGCCCGAACTGACCATCCGCGCCTCCTGCCGGCCGCCGGGGAAACCCTGATTCATCCGCTCGCCTCCCGGCAAACTTCGGCGATCAGGCTCGAACGGGGCGGCAAGACGAGACCGTCGCCGGCGATGGAGCCCTGTCTGGCGGGAAAGCCGTCGAGTCGCCGCAGCCGCCGGCCGTCGAATGGCGACAGTTCCCGCCTGTCGATTCGGCGCTCTTCGTCGCCGAGATTGAAGCAAAGCAATAAAGTCTGTTCATCCGCGGAGCGCGCGCAAGCCAGTACGTTGGCGCCGCGCACGGCGAAAAACTTCAGGTCTCCGCGCAGCAGCGCGGGTTGCCGCTTGCGGAAGCGCAGGAAGTCGCGCACGCAGGCGTATACCGAATCGGGATTCCGCAACTGCCGGTTCGCCGCCAGCGCGAAGTGGCGGGCGTCGACCGGCAGCCAGGGGTCGGCGCTGGAGAATCCCGCATTGGGCGCGTCCCCGTTCCACGGCATCGGCGTGCGGCAACCATCCCTGCCCTTGTACGCGGGCCAGAAACTCAGGCCATAGGGATCCCGGAGCTGCTCGTACGGCACCTCGGCCTCGGGCAATCCGAGTTCATCGCCCTGGTAGATGCAGACCGCGCCGCGCAGGCAGGCCAGCAAGATGGAAAACAGCTTGGCCGAATCCGCATCGGGCGCATTGCCGGTCCAGCGGCTCGCCACCCGCTCCACATCGTGGTTGCCGACCGCCAGGCAGCACCATCCGTCGCGGACTTTTTCCTGCAGTGATTCCATCGTTCGCCTGATATGGCCGGCGGATCCGTCCGGACCCATCAGGTCGAAGCTGTAGGCCATGTGCAGGCGGCTGTCGCCGCGAGTGTATTCGCCGATGACTTCGAGCGAACGGTCCGAGCCGATTTCGCCCAGGGCGACGGCGTCGTACCTGTCGAGCAGGCGCCGGATGTCTTCCATGAAAAGCAGGTTGTCCGGGTGACTGTGGTCGAAGACGTGTTCCTGCATGCCATAGGGCGATACGACTCCGTCGCCGCTGAGAAATGCGCGCGCCCCGGAGCATTTCGGCGGATTGTCGCGCAATTGCGGGTCGTGCATGCAGAAATTGATCGCGTCGAGCCGGAAGCCGTCCACTCCGCGTCGCAGCCAGAATTCCAGATTGTCGATGCTGGCCTGCCTGACTTGGGGATTGTGGCAATTCAGGTCGGGTTGGCCAGACAAGAAATTGTGCAGATAGTATTGCCGGCGGCGCGGCTCCCACTGCCAGGCGATGCCGCCGAATACCGAAAGCCAGTTGTTCGGCGGCCCGCCGTCGGCCTTCGGGTCGGCCCAGACATACCAGTCCGCCCTGGCGTTGTGCGCGTCTTCGCGGCTTTCCAGAAACCACGGATGCTGGTCCGAGGTATGGCTGAGAACCTGGTCGATAATGAGCTTGATGCCGCGGCGGCGGGTTTCGGCGCGCAACAGGTCGAAATCTTCCAGCGCGCCGAATAGCGGGTCGACCTGGCGATAATCGCTCACGTCATAGCCGGAGTCCTTCATCGGCGATTTGAAAAAAGGCGAGATCCAGATCGCGTCCACGCCGAGCTCCTGGATATAGTCCAACTTGCGGGCGATGCCCGGAAGGTCGCCCGTGCCGTCGCCGTTGCTGTCCATGAAACTGCGCGGATAGATCTGGTATATGACGGCGTTGCGCCACCATTCGCTCATGGCCGCGTTCTCCCGGATGCGCGATATGCGTAATCGTACTTTTCATGGCCGCAACCGGGTCGCATTCGTGTTCGCGAACCGGAAATCGTTCGCGAACGGGCGGCCGCCCTTGCCTGCCTCCGGCATCGTACCGGCGCTGCTTCGATCTTGTACATGTTATCCCCTTATGAATACGTATTCATGACTCGCGCCCGGTCCGCCGCGCCCGGGCGGCTTGCATGGCAAGTCAAAGCCTGTATTCTCGGTGCCGGAACCATATCGCCAACTCCTTGGCTGACCGCCTGTAAAATGCCGGATCACGCGCCAATTCAGCAAGTCGTCATTGCCGGAGGAGGCGCGGCCGGCTGGATGGCGGCGGCGCTGCTCGCCAGAACCATGGGCTCCGCGATCGGGATTCGCCTGGTGGAGTCCGCGCAAATCGGCACGGTAGGCGTCGGCGAGGCCACCATTCCCCCGATCCGGCAATTCAATCAAGTGCTCGGCCTGGACGAAGACGACTTCCTGCGCCGAACCCGGGGAACTTTCAAACTGGGCATACAGTTTCGCGACTGGGGCCGCGCCGGCGATTGCTACATGCACGCTTTCGGCGAAGTCGGGCGCGACCTGGGCATGGGCAGTTTCCACCAGTATTGGCTGCGGGCCGTTCGCGAAGGTCATGCCGGACGATTCTGGGACTATTCGGTCAATGAGACCGCCGCCCTGGCGAATCGTTTCAGCCGCGTCGACAAATTGCCCGGCAGTCCGCTGCAAGGCGTCGTCCATGCCTTTCACTTCGATGCGGCCCTGTACGCGCTTTATCTCAGGGAATTCAGCGAGCGGCTGGGCGTGACCCGAATCGAAGGCAGGATCGCGCAAGTCGAGCGGCGCGCGGACGACGGCTTCATCGAAGCGCTGGTGCTGGACGACGGCCGCCGCGTCGCCGGCGAGTTCTTCATCGACTGCACCGGTTTTCGCGGGTTGCTGATCGGGCAGGCGCTCGGCGTGGGCTACGAGGACTGGTCGCGCTGGCTGCCGTGCGACCGCGCCGTCGCGGCGCCCTGCGAGTCGGCGGGGCCGCTTGATTGCTATACCCGGGCCGCCGCGCGCAAGGCCGGCTGGCAATGGCGGATTCCCTTGCAGCATCGCATCGGCAACGGCCATGTCTATTGCAGCGATTACATGAGCGACGATGAAGCCGCCGCCGTCCTGCTCGACAATCTGGACGGCGCGGCGCTCGAGGAACCGCGCCTGCTGAAATTCACTACCGGGCGGCGCAAACAGTTCTGGAGCCTGAATTGCGTCGCCCTGGGCCTGGCCGGCGGCTTCATGGAACCGCTGGAGTCGACCAGCATCCACCTCATTCAAACCGGCGTCAGCTGGCTCGTGCGCCTGTTCCCGGACCGGCGCTTCGAGCAGGCGAACATCGACGAGTTCAATCGGCAATGCCTGTTCGATTTTGATCGTATCCGCGACTTCCTGATCCTGCACTACAAACTGAACGAGAAGGACGATCTGCCTTTCTGGCGCGATTGCCGAAATTCGGCGGCGCCGGAAAGGCTCGCCCATCGGCTGGCCTTGTTCGAGGCCGGCGGCGGAGTGTATCGGGAGTTGGGGGAACTGTTCACGGAATCGGCGTGGCTGCAAGTGATGCTCGGCCAGAATATCGAACCGCGCGGCTACCACGCGATAGTCGAAGGCATATCTTCGCGGCAGTTGCGGGAATATCTGGATAACCTGCAAACCATCATCCGGGGAGCGGTGCGGCAATTCCCCGGCCACGAGGATTTCATTCATCGGCATTGCGCCGCGGGGAAGCCATGATTGATCAGGGCGTGCTCATGCAAAAGCCCCGGCTGGGGTTCTGGCAAATCTGGAACATGTGCTTCGGCTTCCTCGGCATACAGTTCGGCTTTGCCTTGCAGAACGCGAACGCGAGCCGGATCTTCCAGACCCTGGGCGCGGATATCGACACGCTGCCCCTGCTTTGGGTCGCGGCGCCGCTGACCGGGCTGATCGTGCAGCCGGTGGTCGGCTACATGAGCGATCGGACCTGGAATTCCCTGGGTCGGCGGCGGCCCTATTTCCTGGTCGGCGCCGTGTTCGCCACGCTGGCCTTGCTGGCGATGCCCAATTCGCCGATGTTGTGGATCGCGGCCGGCTCGCTCTGGATCCTCGACGCGTCCATCAATATCACCATGGAGCCTTTCCGGGCTTTTGTCGGCGATATGCTGCCGCAGCGCCAACGTTCCAGCGGCTATGTCATGCAGAGTTTCTTCATCGCGCTCGGCGCGGTGGTGGCGTCCGCTCTCCCCTGGATCATGAGCAATTGGCTGGGCGTCGCGAATACGGCGCCGGCGGGAGAGATTCCGGATTCGGTCCGCTTCTCCTTCTACGCCGGCGCGGCGGCGCTGTTCGGAACGGTCATGTGGACTGTCGCGCGCACTCGCGAATACAGTCCGGAGGAAATGGCGAGTTTCGAGCAAGGCGCGCCCGAATCCGCAACCGGGTCGCCGGAAAATACTCCGGTTTTTCGCCGGCGCAATGCGCTGGCGTGGTTGGCGGCGGGCGCGCTGGGCCTGGCCGCGGCGGCGATATTCGAGGCCGACCAGAGCCTTTACCTGCTCGCCGCGGGCATCATGGTCTTCGGCGCGCTGCAAGGCGCCGCCATCGTCATGCAAGCCCGGAATCGGGTGGACAATCTGTTTTTCGACATGTGCCGGAATCTGGTGGAGATGCCGGAGACCATGAAGCGCCTCGCCTGGGTGCAGTTCTTTACCTGGTTCGCCTTGTTCGCGATGTGGATCTACACCACGCCGGCGGTCGCCGGTTTCCACTTCGGCGCGCGGGATGCGACTTCGGCCGCATACAACGAAGGAGCGGATTGGGTTGCGGTCCTGTTCGCGAGCTACAACCTCGCCGCGGTATTCGCCGCCATGACCATCCCCCTTCTCATTCGCCGGTTCGGCCTGTTTCGTTCGCATCAGATCAATTTGCTGCTCGGCGCGCTCGGCCTCGCTTCTTTCGCCGTGTTGCGGGATCCGGCCTGGCTGCTCGTTTCCGAGGTGGGGATCGGCTTTGCCTGGGCGTCCATCGTCTCGATTCCCTATGCGATTCTCGCGAATGCGATACCCGCCGCGAGGATGGGAATCTTCATGGGGATTTTCAATTTCTTCATAGTCATTCCCCAGTTGCTCGCGGCGGCGGTGCTCGGCGTCATCGTCGAACACCTGTTCGGCGGACAGCCGATCCACGTCTTGACCCTGGCCGCCGCTTCCCTGGCGGCGGCCGCGTTCTCCGTCTTTTTCGTCGAACGGCGGAATATCGAAAATCAAACTCACGGGTGAGACCAATGATCCGAAACTCAGCTTGCGCGCGAAAACTGCATCGTCTGGCCGGAGTCTTCTGCATCGCCATGTTCATGCTGGAAGCATCCGCGCAATCGGACACTTTCAGAAATCCGATATTGCGGGGCGGTTATCCCGACCCTTCCATCGCCCGGGTCGGCGACGACTACTACATCGTCAATTCCACGTTCGAATATTTCCCCGGCTTGCCGGTCCACCGCAGCAAGGATCTGGTCAACTGGACGCTGGTCGGATACGGGATCGCCGATCCCGAACTCTATCGCGACGAGGTCAATCTGGCGGATGTCCAATCCGACGGGGGCATCCACGCTCCGTCCATCCGCTGGCGCGACGGCGTTTTCTATATCATCACCACCAATGTCTACGACCCCGGCGTCGAAGGGCAGCCGACCCGCATGGTGAACTTCGTCATTACCGCGCAAGACGCGGCCGGGCCGTGGTCCGAGCCCCATGTGATCGAAGGCGCCCCGGGCATCGACCCCGACATATTTTTCGACGACGACGGCAAAGCCTGGTACGTCGGCAACCATGGTCCCGCGGATCCGGAATTTCCCGGCCAGGGCGAAATCTGGCTGCAGGAACTCGACCTTGCGAACTGGCGGCTGGTCGGCGAGAGGCATTTCCTGTGGCGGGGCGCCTGCGACGGCACCTGGGCGGAAGGCCCGCATATTTACAAGCGCGACGGCCGCTATTACCTGCTCATCGCCGAAGGCGGCACGAGCTACAACCATGCGGTGATGATCGCGGTCAGCGATCAAATCACGGGCCCCTACATCGCCAATGACAGGAATCCGATTCTCACGTCGCGGAATCTGTCCTACGGCAACTGGGTGCATAGCACCGGACACGCCGACATGGTGGAATTGCCGGACGGCCGCTGGTACATGGTGGCGCTCGGCAAGCGCAATGACGAACAGGGCGATTCCAATATGGGCCGCGAGTCGCATCTGATCCCGGTCGCATGGGAACGGGAGCCGTTCGAGTGGAAAGATCCGCGATACGAATGGCCGGTGGCGGCGCCCGCGACGGGGAGAGTCGAAAGATCTGCGCCGCTGCCGTTCGAAGACGCTCCGCAATATCGCAACGACACGTTCTTCGACGATTTCGACAGCGAAACGCTCGGCCTGCAATGGAATTTCAGAAGAGTGCCCCTGCCGGACATCTATTCGCTGCGCGGCCGCAAGGGGTATTTGCGCCTTCATGCCCATGAAAATGCGATCAGGGAGCGCGGGCGCGCGGCGCTGATGGGATTCAGACAGCGGGAAAGCGATTTTCAATATAGCGTCAAGATGGCGTTCGCGCCGGAACAGGAAAATGTCGAGGCCGGCGTCAGCCTGTTCCAGAAGGACGATAATTTCCTCAACTTCACCATGGCGAGACGCGGCGGGGAAAACGTCCTGCAACTGGTGCTGGCGGAAAGAGACCGGGCGCCGGTCGCGATCGCGCGGCGAACGCTCGCTGATTACGCCGGCGAAATCGTATTCAGGGTCGTATCGCGGGACCGCAAGTATCGATACGAGTATTCGCTCGACCAGGGCGACAGCTTCGACCTGTTCGCCGAAACCGACGCCGCCAGATTATTGAGCCGCGGATATACCGGCGCCTATCTGGGGCTCTACAGTTCGGCCAACGGCAATGCCGCGGAAGAATATGCCGATTTCGACTGGGTGCGTTACGAAGGTTATGAAAGGATTTGATCGATTCGCCGCGGGCGGCGGTCCGGCCGGGATGTCCGCGGCGGAAAATCGCCGGCTGCGGAAAACGCCCGCCCGCGACATGGCATTGATATGAATACGTATGCATTGGATTGCCAAACCTCGCGCATGCGCCTATAAGGGAAGCTTCGATTCAGTCGGAGCTTCTCCGCGACGCATGGATGCGGCGCCGAATTCGATGGCGCAAGCCTTTGCATTCGGAAGCAAGACAAACCGCGCTCCTGTTTTGCGGCGGCGAATGATGCCATGGAGGGGATTGTTCAGAGGATACATGAGAGCAGGACAGCCGAATCCGGCGCGAAGCCGGATGACTGAAAATTGCGAGGGCCACCATGTCGCGAACAATGCGCGATCGCCGGAAAGGCGATTTTTCGAGGAATCTCAAGCCGCTTTCCCTGGCTGTAGCCGCGGCGCTGGGTCCCCTGGCCGGGCAGTCGTGGGCGCAGGAAGGCGCGGCCATAGAGGAAGTCGTGGTGACCGGTTTCCGCCAGAGCCTCAGGAACGCCATGGCGCTCAAGCGGGATTCGGAATTGATCGTGGAAGCGATATCCGCGGAGGATATCGGCAAGTTGCCCGACAATAGCATCGCCGAGGCGCTGACGCGACTGACGGGATTGGCCGGCCAGCGCCTCAACGGTCGCCAGCAGGTGATCAGCATCCGCGGATTGGCGCCGGATTTTTCCACCGCGTTGCTGAACGGCCGCCAGCAGGTCAGCGCCGGCGATAACCGGGGCGTCGAATTCGACCAGTATCCGTCCGAACTGTTGCAAGGCGTCGTCGTCTACAAGACGCCGCAAGCCGCGCTGACCGGGCAGGGCCTGGCGGGCACGGTGGACATGCGCACCATCAGTCCGCTGGAATACGACGAGCGCGTGTTCGTGGTCAATGCGCGCAGGGAATGGAACGAGACAGGCGCGCTCAATCCCGAGTCGGACGACGCCGGGTGGCGCTACAGCGCTTCCTGGATCGATCAATTCGCCGACGGCACGCTCGGCGTGGCGCTCGGCTATTCCCATATCGGCTCTCCCAGCCAGCGCGAGGTGATCGATATCTGGGGATACAACAGTTTCGGCGATGCCGGCGGCGCCGACCTGATAACGGGCGCGAACGCCAAGGCGCAGTCCGGGGAATTGACCCGCGACGGCTTCATGGCCGTGATCGAGTATCAGCCCAGCGAGCGGCTCCGCTCCACGATCGATGTCTATCGTTCCAGTTTCGAGGAATCCACGCTGTCCAGGCAATACGAAATGCCGCTGTTTCCGCCGTGGAACCAGACCACCTTGAATAATCCCCGGATCAGCGACGGGCTGGTGACCGGCGGCTCGTTCGACGGCGTCAAGGCGGTGCTCAGCAATAATCTCGAAGAGCGCGACGCGGATCTCTGGGCCGCCGGCTGGAATCTTGAATTCGATATCGACGACGACTGGACCGCGACCGTCGATATCAGCCATTCCGCGGTCGAGCGCCAGGACGTGATCCTGTCGCTGAACACGGGAACCGGACCCTCGGGCCAGGGCCGCCGGGACGCGGCGGCGTTTTCCATCGGCGCCGGCGCGCCCAACTTCAGCGTGACGGGGGATTACGCCTCGCCGGGCGCGACCGTCCTGACCAGCCCCGCCGGCTGGGGCGGCAGTTCGATTATTCCCGGCGGCCAGGTGGGTTACGACAATCGGCCGTTGATCGACGACGAGCTCACGCAAATCCGGCTGAGCGCCGAACGCTATCTCGGCGGCGTCGTCAGCAGCGTCGATTTCGGCGCGCAGTTCGACAGCCGCAGCAAATCGAGAATCGCCAGCAACCAGGGATTCGTCGGATTGACGAGCGGCGCGCTGAGCGAATCCTTCACCCCCACCGGCGCGGTTACCGTTCCGTTCGGTTTGCCCGCCATAGCCACGTTCGACCCGGCCGCCATGTTCGCGAGCGGCACCTATTACCGCGCCGACCATTTCGGCGGCGGAGTGCATTCGAATGACTGGACTGTGGACGAAGACGTTACCGTCGCTTGGGTCCAGTTCAATATCGACTCCTCGGTCGGCGATGTGCCGGTGACGGGGAATTTCGGCCTGCAGGCGGTTCGCACCGACCAGAGTTCGACCGGAACCAGCGGCGCCGGCGGCTGGCCGCCGCCCACCAGTCGAACGGAAGCGACCACCTTGCAGCAGATCTCCGGCGGCGCCGACTATACCGAATTGTTGCCGAGCCTGAACCTGAACTTTGCGGTCGCGGACAGGCAGTTCGTCCGTCTGGGCCTGGCGCGCACCCTCGCCCGGGCGAGGATGGACGAAATGAGAGCCGGCCGGGAAGTGAATTTCAACTCCAGTCTGGCCAATTCCACGGATATTTCCTCGGCTCCGTGGAGCGGCAGCGGCGGCAGTCCCGACTTGCGTCCCTGGCTCGCGGATTCCATCGACCTGTCTTATGAACTGTATTTCCGGGACAGCCTGGGATATTTCGCGCTGGCGGCCTTTTACAAGGATCTCGCCAACTATATCTACGACTTGCCCAGACTGGTGGATTTCTCCGGATTCCCTACCGGCGGCGTCACTCCGGCGCTGACCATCGGCATTGTAGATCGACCGGCCAATGGAGACGGCGGCAACCTCTCGGGCTACGAGGTATCCCTGCAAGTCGCCGGCGAGGCGCTGACTCCGGCCTTGCAGGGCTTCGGCGCGGTCTTGAACGGATCGTTCACCGACAGCGAAATCGCGCGCGGCACCGGCGACCCGTCCACTCCCTTGCCGGGGCTGTCGGATACCGTGGTCAACTTGACGCTGTATTATGAACAGGGCGGTTTTTCGGCGCGGGTCAGCGGCAATCACCGGTCGGATTTTCTCGGCGAGGTGCAGGGTTTCGGCGCGGGCCGGACCTTGCGCTCGATCACCGAGGAAAATCTGGTCGACGCCCAGATCAGCTACGCTTTCGAAAGCGGCCGTTTCGATGGCTTGACCTTGTATCTGCAAGGAACCAACCTGACAGACGAGCCCTTTACCGGGTTCCTCAACAATGATCATCGTCAGATCAAGGACTGGCAAACGTACGGCGCGACATACTTCGCCGGCATGTCGTATCGGTTCTAGCGCCGGCCCCATGTCGACAATCCGTTCGGCGTTCATCGCGCTGGCTGGCGTCGCGCTGCCGGCGCTTGTCCATTCCGCCCCGGCGGCAATCGCTGTCCCAGATCCGGACGCGCTCGACGCGGTGCTCGACCGCTTCGTCGAAGAAGGCCACTATCCCTTTCTTTATGCGCGACTTGAAGACCGCGAAGGCAATGTCTTCTACGAGCACGGGACGGTGAACCGGGAACTGTTGCCCGATATGGAAGTCGACGGGCAAACGTGGATTCGAATCTGGTCCATGAGCAAGATAGTGACCATCTCGGTGGTGCTGGACCTGGTGGAAGACGGCATTCTGAGCCTGGAAGATCCGGTCGCGCGCCATATTCCGGAATTCTCCGACATGCAAGTCGCGACGACCCCGGACGGGACGAGTCTCGCGCAAGTCGACCGCGAGCAAGTCGACGCGGCCTGTCCGTTCGCGCTCGCTCCCGCCGATACCGCGATGACGGTGCGGCACCTCGTCAACCACGAAGCCGGTTTCTATTACGGCACCACCGGCTTTCCCTGCATCGACGACATGTTCAAGGCGAGGAACGTGGCGACGGCGGCGAATTCCGACGACTTTATCGCCCGCCTCGCGGATCTGCCGCTGATCCAGCATCCGGGAACCACCTATTATTACGGGACCAATACCACGATCCTGGGAATGGTCGCCGAACGCGCGACGAACAAGAGTCTCAGGCAACTTGTCGCGGAACGGCTGACCGGGCCATTGGGCATTGCCGGATTGCAGTTCGACCTGCCGCCGGGAGTCCGCTTGCCGCCGACCATCAGCGGTCAGGGCGGAACGCTGCGCGCGGCGTATCCCGGCGAACTCGATATCTTCGGGCCGGATGTTCCCGATTACGATCCGGCGCGCCAGCTCTATCTGGGCGGCGAGGGCATGTTGGCCACGGCCGACGGCTACGCGGATTTCCTGAGAATGTTGCTGAACCGCGGAACCTTGCGCGGGACGAGATTGCTGGAGACCGCGACGGTCGAGGACATCCACGCCCCGCATACGCAACTCGATAATCCCGAAGGCTACAACGGCTTCAATTTATGGGTGACCGGAGAGCCGACCAGAACCCGCGAACAGGGAGAGGCAGGTCTGTGGCTCGGCGGAGGATACGAGGGAACCCACTTCTGGGTTGACCCGAAGCGGGAGTTTGTCGGTATCATCATGTCGCAGATCTTCTGGATCAACGAGGACGGCTACGGCAGGGACGAAGCATTCCGCGGCGAACTCTATCGACAATTCTGGGCAGCCGAGTCCCGATGAAGGGCTGGGGCAAATGATCGCGAATCTGTATCGTTGCTTGATTATCGCGCTGGCCGGCGGCGCGGGATGGCCGCTCGCGACCATTTTCGCCGCCGAGATCGAACGGGTGGAACCGCCCAATTGGTGGATCGGGTTCAGCAATCCCGAGGTGCGACTGCTGGTCCACGGCGACGGCGCGGGCGCATTGCAGCCGGAAGTGGACTATCCGGGCGTCGCGGTGCGCGAAGTGCTGACGACGGAAAACCCCAACTACCTGTTCGTGCGCTTGCGCATTGCCGCCGACGCCGAAGCCGGCGAGTTCGATATCGTATTCAACGGCGCCGACGGCGGCAGCATCGCGCATCCATACCGTCTGGACGAGCGCAATCGGGATCCCGGGCATGCGCGCGGATTTTCCTCGGCCGACGCGATCTATCTGATTACTCCGGACCGGTTCGCCAATGGCGACCCGGACAACGATGAAATCGACGGTCTCGGCGATATCGTGGACCGCGCCCAGCCGGGAGCGCGGCATGGAGGCGATCTCAGAGGCATTATCGACCGTCTCGACTACATCGCCGGGCTCGGCTTCACCGCCGTCTGGCTCAATCCCGTGCTCGAGAATGCGATGCCGGCGTTTTCCTATCACGGCTACGCGACCACCGACTTTTACCGGGTCGACCCGCGCATGGGCAGCAATGAAGAGCTCGCGGAACTGGCTCGCCTCGGGCGCGAGAAAGGAGTGGGCCTGATCATGGACATGATCGTCAATCATGGCGGCCTGCATCATTGGTGGATGGCCGACCCGCCCATGGACGACTGGGTGCATCAATGGGACGCTTATGTCGAAACCAACCACGCCAAGACGCTCAGCCTCGATCCCTACGGCGCCGAAATCGACCGGCGCGAGTTTTTCGACGGCTGGTTCGTGCCCGACATGCCCGATCTGAATCAGGACAATCCGCTGATGGCGGAATACCTCATCCAGAACGCCATCTGGTGGATCGAATATCTGGGCCTGGCCGGAGTGCGCATGGATACCTATCCGTATTCCGGCAGGGAATTCATGGCGGAATGGACCCGGCGCGTGATGGAGGAATTTCCCGACTTCAACGTGGTCGGCGAGGAATGGACCGAGAATCCGCTGATCGCCGCGTATTGGCAAGGCGGGCGGGACAAGCACGACGGCTACCGCTCATGGTTGCCGAGCATCATGGATTTTCCGCTCAATTCCGTGCTCGCGCCGTCGCTGACAGCCGATGAAGCGTCATTCCAGGGGCTGACCAGCCTGTATTCGATGTTGGTCAACGACGTGCTGTACCCGGATCCCGGCGCCTTGGTGATCTTCGGCGACAACCACGACATGATGCGGATCTATTCGCAACTCGGCGAGGACTATGGCCTGTTCGAACTGGCCATGACGTATCTGGCGACCATGCGCGGCGCGCCGCAAGTCTATTACGGCACCGAAATCCTGACCGCCAGCGACAGCGACCACGGCGTCATTCGCAGCGACTTTCCCGGCGGCTGGGCGGGAGACGCCGCGGACGCCGTATCCGGCGCGGGGTTGACCCGCCGGCAGTTGCAGGCGCAAGCGCTGGTCGGCACGCTGTTCAACTGGCGCAAGACCGCCGCGGTGGTGCACGAAGGCGAACTTGTCCATTTCTTGCCGAAAGACGGCGTATACGTGTATTTTCGTTCTCTGGGCGACGAACGGGTCATGGTCGCGCTGAACAAGAATGCGAATCCCCATGCGCTCGATACGGCGCGATTCGCAGAAGTTCTCGGCGATGCGCGACGCGGCGCGGATGTCATTCGCGGCGGGACTTACGATCTGACATCCCCGATCGAACTCGCGCCCCGCGCGGCGCTGGTGCTGGAGATCGACTGACGCGATTCGCCCCTGCCCGGCGAAGGACGTGATCGAGGCTCCGGGTATTCATTGTCGCAAGACCAGAGTGTGGTTCTGTCCTGCTTCCCGGATGCAGTGGCTTGCGCCGTCGAATTCGGTTCTCCGGGACCATGAGCGCGATCATGCCGCATGAATCGATCAAAGCAACAACCGGCTGGAATCGGGAACAATTCCTGGCCGTCGTCATCATGGGGCCGAGGCGCCGGCGCTGATGGCCAGCGTGTTCCGCACATCAGGAGTCTGCCGCGGCGCCGGCGCGGGATTTCGCGCTTTCCTGGCCGGTTTCGCGCTATGCGGCTGGGCCGGCAGCATCGAGGCCATCATCATCCGTCACGATGTCAATCCGCGCCGGCACGAAGTGCGCGCCGCGGAATTCCCGGCGGTCTTCTATCTCGAACAGCAAGGCCGCGACCGGATCTGCGCGGCCACTCTCATCCACGCCCGCTGGGCGATCACCGCGGCCCATTGCGTCCGCGAAACCTCGCTCTCGCGGACCTTGGCCTCCGGCGAGGAATTCAGCGCCAGAGTCGGCGGCAAGGACCGAATGATCGACGCCGTCGTATTGCACCCGGACCATGACGCGAACAGGACTTCGAGCATCGATCTGGCCCTGTTGCGCTTCGCCGACATTTCGCCCGCGCCGCCGGTCGCGCTGCAAACCGAACCTGCCGAACTCGGACAGGTCGCCACCCTGGTCGGCTGGGGCTTCTCCGGTTGGGGCACCACCGGCCGCGAGTTCTCCGACGGCAAGCTCCGCATGGCCGTCAATCGCATCTCCGCGGCCGGCGAACGCCTGCGAATGCGATTCGACGACCCGCGCCTGCCGGATTCGGAAGCCCTGCCCCTGGAAGGCACCCCCGGCCTCTGGGACAGCGGCGGCCCGGCCCTGTTCGGCGGTCCCGGCGATTACCGCCTCGCCGGCGTGGCCGTCGGCGAAATCGAAGGCGAGCGCTTCAGCGAGGAAACCCAGGGCCGCTACGGCGCCATTGCCGTCTATGAACGCATTTCGCTGCATGTCGCATGGATCGAAAGCGTACTCGGCGGCGCTGTTTCGCTCGACTCCCGCAATTAGCAACTTGCGGCAAATCTGCTACCATGCGGGACGCTTTCGGCCGCTGGCCGTTCCCTTTTCCATCCCGCGATTTCACATCAGGAGCAAGCAAAGATGACGATTGCAGCAGGCGACAAGATTCCGGCGACGACTTTCCGCGTGTTGACCGATGAAGGCCCCAGGCCGCTGAGCAGCGACGAGGTTTTCGGCGGCAAGAAAGTGGTCATGTTCATCGTGCCCGGGGCGTTTACGCCGGGCTGCTCGCTTTCGCACTTGCCCGGATACGTCGTCAATGCCGACGCCATCAAGGCGAAAGGCGTGGACGCCATCGCCTGCATGGCGGTGAACGACGCCTTCGTCATGGATGCCTGGGGCAAGGCGCAGAACGCCGATGAATTGCTGATGCTGGCGGACGGCAATGGCGAATTCGCCGCGGCCGCCGGGCTGGAAGCCGATTTCAGCGGCTATGGCATGGGCGGCCGGGCGAAGCGCTGCGCCATGATCGTCGAAGACGGCACGGTGACTCATCTGGCGGTCGAGCCCGGCGGCGAGATCAGCGTCAGTTCGGCCGATTCCATCCTGGCGCATCTTTGAAGCGTCCCCGCGGCGCATGGATACGCAGCCGGCCGGATTCGACGGCGCGAGCCATTGCATCCGGGAATGAGACAAAACACGCTTTTGTCTCGCGCAATGAATAGTTCCATCGATGGAATTGTTCGGAGGATACAAGGAAAGCCCTGATGTATCAGAGCTTTCCTGCGGCACAAGGATGTGCCGCCGGATTCGACGGCGCAAGCCGCCGAATCCGGGAGCAAGACAAGACCGCGCTTTTGTCTTGCGGCAATGAATAATTCCATGGATGGAATTATTCAGAGGATACCCAGTTCCGCGAATCCGCAACACCACGGGAGCCCGGTCATGCATGCGACCACCCTCGATTACAACGATGGCGATACCGTACTTGAAGGCTATGTGGCCTATGAGGAGTCCGACACGCAAAAACCGCTGGTGCTGGTGGCTCACGACTGGACCGGTCGGCGCGAGTTCGCCTGCAAGGCGGCCGAGCGCGTCGCCGGGCTGGGCTATGTCGGCTTCGCCCTCGACATGTACGGCAAGGGCGTCTTCGGCAAGGACGGCGATACCGCGGGCAATTCCGCGCTGATGGCGCCTTATGCCGCCGACCGCGCGCTGCTGCGCCGCCGGGTCCGCGCCGCGCTCGTGGCCGGCCGCAATATTCCCCAGGTCAAGGCGACCCGGGTCGCGGCCATGGGCTATTGTTTCGGCGGCATGTGCGTGCTCGAACTGGCGCGTTCCGGCGCCGATGTGCTCGGCGTGGTCAGCATTCACGGCATTTTCGCCCCGGGCGACGCGCCCAACGGGGAAATCCGCGCCAGGGTGCTCTGCCTGCATGGCCATGACGACCCGATGGTGCCGCCCGAACAGGTGCTGGCCTTCCAGCAGGAGATGAGCGCCGCCGGCATCGACTGGCAGGTGCACAGTTATGGCGGCGTCCGGCACGCCTTTACCAATCCGGCGGCGAACGACGCCCGATTCGGCACGGTTTACAATGCCTCGGCCGAGCGCCGCGCCTACCAGTCGCTGGAGAACTTTCTGGCGGAAATTTTCGCGGGCGCCTGAGTCGAGGCCCGGACCGTTCCGCATGAGGCCCGACTCGTGACCGAAGCCGCCGCCAACCGGGAAGCGCCCGGGCAAAACAGACCCATCCCCCTGCATGGCCGCATCGGCCTGTGGCTCGGCCCGGCGGCGTTCGTTCTCACCTTGCTGTTCGTCGATCTCGAACCAGGCAATCCGGCCGCGACGCGGATGCTGGCGGTGATCCTGTTGATGGCGATCTGGTGGATTACCGAGGCGATACCCCTGGCGGCGACGGCGTTGTTGCCCATCGCGCTGTTTCCCTTGCTCGGAATCATGCGCGGCCGCGAAGTGCCGGCGGGCAATCTGGTCGAATTCGGCGCAGGCGTATCGCCCGGCGATATCGATATCGTCTTTCCCAATGTCGCCAACCAGTACATGGACTGGGTCATCCTGCTGTTCATGGGCGGCTTCATGATCGCCGCGGCGGTCGAGAAATGGAATCTGCACCGGCGCATCGCCCTGCATGTGTTGCGCGTCATCGGCGGCCAGCCCCATCGACTCGTGCTGGGTTTCATGGTCGCGACCGGATTCCTGTCGATGTGGCTGTCGAATACCGCCACCGCCATGATGATGATGCCCATGGGCCTGTCGCTGGTGCTGCTGTACGAGGAACTGAACCGGCAGCGTCTCGCCGCGGGCGGCGAAGTGCCCGCCAATGCCGACAATTTTGCCTTGAACCTGTTGCTCGGCATCGCCTACTCGGCTTCCATCGGCGGTTTCGCGACCTTGATCGGCACGCCGCCCAACGGCGTGCTCGCGACCCAACTCGGACAATTGTTTCCCGCTGCGCCCGACATCGGTTTTTCGGCCTGGATGCTGTTCGCTTTCCCGCTGAGCGTCGTCTACATGCTTGTCGCCTGGGTGTTGCTGACGCGCTTCGTTTTCCCGCTGCCGCAAGATACGCCTTTCAGCGGCAAGGGCTTCATCGAGCGGGAAATCTCCGGACTCGGACCCATGAGCGTCGAGGAGAAGCGCGTCGGCTGGGTATTCCTCGCCGTCGCGCTGCTCTGGATGACGCGCAAGGAACGCCTGCTCGGCGAAGAAATCGACCTGTTCGGCTGGAGTCATTTCCTCGACTCGATGCTGGTCGGCCTCGGCGGGACGCCCGTGGGCCACATGATCGACGACGGCACCGTCGCCATCGCCATGGCCTTGACCCTGTTCATCATCCCGGCGAGCAAACAGGTTGGCGGCAGGTTGCTCGACTGGAACGACGCGCAAAAGATCCCCTGGGGCATCCTGCTGTTGTTCGGCGGCGGCCTCGCCGTCGCCAAGGGGTTTTCGACTTCGGGCCTGTCCGATTACGTGGCCGCGCAACTCGGCGAATTGCTGGGGGACGCCAGTCCGCTGGCCATCGTCGCCAGCACCGTGGCATTCATCACCGCCCTGACCGAAGTGTCGTCGAATACCGCCACGATTTCCCTGTCGCTGCCGATCATGGCGAGCCTGTCCCGGGCGGTCGAAGCGCATCCCTTCCTGCTGCTCATCCCGACGACGCTGGCGGCTTCCTGCGCTTTCATGTTGCCGGTTTCGACGCCGCCCAACGCCATTGTCTACGGTTCCGGCCGCGTGCCCATCGTCAAGATGGTGGTCGCGGGAATCTGGCTCGACCTGTTGTCGGTATTGCTGTTGACCGCGTTCGTCTATACCGCGGGGCATTTCACTTTCGACGTGCTCGGCGAACTGCCCGCCTGGGCGCTGCCCTGAGCGCCGCCCGCATCATTCTTTCGCGTCGGTCCGCGCCCGAAGCCGCCGCCCGGCGGGAAAATTCACCCGCGAGTATTCTTGCCCGCCGCGCATTGTGCTACGGTTGAACGCATGCCAGATCGCCAACAACAGTCGGCGGCGGGCCGGGAAGGGCTGTCGAATATGGAGCCGGCGCGCGGTTCGCCGCATCGCGGCGCCATGTCGGGCGCGGGCGCTCGGGAAGCATTGTCGGATGTGGAAATGCTGCGCAGACAGGTCGAATACCTGCGCGCGCTCGTTCATACCGATGAATTGACCGGCCTCTCCAATCTGCGCCATTTCAAGCATGCGCTGAGCCTGGAACTCGAGCGCACTCGCCGCAGCGCCCGGCCGACCGGCCTCATCTTGATGGACCTCGATAATTTCAAGGAGGTCAACGACAATTACGGGCACGAAATCGGCAATTCGGTGCTTTGCCACCTCGCGGGACTGATCCGCCGGGGAACCCGCCGGCTCGATACGCCCTGCCGTTGCGGCGGCGACGAATTCGCCGTCATCCTGCCGGACACCGGACCCGAACAGGCAATCGGCCTCGCCGAGCGCCTGGGCGCCCTGATTCGGCGTTCGCCATTCAGGATGGGCCGAATCCGTCTGCGAGTCGGCGCCAGCATGGGTATCGGCGTTTATGGAACTGAGCATGCCGAACTTGCCGACAGGCAGTTTTTCGCGCAAGTGGACCGGCTGCTTTATCTGGCGAAACGCGGCGAACGCAATCCGGGCCGCGACTTTCCGGCTACCATTGGAACTGGACGCGGCCGAACAGGTTGACGCCCTGGCCGTACATGCGGCTGCCCACCGGCACGACGCCCGCCGCCACGCGATTGAAGCCGGACAGGTGGTCGATGTAGTCGGCATCGAACAGGTTTTCCGCGCCGACCGTGAATGATGTCCCCTGGCCCGCCAGCCAATTCAGGTAGACATTGGTCAGATTGTAGCCGTCGGTGGGATTCGCGTTGTTCCCGGGATTCATCGGGTCGAAGGTATTGGTGTGCGAGATCTTGTCCTGTTTCAGCACGACGACCTGCTCGATCCGGGCCGAGAAGCCGCCGGTCTCGTAGAGCAGCGAAACGCGGGCGTTGTCCGGATTGATCCGGTACAGGTAATCCGAAATATCGCCGCGCTCGGCATTGATGCTCGAGGCCATGCCTTCAATCCGCCAGCGGCTGTCGAGGGCGAAACCAAAGCTCAGATCCACGCCGCGGAATTTCGCCTCGGTATTGGCGAACATGAGCGGCGTCGGATCGCCGTTGGCGTTGCGGCTGACGCTGATCGCCGCCATGTCGGAGGCGGGAACGCCCTGGATGTAATCGTCGACATCGCGCATGAAGAATCGCAGCGAGAACCAGTTGCCGCCGCTGCTCCAGTCGAGACCCAACTCGAACTGGTCCGAAGTTTCCGGCCGCAGGTCGGGATTGCCGACATAATTGTTGCCGTCGCCGAGACCCGCGTTGATTTCCAGCGGAATCCACAGGTAGCGCTCCTGATAGAGCGGCGAACGCGACTTGCGGCCGTAGCCGGCCTCGACCACGAGGTTCGGCATCAGCCGGTAGCGCGCTTTCGCGACCAGATCGCGATTGTCGTCGGCTTGTTCGCGGTCGCGGGAATTCAAGCTTTCGCGCAGCATCCAGACCGCGCGCGGCGGCGTGCCCATGCCCCACATGGCGGGATTCATGTCCGCCAGCCGGGCCGGAAAGGCGTCCACGTCGCCGGCGCTCATCTCCACGCGCTCGATCCGGCCGCCAAACTCGATATGCCAATCGTCATTGAAAGTCGCCGACCATTGCGCAAAGGCCGATTTGCTGTCGCTTGCCGCGTCCGCGAAGTTATCGACGAAAAAGGGCGCGAAATCCGGATCGCTGACGCGCGCGTCATGTTCGCCGTACTTGCCTTCGGCGCCGAGCTCGAGCAGCCCCGGGCCGACATCGAGGTCGAAGACGAGCCGGAAGCCCGACTCCTCGCTTGCGGCGAAAGCGAAGCGCTTGTCGGCGCCGGCGAAAGGCGGCAGCGGCAGGCTGGAGAAATCGGGCGTCGGCCGCAACAGGAAATTGCTCATGCCGTGTTCGATATCGGACCGGTATGCGCCGAACTCGACGCCGAGGTCGCCGAGTTGGCCGTTGTACCTGAAATTGAAAGTGTCGGTGTCGAACCAGTCGATATCCATGGGCAAGGCGGGCGTGCCGCTGTCTTCGGTTTCGATGCGATGGGCGTCGACGAGCACTTCGTGGGCGCCGCTGCGGAAGCCGTAGCCGAGCCCGTAAATCGTCCGCTTGTATCGGGTCGCGGCCACCTCTCCCGCGGCCGACTCGTAATCGTCGCCCTGGTCGAGATTGCCGATGCCGTAGAGCCGGTGATTCGCGTTGCCGCCGCCGAAAATCAGCGAACCGCTCGTGCTGCCGGCGGCGGAGGCCGCCGACAACTCGGAATCGCCGCGCCACTCCCAGCCGCCGTCGCTGAAGGCGGGGCGTTTCCAGCTCGCCGTCGCGGCGCCGCCGATGCCGCCGCCGGTGGCAATGGAAGCGATGCCCTGTTCGACCACCAGATCTTCCATCAGCGCCGAGGGAATATGGTGCAAGGGAGGCGCCATCCAGTTGGGGCCGCCGCCGTGGATCAGCATGCCGTCGATGCGCACATTGATGCGGGGACCGAACATGCCGCGATACTGGATCTGCCCCGTCAGGGGGCCGTTGCGGTTCGCGCCGCCGCCGGGGACGCGATTGATCAGCAAGGCAGAATCCGCGCCGGAATCGGTGCGCCGGGCATTGAACTGGGTTTCGAGAAACTCCTGCCGCCCCACGACGCGGATTTCCTCGATTTCCTCGTCCTGGGCGAAAAGCGATCCGCTTGCGGCAAGCAATGATAACAATAGCGCTGATCTGACGGCGGGCACGATACTTCTCCGACGAAGTCATGGCAGTCGAAAAATTATAGGATTGCCGCCGCCCGAATCCGATGTGGCATATTGTCACACTGGCGGCGGCCGGGTATTTCCTGAACCATTCCATCCATGGCATTGTTCATTGTCGCGAGACAACAGCGCGGTTGGTCTTGCTTCCGAACGCGGCGGCGCATCCATGCGCCGCAGGTCGGCCCTGATCGACCGGAACTTCCCCGGCGAGTGATTCCGCCGCCGATTCGCGGTAAATTTGACATGTTGAAGATCGTCTGGAGGCTTGCGGGAAAAATGCCGGTACTGTTCCGACTGCTGGTGCTGCTGTCGGCGCCGCTCGCGCCGGCGGGGCAGGCCGCGTTCGCGCAGTCGGGGGCGAGCGGGGAATCCCTGGCCCCGGCCGGGGAACTGGCGCAACGCGAACAGCGCGTGGAGGATCTGCGCGGCGAACTCGGCGGCTATCATCCCGCCTTGCGCGAGGCTTACGGCGAACTCGGCGGCGCCTATCTCGAACTGGAAGATTACGAGCGGTCGGTCGCCAGCTATAACGCCGCGCTCGAAGTCGCGCGCATAAACGAAGGGCTCCATAGCGAAGCGCAATTGCGCATCATCGACGCCCTGATCGCCGGCAACGAAGGCCTCGCCGACTGGGAGGCGGTCGACGACCTGCACCATTTTCGCCGCTACATGGCGAGCCGTCTCTGGGAATTGACCGACAGCCGGCGGCTGGCCGCGATCAGCACCTGGGGCGACTGGCAGATGAGGTCGATCCGGGACGGCCTGTTCGGCGGCGGCTGGGGCTCGCGGGCGGCGCTCGACGACGCCGGTTCGGTTTACCGGCGCGCGATCGCGGCGCTCGAGCGGGAACCGCGGCCGCGGCCGCTCGAGTTGGCCGATCTGGTCCGGGGCAAGGCCGAACTCGACATCTACATGATGCGCGCGGTCGCCAATACGCCGTACAACTATTTCCCCGCCAGCGTGCCGCGCCTGGTCAACCGGCTGCGCTGCCGCATGGTGCCGGGACCCAACGGCCAGGCGATGCGGCAATGCGTCAACGTACAGGTGGAGAACCCGCGCTATCGCGATTCGCAACGCAATAACAAGCTCGCCGCGTTGACGCGCTATTCGAACGCGATCAACGCCGGCATCGAAAGATTGACCGGCATTCGCGACCGGGGCGACGGACTGTCCAGCGAGACGCTGGCCGAAATCGACGCCCAGATCGCCCAACTCGAAGCGCAACACCAGCAATATTATCGCCGCGGCTGGCGCAACTCGCTGTTCTGATCGCCGGGAAAGCTCTGATCAGGTCAGGGCTTTCCCGCGGCGCAGGCCCGGCCCGTCGACCAGTATTCGAACAATACAATACCCGCCATGAACAAGGATGCAGCCAGCGCCGCCGCCGACAAGTCCCCCGCCGTTCGGGCGGTTTCGACCGCGATCGGCATTCTCCGGCAGCAACTGCTCGATGTCGGCAAGCGCAACAAGTTGATCAACGCTCCGATCGGCAAGGATCGGGCCAAGCAGCTCACCATCGAGGACGAACTCTCGGACGAGGTGTTCCGTACCCTCTGCCTCAAGCAAAAGAGCCTGACATTCGAGCCGTTCCGGGGCGGAGATTTCATGCCGGAGGACGCGGACGACGAATCCGTGTTCCTGCCGCCCGAGGACGAGCCGGGCGGGACGGAGGCCGCGCAGCAGCATCATGTCGACCGTCAACTCCAGACCAGGCTCGGCGCCGAGCGGCTGCAGAAGCGGTTGCTCGCCCTCTATCGGGATGCCCAGACGCTCGAAGAGGAACAGGGAGTCAGCGTCCTGTTCCTCGCCCTCGGGTTTCTCCGGTGGTACGAGAGCGACTCCTCGCAAGTCGAGCGGTTCGCGCCGTTGATCCTGCTCCCGGCGGACCTGAAGCGCGGCAGCGTTCGGGGCCGCTTCCGGCTCGAGTTCAGGGACCAGGACATGGAGCCCAACCTGTCCCTGCGCGCCTTGCTGTCATCGGATTTCGGGCTGACCTTGCCGGATTTCCCGGAGGGCGACGACTGGCTGCCGACAGAGTACTATCGATCCGTCCAGGATGCTGTATCCTCCCGGCCCCGATGGCGCGTCCGGCCGAACACGATCGAACTGAGTTTCTTCTCGTTCGGCAAGTTTCTGATGTGGAGGGATTTGGATTTGGCCGGGGATGAATTCGCGGACAGCGAACTCCCGACCCGTCTGCTGGGCGGCGGCTTCGACTCCGCTCCGAGTATTTTCGCTCCCGACGAGAATCTGGACGAGCGCTTTCCGGATCCGAAGCAACTCGGCCATATTCTGGATGCGGACACCTCGCAGACCCAGGTCATCGCGGCGGCCGGCGAAGGGCGGAACCTCGTGGTCCAGGGGCCGCCGGGCACCGGCAAGTCCCAGACCATCGCCAATATCATCGCCGCCGCAGTCAGGGACGGCAAGCGCGTGCTGTTCGTCGCGGAGAAGCGGGCCGCGCTCGATGTCGTGCATGATCGATTGGACAAGGCCGGTCTCGGCCCGCTGTGCCTCGAATTGCACTCGCACAAGGCGAATCGCAAGCACATCTATGCGGAACTCAAGCGGACGCTGGAACTTGGCCGGCCCCGGGAGGTGAACGAGGCCGCCTACGAGGAAGTGCGGCAGGTGCGCGACAAGCTGAACCAGCTCTCAGGCCTCCTGCACCGGGTCGACAAGTCTTGCGGCCAGACCCCGTACCGGATTATCGGCCGTCTGGCCGAACTGGACGAACGGGGATGCCGGCGGCCGGGTTTCGGGATACCCGGCGCGGAGTCCTGGGACAGCGATTCCTTCGCCGAGCGGGGCGCGGCCGTCGAAGCCCTGGCGTCGCTGACCGCGGCTCACGGGACGGAGCATGACCACGTCTGGCGGGGCGCGCGGTCCAGACCCAGCCAGATCGATCGCCGGGCGCTGGTCGATCTGTTGCGCGACGGCGACGCCGCCTTGGGGGAATTGCAGGCCTGGTCGCTGGAATGCGAGCAGCGCGCCGGCATCCCGCGCCCGGCAAGCGCCGCGGCCGCGGAGGATGCGCGCGGACGTCTGGAAGCGCTCGCCGTCATGCCCCGCCTCGTCCGGCAACTCGTCCAGCGGGACGCGGTGGCCGAACAGCCGCAACGATTCCTCGAACTCTGCGAAGCGATTGCCGGGCACCAGGCGGCGCGCTCGAGCCTGTTGGCCGAGGTGATCGAGCATGCGCTGGACATGGATTGGGAAGCGCACCGGATCGAGATCGTCCGGCGGGGACGTTCGCTGTTCCGCTGGCTGAGCGGCGACTATCGGGCGGCGCTGGGAAGGTTGCGGGCGGTGTGTCGGGCGGGACTGCCGCGAGAATTCGAGGCGCGCGTCGCCCTGCTGGATCGGCTCCTCGGCTATCGGCGCAGCCTTGCGAAGATCGCCAGGGAGGCTTCGCTCGGCAGCGACGCTCTGGGTCGGCAGTGGCGGCAAGACGAAACCGATGTCGGGGAGGCGCTGCCGGCCGCGCGGTGGATCGCGCTGCAGGCGGTCGCAGTCGGCTCCGGCATGTCGCTCGGGACCCAGTTGGCCGGCATCGATCCCGCCGCCGATTTCGCCTCGATGGCGCGGGACGGCAGCCGGCGCCTGTCCGCCTTGATGGATTGCTGGAACGGCGTCTGCGCGATCGCGGATATCGATGTGCCGACGGCTTTCGGCGCGGAACGCGTCGAGCTCGTCGGTTTCGAAACGCTGCGGACCCGCATGCAGGCCTGGTCGGCCGCGGCGCGATCCATCGAGGACTGGCATCGCCTGCGCGCGGCCGCCCGTCATGCGGCGGAACTGGGTCTGGAAGAGCTCCGGGAGCGCCTGGCGGACGGGAGGCTGATGCCCGGGGATGCCCGCGACGCGCTCGAATTCGCGCGCGCGGAAGCGGTATGGAACCGCATGCGGTCGGAAATGCCGGAGCTGGAGAAAATGGACGGCAGCCGGCGCAGCCGGATGGTCGAGAAATTCAAGACGCTTGACCGGCAACTCCAGACGCTGTCTTGCCGGGAAGTCGCCGTCAGGCACTTCCAGTCCCTGCCGGAAGGTTCGGCCGGACAGGTCGGCGTCGTGCGGGGCGAAACGGCCAAGAAGACGCGCCACCTGCGGATTCGCCAACTGCTGGACAAGGCGGGGGAGGCCGTGGCGAGGATCAAGCCCGTCTTCCTGATGAGTCCGCTCTCGGTAGCGCAATACCTGAAGCCGGGCGGGTTGACGTTCGACCTGTTGCTGATCGACGAGGCCAGCCAGGTGCGGCCGGCGGACGCGATGGGCGCAATCCTTCGCTGCCGCCAGATGGTCGTCGTCGGCGACCAGAAGCAGATGCCGCCGACCTCGTTCTTCGACCGGCAGGTCAGCGAAGACGTGGAACATGCCGACGCCGAGGACATCGCGGAGCTGCAGGCCGCCCAGGTCGGCGACATGGAAAGCATCCTCTCCCTTTGCGAGTCGAAAGCGATGGCCGGCGGAATGCTCCGCTGGCATTACCGCTCCCGCCACCCGTCGTTGATCGAGGTCTCCAATCACGAGTTCTACGACTACAATCTGGTCTGCCCGCCCAGCCCCGACAAGGCCGGCCGGGATTCGGGCCTGAGTTTTGTGCGCGTGGACGGGGTCTACGCCCGCGGCCGCAAGCGCAACAACCCCCGGGAGGCCGAAGAAGTCGTCCGGCAGGTTCTCGAGCACGCTCGCGAGCATCCGGACGAGACGCTCGGCGTGGTGGCGCTCTCCGTGGCCCAGCGCGATACGATCCGCGACCGGCTCGAATTCATGCGCGCCGAACACCCCGAACTGGAGGCGTTCTGCAACGAGGGCAAGGACGACGCCTTCTTTGTCAAGAACCTGGAGAATGTCCAGGGCGACGAGCGCGACGTGATCTTCATCTCGATCTGTTACGGCAAGGATGCCGACGGCTACATGTCGCAGAGCTTCGGGCCGGTGTCGAGCGAGGGCGGCGAGCGGCGGCTCAATGTCCTTTTCACGCGAGCCAGGAGGCGGTGCCGCGTGTTCGCCTCGATTCGGCATTCGGACATTCGCGTCGACGCCGCCAGGCATCAGGGAACCCGCGTGCTGAAGCGCTACCTGAAATACGCCGAAACGGGCGAGATGGATATTCCGGTGCTCACCGGCGCGGCAATGGACAGCCCCTTCGAAGAGGCTGTAGCCAGGGCGCTGCAAGGCCATGGTTATCGCGTGGCCGCCCAGGTCGGCTCGGCCGGCTTCCGGATCGATCTCGCGGTCTGGGACCCGGACGACGAAGGGCGGTTTCTGCTCGCCGTGGAATGCGACGGCGCCCGCTACCATTCTTCCAGTTGGGCGCGCGAACGGGACCGCTTGCGGCAGACCGTGCTGGAGCAGAAGGGTTGGAGATTCCACCGCATCTGGAGCACCGACTGGTTCTACAACCGCGACGCCGAACTGGAAAGATTGCTTGCGGCGATCGAGCGGGCGCGCGCCGACCGCGGCCGGCCGGCCCGTCCGGCAGCTCCGGCGGACAGGGTCGAGGTCGAACGTTCGGAGCAGGTCGAAACTGCGCAAGGGACGCCTTACGCCGAGGCCGAATTCGCGATCCCGGCCGCTCATCAGGGCGCGGAATTGCACGAAGCCGATCAGGCGACGCTGGCGGAATGCGTCGCGCGGATAGTGGAAATCGAAGGCCCCGTCCATATGGATGAGGTGTGCAAGCGGCTCAGCCGGCTGTGGGGATACCGGCGCGCCGGGCGGCGCATTCGCGACGCCGTGAAGCGCGCCGCCGGCGAGTGCGTTCGGAAAGGGCGCATCGCGCTCGGCGGCGGGGACTGGGGATTCGCGGACCGGGCCGACCGCGCCGGAGACCCGCCGGTGCGCGACCGCGGCGAGGTTCGGTCGCAGTCGCTGCGGACGCTCGAAATGCTTCCCCCGGCCGAGATCCGGGCCGCGATCATGGCGGCGGTGGAACGGAATATCGGGATCGGTCCCGGCGAGTGCGCGCGGGAGGTCGCCCGCATGATCGGCCTGAAGTCGATTCGGACCGAGATGCGCGAGTCTTTCGAGGAACTTGCGGGCCGACTCGTGTCCGACGGCCGCCTGGTTCGGGCGGGCGATGAATTGCGGCTTCCGCAGCAAACCGCGGCCGCGGCGCCGGTCGAATGAAAATCCCGAATTGCGCTGGAAAAATTCTCTGGTTCGTTGTACAAGTAGCACTGTTCGGCCGCAATTCGCGGCATGCAACCCTAATGGAGGAAACTCATGTTGAAATTTGTCGGCCGACTGGCCTGGCTGCTGCTTTGCGCGGCGGCGCTGACAGGCCCTTCAGCAGTCGCGCTGGAAGAAGGGGACAGGGCGCCGGACTTCACGTTGCCGGCTTCTGACGGCAATACCTACAGCCTTTCCCAGTTCCTGGGGGAAAAGCCCGTCGTGCTCGCCTTTTTCCCGAAAGCCTTTACCGGCGGCTGAACCATGCAATGCCGGGCGCTGCGTGACAGTGCCGATGAAATCCGGAAATACGATGTAGCGTATTTCATGGTCAGCGTGGATACGCTGGAAGACAATACCGCCTTTGCCGAGGAGCATCAGGCCGGCTTTCCCATCCTCGCCGATCCCGGCAAGGAAATGGCGGAGGCCTATGGCGTATTGATGCCGATCGGACTTGCCAATCGCTGGACCTACTATATCGGCGCCGACGGCGCCGTCCTGAAGATCGACAAGGAAACCGATCCGGCAAGCGCCGGCGAGGACATGGCGAGAATCATGGGCGAGTTGGGCTTCCCCCGAATCTGAACCTTGCTCCGGGGGAGCCCCGATCAAGTCGGGGCTCCCCCGCGATACAGGACAGGCTCGCGATTACGATTACAGGCCCGCGGTACAGCAAACCCGCAGTACAGCAAAAGCACCGCCGGATTCGACGGCGCAAGCCGCCGGGAATCCGGGAGCAAGCAAGAAAACCGCGACCTTGTCTCGCGGCGATGAATGATTCCATGGAATGGAATTGTTCAGAGGATGCCCAGGGATGAATCGAAACGGGAAAACCCGGCGCAAGCCGGGCTTTCGGCCAAACCGATGAAAAAACCGGGTTTGCTGATTATCGCCGGCGTCGCGGTCGTGTCGCTGGTTGCGCTCGTCTGGCTCAGTCTCGGCTCCGAAGCGCCGAGCGGCACCGCCACCCTCATCATCGAACCCCCCGCGCCGGTCGCGGCCGAGCCGGAACCGGCGCCCGCGCCGCGCGTGATCGAGCCGCCGGCGCCGCCCGCGGTCGCGGCGCTCGAACCCGTCGCGGAACCCGAGCCGCCGGTCGAAGTGCCGGCGCGGCCCGTTGCCGAATCCGGGCCGACGCCGCCGGCAGCGCCCGCGGCGGACTTGCCGAGCCTCAACGAAAGCGATGGCTTCGTGCGCGAAAGGCTCCGGGCCTTGCGCAACGGCGCGGCGCTGCCGAGCCTGATCGCCGATGACCAGCTGATCCGCAAGTTCGTTGTTTTCGTCGACAACATCTCGCGCCACGAATTTCCCCAGACCGATCTGCCCTATCGTCCCGTCGGCGCGGAAATGCCCGTGCGCGAACTGGATCAGAACCTGTTCCTGATGGAAGCAGACGCCTACACCCGCTTCGACGGCTTCATCGACGCGATGGCGGCGGTGGATGCCGAACAGGCCCACGCCCTGTACCGGCTGCTGCGGCCGCTGTTCCAGCAGGCCTATGCCGAAATCGGCTATCGCGGCCGCGATTTCGACGACACCTTGCGTCAGGCGATCAATAATGTGTTGCGGTCCGCCGATGTCGAAGGGCCGTTCCAGTTGGTCAAGCCGTCGGTGATGTACCTGTTCGCGGATTCGGAACTCGAGAACGCCGATGCCGTGCACAAGCAATTGATCCGCATCGGTCCGCGCAACAGCACCCGCCTGATGGCGAAGCTGGCCGAATTCGTCGTGCTGCTGTAGATTGCCCCGACCATGATTACCGTACCTGCCGCTGTGGTGGATGTGCCGTGGCTGGCCGCCAATCTGGCGGCGTCGAATCTGGTCGTGCTCGACGCCTCGATGCCGCCGGTCGCCCCGGACATGCGCTCGATCAACGGCGAAGGCCCGTTCAAGGCGATTCCCCGCGCCCGCCGGTTCGATTACGACAGGGACGTGCGCAAGCCGGATACGTCGCTGCCGCACATGTTGCCCGGCCCCGAACTCTTTCAGCGCAAGGTTCGGGCGCTCGGCGTCGATACCGATTCGGCCCTGGTGGTCTACGACGATTGCGGCATGTACGCCAGCCCGCGGGCCTGGTGGATGTTCCGCGTCATGGGGCACGACAATATAGCGGTGCTGAACGGCGGCTTGCCCGCCTGGGTCGCGGCGGAACAACCGTTGACGGACGCGCTGTCGCAGGCGGAGTCGCCGGGCGATTTCGCGGCCGATTTCAGGGCGCATCTGGTCAGCGATTACCGGGCGGTGCTGGCGGCGCTGGAAGACGACTCGAGCCGGGTGCTCGACGCGCGTTCGCCGGGCCGCTTCAGGGGCGTCGACCCCGAACCCCGTCCCGGACTGCGCGGCGGACATATGCCCAATGCCCGCAATCTGCCGTTCTCCGGGCTGCTGGAAAACGGCGCGCTGAAGCCGCCCCGCGAATTGCGCGAGATCTTCGCCGGATTCGGCGCGCCCGGCCGCCGCCTGATCAGCAGTTGCGGCTCGGGCGTCACCGCCTGCGTGATCGCCCTCGCCGCCCATGAGGCCGGTCTTGAAGATGTCTCCGTCTACGACGGTTCCTGGGTCGAATGGGGCGCTCCCGGCCATCTGCCCGTAGTTCGCGATCAGTCGGCCTGACCAGCATGCGAGCCGACAGGCAGGCGGGCGCCGTGGTGGTCAGCACCTTTTACCAATTCGTCGCGCTGCCCGATTTCCGCGCGCTCAGGGAGCCGCTGCTCGACGAACTCCTGCGCAACGGTTTGCGCGGCACGGTATTGCTCGCCGCCGAGGGCGTCAACGGCGCCATTGCCGGTTCCCGCGCCGGAATCGACGCCGCGCTCGGGGCGATTCGCGCCGATGCGCGCTTGCGCGACTTGCGCGCGAGGGAATCCCGCTGCGAGGAGAATCCCTTCTACAGGACGCGGGTCAAGCTGAAGAAGGAAATCGTCGCCATGGGAGCGCCGGATATCGATCCGCGCCGCATGGCCGGCGCCTATGTCGCGCCCGAACGCTGGAACGAATTGATCGACGATCCCGAGGTGCTCGTGCTCGACGCGCGCAACCGTTACGAAGTCGAGGTCGGCAGCTTCGAGAACGCGGTCGACCCGGAAACCGACTCCTTCCGCGAATTCCCCGGATACGCGCGCAAGCATCTCGACCCGCAGCGACATCGCAAGATCGCCATGTTCTGCACCGGCGGCATTCGCTGCGAGAAATCCACCGCCTACCTCAAACAGCTGGGATTCGACGAGGTCTATCACCTGCAAGGCGGCATCCTCAATTATCTGGCGAGCGTGCCGCCGGAAGATTCGCGCTGGCGCGGCGAATGTTTCGTGTTCGACAACCGCGTCACCGTGAACCACCGGCTCGAGCCCGGTTCCTACGATCAATGCCACGCCTGCCGCATGCCCGTATCCGAGGAGGACAGGCGCAGCCCGTTTTATGTGAAGGGCGTCAGTTGTCCCTATTGCCGCGAGCGCCAGACCAGCGAGCGCGCCGGGCGATTCGCCGAGCGCCAGCGTCAGGTCGACCTCGCCGGGAAGCGCGGCGAACAACATATCGGCCAGGACGCGCGCGGCGCGATGCGCGCGCGCCGGCAACAGAAATTGCGCCGCAAGAACATGCAGCGAGCGGCGCAAGGCGGCGTCGACCCGGAAAGCCCCGATTCGCCGGAGCTTTCCCGCGGCGCTTGAATTCGACGGCGCAAGCCGTTGCATCCGCAAGCAAGACAAGACCGCGCTCTTGCCTTGCGGCAATGCATAATTCCATGGATGGAATTATTCAGAGGATACTTAGCCGCTTGCCGCGATTTTGGGTATATTCGACGCATGCCCTTGTTTCGGGAAATTGGCCGATGAATACCCTGCCCGGCGTCAGACCGCCGCGAATTTTCCCCTTGATCCTCGTCCTGATCGCCGCGCCGCTCGTGATCGGCGGATTGCAGCTCGTTTTCCTGGGAGGCTCGATGTATTACGTCCTCGCGGGATTGGTATTGCTGTCCTGCGCGCATCGCGTCTGGCGTTGCCAGCCGTCGGGCGCGTGGCTTTACGGCGGCTTTCTGGTCGCCACCGTCGTCTGGTCCCTGTGGGAGGCGGGCGCCGACCCGTGGGCGCTCGCGCCGCGCATTCTGCCCTTCGCCGCGCTCGGGCTCTGGTTCATCGCGCCATGGTTCCGAAAATCGCTGCATCAGGGCGCGCCGCCCCCCTTGCTGCGGTCGAGCATCGCCAAATGGTCGATCCCGGCGGCCGCGCTGGTCGCGGTTCTGGTCATGTTGCCGGGCGGCGGCTACACGGTGAACGAACTGGCGCCGCGCAGCGGCGTGAATACGGTCAATACCCGGGCCGACTGGCCGGACTACGGCAACGACCGGGGCGGCAGCCGCTATTCGCCGCTGGACCAGATCAATGCCGGCAACGTCGCCGAACTCGAAGTCGCCTGGACGTATCGCACCGGCCAGGGCGGCACCTTCAAGGCGACTCCCTTGCAATTGGGCGACCTGCTTTATGTCTGCACCGGCGGCAATGTGGTCATCGCGCTCGATGCCGACAGCGGCGAATTGCGCTGGCAGTTCGACCCGCTGATCGATCCGGCGCATCTCGAACGCGCGCGCTATTTCACGACCGGCTGCCGCGGCGTGTCCTGGTACGAGGCGCCGCCGGAATACCAGGGCGAATGCCGCGAGCGGATACTCACCGCGACCACCGACGCCCGCCTGATCGCGCTCGACGCGCTCAGCGGCGCGCGTTGTCTGGGTTTCGGCGACCAGGGCGAGGTCGATCTGACGATCAACATGGGCAACGATCCGCTGATCTTCAATTTCCAGACTTCCCCGCCGGGCATCGTGCGCGGCAATGCCGTGGTCGGCGGCTGGGTCTTCGACAACCAGTCGGTGGGCGAGCCTTCGGGGGCGGTGCGGGCCTTCGACGCTATCACCGGCGAGTTCGCCTGGGCCTGGGACATGGGCCGGCCCGGCATTCATACCGAACCGCTGGCGGGCGAGGTATACACTCGCGGCACGCCGAATGTCTGGAGCCTGTTCAGCGTCGACGAGGCGCTCGGCCTCATCTATGCGCCCACGGGCAACGAGACTCCGGACTATTTCGGTGGTTACCGCATGGAAGCGAGCGAACAATACGCCAGTTCCGTGGTCGCCATCGACGGCGAGACCGGCGCGGCGCGCTGGTCTTTCCAGACCGTGCATCACGACCTGTGGGACTGGGACGTGCCGTCCCAGCCGACATTGATCGATCTGCCCGGCGACAACGGCGAGAAGGTCAAGGCGGTGCTGGTGCCGACCAAGCGCTCCGAGGTGTTCGTGCTGAACCGGGAAACCGGCGAGCCGATCTTCGCGGTGGAGGAATTGCCCGTGCCCCAGGGAGGCGGCGTGCCGGAAGACTTTGTCGCCCCGACCCAGCCCTTTTCCACGGAATTGCCGCACTTCCGCGACGATATCACCGAAAACATGATGTGGGGCGTCACGCCTTTCGACCAACTCTGGTGCCGCATCGAATACAGGAAGATGCGCTATGACGGACATTTCACCGTGCCCGGCACCGAGCCGATCTTCCAGTTTCCGGGCAATGCCGGCGGCCACAATTGGGGCAGCGTGAGCGTCGATCAGGTCAATAACATCATGGTCGTCAATCCGATGGTCGTCGGCAACCGGCTGATTCTCATTCCCCGCGACGAGTTGCCGGAAGGCGTGCCGGGCAATCAGTTGGGCACGCCGTATTCCCACGATACCCGGCGCTTCATGTCGCCGCTCGGCATTCCCTGCAACCAGCCGCCTTACGGCATCATGGCCGCGGTCGATCTGGAAACCGGCGATCTGCTCTGGGAGCGTCCGGTCGGTCTGGCAAAAGACAGCGGACCTTTCGGCATTCCGACGCGCTTGCCGCTGACCATCGGCACTCCGCAAAGCGGCGGCACCGTGACCACCGCGGGCGGGCTGATCTTCAGTTCGGGGGCTTTCGACAATTCCGTGCGCGCGACGCATATCATGAACGGCGAGGAGCTATGGCGCGCCGACTTGCCGTTCACCGCGCATTCGACGCCGATGACCTATCTGTCGCCGGCGGGAGAGCAGACCGTGGTGGTGACCGTTCCGGTTTTCAATTCGACCTCGGGCTCTGGTTTTCGCGCCTTGCGCTCCGACCGGGAAGATCCGCAAGGAGGCTATATCATCGCTTATCGACTGCCGCAGGCAGCCGGCGAGCCATGACGCGCTGGTCTCGGGCCATGCGTCCCGGGGATGTGTCGGCGGTATTGATCCGGGCGGCGAGCGCCCAAGTCGACGAGGCGGTCTCGGGTTGGGTAGCGCTTGATGCGCCGGCCGGGCACGCGCATCTTGCCGTGGCGGCGATCTGGAGCATGTATTCCGGCCAGAGGAAGTCTCGCGCCACCTCTCGGGATTGACCGGGTGGGCACCGCGGGCGCAAGAGCGAAGCGGCGAGTCTCACTGCGTCGAAGGAATAATCGACTTGAAGTCGCCGGTCTCTCCGGCCGCTTCCATGTTCCCCGATCAGGCAAGCAATGTTCCGATAGTATTCGTTGAACACCATCGAATATGTACGGCAATTTCCTTTCACAAGAAAACCCCCCGGCCGCAGCCGGGGGGTTTTGGCGGAGGGCGGCGAACCGCCGGATCAGATGAAATCGACCGGAGTCAAGGGACCATCAAACGTGCCCGCCAGCGCGATGGCCATATCCGTGCCGGCGCTGAAATCGCCGTCCCCGTCGACATCGACGAGAACCCAATCCAAGGTTATATCATTGCCGGTGTCGGCGACAAAATTCAGATCGGTATTGAAACCGTAAGTACCATACGCACTGGCAAAAAACGGCGGCGATTCAAATTTCGTCCTGTCTTCCGTCGTCGTGACGAGCGCAATGGACCTGGCCTGAGCGAATGCAGTCGTTGTCGCGTCGCTCACGAACAGGCCGTCGCCATCGCCGACGACCGTCTTCAGGTTTTTGCTATTCCCGCTGTTGGCTATCTGCTTGATGCCTCCCCTCAAGTCCAGGACCGAACTGAGATCAATCTTGTCGGTGCCTTTTTCGAACCCGGCAATTATGTCGAAGCCGGTCATCTTGTCGCCAAAGTTGACTTGAGAGTCGGATGCCGCAGTGTATATGAATGTGTCCTTATGGTTATCCTTGACATAAGTACTGCTGCTATATGATATGTAAATAGACGCTTGAGCGTTATTGGACCCAACAATGGGAACTGAATGACGGAGAAAAATATCTCCTCCAGCACCGCCTGTCATCTTGTCCGCCCCGGAGTGGTGGACGAACAGATCGTTGCCGCCATGACCCATGAGAGTGTCGGCCACCCCGTAACCGACACCGAAAATGATATCGTCGACAGGACTGCCGTCCACTTTCAAGCCGGGACTCGGATCTGCTGACGTGCCTATGAATGTCCCTACGATGTAAACGCCCCCCGAACTCTCTCTGGCATCCAGGTAGGTCAGGGAATCAAGAAACCCTGACCCCCTTGAATCTCTTGAATCTCTTTCGATATAGAGAGGAGCATCTCCGGTAACCTTCAACTCCTCGATTTCATTGCCTTCGGCGACAGTGAGATGGTTGACGTAGTTGATCGCCTTGGGCCGGTCCTCGGCGTCGACGGTCGAAGTGACGGTCGCCGTGGAGTGCACGGTCAATTCCTCGACATCCTCGTCCAACGCGAGCGTCAATTTCATCTTTGCATCTGGTTCCAATTCCGCCAAATCCGACAGCTCGTCCTTCTTGCCGCCGCGCGTATGCAGTTTCAGCGTGAGCGAGTCGTCGTCGCCGTCCGCCAGCATGTAGCTCACGTCGGCGGTTGTGGCCGTCGCCTTGTCGGTATCCTTGTCGGGCGCCTTGCTGGAAACGGTGAGGCCGACACCGGACAGAACGTTCTTGAACGTGACTTTCGCCGCAGTGCCGTTGCTCACCATCAACTCGTCGACCCCGAGATCCTTGACATCGTAGGTCCCCGAGCCTTCGCTCGCGTCCAGAGTAATGGTCTCGAAGTTCATGTAGGCATCCCCGGCGCCTTTGACATCGGCACCTTTCTTGTGCTTCAGCACCAGGGTGTCCATGCCCGCGCCGCCGTCGATCCGGCTCTTGGCGCCGGCGGCGGCATTGTCGACCGTGAACGTGTCGTCGCCGGCGCCGAGATCCGCCTTCAGACCATCTTTGGCGAACGCCTTCGCGCTGACCTCGTCCTTGCCCACGCTGCCCATGTAGCTCATGACGCTCGCGCCCAGATTGCTCAACTTGACGGCGCCGCTCGCCTCGCTCGCGTCGACCGTCTTCAGCTTGCTCAGCCCCATCGCGTCCAGCGTCGTCTTGCCGGAGCCGGACAAGGTCAGTTTCTCCAGCGTCTCGGACGGCTTGACATCGGTCGGTTTCTCCGCCATCGGCGGATCGAACTTGGTCACGTCCAGCATCAGATCGCCGGCGCCGGAAACGGCGACCGTCTTGATCTGATCCGAAGCCAGGCGGATGTTGGAGTCGCCCTTTACCTCGATCGCGAGATCCTCGATGCCCTTGAGACACAGCTTGCCGTGCTCGCTCGCCTTGGAATACAGGCCGAACCGGTCGACCATGGCCGTCAGCGACGTCATGTCCTTGGCGGCGTTCTCCACCAGCAAGGTGGTGTTGGTGTTGCGCAGGTCGACGGACTCGATCGCCTTCGAATAGATGTGCACCGGAACGCTGTCCTTGTCGTTTTTCGCGGCTACAGCGGGCGTTCCGGGTGTTTGGCCCTGGGCGGGCACGGCGGCCTTGGCGGGCGTGTTTTCGCCGTAGCGCTTGCCGTCGTCGCCCATGCCGTCGTGCACGCCGTCGAGCGTCACGCTCTTGACCGTCTCCGAATGCGCGGTCGACTTGCCCACCTCGACACCCATGCCGCCTTCGACCATGACCGAGGTCGTGGTGTCCGTGCCGAAGATGTTCACCTGCGCGCGGGCGTTCACGTCCTCGAGGTTGACCGAGGCGGCGTTCATGATCTCTATCGTCGTGTCCTTGTCGTCGTCGCCCAGGGATTCGGACGAGACATCGGCGCCGCCGGCATCCAGTTCGACATCTCCCGCGACATCGCTCAGGACGACATCCGTCAGACCTTCCCAGCCGCTCAGGTCCGCCGAGAAGTCGCCGCCGCTGTCGACCGTCAGCGTCTCGACGTGCATGACGCTCGCCCCGGAAGAGATATTGACATCGTCGTCGGAGCCGCTGGAAGAAAGCTCCAGCGTGTCCATGCCTTCGCCGCCGTCGATCCGGTCCACGCCGGTCAGGGTCTTCTCGGTGGCGACGAAGGTGTCGTCGCCCAGGGTGCCGTCGAGCCGGTCGACGCCCGTGGTCAACTCGAAGCTCTTGCCGGGACGCCGCATCATGTCGATGGCTTCCTTGGCCATGTCCACGCTGTCGCCGTCGTCGGTCACGCCGCCGAGCACGCTCGAGGAAGCACCTTCCCAGCGTTTCTCCACGGTGTAATAGGTGGCCACCTGCACCTTGTTGGCGAACGTCATGGCGATGGCGCCGAAATCGCCGTAGGCGGGATGGCTTTCTCCCTGCATGCGGATCTCGAACAATTGCCGCACGGCCAACAGGCCCATCTCGCCCCGGCCCATGCCGTTGTTGAGCAGGCCCGTCGCCAGGGCCAGCACTTCCGCCGACGGCGCCTCGCCCAGGGCCGCGGTCAGAAAATCCCGGGCGAACTCCGCGTTCGTGATGAAGAAGGGATACATGGACGTGAAGGCGCTCGAGGCGGCGATGTGATTCGCCAACTCCAGCAGGGCATCTTCCGGGCTCATGCCCTTGCCGACGCTCGCGTTGTAGACGCCGTACCACTCGTTGAGCAATGCGGTGCCCGGGGCCTTGCCCAGCATGGCCACCGAAAGGCCGATTATCGTATCTCTGGTTTGCGCTGTTACCGCCAATCAAAACTTGTTGATATGCCTGTGTATTTGCCGGATTCGCGCGGACCCGCCGCTGAATCGCCGCGCGAACATGAACGGGAACTTCCGGCCCGTGGAGCCGTCGGCCAGGGTGGTCTCGCGACACTCGCCGAATAATTTTCTGGAGCAGCGACATCGCGTTTTTCCGACAGCGACATCGCGAGGCGGATCGAAACGCGGTCGCGAAAAAGGCGCGCATCGCGCGAATCTCTCCCCGGAAACGCGCGCGGCGGCCCAGCGACCGAATCGCCCGCCGTCCCGGCTCGGCGGGCCGCGGGAAAACCGATCCGCCTGCGACAGCGCAAGAGATTTTCCGACAACTATCTGATTTACAAGTAATAAAATAAGCCAAAGCTCGACGCTCGACGGCTTTCTCGAAAGCGCTCCCTCGGCCTGCGAGACGGCTCGCGTTCACTTCCAGGCCGGGGCCGAGGCGGGCCGCGCAACCGGCCGGGACGCGTCGCTGCCGGCCGGAGCACCGGCGTTTCGCGGTCGCTTGGGCGGCCGAAAAATTTCGATAACTTGTGATCCCCGTCACATGCGAGCAGAACGAATGTTGTCGTATAATGCCGCCATGCGAAGCCCTTTCTTACTTTTCAGGAGCACTCCAAAATGACGGTAACAGCGCATACCGCATATCGGCTTGCTCGGACCGTCGCAGCCCGCTTCTTCGTGCGTTGGATCAGGAATAAACAGCTCTTGAAAGAGTGCGGATGAGCCGTTATCGCGCAAGCTTCCGGCGTCCTGCATTCCCTTCCTCGAAATCAAGGAATTCGAAGCGCGCATCGTCGCTCGCCCGCATGTAGACATTGAACGACCGGCCCGCCAGGTTCGGGTCGTTGCGCACGCTCAGGTCGGGCAGGTAGAAGCGGGATTGCTCGTCGACGAATGCCCGATGTTGCCATGTCTCGTTGGTTGCTCCGATGCGTTCGTTGTTGCGGCGCGTGAAAACCAGTCTGGCCGGATCCGCGAGCGCCAGTTCAAAACTGAAGATGTATTTGTCGCCGTCGAGCATCATTTCCGATTCGCCGACCGAAATCACGCCGGTATCGGCATCATAGACATTCCCGCCCATGCTGCCGGCCGCCTCGTCGCGGGGATACAGCGCCAGTTGCGAGCCGATTTCGAAATCAGGCGCATAACGGCAGCGATTGCCGACATGCAGTTCGTTATCGGGAGCGCGGTCCCAGTCGCGCGGGAACTCGCCTTGCTCGGAGCGGTCGACGACGGCGCGGCATTCGTCCTGCAAATCCGCCGCGTCGGGCTGGCTGCCGCCTTCGACCCAATCCTGCAACAGGTTCCAGGCGGCGATGACCTCGGATTCGCGAAAACCGCAATGTCCCGCAACAGTTTCGTCGACCACTCCCACGGTCAATTGTTCGGCCGCCGTCAGGGATTGCAGGACGGACTGGTTTTCCACCGCGACAATGCCGTCTTTCGAGGTATGGATGGAAACGATCCGGGTATCGCCGACGGCGCCGGAAGGGGTGTAATTCCGGGCCAGCGCCCGGCGCGCGGCTGGCAGGCCGATATTGCGCCGGATGCGGCGGTTGAGCTGTTCCTCGCCGTAGTCGACGGCGACATTATGGAACGGATTGAGACCGTCGAGCTTGCCCGGTTCGTTGATCAGGCGCGGCAGCAGGAATGTGCCGTAGAATATGCCGACGGCGAACATGGTCGCCGAACGCGTCGGCGCCAGCCGCTGGATGCGCTCGTAATTTTCGACCTGATGGTCGTCGGCAAGCCGCTCCCAGCCTTCCAGCAGCAAGGCCTGTTCAGCTTCCCGCCGGCCGATGCGCAATTGCAATTCGGCTTCCTTGAAAAAATTGCCTTCGGCCTCCTTGCGCGCGCGCAGATCGTCGATTTCTACCTGCAACTTGTCGCGTTCTCGTTCGGCCAGGATTCGGCTTTGCACGGCGGCGCAGGATTCGATGCCGCGAATGACATCGAATTCCGCGCCGATTTCGGGAATGGCGTACCAGGGTCTCGGCAACTCCTCGGCGCCGTTATCGGCGCAGACCGCTTCGACCACCATGCGCAGGTCGAAGGCATTGGCCCAGTTCTCCGCGCCGGCGACCGCGCCGCAGGCGAGCAAGGCGCCGTCGGGCTGGGGAATCAGATTCTCTTCGATATCGCGCAGACTGACGATGGCGCCCATGGACGCGCCGATCAGGTATAGCGGTGCCGGCGCGCCGGGGCCGAAACGGGCCGCGATTTCGAGGAATTTCTCATATAACTGCTGATTCGCCAGATGCGAATCGAATACCGCCCAGCCGGTTTGCAGGAAGCTGGAAGCCGCCATGGCATAGCCCTGGGACAGGACGATGCTGGAGAACTCGCTGAGACTCGGCTCCGGCTGCACCTTGCCGATGATTACCTTGTCGGTTTCGAACTCGTCGATTCCGAGCAGGGAAGCGGCCAGCAAGTCCAGCGGCTCTTCGCCGCTGAAATAGGTTTCCAGGCCGTGGTTCCAGATCACCAGGCCCTTTTGCGGCGTCCAGTCTTCGGGGATGGCGATGGTGTAATAACCGCCGTTCTCGGTCTGCCCGTACCAGACGGGATAGCAGCCGCCGACCGGCGTCTGATATTGGTCCTCGGCACACTCTTCGGCGGCGAGCGCCGGCGGCAAACCGACAACCGGCAACGCGAGCAATGCCAGCCGGTAAAAAATCTTTCGCATGTTTCCAGCAATCCGTGAATCGATATCAGGGGTTTCGGCAGGACAGGTCGAACCCTGAATCCGGAAACAACTTGTTTCCGCACGTTTCGCGCGCCGAAAACCCGGACTTGTCCGGTGCGACATGCCCAAAGTGCTTCCCGGGGGAGGAGGAGCGCCCGAATCGAAATCGACAGACGCGGGAAGTTCCTGAACGAGCGCTTGCGCCATGGCGCCGGCGCGAAATCCATAGGTTCGGTCCGCCCCATCAGGGCGCGGACAGCATGTATTCGAGTGAATTCTTGAGCGCCTTTTCGTGGCCCAGGCCGAATATCCAGCCCTCTTCGGTTTCGACCAGTTGACGCTTGTCCGGGTCGAGAGGCGGGTCAGAGGGGCCTTGAAAAAGGGGCGCAAGTCCGCCGTCCGCATCCAGCGCGGCGAAGGCCTGCGCGGTTATGCGCACTTGGGCGCGATCAGGGATTTCTTCCGGGCAGGAACGCTCTTTGATCTCTTCCCTGAGCAGAGAGGGATAGACTTCGACAAACACCGCATGGCCCTGCGTTACATCCGGCACTTTCAATCCAGTTTCGAACGGCCAGACAGTCGCGCGTCCGGCGATGTCCGAATGCGCGATCAGGCGCTTGAGAGACGGCAACCCGAGCAGGACCTGGGAGCCGACGGAGCCGCGACCGAACAATTGCCAAACTGGCTTGGCCCTGGCCCGATCATCAGTGATGCGATATTCCAGAGGATGGTGTTCCTGCTCGGTGCGCTCCGGTCTTTGTGTCGGAATTTTCGGGAAATTCCAGCTTCCAGGTCGGCCCCAGCATGGACCGGCACCGGGATATTTCTCATTGATCTTCGAGGCGACTTCGAAGCGATTGTTCTTGTTGTCGGACTTGTCCTCGATGCGTTCGTCTAGCCAATCCCATAGCGCCAGGGCCAATGCCTTGCCGGTCAGGCATCTGGCTACGCCTTCGGGATAGCCGAAGGGAAAATCGAACCCAACCAGCACGCGCCGACCGGCATCGAGTTCTTTGGAGATCATGCTCGCGAGGTCACATCGGGCTTTGTGGCGGGTGCGGTTATATTTGCATTCGGGTTCCGCTGCGAGTGTGCGATTCCCATCAGTTCGGGCAACGGCCCACCAGATTGAATCCTGCTCCGGGTTCCTGGCGTTCGGCCTGGATTGCGCCGACCAATCAACGATGATGTACGTGTCAAAGAGATTTCGATTCGCTCCGGCAACACGTTTCGATGGCTTCGATACAGCAATGTCGTCAGGGTCTGCCGGCTTGGTCATGAATCGTGGAGTCCGGAGCTCATGTGATTCAATCATTGATCTTATCTCGTTCAGATCGTTCTCGAATGTATCCATGCTGACTTGGAGATAGCGCCAGCAACTGAACTCTGATCGTCCGCGTAGGGCAAATAGTGCTCGTTGCGCCCGGTTCACGTAGTTCACAGCTTCGCTACTTTCTCCAGCCGCCCAATAAGCAATCGCCATACACTGCAGATAGTTGGCGGTTTCTTCCATTCCTTGGTCTGATTGGTCAAGTTGAATTACCCGCTCGAATACTTTTTGGTCAATTGTCCCGCCAATCCCCCAAACTGCCATGGCGTAGTTGAAAGCGTCGTTGATTTTCATCTCCAAAATATCACTGTCCAACCTGCGGAAACAGGTTGCGGCCTCCTCGAATCTGCCAAGACCCATGTACGATAGCCCGAGACCATATCTTGCGCTTTCCTTCATGCCAGACTGTAGATCAGATGATGCTGCGATTTGCTCCCATAGTGCTGTCGCGATTAAAAGATCATCGCGAGAACGGTTAAACGTTTCAGCAAGCCAGCATTTTCCATCAAGATCCAGAGATGTGACCGCAGTTGATGTAATCAAGCTTTTCGGCTTAAATTCCCCTTTTTGCGTTATACGTCCTATCGCCTCTTTAATCATCGGAGGGGAGATATGTTCCGATGCCAGTACGTGCCATGCGTCCTCAATCGCGCCATCCAGATCCCTGTTGTTCGCGCGGTATCGTGAACGTTTCAAAAATGCTTCCGGTCGCGCACACCCATGCTGAATCGCTTGATTGATCAATTGCGCCGAGATTTCGAACTCGCGATCAGCTTCTTTGATCTCGCTAAGTTGAAACAGAATTTCTCCATCATCTTGATGCGCATGTTCGATTTTCTTAAGACTTTCTTCTCTTTTGGATATTGAATCGTCTTCAAACCACCGTCTTCGACCTCCCACTCGTTTGATGTATTCCAGTGCGCCGTCCCGGTCATTCCAATTCCTACTTGAAATTTCTCTCACAATCTGTCCATATTCACGGGCCAGACGGCTTCTGGGGCGGTCCTTTACAAACACTACTTGATTCAAGAGAGACAGGGAGTCGTACCGATGTACGATCATAGGCTCTTTATGGAAGACAAGCTGTTTCTTGAAAGCCTTGATCTGATCTCTTAATATCAGATCTTCATCGTCCAGATCTGGCACGTTGGACATTACAAAATGAATCTCAATGTTCTTTTTTCTGGGATTTTTTTCTTCGGCTCTAATGTTTTGAATTACCTGAGTCAGGCCGCGAAGATTCTGTTCATTAGGAAAGAACAGGATGACAACGGAATCAGGAAGCTGTCGAGTGCAAATCCCGCTTGAATCAGTATGCCCAGTGCGAGAATCAATCAAGACATAATCTGGATTAACAGTATTAAACCATTGCTCTTTTATATCTTCGAATAACAAGTAACCTTCATTTCTCTCATACAATCCCATCCAATCAATCTGACTTAATGTTTCTGTATAGATATGACTTCTTCCTGAAGGCATGATCCATATTTCTCCGCCTTCTTCGCCGATTTCTGGACATTTTCCGAGGTAGTCGGAAACGTCTGGAGCTTTTCCAGACTTTATATACTGAGCAACAAAGTCGATGAGCCCGGGAACATCTTTTTGCGGTCGCAACACGTCAAAGGTATCCAGTCCCGGTGCTTCGATATCGAAATCCACGACCAGCACTCGACGCCCGCGCAGGGCGAGGGCGACCGCGGTATTCACGAGGGCCATTGTGCGGCCTACGCCGCCTTTGAAGGAATAGAACGTCGTAATGTACATGTGCGGTCACGCAGCCGGACGCAAGCGAAAGGCAGCCTGTTCCCTCCGCAGGGCTTCGGTTACTTTTACAGACCGAAATCTGTCCGCTGCCACGACAGGCATGTTCGATGCCGAAGTTCTGGCCGCTGCGAAATTCTGCAATCTTGCAATGGTCTCAGGGCTCGCGAGCAGGCGAAGGTATCGGTCGTTAGCATGCGACTGGATGGAAAGCCCATTTTCCCATCGATTCAGCGATGCTTCGCCAAGCCCTGTCAGATGAGCAAAGGCTGCCCGCGTCATTCCATGATTCTCTCTGATTCTCCGAATCTCATCGGGCGGCAAAACGCCAAGATGATCGCAGACCGCGATGTGCTTCAATCGTTCCGCTTCCTCATCCAGGTATTCGAAGTCGCACGAGTCACACCGGCGCGCCGGTATTCGAGCCTTCAACTCGACAGAGTATTCGCTGGCTCCGTAATCGAATTCGTGAATATTCCACATGGTCGCGATATCTTCATTGCTGCCGCACAGGGGGCAAGCCGATATCGGCTCCACCGCCCGCATGCGCGCGCGAACTTGTCGCGGAGTATCGTTGTCTTTTGGATCCATTTGCTGATTCCCTCAATCTTTCTGTTCAGAATAGTGAAAACTGCGCCCGATGATCTTTCCAGATCCCAGTTGGAGTTTGACGTAGAGTCGCGGCCATCCGGGCTCAAGGTCGATTTTCATCACGTATCCCGTGGCCCCTTTCGGCTTGCGCAGTGTCACTGTCTCGACTGGATGCCCGTCTTCGAGTCGCGCCGCGACGAGTTCCCATGCCGCGGCCTCCGTAAAATAGGCATCAAGCACTCCGTTTGGATTGCGCACCTGTTGCGGACGCCAGTCCGTGGGGCGCTCTTTGCTGAATGCAGTTACTCGAGCATCAGCCCTTCGGGCGAGAAGAGCCAATTGATTTCTTGTCGAATCGCTCGGCATCGTCATCAATCAGGACTTCCGCTTCCAGCAATCATATGATTGTAAAAGGCAGATTTCAAGTGCGTATGCCAATAAAAAGTGGCAATAAGGCATCTACGCAGTCTCATTTGATCGAATTCATCCGTAAAGTGCCGGAGAGTGCATGGCAATGGGTAAAGCAAGTCTCGCTGCGGGGCCATGTGGCGATATCGGCGCAAATTTGCCTTGCTCAACGCGTATCAGAGCGACAAACGCCGATTATGGGCTAATAAACGGATTTTGCGGGAGTTTTTCGCCGCCTGCTAAATCGCCGTCAGGTCCGGGCGGCGGCGGAGGTGATCGGTGAGTTGTTCCCAGGTCAAGGCGAACTCGAGCGTCTTGCGGTCGCGGGCGAAGGGGGCCATGACCTGCATGCCCATCGGCCTTCCGGCGGCATCGAATCCGACCGGCACGTTCACCGCCGGAATTCCGGCGAGGCTGGCGCCGATCACGACTTCCATCCAGCGATGATAAGTATCCATCGCGCGGCCATTGATCTCCGCGGGCCAGGGCGTGGTCTTCGGGAACGGGAAAACCTGGGCGGTGGGCAGCGCCAGGAAATCGAAGGTTTCGAACAGCCGGTTGACTTCGGCGTACCAGCGCCGCCGGGTCGCGTCGGCCCGGTAGATATCGTCGGCGTCGAGCGCGTAACCCATTTCGATTTCCCAGACGAGTTCCGGTTTGAGCAGCGGGCGCAGCTCGGGGTTTTCGTAATACTGGCGCATGCCGATGCGGCCCTGGTTGCGCAGGTCGAGCCAGCATTGGAAAAGTTCCGCCATGTCGAAGCGCGGCGCGACCGGTTCGACGACGGCGCCGTTGGCCGCCAGCGCGGCCAGATTGCTTTCGCACAATGCCAGGATGCCCGGCTCCATCGCCAGGTAGCCTTCGTAATCGCCGAGCCAGCCGATGCGCAGGCCGGCCGGTTCCAGCGGCCGATATTCCTCCGCGTCCGGCAGCAGCGCGCGGCGCAATGCGGCCGGTTGCTCCGGACCCGGCTCGGACGCCAGCGTGCGCAGCAAACGAATGGTATCGGCTGTATTCCTTCCCATCGGGCCGGCAGTCGACAAGGCGCGGGAGAAGGGATCGGCGCCGCTGACCAGGCCGACGCTGGGACGAAAGCCGATCACGTTGTTGAATGCGCCGGGATTGCGCAGCGAACCCATCATGTCGCTGCCGTCGGCGACGGGAAGCATGTGCGCGGCCATGCCGCAGGCCGCGCCGCCGCTGCTGCCGCCGCTGGTCAGTTCGGGATTGTAGGCGCAGCCGGTCGCTCCCCAGACCGGATTGTAGGATTGCGAACCGAGTCCGAATTCAGGGGTATTGGTCTTGCCGATGAAGATCGCGCCCGCGGCGCGCATGCGGGTCGCCACGGCGCCGTCCTGCGCGGCGATGCGGTCCTTGAACAGCGGCGAACCGCTGGTGTAGGGCAACCCGGCGGCGGGAGCGAGATCCTTGACCGCGTGTGGCATGCCGTGCATCCAGCCGCGATATTGTCCGCGCGCGAGTTCGCCGTCCGCGATTTCCGCCAGCGCGAGACATTCGGCGTCGGGCAACATGCCGACGATGGCGTTGTAGACGGGGTTGTAGCGGTGAATTCTTGTCAGATAGGCCTGCATCGCTTCCCGGCAACTGACTTCCCGGACGGCAATGGCGGTGGAAAGGTCGATCGCGGAAAACGCCGTGATATCCGCCGGCAGGGCCGCGGCGAATGCGCGCCGCGCGATGCCGGACATGGCCAGCGCGGCCGCGCCGGCCTGGATGCTTGCGCCAAGAAAGTTCCTTCGGCTTGACATCATGTTGGCGCCTCAGTCGGCTATTTCGATGCCGGCCTGCGCGATGCGCGGCTTGTCGACGCCGCCGCTGTCGGCATACTGAAAGGTCCGGTTATCCAGTTCGAGAGGTTTCGGTTCCTGTACGACCGCGGAGGTCTCACCTCGGAGCAAGGCCGCGAAAGACGCCGCCTGGGTGCCGTGCCGGCCTCGGGGTCGAGCGGAAAGCGGAAGCCTGCGTTGTCGCCAGCATATGCAAGGCGCCCGGTCTGCGGCTCTCATTGTTCCTCCCGCTTTCAGAAAGGAAAGCCCTGATTTGTCAGTGCCGACCTGCGGCGCGCGGGCATCGTCGCGAACAAGGCGAAACCGCGTTTTGGTCTTGCGGCAACGAATGATTCCATTGGATGGAATTTCAGAAGTTGTCAAGGCGATTCCCTTGATCTGTCGACAATATGCGACACGCTCGCCGAGTCCCGATATCCGGGAGCCTGTCGACCGGGATGCAAGCTTCCCAGGAAACAGGGGCGGTCATGGCCGCCCCTGTGCTTGCTGCTGAAAACCGGATCGATATGCCCGGGGAAGCTCTGATTCGATCAGAGCTTCCCCGGGGAGCAAAACAAGATCACGCTTTTGTTTTGCGGCTCTGGATAATTCCTTGGATGGAATTATCCAGAGCATTGCCTAGAAATCGACCGTCAGGCGACCGTAGTAATACGCTCCCTGCCAATCCATTCCGGTTGCCGAGGAATACAGACGGCCGCAGCAGTAATCGCCGATGGCGTCCTGCGCGGGATACTCGTCGAAGATATTCCTGCCGCCGAGGGACAGCCTGAAGGTATCGTTGAAACGATATTGCGCCTCGATGTCGGTATACCAGATCGGATCGAAAGTCTGGAACGAGGTGCCGCCCTGGGAGTTGGTGGACTCGCCGTAATAGCTCAGGCGGCCGATCAGGCTGAGCTGATCGACCTCGTGCCTGGCGGTGATGACGCCGCGCCAGTTCGGATCGAAGTTCTCGAAGTCGTACCTGTCCTCGGCGTTCAGGTACTCGCTCGGATCGGTATCGAACTTCGTTTCGGTGAAGTTGAACGAGGCGGTCAGCGTGGTGACGCCCATGGAGCCCCAATCGATCGGCGTGGTCGCCACGATATCCATGCCCTGGGTGCTGGTATTGAAGCCGTTGGCGAAATAGAACACCCCGCCGATGGATTCGGCGCCGACTACCCCGGCGTTGGAAAGCGCGAGATAGTTCTGATACGCGTCTCCCGAAGTCGGATCGGTGGACACGTCCCGAGTGGATACCGCCCGGGTGCGATCCTGCACGTCGATGCGGTAGAAATCCACGGTCAGGTCGATTTGCTCGAGCACTTCGGCGGTGAATCCGAGAGTGTAGTTGTCGGACTTCTCGGGCTTCAGCGGCACCGCGCCCAGGGCCTGGGCGATCGGGCCGCCCGCCGGGAACAGGCCGGTCGCCACGGGGAAGCCGTCCGGCAGCCGCGTGGAGACGTTGGTCGTGCCTTGCTGGCCCGGCGTCGGCGCGCGGAAAGCGGTGCCGATCGAGCCGCGCACGCCGAAAGTGTCGGTCACGTCGAGCTGGGCCGCGAGTTTCCATACGAGTTCCGCGTCGAAGTCGTCGTAGTCCTCGTAGCGCACCGCGCCTTGCAGGAACAGGACATCGCTGACATCGCCGCTGACATCGCCGTAAAGCGCGTAGGAGTTGCGCTCATAGACATCGGAGAACTCGGGCGAATAGCCGGGAAAGCCGTTGGAGCCCACGCCGACCACCCGGAATACGGGATCGGCGCTGTTCGAGCAATCCAGGGACGAGCCGCCGGCGATCGCCTGCGTGCCCTTGGCGCTCGCCGTGCCGTCGTCATTGCACAGACCGTGCGGGTCGGGCGTTGCGTGGGGGCCGGCGCGATAGGAATCCGGCTCGCCTTCCACGACTTCATAGGACTCGTCCATCCAGGAGGCGCCGAATGCGAACAGCGCGCCGTTGTCGAGTTCATAGCTGAAGTCCGCCTGCAACTGGGTTTCGCTGTTGACCAGGTCGCCCGGACGGAACGATGTCGGCGAATCCGGACCCATCGAAGGATTGATCGTGTTGCTCAGCGTGTACTGGATTTCGCTTTCGCCGCTGCGGGCGCTGAAGTCGTAGGCCAGGCCGTTGTCCATCTCGCCGCGCACGCCGCCGACGATCGACACGTCGCGCACATCGCCGAAGAAGCGCGGGGTGAATCCGCCGGGATGCTTCTCGAGCGGGAAATAGATCGAGCCGTCCGGTTCGCGCAACTCCTCGATCGTGCCGTTGTACGGATAACGATAGAAGAAGCTGCCGTTGCTGCTGCTGTCGGAAAAGTTGCCGAAGCCGTACAGTTCGTTATTGCCGTCGAGATCGATGCCGGCGTTGAAGAACACCCGGGCGGCTTCCGCGGGCGGTTGCCCCCAGGGCTGCACGACATCGCCGTCGCCGATATTGGCCTTGTGGATATTGCTCAGGAACGTCGGGTCCGTGGCGTAGTCGATGCGGGTTTTTTCCAGCCCGTCCGAGGTGTAGGTGTTGTCGATGAAGTCCTGGTAGGTCGGATTGTTCGGGTCGAGACAGAACCAGGAGCCGCAATATTGTTCCGCGCGGGTGGTCTGGTCGGCTTCGTAGAATTCCCCCGAGATGCTGAGGAATCCGTTATCGCCCAGGGGCAGGCCGATATTGCCCTGCACCGTGGTCGAGGCGCCGTCGCCTTCGCTGTATTGACCGGTGTCGATGCTGACGCTGCCGCCTTCGCGGTTGTTCTTCAGCAGGAAGTTGATCACGCCGGCGATGGCGTCCGAGCCGTATTGCGCCGCCGCGCCGTCTCGCAGAACCTCGATATTCTGGATCGCCACGGCCGGAATCGTGGCCATGTCCGGACCTTGCGTGCCCGAACCGCCGATCGACACCAGCGCCGCCCGATGGCGCCGCTTCGAGTTGACGAGCACCAGGGTCTTGTCGGTCGGCATGCCGCGCAATTCCGCCGGACGGATGAATGTCGCGCCGTCGGAGATCGGCTGGCGGGAAATATTGAAGGAGGGCACCAGCGTCTTGATGATGTCGTTGGTGTCGGTATACGAAATCGCTTCGATTTCGTCGGCGCTGAATACGTCGACAGGCACGGGCGAATCGGAAACCGTCCGTGGTCGGCCGCGCGCGCCGGTTACGATGATCTCTTCGAGATCGGCCGTGTTTTCCTGCGCCAGCGTCGCCGGCGCGTAAACAGCGGGAGCCAAAAGAGCCAGCGCTATCGCGGGCGATAGAACCCTGGCCGTCTTCTTCTGTCTGAACATTATCTTTCCCCTAACAGAGTTTGAATTCGACCGCTCGGTTGGCCGGTCGCGGTCATGGCGAGCATGCATCGAAGCGGCGGGATCAGACCGAGCCCGCCGTCAGGTGCGTACGTCTCGCCAAGAATAAGCATTTTGCGGCGATATGTCCAACTCGAAAAGTTGTCCAATGCGAGCGGTTGGTCGGACCCGGCAAGACTCCGGCGCTTTCCCGGACTTCCGTTCAGGAAGCTCTGATCAAGTCAGAGCTTCCCTGCGGCACATGGATGTGCCGCCGGATTCGATGGCGCAAGCCATCGAATCCGGGAGCAAGACAAAACCACGCTTTTGTCTTGCGGCAATGAATAATTCCATGGATGGAATTATTCAGAGGATACTTCAGTTTCCTCGCGCCGCCGCCAGTGCGCGAACTCCCGCGACCGCCCGTCGCCATGCTTCGGCGTCCGGCGCCGGCGCGGGCCTGGCCCGCATGCGCCGCAAGGCGTCATTGTCGGGGATCTTTTCCCTTTCCAGCCAGTCGGCCGCCCGCAGCGCGTCCGCGGGAGCGTTGCAGACCAGCAGCATATCGCAGCCCGCCGCCAGCGCCCGCTCGAGCCGGCGCTCGATCGCGCCGGCGGCGCGGGCCGCGTTCATGCTCAGGTCGTCGCTGAAAATCGATCCCGCGAAACCGATCTCCCCGCGCAGCACGGTCTTGAGCCAATAACGGGAAAAGCCCGCGGCCTCGGAGCACAAGGCGGGATAAATCACATGGGCCGGGATGATGCCGGCCAGCGACTCGCGGCAGCGAACGAAAGGCAGCAAGTCGCGGGATCTCAATTCCTCTTCATTGCGCGTATCGACCGGCAATTCCACGTGGGAATCCGCGTCGACCTTGCCGTGGCCCGGAAAGTGCTTGCCGACGGCCGCCATGCCCGCCCGCGACATGCCGTCGATATAGGCCCGGGCCAGACTGGCGACCGCTTCCGGGTCGGCGGCGAACGCGCGGTCGCCGATGACCGGCGATGCGGGATCGTACAGATCGAGCACCGGGGCGAAACTGAAATCCAGCCCCGCCTTGACGACCTCCCCGGCCATGACCCAGCCGCAGTCCCGCGCCAGCGCCAGACCCTTGCCGGCGTCCGCGGCATGAACTTCGCCGATTCTGCGCAGCGGCGGCAAGGGCTCGAAGCCGTCGCGGAATCGCTGCACGCGCCCGCCTTCCTGATCTGCCGCGATCAACAGATGCGGCGCGCATTGCCTGACGGCGTCGGTCAATTCGCGCAATTGCCCCGGCGAACGGTAATTGCGCGCGAACAGGATGACGCCGCCGACACAGTCGCGCCGCAGCAACTCAAGCTCGTCGGCCGTCGGCATCGGTCCGCGCAGGTCGAGCATCAGCGGTCCGGGAATCTTCTTGTTCGCGTCCATCCGCATCCTCCAGATCCGGCCCGGAATCTACCACATTCGCCCATGCGGACTCGCCGGCGGGGACCGGCGTTTCACTGCCGTCAACGATAAACTCCCTGGCGGGTTCCCGCCCGCGAGCCGCGAGCGAAGAGCGTCGAATTCGCTCAGGCTCGAAAATGCGGCAGATGCCGTCAGCGGTCCGGCCCGAAAAGCAGTTTTGGGAATATTCTGGTAACCGCAAACCTGTCCGGAGGCCAGTCCTTTGCCGCCAGAATCAAGCTTTTTGCAATAAATTCAAGCGGTTAGAACTTCTCAGGCAAGAGGTTGCGGGAATTGCCGAGCTGGACTTGCATTGATATTACATTGGTAATATATTCCGTCAAGACAAAGTAGCAATGCCCCCTGGATTTTCGGGGAGCACAGCCATGATCGAACTGCGGGAGATCATCATGATGCATATATCCATGAAACAAGGGCCGGGCATCTCTGAAGTTGTCCGGCAAACCGGCCTGCGCCGGAAGGCCGCGCGCAAACATCTCCAGCGCGGACTGCGATCTTCCGCCCGGCGCGGTTCGCGGTCGCCAAGACTCCGGCTGCCGGTCCCCTTCGGGCATTGTCTGCGCGAACAGGTCGCCGCCTGTTCGGAATTGTCCGGACGACGCCTTTGGCGGGAGCGAGAGATTGCCGCGCCGGGCCATGTCGGCGGCTGCGCCGCGGCGACCGATTTCCTGCGCGAAGCGCGGCCGCCCGCGGCTGGTTCGGACGGCGCTCCGTCCGCATCGCTTACGTTTCTTCGAACATTGCAAGTGGGGGCGAGAAAGATGAAAGATGAAAAATTGATTTTGCAAAAGATCATGTGCCTGGCGTTATTTTCCAGCTTGGCTTTTCCTGCGAATGCTCAACAAACTGAAGAGTCGGAGGAAGCGCGTCGGGAAATTGAACTCATTGAAGTGATCGGCTATCGGGACTCGCTAAGAAGGAATATCGGCATCAAAAAAGAGTCCGACACTATCGTTGATGCCGTTTCAGCGGAAGATATTGGTCAATTCCCGGACATCAATGTTGCTGATGCCTTGCAACGTATCACCGGAGTTCAAGTAGAAAAAGACGAGCGAACCGGTGAAAGTGTCCGCGTCAGTATTCGTGGCACTGCTCCTCACTTGAACCGGGCTCTTTTGAATAATCAACAAATCGCGTCAGCAACATCCAGCAACAGGACTGGAGAGCTTCGTGACCGTAGCTTCAACTATTTTTTATTGCCTACCGAGCTGGTTGAAACATTGGAAGTTCACAAATCAGCAGAAGCCAACGTTGATGAAGGTTCTGTTGGCGGCACGGTGATCGTAAGGACACGCAGGCCATTGGACGCTGACGCCAATTCGGGCGCTGTTTCAGCCAGATATTTCCATTTTGACAATGCTGGGGAGAACAAGCCGCATTTGTCTGGTTTGTATTCATGGAAAAACGACGCTGAAACTTTCGGGTTTAATGTGGCTTATGTGCATAAAGATAGCGAAACACTGCTTAATGCGAAACGGAATCTTGCCGGATATTTTCGGCCAACAGATTATGACTCTGACGGCGTTACAGAACGTATCCCGGTTCATGTAGGCGCCAACCAATACAGTAGCGACTATAGTCTGGATACGCCTTTCGTAACTTTGCAGTTCGCACCGAGAAACGACCTGGATGTAGTATTTACAGCATTGAACTCAGTTACAGAACACAGATCCCAAGGCATATATTCATTTGCATTTCCCAGCCTTGCCGCCGCTCTTAGCGCTGATGAAGTGCTTACAATTGAAGACGGCACGGTAGTTAAAGGTCAGATACCATCGTGTTGTTCTATTCCCGGCCGACTTGATCTGACTGCTGGTGTTTATGATTCAGGCGCGTATCAAGGTGAATTCGAAACAACGGCATTTGACTTGAAGACAACTTTGGATCGAGAAACTTGGCAAGTGTCTTTTCAGGTTGGTCATAGTTTCGCTGATGGTTTTGCGAGCGACAGGGCCGCCACATTCTCAACTGAAACAGGCATCGATTTCGACCTGACTTCAGGTGTTATGGAAGTAACGCTGGATGATGGTCTAACACCAGACGATTACAGGTTTTACTACACTCACTTCAACAAAATCCGCAACGAATCTGATGAGACTTACCTGCAATCTGATGTCTTGTTCAACTTGAATAACGATTACTTCTCAAGCATCGAGACTGGGGTTAAATTTCGAGAGCATAACAAAGCTGCGAACCTTATCAAAAGAGATTTTGATGAAGAAGGCGTAACTTTGGCTAGCTTTGCCGGTGCTCCATTAGATAATTTTCTGGTTGGTGCTACGCCGGCTCATTTGTGGAGCTTTAATATAGCCGAGCTCGAGAAGTGGCAGAATGCCAATCCGGAAGATGGTTTGGCCAATAGGTCATTTGATCACTTACAGCATCGCTTCAACTTGAATGAGGAAGTATATTCCGCCTATTTGAAAGCCAACTTTGAAACAGAAAATTTCCGAGGTAACCTGGGCGTGCGCGCGGTTGAAACCAGGACGAACTCAGTGGTCAAGCGATATGAAGAGCCTGTATGGAGGCCAAGAAATGTAGAAGACGCCAGAGTTCAAAACAACTATACCGATGTCTTGCCCAGCATTAACATAAACTATGTTGGATATGAAGATGTCATCTTGCGTTTCGCGGCGGCAAAGGTGCTTTCTCGTCCAAATTACGATAGCGTGACTGCTCGCGAGATTCGCACCTGTGGCACCAGGGGATGTGTTGGTCTTGAAGGAAACCCGGATTTGAAGCCATTTCGCCTGACGCAATATGACCTCTCTGCTGAATGGTATATCGATGACTCTTCATTCCTGGCATTTGGTTTATTCCACAAAGATATCGAGTCTTACATCACCACAGAAGAATTTACGGCAATACGGGACTACGCAGAAGTAGGAAGTGAAGTTGTAGTTGTACAAAGAGAGTTCGAGTTGACTCGACCTGTCAACGGCCTGGGCGGCACCATCGAAGGGTTTGAGGTTAACTATCAGCAAGATATTGCCTATGGTTTCGGCGTGCAAGCCAACTATACTTACGCGGACGCTGATTTGGAGGAAACGCCGGAACAGGTTGCGGCTGGCGAGGAAGAAGTTTTGCTTGACCATTCGGAAGACACATACAACGCAACGGTGTACTATCAAGCTTACGGCCTGGGAGCTCGCTTGTCTTATACCTTCCGTTCCGAATACCGGTATGACTTGGGCACCGTTGCTCGAGGCTTGTACGGATATAAAGGTGATTTTGGTCAGTTCGATTTCAACGCCAGCTATGCAATAACAGACGATGTCAATCTGATATTGCAAGTTATCAACCTGGGTGACGAACAGATAACTTGGTATGCGAGTAAAGATAATGGTTTGCCGGATCCCGGCCGTCCCTTGGGGCTATTCAATCACGGACGCCGCTATGCGGTCGGCTTGAACATGAGGTTCTGAAATTCCATGAAATCACAAACCCTGGCGAAAAATTCACCACTCCTCGCGATGGATGTTGATTGCGCCGCCAAATTGTGATTCATTGAAAGGAGGGTGACATTGTTTGCGAGTGTTGACATACTGATTCGCGCCGGGTACCCTCTGAATAATTCTATCCATGGAATTATTCATTGTCGCAAAACAAATCAGAGCTTCACTAATACGCACTACAGGATAATTTCATGATGCACAAGTTTCTTCTGTCTCTTTTGTTGTTGATGTTCCCGTTGACGGCGTTATCCGATGATTACTCCAGCCGTCCCGAGGTGCGGGAGTTTGTACGTGAACTGGCTGAGGAAGGTGATTTCGATGAGAGTGAACTGCTTTCGATCCTCGGGCAAGCGGAATATCAGCAAAGTGTTATTGATGCGATCAGTCGTCCGGCAGAAAAACAGCTTTCCTGGGCAGAATATCAGGATATATTCCTGACAGAAGAGCGGACTCGATCCGGCATCAGGTTCATGTCGGAACATCATGAAGCATTGCAGGAAGCCTATAGCATCTATGGTGTGCCGCCGGTAATTGTCACCGCCATCATTGGCGTTGAAACCATGTACGGCAAATTCAGCGGTACTTATCGCGTTCTTGATGCGCTGGCGACCCTGTCCTTCGACTACCCGCCCAGGTCCGACTTCTTTCTAGGTCAACTCGAACAGTTCATTCGACTTGTCCAGGAAGAAGAGAAGCAAATCGCCAGCCTCAAGGGGTCTTATGCCGGCGCCATGGGGCTCGGGCAGTTTATTCCCAGCAGTTATCGTCATTACGCCGTTGACTTTGATGGCGATGGTTTTCGGGATATCTGGGAAAACCCGACAGACGCCATTGGCAGTGTCGCCAATTACCTGCATGAACATGGCTGGCAACGCGATGCCGATATTGCTTTCCCGGCGGAAGCTGCCGGCGTACCGCAGGAGATCTTCAACGTGTCTCTGGAACCCAATAAGTCTATCGCCGAGTTGGAGGCGTTAGGCGTGGTTGCGGCGCTGGGAGAGCTGGATCGAGAACAGCAGGTAACACCAATACGGTTTGCGGGAAAGCAAGGTGATGAATTCTGGCTTGGCATGCAGAATTTCTATGTCATTACTCGTTATAACCATAGCCAGCTTTATGCGATGGCGGTGTATCAGTTGAGTGAAGCTTTGAAGCAAGGCGATGATGCCATCTGATCTTCGGGAAAGCCCTTACAGGTCAGAGCTTTCCCGCAGCGCACGGATGCGCCGCCGAAGTTGTTGATGGTGTAGTCGATAGTATGTCAACGCCGCTGACATTGGTCGACTGGTTGATTATCATCCTTTATGTCGCGGCGGTGATCGGGGGCGGGGTGGCGTTGTCCCGCAGAGCAACCAGATCAATGCAGGAGTACTTTCTCGGCGGAAATCAAATGTCTGCCTGGTTGGTCATGTTCTCGGTCATCGCGACGACCCAATCGGCGGCCAGTTTTCTCGGCGGACCCGATTACGGTTTCCGCAGCGACTACACCTATCTTGGATCTTCTGTCGGCGCTGTCCTGGCGGCCTTGTTTGCAACGCGATACCTGTTGGCGCGATTCTACGAACTGAAAGTGACGACAGTCTACGAATTGCTCGCAATTCGCTATGGCGACGGAGCGAAACAGGCGGCCGGCGCGATGTATCTTGTCGGCCGCGTGTTTGCGAGCGGGGCGCGCATTTATATCGCGGCGACCGCGGTTGCGATGATGCTGTTCTTTGACATCGAACCGCAAAGCGTCATATTGGCGATTTTCGCGATAGCGGTTTTCTCTCTCGGCATAGCCCTGATGGGAGGCGTTCGTTCCGTCATCTGGAGCGATCTTGGGCAGTTCATCGTTTACTTCGGCGCCGCGCTGATCGCCTTGTTCAGCCTTTGGTCGCAGTTGTCGCTGACTCCGGCTGAAATGATCGCGGCCCTGCGTGAAACGCCGGAAGGATTGAACAAGCTTGTCTTGTTTGACTTCTCGATGGATTTTTCAAAGCCTTTTACATTCTGGGCGATCATTACCGGCGTTTTTCTTCTCAATGTCGGCAGTTTCGGGATGGACCAGGATGTCACTCAACGGCTGTTGACTTGCCGGGACGCCAAGGCGGGCGGGCAAGCCCTGGTAACCTCGTCCCTGGCAGCAATTCCGATCGTTTTCGTCTTTGTGACGATCGGACAGCTTTTACACTTGCTATATGAGCGGCCAGAATTGATGGCCTCGACAGGCAGCGGCGAACTGATGCCGGAATTCAACGGAGAGAGTATTACCGTATTCATGTCTTACATATTGTCCGAGATGCCTGACGGCGTGCGCGGATTAGCTGCCGCCGGCATTGTAGCCGCCGCCATTTCAACAATGAATTCCGGCTTGAGCGCCATGTCATCGGTCCTGGTCAGCGATTTTTACCGCCCCTGGAAGGAGGCGGGCGCAAACAGCGGCCCTGAACATTACGTAGCCGCCGGCCGATGGGGCATGCTCTTGTTCGCCGTTCTCCTCTCGGCGATGGCTGTCTTGTGCTTTTACTGGCAGCGCTACACCGATATGGCCCTGCTCGAGTTTGCCCTGGCGGTCATGTCGTTCGCCTACGCCGGACTGATCGGCGTCTTCTTCACGGCGTTCTTCACTGATCGAGGATCGTCAGTTTCAGTAATTGCGGCGCTTGTCGCAGGATTTGCGACGATTCTTGTGCAGCAAAGCTACGTGGTCGACTCGCTCGGTTTGTGGGTTCAACTGAAATCGTTGTCTTTTCCGTGGCAGTTGCTGATCGGAGTCGGCGTTTCCATGATCGCGTGCATGGCCGGGACGAACAGGCTGGCGCGAAGAACAGGGTTGGACTGATTCATGCGATATTTTCTCGGCATCGACGCCGGCGGCAGCCACTCCAGGGCGCGGTTGACCGATCGCCGCGGCGCCGTCCTGGGAGAGGCGAAAGCCGGAACGGCGAATGCCCGCATCGGCCTTGAAAACCTCCACGCCGTATTGATGTCCATTGCGCGGGACGCCATTGCCGCGGCGGGACTTGACGAGAGCGACATGCCGTCAATCGACGCGGGAATGGGCATCGCCGGTATTTCCCGTCCGGGAATGCTGCGAGCGGTTTCCCGGCTCGATTTTCCCTTTCGGTCCGTTCGTCTCGAAACCGATGCCGCGATCGCGAATCTCGGCGCGCACCTCGGCGAGGACGGGGCTACTCTGGTCTTGGGCACCGGCAGCGTCGCACATATCAAGATCGGCGATGCCAATACTACGATCGGCGGCTACGGATTCCCGATTTCCGACGAAGGCAGCGGCGCGGCTCTCGGACTCAGCGCGATGCGGCACGCCTTGCGGGCGCTCGATGGCCGAACCAGGCCCACGCCGTTGAGCGCCGCGGTGACAGCAAAATTCGATCACGATACCGGGCGCGCGATCAAATGGATGGACGAGGCGACGCCGAAGGACTACGCGGCTTTCGCCCCCATGATCATGGATTATGCCGAAAAGAACGATGAAATCGCGCGCTCGATCGTGGAGGACGCGGTCAAGCATGTTGAGCGTTTTATCGAAACGGTTTTCGAGAAGGGCGCTCCCAGATGCGCGCTGGTCGGCGGATTGTCCCGGCGATTGCAACCCTGGCTGCGCGAACGAACCGCCGCAAGACTTACCGAACCCAAAGGCGACTCGCTGGATGGGGCGCTGATATTGGCCCGCTCGGATGAATAATTCCATCCATGGAATTATTCATTGTTCGACGCCGCCGATCCAGACTTGACGAATTGCGAGCGTTGGCGAAACCCGCAACAGATCGGCCCGCCGCCCGGGAGCTATGGATCCGATGCGGTCTTCAATGCCCAGAAACGAAGAAGGCGTCCGGCTCGCCATCACGGATGCTTCTTGAATGCTCAGATCAAGCATCGACATTGCATTCTTCACGGCTTCGATCATGGACAACGCGGAACCGGCGAGCGTTCCGTCTTCGGAGCGGCACTCGCCGTTCTTGATCTCGATGCGGCGGCTGTCGAGGTAGAAATGATCCATATCCGCGCCGACGACAGGCATGGCGTCGGTAACAAGCATTAGTCGCCGGTCCGATTTCGCCCGGAACGCCAATCGCAGCATCGCTGGATGAACGTGTTTGCCGTCGACGATGACGCCGCAAAATGCGTTGGATTCCAGAGCCGCCGGAATGACGCCCGGTCTTCGGGATTGCATTGAAGTCATGGCGTTGAAAAGATGGGTGAAACCGGAAGCGCCCGCCGCAAGCGCGCCTCGAGTTTCGTCAAAGGTCGCGTTCGTGTGTCCGACGCAGACCTTGACGCCGCTTTCCGCAAGACGCGATATCTGATCCAGTCGGACACATTCCGGAGCCAGCGTGACAACCACTTGAGCGTGTTCGGCCGATGTCAGGATCCTGATGGCTTCGTTCGACAGTTTCCGCAACTTGCGCTTGTCGTGGATGCCTCTTTTCTCGACATTCAAAAAGGGGCCTTCTATGTGGACGCCCGCGATGCCCGGCGTATTTCGTCCGACTTCTCCGTCGATGGCCCTGATGGCCTGCTCGACCTTGTCGAGGTCGTCGCTGATCAAGGTCGGCAACAGGCTGGTTGTGCCGAAAGCGCGGTGCGCCTCCGCGATCCCGATCGCTGTCGCCGCGCTCGGTTCGTCATTGAAGAGCAATCCTCCGCCCCCGTTGACCTGCACGTCCACGAATCCCGGCAACAGGTAATCGTCGCCGAGGTCGATGAAGCCGCCGCTTGAACGATCCTCCGCGATAGAGTTCTTCACGCCGGCGACAAGGCCTTCGCATACTTCAACAGAGCCTTGTTCGATTATCCCGTTCGGCGTTACGATACGTCCGTTGGCAAACACTAAACGTCGCATACCAATCTCTCAAGTATCCGCTGAATAATTCCATCCATGCGCCGCAGGAAAGCTCTGATCTTGATCAGAGCTTTCCTATACCGTTTCCGTCACTTTGCTGAGATTTCTGGGGTGATCCGGGTCGAGTCCGCGAGCAAGCGACAAGGCGTTGGCGAACTTGTAAAACGCCTGCAAGAACACTAGCGGTTGCAAGTTCGAGTCGGGCGCGCGCGGTACCGGCAGCAGCAATGCGCCGTCCACGGGTTCGCCGGCAACGAGCACGCGCGCGCCGCGACCGAGAAACTCTCGCGAAACGCTGTCGATGCTTTCCTGGGAAGCGTCAAAGGTCGCGATGGCGATCACCGGAAATTCTTCGCCGACAATCGTCATGGGACCATGGCGAACTTCGGCGGCGCTGAATCCTTCGGCCTGGATCATGCAGGTCTCTTTCAGTTTCAGGGCCGCTTCCTGCGCCCCGGCGAGACCGATGCCCCTGCTCAGTATCAACGCTTGCCGAGCGCTGCGCAGCGGCGCGAAAGCTTGCGGCCAATCGAGCGACCATGCCTGCGAAAGCGTTTCCGGCAGCGTTGCGAGCGCATCGAGCATTGCATCTTCGCCCAGCCGCTCCGCGCACAAGTGATAAAGCGCCGCCATCGCTCCGATGCAGGATTTGGTGGCGGCGACGCTCAGTTCCGGGCCTGCGCCGATCGGCAGGACATCTTCCGCCAGGCTGGCAAGCGGACTGGCCGCGTCGTTCACGACGGCCACGACGTATGCGCCGCCCGCTCTCGCGGCCCGCGCCGCGCTCAACAGATCCGGGCTTCTGCCGGATTGGGAAATCGCGATGAAAACAGCCTCTCGCATATCGGTTTGCGCCGCGTAAAGCGACGCCACGGAGGGGGCGAACGAGCAAACAGCCAGGCCCATCCGGGTTTCGAACAAATACTTCGCATAGGTCGCCGCGTGGTCGGAACTTCCCCGAGCGCAGGTCACGATGAATTTCGGCGCGATCCTGTTCAATTTCCCGGCGATTTTTCCGACCAGCGCGGCATTGCGCGTTTTTTGCCGCCTGATGCTCGCGGGAATCTCGCCGGTTTCCTGGAACATCCTGGTTGCGGGGGGGGCGAGTCGGCTAACGGTCACGATATGTGCATTCCTGATTGGTTAATACCATTGCAATGCTGGTTTGCGCCGGGGCGGCATCTCCAGAATCTCTGGCGGCGGGCGGAAGCAATTGCGCAGCGCAAGCCGACTTGCCGCAAGCAGCGCCTGCTGTCGCCGCCGCCGTCATCTTATGTCGGAGACAAACTCATACCTGTCGCCGCGATAGGCGGAACGCGTGAATTCGATTACGGTGCCGTCATCGAGCCATGTAACCCGCTCGATACGCAATACTTCGCTGTTTTCCTGGATGGATAAAAGTCCCGCCTCGGTTGGCGACGCGAGGGAAGCGCGGACTTTCTGACGGCCTTTTTGCGGTCTTTTCCCCTTTTTCTCCAGCGCGGCATAAAGAGAATCCCCGATTTCTTCTATCGGCGGCAGGTGGGAGCCGGCGACAACGGCATGTTCGATCGCGAGGGGCTCGCCTCCCGACAGGCGGACGCGGCCCAGGCGCGCAACTGTGGACGACATCGAGATCATCAGTTTCGCAGCCTCTTCCCTGGTTGGATTGGCGTAATTCCTGATCAGCCAGATCGAGCCGGGTTCTTGACCGCGGGCCCGCGCATCTTCCGTAAATCCGCCAAGATAAGTCGCCGGCACTGCAATGTGCTCGGAAACGAAAGTCCCCGATCCTTGCTTGCGCCAAAGCAGTCCCTCGTCGATGAGCTGATCAACGGCTTTGCGGATCGTTACGCGCGACGCGCCGGTGAGTTCGCACAAGTCGCGCTCGGAAGGGAGCGCCTCTCCCGTTGCGATCTGACCTTCGTTGATCTGGCGGCGGATACTTTTGGCTATCTGGATGTATAGCGGGGTGTTGCTGGTCTTGCTGGAGGAGAGATCGATCATTTGCCGCCTCCTTTCGATGCGGAATTCTCGTTCAAATCGCGAATCGCGTCGCGCAATACGCCCCTGTGCCGGGACAGCGACCGTTCAGCCTCGTCAAGCTCCATGCCCAAGGCGCGCAGAACGCCGAGCTTGATATTGCCCCTGGCGGCGTCCAGGGCTGTTTCCGCGTCTGCCGCGTCAACGCCCGCGAGTTGCCTGATGATCTCTGCCGCCCGCGCCTTGAGCTTCTGATTGGAGATCGCCATATCGACCATCAGGCCCTTGTATACGCGCCCGCAACAAATCATCGCCGCTGTCGAAAACAGGTTCAGAATGACTTTCTGCGAGGTGCCGGCCTTCATGCGCGTCGAACCGGCGATTACTTCGCTCCCGGTTTCGGCGCAAATGCCGATCTGCGCTTTTTCCAGCAGCGGCGACGGATGATTGTTCGAAATTCCGATGGTCAGCGCGCCGACGCCGTTCGCCTGTTCGATCGCGTTGACGGTATACGGGGTGCGCCCGCTCGCCGCCACGCCGACAAGCACGTCATTTTTCGCGACGGCCAGTTCTTCGAGGTCGCGCGTCGCCGCTTCCGCATCGTCTTCGGCAAGTTCGACGCTCCGCACCAGCGCATCTCTGCCGCCAGCCAGGGCGTAGGCCACCCGCTCCGCCGGCCATCCGAATGTCGGCCCAAGTTCGGCGCCGTCCTGCACGGCGATTCTTCCCGACGTTCCCGCCCCCGCATATATCAGGCGTCCGCCTTCCAGCAAGCGCCCGGACGCCGCTTCCGCCGCCCGCGCTATCGTTGCCAGTTCGGGGCCGACCGCCGCGACCGCGGACAATTGGGCCTCGAACATGGCGCTGACGGCGCTGCGGGTAGACCAACGATCAATATCCGCGAATCGTTCGCTTGCGTTTTCCGTAGGCATGCCTTGCTTCAGACTCTCATGCTCAAGAAAATATTTCCCGAATCCCGGGAAGGCGACATCGCGCAAAAAGCGCAGCCCGTATTCTAATGGTATTAAATCAATAATCAAACCATGTATCCTCTGAATCATTCCGCCCATGACATCATTGATTGCCGCAAAATCAAGAGCATGGTTTTGCCTTGCCTGCGAATTCAACGGCTTGCGCCGTCGAATCCGTCGCCGCGTCCATGCGCCGCGGGCACGCTCCGGCAAATCGGAGCGTGCCCGACTTGCATGCGGAATCTGGTATCGTCCGGTCATCTGGATTATCTTTGCCCGAGCCCGGCGCGTCCGGCCTGTCCTGTTTTCGATTCGGCAAGGCGACCGCGCGATGCGAAACAGCCCGCCTCGGCCCCGCGCCGGCATCGGACATGGCTCCAATGCATGATGAATTTCGGAATTGACCGCCTGCTGGCGGAAAAGGAATTGCGCGGACCGCTGGGCGGCCGGCGGGTTGCGCTGGTGGCGCATCCCGCGTCGGTTGCGGGCGACCTCGCGCATTCGCTGGACGCGCTGGCGGCATGCGGCGACATCCGGCTCGCGTCCGCGTTCGGACCGCAACATGGGCTGCGGGGCGACAAGCAGGACAACATGATCGAGTCGCCGCATTTTACCGATCCTGTCCACGGCATCCCGGTATTCAGCCTGTATGGGGACGTTCGTCGTCCGACCAGCGAGATGATGGACAGCTTCGATGTTGTCCTGTTCGACCTTCAGGATCTCGGTTGCCGGATTTATACCTTCGCCACGACGCTTCTTTACGTCCTTGAAGCGGCGGCCGAACGCGGGAAATCCGTCTGGGCGCTTGATCGCCCGAATCCGGCGGGCCGCCCCGCCGAGGGGCTGCTGTTGCGTCCGGGATGGGAAAGTTTTGTCGGAGCGGGGCCGATGCCCATGCGGCATGGCCTGACTCTTGGCGAGATGGGGCGCTGGTTTGTCGACCATTACGGCCTGGATGTCGACTATCGCGTAATTGCGCTGGAAGGTTGGAGACCGGCGGCGGCGCCGGGCTTCGGCTGGCCGGTCGCGGAGCGCTCATGGGTGAATCCGAGCCCCAACGCGCCGACGCTGTCGATGGCGCGCGCCTATGCGGGCACGGTCATGCTCGAAGGCGCCACATTGTCGGAAGGCCGGGGCACAACGCGTCCGCTGGAACTGTTCGGAGCTCCCGACATCGATGCTCGTTCGATTCTCGAGAAGATGCATGACATGGCCCCCGCATGGTTGCGGGGATGCCGGCTGCGCGAATGCTGGTTCGAACCCACCTTTCACAAACATGCCGGCGCATTGTGCAACGGCATTCAAATCCATCCCGACGGCAAGGATTACGATCACTTCGCCTTCAAGCCCTGGCGACTTGTCGCGCTCGCTTTCAAGGCCATTCGCCAACTTTATCCGGAATACCCGCTCTGGCGCGATTTCCCATATGAATATGAAACAGGGAAGCTCCCCATCGATGTGATCAACGGCGGCCCGGCCCTGCGCGAGTGGGTGGACGACCCATCGTCCGCAGCCGGCGATCTTGACAATCTGGCCAAAACCGACGAAGACCGCTGGATTGAACAAATTCGACCGTACATCATTTATTCATAGGGAAGCTCTGATCAAGTCAGAGCTTCCCCGCGGCGCCGGTCCGTGATACAAGAGGCGCCGCCGGATTCGACAGCGCAAGCCATCGCATCCGGGAGCAAGACAAAACCGCGCTTTTGTCTTGCGGCAATGAATGATTCCATGGATGGAATTATTCAGGGGATACATAGCAACAGTTCGGACTCATCATGCTGAATCCGGTTCATGACATTCAGGACGCCATGCGCAATTTCGAGCGTCTTGCTCCGTTTAACCTGAAGTTCCACAAGATTTCTAGCCATATGCCGCTCAAGAAGGTTGATTTGCAAGAGAAATGCCATTTTGGAGCCCGCGGACTGCTCCCATGTAATAACGCATTTTTCTGTTGCAAAAGCTGAATATGTCGATTATCATGGTTGCCATGTATATCGACTCCGTCCCCAACCGCAACTCGCCCCCAGCCATCCTCTTGCGCGAAGGCTGGCGCGAAAACGGCAAAGTCAAAAAACGCACCCTCGCCAACCTCTCCAAGTGGCCCAAGGTGAAAGTCGAGACTTTGCGCCGGCTGCTCAAAGACGAGCCCCTCGTCGGGCGCGACGAAGCCTTCGACATCGTGCGGTCTCTCCCCCACGGCCATGTCGCGGCGGTGCTCGGCACGCTGCGCAAGCTCCGCCTCGACCGTCTCATCGACCCCAAGCGCTCGCCGCAACGCGAGCGCGTGCTGGCGATGATCGCCGCGCGGATCCTCGACCCCGGCTCGAAACTCGCCACCGCCCGCGGGCTTGCCGGGGACACGGCGCGCAACACCCTTGCCGAGACGCTGGCGCTCGGGGCGTTGGACGAGAACGACCTGTATGCGTCCATGGACTGGCTGCTTGCGCGTCAGGACCGCATCGAGCGCGGCTTGGCGAAGCGCCATCTCGCGGAAGGCGCCCTGGTGCTCTACGACTTGACTTCGGTATGGATGGAAGGACGTTCGTGTCCGCTGGCCAGGCGCGGCCACTCGCGCGACGGCAAGCGGCACAAGCTGCAAATCGAGTTCGGATTGCTGTGCGACCGGGAGGGCTGTCCGGTGTCGGCGGAGGTGTTTGCCGGCAACGTCGCCGACCCGAGCACGGTGGGGGCGCAGGTGGAGAAGCTGCGCCGGCGTTTCGGGCTTTCCGCCGTGGTGCTGGTGGGCGACCGGGGGATGCTGACCGAGGCGCGGATCCGCGAGGACGCGGCGCCGGCGGGGCTGGACTGGATCGGGGCGTTGCGCGGGCCGGCCATCCGCTCCTTGGTGGACAGCGGCGCGATGCAGCTCTCGCTGTTCGACGAAAAGGATCTGGTGGAGATCAAGAGCGACGCCTATCCCGGCGAGCGTCTGATGGTCTGCCGCAATCCGCTGTTGGCCGAGCAACGCGCGCGCAAGCGCGAGGCGCTGCTCGACGCCACCGAAGAATTGCTCGCGCCCATTGCCGCGGCGACCCGGCGCCCGCGGCGGCGGCTGAAAGGCGCGGCGCGGATCGGGGAGCGGGCGGGCAAGGTCATCGGCCGCTGCAAGATGGCCAAGCACTTCGAGTGGTCCATCGACGAGCAGGGCGGGTTCAACTACCGGCGCAACGCCTCGTCCATCGCGGCCGAGGCGGCCCTGGACGGACTGTATGTGGTGCGCACCAGCCTGCCCGAAAGCCAACTCGACGCGCCCGGCGCCGTGCGCGCCTACAAGCGCCTGAGCACGGTGGAGCGGGCCTTCCGCAGCCTCAAGACCGTGGACCTCAAGGTCCGGCCGGTGTTCCACCGCAACGCCGGGCGGGTGCGCGCCCATGTCTTTCTGTGCATGCTGGCCTACCATGTGGAGTGGCACATGCGCCGGCGGCTGCGCCCGCTGCTGTTCGACGACGAGGACGCAGAGGGCGCCGAAGCCGCGCGCCGCAGCATCGCGGCGCCGGCCCGGAAGTCCGAAACGGCGCGGGCCAAGGCCAGCGCCAAGCGCACGGCCGAGGGCGACCCGGCGCACAGCTTCCGCACCCTGCTCGCCGATCTCGCCACCGTCACCCGCAACACCGTGGCGCCGCGCCTGTCCGGAACCGAGCCGTTCGAGGTCACCACCCGGCCCACGCCGCTTCAGCGCAAGGCCTTCGAGTTGCTGGGCGTGCGGCTGTAGCGTTCCCAGTAGCGGCGCGCTGAAACCGCTTTAATATCCAATCAAACCAATGACTTGCGACCGCGCCATGCTGGAACTTCAGTTTAACAAGCATTGTGTCGGTTCTTTGGTGCCGGAGGGATATGAGAGTTACGCCAGAATCTTCCATCCCGCGTGGCGTGTGGAGAGGCCGGAACAGCGAGCAGCGCTTCGTTGGGACGAGATGGCCGACTATTCTGGAGCAATAGCCCATCCCTTGATGCAGTGGCCCAATATTTCGTCGCCAACCATGCATGGTACTCCGGTTGAGCCTCCGTATGAGGACACTCGTCCCAGCGCAGTGCGCGGCCTTTGAAAGAAATTCTCTTGCGTCATTCCAAAAATAACCAATGCTGGCTCGGAGTTTGGCCGGGATATGGGAGACTTATCGGGAATACGTACCCGTCACCATGTCGGTGAACACCGGGCCACGGGAATGGGATCTGTTTCGCGCACCTTTGTCGATGATGGATCTGTCATTTTATTATGGCTGGATAGACCAAACGGCCAATCTTGTCTGGTGTGATGATCCAGGCTGGTGGATGACCACAGAACTTGACATGGTCACAACTTATATCGGTGGCGCTGAGCAACTAATCAAGGAGGTGCTGGAATCCGCGGCCCTGGAGGCTTTGCCGGCGAGGCCGGACGACGACATCACCTTGCTTTCCGACAAGTTGAATCCGGTCAAGGCGAATCCGGTCAATGACCATGACGGCGTTCCCGCCAGGACGAAGCCGAGCCTCTTTCGAGCATCGCTCAGGAGATCATCAACCAATCCGGATCGGTTTGAGTCAACCCATTCCGTCTGGACGAAACTGCGCCGCATCCTCCGAGGGCCAGCAAAGTGAATCCGGTCTTGAAAAGCTTCATGTTCTCCTGATCGTCCACAGCACCTTGCCGACGATGCGCGCTTCCGCGGCCGGGATCGCGTAGTCGGCGTATTCGGGATTAGCGGATTTGAGCCGCAGCAGCGGTTCGCCGCGGCCGTCCCTGCCGTCGACCTTGATCCGCTTGACCGCCAGGCCGCTTCCGTCCCACACCGCGAACAGTCCCCCGGCGGCGGGCTCCCGCCGCGAAGTGCCGATCAGCAGCCGGTCGCCGTCGGACAGCTTCGGCTCCATGGATGCCCCTGACCCGCAGCACCCGCGCCGCCTATCTGGTTCTGGCCGCCGCCCAGCGGACGAACGCCGGGGTATGCCGCAGGTCCGGGTCGCGGCGCACGCAGGAGCCGACCAGGAATTCGCCCACTTCGCGGCGCAGCCGGCCGGCGTAGGCGACGACGGCGTCGAGGTTGACGTCGCTCGCGAGCCGGTAGAGCGAGCCGTACAGGGCGACCAGGACGCTCGCGTTGTCCGGCACCGGGGCGTTTTCGGGATCGTCGAGCACCGCGCGCGGGTGCGGCAGTTCGCGCCAGATGCGCAGGAAGGCGGAGAACTCGGCTGCGGCCGCCGCGCCGACGGCGCCGCGCAGCAGGGCGCGCTCTTTCGACCGCGGGTCGAAGTCGTGCAGCAGCTCCGGGCGCAGCTGGATGAAGAACAGCACTTCCGGGACGATGCCGGCGCCTGCCCCCAGGCGCACCAGTCTTCGGCGTCGACCCTGATCTCCAGATGCACGAAGCGCGAGGCGAGGGGGGTCGGCATGCGGTGGACCACGCCGCGGTCGCCTTCCCGGTTGCCGCAGGCGATCAGCGAAGCGCCTTCGGGCAATGCGTATTCCCCGATCTTGCGGTCGAGCACCAGCTGATACAGCGCCGCCTGCACCATCGGCGCGGCCGACGGCAGCTCTTCGAGGTTGACGAGCCATTTTCCGCCGTCGTTCGCAGGCGGCAGGAAGGCCGGGGGCGCCCAGCGGGTGCGGTTCTCGCCGTCGCGCCAGGGGATGCCGCGCCCCTGCGCACGAAACGAAGCTCTGTGTTCCCCGGGCCTCCCGCAGAGGAGGCCGAACGATCTACCTGTTTTCGCAATATCTCGTGGCCCGATGCGCTAATTTCTGACAAGCTGTGCCCGCGCGGAGATCATCCTATGACGCAGGCTCTCGGAATCGGACAATTGATTTGTTTTCTATAATTTTCAATAATGTTTTTCTTGACACCAATCGGCCATCCCTGTATAAGCGTCCCAAGGACGCTTATACAGGGATGGCCGATGAAATATCCGCAACCCTTTGCCGTAAGATTCCGATATGACGATTGAGCGATGGGGGAGAATGAGTTTTACGAAATGGAGCACGACTCGAAGAAGCGTCAAGAGTTGTTTCTCAGAGGAGATGGATGGTCTTGATTCCGTGGACCCGGCTGTCCAACCTGTTCACAAACGAGACGAAGATTCTGAACAGCCGCCGCCTGCCGATAAAGCATGCTCTGAGCAAGGTGCTATTCGAGGAAAGCACCGCGCGCGACGCAGGGTTGGACTGGCGGACCGTGCGATGCGGTTCGGCAAGCGACGATTGCTGGACAAGGTGTGCGCGCGAGAGGCCACAGAGAAGCATAAGGCATCGGTGTGAGGGAAGTGGAGCATTCGTTCCTGTATGTGAAGCGCCGTTTCGGCGCATCTCGAGTAGTCCCGGTCACTCGAAAGCCCTCCGGAACCAAGGTTGTTCGAGGATTCCTTAATAGGCTTCAACAGGCTTCTGTAAAACTCCCGAAAAATCCGTGAAACGCTAAGCTTCAACAATTCATTGACAGAAAATCAATAGACTGTGAACGATTTTCAATCTGTTTAGAACATCTAGGATCCTGTGCCGCAGAAACCACTGGCCACCATAATATGCAAGCATAATTGTAAAAAAATAAAACATGGACTTAAAAATACTTAATATCATTCTTCGGCAACAGATTCCAGGAAGATTTTTAGCAACCTGTTAAGTAAATTCATGCAGAAACCTGCCTACAGATCCACTCTAACCCGAGCTGCGGCATATCTGGCAGATCAGTTAGAAGAAAACAACAAGCCAGTTCTTTCTTACTTCGAATTTTCCCTAATTGTCCAGGCAATGTATCGGGATTCTTCGGGAAAGAAGTTATATCTTCGAGAGAAGACACCTGAACGTAAAAATATCGAACGATTCAAATTAATCCTAGATGCCAATCGCTATGTTAACAAAGATCGAGATTATGGATCTCAAATCATTCGCGTACTTTCAGTTTCCGACCTCCCGGCCGAAGATATTATATGTTTGGTTGACCCGACTTGTTATGTTTCTCATTTGTCTGCAATGCAGTACTGGGGGCTTACCAATAGAACGCCAAGAGCCCTGACTCTTACACGGCCGGATCGCAGGACTGCCATTGCTGTTCTTCACGCAGGCATGAAAGAAGCCATGGCCAATTATGATTACAACAACTTATACCAGTTGAAATTGGTAAAACATCCTCCTATTGTCAGGCACCGCAACATCCGGATGTATGAAAGTAAAATGGCCGGAGAATTTATTATTAATCGAGGCACCAATACTCGGCTATCAACGATCGGACAAACCTTTCTAGACATGCTGCAGAAACCCGACCTTTGTGGTGGAATGTCCCATGTTCTGGAAGTTTGGGAAGAACATGCCCCTATATTTCTCGATGAAATCGTTTCAACCATAGATCAAATTACCACGTCGCTCGTCAAGAGCCGCGCCGGCTACATATTGGAAGAGCGTTTGAACCTAAATCATTCAAGTATCGAAAACTGGAAAGCACTAGGACAACACGGAGGTAGCCGAAAGCTGGATCCGAGCCGGGATTTTTCTCCTGACTATTCTGAAACATGGATGATCTCGCTTAATGCCTGATGACTCTCGACCTGTCGACGTGTCCTCTTGGGTCGAGCGCGCTGCGCAAGATCCGGTAGCGTATCGAGAGCGTCAGGCCGCTGAAATCGTCCTCAACGCCATCGCCGATTCTGTGCTGCTTAAATCCAAATTATTCCTGAAAGGTGGAATGCTTCTGGGCCTCGCCTACGGCAGCCCAAGACAGACTACGGATATCGATTTTTCCACAACCTTATCTGTAGATAATGATATTGAAGAACTGATACTTTCATCACTAAACAACACCTTTCCACGAACGGCAGCCAGCCTAGGTTATGCGAATATCATTGTCCGTGTGCAGACAGTGAAATATCGTCCCAGAAAACAAACATTTTTGCAAGATATGTCTCCGGCCATTAAACTAAAAATCGCATACGCTGTCCGCAATAGGACTAATGAATTCAAGAGGCTAAAAGAGGGTAGATCTTCGAACGTGATCAATGTCGATATTTCTTTCAAAGAACCACTGGAACATATTCAATTTCTCCAACTTAATGATGGGAAAGAACTGCTTTCCTACGGGCTGATCGATCTCGTTGCCGAAAAGTACCGCGCTTTGCTACAACAGAAAACTCGAGAGCGTGATCGGAGGCAGGATGTGTACGATCTCTATATCCTCATTCGTGATGGCCACTTGGAAGGTATTTTACTCCAAGAGCTACTGGAGACTTTATTCGTAAAGTGTCGAGCTCGTGATCTTGAGCCGGAAAGGCAATCACTGGATGACTCTGAAATTAGGTCGAGAGCGGCCAAGAATTGGGGTACATTAAAGTTGGAGCTGGAAACAGTGCCGGATTTTGAAGAGTGTTTTCGGCGTATTGCGGACTTCTATCGATCTCTGCCTTGGGGCAGCATTTCGAGTGAGAGTTCAGATTGACGCTGGAAACCGAATCTACTGGAATCTCGCGCCAGCCCGACGCTTCTTTGAGTTGTGCTTTAGCTCCGAGAAACTAATTTTCTCCATCGCTGAATCGTTGTGCCAATGACATCTCGGATATCATGATGGAAACGACTTGTTCAAAAAGGTGCGGACACCGACTGCTTGTCTTGTCATTGGTCAGGATGACGAGGCAAGCGAGGCTTATTTTGGGCTGACCAGTTCGCGCCACTCCGTCACAACGCTGGAATCGCGCATCAAGGTCAAAGATCTCGGCATTTACAACCTTCGTCAAAGGCCGCCATTCTTGATCTTGTCACCGATAAGGGTCATGCCCGCAGTGGCTGTTCGGGCGGGGCGTGAGTGCCTCGCGCGAGACCTTCGTGCCCCCCGCCCGCCGTTCGGCTGGCGACCCTGGGACCCGGCAAATTATCTGGTGCTGAAGCCGCTTCGGGAATTGGCCGGGCGGACCGTGGTTGCGCGGCGGCATTGATCACTTCGGCAAGGCGTGCAACACGCGGGGAAATCCCATCTTCGCCCGGCAGGCAGCCGCGGCGCCGCGAACGATCAAGAGCGCGGCATGCCCAAATGTCGGCCACGCGTCATGAGATGGCGCAGCGACCTGGATCGGCGGGTTGTGCAAGGAAAAAGCCGCCAGAATCGCTTTTGACAGGAATGGCTGCGTGAAGCGCCGCTTCGCCTGCGCGAAGGCGCACTGCTGGAGTTTGGCGAAGAACATAACATGTAGCGCCGCGCTGCCCGGATTCGCCAGCCTGCTCGTCGCGGGTCGTTTTGAAAATGCGAACAATGTTGCGAAACAGCGAGGGAATTTACAAATTCGATCATGTCGCGCCGGGGGTATGTCTCGGCATGTTCTGGTGCATATCTTCCTTGCGCGAATCAGAATATGCGCTGCTTTTGCTGATTGCCCCCCTGGCCTTGGCGAACAGGCAAGTAATGGGAGAATTGAACGCGGACAGCGCGATAGTCGCGCTGTCCGCGTCCTTTTTCAGCCTGGTCGCGCTGTCCGCGCTGATAACGTCGGGCTGGAGCGAAGCGTATCCTGTTTTCGCGGTCGCCGTAATCGCCGCGCTGGTGTTTTTTCATTGCCTGTACTTCGGGGAATCCATCCACATCGCCTGGGCGATGATGCTGTCGATGTTCCTGGCGGTTTCCTTCTGGGTGCTGATTCTGGGAATTGCGCAAAATAATGGTCCGCAGGAAATCGTGAACCGGATAGACCTACCGCTCATGATCGTTCCCAACGACTACGCCGCATTCTTGATATTGCTGCCGTTCTTCATGGACGCGGCGAAGCGCTTTCCCTTGCCGGGCGCGAACGCCGCCGCGGCGAATCGGGCGGCGCCGGCCGCCGTCGGAGCAATCGCCGTCCTGACCTCAATGGTCCTTGATTCGAGGCTCTGCCTGCTGCTGTGCCTGATCTGTTTCGCCTTGGAGTTTCGCGCCTCATTTGTTGCTGCCGCCGAAAACGGCGCGGCGCTTCGGCGAGCGTCACCCAGCGAACGCCGCCGAGGCCGATGTTTCGCCGCCTGCCGCGGACGGTGAGTCGCTGGACCCATTGTTTGGAGCCGCCCGGCGCGACCCGCAAGAAAAGCGTGTTGCCGTCGCCGTAAAACCCCGGCTCGTTGATCGCGCGCACCAGCTTGACGGTCAGTTTTCCTTGTACCACGTTTTTTATAACCCTATTTGTATAACGTGTGTGTGGGGGCGAAATGTAGGAATTTCCGCGCAGGAGTCAACGCGGGAAAATCCTATAATGTATTGCTGTATATGGTATTTCTGGCGGTATGCGGCATTTGGCGCACAAGCGGGAATGGTGCCCAGGAGAGGACTCGAACCTCCACGACCTTTCGATCACTAGCACCTGAAGCTAGCGTGTCTACCAATTTCACCACCTGGGCATGCGGGGTGCGTCGATCGCGGCGCCGGGGAAGGCCAGCGCGGGCAGGCAACTCTACCCACCGCGCCTTCCACTGTCAATAAATCGCCCCGCGCGGGCGAGGCGCTACGCCAAGCCGTCCACGAGCGAAGCGGGCGGCGACGAATCGCCCGCGCGGGCGGGGCGCTGCGGGCGTCTCTGGCAGCGCGGATCAATGCCCGGCAATCGTCCGGGCAGTCGCTGCGCACCCTTCGCGCGGTGTCCCGACAACAAGACAGGGCCACAAACTGCCGCGCCCGGGCATTTGTCCTGTCGCCGACATCAGCCGGCTCGCGCTGCCGGCCCCGCAAGCCGGCATCGAAAATTCTTCTTCGAACCGGACAGGCGCGCGAGTCCGCATGTATAATTCGCGCGCATCCGCATATTCCCCTTCACCCGGCGCGCCGCAAAGGCGCCCGGCCGGACCGCGTTCCGGGAGACCATGGACGAAGCAGCGCCAGCGCCTGGCGATATCCGCCCCGACCTCAAGGCCGCCATCGTCGACCATGGGTTGCCCTTTGCCTGGCCGGAAGCGGTCCGGCGCGAGGCGAGCCGGTTCGGCGGCAAGGTCAAGCCCGCCGAGGTCGAGCGGCGGCTCGATTTGCGCGCGCTCCCGTTCGTCACCATCGACGGCAAGGACGCCAGGGATTTCGACGACGCGGTCTTCGCCCGTCGCGAGGATGCGGGCGACTGGACCTTGTTCGTGGCGGTCGCCGATGTTTCGCATTACGTAGCCGCGGGCGGCGCGATCGATCTGGAAGCGCGCGAACGGGGCACTTCGGTTTATTTTCCCGAGTTCGTCATCCCCATGTTGCCCGAAGCGCTCTCGAACGAATTATGCTCGCTGAAGCCCCGGGTCGACCGGCTCGCTCTCGTTTGCGAAATGCGCATCGCGCCGGACGGCGAAATGCTCGATTTCAGATTCCATGAAGCGGTGATTCGTTCTCATGCCCGGCTTACCTATTCCCGGGTCGCGGCCATGATGTCGCCAGCCGCGGAGGGCCGGCCGCAACGCAAGACAGCGCAGCGCGCCGAGGTCTGGCGCGGGTCTCTCGACGAGCTGGGCGAACTGTTCGGCATCCTGAAAAAGCGCCGCGGGGATTCCGGCTCGATCGAATTCGAGACCGCGGAGACGCGCATCGTGCTGAATGCCGGCGGCGGCGTGCGCGAGATCCTTCCGGCGGAGCGCAATGACGCCCATCGCCTGATCGAGGAATGCATGCTTTGCGCCAATGTGGCGGCGGCGCGCCTGTTGCGGGAGTCGGGCCTGCCCGTCCTGTATCGCGTCCATCAGCGGCCCGATGCGGAGAAACTCGCCGACCTGCGCGAATACCTGCGCGGCCTCGGACTGACGCTGCAAGGAGACAGCAAGCCCCGGCCCGGCGACTACCAGCGCCTGCTCGCCCAGCTCGCCGGCCGGCCGGATCGCGAACTGCTGCAAACCCTGCTGATCCGCTCGCTTTCCCAGGCCGTCTACCAACCGGAGAACATCGGCCATTTCGCGCTCGATTTTCCCTGGTATGCGCATTTCACCTCGCCGATCCGCCGTTATCCGGATCTGCTCGCGCATCGCGCCATACGATTCCTGATCCGCTCCCGGACTCATCCCGCCGCCCGCGCGGCCGCCGGCGCGCGCAAGCTTTCCAGGGCGAAAATCTATCCCTACAATCATTCCGCCATGGAAGAACTCGGCGCGCTTTGTTCCGTCGCCGAGCGCCGGGCCGACGCCGCCGGCTATCAGGCGGTCAACTGGCTGAAATGCGAATACATGCGCGACCATGTCGGCGCCGAGTTCGAAGGCATCGTCAGCGGAGTGACCGATTTCGGCCTGTTCGTGCAATTGAAGGACTTTCGCGTCGACGGACTCGTCCATATCAGCACGCTGGACAATGACTATTTTCATCACGATCCGGTGCGGCATTTTCTCGAAGGCGAACACAGCCAGACGGTTTATCGACTCGGAGATATCGTCATGGTGCAGGTGATCAGCGTGATACCCGAACAGCAGAAGATGGAATTGCGGCTGGCGGGGACGAACGGAGAGGCCGACAACAACGGGCGCGACAGGCAACAGAACCGCCGCGGCAAACGCGGCGAGCGGCGCAACAGTTTCCTCGGCCGCGGCAGAAGACAGGTCGCGCGGGGCCGGAACCGCCGCGGCCCCAAAAGCCGCGGCCGAAACGGGAGAGGATGAACGACTCTGGTCAGATTTTCGGACGGCGCAAGCAGGCGAGTGCCGCGAATGCGGCGGCGGGAAAGGATGAACAGCTCTCGTCAGGTTTTCGGACGGCGCAGGCCATTGCATCCATGAGCAAGACAAAGGGAGAGGATGAGCGACTCTCGTCAGGTTTTCGGACTGCACGCCGTCGGCGAACTCCTTGGCCGCAATCCGTCCGCGGTGCGGGAATTGCTGTTGTCGCGGGGCAGAACCGACCGGCGCCTCAACGCCTTGCGCGAAATGGCGGCGCGCGCCGGCATCCCCTGCCGGAGTCTCGACCGGCGTGAACTCGACGCGCTGGCGTCCGGAACGCATCAGGGAGTCGTCGCCGTCATCGGCGCCGCCGCGTCCGCGCCCGTCCTGAATGAGCGCGGCCTGCTCGAGTTGCTGGCGGCGAGAGGAGCGGAGGCCTTGCTGCTCGTGCTCGATTCGGTCACCGATCCGCATAATCTCGGCGCCTGTCTGCGCTGCGCCGACGCCGCCGGGGCCGACGCCGTGGTCATTCCCGCGCACAAGTCCGCGCCGGTCAATGCCGCCGCGCGCAAGGTCGCCAGCGGCGCCGCCGAGACCGTTCCCGTGGCGACCGTCGCCAATCTCGCGCGCTTTCTCGACCGGCTCAAACAGGCGGGAGTCTGGGTCGCCGGCGCCGCCGGAGATGTTCCGTCCGCCATCTTCGATCAGGATCTGACCGGCCCCATCGCTTTCGTGCTCGGCTCGGAAGGCAAGGGCATCCGCCGCCTCGTGCGCGAAAAATGCGATTTCCTGGTCGCCATTCCCATGCGCGGTTCATTGCGCAGTCTGAACGTTTCCGTGGCTGCCGGCATCTGCCTGTTCGAAGTCGTGCGGCAGCGTCGCGGCCAGTTGCGCGGCGAACAGGTTCCCCGGGGAAACCGCGCGGCCGAATAACCCGTCCGGCGCTGATCGGAGCCCCTTCTCCGGCCAATCCGCCAAACGGCGAGCAAGCAGCAATTCCTGCGGCGCAAACCTGGGTGCAAATCCGTGGTCAAAAGAGCGCCGCTGGATTCGACATCGAGACGACATCTTGCCGCCGGCGGTCCCGGATGGTCCCGGGCCGGCGCCATGGCTGGACGAGACGCTCGGTGCGCCATCATCATTTCGCCCTGGAATCGATCCCCGGCTTCGCCGCCGCTTTCGCATCGGACAACTCTTTTCTTGCATTGCGCGGCTGCTTTCACTAGAATGCGCGATCTTCGCGCGGAGCAGGGCTTCGCGCCGCGAACAACTCCTTGCCTTACCGCCGCGGCGCCCGCTGGCTGGAAGGCTGCAACCGAGAGGAGTCTTGATGAGACACTACGAAGTCGTATTCCTGGTGCATCCCGACCAGTCCGCGCAAGTGCCCGGAATGGTCGAGCGCTACACGCAACTGATCGCCGACAGCGGCGGCAAGGTCCATCGCGCCGAGGACTGGGGCCGGCGTCAACTTGCCTATCCGATCAACAAGATCCACAAGGCGCATTACATTCTGATGAACATCGAATGCGGCAGCGAAGCCTTGCGGGAACTGGACACGCTTTTTCGCTATAACGATGCGGTGATACGCGACCTTTTCATCAGGAAGCGGGAAGCCGTCACCGAGGAATCGCTGATCCTCAAGGCCGAGCGCGAGTCGCGCGAACGCAAGGCGAGAGCCGAGCAGCGGCGCAGGGTGCGGGAACAGGAATCCGCCGCGCGGGGAGCGAAAAAAGCCGATGCGGCATCGGCCGCGGAGAAAAAGGCCGGGCAGAAGCAAGTAGCGAAAAGCGCGCCCGCGGCGCAACCCGAAGCGAAGCCGCGAGCGGCTGCTGAAGATGCGGCCGGAGCGAAAGCGTCGCGCTCCGCGGCGGAAACGCAAGCGCCCGCCGGCAATGCGGCCGAAGCGGCCGAATCTCCCGAACAGGCGCAAGCATCCGGCGCGGGAGAATCTGCGGCCGAGACAGCCGCTGCGGCCGCAGCGGAGGCAAAGTCCGCAGCGGGGGCAAAGCCCGCAGCGGAGGAAAAGCCCGCAGCGGGGGCAGAGCCCGAAGTGAAGGCAAAGTCCGAAGCGGAGGCAGAGACCAAAGCGGAGGCCGAAGCAGAAGCGAAGCCGGCCGGTAAAACAGCCCGGAAAGCTGCGGAAGAATCCGCCGGGGAGAGCACGGAATGAGTCGATATTTTCGGCGCCGCAAATTTTGCAAGTTCACCGCCGAAGGCACCAGGGAGATCGATTACAAGGATCTGGAAACCTTGAAGGCGTATATCTCCGAGACCGGGAAGATCATTCCCAGTCGCATTACCGGCACCAAGGCGCGTTATCAGCGCCAATTGGCGACGGCGGTGAAGCGCGCGCGGTATCTGGCGCTGATTCCCTACACGGACAGCCATCAGGTGTAGCAAACCATGTTGCGCGGCCTTGCCGAATTCGTGATGGCAGGACGCATACAGGCCGTGCTGGCGATCGTCCTGCTCGGCTTGCCGCCGTTGGTGAACCTGTTGACGCCGTCGCTGGTGGCGATGGTGGGAATGCGCAAGGGCATGGCGGCGGGTTCGTTCATGTTGCTCTGGGCGCTGTTGCCGACCGGTTTCTGGCTGCTCATGGGGGACGCGTTCCCGTTGCTGCTGGTGTTCGCCGTTTTCGCGCTGGCGGCCGTCTTGCGGTCCACGGAGTCCTGGCAGAACGTGCTGCTTGCGGGAATCGGCGTCGGCGCGATGTTCGAGTTTTACCTGCGCGCGCAGCCGATCATGCTGGATCTGCTGTTCGAGCAACTGGAGCTGTATATCCGGGCCAATAATCTGGAAGGCGTGCAACTCGACGCCTTGCGGCAGCCGATGACGACCTTGCTGGCCGCGTTCTACATGGCCTTGTCGGTTGTATTGCTGATGCTGGGGCGGTCGATGCAGGCGACGTTGTACAACCCGGGCGGATTCCGGAAGGAATTTCACGCCTTGCGCATCAGTCAGACGCCGACGCTTGTCCTGGTCGGCATGATCCTGCTGATCAACATGGTCGAAAGCCTGCCGCAGGCATGGACTTTCTATCTGGCCGCGCCCTTCGCGTTCGCCGGGCTGGCTCTGGTCCACGCGCTGGTGGCCTGGAAAAACGCTTCGGTCCTGTGGCTGGCAGCGATTTACTTGTTGTTGATCTTCCCCGCCATGATATATCTGCTCATCCTGACGGCGATCATCGACAGTTGGTATGATTTTCGCGCGCGCTTGCCGAAAAGCAGTTAGGGAAGCTCTGATCAAGTCAGAGCTTCCTTGCGGCGCATGGATGTGCCGCCGGATTCGACGGCGCAAGCCGTCAAATCCGCAAGCAAGACCAAACCGCGCCTTTATTTTGCGGCAATGAATAATCTCATGATGGAATTATTCAGGGGATACCCAGGCGAGGCGGACAGAATCGAGGAAAACGTCATGAACATCATTCTGCTGGAAAAAATCGCCAAGCTCGGCGATATCGGCGAGGCCGTCAAGGTGAAGTCCGGTTATGCCCGAAACTATCTGTTTCCCCAGGGCAAGGCCGTCCCCGCGACCAAACGGAACCTGGAAGACTTCGAGCAACGGCGCGCCGAATTGCTCGCCGCCCATGACGAAAAGATCGCCCTGGCCCGGAGCCGGGCCGCGAAGCTGGCGGATCTTGCTGTCGCCATCGATGTCAACGCCAGCGACGAAGGCCGCCTGTTCGGTTCGGTCACTGCTCGCGATGTCGCCGCCGCCGTCAATGCGAAGGCCGACAGCGATCTGGCCAAGTCCGAAGTGATCCTGCCCGGCGGCTCGATTCGCCAGTGCGGCGAATTCGAGGTCATCGCCGACCTCGGCTGCGAGGTCACCGCGACCTTTGCGCTGTCGGTCGTCAACCGCAATGCGCCGACGCAGGCGAAAGACGACGAAGACGAGGCGGAAGACCAGGCGGGAGACCAGGCGGAAGATCAGGCTGCAATCGAAGTGGTCGTTGATCTGACGGGAGAACCGGCGCAGGAATGACAGAAGCCCCCGCAGCCTGAGTATCTTCTGAATAATTCCATTCATGGAATCATTCATTGCCGCAAAACCAAAGCGTGGTTTTGTCTTGCTCCCGGATTCAACGACTTGCGCCGTTATCCGGCGATGCTCTTTTGTACTGCGGGCATGCACCGCAGGGAAGCTCCGACTTGATCGAGCTTCCCTGGCGAGAGGCCGGCTATCGATGGCGAGGAATCAGCCTTCGCGATGATGACTCGCCAATTGCTCGCACATTTGCGCCATTTGCCGGCGCAGCCTGACCGGCTTTACTATTCGCACGCTGTCGCCCCAGGTCGTCAGGTGCCAGCACATTTCCCAGGCGCCGCCCGCCTCGAAGCGCACGGTCACCGTGCCGTCTTCGTGTTGTTCGATTTCCTGGCTCGGGTGGAATTGAAAAAGCGCCGCGTCCGCCGCCGCGGTCTGGTTGAACAGCAGTTCCACGCGGAAGGGTTCTTCCTGATAGGTGCCGAAAGAGCGGCGGGCGAAAGCTTGCAGATCGAATGCGGGGTCGCGTTCGAACTTGTTGTCGGTCAGTTGGACTTCGCTCATATTGCCGATTCGCCACAGGCGCGAATCCGCAAATCCGGCGTGTTTCCCGACCAGGAAGGGGCGGTTGCCGTAGAGCAGTCCGTAGGGCTGGACCTGTTGCGAACTTCGTTCGCCGGAAGTCAGCGCGACATACGAAAACTCGATCATGCGTTCGCTGAGAATCGCTTCGCGCAAGCGCGCGAGCATGGCCGGATCGATCGGCTGCCGCGGACCGGGACGCATCGCCAGACCTTCGGCCTGCAACAGCATTTCCAGGTCGGAGTCGATTCTTTCAAGGCTTGCCGGGCGCTGCGCCGCGCGCAATGTGGTATTGATATCCGCCACCTGATTCGCCAGATTGCCGCGGCCGATTTGCCGCAAGGCCGCGCCGGCCGCATCGAGAGAGGCTATATGCTCGGCTTTTATTGTCCTGAGAACGAGACGGTGGAATGTATCGGATGGCGGCAGCCGCCAGCGCAACTTCCTGTCGCTGGCGCGAACGGGTTCCAGTGGGACAAACGCCGATCCCACCGCTTCGCGCATCCGCTCCGCGGTTCTTCTGCTGACCGAAAACTCCTGCTGTATCTCGTCGATGGTCATGCCGCGGCGACGGGCCAGCAAAAGAATCGCCAGTGCCAGAACATCTTTTACGCGCCCGTAGCGCATGGGCCTGTCAATCTCTCTTTTTTCTTCCAGCATTCGAATATTCTCCTTTGCGCCGGGTTCATCAGCGTACTATACCGATTTCGCCAATGTCATGTTCCCGGCAATATTCGGTCTTCGGCGGGTTGCGGAACAACTCTCGCGAAACCCGCCAGACATCGGGCATGCCTGCGCCGCCGAATTCGACGGCGCAAGCCGCTGCATTATCTTCCGGCATGTGCGGGATGGTTTGCCGCAACCTGTCAGGCAAGGAATCCGATCATCTTTTGACGATTGGGCTTGGCTTCGCACTCGGCGCGAAGCATGTCCGTCAGAGTATCGGGCTCTTGCAGGCAACCGAGAATTTCGGCTTTCCTGCGCACCACGGCGAAATCGCCGGGCGTCAATGTCGCGACCCGATCCAGTTCCGGCGGCGGTTCGAGCGAGAAGAACTTGTCGAAAGCGAATCGGGCCTGTTGCGGAGTCAGACAATCCAGCGCGATCTTGAAGGTGAAGCGCCGCAGGCTTGCTTCGTCGAGCCGTTCGACGAAGTTCGTGGTGCAGGCGAAAGGCAGCGGATGGTTTTCCATCCAGGTCAGCATTTCATTGGTCTGGCTGACTTCCCAGTTCCTGAACGCATTGCGGCGGTCCGCGAGCAGCGAATCCGCTTCGTCGAAGACGAGGAATGCTTCCGCATCGCGCGCCTCGGCGAAGGCACGGGCGATGTTCTGTTCGCTTTCGCCGACCCACATGGACATGATATCCGAGGCCCGCTTGCATATCACTTCCAGTCCGAGGCGCTGCGCCAGATATCTGACGAACGCGCTCTTGCCGGTTCCCGGCGGCCCTTGCAGACAAAGGGAAAAATCGCGCCGTGCCGTGGCCGCGACGCGGTCGGCGAGCCGCTGCGGGTCCGTGTCGGCCCGGATCAGGCTCAGTTCGAATTCGGCCGGGGCTCTCTGGGGCGGCTTGTCGCAGGACAGCAGCCGCGACAGGGAGCGCACGCCGAATCGCACTGTATCCAGTGCTCCGTCGCCCAGGCGGGCGGCCGTGGTCGCCCCGGCGGCTATCGCAGGCGCGGCGGCGAATTCGCGAGCCAGTTCCCGCGTCTCGTCGGGAGTCGCGGCAATGTCGTTTCTTGCAAGCTGCCGGGCCCAGACGCGCGTTCTGACGTTGATGTCCGGCGTGCGCAGTTCCAGGGCGAACATCATGCGCCGAAGAATGGTCGGGCTGGCCCAGCGGGCATTATTCATGGTCCAGAGAATCGGAATCGGGGATTCTTCCAGGATGCGATGCAGGAGAACCTGGGAACTTGCCGGGCCGTATAGCGGCGCTGCCATCGATGGGAAGACAGCGGCCAAGCTCGAGGTTTCTTCGAACAGGTCTACCATTTCGTCGAACAACAGCAGCGAATTCCTGTTATTCGCGAGCAAGCGCTGGGCGAAGACCAGTTCTTGCTGCCTGTCCGGCTCTCTGCGCCGAAACAGGGAATCGCTGTCATCTTCGCCGATCACGTACAGCGCTGCGTCCAGCCGCTCGGCCAGAACCTTGCAGAACTCGGTCTTGCCGGTTCCCGGCGGGCCGTGAAGCAGGATATTGACTCCTTTCGCCCGACTTTGCAGCGCTCCCCGCAGCAAGGTCTCGATGTGGCCCCTATGCTTGGCGACATGTTCGAAATCGCTCCATTCCAGTTCGCTCGGCGAAGTTGTGTCCAGCAAAAGCGGAACGATGTCTTCGTCCTTTTGGGCGGGCTCGTGAAAGAGCCGCAATAGTCGGTCCGGAAATTCCAGCTCGCCGTCGTCGATATCGATTCTCAAAAGCCCTGTCCGCAGCAGCGGGCCGTCGTGCCGGAGCCGGGCGCGGAATTCTGCGACCTCGCATCCGAGGCATATGGGAATCAAGATGCCCGACACGCCGAGCGCATCTATATTGCCGTGGCAATGGTGTCTATGCCTGAAGACCTTGTCAAAAAACGAATTGAATACCCAATTTGTGTGATTTCGCAGTAACAGTTCCAGGATTTTGATATCCAGCGAATCGAGCCCCGTCGCCCCGGCAAGCCGCCGCAGCCGAATCGCGAATCGGTCGGGCTCGGGAGGGCCTGAAGCAAGCGCGATTCGAAGCGACTCGCGCACTCGCCGCAATAGTTTCGGCTTGGAGGAGGCGGCTTTTCTCTTGTGCTTTTTCGTCAGACGCATGAGCATCTTATGTGAATGAGTATCAGTTTCCGGCTCTTTGGACGTGCCGCCGGATGTTCCGTGCGGATTCGCGCGGGCGCAGTCTTTCAGCTCATCGCCCAACCATTCGACAAGACTCTTTGCGTCCAGGAATCGATGGCCGGGTCCCGAGATGGCATTGAAGAGATACCAGTTCAGCAGGTGAGTTTCGTATGCGTTCAACATGACTTGCTCCTTTCATGATCCAAATGGTTGCTGCGCGCAGGCTGCGGTGCGCTCGAGCAGCTGCGTATCTTCTGAAGAACTACATCCATGGAATTATTCATTGCCGCGAAACGACCGCGGTTTTGTCCTGTTGCCGGATGCAATGGCTTGCGCCATCGAATCCGGGGGCATGTCCATGCGTCATGGGGAAACTGTGATTTATCAGGGCTTCCCCCGGCATCTGCACGTAGCTTTCAGAGGCGGTCGAATGCCCGGTTTTTTCCTGCCGCCGCTGCGAACCCCTCGATCTTGCCTGATGAGTGCGTCAAATTTGGACGCATAAAAATATTATTTGCCCAACTTTTTGCCGCCGCCGTGCGAGGCAGACGCTTGACCAAGTGCGTCCGAATCTGACGTGAAAAGGGGTTATTTTTCGAGTCGCTAAAATTTTCGGAAATTTTTCAATGCGTACGTCCGGATATGACGCAGCCGGCTGTTAGCGTTGATCTGGAACAAGTTGTCGCTGCGGCTTTCCGCCGTTGCCGCTTGCGTTGCAGGCCATGTCCGGCGCGCCTTGTTCGTTTACCCGGAACCGGGACCTGGTCCCGGAAATCGGCTGCCATGGAGCAGCGCGCGAAGAGGAGAAAAACCATGTCACATTGCATTTATTGCGGCGCGAACGCCAAGGCTGGAGGCGGATGCCCGAAGTCTCCCCACAAAAAACATGAAGTTCCCAAGCCGGGTCATTGCCGGTATTGCGGTGTGAAGGCCAGACCTGGAGGCGGATGCCCGAAGTCTCCATCAAGGCGCCACGTCCATTGACCGGACTTCCATCCAGCCATGCCGACAGGCAGATCCCGTTTCGCATCATCGCGACCCCGTTGCGCGGTGTCGCTGCTATACTGGCGCCCGTTGCGTTCGGGATCGCGGCTGCCTGATTTCGACTCTCAGGATCGGCTCGACAAGCCGAGCATCAGAAGAAGCAAGGCGAGCAAGTTCCGGCCCTGACGAAGAAGTTATCAAACCTGGATACAACTTATGGAAACAGAAACTCTTGAAGAATTCTTCTGCGGTATCGACAAGAAGCTTCAAGACAGGCAACGAAAAGTCTGCGGCGCTGTCGAAAAGCTCTTTAACGAATTGTCCCCGAGAATAGAAGTGGCTCGAGAACTGGATCGCGAGATGGACCGCATTTTCGCCCATCGTTTCAACGTGCTCGATTACCTGCGAACCGATGAATTGGGTCTTTCCGGTATAATCGCGGATCTCTTGAATCCAGAAGCGAGTCATGGGCAAGGAAAACTGTTTCTGGAGATTTTCCTGAAACTGCTGTCAGAGGAGAAGAGTTTTGGTGTAGATTTCCCTTGTTTTGATGTCAAGAGCGTGAAGATTGTTCGAGAGAAAATTACTGATTCAGGTCGGAAAATCGACATCTATGCCACAATGAGAAGCAAGGCGGATAATTATTGCGTCGCGATAGAAAACAAGCCTTACGCCAAAGATCAAGAAAGTCAAATAACAGATTATCTGGATCATCTCAAAGAAGAAAATTACGAATATTTTCTGTTGATATATCTTTCTTCCCGAGGTCAAAGACCATCAGAAAGCAGCCTTCCAAGAAGCGAGTATGAAAAATGGAAGGGTCGATTCAAGATCATGGCCTATTGCAATAATCCTGAAACAGGAAAAAACGAAACTGAACTCGACGATCTTCCTAGTTCTTTTTATATTTCCTTTTCCCTGGTAGATTGGCTCAAGGAATGCAGAAAGAATTGCGAAGTTAACCGATTACGACAATTTTTGCTTGATGCAGAAAATTTTTGTGAAAAAGTTGGAGATAATGTCATGGCAAAGAGTAGTGAAATGAAAGTTTTAAGAGAGTTTGTTTTCTCTAATCCCGAAAGATATCTGGAAATGGCAGATATAATCAGTGAAAACTGGATAAAAGTTAAAGAAGAAATATGCAAAAATTTTTGCGCCATCTTGTTAGACAGAGTTAAATCTGATTTGTCTGAATATAAAAATTTTCTCTATTATAAATATTTGAGTGGAGGCAGCAGTGGGTTTCAATTGCATAGCAAAAAATGGAATGATACTTTTGTTTATATTTGTGATCATGGTGGACAGGTGGGCATTCAAATAGGTAATGCAGGCCAAGCAAAGTTAAATCAGTAACACGAGTATGAATTTTTTCGCGAGCAACTTGCTAGTTCTATTGAGGGTAATATCGGTTGGCAAGACGAAAAGAGAAAAGTTCGCAATAGTAAAATATGGCCATGGTATTATTATGAATCTAATAGAGAAGGATGGAGATCAATGATTTCTGAAATAGAAGAAGATAGTGAAAAGAGATCGGATATTCTAGAGCATTATGCATCCAATTTTGTCGAAGTGGCTAATACTTTTATCCCAGTAATCGACAAGCTTGAAGAAAATGACCGATAAGCTGATCGAACGCGATCCGGAAATCCTTGGCGGAACCCCCCCCCCCCCCCCCCCCCCCGTGTTCGCGGGCACCCGCGTTCCGGTGCGCATCCTCATGGAGCATCTCGAGGCGGGGGATCGGCTCGACGATTTCCTGACCGACTATCCCACCGTGTCCCGATGTCAGGCGGTGGCGCTGCTGGAACAGGCGACGACCATGCTGTTATCAGGCAGCGATCAAGTTGCTGCCTGACGAATCCGTACCGAGGCTCTCGCTCGTTCCTTCCCCGAATCGTTCTCGATTCGGGTAGTTCAGGACATGGGATGGGCGGACATCGCCAACGGTCTTCTGCTTTCGCTCTGCTGCCACCGAAGGTTTCGATGCCCTTGTCACAATAGACAGGGGCATTGAGCATCAGCGAAATCTCGAAGAATTGCCGATCCCGGTCATCGTCATCCCGGCCTCCCGCAATCGCTTGGCTGAACTGCAAGCCGCTTGTCGGCGAGGCAACGAGATTGCTCTCGACTCCATTGGGAAACCGAATTTACCCAGTGCCCGACTGAACCGCAGTCACGGCATCAGCGCAACGCGCCGGGGCAGGGGGTTCTCCATCTCGAACGATACTCCAAGGGGATCTCTGGTGAATCTGGCGCAGTCCATGCGATGTGCGACCGCATCTGACGGAACCCACCCTTGAAGTACACCTCGCAAACCCCACATGTTGTATTTGGGAGAGTCTTTCTCCCCAACATATTGTCTTGCAAGAGCAATTTAAGAGGATTGTATAGCATGGCCATCCAACCTCCCGATCAGGGTTTCATTTTCTGGCCTGTCGGCACCGGCGACAGCACAACCATTCGTGTGGCAGATACGGTTTATCTTCAACTCGACCTTCGGCACATGGCCAAGGCGGAAGATCGCAGCGACCCTGCCTGGCCGGTCATCGACGAACTCGTCGACATCCTTCCGACGCTTGGCGGCAAGCCATACCTGTCAGTATTCGCACTTACCCATCCCGATCTCGACCACTGCCAAGGCTTCAAGGAACTGAGTGACCGCGCCATCATCTCCGAACTCTGGATGTCACCGCGCACCTTCCGCGAATTCCACGAGGACGACGGCCTCTGCGAAGACGCGCAAGCCTTCCGCGAAGAGGCGATGCGGCGCGTACGGGACACCATCCGGGCGAGTGGCGACCCTGGCCGCGGCAAGCGCATTCGCATCATCGGTTACGACGATCTTCTGCAGGAACACGAGTTCACGGGCTTCCCGCGACAGTTCCTGACCATTCCCGGCGAGACCATCACGACGCTGGACGGTCAGCGCCTCTCCCATCAGTTCAAGGCATTCGTCCACGCCCCGTTCCAGGAGGACAGCTTTGGCGACCGCAACGACTGCAGTCTGGCCTTCCAGGTCTCGCTCTGCAACGGCCGCCACGTTGGCCGGGCGCTGCTCATGGGCGACCTCAGCTATCCCGTCATCCGTCGGATCTTCTCCCGAAGCACCCGCGAGACACTCGCCTGGAACGTGTTGCTCGCGCCGCATCATTGCTCGAAGTCCGCCATGTACTGGAAGGACGAGGGCGACAGCGACGAGACTCTGAAAGATCATATCGTGCGTGCGGTCGCCAACGCGGCCCTCAACCCCGGATATGTCGTCTCGAGTTCCGAACCGGTACCAGCGCGGAACAATCCGGGCGACAATCCGCCTCACGCCAAGGCAAAGAGACAGTACGAGCGCATAGTCCCCAACGAGTTCCTGTGCACGCACGAACACCCGGACCGCAAGAACCCCCAACCAATCATCTTCAAGGTCGGCCAGAATGGTCTGGCGTATGTCGGCGACACGCGATCAAGCAGATCCATGAGCGATACGCTGAGGGCTGCGGGTGCTGTTGCCTCTGCGCCTGCCGTCGCGGTCGGATTCGGTTGTGGCGCTGAGTGAAGGGCAACGGATCGCCCTTGTCCAGCTTCAACGCGTCGCCGACACCGACCAATCCCCGATCCGTATCGTCGGCATCGACGACGACCCAGCTCCCGGTACCTGCCTGAAGGTCGATATTTCTCTCGATTGCAGGAGTTATCCGCGTGCCGAGGGCGGCCTGCCGCTGCACGACCGCGAAAGCATCACGCTGTCGGTGCCGGCAGATTTTCCATTCAGCCCGCCATCGGTCGACACTCTCCATACCCGATTTCATGGCTTCGGCCATGTGCAGTGGGGAACCCGTCTCTGCGTTTATCTTTCAACTGAAACCCAGTGGATTCCCTCCCAAGGCATGTTCGGATTCCTGGCGCAGATCGACGAGTGGTTTCGACGAGGGGCCCGAAACGAATTCGACAGCCTCGAAGGCCCCTTGCACCCGCCTGTCGCCTACTCGACTTCCTTGGTGTCGGTCTGTGTCGACACCGACACTCCGGGTCGCGACAGCTGGCCATGGTTCGGCGCTGCGGCGCTCAGCCAGCCCAAGCCGACCCTTCTCCATGTAGATGCGTGGCTGCCTCTGTATGCGGTCCCGGACCATCTGTCGTTCGCGCCAACCGTGCTGCTCGACTTCGAACTCCCATTCGAATATCCCTGTACCGTCCAACAACTGTTCGACCACTTGGAGGCCAGAAGGGGACTGGGTAATAGCCTGCTTGCCCATATGATGATCGCTTCCGAGCGGATCCCCAACGGTGTGCCGCTCTATGTCGGCATCGGTGCCCCTTCGCGCGGTATCGCTGGCGACTCCAAACGGCGCAAACAGCACCTCACCTTCTGGGAAATCGAGGCGGCGGATGTCGCCAAGCTGCGTGAGGCTTCCATCGCCTGCCGATTCAGCGACCGCTACGCGGGACAGGACACCTCTGCCGCGATCCGGGCGTTGATCGATCCTATCTTCGATGCCTTGTTTGCCTGGCGGAAGGAGGCCCGCGTGAGGTGGTGTCATGTGATCGAGAACCGTCCGGAAATCATTGCCCGCCGAGACGAAGGTACACCGATGGACTGGTTTCGCGGCAAGCGCGTGGCGCTCTGGGGCTGCGGGGCGGTCGGCGGGCTCATCGCCGAACACTTGGCGCGCGTTGGGGTCTCCCATCTCACTCTCCATGATCGGGGTCGCGTCACCCCTGGCCTGCTGGTACGGCAGAATTTCTCCGCGCTCGACATCAACGAGACCAAGGTCGTCGCGCTTGCCGGTCGCCTGCAATCGATCGCCCCCGACATACAGGTCACGGCCCGGCATGAAGACATCATCTCGCAGACCCTTGCCGGAGCGGACTGGGACACCGATGTCGATCTCGTCATCGACGCGACCGCCTCCCTGCGCGTACGAAGCAAGCTGGAGGCGCTACTGAAGGAACATGAACGGAAGGTGCCCGTCGCATCGGTGATGATCAGCGCCGATGCCTGCCATGCGGTCGCCGTACTCGCTCCCGCCAGCTACGGAGCCGGCCCCCTTGATGTGCTTCGTCGCCTCGGCATCGCTGCTATCGTCCGTGAGTGGCTGACCGACTGGGCGAAAGCTTTCTGGACTCCGGAGGCCATCGAGGATCTCCGCCAGCCCGAACCCGGCTGTTCCGACCCGACCTTCGTGGCATCGCACGCCGACATCGCCGGGCTGTCGGCCCAGGCCCTCAATGCGCTGGCCCGAACCCTCGCCGAACCGAACGATGCCGCCAGCGGTTTTCTCATCTCGCGCTCACCCGAGCAGCGCGATCATCAGTTCAGGTTCCAACCGGACATTCGCTGGATCGCCGAAGGAGTGGACTTTCGCGTGTCCAGGAATGCCTGGCGCGACATGGCCGGCTGGATCCGCGCCGGCACCCGGGAACGCTCCGCCGAGCACGAGACCGGCGGCCTGCTGTTCGGCGAGTTCGACGAAACCTTGGGAATCGCATGGATCACCAATGTCGGCGGACCGCCGCGCGACAGCACCTTCTCCACCGAAAGCTTCGTTTGCGGAACGCACGGGACGAGTGAGCTTTGCCAGAACTACGACGACCGAACCCGCGGCATCGTGCGTTACATTGGCACATGGCACTCCCATCCCGTCGGTACTGCGAGACCCAGCCCCACCGACCACATGGACATCCACGACATCTTTGCGGCCGCACCCGATGACAACGCCCATCAGTTGATGGTGATTGTCGGACATGCAGCCGCCGCACAGCCGCAACTCGGGGCCTATGTCTTCAACAGGCGGAAACCGACTTCCCCCGAAACCGGAGCGGGTCCGGCCCATTCGGTCCGGGGCGGCATCACCACCCCGCCTCCCGTTGCGCCGCTCGGCAAGAGGATCGGACTGTCGCTCTCCGGAGGTGGTTCGCGCGCAGTTGCATTTCACCTCGGCGCCTTGCGCGCTCTCGAAGACCTGAAGCTGCTTGATGAGGTCGGCGTGATCTCCGGTGTTTCGGGCGGCTCGGTCATGACGGGACTACTCGGCTATACCGAAGCACCTTTCGCCGACATCGATCGCGACACCGTCCAGTTCCTTCGCCGGGGTCTGATGGTGCCATGCTTCTTGAAACTTCTGCATCCCGTGCGTCTCGTCGCCCTTGTCTGGAACCTTGCCGTCGTCGCCCTCCCAACTTTACTTTCCGACCTCTTCAGTTGGTCAGCGAGTCGCTTCGCCTCGCTCTTCCCATGCTTTCGCAGTGCATGCAACGGGATATCTCGCTGCTCGTGGCCGTTGCGATGCCGTTACTCGCACACGCACCTGCTGGCCGACGCGATGGCCGATGTCGTCGGCCCACAGCACTGTGACGCACCCACCCGCCAAGGCATATCGATCGTCTTCAACGCGTGCGAGCTTCGAACCGGAACCGCCTTCCGCATGAGCAACCAACGCTTCGGCTCCTACCGGTACGGCTGGGCTCCAGCCAGCGAACTGCGTGTCGCTGACGCGGTCATGGCCTCGGCCGCGTATCCACCGTTCCTTCCGCCCTTCGACTGGCGAATGCCGTTCGAACGAAACGGCAAGACCGATACGCACCGCGTCATCGTGACGGACGGCGGCGTCTTCGAGAACTTGGGTGTCACCGTCATGGAACCCGGTCGCAATATCGAGATCAGCAAGATTGGCTACAACACCGACATTATCATCGCGAGCGATGCCGGGGTCGGGCAGTTCACTGGCGATACCGTGCCCGTCGGTTGGCCGAAGCGAATGACCCAGGTCGTCTCCGCAGTCATGCGCAAGGTCCAGGACGCGACCAAACAGCGCCTGCACGATCACGAGAAGGCCGGACGCATCGACGGCTTCGTCTACGTCGCACTCGGTCAGATCGACGCGCGGGTGCCGCTGAAGCCTGCCGACTGGGTGGACCGCGAAGAGGTCATCCGCTATCCGATCGACTTCTCCGCCATGTCGGGGGAGAACATTCGACGGCTCTCCGGGCGTGGCGAAGCGATCACGCGGGCCTTGGTGGCGCAGTACCTTCTGACCGACTGAGTCAGTCCTCCGGTCGCCTATGGCCGGGATTCGAGCTCGATTCGTCCTGCCTCCGGCAGCACACCGACCGCTCGGCCAATCCCGATAGTAGCATCATGGGATTTCATGGCCCGGAATAGCGATGCTACAGTATGCTATGCTGTGCATTCTGAGCTGAGGGTGGGCATTGAACATGAATTGGGCTTCCGGCGAAATCGTCGGCGTTCTTACATTTCTTCTACCGGGATTCGTAGCGGCGGCGATTTTCTATTCTCTCACGTCACATCCCAAGCCCGGTGCATTTGATCGCATTGTACTTGCGCTGATATTCACGCTGATCTGTAAGGTTATCACTGATCTTGCTGTTTCGATGCCGCTTGACTCGGAAGAACGCATCGCAGCAACCGATACCAAGGAATCAGTTTTTTCGATTGTCGTTGCGATTCTTCTCGGCTTGTGCGTCTCCGGAATTTCGAACACTGACATTTTGCATCGGTGTCTTCGCTGGCTTCGCATTACCCGAGAGACATCATTTCCTTCAGAGTGGTATTCCACGTTCGCACGGTATGGGGAGAATGCCTACATCGTACTGCATTTGCAGAACGAGCGGCGGCTCTATGGATATGCGGAAGAGTGGCCAAGCGAACCGAAAGATGGCCATTTTCGTATGGCAGAAGTGGAGTGGTTGGATAACAAAAACAAACCCATTCCTCTGGAAGGAGTTTCAGCAGTTCTCATACCTGCCACAGAAGTTGTTATGATAGAGTTCTTGTCCATAACAACTTCTAGACCAATAGAGGAGGCCAACTAATGGCAAAGGAACCAACTGTATCGCCAGCAAAGCGTGCCGGTGTGGGGGATACGCTAGAAAAGGGAGCGCCCCGTCGCCCGCCGTCTACACCCGTCAAGCCACCGCCGCCGCCCCGACCGCCCCCTCCGGCTAAGACAAGGAGTAAGTGACGCAGACCATGGACGACGGTTGCAGTTCTCAGGTCACGACCGGAAATGTCATTGGATGGTCATGCTCGCAAGGCGTTTTAGTGTCTCTTTTTCGCTGCTCCCACCTCCAGCGGAGCATGGGTTGCTTGTAAAACATAAATAGGTGCTCGATACGCTCGCGCCCGGTACTGAGCTTGGTTGCGCCGGTAGAGCCGGTCCACCGCGCGGTCGAGCGCCTAATGCGCCCGCCGCAGGTTCGGTGGCATCAGGCCGGGATCGTCAAAGATCGGCCAAAAGCGCTTCAAAGCCGAAGGATCGAAAGACAAAGAAAACTAATGAGCCAACGACACAATTGCCTAGTAATACACAAGATTTTCTGATAGTTTAAGCATCTTTCTCTTGTACCTCACGATTTGACTACTAATCTCAGGATCTCCAACATCCTCTTCCGCTTGCTTCATTCTCGCCATTGCGTCATCGAATGTCTTCGTGCTCTTCGTGCGCTTAAATTCCTCTAACCCTACTTCACAGTACGCCGATAACATGCTTTTGTTTTCGGAAAACCTTCTAACCCCATCTATCGCCAACTCCCGAGCGCGATTCAGTATAACAAGCCTGTCTTCTTCCAGAAGTCCTGGGGATTTCCTCGCACGCTCAAGTGCGAGAATTATTCGATATCGATGCACCGGCCCATCTTTCTTGAAATCCTTAGAAAAAAGGCGAATTTCTGCTTCTGCCTGTTCAAATTTTTCTAGCTCAATCAAATTCCTAATTAGCCTGTGGCGAGGCACTCTTTGGCCTGGAGCTACTGAGATCATTTTTGCAAGCAGCGCGTTTTGGCGCACTAAATCACCAAGGCGGCGAATTCCTGTCTCTACACTACACAACTCCCTTAATGTCCTGACTTCGATTTCAAAAGTGGGATTTAATGCCTCGATCACCTTAGTATACAAAGCCTCAAAGTCCTCAGTTTTGGCAAATTTATATTCCGTAATTATGCTCATTATAATAGAATGTCGACCTTTCCAGCCATAAATTCCGTTTCTTTTATCAACCACGTACTCTCGAATTATGCCTTCCAAGTTTGACAAAACACCTGGAATCGAATTCATATCAATATTAAGTAGTCGTATTACCAACTGCCGATGAACACGCACACCAGAATTTTCGAGCACTGCTATAATCTTATAAATTTCTCGGTGCTCTAGTGCAAGTTGAGCATATTCACGAAGAACAATATCATCAAAATTTTCTGATGCAAAAATATTCTTCAGGCATACAAACATATCACGTTCGCATCTTTCGACTAAACGCCTCCTTTTCTCACCTGCGGAAAACCCTATAAAGCTGTTATCTACTAACCTCCTTATATCAGAATTAACTTGTATAATTCGTAAGAGATTCGATATTTCTTCTTTATCGAGCTTCTCTAATATAAATGTTTTTGAATTAGCAAATAATGCTGATGACTTCATCCTTGGACTCCATCGATTTCGGGCAGCCGCAAGAACAATTTTCAATCTGCGATTACCATTAGCAGCCAAAGCATCAAACAAGGAGTTCACTTCAAATAGATGAGCATCGCAATCATCAATGAACAACATGGCATCTTTTTCCTGTCGTTTTAATCTGTTCGCGATACCAAGCCATTCTTTATGCAAGAGTTTGTGGTCGCCCTTGTGTTCCCACGCAATGTGGCCCTTAGCCACCATGTTGTGAAGCAACTGCCGGGCGGCCGTGGTCTTGCCAACTCCGCTTGCGCCAAGCAGCACAACTCCGAAACCATCTGGATTTTGAAGAACCCTTTCTGCAGAGGCGACCATAGAACGCTGAATTGTATTTCCCTCCGCAATATCAGCATAATTCGCAGGCCATCCGTTGAACATATCGCTAACAGCAGTAGGCAGCGTGAGACTATGCTGAACATCCAGAGTTATTGGTTGAAGTAGACGAGTTGCTCCTAGAAAATCGTTTTTATCTGGACGAGTTGATACTCGAGAATGGATGCGGCTAGTAAGTGTGGCCGCGAAATCGTCAATTCCGCCAAAGCAGACTTTCATCCCATTGGCTTCGTACAGTTCTGCACGACCTGCATTCGGGGTGTACATGAAGATGTATATGTTTCCCTTGGCCCTCATTTTTTCGCTGATGGATCGAGCACGGACGATTATATCTTTTATATGAGGGTCCGCTAGAGAATGGCCTACAATGACGAGATTGGCTCCGGAAAGATCTGCCTTTAAGCTGTCGAAAAGATAGTCTCTATACTCCTCTACCAAACCATAATCTGTTTCTGTAATGACTAGGCGAGAATTAACGCCGTCGACAATGTCTTTATTAATGGTTCCATGCAGTTTAAGTAAACGAAGAGCGCCAGGAACATCAGGTATGCCAAAATCAAAATTAGACGAATAGACCGATACCGGAATTCCAGCACGGCTATATGAATCCTCCACAAGATTGTCAAAATTAGTAGTATAGATACTCTTCCACTGAAATTGGGGAAGCGACAAGAGCCCGCCTGTAGGCTCCAATGCAGAGAAAAGCTCTCGAATTGCTGTAATTAGGTCTCGCCTGTTTCTGCGAAGCTCTACGATGTCAGCTAGCTCTGCAAGAGTCAGATCATCTTGTTCAATTCCAAATTTACTTGTAAGATGTTCACATATGGCAGCGACACTGGGTGCTCCAGACGGAATTGAAGAGCCTGATCCCAAGAAAAGAACAGTCTGTTCAATATTAAGGCTATCACACAACTGGTCAAGTTGAATTGGCATGGTTTACTCTAATCTGCTCGAATGGGTGCTAGCCCATATTACCACTTAAAACCGAGATTGGCAGAAATTCGGGCTGAATTTGCTGAATAGCATCTTTGCAGACCTGCCCTTCCCGATATAGGTTGTGCTGAGTTTTCCAATTTTACATAATAAGTGCTGCCACTCTTCATAGGCATGGGCATATCGAGTTCATATCGCCCCGGTTCTAGTGGAACCAACAGGTTTGAGCTTGTCGTTCCCACTCCCGATGCCCGGGCCATTTGCCCGGCGGCGGGAATGCCGAGCCGTATCTCGCAACATTGATGCCGTAGTACATGGACTGACCGATGAATGCCGTCGAGATCGAGGAAGCGGTTTCCGCACTTGCCGGACAGCCTTTCGAAGGCGGCGAGTTTCCCTTCGCTTTCCTTCAGGCCTTCGGCAACAAGGCGACAACGATCAAGCGGCTGCGGTCCGGCGCATCGAACCGTTCCGATATTGGCGGCGTGCTGCAGCGCAGCAACATCCACATCAAGGTGTGTCCCGAAGGCGAGACTGCGGCGACTCTGGCGGAGCTGAGGGCCAGTCCGGCGACGGCGAGCGCCAAAGTCAGGTTCGTGCTGGCGACCGATGGGGGCGAGTTTCACGCTGAGGATCTGGTCAGCGGCGACATCGTCGTCTGTGACTATCCTGATTTCCCTGACCATTTCGGCTTCTTCTTGCCACTTGCCGGCATCACGGCCGTCAAACAGATTCGCGAAAGCGCATTCGACATCAAGGCGACTGGACGCCTGAACCGACTCTATGTCGAGCTCCTGAAGGAGAATCCAGACTGGGGCGCTGCTGGTCGCCGGCATGAGATGAACCAGTTCATGGCGCGGCTCATCTTCTGTTTCTTCGCGGAAGATACGGACATTTTCAGGGGTCAGGGGTTGTTCACCGACACCGTCGAACGGATGAGCGCCAGTAACAGCTCGAACACTCACGAAGTGATAGGCGAGATTTTTCGCGCGATGAACAGCGAGCGGGAGAATAGGAAGGCCGCCGGCATTCCCCGCTGGGCCGAACCGCTCCCCTACGTGAACGGCGGACTCTTCGCCGAATCGGCGGATGTGCCGCGCTTCAGCCGGATCGCGCGCTCCTATCTTCTCCATATCGGGAAGCTCGACTGGAAGAAGATCAACCCCGACATTTTCGGCTCGATGATCCAGGCGGTCGCCGACGACGAGGAGCGCGGCGCACTCGGCATGCACTACACCAGCGTGCCGAACATCCTGAAGGTGCTCAATCCGCTGTTCCTCGACGGTCTCCGCGAGAAGCTGGTTGAAGCGGGGACGAACTCCCGCAAGCTCCTGAATCTGCGCAACCGCATGGCGCGCATCCGGGTCTTCGACCCCGCCTGCGGTTCTGGCAATTTTCTGGTCATCGCCTACAAGGAAATGCGTGAAATCGAGGCGGAGATCAACCGGAGGCGAGGCGAGAAGGACCGCCGGACCGACATTCATCTGACCAGCTTTCGGGGCATCGAGCTTCGGGACTTTCCCGCCGAGATCGCCCGGCTCGCACTCATCATCGCGGAGTATCAATGCAACGTGCTCCATCGAGGACAACTGGAAGCTCTGGCCGAGTTCCTGCCGCTTGAAGCCGAGAACTGGATCACCTGCGGCAACGCGCTCAGGCTCGACTGGCTGGCGCTCTGCCCGCCCACCGAAACCGATGTCCAGCGGACCGCCGGCGACCTGCTCGAATCGCTGCCCGATCATGCCGGAATCGATTTCAAGAATGTCGGCGGAGAGACGTACATATGCAGCAATCCTCCGTATCGCGGCAGCCAGTGGCAAACCGAGGAGCAGAAGGCGGATCTGAAGGCGCTATTCGAGGGACGAACGAAACACTGGAAATCCCTGGACTATGTCTCCGGCTGGTTCATGAAGTCGGCAGATTACGGAACGAGAACCGACGCCGGCGCCGCCCTGGTGTCGACGAACTCCATTTGTCAGGGCCGCCAAGTCAGCACACTGTGGCCCCTGATTTTCGATATGGGGCATGAAATCAGCTTCGCCCATACTTCCTTCAAGTGGGCGAATCTTGCCGCACACAACGCCGGCGTGACAGTCGTCATCGTGGGAATTTCCAGAAACTCGGACACGAAACGGCGTTTGTTCTCGGAATCCGACCAAAGGCAAACCATCGTCAGGGAAGCGGGCAACATCAACCCCTACCTTGTGCCTGCACCAAGTTTCCTCGTGCGGGCAGTTCCGGAACCGCTGAGCGATGTTGCACAAATGCAGTTTGGCAATCATCCGTATTATGGCACTGCATTGATTTTTTCTACTAAAGAAGCCCGAAGAATTGTCGATGCAACGCCGAGCGCTACCCGCTTTATCAGGCCGTTATACGGCTCGAAGGAGATGATTTCTGGTTCGCCACGGGCCTGTCTATGGATTGGACAGGATGATTCCGATGACGCAATTGCGTTGCCGGGGGTTTCAGAGAGGATAAAAGCCACTGCTTCCCGGAGACGGTCAGTGAAACGAGACAAGACTGCGCAAACGCTTGCCGACTCGCCATATCGTTTCCGCGATCAGATAACAGCTGAAGAGCATGTGTTGATCGTCCCCCGCGTTAGTTCCGAAGATCGCCCATACCTACCGGTGGGCTTACTCTCCGCAGAGTGTATTGTTCAAGACAGAGCGTTCGCTCTCTACGATGCCCCTTTGTGGAACATGGCGCTGATCGCGTCGCGGTTGCATTGGGTCTGGATCGGGACGGTGTGCGTGCGCCTCGAAATGCGGTTTTCCTACTCCAACACGCTCGGCTGGAACACCTTCCCGGTGCCCACCCTGACAGAAAAGAACAGAACCGACCTGACAGAGTGCGCGGAAAACATACTGCTCGCCCGCGAGGCGCATTTCCCGGCGATCATCGCCGAGCTTTACGATCCGGACAGGATGCCGGACAATCTGCGCGCCGCGCACGAGCGCAACGACGAGGTGCTGGAGCGCATCTACATCGGGCGCCGCTTCCGTAACGACACGGAACGGCTGGAGAAGTTGTTCGAGTTGTACATCGACATGAGCAAAGCGAGGGGAGCGGCATGAGCGAGTTCAGTCACATGACCGTCGTCGCTGCCGCCAGAGTCATCGCGGACTTCCAGTCGCGCAGCGACATGGAAGTCCGGGAAATCCAATGGAGGATGGCGGGAAAAGGTCGGGTTATTCCATGAATGAATCCATCCCCTCCGTTTCGGTCGCCTATGCCTGTAGCGGCAGATCCACCCGTTCGAACGAACTCGGCATGCGCCCGATGCAGGAGCGGGTCTGGGAGAGGCGCGGCGAGCAGTATCTACTGATCAAGTCGCCGCCGGCATCAGGCAAGAGCCGCGCGCTGATGTTCATCGCGTTGGACAAGCTGCGCAATCAGGGCCTGCGGCAGGTGATCGTCGTCGTACCGGAAAAGACCATCGGCGCGAGCTTTGAGGACGCGGCCCTGAGCGATTTCGGTTTCTGGGCCAACTGGACCGTTGAGCCGAAATGGAACCTTTGCAACGCCCCCGGTACCGATGGCGGCAAGGTCAATTCGCTGAAGACGTTTCTCGACAGCGATTCCCGCATCCTGGTTTGCACCCATGCCACCTTCCGTTTCGCAGTGGACCGGTTCGGCGCGGACGCATTCGACGGGCGGCTGATTGCGGTCGACGAGTTCCATCATGTTTCCGTCAATCCCGACAACCGCCTGGGCGAGCATGTCGGGCAATTCATCGCGCGCGACAAAACGCACATCGTGGCGATGACGGGGTCGTATTTCCGAGGCGATGCCGAGCCCGTGCTCGCGCCTCACGACGAAGCGAGGTTTGAGACTGTCACGTACACCTATTACGAGCAGCTCAACGGCTACGAACATCTGAAGCGCCTCGATATCGGCTATTTCTTCTACACGGGAAACTATGCCGACAATATCCTGAAAGTGCTCGACCCGGACGGAAAGACAATCATCCACATCCCCAACGTCAACTCGCGCGAGAGCACCAAGGACAAGATCCGCGAGGTTGAGCACATCATCGAGGAGCTGGGCGAGTGGCGGGGCGCAGACGCGGCGACCGGGTTCCAACTGGTCAAGACGAACGCAGGCCGGATTCTCCGCATCGCCGATCTGGTCGATGACGACCCGACTCGGCGGGAGCGGGTCGCGGCCGCGCTCAGGGATCCGGAACGGAAGAACGACCGCGACCATGTCGATATCATCATTGCCCTCGGCATGGCCAAGGAGGGCTTCGACTGGATCTGGTGCGATCACGCGTTGACGGTGGGCTACCGTTCCAGTCTGACCGAGATCGTGCAGATCATCGGCCGCGCGACTCGCGACGCGCCAGGCAAGACCTGCACCCGTTTCACCAACCTGATCGCCGAACCGGACGCGTCCGAAGATGCGGTTGCCGAGGCTGTGAACGACACTCTCAAGGCCATCGCGGCGAGCCTGCTGATGGAGCAGGTGCTTGCGCCCCGCTTCCATTTCACGCCAAAGAAACCGGACAACAGTCCTGTCGTAGGCATCGACTATGGAGAAAGGGGCTACGACCCGCAAAAGTGCAATGTCGGAGTCAACGAAAGCACCGGCCAGTTCCATATCGAGATCAAGGGTCTCGCGGAACCGGAGGGGAAAGAGGCCCGGCGCATCTGTCGGGAGGATCTGAACGAGGTGGTCGCCGCATTCGCGCAGGACAAGACCGCTGTCGAGCGCGGCATCTTCGACGAGGAGCTCGTGCCCGAAGAGCTTACCCAAGTGCGGATGGGCAAGATCATCAAGGACCGGTACCCGGAACTTGCCGAAAAGGACGGAGAGGCCGTTCGCCAACACGCCATTGCGACCATGAACCTGATCCAGAAGGCCAAGAATGCCGCACAGGAAGGTGCCGAGTCGCAGACGGGCGGAAGCACCGCCCTGATCGACGGCGTTCGCAAATTCGCCATGGATGTGCGCGACCTCGACATCGACCTGATCGACAGGATCAACCCCTTCGGCGAGGCTTACGCCATCCTGGCCAAGACCATGAGCGAGGAGAGCCTTGAGCAGGTCGCCTCCATTATCACGGCAAGGAAAATCCAGCTCACGCCCGACGAGTCGCGCGACCTCGCGTGGCGGGCCCTCCGGTTCAAGCAGGAGCGCGGCCGGCTGCCGTCGATCACGTCGCAGGATCCTTGGGAGAGGCGCATGGCGGAAGGCGTGGCCTTCCTCGCCCGCATGAAGGCCGAGGCCGCCGATGAATAGAAAATTCACCGACGAGGACGATGCCCTGCTCGCCGAACTGGGCATCGAGGTCAAACAGAAAAAGACAGCAAGCCGCACGCCGAGGGAGGAGCGAATCATCGCGGGCTTCGAGGAAATCCAGCGTTTCGTCGAGACGCATGGCCGCGCCCCGCGCCGCGACGAGGACGGCGACATCTTCGAACGCCTCCATGCGGCGCGCCTGGAGCGTATCTGCGAGCAGGACGACTGTCGCGCATTGTTGGCCCCTTTCGACCGTCAGGGGCTTCTGAAACATTCGTCCGAAGCCGCGTCTGCCCCACTGGACGCCATGGACGATGACGCGCTGCTCGCCGAACTCGGCGTAGAGCCCGTCGCGCCGGACATTGCCGACCTTCGCCATGTCCGGCCGAGCGCGGAGAAGCGCGCCGCCGAGGAAATCGCAACCCGCAGCCGCTGCAAGGACTTCGATCATTTCCGCCCGCTTTTCGAGCAGGTGCAGAAAGAGTTGGATACCGGCCTCCGCCAGACCTGCCCCTCCGGCATCCAGGCCGATATCGAGTCTGGCCGTTTTTTCATTATCGGCGGGCAGAAAGCCTTTGTGGCCGAGATGGGCGAGGAGTTCACGCAAAGCTACGGCTATCGGGATGCCCGGCTGCGCGTGATCTTCGACAACGGCACCGAAAGCAACATGCTCAGGCGCTCGCTCCAGCGCGCGCTGCACAAGGACGAGAAGGGCAGACGGATACTGGAGACAACCGCAGGGCCATTGTTCGCCAACGCGACTGCGGAAGGCGACGAGGCCAGCGGCACGATCTATGTGCTGCGGAGCAAGGCCAACATTCCGTTCATTGTTGAGAACCGCGACCTCGTTCACAAGATCGGTGTCACCACCTCGAAGTTGGAGACGCGCATCGCCGGCGCACGGCTGGAACCGACATTTCTGATGGCCGATGTCAAGGTCGTCGCCTCGTACAAGCTCTACAACATCGACCGCGCCAAACTGGAGAAGCTGATCCACCGGGTCTTCGCCCCGGCGCGTCTCGACATCGAAATCGAGGATCGCTTCGGCAACCCTGTCGTTCCGCGCGAGTGGTTTCTGGCACCTCTCGATGTCATCGACGACGCGGTCGAGAAGATCCGGGAGGGAACCATTACCCGTTACCGATACGATGTCCCGTCGGCATCGCTTGTTGAGAGGCAGCGATGATCGATCCGTTCACTATCCGCATCTTTGTTCCTGACGGCGATCCGGAAGGGGTTCGCCTGATTGATCGCATGAATTGGACAGATCTCGGACTGGTGTTTCGCAGGTCCGACTGGTCTGAAGTCCGCAAGCGCGATGAAATGCAGCGCACCGGTATTTACATTCTCGTCGGCTACCGCAACGAGGATGACGACCTGCCTACCCTCTATATCGGGCAGGCCGACGGTATCAAAGGGCGTATCGATACACACCACAAGGACAAGTGTGCTGGTTCAGATGCATATGAGACTGGATCGCCGTTTTAACGAACGATTGAATGTTCGTCGAAAGGCTTATATAAGCCTTGGGCGATGATATAAAACCTATATGTATAGGGGACTTATTAATAGGTAATGTATCAATGGCGAAACAAGTTGCCCAACGCAACCGGACGGCTCAAGTTCTGCGGACTCGGGAAATGATGTGCCTGTCCGAGTTCAATGATCTTGGGATTACTGCGGCCACGATCAGCAGATCGGATTGCCAATAATCGCAGCAATTATCACAAACAAATACGGAAGCGAAATATGCGATCAAGCGACTGCTTTATTGTCTCGCGCAATCCCGCCATGTCGATCATCGAGGCTGACGGCGGACGATGATGAGGATTCGCTGATGCCGGCTCGCGAATTTCGCCGCATCGCCGGAAATGCGATCTCTGTCCCTGGTTGCGCGGCGCGCGGTCGCTATTGCCGTCATCGTCCGGTCCGGTCTGACAGGGCAAGGCCCAAGTTGGGCATCCGGCCGGCCATTGTAGTACACTGCTTGCTCGCCGGCGCATTCCCTTGCGCTGTAACTTTTTGAAATACATAGACAAGTTCGGCATTCTCGCGGGCTTTGACAAGCGCGGCCGCGCGGTGGCCGGACATTGGGCTCATGGATACAGCAGCGCAAGCCTTTCCTGTTCCGGCGGAAGACTCCGAGTCGCGGCCGGCGAGCGTTCCGCCTCATTCGCGGGATGCCGAGCAGGCGGTGCTCGGCGGGCTCATGCTCGACAGCGAAAGCTGGCTCGACGTTTCGGATCTGCTGCTGGCCGGAGATTTCTATTTTCCCGAGCATCGGCAGATTTACGAAGCGATGCTGGAGCAGGACAGGGAGAGCAAGCCCCTCGACGTGCTGGCCCTGGCCGACGCGCTGATCGCCCGCGGCAAACTCGAAGCCGCCGGCGGCGCGGACTATCTCGGCGACCTTGCCGAGAATGCCCGCGGCACGGCGAACCTGCGCCATTACGCCGAAATCGTCCGCGACCGGGCGGTGTTGCGCAAATTGATCGGCGCGGGCAACAAGATCATCGGGCAATGCTATAACACCGAAGGCGCTCCGGTCGCGGAAATTCTCGATCAGGCCGAGCAGCGGATATTCGGCATCGCCAATGACCGGCCCAAGGACAAGGGGCCGGAAGCGCTCGACGACTTGCTCGGCGAAGCCATCGACCGGATCGACGAACTGGTCAAGTCGGGAGCCGATCTCACCGGCATGTCGAGCGGTTTTGTCGATCTCGACAAGATCACTTCCGGCTGGCAGAAGTCCGACCTGATCGTGGTCGCCGGAAGGCCGTCCATGGGCAAGACGGCGTTCGCGATGAATGCGGTCGAACATGCGATTTTGCAGCAGGACTTGCCGGTGCTTGTTTTCAGCCTCGAAATGCCGGCGCAAAGCCTGGTTTTTCGCATGTTGTCCTCGGTCGGGCGCATCGACCATTCGAGAATCCGGGTCGGCAAGTTGTCCGCCGAGGATCTTGCGAAGCTCGACAAGACCATGGGCCGGCTGAAAGACAAACCCCTGTATATCGACGACGGTTCCGGACTTTCGCCGACCGACATGCGCGCCCGGGCGCGCCGCGTCGGTCAGCGGCACGGCGGTCGCCTCGGGCTGATCGTGGTGGACTATCTGCAACTCATGCACCTGAAAGGAACGGCGGAAAACCGCGTCGGCGAAATCTCCGAGATTTCCAGGTCCATGAAACTGATGGCGCGGGAATTCGAATGTCCGGTGATGGCCTTGTCGCAACTGAACCGCGGCCTGGAACAGCGGCCGAACAAGCGGCCGATCATGTCGGACCTGCGCGAATCCGGCGCCATCGAACAGGACGCGGACATGATCATCTTTCTGTATCGCGAAGAGGTCTACAAGGGAGAAGACACCAAAGAAGAAGACAAGGGCGTCGCCGAAATCATCGTCGGCAAACACCGCAACGGCGAGATCGGAACGGTGCGGCTGAGCTTCCTGCACAATCTCGCCAAGTTCGAAAACCTCGCCAAACAGGAAGACGCCTATCGCTACTCGGGTCTGTAGAGGATACCTGAAGCGATTTCCCGAGCATGGAATTTTCTCCGCGAGCCTGGGCCACCATCGATCTTGCCGCATTGCGGCACAATCTCGGCCGCGTGCGCGAACTCTGCCCCGCGGCCGGCATCATCGCCGTGGTCAAGGCCGACGCCTATGGCCACGGCCTGGCCGCGTGCGCGGCCGCCTTGCGCGATGCCGAGGCCGGCATTCGCGGTTTCGCGGTGGCGACCATGGACGAGGCGCGGGACTTGCGAAGCCTGCAGCCGGACTTGCCGATCCAGTGTCTGGGCGGATTCCGCGACAGCGGCGAATTGCGCTATTGCGCAAGACACGATATCCAGCCCGTATTGCACGAAGCGGAGCAATTGCGGTTGCTGCGCGAATTCCGCCCGGAGCGGGGCGAGCGCCTGACGGTGTGGCTGAAACAGAATACCGGCATGAACCGGCTCGGCTTGCGCGCGGCGAGTTGTCTGGCCGCGGCCGCGGAGTTCGGCCAGCGCGCGGAGCTCGATGTGCGGCTGATGTCGCATCTGGCCTGGGCCGATGACCTCGATGATCCGGCCGCGGCGGCCTTTACCCGGAATCAGTTGCTCGCTTTCGAAAACCTGCGGCGCGCCCTCGCCGCCGAACGCGGCGCGCCGCCGCCGAGCAGCATGTCGGCTTCCGCGGGCATCCTGCGCCTGCCCGAAGCCCATTACGATTACGTGCGCCCCGGCGTCATGCTGTACGGCGGTTCGCCCCTGGCCGGCGCCGGCGCGGCGGAACTCGGGCTGCGGCCGGTCATGACCTTGCGCGCGCGGCTGCTTGCGGCGCGCGCGGTCAAGGCCGGCGAGGCGGTCGGCTACGGCGCCCGCTGGCGCTTCCCGCGGGATACGCGCATGGGCGTGGTCGCCGTCGGTTACGGGGACGGGTATCCGCGTTCGGCGGCGAACGGCACGCCGGTGCTCGTCGCCGGCGGCGCCGGCTGGCGACGTTGCGAACTCGTCGGCCGCGTGTCGATGGACATGATCGCGGTGGACCTCGGCGCGCTCGACGACGCGGGGCCGGGCAGCGAAGTCGTCCTCTGGGGCGATGGGCTCGAAGCGGAAGAAGTCGCCGCGCGCGCCGGCACCATCGCATACGAACTTTTCACCCGCGTCGCCGCGCGGGTGCCGAAGACCTGCTGCTGAAGGCGCCGCCCATGGCCAAAGCGAAAACTGCCTTTGTCTGCGGCGACTGCGGGGCCGAACACGCCCAATGGCAAGGTCAATGCGGCGCCTGCGACGCCTGGAATACCTTGACGCGGTTCAATCCCGGCCCGGCCGGGAACGGCCGCGAGACGCGCCGGCAGGGTTATGCCGGCGCGCGCAGCGAAGTGACTCGGCTCGCCGATATCGACTTCGCCGAACTGCCCCGTTTCGCCAGCGGGATGGCCGAACTCGACCGCGTTCTCGGCGGCGGCCTCGTGCCCGGTTCGGTCGTATTGATCGGCGGCAATCCGGGCGCCGGCAAGAGCACCTTGCTGCTGCAACTCATGTGCGCGCTGGCGGGGCAGGGCCGGCAGGCGCTCTATGTGACCGGCGAGGAATCCCCGCGTCAGGTGGGCATGCGCGCCCGCCGGCTGCGCTTGCCCCAGGAGAACCTGCGCTTGCTCGCGGAAACCGGAGTCGAACAGATCCTCGACGCCGCGGTCCGGCACGAACCCGAATTGCTGGTGGTGGACTCCATCCAGGTAGTGCACGGCGCGGAAATCTCCTCCGCGCCGGGCAGCGTGACCCAGGTGCGCGAATGCGCCGCCTGCCTGATCCAGCATGCCAAGCGGACCAATACCGTGCTGTTTCTGGTCGGCCATGTCACCAAGGAAGGCAATCTCGCCGGACCCAAGGTGCTCGAGCACATGATCGACTGCTTCATCATGCTCGAAGGCGGCGCCGAATCGCGCTACCGCATCTTGCGCGCGCACAAGAACCGTTTCGGCGCCGTCAACGAACTCGGCGTTTTCGCCATGACCGGGACCGGCCTGAAGGAAGTGCGCAATCCCTCCGCGATCTTTCTCGCCCGGCCCGAAGAAGATGCGCCCGGTTCGCTCGTGGTCGCCTTGTGGGAAGGCACCCGGCCGCTGCTGGTCGAAATCCAGGCCCTGGTCGACGCCAGCGCGCTGGGCAATCCGCGGCGCCTGGCGGTGGGGCTGGAACACAACCGGCTGGCGATGCTGCTCGCCGTGCTGCATCGCCACGGCGGCCTGTTCATGGCCGATCAGGATGTGTTCGTGAACGTTGCGGGCGGAGTCAAGGTAACGGAAACCAGCGCCGACCTGGCGCTGATGCTGGCCATTGTCTCGAGTTTTCGCGACCGGCCCCTGCCCAGGGATCTGGTCGTATTCGGCGAGGTCGGGCTGGCCGGCGAAATCCGGCCCGTGCCCGGCGGCCAGGAACGCCTGCGCGAGGCGGCCAAACATGGCTTCGGGCGGGCGATCGTCCCCGCCGCCAATGCGCCGCGCAAACCCGTCGCGGGTCTGGAAGTGTTTCCCGCGACCAATGTGTCGCAAGCGCTCGAGGCGGCGGAAGCGCTTGATCGGGAGCGTTGCTGAAATCCTCGCCGCTGCGGCGGGCGTGCCGGATATCGACCAGCGCCGCAGTCGCCGCGGCACAGCGCAAAGCGTTGTTGCCGAACGGGCGCGCGCCGCTGCGGATGAAAACGGTTATTCCCGGGCAAGCCTGCGAATCAGCACCGCGCTGAGGGCGGCGCGTTCGACCAGCGAACTGGCCCTGGCCTGTTCGCGGTCGGAATGGGCGCCGCTGCCGGCGATGCCGAGGGAATCGAGCGTCGGCAGGCCGACGGCCTGGCTCAGCGAGCCGTCGGTGCCGCCGCCGGAATCGACGACACCGAGTTCCTGGCCGAGCAGGCGGCCGATGGCGATGGTCTTGTCGAGCAGATAATCGGACGCGGGAGTGGGAATCTTCGGCGGCCGATGCAGGTTGACATAGCTTTCGGCGGTGATTTCGCCGCTGTCGACGGGATAGCTGTACACGCGACTGAAAATCTCCTCCCAGCGCGCGACCGCCTCGACGCCCTGTTCGGGCCGGGGATAGCGCAGGTCCATCAACGCTTCGGCGCAAGGCGAGATGGTATTGCGCGCCTCGCCGCCGTTGACCACGCCGACATTGACCGTCACGCCGGACTCGTAGTCGGTCATGTTCTCGATCTCGACGATCTTGTAGGCGAGTTCCTTGATCGCCGAAAGTCCCTGTTCGTGCGCGCCGCCGGCATGGGCGGCGCGGCCGCGCACCACGAGCCGGGCCTGGCCGATGCCCTTGCGCCGCCGCGTCAAGGTGTCGGCGCCCGAGGATTCGTAGACCAGTCCCCAGTCGTGATTCAGGGCTTCCCGCTCGATATGCTCGCGCGACGAAAGCGAGCCCATTTCCTCGTCGCTGTTGAGCAGCACGGTGAAGGCGGCCTCGTCGAGCGCGCCCGCGGCGGCCAGGGCCTTGAGGGCGTATAGCATGACCACGAGCCCGCCTTTCATGTCCGCCACTCCCGGACCATATATCGCGTCGCCGTCGCGGCGAAAGGTCTGGAAGGGGCTGTCGGGCGGGAACACCGTGTCGACATGGCCCATGAGCAGCAATCGGCGGCCGTCGCCCGGCCGCCGCGCGAGCAGATGGTCCGCCAGGTCGACGGAATAATCGCTGCCGGGACAACTCGGCATCTCGACCAGCGCGCCCGGCAGCCGGCTCGTGCCGAAGCCGAGGGCGCGCAGTTCCGCGTCGAAAATCGCGTTCACGGCATCGACGCCGGCGCTGTTGAGGCTGCCGGAATTGATATCGACGATGCGTTGCAACAGGGCCAGCATTTCCCCGTCCCTGTCTGCCAGCCATTCGACCATGGCGCGCTCTTCGGCGCTGACGGCGGGCTCGACCGGCTCCTGCGCCGGCGCGGCGAGGCTCAGGCCCATCAGCAAGGCGCAGCAGCCCGATTGCAATTGCATGCGGTTCATGACGGTTCGTCCGGCAATCATTTGCGGAACCAGAATTCGACTTCGGCGGTGTCTTCGAGAAATTCCGCCGCGTGTATCGTCCCGGCCGGCACATGATACCAGTCCCCCGGCCCGAGGCGCTCGGATTCGCCGTCCATGGTGAGCAGGATCGCGCCGCGGGTCACCACGCCGACATTGTCGGTCGCATGGCTGTGGGGCTCGAGCACCGTGCCGGCCCGATAGGTGGCGAATACGACATCGCAGCCTTCGGCGTCGAGTTTCAGCGCGCCGTCGTGTCCCGCGAGCGGCGGCAGCCGGCGGATGGGTTCGGGAAATTCCGTGTTTTTCGGCATGGCCTTCCTCTGTTAGAATCGCCTCATCGGGAGGCCGATTATCGCATGGCGGCGCCTGCCGGGCTAACCCGGATCGTCCGAATCATGCGATCGCGGTTCATATGGCGAAATTATCATCGGTACGGGGGCTGGTGTGGTCAAGCCTGTAAGCAGACGCGAATTCCTCAACCTGCTCGCGGCGGCCGGCGGCGCCGGCGCGGTCGTCAAGGCCGGCGCGGCGCTCGGGCTGATGCCCGCCGACGCCGCCGCCGCGCCGCTGGAACGGGTTGCCGGCAACGGCCGCAGCGCGCTGATCCTCGGCGGCGGCATCTCGGGTCTGGCGGTCGCCTACCAACTCGGCAAGGCCGGCTGGGACTGCGCCGTGCTCGAAGCGTCGCGCCGCTGCGGCGGCCGCATCTTCACCGTGCGCCGCGGCACCCTGATCGACGAGATCGGCAATCGCCAATATTGCGAGTTCGACGACGAGCCGCACCTGTATTTCAACGCCGGCGCGGCGCGCATCCCCAATACGCATCGGACCGTGCTCGATTATTGCAGGGAGCTCGGGGTCGAACTCGAGATATTCATCAACGAAAACAAGACCTGCTGGGTGCAGGACGACGCCATGCTCGGCGGCGCGCCCGTGCGCAATATCGAATACACGACCCACATGCGCGGTTTCATGGCCGAATTGATGGCCAAGGCCATGCATGAAACCGACATGGACGAACCTTTCACCGAACGGGAAGCCGAAACCCTGCTCGGCATGATCCGCGCGTTCGGCGACCTTGACGAGGATCACGTCTATCGAGGCAGTTCGAACGCCGGCTATGCGTCCGACAGCTTCCTGGCGCAGGGCGCGCAGAAGGACATCATCGCCTTCCGCGACCTGCTCAGGACTCCCCTCGGCATGGCCTTGCTGCGCGCCAACGAAGGCGAAACCGGGCCGGTCCTGTTGCAGCCCCGCGGCGGCATGGACCGCATCGTCGAAGGTTTCCTGCGTCAGGTCGGCGACCGGGTCAGCTATCGCGCCATGGTCGTCTCGATCCAGGTGCGCGACGACGGCGTCGAAGTCGCTTTCGATCAGGACGGCGAGCGGCGAACGATCAGGGCCGACTATTGTTTCAATTGCATTCCGAGCCATCTGGTGACCGGCCTCGATCACAATTTCCCGGCCGACTACGCGCGCGCGCTGAAATACATACTTCGCGGCGAGGCGTACAAGGCGGCCTTCCAGGCCAGGGAGCGTTTCTGGGAGCGGCAGGACATTTACGGCGGCATCACCTGGATGAACAATCCCAGCCAGCAGATCTGGTATCCGACGGCCGGCATCCACCAGTCGAAAGGAGTGCTGCTGGCGGCCTACGATTACGGCGGCGGCTCGTATCACACGCGCATGACGCAGGAACAGCGCATCGAAGCCCACCTCGCCGACGGCGAGAAGGTGCATCCCGGTTATCGCGGCCTGGTCGAGAAGCCGGTGACCGTCGGCTGGCGCCGCATGAATCACATGCTCGGCTGTTCCGCCCGCTGGCGGCGGAGTTTCGGGCGGGGTTGGACCCGCGAGGAAGAAGAGCCGTACCGTCTCCTGCAGGCGCCGTTGAACGGGCGGCATTACATGATCGGCGACCAGATCAGCATGCGTTCGGCATGGATGGAAAGCGCGTTGCGTTCCGCGCATTGGGCGATGAACGATCTCGCCGGGCGCCTGCGCGCCGCGCCGGCCTGAGGCGGCCCGGCGCCGCATGAATCCGCGAGCAGGACAAGACGCGCTTTTGTCTTGCGGCAATGCATGATTCCATGGCTGGAATCATGCAGGGAATACCGGGCAAGACCGCGCCATGTCGCGGCTCGCGGCAGACCCGCGCGCGCCGTCATTTCGGGGTTTCGCGCAGCCTGGCGTTTTCGCCTTGCGGCATGAGCCATGCCGTGGCTGGAATCGCGCGGAGCATACCTGGGAGCGAAAGCATGATGAAATGGATGCCGATCTGGCGGGCCGGCCTGCTCGGCCTTGCCGCGAGCGCCGCCGGGGCCGCCGAACGGGAGCCCTTCGACGACCGCTATTGCACTACCTGCCATGGCGCGGACGGGCGCGGCAACGAAGCGGTGCGGGCGCCGCGGCTCGCGGGCATGGAGCCCTGGTATCTGCGGCGGCAACTCGAAAACTACCGCGCCGGCATCCGCGGCGCGCATCCGGACGATATCGAAGGCGTCGCCATGCGGGCCATGGCCGTCAAGCTGACGGACGAGTCGATACAGGATATCATCGAATGGGCGGGCGGCTGGAATTACGTTCCCGCGGAACATACGGTCAGCGGCGACCTCGATGCGGGCAGGGCGCTATATCAGACCTGCGCCACCTGCCACGGCGCGGACGCCGAAGGCGACGAGGCGCTGGGAGCGCCGGCGCTGGCCGGCCAGAACGACTGGTATATGGTTGTCCAGCTGGGGAATTTCCTGGCCGGATATCGCGGCGCGCATCCGGCGGACATGTATGGCGCGCAGATGCGCGCGATGACCGTCGGACTCGGCGGCGAGGACGATATCGTCAACGTGGTCGCCTACATCAACAGCTTGTCCGAATAACGGCGGCCGCGAGGCCGTCCGCAGCCGGCGGGAGCAATTCGCATGTCTTCGATGGCAATTTTCAATCTCGCGCTGTTCGCCGCCCTGCTGGGCTTCCTTTACCAGTTGGCGCGCCGCGGCGCGAGCCTGTCGCGCCGGGTGCTGGGCGCCCTGCTGATCGGCGCGGTCTACGGTTTCTATCTGCAACTCGTTTTCGGCGCCGGCGCGGAAGTGGCCGAACAGACGGTCGAGTGGACCAATGTCATCGCCAATGGCTATGTCAACCTGTTGCGGCTGATCATCATGCCGCTGGTGCTGGTGATGATGATCGCGGCGGTGCTCAAGGTGCAGGAGATCCGCTTGCTCGGCAAGATCGGCGGTTCGATCGTGGGCCTGCTGGTGGGAACGACCGTGGTCGCCGCCCTGGTCGGCGTCGCCATGGCTTCGATTTTCGGCCTCGACGCCGGCGAGCTCGCTGCCGGGCCGACGGAAATGGCGCGGGCCGAGGTGCTCGAATCGCGCCGGGGCGCGGTCGCCGAGTTGAGCTTTCCGCAATTGCTGGTCAGTTTCATTTCCAGCAATATCTTCCTCGACCTCACCGGCGCGCGCAACACTTCCATCATCGCCGTGGTGGTCTTCGGCCTGCTGATCGGCATTGCCGCCCTGCTCGTCTGCGAAGAAGACCGCGAGCAGGGCCAGCGCATCCGCGGCTTTCTCGATGCGGCCCAGGCCGTCGTCATGAAGCTGGTGCATATCGTCATGGCGCTGACGCCCTACGGCGTGCTGGCGCTGATGACCCGCGTCATCGCCACGTCCGACGGCGCCGCCATCGTCACCCTGATCGGCTTCGTGGTCGCTTCCTATATCGCCATCGCCGTCATGTTCGTCGTCCATGCGCTCATGATCGGGCTGATCGGCGCCAATGTGCCCGAATATTTCCGCAAGGTCTGGCCGGTGCTGACCTTCGCCTTCGTCACCCGCAGTTCGGCCGCGACGATTCCGCTGACGATCCGCGCTCAGGTCGAGGAATTGAACGTGGCGCCGCCGGTCGCCAATATCGCCGCTTCTTTCGGCGCCACTATCGGACAGAACGGCTGCGCCGGCATCTATCCGGCGATGCTGGCGGTGATGGTCGCGCCGACCATGGGCGTGGCTGTCGACTTCGGATTCGTCGCCAGCCTGGTATTGATCATCGCCATCGGCTCGTTCGGCATCGCCGGGGTCGGCGGCGGCGCCACCAACGCGGCGCTGGTGGTATTGCCGGCCATGGGCTTCCCGGTCATCGTGGCGGCCTTGCTGATTTCCATCGAGCCGCTGATCGACATGGCGCGCACGGCGCTGAATGTAAACGGTGCCATCGCCAGCGGCATGATTACCTCGCGTTTTCTCGGCGCGGAAGCGGGGGCAGCCGAAGTCGCCGCGCCGACCCATCAATAAATTGAGGATAAATCCATGCGCATGTCCAAAACGGTTCTTCTTTTCCTTGCTTTCGCGTGCGCGCCGCTGGCGGCCGCGCAGGAGATCGCGCGGCATGACGAAGGCAGTCTGTTCTACACGGCCATCTCCATTCCGGCGGGCGCCGAGACCCTGTATCTGAGCGGCACCGGCGCGCGGCCGCAGGCCGACGGCAGCTACGGCGACATGCGCCGGCAGGCGATCGATACCTTCAATCGCTTCAAGGACACCCTGGAAGAGCTGGGCTGGTCGATGAGCGACGTGGTGCAGGTGCGGGTTTTCGCCGTGGCCGACGAGGACGGCTATCTCGATTTCGCCGGTTTCAACGAAGGCTATCGGGAATTCTTCGGCACCGAGGAAAACCCCAACAAGCCCGTGCGTTCTTTCCTCGGGATAGCCGAACTCGTGGTGCCGGGCTGGCTCGTGGAAATCGAGATCCGGGCCGCGCGCATGCCGTGACCGGACGCTGCCCGCTTGCGCGCCGGCGTCTCCGGGCCGGATCATGATGAGCAAATCATGAAAAGCCGCGGCCACCTGCTTGCCGCGCTGCTGTGCGCCTGCCTGCAAGCCTGCGCGCCCGCGGCGCGCGCGCAGTCGGTATTCGAGGCGTCGATCGCCGATCTTGGGCGGATGCTCGCCAGCGGCGAAGTCACTTCGGCGCAACTTGTCGAGCAATACCTGGCGCGGATCGAAGCCTATGACCGCGCCGGGCCGCGCCTGAACAGCATCGTTCGCGTCAATCCCGCGGCGCGCGAACTCGCCGCCGCGCTGGACCGCGAACGCGCGACGACCGGCCCGCGCGGGCCATTGCACGGCATCCCGATACTGGTGAAGGACAACTACAATACCGCGGACATGCCCACCAGCGGCGGTTCGGTGGCGTTGGCGGATTTTGTCCCCGATGCCGCCGCGACCCAGGTCAAAAGACTCGTGGTGGCCGGGGCCGTCGTGCTGGCGAAAACGAACCTGCACGAATACGCCTACGGCATCACCAGCGTCGGTTCGCTGATCGGCCAGACCCGCAATCCCTATGACTACCGGCGCGTGCCCGGCGGTTCCAGCGGCGGCACCGGCGCGGCGGTGGCGGCAAGCCTCGGCGCCGTCGGCATGGGCTCGGACACTTGCGGGTCGATCCGCATCCCCGCCGCGTTCAACAATCTGGCGGGCTTGCGGCCGAGCAAGGGACTATCGAGCATTCACGGCGTCATGCCGCTTTCGCACACCCAGGATACCGCCGGTCCGCTCGCCCGCGATATCGAGGATCTGGCCATCGTGCTCGATGTCGTTGCCGGTTACGACGCCGATGATTCCGCTACCGAAGTCGCGCGCGACCGGCCGCCCGCGCGGTTTCGCGCAAGGCTCGGCGAAGTGGGTCTGGCGGGCCTGCGCTTCGGCCGGCTCGACAGCTATCTCGAGCGCGCCGACGGCGCCACTCGCGGCGTCATCGAAGAGGCGCTCGAATGGCTCGAAGCACAAGGCGCGACCGTCGTTCCGGTGGAGATTCCCGAATTGGCCGAACTGATCAGCCGCTCGGGCGTGATCGGACATGAATTCCGCTTCGACCTCGACCAGTATCTGGCGCGCTTCGGCAGCGAACGGATAAGGGGACTGGCCGACATCGTCGATCTCGGACTGCACCACCAGGCAGTTGCCGGGCAATTGCACCGCTCCCGCGACGCCGAACGCGACGAAGCGGCATATCGGCAGGCGCTGGCGGCGCGCGGCGAGTTGCGAATGGCGCTGGAGCAGGTTTTCGCGGAGCGCGAACTCGACGCCATCGTGTATCCCGCCATCGGCCGGCTGCCGGTCCTCATCGGCGAATCCCAGCCCGGCAACAATTGCAGTATCGCCGCCAACTCGGGCTTGCCGGCGCTCTCGTTGCCGGCCGGATTCAGCGATTCGGGCCTGCCGGTCGGCATGGAGCTGCTTGCCGGATTCCTGCAGGACGAACGCCTGCTCGCCATGGGCTACGCGATCGAAGCAGGCTATCCCCGGCGGCGGGCTCCGGCGGCGACGCCTGATCTTGTCGACGGCGCGGCGCCGCCGGCGCGCGCGGGCAGATTCCGAGTCGAGGGAGCAGGTTTCGACTTGCAAGGCGAGATTCGCGTCGACCCGGCGCTGAACCGGTTCGAATACGAATTGCGGTTGAGCGGCGCCGGCGCCGGCGAGATCAGCGCGGTTGTGCTGGCGTCCGATGATGGCCCGGCGCCGGCGATCCTGAATCTGATGGGTCCGGACGAGGCGGTCGCCGCCGGCGGCGAATTCATGACGCCCCGGCTGCGGCGGGCGGTCGCGAACCAGCCGCTGCGACTGCGCATATTCGGCTCGCGGCTGCCGCCGGAAGGCATCGCGGCCGCGCTCGCGCTCGATGACTGATATCGCCCTGATGCAGATTCCCTGATGGTCAGCCGCCGCTGAAGTTCAGGCGCAGCGAGATGCCGTACAGGCGCGGTTCGGTTTTGTCTGTTGCGACGACGGCAACGACGGCAACGGCGATAACGGCTTGCAGGTTCTTCCGCCCGAGGTGCCCGAGGGCGGGGAGGAATCCGCCTTGCAGCAGACCGCGGTCGAGGGCGGGAATGAGCGCGGCGGCGCGGGCGACGACACGTTGCGCGGGGGCAAGGGCGACGACGCGCTCCGCGGCGATGATACGCTCTACGGCGGGGCCGGGGACGACACGCTCTATGGCGGGGCCGGCGACGACTCCCTGACCTTGACGAACCTGAACCTGACGCTCGCGGCCGAGCATTTCGACTTCGGCTGATGCGCGGTGTCGGGAAAGCTATGATCAAGTCAGAGCTTTCCCGCGGCACATGCCCGCGGTACATGGGGAGCGTCGCCGGATTCGACGGCGCGAGCCGCCGAATCCGCGCGCAAGACAAAACCACGCTCTTGTCTTGCGGCAATGAATAATTCCATGGCTGGAATTATTCATAGGATACTTGGGATCTAGAAACTCGGCGCATCGACCGGCAGCAGCACTACCGGCACCATTTCGCTATATTGGAACCAGTCGCCGGCGATGCGCTCGACCTGTCTGCCGCTTGCGTCGAGTCGCAGGCGGCCGGTAAATTCCAGATCAAGTCGGGCAATGGCGATGCGCAAGGCGTTCCCGTCGAGGTCGACGCTGTCCGCCGGCATGCCGTAAATCCCCATCGCGGCGCTGAACAATTGCGCCCGCAAGGCGCCGCTGTCCAGACTGAAAGTGAATGCCAGCGTCATGTTGTCGCGACCGATGACCAACGGTCCCTCGAAAGTGCCGAGCAGCGCCTCCGGCGCGACATCCTGCGCCCGGACGCCGCCGGCGCATACGATCAGGAGCAACAGGACCAGGATGCGTTTCATGATTCGGCGCCGCCGGATTACAGGCGAGGGACGTTGTTCGACTCCCCGCCGCGCATGGAATCGAAGTGCAGGATATTTCCAAAAGCGGGATTCGAGGTCAAGGCCGCATGCTTGCCGGCCCGGCGGCGTTCGCCATGTCGAGAACGGGGTTCGCCGCCGAGTCTCGCCGAACCTGAAAGATTCATGAAGGAGCGCGAATGAAGGAATTGCCGGTCATCGAAAAACTCTCCAGCGAAGCCGTCGAAGTCGATGCTTCCATTATCTGGCTGCATGGCCTCGGCGCCGACGGCAACGACTTCGTTCCCGTCGTGCCGCAGTTGAATCTGCCGGCAGACCGCGCGGTCCGATTCGTGTTTCCCACAGCGCCGTCGATTCCGGTGACGATCAATAACGGCCTGGTCATGCCGGCCTGGTATGACATCTTGCGGCTGGACAATGTCCGCAGCATCGATGAGGCGGGATTGCGCGCGTCGGCGGCGCGAACGCAGGCCCTGATCCGGCGCGAGATCGAACGCGGCATCGCCGCCGAGCGCATCCTGCTCGCCGGATTTTCCCAGGGCGGCGCGGTCGCCTTCGAGGCGGGGCTTTCCTTCGAGCGCCGGCTTGGCGGCATCATCGCCTTGTCCACCTACTTCCCCACCGCCGACAGCATTTCCGCGCACCCGGCCCAGCAAGGCCTCCCGGCGCTCGTCTGTCACGGCCTGACGGATCCGATGGTGCCGGAGTTTCTCGGCCGGACCGCCGCGGAGAGTCTGCGGCGGCAGGGACTGGCGCCCGAGTACCATACCTATCCCATGGCCCACGAACTTTGCATGCCCGAAATCGACCGCATCGGCCGCTGGCTCCGGTCGGTGCTGCAAGACAGAGTATCCTCTGAATAACTCCATTCAGGGAATTATTCATTGCGGCAAGACAAGCCGGCGCGGTCTTGTCTTGCCCCCGGATGCCATAGGCTTGCGCAGTCGGATCCGGCGGTGCTTTTCGGTACCGCGGGCTTGCGCCGAGGGCATGCGCCTCATCAGGGAGGCTCTGACTCGATCATGACTTTCCTGAAGCATTGCCGCCTCGATGTCGGTCCGGGCGAATACGGGCCGCGACGGGCGACGATTTACGGCCCGCCGGGTCGCGACAGAAGGAAGCGTCGATTGAGATCCTGCACCGGGCGGGCATTCATCGGATACAAGTCCGCGAAGGCGTCGACCTGGGCCTGCGATACCGCAATCATTTCATCAAGCACCACCCAGCTCACTACTTCGGAACAGGGCGGCGTGGTCAGCGAGCCGGCATAGCGCGAATGGCCGAGCCCGTCCGGCAGCAGGTCGCGAGGGTCGAATTCCGCCAGACTTGTCGGTTCGCCGACGGTATCGGGTATCGCGTTCCAGATCCGGTCGATGGCGGCATGGCCGGCGCCTGTTTCCATGAAGACGCCGATGACGGCAAGGTCGCCCTGCGCCGCCTGATGCACGAAATGGACTTCCATGGGAATGCTCCGGCCTGCCACCGTATGTTCGCCGGGAAGATGGAAATGGAATTGCAACAGCGAGAAATCCCGGCCTTCCAGACGTATCGAACTCCCCGCCGTCATGTTCACCTGGATGGTGTGGCCATTGTCGATCACTTCGGCGGCGGCGGGCCGCCAGTCGATCTCGAGCGCTCCGCCCCGGGCCGGAATCGCGTTCGCCAGATCTATCGGCGACTGTTGCGCGCCGTCGGCGCAGGCCGCGAACGAAGCGTCCAGCCCGCCCCACCGGTCGGGGCCGGCGGCGCCCCGATAGCTCCAGGAAACCTCTTCGGCGCCCTGGGCGGACCAGATCCAGATTCCGGCCAGCAAGAGAACGCCGCCGGGCAGTAGTGTTGTCGGCAACCGCTGTATCATTTTTTCCTCTCGGTTGTTGTCGTGGATCAAATGGCGCGAGCAGGCAAGGTCGCGAGCCGGGCCGAACCCGACCGGACCGCTGCCGCCGCCGGGAAATAATGTTTGCAAAGCTGTTATCCGAGGTCAAGCAATGCCTTGACAACCTCCGGTCGGCGTCGGGGGTCGGTCGATTCGATGGCGGTCCGATGACATCGGACGCGGGCGGGGCGCCCGCGCGCAGCGCCGCCGGTGCGGGCAATATCCTGTGTCATTATTTCGCCAGCCGTTGTGTTCGCGTCGCGGTCGGAGCGAATATTTGTCTTTGTGAAACAAGGGTTGACCTTGGAGTAGAAGCAAAGTTTATGATGACGCTCATGAGAACCGCGCCGGGGGGAGCGGAACATCGGAATATTGGGGGCAAGACATGAGAATCAGCGAATTGGCGAAGCGCATGGGGCTTAGCACGCATACCTTGCGCTTCTATGAAAAAAAGGGCCTGATCGACCATAGCAGCCGCAGCGAAGGCGGTTATCGCATATACGACGAGGCTGATCTGCGGCGCGCGGAATTTGTCCGCACTGCGCGCGATGTCGGGTTTTCCCTGGAAGATATCGCCTTGCTGTTGTCGATTCGCATCGACCGGGACAGCCATACTTGCGAACAGGTCGCGGAGATCGCGCGCAGCAAGTTGAACAAGGTCAACGACCGGCTGCGCGAACTCGAGTCGATGAAGAAAACCCTGGAAATCCTGCTCGAGGGTTGCCGCAACGGTTCCAAAAGCGCGGCCAATTGTTCTATCCTGGAAGTGCTGGAGCATGGGCGGGTGGCGGCCGCGAAACCTGAATCGAGTACAGGGTCATGATTTTCCTGGCGTCTTTCTGGGATCTGGTGGTCGAAAGCGCGCCTTGGCTGTTGGCGGGCTATTTGCTTGCCGGCATCATCAAGCAAGTCATTCCGGACCGCTGGATCAAGGGCCAACTCGCGCGTCCCGGCGCCGGGCCGGTATTGAAAGCGGCTTTCATCGGCGCGCCGCTGCCGCTTTGTTCCTGCGGCGTGATCCCCGCCGCCCTCGGCATCCGCAAGGCCGGCGCTTCCAGGGGAGCGACATCGTCTTTTCTGGTGGCGACCCCGGAGACCGGGGTCGACTCGATTTCCTTCTCCTATGCCGTGCTGGGTCCGATTTTCGCCGTCAGCCGTCCGGTCGGGGCGATCCTCAGCGCCATCGCCGCCGGCCTGCTGGTCAATGCGATGCATCGCGAGGACGAAACGGCCGCGGCGGATTGCTGCGCCGCGGCGCAACTGAAGCAAGCTCCGCAGGAGAGCGAAGCCGCCGACGCCGCCGCGAGCGCTTGCTGCGCTTCGGCGCAACAGCGGGCAAAGCCGCTTCCGCTCGGCGAAAGATTCGTCAAGGCCATCGCTTACGGCTATGGCCGCATGATCGCCGATACCGCCAAATGGCTCGTGATCGGTCTTGCCGCGGCGGCGCTGGTCGCCGTGCTTGTGCCGCAATCCTTCTTCCTGCGATGGGGCGACGGCTTGCCGGCGATGATCGTCATGGTGATCGTGGGGCTGCCCATGTATATCTGCGCCACGGCCTCGACTCCGGTCGCGGCCGGATTCCTGTTCGCCGGCATTTCTCCCGGCGCCGCGCTGGTATTCCTGCTCACCGGACCGGCCACCAATATCGCCACCATGGGCGTGATCAGGGAACAGATGGGAACCCGCTCGTTGATCGCTTACCTGATCGGCGTGATCGGGACAGCCATCGCCTGCGGACTGTTGCTGAACGAACTTTACGCCTGGTTCGGCTGGCCGTTGCAATTGTCCGCCATGGCGCACGGCGAAAGCTGGAGCTGGTGGCGGCACGGCTTGGCCGTATTGCTCTCCGCGCTCGTCTTGCGAGTCTGGATCCAGCCGCTGTTCGCTCAGCGCGGCCGACTGGCGGAAAGCGCCTGAGCGGACGCGCGCTCCACCCTGGCGACGACCTGTTGCGATGCGTCGAGCGCGAACATCCAGTCGGCCCGCTCCGGCAAGGTTGCGAGCGCGTGACGGGTCAGGCGTTCGCAGAGTCCGATGAAGCGGCGCAATTGCGCTTCGTTCATGATCGCCGCGCCGTCCGTTGCCGTCTTCTCGCGCAGTTTCCGCTCTTGCAGGCCGCGCCAGCGATAGACGCTGTCGAAATCCGGGGCGCGCAGGAAGATCAGACGGTCGAGCCGGGCGAAAACGCGCGCGCGATATTCCGCGAGCCGGTCGTTGACGAAGCGGCGCCAGACGCCGTGCGGATCCTGCTCGGCTTCCAATGGATTGACCGGTTGTCCGAGTGCGGCCGGCGCCTGCGGGCCGAGCCCGACAAACCAGCCTTCAAGCAGGATCAGCGCGGGCCGTCCGCCGGACCAGACCGTCGACCCGGCGCGATCATCGACGGATTTGTCGAATATCGGCAATGCGACGGAATCGCCGTCGCGGGCCTGTTCCTGTTCCAGCTCATCCAGCACCGCAACCAGCAAATCGAGATCGTGCGTGCCCGGCACTCCGCGCGCGGCGAGCAGGGGATGCGTTGTTTCGGCGAGCGCCAGCCGCCGGGCGCGGCTCAGATAAAAATCGTCGACCGACAGCGAAATCGCGCGCAATCCCCAATGCGCCAGCAAGCGCGGCAGCAATGCGGCGAGCGTGGTCTTGCCGCTGCCCTGGGCGCCGCTGACGCCGACCCGCAAGGGCCTGGCGGAACCCGCGGCGAGTTCCCGCAGCATCCGCGCCAGCGGCAGGAACCAATCTTCGACCTGTCGGCGATAACTTGCCGGCAGGCGGTGTTCGGCGATAAAGCCGTCGATCAGCTTCGCGGGAATTCCGGCCACGACGCGCCCCCTGGTTTTCGTCAGCAACACTCTGATTTTCAATGCTTTCCGGATTCGACGGCGCGAGCCGCCGCATCCGCGAGCAAGACAAAACCGCGTTTTTGCCTTGCGGCGATGAATAATTCCATGGCTGAAATTATATCGCCGGCGCGCCGCCGACAAGCATCCGGGCGCGCTCCGGTATGTGATAAGGTAGCGGACCTGCGCCTTCGCTTGCCCGGCCCTTTGACGTAGATCCGATGCTGGAGTCTCTCTATTCCGACCGCCCGCTCGCGGTTTCTCCCGCGCTGGCGGCGACTATCGGTCTGGAGGAGGCGGTCATGGTGCATGTGCTCGCCGAATTGCTTACCTTTCGCGCCACCGAAAAACTGCCCTCTCACGCCGGTCTGGATTTCGTGCTGCTGAGCGAGGCCGACATGGGCCGTTTTTTCCCTTTCTGGAAACCGGCCGACCTCGACCGCATCCGCCTGCGGCTGATGCAGCTCGACATGCTGGCGTACGAGCCGCACGCCCGGGAGCACGGCGCCGCCTGGTACGCCTTGCAGCGCATGGACAGCGCCCCGCGGCGACCGAGCAGGCTGCGCCGGCGAAGACCTGTTACCGGACCGATCCCGCCGGACTGGCAGCCCGATGCGGAATGGATAGGCCAGTGCCGCCAGCAGGACATCCCGGAGGATTTCATTCACGCCCAGGTGTCGAGATTCGTGTTGAAATGGCGCGAGATCGGCGAAGCGCGCTTTTCCTGGGGCAACGAGTTCTGCCGGCACGTGCTGAAGCAATGGCGCGAGCAACAGACCGCCGCCGGCGCGCGCGAACGATTCGGCGTCATGGGCTGGCAATGGCGGCCCGATGAAGTCGCGCTGGAAATACTCGAGCGCGACGGCGTCAATCGCAATTTCATCGAAGACGCGATTGCGGAATTCGTCTTGTACTGGATGGAGCGCGGCGCGGAGCAAGATGCCTGGAATTCGAAATTCATCGCCCATGTGCAGCGGCAATGGCACCGGTTCCGGGCGGCGGAACTGCATGGCCGGGAACCGAAGCCGATCGCGCGGGACTGGCGGCCTGACGCGGTCTGTCTCGAAATCCTGCAACTCGCCCAGATCGACGAGGAATGGGCCGCGGGACAGGTGCGGGAATTCGTGCTCTATTGGCGCGAAACCGGGGAAGCCAGGGAATCCTGGAATACAATATTCCTGCAACGCATGAAACAGTTGTGGGCGCAGCGCCTGAAACGGCAGGCAAACGGGGAAACCGATGCGGAAGATCAAGTCCCTGCTGGAGCAATCGGAACGGGAGACCGCGCATGGCTCCAGCGCGTCACCGACCGCAGCTGGGCGGAATAGGGAAAAATCATCCGGCCGCGCCGCCGCGGGCGAGCGCGACCAGGTCGATGCGGTCAACCAGATGTTCGCCGAGTTCGAACTGTCCTTCCATAACCAGTACCGCAAGGCATTTTCCGACAAGGCGACGCTGGACAGGACGAAAAAGTACTGGCTCGGCCATCTGCGCTGTTTCAGCGCCGCCCAGCTCAAGCGCGCCGCCGCCGAATTGAGCACCTCGCGCGAGTTCATGCCGACCCTGGCCGATGTCGTCAAGACCTGCCGCAAGGATATCGCCCTGTTCGGCCTGCCGCCGGCGCGGCGCGCCTGGGAAGAAGCCTGTCTGGCGCCCGCGCCCAAGCTCGCATACGACTGGTCCCACGAGGCGGTCTATCTCGCCGGCAAAGCGGTCGGCTGGTCCTTGCTGGCGAGCGAACCCGAATCGGTGAGCTACCCGCAATTCGAATACCATTATCTTGATCTTTGCCGGCAGGTGGTCGAAGGCGCCGAATTGAAGATCGAGCGTCCCGCGCCGCTGCCGCAGCAGACTCGGACCGAACTCGACGCGGCGGAAGTGCGCGCGCGCTTGCGCGCGATGCGCGCGGCGCAGGGCCTGTAAGAGAGACCTTGATTCCGCAGACTTTCCCGCGGCGCATGGATGGCGTTATTCGGCGGATACCGAATCCTGTCGGACATGCGTCGCCGCTCTTGCTCCGGCGAGCGCGGGGTCCGTCCCGGATTCGGGGCATCGGGTATAATCCGCCTCCCCGCTCTAAGCTCGAGGAGCAGCAGATGTTCAATCCGGCCGATACGCTGGCCAAATGCGACCCCGCGGTGGCCGCGGCCATCCGCGCGGAAGAGGAACGGCAGGAAACCCATATCGAATTGATCGCCTCGGAAAACCACGCCAGCCCCGGGGTGCTCGAGGCCCAGGGTTCGGTGCTGACCAACAAGTACGCCGAAGGATATCCCGGCAGGCGCTATTACGGGGGTTGCGAGCATGTCGACGTGATCGAACAGCTCGCCATCGACCGGGCCCGGCAACTGTTCGGCGCGGATTTCGCCAATGTGCAGCCCCATTCCGGCTCCCAGGCCAATGCGGCGGTCTATTCCGCCCTGATGCGGCCCGGCGATGTCTTGCTCGGCATGAGTCTGGCCCATGGCGGCCATCTCACGCACGGGGCCTCGGTCAGCTTTTCCGGGCGCATCTACCAATCCGCGCAATACGGGCTGAACGAGGAAACCGGAGAGATCGATTACGAACAGGTCGCGGCGCTTGCGCGAGAACATCGGCCGCGGGTGATCGTGGCGGGATTTTCGGCCTATTCGCGCATCGTCGATTGGCGCCGCTTCCGCGAGATCGCCGACGAGGCGGGGGCATATTTCGTCGTCGACATGGCCCATGTCGCCGGGCTCGTCGCGGCCGGCCTGTATCCGAGCCCGGTGCCGCACGCGGACGCGGTCACCACCACGACGCACAAGACCTTGCGGGGACCGCGCGGCGGCCTGATCCTGGCGAGATCGAATCCGGAGCTGGAAAAGAAATTCAATTTCAACGTCTTCCCGGTGGGACAGGGCGGGCCGCTGATGCACGTCATCGCGGCCAAGGCGGTTTGCTTCCGGGAAGCCATGAGCGAGCAGTTCAAGGCGTATCAGCGCCAGGTGCTCGATAACGCCCGGGTCATGGCGAGCACTTTCATCGCGCGCGGCTTCGATGTCGTCTCCGGCGGCACCGACGACCATCTGTTCCTGCTGAGCCTGGTCCGCCGGGGGATCACGGGCAAGGACGCGGACGCCGCTCTCGGCAGGGCCCATATCACGGTGAACAAGAACGCGGTGCCGAACGATCCCAATCCGCCTTTCGTCACGAGCGGCCTGCGCATCGGCGCTCCGGCGGCGACCACTCGCGGCTTGCGCGAACCCCATGTAGAGGCGCTCGCCGGCTGGATGTGCGATATTCTCGAAGATCTCGACAACGAGACCCTGATCCGGGAAACGCGAGACAAGGTGCTGGCCTTGTGCCGGGAGTTTCCGGTTTATCGGAAGCTCCCCTGAGCGGAGCCGAGCAATCATGCATTGTCCTTTTTGCGGCGCGGTGGATACCCGGGTAATCGATTCGCGACTCGTGTCCGACGGCGATAATGTGCGGCGCCGTCGCGAATGCATCACCTGCGAGGAACGTTTCACCACCTACGAAACCGCCGAACTCGTCATGCCCCGCATCATCAAGAGCAATGATTCGCGCGAGCCTTTCAACGACGAAAAACTGAAGGCGGGCCTGCAAAAGGCGCTGGAAAAGCGGCCGGTCGGCATCGACCGCGTGGAAGCCGCGGTCAATCGCATCAAGGCCCGGCTGCGCGCCGGCGGCGAGCGCGAAATACCTTCGCGCATGGTGGGCGAAGAAGTGATGCGGGAGTTGCGCGAACTTGATGAAGTCGCCTTCGTGCGGTTCGCCTCGGTATATCGCAGTTTCAAGGATCTGGACGAATTCCGCCGGGAAATCGAACGCCTCTCGAAAGACGACCGGGAAAGCCCTGATTAAGTCGGAACTTCGCTGCGGCGCCTGAATGCGCCGCCGGATTCGATTGCAAGCCATTGAATCCGGGAACAAGACAAAACGACGCTTTGGTCTTGCGGCAATGGGCGAATCCGTGAGTGGAATTGTCCGGAGCATGCCTGGCTCCGTTCGTCCGGCCCGGAGGCGACATATGCGGATCATCACCCGAGCGGATTGCGTCGGCCCATTCGCGCAATGGCCGGCGCACATGGAGCGGGCGTTCGAACTCGCGCGCTCGGTGCTTTCCTGCGCGCCCAATCCTCGCGTCGGCTGCGTGATCGTCCGGGACGGTCGCCGCGCGGGCGAGGGATTTCATGCCGGCGCCGGTCGCGAGCATGCCGAAATCATGGCGTTGGCCGCCGACCCCGAAGGCGGCGCCGGGGCAACGGTGCTGGTGACTCTGGAACCCTGTTCGCACGAGGGCCGCACCGGAGCTTGCGTCGAGGCGCTGATCGATGCCGGCGCAAGACAGGTGGTGATCGCCGGACTCGACCCCAACCCCCGGGTTTCCGGCATCGGGCGACTCGAAGCTGCCGGCATCGAAGTATTCCGCCTTGAGGAGTTCGCCGCCGCGGCGACAGCACTCAACCGGGGATTCGTCAAACGCATGCGGCGCGGCAGGCCCTTCGCGCGCTGCAAGCTCGCCATGAGCCTCGACGGCAGGACCGCGCTGGCCAATGGCCGAAGCAAATGGATCACCGGCCCGCAAGCCAGGGCCGACGCGCAATTGCTGCGCGCGGGCAGTTGCGCCGTCGTCACCGGAATCAATACCGTTCTCGCCGATGATCCGGCCTTGAACGTCCGCCCCGAAACGCTTGCCGGCGACGCCCGCAAACTGGCCGAGAACCGCCTCGCCGCAGTCGCCGGAATGCGCGCCGCCGATAACGCAAACATGGCCGCCAGCGCGGGACGCCCACCCTCAAACATGGGACACCCATCGGGCACAAACATGGGACACCCATCGGGCACAAACATGGGACACCCACCCCGGCTCGCAAATATGGGACATCCATCCCGGCCAGATAAACATGGGACACCCATCCTGGAACCAGGCATGGGACAGCCGCCTGGCGCGAGAGAGGCAAGCACAAACACGGGACACCCGTCTCGGGACGCAAATATGGGAAGCGCGAGCACGGGACATCCATCTCGCGCGGTCGGGTCGGGGCAGCCGCTGCGCGTGGTGCTGGACAGTCGTCTGCGCATCCCGCCTCAGGCGAAAACCCTGTCGCTAGAAGGCGCGGTCAAGATCTTCAGTCTGCGGGATGCGGCGCAGGACAGCGGCTTGCCGGAAAATGCCGAAGTGATCGCCGCGCCGGCGCTGCGGTCGAGGGTGGATCCCGAATTCGTGCTAGACTGCCTCGCCGCGAGATTCGAGTGCAACGAAATCCTGGTCGAAGCCGGGCCTGCGCTCAGCGGGGCCTTGGTCAGAGCCGGTCTGGTGGACGAACTGGTCATCTACATGGCGCCTTGTCTGCTCGGCAGCGATGCGCAACCCCTGCTGGAACTCACCGGACTTCAGTCCCTGGATTCGACCAGGCCCTGGGTGGTCAAGGATGTGGTCAAAGTCGGCGACGATCTCAAAATCATCGCTCGCCCGACGGAGGAACTCTGATTTGGCGGAGCTCCCGCAGCGCAGGGATGCGCCGCCGAAGGCAGCGGCGCGAGCCGTCGAATCCGGGAGCAGGACAAGACCGCGTCTTGTCCTGCGGCAATGAATAATTCCATGGATGGAATTATCCAGAAGATACCCGGCAATCCCCGGAGCGTCTCGCCCATGCTGTAAATTCGCGCCGCATGTGGTCCAATTGCCGCAATTTCGGGAATGCGCCGCATGTACGCCTGTATCGACCTGGGTTCCAACAGCTTCCACCTGCTCATAGGCGAATGGAGCGACGGCCGCGTCCGCATCGTCGAGCGATGCAGCGAAAAGGTGCAGCTCGGCGCGGATGTCGTCGCCGCCGGACGCATTTCAGATGCGGCTTTCCGGCGCGGACTGGCCTGCCTCGAAGGTTTCCGCGCGCTGATGCGCAAGCATCCCGTCCGGCAATATTGGGCCCTGGGCACCAATGCCTTCCGGCTGGCGCGCAATACGCCGGACTTCCTCGCCGCCGCCAGGGATATGGGAATTCGCATTTCCGTTATCAGCGGCGTGCAGGAAGCGGTGCTGATCTATGCCGGCGTCGTCACTTCGCTGCCGCTGAGCGACGAAAGGCGCCTGGTCGTCGATATCGGCGGCGGCAGCACCGAAATCATCGTCGGCCGGCGGCACGAGCGCGTCATCACCGACAGCCTGCCGGCGGGAACCCTGGCCTGGCGCGACCGGTTCTTTGCCGCGCCCGCCAGCGATGCGAAGACCCTCGAAGCCCGCATGGAAGCCGGTCTCGATGCCGCGCTCGCCATATTCGAGCCGACCGCCGCGGCGGTGGCGCGGGCCGGCTGGGATCAGGCCCATGCCTCGTCGGGCACCGTGAAGATGCTCAAGTACATCTGCGAAAGCCACGGCTACGGCGAGAACCGGATCACCGCCGCGGCATTGCGGGAGTTGAAGGGGATGCTCGCGGCCGGCATCGCCGGAGGCGGGCCGGTGCCGGGATTGAAGGAGGGCCGCCGGGAGTTGCTCTTGCCCGGCTGGTGCGTCGCGAGCGCCTTGATGCGGGCATTCGGGATCGAAGTGTTGCGCTTCAGCGCGACGGCCCTGCGCGAAGGCATGCTCGATTTCCTCGCGCGCAACGAAAAGACCATGCCGATCATGCGCGCGAGCAGCTTGCCGACGGTCAACCGCGCGGCCTCGCCTTGAGTTTGCCGCAAGACAGAACGCGGTTTTTCCTTGCTTCCGGATACAATGGCTTGCGCCGTCGAATCCGGCGGTGCTCTTTTGTGCCGCGGGCCTGCGCCGCAGGGAAGCTCTGACTTGATCAGAGCTTCCCTAACCCAGTTTTTCCAGCAACTTTTCCTGTACGCCGGTTTCGCCGGCGCGCTTTTTCATCGCGGGCATGTATTCGCCGTCGGATTGCATCTCCCAGCTTTGCGCGCGGTCCTTGAGATACATGTCGAGTTCCTCCCGGACTCGTTTGGCGAGTCCGGCATTGAGAATGGGGAAGCAGACCTCGATGCGGTTGGACAGGTTGCGCTCCATCCAGTCGGCGCTCGAGCAATACACCTGGGGCTCGGCGTTGCGGAAATAATACACCCTGGAATGTTCCAGAAAACGGCCGACGATGGAGACCACCCGGATGTTTTCGCTGATGCGGGGCATTCCCGGCCGCAGGCAGCAGATTCCCCGCACGACCAGGTCGATCTTCACTCCCGCGCGGGAGGCCGAATACAGCGCCTTGATGATCTGGGGGTCGTTCAGCGAATTCATCTTCGCCTTGATCGCGGCGGGCTTCCCTTCCCGCGCCGCGCGCCGTTCGTTGTCGATCATCTTCAGCAAGGCCCTGCGCAGCCGGAAAGGCGCGTGGATCAGCATCCTGGGCTGGATCTTCTTGCCCATGCCGGTGATCTGCTGGAACACCTTGTGGACATCGGCGCAGATCGTTTCGTCTGCGGTCAACAGGCTGTAGTCGGTATATACCAGCGAATTCTTGCGATGATAGTTGCCGGTGCCGAGATGCGCGTAGCGCTTCAGCCGGCCGTTTTCCCGGCGCACGAAGAGCAGCATCTTGGCGTGGGTCTTGTAGCCGAGCACGCCGTAGACCACCACGGCGCCGGCCTCTTGCAGGATGCTGGCGAAATGGATGTTCTCCTCTTCGTCGAAACGCGCGCGCAATTCGATCGCCACAGTGACTTCCTTGCCGTTGCGCGCCGCCTCCGCCAGCGCGGCCACGAGTTCGGACGATTCATTGGTGCGATACAAGGTCTGCTTGATCGACAGCACCGCGGGATCCTTGGCGGCTTCCCGCACCCATTGGATGATCGGCAGGAAGGACTGGAACGGGTGCAGCAGCAACTGGTCCTCCTTGTCGACCGCGCTGAAAACGTCCCGGTCGCAATTGGCCAGCGCCGGCGGCGCGCCGGGAGAAAACTTGGGGAAATGCAGTTCGGGCCGGTCGAGCATGCCGAATAGCGCCACCAGTCTTTGCAGATTGACCGGGCCGTCGAGTTCGAACAGTTCGCCGCGGGCGAGTTCGAATCGATCAAGCAGGAAGCTCGACAGGCGTTCGGGGCAGCCCGTGCTCACTTCGAGCTTGGTCGCCGCGCCGAATCGACGGCTATGCAACTTGTTCTGCAAGGCGGCCGCCACGTCCTCGATTTCGACATTGGAAACTTCCAGGTCGGCGTTGCGGGTGACCCTGAACTGGTGACAGGCGGTCACTTTCATGCCCGGAAAGAACTCGCCGACGTATTCGTGAATGATCGAGGAGAGAAAGACAAAATGGTCTCCGCGCGGCTCGATCTCCCGCGGCACCTTGATCAGCCGGGGCAGGGAGCGCGGCGCGGGGACGATGGCCAGACCGCTTTCCCGTCCGAACGCGTCCTTGCCTTCCAGCGAAAGGATGAAATTCAGGCTCTTGTTCACCAGGCGCGGGAAAGGGTGGGCCGGGTCGAGGCCCAGCGGGCTGATGACCGGCACCACTTCGTGGTCGAAGTATTCCCTGGCCCATCTGGCCAATTTGGCGCTCCAATCCTGTCTTTTCACGAAGTGGATGTTTTCCGCGGCGAGGGACGGAAACAGATCCTCGTTCAGGATCCGATATTGCTCATCGAGCGCCGCGCGCACCTGCTCGTGAATCTGCCGCAGAATCTGTTCCGGATATCTGCCGTCCGGGTCGGGCTGCTGCATGTCGTATTGCAGGCGCTTTTTCAGCCCGGAAACGCGGATCTCGAAAAATTCGTCGAGATTGGAACTGAAGATCAGCAGGAACATCAATCGCTCGAGCAGGGGGTGTTCCCGGTTGCTCGCCTGGGACAGGACGCGGAGATTGAACTTGAGATAGCTGAGTTCGCGGTTCTCGAGATAGCCGCCGTGGCTCAGGTCGATGTCTTCGCCCTTGCCGAGGTCGTCGGTATGCAGATTGTCGAGCGCCTCATTGGGGTGCTCGGCGTCGTTGCCGACCAGCGTCAAGGCTGAAGAACCGTCGGCGAGGGTCATGAGTCAACTCGAATTGCCATCAAATCAGCCCGACATGCTAGCATTTGCTGGATTTTCCCGAAACTCGGGTTCCTCCGAACCATTCATGGTCTGACGCATTATCGCGCAACCAGGGCGCGGTCTTGTCTCGCTCCCGGATGCAATGGCTTGCGCCATCGAATCCGGCGGCGGCGTTTTTCCCCTCGCAAGCATTTGCCGTACACTATGGCGGCATCGCCCGGGGCGCAAAAAGCAAGATCATTGAATTCTCCTGTTCCTTTCCTTTCGCTATGCCTGATGCTGCTCGCCGTTCGGCCGCCGGCGATCATGGCGGCGGAAGACGGCTTGCGGGAATATCGCGCCGTAAGCGGCGTCGCGGGAACCTTGTCCGCCACCGGCTCCGATACCGTCGCCAATCTGACCACCTTGTGGGCGGCGGAATTCAAGCGCGTATATCCCAACGTCAATATCCAGATTCAGGCGACCGGCTCGTCCGCCGCGCCCACGGCGCTGACCGAAATTACCGCCAACATCGGTTTGATGAGCCGCGACATGCGGCGCGCGGAAATCCAGTCGTTCGCCGCCCGTTACGGCTATCCGCCCACTCCGATACCGGTGGCGCTCGACGCGCTGGCCATCCTCGTGCATCGGGACAATCCCCTGCCGCATATCGAACTCGCCGAGATCGACGCGGTCTTCTCCGCCACCTTGCGTTGCGGCGCCGGGCGGCGCATCGAAAACTGGCGGCAACTGGGATTGCCCGAGCCTTGGGGCAGCCGCCGGATCCTCGCCTTCGGCCGCAATTCGGTGTCCGGGACTTATGGCTTTTTCAAGCAAACCGCGCTATGCGGGGGAGATTTTCATGCGCGAGTGAACGAACAGTCCGGGTCGGGCTCGCTGGTGCAGGCGATAGCGACCACCTTGAACGGCATCGGCTACGCCAGCATCGCTTTCAGCACTTCGAGCGTGCGCATCGTGCCGGTTTCCCGGCCGCGCGACGGGGCGGACAGGATCGCCGTTCCCGCGCAGGCGGCGGCCGGAGGATATCCCTTCACCCGATATCTGCTGTTCTATGTGAACCGGCCGGCCGGCGGCGCGCTGCCGCCGCTCGAGCGCGAGTTCATTCGCCTGGTGTTGTCCCGGCAAGGGCAGGAAATCGTTTCGCGCAGCGGTTATATTCCGCTGCCGGCCGCGCTGGCGGACGAATCCCTGACTGCTCTTTCCCTGCCGTAGGTTGCTGGAATGGTTGCGAATCCACAACCCGCGGGAAGCTCTTCCATGCCGGAAGCCGCCATTGCCGCGAAACGGACGCGCGTCGGGGAGCGGACGGAATATCGACCGTCGACCGCCGCCCGCCGGCGCTTCTGGGATCGGTTCGCCCGCATGGTCGTCACCATCGGGGGGCTGGGCATTATCTGCGCCATCCTGTTGATCTTCTTCTATCTGGTCCATGAAGTATTGCCGCTGTTCCGGGGCGCGGAAATGAACGGGGACGAGTACTTTCCCGAACTGGCGCAAGGGTCGGCGCTGTTGCTCGAGGTCGATGCGGCGGCCGGCCTCGCCTTGCGCATCGACGACGGGGGGCGGGTCGCGTTTTACGATCTCGCCGCCGGCGCGCTGCTGGCCGAGGACAACTTGACGTCCGCCGCCGGCGCGGAATTGACGGCCATTGCCGAGGACTCCGCCGGCAGCGGCCTGTTCGCGGCCGGGTTCGCCGACGGCGAAGTGCTGGTGGCGGGCTGGAATGCGGCGCCGGATCCCGATGCGGGCGCGGTCGTCCCGCGGCTGGAATTTCCCTTTGGCGAGGAGTCTTATCCATTGTTCGCGGATGAGCCGGTCCGCGCGCTGGCCTTGCGGACCGGGCGCGGCCGCGTCGCTGTCGCGGGCCTCGACGCAAGCGGGCGGGCGGTTCTGCTGGAAGAAAATGCCGGCAGCGGCCCGGCTGGTCCGGCGTCGCCGCCGCAATCCGGCGCGGCCGGAACGCGCCGCGAACTGACGTTCGACATCGCGGTTGCCGACCAGATCCTGTTGCCGCAGGATCCGCGCTGGATATTCCTCGTCGCCCGGTCCGGAGAATTGAACCTGGTCGAGTTCGGCGCGGACGGCCGGGCGCGAATCGCGGACACGGTATCGCTCGCGACGGCGCCGCGGCGACTGGCGGATGTCCGGCTGCTGACGGGCGGCATATCCTTGCTCGCGGCGGATAGCGGCGGCGGCATTGGCCAATGGTTCGCGACGCGGGAAGGCGATTCGACGCGCATGCGGCAAGTGCGGCGCTTCGAGTTGTTCGATAGCGCGGTCGCCGCCGTCGACGCGGAACGGGGCCGCCGCAATTTCGTCGCGCTCAGCGAACAAGGCGAACTGGCGCTGGTCAATGCCGCCGCGGAAGCCGAAGCGCTGCGGCGCGACCTTGGCGACATCGTTGTCCGCAAGGCGGCGCTTGCTCCGGCCGGCGACTTGCTGTTGCTGGAAGACGCGCGGGGCGGCTTCGCATCATGGCGCGTCGACAATTCGTTCGCGGAATTTTCTCTCTCCGCCTTGTGGACCAGGACCTGGTACGAGAACTATCCGGAACCGGCCCTGGTCTGGCAGACGACCGCCGCCGCCGATGCCTTCGAGCCCAAGTACAGTCTGGCGCCGCTGACGTTCGGCACCTTGAAGGCGGCGTTTTACGCCATGCTTTTCGCGGCGCCGCTGGCGCTCGGCGCCGCGATGTTCACCGGTTATTTCATGTCGCCGGCGCTGCGGCGCCGGATCAAGCCGCTGATTGAACTCATGGAGGCTCTGCCCACGGTGGTGATCGGTTTTCTTGCCGGGCTCTGGCTGGCGCCGCTGGCGGACGCGAATCTTGCCGCCCTGGCGCTCGGTCTGGCGCTGCTGCCCTTGTCGGCAGTGCTGGCGAGCGCCGTCCTGGCGCGATTGCCGGAGAAGTTCGGCGCCGCGTTCCGGGAAGGCTGGCAACTGGCGGCCTTGATCCCGGTGCTGTTGCTGGCGGGCTGGCTCGCCTGGCTGCTCGCCCCGCCGCTGGAAGCCTGGTTGTTCGGCGGCAGCCTCGCGGACTGGCTGTCGCTGCGTTTCGGGCTCGACTACGTCTCGCGCAACGCGATGATCGTCGGCGTCGCGATGGGGTTCGCGGTGATACCCGCGATTTATTCGATTGCCGACGACGCCGTTTTCACCGTGCCGCGCCATCTGAGCTACGGCGCCCTGGCGCTGGGGGCGAACAGTTGGCAGACGATGGTCTGGCTGGTATTGCCGGCCGCCGCGCCGGGCCTGCTCAGCGCGCTCATGATCGGTTTCGGGCGGGCGCTTGGCGAAACCATGATCGTGCTGATGGCTACCGGCAATACGCCGATCATGGACATGAACCTGTTCGAGGGCATGCGCACGCTGGCGGCGAACCTGGCGATCGAGATTCCCGAATCGGAAGTCGGCAGCACCCATTACCGGATTCTCTTCCTCGCTTCGCTGGTGCTGCTGGTATTCACCTTCCTGGTCAATTCGGTCGCCGAACTCGTGCGGCAGCGATTGCGCAAGCGGTACCGGATGATATGAAAGGCGCGCTGGCCAACTGGTTGCGCAGCGGCGCGCCCTGGATCTGGCTCAATGCCGGCGCGGTCGCCGCGTGTCTGGCCATGGTCTGCGGGCTGTTGCTGCTGCTCGGCGCAAGAGGCCTGGGACATTTCTGGCCCAGGCCCGTGCTGCAGGGGACTTACCTGGCGACGGACCCGCCGTCGACCGTGATCGGCGAAATCGCGCGCAGCGAAACCGTCGATGTCGAGCAGCTGGCGATGTCCTTCCCCGGGCTGCCGCTCGCCGGCGACGCGGTCGAGCGGCACCTGATCAAGCTCGGCAATCGCGACATAACCGGCAATGACTTCGCCTGGATCCTGCCCGCGTTCCTCGACGAGACGGAATACCCCGCGCAACTGGTGACGCTGGAGCGCCGCGAGTGGGGCAATTTTTACGGCTACCTGAACGGAATTCTCCAGGATGGCGAGCCGCTGGCGGCGGAAGATGCGGACGCGCTCTGGCGGGAATTGCGGCAAAGGCTGGACCGGGCCCGGCAATTGCGCCGGGAGATCGAACAGATCGAGCGGTCGGTCATCGCGGAGATCAATTTCGCCATGGAACGCCTGCGCCTGCGAGAGAGGCGGCTGCGGCTCGCCGGCGGGGATATCGCGGCGGAATTGCGGGAAATCGACCGCCGGCGCATGACGCTGGATGCGCAATATGCCGAAATACGTCTGCGCCTGCTCGAATTGAATCGCCAGCTGCAGCGGGACTCGGCGATCTTTCGCATCGCCGACGGCAGCGCGGCGGCGTTGCCGGTATCGGATATCGTCCGGGCCTGGCGGCCGAATGGGATGAACTGGCCCGAGGCCATGGGCATTTATCTGGCGCGGCTGCTCGAGTTCCTGACCGAAGATCCGCGCGAATCCAATACCGAAGGCGGGCTGTTGCCGGCGATCTACGGCACCGCCATGATGGTCTTGCTGATGTCGGTCATCGTCACGCCGCTCGGCGTGGTGGCGGCCGTCTATCTCGGCGAATACGCGCCGAAGGGCTGGCTGACGCGGGCCATCCGGGTGTCGGTAAACAATCTCGCCGGAGTGCCTTCCATTGTCTACGGCATGTTCGGGCTCGGTTTCTTCATCTATCTCGCGGGGGGAGAAATCGACCGGCTGTTCTATTCCGAGTCCTTGCCCGCGCCCACTTTCGGCACGCCCGGGCTGCTGTGGGCGTCGTTGACCCTGGCCCTGCTGACCTTGCCGGTGGTGATCGTCGCCACCGAAGAAGGCCTGGCAAGCATCCCGGCTTCGCTGCGCGAAGGCAGCCTCGCTCTCGGCGCGACCAAGTTCGAGACCTTGTGGCGCGTAATCCTGCCGCTGGCGCGGCCGTCCATGCTCACCGGACTCATCCTGGCGGTGGCCCGGGCCGCCGGCGAAGTCGCGCCGCTGATGCTGGTGGGCGTCGTCAAGCTGGCGCCGTCGCTGCCGCTCGACGCCGAATTTCCCTATTTGCATCTGGAACAGCAATTCATGCATCTTGGCTATTATGTCTACGATCTGGCCATGCAAAGTCCGAACGTCGAGGCCGCGATGTCGCAGACTTTCGCGGCGTCTTTCCTGCTGGTCGCGGTAGTGGCCGCCCTGAATCTGAGCGCGGTCGTCTTGCGCGCGCGGTTGCGCGAACGGTATCGGGCCATGGATGCGGGCTCCTGGTCGTGAGCGCGCCCGCATCCGCCGCGGCGGCCAGGCCCGCCCCTTGCCTGGAAGTGCGCAATCTGAGCCTGTATTACGCCAGGAGTCAGCGCGCCTTGCACAAGGTCCGCCTCACCATACCGCGACAGCGGGTGACAGCGCTGATCGGGCCGAGCGGCTGCGGCAAGACCAGCCTGTTGCGCTGCTGCAACCGGCTGAACGACCTGGTGGACGATTGCGTCGTCACCGGCCGCATCAGGCTCGAAGGCAAGAATATCTATTCCCCGAAAGTCGATGTCGCCGAATTGCGCCGCCGGGTCGGCATGGTGTTCCAGAAACCGAATCCGTTTCCCAAGTCGATCTACGAAAACGTCGCCTTCGGCCTGCGTATCCGCGGCGTCAATTCGCGCCGCCGGCTCGACGAAATCGTGCAGGAATCATTGACCGCGGCGGCGCTATGGGACGAAGTCAAGGATCGCTTGCACAAGAGCGCACTGGAGTTGTCCGGCGGCCAGCAGCAAAGGCTGGTGATCGCGCGGACGTTGGCGGTCGAGCCCGAAGTATTGTTGCTGGATGAATCCGCCTCGGCGCTCGACCCGATCTCGACCCTGAAAATCGAGGAGTTGATCACCGAATTGAAAAAGGATTACACCATCGTCATCGTGACGCATAATCTGCAACAGGCGGCCAGGGTGTCCGACTTCACGGCTTTCATGTACATGGGGGACATGGTCGAGTTCGACACCACCGCCAGGATCTTCACCAATCCCGTGAAGCGCCGGACCGAAGACTATATTACCGGCCGCTACGGCTGATTTTTCCGAGGATTGCCGCATGGCGCTTCCGGCGGACGAACCCGGCTCCCATATTTCCCGTCAATTCAGCCAGGAACTGGAAAAGGTCCGCACGCATATGTTGCGCATGGGCGGCCAGGTGGAAAAGCATGTGACCGACGCCTTGCGGTCGGTGGCGGAGCATGACAGCCAGCTGGCGCAGCAGGTGATCGACGAAGATTCGGTGATCGACCGGCTGGAGCGGGAAATCGACATCGAGTGCAGCCTGATCATCGCCCGGCGCCAGCCCGCCGCCGGCGACCTGCGCCTGGTGCTGGCGATCATCAAGGCGATAAGGGATCTGGAGCGGATCGGCGACGAGGCGGTCCGGATCGCGCGCTCCGCCCTGCAACTCGCGGAAAAGGGGGAAGATCCGGTGCATCTCGGCGAACTCCATCGCATGGGAGACCAGGTCTTGAGCATGGTCAAGCATTCGCTCGACGCCTTCGCGCGCATGGACGCCGAAGCCGCCGCGGCGATTGCCGGAGAGGACGTGGAAGTCGATAGCGAATACCACAATGCGATCCGCGCCATGGTTACGCACATGATGGAGCACCCCGAAAGCGTCAGCATGGTGCTGATCATCCTCTGGGCCTTCCGCGCGCTGGAGCGCATAGGCGACCATGCCAAGAACATATCCGAGCACGTGGCCTATCTGGTGGTAGGCGCCAACCTGGGAAGGGGTAGACCGCTGCCGAAGAAATGAACCCGTTTCAATGCAGGTTGATCTGGGGCGGCTGATCCGGAAACGGCGCCTGCGCGAGCGGGCGGGGCTTGTCGGGTCCGAGCACGCGTTCGGCGGGAAACCGGCAACTGAAAGTGCTGCCCTTGCCGGATTCGCTGCTGATATGCAGGTCGGCGTCGTGCCTGAGCAGAATGTGCTTCACGATGGCGAGTCCGAGTCCGGTGCCGCCGGTTTCCGACGAACGGCTGATGTCCACGCGATAGAAGCGTTCGGTAAGACGCGGAATATGGTGCGGCTCCACGCCGATGCCGTTGTCGATCACGCGGATTTCGAAAGCTCCGCCGGCGTCGATGTATTCGGCTTCGATGCGGATGGCGCCTTGGTCCGGCGTGTATTTGGCCGCATTCTGGGCGAGATTCGACAGGGCGCTGTACAGTTCCGCGCGGTCGCCGACGATCGCCAGTTCCGGATCGCAGGAAAAGGTGAACTCGTGGCCCCTGGCCCGATAGACCTGCTCCGTATCGTGTTCGATTTCGCGGATCAGGCGGTCCAGGTTGAACGGCTGCTGCTGTCGCTTGATCGCCTTGGTTTCCAGCGCCGTGAGCATCAGCAGGTCGCGGACGATATTTTCCATGCGCGCCGATTGCTGCAACATCTGCCGCAGCGGTTTGCGCCATTTTTCGTCCAGCTCCCGCGCATTGTCCATGATGGTTTCCAGATAGCCCTTGATGACGGTAATCGGCGTGCCGAGCTCATGGGAAACATTGCCGACAAAATCCGCGCGCATCAGTTCCATGCGATGCAGCCGGGTGACATCGCGCACGATCATCAGTCTTTCCTGTTCGCCGAACAGCGCGATCTCGAATTCGAGCGTTCGCGAATTGTCCGCCGGCGCCGGCAATTTCAGCGGCTCGCTGTAATCGGCGTCGTGGAAATATTGCGCAAAGCGGGGGTCGCGGATCAGATTGGTGACGGGATGTCTTTGATCCCGGGGATATTGCAGGCCCAGCAGTCTGGTGCCGGCCAGGTTCCACCAGACCAGGCTGCCTTGCCGGTCGATCATGATGACCGCGATTTCCAGCGCCGCCGAGGATTCCTGGGCCTTGCGGATGATGGATTCGAGATAATCGCGGGCTTTCTGCTCCTGCCGGCCGAGCTTGTAGATGCCGTCGAAGACTTCGCCCCAGAGGCCGAAGGATTCCGGCGGTTCGGCCCGGGTCGCGGAAGGATCGCTCTTGAGCCAGTTGCGCAGGCGCCAGAGTTGCCAGTAATTGACCGCGAGATAGCCGGCCGCGCCGACCAGCAGCGCGAGCGGAATATCGCCTGCCGGCCAACCGATCAGGGCGGACGCGGCCAGCACCAGCAACAGCCGCGAGATTTCTGCTCGCCAGTAATGCAAGATGTCGAAATCCGGATTCCGGAAAAGTCGCGCGAGGCGATATTCTATTCCGCCGCCATTTTGATCGCCAGCCGCAACGAGGAAGGGACATCCCCATCCGGTCGGGCAAGGAGCAAATCCCGACACATGGATTGCGTGAAAGAGCCCGGCGGGAATTGTTGGCCGGACTCGGGCGCGCATTTGGATTGTGCGCCGATTGCGCCTATAATCCGACAGCCGAATCGGGAACGGTCCATGTTTCCCGTCGCGGCCTGATTCGCGCTATCCAGGAGAGAATGAATGAGCCTTGGTCGGAAATCATCGAAGTTGTCGCTCGCCGCGCTGTTCGCGGCCGCAATGGCGGTCGCCGGCGCGGCCATGGCGCAGGAGCCGGTCTATTATATTTCGCCGGGCCTGAACTGGATCGACCTCGACGAAGAGTCCATGTTGGGAGAAACCAGTGAAATCGGCTTTACTTTCGCGCTGGGCGTCGATTTCGACCGCCGCTGGAGCGCCGAATTCGGTTTCATGGAGGATCCGGACTACGCGGAAGGCGACGAAAGCGAGGTCGAACTGGATACCTGGCAGGTAAACCTGCGGTACACGCTCGGCCAGTCCGGAGACCGGTGGCGGCCCTATTTCAGCGGCGGCGTCGGCAACATCGATATCGGCGGCGAAAACGATACCTTGCTCAATTATGGAGTGGGGCTCGAATTCGCATTGAGAGACCAGGTGGTGCTGCGCGCCGGCGTGAGCAATTTCAATTATCTCGGCCGCGACAGGGAAGACAGCGACATCGGATTCAATGCCGGCCTGGTGTACTATTTCAGCGAGCGCAATCCGCCGCCGTCCCGACCGTCGTCTCCCCAGCCTTCGCCGACGCCGGTGCCGCCGCCGCCTGATTCCGACGAAGACGGCGTACCCGACCCGGACGACGATTGTCCCAACACCCTGCTCAGCTACGCCGTGGATGAAAACGGCTGTCCGATCCTGATCGAGGAAATCGTCCGCTTCGAGTTGCAAGTCAATTTCGACTTCGACGAAGCCGTCATTCGCGACGAGGACATTCCCGAGATCGAAAGCCTCGCCGAGTTCCTGCGCGAATACGACGGCGTCATGCTGCATCTTGAAGGCCACACCGACAGCATCGGCACTCAACTCTACAATCTCGACCTGTCCCAACGCCGCGCCGACGCGGTGCGGGACATGCTGATCGAGGATTTCGGCATCGCGCCGGGACGCATCACCGCGCAAGGCTATGGCGAGCAACTGGCGGTGGCCGACAATGAGACCGAGGCGGGCCGCGAAGCCAATCGCCGCGTGGTGGCGGTGGTCCTGGAAACCTTGCAGAGTTACCAGGAGCGCTGAGTATTCTTTCGAATAATTCCATCCATGGAATTATTCATTGCGGCCAGACCAAAGCGCGGTTTTGTCTTGCCGCCGGATTCGATGGCGCAAGCCATCGAATCCGGCGGCTCTCTTGCACCACGGGCTTGCACCACGGCTCTGTACCGCGGGCATGCGCCGCAGGGGAGCTCTGACTGACCGGGGCTTCCCTGGAGCGTCCCGGCAGCGGCCGCCGACCAGCTGATTTGCCCTTCGATCAGGCATATTCCTCTCCCGCTTTCTATACTTTCGATGCCGGCCCTGAAAGGTCGGCTTCGCAAATTCGATCATTAACCGATTTCAGTGCTCGTCGCCGCGTCAGGCCGGCGGCGGGAAGGAATATTCCATATGCGCGAAAGCACCCTGTCCGGCAACGGGTGTCGGGAAACTCGGCAACACGAACACATTCACGCCGCTTGCGGAGAGGCGCCGGCGGAGCAACAGGACCGCAAGGTGGAATACGCGCGTCTGGTCGCCGGGGATCCGGTTCCGGACGCGACCCAGCTATACCTGTCGGAAATAGGCTACAAGCCCTTGTTGACCGCCGAGCAGGAAGTCGAATATGCGCGCGCGGCGCGCCAGGGCAATGAAGACAGCCGGAACCGCATGGTGGAAGGAAATCTGCGTCTGGTGGTGAGAATCGCCGCGCGCTATCGCTGGCGCGGACTGTCCTTTCTGGATCTGATCGAGGAAGGGAATCTGGGGCTCTTGCGCGCGGTCGAGAAATTCGATCCGGAACGAGGGTTCCGTTTTTCGACCTATGCCGCCTGGTGGATTCGCCAGAATATCGAACGCGGGCTCATGTGCCAGACGCGAATGATCCGCCTGCCCGTGCATATCGCCAAGGAACTCGGCGTAATCATGCGAGCCGAACGGGAACTCGCGGCAATCTGGTATCGGGAGCCCACAGTGGAGGAAGTTGCCGAACGCACCGGCAGATCTGTCGCCAGGGTGGAATGGGTGATGGCGCTGAATGCGGGAGTCTATTCGATCGACGCGCCGGTTTCGCATGAAGTCTCCGGCTCCTCCTTGCTGGATTTGCTGCCCGAGCCGACCGCGCCGGAACCGGGAACCTGTCACGGCAAGAGGCAATTGCGCGCGCTCCTGTCCGCCTGGCTGCGGGAGCTGACGCCGCGACAGCGGGATGTGTTGTTGCGGCGATTCGGTCTCGAAGGGCACGACAGCGGCACGCTGGAGCGCGTGGGCCGGGAAGTGGGCCTGACCAGGGAGCGGACGCGGCAAGTTCAACTTGAAGCCCTGAAAAAGCTCAGGCGCATCGTCGCCCGGGACGGACTTGCCGCCGACGTATTGCGGGAGTATGCCTGAGGCCGTCCGTCGCATCATCGCCGCTCGCCGGAAGTCGCTGTCCATGGCTCCTGTGCCCGGAGTATATGCCGGGTCGAGCACATCGATGTCGAAAGACACGTAAAGACGCCCGGGGCCGTCGCTGGCCTTGTCGAGAACGCGCTCCATATCGGAACCTCCCTCCAGCGTTCTTGTCATTTTGGTCCAGGGAATTACAGGCGTTTCCGGTTGCGCTGCGCGAGACGGCGCGCTTTCGTATTGCCGCTCGCGAATTTGATGAAAAAAATGTTGGCGCGATGCCGATATGGTGTTATGGTTATGTATAACACAGAAACAGAAGCCAGAGGCAAGACCTTGCAGGAGAACTGGAACAGCAGGGAACCCATCTATCGCCAATTGCGCGACCGCGTCGCCGAACGCATCATCGACGGCGACCTGGCGGAAAGCGAAGCGGTCCCTTCGGTGCGCAAGATTTCCCATGAATTGCGCATCAATCCGATCACTGTTTCGCGCGCCTACCAGCTCCTGGTCGATGAGCAATTGCTGCAAATGCGGCGGGGGCTCGGCATGTATGTCGCCGCCGGCGCTCGGGAACGCTTGCGGAATATGGAAAGAAAGCGGTTTCTGGAGCGGGAATGGCCGGCGATCATCAAGCGGATCGATCGTCTGGGACTGAAGCTGGACGATTTGCCCGTCAAGCCCGGCGATCCGTAGGGAAGCTCTGATCAAGTCGGAGCTTCCCGGCGGCGCGCCCGCGGCGCAAGAGAGCGCCGCCGGGTTCGGGCGCGAGGCGGACGCGTTTTTGTCTTGCGGCAATGAATAATTCCATGGATGGAATTATTCAGAGGATACCAAGGGATACAGAGTCGAAGGTAACGATACATGGACAACATAATCGAGGCCCGCGCGCTGGAAAAATCGTACGGTCGCCTGAAAGCGCTCGACGGCGTCGACCTCGCCATAGCGGCCGGCTCGATCAGCGGACTGATCGGCCCCAACGGCGCCGGCAAGACCACGACGCTCAAGGCTCTGCTGGGATTGATCGACGTGCGCGGCGAACTCGAAGTCGCGGGCATGGATCCGCGCGCGGCCCGGCACAAGCTGATGGAGGAAGTCTGCTTCATCGCCGATGTCGGCATCCTGCCCGGCTGGATGACGAGCCGGCGGTTGCTGGACTACGTCGAGGCGGCGCATCCCCGCTTCGACCGGGCGCAGGCGGAACGCTTGCTCGCGGACACCGACATACCGGCCGACAAGAGGATTCGGTCGCTGTCGAAGGGGATGGTCACGCAATTGCACTTGTCCCTGGTCATGGCCATCGACGCCAGCCTGCTCGTGCTCGACGAGCCGACTCTGGGGCTCGACATCATGTACCGCAAGACTTTCTACGACCGCCTGTTGAACGATTACTACGACGGTCGCCGCACTATCATCGTCAGCACGCACCAGGTCGAGGAAGTCGAATATCTGCTGACGCATCTGCTGTTCATCGAAAAGGGCAGGATCGCGCTCGATATGCCGATTGCGGAAATGGCCGCGCATTACATCGAAGTCATGGTCGAGCCGGCGCAACGCGAACGCGCCCTGAGCCTCGGCCCCATGCGCAAGCGGGAACTGCTCGGCCAGCTGGTCTGCATCTATGCCGGCGTCGCCCGACAGCAACTGGAAGGGCTCGGAGAGATGCGGACGCCCGCGGTCGCCGACCTGTTCGTCGCCAAACTCGCGAGGGAAGCACATGATGAGAACTGAACTGCGGCGCTTCGGCGCCCTGCTGCGCAAGGAAGTGCGGGAGCACCGCAATCTTTTCGTGATCACGCCGGCGGTATTCAGCCTGTTGCTCTTGCTGGTTGGCTATCTGATCGCGCTGGCCGTGCCGGCGGACATCGAACGAAACCTGGTCGAGCAGGCGGCGGGCCTGTTGGCGAGTCTTCCGCTGCGTTCGGCGGCGGCTGTTCCGGTGCTGCTGTCGCTTGCATTCGCGCCGGCGCTGTTGCTGACATGGATCATCTACCTTACGGTCTGCCTCTATCAGGACCGCAAGGACCGCAGTTTCCTGTTCTGGCAATCGATGCCGGTCGCCGATTGGCAGACCGTGCTGTCGAGAGTGGTGACCGCCGTCTTCGTCATCCCCGCGATCGCCGCGGCTTTTCTGCTGGCCTGCCTGCTGGCGCTCGCGTTCTGGCTGGAGGTCGCCGCCTGGCGCCACGACCTGCCGCTCGCCGCCGGCAAGGCCTTGCTGCTCGCGCTCGACGGCGCCTTGCTGTTCTATTGTTTCGCCTGGCTCAACGGCCTGCTGTTGCTGCCGGCCATCGGCTGGTTCCTGCTGTTTTCCGCCTATGCCAGACGCGTGCCGTTCCTCTGGGCCGTGGGCGTCGCCGTCGCGCTCGCCTTGCTCGAAGCGCTGTTGCTCGACAGCGTGTATATCGGTTACTGGTTGAGCTGGGTCGCCAGGGCGGGAGTATTCGGCTGGCCCGATATCCCGGCGACCCTGTTCAGCTACGACATGCTGGCGGCGCTGCTGCTGGGAAGCGTATTGCTCGCGGGCGCTGGCTTCATGCGCCGGTTCAACGATTGACCGGGAGGGGACGAGATGAAGAATTACCTTTTGCGCAACCGCCATACCTTGCTCGCCGGGGTGGTTGCGGCATTCGCGATACTGACGCTGCTCGAGGCCGGCCTGAGCGGGCGGGAACTGTTCAGCATCGAGCTCGACAACAGTTTCCTGCGGCTCAGGATCGATGAAGCGATCTTGCGCGAAGATGTGGAGATCCTGGACGACTTCGACATCGATTTCTGATGCCTGCGGGACTCCGGGCCGCGGCCGGGGGCTGCCGCCGGCCCGGCGGCGCGATTCCCGGCAAGTCGGCTCCGGCCCCGCGCCCGCCGGATAATTCCATCCGCGGGATCATGCATTGCCGCAAGACAGGAGCGCGGTTTGGCTTGCGGCCGAATGCAACCAATGCAACGGACGCGCCGCCGAGTTCGGCGGTGCTCTCTTGTATCGCGGGCATGTACCGCGAACATGCGCCGCCGGAAAGCTTCAGTATCCTCTGAATAATTTCATTCATGAAATTGTTCATTGTCGCAAGACAAAAGCGCGGTTTTGTCTTGTTCCCGAATCCGGCGGCGCATCCTTGCCTGATCATTACTTTCCTATGCTAGCATGCGGCTCTGCGAACCGGCTCCGAGGGATCGAATCTCCCATGGCGGCGAACACGCGCATTGTCCTCGCCCGCAGGCCCGAGGGCCGCGATTTCGGCAAGCCGTCGGTCGCGGCGGCGCACTGAACCATGGCCGCGGCATCGCGCGGCAACCGATACGGGAAAGAACCCATGAGCTTATTCGACCTGACGGAAAAGACGGCGCTGATTACCGGCTCCAGTCGCGGAATCGGCAAGGCCATCGCCTTGCGCTACGCCGAGCATGGCGCGAAAGTCGTGATTTCCAGCCGCGACCAGGAGGCCTGCGAGGCGGTCGCCGCGGAGATTCGCGCGGCGGGCGGCGCGGCCGCGGCCATCGCCGCCAACATCAATTACCAGGAGCAATTGCAAGCGCTCGCCGACGGCGCCCGGGAGCATTTCGGCCGCATCGACATCCTCGTCTGCAACGCGGCGCTGAACCCGCATTTCGGCCCCTCCCAGGACATTCCCGACGCGGCTTTCGACAAGGTCATGCACGCCAATATCGGCAGCATCCACCGGCTCTGTCGCATGGTGATTCCGGACATGGCGGAAAACGGCGGCGGTTCGGTCGTCATCGTGTCCTCGATCGCCGGCCTGAGAGGGTCCGCCCTGCTCGGCGCCTACGCCATTTCCAAGGCCGCCGACATGCAGCTCGCGCGCAATCTGGCGGTCGAATGGGGGCCGAAAAACGTGCGCGTGAACTGCATCGCCCCCGGCCTGGTGCGCACCGATTTCGCCCGCGCGCTATGGGAGAATCCGGAAATCCACAAGGCCACGGCGGCGAGGTATCCCCTCGGCCGCATCGGCGAGCCCGACGAGATCGCGGGAGCGGCGCTCTATTTCGCCTCCGCCGCGGGCAGTTTCACTACCGGACAGACCCTGGTCGTCGACGGCGGCGGCACCGCCGCCGGCTGATTCGAATACGGAGCGCGCGACATGAATCTGGGCTTGTCCGAAGAACTGATCGAAATACGCGAGAAAATCCGCCGCTTTATCGCCGAGCAGGTCGAACCGGCGGAAGCGGAATACCTGGCCGAGGTGGGCGTGGGCGACCGCTGGTCCCATACGCCGCGACAGGATGAAATCCTCGATGGATTGAAAAGGGAAGCCCGCGCCCGGGGCCTGTGGAATTTCTTTCTGCCCGCGAGCCGGGGCGGGGCGGGCGTCAGCAATCTCGAATACGCGCATCTGGCTGAAATCATGGGACGCAGCAGGCTGGCGTCCGAATCCTTCAATTGCAGCGCGCCCGATACCGGCAACATGGAAGTGCTCGAACGCTTCGGTTCGGAAGAACAGAAAAAGCAATGGCTCGAACCCTTGCTCGCGGGCGAGATTCGCTCGGCTTTCGCCATGACCGAACCCGATGTCGCTTCCTCCGACGCCACCAATATCGCTACCCGCGCCGTGCTCGACGGCGACGAATGGGTCATCAACGGCGAGAAATTCTATATTTCGGGCGCCGGCGACGCCCGCTGCAAGATCATGATCGTCATGGCGGTGACCGATCCCGATGCGCCGCGGCATAACCGCCAGTCCCAGATCCTCGTGCCCAGGGACGCGGCCGGCGTGGAAATCGTGCGGCCCATGCGCGTATTCGGTCACGACGACGCGCCGCACGGCCATATGCATATCAGGTTCCGCGATGCGCGCGTTCCCGCAAGCAATATCATTCTCGGCCGCGGCAGGGGCTTCGAGATCTCCCAGGGACGCCTCGGCCCCGGCCGCATCCATCATTGCATGCGTTCGATCGGCGCGGCGGAGAAGGCGCTCGAACTGATGTGCGCGCGCGCGGTGAGCCGGGAAGCCTTCGGCAAGCCGCTGGCCGAACTCGGCGGCAATTGCGATGTCATCGCCGACAGCCGCATCGAGATCGAAATGTGCCGCCTGCTGGTATTGCGCGCCGCCTGGCTGATGGACAGCATCGGCAACAAGGCCGCCCGGGACGCGATTTCCCAGATCAAGGTGGCGGTGCCGAACATGGCCTTGCGCGTCATCGACCGCGCCATCCAGTTGCACGGCGCCGCGGGCGTGTCCCAGGATTTTCCGCTGGCCTCGTTGTGGACCGCCCAGCGCGCCTTGCGGCTCGCCGACGGTCCGGATGAAGTGCACCGCCGCGTGATCGCCAGGAAGGAACTGGCGAAATATCGCCGCTCCCCGCCATGAGCCGCCCGGGGGCGCCTTCCGTCGGCGTCGTCATACCCGCATACAATCGCGCGCATCTGCTCGGGCGGGCGCTCGATTCCGTATTGGCCCAGAGCTTGCCGCCGCGACAAATCGTCGTGGTCGACGACGGCTCGAGCGACGCGACCGCCGAGTTGCTCGCCGGCTACCCCGAAGCATGCGTTCTGCGGCAGGAAAACCGCGGCGTCAGCGCGGCGCGCAATCTCGGCGTCCGCCATTGCGATTGCGACTGGATCGCCTTGCTCGATTCCGACGACGAATGGCTGCCGGAGAAACTGCAAGTCCAGTTCGAGGCGCTGGCGGAGCAGCCCGGCCACCGCCTGATTCATTGCGATGAAATCTGGATCCGCGACGGCCGCAGGGTCAATCCGGCGAACAGGCATCGCAAGCGGGGCGGGCGGATATTCGAATATTGCCTGCCGCTATGCGTGATTTCTCCCTCCGCGGCGGTAATCGAGAAGAGCCTGCTGGCGGAGGTCGGCGGATTCAACGAACAGTTGCCGGCCTGCGAGGACTATGATCTGTGGCTGCGCATCTGCGCTCGCCATCCGGTGCTGTATGTCGACCGGCCCTTGTTGCGCAAACATGGCGGCCGCGCCGATCAATTGTCGCGCAAGCATTGGGGCATGGACCGTTTTCGGGCGTGGGCATTGCGCGACTTGCTCGCGACGGACGCATTGTCCGCGGCGGACCGGCAGGCCGCGCTGGCGAGCTTGCGCGAGAAATGCCGGATTCTCGTCGCCGGCGCGCGCAAGCGCGGCAACCGGGAAGTCGCGGCGGAGTACGAAGCCCTGCCGGCGCAATGCGAAAGACGGCGGGCATGAACGGCGCGGTCAATCTGACGGTCGCCCATCCGCTTGAGGCGCAAGCCTTGCTGGACTGGTTCGGACTTGCGGAAATCGAACCGGGAGGAGAATTTCGCTGCTTCGCCGATAACCGGGGAATCGCCTTGCTGATTACCGGCATGGGCGTCGAGAATGCCGCGGCCGGCGTCGGCTATCTGCATGGGCTCCAGCCTCCGGCTGTGCGCGCCTGGCTCAATATCGGCATCGCCGGACACCCCCGGGCGGCGCTCGGGGAGGGCTTGCTGATCCATCGGATCGAATATCGTCGAACCGGCGCATGCCATTGGCCGCCGGTTCCCGCGCTCGGTCTGCCGAGTTGCGGGCTGATAACGGTCGACGAGCCGGAAACCGTCTACCCGGAAGACGCCGCCTATGACATGGAAGCCGCGGGTTTCTACGCCGCGGCTTCCGGCCTGATCGCGACGGACCTGGTCCAGGTATACAAGATCGTTTCCGACAATCGCGATAATCCGGCGAGCGAAGTGGAGCCGAAGCGGGTTCCGGAACTGTTCCGCAAGCAGGAAACCGCCATCCGCAAGCTGGTCGATCATTCGCGCGAGCGCAGCGCGGCTTTGGCGAACTGGCGCGGCTTGCCGCCGGAATACCAGTCGTTGTTGCGCAAGTACCGCTTCAGCGTCGCGCGCAGGGCCGCCCTGGCCCGGACCTGCCGCCGATTCCGCGCCCTGGGCAAGCAACAGCGGCTGACCGAGCTGGCGCATGGACGCTTTCGGGACGCGGCCGCATTGATGGCCGCGCTGGACGCGGAACTGGCGCGCGCGGTCGAGCCCGGCGGCGCAAGCCGTTGAATCCGCGAGCAAGACAAAACCGCGTTTTTGTCTTGCGGCAATGAATAATTCCATGGATGGAATTATTCAGAGAATACAGGGCAAGCTCCGATTTATCGGAGCTTGCCTGCGGCACATGGATGTGCCGCCGGATTCGGCGGCGCGAGCCGTTGAATCCGCGAGCAAGACAAAACCACGCTTTTGTCTTGCGGCAATGAATAATTCCATGGATGGAATTATTCAGAGAATACCAGGAGAAGAGCGCCGTGTTTTCAGCGATCTATTTCGAAACCGAAGCGCGCGATCATCCGCGCGCGCAGGCGATTCTCGAACGTTATCGCGAGCTGCCGCATATCGAATGCGAACGTTTCGGCCAGATCTTCAATCGCAAGGCGCAGAACTTCCGCATGCAAAAACGTTTCCCCGCCCTGATCCTGGCGCGGAAGCACGGGCGCAAGATCCTGCCGGCGCCGGCGGGGTACGGCTTCGCCGCCGACCGGAGCCACTACTTTTCCCATATGCTCAATTGCATCTACGACTGCCGCTATTGCTTCCTGCAAGGCATGTATCGCTCCGCCCATTGCGTGCTGTTCGTCAACTTCGAGGATTTCGCCGCATCGATCCGGCAAGGCATCGCGGCGAACCCGGGCAGGCAAGTGTTCTATAGCGGCTACGATTGCGACAGTCTGGCGTTCGAGCCGGTCAGCGGCTTCGCCGGGTTCTTCGTTCCCCTGTTCGCGCGATATCCCCGGGCCGTGCTCGAATTGCGCACCAAGAGCACCCAGATTTCGAGCCTGCTGCGAATGGCGCCGATAGCGAATTGCGTCGTCGCCATGAGTTTCACCGCCGCTGCCGCCGCCCGGCGCTGGGAACGCGATGTTCCGTCGATCGGGAAACGTCTGGCCGCGCTCGGCCGCTTGCAGGAGGCCGGCTGGCCCGTGGCGCTGCGTTTCGAACCATTGCTGCCCGTGGCGGAGCCGAACGCGTACAGGGATCTTTTCGATCTCGTATTCAGCCGCCTCGAGGCCGACCGCCTGCATTCGGTAAGCGCCGGCCTGTTCCGCATGCCGGCGGACTATTTTCGCAACACGCTGAAACTCTATCCCGACGAGCCCCTGTTCGCCCGCGAAACCCAAACCGAAAACGGCGTCGCTTACTTCAGGCAACCAGACCGGCAAGGCTGGCTCGAAGAGCTCGAATCAGCCCTGTTCCGCCACATCGACCCGGCAAGCTACTATCGCTGCGCGAACTGAGAGCCGTTGCGCGCCGCTGTCGCCGGCGGCGCAGGCAACTGCTCCGGCAACCGGACAGGCTTTGCGACACGTTTTCCCGCGGCCTGAAACGCCATCGATACCTTGCCGGAACTGCCTGGCGGGGGCCGCGCGAATACGTTCCCCGAGTTGGTAAACAACCGGAGGGTGGAGTACCATTCACGGCATTCGGACTGTCTCTCAGGGGCGGCTCGCGATATGCGGACGAGCCGCTGAATCGCATGCGGCCGCGGAATAAACAATGAAAGAAAGCACCGTCAAAGTTCTCGTAGTCGATGATGAAGAAGATCTGGAGTTATTGATCAAACAGAAATTTCGCCGCCGCATCCGCAGCGGCGAACTGGAATTCCTGTTTGCGCACAATGGCAGGGAAGGGCTGTTGAAACTGGCGCAACACCGGGATATCCATCTGGTTTTCTCCGATATCAACATGCCGGTCATGGATGGCCTGACGATGTTGCACCAGCTCGCGGAAGCCGACCTCGACGTGCAGGCGGTCATTGTTTCGGCCTATGGCGACATGGGCAATATCCGCACCGCCATGAACCGGGGCGCATTCGACTTCCTGACCAAGCCGATCGATTTCGCGGACCTCGAGATCACGCTGGAGAAAGGCATCTCCCATGTGCGCAGCTTGCAGGCGTCGCTCGAAACCAGGGACAAGCTGGTTTCGATCAAGCGGGAACTGGAAGTGGCCAGCCAGGTGCAGATGTCGGCGCTGCCCCCGGAGTTGCCGTCGAATCCGCATTACGACGTCAAGGCGCTGATCTATCCCGCCAAGGAAGTCGGCGGCGATTTCTACGATTATTTCCAGATCGACGAATACCGGCTGGCGCTGGCGATCGCCGACGTGGCCGGCAAGGGCATTCCCGCGGCCTTGTTCGCCATGGTTACGCGGGCCTTGCTCAAATCCACCGTCAGCCGATACGAGAATCCGGCGGCGGCGCTCGATGTGGTGAATTCGCAACTATGCGACGGCAATGACAGTTGCGTATTCATCACCATGTTTTTCGGCGTGCTCGATACGCGTTCGGGCAGCTTCCTCTATTCCAACGCCGGCCATAACCCGCCGCGGGTCGTGCGCGAGAACGGCCGGATCGACGTGGTCGCCCGGACCGGGAATCTGGTGCTCGGGATAGACCCCGGACAGCGGTATGAAAATGCCGAAGTCCAGCTCCATCCCGGCGATGCGCTCGTGCTGTATACCGACGGGGTGACCGAAGCGGAGAACGCGCGGGAAGAAGAATACGGCGAGCCGCAATTCGACGACCTGCTGTCGGGCATGGCTGCGAATGACGCCGGAGCGATCGTCGACGGCATCGTCGCGGCGGTGCGGGAATATGCCGGCGGAGCCGAACAATCCGACGACATCACTTGCGTGGTGTCGCGCCTGCTGGCGAGAAGGGGCCAATGAACCGCGGCGTCGCGCGCGGCGGGAAACGGGCCGGCATGCTGCTGCTCGCGGCATCCTCGATGCTGGCCGGCAGCCTGCCGGCGGCCGATGATCACGTTATCCTGTTCGGGCAATCCGCCGCGCTCGAAGGGCCGACGCGCGAACTCGGCGAAGGCATGCGAGCGGGGCTTCAGGCCGCCTTCAACGAGATCAACGCCGATGGCGGCGTCCACGGCAATCGGCTCGAGCTGATTTCCCTCGACGACGGCTACGAACCCGAGGCCGCCATCGTCAATACGCGCAAGCTGATCGAGGAAGACCAGGTCTTCGCCTTGATCGGGCCGGTGGGCACTCCGACTTCGACCTCCGCCCAGCCGATCGCTACGGAAGCCGGAGTGCCCTATATCGGCGCTTTCACCGGCGCCGAATTCCTGCGCGACGCCCAGGCCCTGCCCAATGTGATCAATGTGCGCGCTTCGTATTTCCAGGAAACCGAAGAAATGGCGCGGCGGCTCAGCGAGGATCTGGATTTCGATACGGTCAGCATCTTTTACCAGGACGACTCCTATGGCCGCGCCGGTCTTGCCGGATTGCGCCGGGCGGTCGATATCTACGGCATGGAAATCGGCGCGGAAGTTTCCTATCCGCGCAATACCGAGGCGGTAAAACTCGCGTTGCTCGACCTGCGCCGGGCCGGCGCCGAAGCCGTGGTGATCATCGGCGCCTATCAGCCGGCCTCGACCATGATCCGCTGGGCGCGCAAGCTCGACTATGCGCCCTATTTCATCAACATTTCCTTCATCGGCAGCGAAGCTCTCGCGCGCACGCTGGGAGAAGACGGCGCGGGCGTTTATGTAACCCAGGTGGTGCCCTTCCCGGAAGACGAAAGTCTGCCGGTGGTGGCGGAATACCGGGCCGCCTTGCGGCGTATGGATTCGAACGCGGCCCCGAGTTTCGTTTCCCTTGAAGGCTATCTTGCCGGTCGTCTGGCGGCCGAAGGCTTGCGGCTCGCCGGCCCGAATCCGACTCGCGAGGGATTTCTGCGGGCGCTGAAGACTTCGGGAGAGATCGATCTTTCCGGATTTCGCCTTTCCTACGGGATGAACGACAACCAGGGATCCGATCAGGTCTACCTGACGGTGATCGACGAGAACGGAGATTTTGCTTCGGTGAATGCGATCGAGCCCAGATGACTGAATCGGAAAAAGCAAGCGTCGGTCCGGCGACGGAAGTGCCTGAAATACCTGCCCATGAAGGGCTGGATTTGCCGCGGCGCAATTTTCTGGGAACCATAGCCGCCCGTTTGTCGCTGATCCTGTTCGGCAGCGTCGTGCTGATCGGCACGGCCAGCCTGGTGGCGTTTTTCGCATTGCGGTTCACGCTCAACTACCAGTCCCGGATGGCGGATGTCGATATGCCCAATATCGTCGATTCGGTGCAGGTCGCGCGCCAGAGCACGACCCTGGTGAATGGCGCGTTCCGCATCATCTCCGTGTTGACGCGGCAGGAGCACGGGGCCGAAGTCGCGGCCGTGGAAAGAGAGCGGAACGCGCTCGAAGATATCATCGAGCAGTTGGAGTCGCGCTCGGAACTCGGCGAATACACGCAACGGATCAGATTGCATCTCGGCGACTTGAGCGGCCATCTCGCGTCGATTCAGGATTCGGCCTACAGGCGGCTGCAGATCGAGGAAAGCCTGTCCGCGCTGACGGCGCAACTGGCGGAAATCAATCGCAATATCGAGTCCGATCTGGCGCAGGCGATCGACGATCAGGGGTTCTACCTGGTCGAAGGCATGCGGGAACTCGACGAGACTCCGGCTCCGCTGGAGACGCGGGCATCCGAAACGGAATTCAATGTTTACCGCAATCTGACCGTGGTCAATCAGCAAGCCAATCTGGCCGTGTTGCTGCTCGACGAAATGCTGGTGCTGAACGACCGGCGGTTTCTGCCGCCGATCGAGGAGCGCTTTTTCAGCGCCCTGAACAATGCGCAAAGGGCATATGCCAATCTGCCCGCTTTCGCCCAACTGGCGTCGCTCGGCGCCAGCCTGCGGCAACTCGAGAGCGTCGGCACCGGCAACCTGGGCATTATCGAACTCCGCGGCGAGGCCTTGCTGCGGCTGGAACAGGAACAGGATTCGCTGGCCATGGCCAGGGATGCTTCGGCCCTGCTCGACGCCGAGGTCGGCAATCTCGGCGCGCTGATCAGCGGCAATGCCCTGGCTTCCAGCGACGCGGCGCGGGAAGCCGCCGTCAACGGCATCGCGCTGTTGTTCACCATCAATCTGATCAGCGCCGTCGGCGCGCTGATTTTCGGCTATTTCTTTGTCTGGAAGTCGCTGGCGCGGCGGCTGACTTCGCTTTCCGGGGCGATGCGCGGGATGTCTCGCGGCGACCTCGAAGTCGCCGTCGATGTCGGCGGCAACGACGAAATTACCGACATGGCCGAAGCGCTGGAAAAGTTCCGCGAATACGCCCTCGAAGTGCAACGTCTCAATCTGGTGGAAAAGCTGGCCCAGGAACTCGACGCCAAGAACGAAAGCCTGGAAGAGACCTTGCAGGAACTGGAAAAGGCGCAACAGCAGATTATCGCCGAAGAGAAACTGTCATCGCTCGGCCAACTGGCCGCGGGAATCGCGCACGAAATCAAGAATCCGCTCAATTTCATCGGCAATTTTTCCGAAATCGCCATGGAGTTCGGCAAGGAAATCGAGGAATTGCTCGAGGAAATCGAGGAATCGGATGCCCGGGAAGATATTCGCGATATCGTGGGCGACCTGCGCCAGAGCCTGAACAAGATTCGCGATCACAGCAAACGCGCCGACAATATCGTGCGCAGCATGCTTGAACATTCGCGCGGCGGCGAGGGCGAGTGGCGCGAAACCGATCTCAACGCCGTTCTCAAGCAATACGTGGAATTGGCCTATCATTCGATGCGCGCGCTCAATACCGGCTTCAATATGGACCTGAAGACCGATCTCGACCCCGATATCGGCTTGCTGGAAGTGATTCCCCAGGATATTTCGCGGGTGTTTCTGAATCTGGCCACCAATGCTTGCCAGGCATTGGACGAGAAGCGCAAGAAAATAAAAGGGTTCGAACCGGTGATCGCCATTTCCAGCAAACGGCTGCAAGACGATGCCGAGTTTGTGCTGCGCGATAATGGGCCGGGCATACCCGAGAAAATCCGCAAGCGGATTTTCGAACCCTTTTTCACTACCAAGGAAGGCACCAAAGGTACGGGTCTGGGTCTTTCCCTGACTACCGATATACTGATCAGACACGGCGGTTCGATCAGCGTCGACTCGGAAGAAGGGGAATTCACCGAAATGAGGATGCGTTTGCCGCTAAAATCGACGCGCAAGGCCGAAGAAACCGCGCAAGGGGAAACTTGAATCAAATGAAAACGAACAGGAAACTGAATCAGAGGGAGCGCGCCGTGACCGGACGATTTGCAGGCTCGGCGAGAGTCGCGGCAAATACAGCCTTGTTGCTGGGCTGCGTCGCTCACGGCGTCGAGGCGCAGGAATCGGCTTCGAATCTGCGCGACGCGATCGCCAACGGCGATATCGACCTGGAATTCCGCTACCGGCTCGAAACCGTCGACCAGGCCGGATTCGACGAAGACGCCGTGGCTTCCGTGCTCAAGTCGCGCATCGGTTTTCGCCCGCTCGATCTGGGCAACCTGGGGTTTCTTATCGAACTCGACGCCGTGTCCTACATCGGCGACGACGAGTTCAACAACACCAGGAACGGCAAGACCGACCTGCCGCTGATCGCGGACCCCGACGGTGCGCACGTAAACCAGGCCTACATGGATATCAAGAATGACAGCGGCTATGTCAGGCTCGGCCGGCAACGGATCAATCTTGACGAGCAACGTTTTGTCGGCGGCGTCGCCTGGCGGCAGAACGAGCAGACCATGGACGCGCTCACCCTGGTCGGCAAGGCCTGGTCCAATGTGGAACTGAGTTACAGCTACGTGCGTGGCGTGTCGCGGATTTTCGGGCCGGAAAACGGCAGCCCGACGGACTATTACGACAGCAATACGCACCTGCTGAACGCGGGCGTCGGACTGGCAATGGGCGGAAAAATTTCGCTCTATCATTACGCCATCGAGCTGGAAAACGGCGCCGCGCTTTCCAACCGGACGACCGGCGTGCGATTCAGCCAGACCGTGCGAGGCGAAACACTGAGTTTCCCGTTCAATCTGGAATACGCAAGACAAGGCGATTATGGCGACAATCCGGTGCCTTACGACGCCGATTATCTCTTGCTCGAAGGCGGGGTCGACACGGGCGACTTGCGGATATTGCTGGGTCATGAAGTCTTCGGGGGCGACGAGAACGAATCGGGAATGATGTTCCGCACGCCGCTGGCGACCTTGCACAAGTTCCAGGGCTGGACCGACCGCTTCCTGACCATTCCCCGAGCCGGCGTCGAAGACACGTATGTGACCTTGACCGCGCGGGGACTGACGGTCAGTTGGCATGATTTCCGCTCGGAAGCCGGCTCGGCGCAATATGGCAGCGAGTGGGACGTTTCCTGGCAATACAGCATCAGCGACAATTACACATTGCTGTTGAAATACGCCACCTACGACCCCGACACGCACGCCGCCGACATCGACAAGGCATGGATACAGTTCACGGCGACTTTCTAGAGCTTGCGCCGCAGGACGATTAACTGAAGAGGCGGGAGGGGCTGGATTTTTGAGCGAGCCCGATCTGAGCATCCGCGTAGCGAATGATCTCAAGGAACTGGCGGTGGTCGCCAAGCGCGTCGACGAGTTTTGCGGCCAGCGCGAAATCGACCCGGCCGTTGCCTACCAGGTCAATCTTTCGCTTGACGAATTGCTGACGAACACCATCAACTATGGTTACGCGGACAATGTCCGGCACGAAATCCGGATTGACTTGAGCGTTGACGGCGACAGGCTCGTCGTGCGCATTGAAGACGATGCCGGAAAATTCGATCTCACCGAAAAAGACCCGTCAAGAGCGGATACGGATTCCAGCCTCGAGGATCGGACGCCGGGAGGGTTGGGTATTTTTCTCGTCCACCAGATGATGGATTCGGTCAGTTACCGTCGCGAGGACAACAAGAACGTGGTGGTGTTGCGCAAGCAGCTCGATCCTTCCGGCTAAAGCTTCAGGTATTCTCTGAATAATTCCATCCATGGAATTATTCATTGCCGCAAGACAAGACGCGGTCTTGTCTTGCTCGCGAATTGAATGACCTGTGCCGCCGGGCTGCCCGACGGCGGGCGATTTCAAGTCCGGCCTGAGCTGGATATTATTATTCCGAGCCGACGGCGGCCAGGGCCTGGGCCCTGTCCGGCTGGATATTGATGATCTTGTCGAAGCCGCTGACTTCGAAAACTTCGCGGATGGATTTGGACAGGGAGCAGAGCATGAATTTCGCGTTCCGGTTCTGCAACAGTTTGGCGGTCATCAGGATGGCGCGCAAACCTGCGGAACTGATATAGGTAAGATTCTCCATATCCAGTACGAGCGCGCGGTCTCCATCCTCGATGGCCCCTTTCACGGACTCCTCGAACTGCATGACGTTGGAGCCGTCTATTCGCCCTGCCACCAAGGCCGACAGGACGCCGTCCTGTCTTTCCACATTAACCTCTATCATTGCTATTGCTCCAATTCAGGTTTGCCGCAACCGACCGGCCATCGAGTATTCATTGTCGCAAGACAAGAGCGCGGTCTTGTCTTGCTGCCGGATTCAATGGCTTGTGCGCCATCGAATCCGGCAGCGCTCTCTTGTATCGCGGGCATGCGCCGCAGGAAAGCTCTGGCTTGATCGGAGCTTCCCCGGACATCATTCGCTAAAGCTCCGGATCCTGCAACACCACGAACTCCGGATACGCTTCGATTCCCAACTCCGCCACATCCTGGCCGTGACGCTCGACATCCAGGGAGACCCTTACGCCCATCAACTGCCTGATTGCCCACCAGGTGAGCATCGACGCGGTAAAAACAAAGCCGCCGATGGCCAATATGCCCGCGACCTGGACCAGCAAATTTCCGCCGGCCACTATGCAAACCGCGAGAGTACCCCAAATTCCGGCGAACAGGTGAGCGGAAACCGCTCCAACCACGTCATCGATCCGCATTTGCTCGAGCGCTTTCATGCCGAGCGCGCAGACCGCGCCGCCGACCGCGCCGATGATTATAGCCCAATAATGGTCGACTATATCCGGCCCCGCGGTAATCGACACCAGACCCGCTATCGCGCCGTTCAGGCTCGCCATCAGATCGACCCGGCCGAAAATCGGCCTGGACAATGCGATCGCGGCGATAAATCCGCCGCAGGCGGCCAGATTCGTATTCACCAGGATATTGCTGATCGCCACGGCGTCGGCGATGCCGCCCAATGCCAGTTGCGAACCGCCATTGAACGCGAACCAGCCCATCCAGAGAATGAAAACGCCCAGCGTCACGGCGGGCACGTTCGACGGCGGCGTGAACTTGACGGAGCCGTCTTCGCGATATTTGCCCTTGCGGGCGCCGACGATGATGGCTCCGGCCAGGGCCGCCCAACCGCCGGTCGAATGCACGATGGACGAACCGGCGAAATCCTGGAAACCCATCTGGGTGAGCCAGCCGCCGCCCCAGGTCCAGGAGCCGATTACCGGATAGATGAAAGCCGTCAGCACGGCCACGAACGCGAAAAAGGACCAGAGCCGCACGCGCTCGGCAAGCGTGCCGGAGACGATCGAGGCGGTGGTGGCGACGAAGACCATCTGGAAAAACCAGTCGGACATCACCGAGTTGCCGTTTTCCATGACGGCATCGGCGGCGCCGGCATCCCCGCCCAGCAATGCCCTCTCGGCTTCGGAGGAGCCGTAAAGGAAACGGAAGCTGCCGATGAATTCGTCCACGTCCACATACATCAGGTTGTAGCCGATCACATAGAACGCCATGCCGGCGATCGCATAAAGCCCCATGTTCTTGAGGCAGATGACCGAGGCATTCTTGGTGCGCACCGAACCGGATTCCAGCATGGTGAATCCGGCGCACATCCACATGATCAACACGCCCCAGATGAGGAAGGAAAAACTGTCAAGTACGAACTGGGTTTCCGGAGCCATGGTTGTTCTCCATAATCAAGTATCCTCTGAATAATTCCATCCATGGAATTATTCATTGTCGCAAAACAAAAAGCGTGGTTTTGTCTTGCTCACGGATTCAACGGCTTGCGCCGTTGAATCCGGCGACGCTCTCTCGTACCGCGGGCATGTGCCGCAGGGAAGCTCTGACTTGATCAGAGCTTCCTTGATTCTTCTTGCCTTGCCCGTTTCCCCAATGCGGTCTTCCGCCGGGCAAACGAAAGTCCGGCAATGTCGCATGCCGACTGCGCGGTCCGGTTCTCGAGCCCGGCGGCCGGGCCCGACTATCGGGTGGTTTCCACGCCTACAGTCCGCACCGGACCCAAACCGCGGATCTCCACGACTACCGGTCCGCCGCGGGAACCGTCGTAATGCACCGCTCCGGCCGGATGGAACATGAATCCGCCGGCGGGGATCGGCGTCGTCTTCGTCATGTCGTGGCTGGCGTCGGTGCCGGCGTGCCAGGTTCCCTCGATGACGGTGATGAAGCGGTCCTGGTCGTGGTAATGCGGGTTGCTGGTGCCGCCGGCGGGGAAGCGCACCCGCATGATGTAGAGCCCTTCTTCCTGAGGATTGCCGTACAGGACATGCGACTGGGTGCGGTCGAGACTTTCGTCCCATTCGATATCGTCCAGTTGCACGATGACGAAGTCATCCCATTCGGCGGCGAATCCGGCCGGCACGAGCAGCGCCAGCGCGGCGACAAGATAGCGAATCTTTGACATCGGATGATCCTGTTGCGATTGTTCTGGTCCAGACACCGGCGCGAACGCGATGCCGTTCGTCGGAATATATAAGTCCGGCTGTTGTCAAGCAAGGATTGGAGTCCACTTTATGATCAATTTCCGGCGGGCATGGGGAATTGCCGGCTCCCCGGGGCCGGCGCGGTCGATGCGATGCCGCGCGACGATGTCCGCGGGCCCGGCCGAGCCATGCCGGCGGCAAGCGACCGGGGAGTGAAAATGAAATTCGACGGCCAGAAGGTATTGGTGACAGGCGGCTCGCGCGGCATCGGCAAGGCCGTGTCCCTGGCTTTCGCGCGGGCGGGAGCGAAAGTCGCTATCATTTACCGGGACAACCGCGAGGCCGCCGAATCCGCATTGTCGCTATTGCCGGGTAACGGACATCTGGCCTTGGCGGCGGATGTCGCCGACGCGGCCGCGGTCGAGGCGGGCGTGAACCAGGCGCTCGACGGCCTGGGAGGAATAGATATCCTGGTGAACAACGCGGGCATCGGCATCTACCATCGCATCGCCGAGGTTTCCTATCAGGAATGGCGGCAAGCCTGGCGCAAGACCCTGGAGACCAATCTGCTGGGGCCGGCCAACCTGTGTTTCTGGGTCGCCCGGCACATGATCCCGAACGGCGGCGGGAAAATCGTCAATATCACCTCGCGCGGCGCTTTTCGCGGCGAGCCGCTGAAACCCGCCTACGGCGCCGGCAAGGCCGCGCTCAACTCCCTGAGCCAATCCCTGGCCGTCGCGCTCGCGCCGTACAATATCCTTGTCGGCGCGGTGGCGCCGGGATTCGTCAACACGGAGTTGACCGCTGACCGGCTCAACGGCCCGGAAGGCGGGGAAATCCTGGCGCAAAGCCCGTTCAGGCGCGTCGCCGAACCCGAAGAGGTCGCCCACGCCGTATTGTTTCTCGCCTCCAGGGGCGCGGAATTTTCCACCGGCGCCATCATCGACGTGAACGGCGCCTCATATCTGCGTTCCTGAAAGGGGTCGCGGCCAGGCAGTCTCTGGATAACCTCGCCCATGGAATTGTTCATCGTCGCAAGATCAAGAGCGCGGTTTGGTCTTGCTCCCGGATTCAACGGCTTGCGCCGTTGAATCCGGCGGCGCTCTCTTGTACAGCGGGCCTGCGCCGCAGGGAAGCTCTGACTTGATCAGAGCTTTGCCAAGTATCTCTGAATAATTCCATCCATGGAATTATTCATTGCCGCAAGACAAAAGCGTGGTTTTGTCTTGCTCCCGGATTCAATGGCTTGCGCCATCGAATCCGGCGGCACATCCCTGTGCCGCAGCAAAGCTCTGACTTGATCAGAGCTTTGCTAAAGAGCTTCCACTTCCGCCGCGCTGACGAGAGGCCCGCTATTGCTCCAGGCGTTGCGCACGTAGTTGACGACGGCCGCCATCTCGGCCGCTTCGAGGGCGCCGCGGAAAGAAGGCATTTCGCCGCGGCCGATGATGAGCACAAGCGCGACATCGATGCCGGAACCCGCGACTACTTCGTTGCCGTCAAGCGCGGGATAAACGTCGGAAATGCCCTGTCCATCGACCTGGTGACATTCGGCGCAGTTGTCGAGGAACAGGCGCTGGCCGTCAGGTCCGGCGAGCGGGTCGGGTCCGGCGCAAGCGGCGAGCAAGACGGCGCCGGACAGGAGGCTTGGGCGCGCCGTCCGCCGGCGGTCCCGTCGCGGAAGGCGCCCGGCGCGAGGCGGGATTGCTCCGGAAAGCGTTTGCGAGGAGATATCCGGCACTTCAAAAAGAACATCCATTCAGGGAAACTCTCTTGCTCTCGAAAATGAATACAGCAAGAGAAGTCCGCGCCATGGCGCGCACTGTACCGGCAGCACCCGCCGAAAGCAATCGGACAAGCGCCGCGCCGGCGCATGCAAGGCGCATGCAAGGGATACGCATGCAAGGGACGCATGCAAGGGACATCCACGGCAGGCACAGAAGGGACATCCGCTGGTTGGATCAAGGGAAAGAAGCGCACACAAGGCACGCACACAAGGCGCACACAAGGGGCGCACACAAGGGACATCCACTGGATTCGAGGGATGAATCATGAGTCAAGGGGCACCCGTCAGACAGGATCAAGGGATGAATCAAGCGCCTGAATCAAGGGAATCAAGGGAATCAAGGGACACCCACTCGGACCATGCGCAAGCCGCGCAAGGGGACGCCCGCCAGATGCACGCAAGGGACGCCTGCTCGCCGATGTTGTTCCGGATTGAAAAAGCCCGCTGCCGCGTTGGCCGTCGCGAGTTGCTCGAGATCGATCATTTCGAGGTCGCGGTCGGCGAACATTGGTGCATTTACGGCCCCAACGGCGCCGGTAAATCCTTGCTCGCGGCATTGATCGCGGGCCGCCGCCCCGAAACCGGAAGCTATGTGCGCCATGCGGCGGACTTCGACCCCGCGCGCGACATCCTGCCGGTTTCCTTCGAGGAGCAGCAGCGCCTGTGGCGGCGGGACGAACGGCTCGACATCAGCGATTACAGCGAAGAAGCGTCAGACCGGGGGACATCGGCGTCGGAACTGATCCGCGCCGCATTGCCGGCGGCGGAACAGGATGAAGAATTGTTCGAGGCGCTGGGCGCGGAACTGGACTTGACCGCGTTGCTCGGCAGGGGCATCCGATTCCTGTCTTCGGGACAGATCCGGCGCGTACTCATCGCCCGCGCGCTTTACGGACAACGCGGCGGCCGCCCGAAACTGCTCATTTTCGACGAACCGCTGGAAGCCCTGGACCGGGAATCCCGGGGTCGCGTCGCGGCCGCCATCGCCGCGCATCTGGGCCCGGACTGCGCGAGCCTGCATTTGTGCCGGCGCGAACAAGACCGTTTCCCCGGCGCGACGCACTTGCTGGTCATGGAACGTCTGCGGGCGCTGGAGCAGGAAGCCATGAACGAGGCCGCCTGGGAGCGGGCGGTCGCGCGTTTCCGGAGCCGGGGCGGCGCCGTTCCCGAACGGATTCCCCGTTTGCCGGGCTCCGCGCGCAAGGTCCCCGCGCCGGACGAAAAGCTCATCGAACTGCGCAACGTCAATGCCGGCTATGGGGACTTGCCAGTCTTGCGCGATGTCGACTGGACCATGGAAGGGCGGCATCACGTTCTCGTCGAAGGGCCCAACGGCTGCGGCAAGTCCACCTTGCTGAGCCTGATCGACGGCGACAATCATCTGGGCTACGGGCAGGAAGTCTATCTGTTCGGCCGGCGCAAGGGCAGCGGCGAAACCGTCTGGGACATCAAGCGCCGCTTCGGCGTCGTTTCCAGCGAGTTGCACAACCGCTACGCCGCGGGCTGGAAAGTGCTCGATGTCGTGGTGTCGGGATTCTTCGACTCGGTCGGGCTATACGACGACAGCGGCGGCGCCGAACAGGATCATGCGCGCGCCTGGCTGGAGACCTTGCATATCGCGCATCTGGCCGGCTCTTTTTACCACCGGATTTCCTTCGGCCAGCAACGGCTGGCGCTGTTGGCGCGGGCGATGGTCAAGCAGCCGGAGATCCTGATCCTCGACGAGCCCTGCGTCGGACTCGACGACTATCATCGCGATTTCATCCTGGGAACGCTCGATGCGATCGCCGAGCGGACATCGACCCGGCTGATCCATGTCAGCCATGTGCCCGGCGAGAATCCCGCCTGCATCAACTGCCGGCTGCACTTCGAAGCCGCGCCCGACGGCGGTTATCGGCTGCGGCAGTCGGAAATCCGGGAGCGCGCCGCGGAATGATTCCAGACGCCTTCAGGCGCCGTATTTTCTGTATTGCAGAGATGGAAAATACCGCCCGCATGCAGCGGCTCGAAGTTTCTCCCGGTGCTCCCTGAATAATTCCGCCCATGGAATGATTCATCGCCGCAAGAAAAAAGCGCGGTTTTGTCTTGCTCCCGGATGCATTGGCTTGCGCTGTCGAATCCGGCGGTGCTCTTTTGTACCGCGGGTTTGTACCGCGGGCCTGCGCCGCAGGCAAGCTTTGACTTGATCAGAGCTTGCCCAAGTATTCTCTGAATAATTCCATCCATGGAATTATTCATTGCCGCAAGACAAAAGCGTGGTTTTGTCTTGCTCCCGGATTCGACGGCTTGCGCCGTCGAATCCGGCGGCACATCCGTGTGCCGCAGGCAAGCTTTGACTTGATCAGAGCTTGCCTAACTGCGGATGTAGTTCTGCAATTGTTCGATCGTGGCGCGCTGGTCGCTCATGATGTCCTTGACCAGGTCGCCCAGCGAGACGATGCCCACCACGAGGCCGTCATCGACTATCGGCAGGTGACGGATATGCTTGTCCGTCATCAGGTTCAACGTGGCGTCGACCGCATGCCTGGAAGGCACTGTAATCACATTGGCGGTCATGATTTCGTCCACGCGGGTATCGCGCGAGGCGCGCCCCTTGAGAATGACTTCGCGGGCGTAGTCCCGTTCCGAAATGATCCCTTGCAGTTCGGGGCCGGTCATCACGAGCAACGCGCCCACGCGCCGGTCGGCCATCAACTTGATGGCGTCGTAGACGCTCGCTTGCGGGCGGATCGAGCAGATCTGCTTGTCCTGTTTGCGGTCCAGTATTTGTCGCATGGTATGCATCGCGCGTCTCCGGCAGTTCGCCGCCCGGGTCAGTTCAGCCGGGCGAGGGAAATATTCGCATAACCCGCGTTATTGCCGTAGAAGCCGACGCTGTCATTGACGAACAATGCGAGATTGCCGTCGCAGGCGGCAATGAAACTGTAACTGCCGCTGGCCTCGTCGAACTCGAGGTCGGACACTCCCGTCAGACTCGCGCGCGGGCAGGACGGCTGATGCAACATGAGCTCGAACCAGTTGTGATCTCGCGAACGGCGCAGGTGGCCCGCCCAGCTCCAGGGCATCAGGCTATTGTCGAAGCCCCGCTCGTCAAGTTGTTCGCCGTCCTCGTTGGTATCGATATCGCGGTCGATCCAGGCGCTCAGGATCGTGATGCTCAAGGCATAGCCCGCGCCGGCGTCGAGCGCGACGCCGGTATTGAAGTTCATCTCGTTGGTGAAAAAATCGAGTTTCGCGGCGTCGCCCGCCGCCAGCGGCGTCCCCGGCTCGCCATAGCGGAAAATGTTCACTTGCGGCGCCGCGCAGGCGACCAGCAGCAAGCAACTTGCCGCGGAAATGCCGGAAATCGTCAATATCGTCGATCGGCGCATTGAATTGCTCCCCTGAAACGCGAACAGCGGCGCGCGGCTTCAGGGAAGCTCCGATCAAGTCGGAACTTCCCTGCGGCGCATGCCCGCGGTACGGGAGAGCGCCGCCGGATTCAACGGCGCAAGCCATCGCATCCGGGAGCAAGACAAAACCACGCTCTTGTCTTGCGGCCATGAATGATTCCATGGATGGAATCATTCAGAAGGTTCAAGTCTAACCGAAGCGGTCATGCCGTCAAGCCCGCGCGATACATTGGAATCCGCCGCCTTTTTTCGCTAACTTGTTGGCGTTCGCGCGCCGCGGGGCGCCGAAGAGACAAGGGCGGGGCGGCACGATGGCGAACGGACAGACGATCAGTTGGAGCGACTTCGAGAAAGTGGAGATTCGCATCGGCACGATATTGCAAGTCGACGAATTTCCCGCGGCGCGCAAGCCCGCCTATATATTGCGCGTGGATTTCGGGCCCGAGGTCGGCATTCTCAAGTCGAGCGCGCAGATCACCGACCTTTATGCGCGGGCGGAACTTGTCGGACGGCAGGTGCTGGCCGTCACCAATTTTCCGCCCAGGCAGATCGGCCCGATCATGTCCGAATGCCTGGTGACGGGCTTTTATCGTCCCGATGGAGCGGTCGTGCTGGCCGTGCCGGATCGCGCCGCGCCGAACGGCGCGCGGCTCGGATGAATCGGCCGGGGAACTGCGCGCATGTCCTTGCTGGAGCACTTCGAACGCTATCCGCTGACCTTCGGTCCGACTCCGCTCGAACCTTTGCCGCGACTGTCGGAAGCCCTCGGCGGCAAGGTCGAGATCTGGGCCAAGCGCGAGGATTGCAATTCGGGTCTGGCGCTTGGCGGCAACAAGTTGCGCAAGCTCGAATATATCGCGCCCGACGCTATCGCCAGCGGCGCCGATACACTGGTCTCTATCGGGGGCGTGCAGTCGAACCATACCCGGCTGGTGGCGGCCGTCGCGGCCCGGCTCGGCATGCGCTGCCGGCTGGTGCAGGAAAGCTGGGTTCCTGTCGAGGACGCCGCTCATGACCGCGTGGGTAATATCTTGCTGTCGCGGCTGATGGGCGCCGACTCGCGCATTGTCGATGACGGTTTCGATATCGGCGTCCGCGATTCCTGGCGCCGGGCGATGCGGGAAGTGCGCGCCGCCGGCGGCGTTCCCTACGGCATTCCCGCCGGCGCTTCGGAACACAGGCTCGGCGGCCTCGGCTATGTCGGTTTCGCCGAGGAATTGCGCGCCCAGGAAGCCGAACTCGGCTTCCGCTTCGACTATCTGATCGTCTGCGTGGTGACCGGCTCGACCCAGGCCGGCATGATCGTCGGCTTCAAGGTCGACGGCCGCGCCGGCCGGGTGATCGGCATAGACGCTTCGGCCACTATCGAACAGACCCGCGAACAGGTGACGCGCATCGCCCGCAATACCGCCGCGCTGATCGGACTCGGGCAGGAAATCCTCGACGAGGACATCCATATCAATCCCGACTACGCCTATCCGGCCTATGGCGTGCCCAGCGAGGAAACCAGCGCCGCCATGCGGCTCGCGGCCCGCGCCGAAGGCATGATCACCGACCCCGTGTACGAGGGAAAATCCATGCAGGGAATGATCGATCTGGTCCGGCGGGATTTCTTCCCCGCCGGCGCCAGGATTCTCTATGCTCACCTCGGCGGCGCCCCGGCGATCAATGCCTATGGCGACCGCTATCGCGAAGGTTAGGGAAGCCCTGATCAAGTCGGAGCTTCCCCGCGGCGCCGCGAGTTGACGCCGAAGAGGATGCCGCCGCCGGCCAGAACGGGATTTTTGCCGGAAAATCGCGCATTCCGACAAATCGGAACTATGTTTTGCCGTGCCCGGCTCATGCGGCGCGCGAGGCGCTCGCGACATGGCCGCTGGCGAAAATCCCCTGAAATTTTGACCGCCCACCAAGTTGGTGGTAGCGTGATCTCCGGCGGACGGAGGAAAGGAGTTCCAACAATGCGCGAACTGGTTGCGCTCGCGAAAGAGAATGCTTTTGTTGCCATGGGCTTGCTGATAGTCTGTCTGTACTTGCAAGGCCAGATCGTCGGCGTGGCGGACTCCATGCGGCGGGAAGTGTCCGTTTTGCAGCGGGAAATGTCCGTCATGCAGCAGGAGATGTCGGTCTTGCAGCAGGAAATGTCCGTCTTGCGGCGGGAAATGTCCGTCATGCAACAAGAAATATCCGCTTTGCAGCGGGAAATGTCTGTCGTACGGCAGGAAATGTCTGTTTTACGGCAGGAAATGTCCGGTTTGCGAGAGGAAATGTCCGCGTTTCGGGTCGAGGTCGCGGACCGGCTCGCACGGATCGAGACAGCGCTGGAGCAGCCGACTCCGTCAATGCAGCGCTGAATCGGCGAAGTCCGGATATTTCATCAGTTCGCTGCCGTCGGATTGGATGGCGCAGGCTATTGCATTCGGGAGCAAGGCAAGACCGCGCTCTTGTTCTTGCGGCAATGCGCGATTCCATGAATGGAATTGCGGAGGATACCGGACTTGTCCGGAAAGTTCGCCGGGTGTCGGCGAACCATGGGAACTGGCAATGGACCGCAGGAAATTCATTCATTACGGCGGCGTCCTGTCGGCTTCGGCGCTTGCCGGCGGGCGCCTCGCGGCCGCCGAGAGCGAGCGCTGGGGCGGCGGCGATATCAGCCATCTCATTCCGCTCGCCAGTCACGATACCATCCTGCTCAAGGTTTCCTTTGCCGGCGCCAGGCGGAATCCGGTGTTGCGCATCGGCTCGCGGGAGTTTCCCGGCCGCCCCGGCGATACGTTGGGGCGATTCTGGTCGTTTGTCGCCGACGGGCTCGAAAGCGGCCGGGAATACGAATTGCAATTGCGCGAAGGCGGCGCCGCGCTGGCCGAATCATGGCCGTTGCGCACCGCGCCCGCGCCGGACGCGCCGGCGGAGAGTTTCCGCATGCTGGTCTATACCTGCGCCGGCGGACCGGATGACGCGCTCGCCCCGAACGGAGTCTGGCGCTATCTGCCGGCAAGCACGCGCCGCCGCATTTTCCGGCGCGCCCTGCGCTTCAATCCGGACCTCGCCGTGGGCATCGGCGATCATGTGTATTGGGACCAGACCATCGCCCGCCGCTGGAACAGCGCGGCCGCGCGGCGAACGCGCGAACTCATCTGGGGCAAATACGGCAGTTTCGACGAAGACCTGCCCGTATTCGGCTCGCCCAACGAAACCGTCCTGACCGGTTGCCTGGACGAGCAACTCGGCGCCTTGTACGCGACGGACTTTCGCTCGGTGCCGCTGATCCTCGCCCAGGACGATCACGATTATTTCGAAAACGACGAAGGCACCGACGAAGTCTTCACTTTCCCGCCGCGCAATTTCACCGCCCGACTCGGCCGGGCGCAACAGGCGCTGTATTTTCCCGAATATCTGCCGGAAGCGAACCGGCCCGCCCATCTGGCCGGCTCCCGCGGCGACGGCTATAGCGAATCCTATGGTTCGTATCGCTGGGGCAATCTGCTCGAATTGCTGCTTTACGACTGCCGCAGGTTCATTTCCGTCGCCGGACCGACAAGCGTTTTCGTCGAACAGCAGGCCGAGCGCTGGATGGCGCGCCGCACCGCCGACGAAACAGCCGCCCGCCACCTGATCCATATTCCGTCGACGCCCATGGGCTGGACCGCGGGCAAATGGGGCGAATGGTATCCGGATTTCCTGCAAGCGGACGGCAGGCTGGGTCTGGAGAACCCCAAGCCCTATTGGCAAAGCGGCTGGTTTTCCCAACATCAGCGCATCCTTTCCTCGATCGCCGCCCAACAGGAACGCATCGCGCTGATGATTTCCGGCGACCTGCACGCGGTCGGCTCGGGGCTGATTCATCGCAGCGGCGACATCGTGTTCGAAAATCCCGTGCAGACGATACTCGCCGGCCCGGTCAGCACCGGCACCGGCTGGCCGAGCAGCGCGCGGGGCATCGAACCCGGGGTTCCGGTCGACCTGGAAGTCGAGGAGCGCGCGAAACCGCTGGAACGCAACGGCTTCACCATCGTCGACGCGGATCCCGACAATATCGAGGTAAGGCAATTCGCCTGGTTGCCGGAAATGGGTCTCGACAGCATCGACGACTTGCAGCCCTTCTCGAGTTTTCGCCTGAGTCGCCGCGCATGAGATCGATCCTGACACTGTTGCTGGGAACCGTCGTCGGCGTGGTGGGAGGCTCGTTCGTCAACATGGGGCTGATAATCGTCGGCAGCGAACTGATTCCGCCTCCGCCCGGCATCGATGTCACCGACGCGGAAAGCCTGCGCGCCGCCGCGGACTTGCTTGCGCCGCGACATTTCATTTTCCCGTTCATCGCCCACGCCGGAGGAACGCTGGTCGGCTGTCTGGCCGCCAGCCTGGCAACGGCGCGATATCCCAGACTGGCGGCGCTGCTGGCCGGTTGCCTTTTCCAGCTTGGCGGCATCGTCAATGCCTTCATGATTCCGGCGCCGGCCTGGTTCCTGGTGCTGGATCTCGCGCTGGCCTATATTCCGATGGCGCTGCTGGCGTTATTGATGTATCAAAGAATGTTGAGGAAGGCCTGATTCGCCGGGAAGCCCTGATAGGGTCAGAGCTTTCCGACGGCGGATGCCCGCGGTACACGCGGTACACAAAGGCAAGTTCCGATCAAGTCAGAGCTTCCTTGCGGCATGCCCGCGGTGCAAGGGAGCGCCGCCGGATTCGACGGCGCAAGCCGTTGCATCCGTGAGCAGGACAAAGCCGCGCTTTTGTCTTGCGGCAATGCGCAATGTCATGGATGGAATCATTCAGGGAATACCCGGGGAATTCGAGGAGTTTGCAGTGGAGATAGATTTTTACACCAATGCCATGTCGCGCGGACGGATCGCGCACTGGATGATGGAAGAGTTCGGCGAGCCTTACCGGACGCATTGGGTGGAATATGGCGAACAGATGAAATCGCCCGAATATCTGCGCATCAATCCCATGGGCAAGGTGCCGGCCTTGGTCTGCGACGGAGCGGTGGTGACCGAATGCGCCGCGATCGTCGGTTTTCTCGCGTCCGTCCGTCCGGAAAAGAGCTTGATTCCCTCCGGCGCGCCCGCCCTGGCCGATTTCTGGCGCTGGCTGTGCTTCGCCGCCGGACCGGTCGAACAGGCCATCATGGTCAAGAGCATGGGATGGAGCGCGTCTGCGAAGCAGCAGGCCACGCTGGGTTTCGGCTGCCTCGAGGATACCGTCAACGCGCTCGAAACAGCGTTCGGCAAGGGGCCCTGGATCTGCGGCGACCAATTCACCGCCGCAGACGTATATGTCGGTTCGCAACTGGGCTGGGGCATGCAGTTCGGCACGCTGGAGCAGCGCCCGCGCTTCGAGGAATACGTGGCCCGCTGCCAGGCGCGGGAAGCCTGGCAACGGGCCGAAGCGATCAACGCCGAACGTCTGGCCGAAACCCGGCGGGACTGAAGCCGCAACTGGAATGCCGGCGATGGCGGGCGGCGAAGAATTGCAACGCTTGCTTGCCGCGCTGGCGCCGCGGCTATTGCCCGGGGAGTTCGTTTTCTGCGCTGTGCCCGAAGAGCGCGAAGCAGCGGTCGCGGATTTGCCCGCGCTGGCGACTTTCCGGGAAGCAGAGGGTTTGAGTCTGGTGCTGGAGCGCGCATTGGCGGCGCGCAACGGCTTGCGCCGCGGTCCGGCGATGCGCTGCATCAGCCTGGCGGTGCATTCGCCGCTGGACGCGGTCGGGTTGACTGCGGCGATTTCGAGTCGGCTGGCCCGGCAAGGCATCAGCGCCAATGTGGTCGCCGCCTACTTTCATGATCATGTGTTCGTGCCCGCGGCGCGGGCGGAAGAGGCGTTGGCGGCGTTGCGCGAATTGAGCCGGGAGCGGGGCGATTCGTCCGCAGTCGCCCGCGCGGTTCGGAAATCGGAGTGAGAAACCATGAAGAAGTTGCTGTTTTCCGTATTTGCGCCGCTGTTGCTGGGCGCTTCCGCATTGCATGCCCAGCAGACGCTCGTCGTCGAAGGTCTCGACCGGCCGGTGGAAATTCTCAAGGACAAATGGGGCATATCGCATATTTACGCCGCAACTGAACACGACCTGTTCTTTGCCCAGGGCTATAACGCCGCGCGGGACCGGCTGTTCCAGTTCGAAATCTGGCGCGCCCAGGCCACCGGCACGACGGCAGAGATTCTCGGCCCCCGGGCCATCGCCCGCGACCACGGCGCGCGGCTGTTCAAGTTCCGCGGCGACATGCGCTCGGAGATGAATCACTACCATCCGCGCGGAGTCGACATCATCACTGCTTTCGCGCAAGGAGTGAATGCCTATATCGACAAAGCGCTCGAGGCTCCCGAAGCATTGCCCTTGCCGTTCAGGCTGCTCGGCATCGAGCCCCGGCACTGGACGCCCGAAGTGGTGATTTCCCGGCATCAGGGCCTGCTCGGCAATATCGGCGCGGAACTTCGCATCGGGCGCGCGGTATGCCTGATCGGGGAAGAGCGGGTGAAGGAATTGCAATACTTCCATCCCCGCGAGCCGGAGTTGTCGCTTGATCCGATGATCGATTGCGATTCCCTGCTCGAAAACGACATTCTCGGCCTGTACAACGCCTATCGGGGCGCGATCCGCTTCGAACCCGAAGATATCGCGCTGGCCGCGCATCGGGCCGGCGCCGAAGAGTTCAATCAACTCGCCGCTGTGTTGCGCGAGGAAGAACGCGAGCTGAACGAACGCTCGATCGACGATATCGGCAGCAATAACTGGGTCGTCAGCGGAGACCTGACCCAGGACGGCTGGCCGATGATGATCAATGACCCGCATCGCGCGCAGTCGGCGCCGTCATTGCGTTATTGGGCGCATTTGATCGGACCGGGCTGGAATGTCATCGGCGGCGGCGAGCCGGAGATTCCCGGCATCTCGATCGGCCACAACGAACACGGCGCCTGGGGGCTGACGGTATTCAACACCGACGGCGAAGACTTGCTGGTCTACGCGACCCATCCCGACAATCCCGACCAATATCGCTATCAGGGTCAGTGGGAAACGATGCGGCGCATCGAGGAGACGATCGCGGTCAAGGGCGGCGATCCGGTCGCGGTCCAACTGAAATATACCCGTCACGGCCCGGTGACTTTCGAAGACAGCGAACGCAATCTGGCCTATGCCGTGCGTCCGGCCTGGATGGAATTCGGCGGCGCGCCTTATCTCGCCTCCTTGCGCATGAATCAGGCGCGCGACTGGGAGGAGTTCCGCGACGCGTCGAGCTACAGCAATATCCCCGGCGAAAACATGGTCTGGGCCGACCGCGACGGCAATATCGGCTGGCAGGCGGTCGGCATCGCGCCGATCCGGCGCAATTTCAGCGGTCTGGTGCCGGTGCCCGGCGACGGCCGCTTCGAATGGGACGGCTATCTGCCGATCAAGGCGAAGCCGAACGAATACAATCCCGCCCGCGGTTATATCGAGACTTCCAACAGCAATTACACGCCGCCGGATTATCCCTATCTCGACGCCATCTCCCATACCTGGACCGACCCCTATCGCTGGGCGCGAGGTTCCGAAGTGCTCGCTTCGGGCCGCAAGTTCAACATGATGGACATGATCCGGCTGCAACACGATTACCTGTCGATCCCGGCCCGCAGTCTGGTGCCGATGTTGCGCGCCCTGCGCGCCGACGACGAACGCGTCGAGCAAGCGCGCCGGCGGCTGCTCGACTGGGACCATGTGCTCGACGCGGATTCCGCGACGGCCGGCATATACGTCGCTTTCGAGCGGCAATTGCTCGAAAATATCGAATTGCTCAAGGTGCCCGAGGCAGTCCGGCCGCTGCTGCGCATCGGCATGAAGACCATGATCGACATGTTGCTCGCCCCCGACGGCGACTTCGGCGACGATCCCATCGCCGGCAGGGACGCTTTCCTGCTCGACGCCCTGGACCAGGCGGTGGCCGCGCTGAGCGCGCGCCTCGGCGCGGACATGGAAGGCTGGGTCTACGGCCAGGAGGATTACAAGCATGTCCTGATCCGCCATCCGCTGGCGCCGGCGGTGAACGAGGACATGCGCGCGAGACTCAATGTCGGCCCCTTGCCGCGCGGCGGCAACAGCTACACCCTGGGCAATACCGGCAGCGGCGACAACCAGACGAGCGGCGCCTCCTTCCGGATATTCGTCGACACGCGCGACTGGGACAACACACTCGGCATGAATACTCCCGGACAGGTTGGCGATCCCGACAGCCCGCTGTACGATAACCTGTTCGAGTTGTGGGCGAACGACCGGGTTTTCCCGGCGTTCTATTCCCGCGACAAGATCGAAACCGTCCTGTATGAGAAACTGTTGTTGCAACCGCCGAACTGAAGAGAGCTGCGCGAATGGACAGATTGGACAAGCTGGACAAAGACGGCGCAAGACTGCCGATCAAGATCGATTCCACCTCGAACGGCGAATTCGAGCCGGTTCCCATTTCCCGCGTCAACGAGCGGGCCAATCGGCTGGCGCTGGAACGCGCCGGCGAACTGTCGAGGCGCAAGGGCCAGACCCGGCGCAAATTCCTCGTTTCCGCCTGCGGCGCCGCCAGCACGCTATTGGCCATGAATGCCGCCAACGCCCATGCCGGCAAGCGCGGCGGCTTTTTCGAATTGCGCGAAGAAAGCGCGCTCGACGAAGCCTCGGCGCTGGCCGAAGTCGGCGGCGAGGAATTCATCTTCGACGTGCAGGGCCATTACGTGAATCCCGCCGGCGACTGGCTGCGGCGCCAGCCGCCGAATTCGCGGCCGTATTCGGGATTCGAGAAGGCCTCCTGCGCGCTCGCCGATGAACCCGGCGACCGCTCCTATCTCGATTGCCTGAGCGAAAGCGAGTTCATCAAGGATGTCTTCCTGGACAGCGACACCGATATCATGGTGTTGTCCTTCGTGCCTTCCACCCGCGAGAACGAGCCGGTCACCATCGAAGACGCCGATCAGACCCGCCGCATCGTCGCCGAACTCGAAGGCAGCAAGCGCTTGATGATCCATGGCCGGGTGAATCCGAATCAGCAAGGCGATCTCGAAGCCATGGACGAGTTGGCCGAGAACTGGAATATCTCGGCGTTCAAGACCTATACCCAATACGGCCCCGGCGGCGTCGGCTACTTCCTGCACGACGATGTCGGCATGGCGATGATCGAACGCGCGCGGCGGCTCGGCGTGCGCAATATCTGCATTCACAAGGGGCTGCCCTTCGGGCCGCGATCCTACGAGCATAGCCAATGTTCGGACATCGGCATCGTCGCGAAGATGTATCCCGACATGAACTTCCTGATCTATCACTCGGGCTTCGTAACCGGCGTCCGCGAGCAGGCATTCGTCGACGGGGCCGGCCGCGACGGCATCGATACCCTGATCCAGTCGCTGGTCGACAACGAAGTCGGGCCCAATGCCAATGTTTACGCGGAACTGGGTAGCACCTGGCGCTATCTGATGCGCGACCCGGACAACGCGGCGCACGCGCTTGGCAAGCTGTTGCGCTATTGCGGCGAGGACAATGTGCTTTGGGGCACCGACTCGATCTGGTACGGCTCGCCCCAGGACCAGATCCAGGCCTTCCGCGCCTTCCGGATCAGCGCGGAGTACCAGGAACGTTACGGCTATCCCGCCATCACCGACGAAATCCGGCGCAAGGTATTCGGCCTGAATGCGGCGGGACCTTACGGCATCGAAGAGGAGGAAATCCGCGGCTTGACGGCCAGCGACCGCGTGGCGCGGGAAAAGCTGGCGTATCTGGAAGATCCGCAGCCCAGTTTCCTGACTTATGGGCCCAGGAACCGGCGCGAATTCCTCAACCTGCTTCGCTGGGGAGGCTGAGGATACCTGAAGGAGGACAGATCATTGAAAAAGCTGTTTTTGTGTATGGGCTGCGCGATGGCGTGGCATGTCGGCGCGGCGCTTGAAGAAGTCGACCCGGCGCTTGCCGAGATCACCAACTTCCGGCAATACAGCGCCAGTTTCGCGAGCGCGGGGCAGCCCGCCCGGGAACAGTTCCAGACCATAGCCGACCATGGCTTCGAGCGCGTGGTCTATATCGCTTTCACCAACAACCCCGCCGCGCTGCCGGACGAGGATCTCGTAGTGACCGGGCTGGGCATGGAATATATGCAGATTCCGGTGGACTTCTCGAATCCGCGCCCAAGCGAGTTTTACGCTTTCGCCGATTCCATGGCGCGCAATGAGGGCCGCAAGACGCTGCTTCATTGCCAGGTCAACGCCCGCGCCACGGCGTTCAGCCTGCTCTATCGGGTCATCAACGAGGGCATGCCCCTCGATCAGGCCAAGGCCGACATGAATACGGTCTGGCAACCCAACGCAACTTGGCGCGACTTCATTTTCGAAGTCCTCGAAGAAAACGGCGTCGACCCGAACTGCGCGGGCTGCGACTGGACTCCGCCGCCGCGATAAGGAAGCTCTGATCAAGTCAGAGCTTCCTTGCGGCACAGGGATGTGCCGCCGGATGCAACGGCGCGAGCCGTTGCATCCGGGAGCAAGACAAAACCGCGCTTTTGTCTTGCGGCAATGAATAATTCCATGGATGGAATTATTCAGAGGATACCAAGCAAGCCGGCCGCAAAAGCAACTTCGCGATCAGAAAAGAAAGGCGAGCAACGCTCGCCTTTCCCGTCTTGCGCGGACTGCGGCCGCTTGCTTCATTCGGAGCCGCCCTGGTCGATGTTCTTCCAGCTGTAAAAGCCCATGAACATCTCTTCCCAGCTTTGTTCGCCCCAACGGACTTCGATATCGGGGTCCGGGTTGTACTCGTTCTGGGCGGAGTTGTCGAAAGCGCCGTTGGCGACGATCCGGGTGCCGGCCGGAACCCGCAACGGGGTTTCGAGTTCGTGGGCAAGTTGCCAGTTGAAGGAATACGCCGGCACCGACAGGATCAACTCCTCGGAACCGTCTGGATAACGCGCCGTGAACGCCATGCGCTTGCCGCGGAAATGCATGTGCGGCATCAGCGAGTAGATCTCGGCCTCTTCCGGTATGTAGGTCACGAGTTGCATTTCGTGGTCCTTGGCGCGGGCCGGGATATTGATGGTGAAGGCATTGCCGACGCCGCCCGACATGCGCTCTTCCGGAACCACGCCGTCGTCGTAGAAGTAGATGCCGATCTCGGTGGCGTCGACGGTTTCCTTGCCGGAAGTGGTGTAATGCATCTGCAAGTTGAGCGTGGTGCCCGCCTTGAGCAGGCCGCCGACGCCTGCCGGGTTGAGCGCGAAGCTGTTGCCCGGGGCATAGCCCGCCACCGAGCCCTGGTCGGGGTCGCCGCCGCCGAGCAGGGAGCCGATATCGATGTCCGGATTTTCCGCGAAAATACGGTCGATGTCGGGCGATTCGCCGGCGACCATGGCCGCGAAGATTTCGGTGCGGATCTCTACCGCGCGCTCTTCCGGCAGGCTGTTGATGGCTTCGATGATCAGGTCGAAACCGCTGCGGCGGCCTTCGGGAGGAATCACGGTCGTGATGATATGGTGCAGCACTTCCGGAGAGCCGGGCGATACTTCCGAGGCGCGCACCCAGCGGTCTTCGGTCAGGCCGAGATCGATGGGGATGTTCAGATAGTCGACCACGCCCGTGGCGGGAACGGTTTGCGGAGGCACCTTGACGATCAGATCCGGTTCGCCGAGCATTTCGGACAGGGTCCATTTGGTGTCGGGCCATTCGAGCCGGGTCAGGGGATCGGTCTCGCTTGCGGTATCGGCGCCCGCGTCGATCCAGCTGACGAGTTTCTGCATGTCCTCGTCGGCGAGATTCATTTCGTTGCGCATCCTGTAGCCGACCTTGTTGTCGATCTGGCCGGGCGGCATGCGCCGGGTCAGCACGACTTCGCGGATCATCGGCGACCAGCCCTTGACGGCCAGCTTGCTGTCCATGGCGAATGGCGCGATGCCGCCCTGACGGTGACATTCGGCGCAATTCTCGGCGATGATCGGAGCGATATCGCGCTCGTAGGACAATTCGCCGTGCGCGTCGAGGCTGCTGTAGGAAATCGTCGCGCCATCGGTGGCGGCAACGGTCAACTCGATGCTTTCGCCGGCGAGCACCTGGTCGAGCACCCGCGCGAGCGAGGCGCCGGCTTCGCCGCGATAAAGCATTTCAAAGCTTGCCGGATCGTAGACGACGGCTTCGTCGAGGCGGGTCAATCCGAGCATGTCCGCGACGAGTTGGGTGTCGTCCATCAGCACGGGAAGATCCGTGCCCGTCCGCTCCGCTTCCGCCCGCACCGCATCGCGGCTGGCGTCGAGGCCGGGATTGATCAGCATGAATACCACGCCCTGCGCTTCATAGCGTGCCCGCAGTTCCCGCAATGCCGCCAGCGCCGCGGCGTCGGTCGCGCCGACAGCCTGGGGCAGCAACACGACGGCTTCCTGGTCGTCGTACCAGGTCATATGGTGGAATATGCCCCGATGGTCGATCAGGGAGAAATCGCCCACGCGCTCGCCCGCGAACGCGGGCGAGCCGGCAAGCAAGGCGCAAATGGCCGTCAACATGATTCTTCGCACTTTCTGGTCCTCGCTATCGCTGGATTGATTCGTTCAACTCCTTGTATCTTCTGGATAATTCCATCCATGGAGCATGGAATTGTCCATTACCGCAAGACACGAGCGCGTTTTCTTCCTGCATGCGGATTCCATGGCTTGCGCCATCGAACCGGCGGTGTTCTCTTGTGGCGCGGGCTCGCACCGCGAGCACGCGCCGCAGGAAAGCTCTGACCTGGCCAAGGCTTTCCTGTCGAAAACGGCCCGAGTCTAACATTGTTTCCGTTACGGAAGTACTCATTTTTTCGAGCTCGGATCGAATGGCCCGAATCAATGAAAAGGCAGCCGGCTTCAGGGGTGTATCCGCACCGGATAAGGTTCCGGCTGCGATTATATGCCGAAATCGCTCCCCGCGGCGCATGGATGCGCCGGGCCGAATTCGGCTAGAATCGGCGGCGTCATGTCCAGAGCAGTCTTGTTGATCAATCTGGGAACGCCGGCGGAGCCCACGGCCAGGGGGCTGCGCGAGTTCTATCGCTATTTTTTCGCGGATCGATTCGTTTTCGATATCAATCCCGTCGGTCTTTGGCTATTGCGGAATCTGATCATCATGCCGCTGCGCGCGCCGCGCGCCGCGCGCGACTACGCCGGCATCTGGATGCGGGAAGGATCGCCCTTGCAGGTCTATTCCGACCGGGTCGGGAACGGCGTGCAGAAAAAGTTCGACGCGGCGGGCGCCGATGTCGCGGTGCGCATCGGCATGGCCTACAGCAAGCCGTTCATCGCCGAAGCGCTCGCCGAGTTCGAGTCGGAAGGCCGCGACGAGATCCTGCTGTTGCCGATGTTCCCCCAATATGCCGCGGCGACGACGGCCTCGGCCTTCCATGCCGTGCGCCAGGCCGCCGGAAAATGGCGCGTCGCCCCGAAGCTGACCTTCGTCGACGATATTTTCGCCGAGCCTGCTTTCGCGCGCGCCTGGCGCGAGGTGATCAGCGCCCATGCGCCGAACCTCGAAACCGATTACGTGGTGTTCAGCTACCATGGCCTGCCGGAATCGGCGATTCTCAAGAGCGATGCCGGGGGCTATTGCCGTTTCGGCGCCTGTTGCGACGCGATCTGCGCGGAAAATCGCAATTGTTATCGCGCGCAATGCATGGCGACCACGCGATTGATCGCCGCCGAACTCGGTTGGGAGGCGGAACGCTATTCGGTAGCTTTCCAGTCCCGCTTCGGCCGCGCCGAATGGATCAAGCCCTATCTCGACCAGCATCTGCTCGAACTGCTTGCGCGCGGCGAGAAGCGGCTGGCGGTGATCACGCCCTCGTTCGTGACCGACTGCCTGGAGACCTTGCACGAAATCGGCCGCGAATACCGGGAGAAATTCATCGAGGCGGGCGGCGAGGAACTGACGCTCGTGCCGAACCTGAACGACGCGCCGGCCTGGATCGACGCAGTATACGAGATCGCCGCGTCCCGTCTTGCGGATCAGACTGTCCGGTCGAAGAACGGCAATTTCAGGGCAAAGTAGCCAAGGGCTGAGAAGTCAGCTTTCTGTCGGAGGCGGAGGACGTTTGCTGAAGAACGATGCCGTGATTCCCGCAAGAACTGTTAAAGGCGAAGCCGAGGCGATATATGGCCGATCAAGAAAAGCGCACACCAAGGCGACAGCTATTCCGGCAAGGCCAAGCATGAATCCCATCCACTGACCCCTGCGAACATCAGACTTTTGCGCATTTAGCGCTGCCATTTCCCATTCCTGTCTGTGGGACTGTTCTTTTTCAGTCATTCGCACCAATCGTTCAGCAGCCTCCGGCAGGATTTTGTCATAGTGCTCGAACAAGGTCGGGGGCGGAAGAGGGCCTTTGAAAGAATCTGCTTGAATGTATGCTTCCCGGGTTTCCGCAGGCATTGTCTGTGCCTCCGGACCGACCTTTCTTTTGTTCACGTCGCGGGAATTCGACTCAGACGGGCGGCGAGGGTTGTGCTTCGACTTTCGTGGCATCTTGGTGCGCAACTATGGCTCGCCACATATCCTTTCCGATGGCGTTCAAGTCAGCTTCATACCTTGGCGGGTACTTGACAGGCGCGGTGTACGCTGGATACAACAGTCCTGTCGACGAAATGCCGCTCATAAAGCCAAACAGCACAAGACGGTGCCGGCGAGGATTTCTCGTATAGAGCATGTCGCATCATCCTGTTGCGGGCGGAAATATTACGCTCCGGAAGCGCTGAGGTCAATCAGGGATGGGCCGCTTGTGACCCATCCCCTTCGCTTCGCGGTTGGCGGCGACGCGCGGCTCAGGCGGCGACGGCGCGCTTCACCAGGTTCTGCAGCAACGGGATCTTGAAGCCGTTGTGGGCCAGCGCCCGCGCGCCCGCGACGGCCATCGGCGCGACCGCTTCCGCCGTCGCCATGTCCTTGCTCATGCCGCGCAGGGCGTTTTCCACGTTGCGCAGCCGCCGGGGCGTGGTCTGCACCGCGCCGCAAACGATGCTGGCCGCGGCGATGCCGCCGGCGCCGTCGAGGCGGAAGGCCGCCGCGATATTGACCAGCGAGAAATCCCATACATTGCGGTCGGCGACTTTCTCGAAATAGAAACTGGCGTCGCGCCAGTCGGTCGGCAGCCGGATCGCGGTGAGGATATCGCCCGGACGCATGATCGTGGTGTTCTCGATATCGAGCGCCGGGCCGACGAAAAAGTCTTCCGCGGAAACCACCCGTTCGCCGCTGCTGTCGCGAATCACCATGGAGGCGTCGAGCGCGACCAGCGCCGGCGCCGTATCGGACGCGCCCGCCGCGACGCAACGGCTGCCTTCGAACAGCGCATGCTCGCGATTCATGCCCTGGGGCGTGTCGGCGTAGCACAAGTTGCCGCCGGCGCGATAGCAGGACAGGCCGCGGCGGTAATACCAGCAACGCACATCCTGGGAGACATTGCCCCCGATCGTGCCGATATTGCGGATCTGCGGGCTCGCCACGACCGCGGCGGCATCGGCGAGCAGCGAAAAATGCTCGCGGACCAGCGGGTTCCCGGCCACTTCGGTCAGGGTGGTCAGCGCGCCGATTTCCAGCGTATCGCCGTCCTGGCGCACGCCGCGCAAGGACTCGATGCCGCTCAGGTCGATGAGCGCATCGGCGGATTTGGCGCGGTCTTTCAGCCAACCATAAGTATCCTGACCGCCGCCGACCAGCCAGCCCCGGTCTCCGAGGCGGCCGGCGATCGCAAGCGCGTCTTCCAGCGCTGCCGGCTGGTAGAGCTCCATATTTGGCATTACGTCGTGTGAAGGCATAGCGCGAGACCTCAGAATGTGTTGGTTTTCAGGGATTGGGTGCTATAGGCATTCCCCGCCAGATGGTTGACGATCATGTCCGTCGTGATCGGCGCGGAATTGAACAGATGTCCGTCGAGGGCGTCGGAGATGGCCGACGCCAGCGCGGCGCAGGCGGCGCCCTGGGTCGGCTCGCCGATGCCGCGGCCGCCCGCCGGATTCTGCGGATCCGGAATATTGACCGCGCCCGCCCGGGTATCGACCGGCACATCGAGAATGGTCGGCGGCTTGCTTTGATACAGGCCCACATTGGCGGGCAACCCGTTTTGCGGGTCGTAGACATGGCGCTCGAGCGCGGCGAGGCCGACGCCCCAGACGGCGCCGCCGCGCATGGCGTTGTCGAAATTCTTCGGATGCACGACGGTGCCGCAATCGGCGACCGCCGCGTAATCGAGGATTTCGTATTTGCCGGTGTCGGCGTCAAGCTCGATTTCGATGAAGCCGACGACGACTCCCGGCGGCTGCCCCGTACCCGGGATATTGTCCCTGGCGACGCCGATCAGGCCGCTGCCGGCAAGTCCTTGCACCGCGAGTCGGGTCAGCGGATTGATATCCTCGGGATATTCCTCGCCGCTGAAACGGCCGCCGAGCGCCATCGCGCGCTGGGCGCATTGCGCGTAGCTGAGGCCGGCATCGGGGTCGTCGCCGCGGAATACGCGCTCGCCGCCGATCTCGTAATCATCCGCTTCGCCGCCGAGTTCCAGGGCGGCGATCTCCTTCATCTTGGCGATCATGTCCTGGCCGGCGACCCAGTTCGCCCGGCTGTGGGTGAATACAGTATTGGAACCGCCCTGGCCGGAACTGTGCGGCAGGTGCCGGTCGCTGCGGCCGCGATGGATCTGGCAGCGCTCCCAGGGGATTTGCATGACTTCGGCCGCGGCGCGGCAAGTCGCGGCATAGGAGTAAGTGCCGAGATTGCCTACGCCGCAATGGATATGCAACATGCCGTCGCTGTCCATGCGCAGCAGGCCGTCGTAGCCGCGCCCGCCGGCGCCGTGATAGCCGATGCCGACCCCGAGGCCGCGGCGCTTGCCGCCGTTGCGCCTGGGCAATGCGAGCCGGTCGCGCCAGCCGAACAGCAACTCGCCCTGGTCGATGGCTTCGCGCACGAAGGCGCTGGTCACCGGGCCTTGGCTGCCGCCCTGGAAACCGCCGCTGTCGAGCGCGTTGATCTTGCGGAACTCGACCCGGTCGATGCCCGCGGCCGCGGCCGCCTTGTCCGTCACCGGGCCGAGGATGGCCGCCATTTCGTTCTGGCCGGGGCCGCGCTGGGCGCCTCGCGGCGTGGTGTTGGTATAGACCGAAATATGGCGAAAGCGCATCGCCTCGGGCTGATAGGCGACGGTGACGTGCTGGGCCGAGGAGTTGCCGCTGCCGCCGCCGGTCATGCCGCCGTCGTTGACGATGACCAGATCGACCGCCGACACCTTGCCGTTTTCCCGCACTCCGACCTTGATCCAGCCTTGCATGCCGGAACGGGCCGAGCCTATGTAGAACTCCTGCTCGCGGGTGATGCGCAATTGCACCGGACGGTTGAGCCGGCGCGAGAACTCGCCGGTGATCGCCATGTAGGGATAGGGGCCGATCTTCGAACCGAAACCGCCGCCGGTGGCTTCGTTGATGAAGACCAGGTCGGCGAGATCGATATCGAGCATGCGCGCCAGTCCCGCATTGTTGGCGCTCTGGCTCTGGGAGGAGCCGTGGAAGTAGCACTTGCCGTTTTCCCAATACGCCATGCAGGTTCGGGACTCCAGCGAGTGGTGCGGATAGCCGATGGTGACGAATGGTTCCTCGACGATCGTCGCGGCTTCCGCGAATCCGGTTTCGAGATCGCCGAACGCCCATTCATTGGTGAACTCGGCGCCGACCGGCTCGCGGCCGGCGCGCATGGCTTCGATGGCTTCCCGGGGCCACTTGATATTCTCGATCCGGGAGCCGACGACCGGCGTGCCGTCCGGCCCTTCTTCCCGGGTGCGGACCAGGGCGTTGCCTGCGGGATAGGCGGTGGCGCCGCCCGGCGCAAGGCTTTCGAGCGGGTCCACGACGAAGGGGCGGCGTTCGTATTCCACGCGGATCCGCTGCAGCGCGGTTTCGGCGATCTCTTCGGAAGTCGCCGCGACCGCCAGGATCGGCTGGCCGACATAAGTGATGTAGTCGGAAGCGAGCGCCGGATTGTTCGGCGGCGCGGCCGGCGGCAGATCGGCCGCCGTGAAGACGCCGACGACGCCGTCCATGCGCAGCGCCTCGCCGGCGTCGATGCCGACCACCCTGCCCGCGGGCAGGGGGCTGGTCAGCAGCCGGGCGAAGACCATGCCTTCGCGGCGATAGTCTTCAGCGTACTTGATCTCGCCGGTAACCTTGCCCGGAACATCCGGCGGAACGAAATCGAACCCTATATGCGTAGTCATGCCAGTTGCCCCGAGGCGCGCAAGACGCCGTTGATGTAATGTTCATAAGCGCCGCAACGGCAAAGGTTGCCCGACAGGGCCATGCGCGCCTGGTGCCGGTTCGGCGCCGGATTGTCGTTCAGCAGCGCCACCGCCGACATGATCTGGCCCGGCGTGCAGAAACCGCATTGCGGCGAGTTTTCGTCGATGAAGGCTTGCTGCACGGGATGCAGCGTACCGTCGGCGGCCTTGAGACCTTCGATCGACGTCACGGCCCGGTTCTTGACGTTATGCGTCAGCACCGAGCACGAATAGTTCGGCGCGCCGTCGATCAGCACGGTGCAAGCGCCGCATTCGCCTCGATTGCAGCCGATCTTGGTGCCCGTCAGGTCAAGCCGGTAACGCAAGGTATGGGCCAGGGTCTCCTGGGGCAGAACGTCGACCGGCCGGTCGCGGCCATTGACGTTCAGGGTGATCAGACGCTCCGCGGCGGACAGCCCGGACTGCGCCTGAGCGAGGTAGACCCCTGCGGCGCCGCTCGTCGCGGCCGCGCCGGAAAAGATCACCCCCTTGATAAAACGTCTGCGCGTCAATATTGCATTCACAGGGTTCGCTCCGTTGCTTGTGCAGAGACTGCCCGCGCCCGCCGTCGGCAGCCGCGAACAATCGTTCGAGGCTAGACTTTTCGCCTCGCGATTGCAATAGTCCGGGGCGACTGTCTGCCGAATAATTCCATTCATGGGGTTATTCGGCAGATACATGGGGAAAGTTCTGTTTCAGCCGGAGCTTCCCTGCGGCGCATGCCCGCGACACAGAAGAGTGCCGCCGGACCCGATGGCGCAAGCCATTGCATCGGCGAGCAAGGCAAAACCGCGAGCCCGGAGATATCCCGGCATGTCTTTGCTACCCGCGTCGTTCGCCGGGCGGCGCCGGTTCGACCGCCAGCGCCCGCAGATAGTCGCCGAGAGAAGGGATCGGGATCCGATAGTGGTGCGGGAGGCGCCGCGAGGGAGCGAGCAGTCCGGCATGCAGGGCGTTGGTCAGGAAGTCGTCGAAGGCGATCGCGGCGCTTTCCAGTTCCGGCGTCGCGAGGCTCCTGAGTTCGCTGCGGGACAACGCCCCGTCTTGCGCGTCTCCGGCCGCGAGCGCGATCTGCTTGTATATCCGGGGCTCGAGGATGCCCGCATCGAGCCGGCCGGCGTAGTAGGCGTCCTTGCGCGCCTTGCCGTCCGCCAACGCCTGCGGCAGCAGTCTTGCCTCGATGCGTCCCCCGTTTTCGCGCAAGACCCGCGCCGCCGCCACGGCCGCCCGGTTGACGTGCTGCGGCCAGCCCTGGGTCAGCGCCGCCAACTGTTCGACCCATTGCGCCTTGTCCGCCGCAGTCCCCGCGAAACCATAGGTTTCGAACGCGCTGCGGATGGCGTCGGCGGCCTCGTCGACCGACAGCGGCTCGAGATCCACCAGGCGCTCGTCGGCGAACCGCGAAAGTCCGCATTGACGCAGGCGGTCCCCGGTATCGCTCAAGCCGAAGAAAGCAGCGACCAGGGGGATGCCCTGGGGATTCCCGTGCAGGCAATTCATCACGCCCTGAACCCTGCTCCCGACCGGTATGTTCTGGGCCTCGTCGACGCAGACCACGATATGGAACTTTTCCAGCAGCGGCGCGGCCTGAAGGAACACTCCAGAAGCGACTTTCCCGGTTTCGGGCAGCCCGCCGACAGTAATGCCGAAGGCGCCCGCGCCCCGCTTCATCAGAGCGTCCAGCAGGTCGCCGCCCTGTTGCGCCAGGCTTCGCCGGAAAGCCTGGAAACGATCAGGGGAAGCCGCCCGCAATCGTTCCGATTCCGTTCTCACCGCCCGGTGAATGGCCGAGATGACCGCAGGAGCCGAGTCGAGGTTTTCGAAGGGCATGTCCACGGCGACCCAGGGAGTCTCGGGCGCGGAGTATTGCCGCACTGCTTCCATGCACTCCTGCATCAGCGCCGACTTGCCGGCGCCGGGCGCGCCCTGGAAGACCATCGTGCCGCCGCCGACGATTCCCTCTTCGAGACTTTCGAGGGCGGAACGGAAAACCTCGAACTCCGCGTCTCGGCCGCGGAAGAACGGTTCCCGACCGGCTTCGGCGCGGTCGGCGCGACGGAGCCAGGATTCGAGCGGCAGGGGCGCGGCGGGTTGCGGTTTGGGGAAGGGCCTTTCGTGCATGGCGCGGCCGGAATCAGACTCGACGGGGCATTGTAACCCGAGTCCGGAATCGGATCAGAGCTTCCCTTGCCGCCCGCCTGCTGTCGACAGGCCGTCCGGTCGCCGGTCCTATTCGTAGCGCAGCGCGTCGATGGGATCGAGATTGGCCGCCTTGGCCGCCGGCAGGATGCCGAACAGCACGCCGACGAAGCCGGAAAATCCCAGCGCCAGGATGACGGCCCACATGGGGATGCTGGCGGGGGGGAAGGAATCGATGCTGCTTGCGATCGCCGAGCCGAGGCCGAAGCCGAGGGAGAGGCCGATCAGGCCGCCGAGCAGGGACAGCAAGACGGCTTCGATCAGGAACTGGGCGAGGATATGGTGGCGCTTGGCGCCGATCGCCTTGCAGATGCCGATCTCCCGGGTGCGTTCGGTGACCGACACGAGCATGATATTCATGATGCCGATGCCGCCCACCAGCAGCGAAATCGAGACGATTCCGCCGATCACCAGAGTTACCATGTTGATGACCGTATCGAAGGTGTCCATCAACTGCTCCGGCGTGCGGATGACGAAATCATCTTCTTCATCGGGTTCCAGGTCGTGGGCGTTGCGCAACAGCGCCGTCAGGTAGCGCGCGACGTCTTCGACGTTCGCCTCTTCGCTCAGGCTCAACTGGATCTGGATATCCGGCTGCGACAGGTTGCCGGCAAGACTGCGCATGGTGGAATAGGGCACGAGCACGATATCGTCCTGATCGAATCCCAGGATGTCCCCCTTGGCTTCGAGCAGGCCGATCACCTTGAACCATTCGCCGCCGAGTTCGACGTATTCGTTGACCGGATTCTGCGGCAGTCCCAGTTCGGCGCGGACTTTCTCGCCGATGACGGTGACCCGGCGGCGGGTGAGATTGTCGCTTTCGGCGATGAAGCGCCCGGCTTGCACATAGGACTGGGCAACATCGCGATAGGCGTAAGTCGTGCCCATGATCTGGCTGAAAGTCGTGCGCGCCTCGAATCTGATCTGGCTGGCGCGGGAGGCGTACAGGATCGGCGTGATCGACGCGATGCCCTCGCCGCGGCGTTCGATCAATTCGAGATCCTCGGGCGTCAGGCGCGCGCGAGCGCCGCGCATGGCCTCGGATACCGGCGTATAGGACTGGATCGTCAGACTGTTCGAGCCGAGCGAGGAAAAACTTTCGCCGATGAAAGCGCTCATGCCCTGGGTCAGGGAAACCACGGCGATGACGCTGGCGACGCCGATGACGATGCCGAGCGTGGTCAGGAAACTGCGCAGGCCGTGGGCGAGAATCGAAATCAGCGCCGAGCGGGTGCTTTCGAGAATCACGTAGAACATCAGCGGGCCGCCTCCGGCGCGCGGCGATCCCGGAAGATCCGGCCGTCTTTCAGTTCGACGATGCGCCGGCAATGCCTGGCGATGTCTTGCTCGTGCGTAACCAGGATCAGCGTCTGCCCCCCGGCGTGGAGCTCATCGAACAATTGCATGATCTCGGCCGAGGTGCGCGAGTCGAGGTTTCCCGTCGGCTCGTCGGCAAGCAATATCGAGGGCTGCGTCACGAGGGCGCGGGCGATGGCGACGCGCTGGCGCTGGCCGCCGGACAACTGGTTCGGGAGATGATCCATGCGGTCTTCGAGCCCTACGCGGCGCAAGGCCTCCATCGCCATTTCCCGGCGTCGGCGGTAGCCGGTGCGGCGATAGACGAGCGGCTGCATGACATTGCCGAGGGCCTTGGCCCGCGGCAGCAGATTGAAACTCTGGAAGATGAAGCCGATTTCGCGATTGCGGATTTCGGCGAGCTGATTCTGGTCCAGCGCTTCGACGTGAGCGCCGTTGAGAAAATATTGCCCGTGCGTCGGACGGTCCAGGCAACCCAGGATATTGAGAAAGGTGGATTTGCCCGAGCCCGAGGAACCGATGAAGGCGACGTATTCGTTGCGCTCGATTTCGACATCGACGCCGTCCAGCGCCCGCACGAGTTGCGAGCCCATTTCGTAATGTCGGCTGATGCCGCTGAGGCGGATAAGCGCCATGTCGACCTCGCGGCTCAGATCTCCACCCGGACGGCTTCGAGGCGGTCGCCGTCAAGCAAGTGCCGCAACTCGCGATCGGGCCCGACCACGATTTCCACGTCGTCGTCGACGCCGCTGGTCAACTCCTGGAACTCGTCGTCGGAAGCTCCCACCTCGACCGGCATCTTGCGGGCGACGCCGCCGTCGTTGACGAAGACGAAATATTCGCTGAGCAATCGCGAGCGGTCTTCGTCGAAGATCAGCGCCTGGATCGGCACCGCCGGCACCGCCTGATCCCGGGCGGTAAAGATTTCCGCGCGACAGGACATCCCCGGGCGCAATACCACGTCGCCCGCGTCGAGAATATCGATTTCCACGGTGAAGCTGAGCCCCTGGCGGGTCGGTTCGGTTTTCGCGGTATTGGCGATATAGCGCACCACGCCATGGATCGGTTCTTCGGGATAGGCGATGGCGACGATCTCGGCGCGCTGGCCGACCGCGAGATTGGCGATGTCGGCCTCGTCCACGAGCACTTCGGTATAAATGCTTTGCGGGTCGGCGATCGTCATCAGCGAGGAGCCGGGGATATTGGTCGAACTGGCGATGGCGGTCTCGCCGACCTTGATGTCGAGACTGGTGATGACGCCGTCGATCGGCGAGACGATCCGCGTCTTGCTCAATTGGTCATTGACCTGTTCGAGTTGGGCCTGGGCCTGGGCCAGCCTTTCGCGCGAGGATTTGAGGTCGATCCTGGCCAGTTGCAACTGGTTGCGCATGGTGTCGAACTCTTCCTCGCCCAGCAGCCCGCGTTCATACAGGCTGCTGGTGCGTTCGAATTGCCGCGCGAGATTCCCGATACGGACTTCCTGGCGTTCGATATCTATGGTATTCAGCCGCACCGCGGCTGCGGCCTGTTCGAGGCTGGCCAGAAAATTGCGATCGTCGACGCGCAGCACGAGTTGGCCGGCTTTCACCCGGTCGCCTTCCTCGACCAGGATTTCCGCCACCTTGCCGATGACTTCGCTGCTGAGCATGACCTGCTCTTCGTGGGCGAGGGAGCCCGAGGCGAGGATGGAGGGGCTGATGACGCGCTGGCTGATCGTGGAAACGGTGACTTCCTTGGCGTCGGCGTCGAAGAAATAGCGATTGACGAAAGGCAGGGCGATCACTCCGGCGACCAGCAGCGCGATCAACAGCAGATTGCGGAATTCCTTCATGTCAAAATACCGTTCTTGGCGTCGCCATGTATTTCGCGAAGGGCAATTCGCTTTCCCGGGCGCGCGTCAGACCTGACATTATAAGGCCGAAAAAAGTTACAGGGACACGCTTGCGGCGATGCCGCCGTCATTGCCGCCCGCGGCGTCGATGAGGGAAACGCCGAAGTCCATGCCTCCGGAGAACAAGGCGACCATGCCGCCGAACAGCAGCAATTGCGGCAGCAGCGCGATGCATGCGGATTTCAGCCAGGACTGTTGCCGCCATTGGCGATAGCCGTATGCGAGCAGTCCGAGCGTCCAGAGATAGGTAAGGCTGAGCGGGCCGATTATATCGTTGACCGCCGAATCGCCGAATTGCACGCCGAGATTGGCGAGTTGCAGCGGGTCGAGCTCGGTCTGGTCGAGCTGGCCGTTCGGATTCAGCGCCAGCGTGATCGCCATGCCGATCATGGAAAACAGCGACGGAATCGAGGTCCAGGTGGAAAGGCAGAACCAGTTCCCGAAGCGGTAGCCGTCGCCGGTCAGGGCGGACACCAGCGTCAGATAGGCCGCTTGCAGCATCCAGACGAGGAACAGCGCGAAGATCGCGCCGAGAAAGCCCGTGATCATGAACAGGCTCGGCGACAGGTTTTCCGTTTGTTCGCGAAACGCCTCGATCTGCTCCTCCGAGGGTTCGGCATCGCCCTGATAGAGCAGGTTCTCCATGAACCAGGGAATATCGAGAATGCTGAAGTACCACAACAAGGCCAGGGCATTGCTGGCGCTTATCAGCAATACCGGGAACAGCCAGCTCGGCCGCTCGCGCAAGTCGGCGAACGCCTTCGCCGGCTCCAGCAGGATATTGAGCGCGGTGCGGAATCCGCCGGCCGGTCGGGCTATCGTTGTCGACATCGAAACGGTCCGCAAATTCCTGCCGGCGAAGCTATCATGAAACTCGTGATAAAGACAACGGCGAACGCGAGGCGCCGCCGTCGCCGCATGATCCGCCCGCATCAGGTATCCTCTGGAGGTCCCATGCATGGAATTGCCCATTGCGGCAATACCAAGGCGCGGCCCTGTGCTGCTGCCGAGCGCAATGGCCTGCGCTGTCGCATCCGGCGGCGCATGGATGCGCCGCAGGAAAGCTCTGGCCGAATCGGATCTTCCCTGATCCGTCTGTGAACTGGTAGACCGTCCGCTTCCATGGCAGTTCCCGAAGAGATTTCCGGTCGCAGCGTGTTCGCCAAGGCATGGCCCATGATCCTGGCGAACATGGCGGCGCCGCTGCTGGGATTGGCCGATACCGCGATTATCGGCAATCTGGGCAATACGGCGGCGCTCGGCGCCATCGCTTTCGGCGCGCTGATCTTTTCCTTCCTGTATTGGAGCCTGGGCTTCCTGCGCATGAGCACTACCGGCTTCGTCGCGAGGGCGGCGGGGGCGGGCGCCGACTCGGAAGTGCGAGCCGTCCTGGGCCGCGCGCTATTGCTCGCGCTGGCGCTGGGGGTTTCGCTGCTGCTGTTGCAGGCGCCGCTGGAACTCATCGCGTTTTTCCTGCTGGACGGCAGTCCGGCTGTCGAAGCCTCCGCCCGGAGCTATTTCCGCATCCGCATCTGGGGCGCGCCGGCGACGCTGTCGGTGTTCGCGCTCACCGGCGTCCTGATCGGTCTCGGCAAGGGCCGGCTGCTGCTCGCGCTGCAATTGTTCCTCAACGGACTCAATATCGCGCTCGACCTGCTGTTCGCCGGCGCGCTCGCGATGGGCGTCGCCGGCATCGCGCTCGGCACCTTGATCGCGGAATGGGCCACCCTGGTCTTCGGCGCCCTCCTGCTGCATCGGACCCTGGTCGCGAGCATGGCGCCGGGGGAGCCGTTCTGGCCGCCCGGCCGCATTCTGGACAGCGCCTCCCTTGCGCGGGCGCTGTCCGCCAACACGGACATTCTCTTGCGCACCCTGGTGCTGGTGCTGTCTTTCGGTTTTTTCGTCAATCAGAGCGCCCGCTTCGGCGATATCGCGCTGGCCGCCAACCATATCCTGCTCCAGTTCACCGCCTTCGCGGCATTCTTCCTCGATGCGTATGCGTTTGTCGCGGAATCCCTGGTTGGCCGGTCGGCCGGCGCGGGCCGGCGGGACATCTTCGACCTCGCGGTGCGCAAGTCGACCATGGTCGCCTTTTTTACCGCCGCCTCGCTCGCCTTGTTGCTGGCGCTGGCGGGCCGCCAATGCGTGGCCTTGCTGACCGATATCCCGGACGTGCGGCGCGCCGCGAACGACCTGCTCCACTTTCCCGCGATCTACATATCGCTTTCCTTCGCCGCCTTCCAGTTGGACGGCATCTATATCGGCGCTTCCCGCACCCGGCAAATGCGCGACGCCGCGTTCCAGTCGGCCGCGGCGTTCCTGCTGGCATGGTGGCTGTTGACCGCCCGCTTCGGCGTCGCCGGCCTGTGGTCGGCGATGATTATCCATGTCGTGGCGAGAGCGGTTACGCTGCTGCGCTACCTGCCGGGCTTGCGCGCGTCGATCGCGCCGTAGGATGGAATTATTCGGAAGATGTCTGACTCGCGCGCGCGGCGTATTCCCGGTAGCGCTCGATGTGGGGCGCCAGCAGTTCGAGCGCGGTCTTGTCGCAGGGCGGCAGTTCGGCGTCGCTCGCGCGCAGCGGAGTGGTCCGGTCGCCCCAGCGGATCAGGCCCGCGGCCCAGGTCAGGCCGGCGCCGAAGGCCGCCGACAGGACGTAGTCGCCCGGCTTGACGCGCCCTTCTTCCAGCGCTTCGACCAGGGCGACCGGTATCGTGCCCGCGGAAGTGTTGCCGTACCTGTCCACGTTGATGACGACTTTCTCCTCGGGTATGCCGATGCGCGCCGCGAGCGCGTCGAGAATTCGCTTGTTGGCCTGATGCGGCACGACCACGGCGACTTCGCCGATATCGACGCCTGTTTCTTCGAGCACGTCGACGCAGGCCTGGGCCATGCTCTTGACGGCGCGCTTGAATACTTCGCGGCCGTCGAAATTCCATTTCACGTACAGGAAGTCGTCGGTCAGGCGGTCGTAGGCCGAGCCGAAATTGGTGATCTGGATCGCGTTCCTGGCGTCGGCCTCGCAGCCGATGCGCGAGGCCAGCAGTCCGACCGGCCGCTCGCTCGGCTCCAGCACCACCGCGCCGCAGGCGTCGCCGAACAGGATCGCCGAACTGCGCTGACTCCAGTTCAGGTAATGGGTGATATATTCGCCGCCGATCAGCAGGATCTTCTTGTGCCGGCCGCTCGCGATCAGGCTGGCGCACAAATGCATGCCGTAAAGGAAGCCGGTGCACGCGGTATTGATGTCGAGCGCCGCCGCCTTGCGTGCGCCGAGCGCGTCCTGGATGATCGCGGCGGTATTCGGGCAATAACTGTCGTTGGTGAGGCTGGCGAGCATGATCAGGTCGAGTTCCGCCGGATCCATGTCCGCCGCCGCCAGCGCGCGTCTGGCGGAAACCAGCCCGAGTTCGGAGAAATTGACGTGGCTTACCCGCCGCTCGCGGATGCCGGAGCGCGTGACGATCCATTCATCCGAGGTATCGAGGAAAGTCGCCAGATCATGATTGGTGAGGCGCGCCGGAGGCACGCACATGCCCCAGCCGGTTATCTCGGCGTGATACATCGAATTGCTCTCATCCCCGGCCCGACGAGCGTCCCGGCTGCGCTGCGGCTTCTGTCGCCGCCCGCCGCCGCTACACCTTTCCTGCCCGGAGCATACTTCATTTTCGTCGCGTTTGCAGGCTGTGCTAGACTGGCGCGCGGAAGAGCGTCATCCCCGGTGGGGTGCCCGGACTTCAAACCCGGTGAAGCCCGTTGACGACGGGCTTGGTGGGTTCGACTCCTGCCTCTTCCGCCAGTTTCGACCGCCGCCGGCAACAGCGCGGGTTCCGCCGTGCGGTTCCGCGTGGATTGCATCAGGAAAGCTCTGATCAAGTCAGAGCTTTCCTGCGGCGCAGGCCCGCGATACAAGAAGAGCGCCGCCGGATTCGACGGCGCAAGCCATTGAATCCGCGAGCAAGACAAAACCACGCTTTTGTCTTGCTGCAATGAATAATTCCATGGATGGGATTATTCAGAGGATGCTTGGCGGATGCCTGACGGCAGAGCTGGCGGTTGCCGGTCGGGCTCTTCTTCCCGCAGTCCCTTGTTCTGGTCGCCGACCCTGTAGCCGGTCTCGGCGGGCTTGACGCCGGACGCAACGCGATCCGAATGCGCATCGCTGATTTCATTCATGTCGACATCGCGGCGCGGGCCGGGTCGGGGCGGGAGTCGCCGGCGCTCGCGTCATGAGCCGCCGGGCCGATGCGGTAGCGGTTGCGCACGTCTTCGCCCAGGGCGTCGCGCAGCGGACCGAGCCGGGATTCATAGTTGCGCCAATAGTCGAGGCCGGACTTGTAGATCGGCCGCCGCACCTGCTCGGAACTCGGCGTGCGCACCGCCCGTTCCGTGTTGTGGAAACTCAGGCAGCCGGATTCGAATTCGAGCCCGCAAAAATCGAGCAGCCGCCGCACCTGGGTTTCCACGTCGTCCACGACTTCCTCGTATTGCACGCGCAATACCTTGCCCGGGAGCGCCTCGTCCCAGTAATCCATGAGCTCCGCATAGTCCCGGTAGTATTGCCCGAGATCCGCGAGGTCGTAGGTGAATTCCTGGCCTTCGGCGAACAGTTGCTTGTAGCCGCTGAAACCGCAGGCCATGGGATGGCGTCTGGCGTCGATGATCTTCGCATTGGGCAGAATCAGGTGGATGAGGCCGATATGGCGAAAGTTGTTCGGCATCTTGTCGATAAAGAACGGCGCGCCCCGGCGGTGGATCCGCGTATCCTCGATATATTGCCGCCCGAACCGGCGCAGTTCCCCGTCGGACAGCGCCGTCAGGATATCGGGGTAGTCTGGCTCGCCGCCGTTGCGTCCGCGCCTGCGCAACTGTTGCGACAGCGAGGGGATGTTCGGCAATTCCAGCGTGCCGTCGACCCGGGAATGGGACGAAAGGATCTGTTCCAGCAGCGTCGAGCCGGCGCGCGGCAATCCGACCACGAAAATCGGATCGTCCGCCGGGTATCCCGCCCGCGGGCCGCGCGCCAGCATTCCGGCGTCGCATACGCGCCGCTGGGCGCGCAATTCGTCCGTCATCTTGTCGGCGTCGTAGCTGCTCAGGGTCTTTTTCATGCGGTTGCCCCGGGCGTAGCAGGAGAACGAGGTCTCGAAGTCCGCGCGGTCTTCGCAGGCCTTGCCCAGGGCGAAACTCAGGTGGATCCGGTCGGCATGGGACAAATCGTCATTGCGCGCCTGGGCGCGCATCGCTTCGAGTTCGTCGTCGCTGAACGAGTACACCTTCAGGTTGGACAGCGAATACCAGGCTTCGCCGTGCCGCGGCTGGCTCGCGAGCGCCGCCCGATACGCCGCCACCGCCTGGTCGTACTGGCCGCAAGTCTTGTAGGCGTGGCCTTTCGAGGTAAGCGTGACCGGATCGCCGGGCATCTGCTCCAGCACCTTGTCGAGCAGGTCGAGCGCCGTTTCGTAGTCGCCGGTCTGCATGCATTCGATCGCATGGATCGACTGGAATTGCGGATGTCCCGGCGAGGTCGCGAGCAACTTGCCGGACTGCTCCCGGGCCTGCGCGAATTTCTGCCGCTTCCTCAGCACCTTGATGTAGTCGATATGCGCCCGGGTGTTGCGCGGCTCGAATTCGCGGGCGGACTCCAGCAGGAATTCGGCGTCCGCGAGCATGCCGAAGCGGACGCCGATGTCCGCCAGCAAGCGCATCGCCTCCGCGTGATGCGGAACCTTGCGCAGGAATTTGCGGCACAACTCCTCCGCCTTGAGCAACTTGCCCTGGCCGATGAGATCGAGGACGCCGACGAGGGGTTGCGGCAGTCGCCGCAGATAATCCAGTTGCGCCTTTGCCTGCGCGGCCTCCTCGCGGCGGCCGAGGCGGGTCAGGATATCGAATTGTTCGCGCCAGCCGGCCGCCAGCGCCGGATTGAACCGGCACGCCCGCGCGTAGGCTCGCAGCGCGTCCTCGGGCCGGCCCATGTCCCGGCGCGCATGGCCCTCTTCCTGGTGCGCCCGGCCGTTTTCCGGCGCGAGGGCTTGCAGTCGCTTGAGTTGCGTCAGCGCCTGATCGAATTCGCCCAGGCAGCGCCGGCAGACCGCGCTCATGTAGAGCGCGTCGATATTGTCCGGCTCGTCCCGGAGGATGGGCGCGAGCTCGGTCAGCGCCTGCCGGAACTGTCTGGCCGCGATCCTGGCCCGGATCGAAGCCGGCGTCGGCTCGCGCCGCGCGCGGTTGCTGTCCGTCCGGGAACCGCGCGCGGTTCGGGCTTGCGGTTGTCCGGCTGAATCGGGATGTCGGGACGATGCCGTCGCGGACTTCGTTGCCTGCTCCGCGCCGGTCAAAAGTCGACGCTCGCGCGGACGCCGAAAGTCCTCGGCTGCGCATAGGTGACGTGCCGGGTGTCGAAGACGAAGGAACGCGACACTTCGGCGCGTTCGTCGGTCAGATTGCTGGCGTAGAACGTCACCGACCAGTCGTCGTCGGCCACGCCCGCCGTCAGGCCGAACATGGTCCAGCCGTCGATCAGGTCGCGGTTGATGGTGATGATGTCGCTATACGACTTCGAAGCCCAGGAAATCATCGGCATGATGTGGGCCGTCCATCCGCGAGTCGGCAAGTTCCATTCGTACCGCGCCCGCAGGTTGCCCTGGGACCGCGGCGCGAACGCGAGTTCGTCCCCGACCCGCACGTCGTTGGTCGGCGTGATCTTGTTCGTGATCTCGGAGTCGAGCAAGGACGCGGCGCCGGCGATGGCGAGTCCGTCGGACCACTCGGGCAACCAGGAGAAATCCGCCTCCAGCCCGGTCACCTCGGCGTCCGCCGCATTGTCCGAGAAGAACAGGTTGGATATGCTGGTATCGAAGATCGTGGCCTGCAGGTTCTCGATGTCGGTATTGAACAGCGCCGCGTTCAAGCGCAGGACATTGGCGAAATCAGCCTTCATGCCTACTTCCAGATTGACCACTTCGTCGGTTTCAAGTTCGTAGGGCACGACGAAACCGCTGCCGTCCGCGCTGGGGCGCCCGCCCGGACGATTCAGCAAGCCGGGCCGGAATCCTTCCGACAGCGTGGCGTAGTAAAGACGCGAAGGCGTCGGCCGCCAGTCCAGCGTCGCCTTGAAGATCGTGCCGTCCGCGACCGCCTTGTCGGGCGCGCCCACTGTGTTGTCGGGCGCGAACTGTTGCGAAATATTGGTGCCGAAGCGCTGCGCGTCTTCCCGGTTCGCGCCGAAATTGCCGAATGATGCATTGGCGCTGCCTTCGAGGTCGACCTCGATCTCGTAGCGGCGGGCGCCGAGCGTCAGCGAAAATTCCTCGCCGAGGTCGACGCCGACCTCGCCGAACATGCCGGTCTGCTCGTCCGTGCGCCGGATGTCGTTGCGGAAGATGACGCCTGGCGGGAATGGCCCCGGATAGGTGTAATAGCCCGGGCCGGCATTGAAACTGGAGCCGTCGGGATCGCCGGGGGCCGCCTGCGTGTTGGTCAGGGGGTAATTCGGCGCGAATCCCGGGCGCCCGTTCCACGAGATGGCCTTGACCGACCCGGGATAGGTGAAATCGTTGACCTCGATGAGTTCGAGACTGCTGGAAAACACGCCGCCCTGGAGGCGCCAGCGGTTCGTCTGGTCCGTGGCGAAACGGATTTCGTGGGTCTGGACTTCCAGCGCGTTGAGGCTGTCCACGAACATCCGCGGTTCCTGGCAGGTCGTGCCCTCGCGCGGCACTCCCGGGGGAGTGTTGAACGAAGTATATGTCGCATGGTAATCGCAAATGTAATACGGCAGATACTGGCCCACGAAGAGGTAGTCGGAGTAATCGACGATCTGGTCGGACTGCCGGTCGGTGAATGCGCCGGTGTAGATGACTTCCAGCGCGTCGAGCCGGCCCGCAAGCGTCCAGGCGGTATTGTCGAAAGTGTCCATGATGCGCTCGTCCGCGAAGCGGCTGATTTCCAGGTCGCCGATATCGGGGTCGGCGAAGAACACGCCGTCGGCGTCGATATCCTGCGTCGTGCGGGCGACGAGCAATTCCCAATTTTCGTTGATATCCCATTGGGCGGAGACGCGGCCGCCGAGATAGGAGACGCTGTTGATGTCGTTCCGGGCGATGGCGCTGTTGTCGGCCGTCAGGAAATCGATATTCGAGAGATCCGCGTCGGCCTGGAATCCGGCCCGATGGGCGGCGACCGGCACGCCGTTCTTGCGCACCGCGCCCTGGGGCCGGAAGCGCGCGCTTTGGCTGGCGTCCCGGCTGCCGGGAACATTGTCGATCCAGCCGCCCTTGTTGTCCTTGTAGACGACGCCGCGCAATCCGAAGTTGTCGCTGACGGGGACGTTCAGCATGACCTCGAAGTTCGAGCCGTCCGCGCCGCCGCTGATCGTATTCGCGCCCATCTTCGCCGTGCCGTAAAACTCCCGCAAATCCGGCTTGTTCGTGATCAGGCGGACATTGCCCGCCTGGGAACTGGCGCCGAACAGGGTGCCCTGGGGTCCTGAAAGCACTTCGACGCGCGCCAGATCGGCCGCGTACACGTCGAGATTGCGGCCCGGCTGCGTCAGCGGCTGCTCATCCAGATAAAAGGCCACATTGGGAGAAAGGCCGGCCACTCCGGCAACCGTCAGGTTCGGCGTGGTCGACGCGATGCCGCGAATATAGATGGTATTCTGTCCCGGCCCGCTGCCGCCGGCGGTCACGCTCGGCAATTGCAGCGCGTAGTCGGCGAAATTGGTGATGCCGAGTTCATCTATTTCGGCGGTATTCAGGGCTGACACCGCGACGGGAACTTCCTGCATCGAACGTTCGACGCGCGTCGCGGTGACGAAAATCTCTTCCAGCGCCCGGCCGCTGTTCGCCGGCTGGGCCAGGGCCGGCGGGGCTGCCAGCGCGGCCGCGACGGCGGCGGAAATGGCGGTTCGTCTGGTTTGCAAGGCAACTTGCATGCATCCTCCTTAAAAAACGATTGTTCCCTGAAATATGTCAAGTATCCCCTGAACAATTTTCATCCATGGGATTGTTCAGAGAATACCAAGGCTTGTTTGAGTCAAAGAATAACATGCGGATGCGTCGTCGAATGTCGCATTTGCGACACATAAGAAGCTCTGATCAAGTCGGGGCTTTCCTGCGGCGCAGGCCCGCGGTACAAAGAAGAGCGCCGCCGGATTCGACGGCGCAAGCCATTGCATCCGGGAACAAGACAAAACCACGCTTTTGCCTTGCGGCAATGAATAATTCCATGGATGGAATTATTCAGAGGATACGAGGAAGGCTCTGATTTATCAGAGCCTTCCTGCGGCACAAGGATGTGCCGCCGGATTCGACGGCGCGAGCCGCCGAATCCGGGAGCAAGGCGAAACCGCGTTTTGCCTTGCGGCAATGAATAATTCCATGGATGGAATTATTCAGAGGATACGAGGAAGGCTCTGATTTATCAGAGCCTTCCTGCGGCACAAGGATGTGCCGCCGGATTCGACGGCGCGAGCCGCCGAATCCGGGAGCAAGACAAAACCGCGTTTTGTCTTGCGGCAATGAATAATTCCATGGATGGAATTATTCAGAGAAGACATAGACGCCAAATCGGGACAGACAACCCTGCCGTGGGCGATCAGCCGTCGCCAGGCCGCCGCCCGCCGCCCAGACTGGAAATCGGCGCCCCCATTGGTTATAAATGCCGGGCCGCCCCTGACTTTCCGGATTTCCCTTGGACAACTTGTTGCTGGGCCTGAGCCGGTTTTTCGAGCGCCTCCCCGACCGCGTGCTCGGCGCGCGCAACTTCGTGCTCACCGGCGCGGCGGTGATTTCCATCCTGATGGCGTGGGGCATTTTCACCCGCACCGAGTTGGATCTGAGCACGGACGCCTATCTCGACGAGACGGATCCCGCGATGCGGGCGCTCGACGAATACCGGCGCCAGTTCGGCAGCGACGATTCGGTCCTGCTCGTCTACCGGGCGCTCGACGGCGACGTGTTCTCGCGCGCGTCCCTGACCGCGGTGCAGCGGCTCACCGAAGACCTGCGCAATTGGCAAGCGCTCGACCCGGCCGATTACCCCGCCGAACTCGGCGGCGTGCCGGTGGATTTCAACGAACTCGACCATATCCGCAGGGTGCGGTCGGTCGCCAATGTCCGCTTTCAGCGCAACGAAGGCGATACCTTGCTGTCGTTGCGCCTCGTGCCGGCCGAACTGCCCGCGTCCGACGCCGAACTGGCGGCGATCAAGGCGCGCGCCCTGGCCCGGGAAGACCTGGTCGGCATGATGTATTCGGCGAATGCCGAATACGGCATGATCATGATCCAGACCGATTTCGGCATGCAGCCCGCGGCGGACTACGTGTCCGCGGTGGATGCGCCCGAGGTCTCGCTCGACACCAGTTTCGACTTCTCCGCCGACGGCTTGCTCGAACTGGATTTCGACGAGGAAGCCGAAATCGCCCAGGTCGATTTCGAACCCGTCGACGTTTTTTCCTATACCGCCTTTCATGTCGCCGCCGCGGCGCTCTGGCAGCGATATGAAGACCGGCTCGAGTATTACCCCGTGGGCGCCCCGCCGACCATGGCCTTCATGCTCGATACCGTCAATCAGCTGCAATTGCTGGGCATGCTCATGGTGCTGATCTTCGTCGGCCTGCTCTGGATACTGTTCCGCTCGTTCAGCGCGGTGCTGTGGCCCATGGTCACGATCGCCCTGAGCGTGGCCTGGACCTGGGGCGTGACGGTCTGGCTCGGCATCCCGGTGTCGACCATGATCTCGCTCACGGTGCTGCTGATATTCGCGGTCGGCATCGCCGACTGCGTGCACGTGATGAACGCGTATTTCTCCTTCCGTCGCGACGGCGAGGAACATTATCGCGCGATATCCCGCTCCTTCGGCCGTACGGGCCTGGCGCTGCTGGTCACCACCCTGACCACTTCGGCGGGCGTGCTCGCGCTCACCGGATCGGACCTGCTGCCGATCCGGGTATTCGGCTTCATGTCCGCCGCCGGCGTCGTGCTGGCCTTCGTCTTCACCGTGATCTTGCTGCCGATCCTGCTCGATATCTGGCATCCGGGCTTCCCCGGCCACGAGAGGCTTTCGCTGCCGGACCGGCTCGCGCGGGTCTGGAGCGGACTCGGGAGCAATAGGAAGAAAGCGCTGGTCGCGGTCTACGCCGCCGTCCTGTATTTCGGCCTCGGTTTCGCCGTGGGCGCCTATATCCTGTTCATCAGCGCGCTCACCTATGCCGTGGTGAACTGGCATCGGCAAATCCTGCATGCCGTTCCCCATATCGTGGCGCGCCGGCCCAGGCTGGTCGTGACGATATTCGCCGGCATTTTCGGATTATGCGCTTACGGCGCGACCCGGGTCGAAATCGACACCAATATTGCCGAACTGGTGAAGGAAGATCATCCCCTGCGCCGGGCCTACGAGGTCGTCGACGCGAACATGGCGGGCTCCCAGAGCATGGTCATCGTGATCGATACCGGGACGGACGAAGGCATGCTCGACCCGCGCGTGCTGCGGGCGGTGGACGAATTGCAGGGCCGTATTCTCGAAACCCAGGCGGAGCATCTGACCCGCGCGCATTCGCTGGCGGACATCGTCAAGGACACCAACGAGGTCATGAACGACGGCGACCCCGCCTATCATCGCGTGCCGGAGACGCGGCAGCTGGTTTCCCAGTTGCTCTACCTGTTCAACAGCGCCAATCCCGAAGACCGGCGCGCGCTGGTCTCGGACGATTACAGCAAGGCCCAGGTCACGCTCAATATCCGCAACTCGAGCACCAACGAATATCAGGGATTCTTTGACGAAATCGGCGCCGAGATAGCAGCCGGCTTCGCGCATTTGCGCGACGATTATCCGGCGATGGAGGTCAACCTGACCGGCAGCATGGCCTTGTTGTGGCGCATGTCGGACGAGGTCGCGGTTTCCCAGTTCGAAAGTTTCTCCATCGCCCTGGCGGTCGTGAGCGCGATGTTGATCGTCACGCTCGGTTCGCTGCAAGGCGGGCTGCTCGCCATGGCGCCCAATCTGATCCCGGCCTTTCTCGGCTTCGGCCTCATGGGCCTTGCCGGCATCCCGCTCGATGCGGACACCTTGCTGGTCGCGCCCGTCATCATCGGCATCGCGGTGGACGACACGATCCATTTCATGACCCATTATCGCTTGCAGCTGATCAAGACCGGCAGCATCAGCGAGTCCCTGCGCCTGACGATCAACCATGTCGGACAGGCGGTGATGTTCACCACCATGGTGCTGGGGCTCGGTTTCATGTTGCTGAGTTTTTCCGATTATCTCGGCATGGCGCGGATGGGATTCTTCGGCTCGCTGGCGATCATCATGGCGCTGGCTTGCGACCTGTTCCTGATCCCGGCCATGATCATGATTTTCAAGCCGACCTTCGGCGTCAGGAACGCGGACAAGCGCATCAGTTTCATGGAGAGTCCGGCATGATCGCCCGCAAACTTGCGATATTCGCCCTGGCCGCCGCGGCCTCGCCCGGCGCGGTCGCGGCCGCGGCGCCTGACGGTCTGGCGATCATGCGCCAGGTCGAGGCATACCAGCGCGCGACTTCCGACTCGGCCTTCAATCGCATGCAATTGTCGACTTGCCGCTTCGGCGTCAGCGAGAACCGCATCACTTGCGCGGAGCGGCCCCGGGTCAAGGCGCTGGAATCGATCGGCAAGAACTACGGGCCCGAAGGGCTCGACAGCCGCAGCGTCGCCATCGTGCTCGAACCCGCCGACGAGCGCGGCATCGGCCTGCTCAGTCATGTCTATGACGATGCCGACCGGCAGAACGAGTCCTGGATTTATCTTTCCGCTCTCGGGCGCGTCAAGCGCATAGCCAGCGGCAATTCCGACGAGGAATCCGAAGCCGCCTCGCTGTTCGGCTCCGAGTTCACCACCGAGGACATGGACACCGGCAAGCTGGAGCAATACGAAATTACCGTGCTTGAAGAATCCGTCGAGGGCGGCAGGGAAGTGTGGGTGATCGAACTCGTTCCCGACGAGGAGCGCGCCAGGGAAACCCGTTACGGCCGCATCGTCAATTACATCGACAAGGAGCGCCATGTGACCTTGCGTTCGGATCTGTACGATCACTACGGCAACGCGATCAAGCGGATGCTCGCATCAAGGGTGGAATTGCTCGACGATGTCTGGCTGGCCAGATCCGTGACGATGATGAATCTGGTCACCAACCGGCTGTCGAATATGGCGATTCTTGAAATCCACACCGGCATCGATGTCGATGACGAAGTTCTCACGCAACGCACCCTGACCGATGTCGCCTTCCGGGAAACCCGATTGCAGGCCATCCGCGACCAGGTCGAATAAGCCGGCCGGCATGGGCGGCCGGGATTCGCGGGCGGCGCATGCGTTCCGCCGCGCGCGGGACAGGGTTCGGCGCCGTCGGGTTCGCGCGCGCCGCCGCCGCGCGCAACGTTCGGCCGCGCCGCCGCGCCGCCTGCTGGCGTATTTCCTGATATCGCTGTTGCTGTCGCCGGCGCATGCCGGCGGCCAGCCGGCGGACGAGGACGACCGGCCCGCCGCCGCCAGCGCGCCGCCGCCCGTCGAAGAATTCCAGCTCGACCTCGGCTTCGACGAGGAGTTGTTCGCCGACGCTTTCGGGGAAGACGAGGCGGAACGGGAACAATCCTGGCTCGACGATTTCACGGTGCGCGTCAGCCAGCAGGTCTTCGGCCAGGTCAACCGGCACGGCTTGCAACTCGCGCCCGGCTTCGCCCTTGCCAGGGAGCCGATGATCGAGAACAACCGGCTCGGCGTGAATGTTCGTTATCAGAACCTGTTCGCCAACGGCTGGCTGTTGCAGGCCAGCGCCCAGACCCGGATCTACTGGAAGGAGGATTACGAATACATCGCCCACGGCGGCGAGATCGAGACCGAGTCGCGCGTCAACGAGTTTTTTGTCCAGCGCAGTTTCGGCGCCCATAGCGTCAAGCTGGGCAACCAGACCGTGGTCTGGGGAGAAACCGTCGGCAACTCGGTGCTCGATGTGATCAATATCGCCGAATTCCGCGATTTCACGATCATCGATATCGAGGACGCGCGCCTGAACCAGTTCATGCTGGTCTGGGACTACTACTCGCAGGATTCGGGCAGCTTTTCCACTTTCCTCAATCTCTATCCGGAATTCAATCCGGCGCCGGTGAGAGGCAGCCCGTTGTTTTTCGATCCCGGCTACCACCAGCCCGATTTCGACCGCAATGAAGACATCCTGTTCGAGGCGGGGAGTCAATGGCGCTATTCGATCGAGCGCAGCGATTTCGCCGTGATGGCGGCCTACCTGATCGAGAATCAGTTGCGCTGGGAGCCGCCCCCTCGCGGCAGTCCCGATGCGCTGGCCGGGAAAAACGACTTCCTGCTGTTCGGCTTCAGCGCCAATCGCGCCATCGGCGACCTGTTGCTCAATTTCGATCTGGCGTACAGCCGCGGCGTCCTCGCCGGCGGTTTCAGCCTGCCCGGCGCCGCGGGGCTGTCGATACCGGTCGATCTGAAGAGCGACCAGATCGGCCTTTCCTTCGGCGTCGAATACAATATCGACAACGAACAGAACGTCAGTTTCGGCGTCTCGGCGCAGCGATCGCTGGATTTGCGCGAAGCGTCGCCCGCCGTCCGGCAACTGCCGGGCGCTGCTGTTTTCGGCAATTGGCTCGCGCGCTACAGCAACAGTCTGCGCAATGGCGACCTCGTGCTTTCCTCGACGATCTTCGGCGACCTGGAAGGGGATTCCCTGCTCGGGCAGTTCGGCGCCGACTACACCGTGGACGACAACTGGTCGGTCAGCGGCCAGATCGTCGCCATCGCCGGCAGGTCGCCGTCGCCGTTCGTTTTCTTCGACGAAGATGTGCGCGTCGGCGCTACCGTCAGCTATTCCTTTTGAACAATGCCTGACCGGATTTCCGCGCGCGGCCGAGCGGGCCTCGCAGCAGCGGATTCTCGCGCGATGCCGCGACATATCTCATATCGGTCGTTCGATTTCGACGCGATGGCCGTCGATATTCGCCTGGACCTGATAGATTTCCGCCATGCGCGAAGCGGTAAGCGTTGCCGCCGGCGGGCCGTCTGCGACGATGCGCGCATCCTTCATCCAGAGCAGCCGGTCGGCGAATCGGGCCGCCAGCGAAACATCGTGCAGGACGACCAGCGCGCCCGCGCCCGCGCGCGCATGGCCGCGGATCAGTTCCATGACGCGCAACTGGTGCCGCGGGTCGAGGGAGGCCACCGGCTCGTCCGCGAACAGCAACGGCGCCTCGGCGGCGAAAGCGCGCGCGCAATGCATCCGGGCCAACTCGCCTCCCGACAGGGTGGCGGTGCTTCTCCCGGCCAGTTCAAGCAGGTCGCAGGCGGCCAGCGCCGCCTCCACCGCCCTGCTGTCTGCGGCGCCGAGCCGGCCGGGAGCACAGCCCCGGGCGTAGCGGCCCAGGCTGACCACGTCGCGCACCGGACTCGGCCAGGCCAGCGGCCGCTGTTGCGGCAGATAGGAAAGTTGCCGCGCCCGCTGCAGCGGATCGAGGTCGGCGAGCATTCGGCCCCGCAGCCGCGCGGCGCCCGAATGCCGACGCGCAAGGCCCAGGATTCCCCGCAGCAGGCTGGTCTTGCCGGCGCCGTTGGGGCCGAGCAATATCGCGAGTTCGCCGGCCTGCAAATGGAAGCAAGCATTTTCCACCAGCAAGCGGTCGCCGGCGCGAACGCACAGGTTCTCGACAGACAGGTCGGCATATTGTTCGCTGGCGTTCATGGCCGGCCGCATCGCGGTTCAATGCTGCCCGGCGCTTGCCGCGCCGCGCCGCATGGCGATCCAGACGAAGGCCGGCGCGCCGATCAGGGCCGCGATCACGCCGAGCTTGAGTTCGAATTCGGTCGGCAACAGCCGCACGCCGATATCCGCCAGCACCAGGATCAATCCGGCGAGCAAGGCCGAAGGAATCAGCGACCGGGCCGGGTCGTGGTCCACCAGCGGCCGCACGATATGCGGCGCGACGATGCCGACGAAGCCGATGGCCCCGGCCAGCGCTACCGCGCCGCCGGCGGCGAGGCCCGCGCCGGTCACGACCAGCAGGCGCTGGCGGCGCAGGTCGAGGCCGACGCCGGCCGCGGCTTCGTCGCCGAGCGTCAAGGCCGCCAGTCCCCTGCGGCCGGCAAGGAGAATCATCAGGCCGGCGACGATGAAAGGCGCGGCGAACGCGATATCGGGGAACCCGCGGTTGGTCACCGATCCCAGCATCCAGTTGATCATGTCGGACAGCGAAAAGGGATTCGGCGCGAGATTCATCAACAGGCTCATCGCGGCGCCGGCGAAACTCGACAGCCCGACTCCGATCAGGATCAGCGTCACCGCGGAAGAAGCGCGAATCGCCGCCGCCGCGATCAGCAAGGTCGCGAGCAAGGCGCCGGCGACCGCGGCGACGGGCACGAGCCAGGCGCTGATGCCGAAGAATCCGTAATAGAGGGCGAAAGTCGCGCCCAGCGAGGCCGAGGCGGAAACGCCGAGCACGCCGGGCTCGGCCAGCGGATTGCGCAACAGGCCTTGCAGGGCCGCGCCGCTGCCGCCCAGCGCGAGACCGACCAGGAAAGCCGCGAGCGCGCGCGGCAGCCGGATCTGCCAGACGACGATGCGGTCCGCCGCGTCGGCCAGGCCGGCAAGCGCCGCCAGCACTCGCGGCGCCGTCATTGGCGTCGAGCCCAGCAGCAAGGCGCCGAATATCGCGGCCAGGCTGGCCAGCAACAGGACCGGAATCAACATCGGGCGCGGACTCATCGCGCCGCGCTCCGCGCCAGGGCCTCGACGGCGTCGAGCAGGAACCAGGCGCCGCATGCGGTCCAGGCGCCTTCGAGCGGCACGACTTCGCGGTCGGCGAGTTGGGCCCGCGCCAGCGGATGACGCATGGCGCTCCAGGCGTCGGGATGCTCGGCGCCCGCGCCGAAAGACGCATGGGCGACCAGTTCCGGCGGTTCGCGGGCGAGTCTTTCGAGCGGGATGGAATGCCAGCCCGGAGTCTGCTGGTAGTTTTCCAGTCCCGCGGCGCGCAATACTTCATGCATCAGCGATCCCGGCCCGGCAGTGACGCCCGCCGGCGTCATGTACAAGGTCCGCGGCGCCGTCGATGCTTCGGGCAGGGCCGCGAGCCGCCGCCGCATCTCGTCGACCGCCGCCTGACCGCGTTCGGGCTCGCCGAGGCCGGCGGCGACGTTTTCCATTGTCGACATGACCTCGTCGATGGTGTCGGCATTGCCGATATCGAGCACGGCGACCCCGGCGCGGGCATAGAAAACCGCCGCGTTCGGACCGCCGCCATAGGAGCGGATCACCAGATCCGGCCCGAGTACGAGCACGTCTTCCGCCATTGGCCGCACGGTCGGCAGTCCCGCCGCCAGCTCGCGCAGATAGGAGAACTCCCGCGTCGCATCGCGCGACAGCGCGAGAATGCGTTCGGGTTCGACGAGTCGGAGCACATGCTGGTCGGCGCAATAGTCCAGGCTGACGATGCGCATGGGCCGGAAATCGCCCGCCCGCGGAGATGCGACCGGCGCCGCGTCGCAGGCCGCCAGCGAGAGCGACAGGAGCGCCGCCAGGGTTCTGCTCATGGAGCGCCCCGAAACCGCAGGCGAACGCCGATGCTGCCGGAGCGGCCGGGCGCGCCGTAGCCGAGGATCTGCTGATAATGCCGGTCCAGCAGGTTCTCCATGCGGGCGAACAGTTCCATGCCCTCGGATATGCGATAGCGTCCCGTCAAGTCGAAGCGGGTCCAGTTCGCCGTTGCGCCGCCTGCGAGGTTCGGTTCAGAGCCGTTGCGACGCAATAGCAGGCGGCTCGAGAAGGCGCCTCCCGCATCGAAATCCAGACTCAGGTCGCCGCTATGCCGGGGAATCCGCAGCAGCGCATCGCCGTCGCCGTCGCGCGCGTCGATAAAGGCGTAGTTCACGCGCAATTCAAGCGTGCGGGAAAGCGCGATCCTGCCGTGGATCTCCGCGCCGTCGGAATCGACCCTGGCGATATTTTCGTACCTGCCTGCGGCGAAAGCGTAATTGATCATGTTCTCGGTCGACTGGCTGAACGCGGTCAGGCCGATCATGGCGCGGCCATCGGCGGCGCGCCATTCGAAACCGGCGTCGAAAGCCGAAGAAGATTCGGGTTCGAGGCCGGGATCCGGTCCGTCCGCGCCGCAACAGAAGAAGGTCGACTGGAACAGGGTCGGCGCCTTGAAGCCGTCGCCCCAGCTGGCGCGCAAGAGGAGGTTCGGACGCAGGCTGATCGCCGCGCCGAGCCGGGCGGTCAATTCCGATCCGAACCGCTGGTGGCGGTCGGATCGCAGGCCGCCGGTCAGGACGATATTCGCCGCGGGTTTGAATTCGTGCGTCGCGAACAGGCTGTCGATTTCGACATCGTCGCCGGAGGCCTCGGTTCGTTCGCGTTCGGCGCCGAAGGCGAGCCTGTTGTTCGCGTTGATGGACAAGGTGCCCTGGTAGCGATAGACCGCGCGCCGCCCCTCGGCGCCGAATGTGCCGGCATCGCCGCTGAAGTTGCGCCGGTCGATGGCGGAATAGCCTGTCAGCAACAGGTGTTCGAGCCTGCCGGCGAGAGTCGGCAGCGACAGCGAGACGGTGGCGGAAGATTCTTCGGTTTCGCCGCGTTCGTCGCCGTCGGCGACATTGCCCTGGGCGCCGAAGCTGTAACTGTCGAAATCCGTGTCCGCGTCGGCGGCGAGCAAGTCGGCCCGCAGCCGCGCGCCCGCCGCGAGATTCAGACCGCCCCTGGCCGACAATGTCCGGGATGCGTAGCCGTCGGCCTCGCTATTGCCGTTGGCCTCGTCGGCCCTGGAAATGCCGTTGCTGGACATGGCGCTCGCGGCCAGCCTGAAATCTCCGGCTGCGCCGGCATGTTCGAAGGAGGCTCCGCCGCGGCGGGTCGCGAACGAACCGTAGTCGACGTATGCGCCGCCGCCCGCGCCGGGTTCGGCGGCGCGAGTGATGATCGAGACCACGCCGCCGATGGCGTCCGAGCCCCAGAGCGGCGATTGCGGCCCCTTGAGGATTTCGATCCGTTCGATCATGTCGGTATCCAGACGCGCGAAATCGTAGCCGCCGCCCGGCGTAGTCGGATCGTTCGCCGGCATCCCGTCCACGAGCACGAGCGTCTGTCCGCCGGCGGCGCCGCGAATGCGCGCGCTCGCCTGGCCGCCGAAAGCCCCGTTCTGGTTTATGGTGACCCCGGGCGCCGCGGCGAGCGCGTCGAGCGCGAAAGGGAAACCGAGCGCTTGCAGTTCCCCGGCATCGATGATGCTCACGCTCGACCCGGTTTCGGCGGCGAGTTGGCCGAGCCGCGTGCTTTGGACCACGATCTCGCCGACGACTTCGCCGGGACCGGCGGCGCCGGTCTGGGCAAGTACGAGCGGGGACAGGAAAAGGCCGGCGGCCGCGCCGACCGCCTTGAGAAAAACTTGTTGCGTATCGGGCAGTATCGCGGCCATCGCCACGCTTGCCGCCCGGAAGATTCCGGTTTGTCGCATGTTCGGCTCTCCCGGCGCCGCGAATACCATCACGATCGCGACGCGCGTTAACGACATCGATCAGGCCGGAACGTCCGCGTCCGGGCCTGGGCTGGGTGTCGTTTCTGGAAAAGCTTGCGAAGCGCATTCTTTCCGCCCGCGGAAGACTGGTCCCGGTCTTCGGGCGAACGACGCGATGGCAGGTCTCCTGGCTTGCCGGTCAGCACTTGCGGCCGCCTTCCCGGAGCGCGCTCCAGTGGCATTCAGGCCGAAAATTCCCGGTTTACAGTTGCGGGCACAGCCACGGATTCGCACCGTGTTCCCAATGCCGCCGAGCTCGGCGGCTCCATCTGCGCGACAGTGTGCCGAACTCGCGGCGCGGAGTCAATCGGCGTGTAGAGAACTGTAGAGAACTGTAGAGAACAAATAAATTGTCCGCTTTCAGAACATATGGATTGTCCGGTCGTACAGTGGTCGTTTTTGGCGGCGATCTGGCGGCTGTATGGGCGTTGCGAGACGGAATGAGGAGCGGAGACCGATGTTGTCTCGAGGAAGTGAATTCGATGTGGACGGAGGGTCGTCCGACGCAGGCGGAGGCGGCGCAGCTGCCGGGTGTTTGCGAGCGGACGTTTCGGCGTTATTCGGCGCGTTTGCGGGAAGAGGAAGGCGACGGGACCGAGGCCTTGAAGGGTCGCCGTCTGTTGCGCACGTCGCATCGGGCGGCGCCGGCGGCGATGCGAATGGTGGATCGGTATCGGACGCGGTTCTGTCTTGCTCCCGAATGCGCTGGCTTGCGCCATCGAATCCGGCGGTGCGCTCTTTTGTATCGCGGGCATGCGCCGCAGGGAAGCTCTGACCAAATCAAAGCTTTACCGGAGGCATTCGTCAAACATCGTCGGATATCGCAGGAATCTTCCTCCAGGATGAGAAACCCCCGGCCGGAGCCGGGGGTTTCGGCAAGGGACGGCGAACCCGCCGGCTCAGATGAAGCTTTCCGCGTTCAGATAATTGCTGTTGCCCATCAGCGCTATCGCCATGTCGATATCGGCGTCGAAATCCCCATCTCCGTCCACATCCACCAGCAGCCAAGTTACAGATAAGTCTTTATTACTGTTTTTAACAATGCCAATGCTGGAGGCAGTGTTGTCAATAACAATTGCGGTGGTAAATTTGTCCTTGGCCTCCGTTGACTCAAGCCACACAATGGAGTTCAACTCACCAAACGCAGAACCCGAAGCTTTGCTTCGGAACATGCCGTCCGCGTGGTCGTCGACAATTTGCTTCAGTGACTTGGTGTTATCAATTTCATCGCCAGTATTCCGCGTGACACCCGTTGGCGCACCAGATCCCCTGTAGTAGACGCTGCCTTGCAAATCCACCACCGGGCTGATCTTGATCTTGTCCCGGGCATTGACGTTACTGTTATCCGCGTCGAAGAAAAAGATGGAGTCGAAGCCCGTCATCTTGTCCAGGTCAACCTGCGAGTCGGAAGCTGCGTCGTATACAAAAATATCTTCAGCGGAGTCGTTAACCAAACTGAAACCAGCATTGCCAATAAACGCCCATTCACCCTTCGGGCTGATGACTTGAGATTTGCCGCCTATCATGGCATCTCCTCCAGCTCCGCCCGTGATCGTGTCTTTACCACTGCTACCCAACAATGCATCATCGCCCCCGTTGCCCATCAGATCATCGTCTGTCCCTCCACTAGGCAAGATGTAGTCCCCGGCAGAGCTACCGTGAATTTCCAAGCTGCTGCCGCGATTTGCGTGTCCATCATAATAAACGCCTCCCGAACTCCCCCTCGCATCAATCACCTGCAATGAGGACAGAAGGCTATCCGCATCCTCTACAATATGTGCGACAGCATCTCCGGTGATCTTCAGCTCCTCAAGCTTATTGCCGTTTTTGATGGAGACCGTGTTCATGTAATCCATGGATGTGGCCTTATCTCCGGCCACAGTGGAGGTGGCTGTTGCCGTGGAGTGCAGGGTCATCTCCTCTATGTCCGGGTCCAGGGTGAGCGTCAGATTTATCTTGGCCTTTCTCGGGGCTTCCTGCCGCAGGTCCGATTTCTTGTCCATCTTGCCGCCACTGGTGTGCAGATGCAGCACGAACTCGCCGTCCTCTTCGCCGTCCGCCAGCATGTAGCTCACCGCGGCGGTCGTGGCCTGCGCCTTGTCGTTGCTGTCGGGCTTCTTGCTCGCAACCGCCAGGTCGGTGCCGGACGTCAGGTTCTTGAACACGACGCCGCCGGTGCCGGTGCCGCCGGTCACCTTCAGGTTGTCGATGTCGAGTCCCTTGACATCGTAGGTGCCCGAGCCTTCGCCCGCTTCCAGGGTGATGGTCTCGAAGCCCGTGTAGGCGTCCCCGGCGCCCTTGAGGTTGGCTCCGGTTTTCTCCTTCAGCACCAGCGTGTCCATGCCATCGCCGCCGTCGATCCGGCTCTTGCCGGCCTTGACGTTGGCGACGGTGAACATGTCGTCGCCGGCGCCGAGGTTCGCCGTCAGGCCCTCGGCGTTGAACGCCGTCGCGCTCACGTCGTCCTTGCCCATGCTCCCCATGTAGGACGTGACGCTCTTGTTGAGTTTGGCGATCTTGACGGCGCCGCTCGCCTCGCTCGCGTCGATGCTCTCCAGGGTCGCGGACGGCATGACGTCGGCCGCTTTCTCCGCCGCCGCCGGCGCGAACTTGGTCACGTCCAGCATCAGGTTTCCGGCGCCGGAAACGGCGACCGTCTTGATCTGGTCCGAAGCCAGGCGGATGTTGGAGTCGCCCTTCACCTCGATCGTCAGGTCCTCGATGCCCTTGAGGCACAACTTGCCGTGCTCGGTCGCCGCGGAATACAGGCCGAACCTGTCGACCATGGCCGTTAGTTCCGTCATGTCCTCGGCGGCGTTCTCCACCAGCAGGGTGGTGTTGGTGTTGCGCAGGTCGACGGACTCGATCGCCTTCGAGTAGATGTGCACCGGAACGCTGTCCTTGTTGTTTTTGGCGGGCACAGCCGCTACAGCGGGTGTTTCGGGTGTTTCGCCCTGGGCGGGCACGGCGGGTACGGCGGCCTTGGCGGGCTCGTTTTTGCCGTAGCGCTTGCCGTCGTCGCCCATGCCGTCGTGCACGCCGTCGAGCGTTACGCTCTTGACCGTCTCCGAATGCGCGGTCGACTTGCCCACCTCGACGCCCTTGCCGCCCTCGACCATGACCGAGGTCGTGGTGTCCGTGCCGAAGATATTCACCTGCGCGCGGGCGTTCACGTCCTCGAGGTTGACCGAGGCGGCGTTCACGATTTCTATCGTCGTATCCTTGTCGTCGTCGCCCAGGGATTCGGACATGACGTCCGCGCCGCCGGCGTCCAGTTCGACATCCCCCGCGACATCGCTCAGGACGACCTCCGTCAAGCCTTCCCAGCCGCTCAGGTCCGCCGAGAAGTCGCCGCCGCTGTCGACCGTCAGCGTCTCGATGTTCATGACGCTCGCCCCGGAAGAGATATTGACATCGTCGTCGGAGCCGCTGGAAGAAAGCTCCAGCGTGTCCATGCCCTCGCCGCCGTCGATGCGGTCCACGCCGGTCAGGGTCTTTTCGGTAGCGACGAAAGTATCGTCGCCCAGGGTGCCGTCGAGCCGGTCGACGCCCGTGGTCAACTCGAAGCTCTTGCCGGGACGCCGCATCATGTCGATGGCTTCCTTGGCCATGTCCACGCTGTCGCCGTCGTCGGTCACGCCGCCGAGCACGCTCGAGGAAGCACCTTCCCAGCGTTTCTCCACGGTGTAATAGGTGGCCACCTGCACCTTGTTGGCGAACATCATGGCGATGGCGCCGAAATCGCCGTAGGCGGGATGACTTTCTCCCTGCATGCGGATCTCGAACAACTGCCGCACGGCCAGCAGGCCCATCTCGCCCCGGCCCATGCCGCCGTCGAGCAGGCCTGTCGCCAGGGCCAGCACCTCCGCCGACGGCGCTTCGCCCAGGGCCGCGGTCAGAAAATCCCGGGCGAACTCCTCATTCGTGACAAAGAAGGGATACATGGACGTGAAGGCGCTCGAGGCGGCGATGTGATTCGCCAACTCCAGCAGGGCGTCTTCCGGGCTCATGCCCTTGCCGACGCTCGCGTTGTAGACGCCGTACCACTCGTTGAGCAGTTCGGTGCCCGGGGCCTTGCCCAGCATCGCTACCGACAGGCCGATTATCGTATCTCTGGTTTGTGCAGTTACCGCCAATCAGAACTTGTTGATATGCCTGCCGTATTTGCCGGATTCGCACGGGCCAACCGCTGAATCGCCGCGCGAACATGAACGAAAAATTCCGGGCCGCGCAGCCGGCATCCGGGACGGTCTTGCGGCGCCCGCCGGACTATTTTTCAGGAAAGCGGCATCGCGAAGCCAGACCGAAACGCGGCCGCGGAAAAGACGCGGGCCGCGCGAACGCTTCCCCAAGACGCGCGCGGCGGCCCGACAGCCGAATCGCCCGCCGCCCCGGTTCGGCGGGCCGAAGGAAAACCGGCCCGCCACTGCCGTCGGCCCGAAAGTTGTCCACAACTATTTGATTTTAAATCAATAAATATGTAGAAGCTCGGCATCCGACGGCTTTCCCGGAAGCGTTCTCTCGACCTGCGAGGGGACTCGGGATCATTCCCAGGCCGGGGCGGAGGCGAACCGCGCAACCAGCCGGGCCGCGCCGCGGCCGGACGGAGCACCGGCGTTTCGCGATCACTTGGGCGGCCGAAAAATTTCGACAACTTGTGATCCGGGTCACATGCAAGCAGAGCGAACGTTGCTATATAATGCCGCTTCGCAACATCTTGTCTTCAATTTCAGGAGCACCCCAAATGGCGGTAACTGCACATACCGCGAACTGGGATGTTCAGCCCGTCGCAGCCCGCTTCGCTCCCTTCGCGCAAGGTCGAAGGGGGGACATTTTAACTTTGGTTTGACATTTCGTTTGCAACCATTGCGGAATCGCCCTTGCATGCGTTACGGTTGCCGGCGTTTCCGAATGATGTCGCGCCATGGACCGTTCCGCTCAACCTGCACTGATCACTTCTTCCATCCGGGAGTTCATTCGGCTCGAATCGGCGGGCGGGATATTGTTGCTCGCCGCGGCCGCGGCGGCCCTGATCGCGGCCAACACGCCGCTGGCGCCCGTCTACGCGACGCTGCTGGAGACCATTGTCGCCGTGCAGGTCGGCGCGCTCGAGATCGAGAAGCCGCTGCTGTTATGGATAAACGACGGCTTGATGGCCGTGTTCTTCTTCCTGATCGGGCTCGAGGTGAAGCGCGAGTTCCTGGAGGGAGAGTTGTCTTCGGCGCGGCAAGTGGTATTGCCCGGTCTCGGCGCCCTCGGCGGTTTGATAGTCCCGGCGGGCGTATACGCGGCATTGAACTGGCAGGATCCGGCGGCGCTCGACGGCTGGGCGATCCCGGTCGCCACCGACATCGCGTTCGCGCTCGCTCTGCTCGGGGCGTTCGGACGGCGCGTGCCGCCGGCGCTCAAGGTGTTCCTGCTGACCCTCGCCATCTTCGACGATCTCGCGGCCATCGCAATCATCGCGGTCTTCTATTCGGCCGACCTGTCCCTCGCGGCGCTGCTGGCGGGCGCGGTCTCGCTGGGCGTCGGCATCGCCCTGAACCGGCTCGGCGCGACCCGGATCACCGCTTACGTGTTCGTCGGGGTCGTCCTGTGGGTCGCCATGCTCAAATCCGGCGTGCACGCCACCCTCGCCGGAGTGCTGATCGCGTTTTGCGTTCCCCTGCGCGACCCTGCGGGAGGATCGCCCCTGCGGGCGCTCGAACACGACCTGCACGCGCCGGTCGCGTACGCGATTCTGCCGGCGTTCGCTTTCGCCAACGCGGGTCTTGCGCTCGGCGGCGTCCGCATCGAAGACGTATTGGATCCCGTGGCGCTCGGCGTTGCCGCAGGGCTCTTCATCGGCAAACCGGCCGGCATCATCGCCTTCGTCGGCCTCGGGGTGCTGCTGCGCGCGGTAACCTTGCCGCCGGGCGTTACCTGGGGTCAGATCATCGGCGTCGCGTGGGTCTGCGGCATCGGGTTCACCATGAGCCTGTTCATTGCCGGACTCGCCTTCGAGCATGGCGGCGGGGAGTACTTCGCGGCGGACCGGCTGGGCATTCTGATCGGATCGGTCGCTTCGGCCGTCGCCGCCGGACTGGTATTGCATTGGAGCTTGGGGCCGCCTGAAAGAACGTAGACGCGCGCTCCGCCGCCTCGACGCCGGTTCACGTCGCCGGCGGCTTGCGAAAAACGTCCTCGTCGAATTCGTTTTCCCATTTCGCCGCGCTCGCGGCGACCGCGAGGTCGCCGCAGACGTTCACCAGCGTGCGCCACATGTCCAGCGGGCGGTCGAAGGCGAGGATGAAGCCGACCACGATGGCGATTTGCTCCGGCGTCATGCCGAAAGTTTCCATGACCGCGGCCATGAGGAATAGCGACCCGCTCGGCACCGTCGGCGTCGCTATCGAAACCAGCGCTCCGGTGAGAATGATCGCCAGGTAGTCGGCGGCAGTCAGGTCGAAGCCGAATACCTGGGCGCCGAAGAGCGAGACGATGCCGACGTAAATCGCGGTGCCGTCCATGTTGACCGTCGCGCCGACGGGCAACACGGTGGAGGCGACGACGGGACGCACGCCGAGATTGCGCCTGGCGACGGTCATGCTGACGGGCAAGGTGGCGGAGCTCGAGGAAGTGGAGAAAGCGACGAGCAGGGCTTCGCGAATGCCGAGCATGAATTGCAGCGGCGACAACTTGAGCGCGAAGCGCAACATGAGGGCGCCGTAGACGACGAGCATGTGGATCAGGCTGCCGGCGAGCAAGGCGGCGGCCACGGCGAAGACATCGAGAAAGGCGGTCGGGCCGAGCGTCCCGGCGACCCAGGCGATCAGCGCGAATACGCCGAAAGGCGCGACTTCCAGCACCCAGCCGGTAATGCGCAATACCACCGCGACGCCGACTTCCAGCAAGTTGATCGCGGGCGCGACGGATTCCCCTGTCGCGATCAGGCCGACGCCGAGCAGCGCGGCGAAGAAAATGATCGCCAATATGTTGCCTTCGGCCAATGCGGCGAAGGGATTGGCGGGAATGATGGAGATCAGCCTTTCGGCGACCGGCACGGCTTCCTGCACCGCGCCGGGCACGGCGTTCGACAGGTCGGCGCCCGCGCCGGGCTGCATGACGGCCGCCAACGCCACGCCGATGCTGATGGCGGCTATCGATGTCGCCAGAAACAGCAACAGGGTCTTGACGCCGAGAGACCCCAGTCTGGCCGGATCGCCCATCGACGCCACGCCGCTGACCACGGTGAGAAATACTATCGGCGCGATCAACATGCGGATCAGGCGGATGAAGACATCGCCGATCCACAAGATGCTCTCCGTTCCGGGCCCCCAGAGCGAGCCGACGATCAGGCCGAGCGCCATGGCGCCGACGATCCTCTTCCACAACGCGATCCCGAACCAGGCGGCGAACAGATTGGCCATGTGTTTCTCCCCGAGCAATTCCATTCATGGAATCAGTCATTGCCGCAAGACGAAAGCGCGGTCTTGTCCTGCTCCCGCATGCAAAGGCTTGCGTCATCGAAGCCATGCGCCGCAAGGGAAGCCCTGCCGCATCAGGGCTTCCCTCGCATGTCGAAGCGCGCCCCCGGCAAGACTATAGGACTTGTCGCGACCGGACCAGCGCAGCGGAAAATGTCCTTTGCCGAACCGAACCGAACCGAACCGAACCGAACCGAACCGGATCGGACCGGACCGGATCGGACCGACTCCCGCCTGGCGGCCAAGTATCCTCTGAATAATTCCATCCATGGAATTATTCATTGCCGCAAGACAAAAGCGTGGTTTTGTCTTGCTCCCGGATTCAATGGTTTGCGCCATCGAATCCGGCGGCGCTCTTTGGTGCCGCGGGTCTGCGCCGCAGGGAAGCTCTGGCTTGATCAGAGCTTTCCCGAGCGGGCAAGGCCTTGACATTTTCACTAAAATAGCTATTTTCAGCAAATGATGAAAACATCTGAAATGGTGAAAGAAAAAGAATTGGTGTTTCGCGCCCTGAATATGGTTCGCGACCTGCTCTGCAACGGACCGGGCGTGGAAGTCGATGCTATCGAATATAAACAAAGGCTCGGCCGCGACAGGTTCGTTGATGGACTGGTCAGCCTTGCCCACCGCGGCGGCGCTTATACGCTTGTTGTCGAGGCAAAGTCAAACGGGGCTCCCCGCTTTGTCCGTTCCGGGGTCTATCGGCTCGAAAACTGCGTAGCCCGATTGCGCCAATCCGGCGAAGGGAATGCCTGCCGGCAACTCATTCCAATGCTTGTCAGCCCTTACCTGTCTCCGGAATCCCGCGCCATCTGCGTCGACCACGACACTGCCTATCTCGATCTGGTCGGGAACGTGAGGCTGGCATTCGACACCATCTACATCGAGCGTGCTGTCGCAGAAAGACCGATCTCCGAGACCCGCGCGCTGCGCTCGATCTTCGCCCCGCAAGCAGCGGCGATCCTGCGTGTCCTGCTGCGCGAACCAGGACATGCATGGCGTGTCGCCGATCTGGCCGCGCAGGCGCGCGCGAGCCTGGGTCATGTGAGCAATGTCCGCAAGGCTCTGCTCGAACGCGAATGGCTCGCGATACAGGATGACGGCGCAGTCCTGGTTCAGCCTGACGCACTGTTGAAATCGTGGCGCGAGAGTTATCGCCGCCTGGCCGGCAAGTCCATCGTCGGATATACTCATCTTCATGGAAGCCAGTTCGAAGAGCGGCTGCGCGGCAAGCTCAACCCACATTCGGAACGCCCGCGCGCAATCTACTCGCTGCGCTCGGCTGCGCAATGGCTCGCGCCCTTCAGCCGAAGCGGCACTCAAACATTCTATGTTGACGAATCTGGCTCCGACCTGCTGAAACAGGCGTTGAAGCTGACGCACCCCGCAAGGGGAGCGAACGTAGTAATGAGCATTCCAAAAGACGAAAGCCTGTTTCACGATGCGAGCGAACCTGGGCCGAAGGTGTTCTGCGCCAGTCCCGTCGTGACCTATCTTGATCTCTGGAGTGGCAGCGACCGCGACCGCGAAGCCGCCGAACATCTGGCCGGCAAGTTCTTCCCATGGCTGAAGTAGAGCCGCGGTACGCCTCGGAGTACGACGACCGCACCACGGTCGCCGTCAGATCCGTGCTGGTTGAAATCGGTCAGATCCTCGGAAGCTATCGCGGCAAGTTCGCCGTGATCGGCGGCGCCGTCCCCTGGCTGCTGCTGAACGAGTCCGACATGCCGCATATCGGAACTCTGGATGTGGATCTCGGTCTGGATGCGAAAGCCTTGGGCGACGGTGAGTACGCACAGCTTATCGAGTCCCTCTTGAGACAGGGTTACCGCCAACCCGAGAATCAGCCCCCCTTCAAACTGATGCGCACCGTGCCCGCGCGCGACGGCGGAGGCGATATCGACATCATCATCGACTTTCTGATGCCGCGCGATGCCAGGATTGCAAAAAATACTCCTCCGCTTGTCGCCGATTTCGCGGTTCAGCGCGCTGACGGCGCGGATCTCGCCTTGCGGTTCTATCAACTTGTCGCGGTCGACGGCGACATGCCCTGCGGTGGAGGCAACCGCGTTCAGATCGCCGTCGCGTCCATTCCCGCACTGCTGGCCATGAAAGGTTACGCCATCGCGAAGCGTTACAAACGAAAGGATGCGTATGATATTTACTAAAGCGTTCGCAACTTCCCTGGCGGCATCGAGGCGCTCGTTGCGGCGACCAGGCCACTCCTTGAGTTCGAGACAGCGAGGACTGGCTATTCCCATATTTCAGAGAAATTCCGGCGCCCGGATGATTTCGGTCCAACCAGCGTGGGGCAGTTCGTCGACCGGTCCGATATGCTCCAGGAACGCACCCGCGATCAATGGCAGCAGGATGCCTTCGGGCAGGTCGACACTTGGCTTTCGGCGCTCGGCTTGAGGTGATCTGTGGCGGTTGCTTCAAATGCCGCGATCCGCTCCATGGAAATCACGATCATCGACGAGGTGTCAGGAAAGCTCTGATCAAGTCAAGGCTTTCCTGCGGCGCAGGCCCGCGGTACAAGAGAGCGTCGCCGGATTAGATGGCGCAAGCCGTTGAATCCGTGAGCAAGACAAAACCACGCTTTTGTTTTGCGGCAGAGAATAATTCCATGGATGGGATTATTCATTGGATACCCAGTTCAATTATCATTATGCCGCTGGCGAACCCGTATTGCCGAGATGAAAAGCATGGCCCAATGGATCGAAGGCGAGATAGTTTCGAACCGGCGCTGGACTGAAAACCTGTTTTCCCTCAAGGTCGACGCCGACGCCGAGCAATTCGTCGCCGGGCAATTCACCAGTCTGGCGCTCGATATCGACGGTCAGCGCGTGGCGCGGCCCTATTCCTACCTCACCTCGCCGGGCGAGCGGCCGCTGGAATTCTTTCTGTATCGCGCCCTCGGCGGGGTGCTGTCGAACGCCCTGATCGAGAAGCGGGCGGGCGAGACGGTCTGGATCAAGACTCCGGCCAACGGCTTTTTCGTGTTGCGGGAGATTCCGCCATGCGAGGAAATGTGGATGCTCGCCACCGGCACCGGGATTTCGCCGTATTTTTCGATATTGAATACCGACGAGCCCTGGCGGCGCTTCAGACGCGTGGCGCTCGTGCACGCGGTGCGGCTGGAAATGGATCTGCGTTATCAGGAACTGGTCGGGAATCTGCGCCGGAAGCACGGCGAGCGGTTCGTCTTTCAGTCGTTCGTCAGCCGCGAACCGGCGCCGGGCGCGATCCGGGGCAGGATTCCGGCGGCGATAGCGGACGGCGAACTCGAACGTCGCACCGGCCTGGAACTGTCGCCGGACAAATCGCATTTCATGTTGTGCGGCAATCCCGACATGGTGCGGGATACGACCGAAACGCTGAAGGCATTGGGTTTCGCCAAAAACCGGCGGCGCGCGCCGGGACATGTCACGGTCGAGAGTTACTGGTAGTCCGCGGGCGGGCGCCGCGCCGGCGCCAGACGCTCGAATGCGGCGCCGATATCGATCAGATCCTGTTCCCGGAAAGACGGCGCGATCAATGTCAGGCCCAATGGGCGGCCGTTGTCGCGATAGCCGGCGGGAATGGTCAGGGCCGGGAAATTGGCCAGCGCCGCGACCCCCGCGTGCATGTTGTTCAGCGAAAGCAGCGCGTCGAGATCATGCTGGCTGAACAGGTTTTCCATTTGCAGGCGGGCATGGGGCTGCAATTCGCCGCGCAGGGCTTCGAGTTGTTCCGCGCTATAGTCCAGTTCCGCCATCATGTCGACCAGCGACTGGCCATAGGGCGTCCTGGACGTTTCGTCTTGCAGGTTGAAGGCCCGCAATTCGGCGATTGACGAGATGGCGACCCGGTTGCCGCTCCAGGTCTCCAGATAGGCCGCGAGATCCCGCGCCATTTCAGCGCCCAGCAACTCGCTGAACGACTCCGGGCGTTCCCAGACGAAAGCAACAGGTTCGATCGTCGCGCCGTTCGCCGCCAGCAGCTCGGCGGCCTCCCGGTAGGAATCGTCTGCTGCCGCCAGCGACTCGAACACGCCGAGACGCTTGCCGGCCAATTCCGTCAGCCGGTATTCCAGGGCCAGACTCGCGGCCAGCCGCGGCATGGCGAGATCATTTTCATCGTAGCCTGTCATGGCGTTGAACAACGCCACCGCGTCCGCTACCGAGCGGGCCATGGGGCCGGCGGTGTCGAGCGAGGCGGAAATGGGCACTACGCCCGAACGGCTCAGACTGCCCGTGGTCGGTTTCAGGCCGACCAGGGAATTGGCGCTCGCCGGCGACAGGATCGAGCCGGAAGTTTCCGAACCCACCGCGACCGCGGCGTAATCCGCCGCTATCGCGGCGCCGCTGCCCGAACTCGAGCCGCCGGGGCCGAACAGGAGACGGCCATGGGGATTGAGCGTCTGGCCGCCCATGGCGCTCCATCCGGAGGGGCAGTCGCGGCAGAAGAAGTACGCCCATTCGCTGAGATTGGCCTTGCCGAGAATAATCGCGCCGCGTTCGAGCAGTCGCTCGGCGATGAAGGCGTCGCCGGTCGCGTTGTTCGCCAGGGCGACGGCGCCGGCGGTGGTCGGCAGACCGGCCATGCCGATATTGTCCTTGAGCAGCACCGGCATGCCGAAAATCGGGTCGTGGCCTTCGCCATGGCCGCGGTCGCGCGCCCGCGCCTGTTCAAGGGCCGCGGGATTGAGCGAGATGACCGCGTTCAGGTAGCGCGCGGGATCGTTTTCGATTTCGCGGATGCGATAAAGATAGAATCGGGTCAGGGTTTCATAATCCAGTTCGCCGTTATCGACGGCCTGTTGCAGCCGGTCGACCGACGCGCCCAGCACGAGCGGCTTCAGCGCCTCGTATCGCGCCGCGCCGAAATCGTCCAGCGCTGGCTCGAACTCCGCCCACAACGCGGCCCCGCGTTGATGCGGCGAACGCAACAGGCGGTAATGCATGCTCTCGTTTTCCAGTCGCGCCAGGGCGGCGAGGTCCGCGGCTTCGTCATAGGCCGCCCATGGATCTTCGGCTTGCCGGGCGGGCGCTGCGGCGAAGACGCATGCGCATGCGGTCAGCAGCAGGCAGGATATTTTCAGCATCTTCATGGCGCGGAAATCCGGCTTGGCATCTTCTGAATAATCCCAGCCATGGAATTATTCATCGCCGCAAGGCAAAACGCGGTTTCGCCTTGCTCCCGGATTCGACGGCTCGCGCCGTCGAATCCGGCGGTGCTCTTTTGTACCGCGGGCTTGTACCGCGGGCTTGTACTGCGGACATGCGCCGCCCTTATTCGTGTCTGAGCGCTTCGACCGGATCCATGTCGGCGGCGCGCATGGAAGGATATATGCCGAAGATTACACCAATCAGGGCGGAAATCGAAAAGGCCAATATCGGCGCCGCCGGCGTGACGATCGTGGTCATGCCCCAGAAAGTCGATATGAACAAGGGGATGACGATGCCGAGCGCGACGCCGATCAGGCCGCCCACCGCGGAAAGAATGACCGCCTCCGCCAGGAACTGGATAATGATATCGACCTTGCGCGCGCCGAGCGCCCGGCGAATGCCGATCTCGCGGGTTCGCTCGGTGACGCTGGCGAGCATGATATTCATGATGCCGATGCCGCCGACGAGCAGGGAAATGCCGGCGATGGCGCCGGCGACGATCTGGTCGCGCAAGGCGCTTTCCTCGGCCTGGCGCAACAGGGCGAGGGGAATCTCGATGGCGTAGTCGATATCCTTGTGGCGGCGGCGGAGAATCTGTTCGATCACTTCGCCGGTATCGATCACGTTTTCCTGGTCTTCGACCTGGATCACCGCTTCATGCAATTCGACGGTTTCGGACTCCATTCCGCCCGCGGTCTGCCGGGTCGTGGTTTCGCCGAAGCGGCTGCGGGACGAGGTCAGGGGGATGAATACCCGGGCCGGGGCCGAATTGGAAGCCCCGGCCTGGTTCTGTCCGAGGTTGGAGAATCCCTCGGATTCCATGATGCCGATCACATCGTAATAATCGCTGTCGATGCGGATCGATCGGCCGAGCGGATTCTCGATCGGGAATAGCGCGTCGGCCGCTTCTCCGCTCAATACCGCGACGTTTTCGTGATCGCGCATTTCCGATTCGCTGAAGAATCTGCCTTCGCGCAGGCCGTAACTGCGCGAGCCGGGGTAGTCGACCGCGGTGCCGACCACGTCGGCGTTCAGGCTATGGCCGAGACGCCAGATGTTCTTCTTGACGATGCGCGAGGAAATCACGTTGCTTACGCCGGGCATGGTGTCGCTGATCGTCCGGATGTCGGCGCGGGTCAGGCCGTAGACGATGGCCTGGGGCGGACCGAAGCCGCGCCTGGAAGACTCCTCGACCTCCACCGGCTTGACGCTTTTCACGAGGATATTGTTCGCGCCGAGGTCGCGGAATTGCTGTTGCGCCTCGAAGCTGGCGCCTTCGCTTACCGCGAGCATGGCGATCACCGCCGCCACGCCGATGACGATGCCGAGCGCCGTGAGCAGCGAGCGCAGGCCATGCGAGAAAATGCTCTTGACGCCCAGTCGGACGATCTGACTGACGCGCCAGCCGAACCAGGCCCGCCGGTCGCGGCGCGGGGCGCCGGGCGCTTGCGGCGAACCGTCAAGCGCCCACTCGTTCATCTTGCTCCACCCTGCCGTCGAGCAAGCGGATGCGCCGGCTCGTGCGTTCGGCGAGTTCGTCGGAATGGGTCACCATGATCAGGGTCTTGCCGGCCTCGTGCAATTCGTCGAACAGGTCGAGGATTTCCATGCCCGAACGCGAATCGAGATTGCCCGTGGGTTCGTCCGCGAGAATGATCAGCGGATCCATCGCCAGCGCCCGGGCGATCGCCACGCGTTGCTGCTGGCCGCCGGAAAGCTCGAAGGGCTTGTGGCGGACGCGGTCGGCCAGGCCCACCCGCTCGGCGAGCCGGCGCGCGGCGCGATGGCTGTCGGCTTGGGAAAAGCCCTGATAGAACAGGGGCAGCTCGATATTTTCCAGCACGTCGAGTTGCTGGATCAGGTTGTAGGACTGGAAGATGAAGCCGAGCCGCGCGCCGCGGATCAACGATAACTCGTTGTCCCCGAGTCGCGAGGTATCCTCGCCGCCCAGGCGGTAGGTTCCGCTCGTGGGCCGGTCGAGGCAGCCGAGAATATTCATCAGCGTCGACTTGCCGCAACCCGAAGGCCCCATGATGCTGATATAGTCGCTGCCGTAGAAATCGAGCGAGACGCCGTGCAGCACCTCGACCGCCAGCGCGCCCATGCGATAGGTCTTGCAGACATCGGCCACCGAGGCCGCCGGCGCCGCGCGGGGCGCTTGCCGGGGCGGGCGAGTCGCGTCTTCGGCGCCGGTCCGGGGAGCGGTCATGACGGATGCCGTTCAACTCGCCGCGCGGTCGAGAGTCTGGCGCGGCGGCAATAGCAGCACTTCTTCGCCTGCTTCGAGTCCGCTGGCGATCTCGATGAAGGAATCGGAGAAATCGCCCACTTCGACGATGCGTCTTTCCACCGCGCCGCCGCGGCTGACATGGACCACCTGGTCGTCGCCGGAATAGCTGACCGCCTGCACCGGCACATGGACCACGTCCGCGAGGCTCGCCACGAGGATTTCGACCTGGGCGCTCATGCCCGGCCGCAGCCAGTCGTGGACGCCGTGGATGCGGATCTGGGACGGATAGACCTTGAGGTCGGGATTCATGAAGGAATTGGCCGAATCCGCCACCACCGCCACCTTGATCACCTCGCCCGTCAGGCGCGCGTCGGGGAAGGCGTCTATGTAGACAACCGCAGGTTGGCCGACTGCGACCCGCTGCACCGCCGATTCATGGATATCGACCCGGACCGCCATCTCGCGCATGTCGGGAATGGTGAGGATCGGCTGGCGCTCGCGCACGGTGGCGCCTTCCTGGATCGCCTCCTGGCTGCTCGAGCCGCGAAAGCGGCTCGAGCCCTGGTCGGCGCCGCCATAGACCACGAGCCCCGGGCGTTCCGCCTCGATGGTGGCGGCGTCGATCTGCAATTCGATATCGGCGAGCTTGTATTTCTCCAGGTTGAACTTGCGTTCCGCGGAACTGAAGCGGGCGCGCTCCTGGGCTTCCTTGGCGATATTTTCCTTCACCTGGCGCTGGTAGGCCATGACCGCGTTTTCGTAATTGGACAGGAATTCCTCGGCTTCCTTCGGGAAGGTGTACTGGATATACAGCCGCAAGGCGGTTTCCTTCTCCTGCTGTTTGTTGGCCGCCTTGTTCAGGTTCAGTTCTTCGGCTTCGAGTTCGGTCGGCGTGATGAAGCCGCGCGCTTCGAGCCGGCGCTGGCCTTCGATGCGATCCTGGGCGAGCAGGTATTCTTCCTGCGCCACCTGCAGCTCGTCGAGCAGGATGCGCAGGCGCTGCTTGGCTTCGCCGTCCGCGAGTTTCCCGAAATCCGCGTATTGGGCGAAATCGAGCTGGTCGCGAATCGCCATGTAACTTTCATCCATGAGCAAGTTCACTGCCGGGGGCTCCGGATCGATGTCCGCGGGGGGCAGTTCGAGCACGGCGACTTCTTCGACCCGGTTCCCGGTTTCGGGCGCGGGTTCCGCCGTCGGCGTGCCGGCGCCCGCAAAGCCGCCGCCGGGAGCGCCCGGAAAGCCGTCGCCGCCGCCCGGCGGGAAGTCGCCGGCGGCGAAGCGTTGCATGCGTTCGACCATCGCCGCGGGCAATTGGCCGCCGTTCTCCGTCATCGTCCGGCGAATGCGGTCTTGCATTCGCGGCGGCAGGGATTCGATCGCAATGCCTTCCGGCAGGTCGGCGGCCGCCGTCCCGGTCGCCGCCGCTTCGGTGACCTCCGCTTCCTCGTTGTCGAGCACGGCCCGGTCGGCCGCTTCCGACATCGCGAGCCGCTCCTCGATCTCCAGCCGGGAAATGATGTCGTCGACTATGTCGGCGCCGAGGAACTTCTCGAAATCGAGCCGCGCGAATCGCATCTGCTGGCGGGCGTCGTTCAGTTGCGTCAGGTTGCTGTTCAACTGGATCTCGTATTCCGCCCTGCTTTCGATATAACTCGCCTCGGCGGTTTCCACCGAGATCTCCTGATTGAGCCGCTCGTCGATCAGGCTCGAGGTGTCGAGTTCCACCAGCACCTTGCCGGCGGCCACGTCCTGCTCGGTGACCCGATAGCCTTCCTCGACGATGCTGAGGATCTTGACGCCGTTGCGGTCGCGCACCTGGGAGCGGATTTCCTGCGATTGCAGGGCTTCGAGGGCGCCGCCTTCGAGCACGGTGATATCGAGGTCGCCCCGGCGCGCGGCAAAGGTCAGGCCGCCGCCGTCGCCGCCCGGGCCGCCGCCGGCTAACAGCAAGGCCAGCGCCAGCGCGCCGGCGCCGGCGCCGATTCCGATCTGCGATTTCCGATCAAGCGCCAGATAGCGCTCGCGCAGCGCCGCCAGCCGGGGCAGGGCGGCCGCCCGGGCGCGTCCGGCCAGCGCTCGCAACTTGCCGGACCGGGCATCTTCAGCGGGGTTCATCTATGCCTTCCTCCCATTGGCCGGAGTCGTCGACGTACAGCAATCCCACGTCGCGCCAGAATTCCAGTTTCGAGATATTGTAGTCGACGATGCTGCGCACGAGGGCGGTGCGCGCGGCGGTCAGGTCGTTCTGGGAATCGACCGTGTCCTGCACATTGCCGAGGCCGAGTTCGGCGCGCAATTCGGCTTCCTCGACGCGGCGCTCGTTGATCTCCACGCTCGCCAGGTTGATGTCGTGGCCCTTGCCGGCTTCGTCCATGCGCCGCCAAGCGTCGATGACTTCCAATTTAGCGTTGTCCAGCGCCAATGTATAGGCGCGGGTCGCCGCTTCGTAGTCGATCATGGCGCGGCGGCAGGTATTGCGTTCGGCCTTGCTGTCCAGCGGCAGCTCGAGGTCGAGCCCGGCCGCGTAGACCGCATTGTCGAAATCGAGCTCGGTCGGCTCGCCGCCGGCGGTGGGCACCGAGGCGCGCAAGCTGATCCCCAGCGACGGCCGCAGCGCGTCGGCGGCGACATCGACGCGGCGCGCGGCGTCCTGCACCTGGTCGAGTCCGGTGTACAGGTCGAGTCTGGTGCGCGCCGCGAGTCCGAGCGCCCGGTCGAGATCGAGCGCCGGGCTCGACATGCCGGTTTCGGTGATCAGCGTCATCTCGTTGTCGTCGAGCATGACGGCGTCTTCCGCATTCAATCCGATCAGGATCTTGAACGCGTCGAGGCCGCGCTGGTAGCGCGCGATCGAAGTCGTCCAGCGCAGATCCTGTTGCAAGGTCGCCTGTTCCAGTCTGCCGACATCGAGCAAGGTGCGCAGGCCCTCGGCCTGGAAGGCGCGTTCCCGCTCCAGCGAGAGATTGTTCGCGAGCAGGCCGGCGTAGTTGTTCTTGACGGTTTCGCGATCGAGCAGCACATTGTAATAACTCGACGCCACCCGCACCGCGAAGGATTTGCGATAACGCGTGAAAGCGCGCAACTCGTACAGCAGGTCGCGCTCGGCCTGCAATAGCGCCTCGGTTTCGACGGCGACGCCGAAATCCCGCAACAGCGGCTGGGTGATTGAACCGATCAGCGCGCCGGCGCTCAATTCGCCGACATCGCCGCCGAGGAAGCGTCGCAGGTTATTGGTCAGGTTCAGCGCCACCGAGCCGCCTCCGCGCAGGAGATAGCGCACGCCGAGGCTGGTGTCGGCCTCGAACGTTTCGGCAGCGGACGCCGCGGCGCGCTGGGCCGGGACATCGATGCCGGTCAGGTTTTCCATGTCGGCGACGAACTCGTCGTCCATCTCCCATTGGTATTCGCCGCTGCTGTCGAAGGACAGGATCGGCGCGTAGCGATAGCGGTCGAGAGTCAGCGACAGGGCTTCGAGATAGAGCCGTTCCTTGCGGGTCTGATAGTCCTTGCCGTGACGAAAGGCCAGATCGAGCGCGTCGTTCAGGCCGAGGACGCGCGAGTTGATCTCGCTGCCGGCGCTTTCGCCGAGGAACTCGAAACCGAGGGAGTTGACCGGCAAGCCGCCGAGATCGACGACTTTCCGCTCGTCCACCGCGACCTGTTCGGTCATGCCGGGCACGAGGCCGGCCTTGCCGGCGATGGCGGCATAGGTCTCGCTGTCGGCGCTCTCGCGATAAGCGTTGCCGGAACATGCCGCGAGCAGCAGCGCCGCGGCCGACAGCGGAAAGATCGTCAATCCCGGGCCATGCATGGATTCGCTCGCTCCGGATATGCTGCGGATAATTCCAGCCATGGAATTGTTCATCGCCGCAAGACCATGGCGCGGACTTGTCTCGCTCCCGGATGCAAGGGCTTGCGCCGTCGAATTCGTCGGCGCTCTCTTGTATCGCGGGTTTGCACCACAGGCTTGCACCGGCAGACCGGGCCGCGAGGAAATCCTGACGCGTCGGGGCCTCTCTGATGAATTACGGGCTTATACGAGCCAGCCCGGCGTTTCAGTCGATGCCGGCGCGCCGTCAAGCGCATGACGCCGTGCCATAATTCGTTGCCGCGGCGGCGCCCGGGCGCTTCGCCCGGCGGCGGGCAAGACCGCGCCGGCTCGATCGCGGCATTGAAATGGAGCGAGAAATGAGCAAATCGATCAGTTACGCCAGCGGCGCGAGCGAGCAACCCCTGCTCGGCGAGCCGATTCCGCGATTCTTCGACCGCATTGTCGCCGAACATGGCGACCGCGAAGCCCTGGTCAGCAGGCACCAGGGTATTCGCCTGACTTACGCGCAGCTCGCCGAACGCGTCGACGAGCTGGCGCGGGCCTTTATCGCCGCCGGTTTCGCCAGCGGCGACCGGATCGGCATATGGTCGCCGAATTGCGTCGAATGGACCGTGACCCAATACGCCGCGGCCAAGGCCGGCGTCATCCTCGTCACCATCAATCCGGCCTATCGCGCGCGCGAACTGGAGCATGCGCTCGCCCAGTCGGGCTGCAAGGGGCTGGTGCTGCGGGATCGCTTCAAGACTTCGGATTATGTCGCCATGCTCGGCGAGGTCTGCCCGGAATTGGCGCGCGCCGCGCCGGGGGCGTTGCGTTCGGCCAAACTCCCCGAACTCGACACGGTCATCTCGACGACCGCGGCGGCAACCGGCGGAATTTACGGCTGGCGGGCATTCCTCGACCTCGCGCGCGATTGCGGCGCGGCAGCGCTCGCGGCTCGGCAGGCGGAGCAGGACATGGACGATCCGATCAATATCCAATACACCAGCGGCACCACCGGCTTGCCCAAGGGCGCGACGCTGTCGCATCACAATATTCTCAATAACGCCCGCTTCGTCGCCGCGATCATGAATTTCAGCGAACGCGACCGGCTGGTGCTGCCGGTGCCGCTATATCATTGCTTCGGCATGGCGATGGGCAATCTCGGCTGTCTCGTCCATGCCGCCTGCGTCATTTATCCCGCCGAGAGCTTCGAGCCGGCGGCGGTGCTGCGCGCCGTGCAGGAAGAGCGGGCGACGGCGCTTTACGGCGTGCCGACCATGTTCATCGCCGAACTCGCCTTGCCCGACTTCGCCGCATACGATCTGGGCAGCTTGCGCACCGGCATCATGGCCGGCGCGCCGTGCCCGGTCGAGACCATGAAACAGGTTATCGAACGGATGGGCATGAGCGAAGTCGAGATCGCCTACGGCATGACCGAAACAAGCCCGGTGAGCTTCCAGACCCGGACCGACTCGCCCTTCGCCAGGCGCGTCGGCACCGTGGGCCTCGCGCATCCGCATCTCGAGGCGAAGATCATCGACCCCGAATCCGGCGCGATCCAGCCCGTCGGCGTCATGGGCGAATTGTGCGCGCGCGGCTATTCGGTGATGCTCGGTTACTGGAACGACGAGCCGGCCACCCGCGCGGCCATCGACCGCGACGGCTGGATGCATACCGGCGACATCGCGGTCATGGACGAAGAGGGATACGTCAATATCGTCGGCCGCATCAAGGACATGATCGTGCGCGGCGGCGAAAACGTCTATCCCCGGGAAATCGAGGAATACCTGATGACCCACGAAGCCGTCGAGGCGGCGCAGGCGACCGGCGTTCCCGATCCGGAATACGGCGAGGAAATCATCACCTGGGTGCGGCTCAAGGATGGCGCGGAAGCGACGGCAGAGGATATCCGCGCCTTCTGCCGCGGCCGCATCGCCCATTACAAGATCCCGCGCTATATCCGCTTCAGCGACGAATTCCCCATGACCGTTACCGGCAAGGCGCAGAAATTCCGCATGCGCGAGATCAGCATCGCCGAACTCGGCCTGACAGAACAGCAAACCGCCTGAGCCCGCATTTCGCGCCGAGCCGAACGAGAAAATCTTTTGACCGGAAATTATGCGCCTACCGCTATTTGAGACTATGTTTCTTCCGCGAGTGTTATTTTCAATCAACCGGGGAGTGCGAAATGAGAGAACTGACGAACCATGAAGTAGAACAGGTAAGCGGGGGATTCTACGGGAGCAGGTGCGGGATGCGCTAGCGGGGCGATCATGGGCTGCGCTGGCATTGCCGCCTCTGCATTGGCGGTCACCATGATATCCTTCGCGGGTCCTTTTGGAGGAACTGCGCTATTTGTATGGCCACTACCAGCCAAATTAGCACAAAATCGCTTGGCTCGCCTGCTTGGTTAGGCTAATTTACGTCATAAGGATTTGGGATTGAGTGCCGACATGAAAACGCAAGAGCAGATGAGTTCGATGGAGTTTTTCGAGATGTTCCCTACCGAAGAAGCGGCAGCGGAATGGTTCGAGAAAATCCGATGGGCCAATGGCCACTATTGCCCGCATTGCAACAGCACAGATACCTATGCGGTCGCTTCCAAGAAGCCCCAGCCCTACCGTTGCCGCGACAAGAGATGCCGCAAGTATTTCAGCGCGACGGTGGGCACGATACTTGCCAGCAAGAAACTTCCGATTCGCAAATGGCTGTATGCGATGTATCTCATGTCTGTCGCCAAGAAAGGCTTGTCCAGCCTTCAGATGGCCCGCGAGTTGTGCGTTTCACAAGAAACCGCATGGCGGCTCGGCCACAAAATCCGCGAGGCTTGGAATTATGGTGCGCTGTTCCCGATGAGCGGAGAAGTCGAGGTTGACGAGGCCTATATCAGTGGAAAAGAACGGAACAAGCACGCATCGAAAAAACTCCGGGCAGGCCGAGGTGCAGTTGGCAAATCTCCGGTGGTCGGCATCCTGTCACGTGACGGCGAAGTATGCGTCCGCCCTGTCGCCAACGTAGACCAACAAACCTTGCACGGCGAGATTGGGGCGAACGTGGAGCCCGGATCGACCGTCTACACCGATGAGCATGGCACCTACCGCGGAATGCGCGAGTTTCGCCATGAGACGGTCGCTCACAGTGCCGGGGGGTACGTCAGGGGCTGCGCTAATACGAACGGTATTGAATCCTTCTGGAACCTGCTGAAGCATGGCTATCAGGGTTCCTGCCACAAGATGAGCGTCAAGCATCTGTCCCGGCATGTCGATGAGTTCGCGTACCGATGGAACAACCGCGACCTTCACGCAACGGTGTTCATCGAGCGGGCGATCCGCAGCATGATCGAGCGCTCGTTGACGCATCAGGCACTCGTTGACGGAGACGGATCATGAAGGGCGGCCCGGGGGGCAGGAACATTCCCGCCAGTTTCGAGCAGCTTGTGGGCGCAATGGCGGGCGAGCAGATCGAGCGCCATACGGTGGTGTCCCTGTTCAGCGGTTGCGGCGGCATGGACTTGGGCTTTCTGGGCGGCTTCCCGTTCGCGGGCAAATACTATGACCGCCTGCCGTTCGAGATCCTATGGGCGAACGACTTGAGCAAGGCCGCAACTGAAACCTACGAGAAGAATCTGAAGCATGAGATTCACGTCGGCGACATCGGCTCGCTGCTGGATACGCTGCCGGACAAGGCAGACGTGGTTATCGGCGGCTTTCCCTGCCAGGACGTTTCGATCAACGGCAAGAAAAGTGCCGAGGCCGGGACGCGGACGGTCCTGTACCGCTACATGATTCAGGCAATCGAGCGATTGCGGCCAAAGGTGTTTGTGGCCGAGAACGTCAAGGGATTGCTTCAGTCGCACGCCATGGCGTTTTTTGAGCAGATGCTGTCCGACTTCCGGGCCACCGGCTACACGGTCAATCATCGCCTGTATCTCGCGGCGGATTACGGCATTCCGCAAATGCGCGAGCGCCTGTTCATCGCGGGAGTGCAAGGCGACGAGTTCGAGCATCCGCGCCTCGCGTTGCGGCACGTTCCCGTTGAGGAAGTGTTGCGTGATCTCGAAGAGAAACCAGAGATTCCGATGTTCAACCACGTCTGGAGCAAGGCTGCGCGCAGCCCGGAGCAAGGCAACCGAAAGCTGGCGGCGGACAAGCCTTCGACTACGATCCGCGCCGAGTGTCATGGCAACGTCCAGTTTCACTACAAACTGCCGCGTCGCATCTCGCTTCGAGAGGCCGCGCGGATCCAATCCTTTCCCGACAAGTTCAGATTCAGCGGCGGAATGCGGGAAACTGAGCGCCAGATCGGCAACGCTGTTCCGCCCGTTCTCGCATGGCACATAGCAAAGGCTGTGAGAAAGCGTCTTGAGCCCAACTGACTTCGAGCGAGCACTTGATCGAGCCGTTGCGATTCTGACCGACAATCTCCGCAGCAGCGATCTCTACCACGACCCGGACGGCTTCGAGCAGCACGTTCAGGACATGCTCCGCGTCGCGGCCCGCGACACCGGATTCAAGGTCTCGCCCACCTGGCACCCATCCGCCTTTCCCGACATTCGCGTGAACGGCTACGGGGTCGAGGTCAAGTACACAAAAAGCGATTCTTGGCAGGCGACCGGAAACAGCATTTTCGAGAAGATGCGCGACTCCGACGTGAGCAGCATCTACGTGGTGATGGGCAAGACAGGCGGAGAGCCGGAAGTTCGGTGGGGCCGATACGAGGAAGTCATTACCCGCGTTCGCGTTTCCAACTCGCCGCGCTTCGTCCTGGAACTCGGCGGCGAGCCTGAATCTCTGTTGTTCGACAATCTGAGCGTGTCCTATGACGAGTTCGCCAGGCTGAGCGATGCGGACAAGATGCAGCACGTCCGAGAGCATTCCCGTCAGCGTCTGGCGGAAGGCGAGGCGCTCTGGTGGCTTGATGCGGACCATACGCTGCCTGTGGCGGTGAAAGTTTACAGGACGCTGCCGGAGGCCGAAAAGCGCATCTACCGGGCAGAGGCGACGCTGCTATGCCCGGAAGTCGTCAAGCCCGGATATAGGCGTGGGAAGTACGACAACGCCGGTTTGTATCTGATTACGCAGCACGGCGTATTCGCTCCGCAACTGCGCGACTTGTTCAGCGCCGGGAGTGTCGGCGCGAAAGACGGTAAGCGTGGGCACAAGTACATCATCGACGCGATCCGCGACATCGAAGTCGAAATGCTGGACGCGGCGCAGTATCTTGATTCGCGTCTGATCGAGGAACACTGGGGCTTTTCGTGTGAGCCGGATGAGCGGATCGGCGAATGGCTGCGGCTTGCGGACGGGTACGCTACGGACTGGATTCCGTCGGATGAACTGTTTTTGTGCTAATTTGGCTGGTAATCGCCATTTGTAGCAGGTGTCGGCATCGGCGTTGCGACAAGCAGAGCGCAGGATTATTTCTCCGACCGCGATCCAGCCGAATATCGTAATTATCCTTCCTGATTGAATGCCGCAATAACTTGCGCTGATCCGTCAGGTATGCCTGAATGGATTGGGGTGTTCCTGAAGTTGGGGGTCGAGGCGGGAAGCCTTGCTCGTCTTGCGAGGCCTGTCTGGCTCGGCCCCCGGTTTTTACGCTGTGCCTTTCTGTCGAATATCGAGACTGTCGAATATCGAGAGAGGATCTATGTTTATTCTGGAATTCATATCGCGATGGTCGATGTTCATGATAATCGGCCTCTCCTTTGTGCCATACAAGGTCTGGGATCGGGAAAAGGGTCGATATCGGGGTTTCTTCCAGCGCGACCTGATGGCCTGGATGCCGCTGTTGCTGCTGGGCGGCGGCGTTTTTTCCTGGTCGCGGGGAGAGACCGGGACGGAACTGCTCACAACCGTAGCCGTCGGCTGTCTGCTGCTCTACATTCTGCCTCGCATTTGCGTGGAAATCCGGCATAAATCCCGCCATGGCGTCTGGCTTGGCTTCCCTGCCCGTCGCGGCGACCATGAGGTCGGCGGTTCCAGTCAGTAAAGCCCTGACCTGGTCAGAGCTTCCCCGTGGTGCAAACCCGCGGTACACAAAGAGCACCGCCGGATTCGATGGCATCAGCGCGGATTGTCGCGGCGGGCTCAGGCGTCGTCGAGCGAGAGCAATTCCGCGTCGCCGCCGGTGGCGACGGTATTGATCGTGACGACCTGCTCGGCGGCGAAGCGCGGCAGGTAATTCGGCCCGCCGGCTTTCGGTCCCGTGCCCGACAGTCCGCGGCCGCCGAAGGGCTGGGAGCCCACCACGGCGCCGATCATGTTGCGGTTGGCGTAGACATTGCCCGCGCCCGCCATGGCGGCGGCCTGCTCCACGCGGGACTCGATGCGGGTATGGATGCCGAAAGTGAGGCCATGGCCGGAGCGTTCGATTTCCAGCAGCACGTTCGTGAAATCCTGTTCCCTGAAGCGGATGACGTGGAGAATCGGACCGAAATGTTCGCGCTCCAGCGCCCGGATATTGTCGATCCGCGCCAGACTGGGGGCGACGAAGCAGCCGTTTTCGCATTCCGCGGCAAGCGGAGCCTGATGCAGCAGCCGCCCGCGCTGGCGCAAGTCGGCGATGTGCGCTTGCAACTCGGCGGCTGCTGCTGCGGAAATGATCGGACCCGCGTCGGTTTCGATGCGCGACGGGTCGCCGACGCGGAGTTCGTCCATCGCGCCCCGGATCAGGTCGATAGTCCGGTCCGCGATCTCTTCCTGCAAGTACAGGGCGCGCAATGCCGAGCAGCGCTGGCCGGCGCTGAGAAAAGCCGAGCGGATCACATCGTCGACAACCTGTTCCGGCAAGGCCGTCGAATCGACGACCATGGCGTTGCGGCCTCCGGTTTCAGCGATCAGCGGGGCGATCAGGCCTTGCCTTTCCGCCATGGCCCGATTGATCTTGCGCGCGGTTTCCGTGCTGCCGGTGAAAGCGACGCCGGCGTTCAGCGGATGCCGCACCAGGTGCTCGCCGAGCGCGCCGTCGCCGATCAGCAGATTGCAGACGGCGTCCGGCACCCCCGCCGCGTGCAACAGGCGCACGGCCTCGCAGGCGATGATCGGCGTTTCCTCGGCCGGTTTGGCGACCACCGCGTTGCCCGCCGCCAGCGCGGCGCAGACCTGGCCGCAAAAAATCGCCAGCGGAAAATTCCACGGGCTGATGCAGACGAATACGCCGCGCCCGCCGAGTCGCAGTTCGTTGCTTTCGCCGGCGGGGCCGGGGAGGCGGGTGCCCGCGGCGAACCCCTGCCGCGCCTGGCTGGCGTAATAGCGGCAGAAATCGACGGCTTCGCGCACTTCGTCCACGGCGTCCGGAATCGTCTTGCCGGCCTCGCGGCAGAGGATCGCCGCCAGTTCGGGCCGCAGCGTTTCGAGATTGTCGGCGCAGCGCTCGAGCAGGTTCGCGCGCATGTCGCCGCCGGCCTTGTTCCAGTTCGGCTGCGCCGCCGCGGCGCGCCGGAAGGCGGCCTCGACATGGGGCTCGGCGCTCGGACGAACCGCGCCGAGCACATCGCCGCGGTCCGCGGGGCTCGAGACCGTCGCGGCCGCGGCTTCGGCATCGTCTGCCGGGGCGGGCAGGGCAGTGGCCAGGTAACGCCGCCGGCGCGATTTCTCCCGGGCATTGCGCAATTCGGCGAGCACGGCGGCGCTGGTCAGGTCGGCGCCGCTTGAATTGCGTCTGGGGGCGAAAATATCCGCCGGCGGGGCAATGCGCGGATGCGCCGCGGGACTCGCCGCGCGCACCGCTCCGGCCGGGTCGCGCGTCAGGTTTCGGGCATCGAGCCGGTCGTCGAGCAGGCGATGCGCGAAGGAGCTGTTGGCGCCGTTTTCGAGCAGGCGGCGCGCGAGGTAGGGCAGCAAGTCGTCATGACTGCCGACCGGCGCGTAAACGCGAAGCGCGGGAAAGTCCCCGTATTCGCGTTCGGCCGCGGCGTAAAGCGCCGCGCCCATGCCGTACAGTCGCTGGAACTCGAAATCGCTCCTGCCGCCGGCAAGATGCATGATCGCCGCGACGCCGTGGGCGTTATGGGTGGCGAATTGCCCGTATAGCGCGTCGGGCCGCTGCAATATCCGCGCCGCGCATACCAGCCAGGAGAGATCGGTCGCGCATTTGCGGGTATAGACGGGAAAGCCCGGATAGCCATGCGCCTGGGCGTGCTTGATCTCCGCGTCCCAATAGGCGCCCTTGACCAGGCGCACCGGGATGCGCCGGCCATGGGCGCGGGCTTGCGCCGACAGCCAGTCGAGCAGCGGCAAGGCGCGCTTGCCGTAGGCCTGCACCGCGAATCCGAGTCGCGCCGCGGCGGCGCCGGAGTCCTCGAGCAGGCGCTCGAATACTTCCAGCGACAACTCCAGCCGGTCGGATTCTTCCGCGTCGATGGCGACGGCGACGCCGCCGCCGGCCGCGGCCCGGCACAGCTCCGCGGCCGCCGGAACAAGCTCATCGATGATCCGGCCGCGCTGGCTGTATTCGTAACGCGGATGCAAGGCCGACAATTTGATCGATATCGAGGGATCGACCGCGCCGGCGTCCTCGCCGCGTCGCGCCGCGGTGTCGATGGCGCGCCGGTAAGCGCGCCGGTAGCGATTCGCGGTCGCGGCGTCCCTGGCCGCCTCGCCGAGCATGTCCCAGGAATATCGCTCGCCCGCCCGTCCGCGCCGCAAGGCCTGTTCGATGGTCGAGCCGAGCACGAACTCCCGGCCGAGGATGCCCATGGCCGCGCGCATCGCGGTTTCCAGCACAGGTTCGCCCAGGCGTCGGCTCAGGGCGCCGAGCCAGGATTTCAGGTCGCGGCCGAATTCGCGTTCGGGCGCCGCCAACTTGCTGCCGAGCATCAGCGCCCAGGTGGAAGCATTCACCAGCAGCGAGCCCGACTTGCCGGCATGGGCGGCCCAGTCCGCCAGCCCGATCCGGTCGGCTATCAGTCGTTCGGCGGTGGCGCGGTCCGGAATGCGCAACAGGCTTTCGGCCAGGCACATCAGGGCGACGCCTTCCTTGTTGCTGAGTCCGTATTCGACGAGAAACCTGTCGAGCAGCGAATGACTGGACGCGTCGGCCCGCGCGGCGCGCACGAGTTTCGCCGCGCGCGACTCGATCCGGCGCGCATCGCCCGCGGCATAAGGCGCATGGCGCAGCAGCAACTCCGTCATCTTGCCTTCGTCGCGAAACTTCCAGCCGGCGATTGTTCGCCGCAGCGCTGCGGGATCAAGGTCCATGGTCGAGGGTTCGCTTCCGTCGCCGCAATGCAATGAACTGCGCATGCAATCAAGTGTAGTGACAAGGCGAAGCAAAGCAAGGAATCAGCGGCTCGGGCGCGCCCCGCCGGAGCCCGTCCGCGCCGCCTCCGCCTGCGTCGGGCAACCTTTCGTCCGCATCAATTCAATTCCTCGAACAATATCGGCAACGGACAGGTTCCTTCCCGTTTGATCGGATTCCGGGCCGCCATGACCAGAAACGGCGGAGACAAGGCGAAGGATTCGCGGCCTGCGCCGACCTGGTGTTCGCCCATGGCTTCGAGCAAGGCCGATTACACTTTCGGCGGCGAGCGGTTTCGGGATCCGGTTCGCGGTTTCACCGGGGACGATGTTGCAATCGCCCCCGCAATTCGGCTATAAATCACCGCAAAATATTCGCCGCGGCGGCGGCAGACTCGGGACGGGAGGGCGAGACCATGACAAGTACAGGCACGAAGACGACAGGCGATCCTGCGGCGCGCGGCCTGTCGCGGCTGTTCGGGCGGAACCTGATCGGCTTCGGGCGCGCACGACTCCTTGGCCTGTCCCTGTCCCCCCCCCCCCCCCTCGAATTCCGGGCGCGGGGCTGATCCGGTGGGTGCGTCCGGGAGAACCGCCCGCCGCCTGAAGGCGGGACTGGCCGCCCTCTTCCTCATCGCGCTGGCCGCCGTCTTCGCCCCGCGGGACGCTCGGGCATCCGCCGCCCTCACCGTCGAGGTGGGCCCGGGCCTCGGGCAGGTCACGCTGAACTACTCGGCGAGCGTTTCGGGCGCAATCATAAGATGGGACCACTACCAGAGAACCGCCTCGGGAAGTTATGGCAACTCCATCACCATTCCCGACTCTAATGCGAAGGTCTCGGGGTCACACATCGTGTCGGGCCTGACCGCAGGCGAGACTTACTACTTCAAGGCCGATGTTCACTTCAACCAGGGGGGAGGCACAGGCTTGTGGATTGCGACCCCGGAGGTCTCCGTGACGCTGCCGGCTGTCGCCCTCACGGTGAACGGGGGGGACCGCGCCTTCTATTTCACTTGGGAGTACAGCGGCACGACCGAAGGCGCGGTGAGCTGGCAGCTCGAGTGGATCCGGCTCTCGGACCGAAATGGAGAGGGCCGGTGGCTTGATTTACCCGGCGGCGTCGCCCTCAGAAAATACAGCTACAGCGCAACCAACGGCGAGACCGGCATCTTCCGGGTTCGGCTGGTGGGTCCGGGCGGGCGGACCACGATCGCGTCGAGCACCGTCAACAACCAGGGCTGGATCGAGGCCACGCCGCGGGCGGCGACCCCGACGCTGGTCTCCGCTGCGAGCCGGACCTTGACAGTGACTCCGGGCGGGACGGTGAATGCGTGCTTCAACCTGCTTTCGGTCACGGCGGGCGACACGACGTATCTGGAGTCGCGCCCCGGCCAGACGGCTGTCGCCGAGCATGCGGCGCTGTCGCACGGCGCCCACGGTGTCCGGATCTCGGGCAATGTCGACGGCGTGCGGACGGGAGTCGGCCAGAACCTGTATCCCTGCGCCGCGCTGGGCGTCGGCGTCCATACGGTCCGCTGGCACTGGAAGGGCCATGACGGCACGGCGGAGACGGAGGCGTCGACATCCACCACGTTCACCGTCGTGCAGGTTCCCGACCGGACGAAGGACCTGAGCGCCAACCCGGTTTCCGGCAAACCGAGCGAGATCTTTCTGAGGTGGCGCGATCCGATCGAATCCGGGATCACCTGGGAATATCAGTACAAGGAGGGCGCCGGGAGTTACGGTGCGTGGACGGCGGCTTCGCTTCAGTCTACGGGTATCCCGGATACCCTCGGAACCACCGTGACGGGCCTGAAGCCCGGCACGACATACACGTTCCAGGTCCGGGCGCGCAATGACGGCGGCGCCGGCGCGGCCTCCGCGGAGGAGAGCGCGACGACCGAGGCGCCTCTCGTACCGGCCGCGCCGGCGGGGTTCGCGGCGTCTGCGGGCAACGCGAAGGTGTGGCTGACCTGGACCGACCCGGAGGACGCCGGCATCACCGGCTGGGAGTATCAGCAGAAGGCGGGAACCGGGCCTTACGGTTCGTGGACGGCGGTTTCGGGTTCGACGGCGACGACGACCCACACCGAAGTGACGAGTCTGACCAACGACACGGCTTATGCGTTCAAGCTTCGGGCGGTGAGCGATGCCGGCAACGGTACGGCGTCGGCGGAACAGACGGCCACGCCGGGGACTGCGGTTGCGGCGGTGCTGACGGGCGCGGCGGGCGCCGACGGCGCGCATGATCTCACCTGGACGACGACCTCCGGCGGCCCGCACAGGATCGTCAACAACGCCAATCACATCGGCCTCTGGTACGCGTATTACCGGGCCAGGGGTAGAACAACATGGGGCGGGCCGAGCTACACGGGCGGCGCCGGCACCCGGAAATGGTCAACTTCGGGGTCGCCGCACGGCGCGGTTTTTGAGTATCGCGTCCAGCCGGCCGGGTCTCGCATCATCGCCGGCCTCGGCTCCTTCAACTGGAACGGCCCGGAGTCCAATGTGATCGAGCTGACGGTCAACAAGCCGGATTCGCCGGCGCTGACGTTCGCGGATGCGCCGGTGACGGTTTCGCCGGGACAGACGGCGACGTACACGGTGAAGCTGAACCAGGCGTTTGCGGGGACGCTTGCGCTGTCGAGTTCGGCGGCGGGCAAGGCGAGGGTGAGTCCGTCGAGCCTGACCTTCACCGACGCCGACTACAACGTGCCGAAGACGGTGACGGTGACCGGGGTGGCGGCGGGGACGGCGACGATCAACCATGCGTTCACGCTGTCGGGGGCCTCGAAGACGTTCATCCCGGACGCGGGGACGGTGTCGGTGACGGTGGGCTCGGGCGGGGGCCGGGTTCCGGCGAAGCCGACGGTGTTTGCGGCGGCGGCGGGCGACGGGCAGGCGGTGCTGTCGTGGACCAACCCGAACAATGCGAGCATCACCGGCTACAAGCTGCGCTACGGCAAGACGGGCGCCAGGGGCAGCGCGACGTGGGCCGCCATCCCGAGTTCGGGCGCGACCACCGCGGCCCACACGGTGACGGGGCTGGACAACGACGCCGAATACAGCTTCAAGCTGCGCGCGGTGAACAGCGCGGGCGACGGCGCCGCCACCGACTGGGTGACGGCGACGCCCTCGTCGACTCCGGCGGCGCTGGCGAAGCCGGCGAAGCCGGCGCTGACGGCGGCGGCGGGCGACGGCTCGGTCGCCCTGAGCTGGAGCGCCCAGACGGATATCGCGAACTGGGGCTACCAGTACAAGAGTTCGGGCGGCTGGAGCGCGACCCGGACGGTCTCGGACGGGAGCGCCACGAGTACGGTGGTGACGGGGCTGACGAACGGGACGGCCTACACGTTCCGGCTGTTCGCGCGGCGCGGCAGCGGCGCCTCGGCCGTTCAGTCGGTGTGGTCGGACCAGGCGACGGCGACGCCGGTGGGGGTGGTGGTTTCGAAGTCGGCGCTGACGGTGGCGGAAGGAGCGAGCGGGAACTACACGGTGAAGTTGAGCACGGCGCCGTCGTCGAATGTGACGGTGACGGTGGGCGGCGCGTCGGGCGACGTGACGGCGAGCCCGCCGAGCCTGACCTTCACGACGACCAACTACAGCACGGCGCAGACGGTGACGGTGAGCGCGGCGCAGGATCCCGACGGGGACGCGGACCCCGACGTGACGCTGTCGCACAGCGCCTCGGGCGGGGGCTACGGCTCGGTTTCCATCGACGATGTGGTGGTGACGGTGACGGAGGACGACACCAAGGGGGCGACGGTGTCGTCCGGCGCGCTGACGGTGGATGAAGGGGGGACCGGGAGCTACACGGTGAAGCTGGACACGCAGCCGTCGGGAGAGGTGGTGGTGACGGTGGGCGGCGCGTCGGGCGATGTGACGGTGCCGGATTCGCAGTTGCGGTTTGCGGTGAACAACTGGAGCGAGGCGCAGACGGTGACGGTGAACGCCGCCCTGGATGCGGACGCGGACGCGGACCCCGACGTGACGCTGACGCACAGCGCGGCGGGCGGCGGCTACGGCTCGGTAAGCATCGCAAACGTGGTGGTGAGCGTGACCGAGTCCGTTTCCCTGCCGGCCGCCCCGACGGGCTTCGCGGCGACGGCGGGCAACGGGCAGGTAGTGCTGTCGTGGAGCAACCCGGGCGATGCGAGCATCACCGGCTACGAGCTGCGCCGCGGCAAGACGGGCGTCAGGGCGAGCGCGGCCTGGACCGCGATTCCGGGCGCGGGCGCCACCACGACGACCCGCACGGTGACGGGCCTGGACAACGGCAGCGAATACAGTTTCCGGCTGCGCGCGGTGAACCCCGCGGGCAACGGCGCCGAGACGGGCTGGGCGACGGCGACGCCGCTGACGCCGACGGTGCCCGGCGCGACGGTTTCGACCGCGGCGCTGAGGTTGGCGGAAGGCGGCAGCGGCGCCTACACGGTGCGGCTGGACACGGCGCCGTCGGCGGATGTGACGATCGCGGTGGGCGGCGCGTCGGGCGATGTGACGGTATCGGGCTCGCCGCTGACCTTCACCGCGGCGAACTGGTTCACCCCGCAGACGGTGACGGTGAACGCGGGAACGGACACGGACACGAACACGGACCCCGACGTGACGCTGACCCACAGCGCCTCGGGGGGCGGCTACGGCTCGGCGAGCATCGCCTCGGTGGCGGTGAGCGTGGTGGAGAAGGACGCGGCGCCGGCGAAGCCGACCGGCCTCGCCGGCGCGCCGGGCGACGGTTCGGCGACGCTGACCTGGACCGACCTGGCGAACCCCACCGTCGCGAAGTGGCAATACCGGCAAAAGGCCGGCGGCGGGGCCTGGGGCGAGTGGCGGGACATTCCCGGCTCCGGCGCGGGCACGACCCGTCACGAGGTGAGCGGGCTGCGCGGCGGCGTCGCCTACCAGTTCGAGGTGCGCGCGGTGAACGCGGCCGGCCCCGGCGCCGGCCCGGACGCGCCGGCGCGCGTGACGCCGACGGGCGCATCCCCCCATGCCCCTCGCCGCGGGCGGGCGACGGTGACGCCGACGGCGCTGACGGTGGCCGAAGGCGGCTCCGGCAGCTACGCCGTGGTGCTGGGCGCGCGGCCTTCGAGCGAGGTGACCGTGGCGATATCGGGCGCGTCGGGCGACGTGAGCGCGTCGCCGCCGCAACTGGTTTTCACGCGGTCGAACTGGAGCGAATCGCAGACCGTGACGGTGACGGCGGCGGAGGACGACGACGCGGAGGCGGAGCCGACGGTGACGCTGTCGCACGCGGCTGCGGGCGGCGGCTACGGTTCGGTGTCGATCGACGATGTCGAGGTGACGGTGACGGAGAACGACGTCAAGGGCGCGACGTTGTCGACAGCCGCGCTGTCGGTGCCGGAAGGCGGTTCCGCCGAATACGCCCTGACGCTGGACTCGCAACCTTCGGGCGAGGTGGCCGTGGCGGTGTCGGGCGCCTCGGGCGACGTGACGGCCAGCCCGTCCCGGCTGATGTTCACCCCCGCGAACTGGAACAAGCCGCAGACGGTGACGGTGACCGCGGCGGAAGACGACGACGCGGAAGCGGACCCGGCGACAACGCTGTCGCACAGCGCCTCGGGCGGCGGCTACGGTTCGGTTTCGATCGGCGCCGTGACGGTCGCGGTGGCGGAGAACGACGCCAGAGGCGCGACGCTGTCGACAGCCGCGCTGACGGTGCCGGAAGGCGGTTTCGCCGAATACGCCGCGACGCTGGACTCGCAACCTTCAGGGGATGTGACCGTGGCGATATCGGGCGCCTCGGGCGACGTGACGGTCAGCCCGTCGCGGCTGATTTTCACCCCCGCGAACTGGAGCGCGCCGCAGACGGTGGCGGTGCTCGCGGCGGAAGACGACGACGCGGAGGCGGACCCGGCGGTGACGCTGTCGCACGCGGCTGCGGGCGGCGGCTACGGCGCGGTTTCGATCGGCGCCGTGACGGTGACGGTGACGGAGAACGACATCCGGGGCGCGACGCTGTCGGCGGCCGCGCTGACGGTGCCGGAAGGCGGTTCCGCCGAGTACGCCCTGACGCTGGACGGGCGTCCTTCCGGGGATGTGGCCGTGGAGGTGTCGGGCGCGTCGGGCGACGTTGGCGTATCGCCGCCGCGGCTGGTTTTCACGCGGTCGAACTGGAGCGAGCCGCAGACGGTGACGGTGACGGCGGCGGAAGACGACGACGCGGATCCGGATCCGACGGTGACGCTGTCGCACGCGGCTGCGGGCGGCGGCTACGACGCGGTTTCGATCGGCGCCGTGGCGGTGACGGTGACGGAGAACGATACCCGGGGCGCGACGCTGTCGAAGGACGCGCTGACGGTGCCGGAGGGCGGTTCCGGCGCATACGCCCTGACGCTGGACTCGCAGCCTTCCGGCGAGGTGGCTATAGAAGTATCGGGCGCGTCCGGCGACGTGACGGTCAGCCCGTCGCGGCTGATTTTCACCGGCGCGAACTGGAGCGAGCCGCAGACGGTGACGGTGTTCGCGGCGCGGGACGACGACGCGGACGCGGACCCGGCCGTGGCGCTGTCGCACAGCGCCGCGGGCGGCGGCTACGACGCGGTTGCGATCGGTTCGGTGCGGGTTTCGGTGACGGAGAACTACTCGGCGGCGCGGGAAGCGGCGCGCAAGCGCGACGCGGTGAACCGGGCGGTGCTGCCCCAGGTGCTGGCGGCGCTGGGCTCGTCGTCGGCGGTGAAGGAGCGCGTCGAGGCCGGCGGGATTTCCGGCGCGTCGTCCGCATCGGGCTCATCGGGCGCCGCGGCGCGGTTCGGGGCTTTTCTTCAATCGTTCGCCGGGCGCGGGAATGTTTCGGGGCTGGGCGCGGGTCCGGCGGCGGGCGCGTTTCCGGGTTCGGGCGTTGACTTGCGCGCCTGGACGGCCGACCCGCGGGCGGCGGCGCGTTCCGGTCTGGGCGGCGGCCGGCTGTTCGCCGGCGCGGCGGCGGCTTCCGGTCCGAACGCGGCCGGCTCGCATCCCGGCGGCCCGTTCGGCGGTCCGCTCGGTTCGGGCGGTTCGCTCGGATCGGGTTCGGCCGGATCAGTTCCGCCCGGCTCGAACCCGCCCGGCGCGGCCCGCGGCCCGCGGTCGCCGGAACGGTCGGCGCTGTCGCGGCTGGGCGAGTCGCTGTTCGACGGCGCCGGCTTCGCGCTGCCGCTGGCGGCCGGCGGCGGCTCGGACCTCGCGTCGACGGCGACGGTCTGGGGCCGGGGCGAGCAAACCTCGTTCGCGGGCTCGGAAGCCGGCGCGCGCTGGGACGGCAGGCTGTGGACGGCGCACCTGGGCGCGGACTTCCGGGCGCGCCCGGACGTGCTGGTCGGCGCGGCGGTGTCCCATTCGCGCAGCGAGACCGATGTCGGCGCCGGCTTTGAGAGCGTTTACGAGACCGAGCTCACGTCGCTGAGCCCCTACGCCGCGCGGCTGCTCGCCGACGGTTCGAACCTGTGGGCGAGCGCGAGCTACGGCGCGGGCGAGGCGCGGGTGGCGTTGCGGGACGCGGCGTCGCGGTCGGCGAATTTGGCGGCGTCGCCGGCGGCGGACCTGACGGTGGCGCGGGCGGAGGCGGGCGGGCGGCGAGTGCTGGCCGCGCTGCCGGACTGGATCGCGGGCGGCGTGACGCGGTTCTCGGTCAAGGGCGAAGGCTCGCTGTCGCGGGCGACGACCGGGGCGGAGCTCGGCTTGGGCGAGCTGACGGTCGACGCGTCGCGGCTGCGGCTGGCGCTGGAGGGTTCGCACGAGCGGACGCTGGCGGGCGGCGGCGTGCTTGAGCCCGCGGTCGAGGCGGGCCTGCGCTACGACGGCGGCGACGTCGCAGCGGGCGCCGGACTCGAAATCGGAGCGAGCCTCGGCTGGCGCGACCCCGGCGCGGGCCTGACGGCGGAGTTCCGCGGCCGGGCGCTGGCGACGCACGAGCGGGACCGCGACGAATGGGGCCTGAGCGCGCTGTTGCGGATCGATCCGGCGGCGGACGGTCTCGGCGGCTTCCTGACGCTGGCGCCTTCCTGGGGCGCGACCGAGACCGGCGTCGCGCGGCTGTTCGACGCGGCGCCGGCGTCGGCCTTCGCCAACGGCGGAGCTCCCTTGCCGCCGCGGGCGCGGATGGAGGCGGAATACGGCTACGGCTTCGGCGTCGCCCGGCGCGGCGCCCTGGCGGTGCTGAGCCCGTACGCCCGGCTAGGTCTGGGCGAGGCGGGCGAGCGGAGCTTGCGCTTCGGCGCGAAATACCTGCTCGAATCGGCGTTCTCCTTCGAGTTCGAGCTCGAGCGGCGCGAGGACGAACTGCTCGCGCCGGCGCAGCGGTTCATGTTGCGCGGCGAATATCGCTGGTAGCGCCGCGCGCGGTCAAGGATCAAGGCCGCCGGCCGGGAGCCCGCGCCGCAAACGCCCGGCCGCCATATGCGGCATGCGGGCATGATCGGGGAAGCTCTGGTCAAGTCGGGGCTTCCCCGCGGCGCATGCCCGCAGTATAAAAAGCATCGCCGGATTCGACGGCGCAAGCTTCCGGCGCGACGGCGGCGCCGGAAGCCGCGGCCGCCGCGGCGAGGCGCGCCGGAGTCGCTCGGGCGGCCCGGCCCAGAATCGGAAAATGATCGGAAAGGCAGGATTTGAACTTGCGGCCCCTGCCTTCCGAAGGCGGTGCCCCGCCAGGCTGAAATACACTTCGACATCCGCATTCCCGGCAGGAGGAATCGCGGGAACGAGATAGGCATATCGGCTCTGCTTGTCCCGATCTCCCCGGAAGATCGCGAAATTCTCGCTTTCGTCCGAGTCCCGTCGAATATTCGGCCCCGCTCAAGGAAATCTTCGCGCCGGCCATGAGACCGGGAACGGGCATTGCGCTTCCCGGCATAACCCGCGCCCGACGCCTCCCGCGCCTCCCGGCGGCGGCGGGGCGGGCGGCAGTCGGTCCTGTTCAAGTTCGGCCACTGTCTTCTGCTTCGGCGGCAGCAATCGCGGCCGCCGGGGGCGCGCCGGAGTCGCTGGAGCGGGCCGGCGGCGCCCATTACTTGCCGGAGGATCGCGCATTCGAACGACCTCGGGATATCCCGCATTCCGCCCGCGCGATAATGAACGATTCCATGGATAGAATTGTCCCGAGGATATATAACTCCCCGGGCGCGCGGAAAGAGGAGGGATCTTGATGATCGACCGGCCGCCGATAATGGTTTTCATCGCCTATCTGTTGCTGATTTTCGCGTTGGGTTTCGTCGCATATCGACGCACGCGGAATCTCGGCGATTACATCCTCGGCGGGCGCAGCCTGGGACCGGCGGCAACCGCGCTCAGCGTCGGCGCTTCGGACATGAGCGGCTGGCTGCTGCTCGGCTTGCCGGGAGCCGTCTATCTGTCCGGCATCCGCGAAGCCTGGATCGGAGTCGGCCTGGTCGCCGGCGCCTGGCTCAACTGGCTGTTCGTGGCGCGGCCGCTGCGGGTCTACAGCCAGCAGGCGGACAATTCGCTGACCTTGCCCGATTTCTTCGCCAACCGCTTTCGCGACCGCGGCAATCTGCTGCGGGCGACCGCGGCCCTCGTCATCTTGCTGTTCTTCACTTTCTATGTCGCCGCGGGCCTCGTCGGCGGAGCCATCCTCTTCGAAAGCAGTTTCGGCCTCGACTATCACGCGGCGCTGATCGTCGGCGGCTGCATCATCGTCGCCTATACGCTGGCTGGAGGTTTTCTCGCCGTCGCCTGGACCGACGCCGTCCAGGCGCTGTTGATGCTGGCGGCGCTATTACTGGCGCCGTTGCTGGCGGTCGACGCCGCGGGCGGGGTCGGCGCGCTCGCCGACCGGATGCTGGTCGTCAATCCGCAAGCCGCGAGCCTGTTCGGCGACCTCGGCGCGCTGGGCCTGATTTCCCTGCTCGCCTGGGGGTTCGGCTATGCGGGACAGCCGCATATCCTGGCGCGATTCATGGCCGCGAAAGATCCCGGGCGCCTGCGCGCGGCGCGGCGCGCGGCCATGAGCTGGATGATCATCGTGCTGACCGGCTCGGTCTGCGTCGGTCTGGCGGGCATCGCCTGGTTCGCGGACGAGCCGCTGGCAAATCCGGAGACCGTCTTCATCGCGCTCAGCCAGGCCCTGTTCAATCCCTGGCTGGCCGGCATCATCACCGCCGCGATCCTGTCGGCGATCATGTCGACGGTCGATTCGCAATTATTGGTGTCCTCGAGCGTGGTGAGCAAGGATCTGTATCGGACTTTTTTCAGGACCCGGGCATCGGACCGGGAACTCGTGCTGGTCAGCCGGCTCGCGGTGCTGGCGGTCGCGCTCGCCGCCATGCTCATCGCCTCCGACCGCGACAGCCTGGTGCTGGAGCTGGTGAGTTACGCCTGGGCCGGATTCGGCGCCGCTTTCGGGCCGGCCGTGCTGTTCTCGCTATACTGGCGCAAGACCACGGCCCCCGCCGTCCTGGCAGGTATCGCGACCGGCGCGGTCACGGTGGTGGTCTGGTCCAATCTGAGCGGCGGCATTTTCGATTTGTACGAAATCCTGCCGGGATTCGTCTTCTGTTCGCTGGCGATTCTGGCGACGGGAACCTGGCGGCCCGAACAGCGGGGATACGTGCTGGAAGGATTCGACCGATTCAGGGCCGCAGCGCCGGAAGGCTGAATGCGCCCGACATTCTCTGAACAATTCCATCCAGGGAATGATTTGTTGTCGCAAGACAAAACGCGGTTTGTCCTGCTCCCGGATGCGGCGGCTCGCGCCGCAGCATCCGGCGGCGCTTTCTTGTTGCCGCGGGTCGGTATCGCGGGCATGCGCCGCGGGAAAGCCCTGACTTGATCAGCGCTTTCCGGGCAATCAGCGGTTCCGGGAGGCGGCCGGCAAGGCCGCGCGGCACTCGGCAATGCGCCGCGGCGCCTGCAAGAGCATGTCGACATGGGGAATGCCGGCATCGTCGTAAGGTTCGGATACGGGGCGGAAGCCGAGAGAGCGATAGAATTCGGTCAACTGCCGCTGCGCGGACAGACCGACCGCGGCGTCGGGCCAGCGCTGTTCGCAGCGCGCCAGGGCTTCCCGCATGAGCAGACGGCCAAGGCCGCGAGCGCGATGCCGCGCTTTCACCAGCACCCGGCTGACCGCGGCGCGGCCGGTTTTGGAGTCGGGCGCGTTGATGCGAGCGTAGCAGGCCAATTCGCCATCGTAAAGCCCGCATAGATGCGAGGCGGTTTGGTCGCGGCCGTCGAGATCCTGATAGATGCATTCCTGCTCGACGACGAAGACCTCGGCGCGCGCATGCAGCATCGCGTATAGCAATCGGCGGTCGAGTTCCGCGAAGGAAGCGCAAATCCAGTCAGGGGAAGGCAAGGCGAAATCTCCATTTTTGTATCCTGTGAATAATTTCATCCATGGAATTATTCATTGCCGCAAGACAAAAGCGCGGTCTTGTCTTGCTCGCGGATGCAACGGCTTGCGCCGTCGCATCCGGCGGCGCTCTCCTGTACCGCAGGTTTGTAGCGCGGGCCTGCGCCTGCCAGGGGAAGCTCCGACTTGATCGGAGCTTCCCCTGGCAGGCGCGCTCGCGAACAATGCGACGCGCCGCCCGCTGTGGATTATACTCTTGCGCCTGGCCGTCCCCGTGGCGCAACCGGATAGCGCGACGCCCTCCTAAGGCGCAGGTTGCAGGTTCGACTCCTGCCGGGGACACCAGTTCCGGCGCGCCGCCGCGCTCGAATCGCCATCGGGCGCCAGAGCTTCCCTATGTATCCTCTGAATAATTCCATCCATGGAATTGTTCATTACCGCAAGACAAAAGCGTGGTTTTGTCTTGCTCACGGATTCAATGGCTTGCGCCATCGAATCCGGCGGCACATCCATGTGCCGCGAGGAAGCTCTGACTTGATCAGGGCTTCCCTACTTGAATCTGACCGCGGTGCCGTAGCCGGCGAGGATGATCATGCCGCCCTTGTTGCCGCTGATTTCGCTATAGTCGAACTCGACCGAGACCACGGCGTCGGCGCCCGCCTCGGCGGCTTCCTCGGCCAGTTCCGCCAGGCAAGTCTCGCGGGCCCGGCGCAAGGCATCCTGATGCGTGCCGCTGCGGCCGCCGACGATGTCGCGGATTCCGCCCATGATGTCGCGAAAGACATTGATCCCGAGCACGCATTCCGCGCCGACGATGCCGAGAGACTCGCCGATTTCGCGGCCGGGGAAATATGCGGTGGTTACGATTCTGTTGGCCGGAATTGCCATGGCGCCTGCCTGTCTCGTGGAATGAATGCGGGGGCAAGCCTAACGCCTTTGCGGCCGACTTTCCAATCAGGGAAGCTCTGACCAAGTCAGAGCTTCCCTGCGGCGCATGCCCGCGGTACAAGAGAGAGCACCGCCGGATTCGACGGCGCAAGCCATTGCATCCGGGAGCAAGACAAAACCACGCTTTTGTCTTGCGGCAATGAATAATTCCATGGATGGAATTTTCAGAGGCTACGAACCGAAAAATCTTTCTCTTGCTATTCAGCAACTTGGCTTTTCCGAAAGCGTCCGTTACCCTGAAAAAACCTTTTGCGATTCGCGTTGCGGCGCGGCCGCAAACTGGCGGCGAAAGGCCGAGCTTAATTGTTGATTACGGTTGCGGTCGCTACTGGACCGCCGCAAAGGTGTGTAATTCGTGACTACCCCCACGCCCCCCGGCGGCGATGCCGGTCGGCGCGGGTCCCATGACGAAAGACCGCTGAAACGGCAGCAAATCGGTGCACACAATACAACCCCCCGCGCCCCCGGTGATGCCGATGGCAGCGCGTGGTGCCATCGATGCCGCGGGATGCGGACCCGGACCGTCAGCCGCAGCGCCGGCCAGTTCGCCGGCAGGTCAGTCTTGCGCATCGCCGGGCCGGGTCTTGATCCGGTATTTGTCCCATTCTCTCGGGTTCGGGTTATGCGAAGCGAGCAGCTTATCCCCCGTGCGCGCATCCGGGTCGTCTTCGTGGGGGTTCATCGCCTTTTCAAAGCCGCTGATCGCCATGAAAACAAAAGCGCAGAGAGGGACTGATACGATATAGAACAGGATGCCGCCAAGGAAGCTGTCGAATATCACGGGAACATAGAAAAGCCCCGTCCACGCGGACATAAGCCAACATTGCGCTATCGTTATGTCCCAGGCGCGCCTGCGCTCCCAGTCGTCGCGCAGGCCAATTATCAAAGCCATGCCGACCAACCAAACAATCGTCCAGAAAGTTTCCATCAGGCCGCCTCCCAGGACGGAATCAGCCGCATCGACCGCGGCCGCGCCTTGCGCCGCGGCCCTATCCGTCCAGCCCGAAGTCGGCGGCCGTCAGCGCCGCGATCCGGACCGAACGCCCGAATCTCGGGCCGCCGCAGGCCGCGGCGCCGGAATCGCAACTGCACAAATCATGCTGCGATTTGCGCTATCGGCGCCGCCGGCCCTGGTGGTCGCCTACCGCGGCCGCGGTATTGCGCTGATCTCGCTATCCGACTCGATCAGAGTAAATTTCGAGTTCCAGCTTGTTGAAGAAGTACTTGAACGACCAGTACATCCAGTAGGGAAGCGCCAGCCCAAGAGTAAGTGCCGACAACACTAGTAGCCCGAGGCTGACAACGAAGTATTCTGCGAAATGCCCCGTAAATATGATCTTGCCTTTCGTCATTGTATTGCTCCGATTTTTGGGCGCGACGGCCTATCCGTCCAGCCCGAAGTCGGCGGCCGTCAGCGCCGCCGCGTCAACGCCGGTCAGCGTGATCGTGTCTTCGCGGACGGGAGCGTCGCCCGCGTCCAGCGTGAACCCTGAAACAACCGCCCCATCCTGTTCCTGGACAATCTCCAGATCTTCCCAGCCGACGCCGCCGGCTGAAAAGGTTATCTTGTCCTCGCCCGGCACGAAGTCTTCGATAGTGTGCTTCGAGGCTGCGCCGTCCTGAATCGAACGCACTTGGAAATGATCGGCGCCGCCGTCCAGCGTGTCGGCACCGCCGCGGCCGTACAGCTTGTCATCGCCGTCGCCGCCTTCCAGCATGTCGGCCCCCGCCCCGCCTTCCAGAGTGACGCCGCCAAACTCGAAATCGCCCGCGTCTAGCCCGAATATTGCATGAAAAGGTGGGCAAGGCACCCTGATTTTCGATATAATTCAGTTACTTAAGCTGATATCGAAGGATGCCTTGCCCATGACGAATTGTAATAGAGACTCCATCCATTTTCCACGCTGCAAGGGACGCTTGGTGGAAGCCTCTTTTTCCGGCGGCGCCGTCACCTCCAACGGCGGCGCGCTGCTGCTGCGTCAGGCTGATCGGCTGCCGGGATTGACCGAGCGGGCGGCGCAGGCGGTGGACGATCCGCGCCGCAAGGCCAGTTGCCGGCATACGACCCTGTCGATGATCCGGCAGCGGGTTTACGGATTGGCGCTGGGCTGCGAGGACTTGAACGATCACGAGGAGCTGCGTTGGGACCCGGCGCTGCAAACTGCGGTCGGGAGCGACCAGGTGCTGGCCGGCGCTTCGACCCTGTGCCGGTTCGAGCAGCGCGCCGGCCGGGACGAGGCGCTTCGCCTGCACCAAGTCCTGGTGGAACAGTTCATCGCATCCTTCCGGCGGCCGCCGCGGCGCTTGATCCTGGATTTCGATTCCACCGATGATCGGGTGCACGGACAGCAGATCGGCCGGTTTTTCCACGGATATTACAACCATTACTGCTTCCTGCCGCTGTACGTGTTCTGCGGCGACCAGCTGCTGGCGAGCTATCTGCGGCCGAGCAACATCGACGGGGCCAAGCACGCCTGGGCCTTGCTGGCCTTGCTGACGAAGCGGCTGCGCCAAGCCTGGCCGCGGGTCGAGATCGTGTTTCGCGGCGACAGCGGCTTTTGCCGCCGGCGGATGCTCGCCTGGTGCGAGCGCAGCGATGTGAAATACATCGTCGGCATCGCCCGCAACGCGGCGCTGAGCGAGTCGGCTGCGCCGTGGACGGAGGCGGCGGCGCGGGCGTACGAGCGCAGCGGCGAAAAGCAGCGCCTGTTCGGCGCGTTTCGCTACGCCGCCGGCACCTGGAAGCGGCCGCGGCGGGTGATCGTCAAGGCCGAACATGCCGCGCGGGGCGCCAACCCGCGCTATATCGTCACCAACCTCGAAGGCGCGCCGCAGCGGCTGTACGACAAGATGTACTGCGCCCGCGGCGACATGGAGAACCGGATCAAGGAGCAGCAGCTGGACCTGTTCGCCGACCGCACCAGTTGCAGCAAGTGGTGGCCCAACCAGTATCGGCTGCTGTTTTCTTCCCTGGCTTACGTGCTGCTGGAGTCGACGCGCCGGATCACTTTGGCCGACAGCGACCTCGCCCGCGCCTATGTCGGCACGGTCCGGCTGAAGCTGCTCAAGATCGGCGCCGTGGTGTTGCGCAACACCCGGCGCGTGCGCTTGCTGCTGTCCTCGTCCTGCCCGAACCAGGCCCTGTTTTTCGACGCCGCCGCGCGGCTCGAGCCCGGATAATCGCGTTTCGGCCTCGATTTTCGCTGCGGGCGGTTTCCGCCCGGGGCTCCCCTTGCCCGCAATCCGCCGACCGGCCTCGGCCGCCTCGAAAACGGGCCGGAAATGGCGGCGCGCGCGCCGAAATCCGCGCCGGACGGCCCGGCTCCCGCCCGGCGGGAGCTTTCACGTCCCGTCAAGGCGCGAAAATCGCGGATTCCTTGTCCGATCAGATTGCTCGTGCAATATCCGGGCTAGGAGCCTGCGCCGTAGAAACTGTCGGCTACCGCATGTGGTATGCGAGCACAATCATCAACACAACATATGGCCTTGGAAGTGCCTGTAATCATTCTGCGGCGCAAGCTCCTAGTTGTCGCCTGGACCGAAGCGGCGCCGGCGATACCGCGTCGGAATCTCGCCGCGTGGTCCGCGCAGGCCGTCGGGCGATTGGAAGTCTCGCCGCCGTCGGCCGACGACCGCGGGCGGTGCGGCAGGCGGCCGGCCTTTACCGGGCCGGTCAGATCGATTGCTGCCGCCGCCCGGTCGACCGACTGCCCTTCGGCCCGCTCCCTGATCCAGCGGACGGCGCGGCCGTCGCTGGAAATCAGCAGGCCCGCGGTGGAATCTTCGGCGCGAACGGCCCAATTCCCCGTCGCCTCGCGCGGCCCGTCGCAAACGACCGCGCCGACGGCCCAGCCCGCGGCGCGGCAGGCCGCTGCCGCGATCTCGCCCGCGTCGGTCCGCGCCTGGCGCTCGCGGTCGGCCGCGGTCCAGCCCGGCAGACAACCGACGGCCGGCAACTCGAACTCGATGCCGATGCGCCCGCGGTCCGGCGGCGCCGGCAATTCCAGGCGGCCATCCTCGCCTTCGCCGCGCAATATCCCCCCGCGACGCGAGCGGTGCCGAATCCAACGACTTCCGCGCCCGCCGCGCCGCCGCCGTCCCGGCCGACCAGGTCCGCGACGCGACAATCTCGCCGGCGGCGTCGACCAGGTCGAAACGCCATGACCGTTTGCCGCCTCTCATCCGATCCTCCTCCTGCAAAAGCGAAAATGCCGGCCTGCGGGTTTCTTTGTGCAACTCGCCAATGCGGCCCCTTCATGTGTGCAAAGGATATACACCCCAAGCCCTTTCGATCCGGACCGGAAATCGCGGGTCCCAAGACCGCCGCCGCGGCGAAAAGCCGGGATCGCCAGCGGCCGGTCAAATTGGCATCGGATGCCAATTTGTGCGAGGCAGGCGAGATGTCGAGATAGTCGGCGACAGGCCGAAGGCCGATGATGGCACCACGCGCAGCCCGCCAGGCCGCCGGCATCGCCTTATCATTTGTGCGAATCGGACCCTTGCCGGGGCCGCCGCTTCAAGTCCTCGATGGTCGTCATGGCCATGCCTCGGTGTGTTCGTGACTACCCCCACGGCCCGGGACAGGTCGATCCGCAGGCCTTCGATCTTATTGCGTGAATGAAACAACAGGAAACACGAAATTATTTTTTATGCGGTTTTACAGTAACTTGAAATGTCGTGAAACAGCATGAAACAAGGTTCGTAGTTATTCAGAGGATACAAGGAAAGTTCCGATTTATAGGAGCTTTCCTGCGGCACATGGATGTGCCGCCGGATTCGGCGGCGCGAGCCGCAGAATCCGGGAGCAAGACAAAACCACGCTTTTGTCTTGCGGCAATGAATAATTCCATGGATGGAATTATTCAGAGGATACTTGGATCGGCTCTTCCCGCCGAGCCCGCGCGGGCTTGACCGGATTCGGCCTTTGGCCTGATAATGCCGCCTTCGGCTTGGCAAGCCCGTTCGCGACGGATGACCGGCATGGGGCATATGCGAAACGAATACGACGCTGCGAGCGGAAGCCGGTTCCGGTCATCGCCGCTTGTCGTTTCCGTTTGCCTGTTGCTGCTTTTTGTCCAGGGCGCGGCGCTCGTCCATAGCCACGACGGCGACCTGCAAGTTCGCTACGACTGCGATATCTGCCTGAAGATCGGTTCGGACGCTGATCCGGTGGCCGCCGGCCATGCCCATGATCCGGTCAAGCCGGCGCGACACGAATGGCCCGATATCCGGACGGAATCGCCGTTCCCGTCGTTGCTCGACCTGCGCTCGAGATCCCCGCCCCTCGCCTGATTGACAGTTCGCGGATTTCCGCTTCGACAAAGCGCGACGCGCTGGTTGCGATGCCAGCGCGCGCGACCGGCTCGAAGCGGCGAATTTCAGTTCGGCAATCATCTATTCCCGGGGAATGCAATGAACAATCAACGCAAGAAATTGTCAGTCGCCGTCAGTCTCGCGCTGGCGGTCGGTCATGCCGGCGGCGCGCTCGCGCAAGCGGCCGAGCGTGACGAGGACAGGATCGAAGAGATCGTGATAAGCGCGCCGTTCCAGCAATCGGAGGCGCAAGCCACGCTGCCGGTCGGCATCCTCTCCGGCGCAGCGCTGCGGGAGAGAATCAACGATAGTCTCGGCGCCACGCTGAAGAACGAAATCGGCATGGCGAACGCGTCTTTCGGCCCCGGCGCGGGGCATCCGGTAATCCGCGGCCAATCGGGCAATCGCGTGAAAGTCCTGCAAAACGGAGTCGGCGTCACCGACGCGTCGAGCGTCAGCCCCGACCACGCCAATGCCGTGAATTCGACGCTGGCGGAGCGGCTGGAAGTCATTCGCGGGCCTTCGGCCCTGCTTTACGGCAGCGGCGCCGTCGGCGGCATTGTCAATGTCATCGATAACCGGATTCCCGAAAGTCTGCCGGAGGAAGCCGTTTTCGTCATCCAGCAAAGCCATGACACCGTCAGTTCCCGGAACGAAACCCTGGTCCGGATCGACGGCGCGGCGGGCAATCTGGCTTTCCATCTCGATGCTTTCGCAAGCCGCAACGACAATGTCGAGATCAGCGGCTACGCCGTCGACGAGGAAGCCGTCGAAGCGCTCGAGGCGCTGCTGCGCGAACATCACGAAGAACATCACGACGACGAAGACCATCACGACGAAGACCATCACGACGAAGACCATCACGAGGAAGACGAACACGAAGAGTTCGAGAACACCAGGGGCTTCATAGGCAATTCCGATGCCGAGTCCAGTGGCGGCAATATCGGATTTTCCTTCGTCGGCGATAACGGCTTCTTCGGCGTCTCCGTGAGCGAAGTCGAAAAGGACTATGGTCTTCCGCTCGGCGTTCATGCCCACGCCCACGGCAAAGAAGAACACGAGGAAGAACACGAGGAAGAAGACCACGAAGACGATCATGACCATGACCATGACGACCACGGTCATGAAGAGGTCGAATTCGTTCGCGTCGCCATGGAGAAAACCCGCTACGATCTCAAGGGCGAATGGCGGCCCGACGGAGGTTTCGTCGAAAGCATTCGCGCCACGGCGGGATTCACCGATTATGTGCACGACGAGGTCGAATTTTTTGAAGACGGCGGCCGCGAAGTCGGCACCCGCTATGAGAACGATGGAACCGAAGGCCGCATCATGTTGACGCATGTTCCGGTCGGAAACTGGACCGGCGTCTGGGGTCTGCAATTCTCCGATACCGTATTCAGCGCTGCCGGCGAGGAAGCCTTTATTCCGAAATCCGATATCGATTCGACCGGAATCTTCGCCATCGAGCGCTACGCCGGCGCGAACTGGACCGGCGAGCTCGGCATTCGATTCGAGGACCAGGGCATCGACCCCGAGGGCCGCTGCGAATATGGCGGCGACATCATGAGCCTCAGCGGCAGCGTGCTTTATGAACTGGGCGCCGACGACGGCAATCTGCTGTTCGGCGTTTCCCGCTCGCAACGGGCGCCGACGGTGGAAGAGCTGTATTCCAATATTTCCGTCGACACCTGTTCCCGTTTCGACGACGATGAAGATCTGGTATTGCATGCCGCCACCGACTTGCTGGAAATCGGCGATCCGCTGCTGGAAGAGGAAACCTCCACCAACCTGGAGTTCGGCTATCGCTGGTTCGGCGATGTCGCCGGCGAGATCGGCGCCTATTACAATCAGGTCGACAATTTCATTTTTCTCGATCTGACGGGCGAAGAATTCGAGGAGCAGCAAATCGCCGGCTATTTCGCGAGGGACGCGCGCTTTACCGGTATCGAAGGCGAGGTTTCCTTCAACTTGCGGCAAGGCGAGGATTCGTCGGTAGCGCTGGGCCTGTTCGGCGATATGGTGAACGCCGAATTCGACTCCGGCGGTCATGTGCCGCGCATTCCGGCCGCCAGGATGGGCGCCGAACTGCGCTGGTTCGGGGACAACTGGAGCATTCGCCTGCATGCCGCCCGCGCCTGGGAGCAGGAGGACGTGGCCGAACTCGAACTGCCCACCGCCGCGTATACATCGGTCTCGCTATACGCCGACTACCGTTGGGACGTCGGCGATGACAGCAGTCTGGAAGTGTTCCTGCGCGGCGATAATCTGCTCGACGAGGAGATTCGCAATCACGTGTCCATGCTGAAGAACTATGCGCCCGAACCGGGCCGCGGCGTGATGGCCGGAGTGCGATTCGAGTATTAGGGAAGCTCTGATCAAGTCAGAGCTTCCCTGCGGCACATGGATGTGCCGCCGGATTCGATGGCGCAAGCCATTGAATCCGGGAGCAAGACAAAACCACGCTCCTGTCTTGCGGCAATGACCCATTCCATGGCTGGAATGGGTCAGAAAATACCCGACCGCCCCGGCTCGCGTCTCGCCGGGGGAAAGTCCCGCCGCGCGGCGGGACTTTCCTGTTTGGGATATGAAGTCCAGATGCAATATGTTTGTTCCGACATGATTTCCCTGCCCGCGCTCAAGATCGTCGCCGCCCTGGCCATCCTGGGGGTGGGCGTTCTCGGCGGCATCATTCCCTTGCTGGCCGCGCGCATGCAGGCGAGCAGGCGTTTCTTCTCCCTCGGCAATGCCCTGGCCGGCGGCATATTTCTTGGCGTCGGCTTCACCCATCTGCTGCCCGAAGCCGAGGAAATGCTGGCCGACTTCATCGATTATCCGCTGGGTCCGTTATTGGCCGCGGCCGGAATCGCGATCCTGTTATGGATCGACCGGGTCTATTTCGAATCGATGGGAGCCGCAGGCGCGGGAGAATCCAGCGGGCAGCGCCGGCTCCCCGTATACCCCGTCGTGATGCTCGCGGCGCTTTCGATTCATTCGGTCATCACCGGAATCGCCCTCGGCCTCGAACCGGAAGTCGCCGCCTTGTTGCTGGTGATGACCGGGATCTTGTTGCACAAGGGCTCGGCGTCTTTCGCCCTTATGGTCAGCGCCCATGCCGCCGGCCTGAACAGTGCGAGCCTGCGCGCGATATTGGTTGTTTTCGTGCTGATGACGCCGCTCGGAATCCTGCTCGGCGCGACGGTTTCCAGCCTGATGCGAGGCGAGAGCGCCGCGCTCGCCGAAGGCGTCTTCAATGCCCTGGCGGCGGGCACTTTCATCTATGTCGCCATTCTGGACGTGATCGGCGGAGAAATGGGCCGCATCGAAGACCGCATGGCCCGTTTCGTCAGCAGCGCGCTGGCGGGAAGCGGCGATATGGACATGCCCGTTCGGGACCGGGACCGCCCGCTCAAGTTCCTGCTCATTCTGGTCGGCCTGGGCAGCATGGCGGCGCTGGGAATCTGGGTTTAGTAAAGCTCCGATCAAGTTGGAGCTTCCCTGCGGCGCAGGTCCGCGGTACAAGAGAACAACGCCGGATGCGACAGCGCAAGCCATTGAATCCGCGAGCAAGACAAAACCATGCTTTTGTCTTGCGGCAATGCATGATTCCATGGAGGGAATCATGCAGAGGATGCCTGGCGGATCAAAATTCATGTTGCGCGGGCCTTGACCAGATTCAGCAATTCCCGCTAAATCTGTTGAGTGAGTGATTTCAAGGGTTTTGAGCGTTTCGAGAAAAAGTTTTTCGCAAACTTTTCTTCCGAAAACCGTATGATATGGGTGATTGTCGGAGCACGGGGAATGAACCATGTCCAGGAACCAGTTTCGCAAGACGCTCGGCGCCCCGGGATTGCTCCGGATTGCGCGCGATTGTTTTGATCGCATCGAGAACCCGGTTGCGAGCCGCGGCCTGACCCTGACGGACTGTCTGATGTCGGCGCTGGCGATGTTCGGGCTGAAGTATCCGTCGCTGTTGCGTTTTGAGCAGGACGCGCGGGGCGAGGAGCGCATCCGGTCGAACTTGAAAAGCCTGTACGGGGTGGAGCGCGCGCCGTCGGACACGGCCATGCGCGAGCGTCTGGACCAAGTGGACCCGCGCGCGCTGCGGCGGGCCTTCAAGCGCGTGTTCGCGGCGTTGCAGCGCGGCGGGGGGCTGCGGGACTTCGCCTGGCTGGACGGCCACTATCTGTTGTCGGTGGACGGCACGGGCTACTTCTCCTCGGAGCATGTGCATTGCGCGCATTGCTGCGAGCGGCGTCACCGGGACGGTCGCGTGAGCTACTATCACCAGGTGCTGGGCGCGGTGCTGGCGCATCCGGCGCATCGCGAGGTGTTTCCGCTGGCGCCGGAGCCGATCCTGCGCGCGGACGGCGCGCGGAAGAACGACTGCGAGCGCAACGCGGCCAAGCGTTTGCTGCGGGATGTGCGTCGCGAGCATCCGCACCTGAAGCTGTTGGTGGTGGAGGATGCGTTGGCCTCGAACGGTCCGCACATCCGGCTGTTGCGGGAATTGGACATGCGCTTTGTGCTGGGAGTGAAGCCGGGCGACCATGCGGAGTTGTTCGATCGGGTGGCTTCTTCGCCGGCGACGCGGGTGGTCGAGACGCAAGGCGAGGACGGCGCGCGGCGCCGGTATCGCTTTCTCAACGGCGTGCCGCTCAACGACGCGAATTTCGACCTGGAGGTGAACTTTCTGGAATATTGGGAAACCGGACCCAAGGGTCGGGAACAGCACTTTTGCTGGGTTACGGACCTGGCGGTCACGGCATCGAATGCGGAGGCGCTGATGCGCGCCGGACGGGCGCGCTGGCGCATCGAGAACGAGACGTTCAACACCCTGAAGAACCAAGGCTACGGCTTCGAGCACAACTTCGGCCACGGCAAGCGGCATCTGGCGACGGTGTTTGCCGGTTTGACGATGCTGGCCTTTTTGATCGACCAGATTCAGCAGCGCTGCTGCGCGTTGTTTCAGGCGGCGCGGGAGCGGGAGGGCCGCCCGACATACTTCTGGGAACGGCTGCGCCGCTTGTTTCTGGAGTTCTTCATTCCGGGCTGGGAGGCCCTGTACCGGGCCATGGCCTTCGGCTACCGCCGAACCGAACTGGTGCCCTTCGACACCTCCTGACCCCTCGCCGTGGCCGGGTGTGCGACGAGCGGGTTCTTCGGGGAAACAACGCAGCCAAACGACTCATCCGGCGCCGGCCGGAGAGGCAACCTTCCCCAATCGATCCGCCAACCGGCCATCCGCGCCAAAATGCCGCCCATCAGCGTCGCAAGACGACTTGGCGGGAATTGCTGGACCAGATTCGACTTTGGCCTGATAATGCCGCCTTCGGCTTGGTGGGCTCGTTCGCGACGGATGACCGACATGGAGCATATGCGAAACGAATACGACGCTGCGAGCGAAGGCCGGTTCCGGTCATTGCCGCTTGTCGTTTCCGTTTCCCTGTTGTTGCTGTTTGTCCAGGGCGCGGCGCTCGTCCATAGCCACGGCGACGACCTGGAAGTTCATCACGACTGCGATATCTGCCTCAAGATCGGTTCGGGCATTGATTTCATCGCGGCCGACCATGTCCATGAGCCGGTCAAGCCGGCGCAACACGAATGGCTCGATATCCAGACGGAATCGCCATTCCTGCCGTTGCTCGACCTGCGTTCGAGAGCCCCTCCCCGCGCCTGATCGGCAATTCCTCGATTTCCGCTTCGGCAAGACGTAGCGCCCTGGTTGCGATACCGGCGCACGAGTTCGGTTCGAAGCGGTAGATTTCGATTCATCATTCGACCCTGGCCTGACATGCCGCTTTCGGCTTGGCGTGCCCGTTCGCTACGGATGACCGGCATGGAGCATATGCGAAACGAATACGACGCTGCGAGCGGAGACCGGTTCCGGTCATTGCCGCTTGTGGTCTCCGTTTCCCTGTTGTTGCTGTTTGTCCAGGGCGCGGCGCTCGTCCATAGCCACGGCGACGACCTGGACGACCTGGAAGTTCATCACGACTGCGATATCTGCCTCAGGATCGGTTCGGGCACTGATTTCATCGCGGCCGGCCATGCCCATGATCCGGTCAGGCCGGCGCGACACGAATGGCTCGATATCCGGACGGAATCGCCATTCCTGCCGTTGCTAGATCTGCGTTCGAGAGCCCCTCCCCGCGCCTGATCGACAGTTCCTGGATTTCCGCTTCGGCCAGACGGGCGCCCTCCTGGTTGCGATACCGGCGCGCGCGGCCGGCTCGAAGCGGCGAATTTCGGTTCATCACCGCAACCACCGCATATTTTCTGGCCGCGAGATCAGCGAATCTCCCGGCATCGTCGGCGCGGAATGCGTGCCCGGGATAGATGTCTTTCGCGACATCCTGTTCCCGGACGCGATGGCTTGCGTCATCGAAAATCATCTATTCCCGAGGTATGCAATGAACAATCAACGCAAGAAATTGTCAGTCGCCGTCAGTCTCGCGCTGGCGGTCGGTCATGCCGGCGGCGCGCTCGCGCAAGCGGCCGAGCGTGACGAGGACAGGATCGAAGAGATCGTGACAAGCGCGCCGTTCCAGCAATCGGAGGCGCAAGCCACGCTGCCGGTCGGCATCCTCTCCGGCACGGCGCTGCGGGAGAGAATCAACGATAGTCTCGGCGCCACGCTGAAGAACGAAATCGGCCTGGCGAACGCGTCTTTCGGCCCCGGCGCGGGGCATCCGGTAATCCGCGGCCAATCGGGCAATCGCGTGAAAGTCCTGCAAAACGGGCTCGGCATCACCGACGCGTCGAGCGTCAGCCCCGACCACGCCAATGCCGTGAACCTGACGCTGGCGGACCGGCTGGAAGTCATTCGCGGGCCTTCGGCCCTGCTTTACGGCAGCGGCGCCGTCGGCGGCATTGTCAATGTCATCGATAACCGGATTCCCGAAAGTCTGCCGGAGGAAGCCGTTTTCGTCATCCAGCAAAGCCATGACACCGTCAGTTCCCGGAACGAAACCCGGGTCCGGGTCGACGGCGCGGCGGGCAATCTGGCTTTCCATCTCGATGCTTTCGCAAGCCGCAACGACAATGTCGAGATCAGCGGCTACGCCGTCGACGAGGAAGCCGTCGAAGCGCTCGAGGCGCTGCTGCGCGAACATCGCGAAGAAGATCATGACGAAGAAGATCATCACGACGAACATCATCACGAGGAAGACGAACATGAAGAGTTCGAGAACACCAGAGGCTTCATAGGCAATTCCGATGCCGAGTCCAATGGCGGCAATATCGGATTTTCCTTCGTCGGCGATAACGGCTTCTTCGGCGTTTCCATGAGCAAGGTCGAAAAGGACTACGGTCTTCCGCTCGGCGTTCATGTCCACGCCCACGGCGAAGAAGAACACGAAGAGCACGAGGAGGAACACGAAGAAGGACACGAGGAAGGAGATCACGAAGACGATCATGACGACCACGGCCATGGGGAGGTCGAATTCGTTCGCATCGCCATGGAGAAAATCCGCTACGATCTCAAGGGCGAGTGGCGGCCCGACGGAGGTTTCGTCGAAAGCATTCGCGCCACGGCGAGATTCACCGATTATGTGCACGACGATATCGAATTTTTCAAAGACGGCGGCCGCAAGGTCGGCATCCACTATGAGAACGATGGGACCGAAGGCCGCGTTCTGTTGACGCATGTTCCGGTCGGAAACTGGACCGGCGTCTGGGGCCTGCAATTCTCCGATACCGTGTTCAGCGCTGCCGGCGAGGAAGCCTTTATTGCGAAATCCGATATCGATTCGACCGGAATCTTCGCCATTGAGCGCTACGCCGGCGCGAACTGGACCGGCGAACTCGGCATTCGATTCGAGGACCAGGGCATCGACCCCGAGGGCCGCTGCGAATATGGCGGCGACATCATGAGCCTCAGCGGCAGCGTGCTTTATGAACTGGGCGCCGACGACGGCAATCTGCTGTTCGGCGTTTCCCGCTCGCAACGGGCGCCGACGGTGGAAGAGCTGTATTCCAATATTTCCACCGACACCTGTTCCCGTTTCGACGACGATGAAGATCTGGTATTGCATGCCGCCACCGACTTGCTGGAAATCGGCGATCCGCTGCTGGAAGAGGAAACCTCCACCAACCTGGAGTTCGGCTATCGCTGGTTCGGCGATGTCGCCGGCGAGATCGGCGCCTATTACAATCAGGTCGACAATTTCATTTTTCTCGATCTGACGGGCGAAGAATTCGAGGAGCAGCAAATCGCCGGCTATTTCGCGAGGGACGCGCGCTTTACCGGTATCGAAGGCGAGGTTTCCTTCAACTTGCGGCAAGGCGAGGATTCGTCGGTAGCGCTGGGCCTGTTCGGCGATATGGTGAACGCCGAATTCGACTCCGGCGGTCATGTGCCGCGCATTCCGGCCGCCAGGATGGGCGCCGAACTGCGCTGGTTCGGGGACAACTGGAGCATTCGCCTGCATGCCGCCCGCGCCTGGGAGCAGGAGGACGTGGCCGAACTCGAACTGCCCACCGCCGCGTATACATCGGTCTCGCTATACGCCGACTACCGTTGGGACGTCGGCGATGACAGCAGTCTGGAAGTGTTCCTGCGCGGCGATAATCTGCTCGACGAGGAGATTCGCAATCACGTGTCCATGCTGAAGAACTATGCGCCCGAACCGGGCCGCGGCGTGATGGCCGGAGTGCGATTCGAGTATTAGGGAAGCTCTGATCAAGTCGGATCTTCTCTGCGGCACATGCCCGCGATACAAGAGAGCGTCGCCGGATTCGATGGCGCAAGCCATTGAATCCGGGAGCAAGACAAAACCGCGCTTTTGTCTTGCGGCCATGCATGATTCCATGGCTGGAATCATGCAGAGGATGCCCGGGGAAGCTCCGACTTGATCAGGGCTTCCCCGGCGGATCAGGATTGCTGTCGCGCGGGCTCCCGGCGCCGCGCGCGAGATCGGAGGAATCCAGCAATGTTATACAAGCTCGGCAATGCCGAAGTCGATATCGCCGGCGACGACTGGTTCGTCGCGGAGAACGCCGTCGTCGTCGGCCGCGTGCGGCTCGAGCACAATGTCAGCATCTGGTATCACGCTGTCTTGCGCGGCGATAACGACCTGATCTCCGTCGGCGAGAATTCCAATGTGCAGGATCTTGCGGTATTGCATACCGACCCGGGCATTCCCCTGACCATCGGCCGCAATGTCACGGTCGGCCACAAGGCCATGCTGCATGGCTGCGCCGTCGGCGACAATTCCCTGATCGGCATCAATTCGGTGGTGCTCAACGGCGCGAATATCGGCCGCGACTGCCTGGTCGGCGCCAACAGTCTGGTCGCGGAAGGCAAGCAGATTCCCGATGGATCGCTCGTGCTCGGTTCTCCGGCGCGCGTCGTCAGGCAATTGACCGGCGAGGAAAAGGCCATGTTGCTCGAAAGCGCCGCCGCCTACGTGCGCAACTTCAAGCGCTTCAAGCGCGAACTCGCGCCCGACCCCCGGGGCTGATCCCCGGGCGCGGTTCAGGGCGCGATTTCCATGCCGTCGCGGCCGACGATGATCGGGCCGTCGAAATAGTCGCTCATGCCTTCGATAAAAAGCGCTTCCGCGGTTTCGTTCGGCGCGATCGAGGGGAACAGGTGCGTGAGGGCGAGTTTCCTGACGCCGACTTGTTGGGCCATTCGCGCCAAGGCCAGAGTTTCGGCATGGTATTCCATGCCTTCTTCGATCATCTCGAGTTGCCGCGTGTTGCCCGCGGCCCTCGCCAGGGCGAGCGCGGCATCGAACATGGCGGCGTTTTCGGCCTCGCTGACGAGCAGGTCGGCGCCTTCCGCGCCCGCGGCATAATCCGGGCAGACGCGCGTATCGCCCGAGATCACCACGATCTGGCCCCGATATTCGAAGCGATAGCCTACCGCAGGCTCGATGGGCTCGTGGCAGACCGGAAACATCGTCACGGTCAGGCCGTCTTCGTCGAGCACCACTCCCGGCTCATGTTCGGTGACCGGCGGATCCATCACGGCCGCGCTGAACTTCTCGCCGTGATGGGCGATCCGATATTCGAGGTCGAGCCGATAGCCGGCGGTGATCCCGGCCACCACTTCCGCCGCGCCCGGCGGTCCATGCACCGGAATCGGATGGTCGACGCCGGCAATGCCGAAGTTGAGCAATATCTCGCCGAGCCCGATGAAATGGTCCGAATGGTAATGCGTGTAGAAAATACCGTCGAGATCGCGAATGCCGGCCTGGTCGAGCGGCACGATGCAATTGCGGCCGGTGTCGACGAGAAATACCCGGTCGCCCGCGATCAGCGCCGTGCACGCCGAGGCCCGCTGCGGATTCGGCAGCGGCACGCCGGTGCCCAGCAGGATCGCGGAAATGCCCGCTTCCGGATCGAGGTTCCGCGCCGGCGGCCTGCCTTGCGCCGCCGCGCTTCCCGCCGCCGCGAACATGGCGGCCGCGACGCAGGCCAGACAGATTCTCTTCATCCTTCCGGACCCTCCCGAACTGGATACGCTCAGGTATCCTCTCCGGCGCTATGTGCCTCTGCCGATGAAGCGGATAATCGCCGCGTTCAGCAGTTCCGGCGCTTCCAGATGCGGATTGTGTCCGATGCCGGGGAAAAGTTCGAGTTCGCCGTTCGGCAACAAGTCCACCGCGGCCCGGCTCAGGTCGGGATAGTCCGGTCCGTCTTCTTCGCCGCCGACCAGCAGCGCGGGGACGTTGATCTGCGGGAAATAGGCCCGGATGGGTTGTTCGGTGATATTGCCGTTCAAGGCCCGCACCAGGTTCAGCCGCGGATACTCGCCGCTGAGCGCGTAGCCGTAGCGGATGCGCACGTGCTCCAGATGTTCCGGCTTCCATTCGGCGACGCGGCGCATTTCCAGGGCGAGCTCGCGCTCGTAGACCTGTTGCAGGTCGGACTCGACCTCGCCGGAGGAAGCGGGATCCCGATATGGCCGCGCCCGCGACGGGTCGCCGAGGCCGATGGGATTGACCATGAACATGTGGGTCACGGTTTCCGGATAGACGTAGGCGAAATGGCTCGCCATGCGTCCGCCCATCGAATGGCCGCCGATGGCGACCTGTTCGACGCCGAGATGGTCGAGGATCGCCTTGATGTTCGCTGAGTGCAGGCCGGGCGAGTAGGGGAGGACGGGCTTGGAAGAACGGCCCCAGCCGAGCCGGTCGACGGCGATGACGCGATAGCCTTCGCCGGCCAGGGCGCGCATGGTCTCGCCCCAATACCAGCCGTAATAGCTGCCGCCGTGCAACAGGACCACGGCGCGGCCGTTGGCCGGCCCGGCGGGCGCGGCGTCCATGAAGGCGACCCGCACATCCTGGCCCATGATATTGCGCTTCAGGAACTGGACCGGGTAAGGATAGGGGATGCTTTCGAGATTGATCGATACCGGGCCCCAGTCCGCCGGCGGCGATGCCGGAGGCTGCGCTTGCGTCAACGCAAGTTGGCCGGTCGAGGCAAGCGCCAACATCAGCAGTATTTGTTTCATGACATCTCCTGTCGCATTGGTCGGTGATTCCGCAAGCCCGGATTCTAGCATCATCCAGCGGAGGGTTGGAGCCGGCCCCGGACTGTTCCAAAGTCGTTTCCGGATTGCCGAAAAGCTCGGAATCAATGGCCCGGAAAGCGCCGGCCCGCCAAAATCCCCGACTGCTCGACGCGCCGGCGGACCACGGACGGGCCATCTCGCTGCACCTCGGCGCGCGAACCTGGACTCGCCGCGACTTTGGGATGGTCCTGCCCGGACCGCGTCATTGGATGGAATTATTCGGGAAATGATCAACTGAGTCGCAAGGCCCCGTCTTCGATCAGGGCCTGCGCGAGCTGTTTGCGGTCAAGCAGGTAGTCCTGGGTATTGCGCCAGGGCGCGCGGTCTTTCTGTTTCGGAAAGAGATGCATGGAGCGGCGCATGTAGCCGGGATTGAAGTCGGCTATCCAGTCGAGTTCCGGCAGGGCCGTTGTGTCTTCGTCCAGCACCGGCTCGCATCGGCGCGCGCCTTGCGCGTCCATGGCCTTGAGCAACTTGCAGAACCAGCGCGAGTTCAGGTCGGCGCGCAAGGTCCAGGAAGCGTTGACATAGCCGAAGGTATAGATCAGGTTCGGCGCGCCCGAAAGCATCATGCCGCGATAGTTGACGGCGCTTGCCGGATCGAATGCCTCGCCGTCGCGGAACAGGCGTGCGCCGCCGAACATTCGCAGGTTCAGGCCGGTGGCGGTGACGAGGATATCGGCTTCGACAAACTGGCCGTGGGCCATCGATACCCCATGTTCGGCGATGCGTTCGATCTTGCCGGTGACGACATCGGCCTTGCCCGCCCGGATCGCCAGGAACAGGTCGTTGTCGGGCACCAGGCAGAGGCGCTGAGTCCAGGGCTCGTAATCCGGCGTGAAATGCCGCGCCGCGTCGCAGTCGTCGCCGAGCGCCTCGCGCACGCGCTTGAGCAGGTAGTCCCTCATCTTTTCGGGATGCTCGCGCGAGCGCCGGTAGACCATGTCTTGCAGGCGCGTGAAACGCCAGCGATTGCAGGCGGCGGCCCAGCGCGCGGGCAATAGCGCATCGAGCAGGGCGGCGGCGCGGTCCTTGCCGGGGCGGGAAATGATATAGCTCGGCGAGCGCTGGATCATGGTCGCCTTCGCGGCCTTTTCCGCGAGGGCCGGAATCAGCGTCACCGCCGTCGCGCCGCTGCCGATCACCGCCACGCGCTTGCCCGAATAATCGAGTTCTTGCGGCCAATGCTGCGGATGCGCGACCGGGCCGCCGAAATCCCCGAGGCCGGGCAAGTCGGGCGTATAGCCGGCCGCGTAGTCGTAATAGCCGCAACACATGAACAGGAAGCGCGCCGCAATCCGGGATTCCCGACCTTCGTCGTCCACCGCCGCGGCGGTCCAGACGGCGGCGCGGCTGTCCCATGCGGCGGAGATCAGCTTGCGCCTGAAACGGATGCGGTCGCGGATGCCGTATTCGTCGACGGTCTCCCGCAGGTAGTCGCGAATGGCGGCGGCGTCGGATATCGTTCGGGGATTGGTCCAGGGCCTGAAGCCGAACCCGAAGGTGTACATGTCGCTGTCCGAGCGAATCCCCGGAAAGCGAAACAGATCCCAGGTTCCGCCGATCTCGTTCCGCGCCTCGAAAATGGCGTATTTCTTCCCGGCGCATTCGCGCTCCAGATGACAGGCGGCGCTGATCCCGGAAATCCCGGCGCCGACAATCAGCACATCGAGCGGACTGGAATCGGACGCGGCGTCGTTCATGCGCGGCCCCTGTTGCGGACGAGCCGCGAATATTACCAAAACCCCGGGGAATGCATCGGATGGGCCGCGGGCGGCGCATCGCGGGCCGCATCCGGCCCGGTGCCGGCGGGGAATGCCGAATTCGCCCGCGGGCCGCGACCGGGCGGGGCGCCGCCCGGCCCGGGGCAGGCCGGGTTCGCCCGCGGGGCGCGGCCGATCAGGCGGCGAGCAGCCCTTCGAGCCGGCCGCGGATGATCTGTTCGGCCTGGCTCATGATGCGCTCGATGAGTTCTGCGACCGCGGGGATATCGCGGATCAGTCCGGCGACCATGCCGCAGGACCAGGCGCCGGCATCTATTTCGCCTTCGAGCATGATTCTTGGATAGATGCCGGCGACTTGCTCCATGATGTTTTCGAAGCGGAGTTCCTTGCCGAGTTGTCTTTCCTTTTCGAGCAGCTTTTCCACCGCGGCATTGTTCAGCACGCGCTCGGTATTGCGCAGCGGCCGCATGATCAGCCGGGTCTGCAATTCGTCGGCCGCGACGATGGCCTGCTTGACATTCTCGTGGATCGGCGCTTCTTTCGTGGCCATGAAGCGGGTGCCCATGTTGATGCCGTCGGCGCCCATGGCGAGCGAGGCGACGAGGGAGCGGCCGTCGGCCTGGCCGCCGGAAGAGACGAAGGGAATTTCCAGCTCGTCCGCGGCGCGCGGCAGCAGGATCATGTTGGGGATGTCGTCCTCGCCGGGATGGCCGGCGCATTCGAAGCCGTCGATGCTGGCGGCGTCGCAGCCGATGCGCTGGGCCTTGAGCGCGTGCCGCACCGATGTGCATTTGTGGATCACCTTGACGCCGGCGTCTTTCAGCCGGGGCAGCACCTGCTGGGGATTGTTGCCGGCGGTTTCCACGATCGCGACGCCGCTGTCGATGATCGCCTCGACCATGCCGGGATAGTCGGGTGCCTTGACGGCGGGAAGAAAAGTCAGGTTGACGCCGATGGGCTTGTCGGTCATGTCCCGGGCGCGGGCGATCTCGTTGGCGAGATCGGCCGGGGTTTTCTGGGTCAGCGCGGTAATGACGCCGAGTCCGCCGGCCTCGGACACCGCCGCGGCCAATTCGGCGAAACCGACGTAATGCATGCCGCCCTGAATGATGGGATGCTCGATCCCGAACAACTCGGTGATTCGTGTCTTCATGTTCCTTTCCCGGCGCGCCGCAAGTCGGGCCGAATGTTCTCATTCTCCGGCGCCCTTGTCATCTGCCGGCGACCGGCCCGGTTCGCTTCCGCTCTGGGCGAGCTCAGGGCCGCGGCCCGCGCAAATAAACGGATTCGCGTTGCGTATATAATCCCTTTGTCTTGCGGCAATGAATAATTCCATGGGTGGAATTATTCAGGAAACATCCGAGGGAATGGGTCAGAGGGCGCCTGACAGGCTCCGACACGAGGATTTCACGGGGGAAGCCATGAGTTACCGGGCGCCGTTGCGGGAGATGCGGTTCTTGCTGCGCGAATTGGCCGGAGTCGACGCGCTCCGCAACCTTGCGCCATATGAGGAAGTCAGCCCGGAACTGGTGTCCGCCATTCTGGAAGAAGCGGCGAAATTTGCCGAAAACGTGCTTGCGCCTCTCAACGGCGCCGGCGAAACCGACCCGCCCCGGATCGTCGACGGCCAGGTGCGCGAGACCGCGGGTTTCGCCGAGGCGTACCGGCAGTTCGTCGCGGGCGGCTGGAACGCTTGCGCGGCGAACCCCCGATTCGGCGGCATGGGACTGCCCCACGCGGTCAATGTCGCTGTTTCCGAAATGTGGGCGGCCGCCAATCTCGGTTTTTCCATCTGCCCCATGCTCGGCATGGGCGCCGCCGAAGCGCTCGAATCGCATGGCGACGAGGCATTGCGCGCGCGCTACCTCGAACAGATGGTCAGCGGCCGCTGGACAGGCACCATGAACCTCACCGAGCCCCAGGCCGGCTCGGACCTTGCCGCGATTCGCGCCCGGGCGGTTCCCGCGGGCGACTGCTATCGCATCTTCGGCCAGAAGATCTTCATCTCTTGGGGCGATCACGCCATGGCCGAGAATATCGTCCACCTGGTGCTCGCGCGCGTCGACGGCGCGCCGCCGGGCGTGCGCGGGATCTCCATGTTCCTGGTGCCGAAATACCTGCCCGGAGCCGACAATGCGCCCGGCGAACGCAATGACGTGCGGCCCATCGCGCTGGAGCGCAAGTTGGGCATTCACGGCAGCGCCACCTGCGCCATGGCCTACGGCGCGGACGGCGAGGGCGCCGTCGGCTGGCTCGTCGGCGAAGAAAACCGGGGCCTGTCCTGCATGTTCACGATGATGAACAACGCGCGGCTGCATGTCGGTCTGGAAGCGGTGGGCCTGTCCGAACTGGCCTGCCAGAAGGCGGTCGCATACGCCGCCGAAAGAGTGCAGGGCAGGCCGCCCGGCCGCGCGGACGGCGCCATCATCCACCATCCCGATGTGCGGCGCATGGTCATGCTGATGAAATCGCTCACCGAAGCCGGCCGCGCCATCTGCTACGCGGCCGCGGGGGCGCTGGACCGGGCGCGCGCCGGCGAGCGGGACGCGCGCGGTCGATTCGAATTGCTCGTGCCGGTGGCGAAGGGCTGGTGTACCGAGGCTGTCCAGGAAGTCGCCTCGATGTGCATGCAGGTGCATGGCGGCATGGGTTATGTCGAGGAGACCGGCGTCGCGCAGATCGTGCGGGACGCGCGCGTCACGACGATTTACGAAGGCGCGACGGCGATCCAGGCGAACGATTTCGTCGGCCGCAAGTTGCGGCGCGACGGCGGCGCCGAATTTTCGCGGCTGTTGCGGGAAGTCGGGGAAAGTTGCGCTCTTGCCGAAGAGTCCGGCCGGCTTGCCGCGGCGGCCGCGTCGGTGCGGGCGAGTCGGCGGCAGGCCGAGCAGTTGCTTGCCTGGCTATTGCGGCAAAGCGACCAGACCCGGGCCGCGGCCGCGGTCGATTTCCTGCTGGGCTGCGGCGCGTTGATCGGCGGCTGGCTGTTGCTGAAATCGGCGCTGGCGGCGGCAGCGGCCATGGAGCAGGATCCTCGATTCCACGAGTCCCGCATCCGCATCTGCAATTTCTACGCCGCGCAGGCGCTGCCGCGCGCCGCGGCGCATTTCAGCGCCGCGCGCGCCGCGGCCCTGCCCGACCAGCTGCTGTCCGACGCGGCGCTCGGCATTTCATGACGCATTGTAAAAATTCCGGGCAAGCGAGCGACGCCTGGAAAGCTCGCGGGAAAGCGCTGATCAGGTCGGAGCTTTCCTGCGGGACATGCCCGCGGTACAAGAGAGCGCCGCCGGATTCGACGGCGCGAGCCGCCGAATCCGGGAGCAAGACAAAACCACGTTTTGTCTTGCGGCAATGAATAATTCCATGGATAGAATTATTCAGAAAATACCCCGAGGCTTGAAGTCCTTGTCCGGATCGGCGGCGGCCAATTGATCATATTCCGCTATCTCGCGCGCCAGGTATTGCAGACGACCGCCGCGGTCGCGCTGATCCTGCTCGCTGTCGCGGTGGTTTCGCGCTTCATGCAATACCTCGGCGAGGCCGCGAACGGGCAGAAGGCGGCGGACGCCCTGTTCCTGATCATGCTTTATCGCCTGCCGGAGTTTCTGCTCGTCATCCTGCCGCTCGCCCTGTTGCTCGGCATCGTGCTGTGCTATGGCCGCATGTACGCCGAGAACGAGATGGTCAGCCTCATGGGCGCCGGCATCGGCCAGGCCCGTCTCGCGCGGATTACTCTCGGCATCGCGACGGCGTTGATGGCGCTCATGGGATTCCTGAGTCTCGCGGCGGCGCCCTGGGGCATGCGGCATGCCGAAGCCATCGTGCAAGGCCAGGGAGATTTGACCGAACTGGATCTGATCGCGGCGGGGCAGTTTCGCGATTTCGGCGGCGGCGAGCGCGTAACCTGGACCGAAAGCGCGAGCAATGCCGGGACGGGCGGCCGCGAATTGCGGAATGTCTTCGTGGCGGTTTCCGGGGACGGCGCCGAATCCGGCGCCGCGCCGGTGATCGTGTTCGCCGAAAGCGCCCGCTCGGTAATCGACGAAGCGACCGGCGCCCGTTTCATGCGCATGGAGAACGTTGCCCAGTACGACGGCGTTCCGGGCGGCGCCGAGTTCAGCGTCGGCCATTTCGACGCCCTGTCCATCCTGTTGCCGCAGCCGGCGGATTTCGAGGCGACGCCCAGGCAATCGACGGTCGCGACCCTGGACCTGATCGGTTCGACGGACCCGGTTCACGCGAGCGAACTGCAATGGCGACTGTCGCTGGTCATGCTCGTTCCCGTGCTCGCCGTGCTCGCGGTGCCCATGAGCCGCGTGCAGCCGCGCCAGGGCCGCTATTTCAAGCTGGTGCCCGCGGCATTCCTGTACGTGGTCTATTTTGCCTTGCTCGAATTCTGCCGCGACGCGGCGGCGGACGGCGGCGCCCGATACGCTTGCTGGCTGGCGCACGCCGCTTTTCTCGCATTGGGGCTGATCGCCATGCGCCGGGGCCGCATGTCCGGCGGGCGGCGCGCATGAAAAAGCTCGACCGCCTGGTGCGCAATGCGATGATTCTGGCGACCGCCGGAGCGGTCGCCGTCATTGCCTTGCTGGACATGACCTTCGCCCTGGTCGACCAGCTGCGGGATGTCGATGCAGGCTATTCGACCCTCGACGCGCTGGTTTTCGTGCTCTGGACCGCGCCGGCGAGCATCCATGAATTGCTGCCCTTCGCCGCTCTCGGCGGCGCCATGATCGGGCTCGGCGTCCTCGCTTCGCGCAACGAACTTGTCGTCATGCAAAGCGCGGGCGTTTCGGCGGGGCGGATCGTTTATGCCGTGCTCAAGCCCGCCCTGGCGATCATGTTGCTCGGCCTGCTGCTGGGAGAATATATCGCGCCGCCGCTCGAGCGCGCCGCGCAAGGCGCCCGCGCGACCTTGCGCGGCGCCGCGGGTTTTGACCAGGGCGCCTGGTACAAGACCGGCGACGAGTTCGTCCATATCAACGCCGTCGACTCCGACGGCGCCTCGCTCATCGGAGTAAGCCGCTATCGAACCGACGGCGACCGCCGGCTGCTGGCGGCGAGTTTCGCCGAGACCGCGGAATTCGTCGCCGCCGCGGGCGGGCCGTATTGGCTGTTGCGCGATGTGCGCGAAAGCGCGCTCGAAGGCGACCGCATAGTCGCGCGCAATCATGCGGCACAGGAATGGCGGGCGGAATTGTCGCCGGAACTGCTCGGCGCCTTGCTGGTCGAGCCGGATCAGCAATCGATTTCGGGGCTTTACCGAATGGCTCGCTTCCTGGCCGCGGAAGGACTCGACAGCAACGCGCATTTCCTCGCTTTCTGGCAGAAGTTGCTGCAGCCGCTGTCGACGCTGGCGCTCGTCCTGATCGCGGCGTTCTTCGTCTTCGGCCCGTTGCGCGAGGCGACCATGGGGTACCGGGTGTTCGTGGCGCTTGCGGCGGGCCTGATCTTCACTATCGCGCAACGCGTCATGGAGCCGGCGAGCCTGCTGTTCGGGCTGCCGCCCTTGCTCGCCGCCGCCGCGCCGATCCTGCTTTGCGCCATTGTCGGCTGGACCTTGCTGCGCCGGATCAATTGACCCGACACCCGCCCGCGGTGCAAACCCGTGGTACAAACCCGTGGTACAAAAGAGCAGCGCCGGATTCGACGGCGCAAGCCATTGCATCCGCACGCAAGACCAAGACAAAACCGTGCCTTGGCCTTGCGGCAATGAACAATTCCATGGATGGAATTATCCAGAGAAGACGAGGCAAGCTCTGATCTATCGGAGCTTGCCTGCGGCACACGGATGTGCCGCCGGATGAAACGGCGCAAGCCGTTGCATCCGGGAGCAAGACAAAACCACGCTTTTGTCTTGCGGCAATGAATAATTCCATGGATGGAATTATTCAGAGAAGACATAGCCCGCTCGCCGGCATATCGCCGCCGACGATTCGGGGTCTGGACATGCATCGCCTTACAGGCGGTCGGCTATCCCCTCCAGCGTATCGGCCAGCGCCGCCAGCCGGTTCTCCGCGGCGCCGGAAGCCGAAGTCGAGGCCGACTCGAATGCTTGCGCCAGATCTCGCAGCCGAGCGGCCGCGGCCGCATCGCCCGCGCCGCGGTCGAGGGCGTCCTGGGCCTCGTCGAGCGCTTCGCTCAATTCCTGCCGCCGCGCCGCCGACAGGTTGTCGCCGCGCGCCAACTGGTCGAGATAGGCGCGGGCCACCACGGGGTCGGCCGGCCAGCGGAACATGGCCTGCCGCTGCGCGTTGAAGGTCGTCGCGCCGTGCGGCAGCGAGGCCGCGGCGATTTCGTTCACGGTCAGGAAATCGCTGGGCTGCAATTGCAGCACATCGAGTCCGCGGGCGATTTCGGTGCCGTAGATATAGCCGTTGTACCAATAGGTGGACCAATAGCCCGCCGTGATCAGTTCTTCCTTGTCGAGCGGACCGCGATCGAAGAAGGCGATCTCCACCGGATTGGCGGAATCGGTGAAATCGACCACGGAAACGCCGCCCTGGTACCATGCCTGGACAAAGATATCGCGGCCGGGCACGGGAACCAGCGAGCCGTTGTGCGCCACACAGTTCTCGGTGTCGGTCTGGGGCGCGGCCATCTTGTAGTGACTGCGAAATTCCATCTGCCCGTCGACGATGTCGTAGATCGCGTCGGCGCCCCAGTGCAGGGGATCCGAGGCGCGGCAGCGGGGCCGGCCGCCGCCGCCCCATTCGTCGGTGAAAATGACCTTGCTGCCGTCGTTGTTGAAAGTCGCCGAGTGCCAGTAAGCGAAGCCGGGATCGATGACTTCGTCGACCCGCCGCGGATTTGCCGGGTCGGATATGTCGAGCAGGATGCCGTTGCCCGAACACGCTCCCGCCGCCAGCCCGATTTCGGGGAAGGCGGTGATGTCGTGGCACTGGTTGGTCATGCGCGTATTCTGGGTGTCGGGGCCATGGTCGCCGCCTTCCCAGAGCCCCGCGGCCACGCCGGTCTCCGGGTCGGAAAAGATGAACGGCCGATTGACGATGCGGGCTTCGCCGGGCGCGGCGACCGGGATCCGGATCACGTCGATGCGATATAGCGAGGAGTCCGGGTTCTCGAACGGCGATTCGTCGGAGCAGCCGGCGAGTTCCTCCTCGTCGCGGACAGAGCTCGTGCCGGAGCCGTAGACATAGATATTGCCGTCGTCGTCGGGGTCGGTGACCACGGTATGCGTATGCGAGCCGCGACAGGTCTGCACCGCGCCTACTTGCGCCGGCCTGCGGAAATCGCTCACGTCGAAGATGCGGATGCCGCGGAACCGTTCCTCGCTTTCCGGCTCGGCGACGCCTTGCAGGCCGCAGTCGAGCCGGCCGCGAGTCTGTTCCACCGACATGATCAGCAAATCGCCGACGATGGAAACATCGCCCTGCCCGCCCGGACAGACAACCGAACTGAGCAGTCGCGGCATGGTCGGGTCGCTGATGTCGTAGGCGTTGTAGCCATGGTAATTGCCGGCGACCAGCACATCGCCGGCGAACACGAGATCGGTATTGCCGAAATTGAGCAGGGAGGGACGCGGTTCGGAATTCTCGTCATCTTCCTCCGCGGCGGCGACCGGAGTCTCCTGCGCGACCTCGCCGGCCGCCGGGTCGCTTACCGGCTCGGGCGCGGGATCATCCGACGCGTCGGGATCGGGCGCCAGGGTTTCCTCGTCGCGGCCCTCGCGGTTGGGCAAGCCGCTGGGATTGGCCGGATCGAAAAAGCCTTCCGGCTTGGGCAGCGACGCCACCAGGCGCATGTTCAGCGCGGCCTCGCCGGCGTCTCTGAAACCGGGGGCCAGGGCCACCCGGGGATCGGGCGAGAATCCGGAAAGCATGGTGATCATGCGCTCGATCTCGCTGGTCTGGTCCGAGGTGACGTCGGCGGTGAAGCGGTACAGTTCCGAGTCCTGCGCCGAACCCGGCTGATCGAGCAGCGTGTCGACCATCTCCAGCGCGCCTTCATGATGGTCGATCATGAAATTCAGGAACAGCGAATCGAACTCGAAGCCTTCGGCCGCTTCGAGTTGTTCCATCTCCTGCGCGGAAAGCATGCCCGGCATGAGATCGAAATCGGAATCATGATGCGCGCCGGCGGCGGGCGCAGCCAGACCGCGGTCTTCCAGCCAGCCGGTCATCATGGAAATTTCGTCTTCCTGGGACAGGGCGATGCGCTCGGCCAGCGCTTCCACCGCTTCGCGGTTGCTGCGCGCATCCACCAGGGCGCTCATTTCCATGGCCTGACGATGATGCGAGATCATGCCTTGCATGAATCGCACATCGGCTTCGGCATATCGCAGTCCGGCGAGGTTCGACGCTTCTTCCGCGCTGATCTGGCGGCTCGGCTGTCCCGGCGGACCGGGTTGAATGATGGGAACCTGGGCCATGGCGGGCGCGCCGGCGGCCAGCGCCAGGGCGGCCAGCAGGAAACGGAATGACATCGGCTTCTCTCCAAAGTATCGCTTGCGGGTGAACAGGGGAAAGCATACGGGATAAAGGCGGCCAACTGAAGCGTTCGCCGGGTTCCGCGACCGTCAAGTCATCTGGGTATCCTCTGAATAATTCCATCCATGGAATTATTCATTGCCGCAAAACAAAAGCGTGGTTTTGTCTTGCTGACGGATTCAACGGCTTGCGCCGTTGAATCCGGCGTCGCTCTCTCGTACCGCGGGCATGTGCCGCAGGGAAGCTCTGACTTGATCAGAGCTTCCCTGGACAATTCAGCCATGGAATTCTTCATTGCCGCAAGACAACAACAGCGCGGTCCTGTCTCGCTTCCGGATGCGATGGCTTGCGCCGCCGGGGCCGGCGGCGTTTTCTTGTACCACGGGCTTGCACCGCGGGCATGCGCCGCGGGGAAGTTCCGGCGAATCAGGTCTTGCCTGTTGATTATTGGCGGCTTGTGATTTAGCTTTCGCGGAAGTAGTCCCGCAAGCGGGCGTCTGCTGAGCGAGGGAGTCGGATATGAAGATTTTTGCCGGGATCGCCATGGCCGCGCTCGCGCTGTCGGGCGCCGCCATGGCCCAGGATGCCTATGAGCCGCCGCGCACGCCTTCCGGCGACCCGGATTTCCAGGGTTTCTGGACCAATGCCTCGCTGACCACCTTGCAGCGCGCCGCCGGTTACGAGGAGTTCGGACTGGTGATTCCGGACGACCGGCTCGATGAGGTAACGGCGAACAACCACCAGAACGTGCGCCAGGCGACCGACGACAACCAGGTGCAGGGCCAACTGCCCGACGGCAGCGATCTGGCGAGGGGCCGGGGCTATAACGCATTCTGGGTCGATCCCGGCTCGCGTTTCGGCGTCATCGGCGGTCAGGCCCGCACTTCCTGGATCACTTATCCCGAAAACGGCAGGATTCCCTTTTCCGAACAGGGCAATGATCTGCGCCGCCAGTATCGGGAGCGATTTTCCGGCAATCATGGACCCGAAGGCCGCTCGCTCGGCGAGCGCTGCATCATCGGTTTCGGCGGCACCGGCGGCCCGTTGATGAGCAATGTGCTCTACAACAATCTCTATCAGATCGTACAGACCGACGACTATCTGATGATCCTGGTGGAGATGGTGCACGACGCGCGCATCATTCCCATCGGCGGCGCGCATCGTCCGGCGCAGCACGCGCCCTGGCTGGGCGATTCGGCGGCGAATTGGGACGGCGATGCGCTGGTGGTGGAAACGGTCAACCTGCATCCCTTGCAGGCGCCGCAGAGCGCGGCGCCGATTTCGCCGCAGGGCAAGATCGTCGAGCGTCTGACGCGCATCGCCGACGACCGGATCCTCTACGAATTCGCCGTTTCCGACCCGGTCTATTACAGCCGGGAATGGGGCGGCGAGATGGTCTTCAACGCCACCGGCGCCATGCCTTACGAATACGCCTGCCACGAAGGCAATTACGGCCTCGAAGGCATCCTCGCCGGCGCCCGCCGGCTGGAATTGCTCGGAGCAGACCAGGAGCCTGCGCCGTAGCAACCGCCGACCGCGGTTCGGCGCGGCCGTCAATGCGTCAGCGAATAGATCAGGTAATTGATGCCCAGCTGGTAGGCGGCATTGGCGTAGCGCGTCGGGTACCACTGGTCATAGGTGTGCTCCCAGCCGTCGCCCATGTCCGAATTCCAGTTGATCAGCACCATGACCCGGCCGTGATCGTCCAGAATCGCGTGGTTGCTCGCCACGTCGATGCCCGCCTGGCCGAAACCCCGGCGCCCGCCGCGGCCCGGAATCATTTGCGGCCCGTCGATATCGAAAAAGGCGTGGAAAATCTCGTGATCGGCTTGCAGTTCAACAAGTTCCCGTTCCGGGAAGAGCAGCGAGAAATCCCGGTAAAAGGCGTCCCATTGCCTTTCGCCCCAGAAATCGTCGATCAGCAGGAAGCCGCCGCGCAGCAGATATTCGCGCAGGTTTTCGATTTCCCGCGGCGACAGCGACAGGCCGCCGTTGCGGCCCATTTCCAGCGCGTAGAGGAATGGATAGTCGAAGATCTCCTCGTCGTCGAAGCGCAAGACGATCGGCTCGCTCATGACGCGCACATTGGTCAGCCGGGCCACGCCGCGCAGGAAATTCTCGTCCGACGCGGGGAAATCGGTCAGCCAGGGGCCGCCGTAGAAACCGCCGTCGTGATAGCTGTCGTATTGCACGCGCACGAAGGCGAATTCGCCGGCGATATCGTGCAATTCGGAATTATCGATCCCGAGCCCGGCCTGGGCTGCCGCGTCGCCGGCGAAAAAGGCCAGCGCGGCGCAGGCGACAGCGAACGAACGATGCATGGACGATCCCGCAACACTATGTATTATCTGAATAATTCCATCCATGGAATTATTCTTTGCCGCAGACAAAAGCGCGGTTTTGTCTTGCTCCCGGATGCAATGGCTTGCGCCATCGAATCCGGCGGCGCATCCATGTGCCGCAGGGAAGCTCTGACTTGATCAGAGCTTCCCTGTCTTGAGCGGAGAGTGTGTATCGACAGCATCGAGAGATCAAGTTATTGTCGGGGAAGCCCTGATCAGGTTCAGTGCTTCCCCGCAGCGCATGCCCGCGGTACAAGCCCGCGCTCTTGTCTTGCGGCGATGAACAATGCCATGGATGGAATTATCCAGAGGATACTTGACGCATGAAACTCGCGGTTCCGATACAGGCGGCGGCGAAGTTGTCTTGCGTTTCGATCTGCGCGGGCGGATTGGCGATTTCCGCCGCCGCCCCGCGCGCCGCCGAAAACACCGACTGGGTCGAACAGATGCGGGCCCAGCAACAGGCGCTGGCGGAACTGGAATCCAGCTACGGTCCCTTCGATCCGTCGCTGATCGAACCCTTGCGGGCCATGATCCGGCTGCTCGAGGAACAGTCCGAATACGAGCGCGTCGCGGAATTGCAGCAGCGCCAACTCGCCTTGACGCGCGCAAGCCTCGGCCTCGAAAGTCCGGCATTGATTCCCCTGCTGGAAGACATGGTCTCGACCGGGATCGCGCTCGGCGATTTCGAAGGAGTCACCGATCATCTGCAATTGATTCGCAATCTGAGCGCCGCACAGGAAGATCCCGAAGTCCTGCTGCGGGCAATCGACATGCTGGCCTATTGGCGTCTGACGGGCGGCGCCGGCGCCGACAGCCGCCAACGGGCCCGGAACTTCTTCGCAGCGCGGGAATTGATCGGGGAACTCGAAGACGCGGCCGGGGAACTTTACGGCGAAGACAACCCGGCCCTGGTTCCCCGGCTCTATGCCGGCGCCATGAATGCCTATCAGCTTGTCGGCCTGCTCAATACCAGGGGAGGATTGAGCGGGGCCGCGGTTCGCGAACTCGTCAGGCACGATGGCGCGGCCGGATTGCGCACTTCCGCCCGCGGGTTTTCCTTTAATCCGCTCTGGTCCGGCTCCGTGACCCCGGTCATCGAAGCCGGCGCGCTGGTGGGCGAACGCTATCTGCGCGCAGGCATGGGCAAGATCGACGACATGGTCGATATTTTCGAGGCGGCCGGCAATTCCGAAGGCCGGGCCATGGCCATGATCTATCGCGCGGACTTCCAATTGCTGCTGAATCGCGGCACCGCTTTCCGCCGCTATCGCGAAGCGCGGGAACTGCTGCTCGAGGCGGGCGTTGCCGCCGAGCGCGTCGACCTGTTCTTCAGCCGCCCGCAATTGCTGCCGGTCAGCCGTTTCCATCCCACGCTGGAGGAAGCGATGGCGCGCCAGGAAGCGGAGCTGGCGTCCTGGCGGCCCGCGCAGGAAGACGCGCTCCACGTGGCGCCCTTCACGGCCTGGGACGAGTCCGCGCCGAACGTGCGCGCGCCGGTTTCCGACGCCGCATTCTGGGAATTCGAGCGCGACTACCATCAACTGGAGCTGGCATTCCGCATCAACAGCCGCGGCGACGTTTCTTCGGTGGACATCATCGCCGTCGAGCCCGACGACCGCAGCTCCCGCCGCCTGGCGCGAACTGCCGCGCGCGACCTGCGTTTCCGCCCGGCCATGGCGGCAGGCCGCGGCCAGCGCCTGCGCGAGGTGCGGATGCTTTTCCTGCTCCCGCGCGGCGACGGGAAGTAAGGTCGAGTATTCCCTGAACAATTCCATCCATGAAATGGTCTTGCTCCCGGCCGCGATCGTCTGCGCCGCCTTGTCACAATTCATTGCTGGACACTCGCGCGAACGCTTTTATAGTTGTCGGCTTCGCGCCGATGCGACCGGAATCGGGGTTTCTCGCGTATACCTCGACAGCGACCGCCGGGAATCGCGCTGACCAGAGATAGCGGACCAGAGACAAAAGCCGCGCTTGTGTCTTGCGACGATGAATAATTCCATGGATGGGATTATTCGGAGGCTGCGGGGAAGCTCTGATTTATCGGAGCTTTCCTGCGGCGCAGGGATGCGCCGCCGGATTCGATGGCGCGAGCCATTGAATCCGTGAGCAAGACAAAACCACGCTTTTGTCTTGCGACGATGAATAATTCCATGGATGGAATTATTCGGAGGCTGCGGGGAAGCTCTGATTTATCGGAGCTTTCCTGCGGCGCAGGGATGCGCCGCCGGATTCGATGGCGCGAGCCATTGAATCCGTGAGCAAGACAAAACCACGCTTTTGTCTTGCGACGATGAATAATTCCATGGATGGAATTATTCAGAGTAGAAGAGGTGCTGACGACATGTTGCGAGTATTGCTTCCGACAGGGATTTTGGCGGGCTGCGTCCTGTTCGCCGGCTGGCTGACGCTCAATCCCGCCGAACTCGACGAAACCCCTGTCGAGATCGTTCCGATCACCGTGCGGGTCGCGGAGGTTCGTTCCGGGCCGACGCAATTGTTCGTCGAGTCCCAGGGCAAGGTGCAAGCGGCGCGCACGGTAAACCTGTCTGCGCCGGTCGCGGGCGCCGTGGCGTGGATCTCGCCCAGGCTCGAAGCGGGCGGTTATGTCGCCGCAGGCGAGCCTTTGCTGCGGCTCGACAGCAGCGACTATGAAATCGCGCTTGCTCGCGGCGAAGCCGCGCTGGAACAGGCCGTCGCCGAAGAACTGCATGCCCGTTCCGAATATGAACGCTTGCGCGAACTCGGCGAGCGCCGCCTGGCGAGCGAATCCCAGATCCAGAATGCCGAACGCCTCGCCAATGTCGCCGCCGCCCGCGTCAATGAGATCGAAACCCAGCTCTGGCAGGCCCGGGTCGATCTTGAGCGGACCGAATTGAGAGCGCCGTTCGATGCCGTCGTCCAATCCCGGCAGGTAGAACTCGGCCAATACGCCAACCGGGCGCAGCAGGTCGCCGTGCTGTTCGACGCCAATGTGGTCGAAGTGCGGCTGCCGCTGGCGATCCGGCAGTTGGGCTATCTCGATGTGCCGCTTGATTTTCGCGGCGAACTCGACCCGGCGGTCGCGCCGGAGGTCCGTCTCGAGGGCATGTACGGCGGGCGGCGGCATCACTGGAAGGGCCGCATGGTGCGCGCCGAGGCCGCTATCGACCCGAACAGCAATACCGTGCAGACCATCATTCGCGTGAACCAGCCCCGGCAAGGCGACAAGGACGCCATTCCCCTGCCCATCGGCCTGTTCGTCGAAGCTTCCATCCGCGGCCGCGAGCTCGAAGACATCATCGTCTTGCCGCGGGGGGTGATCCGCAATAACGACCAGGTGCTCGTGGTCGACGCCGAAAACAAGATGCATTTCCGCGCAATCGAGATTTTCCGGTTCGAGGAAGAGCGGGTGCTGATCAGCGGCGGTCTGGCGCCGGGCGAAATCGTCTGCATCTCGCCGATTCAGGCGGTAGTCGACGGCATGGTCGTGCAGCCCGTGCGGGAAATGATCTGAGCCGGCGAAGGCCGGCGGAGAAAGCCGATGCGCGCGCCTATCAGTTGGTTTGTCGGGAATCCCGTAGCGTCCAACTTGCTGATGTGGATCTTTCTGGTCGGCGGCCTGATCGCCTATCTCAACCTGAACCAGGAGGAGTTCCCCGATATCGATGTCGGCGTGATCCAGGTCAGCGTGCCTTACCTCGGCGCCACGCCCGAGGAATCCGAAACCGGCGTCTGCCTGCGCATCGAGGAAGCCCTCGAAGGCGCGGAAGGAATGCAGCGCCTGACCACGACGGCGCGGGAAGGCGGCTGCGACGCCACGGTGGAGCTGACCAGCGATGCCGATCTCAATCGCTCGCTGAACGATGTCAAGGGCAAGGTCGACGCGATCGCGACTTTTCCGGCGGAAACCGAAAAACCCATCGTGCGCGCGTTCAACAGCAGCGGCAATGTGATGACCATCGCGCTGATTTCCGATGCCGGCGACCACTTCCTGAAAGACGCGGCCGAGGACATCCGCGACGAACTCGTCGACCTCGAGGAAGTTTCCATCGTCAATATCGAATATCTGCGGCCGCTGGAAATTTCCATCGAGGTGTCGGAATACAGCCTGCGCCAATACGGACTGACGCTCGACCAGGTTTCCCGCGCGATTTCCCAGGCTTCGCTCGACCTGCCGGGCGGCACGATCCGCGCCGATTCCGGCGAGATCCTGTTGCGCACCAAGGGCCAGGTCTATAGCGCCGACGAGTATCGCGATATTGTCGTGCGCTCGTATCCCGACGGCGCGCAATTGCGCCTGCGCGATATCGCCGCCGTGCGCGACGATTTCGAGGAAGGCTATCTCGACGCCCGCGTCGACGGCGTCAACGCGGCGATCATCGATGTATTGCGAGTCGGCGAGGAAGATATTGTGCGCGCGGCGCGGCAGGTGCGCGGCTGGATGGATGAAAACGCCGCCGAACTGCCGCCGGGCGTGCGTCTGGAAGTCTTGACGGACTCCGCGGTCGCGACCCAGGACCGGATCGCGACCGTGGCGCGCAACGCCTATACCGGCCTGCTGCTCGTGCTCATCATTCTCGCGCTGTTCCTGCGATTCAAGGTCGCCGTCTGGGTCGCCGCCGGTATTCCCATCGCCATTTCCGGTGCGCTGGCGATGTTTCCCGCCGCCGGTCTCGCCATCAGTTCATTGACCGTCATGGGGTTCATTCTCGTGCTCGGCATCGTCGTCGACGACGCCATCGTGGTGGGGGAGAGGATACACGCCTTCGAGCGGCGGGGCTTTTCCAGGGAAGAAGCCGCCGTCGAAGGTACAGTGGAAGTTTCCGTGCCGGTGATATTCGGCGTATTGACCACGATCGCCGCTTTTCTGCCGATCTTGCTGCTCGGCGGACAGATGGGTTCGTTCTTCAACGCCATCGGCGGCGTTGTCGTGTTCTGCCTGATCGCCAGCCTGGTGGAATCGCAACTGATCCTGCCCGGCCATATCAGCCATCGCAAGACCGAAGGCTATGTTTTCGAGCATAGCCTGTTCGTGCGCAAGTGGCGGGCGTTTCAGGGCAGGATCGCCGAGGGCATGGAATATTTCGCCGAGCACGGCTACCGGCGCGCGCTCAGGCGGGTGCTCGAATACCGTTACGCCGCCTGGGCGTTCGCCACCGGCATCATCATGATCGCCCTGGCGCTGGTGGCGAGCGGCCGGGTCGTATTCCAGTTCATGCCGGCGGTGGAGGGCGACGTGTTGTTCGCGTCGGTGGAAATGCCCCCCGGCGTGCCTGCGCAAGTGACCCGGGACGCGATCGGACGCGTCGAGGCCGCGGCGATCGAACTCGCCGCGGAAGTCGAGGCCGAGTTCGGCCGCTTGCAGGAGCAGGGCGTCGCGCCACGGTCTGCCGCAGGCGCGGTCAGGAATATCGTGACGGTGATCGGCGGGCGGGCGCCGCGCGGCGGGCCGGGCGGCTCCGGCAGCAGTCCCGGCGCGGGCTCGAGCAATATCGCCGAAGTCGTCATGTACCTGACGCCGTTTTTCGAGCGCGGCCGGATCAGCGCGGAAGATATTCGCGACCGCTGGCGCGCGAAGGTCGGCGTCATTCCCGACGCGCTCGAACTCGCTTTCGTGTCCGATGTGTTCTCCGCGGGCGACGCGCTCAATTTCCGGCTCGAAGGCCGCGACGAGGACAAGTTGCGAATCGCCTCGAACCAATTGAAGGAAGAACTCGCCAGATATCCCGGCGTCTTCGATATCACCGACTCGTTCCGCGCGGGCAAGCAGGAAGTGCAGATCATGATCCTCGAGCGCGGCAAGACCCTCGGTCTGACGCTGAACGATATCGCCTTGCAGGTGCGGCAGGCCTTTTACGGCGCCGAATCCCAGCGCATCCAGCGCGGCGCCGACGATATCCGCGTGATGGTGCGTTATCCGGAGGAAGAGCGGCGCTCGCTGGGCAATCTCGAATCCCTGATGATCCGCACGCCCGCCGGCGCCGAAGTCCCGTTTCTCAGCGTCGCCGATTTCACTCTCGGCAACAGCTATTCGTCGATCAACCGCCAGAACGGCAGGCGCGTCATCACCGTGCGCGCGGATGTCGACCGCGCCGTCGTGACGCCGGATGAAATTCGCGCCGAAATGATCGCGAGGTTCGCCCGGGCCTGGGAGCGGGAACTCGATGTAAGCATGGTGCTTGGCGGCGAAGGCGAGCGGCAACTCGAATCCATCGCCGAGATCTTGAATCTGGTGCCGCTGGCCCTGCTGATCATCTTCAGCCTGCTGGCGATTCCGCTGAAATCCTATCTCCAGCCGCTGGTCATCATGAGCGTGATTCCCTTCGGCGCGATCGGCGCGATCTGCGGCCATTACATCATGGGCGCCGACCTGGTCTTCTTTTCGCTGCTCGGCATCATCGCGCTCAGCGGCGTGGTGGTGAACGCGAGCCTGGTGCTCGTGGTGACGGTGAACCGGCTGCGGGCCGGGGGCATGGAAATGGTGAGCGCGGTCGCGCAAGCCGGCGAGTTGCGCTTCCGGCCGATCATCCTCACCTCGGTCACGACCTTCTTCGGCCTGGTGCCGTTGATCTTCTCGGCGAACCCGACCACTTTCTTCATCGTTCCCATGGCGATCTCGCTCGCCTTCGGCGTGCTGTTCGCGACCGTCATCACGCTGTTCCTGGTGCCGAGCCTGTACCTGATCCTGCATGACATCGTCGGCCGCGCGGACAGCAGGGAAGAAAGCAAGCTGGCCTGCCAGAACTGATCGACAATCAGTCCAGCTCGGCCAGCCGGACAGGAGTCACGCTGATGTCCCGCCAGACATCGCCGGCGACGTAAGGATCCCGGTCCAGCCATTGGTCGAGCGCTTGTCGGGATTCGAAATCGACATACAGGGTCGAGCCGATCATTTCGCCTTTTTCGTTCAGGATCGCCCCGCCGGCAATGAAATTCCCGGCATCCCTCAGTTTCCTGATGCCGTCGAGGTGGGCCGGCCTGGCCGCCTTGCGGCGGTCGGGCGCGGCCGGGTCGGCGCCGTCGCGGGCGATAACCATATATTGCATGGCTTGCTTCCTCAGGCTTCGTACATGGCGACGCCGCCCACCACGGTGCGGACGATCAGGATCTCCTTGAGACGGTCCGGGTCGACATCGTGGGGATCCTCGGCCAGCACGACGAAATCGGCGAGCTTGCCCGGGGTTATGCTGCCCTTGATATTTTCCTCGAAAGAGGCGTAGGCGCCGCCCATGGTGCAGATGCGCAGCGCCTGATCGACGCCGATGCGCTGGTTCGGTCCCCAGACGCGGCCGTCGAAATCCTTGCGCGTGACCATGCTTTGCAGGGCCATCAGCGGCTCATAGGGGCCCGGCGTGTAATCCGAGGCGGGCGCCACGCGGATGCCGTAATCGAGAAAGGACTTGTGGGCGAACATCCAGCGCATCTTCTCCTCGCCATAGTCGACCCACTTGTTGCCGTGATAATGGACATAGGTATAGAAAGGCGTGGGGACGACGCCGAGGTCGCGGATGCGCTCGAGCAGCGTGGGGTTCACCAGCGAGCAATGCTCGATGCGATGGCGCGGGTCGGGCCGCGGCCAGCGATTCTGCGCGCGCTCGTAGGCGTTGAGCACCATGGCGATCGTCAGGTCGCCGTTGGCGTGGATGCCGATCTGCCAGCCGTTGCGGTGGGCGTCCTCGACGGCTTCGTGGATATCTTCCTGGGACATGGTGAGGATGCCGTAATCGTCGGGCCGGCCTTCATAGGGAGTGCTCATGTACATGGTGCGTTCGGAGGCCGAACCGTCGGCGCTGTATTTGACCGCGCCGATGCGCAGCACTTCGTCGCCGAACCCGGTGCGCGCGCCGCTGTTGACCAGGTCGGAATACAGTTGGCCGCGGGGGAACAGGTACATGCGGAAACGCAGGCCGCCTTCGTCCCGGGCATCCTGATAGGCGATCAGGTCGTTGCGTCCGGCGCCGGTCTGGTGCACCGAAGTCAGCCCCGCCGCCGTCATCAGTTCGGAGATCAGTTTGACGCCGTCGCGGCGCTGCTCCCTGGTCGAGTCGGTGGGGATGAGTTCGTTGAACACATAGCGGGCGCGTTCGGCCACGAGGCCGGTCAGCACGCCGTCCGCATCGCGGAAGAACCTGCCGCCGTCCGGATCCGGAGTTTCCGCGGTCACTCCCGCCAGCGCCAGCGCCAGACTGTTGTAGACGCCGGTATGACCGCCGCGGTGACCGACGACGACCGGATGGTCGGGCGCGACCTGGTCGATGTCGAAGCGGTTGATGGGCCGTCCCTCGGCCAACTTGGTGTCGTCGTATTTGAACGCGCGCACCCATTCGCCGCGCGGCGTAGCGGACGCCCGCTCGGCGAGAGCCTGCTGGATCTCGGCGATCGAGCGCCGGTCGGCATTGACCTGGACGAGTTCGTTGACGCCCGCGCCCGAGGGATGGGAATGGGCGTCGATGAATCCGGGCACCACGGTCATGTCCTCGACATCGACGATTTCGGTGTCTGGTCCGGCTAGATTGCGGATGTCTTCGTTCGAGCCTGTCGCTGCGAAGCGGTCGCCCTTGACCGCGAAAGCTTCGGCCCGGGGCCGCGAATCATCCTGGGTGTGGACCCGGGCGTTGACGACGACGTAGTCCGGCGCCGCCGCGTTGTCCGGAACCTGTTGCGCCAGCATTTCCCGGCCCGGCAGGCCGATGCCCGCGACCGCCAGGGCCGTGCTGGAACCGAGAAACCTTCTTCTGGATATGCGTTTCATGAAACGACTCCCGATCAGATAGCGATACGGCCACTATATCGCCGCAATCGGTCGGGAGCAAAATTCGCCGGCTCCCGCGGACGGCAATGGATGTCCCCGATGTCGCCCCGATGTCGCCCGCGAACTGGTGACGGCCCTTGTCCGGGGTTATTATCGAGAGCACATCGGCAAAGGCTGCGCTCATGTTCGAAAAATACGCGATGATCACCTTGTATTTCGGCGTGCTGGTCGTGCTCGGCTGGCTCGCCGCGCGCCGCATCAGCAACATGAGCGATTTCGTGGTCGGCGGCAAGCGGCTCGGTTTCTGGGTGGCGGCGTTTTCCGCCCAGGCCACCGGCGAATCGGCCTGGCTGCTGCTCGGCGTCACCGGCATGGGCGCCATGGTCGGCTTTTCGGCGTACTGGATCGTCGTCGGCGAGGTGATCGGCGTCGGTCTGGCCTGGTTCGTCATGGCGCCGCGCTTCAAGCAACTCACGGACAAGTACGAATCGCTGACCGTCATCGACTATCTGACAAGCCGCTTCAAGTCTTCCACCCGGACCTTGCGCGTGATTTCGGCGATTTCCCTCTGCTTCTTCGTGCTCATCTATATCGCGGCGCAGATCGACGCCACAGGTTCGGCCTTCGCTTCTTTCCTCGACTGGAATTATCTGACGGGCGCCGTCGTCGGTTTTCTGGTGGTGGCCGCCTATTGCATCGCCGGCGGCTTTCTCGCCGCCGCCTGGACCGACATGTTCCAGGGGACGGTCATGTTGCTTTGCCTGGCGATGCTGCCGGCGGTGGCCTACCTTTCCCTGGATAATTCGGCCGCCATCCATGCCGGCCTGCAAGCGATCGATCCGGGACTGGTCGATTTCTGGGGCGCGGGCGGATTCAACCTGATGAATCTCTTTCTGGTGCTCGGCATGGCGCTTATCGGCCTGGGCTTTCTCGGCTCGCCCCAGGTTTTCGCGCGGCTGATCGCGATCCGCAGCGGCGACCAGATCAGCCGCGGCAAATGGGTAGCCGTGCTGTTCACCATCCTGGTGGATTTCAGCGCCGTCAGCATCGGCGTCCTCGGCCGCTACCTGTTCACCGAGTCCGGCGCGCCGCCGGAAGCGGTGCTCGGCAACGGCGCCCAAGATGTCTTGCCGGCAATGGTCGAATACACCTTTCCGCCGTGGATCGTCGGGTTGTATGTCGCCGCCGTGCTCGCGGCGATCATGTCCACGGTATCCTCGCTGCTCGTCATGGCCGCGGGTTCGCTGACCCATGATCTTTACGAACGCGTGTTCAACCCGGGGCTCGGCGACGCCGATGCGGCCAGGCTGTGCCGGCGCGTGACCCTGGCCATGGCGGCGCTGGCATTGGGCCTGGCCGTCGCCGTCGCGGCGCTTTCGCCCGAGCGGACGATTTTCTGGTTCGTGATATTCGGCTGGTCGGGGATCGCGGCGACCTTCTGTCCGATGATCATCCTGTCGCTGTTCTGGGCGAAGTTCACCGAGCGCGCGGCGATCGCCTCGATGGTGGCGGGATTTTCCATGACCATCATCAGCAAGTTCGTGTTGCAGGAACTTGACGGCGCGGGCGAATATTTCGTCGCGCTGGAAACCATGCCGCCTTCTTTCCTGTTCGCCTTGCTGACCGGCTGGGCGGTAACGGCGATCTGGCCCGCCGAATCGCTGGAGCGGGAATACCGGACCGAACTGGAATCGCTTGCGGCGCGGCCGGAGGAAGAAAGTCCGGGCCGGCCCGCGACCGCGAAATGAGGAGCAACCAATGAAACTGAGCCGGGCGGAACTCGAAGCGCACTGGATGCCCTTTACCGGCAACCGGCAGTTCAAGGACAATCCGCGACTGTTGCAATCGGCGCAAGGCGTCTACTATTTCGATGTGGACGGGCGGCGCGTCTTCGATGGACTGTCGGGCCTGTGGACCTGCGGCGCCGGCCATGGCCGGCGCGAGATCGCGGACGCGGTCGCCCGCCAACTCGTCGAACTCGATTATTCTCCCGGATTTCAATACGGGCATCCGCTTTCCTTTCAACTGGCCAACAAGCTCGTGGAACTCATGCCCGACGGGCTCGATCATGTCTTTTTCACCGACTCCGGTTCGGAAACCGTCGATACGGCCCTGAAGATCGCCCGCGCCTATTGGGCGCTCAAGGGCCGTTCCGGCAAGACTCGCTTCATCGGCCGCCACAAGGGCTATCACGGCGTCAATTTCGGCGGCGTCGCCGTGGGCGGCATCGGCTTCAATCGCAAGTTGTTCGGACCGGGCCCGGCCGCCGACCATATCGCCCATACCATGACGCCGGAAAACCGCTTCAGTCGCGGCATGCCCGAATCGGGCGCGCATCTCGCCGAAGAGGTGCTCGACCTCGTCCTGCTGCATGACGCGAGCAATATCGCCGCGGTAATCGTCGAGCCCATGTCCGGCACCGCCGGGGTGATTCCGCCGCCGAAGGGTTATCTGGACCGCTTGCGGGAGATCTGCGACGAGCACGATATCCTGCTCATCTTCGACGAGGTCATCACCGGTCTCGGGCGCATGGGTTCGTATACCGGCGCGGAAGAATTCGGCGTCGCGCCCGACATCATGGTCCTCGCCAAGCAACTCACCAACGGCTGCGTTCCCATGGGCGCGGCGGTGTTGCGCGGCGGCATCTACGAAACTTTCATGGCCCATGGCGGCCCGGACTACATGGTCGAGTTTCCTCACGGATATACCTATTCGGCGCACCCGGTGGCCTGCGCGGCGGGAATCGCGGCGCTCGACCTGCTCGTCGACACCGGACTCGCGGCGAACGTACGCAAGCTGGCGCCGGTGCTCGAAGCGGAGGTGCACGGCTTGCGCGGCCATCCGCTGGTCGCCGATATCCGCAACTGCGGTCTGGCGGCGGGCGTCAGCATCGCCCATTGTCCCGGCGAACCGATGCGGCGACCTTTCGAGATCGGCCTCAAATGCCTCGAGAAAGGTTTCTACGTCCGCTGGGGAGGCGATACGATCCAGTTGGCGCCGCCTTTCGTTTCGACCCCGGAACAGATCGCCGCCCTGGTCAATGCGCTGGGAGAAAGCCTTGACGAGATCAGTTGAGCGGCGGGGCTCCGCGGCGGCCGCGTCGCTGCCGGTTGCCGGACATTGCATCGCCGGCAGGGAAGTCGCCGGATCGGGCGGCATGCGGGATATATTGGATCCCGCGACCGGAGTCGCCGTCGGCCGGGTGCGCATGGCCGACCGCGCCACGGCGGAGCAGGCCGTCGCCGCGGCGAGCGCGGCGGCGCCCGACTGGGCCGCGACGCCGCCCCGGCGTCGCGCCGATGTCATGTTCCGCTTCCGCGAACTGCTGGAGCGGCATGCCGACGATATCTGCCGGATCGTGACCGGCGAGCACGGCAAGGTTCCGGGCGATGCCCGCGGCGAATTGCGGCGCGGCATCGAGATAGTGGAATATGCTTGCGGCATCGCCGAATTGCTCAAGGGCGAACATTCGCGCGCTGCGGGCCCGGGCATCGACAGTTGGTCGGAAATGGAGCCGCTGGGCGTGGTCGCCGGCATCACGCCGTTCAACTTTCCCGTCATGGTGCCCATGTGGATGTATCCGCTGGCGATCTGTTGCGGCAACAGCTTCGTGCTGAAGCCGTCCGAGCGCGACCCGGGCGCTTCCCTGCTCATCGCGCGGCTGTTGCGGGAAGCCGGATTGCCCGACGGCGTCTTCAACGTCGTCAATGGCGGCCGCGAGGCCGCGGAGGCGCTGCTCGACGACGAGCGCGTGCAGGCGGTCAGCTTTGTCGGCTCCACTCCGGTCGCCGAATCGATTTATCGCCGCGCCGCCGGCGCGGGCAAGCGCGTCCAGGCGCTCGGCGGAGCCAAGAATCATGCCGTTGTCCTGCCGGACGCCGATCTGGAAGCCTGCGCGGACGCGCTCATGGGCGCCGCCTATGGTTCCTGCGGCCAACGCTGCATGGCGATTTCGGCCGTCGTGACCATCGGCGAGGAAACGGGAGACCGCCTGGTCGACTTGCTGCGGCGGCGCATCGCCGAGCTGAAAGTCGGACCCGGCAGCGACAAGGGCAATGACATGGGGCCGCTGATATCGCAGGAAAGCCTCGAGCGCGTCCGCCGCTATATCGGCCAGGGCCTTGAACAGGGCGCTGAACTTGTCGTCGACGGCCGCGGCCTGACGGTGCCGGGTCATGAAGACGGCTTTTTCATCGGCGCCTGCCTGTTCGACCGGGTGGAGCCGCGGATGACGATCTACCGGGACGAAATTTTCGGCCCGGTGCTGTGCGTTGTGCGGGCAGGACATCTCGAGCAGGCGCTCGCGCTGGTGAATGACCACGAATACGCCAACGGCGCCGCGCTCTTTACCCGCGACGGCGCAGCGGCCGGATATTTCTCCCGGCGGGCGAAGGTCGGCATGGTCGGCGTCAATGCGGCCTTGCCGGTGCCGGTCGCGAGCCAGAGTTTCGGCGGCTGGAAGCGCTCGCTGTTCGGCGACCTGCACGTCTACGGCCCGGACGGCGTCCGCTTCTGCACCCGGCGCAAGACCATTACCCAGCGCTGGCCGTCGCGCAAGGACGAGAACCCTGCGGGACCGCGATTCTCCTTCCCCGCCTGATATCGCGGCCCGCCATGCCCGACCCCGTCAGTTCAAACCGACAGGATCCAATCAAGACGAACTTTGCGACGGCAACTCCAGCAATAGATCTGCGTGCTCGCGTACTTCGTCATGAACAGACTGCAATAGGTGCCGCGGTCGTGCGCGGAGCCACCGCTCACTTGGATTGTAGCGCACGGCGCGGCGGTTTTTCATTGATCAATGAAGATTATTGATTTGCCATGCCGAAAACAAGAGCGCTGCAAGGCGCAGACGGCATGCCGACCGCGAGAACCGCGTCGGCGACCCTCGCCAGTCGCATTCCCGCCTGGAGCCTTGCAGCCTCGCTCGCCTCTCCGGACGAGCAAGGCATGGTCTCGTTTTAGCCATAAGGCAAGGCCGGCCGGATCGGGTTGACGCGAAGCATTTCGGTTAGAATTCGCTGGCGAATTTCGAAGCGAAGGCGAAATGCGGGAAGAAAATCCGGAAAATCAGGCGGCGCGGCCGGGCGCCGATGCAACCTGGCGGGAAACGCGGGTCGGCAAGGCGGCGCGGGCCCGCAGCCTGGGGCAATGGCCCATGGTCGTCTGGCTGACCGGACTGTCGGGCGCCGGCAAATCGACCATCGCCATTCGCCTGGAACAGGAAATCCAGGCGAGCGGCCGGCACGCCTGTCTGCTGGACGGCGACAACCTGCGCCGCGGCCTCGGTCGCGACCTCGGATTCTCTCTCGAGGACAGGGATGAGAATGTGCGCCGGGTGGCCGAGTTGGCCCGGATCATGACGGATGCCGGACTGATCGTCATTGTCGCGCTGATTTCGCCGCTGCGCTCGCAACGGGAAAAGGCGCGCGCGCTCGTTCCCGAGGGCGAGTTCTTTGAAATCTTCATCGACGCGCCCTTGCCGGTATGCGAAGCGCGGGATCCGAAAGGCTTGTACGCCCGGGCGCGCCGGGGCGAGTTGCGGGATTTTACGGGAATCGATTCGCCCTACGAGGCGCCGCTCGCCCCCGACCTGCGGGTCGATACGGAGCAGCTCGCGGTCGAGCCGGCGGTTGCGAGGGTTCTTGCATTCCTGAACGAAAAGGCGCCGCGCCTTCGCATCGCGGCCGCGACAGGGAACGCGCCGCGCGCAACGCCGGGTTCATGAATGAAATTATTCGGAAGATACCTGGCAACGCCCTGATTCAGGGGAGTTTTCTCGCGGCGCCCGGCACGGATGCGCCGCCGGATTCGAGAGCGCAGGCCATTGCATCCGGGAGCAAGCCAAAACCGCGCCCTGGTCTCGCGACGATGAATGATTCCATGGCTGGAATTGTTCGGGGGATACTTGGGGAAATGGTGGCTATGGCTGGATTTGAACCAGCGACCCCAGCATTATGAGTGCTGTGCTCTGACCAACTGAGCTACATAGCCCGAACGATTGGCGCGCCGCCGCCCGCGAAGGCGGCGAATTCTGTCGGTTCGGCAGTTCCGTGTCAAGCGGGCCGCGGCGTCAGACATTGAAGCGGAAATGGACGACATCGCCGTCCCTGACCAGATAGTCCCTGCCTTCCAGCCGCCATTTTCCGGCGTCCCGCGCGCCGGCTTCGCCATTGTGCATCACGAAATCGTCGAAGGAAACCACTTCGGCGCGAATGAAGCCGCGTTCGAAATCGCTATGGATGACACCCGCCGCGCTTGCCGCGGTCGCATTCCGGGGCACGGTCCAGGCGCGCGCTTCCTTCGGACCGGCGGTGAAAAAGGTCTTGAGGCCGAGCAGCCGACAGGCGGCGCGGATGACCCGGTCGAGGCCGGGTTCCGCCATGCCCAGATCGCGCAGGAATTCGAGTTTTTCCTCCTGCGCGAGTTCGGCGACCTCGGCTTCGAGCTTGTTGCAGATCACCACCAGCTCGGCGCCTTCGGCCTCGGCGACGGCGCGCACGGCATCGACATGGGGATTGTCCGCCGCGCCGTCCTCGTCGATATTGGCGATATACAGCACCGGCTTGGCGGTCAGCAGATGCAGCTCGCGCAGGCTCTCGCGCTCCTCGCGATACAGCTCGAGCGTCCGCGCCGGCCGCATCGCGTCGAGGCCCGCCCGCACCTTTTCCAGCAGCGTCGCCTGCCGCCGGGCTTCCTTGTCGCCGCTGTTGGCGACGCGAATGATCCTGTCGAGCCTGCGCCTGGTCGTTTCGAGGTCGGCGAGGGCAAGTTCGGTATGGATGGTCTCGATGTCCTCGGCGGGCCGGATCCGCGTCGAGACGTGGGCGACATTGCCGTCGTCGAAACAGCGCACGACATGGGCGATGGCGTCGGTCTGGCGGATATTGGCCAGGAACTGGTTGCCGAGGCCCTCGCCCTTCGACGCGCCGGCGACGAGGCCGGCGATATCGGTGAACTCCACCGTGGTCGGAATCACCTTGGCCGGCCGCGCGATTTCCGCGATGCTGTCAAGTCTCGCGTCGGGCACCGGCACGATGCCCGAGTTGGGCTCGATAGTGCAGAACGGATAATTCTCCGCCGCAACGCCGGCATTGGTCAAGGCGTTGAACAAGGTGGACTTGCCGACATTGGGCAGCCCGACGATACCGCAACTTACCGCCATCGACGATCAACTCCCGGCATGCAGAACGCGCATGGCCGTTTCCCAGTCGCCGGCGACCGCGTCCGGCAGCGCCGCGATCGCATCGGCGATGCTGTTTTCGATGATTTCCGCTTCCGGCGCGGGCGGGTCGCCGAGCACGTGGCTGGTTACCAGCGACTTGTGTCCCGGGTGGCCGACGCCGATTCGAAGCCGCCGGAAATCCCTTTGCCCGCCCAGGGATTCGATGATGCTGCGCAGGCCGTTGTGTCCGCCGTGACCGCCGCCGGCCTTGAAGCGGACAACCCCTGTTTCGAGGTCGATCTCGTCGTACGCGACCAGCATGCGTTCGGGCGCGATGCGGTAGAAATGGCGCATGGCGGCTACCGAGCGGCCGCTCAGGTTCATGAAAGTCGTCGGCCAAAGCAGACGGATTTCCGTTTCGGCGATCCTGATCGCGGCGGTTTCGCCGCAGAACTTGCCTTGCGCGCGCAACTCCCCGCCATAGTCGGCGCAAAGCCGGCGCAGGAACCATAGCCCGGCATTGTGACGATTGCCGGCGAAGCCGGGCCCCGGATTGCCGAGGCCCACGATCAGCTGCAGGGGTTCTTGTGCGGTCAGGAGGTTTCTTCCGCCTCGTCTTCGCTCGCGTCCGCCTCGTCATCGGCGTCGACTCCGCCGCGAGGCGGACGCACCGCGGCGACGGCAAGGTCTCCTTCCTTGCCGTGACTCAGCGCCACGCTGGTCACGCCTTCGGGCAGACTGATATCCGACAAGTGCACCGACTGGCCGATGTCCACCTCCAGCATGTCGACTTCGATGAACTCGGGCAAGTCTTTCGGCAGGCAGGTTACATCGATTTCGGTCATCGACCTGAGAATGCGGCCGCCGCCGGTCTTTACGCCCGCGCACTTGTCTTCGTTGATGAAATGCAGCGGCACGCGGACCTGGAGCGCGTGATCCTCGCTCACGCGCAGGAAATCGGCGTGCAGGATCGTCGGCCTCGCCGGATGGCGCTGCAAGTCCTTGATCACGGCGAGTTCCTTTTGCTTTCCCTCCAGGTTCAAGGTGATGACGCGGGAGAAGAAAGCCTCGTTTTCCGTGGCGTGCAAGATGGCGTTGTGATCGATCGCGATGGGCACGGACTCCTTTCCCGCGCCATACAGCACGGCGGGAACGGCATTGCGCAAGCGACGCAGGCGGCGGCTCGCGGCTTTCCCCGTGTCGGTTCGCGCCGACACCTCAAGTTCGAATACAGATGCTGACATTTTCGTTTCCTGTTGCCGCTTCAAATGATTCCGGCGCGGTTCGCGACCGGCCGCGCCGGAACTTCGCCGCCGGCTCTCCGGATATCCCCGGATGATCGCACCCATGCGCCTCGGGAACTCGGCAAATCAGGGCTTCCCCCGATAATCCCGCGCGGCCGGCGACCATCCCGCGCAGGCGCCTGATCCGGATCCGGCAAGGGTCCGTTCAGGTATTGTCGAACATGGCGCTGATGGATTCCTCGTTGCTGACGCGGCGGATCGATTCGGCGAGCAGTCTGGCCATGGACAGTTGCCGGATGCGCCCGCAATCCCGCGCGTCCTTGCGCAGCGGAATGGTGTCGGTGACGATCAGCGCGTCGAGGCTGGAATTCTCCACATTGTCGATAGCGTTCCCCGACAGCACCGGGTGCGTGCAATAGGCCGCCACGAGTTGGGCGCCGGCTTCCTTCAAGGCGTCGGCGGCCTTGCAGATCGTGCCGGCGGTGTCGACCAGATCGTCGACGATCAGGCAACTGCGGCCGTCCACGTCGCCGATGATATGCATGACCTGGGCTTCGTTGATCGACGGCCGCCGCTTGTCGATGATGGCGAGATCCACATCAAGTTGTTTCGCTATAGCCCTGGCCCTGACGACGCCGCCGATATCCGGCGACACCACCATCAGCTCGGGGTAGTCCTGGCGTTCGATTTCGTCGGTGAGCACCGGCGAGCCGTAGACATTGTCCACCGGAATGCTGAAAAAGCCCTGGATCTGTTCGGCATGGAGATCCACCGTGAGCACCCGGTCCACTCCCACGGCGCTGATCATGTCGGCGACCACCTTGGCGCTGATGGCGACCCGCGCCGACCGCACCCGGCGGTCCTGACGGGCATAACCGAAATAGGGGATCACGGCGGTGATGCGGTTGGCCGAGGCGCGATGCAAGGCATCGGCGATCAGCAACAGCTCCAGGATATTGTCGTTGGTGGGCGAACAGGTGGGCTGGATGATGAAAACGTCCTTGCCGCGGACGTTTTCGTTCAATTCCACCGAGATCTCGCCGTCGCTGAACTTGTCGATGCTGGCATTGCCCAGCGGCACGCCGATATATCGCGCGATGCGTTCCGACAATTGCGGATTGGCATTGCCGCTGAAAACCATGAGATTTGTAGCCACGATTGCTGATTCGCTTCCAGGCGGGCTTGGGGGATCCCGTTGTTTTCGATAATTTTCAGTTATTCGCGGGCCGCGCTTTGGCCTTGGCCATGGTTCGCGGCCGCGCCCGAAAAATTGGCTGGGGTGGCTGGATTCGAACCAACGAATGCAAGGATCAAAACCTTGTGCCTTACCACTTGGCGACACCCCAACGAACGAATTTTACCAGTTTCCGCGATGCAACATGTCCGCCGCGGCCAGACATTCTCCGGATAATTCCAGCCGTGGAATTATTCATTGCCGCGGGACAAAACGCGGTTTTGTCTTGCTCCGGGATTCAATGACTTGCGTCATCGAATCCGGCGGGGCTTTTTTGCACCGCGGGTTTGCGCCGCGGGTTTGCATCGCGGGCCTGCGCCGCAGGAAAGCTCCGACCTGATCAGGGCTTTCTCAAGCAGAGCTTGCCCGGTCCCCGCGAACATGCTCCATGCGCTCGATGCCTTGCGCGACGAATCCGCTCCAGCCTTCGGGCAGGGCGGCGAGGATCTTCTCGCCGGCGGCCTCGTCCGCCAATGGGAGGAAGACGCTGGCGCCCGTGCCGGACATGCGCGCCTCGCCGAATCGACCGAGCCATGCGAACGCCTCGTCGACCGCCGGATACAGCCGGCGGGCAACCGGTTCGCAATCGTTGCGGCATCGTCCCGCAAGAAAGTCGGCAATTCTGATCTTTGCGGAGTTTCGTGTCAAATGTTCATCGTTGAAAACCGCCGCTGTAGACACATGGCAAGGCGGAGTCACGACCACATAGGTCTGCTCGGGCAAGGCCGCCGGTTCCAGTATTTCGCCGATGCCTTCGCCCCAGGCGCTGCGGCCGCGAATGAAGACCGGCACATCGGCGCCGAGCCCGCCGCCGACCCGGCAGAGTTCGTCCATGTTCAGCCCCAATCTCCAGAGTTCGTTCAACGCCAGCAGACAGACCGCCGCATCGGCGCTGCCGCCGCCGAGGCCGCCGCCGATGGGCAAGCGCTTTTCGAGCGTGATGGCGGCGCCTTCCCCGCCGCCGCCCAGGCGGGCAAGCGCGGCGGCGGCCCGCAGGATCAGATTGTTCTCAAGCGGCAAGACATCGCCGCGGCGGGCGTCCCATTGATCCTGTTCTGGCAGGGCATCGCTGCGGCGAATGTTCTGGCCATGGTCCCGGGCGGCGGGTGTCCTGCGGATTTTCCCGGCGGGCGGCCCATGGATTTCGCGGTGGGTGTCCCATGAATCGCGGTGGGTGTCCCATGAATCGCGGTGGGTGTCCCATGAATCGTCCCAAGTGGGTGTCCCATGGATTTCTCCGATGGGTGTCCCATGGATTTTCCCATGGATTTCTCCATGGATTTCTTCGGTGGGTGTCCCATGAATCGTCTCGGTGGGTGTCCCATGAGTCCTTCCTCGGGTGGGTGTCCCATGAGTCCTCCCATCGGTGGGTGTCCCATGAATCGGGTCGGTTTTGTTGCGGGCGGGCTGTCGGTCTTGTCGGCGCAAGTCCCTGATATGCAGGGAGAGCACGCCGCGTTCGCCGGGGGCGAAGCGCAGCCGGTCGCCGTAATCGAGCAACTGGAACAGCGTTTGCAATTCGTGATAGCCGTCCGCGCGGCGGCCGGTAATGTGCAGGAACAGGTTGAGCTTGGCCGGCGCGAGCAGGCTGAGGACGGCCATGGCTATTCGCCGATGGTCCAGCGCAACCCCACGAACCGCAGCCTGATATCGTCGGCGGAGCGAAGCACTTCGATTTCTCCGGGCAGGCTGAGTTCGCCATATTGTCGCGGGTCGGGATAGTTGACCGACCAGCCTTGCTGCCGGATCGCGGCCAGCCGGCCGCGTTCGTCGAACAGCAACTCCGCCGCGGCGTCCGGCGCGGGCAGACCCCTGACCCAATAGGCGAGATGCGACACCGGCAATTCGTAGCCGAGTTGTTCGAGAATCAGGTCTTCCGGCGTCGCGGCGGTCAGCGCTTCGCCGTCCGCTTCCAGGGTCACGCCGTCGGGATTGCCGGCGATGCGGGCATTGCCGGCATTGAACGAACCCCAAAGGCGGATGCTGTAATCGCGGTCCTGTTGCCGCCACAGGATGCGCGGAGTATGGGAATCGTTTGCATGGCGCACGTTCACGCGCCCGCGCAATTGCCATGCGTCCAGGGCCTCGAGACTTTCGCGCAGGCGCGGCCAGTCGCCGGTTTCCGCCGCCGGCGGCGCGCTGGCGCAGGCGGCGAGCAATATCGCCGCCGAGGCCGCGCCGCCGAGCAGCAGCCGGCGAGTCGGTCCGGGCGGCTTCGTCATGGCGCGGATGTTCCGCGCTGCGCGTCGGGCCGACTCGGCAAGTCTCGATATCCGGGGGTCATGTCGGCTGAGATGCGGGCTTCTTTTTCGGACAGGGGCCGCGCCCGGCCCGGGGCCGGAGGTCACGGTCGGCCCTTGAGCCGCTCCATGGCGGGCAGGACGAATTCGCTGTCGGGATTTTCCGCCAGCGCTTCTTGCCAGACGCGCTCGGCTTCCTCGCGCCGGTCGAGCGCCCAGAGCACTTCGCCGAGATGGGCGGCGACCTCGTGATCGGGAAAAGCCGCATAGGCGCGGCGCAGGTTCGCCAGCGCTTCGTCGAGGATTCCCAACTTGTATTGGGCCCAGCCGAGGCTGTCGATGATGGCCGGATCCTCGGGCTCGAGCGCGATGGCGCGTTCGATCAGCGCGAGCGCTTCCTCGTAGCGCTCGGTGCGGTCCGCCAGCATGTAGCCGAGATGGTTCAGCGCTCTGGCGTTGTTCGGCTGCATGCGGATGATCTGTTGCAGATCCGCCTCCGAGCCGTCCATGTCGCCGACCGCGTCGCGCGCGAAGACCCTGGCGAACAGCAGGTCGGCGTGATTCGGGTAGCGGTTCAGCGAAAGGTCGAGCAATTCCCGGGCTCGCCCGGGATATCCTTCTTGCAGCAGAATCGCCGATTCCATCGAAATGAACTGGATTCCCAGTCTGCTGCTGCCGCGGGAAAGTTGCGCCAGCCAGTCGTGCGCCTCATCGAATCGCCCGAGCCGGATCGAGAGCCGAGTTGCCTGTTGTTGCGCCGGCAGGAAATTTTCGACGCCCTGCCGCACCTGCCTGAAATGTTCGACGGCGGCGGCCAGTTCTCCGAGTTGCTGTTTGGCGTAGCCCAGATAGAAGTGGCTGTCGTCCTCGTTCAGCCTCGCCGCGAGCGTTCGTTCGAAAATGTCGACGGCGGAGGCGTGATTTTCCATTTCCAGGTCGAGCAGGCCCGCGGACAGCAAGGTATCCCAATCCTCCGGCTCCTGGGCGATCATGATGTCGAATTGCTCTCGCGCCAGTTCGAGCTCCCGTTGTTGCAAGAGCAGCTGCGCGTAGCTCAGCCGCAGTTCGCGGTCTGCGGGAAACTGCTCCAGTCCCGCCCGCAGCGCTTCGAGCGCGCTGTCGCCGCGGCCCGCGCTCGTATGGAGTTGGGCGTGCAGGCGCACGAGGTCGGGCGTCAGTTCGGCGCGGTCGTCCAGCTGTTCGAATTCCGCCAGCGCCGCCGCGAATTCCCGGTTCTGGGCGAGCAATTGCACCAGCGCGATGCGAACCGAGCGATTGTCCGGATAGCGCTGTTTGAGCGAGCGAAGCCCGGCGATCAGATCGTCGCGCGCCGAGTCCGGGATGCCGCCGGCGGCCGAAGCGAGAATGCTGAATTCGAAGTCGCCGCCGGTCTCGAGCACTTGCTCCATATGCGAAAGCGCCTGATTGGGCCGGCCGGCTTCGAGCAACTGGAATGCCAGCAGCAGATGCGGCTCGGGAAGATCCGGCGCGGCCCGGGCCCAGAGCAGGCCGAGTTCCAGCAAGCTCCTGCTGTCGCCGATGGCCGAAGCGAATTGCACGGCGCGTTCGATAATGCCGAGATCGCGAGTTTCGGTCGCCAGTTGGAAATAGATTTCGGCGGCCCGTTCGAGTTCGCCCCGCTGGGCGCTCAATTCGCCGATGATCGCCTGGAATAGCTGATCGGCGGTGAAATTTCCGTATGCGACGGGCGCCGATGTCTCGGCCGGGGGTTGCGCGCGGGGCGGCGCGGTCGCGCGAGTTCCGGTTTCCGAGGCGCAAGCCGCCAGCAGCGCGATCATGCCGGCAGGCAGACCGGAGCGAAAGATCGAACCTCTCATCGGCGGCTCCCGGTGAAAAGAAAGGAAATCATGGTCATGACCCGAACACGCTATATATGAAGGAAGACAGACGCGCCTTGACGCGCCATATACGGGAACCGCCAGGCGATATGTGTACTTCCCGGAAGCAAGAAGTATAACAATGTCTGAATCGGACGGCTTCCGGCGGAATCTCGCGGGAAAGCGCTGACTTGATCAGAGCTTTCCTCTGGTAATATCTGGCCTTTCTGGCTCGTTCCCGGATTTGCGATGGAGCTGGCGGTAACAGGCGTCAATCACGGTACTGCGGATGTATCCCTGCGCGAACGGGTAGCCTTTCCCCCGGCCTTGATCACCGATGCCTTGCGGCAGGCGGTCGGACTGTCCGATGCGAACGAGGCCGTCATCGTGTCGACCTGCAATCGGACCGAAGTGTATCTGGGTTTCTCCGGTTCCGGTCCCGCGGTCGAGGCGGGCGCGGGAAGGCGTCGCCTCATGCTCGATTGGCTGGCGGGATTTCATGGCGTGAACGCCGACGAGCTGGCCGGCGCGAGCTATTATCATGAAGGCGGGGAGGCGGTGCGGCATCTGATGCGGGTCGCCGCGGGGCTTGATTCGATGGTGCTCGGCGAGCCTCAGATCCTCGGCCAGATCAAATCGGCCTATGCGCTTTCCAGGGAACTCGAACTGATCGGGGGAAGTCTCGGCAGGGCTTTCGAGGCGTCCTTTTCGGTAGCCAAGGAAGTGCGCACCGAGACCGCGATCGGCGCCAGCCCGGTTTCCGTGGCCTATGCGGCGGTTGCCCTGGCGGGACGAATATTCTCCGATTTGGCGCGCTTGCGGGTGCTGTTCGTCGGCGCCGGCCGGACCATCGAACTCGCCGCGCGGCATCTCGCGGAGAAACAGGTTCGCGGCATTGTCGTCGCCAATCGCACCCTCGACAACGCCTTGCGGCTCGCCGGCAAGTTTTCCGGCGAAGGCGCCTTGCTGTCGGACTTGCCCGAATTGCTGGTCGACGCCGATATCGTGATCTCCTCGACGGGCAGCCAATTGCCGTTGATCGGCAAGGGCATGGTGGAAAGGGCGGTTCGCCGGCGCAAGCATCGTCCGATGCTGCTTGTCGATCTGGCGGTTCCGCGCGACATGGAAGTCGAGATCGGCGAGATTCCCGACGCATATCTGTACGGGATCGACGATATCGGCAACGTTATCGAGGACAGCGTCAACAGTCGCCGCGCAGCCGCCGCGCAGGCGGGAACTTTCATCGACCGGGGGCTGGAAAAATTCCTCGACCAGTTGCGTTCGCGCAATGCCGTCGCTACGCTGCGCCGCCTGCGCGGCAAGGCGGACGCGATCCGGGAGGCGCAACTGCGGCAGGCGCGGCGGGAACTCGAAAAGGGCGGCGATGCGGGAGCCGCGCTCGAATCCCTGGCCCGCGCGATCACCAACAAGTTGATCCACGCGCCCAGCGTGCGCATGAAACAGGCCAGCGCCGAAGGCCGGGACGAATTGCTGCGCGCCGCCCGGGAATTGTTCGAACTCGACGAGGACGCCCCGCGAAAGTGAAATCGCGGACGATACAGCCATGAAGGACTCCATTCGCCTGAAACTTGACGGATTGCGGGAGCGCTTCGAGGAAGTCGAGGGTCTGCTCGGCGATGCCGATGTGATCGCCGACCCGTCGCGCTATCGCGCATTGTCGAAGGAATACGCCGAACTCGAAGATGTGGCGCGGACTTACGGCCGCTATCTGGCCGCGGCCGCCGCCTTGCGCGACGCCGAGACAATGCGGCGCGACGCCGATCCGGATATCCGCGCCATGGCGGAGGAAGAGCTCGCCGATACTGCGGAAGAGCTCGACCGGCTCGAGCGGAAATTGCAACTCCTGTTGCTGCCGCGAGACGAAAGGGACGCCTGCAATGTCTTTCTCGAAATCCGCGCCGGCGCCGGCGGCGACGAGGCCGCGCTGTTCGCCGGCGACCTGCGCCGCATGTACCAGCGCTACGCCGAGTCGCAACAATGGAGCGCGACCGCCGTCAGCGAGCGCCCCGGCGAACATGGCGGCTACAGGGAAGTCATCTTGCGCGTCGCGGGCCGCAACGTATATGAAAAGCTGAAGTTCGAATCCGGCGCGCATCGCGTGCAGCGCGTGCCCGAGACCGAAGCCCAGGGGCGCATCCATACTTCGGCCTGCACGGTAGCCGTGCTGGCCGAGGCGGAAGAGATCGACGATATCGAACTGAATCGGAAAGAGCTGCGCATCGACACCTTTCGCGCCAGCGGCGCCGGCGGCCAGCATGTCAACAAGACCGATTCCGCCATCCGCGTCACCCACTTGCCGACCGGAGTCGTCGTCGAATGTCAGGACGAGCGGTCGCAACACAAGAACAAGGCGCGGGCGATATCGCTGTTGCAGGCCCGGCTGCACGATCAGGCCAGGGCGGAGCGGCGGCGGGAAGAGTCCGACGCGCGCCGCCGGCTCGTCGGCAGCGGCGACCGTTCGGAGAAGATCCGCACCTACAATTTCCCCCAGGGCCGCGTGACCGATCATCGCATCAAGTTGAGCCTGTACAATTTGCCCGAGGTCATGAACGGCGGCCTGGAATCGGTCATACAGCCCTTGTTGCGCGAATATCAGACCGATCTGCTGGCCGGGCTCGCCGCCGAAGCGCCGATATGATGAACTTCGCCGGCGCGCTTGCTCTCGCGCGCGAGTTGAGCGAGGTCAGCGACAGTCCGCCGCTCGATGCGGAGCTGCTGTTGGCCCATGTGTTGCAGGTCGACCGCGGCGCCTTGCGCGCCTGGCCCGAGCGGATGCTCGGCGCGCAAGAGCAGGACGAGTTCCGCCGCCTGCTGGAACGCCGCAAGCGGCGCGAGCCCGTAGCCTATCTGCTGGGCCGCGCGGGATTCATGGATTTTGAGCTGGAAGTGACCCCGGCGGTGCTGATTCCCCGTCCCGAAACCGAGCTGCTGGCGGAGCTCGCGCTGGCGACGCTGGCGCAATGGCGAGGCCGGCCGGCGCGGATCGCCGAACTCGGCGTCGGCAGCGGCGCCGTCGCCATCGCCCTGGCCCGGCATGACCCGGCCTGGTCGGTGCTCGGCGTCGACATCAGCGAACAGGCTCTCGCCGTGGCGCGCCGCAACGCCGGCGCGCTCGCCGGCGGCAATTTGCGCCTCGAGCGCGGTTCATGGTGCGAGGGACTGGCGCCCGGCAGTTTCGACATGATCGTCGCCAATCCTCCCTATGTGGCGCCGGACGACCCCGCCTTGCATCCCGATTGCGCCTGGGAGCCGTCCATCGCCCTGTTCGCCGGCGACGACGGCCTGGCGGCGATTCGGGAAATTGCCCGCCAGGCCCGGCGCTGCCTCGAACCCGGCGGCTGGCTGTTGCTCGAGCACGGCTGCGGCCAGCGCGTCCCGGCGGTCCGATTGCTCGCTGAAGCCGGCTATCGCGATATCGACAGCCGCCGGGATCTTGCCGGCCGCGACCGCCTCGTCCGCTCCCGCAATCCGCAATGACGCCGCAAGACGGAACCGCGCCGGACTGCGCGCAAGCCGCGCGGCCGGCGAGCGTGCCGGCCGGGCGCGTCGAGCCGGCGCAATCCGGAAAGCAGGTCGCCGCGCGACTTCGACTATAATGGCGCGTTTATCCGAGTTCCCCGCGGGAAATCCCGTCAGCCGATGAACGAACAGCAATTGCTTCGATTCAGCCGCCAGATCATGTTGCCGGAGATGGATATCGCCGGGCAGCGCAAACTCGTGCAGGCCAGCGTGCTGATCGTCGGCATGGGCGGCCTCGGCTGTCCCGCCGCCATGTATCTCGCCGCGGCCGGCGTGGGGCGAATGCTGATCGCGGATGACGATGTCGTGGAACTGACCAATTTGCAGCGTCAGATCGCTCACGCCGAGCAATCCCTCGGCCGGGCCAAGGTCGAATCGGCCCGCGAACGCTTGTTGAGTCTGAATCCGGATGTGGAAGTGACGGCCATGCGCGAGCGCCTGCGCGGCGCCCGGCTCGACGCGGCCGCGGCCCGGGCGGATCTGGTGCTCGACGCCTGCGACAATTTCGAATCGCGCTTCGCCATCAACGAGTCCTGCATCGCCCACGGCAAGCCGCTCATTTCCGCCGCCGCCATCCGCATGCAGGGCCAGGTCGCCGCCTTCGACCCGCGGGACAGCGCGAGTCCCTGCTACCAATGCCTCTATCCCCGGGTCGGAGAACTCGACGCGAGTTGCGCGCGCAACGGCGTCATGGCGCCCCTGGTCGGGATCATCGGCGCCGTCCAGGCCATGGAGGCGATCAAGATGATCGCCGGCGTCGGCCGCTCCCTGGTCGGTCGCTTGCTGTTGCTCGATGCGGCCGACATGCGCTGGCGCGAATTGAAACTTCCCAGAGATCCGGGCTGCGAGGCCTGCTCGCGCCGCTGACGCCGAGCCGGGGAAGCGCCGCCGGATTCGGCGGCGCAGGCCATTGAATCCGGGAGCAAGACAAAACCGCGCTTTTGTCTTGCGGCAATGAATAATTCCATGGATGGAATTATTCAGAAAGTACCCGACTCTATCATCCAGACGCCGGACAGGACAGAACACATCAAGATGCAAGCAAATAGCGATAGCCCGACCACATTCGAAGCCTTCGACCTGCAAGCCCCCCTGCGCGAGGCCATTCGCGCCCTCGGCTTCACCCATTGCACCCCGATCCAGGCCCAGAGCCTCAGGCACAGCCTGCAAGGCCACGACGTGACCGGCAAGGCCCAGACCGGAACCGGCAAGACCGCCGCCTTTCTCATCACCATCATCAACGACCTGCTTCGCAACCCTCCCGCGAGCGAACGTTATCTCGCCGAGCCTCGCGCCCTGGTCGTCGCGCCTACCCGCGAACTCGCCGGCCAGATCGCCGCCGACGCCGAAAAGCTGACCCGTTTCTGCGAATTGCGCGTGCTGACCCTTGTCGGAGGAGAGGATTTCGGCAAACAGCATCGGGCGCTGGACGCGGGACCGATAGACATCGTGGTCGCCACGCCGGGCCGCTTGCTCGATTTCGCCACCAACGACAATCTCCATCTCGGCATGATCGAATTGCTCGTGCTCGACGAGGCCGACCGCATGCTCGACATGGGCTTCATTCCCCAGGTGCGCCGGATCGTCGCGCGCGCGCCGCGCAAGGACTGTCGCCAGACCTTGTTGTTCAGCGCCACATTCCCGCCGGCAATCATCGAACTCGCCGCCCGCTGGGCGCTGGATCCGGTCATGGTCGAAGTCGACCCGGAGCAGGTCGCGGCCGACGCGGTCGAGCAGAAGGTCTATCTTGTCACCACCGCCGACAAGTACCATCTCTTGTATAACCTGCTGCGCGAGCCCGGCGCGAGCAAGGTGCTCGTGTTCAGCAATCGCCGGGACCAGGTGCGCCGGCTCGCCGACGACCTGTTCCGCAACGGCGTCGATTGCGGCGTGCTCTCCGGCGAGATTCCCCAGCACAAGCGCACCCGCACCTTGAACCAGTTCAAGACGGGCGAGATCCAGGTGCTGGTCGCGACCGATGTCGCCGGCCGCGGACTGCATATAGAAGATGTCACCCATGTCATCAATTTCACCTTGCCCGAGGAACCCGACGATTACGTGCATCGCATCGGTCGCACCGGCCGCGCCGGCAGCGTCGGCACCTCGATCAGTTTCGCCTGCGAGGAAGATTCCTTCCTGTTGCCGCCGATAGAGGAAAAACTCGGCTTCAAGCTCGACTGCATTCATCCCCGAGAGGAGCAATTGCTGCCTGCGCCGCCGTTCCGGCGCCCATCGCTCCTGCGGGAGAAACCGCTCCGGCGACAGCATCGCCGCCGGCGTTGAACAGGGCGCCGCGGGAACGATTCGCCGGCAAGCGGACATCAGCGCGACGGCCCGGACGCATGCGCAATGTTTTGATTTCTGCTTGACACCCCGATCCCAAGCCATCAAAATATGCGCCTTTTTCGGCAGGCGAACCCGAATCGGCCGTTTCCGGCGCGGAAAGATCCCCGGAAGGGGCTCCTGAAAAGGGGTTTCCGAAAGGGTTTCCGAATAAGCAATTCCCGGAAATGAAGCTCCCGAAAATCAATGCGGGCGCGATGACGGATCCGGCATTCGTTAAACAGGGCGGAAATGCAGAATCAACGAATCAGGATCCGGCTCAAGGCTTTCGATCATCGTCTGATCGACCAGTCCACGCGGGAGATAGTGGACACGGCCAAACGCACCGGGGCGCAGGTGAAGGGACCGATCCCCCTGCCCACCCACAAGGAGCGGTTCACCGTGCTGATCTCGCCCCATGTGAACAAGGACGCGCGGGACCAATACGAGATTCGCACGCACAAGCGCTTGCTGGATATCGTCGAGCCCACGGAAAAGACCGTCGACGCCCTGATGAAACTTGATCTGGCGGCGGGGGTCGAAGTTCAGATCAGCTTGCAATAGGCGGGCTGAAACAGACCAGGCAACGGGTTGTCAGCCCCCGTTGCCCTTTTTTTGTCAAAAAGTTCTGGCGCGCTGATTTCACGAGAATTCCGGGTGATTTCGCGTCAGGCGCAACGCGGCGGCGGGAAGGTCGCGGCCCCGCGCGCGAAGAGGTGTATGACAGTGTCGTTGGGACTTGTTGGTCGCAAGAGCGGAATGACCCGCGTCTTCACGGACGACGGCGTTTCCGTGCCCGTGACCGTAGTTGAGGCGCGCCCGAATCGGGTGACCCAGATCAAGACGCCCGCAACGGACGGCTATAGCGCGGTCCAGGTCACCATGGGCGAGCGCAAGCCCGCGCGCGTCAACAGGAGCCAGGCCGGACATTTTCGCAAGGCCGGCGTCGAGGCGGGCGAGGGTCTGTGGGAGTTCCGCGCGGAAGATGTCGACCTCGGCGATATCGCCGCCGGCGCCGAACTCGGGGTCGACCTGTTCGAGGTCGGACAGAAAGTCGACGTGACCGGCATTTCCAGGGGCAAGGGCTTCCAGGGCACGATCAAGCGGCATAATTTCCGCATGCAGGACGCGACTCACGGCAATTCCGTTTCGCATCGCGCTCCCGGCTCGATCGGTCAATGCCAGACCCCCGGCAAGGTGTTCAAGGGCAAGAAGATGGCCGGGCAGATGGGGAATGCGCGCAAGACCGTGCAAAGCCTGGAAATCGTGCGAGTGGACCTGGAAAACCACCTCCTGCTCATCAAGGGCGCCTTGCCCGGCGCGCCGGGTTCCCGGGTCGTGGTGCGGCCCGCGGTGAAAACGAAGCAGGCGCGTTGATCATGGAACTGGCCTTGACGGCGCCGGGCGAAGAGACCCGGAAGACGATAAGCCTTCCCGACGAGGCCTTTGCCCGGGAATTCAATGAGCCGCTGGTGCATCAGGCGGTGGTCGCCTATCTCGCCGGAGCCCGCCAGGGCAGCGCGAAACAGAAGAATCGTGCCGAAGTCAACGGCGGCGGCCGCAAGCCCTGGCGGCAGAAAGGCACGGGCCGGGCCAGGGCCGGCACCATCCGTTCGCCGATCTGGCGCGGCGGCGGCCTCGCCTTCGCCGCCCGCCCGCGGGATTACGGCAAGAAGCTCAATCGCAAGATGTACCGCCGGGCCATGCAATGCATATTTTCCGAACTGATCCGGCAGCGGCGCCTGGTGGTGGTGGACGATTTCCTTGTCGAAACCCACAAGACCAGGGATCTGGCGGCGAGGCTCGAGGCATTGGAACTCGATAATGTGCTTGTCGTCGATGAGCGGGTCGAGCGGAACCTTTATCTCGCCGCGCGCAATCTGCGCCAGGTCGAGGTGCTCGACGCCGCGGGCATCGATCCGGTCAAGCTGATCGGTGCCGAAAAAGTGCTTTGCACCGTCGCGGCCATGAAACAGATCGCGGGAATGCTGTCGTGAACCGGGAACGCATGTATCAGGTATTGCTGGCGCCGCATGTGTCCGAAAAGACCGCCATCGCCGGCGACGAAAACAACCAGTACGCCTTCAAGGTGGCGCGGGACGCCACCAAGGCGGAAATCAGGGCCGCGGTGGAATCCATTTTCGACGTGGTTGTCGCCGACCTGCAGGTTCTCAACGTGAAAGGCAAGGTCAAGGGCGCCGCCCGCGGCCGCCCGCGCAAGCGCCCGGATTGGCGCAAGGCCTATGTGCGCCTGCGGGAAGGCGATGCGATCGACCTGGCGGGCGCGGGTTAGGAGGCGATTGCGATCATGCCGGTAATAAAATGCAAACCGACCTCGCCCGGACGCCGTTTCGTGGTCAAGGTGCGCCATCCCGGATTGCACAAGGGCGCGCCGTACGCGCCATTGACCGCGCCCAAGCCGAAGACCGGCGGGCGCAACAATCAGGGACGCATTACCCGCCGCCATGCCGGCGGCGGCCACAAGCAGAAATACCGGATCATCGACTTCCGCCGCGACAAGGACGATATCCGGGCGACCGTGGAGCGGCTCGAATACGATCCCAATCGTTCGGCTCATATCGCCTTGTTGCTGTACGCCGACGGCGAGCGCCGCTACATTGTCGCGCCGGCGCGATTGCAGGCCGGCGATACCGTGATTTCGGGCGAAGACTCGCCGATCAAGCCCGGCAATTGCCTGCCGATGCGCAACATACCGATCGGCAGCACCGTGCATTGCGTCGAACTCAAGCCCGGCAAGGGCGCGCAGTTGGCGCGCAGCGCCGGCGCATCGGTGCAACTCGTGGCGCGGGAAGGAAAATACGCGACCTTGCGCTTGCGTTCCGGCGAGATGCGCAAGGTGCTCGCGGATTGCCGCGCGACCCTGGGCGTGGTGTCCAACTCCGAGCATAGCTTGCGCTCGCTCGGCAAGGCCGGCGCCAATCGCTGGCGCGGCGTGCGGCCCACGGTGCGCGGCGTGGCCATGAATCCGGTGGACCACCCCCATGGCGGCGGCGAAGGCAAGACTTCCGGCGGCCGCCATCCGGTGTCGCCCACCGGCGTGCCGGCCAAGGGCCGCAAGACCCGGTCGAACAAGCGCACCGACAAGTTGATCGTGCGGCGCAGGAAGTCGGCGCGTTAGGGAAGCTCTGCTCAAGTCAGAGCTTTCCTGCGGCACATGGATGTGCCGCCGGATTCGATGGCGCAAGCCATTGAATCCGTGAGCAAAACAAAACCACGCTTTTGTTTTGCGGCAATGAATAATTCCATGGATGGAATTATTCAGAGGATACCTGGCAAAGCCCGGATCAAGTCGGAGCTTTGCTGCGGCACATGGATGCGCCGCCGGGTTCGATGGCGCAAGCCATTGAATTCGGGAGCAAGACAAACGACGCTTTTGTCTTGCGGCAGCATGATTCCATGAATGGAATCATGCAGAGGATGACCGGGCGCATGGACGGGATGGAATTGCCCGGAGAGTATTCAGGCGAAGGCGAGAAGGCGAGAGGAAGCTGACAGTGCCGCGTTCATTGAAGAAAGGCCCGTTTATCGATCTTCATCTGATGAAAAAGGTGCAGAAGGCCGTGGAAAACAACGACAAGCGGCCGATCAGGACCTGGTCGCGGCGTTCCATGATCTCGCCGGACATGTTGGGCCTGACGATCGCCGTGCATAATGGTCGCCAGCATGTGCCGATTTTCATCAGCGAGGACATGGTCGGCCACAAGCTCGGCGAATTCGCCGTGACTCGCAGCTATCGCAGTCACGTCGCCGACAAGAAGACCAAGCGGCGCTAGCGGGGAAGATGATGGAAGTAGCGGCAAGATTGCGGGGCGCTCGCATTTCCGCGCAAAAGGCGCGGCTGGTGGCGGACCAGATCCGCGGCAAGCAGGTCGAGGAGGCGTTGCGGCTGTTGACCTTCAGCACGCGGAAGGGGGCGGCGATCATCGGCAAGTTGCTGGATTCGGCGATCGCCAATGCCGAACACAACGAAAGCGCGGATATCGACGAATTGAAAGTGGCGACGATTTGCGTGGACGAGGCGCGCACCCTGAAACGGATTCGGCCGCGGGCGAAAGGACGGGCGGATCGCATCTCCAGGCGCTCCTGCCATATCACCATCAAGCTCGCCGACGGCGAGGAGGACTGAGTGGGCCAGAAAGCACACCCTGTCGGAATTCGGCTCGGCATCGTCAAGCGGCACGCGTCGCTATGGTATGCCGAAGGCGAGCAATACGCGAACAACCTGCTCGTCGACCTGAAGGTGCGCGAATATATCCGCAAGAAGCTCGCCAACGCCTCGGTTTCCCAGGTGGATATCGAGCGGCCCGCGGAAACCGCGCGAATCACGATCCACACCGCGCGGCCCGGCATCGTGATCGGCAAGAAAGGCGAGGACGTGGAAAAGTTGCGTTCGGCGCTGGCGAAACAGATGGGGCTCGATCAGAAAGCCGTGCAAGTCAATATCGAGGAGATCCGCAAGCCCGATCTCGACGCGCAACTTGTCGCGGACGGCGTAGCCCAGCAACTTGAGCGCCGGATAATGTTCCGCCGGGCGATGAAGCGCGCGGTGCAGAACGCGATGCGCCAGGGCGCCGAAGGCATCAAGGTGCAAGTGGGCGGCCGCCTCGGCGGCGCCGAGATCGCCCGCTCCGAATGGTATCGCGAAGGCCGCGTGCCGCTGCATACCTTTCGCGCGGATATCGATTATGCGACTTCGGAAGCCAGCACGACCTATGGCGTGATCGGAGTAAAAGTGTGGATTTTCAAGGGCGAAGTGCTGGATCTCGACGAAGCCATGGCGGCGCCCCGGGCCCGGGCGGGCCAGGCCTGAAACCAGGAAAGAACAGTTGTGTTGCAACCCAAGCGAACCAAATACCGCAAGATGCAGAAAGGCCGCAATCGGGGCCTGTCTCATCGCGCCAACAAGGTTGATTTCGGCCAGTTCGGGCTGAAGGCCGTCTCTCGCGGGCGCCTGAGCGCGCGTCAGATCGAGGCGGCGCGGCGGGCGATGACGCGGCGCGTGCGGCGCAGCGGCAAGATCTGGATCCGGGTGTTCCCGGACAAGCCGATCACCCAGAAGCCGCTCGAAGTGCGCCAGGGCAAAGGCAAGGGCAATGTCGAATATTGGGTCGCCCAGATTCGGCCCGGGCGCGTCATGTTCGAAATCGAAGGCGTCGACGAAGAACTCGCGCGGGACGCGTTTTCGCTGGCCGCGGCCAAGTTGCCGTTTCGCACCACCTTCGTCAAGCGCGTGGTGATGTGATGAAGGCGAGCGAATTGAGGGAATTGACCGCCGGGGAATTGCAGGCCCGGCTGGAGCAATTGCGCGAAGAGCAGTTCAACTACCGCATGCAGCAGGCGACCGGACAACTTGGTCAGCCGCATCTGGCGAGCGCGGTGCGCAAGGACATCGCCAGGGTGAAGACCTTGCTTGCCGAGCTTGCCGGGAAAGCCGCCGCGGAAGCGGCGGCGACGGAAGACAGCAAATGACGGAAATCAATGCGGCAAGGGGCCGGGGACGCACAGCGACGGGAAAGGTCGTCAGCAACCGGATGGACAAGTCCATCGTGGTGCTCGTGGAGCGTCGCGTCAAGCACCCGGTGTATGGAAAGATCGTCAAGCGTTCCACCAGGATCGCGGCCCACGACGCGGACAACGAATGTCTGCCGGGCGATGAAGTGACGATCAGGGAAGTGCGGCCGATTTCGCGCACGAAATCCTGGGCGCTGGTTTCGATCGACAAGCGGGCGACGCGGGTTTGAGCCCTGGCGCGCGACGGGAACTGAACGATGATTCAAGCGCAATCCTACCTGGACGTAGCCGACAACAGCGGCGCGCGCCGGGTCATGTGCATCAAGGTGCTCGGCGGCTCTCGCCGGCGCTATGCCCATATCGGCGATATCATCAAGGTTGCCGTGAAGGAGGCGATTCCGCGCGGGCGCGTGAAGAAGGGCCAGGTGCTCGACGCCTTGGTGGTGCGCACCCGCAAGGGCGTGCGCCGCGGCGACGGCTCCCTGATCCGCTTCGACGACAATGCCGCCATTCTGCTCAACAACCAGCAGGCGCCCATCGGCACCCGCGTGTTCGGTCCGGTGACGAGGGAATTGCGGGACGAGCGGTTCATGCGGATCATCTCGCTCGCTCCGGAGGTGCTGTAGCCGGCTCCCCGCATCCTGGCGGGGCTGTTGGAACTGGAAGTCATGCGCAAATTGAGAAGAGAAGACGAAGTGATCGTGATCGCCGGCCGGGACAAGGGCACTCGCGGCACGATTACTCGCATGGTGGGCGACGACAAGATCATCGTCGCGGGGGTCAACATGGTCAAGCGCCACACCCGGCCCAATCCCAATCAGGGCCAGCCGGGCGGAATCGTGGAGAAAGAGGCGCCGTTGCATATATCCAATGTCGCGATCTTCAATCCGGATACGGGCGCGGCCGACCGGGTCGGCATCCGGGTAGGGGAAGACGGCGGCAAGACCCGCTTTTTCAAATCGAGCGGGGAAGACATCGATTGAGCAAACTCCGGCTTGCCGGAGCCGGTCCGGAGCGAATGGAATTGTTCGGAAGATACAGAAAGCGAGAATGTTCGAGGTTGGCGGGTTGTCCCAAATGGCGCGTTTCAAAGAGTTTTACAGACAGGAAGTGATGCCGGCGGTCGCGCGGCAATTCGGCTACGACAATCCCATGCGCGTGCCGAAAGTCACCAAGGTCGTGCTCAACATGGGGCTTGGCGGCGCCGTGGCGGACAAGAAGCTGCTCGAATACGCGAGCGCCGACATGCGGGCGATCAGCGGCCAGAAGCCTGTCGTCACCAGGGCGCGGAAGAGCATCGCCGGTTTCAAGATCCGCGAAGGCTGGCCCATCGGCTGCAAGGCGACCTTGCGGGGCGAGCGCATGTACGAGTTCCTCGAGCGGCTGGTGAACATCGCCATTCCGCGCATCAGGGACTTCCGCGGCCTGAATCCGAAGTCGTTCGACGGCAATGGCAATTTCGCCATGGGCGTCGGCGAACAGATCATCTTTCCGGAGATCGATTACGACAAGATCGACAGGATTCGGGGGCTCGACATCATTATCGCGACGAGCGCCCGCACCGATGAAGAAGGGCGGGCCTTGCTCGCCGCCATGCGCTTCCCCTTCCGGGGCATGAGCGCGGCGGCCTTGCCGAAGGCCGCGGATTGAGCGGATTGGAACGGTCCCGGAGCAGGGGCCGCGGGAGACCAGATCATGGCAAAGACTTCGATGATCGCCAGGGAAGCCAAGCGCGCCAGAACGGTGCGGCGATACGCCGCCCGGCGCGCCGCGCTGAAGGCGGTGCTGGCCGACTCGAGCGCCGGCAGCGAAGAGAAATGGGAAGCGCAACTCAAGTTGCAGAAGTTGCCGCGGAATTCGAGCCCGGTGCGGCTGGTGCGGCGTTGCCGGCTTACCGGCCGGCCCCGCGGCGTATTTCGCAAGTTCGGGCTGTGTCGCAACAAATTGCGCGAAGTCGCCATGCGCGGCGATGTGCCGGGACTGGTAAAGGCGAGCTGGTAGGCGGGAACACGATATGACCATGACTGATCCCATCGCCGATTACCTGGCCCGCATCCGCAACGCGCAGATGGCGAGGAAGGAAACCGTCCGTTGTCCGTCTTCGAAGATCAAGGTCGCGATCTCGAAATTGTTGCTGGAAGAGGGCTATATCGAGAGTTATGCGGTGCGCGGCGGCGCCGGCAAGCCGGAACTGGAAGTAACGCTGAAATATGCGGACGGCAAACCCGCGATCGAAGAGATCAGGCGGGTCAGCCGGCCGGGCCTGCGCGCTTATCGGGGCAAGGATGATCTGCCGAGCAACCGCGCGGGTCTCGGCACGGTCATCCTGTCGACCGATCTCGGTCTGATGACCGACAAGAAGGCGCGCGCGGCCGGCGTCGGCGGCGAAGTGATTTGCGCGGTTTTCTAGGAAAGCCCTGATCAAGTCGGGGCTTTCCCGCGGCGCGGGCTCGCGGTGCGAACCCGCAGTGCAAACTCGCGGTACAAACCCGCGGTACATAAAGAGCACCGCCGGATTCGATAGCGCAAGCCATTGCATCCGGCAGCAAGACGAAGCTGCGCTCTTGTCTTGCGACAATGAACAATCCCATGAATGGAATTGTTCGCGAGGATGCCCGGGCGGCGCTCCCGCAGCGGAGCGGCGGCGAAAAGCGGAGCGGAAGCGAAAATGTCGAGAATGGCCAACAATCCGGTGCGGATTCCCGAGGGAGTGGAAGCGACCTTGCGCGACGCGGAGATTTCGGTAACGGGCGGCAAGGGCGAGTTGCGGCTCGCCTTGCCGGCTGAAGTGCGGGTCGAACAGGAAGAGCGCGGCCTGCGCGTGCGCATGCGCGGAAAATCGCGCCGCGCCGGCGCCATGGCGGGAACGATTCACTCCTTGCTGCGCAACATGGTGACCGGCGTTTCCGAAGGATTCGAGAAGCGGCTGGAATTGCGCGGAGTCGGCTATCGCGCCCGGGTCCAGGGAGCGAAGCTGAATCTGACGGTCGGCTTTTCGCACCCGATCGACTACGCCATTCCCGAGGGCGTCGCGGTGCAAACGCCCTCGCAGACGGAGATCGTCGTCAGCGGCGCGGACAAGCAGCAAGTGGGGCAGGTGGCCGCCGAGATTCGCAAGTTCCGGCCGCCGGAGCCATACAAGGGCAAGGGCATTCGCTATCTGGGCGAGCGCGTGTTCTCGAAAGAGGCGAAAAAGAAATAGGGAGGCTCTGATCTGGTCAGAGCTTCGCTGCGGCGCAAGGATGCGCCGCCGGATTCGGCGGCGCGAGCCGCAGAATCCGGGAGCAAGACAAAACCACGTTTTTGTCTTGCGGCAATGAATAATTCCATGGATGGAATTATTCAGAGAATACATAGGAGCGTAAGGCATGAGCGCAAAGAAAGACGCCCGTCTGCGCCGGGCGCGAAAAACCAGGGCGCGGATTCGGGAGAAGCAGATGCGTCGCCTGTGCGTATTTCGCTCGCCCAGGCATATGTATGCCCAGATCTTCGCGCCGGGCGGCGCCGAGGTGCTGGTCAGCGCCTCGACCGTGGAGAAAGCCCGGCGCGACGGTCCTGCCGGCAATATCGAAGCCGCCGGCAAGGTGGGCAGGCTCATCGCCGAGCGGGCGCTGGCCGCCGGCATCGATACCGTGGCGTTCGACCGCTCCGGCTACGCCTATCACGGCCGCGTCAAGGCCCTGGCCGAGGCGGCGCGCGAAGGCGGCTTGAAATTCTAGGAATACGACATGGCATTCAGAGAAGAGGCGGAAAAGAACGAAGAGGGCCTGCAGGAGAAACTGATTCAGGTCAATCGCGTCGCCAAGGTTGTCAAGGGCGGCCGGATCTTCGGCTTCACCGCGCTGACCGCCGTCGGCGACGGCAATGGCCGGGTCGGTTTCGGCCGCGGCAAGGCCCGGGAAGTGCCGCTGGCCATCCAGAAGGCCATGGAAGCCGCTCGCCGCAACATGATCAGCGTCAATCTCGACGGACATACCTTGCAATATCCGATCAAGGCCCGGCACGGCGCTTCCAAAGTGTACATGCAGCCGGCGTCGGAAGGCACCGGCGTCATCGCCGGCGGCGCCATGCGCGCGATTCTGGAGCTCGCCGGCGTGCAGGATGTGCTCGCCAAGTGCTACGGCTCCACCAATCCGGTGAATGTGGTGCGGGCCACGTTCAAGGGATTGCGGGAAATGCGTTCGCCGGAGGAAGTCGCCCGGCGGCGCGGCAAGACTCCCGAAGAGATTCTGGGTTGAGTTCATGACGGAAACGAAAATGCAAGGCAAGGTCAAGGTGACGCTTGTCCGCAGCCCCATCGGCATACAGCCGAAACACAAGTTGTGCCTGCGAGGGCTCGGCTTGCGCCGCGTGCGCCATACGGTCGAACTGGAAGACACGCCGGCCGTGCGCGGCATGATCGCCAAGGTCGCTTATCTGCTGGCGGTGGAAGCGGCACGGGAACCTGATCGCGAGGCGCGCGAATGAAACTGAATGAACTGAAGCCCGCCCCCGGCGGCGGCAAGAAGAGAAAGCGCGTCGGGCGCGGCGTGGGCAGCGGCCGCGGCAAGACCTGCGGCAAGGGCCACAAGGGCCAGAACTCCCGTTCCGGCGGCGGCGTGCGGCCCGGATTCGAAGGCGGGCAGATGCCCTTGCAGATGCGGCTGCCGAAATTCGGCTTCACTTCCCGCATCGGCCGCGCGACCGCCGAAGTGCGCACCGGCGAATTGAACCGGGTGGACGCTGAAATCATCGATCTGGCCGCCTTGCGCAAGGCGGGCGTCGTGCGGGCCAATATCAAGCGCGCCCGGATCATGCTCTCCGGCGCAGTGACCAGACCCGTGACCGTGCGGGGATTGCGGGCGAGCAAGGGCGCGAGAGCGGCCATCGAGGCCGCCGGCGGCACGGTGAGCGGCGATTGGGATGAACTTCCCGAGTCCCCGGCGCAGCAGGCCGGAGAACAACCGGCTGTAACAGAAGCGCCCGCGCGGCCGTCCGTCGGGGAAGGCGAAACCGGATAATTGCCCAATGGCGAAGAAACCGAATCTCAACCCGGAAAACATCGGCGCCGGCCTCGGCGAGCTGAAGGCGCGCCTGCTGTTCCTGCTGTTCGCGATATTCGTCTATCGCGTCGGCACGCATATTCCCGTGCCCGGCATCGACCCGATACAGCTGCAGGCGTTTTTCTCCCAGAACGAAGGCACTTTCGCCGACCTGTTCAACATGTTTTCCGGCGGCGCCCTCGAGCGCATGAGCATCGTCGCGCTCGGCATCATGCCGTACATTTCCGCCTCGATCATCATGCAGTTGCTGACCGCGGTCAGCCCCCAGCTCGACCAGTTGAAGAAGGAAGGCGAATCGGGCCGCCGCAAGATCACGCAATACACCCGCTGGGGCGCGCTGGCCCTCGCCGCGGTGCAAGGCACCGGCATGACCATGGGCCTGCTGACTCCGCTGGCTTACAATCCCGGTCCGGCGTTCACCCTGACCGCGATCATTTCGCTGGTTACCGGCGCGATGTTCCTGATGTGGCTGGGCGAACAGATTACCGAAAAAGGCGTCGGCAACGGCATTTCCATGTTGATTTTCGCGGGCATCGTCGCGGGTTTCCCGGCGGCGGTGGGCACCTCGCTGACCCAGGCCTACGAAGGCCAGATCAACGGCGTGCTGCTGCTAGTGGTGGGCCTGATCGCCGTCGGCGTGGTCGGCTGCATCGTCTATGTCGAACGGGCCCAGCGCCGCATCACCGTGAATTACGCCAAGCGCCAGCAAGGCCGCAAGATGTATCAGGCCCAGGCCAGCCATCTGCCGTTGAAGATCAACATGGCGGGCGTGATTCCGGCGATTTTCGCCAGCAGCATATTGCTGTTTCCCGCCTCGCTCGGGCAATGGTTCGGCCAGTCCGAAGGCGCCGAGTGGCTGCAGGATCTGGCCTTGCTGATCGGTCCGGGGCAACCGCTGTACATCATCATTTTCAGCGCGATGATCATTTTCTTCTGTTTTTTCTATACCGCGCTGGTGTTCAATCCGCGGGACGTGGCCGACAACCTGCGCCGCTCGGGGGCGTTCATACCGGGCATTCGGCCGGGCGAGCAGACCGCCAGATATATCGACGGCGTGATCACCCGCCTCACCATGTTCGGCGCGATCTATATCACGCTGGTCTGCCTGCTGCCGAATTTCATGCAGATGCTGGCCAATGTGCCGTTCAATCTCGGCGGCACGGCGCTGCTGATTTCCGTGGTCGTGACCATGGATTTCTGGTCTCAGGTGCAATCTCACCTGATGTCCCATCAATATGATTCGCTGATGAAGAAGTCCAGGCTCGGCACTTATGGCCGATCAGGGATCTGACGCGGAAATCCAACGAAAGGTTCGACCATGAAAGTGCGAGCATCGGTAAAGAAAATCTGCCGGAACTGCAAGATCATCAAGCGCAACGGCGTGATCCGGGTGATCTGCGCCGCCGAGCCCCGCCACAAGCAGCGGCAGGGCTAGGGAAGCGCTGATCAAGTCAGGGCTTCCCTGCGGCACACGGATGTGCCGCCGGATTCGACGGCGCAAGCCGTGAATATTTGAGCAAAGACGCGAGAAATGGAGTGAATTTATGGCGCGCATCGCCGGGGTCAACATACCCGACAACAAACATATCGTGATTTCCCTGCGATATGTCTATGGCATAGGGCCGACCCGGGCCAATGCTATCTGCAGGGCCGTCGGCGTCGAGCCTTCGACCCGCACCAGCGAACTGAGTCCGGAGCAGCTCGATTCGATCCGGGCCGAAGTCGTCAAGATCCCGACTGAAGGCGACTTGCGGCGCGAAACATCCATGAACATCAAGCGGCTCATGGATCTCGGCTGCAATCGCGGCATTCGGCATCGCCGCTCGCTGCCGGTGCGCGGACAGCGCACCAAGACCAATGCCCGCACCCGCAAGGGTCCGCGCAAGCCGATCAGGAAGTAAGCCATGGCAGCACCAGGAGCGAAATCAGGACGCAAGAAAACACGCAACGAGATCTCCGACGGCGTTGTCCACATTCACGCGTCTTTCAACAATACGATCATTACCGTGACCGACCGCCAGGGCAATGCCCTGGCCTGGTCGACCGCCGGCGGCGCGGGCTTCCGCGGCTCGCGCAAGAGCACGCCGTTCGCGGCCCAGGTGGCGGCGGAGAAAGCCGGCCGCACGGCCATGGAGTTGTACCGCATGAAAAACGTGGACGTGAAAGTGAACGGACCGGGGCCGGGCCGAGAATCCGCGGTGCGCGCGCTGAACGCCTGCGGCCTGCGCGTGAACAATATCACCGACGTGACTCCCATTCCTCACAATGGTTGCCGCCCGCCGAAAAAGCGGCGCGTGTAGGAAGATACAGGAGACCGAGTATGGCCAGATATCTGGGCCCCAAATGCAAGTTGTCCCGCCGGGAAGGCACCGACCTTTTCCTGAAAAGCGGCGTTCGTCCGATCGACAGCAAGTGCAAGACCGAGACCATTCCCGGCCAGCACGGCCAGCGCCGGGGACGGTTGTCGGACTATGGCGTGCAATTGCGCGAGAAGCAGAAGGTGCGCCGCACTTACGGGATTCTTGAAAAACAGTTCCGGGGTTATTACAAGGAAGCGGCCCGGCGCAAGGGCGCTACCGGCGAGAACTTGCTGCAACTGCTCGAATGCCGGCTCGACAACGTGGTCTATCGCATGGGCTTCGGCTCGACCCGCGCCGAAGCCCGGCAACTGGTTTCGCACAAGTCCATCAGCGTGAACGGCGACCTGGTGAATATCCCTTCCTACCAGGTCGGCGAAGGCGATGTGGTCGCCGTGCGGGAACGGGCCAGACAGCAATTGCGGGTAAAGTCCGCGCTGGAACTCGCCGGCCAAAGGACGGAAGTGGATTGGGTTTCGGTTGACGCGGGCAAGATGGAAGGTCAGTTCACTCGCGTTCCGGACCGGGCCGACCTGCCGTCGGACATCAACGAGAACTTGATCGTGGAATTGTATTCCAAGTAGCAATAGGTAGATTTCATGCAGATATCCTTATCAGACTTCCTTACCCCGAGAGTGGTGCAGGTAGACGAATTCGACAAGCGCCACTCGCGCGTGGTGCTGGAGCCGCTGGAGCGGGGTTTCGGTCATACTCTCGGCAACGCCCTGCGCCGGATCCTGCTTTCGTCCATGCCGGGCAGCGCCGTCGAGGAAGTCGAAATCGACGGAGTGGTGCACGAATACAGCACCATCGAAGGCGTGCGCGAAGATGTGGTGGAGATTCTGCTCAATCTGAAAGGCGTCGCCATCGTCTTGAGCGACCGTCAGGAAGCCGTGCTCAATCTGAGCGGCAAGGGTCCGGGCCTGATCACCGCCGCGAATATCGAAACGACCCACGGCGTCGAGATCGTCAATCCCGATCATGCGATCGCCCATCTGAACGACGAAGGCGAATTGAACATGCGTCTGACCGTGCGTTCGGGCCGCGGTTATTCGCCTGCGGATTCGCGCCTCGGCGAGGACGACGAAACCCGCGCGATAGGCAAATTGCTGCTCGACGCCTCCTACAGTCCGGTGGTGCGGATTTCCTATTCGGTCGAAAACGCGCGGGTCGAGCAACGCACCGACCTCGACAAGTTGATCATCGATCTGGAAACCAACGGCACGCTCGACCCCGAAGAGGCCATCCGTCACGCGGCCACGATCCTGCAACACCAGTTGGCGGTATTCGTCGATTTCCGCAGCGAGATCGTCAACGAGCCGTCTCAGCGCGAGGATGAAATCGACCCCATCCTGTTGCGTCCGGTGGACGACCTCGAATTGACCGTGCGTTCGGCCAACTGCCTGAAAGCGGAAGACATTTACTATATCGGCGATCTGATTCAGCGCTCGGAAGTGGAGTTGCTGCGCACGCCCAACCTCGGCAAGAAATCCCTGACCGAGATCAAGGACGTGCTCGCCACCCGCGGACTTTCGCTCGGCCTGCGGCTGGAAAACTGGCCGCCAGCGCGGCTGAAATCCGACGACCGGGTCGCCTGAGACGGGGCGGGGTCGCGCGGGCAAAGGCAAAAAAGGTCAAGGAAGCTCTGATCAAGTCAGAGCTTCCCTGCGGCGCATGGATGCGCCGCCGGATTCAATGGCGCAAGCCATTGAATCCGGGAGCAAAACAAAACCACGCTTTTGTTTTGCGGCAATGAATAATTCCATGGATGGAATTATTCAGAGAATACTCAAGAGGTTCAGCAAATGCGTCATCGAAAGAGCGGCCGCGGTTTCAGCCGGGACAGCGCGCATCGCGCGGCCATGTTTCGCAACATGACCGCGTCGCTGGTGGAACACGAAATCATCAAGACGACCCTGGCCAAGGCGAAGGAATTGCGCACCGTCGCCGAGCCTCTCATCACCCTGGCCAAGGAGGACAGCGTCGCCAACCGCCGTCTGGCCTTCCGCCGCGTGCGCAACAAGGCCGCCGTGGGCAAGCTCTTCAGCGAACTCGGCCCGCGCTACCAGGATCGCCCCGGCGGCTATATCCGCATCCTCAAATGCGGTTATCGCGACGGCGACAAGGCTCCCATGGCCTGGGTCGAACTCGTCGAACGTCCTGCGGCCGAATCCGACGACGCGGAAGACTGATCCCGCAGCCGCCCCGGTATTCATGGGATTATTGGGAGGATACCTGGCCTGTCTTCGCCATCTGGCGCCGGAGCCGTCGCGACAGGACGGAAATCCGGGCTGATTCCGCCGATTTTCGCAACAAGCAGCAAGAGAGGTGTCGCGGCCAGCCGCCGCCGGCCGGACGACCGCGCATGCGTTCTCGCGCCCGGGATATTCGCGAAGCGGGCGATTCGGCGATATTCCCCCGGGAAGGCGGGAATATCGCCGCGTCGATCAGGCCGCTTACTCCTCGGGCAGCGCCATCGCCGTCAGGCGCGGGCCGGTTTGCAGGATGATGTATTGGCGGCCTTCGTGGGTCCAGGTGCTCATGCCGTAGCGGCTGCGCTCGGGGACTTCGACTTCGGCCAGGGTCTCGCCGCTGGCCTTGTCGAGCGCGTACAGCATGACCTGATCTTCGCTGTTGACGTCGGAATACACCAACATGTTCGGCGTGATCGCCATCGGCACCAGGTTGCCCGAGCCGGTGTTGCCGATATCGAGTCCCGCAACCGCCGGATTGTTCAATACGCGGCTCGGCGTTTCGCCCGCCGGAATCATCCAGACGTGCTCGCCGGTATTCATGTCGATGGCGGTGATGCGGCTGTAAGGCGGCTTGTATAGCGGGATATTCGCCGGATGTCGCGGCGCGCCGCCGCCGGGTCCGTCGGCGTATTGCGCGAAGGTGGTGCCGGTCGGCTCCTCGTATTGCAGATCCGCTTCTTCGCCCGGCACGAGCTGGACCGGACTGCAGGCCGCCTGCGAGGAGATATACAGATAGCCCGTATTCGGATCGGCTACCGAGGGCGAGGTGATATTGGCGCCGCCGCCGCCGCCCGGACAGATCAGCGAGGCGCGCTTGCCGAGCGGATTGTCGCGATGGATCGGCGGATTGAACAGCGGACCCATCTGGTAATCCGCCATGGCCCCGATCGCCTGCCGGCGAAGTTCCGGAGTCCAGTCGACGAGATCGTCGACGGCGACGCCTTGCATTTCGAAAGGCGCCGGCCGGGTCGGAAAGGGCTGGGTCGGAGACAGCACTTCGCCGGGAACGATGGATTGCGGCACTTCGCGTTCTTCCATCGGCCAGATCGGCTCTCCGGTCAGGCGGTTGAAAGCGTAGACGAAGCTCTGCTTGGTGACCTGCATGACCGAGGGGACCGGCTGTCCGTCGACATTCAGGTCAAGCAGGATCGGCGCCATGGGGTTGTCGTAGTTCCAGATATCGTGCCTGACCATCTGGAAATGCCAGACCCGCTCGCCGGTGCCGGCGTCGAGCGCGATCAGGCTGGTGCCGTAGAGATTGTCGCCCGGACGGAAACCGCCGTAATAATCGATAGTGGCGCCGTTGGTCGGTATGTAGACGATATTGTTTTCCGGGTCGGCGGAAACCGGCGCCCAGGACGAGACATCGCCGGTCCATTGCCAGGCGTCGTTCTCCCAGGTCTCGTGGCCGTATTCGCCGGGCCGCGGAATCACGTTGAACTTCCATTTGAACGCGCCGGTGGTCTTGTCGTAGCCGAGGATATCGCCGGGCACGTTCTCGATGCGCGACTGGTTGTAGCCCTGCTCGGCCGAATTGCCGACCACGACCGTGTCGTTGACCACCATGGGCGGCGAGGACGAGGTGATATAGCCGGTTTCCAGCGGAATGCCTTCATATGGATCGTAGGGATGGCCGAGGTCGGCCAGCATGTCCACGACGCCGGTTTGCGGGAAACCGTCGATCGGCACCGGACCGCCGAATCCTTCCAGCGGCGCGCCGGTCTCGGCGTCGAGCGCCACCAGGAAGAATCCGGGCGTGGCGATATAGATGACGCCGCGGCCGTCGACCACGTCATAGCCCACGCCCTTGCCGTAGTCGGCGCGCATGGAATATTCCCAGCGGCGGGTATGCGGCAGCCGGTAGCTCCATAGCGTTTCCCCGCTGGCCGGGTCGATGGCGACGATATGCCGCCGGTAGCCGGCGACAGTGTACAGGATGCCGTCGACATAGCTGGGAGTCGAACGGCCGCTGACCGCGCCCATGCTGGCGCCGTCCCATACCCAGGCGACTTCGAGCCGATCGAAATTGTCCGCCGTGATCTGGGTCGATTCGGAATATCGGGTATTGGCGAAATCATTGCCCAGGGTGAGCCATTCCACGGTTTCCTGGGCGAACAGGGAACCCGCGCAGAAAGTCAGTCCGAACGCCAGCAGCGCGACGCTTCGCGGCTTGTTTCCGGCGCGGGAGATTGCAGCAGATCTATTCATCTTCAGCCTCGCGAAATTCTGTTTTTCGGCAGGTCGAGCAAGAGCGCAGGCTACCCCAACGTTCCTGTCTTGTCGAGACAAAATCCGTGTCTGTCAAACCAAAGTTGAAATGTCCCCTTTGGCCTTGCGCGCAGGGAGCGCAGCGACCGGAGCGCAAGGCCGCGCCGCCGGGCGCGGCGTCTGCGTCGCCCCGAAAGGCAGAACCTCCGCCCGAGGCCGGGGAATTCCGGGGTTGCGGGATGCGCGGCTCGCGCATCTGCGTCCCATCGTCGCGACCGGGCCTGCGACGAGCGGGTTCTTCGGGAAGCGGCTCGGCCGAACCACTCATCCGGACCGGCGGGGCGGCCTTTCCCAACCGCTCCGTCAACCGGCCGTCAGCGCCGGAATTCCGCCCCGCCGGCCCTGCAAGACAACTTGGCGCGCTCTGAATGATTCCATTCATGGAATCATTCATTGCCGCAAGACAAAAGCGCGGTTTTGTCTTGCTCCCGGATCCGGCGGCGCTCTTTTGCAGCGCGGGCCTGCGCCGCAGGAAAGCGCTGACCAGATCAGCGTTTTCCCTGGCGGGAATGGCCGACAAATCAGATTTTCCGTAGCGTCGAAAACCCGTTTGGGTGTATAATTCGCGCCGATTTTCGGGCGGCGCGCGGCGGCGGCCCGACCTTTCGCGGAGATCAATCTCGCCGCGGATGCAAAATACGGAATGGACCAGGTGTCCTCTGGATAATCCCATCCGCGGGATTGTTCGTTGCCGCAAGACGAGCGCGGTCTTGTCTTGCTTCCGGATCCGGCGGCGCGTCCATGCGCCGCAGGGAAGCTCCGACTTGATCGGAGCTTCCCTGACCGGATTGCTGGATTTGGATTAATCAATCATAGGAGTAGCTCGTTGAAACCCGTCGGCCATAACACATCATTTCTTTCCGCAACTTCGATTCCGGCCCTGCTGCTCGCCGTCGGCGCGTGGCTGTTGCCCGGCCAACTTTCTCTGGCGGGGCAGTCCGCCGAGGAAAATCTCGCCCCGATAGCGAAACTTTGCTTCGCCGGCGAAGACTGCGTCGGCGCCAAGCCAGGCGAAGCCTTCGCCGCGCCGGCCGCCGTCGCGCCGGCTGCTGCCGCTCCGGTTCCGGTCGCCGCGCCCGCGCAGATCGCCCAGGCCGACGACGGCTTCGACCTGCAAGGCACCTATCAGATGTTCTGCTTTGCCTGTCATTCCACTGGCCTGTCGGGCGCGCCGCGCCCCGGCGACGCCGAAGCCTGGGCTCCGCGCATGGAAAAGGGACGCGAAGAAATCATCGCGATCATGAATCGGGGTCTCAACGCGATGCCTCCCAAGGGTCTTTGCATGACCTGCACCGACGATCAGTTGTGGGAATTGTCGCAATACATGATCGACATGGAACAGTAGTTTCCCTGCGTCGGCTCGAAGATTCGGGCGACTGAAGTGAGGAGCCTCGCCATGTTTTCCCTGGCGGGGCTGCTGACGATCCAGTTCGGCTTCGGCGGCGCCGCCATCGCCGCCGCGACAGCGCCGCGACTCGCCCAACTCGACGAAGGCTTCGATCCCGAAGCGCGTTATATGACCGCCTGTTTCGCCTGCCACAGCACCGGCGCCGCCGGCGCGCCCCGGGTCGGACCCGGCAATGCCGGGGAATGGACCTCGCGTCTTGAGCAAGGCATCGACGCCATGGTCGAAAATTCCATCGCCGGCATCGGCGTCATGCCGCCGAAGGGCCTCTGCTTCGATTGCGCGCCGGAAGAATTGCGCGCCATCATCGAATTCATGATCGAATCCAGCGAATAGGCGGGTTCTGATCGGCGGGGCATCCGCGCGGCGCTCGGCGTCGCCCGCGAATTTCGCCGCCGATATGGCCTTTTCGCCGAAACTGATCTATCTATTCTTTGCCGCAAGACAAAAGCGCGGTTTTGTCTTGCTCCCGGATGCAATGACTTGCGCCATCGAATCCGGCGGCGCTTTTTTGCGCCGCGGACCGGCTCCGACTTGATAGAGCTTCCCTGGGTATTTCCCGAGCAGCCCCATTCATGGAATTGCTCATTGGCGCAAGACAGGGCGTGGTCTTGTCTTGCGCCCGAATGCGGCGGCTTGCGCCGTAGAATTCGGCGGCGCTCTCATGTGCTGCGGGCCTGCGCCGCAGGCCGGCTCCGGTCAATCAGAGTTTCCCTGAGTATTCATTGCCGCAAGACAAAAGCGTGGTTTTGTTTTGCTCCCGGATTCAATGGCTTGCGCCATCGAATCCGGCGGTGCTCTTTTGTACCGCGGGTTTGTACCGCGGGTTTGTACCGCGGGTTTGCGCTGCGGGCTTGCGCCGGGCATGCGCCGCCGGAAAGCTCCGACTTGATCAGGGCTTTCCCATGATTATGGCTTCGATGAAGCCGGATTGGTTTGTCATGACTGTCGCGATCGTTTATTCAAGGGCGTTGCTCGGCGTCGAGGCCCTTGCCGTAACTGTTGAAACCCACATCTCCAGCGGCCTGCCGGGATTCGCCATCGTCGGCATGCCGGAAACGGCGGTGCGCGAAAGCAAGGATCGGGTCCGCAGCGCCATTCTCAATTCGGGGCTCGAATTTCCCGCCAGACGCATTACGGTCAATCTGGCTCCGGCCGACCTGCCCAAGACCGGCGGGCGCTACGATTTCGCCATCGCCGTCGGCATTCTCGCCGCTTCGGGCCAGATCGACGGCCGCAAGCTGGCCGAGGTCGAGTTGCTCGGCGAACTCGCCCTCGGCGGCGCGCTGCGCGAGGTGTTCGGGCTGATTCCCTCGATCCGGGCCGCGGCGCGGGCGCGGCGCATGATCGTGCTGCCCGCGGCCAATCGCGAGGAAATGAACCTCGTCGGCTACGAGAGGTCGCGCGCGGCCGGCAGTCTGGTCGAATACGTGGCGCATCTGACGCAGGACGGCGACCTCGTCGGGCCCGACCCGAACGCGGATTCGCCCGCCTGCGATTGCCGTGGCGAAATCGATTCGATCCGCGGCCAGGCGGCCGCGAAGCGGGCCCTGCTCGTCGCGGCGGCGGGCAGCCATAATCTGCTGATGATCGGTCCGCCCGGCAGCGGCAAGACCTTGCTCGCCAATTCGCTGGCGCTGCTGCTGCCGCCGCTCGATGCGGCGGAGGCGATGGAAGTGGCCGCGGTGCGCTCGGTGAGCGATACGCGCCGCCGATGTCCGTCCTGGTTCTGCCGGCCGACGCGCTCGCCGCATCATAGCGCAACCAGTCCGGCTCTCGTGGGCGGCGGCAGCAAGGCTCAGCCGGGCGAGATCAGCCTTGCCCATCGCGGCCTGCTGTTTCTGGACGAGTTGACCGAATTCAAGCCGAACGTGCTCGAGGCCTTGCGCGAGCCGCTGGAGTCCGGCGAAATCACGATCAGCCGGGCAAATTATCGGCTCCGCTTCCCGGCCCGCTTCCAACTCGTCGCCGCCATGAATCCCTGTCCCTGCGGCTATGCCGGCGACCCGCGCAACGAATGCCGTTGCAGCCAGGATCGCATCGACCGTTATCTCGGCCGCATCTCCGGCCCGCTGCTCGACCGCCTCGACATCATCATCGAAGTGCCGGCGCTGTCGCATGCCGAACTGCTTGCCGCGCCGAATCAGGCCGCGCCTTGCGCTACGGAGGAACTGCGCGGCAGGGTCGGCGCTTGCCGCAAATCGCAACAGGCCCGCGCGGGCGTTCTCAACAGCGAATTGCGAGGGGCGGAACTGGAACGCGCATGCCGGTTGAGCCCGCAACTGAAGAGCTGGCTGGCGGCCGCCATGGAAAAATTGTCCCTGTCGGCCCGGGCGGCGCATCGGTCCTTGCGCGTCGCGCGCACGATCGCCGACCTCGAAGGCAGCGCAGATATTCTCGAGCCGCATCTGCTGGAGGCGGTCGGCTACCGCCGCTGCCGCGTATTGCGCTCGCTGCTCCGCTGAGTATTCTCTGAATAATTCCATCCATGGAATTATTCATTGCCGCAAGACAAAAGCGTGGTTTTTTCTTGCTCCCGGATTCAATGGCTTGCGCCATCGAATCCGGCGATGCTTTTCTTTATCGCGGGTCTTTATCGCGGGTTTGCGCCACGGGTTTGCGCCGCGGGAAAACTCTGACTGGATCAGGGTTTTCCCGCGGGAGCGTCCTGTTCGGCAAGGCGCTGCTCGAGCGCGGCGACGGAATCTTCCAGCAAGCGAATACGTTCCTCGGCGCGTTCGAGCGCGCGCGTCTGGGCATCGAATTCCTCGCGATCGATCGCGGACAACTCGGCCACTCCATCGCGCAATTGCTGTTCGATCTTCGCGCGCAAATCGCCGGCGGCCGTCCCGCCGGATTGCAGCAGGCCGGCCAATCGCCCGCTGATTTCGCCGAACAAATCCCGATTCCGCATCGCCAACCTGTCGCAAGGCAAGGAACGGCCATCTTATCACGGCCATCGCGACCGCGATGATCGCCGCCCCTGATTTCATCTCGCCGCTTCTCGCATGCGGGCATTTCGGTCCGGCGGTGTTCCGGGCGCCGCGCCGGCTTGTATGGGGGAGCCGCGCCGGGAAGGAGCATCAGAATGGCGCCGCCGGCGCGCGAAGGCGGCGGCAAGTGTCCGATGTCCCGCACCGTTCTGGTGCTTCGGGGCGCGAATGCACCGCGAACTGGCCTGCCAGGTTGTTCCCGCAATCGGCGGCGCCGACAGGCGTCGATGTGTCCTCGGGACAATTCCATCCGCGAGATTGTCCATTGCCGCAAGACAGGAGCGCCAGGCTGCGCGGAAACCTGAAAATGGCGGCGGTCAAGGGTTCGTCGCGGGAAAAACCGCGACATGCCGCGGTTTTTCATTCCGGCGAGCACGGCTCGGGCGTGGCGCGCAAGCCGCGCGTCAAGCGCGGAAAACCAGTTGCGCTCCGCGCCGCGACTCGTCGCCGCCGGCGCGGCGGATCGGAAGCGAACACCTGTCCGCCGCACAGGCGCGGACACCCCCGGCCGCGTGATTTTCTCGATAGACCATTCCTGGCACGGTCCCTGCATATAAGTTGGCGCGGCGCGCGGAACACCGCCGAACCGAAATGCCTGAACACGAGGAACGACAAGATGAAATTAGTCACGGCGATCATCAAGCCATTCAAACTGGACGACGTGCGCGAGACGTTGTCCGAAATCGGAGTGCGAGGGATAACGGTCACCGAAGTCAAGGGCTTCGGCAGACAGAAAGGCCATACCGAATTGTATCGGGGCGCGGAATACGTCGTTGATTTCCTGCCCAAGGTGAAGCTGGAAGTCGCTGTAACCGACGAACTGCTGGACCAGGCGATCGAAGCCATCGCCGCCTCGGCCCGGACCGGGAAGATCGGCGACGGCAAGATCTTCGTGACCAGTCTCGGCCAGGTATTGCGCATCCGCACCGGAGAAACCGGAGATTCGGCCGTCTAGGCGGAATTCCTACAGGAGGAACAAACACGTGGAAAACCAGATTTTCGAATTGCAATATGCATTGGACACCTTCTACTTCCTGATTTGCGGCGCCCTGGTGATGTGGATGGCCGCCGGCTTCGCCATGCTCGAGGCCGGACTCGTCCGCTCCAAGAACACGGCCGAGATCCTGACCAAGAATGTCGCCCTGTTCGCGGTGGCTTGCACCATGTATCTCGTTTGCGGCTATCAGATCATGTACGGCGGCGGCTATTTCCTGTCCGGCGTCACTACCGTGGCGCAAATGGACGACGCGGCCATCGCCGGCGTGCTGGCCGAATCGGCCGCCGCGGGGTTCGACGGCGATTCGGTCTATTCCGGCGCCGGCGATTTCTTCTTCCAGGTGGTTTTTGTCGCCACGGCCATGTCGATCGTTTCCGGCGCCGTGGCCGAACGCATGAAGTTATGGGCCTTCCTGGCTTTCGCCGTGGTCATGACCGGCGTCATCTACCCCTTCGAGGGCAGCTGGACCTGGGGCGGAAACCCGGTCTTCGGACTATACAGCCTCGACTATAGCGACTACGCCGGTTCGGGCATCGTGCATCTGGCGGGCGCCGCGGCGGCCCTGGCGGGCGTGCTGCTGCTCGGTCCGCGCAAGGGCAAATACGGCGCGGCAGGCGAGGCGCGGGCGATCCCCGGCGCCAATCTGCCGCTGGCCACGCTGGGCACCTTCATTCTCTGGATGGGCTGGTTCGGCTTCAACGGCGGCTCGACCCTGAAACTGGGCGGCATCGGCGTCGCCAACGAGGTCGCCAACGTATTCCTGAACACCAATGCCGCGGCGGCCGGCGGCCTGATCGCGGCGCTGGTCGCGGCAAGGCTCTGGTTCGGCAAGGCCGACCTGACCATGGCGCTCAACGGCGCCCTCGCCGGTCTCGTCGCCATCACGGCCGAGCCCGCCGACCCGACTCCGCTGCTGGCGACGATCATCGGCGCCGCCGGCGGCGGCATCGTGGTGGCGAGCATCGTCGCGCTCGACAAACTGAAGATCGACGATCCGGTCGGCGCCATCTCGGTGCACGGCACGGTCGGCGTCTTCGGCATCTTCGCGGTGTTGCTTTCAGACCCGGATGCCACCTTCATGGGCCAGTTGATCGGCATGTCGACGATCCTGGCCTGGGTGTTCGCTTGCAGCTTCGCCGTCTGGTTCGCGCTCAAGGCGTTCATGGGGATCCGCGTATCCGACGAGGAAGAGGACGAAGGCGTCGACTTCGCCGAATGCGGTCTGGAGGCTTATCCGGAGTTTGTCGCCCAGTAAGGGAGGCTCTGATCAAGCCAGAGCTTCCCGGCGGCGCAGGGATGCGCCGCCGGATTCGACGGCGCGAGCCGCCCTCTTGTTGGTCACCCCATGTCGCCGTAGCGATGTTGCAGGATCGCCAGCGCCGCCGCGGGAGCGGTTTCGGCGCGCAGAATGCGCGGTCCTAGGGCAATGACGGCGTAGCCGCGCTGCGCGGCGAGTTCCAATTCGGGTTCGGCGAAACCGCCTTCGGGACCGGTGACGATCTGCAGGCGATTGCCCGGCAGCGAATCCGGCAGCCGGGCGTCCCCAGCCGGGTCGAACAGCAGGCGGACGCAATCCGGCGGGGCGGGCGCTTGCAGCACCTCGTCGAGCGCGCGCGGCTCGCTGAGGTCGGGAACCCGGAAACGGCCGGACTGTTCCGTCGCGGCGGTCGCGATCCGGCGCCAATGCCGCAGCCGGTTCGCCGCGCGCTCGCGGGCCGGTTTCGCCTCGCCGCGGGCGCTGAAGAAGGGGGCGATGCGGCTGACGCCGAGCTCGGTCGATTTCTGGACCGCATAGGCCATGCGGTCGCCGCGGGCAAGCCCGAGGCAGAGTTCGATCTCGAGCCGGGGCGCCTCGGGCGCGCGCAACAGCTTGCCCACGCGCAATTCGGCGCGCTTCTTCGCCAACCGCTCGATACAGGCGATGAATTCGCCGTCTTCGGCGTTGAACGCCCGCACGCAATGCCCTTGCCGCAGGCGCAGCACATTGCCCAGGTAATGGGCGGCGTCGCCGTCGAGGCGCAGCGCGGCGTTTTCCCGCAAGCGGGTTGCGCAATGCAGTCGAGTCAGGCGCATGTCTGCGGCCGGCCGAATCAGCGGGGGGCGAGGAGACCGAGATTCTCCCAGATCCTGCGCACCGGCCCCGCCAGGTTCAGGGAATAGAAATGCAGGCCGGGCGAGCCTCCTTCGAGCAGGCGGCCGCAGAGTTCGGACACGACCTCGTCGCCGTACTCGCGCAGGCCGGCATGGTCGTCGCCGAATCCCGCCAGCCGGCGCGCCAGCCAATCCGGAATCTCGGCGCCGCACTTGGCCGAGAAGGCGCTCAACTTGCGGAAGTTGGTGATCGGCATGATGCCCGGCACGATGGGCACGTCGACCCCGGCTCCCCGGCACGAATCGACGAAGCGAAAATAGGAATCCGCGTTGAAGAAATACTGGGTGATGGCCGAATTGGCGCCGGCCTCGATTTTCTGCCGGAAATATTCGATCTCAAGGTCGAAGTTGGGCGTCTGGGGGTGAATGTCGGGATAGCACGCGACCTCGACATGGAAATGGTCGCCCGACCGCCGCCGCACGAACTCGACCAGGTCGCGGGCATAGAAACCGGTGTCCGCGGGCTGCTGGCCGGGCGGCGCGTCGCCGCGCAAGACGACCAGCCGGCGGATGTCCGCCGCGCGATATACATCGAGCAGGTCGCCGGCGACATCGAGATCCCGCCCCGTGCTCGACAGGTGCGGAGCGACTTCCGAACCCGCCGCGCTATATTCGAGCACGATGTCTTTCGTGCCTTCCCGGGTCGAACCGCCGGCGCCGTAGGTGACGGAAAAGTAATCCGGGCCCAGCGCGGCCAGTTCTTCGTGAACCTGGTCGAGCCGGTCGCGGCCGGCTTCAGTGCGCGGCGGAAAGAATTCGACGCTGAACTGTGGCGTCGCGCATGTCATGGGAATCGCCTTTCGGGCCGGCCTAGTAGCGATAGCTTTCAGGCTTGAAGGGGCCTTCCCGGGGCACGCCGATATAGTCGGCCTGTTCCCGCGTCAGCCGGGTCATTACGCCGCCGAATCCCGCGACCATCAGCGCGGCCACCTCTTCGTCGAGTTTCTTCGGCAATACGGTCAGGCTGATTTCGCGCGCGTCCGCCGGCTGGTCGGCGAATTTCCGCTGGAACAGGTGGATCTGCGCGAGCACCTGGTTGGCGAAGGAACCGTCCATGATCCGGGAAGGGTGGCCGGTCGCATTGCCGAGATTGATCAGGCGGCCTTCGGAAAGCAGGATCAGGTAGTCCTCGGGATGCCTTGCGCCGCGGCGGAAGACGCGATGCGTCTGGGGTTTGATTTCCTGCCAGTGCCAATGTTCGCGCATGAAAGCGGTGTCGATCTCGTTGTCGAAATGGCCGATATTGCAGACTACCGCGCCGGCCTTGAGTTTTTGCAGCATGAAGCGGTCGCAGACATTGGTATTGCCGGTGGCGGTAACGATCAGGTCGAGACCGCCGAGCAATGCTTCGTCGACCGCTTCGAGCCGGCCGGTATTGACGCCGCCGATATAAGGCGAAACGACCTGGTAGCCGTCCATGCAGGCCTGCATCGCGCAGATCGGGTCGGCTTCGGCGATCTGCACGATCATGCCTTCCTGACGCAGGCTCTGGGCCGAACCCTTGCCGACATCGCCGTAGCCGACGACCAGGGCGCGCCGGCCGGAGAGCAGCATGTCGGTGCCGCGCTTGATGCCGTCGCTGAGGCTGTGGCGGCAGCCGTACTTGTTGTCGTTCTTGGATTTGGTGACCGAATCGTTGACATTGATCGCCGGCGCCTCGAGCAGTCCCCGTTCGAGCATTTCCTGCAGGCGGCGCACGCCGGTCGTGGTCTCCTCGGTGATGCCGTGCACGCCCGCGAGCACTGCGGGGTATTGCTCGTGCAGCATGGCGGTGAGGTCGCCGCCGTCGTCGAGCACCATGTTGGCGTTCCAGGGCTTGCCGTCTTTCAGGATCGTCTGTTCGATGCACCAGGCGCCTTCGGCCTCGGTCTGGCCCTTCCAGGCGTATATCGCGACGCCCGCGGCGGCCATGCAGGCCGCGGCGTGATCCTGGGTCGAGAAGACATTGCAGGACGACCAGCGCACTTCGGCGCCGAGCGCCGTCAGGGTTTCGATCAACACCGCGGTTTGCACCGTCATGTGCAGACAACCGAGAATCCTGGCCCCTTGCAGGGGCTTGCTCGCCGCGTAGCGCCGCCGCAGGGCCATCAGCGCCGGCATTTCGTTTTCCGCCAGACTGATTTCGCGGCGGCCGAAGTCGGCCAGGGAAATGTCCGCCACCTTGAAGTCCCGGAGCGGGCTCTCCCGTCGCTTGATCACCAGATTGTTCATGGCTCGCGTTCCCCTCCCGTCCGTTTTATCGGGCGCCCGCCCGGACCCCGGGACCGGCCTCGCAGCGCAGCGCTTCCGCCAGTTCGGTCCGCTCCCAGTTGAAATCGGCTTCTTCGCGGCCGAAATGTCCAAAGCTGGCGGTCTGGCGATAAATCGGCCGCAACAGGTCGAGCTGCTCGATCAGTTTCGCGGGCCGCAGTTCGAAATGCGCGCGGATCAACTCGATGATGCGCTGTTCCGGGAGCCGGCCGGTGCCGAAGGTCTGGACGCCGATCGAAGTCGGCTCCGCCACGCCGATGGCGTAGGAAAGCTGGACTTCGCAACGTTCGGCGATATCGGCCGCCACCAGATTCTTGGCGACATGGCGCGCCGCGTAGGCCGCCGACCGGTCGACCTTGGAAGCGTCCTTGCCGGAGAAGGCGCCGCCGCCGTGGCGGGCGATTCCGCCGTAAGTATCGACGATTATCTTGCGTCCGGTGAGGCCGCAATCGCCCTGGGGACCGCCGATGACGAAGCGGCCGGTGGGGTTGATCAGGTAGCGCGTGTTCCTGCCGAGCCATTCCGGCGGCAGCACCGGTTTTATGATTTCCTCGATGACCGCTTCCCGCACATCGCGCAGGGAAATTTCCTCGGCGTGCTGGGTGGAAAGCACCACGGTCTCGATTCCCGCCGGGCGGCCGCCGAGATAGCGGAAGCTGAGCTGGCTCTTCGCGTCCGGGCCCAGCCAGGGCAGGGTTCCGTTCTTGCGGACCTCGGCCTGGCGCCGCATGAGCCGGTGGGAATAGGTGATCGGCGCCGGCATCAGCACGTCGGTTTCGTTCGTGGCGTAGCCGAACATCAGGCCCTGGTCTCCGGCGCCTTGCTCCTTCAGCGCGGTTTCGTCCACGCCCATGGCGATATCGGGCGATTGCCGGCCGAGGGCGTTGATCACCGCGCAACTTTCGCTGTCGAAGCCGTGCGCGGCGCCGGCATAGCCGATATCGCGGATCACGCCGCGCACGACCGCCTCCGCGTCGATCGCGGCGGCGGCGCTGACTTCGCCCGCCAGCAACACCATGCCGGTCTTGACCAGGGTTTCGCAAGCGACCCGGGCATTCGGATCCTGGCTCAGCAAGGCGTCGAGCACCGCGTCCGAAATCTGGTCGGCCATCTTGTCCGGATGGCCTTCGGCCACCGATTCGGAGGTGAACAGGCGCATGTCCGTCACGGGGCGCCGCCTGCGCCCGCCGGCGCCGGGGTTCGATTCGTATTCGCCATTCGGGGTTACCTTTTGTCCTGTTTCCTGTTTTCTTGCTTCCGGCTCGGCTTGCCCGGCATGGAATCGCGCTTCTTGCCGAACATCCGCATCTGGATCTGAAAGCCGTTGCGCAATCCGAGGAAGGAGCCCTGCCGGTCTTCCAGGCCCGCCTGGTCGGCCCAGTCATGCAGGTCGTCGGCGTCGAATCCCAGCCACAGGTCGCCGCAGGATTCGCGCACCCAGTCCTGATCGTGCCGCGTCAGGTCGCAGATCAGCAGCGTCCCCGAAGGCGCCAGCAGGCGCGCGCAGTCCCTGATCGTCATCGCCGGGGAAGGAATATGGTGCAGCACCATGTCGAAGAGGATCAGGTCGAACTGGCGGTCGGTTACCGAACGCGTTTCGCCGAGCAGGAATTCGACGCCCTCGCGCCCGGCCGCGGCGATGGTCGCGCGCGCGCGCTCGAGCATGTCCGGCGAATTGTCGAGCGCGGTCAGGCGCGGGAAGTGTTCCGCGAGTTCCGCCAGCAGCAGGCCGTCGCCCGGCCCTACTTCGAGCACTCGCGCCTGCCGCTCGAGGCCGAGCCCGCCAATCGCGTCGTGCAGGCTCGCGGCGTATTGGTCGTGGGCGACGATCAGCCCCTGCTTTTCGCGGAACTTGTCGGCGTTGCGGCGGAAGAATTGCAGGGAGGATCGCGCGCGCTGCTGTTGCAACTGCCGGATCTTGCGGTTCTGCGAAGTCGAGATCGGCAGCGTGTCGATCGCCTCGAGGATGCGGCGGCGGCTGTCGGCGAAATCGACATGGTCGTGCACGAGCGCGCGGCGATAGAAGATCGAAGTGCCTTCGCGCCGGGTCGACAGCAGGCCCGCGTGCAGCAGGATCTTGAGATGATGACTTAGCGCCGACTGGCGGATATCGAGAATGCGGCACAATTCGAGGACGCTGAAAGATTCGCTTTTCAGCAGCCGCAATACCTGCAGGCGCAGGCTGTCCGCCAGCGCCTTGTGCAGCGCGGTGAGGGTGAGCAGCGGCTCGGCGACGGGACGCGGTCCGCTTTCATACAATATCGAAGCGGGAATGGTGCTCATTTGCGGGATCGGGTTGACAAATGGGGAGCGAACAATAGCAATATTCGAGCCCGCCCGCAATCTTTATATCAAAATATTTTGATAAAAGATCCCGCTGGTATCCCGGGTCTATCTGCGGGACAATAGCCGCCCGCGAAATTGCCGCAAGAACAGGAGGTTGTCGATGGCCGACAAGGCCGCGCCGCGCAGGCGACTCGCCAATGCCGTCCGCGCCCTGAGCATGGACGCCGTCCAGCAGGCGAAGTCCGGGCACCCCGGCGCGCCCATGGGCATGGCGGATATCGCCGAAGTGCTCTGGAACGATTTTCTCAAGCATAATCCCGGTCATCCCCAATGGTTCGACCGGGATCGTTTCGTGTTGTCGAACGGGCACGGCTCGATGCTGATCTATTCCCTGCTGCATCTCAGCGGCTACCCCTTGCCCGCGGACGAGCTCGCGCGGTTCCGCCAGTTGCATTCGATGACTCCCGGCCACCCGGAATACGGCTGCACTCCCGGCGTCGAAACCACCACCGGCCCTCTCGGCCAGGGGCTTGCCAATGCCGTCGGCATGGCCATTGCCGAAAAGACCCTCGCGGCCCAGTTCAACCGTCCCGGCCACGATGTCGTCGATCATCACACTTACGTCTTCGCCGGCGACGGCTGCCTGATGGAAGGCGTCTCCCATGAAGCCTGTTCGCTCGCGGGAACCCTCGCCCTGGGCAAATTGATCGTGTTCTACGACGCCAACGGCATTTCCATCGACGGCGAGGTCGAACCCTGGTTTTCCGAAGACGTCATGGGCCGCTTCGAATCCTATGGCTGGCACGCGCAGGAGATCGACGGCCACGATCCCGCGGCGATCCGCCGGGCGATCGAGGCGGCGCGGGCCGAAATCGCCCGACCGAGCATGATCCGCTGCCGCACGGTCATCGGCTTCGGCGCGCCCGGCAAGCAGGGCACCGCCGCCGCCCACGGCGCCCCGCTCGGCGCAGACGAAGTCGAGGCCGCGCGGAAAGCGCTCGACTGGCCCCACGCGCCGTTTTTCGTGCCCGAGGATATCCGCGAGGCCTGGAACGCCACCGAGAGGGGCTTCATGGCGGAAACCGCCTGGAAGGAAAGGCTCGTCGTCTACGAAGAGGAATATCCGGAACTCGCGCTGGAGTTCGTGCGCCGCATGAAGGGCGAATTGCAAGGCGATTTCGCCGCGCGCGCGCGCGAGTTCGTCAGGCGGCGGCAGCGGCAGGGGGCGGACATCCCCAGCCGCGAGGCTTCCCGGGACTGCCTCGAGGAATATGGCGCGCGGCTGCCCGAACTCATCGGCGGCTCGGCCGACCTGACCGGCTCCAATCAGAGCCAGTGGTCGGGCAGCCGTTCGATCGCCGCTGCGCCCGACGGCAATTACATCCATTTCGGCGTGCGCGAATTCGGCATGACCGCGATCTCCAGCGGCATCGCCCTGCACGGCGGCTTCATTCCGTATTGCGCGACGTTCCTCATGTTCATGGAATACGCGCGCAACGCCGTGCGCATGGCCGCGCTGATGAAATTGCGCAATATCCTGGTCTATACCCACGACTCCATCGGCCAGGGCGAAGACGGACCCACGCATCAGCCGGTCGAGCAATTGGCGAATTTGCGCGCCACGCCGAATCTTTCGGTCTGGCGGCCCTGCGACAGCGTCGAGGCCGCCGTCGCCTGGCAGGCCGCCATCGAGCGCGCCGACGGCCCCACCGCCCTCGTTTTCACCCGTCAGACGATCCGGCACCAGCCCCGCGAGGACGGGCAGGTCGACGCCGTCGCCCGCGGCGGCTATGTGCTCGCGGACTGCGCGGGCGAGCCTGAGGTGGTGGTCATCGCCACCGGATCCGAGGTCTCGGTCAGCGCGGACGCGGTGCGCGCATTGCAGGAAGAGGGGTTTGCCGCGCGCCTGGTTTCCATGCCCAGCGTCGATGTGTTCGAGCGGCAGGACGAAGTCTGGCGCGAATCGGTGCTGCCTGCGCGCTTGCGCAAGCGCGTCGCGGTCGAGGCCGGCGCGGCGGACTATTGGCGCAAGTTCGTCGGGCTCGACGGCCGCGTCGTCGGCATGACCGCCTTCGGCGAATCCGCTCCCGGCGGCGTCTTGATGGAGCATTTCGGCTTTACCGCCGAACGGGTCGCCGCCGCGGCGCGGTCGCTGTTCGACTGAGTTCTGCCCGGCCGACATGACGCTGCGAGTCGCAATCAACGGATACGGCCGCATCGGCCGCTGCGTGTTGCGCGCCGCTTGCGAGGCCGGCCGCCGCCGGCGTCTGCGCGTGGTCGCCGTCAACGATATCGCCGATCCCGCCACCATGGCGCATCTGACCCGCTACGACAGCACCCACGGCCGCTTTCCGGGCGAAGTGGAACTGGCGGGGAACAATCTGCTGGTCGACGGCAATGTCGTCGCATTGCTCCGGCAGCCGGACATCGCCGCCTTGCGCTGGCCCGAGGTCGACCTCGTGATGGAATGCAGCGGCGCTTTCCGCGATGTCGCCACGGCCCGGCTGCATCTCGCCAATGGCGCGAAGCGGGTGCTTTTCTCCCAGCCGGCGCAAAGCGATGTCGACCGCACCATCGTCTACGGCGTCAACCACGAGGACATTCCCCCCGATGCGCAAGTGCTGTCGAACGCTTCCTGCACGACCAATTGCATCGTGCCCGTGCTGAAAGTGCTCGACGATGCTTTCGGCGTCGAGGTCGGCGCGATCACCACGATCCATTCGGCGATGAACGACCAGCCGGTGATCGACAGTTTCCACGACGCCGACCTGCGCAAGACCCGCAGCGCCATGCAATCGATCATTCCGGTGGAGACCGCGCTCGCCAGAGGCGTAGCCCGCATCCTGCCGCGCCTGGCCGGCAAGCTCGAGGCCCGGGCGATCCGGGTGCCGACGGTCAATGTTTCCGCGATGGACGTCAGCCTGCGCTTCGCCCGCGCCGCCGGCGCCGGCGAAGTGAATGCGGCGATTGTCCGCGGCTCGCGCAATCTGCCGGAAAACGTTCTGGGGTATACTCGCGAGCCGCTGGCCTCGTGCGACATCAACCATGATCCGAGGTCGGCGGTGGTCGACCTCGACCAGACCCGGGAAATCGCCGGCCTGGTCAAGGTCTTCGTCTGGTTCGACAACGAATGGGCATATGCGAATCGCATGCTGGACGTGGCCGAATACCTCCGCGCCGGCGCCTCGCGCAAGGTCAACATGAAGTCCGATGACTGAATCCCTGTTGCGGATGGAGCAGCTCGACCTGACCGGCAAGCGCGTGCTGATCCGGGAAGACTTCAATGTGCCGATGAGCGCGGGCGAGATCGTCAACGACAGCCGCATCCGCGCGGCTCTCCCGACGATCGCGGCGGCGCGGGCGGGCCGCGCCGCCCGGGTGCTGCTCATGTCCCATCTCGGCCGGCCGCGCGAGGCCTTGCCGATCGCCGGGCAGCCGGAATTTTCCCTGGCGCCCGTGGCCGCGCGCCTGTCGGAATTGCTCGGCATGACCGTGCCGCTGGCGACGGACTATCTCGACCCCGGCGCCGTCCTGCCCGCCGCCCCTGTTTGCCTGCTCGAGAACGTGCGCGCGAACGCGGGCGAGAAGTCCGGCAGCGATGCGCTCGCGGCCCGATACGCGGCGCTTTGCGATGTCTTCGTCATGGATGCCTTCGGCGTCGCCCATCGCGCCCAGGCGAGCACCGTCGGCGTCGCGCGGCATGCGGCCGCGGCCTGCGCCGGCCCGCTGCTCGCCGCCGAACTCGACGCCATAGGCCGCGCCATGCGCGCGCCCGCGCGCCCGCTGCTCGCCATCGTCGGCGGCGCCAAGGTGTCCGGCAAGCTCGCATTGCTGCGCAATCTGTCGGCGCTGGCCGAACATCTGCTTGTCGGCGGCGGCATCGCCAATACTTTCCTGCTCGCGGCGGGGCATCGGACAGGGCGTTCGCTATGCGAAGCCGAGCTCGTCGGCGTCGCCCGCGAGTTGATGGACAAGGTCGATATCCCCCTGCCCGCGGACGTGCGCGTGGCGACCAGCTTCGACGCCGGCGCCCGGGCGACGATCAAGCCTGCGGCCGATGTCGCCGAAGACGAGCTGATCCTCGACATCGGGCCCGCAAGCGCCCGCCGCTATGCCGCGCTGATCGAGTCCGCGGCGACCATCATCTGGAACGGCCCCGTGGGCGTATTCGAATTCCCGGCCTTCGCCGCGGGCACCGAATGCATCGCCCGCGCCGTGGCGCGCAGCCCCGCCTTCAGTCTCGCCGGCGGCGGCGAGACTGTGGCCGCCATCGACCGGTTCGACGCGGCGGACGGGATTTCCTATATTTCCACCGGCGGCGGCGCCTTTCTCGAGGCCGCGCAAGGCGCGACGCTTCCCGCCGTCGCCGCGCTCGCCGAACGGTCGGCATTTTATTCCACAGGCAACAATCAGGAGTGACCATGGCCCTCATCACCTTGCGACAACTGCTCGACCACGCGGCGGAGAACGATTGCGGCGTTCCCGCCTTCAACGTAAACAACCTGGAACAGGTGCGGGCCATCATGGAGGGAGCGCATGCGGTCGACAGTCCGGTTATCTTGCAGGCCTCGGCGGGCGCGAGAAAATACGCCGGGCCGAATTTCCTGCGTCACCTGATCCAGGGCGCGGTGGAGGAATTTCCGCACATTCCCATCGTCATGCACCAGGATCACGGCGTTTCTCCCGCGGTCTGCCAGCGTTCGATCCAGCTCGGCTTCACATCGGTGATGATGGACGGCTCGCTGGGCGAGGACGGCAAGACGCCGATGGACTTCGAATACAATGTCCGCGTTACGCGCCGGACGGTGGAGATGGCCCATGCCTGCGGCGTTTCGGTGGAAGGCGAAATCGGCTGTCTCGGCTCGCTCGAGACCGGCATGGCCGGCGAGGAAGACGGCATCGGCGCCGAAGGCAAGTTGACCATGAAGCAATTGCTGACCGACCCGAAGGAAGCCGAAGACTTCGTCGAGGCCACCGGAGTGGACGCCCTCGCTATCGCCGTGGGCACCAGTCACGGCGCCTACAAGTTCAGCCGTCCGCCCACGGGCGACATTCTCGCCATCGACCGCATCAGGGAAATTCACGCCAGGCTCCCGTCCACGCACCTGGTCATGCACGGCTCTTCGTCCGTGCCCCAGGATTGGCTCGAAGTGATCAACGAGTTCGGCGGCGAAATCCCCGAAACGTATGGCGTGCCGGTGGAGGAAATTCAGGAAGGCATCCGCCACGGCGTGCGCAAGGTCAATATCGATACCGACTTGCGGCTGGCTTCGACCGGCGCCGTGCGCCGTTTCCTGGCGCAGCATCCCGCCGAGTTCGACCCGCGCAAATTCCTGGCGCCGACGATGCGGGCCATGCGCGATATCGTCAAGGCCCGGCTCGAATCGTTCGGCTGCGCCGGGATGATCGGCCGCATCGGCAAGATCTACAGTCTCGAACAGATGGCGGAGCGCTACGCCGGCGCCTGACAGCGCATGTTCAGCCGCTCGGACGCATCGGAACTGCGCGCTTCGGCGCCGCCGCTGGACTGCTCCGCGCCGGCGCCCGACAGCGGTCCGCTGCGCGCCTATCTCGACCATTACGGCCTGCGATTCGCGCCGGCCGGCGGTTCGGCGCGTCATAGCTTCGGCATCTTCGCCGGCGGCGGCGAACAGCTCGCGGCGCAATTCTTCGCGCCGCCGGCGCCGCGCGGCACGGTGTTCCTGCTGCACGGATATCTCGACCACGCCGGCATTTGCCGGCATCCGCTCGGCTGGTGTCTCGATCAGGGCCGCGCGGCATTCATCTTCGACTTGCCGGGACATGGGCTGTCGGGCGGGGCGGCGGGCGGCGTGGACAATTTCGCGCGCTATTGCGACGCGCTTGCCCGGGCGCTCGCGCTCGCGGACAGGCAACAGCTCGCGCGGCCCTGGTTCGCCATCGGCCAGAGCACGGGCGCGGCGATATTGCTGGATTCCATCTTGCATCACCGGCTGCTGGAATCCCGCGCGCTCGACGGCGTCGCCTTGCTCGCGCCGTTGCTGCGCATCTTGCGCCATCGCCGGAGCCGGTTCGCTTTCCTGCTCGGCGGCTGGCTCGTCGACGGCGCGCCGCGGCGGTTCTCGGCAAGCAGCCATGATCGGCGGTTCCTCGAATTCCTGCGCCGCGAGGACCAATTGCAAAGTTCGCGCATTCCCCGCAGCTGGATCGGGGCCATGTTCGATTACGGCAAGCGCTTTGCCGCAGCGGCGCCGAGTCCGGCGCCGCTGATCGTGATCCAGGGCACCGCGGACGATACCGTCGACTGGAAGTTCAATCTGCCCGCCATTCGCGAAAAATTCCCCGCCGCGAAGGAAGTGCTGATTGCCGGCGCGCGCCATCGCCTGATGAACGAATCGCCCGAATATCGCGCGCCGGTATTCGAGGCGCTCGCCGATTCGCTGTTCGGGACAACATGAGCGTCCGGCCCGCGAAACCGGATTTTATTCTTCCCCGGTATAGGCTTTGTCACAATTCGTTGCCATAATTCCCTGCCCCGGACGGGATGGATTCAGTATAAGGGAAGCTCCGATGCATCGGGGCTTCCCTGCGACACTTGGATGCGCGGGCGGATTCGGGCGCAAGCTATTGAATTCGCGAGCAAAACAAAACCAGGTTCCGGTTTTTCGGCAAGCAATGACGCCGCGAGATGGAATCATTCGCAAAATGCCGGAGAATCGCATGAATGCAGGTTCGGTCCAGGGGAGGGTTTCCCCCGCGCGCGAGTTGCGGGAAAATAGCAGTATTCCGCGGAAGCGGGATGTCAATTTTCGAAACAAGAGAGAGATATGTCAGATCTAGTAGAAGGTGTGGTCAAGTGGTTCAATGATGAGAAAGGTTTTGGATTCATTGAGCGTCAGGAAGGCAAGGATGTCTTCGTGCATTTCAGCGCAATCAACGGCAGCGGTCGCCGAACGCTGCATGAGGGCCAGAAGGTCACCATGCAGGTAAGCCAGGGCCAGAAAGGTCCCCAGGCGGAAAACGTAACTCCGCTGTAGTCCCTTCGAGGCAACAAGCGGCCGGTCGGCTCGTGCGAGCCGGCGGGCCGCGTGTTGCCCGTATTCAAGATTCGAGCAGCAAGGAGCCCTGATCAAGTCAGAGCTTCCCTGCGCCGCATGCCTGCGATACATGCCCGCGATACAAGAGAGCGTCGCCGGATTCGACGGCGCAAGCCGTTGAATCCGGGAGCAAGACGAGACCGCGTCTTGTCTTGCGGCAATGAATAATTCCATGGATGGAATTATTCAGAGGATACAAGGCAAGCTCCGATTTATCGGAGCTTGCCTGCGGCACATGGATGTGCCGCCGGATTCGGCGGCGCGAGCCGCAGAATCCGGGAGCAAGACAAAACCACGCTTTTGTCTTGCGGCAATGAATAATTCCATGGATGGAATTATTCAGAGGATACCAGCACGCGAACGCCTTGCTCCCCGGCAAGCAACAGCCGGTCCGCGCCGCGCCGGGCGAACAGGCCGTTGCAGACAACGCCGGCGATCCGGTCGAGTCGGTCTTCCGTCGCGCGCGGGTCGCGCAGATCCAGCTTGCGGATATCGAGAATCTGGTTCCCGTTGTCGGTGACGAATCCGTCGCGATAGACCGGGATGCCGCCCATGGCCGAGATTTCGCGCGCGACATGACTGCGCGCCATGGGAATGACTTCCACCGGCAGCGGAAATTCGCCGAGCGTCGGCACCAGTTTCGATTCGTCGGCTATGCAGATGAATTCCTTCGCCGCCGCGGCGATGATCTTCTCCCGCGTCAGCGCGCCGCCGCCGCCCTTGATCAATTGCAAATGGCGATTCGCTTCGTCGGCGCCGTCCACATAGAAGTCGACCGCGGCCGCCGCATTGAGGTCGATCACGTCGATGCCGACCGCCTTCAGCTTGCGCGCGGATGCTTCCGAACTCGATACCGCCGCGTCGATCCTGTTGCGCAAATCGCCGAGCGCGGCGATGAAATGATTGACCGTCGAGCCGGTGCCGATGCCGAGCACGGTATCGCGCTCGAGTCTCGGTTCGATATGACGCAAGGCGGCCTCGGCCGCAAGTTGCTTGAGTCGATCCGGGGTCATGACAGATTCCTCTCGCTGTTCCGCGGCAGCAGCCGGCCGATGGCGCGGCCCGTCCGCGCCGGGCTGCCGGGCGCCAGGCCGGACTTGAACTCCATCGCGCCGGGAGGAAACAGCAGGATCACGGTAGAGCCGAGTTCGAAGCGGCCCATTTCCGCGCCGGCGGCGAGCAGCGGCCCGCGGCCCGCGAAATCCCGCTCCGGCTCCCGCGCGCGTCCCTCGCGGCCGGGCTCGTCCCAGACCGCGCGAATGCCGGCGACGATCATCGCCCCCACCATCACGATGCCGAAGCGGCCGCCGGCGCCGTCGAAAACGCTGACCAGGCGTTCGTTGCGGCTGAACAGGCGGGGGATCGCCGCCGCGCTCGATTCGTTCACCGAAAAAAGACTGCCGGGAATATGCCGGGTTCGCACCAGGCGGCCTTGCAGCGGCATATGCACGCGATGGTAGTCCCGCGGCGAAAGATAGATCGTGACGAAGCGGCCGCCGTCCAGGGTCCGCGCCAGTTCGGCGTCGCCGCCAAGCAAGTCTCGCAGTTCGAAGCGGCGCCCCTTGGCCTGCAACAGCCGTCCATCGTCGATCATTCCGAGTTCGCTGACCGCGCCGTCGGCGGGACAGAGCACGGCGCCGGATTCGCTCGCCGGCGGCCGCGCGCCGGGTTTCAGTTCGCGGGCGAAGAACTCGTTGAAATTGCGGTAACTCTTCGGGTCGGGATCGAGCGCCTCGCTCATGTCCACGCGATAGCGGCGGATGAAGAGGCGGATCCAGACCTCGGCGCAAGATTCGTTGCGGGCCAGCGCGCCGGCGACCGCGGTCAGCAGGCGCCGCGGCAGCAGGTATTGCGACAAGGCGAACAGGCGCCGCATGGGCCGCTCAGTTTTCCACCGGCGTATCGTCGGCATTGCCCCATTCCGCCCAGGAGCCGTCGTAGGCGGCGATGTCCAGGCCAAGCGCCTTGCCGGCGAAATAGCTGAGACCGGAACGGTGATGCGTCTGGCAATGCGTAATGATCTTCTTGCCGGATCTGATGCCCAGTTGCGCGAGCCGCGCGCGCAATTCCGCAAGCGGCCGCAAGCGCAGATCCCGGCGCCGGTTCGTCAGTTCCAGCCAGTCGAGATTCACCGCGCCGGGAATATGGCCGTTGCGGCGCGCGGTGACGCGGACGCCGGCGTATTCCTCGGCCGAACGCGCGTCCCAGACGATGCTGTCCGGATCGTCCAGCCGCGCCAGCAAGGCCTGTTTGTCGACTATGGGCGAACGATCGATGGTCGCCGCGAAGGGGCGCGGCTTCCCCGCGCCCGGCCCGCTTGCCAGCGGCAGGTCCGCGCCCGCCCAGGCGACGGCGCCGCCGTCGAGGAAGCTGTAGCGCGCATGGCCGAGCACGTCCAGGGTCCAGATCAATCTTCCCGCCCAGCCGCCGCCTTCGTCGTCGATGGCGACGACATGCCGCCCGGGAGCCAGGCCGACGCGGGAGAACAACGCGCTCAGCCGCTCGGCGGAAGGCAACTTGCCGACGGCGGGTTCGATGCCGGACACGAGCTCGTCGGGACGGATCAGGAGCGAACCGGGCACATGGCGCGCCAGATAGGCCCGCGGTTGGCAGACCGTGATCAGCAGCAACTCGTCGTCGGGCAATGCCGCTTCGAGCGCTTCCGGTTCGACGATCAGGGGCAGACGGTTCTCGGTCATGGCATTGGCCGGCCTTCTCCGGCTTGATCTCGCGCCCGGCGTTTCCGCGCAATTCCATCCGCGGCATTCGGGCAGCGAGTCTTCCCTGACGCCCGGCACTCTCGTTTCCGTTGATGCCGGCTGCGGCCCGAGCGCATTGCCGGCATGACCAGAACGCGGTTTCGTCTTGCGCCCGCAGGCGGGGCGGCGCGGCCATGCGCCGCAGGGTGCTCCAGTTCAGCGCATATGAGACTTCAGGGGATATCCCTGTTGCTGCTGAAGATACTCGTCGGGGGTTTTCATGTCGAGGGTCTGTGGAGCCTGACTCGATGATAGCAGCGCCGATATCGGCTCAGGCATCCTCTGAATGATTCCATCCATGGAATGATTCATTGCCGCAAGACAAAAGCGTGGTCTTGTCTTGTTCCCGGATGCAATGGCTTGCGCTGTCGAATCCGGCGGTGCTCTTTTTATATCGCGGGTTTGTATCGCGGGCATGTGCCGCAGACAGCCTCTGACTTGATCAGGGCTTCCCTGGCGCGCGGTTGTCGGCGTTGGCGGCGAATTCGTCGCGGTACTGGTTCCGGAATGCGACGCAAGCGACATCGTTGGCGCGACCGCATGCGGTCGACCAATCTTCGCAATTCTTCTTTTCCTTTTCCGGCAGGCCGCGAAAACTTCGCTCGAGCAACTTGAATATCCGCGTTGACGAAGGTTCCGGCCGGGCCTCCGACCATGGCTGCGGATTTTTCCGCGTCAAGGCCCGCCTGCTTCCGGCGCCGTCGATGGCCCTTGTTTCCCGCCGACGCCGATTTCAATCAAGCCGACTGCCGCCGCGAGAGAGCATGTAACCTGTTCTCTTTTCTTCTTTCCTTCCGGTTCGCGGCGCCCAGGTCGGCAACCCCTCGGCATCGTCGTCGGCAGTCCGGGCAAACCAGTTCGCGGTATGTGCGGTTACCGCCATTTGGAGTGCTCCCATAAAGATTCGGAAAAGGTCTTGCAGGGAGGCATTATACGATGATATCGCTCCGCCCGCATGTGATCGGGATCACAAATTATTGAAATTTTTCGGCCGCCCAAGCGACCGCGAAACGCCGGTGCTCCGGCCAGCCGCGGCACGTCCCGGCCAGTTGCGCGGCTCGTCTTCGCGGCGGCCTGGAAATGATCGCGAGCCTCTTCGAAGGTCGACAGAACGCTTCCGGGAAAGCCGTCGAGCGCCGGGTTTCGGCTTGTTTATTATTTATAAATCAGATATTTGCCAACAATTCTCTTGCGCTGCCGCGGGCAGGACGGTTTTCTCCCTGCCCGCCGAACCGGGCTGACGAACGATTCGGCCTTGTGCGTCGCCGCGCGCGTTTTCGGGAAGGAATTCGCGCGGGCCGCGTCTTTACCCGCGCTCGCGTTTCGATCCGCTTCGCGGCGACACTCTCCCGGAAAATGATCCGGCGGGCACCGTGAGACCGTCCCCGGACGACGGCTCTGCGGCTCGGGACTTTTCGTTCATGTTCGCGGCGGCGGTTCAGCGGCCGGCTCGCGCGAATCCGGCAAATACGCAGGCATATCAACAAGTTCTGATTGGCGGTAACCGCACAAACCAGAGATACGATAATCGGCCTTTCGGTGGCCATGCTGGGCAAGGCCCCGGGCACCGCATTGCTCAACGAATGGTACGGCGTCTACAACGCCAGCGTCGGCAAGGGCATGAGCCCGGAAGATGCCCTGCTGGAGCTGGCGAATCACATCGCCGCCTCAAGCGCCTTCACGTCCATGTATCCCTTTTTCATCACGAACGCGGAGTTCGCCCGGGATTTTCTGACCGCGGCGCTCGGCGAAGCGCCGTCGGCGGAAGTGCTGGCCCTGGCGACCGGCCTGCTCAACGGCGGCATGGGCCGGGGCGAGATGGGCCTACTGGCTGTCCAGCAGTTGCTGGAGATCCGCATGCAGGGAGAAAGCCATCCCGCCTACGGCGATTTCGGCGCCATCGCCATGATGTTCGCCAACAAGGTGGAAGTGGCCACGTACTACACCGTTACCAAGCGCTGGGAAGGCGACTCTGCGAGCGTGCTCGGCGGCGTGACCGGCGACGGCGACAGCGTGGCCGCGGCGAAGGAAGCCATCGACATGATGCGGCGTCCCGGCAAGAGCTTTGAATTGACCACGGGTGTCGACCGGCTCGACGGCACCCTGGGCGACGACACCTTCGTCGCCACCGAGAAGACCCTGACCGGCGTGGACCGGATCGACGGCGGCGAGGGCATGGACACGCTGGAGCTTTCCTCCAGCGGCTCCGACGACGATGTCAATATCTCTTCCGGGGCGAGCGTCATGAACATCGAGACGCTGACGGTCGACAGCGGCGGCGACTTCTCGGCGGACCTGAGCGGCTGGGAAGGTCTGACGGATGTCGTCCTGAGCGATGTCGCGGGGGATGTCGAACTGAATGCCGGCGGCGCGGACGTCGTGTCCGAATCCCTGGGCGACGACGACAAGGACACGACGATAGAGATCGTGAACGCCGCCTCGGTCAACCTCGAGGACGTGAACGCCCGCGCGCAGGTGAACATCTTCGGCACGGACACCACGACCTCGGTCATGGTCGAAGGCGGCAAGGGCGTCGAGGTGGGCAAGTCGACGGCGCATTCGGAGACGGTCAAGAGCGTGACGCTCGACGGCGTGCATGACGGCATGGGCGACGACGGCAAGCGCTATGGTGAAAACACGCCCGCCAAGGCGGCCGTGCCCGCCGTGCCCGCCACCCAGGACGGAGGCGAAGAAACACCCGCTGTAGCGGCTGTGCCCGCGAAAAACAACAAGGACAGCGTGCCGGTGCACATCTACTCGAAGGCGATCGAGTCCGTCGACCTGCGCAACACCAACACCACCTTGCTGGTGGAGAACGCCGCCGAGGACATGACGGAACTGACGGCCATGGTCGACCGGTTCGGCAATACGGCCAACGGGCACGGCAAGTTGTGCCTCAAGGGCATCGAGGATCTGATGATCGAAGTGAAGGGCGACTCCAACATCCGCCTGGCTTCGGACCAGATCAAGACGGTCGCCGTTTCCGGCGCCGGCGACCTGACGCTGTCCGCGACCAAGTTCGCCCCGGCGGTGGCGGAGAAAGCGGCCGATGTCAAGCCGTCCGAAACGCTGGAGAAACTGACCTTGTCCGGCTCGGGCAAGACGACCCTGGACGCGATGGGCCTGAAGAAGCTGAAGACGGTCGACGCGAGCGAGGCGAGCGGCGATGTCAAGTTGAGCAATCTGGGCGCGAGCGTCATGAGCTACATGGGCAGCGCGGGCAAGGACGATGTGAGCGTGGCGGCGTTCGCGAAGGACGGCCTGCAGGCGGACCTCGGCGCCGGCGACGACACGTTCACGGTCGACAATGCCGCCGCCGGCGCCAAGAGCCGGATCGACGGCGGCGCGGGCATGGACACCCTGGTGCTGAAGCAAAAAACCGGAGCCAACCTCAAGGGCGCCGGGGATGCCTACACGGGCTTCGAGACCATTACTCTGGACGCGAGCGAAGGCTCGGGGGCCTACGATGTCAAGGATCTCGGGGTCGACGAGTTGATGGTGAGCAACGGCACTACGGCGAAAGTCACGTTCAAGAACGTCCTGTCCGGCACCGGTCTCGCCGTTTCCAGCAAGGCGCCCGACAAGGACACCGACAAGGCGACGGCCACAACCGCCGACGTGAGCTACATGCTGGAAGACGGCGACGACGACTCGCTGACGCTGAAAATGCATGCGCGCGGCGGCAAGAAGGACAAGCTGTCGGATGTGGAGGGATTGGAAACAGGTTCAAAGATGAAATTGACGCTCGCGGTGGACGAGGATGTCGAGGAATTGACCGTGCACTCCACGGCGACCGTCACTTCAACCGTCGCCGCCGCGGATCGGCCCAAGGCGATCAACTACGTCAACCACCTCACTCCCGCCAAAGGCAATAAGATCGAGGAGCTGAAGGTTACCGGAGATGCCCCTCTCTATATCGAAAGAGAACCGGATAATTCGGGGTTCCTTGATTCCCTGACCTACCTGGACGCCAGAGAGAGTTCGGGAGGCGTTTACATCGTAGGGACGCTTATAGGCACGTCAGCAGATCCGAGTCCCGGCTTGAAAGTGGACGGCAGCCCTGTCGACGATATCATTTTCGGTGTCGGTTACGGGGCGAAAGATACTCTCATGGGCCATGGCGGCAACGATCTGTTCGTCCACCACTCCGGTGAGGACAAGATGACAGGCGGTGCTGGAGGAGATATTTTTCTTCGTCATAGTAATACTGTGTTTTGGTCCAATGACCCGAACACGCTTATTTCCATAGTATATGGTGCAATAGTTCATGTTAAGGACAACAATAAAGACACGTTCATATACACTGCGGCATCCGACTCTCAAGTCGATCTCGACAAGATGACCGGCTTCGACATAATTGCCGGGTTCGAAAAAGGCATCGACAAGATTGATCTCAGTTCAGTCCTGGACTTGAGGGGAGGCATCAAGACAATAACCAACAGCGGGAATAACAACCTGAAGACGGTCGTCGGCGATGGCGACGGCCTGTTCATGAGCGACGCGACAGCGACTGCGTTCGCCGAGGCCAGGTCCATTGCGCTCGTCACGACGACGGAGGACAAGACGAAATTTGAATCGCCGTCGTTTTTTGCCGGTGTGAATGGTATTTACGGTTTCGATACCGATCTGAGTTTTGTCACCGGCAATAACATAACGTTGGATTGGGTGCTCGTCGATGTCGACGGGGACGGCGATTTCAGCGCCGGCACGGATATGGCCATCGCGCTGGCGGGCGTGTTCGACGGCCCCTTGACTCCGGTCGATTTCATCTGACCCGGCGGTTCGCCGCCCTTTGCCAAAACCCCCGGCTGCGGCCGGGGGTTTTTCTTGTGAAAGAAAATTGCCGCGCATACCATCGGAAGCGCGCGATCCCGTTTTCCCGAACCGAATCAACCGTTGTCAAAACAGCGATTCAGTCTCATATGTATCTGAAGCGGCACATGCGGGGAGCTGTAGAGAACAAGGTATCCTCTGAATAAACATCCATGGAGTTATTCATTGCCGCAGGCTGTCGACGATCCGCGCGTAGCTGCGCAGCCGCTCGCCGCTGATCGCGCCGCTTGCGGCGGCTGCCAGGATGGCGCAGCCCGGTTCTGCCCGATGCGAACAATCGCGAAATTTGCAATGTCCGGCCAGCGACCTCAATTCGACGAAGCCATTGATCACTTCCGGGGCTTGCAGATGCCCGAGCTTGAACTCGCGCACTCCGGGAGAATCGATCAGATCGAAACCGGGCAGATGAAACAGTCGCGCGGCCGTAGTGGTATGCGTGCCGCCGCGCCGCCAGGCGTCGAGTTCGCCGACTTCGGCCAGCGCCTGCTTGCCGAACCGGTTCAACAGCGATGACTTGCCGACTCCGGACTGGCCGACCGCTATCGCCGTCAGTCCCGCGAGCCTTGTCGCGAGCGCGCCGACGCCCGCGCCGGTCAGCGCCGAGACCTCGAACAGTTCCAGCCCCAGTCCGCGATAGATTTCCGTCATGCGCGCCAGCGCCCGCGGATTCGCCGGCGGCAGGTCCACCTTGTTGAGCACGAGCAGGCATTCCAGGCCCAGGTTCTCGACCGCTACCAGATAACGGTCGATCACGCTCATTTCAGTTTCCGGCGCGGTCGCGAACATCGTCAGCACGCGATCGATATTGGCGGCGATGGGCCGGAACCGGCCGTTCGGGTCGGCGCGGCCGAATTCGTTGCGGCGCGGCTCGAGGCCGGTGACCACGCCGCCGCCGGCCGCGTCGGGGGCCCAGCGGACGCGGTCGCCGGTGACGACTTGCGGCAGATTGGCGCGGGCATGGCAACGCACGACCTTGCCCGCGGCGTCTTCGACCGCAAGTTGCCGGCCGAAATGACCGATGACGGCGCCGGGCCGCGCCTCGCCCGAGCGGTCTTTCCGGCGCGCGGCGATGCGGCGTTGCTGCTGTTTGCTGATTCTGCGGCCGGCCGGCATGGGCTAGCCGCCGATCCTGCGGGAAAAGGGGAAGGGAGAGAGGGCATCCATGGCGGAATTGTCGCATATTCGGCCCGGTTCCGGTCTGCTACAATGGCTTTCGGCGCAGTCGGCGGAGCTCCGACAGACCAGAGTCTCCCCGCGGCGCATGGATGCGCCGCCGAATTCGATGGCGCGGGCCATCGCGTTCGCGAGCAGGACAGAACCACGCCTTGTCTTGCGGCAATGGACGATTCCATGGATGGAGTTGTCCGAAGGATGCCAGGCGGATTCCGCCGGCTGGAGTCTCTGATGGAAAGCAATCTCAACCTGATCTGGATCGACCTGGAGATGACCGGGCTCGACCCGGGCAGCGACCGGATTCTCGAAATCGCCTCCCTCGTCACCGACCCGCAACTCGGCGTCATCGAAGAAGGCCCGGTGCTCGCGCTGCGCCAGCCCGAATCGCTGCTCGAAGCCATGGACGAATGGAACCAGACGCATCATCAGGCGTCGGGCCTGATCGAGCGCGTGCGGTCGAGCGACATCGACGAGGCCGAGGCCGAGAGGCGCACCCTGGCCTTCTGCCGGCGCCATACCTGCCGCGACTCCTCGCCCATGTGCGGCAGCACCATCTGCCAGGACCGGCGCTTCCTCGCGCGCTACATGCCCGAACTCGAGGCTTGGTTCCACTACCGCAACCTCGATGTCAGCACCCTCAAGGAACTCGCGCTCCGCTGGAAGCCCGAAATCCTGTGCGGCCTCAACAAGCACAGCAGTCACAAGGCGATCGAGGACATCCGCGAATCGGTCGCCGAACTGCAATACTACCGCCGCCATTTCATCGGCTGCTGAGCATCCCCTGAATAATTCCATGGATGGGATTATTCAGGAGATGCCCAGGCAAGTATCGCAAGCGATATCTTTGCTTGCGGGCAGCGTGGCAAGCCATGACTTGTCAGAGCCTCCCCCGACGCATGGAGGCGCCGCCGGGACGGTCCAAGCCATCGCATTCGAAGCGGCAGAGAGATCTCGACGCTATCTTGACCTGCATGCGCTGGAACGCGCTCCTTGATTGAATATAATCCCTCTTCGCAAATACCTGTCAAAAACATGCTCAATGCATTGACTGGCTGGATTTCCAGACAGACATTGGAGGCTATGCGGAATTGAACTCGACGGCTCCTGGAGGTTGGCAACATGAGAAATGAACTTGTCCTGGACGATCTGCTTCGCGGTTGCGCGGATTCGTCGTTTGATGACGGCATTCGGATAGACGCGGAACTCGCGCCAGTCGGCGGCGCGGGGAGTCCCGTCAAGCCGGCTGTCTATGAAGGCGGAAACTATCAGTCCGACATGCGGTGGGCCAGCCCGGCCGAGGAGCAACCCACTCCTGTGGTAATAATTGACAACGTGCCGTCACAGGCGAACCGGCTTGAAGAGGCCCTTCGCCGACACCGGGAGTCATCGACGATCCCGGAGTTGATTCTGGATTTGTCAGGCCTGCCTCATCTTCCGGCGCATCTTCCGAGAAGCCTGTCGAGTTTGCAGTTTCCGCACCGCAACGGAGACGCCTATTTGCGGGATGCGACTTTGGATGGCAGAGATTTCATGAAGACTCAGTTGGGCCAATCGATTTTCAATGCGACGGCCCAGACTTGCGGGCCGTTGGTGGCCTGGTTTCCCCAAGCGCTGCTGTATGGATTCTGGCAATCCCATCTCGGCAAGAAACGCCAGAATACCAAGCATGCCCGCGCCTGGGTTTCGGAAATCGTCGGATGGAAACCGGCGTCAACGGAAACGAGAATGCTGGGCGTCAAGGGAGACCCGCTGAATCTGAGTGTCACAGAGGAAGTCATCGCGAGAGATGAGGATCGGACGAAATGGGACTTCGCGGCAGGGGAAAAGTCGACTGGAGGTGGCGGGAAAAAGAAGAAACTCTCCGAAATCGGTCACGGACAAGTCCCGTTCGCAGGCGAGGCTGCGACGCCGGCAGCTGTGTCTTTCGCCCGCATCACGCAAAGAGCGACCCTGTCTTTTGCGCAACTGCGTCGAGTCAGTCTTGGGCCGGAATCATCCGAAGACGCCAATGCCGCCATGCGGGCGTTGCTTGTTGCTCTCGCGCTATACGCTCACAAGCTTGCATTCGGACGAGGCTTTGCCCTTCGTTCAGGCGCAGAGCTCCGCCCTCTGGAAACTGCGCTGACCTGGCTGGGACAGAATGGCGACGAGGTCAGGGAGACGGGGGATTTCGAGAGCATGCTGGCGCTCTTGCAATCCGCCAAGGCTCGCGCGGAATCGGCCGGCGTGCCGCTTGACGGATGGGAAGCCGATCCTATTATCCTGTTGCCCAAGAAGAATCTGGAAAATGCGATTGTTTCCACCTGGCCGGAGCTTGCCGACTAATGCTTGCGGTCACGGTGGAATTCTTGCTTGGAACCTTTCGCGCCGATCCGGACGGCCTTGCCGGCACCGGCCGACAGATCAAAGGCGAATGGCCGCCTTCGGTCTCTCGACTGTTTGCCGCTTTCGTATCCGCAGATGGCACTCGGGAAGAGTGTCGGGCAACGGACGGCAGCGAACTTCTGTGGCTCGAACAGTTGCCGCCGCCCGTTATTTACGCGGGCGTGCGGGTACTGCACCAGCCGCTCAATTCCCGATACGTTGTCAGGCATGAAAAGAGCCCCGCCGAAAACACGCACCAGGAGTATCTTGCGCGGGTCGGCGCCTTGAGTCGTCCCGGCGTGCGAGTGGCGTTGCGAGCACCCAGAATCGCGTATCGCTGGGATGTGGAATTGCCTTCCGAGAAAATTCTCGAAGCACTGCGATTCAGAGCCGCGAGAATTGGATACCTCGGCACATCGGACTCGCCGGTGCGTTTGCGAGTCGCCACAAAACTGCCTGAACAGGACTTCCCCGAAGAGGCGTATGTTCCGGACGAAATTGGAGATACGGCGATCAGCGTTCCCCGGCCGGGACACCTCGAGGTTCTCGACAGCATGTACGACCAGTGGCGAGAGAGAGGCGCTTCCCTGACGCGGCAGCAGTTCCCGGCGCTTCGGCATGAAGTGTCTTATCGATGCCCTGGAATGACCAGGCAGGATAACGAAGGAAGGATAGTGGCCTGGCTTCGCCTGGAGAAGCCGGTTTCCGGACGAAAACTGAATGCATTGACGACCTGTTTCAAAGAATCAGTGCTTAGCCGGTTCCAGCAGATGTACGGCGAGCCCCCGCGTATATTGCACGGGCACGGATTCTCCGGCATCGGCTACGACATCGCCCGGTATCTGGCGCTTCCGGATGTTGGATTCACGCATTCAAAAGGCCGCATCCACGGACTTGCTCTCTGGTTGCCGCCAGGTTCGGACGAGCAGCTCCAGCGCAGGTCGGGCAACGCCGCTTCCGCGATTCGCCGCCTTGTTGCGAAAGGCGTCGAAGCGCGGGTTTCGCCGTGGGACCGAGATATCAAAGGCCCTTACGCAGCCAATCCGCAACGGTGGGAAAAGACTTCCCGGAGTTGGGTAACCGCGGTGCCCGCCATCCATGAAAGGCGGCGCGCGCTCGATCTGGCGGAATTGGCTCGGTGGTGCAGGCACGCAGGACTCCCGGAGCCGGTCGCATTCCGGTCGACGCGGTCGCCGCTCGCGCCCGGCGCGCTCGACTTTGCGCCAGTGGAAGTAAATCGACCGGGGAGAGCGGGGCTTCCCTATTCGCATATTGAACTGTTTTTTTCGGAAGCGGTGACAGGGCCGGTAGTTATCGGCTCCGGGCGCCAACGGGGATTCGGTCTATGCGTGCCCGCGGATCGACATTCGAGTGCCGAGCCATGACGATGCCCGCGCCCATGCCGGAGTTCCCCGAGTTTTATCGGGAGATTCACAAGCGAGAACCATTTCCCTGGCAGAGCCGGTTGGCGGCGCTGGTGGCCGAGACAGAGCAATGGCCCAATGAGATCGGGGTGCCCACCGGTTTGGGAAAAACCGCGTGCCTGGAAATCGCCGTATGGTGGCTCGCTTCCCAAGCCGACCGCGCACCAGCGGAAAGGACCGCGCCTACGCGGGTCTGGTGGGTCGTCAATCGTCGATTGCTGGTGGATTCTACTGCGAAACAGGCCGAAGAGTTGGCCGCCTTGCTGAGCCAGTCCGATGCATCAGGGCCGATACGGTCGGAAACGCCGGCGATTTCGGCGGTGGCCGATAGGTTGCGAAAAATAGCTGCGGACAGCGATGCTGCGCCGCTGGAAGTGATTTCTCTCCGGGGCGGGATTTCTTCTCGCACGCCTGCTGATCCTTCGCGCCCAGCGGTAATCCTGTGCACCCTTCCGATGTACGGCTCCCGTTTGCTGTTTCGGGGCTATGGTTCGAATCTGCGCGCGGTCGATGCCGCGATGGCGGGCATTGATAGCTTGGTATTGCTGGATGAGGCCCATCTCGCGCCACATCTGAAATCGCTGTTGAGCGCAGCGGGAGAATGCATGCCCGCTGCTCGACCGCTACTCGATAATCGGAGATCGCAAGCGTCATTGGTGGCGCTCACGGCCACCGGCGACCCCGACAGGAATGGCCGATTCGATATTGCAGAAGCGGACTACCAGAACACCGAGGTTGGGAGACGCCTCGACGCGCGCAAGCCGGTTGAGGTGAGGGTCGCGAAAACCGGAGAAAACGCCGGGTGCCTGTGCGTCGCCGCGCTTGATTTGCTGCAACACGCAAAAGTCCCGGGCAGTTTCCTGATTTTCGCCAATACGCCCAAAACCGGCAGGAGTGTCCATGATCAACTGGCGCAGCTTGTTGACGACCGGGGAATTGACGCGGATTTGTTGCTCCTGACGGGTCGGATGCGGGAAAGGGAAGCAAGCCTGGTTCGCGAACGGATTCTCGACCCTGCGCAGGGAATGTCCGCGATGAGGGCAGCCAGGGACAGAAAACGCCATCTGATCGTGGTTGCCACGCAAACTCTGGAGGTGGGGGCGGATATTGATGCGGAATATCTTGTTACGGAGGCTTGCGGCGTTCGCGCGCTTACCCAGCGACTGGGCAGATTGAATCGACTTGGGCGATTCCCGCATGCCCGAGCAATCTATGTGCACCTGCCGCTGTCGAAATCCGGGACTTCTGGAGTCAAGAAATCCTGGCCGGTTTACGGCGATGAACCCGCAGATGTACTGAAACGACTCCAACAAGCAAGGAAAGATGGCGATGGAGCGGTCGACCTTTCTCCGCGCCGAATAGCCGAAACGCTGGGGATGCCCGGCGACGACCCCGGCCGCGCACCGGAATTGCTGCCCGGAATCCTCTGGGAATGGGTCAAGACAACCACTCCGCCCGAGGGAGAAGCTCCGGCGGAACCATACTTCGCCGGTATCGCGAATCCGCAGAGAAACGTAGCGGTATTCTGGCGGTCACATCTTGGGGCAAACGGAGAGCGGCTATGGCCCAGGGCGACCGAACTCGAAGCCGTGGACATTCCCATAAGCGAACTCCGTAAAGCATTGACGGAAAGGGACGCAGATTCCGTATGTCGAATCGCAAACGACAATGTAACTTTGGAAGAGTCGCCAGTTTCCCGGTTAAGACCCGGCGACCGGGTCGTGTTGCCCAGCGACCTTGGGTTGCTGGACAGTTACGGCTGGAATCCGGGTTCCGTCGAAACTGTGGTTGATGTTTCGCTGGCAAAAAACGGTCTGCCGCTGGATGCCCGAGCAATCAAGAGGCTGTGCGGCGTCGAGCTTGCCGAGACAATCCGCAAGATTGTTGGAAACGATGCCGGCGAGTCCGAAGAGGTCGACGAACATGAACGCAAAATGGCTATTGATGAAGTATTGGCGGCTATCCGGAACACCGCAACGCCGGCAGGGTGGGGCGCGAAAGAATGGGAGGAATTTGCCGCCGCTCTGGAGCCACGGCTTGTAACCGCGAGCAGGGAGGTGCCCAGGCTCGTGATTCATCGTCCGGCCGTTGAAACGCCCATCGCTGACCTGGACGAAACTTCATTGGTCAGGGAGCAATCACTCGGCGACCTCGCTACGCTGGAGGGTCATGGAGTCGCGGTAGGCTCCAGGGTGCGGTCGGTAGCTGAAAAGATCGGCATCCCGGAGCGGCTGATGGAAATAGTCGAACTTGCCGGCCGCTTGCACGACATCGGCAAGGCAGACGGGCGTTTTCAGCGATGGCTCGACCCGGATGGAATAAACGGCGTTGCGATGGCGAAGTCGAACACTCCCCGCTACCGGTGGGCCGCCACGCGCGCGACGGCGGGATGGCCTCTTGGCGGCCGTCACGAGGCGCTGTCCGCTCGATTGGCGGACAAGTGGCTGGAGGCCAATTCGGATTGGGGAACAGGCGATGAGCGCGACCTGTTGCTGCATCTCATCATCAGCCATCATGGCAAAGGCAGACCCATGGTGTTGCCGGTCAGGGACAACTCGCTGGAATCTGTCCGCGCGAAGGTATCGGGATCAGACATTGAAGTCTCGGCCAATCTTGCCGACGTGGACTGGACGCAGCCAGCGCGTTTCAGATGCCTCAACAAATGTTTCGGTCCTTGGGGGCTTGCGCTGCTGGAGGCGATAGTCATTTGTTCCGATCATGTTGTTTCCCGGATGATTGCGCGAGGAGGGAAGTTGTAATGCGGGAAGCAATTTGCCTGGGCGTGCCGGCCGACTGGATCAATAGCTGGCTGGCGGCGATAGGCACCACGGTGCTTGATGCGCGCATCCGGCTGCATTGGTCCGCGAGTGGAAGTTCGGCCATCCTCTCTGCCGCGGACCGCGACCCTGTTGAAGTGCTCGCCGAATCCTGGCCAAGCGAACGGTTCTTGTCCGAATTGCCGATTTCATCGAAATGGAGGGCCGCAGGAGTCTTGGAACGGAAAATCAATGTTGATGATTTTCAGAGGCGAGCGCGTGCGGCAAGAGGCCATCCTCAATCCTGGACTCTTTCTTCGACGATTACGGACCTGAGTGTTGACGAAAACGGAGAAGTTGCGCACGCCCCATTCGACCCGCCAGGTCCCGGCACCATAAAATGGCTCCATCACCGATTGCAAAAAATTCACGGGCATGTCAGGGAACCGACACCGGAGCGAATACAAGCCTCTCTCGCGGGTCAGGCTCCGAGAGTCGAGGGGACGAGAGTCGAGGGGAATGGTCTTGGCTTCGACTTGGCCAGAATCGGATCGGGAACGGACAAGACCGGTCCCTGGATCGACCCGGTCATGGAAGTGATGGCGTTTTTCGGTCTCGCGCTTTTGCCTATGCGAGGCGCTGGATTCGATGGCCGGCTTCCGGATTCCAGATTCCAGTCGGAGAGAGCGCGCCAGCGATGCTGGCGCAGGTCTGAAGGATCGGGTAACACTCTTCATTTCTGCTGGCCTGCGTGGGGTCAACCGCTGGATATGGATGGGATAGATGCTTTGCTTGACGCGTGGGATCCATGCAATAAGAGAAAATGGAACCTGATCGGCGTTCACTCAGGCTGGAAGAGCGTTGCATACAAGAGCAGTAGCCGGAGTGATCCCACTCGCGCTTATGGAGCGGAACGAATTTGAGCACTGAACCGGTAATCTGGATTTCCGCCATTGAACACTTTGCCTATTGTCCCAGGCAATGCGCGTTGATTCACTGCGATGGCATTTGGAGCGACAACGAGCATACAGTAAGGGGAGTCCGCGCGCATCGACGGGTGGATAGCGGCGAACATCGAACGGAACGGGGTCGCAAGGTTCTTCGCGGCATACCATTATGGTCGGAAAATCTGGGGCTCTCCGGGCGCGCGGACGCGGTTGAAATTTCCGATGACGCGGTCGCGCCCGTCGAATACAAGGCGGGAGTGCGGCATGGCGTCGCCGCGGATTTGCAATTATGCGCTCAGGCGCTTTGCCTGGAAGAAATGCTGAAAGTGGAGATTCCCTGCGGATTTGTGTGGTACGGCAAGACGAGACGCCGGCAGCACATTGAATTTACAGGTGAAATTCGCAGCAGAGTGCGTCAGGTCATGGCACGGATTCGCCAACAGCTTCTGACCGGAAAGTTGCCGGCGGCCGTTGACGACGAACGCTGCGAATCATGCCAACTGCTGCATCATTGTTTGCCGAATCTCTCCAGTTCGCCAGAAAAGACCACCCGATACCTGAACAAAATAATATTCAGATGCGGTACCTGAACACTTTATACGTCCGAAATCATCAGGCCCGCGTGCAACATAGAAGCGGTTCGTTGCTGGTTTCTTCGCCGGAAGGAAAACAGAAAATCCCTCTCGAAGCGGTGGATGCGTTGGTGCTTATGGGAAGCGCGCAGGTCACCACGCAGACTTTGGATGCTTGCGTTCAGCGTGGCGTGCGCGTGGCAGCATTGAAGAAAAGTGGTTCAATTCGGTTCACGGTTAACGGAGCGACCGGAGGGAATGTGCACTTGCGCAGCGCTCTTTTTCGAGTCGCGGCGGATGAATCAAAATCGTTGGAGTTGGCCAAGACAATTGTTGCCGCCAAGCTGGCGAACAGCGGAGTGGTGGTCGGGCGTTGGTCCCGGGACGAGAAGAACGCTGATGCCGCCGGTCGATTGGTTGAGCGGTGCGAAATGATTCGCGACCGAATTCCCCGTTTGATCAACGCGGGCTCTGGCGACCATGTGCGCGGATTGGAAGGCGATGCCGCCAGAATTTACTTTCGTGCTGTCGGAGAGGTACTCTCATCTGGTTCTCTGCGATTTTCCGCAAGAACGAGGAGGCCGCCGCGTGATCCCGTCAACGCGATGCTCGGATTTTGTTATGGACTGCTGACGACGGAGTGCATTGGCGCGCTGGAGAGCGTAGGCCTGGATTACCAAATGGGTTTCTTTCATCGTCCGCGTGCCGGCCGACCGTCCCTTGCCCTCGACTTGGCCGAAGAGTTTCGCGCGCTGACGGACCGCTTCGTGGCAGCTTTGGTGCGACGCCGACAAATCAGCCCGGGGCAGTTCAACAAAACCCCGGGAGGAGGCGTATACCTTGCCGAAGACGGTCGACAGCAACTTTTGACATTATGGGAAGAGCACAAAAACAAGGAGATACAGCACAGGCTGCTGGGCAGACCGGTCGGGCGTTGGGCCTTGCCTTCGGTACAGGCTACATTGCTTGCGCGTCATATGCGGGGTGACCTTCCCGCCTATCCCCCATTCGTACTGCCATCATGACATATGGATATCCTGATTGCCTACGACATCGCGAATACAGAAAGCAGAGCCGGCGCCAACCGGCTCAAGCATGTCGCGGGCATTTGTGAAAAGTATGGCCAGCGGCTGCAGTTCTCCGTATTCCAGTGCAGGTTGTCTCCGACCCGGATGGCGCGCTTGATCGGCGAACTGGAAGACGCGATCGACCATAAACTGGACAAAGTCAGCATATTCCAATTTCAGGGCGACCTCGACAAGGCGGCAATACACATCGGACGACCGCTGGCCGGTAGATTGGGCGAACCCTGGATGATTTGACAGCTTGCGAACCTCCGGTGATTCACCGGAATTGGCAATAGCTCGGAGATGTGCATACGGATCGAAGGCGTTATTCATGTAGAGTCATGCTTTCTGAAAGCAAAAATAGCCGCGAAGCTCTTTAACAAATCAGATCTGACTGCTGGAAAGGGCTGAAGCTCGCCCTTTTGTATGATTAGCAGTGTAGCCGGGGTTCAAACTCCGGCCTTCGTTGAGCGCAACGGCCGAGGTCGATGGCCGGCGGTTTCAGGTGGGTGTAGCCGGGGTTCAAACTCCGGCCTTCGTTGAGCGTCGCGGCAAGGGTCGCGGGTACACGACTCGTTCGGAGTGTAGCCGGGGTTCAAACTCCGGCCTTCGTTGAGCGGGGATGAAGCCAAGGCAGAAAAGTACGTATCGGACTTGTGTAGCCGGGGTTCAAACTCCGGCCTTCGTTGAGCGTTGCCTAATGTGAAGCAGCGCATATGCACCTATGAGGTGTAGCCGGGGTTCAAACTCCGGCCTTCGTTGAGCGGCTGGAGATGATCCAATATTCTATCTGCAACCACTTGTGTAGCCGGGGTTCAAACTCCGGCCTTCGTTGAGCGAAGCATGACGGGAGCGCAGTTCATGCAAGGGGGATCAGTGTAGCCGGGGTTCAAACTCCGGCCTTCGTTGAGCGTGTCCAGTCGATTATGGTTCCCCCCGTCAAATCGGCGGTGTAGCCGGGGTTCAAACTCCGGCCTTCGTTGAGCGCCTAGAAACGGTGGCGGGGAGAGAGGTATTGTCGCCGTGTAGCCGGGGTTCAAACTCCGGCCTTCGTTGAGCGTACGGGCGCGGGACCGCGGCAGGCGCCGTCGCAGTGTGTAGCCGGGGTTCAAACTCCGGCCTTCGTTGAGCGTCCCACGTGACGGTGGAGCCCGCGTAGAAATGGTCCCGTGTAGCCGGGGTTCAAACTCCGGCCTTCGTTGAGCGCGGCCGGCACCAAGGAAATAATGACAAACGCTGAAGAGGTGTAGCCGGGGTTCAAACTCCGGCCTTCGTTGAGCGTCGCACGACGGCGTCGGCGAAGCGGATTTTCTCGCCAGTGTAGCCGGGGTTCAAACTCCGGCCTTCGTTGAGCGAGCCCGATGGGGACGGAGGCCACTTTGTCCCAATCCCGTGTAGCCGGGGTTCAAACTCCGGCCTTCGTTGAGCGAGGTACCGCTGCCCGGGAGAAAAGCACGTTTTCGTGTGTAGCCGGGGTTCAAACTCCGGCCTTCGTTGAGCGTCCGGAGCGCGGATAGGACGGTCTAGCGGTCAGGGCGTGTAGCCGGGGTTCAAACTCCGGCCTTCGTTGAGCGGGCTTGATCGTCGTCGCGGCCGCCGCGAAGATCACCGGTGTAGCCGGGGTTCAAACTCCGGCCTTCGTTGAGCGATGTTGTCCCTCGAAACTTCGGTCGCCGTCCTGAAGTGTAGCCGGGGTTCAAACTCCGGCCTTCGTTGAGCGCACCACGACGGCGCCATGTCGAGCCGCTGGCCGTGGGTGTAGCCGGGGTTCAAACTCCGGCCTTCGTTGAGCGATTCTTGGGGGCGGCGCCGGAGGCGCGCGGATTAAAGTGTAGCCGGGGTTCAAACTCCGGCCTTCGTTGAGCGGATCCACCGTTCCCGCGACCCGGATCGCGGCCAGCGTGTAGCCGGGGTTCAAACTCCGGCCTTCGTTGAGCGACGGTGACATATGATTCGGCGCTGGACGTGTGGGTTGTGTAGCCGGGGTTCAAACTCCGGCCTTCGTTGAGCGCGGCCGGCCGCGTTCACCGCGCGCACCTCGAACTGGTGTAGCCGGGGTTCAAACTCCGGCCTTCGTTGAGCGGGGTCGCGGCGCTCAAGCCCGACGGCGCGACGAGATAGTGTAGCCGGGGTTCAAACTCCGGCCTTCGTTGAGCGAAGACACGGCCGCGAACGGCCGCCGGGCGGCGGACGTGTAGCCGGGGTTCAAACTCCGGCCTTCGTTGAGCGTGCACGATCAGGATCGTCCTCTCCTGCCCGTGCACCGTGTAGCCGGGGTTCAAACTCCGGCCTTCGTTGAGCGGCGCTGGCGGGCGTGCGGCGCGCCGACGCCCGCAGGTGTAGCCGGGGTTCAAACTCCGGCCTTCGTTGAGCGTAAACCCGTGGCGCCGTAGCTTTTACCAGTGGGCTGTGTAGCCGGGGTTCAAACTCCGGCCTTCGTTGAGCGACCAGAAGCGCCAGAACCTCTCGAGCTTCCGAGGAGGTGTAGCCGGGGTTCAAACTCCGGCCTTCGTTGAGCGCCTAAACAGGATGATACATAACGCATCAAAATGACGCGTGTAGCCGGGGTTCAAACTCCGGCCTTCGTTGAGCGCACGCAACAACAAGCTTTTGTTCATCTGTCAAGAAGTGTAGCCGGGGTTCAAACTCCGGCCTTCGTTGAGCGAGCCGCCTCGACGACTCGGCGCTGCCGGCCTACGGCGTGTAGCCGGGGTTCAAACTCCGGCCTTCGTTGAGCGGATCCGTGGCAGTCCGGACCGCTGATCGCCGCGCTGGTGTAGCCGGGGTTCAAACTCCGGCCTTCGTTGAGCGGGCATCGTCTCGGTGCATGGCGCCTATCGTCGGCAGGTGTAGCCGGGGTTCAAACTCCGGCCTTCGTTGAGCGTGGTCATCGCGGACGGCGGCCAGCCTGCCGATATTGGTGTAGCCGGGGTTCAAACTCCGGCCTTCGTTGAGCGGATCTGGCGCGAGGCGCGCCCAAGGAAGCATCATGGTGTAGCCGGGGTTCAAACTCCGGCCTTCGTTGAACTGCGATGACGCGAGGAGGTGCGCTCGGCTGTGGTCTCCGATCGCGTTCCGCGCTGGTTTGTGAGCCCAGGCAACAAAAAAGGTTGCGCAGCGGAAGAGCGCGAAGTGATTTATTGCAAGAGCGGGGTTGATAAAGCTCGCACTCGGTATTATATAATGCCTAGGCAGCAAGCTTTCACGGGATCCGCGTTGCGAGCGTTCAAGACCAAGTGGTTCGCCCGTTTTGCTGATCGTGAAGGAATCGTTGATGCCGATTTATGCGAGGCTGTCCAGCGTGCAAGGAGAGGCTTGCTTGATGCCGACCTGGGCGGCGGGGTCGTCAAGCAGCGGATCTCTCGCAAGGGCAGCGGTCGATCCGGCGGGTTCCGCGTGATCGTGCTGTTTCGCCGGGGCCGGCGAGCATTTTTTGTCTATGGTTTTGCGAAGAGCAGCCGGCAGAATCTGCGCCGGGACGAACTGGAAGCCTTCCGGCTGCTGGCCGACAAGTATCTGGCGCTGGACGGAGCGGGCGTTGCGGCGGCGCAGGCGGCTGGAGTAATAATCGAGGTGGCATGCGATGAACAGACAATACAGGAGCGAGGCGCTGGCGGCGGTCCATGAGGCGGCGCTCGGGCTGTCCGAGGCGGGCCTGATGCCGAAGCGGACCATGCGGACGTTCGACGAACTTTGTCTGACGCCGGTCGAGGAGATGGCGCCGGAGGACATTCGCGCGCTGCGGCTGCGCGAAAATGCGAGCCAGACGGTGTTCGCCCGTTACCTGAATGTGACCGCCGGGCTGGTGAGTCAGTGGGAACGCGGCGAGAAGCGGCCCCGGGGAGCTTCCCTGAAATTGTTGACGCTGATCGAAAAGAACGGCCTCGGGGCGATCGCGTGAAAACACTCGCTCTCTGCGGCCTCGCCCCGAGGGGTTGAGTCGCGTCTGGCTTCGGGCCGACCGGGCGGCTGTATCGCGAATGCCGCGGCGCGCGCCGGCGGAGGCTTCTCGGCGTTGCGTCTTCGTCTCTTGCCGCAAGGCGCAATGCCGCGGATGGAATTGCGCGGAGGACGCTATGCCCGGCGGCGGGCTTTTTCCTGTTGCCGGTCCAGGGCCCAGCGCACGTGTTCGCCGACCAGCGCCGAGGGGTGGCCGAGCCGGGCGCGCAAGGCCGCGACGGTCGCCTCGCTTGCCGGCGCATTGCCCAGCGCCACGGCGATATTGCGCAGCCAGCGGTCGTGGCCGATGCGGCGGAGCGGCGAGCCGGCGGTGCGCCGGAGAAACTCCTCCTCGCTCCAGGCGAAGAGTTCGCGCAATCCGGCGGCGTCGAGTCCATGTCTCGGTTTGAAGTCGGCCTCGGTCGAGATGCGCGCGAACTTGTTCCAGGGGCAGACAAGCTGGCAGTCGTCGCAGCCGAAAATGCGGTTGCCGACGGGTTCGCGCAATTCTTCCGGGATCGGCCCGCGCAATTCGATCGTGAGATAGGAAATACACTTGCGCGCGTCGAGGCTGTTGGGGCCGGTGAAGGCTCCGGTCGGGCAGATATCCAGGCAGGCCCGGCAGGTGCCGCAATGGGCGCCGGCAGGCGCGTCCGTCGGCAGGGGCAGGTCGGTGAACAACTCGCCGAGGAAAAACCACGAGCCGGCCCGCCGATTGATGAGCATGGTGTTCTTGCCGATCCAGCCGAGGCCGGCCTTTTCCGCCAGCGCCCGTTCGAGCACCGGCGCGCTGTCGACGAAGGCGCGATAGGAATGGCTCCCCACCTCGGCCTCTATCCGTTCCGCCAGGCCTTGCAGCCGCTTGCGCATCAGCTTGTGGTAGTCGCGGCCCCGGGCGTAGCGCGCCACATAGGCGGTTTCTCCTTGCTCCATCGGCGCGAGCGACAACTCTCCCGCGTGGTCGTAGTCCATGCGCGCGCTGATGACGCGGGCGGCGCCCGCATGCAACTTGTCGGGACGGCAGCGCTTGTCGCGATTGCGCGCCATATAGGCCATTTCGCCGTGATGCCCCTGGGCGAGCCAGTTTTCGAGCCGAGCCCGGTAGCTCGCCAGGTCGATATCGGCGATGCCGACTTGCTGGAAACCCAGTTCGCCGCCCCACGCGCGGATACGCCCGGCCAGGGCCGAAAAGTCGAGTTCCGCGCGCGCTTTCATCGCCGCGACCTTCACAGCCGGCGGAGAATTTCCGCCGCGCGTTCCAGCGTGGCGTCTTCCTTGCAGAAACAGAATCGAATGCGGCGCGCGTCCGGGGGCGCGCGATAGAAAGGCGAAAGCGGGATGGCCGCCACGCCGCGCTCGCGGACGAGCCAGTCGACGAATTCCCGATCCGGGAGAGCGGAAATCGCCGAATAGTCCGCGAGCTGGAAACAGGTGCCCCTGGACGGCGCGAACCGGAAGCGCGAGGACGCCAGCAATTCGCAGAACAGGTCGCGCTTGCGCTGATAGAAGCGCGGCAGTTCCCAGGCATGCTCGGGACATTCGACCATGAAATCCGCGATCGCGTATTGCACGAAACTGGAACTGGTGAAGGTGACGAACTGGTGCACCTTGCGGAACTCCGCGGTCAGGGCGGGCGGGGCGATGCAATACGCGAGTTTCCAGCCGGTGGCGTGATAAGTCTTGCCGAAGGAGAACACCGCGAAACTCGATGCGCGCAGTTCCTCGTGGCCGACGACGCTGGCGTGGGCGAGTCCGTCGAAGACCATGTGTTCGTAGACCTCGTCCGCGAGCACGCGGATTTCCCGGCCCCGGATCAGCGCGGCGAGTTGGTCGAGGTCGGCGCGGCCGAGGACCGAGCCGCATGGGTTATGGGGATTGTTGACGATGATCATGCGCGTGCGGGGGGTGATGTTCCGCGCCGTCAGCTCCCAGTCGACGCCGTAGTCCGGCAAGGTCAGGGGCAGGCGCACGGCCTTGCCGCCGGCGAGTCGCACCGCCGGTTCGTAACTGTCGTAGGCGGGGTCGAACATGATCGCTTCGTCGCCCGCGCCCACCACCGCCTGCACCGCGTCGAAAATCGCCTCGGTCGCGCCCGAGGTGACGGTGATTTCGGTTTCCGGATCCGGCTTGCAGCCGTAATGCGCCGCCACCTTTTGCGCGATGCGCTCGCGCAGTTCCTCCACCCCGGCCATGGGCGGATACTGGTTGCGGCCGTCGTGCACGCGCTCCGCGACGAGTTCGCGCAGGCGCCGCGGACAGTCGAAGTCCGGATAGCCCTGGGACAGATTGATCGCGCCGTGCTCCGCGGCCATGCGCGACATGACCGTGAAGATCGTGGTGCCCGCTTGCGGGAGTTTGCTGTTCAAGGCCCGCCGGACTCCCTTTTCATTCTTCTTGCCGCAACCAGGAATTGAGTTCGATGATGTCCTGCGGGGTAAGGATGCCCGCCACCTGTTTCAGCGTCAGGCTGTCGATCACATAGTTGTAGCGCGCGTCGGCATAGGCCCGCAACGCGCGATAGAGAATCTCCCGGGCGCGCAGCACTTCAACGATGTTGCGCGTGCCCACTTCGGCCCCGAGTTCGGTCGCTTCGAGCGAACTTTGCGCCGAGACGATCGACTGCTGCCGCTGGGCGATCACGAGCACGTCGGTCGCCACGCGGCGATAGGCGTTGCGGATGTTCTGGAGCAGTTGCCGCTCGGTCAGTTCGAGCGATTCCTCGGCGGCCATCACATTGTATTGCGCCGCCCGCTGGCGCGAACGCAAGGCGCCGCCGTTGTAGATCGGAATCGTCAGATTCAGCGTCAGCTGGGTGCGGTCGCTTGATCCGCCGCCGATCTGGATGCCCTGGCTGACGATGGGCGCGGTCGCGAAATGACCGAACTGGCCGGAAAAATCAATCGTCGGCAGGCGGTCCGACTTGCGCGCCTGCAAGCTCCTGCGCGAGGCCTCGAGGTTGAATTCCGCCGCGGTCACGGCGAGGCTGTTGGTCATCGCCTGGGATTCCCATTCCGCCAGGCTGCCTTCCGCGTCGACGATGGGGAAGTCGTCGCGCAACGCATCGATCTCCGGATGCGACCGGCCGGTGATGGCTTCCAGCGCCTCGCGGCGCGCCTGCAGGATATCGGCTTGCAGGATGGTGGTGTTGCGCGCCAGGTCATAGGCGGCCTGGGCGTCGTAGACGTCGGTAATCGCCACCAGCCCCACTTCCTCGCGCTGGCTGGTCTGTTCGAACGAGCGCCGGGCGGCTTCCTCCTCCTGGATATTCACTTCCAGCAGGTCGAGCGCGCGCAGCACATCGAAATAGGCCGCGGCCACGCGCATGATCAATTCCTGTTCCTGGGCGGCGAGATTGACCGCCGCGGCCCGGTCGGTCGCCCTGGCGCTCTGGAAGTTGTACCAGTCGGCCAGATTGAGCAGGCTCTGGCTCAGGCTGACGCCCCAGTTGTGGTTGTTCACCCCGTCGCTGAAGCTGTGCTCCCTCTGCGTCACGACCCGCATGCTCTCGCCGGTAACCGGATTGGTCACTTCCCGATATCTGTTGGAGGTCGGCCCGCTCGTCAGGCGCGAGGTCGCGCCGCGGGCGCCCAGGGCGGGCAACAGCGCCGAGCGGGTCTGGACCATGGTCTCGCGATTTGCGCGATAGGAAGCCTCCGCTTGCCGCAATACGGGGTCGTTCTCCAGCGCGAGTTGCAATATGTCGAACAGATCGTCGGCGCGGGCCGGCCAGGACGCCAGGCTCAGCGCGAGCAACATGAGCAAGGGTTTGATGAAGTGTGTCATCGCGAGAACCTGCCTTGGTAATGAATGTTTCGACGGAAGGCGGATGCCGGCTCCGTTTTTGAACACGCGAGCGGGCATGATAACCTATGCCGCCGGGCATATCTGCGCCGACTCGGCGCCGGCGCCCCGCCTCTCAGGAGTTCAGATGAGCGCGACCCCCGAACAGTTACAGTTCATGGATCGGATTTCCGGCCCCGATGCCGGACTCGGCCGGCATTTCCCCAATTCCAGGAAGATCCACGTCGGCGGCGGCAGGCCGGATCTGCGCGTTCCCATGCGCGAAATTCGCCTGACCCCGACGCGCGCGAGCGGCGGCGAGGAGCCCAATCCGCCGCTGCGCCTTTACGATACGTCCGGCGCATATACCGATCCCGAAGTCGCCGTGGACCTGCGGCGGGGATTGGCGCCGGTGACGGCGCGATGGATCGAGGAACGGGGCGATACCGAGGAATTGCCCGCGTCCGCTTCGACCCACGGCGCCGGCGAAACAGATGCCTCCCCGCTGCGTTTGCGCCTCGACCGCCGGCCGCGCCGGGCGCTGCCGGGCGCCAATGTGTCCCAGATGCATTACGCGCGTCGCGGCGTCGTCACGCCGGAAATGGAATATGTCGCGATCCGGGAAAACCTCGCCCGCCGGCAATTGCCCGGGCAGGATTCGAGTTATCATGCGGGGGAATCCTTCGGTGCGTCGATTCCGGCGGAGATCACGCCGGAGTTCGTGCGCGACGAAGTGGCGCGCGGCCGCGCCATCATCCCGGCCAATATCAACCACCCCGAAGTCGAGCCGATGATCATCGGCCGCAATTTCCTGGTCAAGGTCAACGCCAATATCGGCAATTCCGCGGTTGCTTCCTCGATCGGGGAGGAAGTGGAGAAACTCGTCTGGGCCGCGCTCTGGGGCGCCGATACCGTGATGGACTTGTCCACCGGCAAGAATATCAGCGAGACCCGCGAATGGATCATTCGCAATTCCATGGTGCCCATCGGCACCGTGCCGATCTATCAGGCGCTGGAGAAAGTCGGCGGCGTCGCCGAGGAGCTGAACTGGGAGATCTATCGCGACACCCTGATCGAACAGGCCGAACAGGGCGTCGACTATTTCACCATCCATGCCGGCGTGCTGTTGCGCTACGTGCCGCTGACCGCCGAGCGCGTCACCGGCATCGTCTCCCGCGGCGGCTCGATCATGGCCAAGTGGTGTCTGGCCCATCACGAGGAAAGTTTCCTCTATACGCATTTCGAGGAAATCTGCGAGATCATGAAGGCCTACAACGTGTCCTTCTCGCTCGGCGACGGCCTGCGGCCAGGCTCGATCGCCGACGCCAACGACGCGGCCCAGTTCGCCGAACTCGAAACCCTCGGCGAACTCACCCGCATCGCCTGGCGGCACGATGTGCAGACCATGATCGAAGGCCCCGGCCATGTGCCCATGCACCTGATCCGCGAGAACATGGAAAAGCAGCTCTCGGTCTGCCGCGAAGCGCCGTTCTATACGCTCGGTCCGCTGACCACCGATATCGCGCCGGGCTACGACCACATCACCTCGGGCATCGGCGCCGCCATGATCGGCTGGTACGGCTGCGCCATGTTGTGCTATGTGACGCCGAAGGAACATCTCGGCCTGCCCGACAAGCAGGATGTGAAAGACGGCCTGATCGCATACAAGATCGCGGCCCACGCCGCCGACCTCGGCAAGGGCCACCCGGCGGCGCAATTGCGCGACAATGCCCTGTCGAAGGCGCGCTTCGAGTTTCGCTGGGAAGACCAGTTCAACCTCGGCCTCGACCCGGTCGCCGCGCGCGAGCTCCACGATGAAACCTTGCCGAAGGAATCGGGCAAGCTCGCGCATTTCTGCTCGATGTGCGGACCCAAATTCTGTTCGATGAAGATTTCCCAAGAAGTGCGCGAATATGCCGCCGCCCGCGGCGCCGAAAAAGTCGACGACGCGATCCGCCAGGGCATGGAAGAGATGGCCGGGGAATACAACCGCCGGGGCCGCAAGTTGTATCGCGAAGTCTAGGAGCGCTGATCAAGTCCATGGATGGAATGATTGGAAAAATACTCGGGGGATCGGTGTTCCGACCTTGAAACCAGCGATGCGAAGGATATCCGGAATGAGCGGACCGGCGAGCGGATTCAATCCCAAACCCATGAAGATCAGCGTGCTTACGGCCGCCTTGCAGGAGTTGACGCCGCGCGCGCGGCGCGATGCGGATCCGGATCTGGCGATCGAGGAATGGCTGGCGTTTTCGCGCGACATCGGTTCGCCTTATATCCAGTTGTCGGCGGCGCTGCATCCGAGCGTCGGCGACGTGCCGGCCGAGGCGATGCTGGATCCGGTCGCGAATACGCTCGACCTGCGCGAGCCGTTCGACCGGCGGCGCGCCGAACGCGTCCGGGCCGCGATGAAAGATACGGGCGTCGGGCTTTCGGACCTTGCCTGTTTCGACAACATGCTCGTTGCCGATAATGCGGCCCGTCGCGCCAAGCGCGCATTCATGCTGCGCGTTTTCGATGCGGCGGTGCTGCTGGAAACGGATGCGGTGTGCGGTTTCGTCGGGCGCAATTTCGAGCTCGAGATGGACGCCAACCTCGAACTGTTCGAGCAGGAGTTCATCCCGTTGCTGCAAGAGGCCAGGGCGCGGGGGCTCACATATCGCGTGGAGCAATGCCCCATGCCCGGCTGGACGCCGCTCGATCGCTGGCACAACAATATCGCCTACGCGCCGGGACCCTGGATCGCGCTGCATCGCATTTGCGAAAGGCACGGTGTCGGCGACCAGTTCCGGATCCATTACGATCCTTCGCATTCGGTGCTGATGGGACAGGACACTCGCTCGATGTTCCAGTATCTCAAGGACGAAGGCTATGATTTCCTGATCGACGGATTTCACGTCAAGGGACAGGTGATCGACGCGAAAGGCGTGTCGGCCTGGGGCTATGGCGGCCAGACCATGCAGCGCGGCGACTGGAACGGCGGCGCGCCGTCCGACAGTCCCGCCGACCAGGCGAACGCCTGGAAGAAGCAGGTCGCCATCTGCGAGCACGAGTTGCCGGGCACGGCGAGACACGATCCGCTGGCCTATCTGCAAAACCGGACCGTCGACTGGCTCGACCACCAGCTTGCGGCGCGCGAACTCCTCGATATCGACCCGGCCGAGACCTTCCTGGTGGTCGAGCACGAATACCCGCCCGCGCGAATCCAGCACAGGGACAAGCTGGCCCCGATCCTGGCCGGTTCGATCGCCTATGCGAAAGCCATCGACGAAGCGGCGGCGGCGATGTACGCGCTGCAAAACGAGGTGATGGCCGCGCAGGGGATTCCGGTGCAAGGCGTGGGGCGGGAGGCCTACCGGTCGTGACCAGACTCAGGGCGGGAATCGTCGGCGGCGGGCAGGGCGCCTTCATCGGCGCCGCGCATCGCATCGCCGCGGAGTTGGACCATGAGGCGCGAGTCGTCGCCGGCGCCATGTCTTCCGATCCGGAAAAGGCGCGCGCGAGCGCCGCGGCCTGGGGCCTCGACCGGTCCTACGATTCCTACGAGGCGATGGCCGCCGGAGAAGCGACGATCGGGGAAGGCATCGATTTCGTCATTGTCGCAACGCCGAACCATCTTCATTTCCCGGTCGCAAGAGCGTTTCTCGAAGCCGGCATCCATGTAGTCTGCGACAAGCCGCTGACATCGAGCCTCGCGGATGCGCATGCGCTGGCGGACATCGCGGCAAGGAGCGGCAAGCTGTTCGCCCTGACCCACGTCTATAGCGGCTACCCGATGGTCCGCGAGGCCCGCGATCTTGTCGCGAGCGGGAGGTTGGGCGATTTGCGCAAGGTCCAGGTCGAGTACAACCAGGACTGGCTCATGGAGCCGCTGGAACGCCGGGGCAACAGACAGGCCGCGTGGCGCACGGATCCCGCATGCGCCGGCATCGGCGGCTGCGTCGGCGATATCGGCACGCACGCGAAGCATCTTGTCGAGTTCGTGACGGGCCGCAAGGTGCTCTCGGTCTGCGCGGAACTGACGAGCTTCGTTGAAGGACGCCGGCTTGACGACGACGCCAGCATGTTGTTGCGGCTCGAAGGCGGCGCCCGGGGCACTCTGGCGTGCTCGCAGATTGCCTGCGGCGAAGAGAACGCGCTCAGTATTCGCCTGTACGGCGCCGGGGCCGGACTCGAGTGGCGCCAGCAGGAGCCGAATACGCTGCTGGTGAAGCCGGCCGGCAAACCTTGGGAGAGATATCGCGCCGGCGCCGGCTATCTGGGCGAAGCGGCGCGGCGGGCCGCCAGAATGCCGGCCGGTCATCCCGAGGGCTACCTCGAGGCGTTCGCCAATATCTATCGCGATTTCATGGCCGATGCGCGCCGCGTCGCGGCCGGCGGGACAGCGCTTCGCGACTATCCCGGCATCGAGGACGGAATCCGCGGCATGCGCTTCGTGCGGGCGGCGGTCGAAAGTTCCGGCAACGGAGCGATCTGGGTCGACGTGTAAGCGCCGGACGTTATTTATTCGCGGCGGACTCGAGCCGCTCGCCAGGGGAGCAAGGCAATGCAAGGCGCAATCGGCGCGCGCCTCGGCGCGATGATGTTTCTGCAGTTCTTCATATGGGGCGCGTGGTATGTGACGATCGGCAATTATATGGCGGCGCGGGGGATGGAAGATCTCACGCATTGGCCGTATACGGTCAATCCCGTAGCCGCGATTGTCGCGCCGTTTTTCCTGGGGCTGGTTGCGGACCGGTTTTTCGCCGCGGAGAAGGTGTTCGGCGCGCTGCATGTCGCCGGCGGCCTGATCATGCTGGCCGCGCCGCAGGCGACGGGTTCGCCGTTGCTGTTCATCCTGCTGCTGCTCTTGTACAACCTGTGCTATATGCCGACGCTGGGGCTGGCCAATTCGCTCGCGTTCCACAATATCGAAAATCAGGAGAAACAGTTTCCGCTCATTCGCGTCTTCGGCACGATCGGCTGGATCGTCGCCGGGCTGTTCATCGGGTTCGTCCTCGGCCAGTTCTCGGGCGATGAATTGCCGGACCGCACTTCGCTGCCGCTATATACGGCAGCGCTCGCCAGCCTGGTCCTCGGCGCGTACAGTTTCACGCTGCCGCATACCCCGCCTCCCGCCGCCGGCGAAAAGGTGTCTTTCAGCAGCATCATGGGCGTCGACGCGTTGCGGCAGTTGGGCGGCCGCTCATTCCATGTCTTCATCGCCTGCTCGATTCTCATCTGCATTCCGCTGGCGGCGTATTACAACTTCGCGCCGATCTTCGTCGCCAACGCGATATACGATCAGGACGCGAGCAATGCGATTGTCGGCCTGCTGTCGAACCCGTCGTCGCTGATGAGCCTCGGCCAGATGTCCGAGGCGGCGTTCATGTTGTCGATGCCCTTGCTGTTCGCGCGATTCGGCGTGAAATGGATGTTGGCCGCCGGCATGGCGGCGTGGATCCTGCGCTACCTGCTTTTCGCCCTCGGCGCGCCGGATGCCGTATTCTGGACGGTGGCCGCCGGCATTCTTCTGCACGGGGTCTGTTACGACTTCTTTTTCGTCGCCGGACAGATATACGTGGACAAGCGATCGACGCCGGCCGTACGCGGGCAGGCCCAGGGATTTCTCGTGCTGGCGACCTACGGACTCGGCATGCTGATCGGAGCGCAGATAGCCGGAACGCTGTTCAACGCGTTCCTGGGAGACGCCGGCGCGTTGACGCTGGCGCGCTGGCGGGATTTCTGGCTGGCGCCGGCCGGTTTCGCGCTGGCCGTGCTCTTGCTGTTCCTGTTCAGTTTCCGCGACGATGCCGGGCAATCCGGCCGGGCAAGCGGCGCCGGGCGCCGGCGCGGGGCGTTTCTGGCGCGCATCTGATCTGCTATTATTCCGGCCCTTCCGAAAACACCGCGAAATCACGGTTGCCAGCCATGTACATGCGCACCGAAGACCTGAATATCGAGTCCAACGTGAGGCTGATCACTCCCGATCAGCTGAAGGCCGAACTGCCCCTGACCGAGGCCCAGTCCGAGGCCGTGAATCGGGCGCGCGAAACCGTGTTTTCCATTCTCAGGCGCGAGGATCCAAGGCTGTTCCTCGTCATCGGCCCCTGTTCGGTCCACGATGCCGGACAGGCGCTCGACTACGCGCGCCGCCTGAAAAAGCTGGCCGACCGCGTCGGCGACGCGTTGTATCTGGTGATGCGGGTCTATTTCGAGAAGCCGAGGACCTCGATCGGCTGGAAAGGCATGATCAACGACCCTTGCCTCGACGATTCCTTCAAGGTCGAGGAAGGACTGCGCAAGGGCCGCCGACTGTTGCAGGATATCGTCGACATCGGCTTGCCGACTTCAACCGAAGCGCTCGATCCGATCTCGCCGCAATATCTGCAGGATCTGATCTGCTGGTCCGCCGTGGGCGCCCGCACCACCGAGTCGCAGACGCACCGGGAAATGTCTTCGGGGCTGTCTTCGGCGATCGGGTTCAAGAACGGCACCGACGGCGGCTGGATGGTGGCGGTCAACGCCATGCAGTCGGCGCTCAAGCCGCATCGCTTCCTCGGCATCAACGGCAAGGGCCAGGTCAGCGTCGTCACGACCCGCGGCAACCCCAATGCCCATATCGTGCTGCGCGGCGGCTCGCGCGGCCCGAATTACGATACCGTGCATGTGGCCCAATGCGAGCTCGCGCTCAGGCAAGGCGGCGTCAGCCGGAATATCATGATCGATTGCAGCCATGCCAACTCGGGCAAGAATCCGGACATGCAGCCGCTCGTGCTCAAGGATATCGCGCACCAGATTCTCGAAGGCAACCAGTCGATCATCGGCGCCATGCTGGAAAGCAATATCCATCCCGGCCGGCAGGATATCCCCGCCGACCTGTCGCGACTGAAATACGGCGTCTCGGTCACCGACGCCTGCATGGGCTGGGAAATGACCGAAGAGGCCGTGCTCGACGCGGCCGACAAGTTGCGGGACGCGCTGCCCGCGCGCGGCAAGCCCGGTCGGGAAAAGCGCTGATCAGGTCGGGGCTTCCCTCAAAACCCCCGGCTTGACCGGGGGTTTTGAGTTTGGGGGAACAGCGAATGATCGGGTTCCGATTGCAGACCGAGCCGCCGGGTCAGATGAAATCTTCCGCATCAGGCCAGCCAGCCTTCTGAAGCACATTGCCCAGCAGCGCAATGGCCATGTCGGCGCCGGCATCGAAATCGCCGTCGCCGTCCACATCCGCGAGAACCCAGGTAGTCGTTATCTTGCCGCCGGAAACTTCGTAGCCGGTCGGGGTCGAGTTAATGTCTATATTGAAACGATTGATCATTGTGCCCTGGTCTTCCTTGGTCTGAACCAGCGCAATGGAGTTGATCCTGCCGAATGTGCTGCCCGACGCATCGCTCCTGAACAGGCCCTCCGCCTGAGCGGCGACGACTTGCTTCAGGGAGTTCCCGTTATTGTTCGCGCCGTTTTCCAATTGGATGACATCTCCCTGGTAATCCAGCACCGGGCTGAGCTTGATCCTGTCTACCCCCTTGTGGAACCTGTGGATGATGTCGAAACCGGTCATCTTCTCAAGATTAACCTGAGAATCGGAAGCGGCGTTGTACACGAACGTGTCTACCGCGTTGTCGCCGTCGTTACCAGCGGGAAACCCAGTTCTGGACATGAACATCTGGTGATTTCCGCCAAGTATGGCAGTCTGACCACCGAGCAAGACATCGGCCCCGGGACCACCCGTGAGCGTGTCCGAGCCATTATCTCCCACCAACACATCGTCGCCCTCGTAGCCAAATATCTCGTCATCGGCTTGCCGGGTAGTAATACGATCATTGGCGGGAGTGCCGTGTATTTCCATAGCTTCGGAGGCGACCGACAATACCATAAAGACAAGCCCCCCAGTGTTCCCTCTCGCATCCAGGTGGGTCAGAGAAAGAAATCCTGAGGAAGGAGTGGAGCTGGACGGCGTGATATAGACAGCGGCATCGCCTGTGACTGTCAGTTCTTCGAGTTTGTCGCTGTTCGCCAGATTGAACCCGTTCAGGTAATCCCCCGCCTTGGGCCGGTCCCCGGCGGCCACCGCAGAGGTTACGGTCGCCGTAGAGTGAAGGGTCATCTCTTCGATGTCGGGGTCCAGGGTCAGAGTCAGATTCAGCTTCGGGTTCCTGGGCGATATGATTGTCACCAGGTCCGATTTCTTGTCATTCTTGCCGCCCCGCGCATGCAGCGTCAGCGTGAATGCGCCGTCTTCCCCGTCCGCCAGCATGTAGCTCACTTCAGCGTTCGTAGCCGTGGTCGTGGACTTGCCGGAAGTACTGTCGGGCATCTTGCTGGAAACCTTCAGGCTGGTGCCGGACATCATGTTCTTGAACGTGATCTCGCCGGCGCCGCCGTCGCTGACCATCAACTCGTCGACCTCGAGTCCCTTGACATCGTAGACGCCCGAGCCGCCGCCCGCGTCCAGGGTAATGGTCTCGAAGTTCATGTAGGCGTCCCCGGCGCCTTTGACATCGGCACCTTTCTTGTGCTTCAGCACCAGGGTGTCCATGCCCGCGCCGCCGTCGATCCGGCTCTTGGCGCCGGCGGCGGCATTGTCGACCGTGAACGTGTCGTCGCCGGCGCCGAGATCCGCCTTCAGACCATCTTTGGCGAACGCCTTCGCGCTGACCTCGTCCTTGCCCGCGCTGCCCATGTAGCTCGTGACGCTCGCGCCCAGATTGCTCAACTTGACGGCGCCGCTCGCATCGCTCGCGTCGACCGTCTTCAGCTTGCTCAGCCCCATCGCGTCCAGGGTCGTCTTGCCGGAACCGGACAAGGTCAGTTTCTCCAGCGTCTCGGACGGCTTGACATCGGCCGCTTTCTCCGCCACTGCCGGCGCGAACTTGGTCGCGGACAGCGTCAGGTCGCCGGCGCCGGAAACGGCGACCGTCTTGATCTGGTCCGAAGCCAGGCGGATGTTGGAGTCGCCCGTCACCTCGATCATCAGGTCCTCGATGCCCTTGAGGCACAACTTGCCGTGCCCGTTGGCCGTGTTGCCGAACCGGTCGACCATCGCCGTCAGCGACATCATGTCCTTGGCGGCGTTCTCCACCAGCAAGGTGGTGTTGGTGTTGCGCAGGTCGACGGACTCGATCGCCTTCGAGTAGATGTGCACCGGAACGCTGTCCTTGTCGTTTTTCGCGGCTACAGCGGGCGTTCCGGGTGTTTGGCCCTCGGCGGGCACGGCGGCCTTGGCGGGCGTGTTTTCGCCGTAGCGCTTGCCGTCGTCGCCCATGCCGTCGTGCACGCCGTCGAGCGTCACGCTCTTGACCGTTTCGGAATGCGCGGTCGACTTGCCCACCTCGACGCCCTTGCCGCCCTCGACCATGACCGAGGTCGTGGTGTCCGTGTCGAAGATATTCACCTGCGCGCGGGCGTTCACGTCCTCGAGGTTGACCGCGGCGGCGTTCACGATCTCTATCGTCGTATCCTTGTCGTCGTCGCCCAGGGATTCGGACGAGACATCGGCGCCGCCGGCGTCCAGTTCGACATCTCCCGCGACATCGCTCAGGACGACATCCGTCAGGCCTTCCCAGCCGCTCAGGTCCGCCGAGAAGTCGCCGCCGCTGTCGACCGTCAGCGTCTCGACATGCATGACGCTCGCCCCGGAAGAGATATTGACATCGTCGTCGGAGCCGCTGGAAGAAAGCTCCAGCGTGTCCATGCCCTCGCCGCCGTCGATCCGGTCCACGCCGGTCAGGGTCTTCTCGGTGGCGACGAAGGTGTCGTCGCCCAGGGTGCCGTCGAGCCGGTCGACGCCCGTGGTCAACTCGAAGCTCTTGCCGGGACGCCGCATCATGTCGATGGCTTCCTTCGCCGCGGTCACGCTGTCGCCGTCGCCGGTCACGCCGCCGAGCACGCTCGAGGAGTCGCCCTCCCAGCGCTTGGTAACGGTGTAATACGTGGCCACTTCCACCTTGTTGGCGAACATCATGGCGAGGGCGCCGAAATCGCCGTAGGCGGGATGGCTTTCCCCCTGCATGCGGATCTCGAACAACTGCCGCACGGCCAGCAGGCCCATCTCGCCCCGGCCCATGCCGCCGTCGAGCAGGCCTGTCGCCAAGGCCAGCACTTCCGCCGACGGCGCTTCGCCCAGGGCCGCGGTCAGAAAATCCCGCGCGAACTCCGCGTTCGTTATGAAAAAGGGATACATGGACGTGAAGGCGTCCGAGGCGGCGATGTGATTCGCCAGCTCCAGCAAGGCATCTTCCGGGCTCATGCCCTTGCCGACGCTCGCGTTGTAGACGCCGTACCACTCGTTGAGCAATGCGGTGCCCGGGGCCTTGCCCAGCATGGCCACCGACAAGCCGATTATCGTATCTCTGGTATGTGCAGTTACCGCCAATCGGAACTTGTTGATATGCCTGCGCATTTGCCGGATTCGCGCGCGCCGGCCGCTGAATCGCCGCGCGAACATGAACGGGAACTTCCGGCCTGCGGAGCCGTCGGCCGGGGCAGTCTCGCGGCACTCCGCCGAATAATTTTTCGGGGCAGCGACATCGCGTTCTGCGGGCAGCGACACCGCGCGGCGGACCGAAACGCGGCCGCGGAAAAGACGCGGGCCGCGCGAACGCTTCCCCGAAAACGCGCGCGGCGGCCCGGTCGCCGAATCGTCCGCCGTGTCGATTCGGCGGATCGCGGGAACACCGCCCGCCTGCGGCGGCGCGAGAGATTTGCCGGCAATTGTTTGATTTATCAGTAAATAAATAAGCCGGCGTGCGGCGCTCGACGGCTTTCCCGGAAGCGTTCTGTCGACCTTCGAAGAGGCTCGCGATCATTTCCAGGCCGTCGCCGAGGCGGGCCGCGCAACCGGCCGGAACGCGCCGCGGTCGGATGGAGCGTCGGCGTTTCGCGGTCGCCCGGGCGGGCGAAAAATTTCGATAACTTGTGATCCGGGTCACATGCGAACAGGGCGAATGTTGCTATATAATGTCGTTCCGCAACATCTTGTCTTTAATTTCAGGAGCACCCCCCAATGGCGGTAACTGCACATACCGCGAACTGGCTTGTTCGGACTGCCGGCGGCGATGCCGGGTGTCGGCCCAAGCCGGTGAACTGGAAGAAAGGAGAAACGGGTCGCATGTGCTCTTGCGACGGCCAGCTTGACTGAAATATGAAATAGACGGCGCCTGGAAACAAGAGCGATTCGGCGCCGGAAGCGGCGGGTTTCGACACGGACCCATCCGCGGCCATGATCGAAGGCCGGGCCGAGACGTTCGGTGGATCGCGAGGAATTCCAGCTGATATCAGTTGTCAGTCTTCGGCAGGCCAAAGCCCGGGCATGAGCGCCCGGGCTTTTTCTTTTTCACCCTCTCTCCACGCTCGCCTCGATTCTTCCAGGAGGCGTTGGCGATCCGTCATGTTCTCGATGTCCGTGACCGCGAGATCATCCCCGAATCTTGATGGATTGTTTTCAGTCATCGCCAACCGTCTCGGCGTAGATATATCGACCCATCTTGCGTCAATGCGGATGTTCAGGCTGTTTGAGCAAAGTTTTTCGCGCTCCGCCGCTGTTGTCTTGCTTTCGAGCGCGGTCTCTTGCGCGTCGCATTCGGCGGCGCATCGATGTAGCGGGAAAGCCCGGCCAAATCAGGGTGTGTTCCCGACATTGCCGCCGCATGCCGGGAGCGGCTCATTCGCGTTCGCGCAGGCGCGCCTGGGCCGCCGCCAGCCGGGCTACCGGCACTCGCGGCGGCGAGCAGCTTACGTAGTCCAGACCCTGCCGCTGGAAGAATTCGATCGATGCCGGGTCGCCGGCATGTTCGCCGCAGATGCCGAGCTTGATGTCCGGATTGGCGCCGCGGCCGCGTTCGACAGCCATTTCGATCAATTGGCCGACTCCGCTCTGGTCGAGACTGGCGAAGGGGTTCTGGTTGAAGATCTCCTTCTTCTTGTATTCGTCGTAGAACAGGCCCATGTCGTCCCGGCTCAGGCCGAGCGTGGTCTGGGTCAGGTCATTGGTGCCGAAACTGAAGAAATCCGCTTCCGCGGCGATTTCGTCGGCGGTGACCGCGGCGCGCGGAATTTCCACCATCGAACCGGCCAGATAGTCGATCTTCACCTGCTGGCGCTGAAGCACCTGCCCGGCCACCCGATGCACCGCGCGCAACTGGTCCGCGAGTTCGGCGCGATAGCCGACGAGGGGGATCATGATCTCGGGCGCGACCGCAAGGCCTTGCTTGACGACATGGGCCGCGGCTTCGAAGATCGCCCGGGTCTGCATCTCCGTGATATCGGGATACAGGATGCCGAGCCGGCAGCCGCGGCAGCCGAGCATCGGATTTTCTTCATGCAGCGCCTTGACGCGGTCGATGACGTAGTCGAGCGTCACGCCGAGCTTGTCCGCGAGTTGCCGGCGCACGACATCGTCGTGCGGCAGGAATTCGTGCAAGGGCGGATCGAGCAGGCGGATCGTCACCGGCCGGCCGCGCATGGCCCTGAACAGGCCGATGAAATCGCGGCGCTGGTAGACGAGCAGTTTCTTCAGGGCTTCCTTGCGTTGCACCGCGTCGACGGCAAGGATCATCTGGCGCATGAAATTGATGCGGTCGCCTTCGAAGAACATGTGCTCGGTGCGGCACAGGCCGATGCCCTCGGCGCCGAAGCGGACCGCTTCTTCCGCCATCGCCGGGGTATCCGCATTGGTGCGGATCTTCAGGTTGCGCACCGCGTCCGCCCATTGCATGACCGTGTCGAACTGCTCGTAGATATAGCTTTCCCGCGCCGGCATGCCGCCGACGAGCACCTGTTTCACTTCCGAGTCCGCGTTTTCGACCATGCCCGCGTAGATCTTGCCCGTGCCGCCGTCGATGGAGATGTATTCGCCTTCGCGAATCACGTGCCTGCCCGCAGTCAGGGTTTTCCTGTCGTAGTCGATGCGGATTTCGCCGGCGCCGCAAACGCATACCTTGCCCAATTGGCGCGCGACCAGCGCCGCATGGGAGGACACGCCGCCGCGGCAGGTGAGGATGCCTTCGGACAGCAGCATGCCCTTGAGATCCTCGGGCGAGGTTTCCACCCGGCACAGGACGACCTTGTTGCCGCGCCGGGTTTCGAGTTCGGCCCGCAACGCGGTGAACACGACTTTTCCGGTCGCCGCGCCGGGGCCGGCGGGCAGGCCCCGGCCGATCGCCGCCGCGGCTTTCAGGGCCTTGGGATCGAATACGGGCACGAGCAGCGAGGCTACCGACTCCGCCGGAATCTTCAGCAAGGCGGTTTCGCGCGACATCAGTCCCGCGCGTTGCATTTCGACCGCGATGCGGACGGCGGCCTGGCCCGTGCGCTTGCCGTTGCGGGTCTGCAAGATGAACAGGCGGGCGTTCTCGATCGTGAATTCGAAGTCCTGCATATCCTTGAAATGCCGCTCGAGCGTCTGCCGCACCCGCAGCAGTTCGGCGTGACTTGCCGGCATCTCTTCCGCCATCATGCCGATGGGCTTCGGCGTGCGCGCGCCGGACACCACATCCTCGCCCTGGGCATTGACCAGGTATTCGCCGTAGATCTCGTTCTCGCCCTTGGCCGGGTCGCGCGTGAAGGCGACGCCGGTGGCGCTGTCGTCGCCGGCGTTGCCGAATACCATGGCCTGCACGTTCACCGCCGTGCCCCACTCGGCGGGGATGCGATATTGCTGGCGATAAAGCACGGCCCGCTCGTTGTTCCAGGAGCCGAAAACCGCGCCGACGGCGCCCCATAGCTGCGCATTGACGTCTTGCGGGAAATCGCCGCCGGCGCGGCGCCGGATCAGCGACTTGTAGCGCCGCACGAGCGCGCGCAATTGCGCGACGTCCAGCTCGGCGTCGGACTCGACCCCGGCCTTTTCCCTGACCGCCTGCAGAATCCTGTGGAAGGGGTCTTGCTCCTCTTCGCCGCGCGCGCGCACGCCCATCACCACGTCGCCGTACATCTGGATGAAACGCCGGTAGCAGTCCCAGGCGAAAGCCGGATTCCCCGATACCTCGGCCAGGCCCTGCACGGTCTCGTCGTTGAGGCCGAGGTTGAGGATCGTGTCCATCATGCCCGGCATCGAGTCCCGCGCGCCGGAACGAACCGACACCAGCAGCGGATTGCGCCGCGCGCCGAACTTCTTGCCCATCTGTTCTTCGATATCGGCGACGGCGGCGTCGACGGCGCCGGCCAGCGCGGGCGGATATTGCCGCTCGTTGTCGCAATACCACGAGCAGACTTCGGTGCTGATGGTGAAACCGGGCGGCACCGGCAGGCCGATGGCGGCCATTTCGGCGAGATTGGCGCCCTTGCCGCCCAGCGTCTCGCGCATGCCGGCGCGGCCGTCGGTCCGCCGGCCGAATGCGTAAACGAGTTTTTGCGCGTTGTCCGGAGCAGGGTCTTGCCGGGGCGCGAGAGATGTAATCGTCATGTTCGTCCGGTCGAAAAAGGTCATTTTTCGGCAGTCGAGAGCGCACCGCTCCGGACGAATGGTTGTCGCCGGGCGCGCGAATCCGACTGCGCGGCTGTCTGCGCCGCGGCGAACCGCCGCCTCGCCGTCGCGATGCGGGGGCCGCCGCAGGGTCGGCAGAATAATTCACCTGAACGGCGAAATCCACTCTTCGCGCCGGAATGCCCGGGCGCGCTCTGCATGATTCCAGCCATGCAGTTGTTCATCGCCGCGAGACCACAGCGCGGTCTTGTCTTGCTGGCGGATGCGATGACTTGCGCCGTCGAATCGACGGTGCTCTTTTGTACCGCGGGTTTGTACCGCGGGCATGCGCCGGCAAGTCGGCGCCGGCCGGCGGACAAGCCGGGGTCCGGTTGTCGATGGCTGTTTCCGCTCCATGGCGGTCGCCCGATAGCGGCGGCGCGGCCTTGCGCTCCGGTCGCTACGCTCCCTGCGCGCAAGGCCGAAGGGGACATTTCAACTTTGGTTTGACACCCCGCCGAAAATCGCGGCTGCGGGCTGGTATCTGATATGCTCGGCTGCGGGCTTTCTGTAACGGTTGCGCCGACATGCGAAGGTGGATGTTCGCCGCGCTGCTGGTCTGCTGCCAGCCGGTTTTCGGGCTGGATCGGGCGGAACTGGCGGCCTTGCTCGAAGAGGAGAGGGCGGAGTCGGAGTTGCCGGGGCTGCGCGCCGCGGTGCGGTTCGCCGACGGATCGACAGTCAGCGCCTCGGCGGGGCTGGCGGATCTGGAAAATGCCGTGCCCCTCGACGACGCGGCGGGCATGCCGGGCGGGAGCACGGGCAAGACTTTCGCGGCCGCGCTGACGCTGTTGCTGGTCGAGGACGGCGCGCTCGCGCTCGACGATCCGGTATCGAAATGGCTGGGCGGGACGGACTGGTTCGAGGATTTGCCCAATGCCGAAACCATGCGCGTGCGGCATCTGCTTTCGCATTCTTCCGGCATGGGCGACTATCCGTCCACGATGCGCTATATCACGCTTTCCATCTGGCGCGCGCTGCGCCGCGGCACGATCCGGTTCGAAGTCGAGGAGTTGATCGCCATGGTCGACCGCGAACCGCTGTTCCCGGCGGGGGAGGGCCACGCCTATACCGACGCCGGCTATCTCGTGCTCGGGCGCGTGCTCGAGGCGGCGAGCGGCCGCGCCTATTTCGATCTGCTCGAGGAAAGGATTCTCGCGCCGCTCGGCCTCGACGAAGTGCGGCCCCAGGATCGCTCGATATTGCCGGGCGTGATCCCGGGCTATATCGCCGGCGCGCGCAACCTGCGCGATGACGGCAGCATGAAGGTCGACCCTTCATCCGAGTGGACCGGCGGCGGGCTCGTCACCAACCCGACCATGCTGGCGCGATTCTATGGAGCATTGGCCGAAGGCCGCGTGCTGCGGGCGGAAAGTCTCGCATCGATGCTCGATTCGGGCTGGCGCGACCCGCTCGCGCCGGGGCGGCATTACGGTTTCGGCGTTTTCGTTCACGACGACGGCGCCCGTTTCGGCCATGGCGGCCGATGGCCCGGCTATCGCACCCAGGTCATGCATTACGCGGAATCCGGCGCCACCGTCGCCGTGCAGACCAACAGCGACGCCAGCGTGGATCTGGCAGCGCTGGCGGCGCGCATCGAGTCCCGACTGTAGCCAAATGGCAGCGGGTCATGGACGAATGCCGCCGCGCGGCGCGGCGCGCGCCGGGAGCCGGCATGCCCGCTGAACAAGACCTCGCCGTCCAGGCGGAGCTTCTCGCAGGCGTTTCGCGTTCCTTCGCCTTCACCAATCCGCAATTGCCGCCGTCCTTGCGTCATGCCGCGGGCAACGCCTATCTCCTGTGCCGGATCGCGGACACGATCGAAGACGAGCCGGAACTTTCGCCGGCGCGCAAGAAGGAATTTTCCGAACGGCTGGCGGCGCTGGCGGCGGAGGGCGGGGAGCCGCGGGCGTTCGCCCGCGACCTCGGCGCGGCGCTGTCGCCGCGGAGCAGGGCGGAAGATCGCGAACTCGTCGCCCGGACGGCCGTTGTCATGCGCATTTTCCGCGCATTGCCGCAGGCCCAGCGCCGGCCGGTCGCCCGCTGCGTCGGAATCATGAGCGCGGGCATGACCGAGTTTCAGTCGCGGCGCGGTCTCGCGGGCCTGGCGGATATCCGGCAACTGGAGCGCTATTGCTATCTTGTCGCCGGCGTGGTCGGCGAGATGCTGACCGAACTTTTCTGCGATTACAGTCCCCGCATCGCCGCGCGGCGCGGCGAGCTGACGCCGCTGGCGGTTTCCTTCGGCCAGGGCCTGCAAATGACCAATATCCTCAAGGACATCTGGGAAGACCGGCAGCGCGGCGTCTGCTGGCTGCCGCGCGATGTCTTTCTGGCGGCGGGAGTGGAACTGGAGCGCTTGCCGGCCGCGCGCGGCGAGCCGGGTTTCGTCGTCGCGCTCGGACAAGTGCTCGGCATCGCCCGCGGCCATCTCGACCGGGGCCTGGCCTATGTCAGGCTGCTGCCCGCGAACGAGGCGGGCATTCGCCGCTATTGCCTGTGGGCCATCGGCATGGCGCTGCTCGGCTTGCGCCGCATCCACGCCGCCCCCGCTTTCTCCAGCGAGGCCGAAGTGCGAATTTCGCGCCTGCAACTGCGCGGCGTCATCGCCTCCACCAGCGCCCTGGCCCGCTGGGATCCGGCCCTGTCATTGCTGTTCGCCTGGCTGGGCCGGGGCCTGCCGTCCGGTTCGTGAACGGGGAACCTTGCGCAGCAGCACGCGGAACAGGCCGCGCAGCAGCAGGTTCGAGCGCGCCAGCAGCGCGACGGCGACGACAAGGACGGGCGCGGCGCGTTGCGGCGGGGGGACATCTCCGCCGCGGCGGAAATCTTCCGATTGCTGCAGGCGGCGCAAGGTCGCGGCGGCCATGGCGAGGGTCAGCAGCAGATGCCGGCGGATGCCGCGCTCCCGGCGCGGGATGAGCAGGATGAAGCGCAGCCCTTGTCGCAACTGGTGATGCGCGGCGGCCGTCAGCGCCTCGAATCCCGCCGCGAAGCCGGGGCCGTTGTCGGCGGCGCGCAAGTCGTCGAGGTCGAAGCCCCGGGCGCGGAACAGCTCCCTGGGCAGCCAGCAATCGCCCCGGGCGAGGTCGGCCCAGATGTCCTTGAGGATATTGGTCATTTGCAGGCCCTGACCATAGCGAGGCGCCAGCGCCAGCAACGCGTCGCGCCGCGCCGCGGTCGCGGGGGAATATTCGCAGAACAACTCGGCGAGCATGATCGCCACCACGCCGGCGACGTGGTGGCAATAGCGTTCGAGCTCCGCCAGATCCCGCAGTCCCTTGCCGGCGTCCTTGCGCCGGAACTCGATCATGCCCAGCGTCATGGCTTGCAGGCAACGCTCTATCGCCCGGCGGCGGACGGGAGGGAAGGCATGCATGATGCGCGCGATGCGCGCGGTATTCTCGACCAGCGCGCGCTCGCCGGCCGGGACGGCGTCCGAAAGCGGGGCGGCCAACTTCGCGGCCAGGGCGTCGGCGTCGGCGCGGCCGGCCACGCAAGCCGCGAAATCCCGCAATAGCATTTCCTTGCGCGCGGGGGGGAGTCCGGGTTCGTCTTCGATGGTGTCGGCGATGCGGCACAACAGATAGGCGTTGGCCACCACTTCGCGCAATCCGGGCGGCAATCGGGGAATGGTCAGGGCATAGGTGCGCGACACCCGGCGCAACATGTCCGCCTGAAAGGCAAGTTCTTCCTCGCGCGCGGGCGCGCGGTCGCAAGCTTCGGCCGGCATGCGTCTATTCGCTCACCGCTCAATTCCCGGCGACTTCGGTAAGCAGCTTGCGGGCGCTGAACCAGGCTTCGAGATTGCGCGCGACCAGATCGCCCATGGCCGCGCGAGTCTCCCTGGTCGCGCTGCCGATATGGGGGAGCAGCACCACATTGTCCATGGCCAGCAGTTCCGCCGGCACCTCCGGTTCGGCGGCGTAGACGTCGAGTCCGGCGCCGGCGATCAGGCCGCGCCGCAGGGCTTGCGCCAGGGCGGGCTCGTCGACGCTCGAGCCGCGGCCCACATTGATGAATATGCCCGCGGGACCGAGCGCTTCGAGCACTTCGAGATCGACCAGACCGGAGGTTTCCGGGCCGCCCGGCAGCAAGTTGAGCAATATGTCGCTATGTGCGGCCAACTCGCGCGCGGAACCGAACCAGGGGAACGGCGCATTTTCCTTGCGCCGGCGATTGTGGTACGCCAGTCGCAATCCGAATGGTTCCGCCCGCCGCGCGACGGCGCTCCCGATCCGCCCGAAGCCGAGCACGCCCAGCGCGCGTCCCGCCAGCCCGCTGCCGAAAGGGAACGGCCCCTTGCGCCACTCGCCGGCGCGCACGAAGCGGTCGGCGCTGACGATGCCGCGCGTGGTCGCGAGAATCAGCGCGATCGCCAAGTCGGCCACGGCGTCGTCGAGCACGCCGGGCGTATTGGCGACCGCTATGCCCGCGGCCCGCGCGCGGGCGAAATCCACGCCGTCGACCCCGACTCCGAAACAGGCCAACGCCCGCAGCGAGCCCAGTTCGTAGACGATTTCGTCGCAGACCCAGGAGGCGCTCGCCGCGGCTTCGCAGTTTCCGTCGAGTTGTTCGATCAGGTTCCGTTTGCCGGTTTCGGACAGCGGCCACAAGTGGTGGGTCTCGTAGCGCGCGTCGAGCGCGGCGATGGTGTCGGCATGGAAATTGTTGACGATCAACAGGGCCGGCTTGTCAGGCATGCGTCCATGTCCCATTCGAAGAAAGCGTCAGTATACTCAGGAACGTGCCGTCGAATCCGGGAGCAAGAACAGAAGGGGATCATATACTTGCCCGAAGCGCGTCGATTCGGGCGGGCGGCGGCCCGGAACTCCTGCGGATGGAAGCGCGCCGGGCGCATGCAGACTGTCCGGACCGGCGCGAACCGGATGTCGAGACAGGTATATAATCCCGGACATGAGCGCCATTTTGCCTGGTCGCCGGATGCGGCGGCGTATCGGGGCAGCTCTGATCAAGTCAGGGCATCCCTGCGGCGCAGGCCCGCGGTACAAGCCCGCGGTACAAGCCCGCGGTACAAACCCGCGGTACAAACCCGCGGTACAAAAGAGCACCGCCGGATTCGACGGCGCAAGCCATTGCATCCGGGAGCAAGACAAGACCACGCTTTTGTCTTGCGGCAATGCATGATTCCATGGATGGAATCATTCAGGAAATACTTGATGCGCGGCAGGTTGGCGTCGACGAATCGGCGCCGGCTCGGCCGCGTCCCGGCCGGGGTTCCGCTCCGGCGTCGGCGAGAGCGAGCGAATCGTGCCGCAAAACCAGCGCCTGAGAACCCTGCCTTCGGTCGACCGCGTGCTCAATGCGCCGGAACTGGCGAAGTTGGTCGAACAATACGGCGCCGACGTCTGCAAGCGCGCCGCCCGGGACGAGCTCGCGCGCTGGCGCGAGGCCTTGCGCGGCGGCGACGGCGATGCCGAGACCCATGTTGCCGCGGCGGATTTCGCCGGCCGGCTCCATGCGGCGGTGCGGCGCAAGGTCGCCGCCGAATTCGACGCCTCGCTCAAGCCGGTATTCAACCTCAGCGGCACCGTGGCGCATACCAATCTGGGCCGGGCGGGCTTGCCGGCGACTGCGGTCCGCGCCATGGCGGCGGCCGCGGCGAACGCCTGCAACCTCGAATACGATCTCGAGCGGGGGCGGCGCGGCGACCGCGACCGCCACCTCGAAGCGACGCTTTGCGAACTGACCGGCGCCGAGGCCGCCACCGTGGTCAACAACAATGCCGCGGCGGTGCTGCTCGTGCTCGACACCCTGGCCGCGGGGCGCGAAGTCGTGGTCTCGCGCGGCGAACTGGTGGAAATCGGCGGCTCCTTCCGCATGCCCGAGATCATGCGCAGCGCCAATTGCATCCTGCGGGAAACCGGCACCACCAACCGCACTCACCTGCGCGACTATCGCAACGCCATCAATGAAAAGACGGCGCTGCTGATGAAAGTGCATGCCAGCAATTACGAAGTGCGCGGTTTCACCCATTCGGTTGCCGGACGGGATCTGAGCAAGCTGGCCCGCGACCAGGGCCTGCCTTTCGCGCACGACCTCGGTTCGGGCACCCTGGTCGACCTCGCGCGCTACGGGCTGCCGCATGAGCCGACCGTGAAGGAAACGCTGGCCGAAGGCGTCGACCTGGTCACTTTCAGCGGCGACAAGTTGCTGGGCGGACCGCAGGCCGGCATCGTCGTCGGCCGCCGCGAACTCGTGGACCGGATGCGGCGCAATCCCCTGAAGCGCGCCTTGCGCGTCGACAAGACCGCCATCGCCGCCTTGCGCGAAGTGCTGAACCTGTACAAGGATCCGGACCGATTGCCGGCCAGGCTGCCGGTGCTGGCGGATCTGACCCGGTCGGCGGCGGAAATCCGCGCGCAGGGCGAACGGCTGCTGGCGCCCGCGGCGGAAGCGCTCGGAGCGGCCGTCGAAGTTGCCCTGGCCGATTGCGAAAGCCAGATCGGCAGCGGCGCCTTGCCGCTCGAGCGGCTCGCGAGCACCGCCTTGCGGCTCGCTCCGCGGACGCGGCGCGGCGGCAAGGACGCGGCCTTGCAACAACTCGCCGGCCGCCTGCGGCAACTGCCGCGGCCGGTCATCGGCAGGATTCGCGACGGCGGCCTCTTGCTCGACTTGCGCTGCCTGCGCGACCGCGATGAAGAGCAGTTTCTCGCTCAATTGCGGGAATCGGCGCCGCCCGCCTGATCGCGCGAGTCCGCGTCCGCGTCCGCGCCCGGCGACAGGCCGATATTGCCGAGCCCCACGCCGAAGCGGAAGCTGCCCAGGGACAGCAGCGCCGCCGCCAGCATGATGAACAGCAGCGGATAGGCCGTGCCGTTGTAGACCGCCGCCACAAGTTGGGCCGCCAGGGCCGAAAGCGCCATCTGCAAGAATCCGGCGAGACCCGAAGCGCTGCCCGCCAGTTGCGGGAATTCGTTGATCGCCGCCGCCTGGGCGTTCGGCAGGGTAATGCCGTTGCCGAACACGGTCAGCGATACCGGCGCGAACAGCGCCAGCGGGTGCCGCCAGCCGGCGAGTTGCAGGACGAAGGCCAGGCAGACGCCGGCGACGGCGATCATCATGCCGGCCAGCATGAGCCGGTCGCCGTGCAGCCGCAAGCCGTAGTGCCGGGCGATATAGTTTCCCGCCATGAAGCCGCAGGGCATCATGATGAAATAGTAGCCGTACTCGTTGACGGGCCGCTCGTATACCGAAACCAGGATTTCCGGGCCGGCGGCGATGAAGCTGAAAAACACGACCGAGACAAAGGCCGCGCAAAAGGCGTAGCCGCTGAAAACGCGCGAGGACAGCAACTCGCCGAAAGTCCGCAGCATCGCGCCCGCGCCCGCGAAAGGCACCGATTGCTTCAGCGTTTCCGGCAAGCTGAATGTGATCATGAGCAACATCGCCATGCTGAACGCGGCGGTCGCGGCGCCGATCGACTGCCAGCCGAACCGGATCAGCAACTCGCCGCCCGCGGCGGGCGAAACCATCGGAATCACGACCATCACCATGACCAGGGTGGCGATTGCCCGGGCCGATTCCACCGGACCGTAGACATCGCGAATGATGGCCCGCGCCAGCACGAGGCCGACGGCGGCGCCGAAGGCCTGCACGAAGCGGCCGGCGATCAGCGTTTCGATGGTTCCGGCCAGGGCGCAGAGCAGGGAGCCGGCGAAGCAGATGGCCAGCCCGAGCATGATGACCGGCCGGCGGCCGAACTTGTCCGCCAGCGGCCCGTAAGTCAGGGTGCCCAGGGCGATGGCGGCCATCGACAGGCTCAAGGTCAGTTGGGCGATGTCGTCGCTGACGGCGAAATCCTGCCGGATCGCGGGGACCGCCGGCAATATGATCTGGGTGGCGGAAGGCCCCAGCGCGGCAGTCGCCGCGAGCAGGACGATCAGCCGCCTAGACAGGTGTTTGCGGTCGGTCACAGGACTGCCGTGAAGTGATTGGAGGGCGCGCCGGTCAGTCTTCGGACAATAGTCGCGGGCGGTTTTCCATGTTTGCGGCGCTGTTGGCGAGTATCGCGCTCGAGCCGCGCAGGATCGAGCGTTGCGCCTTGCTGATTTCGAGTCCGGGCCCGAAAGCCCGGGCATGGAAGGCCCGACTGGCCTCGCCGGCATCGCCGGCGGGCGCAGTATAGCACGCCAGTTCGACGCCTGATTTCGCGCGCAGGCAAACGGCGCCGTCGTCGCCCGCTTCGAGCGGAAAACCGTTTTCGTGTTCGCGGAAACGCGGCGAGGCGCGCAGCACATCGGCCAGCTCGCGCGAGAACGCGCCGCCGGCGATGCGCAGGCTGACCGGCAGCGCGACGCCGAGCCGGCGGCTGACGCCGGGGTCGCCGCGGAGGGCGGCCTCCAGGTATTCGAGCGCTGTCCCGTGTTCGCCGAGCCGCCAATGCGCGGCGCCCGCGCGCGCCGCCACCCGGGCGCGCAACAGCGCTTCCTGCGCGGGCAACTCGGCCAGGGCGCGGACGCTGTGGCCGATTACCGCGGCGTCGTCGCCGGCTATCGCCTCCGCCTCGGCGAACCAGGCATGGTAATAACCGGCATTGAGCGCGAACGCGCCCGCCGCGCGCGCCTCGTCGAGCGCCCGGCGCACCACGCCGGCGCCGATCATGCGCGCGAGTTCGGGTTCGATCCATTCCGGAATGTGCACATCGAGCGGGGCGTAGGGCCGCAGCCGGTTGCGCAGGATTTCGGGGCGGGCGAACAGGGAGGCCGCGTAACGTTCCGAGCGCCAGGCCGCAAACAGCAGTCCCGCCGCTTCGACCCGCGCCTTGAGCGCGCCGGTCCAGCCGCTGCCCGCCGCGTCCTCGAGCCGCAACTGGTAGCGCATGCGATTGGCGACGGCATTGATCAGCGCCGCCATGGCGTCCTTCTGGAAGTCGTCGGCGCTATAGGAGCCGTTGCGGTCGGGCTGGCTCAGCGCGGTCGCGGACAGGGCGGCGGCGTCTTCGGCATAACCCGCGAGCAACATGAAGGCCGCGCTGACCATGTAATGTTCGGCCCGGTTCATGACGCCGACGATGGGCTTTTGCTGTTCGCGCCAGATCAGCATGCGGTCGAGCGCCGCGCGGGCCTCGTCGAACCGGCCCTGGCTCATGGTCAGATAGAGCTTGTAGATCCAGGGGTCGGCGACGCTGTCGGGATTCGGCTCGCGGGCGGCGCGGTCGAGATAGTCCTCGGCGGCGTCCATCCGCAACAGCGACAGGGCGACTTCCGAGGCATTGGTCAGATATACGGTATCGCCGCCGCCCGAGCGGGCGGCGAGGTTCTCGTCTTCGCCGATCGCCCGCTCGCAGACCGCCATGGCGTCCGCCGACGGCGGGCCCGCCAACGCCACCGCGCACAGGGTATTCCAGGCGCGCGCCTGTTCGCGTTCGTTTTCGCTGCGCTCCAGCACGGCCAGGGCGCTGGCGCGGGCGTCGTCGTATCGCTTGAGCTTGAGCAGCGGCCAGCCGCGAAAGGACTCGATATCCTGCCCGTAAATCCGCTCGATCCTGTCGAGGTATTCGAGCGCGCGCGACTGGTTGCCCATGAGCTGATGCACGTTCGACAACTGGCTCAGGGTCAGGTAATGCCATTGGATATTGCCCGATTCGAGCGCCGCGCCCGCATCTTCGTAGCCGGTCAGGCTTTCGGCGCGGTCGAGATGGAACAGGGCGCGGGCGAGATTGCCTTCCGCGTCGTACAGCACTTCGGCATAGGAGAATTGCGCCGCCGGCGAATCGGGCTGTCGCCGGATCCACGCCTCGCCGAGTTCGCGCGCCCGGACGTTCTCCCCGAGCGCCAGGGCGTCGCAAATCTCCAGCGCGCGCGGATGCTCGATATCGGTAAAACCGAAACAGGCGGCGGGCCGGGCGATCTCGATATCGGCCAGTTCCCGCGCGCCGTCGTCCTGGGCCAGCGCGGACATGCCGGCGCAGGCCAGCGCCGGGCCCAGCAGCAGGGCCGCGCTCGCGCGCCGCGGCCGGCCGGGAGCCCGCGCCTCAGGCGTCCTCGTGCCGCAGGGAAGCTCCGACTTGATCGGGGCTTCCCCGGAAACCGCTGACTGCCATATGCGATATGCGAGCATAATCATGAACACAATATAGTATCCCCTGAATAATTCCATCCATGGAATTATTCATTGCCGCAAAACCAAAGCGTGGTTTTGTCTTGCTCCCGGATTCAATGGCTTGCGCTGTCGAATCCGGCGGCGCTCTTTTGTATCGCGGGCATGTGCCGCAGGGAAGCTCTGACTTGATCAGAGCTTCCTGTATGGCCCTGGAAGTGCCCGAAATCATCCTGCGGCGCAAGCTCCCGGGCTCAGTCGAGCGTGCCGGCGGCGAGGCGCTCCATGGGTTCGCGCATGCTGTCATGCAGGATCCTGTCCAGCTCGGCCGCGCCGGGCGCGAGTTCGAGGCGATGGCCGAGCACCCGGGGCAGCAGCAGTTCGATGTCCCCGGCGCTGACGAAATTGCGTCCGCGCAACGCGGCGGCGGCTTGCAGCGCCGGCAGCATCAGCACCAGCGAGCGGGTCGAGTTGCCTTGCAGCACGCGCTCGTCGGCGCGCAGATTGCGCGAGATATCGACCAGGGCGGATTTGACGCGATCGGAGATCGCCACTTCCCGGTCGATGACGGCGCGGCTGGCCAGCAGCTCGTCGCGGGTCACCGCCGGGCCGCCGCGCGGGACGTCGCGGCGGCTTTGCCAGGTCTCGAGCACTTCGAGTTCCGCCTCGCGATCGATATGTTCCATGCCGATCTTGAACAGGAAGCGGTCGAGTTGCGGCGCCGGCAGCGGATAGGTGCCGACCAGGTCGAGCGGATTCTGGGTCGCGATGACGAAGAACAATTCATCCAGCGGATAGGTCGCGTTATCGACGGTGACCTGTTTTTCGCCCATCGCCTCGAGCATCGCCGCCTGCACCTTGGGCGAAGTGCGATTGATCTCGTCCGCGAGCACGACATGGGCGAAAATCGGGCCGTGGCGGAAATGGAAGGCATTGCTGGCGCTGTCGAACACGGGCACGCCGGTCACGTCCGAAGGCAACAGGTCGGGAGTGAACTGGACGCGGCGGAAAGGCGCGATGAAATGTTCGCGCTCGCGCTCGTCGCCGATGGCCTCGCCGAGCGCCTTGGCCAGCGTGGTCTTGCCGGAGCCGGGGAAATCCTCGAGCAGCACATGGCCGTCGGCGATCAGGGCGATGACAACGAGTTCGATCACGTCGTCGCGGCCGATCACCTGGCCGCGCATGATGTCGCGCAGCCGCCGCAACACGCCGGCGGCCTGCTCCAGACTCGCGTCCGCATCGGCGCCGACCTCGTCCCGCGGCGCCCGCATGGCCGCATCCGGATTCATCTGGCGCCCAGCCAGGAGAACGGATGCAGCAGCGCCAGCATCTTTTTCCCGATGCCGGTATTGCCGCGAATCTCGCGTGCCACTCGCCGCCGCATGCCGCGCCAGTCTGCGCGGTCCAGCCGCGGCGGCCGTTCGCCGAGCGCGTGGGCCAGATGCCAGTCGGTGAGCGCTTGCAGCGCCGGCGCGGTCGCGCCGGCGCGGCGCGCGAAGGCCTCGCGGCTTTCGCCGAAGCGGCGGCGGACGCCCACCGCGGCGAGTTGGTCGAGGGCGGCGCGATAACTGAGCCGATATTGCGCGGCGAGGCCGGCGGCCGCCGGAATCCGCAGGCGATAGATCTTGACCGCATAGCCCGCCAGCGCCAGCGCCGCGAGCAGGGCCGGCAAGGCGCCGAGCGCGAGTCGCCAGTCGACCGCGAAGCCGGACTGTTGCCGCAGGAACTCGTCGAAGGCCGCCTCGCCGCGCAACATGTCGCCGAGCAATTGCTGCAATTCGTTTTGCGGGTCGGCGGTCATGTCGACCAGGGTGCGCTGGGGCGCCGGGTCGACGATGACCCAGCCATGGCCCTCGAAATGGATTTCCGGCCAGGCATGGCCGTGAATCGCCTGGATCAGCAGCGACGAGCCGCCCGCGCGATTGGCCGCGGGCACGGCATAGCCGATGCCGACCCGGGCCGGAATGCCGAGACTGCGCAACAGGTAAGTCGAGGCGAAAGCGAAATGCATGCAATAGCCGGTCAGGTCGCCGAACAGGAACGAAGCCGCCGGGTCGTCGGCCCAGGCGTGCTCATTGGCCAGGCTATAGATGCCGTTGCGGTCGAGGTAGCTCTTGATCGCCCAGGCGCGGGCGAAAGGGTCGCCGGCGTATTGCGGCCGCAGCCCGGCGACGATTTCCCGCGCCAGTTCGCCGTAGCGCGGATCGTCGGGCAGGCGCAGGTATTCCCGCCGGACTTCCCCGGACCAGGCCGGGTCGCCGGCCGGCCGGCCGAGCATTGCGTCGAGCTCGAATGCCGGCACGAGCGAATGCGCGTTCCAGGTGCGCTTGAAACGCAGGTTGTCGGGATTGGGAGCGGCCTCGAACGCGACCGGCGCGTCGAGCCCGAAAGGCGAGCGATGGGGCGCCAGGGTGCCGATGGTGACGCTGACGGGTTTGCGGCCTTCGCTGTCCGCCGCGGTCCGCGGCGGCGCGCCGATGGCCGGGATCAGGTCGCGGTCCATGTCCTGATGCGAGGCGAAATCGAGCATGTAGCCGTTCCATTGGGAATAGGCCGACTCGCGAAAGTAATAGGTGCCGCCGGCGGGTTCGTAATCGTCCCGGAAGACGGCGACGGCGACCGGCGCCTGCTTGTTTTCGGTATCGTTCTCGCCGTCGTGAAAGGGGTTTTCCCGCTGCCGGGCGCTGTTTCCGGTCAGGCCGAGGTCGTCGGTCATTTGCGGCGTCGGCAGGCCGAAGGAGCGCACGTAGCCGATCAGGGAAAGGCAGAGCAGGCCGAATAGGGCGATGTGCCAGGGCAGGCGGCGCCGGTTTTCTTCCGCCAGCAGCAGGGCCGACAGGCACAGCACCGCGCCGGCGCCGGTCAGCAGCAGGATCAAGGCGGGGTCCAGGCCCCGGCTCAGAGCGAAATCGCCGAGAAAAAAGGGCCGGTTGATCATGCCGTTGCGATGGGCGGAAAGCACGGCGACAAAACCGGCGGCGACCAGCAGCACTTCGATCATGGCGCCCGCGCCGCCGCGCGCCGCCAGCGCGCGGACCGCGCCGGCCAGGGCGAAGCCGAGCACAAGCCATTTGACGCCTTCCGCCAGCTGGAACGCGGCGACCGGGCCGAGCAGCGCGGCGACCAGCTCGCTGCCGGTAATCAGGCCGGCGGCGATCATGCCCATTGCCGCCAGCAATGCCGCCGCGAGCATGATCGCCGGGGCGCGCAGCCGCTCGAGCAGGCCGTCGCGTCCCCGCAGTTCGACTAGCGCGCAGGCGGCGACGCAGCCGACGACCGCCGCGAAGGAGCCGGCGGCGACCGTCAGCGACAGGCTCAGCAGCCAGTAGCTGGCGGCGATAATGGCCGCGCGCGCCAGCGTCGGCAGCAAGCCTTGCCGGCCGGGAGACTGGAAATCCGTCGATCGCGTCAAGGGATCAGATCCTGCGCAACTTGTCGTCGTAACAGATGCCGGCGGCCCGGTCGACCAGGATGATCGACGCGACCGCAGGCCCCAACTGCCGGCATAATACCAGCAATTCCTCGCGCGAACCGCCGCTGCCGCCGGCCCGCCGCCGCGTCCTGCGCAACAGCGGCAAGCGCCGGCGGAACGCGCCGCCCGCGCGCTCCGGCCCGCGCTTCGGTTTGGTCCGGCCGTCCGCGCCGGCATCGCGGAGATTGGGCGCGCTCTCTCGCCTGCCCGCGGTATCGGCCTTGCCCCGGCGCAAACTCTCCGCGCCGCGCGCTTTCTCCGGTCCGCCGGATCGCGCGCGGAGGTCTGCTCCCGCCCTGCTTGCGTCAACGCGTCTCGCGCGCGTCGGCCCGCCCGCAGGTCCGGCTTCGCCGCGCCGCCGACGCCTCGCGCCGCCCGCGCGTTCCGGTTCGTCCGCAGTCTCGGCTTCGGCCTCGTGCCGGCGCAGGTATGTCGCATCTTGCGCGCGCTCCGGCCAGCTTGGCCGACTTTGTCCGGCGGAGGGCCGCAACAACAGGCTGCGCCAGCGCGGTGGCCGCCGGGGCGCTTCGATGCCGTCGACGGCCAGCACCAGCGAAAGTCCGCCGCGCGGCAAGCCGGCGGCGCCCGCCGCGGCAAGCCCGGCAATCGTTCCGACGCCGGCGAAGACGATGCAATGCGCGGCGCCGCGCTGGTCGGCCGCGGCCAGGAACCGCTCGAGACCCGGCGCATGGGGCTGATCGAGCGCGCGGGACCGCGCCACCGCCCGCAACGCGGATTCGAGATCGTCGCAGGGCGTTTCGGTGCCGTCGGCGGAGAACTGCCAGTCGTCGCCGAAAGCGCTGGATTCGAGCGCCGCCCGCGCCGCCGCCGCGGCGGCCTCGTCGCCGGGCCCCGCGAGCAGATAGGCCAGCACGCGCCTGCCGCGCGCCACGCTGCGTTCGCGCAGGCGCACGTTCAACTGCCGGGTGCGGGCATAATTCTTCCAGAGGATATCGCGCACCGAATCTCCCGCCGCATAAGGCCGGATTTCCATGCGGTCGCCCACGGGCTCGCCGCTCTGTCGCGGAATGCCGTCCTCGGCGGCGAGCGCATGCAGCAGGGGCAGGTGCTTCAGGGTATTGACGCGCGGCAGCACATAACATTCCTGCTCGCGCCGCGCCCGCCAGCAATAGCGGCACAGGCCGAGCACGTCGGACACCTCGAAGCGCCGCGTCACATGGCCGCCCAGGCAGCGCAGCCGCGGGTTGATCTCTTCTTCCAGCAAGCCGTCCGGGGCGATGCGGACGCGACTGTCGATGTGGTCCGGATAGCGCCAGGTCCATTGCAGGCGCACCAGCGGCAAGAGGCCGACCGGCGGCAGGACGAATCCCGTCCGGTTGGGAAATCCGGCCTCGAAGGCTTTGCCGCCCGCCCGCTCCGGCGCCTGCGCCGGTTCGCGCTCGATGCGCCGCTGCAGGATCAGGCCGCAGACGATCACCGAAAACAGGCAGCCCAGCAAGATCGCCAGCGCGCAGATCCCCAACGCGAACACCACCAGGTCCATGGCGCCGTAGCCGAAGAAGCGCAGCGCCAGCGCCGCGCAAAGCAAGGCCGCGACGCCTCGCGCCGTCAACGGAAACAGGCCGGCCAGGGCGCGCGCGCGGGATGCCAGATATCTGATCAAGGGGATTCTTCGCTGCCGTTCGGGCTCCGGTGCGAAAGTTGGCTGCCAGACGCGCGATAGTCAACCAGGATCGAGAGTTGCCGGATTGGCGGCATGGCGGCGGAGCTGGTCCGGCTTCAGCAAGTCGGTCCGGCGCGCATCGGGATAACGCGCCCGCGGCAACGTCGTCTGCCTGCCTGGCGCGGTCCCCAGAAGAAGAAGTTTTCTTCGCCTGACGGCGGAAGGACGGGCAACAGCTTGAACATGAAGTGCAAAATATCATGAAATTTTGAAGTTGCGCTTCAAGATTTCATGGGTTTTCCCGCCCTGATTCGTGCGCCATGGGATTCGTCGCCCGTCAGTCCTTGGCTGGGGGTCGAGGGCAATGGGCAGGTTTCTGATGCGAACCCGATTCTTTGTTATCTTGAGAGATCGGCATGGGGTTTCGGTCCGATCCGTTTTCCATACCCTGGATATTCTTGAAATTCGACAGGAAAGTTCAGACTTGTCAGAGCTTTCCCGCGGCGCATGCCTGCGGTGCAAGCTCGCAATACACGCGGTACAAGAGAGCGCCGCCGGATTCGCCGGCGCGAGTCGCCGAATCCGCGAGCAAGACAAGACCGCGCTCTTGTCTTGCGGCAATGAATAATTCCATGCATGGAATTATTCGGAGAATAACTGGTGTCGCCATACCTTCTTGATTGGACCTGATCATGCAGGAGGTCGCTATAGTAAATCCAACCGCTTCCCTCGAACTGAGAAGATATCGCCTGCGATTCCAGCCATCGGCGACTACCGCCTCGCGCGCGAATCCGGAAGGGCAATGGCTGGGCTCGGCCTGGCGCGGCGCTTTCGGCCATGCTCTCAAGCAGGCCGTATGCGTGACATTGATGCCGGACTGCGGGGACTGCGCCCTGGTTGGTTCTTGCCCTTATCCGCGTATTTTCGAAAGTAGGACGCCGCCCGGCACGGAGAGACTGCGGCTCTATCCCCAGCTGCCGACCCCTTATCTGCTCGAGCCCTGGAGCAAGGAATTCGACACGCCGGAAGGGCGATTCAACTTGGGCCTTGTCCTGTTCGGCAAAGCAAGCGCCGATTTGCATTACGCGGTTCGCGCGTTGCAAGGCGCGGGCGCTGCCGGACTGACGGCGGCCCGCTTCCAGTTGGGATTGGACAAAGTTCAGGTGGAGCTGCGCGCCGCGGCAGACAACAATAATGTCCAGCCATCCTGGGTCGACTTGCATCAGGACGGCGCCGTCGAATCGAGAGGCGGCCATGCGGCGCCTGTTTGTCCCGCGGCTGTCCGCATCCGGTTCGTGATGCCGTTGCGAATCCGGCGGGACGGGCGTTATGTCGGCCCGGGGGAACTGAATTTCCGACTGTTTTTCGGGAACCTGATCCGGCGCATGTCCTTGCTCTGTCATTTTTTCGGCCAAGACATCGAAACAGATTTTCCGGGTCTGCTGCGGGCATCCGAGCGGGTCGAGACGACTGCGAGCGAGGTGGGCTGGCTCGAGCTTTCCCGATACTCGACGAAGCAGCGAACGAGCATGCGCCTGGGCGGCATTGTCGGGTTCATGGACGTGGATGGTCGCGAACTTGCGCCGTTCTGGCCGGCGCTATGGTTTGGTCAATGGACCCATGCAGGCAAGGCGTGCTCCATGGGGCTTGGCCGATATCGGCTGGAATCTGTCGACGGCTCCCGCTGGCCGACCCCGGCCTTGCTGTAGCCCGCTTGCTGATCGGAAAAACGCGTCCGGATTGCCCGGCAAGCTTGCCGGGACGGCGAGCATTCGCCTTTTGCATTAAGGTCTTCATCGCGAAATGCGCTCATACGGAATCGTCCCGCGGCCATGAACGAACCGCTCAATCCAGACAAGCCCGCAAGCTATCCGAGGCGGATATTGCTGGCCGCGACCGGCCTTTCGCCGCAAGTAGTCACCGAAACGGTCTACGCGCTGGCTATAACGTCCCCGGACCGGTTCATTCCCACCGAAATACATCTGCTTACCACGAAAGACGGATGCCGCAACGCCGAGTTGAGCCTGCTCGAAGGCGATGCGTGGCTCCCGCGTCTGTGCGATGAATACCAGTTGCCGCGCATCCGGTTCGCGCCCGACCATATCCATGTCATCGGCGACCCGCCTCTGGCCGATATTCGCACGGCGCAAGACAACGATGTAGCCGCAGACCATATCGTCAGGAAGGTGCGCGACCTGACCCGGGACCGGCAGGCCGCGCTGCATGTTTCGATAGCGGGCGGACGAAAGACCATGGGGTTTTATATCGGCTACGCGCTATCCCTTTATGGCCGCGCGCAAGATCGTTTGAGCCACGTGCTCGTCGAGCCTCCGTTCGAGTCCCTGCCGGAATTTTTCTATCCGTCGCCGAAAAGGCGGGTGGTGCGCGGCCGCGACAATACGCCGCACGACGCAAGCACGGCCAGGGTGACGCTGGCGACGATCCCGTTCGTGCGCTTGCGCGACGGCTTGCCCAAAGGCCTGCTTGACGGCCGGGATACTTTCCTTGGAGCGGTAGACGCGGCCTCCCGCGTGCTCGGTCCTCCCAGTCTGGCCATCGACCTGCCCAAACGGCGCGCCTGTTTCCATGGACACGCCGAGCTTCGCCTGCCTCCCGTGCAGTTGGCCTTCCTTGCCTGGCTTGCCCGGCGGGCGAAAGCGGGGAGCGAGTTCGTGGTCTGTCCCAGCGCCGGCGCGCCGGAAATGTCTCATCGGGATGAATACCTGCGTGAATATCATGCGATCATCGGTGAAATGGGTTATGACGAATCGACGCGCAAACGCCTTGCGGGCGGCATGACCCAGGATTTCTTCTCGCAAACCAAGTCCAAGTTGCACCGGCGCATCCGGTCGCTGGATGAAGTGATCGGCACGACCCAGGCGGGCTGCTATCGCGTGTGTTCCGTCAGAGAGAATGGACGACGGCTGTACGGACTCGAACTTGCGCCCGATGCGATTCGATTCGCGGAATCGCAAGATGATTGAAGGGCTGCGGAAGAATTCCCGCAAGATTCGCGCAACGCCGAGTCTCGGCATTTCATTTACATTCGGGATGAGTCAACAAATTGCGAACGAGTTTCGGCCTGTTTGGCGCGTCCAGCAAGGTTTTCCGGCAGTCCGCCATGCGCCGCCCGGGATGTTGCGTTCGCCGTTCGAACGATGTTGCCAAGCTTGCCGCATTGGACGGACGGGATATCGGCCCGTATCATGGCCGCGGATTTGCCGGGAGGAAGCGAATTGTCCGCGATGCAGCAACTGAAATATCAGGTTCGATTCGTCACGCCGGCGTTTCTCGGCGATGCCGATCAGAATGCGCGCTGGCGCACGCCGCCGTTCAAGGCGCTGCTGCGGCAGTGGTGGCGGGTCGTCTGGGCTGCGAAAGACGGCAACGATCCGTCGGATATCAAGAAGATGCGGCGCGAAGAGGGGTTGTTGTTCGGACATGCCTGGCTAAAGGAAGATCGGGACGCGAGCGGCAAGCCCGTTGCGGCGCGCAAGAGCCAGCTGCGCATCAGGCTTGATCGCTGGAATCCAGGCAAACTCGGCAAGGCCGCCTGGGGCGCAAAAGAGGTTCAGTCTGGCGAAAAGGTCAAGCATCCGGAAGTTAGGCAGCATGTTGGGCCACTGTTATATCTCGGCTATGGTCCGCTTGAAGTGCAAAAGGGTAATAGAGCATATCCTACGGTTCTGAAAGGAAATGCCGCGATACAACAGAATGAGAAAGCTCGCTTGTCCGTTGCGCTGCCGGCCGAGCATTCCGCGGATATTCGCAGGGCGATCGAATTGATTTCCGCCTATGGCGCGATCGGCGGCCGTTCGCGCAATGGTTGGGGCTCCATGCATCTTAATCTCGATCCCGCTGACTCTGGCGCTGCGGAAGATGTTTCCCTGGAGCAATATCGGCATCCTTGGCTGCAAGCCTTGGAAACCAAGTGGCCCTTCGCGATCGGCCGCGATGATCAAGGTGCGCTGGTATGGAGAACGAAACAGGGTCAGGAAGACTGGATCGGTATAATGCGCGAGTTGGCCAAGCTGAAGATTGGTTTGCGAACGCAGTTCAAGTTTCGCGACAAGCGCCATAGTCGGCCGGAAGATCGCCATTGGCTGGCGTACCCCGTAACTAATCATTTCGTCGGCGGTTGGAAAAACCTCCGCCTGCCAAACAGTCTCCGTTTCAAGGTGCGCCGCGAGGAAAGCGGAAAACTCCGAGGCGTGATATTCCACATGCCCTGCTTGCCGCCTTCAGACTTCAAGCCAAGACCAGACAGCATCAAGAAAGTCTGGGAGCAAGTGCATGAGTATCTTGACAAGGAAACCGTGCTGGAGCGGATTTCCGAGTAACCAGTCATGAACGACGCATTTTGGCAAACCAAGTTGCATGCGCGGCTTCACGACCCGGCGGAAAAAGCGCTTGTCCTGTTGCGCGACCCCGCGGGCCACGAAGGCGGAACGTCCCGTTGGCTGCATCGGGAGTTGGGCTTCGATCAATTGCCGGCCGGGGACCGGCTGGATCATGACAACGCCGATGTGCTCGCCGGCGTGCTGTTCAGGAAGGGCATTCCCGCGTCCATGTACCGCGCCGTGAAACGCGCCGACTGGTGGGCCTCGGCCGCGGACCGGCCGCAATGGCCCACGGAGGAAATTACAGTCCCTGCCGGGGCGGGCCAGAAAGAAACGCGCCGCATCATTCCATCAGGCACCCAGGTCCGTTGGACGAAAAAACCCATTCTGATACATCCGCTCAATGGCGAAGCGATCAACCTCAGGACGCTGGCGGAGACCGATATCACCGACATCAAGCAGCGCAGTTTCAATCATTTCAAAAGCCTCATCGCGCGCAACGGCGATGCGGTCGACTGGCGGCGAACAGCCTTGGCGTTTTGGCGCTTCGGCCCCGAACTGTCGGAAGATGAAGACAACGGCAAGCTCGGCCTGCTATGGCCGCTGCTGCCGGCGGATACGCGAGTGCCGGACCATTCCATCTGGGATCATCTGGACCTGACATCCGCTTTCGCCGGAGCCTTCGGCCCTGACGGCGAGGGAGATCCGGCCTTGCTGACCGTAGCCATGGGACCCGTGCAGGGCTTCATTGCGGCGGCCAGAACCACATCCGACTTGTGGGCTGGTTCGCACCTGTTGTCCCGGCTGATGTGGGAAGCCGCTCGAGTCGTTTGCGAAAGACTGGGTCCGGACGCCATTCTCTTTCCGCGCTTGCGCGGTTTGCCGCAAGTTGATCTTTGGCTGAGAGACCAGATGGGGCTGGACAAGGCCTTGTTCAATGACTGCGACTGGACGCGTTCGGCTACCGATAGCAATCCGCTGTTTTCCGCTGCGTTGCCCAATCGGTTCGTCGCGGTGGTCCCGGCGCGGCAAGCAGCGGAAATCGCCAATGAAGTCCGCGAGAAAACGCGAAACTGGATGCAGGAGCTCGGTCGCGAAGTCGTCGAACGCCTTGTCGAAGCAGCAGATATTGAAGTTGGTCCGCAGGTCCATGCTTACGAGCAAATGCAACGGCAGCTCGACGAATTTCCGGAAATCCACTGGGCGGCGGTTCGATTTTCGCTTGTTGAAGCCCGCGACAAGAATCGCGACACGGACCTGGACACCGGCGCGCTTGCAGCGGCCATGCAACCTTTTCACGGCGACGGCGACGGCGACAAGACTGCTCCCGGATTCCTTGATTCGCCGGCCTGGCAGACTCTCAGGCATGGCGGCGAACTGGAAGGAGTCAAATTCTTTCCTCCCAATCCGGGAGTGCTCTATCCCGCGATTCAGGAGCTTGGCGAGCGCGTCCTCGCGGCGACAAAGGCCGTTCGCGCATTCGGTCAACTGGAACAACATGGCTGGCGCTGTTCGCTTGCCGGAGAGACCGAATGGCTCACCGCGGACAGGAGTCAGCTTGATCGCTCCTATCGGGGCAACAGCGATACCCTCTGGGCCAGAATTGCGAAGAAAAAGCCTGCCTGGGCGAAAGAAGGCGAGCACCTGGGGGCATTGCCGGCCATCAAACGCCTTTGGCCGGACTTGTTCGCGGAAGAAGTCGCGCAGGCGAAGGAGTCGCGTTCCGATGTCGCGCGGCGATTCGTAGTATCGACCCATACGATGGCCATGGCGAGCGACCTGAAGCAGCTTCAAGAAGCCATCGAGAAGGAAGGAGAAGATCAATGGAGTGAACTGATCAGTCCGCAGGATCAATCGCCCGCCTTGCCGAAAAAGCTGGCTTGCCTGAGAAAGAAGACGGCCGCCAGGGTTCTGGCCGCGCTTGAGCGAACAAGGGAGGATACAGACCAGCAGCCATTCGAAAAGCTTGAGAAAAAGATCGAGCGCGCCGTAGGCCGCAAGCCAGAAACCTACTACGCGCTGCTGCTTTTCGACGGGGACCATATGGGCCGAATTCTCTCCGGCGACTGCGAGGAAAGCGCCATCAGCTACAAAGAGAGCTTTCATCCCGAAATACGTCCCGGGTTCAATAACCTGGCCGAGTCGCATTCGGCAATAGACAAGTACGGCAAGGAAAAACGGGCCGTTTCTCCCAATCGTCATCTCGCGATCTCATCGGCGTTGAATGATTTCGCCTTGCATGTGGTGCCGCATGTCGTAGAGCAAGAGCATCATGGGCGAGTGATATACGCGGGGGGCGACGATGTGCTGGCGATGCTTCCGGTGGCCGACCTGCTTGATGTCATGACGCGACTGCGCGAAGCCTATAGCGGCGGCGGATTGGGCGAGAGCGGAAAAGGCGATGCCGATTGGAGGGAAGTGCGGCGCGACCGCAAGAAGCTGGCGTGCAGCCAAGGCTTTGCATACCTGAACAACCGGCTGATGCGAATGATGGGCGGCGCGACCGCAAGTTGCGGCGCGGTGATTGCCCATCATCGGTCGCCTTTGAACGCTGTCTTGCGCGAACTGCGAAATAGCGAACAGCGGGCGAAAAAACAAGGCGGCCGCAATGCCTTCAGCTTGACGGTCATGAAACGCGCGGGCGGGGAATTGCGACTCACGGCCAAATGGGACGAAACGATTTCCGTGATCGAGCAGCTGCGCAAGTTCCTGGCTCCCGAAGCAGTATCGCGTCGAGCGGTATATAACAGCCTGGCTTGGCTTCGAGACCTGCCCGCAGATGCTGACGAAGAAATGCTCGGCAGCTTGCTCGGCCATCAGCTGGACCGCCAGAGTCGCGGCCGGACTGGCGGTTCCGATGATCCGTTCGATCTTGCCAAACTGCTGGCGAGCCTTGCCTTGTTGCGGGAAAACAATGAACGTTCTTTGGACTGGCTCACCAATCTGATGTCCATCGCGGAGTTCCTCGCTCGGGAAACAAGAACAGGCGGCCTCGACGAAAAGGAGAGGGCGACATCGTGACATCCGCATGGTATTTCATAAACGCGCTGGACGTGCTGATGCTGCGGGGCAACAAGCTCTTTGGCGACGCAGGCAGTTACGGAGAGGCCGCGATGCCGCCATCGCCTTCGGTTGTCGCCGGCGCCGTGCGGTCCGCGCTGCTTGCGCGTCGAGGAGTGGATCTGGGTCGGTTCGCGAAAGGTGAAATTGAAGACCACCCCGATCTGGGCACGCCGGCGCGCCCGGGATCCTTTGCCGTAACCGCGTTCGGGATTGCGCGGAGTTGTGTCAACGGGGGCTCGGAAGCTGGACATTCTGTGGAGCCGTTATTCCCCTTGCCGGCCGATTTGGTTGCAAGCAAGAGCGAAGGCGTTGTCAACAAGAGCGAAGGCGTTGTCAAGGTGTCGAGAATGCGACCCGGTCCGCCGGGGATTCATGCCGGGATTGGCAGTTCCGCGTTGTTGCCGCGCGTGGCGATTCTGGCGGAACAGAAACGCAACAAGCCGGAATCGGGAAACAGGCTGACCGCAACCGGCTGGAAGGCCTATCTTGAGGGCGAGGAGATCGATTCCGGGGAACTCGTTGCAGAGGCCGACCTGTGGAAGGTCGAGGCCCGGGTCGGTATTGGGCTGGATGCGGCGCGGCGTCACGCGGCGGATGGCCAACTCTTCACTACCCAGGCCGTCGCTTTTCATCGCGATGTCGGATTTTTCGTCGGGACGACGGGTGTCGCCAATGTTCCCGATGATGATCTTTTGCTCCGCTTTGGCGGCGATGGTCGCGCCGCTCTTGCGAAGAAGGCGGCCGTCAATCTGCCGCAACCAGATTATCGCCGAATCGCGGAACAGAACCGTTGCCGCATCGTGCTGACTTCACCGGGGATTTTCGCGAAGGGATGGTTGCCGACCGGCATGACGGACGATGGGCATTTCGCCTTGGGCGGCGTGACCGGAAAATTGTGCTGCGCCGCTGTTCCCCGTCATGGGGTGATATCGGGATTCGATTTGGCCGCAAGAAAACCCAAACCCGCCTTGCGCGTCGCCCCGGCCGGAAGCACCTATTGGATTGACGATCTGGGGGCGACGCCGGAAGCGCTTGGCAAGCTTGCGGCTCGCGGCCTTTGGTCCGAGGATGCGGAGAATAACCAACGTCGGGCAGAAGGTTTCAACCTGTTTACCTTCGCGGCGTATTGACTGGAGGCGTAATGTTCGAAGAAAAGAGCGCATTGTTTCTGTACACGATCAGCCCCGTGCATATGGGCGCGGGCACCGCAACGGGACTTGTCGATAATCCCATACAGCGCGAGCGGCATACCGGACACCCCAATTTCGCCGGTTCCGGGATCAAGGGCGCGGTGCGGCATGGCTTCGAGTCGCTGGGAGGAGACAGGGGATTGATCGAGCGGCTGTTCGGCCCGGAGTCGCGCAGCGACAACCTGCATGCCGGCGCTGTCAGTTTCGGGGATGCCCAACTTGTGGCGTTCCCGGTTCGCAGTCTCCGGGAAGGCTTCGTTTACGCGACCTGCCCCCAGGCGCTGGCTCGCGCTGGGCGACTGTTGAGCATGTCGGGTCTGAAGGCGGGATGGGAAATTCCGAAAGTTGAAGAAGGGCAATGCGTCTTGCTCGACAAGGATCTGGTTGCGAAAGACAAGCCGCTGCGCCTTGAGGCATTCGAATACAAGATATCTTCCCAGGGCTGCGAGGATAGCCTCAAGAAAATTGCGGATGATCTGGCATGCAAGGCGTTGCCAGACACGGATGCCCATGCCTTTTTCCGCAAAAAGATGGCCAATCACCTTGTTGTCCTTTCGGATATGGATTTCGGATATTTTGTCGAGAATGCCACGGTGGTCGAGCCTCATGTGCGCATCGACGACAAGACGGGCAGCGCTGCGGACGGCGGCCTGTTTTATACCGAAAACCTGCCGCCGGAATCTCTTTTGGCGGCGCCGGTTCTGGCCAGTCAGACGCGCAGCGGAAGCGATGATCTGTCCGCCCGGGATGCCATGTCGAAGATTCACGCGGCAATCAATAATAAATTGCTCCAGATCGGCGGTGATGCGACAACCGGGCGGGGACTGGTTCACGCCCGCGTCGTGGAGGCGTTGTGATGAAGAGGCAGACCCTGGAGCAGGCGCGCGCGCAAAATGCATGGGAACGCAGTGAAAACTGCGACGACAAGTATGTGAATCTGGCGAAAAGCTTGCCTGCGTTGATCATGAACAGCGGGCTCATGCAGGTCATGGCCTTTCTGCATGAAAAAAGTAATGGCAGAGATGATCCGCATGGAAAAATGGGTCAGGATTTGCGCGATTGGCTGCATAAGCAGTTTGAGGACTTGCCAACAGATTTTGATCAATTCATGGAACATTTGATGAAAGTGGGTGACTCCAGAAAGTATCAGGATGTCACCTCCGAGGCATTTGCCTGGCTGAGGTGGCTCCGCCAAATGGCGGCGGCCCGCCAGAACAAGAAGGAGAGCGGCAATGGCAGTCGCAGCGGTTCCTGAGTATCTTGGATCGAATTTCGACGATGCCTTTCCCGGCATGCGTTTTGGCTTGCTGTTGGAGCTTTGGGGCGAAGATGAACGGAACAGGAAGTTTCTTTGGAAGACATATGACCATAAATATGAACGCAGGGGGGAGAACCGAGAAGAAAGGTTGATGAAGCCAGAAAATAAGAAAGACGCGATTTGCAAGGCGGCCAAGCTCAACAAAGCAGCCAAATCATTGTGTGATGCATTGGAAGCCAGGCAAAGATCGATTCTCCAATGTCTGGACCAATCCGGTCGGCTATCGGTTTACGCGAAGTCCACGGCCCCCTTCATTACAGGTTTGGGCAATGAGCATCCGCTGGAGAACGGCTTTTCGTTTCTCAACCCTTACGCGCTCCCTTATTTGCCCGGCAGCGGTATCAAGGGCGTTCTGAGGCGGGCGGCACAGGAACTCGCGGATGGAATCTGGGGAGACAACAAAGGTTGGAGCGATAATGCCATTACGCAGCTATTCGGCCCTGAACCTCACCAACTGGATGCCAGCAAGGAATCTCTCAGCAAGGGAGCTCTCAGTTTCTGGGATGTGTTCCCGCAGGTGCAGCAAGATAAACTCGATGTCGAGGTCATGACACCGCATCAAACGCATTATTATCAGAGAGAAGAACCTCCGCATGATTCCGGGCAACCCAATCCCATCGGTTTCTTGGCAGTGCCCTCCCAATCGAAATTTGCATTCCACGTTACGTGCGACATGAAAAGAATTGATAATGACCTTGTCAATGAAGGTCGATGGCGGAAATTGGTGGAAGCTGCTTTCAACCATGCATTCGAATGGGTTGGATTCGGCGCCAAGACGGCTGTGGGCTACGGAGCGATGGCGCTTGATAAAGAAGAGGTTGAGCGCCACGAGAAAGCCCAAATGGAGAAGAGAAAGGAGGGCAAGATCAAGGAAGCCGCTGAAGGGAAGCCGGATGATGTTGCCTGGGTCATTTGTCGAGAGGAAAAATGGTCGGATCGAGAGCAGTTTCTCGATGATATGGATGATTTTTTTAATCAGTTTCCAAGTGATGCTGATATCAGCAAAGAGGCATATGAAAAAATTGAACAGAAGTTCTCAGAGTTCTGGAGAGGGATTCTGGATAATCCGGATGCCGTTCAAGGAAAAAGGAATAGGCCGAGATATAGAAGCATAAGAGCCGTTAAACATGCCAAAAATCTTCTTGCCTCGAAAGAAAATTTGATCAAATAAACCTTTGGTTTTTACCATTCAATGCATATTATGAAAACCGATAATTTTTTATCTCTTGCTTGACTAAATCAAATTTTTCATTTCTCTGCCATGAAAGTTTCTCAAGTTCTCCTTTGCACTGTCGGCGGCAGCCATAAGCCGATTGTCAAGGCTATCGAGAGCGCGCCAGGCGCTTACGTTTGCTTTTTCAGCACCGGTAAGGATCCGGCAACAGGCAGGCCGGGCTCGGAAATACAAATTCTGGGCAAAGACAATGTTATCAAGGAGAATCCCGGGGATGACAATCCAACGTTGCCGAATATTCCTGCCCAGGCTTGCCTTGAAGCGCAGGATTTCGAGAATCGCCCTGTGCCCGCTGACGATTTGGAGGGTGCCGTAAACGCGATGCGGGAAGCGGTTGTCGCGTTGCGCGAGAATTTTCCCGAAGCGCGATTTATCGCCGATTATACGGGTGGCACCAAATCCATGTCCGCTGCCCTGGTTTGTGTTGCGCTTGAGTCCGATGAGGTCGACCTTCAGCTTGTTGCCGGCGCACGCTCGAACCTGGTTAGCGTGCGGTCGGAAAGTATGCCGGCAATGATGGGGGTGGCGGGTCTGCGGCTGGGCCGGCGCATTGATGAAGCGCTTGGCCATTGGCGACATCATAGTTATCGCGAGTGCGAGCAATTCCTCGACAGCTTGCGTATAGCGGTCAGCCATGCGAGTTTCCCGCGCCTCGCGCGGGCGCTGGACATCAGCCGCGCGCTGGCCTCATGGGACGATTTCGACCACGCAACCGCCTACGGTGTATTGCGGGATTATGGCGGATTGCTCGCTCCCGATCTCGACTGGATACTGCCCGTGCTAAGTAATCTGACCCGCAGCGGTCAGCGCTCTCAGGAACCCGCCAGGCTGCTCGACCTCTGGTGGAATGCGGAGCGTCGGGCAAGACAGGGTCGATACGACGACGCGACGGGCCGTTGGTATCGGTTGATGGAATGGACCGCGCAATGGCAGCTGCGCAGCAAGCTCAGCGTGGATACTGCCGATGTTCCGCCCAAAATGTTGCCGGCGGAATCGCGTGAATCCGCGGGGAGAAGCGGTCGCAGATCCGTTGGTTTGAGAGATGCCTGGAAAATCGTGGCGGAGCGACTCGACGGTCCCGCCAGCGAATTCGCCGTGCGTGTCGAGCCGGAACTGCTGGATTTGCTCAAGGTCCGCAACAACTCGCTGCTCGCTCACGGCTTCGAAACAGTCGGCGAAACGCAATGGCGCAGGATCCAACAGTTCACCGAGGAATCTTTTCTGCCGATATTCTGGTTGCTGGCGGCCGATGCGGGCCTTCGGTCGTCTTCAAGGATCCAACCAAGGCAATTGCCAACGTCGCCGCCATCCTGCCTTGGGGTCGCAAGAACCTGACCAGTCAATGAATACCGATCCTCCGCGCCTGCTGCTCTCCCTTGCCTCTCGCCAGGTCTGGCCGCAGATTCTTGCGGTGGCGCATCTCAAACCGGAAACGGTGGTTCTTCTGCACAGCGCCGAACGCGACCATTCCGAGACCCCGGCAACGCATTTAAGGAAGTTCTTTGGTCGGACCGGACTCGTTTCACCTGGCCGAGCCCAGCTTGAGCGCATCCCTCATGACGATTTCGTTGCGGTCGAAAAATATCTCGCGCGGATAGCCGGCCGACTGAAAGCAGGCAAGGACTGCCCCGACCAGTCGGAATGGGCGCTGAATTTCACCGGCGGCAACAAGTTGATGGCCATGGCCGCGTTCCGCTGGGCCTTGCAAAACGGCATCCGGTCCTTCTATCTGGAGCGCGGCAATCGGCTGACCTGGTTCAATCCGGGCTAGGAATCGCTCGACACCAGCACCGAGACACTCGACGGCGGCATCGCGAACAGGCTTGATCCTGTGGACTTGTTGCGTTGTCAGCTATTGGAATCGGAAGTAGAGCGGGTCGGCGAGAAACTGACCTTGAATGAACAGGGTCGCGCGCTGAACGAGGACCGCTTTGCGGAGCAAGTACGACAGGGGAAATCAGCATCTCTGATGAGTCGAATCGGTTGCGCGGACCGGCAGGAAAAGGAAGGCGACAAGCTGGAGCTATCAACAGCCGCCGTCATCCTCAAGCTTGGCGTACCCTGCGTGCAACGTTCCCTGCGGCTCAAGGTCAATCAGGCGCGGTCTCCAAGACCGCACGCCGAAGTGGATCTGTTATTCAACTGGAATGGCCGGCTGTGGCTGGTGGACTGCAAGGACCGCGTATCAGAAGACAGCCTGGTCAGTGGTTTTCGCCGTTCGCTTTCCTTGCAGAGCATTCCTGCAAATGCTGAAACGCTTCTGGACCGTATCCGCGACGCGTTGAAGCGGAGCGCGATCAAGACGCTGAAGGAAGACATTGCGGCCATCGGCGAAATGGGCGGACTGCAGGGCAAGGTCGTGTGCGTGCGCAAGCAAGAAATGCCGGAAGAAGCACTGGCATTCGCCAAACGCAATGATATAGAAGTCGTGTTGAAGAAAGAGTTGTACGAAGGTTTCCGCAGGCTTCTGTTTCCGGACCATTTTCCCTCCCAGGAGCGACTTCAAGCGTTGCAGCGCCAATTTTCGCCGCGAGGCGAGTAATTGGTCATTCATCCGCGCCGATGGCCAAAGGCGGTATCGGCTCGCGCTTTCGTCGAGCTGCATTTCCGGCGCCGCGCCCGCTACCTGAAATGTCGTCGTTGCCGTTTGCGGTGTCCTCGGTTATCTGTTTGCCGGGGAAGTCTGCCGCACCGCAGGCACTTCCGGGCCGAATCATCCAAAGACTATTCCGGCAAGGTTGCGGCATCGGACAGATGAAGCGTGCTGTGCTCGAATTGCAACCCGGAAGTGCCGTAAATTTGACGCAATGAAAGGTTGTCAGCATGGAACGAGTTCTTTTTCTTGCTGCCTATGATGTGTGCGAGCCTGGCAGGCTGCGCCGAGTCCATCAGGTCGTCAAGAAGTTTGCCACCGGCGGTCAAAAATCCGTATTCGAGTGTTTCCTTGATCCCGCGGAGCGAAAGGAGTTGACGCTGGGTGTAAAGGGGAAAATTGACATCTCCGAAGACCGTTTCGCGCTATTGCGGGTAGAACAACGGTCTCAACCCATTCTCCGGGGGATCGCCATCCCGGCATCGGACCCTTCGTTCTATTACATCGGGTAAGCATTCATGGCCGCGCTCTACATCGATCGAAAGAACATCGAATTGCGCGTCGCCAACAGGACGCTGTGCTTCATGGAGCCGGAGGGCAAGCGAGGTTCGGTGCCCTTGCGGCATCTGGACCGCGTTGTATTGCGCGGTTCTGTCCGCCTTGATGCTTCTGTAATCGGCGCGTTGACCGAGTCCGGGGCGAGCGTCGTCTTGCTTGGCGGTCGTCGGGGGCGTTATCTCGCATCTTGCATCGGGCGCGCTCATAACGATGTTGTGCGGCGAATCGGTCAATTCGATGCCTTCGGCGACTTGAGTGCCCGAACAGATTGGTCTCGTCAAATAGTTGAAGGAAAGACGAAAGCCCAACAGCGCGTGATCGCGGCGGCGCTGCAACGTCGGCCGGACAAAAGACGGGCGCTTGTCAGGGCTTCGGATCGACTCCACGCTATATGCGACAGACTTGCGGGCGATGCGCATTCGATAGCTTCGCTGCGGGGAATTGAAGGCGCCGCGGCCGCGGCTTACTTCGAGGGTTTGCGCGCCTGCTTCCCTCCTTCTCTTGGCTTCGCGGCTCGGCGGCGCCGTCCGCCGCCGGATCCGGTGAATGCCTGCTTGTCATTGGGGTATACATTGCTCCATGCGGAAGCGGTCGCGGTTTGCCATGCAGCCGGCCTGGATCCCATGCTTGGCCTGTTCCATGATCCCGCATTCGGCCGCGAGTCTCTTGCCGCAGATGTCATCGAGCCTCTTCGCCCAAGAATCGACGAATGGGTCTGGAGCATGTTTCGCGAGCAGTTGCTCACCGGAGCTGCTTTTCGCGATGACAACGGGGCTGTTCTGCTCGGCAAGGCCGGCCGCCAGAAATTTTACAAGGAATTCGATCCGCTGCGCTGCGGACTGAGCAGGCTATTGCGCCGGGAGGTCGGCAAGCTGGCTCGCGAGTTCGGCGACAGGGGAGGGACGTTGATAACGCGGATTGACGCGGGCGCCAATTGAGCCGGTTCACCGCAGAGCGGCAAAGAAAAGCCCAGATGAAACCACTGTACTTGCTGGGACGGGAACAAACAGACGTTGTGCTTGACGGTCCGGCATTGCGGGTCAGCCGGAATGGCCACGCTGATGCGCGCGTGCCACTCCGGAGACTTGCCCGGGTTATCGTAAGCGGTCGTGTAAACTGGGCAACGAACGCTCTGTTGGCTTGCGCCGATCATGATGTGCCGGTAGTGTTCTTGAGGCGCAGCGGCACTGTTCGAGCGCGCTGGCTGGGCATCTGCTCCCGTCGCGACGGCTGGTTTTACAGAAATTGGTCGTATTTGATCGATCGCCCCGACTGGCGCCAGCAATATGGGCAATGGCGACGATCAGCGCTGCAAAGAGCGACGGCGCTGTCGGTCAGACGCATGGGTTTGACTATTCGTCGGGAACCTGAGGAACTTGAGCACGACTTCAACGAGTTCGCCAGGTTTTCAGTCGGAGATGACAGGTGGGCAGCTATCAGCAAGAGGCTTGATGGTTTAGCTGAAGCGCATGCCGTGGCAGGACTGGCCAGCTATGGACTCCAATGGAAAACTGCCGAGATGCAAAAACTGGCAGGAGACTTGCGAAGAATGATCGTCTGCGGTTTATTTCCGGAATTGCATAATTCCTTGCGAAGCAGGAATGGCTTGTTCTCCGGCGATGATTGTGTTGCCAACTCGGTCAAGTTTTTTGAGCGAAACCGGTCTGTTGCTGATTTCAGCTTACGCCTTGGCATCGAAAGTTTATGCCGATTCCTCGAAGATCTATCGTAATGTCAGCAGGAACTGCAAAGCCCTGGATCATTTGTTATGACATTGCGGACCCGAAGCGCCTGGCGCGGGTCCATAGAGTCGTTTCCCGTTATGCCGTTCCCTTGCAGTACAGTGTTTTCCACACGGTTGAAACCCGGGAAAATTTGCGTTATATCGTGGATGAGGTGGCCGCGCACATGGATATCCGGTGTGACGATTTGCGCGCCTACCCGTTGGCAAAGCATTTCCAGACTGTGGTATATGGAAAACAAGTCTTGCCTGCAGGAGTCAGCTTGCCGCGAGACGGTATCGAAATTGGCCCATTGTGAAATAGAAAATTGCCGCTAACTCGAAAGGAGGTGACCATTTATTCTAAGCGTATATATAACTACATGAAATTTCGGGAAAATGTCCTTGTGGGCGGTTGGAAGAGTTGACCTGATGAAGAAGGGATTAAGACCAGGACCGCGTAGCGGTTCCGGTGGTCCTGCGGTTGGAAGAGTTGACCTGATGAAGAAGGGATTAAGACGGGGCTTCTCCTGTATGGGGCCGGCTGAGTAGCTCAGTTGGAAGAGTTGACCTGATGAAGAAGGGATTAAGACCCTGATTTCTCAGGCTTTCCCGCCGCTGGACTGGGCGTTGGAAGAGTTGACCTGATGAAGAAGGGATTAAGACCCTGTTCGAGGCGATGAATACCGCATCGTCCAGGTGGTTGGAAGAGTTGACCTGATGAAGAAGGGATTAAGACCTCATTGTCTTTCTCCTTTTCTCGGCCGCGACCGCCGTTGGAAGAGTTGACCTGATGAAGAAGGGATTAAGACGCCGCGGCCGGTGCGCTCCTCAGCATCCTGCCGGGGTTGGAAGAGTTGACCTGATGAAGAAGGGATTAAGACCGGCCGCGCTCGACGCTCTCGACCAGGACCGCGTAGTTGGAAGAGTTGACCTGATGAAGAAGGGATTAAGACCGGCCTATAGTCACCGAGTTAGTTGTATGGCCAGTTGGAAGAGTTGACCTGATGAAGAAGGGATTAAGACAGCGGCCGCCGCAGCATTTTAACAGCGGCATATGCGTTGGAAGAGTTGACCTGATGAAGAAGGGATTAAGACCCGCAATAAGCGCCATGGCACCGCTATGCTTGCAGTTGGAAGAGTTGACCTGATGAAGAAGGGATTAAGACGCCTACGGGGGTAGCAGCTACGGTGTTTGCCCATGCCGTTGGAAGAGTTGACCTGATGAAGAAGGGATTAAGACTTGTGCCGGCACTTGTACCGCCGTATTGGGTTGGAAGAGTTGACCTGATGAAGAAGGGATTAAGACGTATGCACGGCGGCTTTAACACCAGTTGGCGCCCGTTGGAAGAGTTGACCTGATGAAGAAGGGATTAAGACTTGCCAGTTTGCGCCTTTTTTGCCGCCGCTTGCGGTTGGAAGAGTTGACCTGATGAAGAAGGGATTAAGACAGGTTGCGCGGCGGCGGGTTGTGCCTGCGCCGCCGTTGGAAGAGTTGACCTGATGAAGAAGGGATTAAGACGTTACTAACAAGGTAAGTTTGTTGCTCATTTTGCGTTGGAAGAGTTGACCTGATGAAGAAGGGATTAAGACGCGTACTTTGTTGGGGCCCCCGGTTGGGCTTGCGTTGGAAGAGTTGACCTGATGAAGAAGGGATTAAGACACTAGCACTGCCGCGCCACCAGTAGGTTGCGCGGTTGGAAGAGTTGACCTGATGAAGAAGGGATTAAGACGCCCGGCCCCAACGCCCAATTATAAAAACTGCGCGTTGGAAGAGTTGACCTGATGAAGAAGGGATTAAGACCGGCCTTTTGCGCCGCGGGTTGCGCGGCGGGTTGTTGGAAGAGTTGACCTGATGAAGAAGGGATTAAGACCCGAGGTAGCACTCTCTAGCTAGACCTAGACCGCTGTTGGAAGAGTTGACCTGATGAAGAAGGGATTAAGACAACCAGCTATGGCCGTTTTGCCTTACCCGCAACCGGTTGGAAGAGTTGACCTGATGAAGAAGGGATTAAGACGCAGGCAGGGCAAGCAGGGTTGCCGCAAAGGCCTTGGTTGGAAGAGTTGACCTGATGAAGAAGGGATTAAGACCGCTCGGCATGAACCCCAACTTTATGTTCTCGCCGCGTTGGAAGAGTTGACCTGATGAAGAAGGGATTAAGACGCGGCCTTTGCCTGCGCTGCCGCGTTAATAGCGGCGTTGGAAGAGTTGACCTGATGAAGAAGGGATTAAGACGGCAGGTTGTGGTTGTGTTTGCGCCGCCGTATTGGTTGGAAGAGTTGACCTGATGAAGAAGGGATTAAGACCCGCTAGTTTCGACGTTATCCCTCCTGGTATAGGTTGGAAGAGTTGACCTGATGAAGAAGGGATTAAGACTGCAGATAGCGGCGATATTCGCGATCAGACGAAGGGTTGGAAGAGTTGACCTGATGAAGAAGGGATTAAGACTCTTCGCTTTCAACCGAAACCAGGAACTCTATTCGTTGGAAGAGTTGACCTGATGAAGAAGGGATTAAGACATCGCGACGGGATGCGCATCGATGACGCCCTTGATGGTTGGAAGAGTTGACCTGATGAAGAAGGGATTAAGACCTGGATGGCGCCGCGTTAATTGACCAAACGACCGTTGGAAGAGTTGACCTGATGAAGAAGGGATTAAGACGGGGATTTGCTGTTTCCATTGTTTTAACTCCAATGTTGGAAGAGTTGACCTGATGAAGAAGGGATTAAGACTGCAAGCGCAAACTACCTGCCCAATATGTGGGTTGGAAGAGTTGACCTGATGAAGAAGGGATTAAGACGGTCTCGAACCCGATCCTTTCGTCGCCCTTCCGTCGTTGGAAGAGTTGACCTGATGAAGAAGGGATTAAGACCAGGCCGAATTGCCGATTGAGCGCCAGCGCCTGATGTTGGAAGAGTTGACCTGATGAAGAAGGGATTAAGACGCGGCAGGGGGCCGTAGCCCAGGTATGCCAGCCAGTTGGAAGAGTTGACCTGATGAAGAAGGGATTAAGACGTCGGTATTGCGTGCCGACCAGCCTCGGATCACAAATGGTTTACAACAGATCCAAGAGTTAAGAAAGCCTTAAGGTATTTTTTTAGGCTTGATGGCTGTCTTCGTTTTGATTGTGGCAATATGTTGTTTGTACGGAGCAAAAAAAGGTAAATAGCCAACCTCCTAAAAATTCGGAAGAGTTGGTTTGATGAAGAAAGGATGATATGGCAGGAAGGGCCTAGCGTTGTTTCGAATAAATGTTATGCTCTATAGCGCCCTTCCTAAGGAGAAAAGATGAGCAATGTAGTACCGTTTTGCAGAGCTGTCCCTATAGAAGAAATAATGAAACATTTAAATCAACTACACAAAGAAGGTAAAATTCGGAGTATACTAGTCCAATACGTTTTAGGTAACGAAGAGAACCAAGTAGCATGGATGCATCATACCGATAAAACTGATGCTGTCGCCTTGATAGCGGCTAGCGAATGCAATAAAAGAGATTTGGTTGAATTAATTATCGATTGAAAAATCCATTTCTATTAAGAACGGCCAGATCTTTTTGAAATAATTCAATCTGAAATGAAGGTGGTGGCGGCTTCACCTGCTCTTCTGCCCGACACCCAATTGCTGCAGGAACCCACCCAACTCTTTCAGGGGAAGCACTTCCCCCTTGCTCCTCGCTTGCCGTTCGTTGCCCCCGTAAACAACCGCCGACCCGGAAATTCCCGGCACCGCCCTGGCTACGCGTTCGCATGTGTCGAACCAGTCCGAGGCGACCGTCGTTCCGGATTTGATCTCGATTGCCGCGCTGCCCTGGGCATGTGGATATAACAGGTCGCATTCAAGTCCTCTGCTGTCGCGGAAAAAGCTGAGATTTGGGCGGCGGCCCTGATTGAATCCGTGCTTGAGGGCCTCGATGACGACGGCGTTTTCGAACAAGGCGCCGCGCAAGGGGTGGGTGGCGACCTGGCTGGCTCTTTCGATGCCGATCAGGTGGCTGGCCAGTCCGACATCGTAGAAATAGAGCTTGGGAGATTTCACGAGCCGCTTGCGGATATTCGCGAAGAAAGGCGGCAGTTGGAATACGATGTAGCTCGTCTCAAGAATCGTCAGCCAGTGGCGGGCGGTAAGGTGGGACACGCCGGCATCGGCTCCCAGAGAAGACAGGTTGGCCAATTGGCCGACGCGTCCCGCGCAAAGGCGAACAAAGCGGCGAAAGCTGGAAAGATTGCGGATTTCCCCGATTTGCCGGACATCCCGTTCCACATAGGTTTCGAAATAGTCTCCCAGCGCCTGGAGCGGGTCCAGCCGCTGGTCGTGGATGCGCGGATAGAAACCGGCAAAGAGCATCTTGTCGAGTTCGCTTGCGCCGCCCGCCATTTCATATTCCCGCAGCGAAAACGGCAGCAAGCGCAGCAGGGCTGTGCGTCCCGCCAGCGTTTGACCGATAGACCTGGAAAGCTGGAAATGTTCGCTCCCGGTCAGCACGAACAGACTGTTGCGCCCCTTGTCGTCGGCCAGCGCCTGGAGCCAGGACAGAAGTTCCGGAACGCGTTGTATTTCGTCAAGAATGGCGCCGTCGTCCAGGCGTGACAGAAAGGCTTTCGGGTCGGTCTCGGCGAACTCGCGGTGGTCCGGTCGTTCGAGATTCACATAGGCAAGATCGGGAAAGGCCGCGCGACAAAGCGTGGTCTTGCCGGATTGGCGAGGCCCGGTGACCGTCACGAAAGGATGCTGCTTGAAAAGCGCGATCAGCTTCGGTGCAATTTCTCTGGCGATCATGCGTGGCAGGATAGCACTGGGATTGCACAAATTGCAATTTCTACTTGCAATTTGTGCAATCCCAGTTCGCGAGCTGACGGCAGCCTGCTTGCTGTGCGATGGATGCGGCGGTCACGTCCAGCGCTTGCGCACATAACTGACCAGATCCGGGCCGGATAACTCTCGCGTCGAGTTATTGATGCGAACGAAGAAAGTTTTCGGGTTTTTCTGTGTTTTCAGGTAAACGGGATCCGGCGCTCGCTGGATTTCGAACAAACAGATCTTGCGGCCTTCGATTTCCTGGATGCTGATAGTCGTCATGGTGCCCGCAATCGCGCCGAGTTCCGAAATAATGGAACTGGTAATCGAGTTCACGTATTTGTCCATATCCCAGTTCTTGCTTGCAAGATCCTGTTCCACGCCAATGACCTTCCGGTCGTCGGTTACTCCGATTGCCAGCGTTCCTCCCTTTCCATTCAGGAATCCGGCAATCGGTTTGAGGACGGAGGCCTGGAAAATCATCTTTTCCGGTATGCTCGCGTCCTGATAACTGAAGTAGGCGGACGACTTGTATTCGAGCCGCTCGTTTTCCTCGGCATCGAGAATTTCCTGAATACTGTTCTGGGCGGCCACCACCTCCGACGTGATTATTCCTATCGGAATGGCGATGAACGCATAACCAAGAATCATGACGAAAGAGGCGAACGCCTGTCCTGTGGGCGTTGTCGGCGCGAGGTCGGGGTGGCCGACAGCCGTCAACGTGGCAATCGCCCAATACACTGCGGTCGGTATGTTCGCGAAGCCGTTTTCCGGACCTTCAAGCATATAGATGAAAGCGCCGGCGATTATCACCACCAGCGCGACAACTGTTGCGAAAATGCCGATCTTGTAGCGGGCGGCGCCGAGCGCCGTTCCAATCACTTCTGCCGCGCGCGAGAAACGGCCGAGCTCCAGAATGCGAAGAATCCGCAATACGCGCAGCACGCGCAACACGGCGAGAGTTTCCCAGCCGGGAATCAGGAATGCGAGATACGTGGGGATAATCGCCAGAAAATCGATAATGCCGAAAGGGCTCGAAGCATATTGACCGGGCCGCGGGTGACACCAGAGCCGGACAAGGTACTCGATCGTGAAAAGCAAGGTGAAAAAAATCTCCACCATGCGCAGCCGGGTCGACCAGACCGAGGAAGCATCGACGGTTGAGGCGAGCATGACCACCGTCACGCTGAGCAAGATCAACACCAGCAAGATCGTGTCGAAAGATTTCGCTCCCCTGCTGGCTCTGCTGAAAAAGATCTGAAAAGTACGTTCCCGAAAGGTCTCGCTATTGACATCATGCATGTTCCGCCTCCTCTCGATTTTGTTGTGGCTGGCCTGCTCAAGCGATCCTGTTGCGCTTGGCGAAGAACAAGTTGATCAGTATCTTCCTCCTTTCCAGTCCCCAATGCCAACGCTGGGTTAGCCGGACTCTTGAACCCTGGCGATGGCGACGGGGTCAGGAGCAGGCCAGTTCCGGGAAATCCCGGATTCGAGCATCTTCGATAATCGTGCAGAGCGTTTCGCGAACTGTACGCTTGCTCTGGGAGACATCGACGGTGGCGATATCGAATGACATGGAATCTCCCGCCGAGCGCCATCGCCGGTAAATTCCGGGTGGTTCCGGGTTCAGGCGTCTATGCCAAGGGTATAGCAGGATCACTCGTCTGGCGCTATAGGCGCGGGCATAAGCCAGCATCTGATAGATGTCTGCTTGCTCCACGCCGTAGTTTCCGTCCTCGTCCGCTCGCCGAAGCTGCTTCCATTTGGTGTCGACGATAATATCGCCATCGACAACGATGTCGGGCCGCAACTGAAATCGATTTTTGGGGTGCCTGATCGCATGGCGCGACTTGTCCTGGAGTTTGATGTTCCTGGACCAAAGCGCATGCTTCAGGCTTCGGCCAATGTATTCCTCGAACAAATCATTCATGGGGAAAAGCAGGGAGTATCCTTCGCTGCGCCCGGTAGTCGTGTTTTGCCTGTCGCCGGCAAGAAAGAGTTTCGCAAATCCATAAAGCTGGTGGAACATCTTGTTGGTCCGATCCAGCATGACTTGCTCGCGCAATGGGTCTGGGCTGTCTCCTGCCGCGTCGAATCTTGCGAGCAGTTCGGCGAGAATCCTGACATTGGCCGACGAAGTCGCGACCTTGAGCAACTGCGCGCAGGCGGCTTTGAGCACGCGGTTGAGCGGCGTGTCGGCAGAAAACTCATCGTATCTGCAAGCGAGACGGTCCGGCCGCACGACGTTGCGGGAGAACTGGCGCTTGACATCGAGTTTGCCTTTCAGCTTCGGGAGGTCGTCTTGCTGTTGCAGGTAGCGATGAGGCAGGCCCCGGCGAACTGCCGCGCGCAGGTGATTCGAGAAAATCCGTATCAGAATCTCCAGCAAGTTTTCATGCTGAACTCCCAGGTGAGCGATTTCGTGGTCCGCGATGGACAGGCTTCTGGCGACAGCGAGCATCCGCACAAGCGAGCGCCGCAGCGCGAGGTCGTCGTCTGCGTCGATCTTGGGCAGGATTTCCACGTTGATGCCGGGAGTAGCGAGAACCCCGACTACCTGGTGCGCCTGGAGGCTTGGCTTGGCGGTGCGGGCGAAGACCGGAGGCCGCCCGCGCAATTGCCTGGAAATCCGTTCGGCTCGCGCGTGTATCTGTTGCGCGTCCTGAGCCGTGATGCGTTTATTTTCCCCTATGGAAAGATGTTGCCACTCTTTGACGGTTTCCGTTCTTTTCACGCGTCAGCGTCTCCGCGTGGCCCCGGCTTGATCAAATTGCGATATGCATCACTGAGGTACGGAGGCTCCTTGATCTTCCATTGGTGACGGTCTTCGTCAGAGTCTTCGTCAATCCCCGGCGGCCGCTCGAGTTCTGTCTGCGATATAAAATCGTCACCGCCTCCCAGCACCGCCTTCACCTTGCTCCAGTCGTCATAGAAGTATTCCGCGATCAGCGGAATGATCTTGCGGCGCATCACATCGTCAACATCACCTTTGTTCCGGCAACTCATCAACCATGCGTGGCCGATCAGATGATCCCGGTCAATCAGGTACTCCAGGCGCTTGTTGATGCTTTCAAGCAGTTTTGGCAGATCAATGCTTTCGACTGTTTCAAGCAAATCGGGCTTCGGCGGCATTTCCTCGAAATCGAACCGGCGGCGCAATGCCGTATCCAGCAGCGCGATGGATCGATCAGCGGTGTTCATTGTGCCGAGAATGTAGAGATTGGCCGGCAATGTGAAAGCCTCGCCGGAATAGGGCAGGGTAAGACTGACTTCGTTGTCGGCTCCCTCGCGCTTGTCTTCCTCGAGCAGGGTCACCAGTTCGCCCAGCACCTTGGATATGTTCGCTCTGTTGATTTCGTCGATGATCAATACATATGGGCGATCCCGATCTTTCCGCGCTCTTTCGGCGATATTTTTCAACACGCCGGGCTTGGCTGTCAACCTGAAGCCGCCGCCGGCGGCATCGGGTTGAGGTGTTGATGATCCCGCTGCGATGGAATCGCTGTCGGTCTCAGCTGTCTCCCTGGACGGAGTTTCGGGCCGCAAGCCCTCTACAAACTCCTCATATCCATAGGATTGGTGAAAAGTCACAAATTCAATGCGCCTTCCCTCGTCGCGCAATTCCTGAAATCGTTTTCGCAGTTGACTTTCTTCTTTGTTTTCAATGTTTAAACCATCGCATATCTCAACGCATTTTCTTGTGGTTGAGTATGTCTTTCCAGTTCCAGGAGGGCCGTAAAGTATTTGATTCAAAGGAGTTGTATACATTGTTATTTCTTCCTCTCCATCTGACAACTCTTCAGATGTATTTTCATCGTTATTCACCCCAATCCTCGCGAAAGACTCTATTAAACGAAAAGTTGGCTCATACACCTCGATCTCACGAAATGCATCGTAAGCTCCTGCTCCTCCAGAACCCTCCGCAATAAAATTCTCCAGTTGATGTTTACCTGAAAGCCTATGTTCAATATTTGATCTATTTATCCATACAACATGCAAGGAGTTTCTTTCATTTGATGTGCCATTTTCAGCATAATCATTCTTTTCTACTATCCCGATTCCTCGTGTTTTAGATATTCCGTCTCTGGCGAGTATAATGTCACCGTTATTCACTTGTCTTACAGTATCAATTAATTTTTCCCTGTTGCCGAAATAATTTATATGTACAATCCCATTTTCACTGAACTCTTCCCATACAATTCTATTATTACGAATACAAGTAGTAATGCTATAGTAATTCGGTCTTCTATGGGGAAGAAGTGATGAAAGTAAATATAAGGATCTGGCAATTTCATATAGACGGCAGTTAGGGAAAGATCTTTTTAGTTCCTCAATTACATCTAAATATCTTGCCCAGTTGCCTGTTTCTAGCTGTTGTCTTGTTATTTGAAGTGATCTAGGCAAAGTATCATCTATAGGGATAAAAGTATTTGGCTGCATTAAAAATAGGCATTGAGTGACTTTTATTACGCCTGCCATAGGTATTCTTAAGATGCTCAAGAATTCTTGGTTTTCAATTCTTTGTGGGTTGATTATAGATTTTCGGAAAAAACTCCATAGTTTATCCGGCGAGAAATATGTCCCATTATTAAATGCTGCTATGCTTTTTGATGTTGGCGTTGGGAAAACAAATTTTCTACCCCAACCTGGAGTTGGAAGCTCGGATTTCAAGCCAAATATTTCGTGAACACTTTGATAAACACGCTCGCGTTGATTGGCTGTGTTTTTTTGTGCTAAAAAGTAGAAAAAAGAGAAAGGATCTATATTTTCATCTCCGTGTAGCAATAGTGCACTTGATCCTACCCAATCCACTTCATTAGCACGACTGATAAGATATTCAGGCTTTTCATGAGCAATTTTCTTGGCAAGCTCCTCGAACCAAGGCACCCAACTATAAACTTCTTTCACCTTGTTTTTCCTTGTGCAATAACTGAAAGAGAACAACCATTATCGTAATTGATTTTTTGATGTAGTCCGAACAGGCAATCCCCATTCACCAATTCGCCCGTTCCGCGATGAGTTGCTCGACTACCGCAGGGTCGGCGAGAGTGGTCGTGTCGCCGAGGTTGTCGAGTTCGTTGGCGGCGATCTTGCGCAAGATGCGGCGCATGATCTTGCCCGAGCGCGTCTTGGGCAGGCCGGGGGCGAACTGGACGACTTCGGGTTTGGCGAAGGCGCCGATTTCCCCGGCGACGAAGCGGATCAATTCGTCGCGCAATGCGGGCGAAGGCGTTTGTCCGGCCATCAGGCTGACATAGGCGTAGATGCCCTGGCCCTTGATCGCGTGGGGGTAGCCGACGACCGCGGCTTCGGCGACGCTTTCGTGCAGCACCAGGGCGCTTTCGATCTCGGCGGTGCCGAGGCGATGGCCCGAAACGTTGATGACATCGTCGACGCGGCCGGTTACCCAATAATAGCCGTCGGCGTCGCGGCGGGCGCTGTCGCCGGTGAAATAGTAGCCGGGGTAGCCGGCGAAATAAGTGTCGATGCAGCGCTGGTGGTCGCCGTAGACGGTGCGGAGCTGGCTCGGCCAGCTTTGCTTGATGACCAGGTTGCCGACGGCTTCGCCGGCGAGTTCCTTGCCTTCGCCGTCGAGCAGGGCCGGGACGACGCCGAAAAAGGGCCGGGCCGCCGAGCCGGGCTTGAGGTCGGTTACGCCCGGCACCGGCGAGATCATGATGCCGCCCGTCTCGGTTTGCCACCAGGTGTCGACGATGGCGCAGCGGCCGTCGCCGACAACGCGGTAATACCATTCCCAGGCTTCCGGGTTGATCGGTTCGCCCACCGAGCCGAGCAGCCGCAGGGACTTGCGCGAAGTGCGCGCGACCGGTTCGTCGCCGCAGGCCATCAAGGCGCGGATCGCGGTCGGCGCGGTATAGAAGATGTTGACCTGGTGCTTGTCGACGACTTGCCAGAAGCGCGCGGCGTCCGGGCAGGTGGGCACGCCTTCGAACATGAGCGTGGTGGCGCCGTTGGCCAGCGGTCCGTAGACGATATAGGAGTGGCCGGTGATCCAGCCGACATCGGCGGTGCACCAGTAAATGTCGCCTTCGTGGTAGTCGAAAATGTACTTGTGGGTGATGCTCGCCCCGAGCAGGTAGCCGCCGGAGGTATGCAGCACGCCCTTGGGTTTGCCGGTGGAGCCCGAAGTGTAAAGGATGAACAGCGGGTCCTCGGCGTCCATCATCTCGGGTTCGCAATCCGCGCTGGCCGCCTCGGTCGCCTTGTGGTAGCAGATATCGCGCCCGTCGCGCCAGGCGACCTCGCCGTGCGTGCGCCGGACCACGAATACGCTATGCACGTTCGGGCATCCCGCGAGCGCCCGGTCGACGTTGTCCTTCAGCGGGATCAGGCGGCGGCCGCGCACGCCTTCGTCGGCGGTGATCACCGCGCGGCAGTCGGAATCGAGAATGCGGTCCTTGAGCGATTCGGGCGAGAAACCGCCGAATACCACCGAATGGACGGCGCCGATGCGGGCGCAGGCGAGCATGGCATAGGCCGCTTCCGGAATCATCGGCAGGTAGATGCAGACCCGGTCGCCCTTGCCCACGCCGCGCGCCTTGAGCGCATTGGCGAGCTTGCCGACCGCCCGATGCAATGCGCGATAACTGATATGTTGCTGCTGGTCGGGTTCGTCGCCTTCCCAGATGATCGCCGTCTGTTCGCCGCGGCGGGCCAGATGCCGGTCGACGCAGTTATACGCCGCGTTGAGCTTCCCGCCCTCGAACCAGCACGCCCGGGCCGAGGCGAAATCGCCCGCCGCCACCTTGCGCCAGGGCTGGTGCCAGTGCAGCAAGCGGGCGGCCTGTTCGGCCCAGAATTCTGCCGGATCCTCGATCGATCGCCGATACATCGACTCGAACTGTTCGCGGTCCAGATGGCTCTTGGCGGCCGCCGCCGCGCTGACCGGATACAAGGCGTGCTCTGACATTGAAAATTCCTGTATTTCGCTGTTGTTGGATGCGTGCGAAGCGCTGCTTGACGAGAGCTTCCGCGCTGCCGAAAGCCATCGCATCCGGGAGCAAGACGAAACCGCGCTTCGCCTGAGGATTATATACATTGCCTGAATCGCGTTTGTTCGCCCGGTCGGCGGCCCTGAATCTCTGGAGGGAAGCGTATTGGGCGAATCAGGCCGCCTCGACCGGAAACAGCCGGATATCAAGGCGGGATGTCGCAAAGTCGATGTGAAAAACTCCTTGGTATCCCCTGAATGATTCCAGCCATGGAATTGCGCGGGAAAGGCTTCACGCCGCAGGGGCCGGGTCGATTGCAAGGCGCAGATTGTCGATCAGTCGCGTGCGGCCGAGCAAGGCGGCGGCCAGGACGACGAGGTCGCGGTCCTCGCTGTCCGCCGGGCGCAAGGTTCGCGCGTCGCAGACCGCGAGATATTCGGGCTGGAATCCCGCCAGGGTCAATCGCGTGCGGCCGCGGGCGACGATTGCCGGGTAATCGCGGTCGCCGTCGCGGATCTGCCAGGCGATGCCGCGCAATACGCGATACAGCGCGGGCGCCGCCCGCCGTTCGGCCGCCGACAGATAGGCGTTGCGCGAACTCATGGCGAGACCGTCGGCCTCGCGCATGGTTTCCACGCCGGCGATGCGCGTGCTCATGCCGAGGTCGGCGACGAGCTTGCGGACCAGCAGCAACTGCTGGTAGTCCTTGCATCCGAAATAGGCGATGTCCGGCTGCGTGAAATTGAGCAGCCTGACGACGACCGCGGCGACGCCGTCGAAATGGCCGGGCCGCGAGGCGCCGCACCAGCGTTCGGACAACACCGGCACATGCACCCGCGTCGACTGTGCGGGATGTTCGCCGTAAACCTCGCGCGCGCCCGGATGCAACAGCAGGTCGCAGCCGCGCCCGGCCAGGGCTTCGCGGTCCCCGTCAAGCGTGCGCGGATAGTCGTCGAAATCTTCTTGCGGGCCGAATTGCAGCGGATTGACGAAAATCGTGACCACGCTGAAATCGCATTCCTCGCGACAGCGTTCCAGCAGGGCCAGATGGCCCGCATGCAAATTTCCCATGGTGGGGACAAGGCCGATGCGGCGCGCCTGCCGGCGCTGCTCCGCCAGGATGGCGCGCGCCTCGCTGATCAGGCCGACGCTGCGCATGTCAATGGAAGCAATGCTCCCGGGCGGGGAAGCGGCCGCTTTTCACCGCGTCCGCATAGGCTGCGAGCGCGCCGGGGATGCCGGCGTCGGATTCGGCGAGGAAATTCTTGACGAATTTCGGCGTGATCGGCGAAATGCCGAGCACATCGTGCAAGACCATGATCTGGCCGTCGGTCGCCGGGCCGGCGCCGATGCCGATCACCGGGATTTCGAGCGATTCGCCGATTCTCTCCGCCAGGGATACGGGCACGCATTCGAGCAGCAGCAGGCTGGCGCCCGATTCCTGCAGCAATTGCGCCTCTTCGATGATCAGGCGAGCCTGGCTGGTGTCGCGGCCCTGGACGTGAAAGCCGCCGATGCGATTGACCGATTGCGGCGTCAGGCCCATGTGGGCGCAGACGGGAATGCCGCGTTCGGCGAGCAGGCGCGTGGTATTGGCGATCCAGGCGCCGCCTTCGAGCTTGACGACCTGCGCGCCGGCCCGCATCAGCGCGGCGGCGTTCTGCAAGGTCTGGGATTCCGAGGCGTAGCTCATGAAAGGCATGTCGCCCATCAGCAAGGCGCCCCGGTTGCCGCGCTTGACGCAATGCATGTGATAGACCATGTCGTCCATGGTGACCGGCAAGGTGCTGTCGTGCCCTTGCAGCACCATGCCGAGCGAGTCGCCGACGAGCAGCACTTCGACGCCGGCCCGGGCCGCCACGCCGGCGAAACAGGCGTCATAGGCCGCCAGGCAGACGAATTTCTCTCCCGCGCGCTTCATCTCCTGCAAGCTGGTCAAGGTAATGGCGTCGCCCTTCCGATGCGTGCTCATGACTGCTCCCGCGATGCTTCCCAAAGTGTCGTGCTGCACAGGGCATCACTGATCTCCACGTGATTTTTGCAGCTTTCAAATATCGCAGTTCCTCCCAACTTATTCAATAAATTCCGGGGCTTTACGACCATATTTAAACCACTGATGTGCGTAGTGAACCTGTTCACTCCAAAATCGTAATACGGTATCCTCTCTGGTATCTGGTAAAACGTTCAGATACTCCATCCACTCGAAAAAAATATCTGACGGCTTTGATTCAAGCCGTGATATTACCAAAGCGCTCGCCATGAAGCCAGCTTGCTTGTAGCTTTCCATGGAGATGTAACCAAGACAATCTCCTATGATTTTTCGGTCCAGACCGGTCCAGTCATAGATAGTTATTCGATAAGAATGTCCATTGTTTATGTTTGGATAATGAAAATCTACACCCATCACTAGATCTGAGTACGATATCAAACCAAAGCGTTTCCCTGTCTCCGCAATACGACTTTTGAGCATGTCAAGCGCGACAAGATCATGGGGCGCATATTCCCAATTACTTTCTTCGGATATGCGAATTAATTTCTCGTGAATTGCATTCGACATATAGTCTAATCCTTTCTCCAAAAATGGTTGAATTGACATGGAGTGCTGCGCGACAGAAACATGAGTATTCAAGCATGACTGAAAACACGACATATGGTATCTGGAAGCGCCTGAAATGAGTCCGCAGCGCGAGTTGCCGGAGCGAAATTATAGCTTTGATCGATCAAGCCGCGCAATTTATCTGCGGCGTCGGCGGCGGCGTTTCGGGCGCGCGGAGAGTTGCTCGAGCATCTCGGTCCGCTGGTTCTGGTCGACTTCCTGGAAGCTTGTCCACCATGCGCCGGCGCCGCCGGCGTCTTCTCCGCTTTGCTCGCGCAAGAGCAGGAAATCGTAGGCGGCGCGAAAGCGCGGGTGGGCGAAGCAATGGTTCGCGCTGCGGCGGTCCTTGCGTTGCAGGCGGTATTGCAATTCCCAGATTTCCTTGCTGACCTGGCTGATCCGGCGCGGGACCGTCGTTTGCCGCGACTGTTCGAGCACGACCTGTTCGGCGCGGTCGCGCAGCAGCGGCAGCCGCAGGTCGCCGTCGAACCGGTCGACATGTTGCCGCAGCGCCGGCCAGAGCAGGGCGGCGAGCATGAAGCCCGGCGTGATGCCCAGCCCCCGGGCGAGCCGGTCGTCGCTATTGCGCATCGCGAGCGCCACGAGCCGGTCGGCGGGATTCGCGGCCTCGTCTTCATCGACGAAGCCGTGGCTGAAAAGCGTCCGGTCGAGGCCGTATTCCCGGAGCATCCGGAAGGTTTCGGCGGCGTGTCCGCCGCAAAGCAGTTTCAGCAATTCGTCGAACAGGCGGGCGGAGGACGCCGATTCGAGCAGGTGGAAGAGTTTCCGGATCGGCGCTTCGGTCGCGCTGTCCATGCCGAATTCGAGTTTGGCGGCGAAGCGGATGGCGCGCAACATGCGCACGGGATCTTCGCGATAGCGCTCGTTCGCGTCGCCGATGACGCGCAGCCGGCGCGCGCGCAGGTCGCCCAGGCCGTCGTGAAAATCGAACAGCCTGAAGCCGTCGGTGGTGTAATAAAGGGCGTTGACGGTGAAATCCCGGCGGTCGGCGTCCTCGTCGATGTTGCCGTAGACATTGTCGATCAGGGTCATGCCGGCATGGGAATGCGCGGAATCGAGTTCCCGCGACTGCGCGCGGGTCGGCGCGTCCGCGAGCCGGTTGCTCGCCTCGTGATGCCCCCGGAACGTGGTCACCTCGATGATTTCCCGGCCGAAGCGCACATGGACGATCCGGAAACGGCGTCCGATGATGCGCGAGCGGCGGAAAATCCGTCGCACGTCTTCGGGCCGCGCGTCGGTGGCGATATCGAAATCCTTCGGATGCAGGCCGAGCAGCAGGTCGCGCACGCAGCCGCCGACCAGGAAAGCGGCGAATCCCGCATCTTGCAGGCCGCGGATGACGCGCAGCGCGGCTTCCGAGATATCCTGGCGGGAAATGCCGTGTTGCGCGCGGGGAATGACGGCGGCCTGTTCGATTCCCGGCAGCGTGTCGGTCAAGCTCACGGCGGCCGGTCGCGCGCGCTATCTTGCCTGCGGCGCGCCAGGTTGTCGCGGACAGCGGCGATTCCCGATGCCGGCCCGAGCCGGCGGGAATGCCGCTGTCTTGCGAATTTTTCCCTGTCCGTCATGTTTCAGGCGGTTTGCTTCTTCTTGCGCGGAATGCCGCAGCGCTGGCGGCGCTCCCACAGGCATTTGCGGCTGATGCCGAGTTTTCTGGCCAGTTCGGTTTCGGTCATGGAATCCTGGTGTTCGAGCACGAATCGCTGGAAATAATCCTCGAGGGAAAGTTCCTGGCCGGCTTCGGCGGATGTTCCGCTCCTGAACCAGCCGTCGCCGCTTTCGTTGCCGGCGGATTTTTCCATGGCGAGGAAATCCTCGCCGATCGTCTCGCCTTCGGCGAGCACGACCGCGCGCTCGACGGCGTTCTCGAGTTCGCGCACATTGCCCGGCCAGCGATACGAGGCGATAGCGCGCTCGGCGCCCTTGCTGAAACGCAGCGCCGGCGACTTCAGCCGATTGCAGGTGCCGCGCAGGATGGCGCGGGCCAGTTCGAGGATGTCTTCGCCGCGGTCGCGCAAGGGCGGAATCTGCAAGCGCATGACATTGATCCGGTAATACAGGTCTTCGCGGAATCCGCGTTCGGCCACGAGTTGCTTGAGCGCGCGCTGGCTGGCCGCGATCAGCCGCACGTCGATCCGGCGCGATTCGACCGCGCCGATCTTGCGGATCTCGCCGTCCTGCAATACGCGCACGAGGCGTCCTTGCGCCGTCAGCGGCAACTCGCCGATTTCGTCGAGGAACAAGGTGCCGCCGTCGGCGGCTTCGACCAGTCCCGCGCGCGCCTCGTTCGCGCCGGCGAAAGCGCCTCGCTCGTGGCCGAACAGTTCCGCCTCGATCAGGTTTTCGGGGATCGCGGCGCAATTGACCGCGACGAGCGGCCGCCGCCGGCCGCTGAGTTCGTGAATCGCCCGCGCTATCAATTCCTTGCCGGTGCCCGATTCGCCGATGATCAGCACCGGCGAGCCGGCGCCCGCGACCTTGCGCGCGCGGCGGAACAGCTCCCGCATCTCGGGGCAGCGGCCGATCATGCCGGCGAGGGCGGCATGTTCGCCGTCGCCCCGAGGCGTTCCGCGGCCGTTTTCCTCGAAAACCTTTTCCAGCGCGGCGATCAGTTCGCCATGGTCGAAAGGCTTGGCGATATAGTCCGCGGCGCCGAGTTTCATCGAATCGATAGCGGAGCGGATGCTGGAATAGCTGGTCATGATCAGCACCGGCGCCATGGTGGCCTCGATCAGGTCGGTGCCGGGCGCGCCCGGGAGTTTCAGGTCGCTGATGACGGCGTCGAACTTGTCGAGGTCGTAGCCGTCCAGCGATTCCTGCACCGAAGCCGCTTCGCTGACGCGAAAGCCGTGTCTTTCGAGCAGGCGCCTGAGCGTGTCGCGGATGACCGTTTCGTCTTCTACGACCAGAACTTCTCGCTCCGCGCCCATGTCAGATTCTCGCTGTCGCCTGTGGCGGGGGGAAATGCAATACGACCCGGGTGCCGCAACCCCGGACCCGGTCGGTCGGGCTGATTATATCAATATCGCCCTTGAAGTCCTCAACCGCGCCGTAAACCAGCGAAAGGCCGAGCCCGGTGCCGGCCCCGGGCTCCTTGGTGGTGAAGAAAGGTTCGAAAACGCGGTCGCGGATGGCCGGCGAAATGCCGGTGCCTTCGTCTTCCACGGCGACCTCGACACCGCTGTCGCGCGCGCGGCAACTCACCCGGACCGGGGCGCCGGGCTGGCTGGCGTCGCGGGCATTGCCGATCAGGTTGACCAGCGCTTGCGACAGGCGCTGGGCGTCGCCGGCTATCGCGGCCTCGCGATCGCCTTCGAGCACGAGTTCGATCTCCCTGGCTTCGCGGTCGAGCGAAATCAGCGTGGCCGCCTCTTCCATGCAGGCAAAGACATTGACCGTCTCGAGCCGCGTCGCGGCCTGCCTCTCCCCGCAATGGGCGAAGTGCATAAGCGATTGCAGGATGCGCGAAGTGCGGTCGGTCTGGGCGACGATCTGATTGGCCAGATTGCGCAATTCCTCGTCCTGGTGCTCGTCGCGGATGGTCTGCGCCAGACAGGCGATGCCGGTTATCGGGTTGCCGATTTCATGGGCGATGCCCGCGGCGAGCTGGCCGATGGAGGCGAGCCTGGAGCTATGCGCCAGGCCCGCTTCGAGGTCTTCGGTTTCGGTGATGTCCTCGATCAGCACGATCATTCCCTCGTGATGCGAATCCGCTTCCACGGATTTCCCGATCAGCGCCTTGTGCAGGCTGACGGTGCGCCGGCGGCCGCCGAAATCGAACCGCGCCTTGTGCGCATGGTCGGCTTCGCCGGCGATGAAGTTCACCAGCAGGTCGCGCCAGGGCGGGTCGAGTTCGTCGACGCGCAGGCCGACGACTTCGCTGTCGCGAATGCCGGTCAGTTGTTCGAGCGCACGGTTCCACATCACGATTTCCCGGTCCACGCTGACCGAACAGACGCCGAGCGGCAGTTCAAGCAGCATCTGGCGGTGGTAGCGCCGCAGGCTGTCGAGTTCCGCCGCCAGGCCGGACAAGTTGCTGCGATAGGCCTCGATCCGGCTTTCGATCAAGGCGACGTCGGAGCGCGGCCGATCCGGCGCCATGCCGTAGGGCAGATACCGGTCGATCAGATCCTGCGCCACGCTGGGCCCCATCAGTCCGGACAGGTTGGCTTCCAGGCGCGCGCGCAACAGGCGCAGCGCGAAGGGCCGCCGGTCTTCGAGATCGATGCCCGCGTCCTGCAAGGCTTGCCGCACCTCGCGCCCGGCCACTTTTGCGCCGAGGGGCTTGCTGAGGGATTCGATGAATTCCGCGGGAGACTTCGCCACCAGGCCGCCGCGGGCGCCGTGCTTGACCGTATCGAGGGAGCAGATTTCCGCCGCGCGGCGCGCGGCGTTCGAGACCTTGCCGTATCGCGAGACCGCGCCGAACAGGATGACGTTGATGACGAGCGAAAGCGCCGCCGCCTCGCGCCAGGCGACCGAATCCAGCGACAGCGGTCCGGCTTCGAGGAACAGGGGCAGCAGGATGAACCAGAACCAGACCGCGGCGCCGCCGGCGAGGCCCGCCATGAAGCCGCGCGCATTGCCCCGGCGCCAGTAGAGAATCGCCAGGGTTCCGGGCAGGAATTGCAGGCAGGCGCCCAAACCGAGCACGGTGATGAAATCGAGGTCGATCTGTTGTTCCGGCAGGATATGGAACAGGAATCCCGCCCAGATCACGAGCGTGATCAGCAAGCGCTGCCTGCCCAGCAGCCAGCGGTAAATGTCGTCTTTCGCCGATGGCTGGTGCAGCGGCAGCACCAGATGGTTCAGGCACATGTTCGACAGCGCCAGGGTGACGACGATGATCAGGCCGCTGGCCGCCGACAAGCCGCCCAGATAGGCCAGCAGGCTGAGCCAGGGCGCGCCCTGGGCGGCGCCGACGACAACGGGAAAATATTCAACCGGCACATCGGCGCCGGCGCGCAGTCCGGCCCAGAGGATCGGCAGCACCGGCAGGCTGATGAGCAGGAAGTACAGCGGCAGGCACCAGCTCGCGAAGGCCAGCGCTTTCAGGCTCCGGTTTTCGTTGAAGGTGGCGTAGAACATGTGCGGCGTGGCGACCGCCGCGGCGAAGAAGAACAGCGCCATGACGTGGAAGGAGCCCGCGAAGTCCGCGGCGCGCAGGTTCTCCAGCAGGTCGGGCTGCGTTTGCAGCCAGTCCTGCATGGCGCCGGGACCGCCGAAACCGGCGCCGACGGCGAATGCGCCCACGGCGAGAAAGGCCACGAGCTTCACCAGCGATTCGAAGGCGATGGCCATGACCAGCCCGTTGTGGCGTCCTCTGCCGGCTCGCTGCGAGGTGCCGAACAGGATCGAGAACAGCGTGATGATGATGCAGAAAACCACGGCGACGACGCCGCGCGAGGCCGCCGGCGCGAGGATGCCCGCGGTATCGGAAACCGCGCGGATCTGCAAGGCGATGATCGGCGTTACCGCGGCCAGGGCGAGCAGGGTCACCAGGCTCCCCGCCCAGCGCGAGCGATACCGGAATGCGACCAGGTCGGCCAGCGAGCTGAGCTGGTAGGTTCGCGTCAGTTGCCGGATCGGCCGCAACAGCAGGGGCGAGAACATGAAGGCCAGCGAGATGCCGACATGGCCCGCCAGATAGCCGTAACCGTCGCGCATGGCGATGCCGACAGCGGTGTAATAGGCCCAGACGCTGGCGAATACGCCGAGCGAAAGCGTATACACCAGCGGGTGCAGGACGATTCTTTCGGGGATCCAGCGGCGGTCCGTAGCCCAGGCGATGCCGAACAGCAAGAACAGGTAGCCGGCCCCCAGGGCGGCCAGGACGGCGAGATCAAAACTCATCTTTGCCGCGTTCGCGAGCGGTCAGGGCGGCCGCCGCGATGGCCGCCAGCGCCGCCAGATGAGGCCGGTACCAGACCGCGCCGGCCTGGACAATCCAGTCGATGCTGAGCAGGAACAGCAGGTAAAGGAAGACGATCAGGATCAGCGTGGAACGAGGGATATACACGTTCGCGTCACTCGCAACGACTGGCCGCCATGCCGCGCCGGGCCGGGATCCGCAGTATATCCCAATTGCCGGCGGCCCAATCGAGCAACTCTCCCGGGCCGGCGAGATCCGCGGGCGGCGGGTGGCCGAGGAAACAGAGCGCCCGCCGCAGCAAGGGCGCCGGGCGCCGGGTATCCGCCGGCGCCGCGCCATGCTGCTTGCTCAACTTCTGCCCCTGTTCATTGAGCAGCACGGGGAAATGGGCGTAGCGGGGCCGCGGGCAACCGAGCAGCGATTGCAGGTATAGCTGGCGCGGAGTGGAGTCGAGCAGGTCGGTGCCGCGCACGATCTGGTTGACGCGCTGCACGGCGTCGTCCGCCACCACCGCGAGTTGGTAGGCGAACAGGCCGTCCCGGCGCCGCACGACAAAATCGCCGGCGTCGCGTTCGAGATTTTGCTCGAACCGCCCCTGGATGCGGTCGTCCATGCCCCAGACTTCCGCCGCGGTCCGCAACCGCAAGGCGCATGGACCCGCCGGCGCCCGCTCGCGCGCGCGGCAGCGGCCGTCGTACACCGAGCCCATGGCGCGCACCTGGCGGCGGCTGCAATCGCAGGGATAGCAAAGTTTCCGCGCGAGCAGCTCTTGCGTTATCTCCTCGTAGGCGGCGAGGCGGGCGCTCTGGTACAGCACCTCGCCGTCCCAGCGCAGGCCGAGGTCTTCCAGTTGCCGCAGGATCGCGTCCGCCGCGCCGGCAGGCTGGCGCGGCGGGTCCAGGTCTTCCATGCGCAGCAGCCAGCTGCCGCCGGCGGCCCGGGCGTCGAGATAACTGGCCAGGGCGGCGACCAACGAGCCGAGATGCAGCGGACCGGTAGGGGAGGGGGCGAAACGCCCGACATACCGGCCCGGCGCGCCCGATTCCGCATTCAGATGCCGAATTGCTTTTCCCTGATTTCGTCGAGGGTCTTGCAGTCGACGCATTTGTCGGCCGTGGGCCGGGCTTCGAGCCGGCGAATGCCTATTTCGATGCCGCAGGACTCGCAAAAGCCGTAATCGTCCTGGGCGATGGCTTCGATGGTATTGTCGATTTTCTTGATCAGCTTGCGCTCCCGGTCTCGCGTGCGCAATTCCAGGCTGAATTCTTCTTCCTGGGTCGCCCGGTCGACGGGGTCGGGATAATTCGCCGCTTCATCTTGCATGTGGTGCACGGTGCGGTCCACTTCCCGCATCAATTGTTCGCGCCAGTCCAGCAAGATGCCGCGAAAATGGGCGCGCTGCCTCTCGTTCATGTACTTCTCTCCGGGTTTGGCCTTGTACGGAGTGAAGTTCTTCAGAACCGGTTGAGCTTGAAAGCTCCGACTGTCCGTCATGTCAAACGCCTCTTGGTCTTCTCTGAATAATTCCATCCATGGAATTATTCATTGCCGCAAGACAAAACGCGGTTTTGTCTTGCTCCCGGATTCGACGGCTTGCGCCGTCGAATCCGGCGGCACATCCATGTGCCGCAGACAAGCTCCGGTTTATCGGAGCTTGTCCTGGTCTTCTCTGAATAATTCCATCCATGGAATTATTCATTGCCGCAGGACAGAAGCGCGGTTTTGTCTTGCGGCTGGATTCGACGGCCTGGCCGCCGAACTTGCATCGCGGGGCTTGTGCTGCGGGCTTGCGCCGCAGGGGTGGCGCCCCGCCCGAACAAGCAGCGAAAATTACCAGAATCGAATTTCCGCCGCCACAAGTTTGTGCGGCCGGCGGTATAATCCCCGCCTTGTTCGACATCGGGGGGTTGAGGGTGAACAATCGCATGACCGGACTTGCCGGCGCGGACCGCATGGACGGCGTCGGTCCCTTTCGCGTGATGGTCATGTTGCGCCGGGCCGCCGAGCTCGAACGCCGGGGACGGAAAATCGTGCGCATGGAAGCGGGCGAGCCGGATTTCGTTTCCGCCGCGCCGATTCGCGAGGCGGCCAGGCGCGCGTTGGACGCGGGCCTGACCCAATATACGCAGGCGCCGGGAATTCCCGAATTGCGCGAGGCGCTGGCGGGGCATTATCGAGACCGGCACGGCCTCGACCTGCCGCGCGAACGCATCCTGATCACTCTCGGCGCCAGCGGCGGCCTGTCCATTCTGTCCAACTTGCTGTTGCGCCCGGGCGCCGGCGTGCTGCTGACCGATCCATCGTATCCCTGTTACCGCAATCTCGTGCGGCTGGCCTGCGCCGAACCGCAATTGATGGCCGTCGGCCTGGAAGACGATTTCCAGCCGACGGTCGAGCTGCTGGACAGCCATTGTCGGGAACATACCGCGGGCCTGTGGCTGGCTTCGCCCGGCAACCCCACGGGCGCGGTCATCGCGCGGCAGCGATTGCGCCGCATCAGCGACTGGGCGGACGCGAAGGGCCTGCATCTGCTGCTCGACGAGGCCTATCACGGATTGCATTACGTCGAGGACATGCCCAGCATCCTCGAAATCAATCCGCAGGCCTATGTGGTCAACAGTTTCTCGAAATATTTCGGCATGACCGGCTGGCGCCTCGGCTGGATCGTGGTGCCGGAAGACGAGATCGAACGCGCCGATATCCTCGCCCAGAACCTTTTCATTTCGCCTGCGAATTTCGTCCAGCACGCGGCGCTGGCCGCGTTCGCGCCGGCGGCGCGGGAAATTTTCGAGCAGCGCCGGGCCGCCTTTCGCGAACGCCGCGATTTTCTCGCCGCCGAGTTGCGCGCCATGGGAATGCTGTTGCCGCGGGAGATACAAGGCGCCTTCTACGCCTATGCGAATATCTCGGCCTTCAGTCGCGACAGCGAGACGTTCTGCCGCGACATGCTCGAACAGCACGGGGTGGCGATGACGCCGGGAACGGATTTCGGCGAAGGCAACGGCAACGAGTACGTGCGCATGGCCTTCACCACCGGCCTGGAAGACTTGCGGCTGGGCGTGGAGCGCCTGCGTCGGGCGCTGGACCGTTGAAATATCCCGGCGCGTTGAGCGAAGCCAGACTGATCCGGCGCTATCAGCGCTTCCTGGCCGATGTGCGCCTCCCCGACGGCGGCATCCTGACGATGCATTGCCCCAATACCGGTTCGATGCGCAATTGCCGCGAGCCGGACAGCCGCGTGTGGTATACGACTTCCGCCAGGGCCGGGCGCAAGTATCCCCAGACCTGGCAGATCGTCGAAGTCGACCGCCGGCACCTGGTGGGAATCAATACCGGCATGGCCAATTCGCTCGTGGGCGAAGCCGTCGAGTCGGGACTCGTGGAGAGTCTGGCGGGATTCGCCGCGATGCGCCGCGAAGCGACTTACGAGTCGGGCCGCGGCCGCGCGGATTTCCTGGTCGACCTGCCCGACGCGCAATGCTATGTCGAGGTGAAGAATGTCAGCCTCGCCGATGCCGGAGTCGGCCTGTTTCCCGACGCGGTAACCGAGCGGGGCCAGCGCCATCTGCGGGAATTGATGTCCGCGCGCCGCGCCGGCAAGCGCGCCATGGTGATTTTCTGCGTATCCCACGACGGCGCGGAATGCGTGCGGCCGGCAGCCGCGATCGATCCCCGTTTCGCGGAACTGTTGCGCGAAGCCGCCCGGGCGGGCGTCGAGTTGCTCGCCTACGGGGCGACCTACGACATCGCCGCGGGAACCGCGCTGCTCGACCGGCAATTGCCGGTGCTGGTGTAAAGGGCCGAAAGCGCCCGGAATCGGGCTACGGCGCAAGGTTCCGATCCGGGTCGGGATCGTCCGGTCGCCGCGGCGGCTCGGCCATGACCATGCCGTCGACCACGGCGAAGGGCACGGCGAGCAGATGCGCGCCGCGACATGGCCCGGCGAGGCAGAGGCCGTCTCCGATGCGGAACAGGGCGCCGTGCGTGGAACATTGGATCAGGGCGCCGTCCGGGTCGAGGAAACGGTCTTCTTCCCAGTTCAGCGGCGTGCCCAGGTGAGGGCAGATATTGCGGTACAGATAGAGCTGGTCGTGCTTGCGCACGAGGAACAAGGGCTCGCCGCCCGCTTCGACTTCCTTCGAGCAGCCTTCGGCGACTTCGTCCGCGGCGATCAAGGCCTGCATGTTCAACACCTGTCCAGGGCCTGGCCGAAGTCCGCGATCAAGTCGGCCTGATCTTCGATGCCGATCGAGAAGCGCAACATCGAATCGCCCACGCCCATGGACTTGCGCCGTTCGGGACCCATTTCGAAATAAATCGTATGCGCCACCGGAATGCCGAGGCTGCGGGTGTCGCCGAGATGGCTCGACGAGATCACGGTCTCGAGCCGGTCGAGAAAATCGAAACAGTCGATGTCCGGCTTCAGGTCGATGCTGAACAATGCGCCGAAGGCGCGGAACAGCTTGCGCGCGCGCTCATGTTGCGGATGTTCCGGCAAGCCCGGATAGTACGTCTTCGCAACCGCCGGATGATCCGCGCAAAACCGCGCCAGCGCCATGGCGTTGACGCAGGCCCGGTCCATGCGCAGGGGCAGGGATTCCGAACCCGCAGCCAGCGTGTGGGCGGCTTCGGGCGCCAGCGAGGCCCCCATGTCGCGCAGGCCTTTCTTGCGGATCTGGAGCAATCCCTGCTCGCCGGCCGCGCTCTTGCGGTAGATATCGAGAATATTGGGATAGGCGCTCCAGTCGAAGTTGCCGGTATCGGTGACCGCTCCGCCGAGGGCATTGCCGTGACCGCCGATATATTTGGTCAGCGAATTCACCGCGAGTCCGGCGCCGACGGACTTCGGCAGGAAAAGATGCGGCGAGGTCATGGTGTTGTCGACCACGTAAAGCAGGCCGTGTCGCCGGCACAATGCGCCGATGCCGTCGAGGTCGGCGATCTGGGTCGCGGGATTGGCGATGGTTTCGACGAACACCAGTCGCGTATTGCCGCGGATCTTGTCCGCCACGGCGGCGGCGGCGGTGGCGTCGACGAAATCCACCTCGATGCCGAGCCGCTCGAGCGTGCGGAAGAAGCTGTTGGTATTGCCGAACAGGAAGGCGCTGGAGATCATGTGGTCCCCCGCCTTGAGCAAGCTCAGCGCGACCGCCGCGATCGCCGCCATGCCGGTGGCGAAGGCGATGCTGCCGGCGCCGTCTTCCATGCCGCTGATGCGCTTCTGCAAGGCGGTCACGGTCGGGTTCGCCTGGCGACCGTAGGCATAGCCCTTGCGCTTGCCCTGAAAGACCTCCGCGAGTTCGCGCGCATTCGCGTAGCCGAAGGCCACGGACGGATGTATCGGCTTGTGCGGCACCCCGTGTTCCGGCTGGTCCGCGCGATCCGAATGCAGATTGCGGGTGGTGAAGCCTTTCGATGTCATGGGTCCGAATCCTGTCGCGGGTCAGGTCCTCAGTCCTCTCTGAATAATTTCATCCGTCAAAGACCGGCGAAGATGCGGCTGGATTCTATCAGATGCTGGATTTCAGCGAGTCTTTGCCGGTATTCGACGCTGCCGGTGTCGCGATAGAGCGCGTTGAAATCGTCCGCTGAAATTCCGTCCCGGTTGCTGCCCACCTCGGGCATGTATTCGGAGTCGGACCGCAACACGCTCATCCGGCGCTGTATTTCGAGCGCGCTTTCGCGATCCCGGGTGGCGAGCCGGGCCAGGGCGACGCCGGCGTTGTTGGCGGTCAGGTCGGAAAAGCTGAAACCCGATCGGTGCCGGGCATCGTAGGACTCCTTGGCGGTGGCGAGCATCAGCGCCAGATCAGGGCCGAGGGCGACCGTCATGGCGGCGATGGAAGTCAGGTGCCGGGCCAGATCCCGGCGCCGCAACAGCCGCACTTCGACGAATTTCGCCGCGGGCGCGTCCAGCGCGGCTTCGGCGCCTACCAGTTGTTCGATGTCTTCCCCGTTGACGTATATCGCCAGGGTCTGCAACAGCGCCTGATTCTCGGCGATCGGATCGCTGCCGCGCAGCGATTTGCGCTGCGCTTCGCCGAACAGGGGGGCGAGCAGGCGGGCGAGCGGGATCGCGCGTTCGCTGGCCGGTATCTTTTCCGCGACCCGGCCGATGACGGCGTAATATTCGAGGATGCGCCGGCGGTCGGTCTCGGAAATCAGCCATTGCCGCGCCTGGTCGCCGGCGCGCGCCAGCAGTTCCGGATCCCAATGCACATCGAAGCGGATTTCAGCCGCCCCCAGACGCACGTTTTCGATGCTGGCGAGCAAGCGGGCGATCTCGGCCAGCAGCGGATCATCCGAGACCAGCGCCTCGGACAGGCGCGGCGCCAGACGGTCGATCAGCAGGCGGGGCACGGGCAAATGGCCAAGCCGCAGCCCGGTCAGCGCCGGCCGGCCCTCCGCCTGCGCGAAGACTCCGCGCAGATTCATGTATATCGGCGCGATGCCGCTGAGCGAGCGGCTGATTTCGATGTCGAGCGCGCCCTCGCGCAGATTCGCCCGGGCCGCCCAGGTCGGGCTCATATGCGACAGCGACAGCAAATGGCGGCCGAGCAGATTCAACTCCTCCTCATTCCAGGCGAACGCATGGGGACCGGAAACTCCAGGCGCCGGCGGCACGCTGTCGAGCAGCAGCCCCTCGACCCGAACAGCCTCCGCCCGGCTCAAACGCGGGCGCGTCTCCACCAGCGGCGCGAATTGCAGGCACAGCAGCAGCGGCGCCGCCAACGCGCCCGCGGCCAGCAGCCAGCGCCGCCAGCGCGTCGACCCCGCGCCCCGTCGGGGCCGGAAGCGGAGATGCCCTGTGTTCATCGGAAGGATTGAAACAGATGAACTTCCGGCGCGTCAATTCGCGTCCGGCCGCCCGGCGCGGGCGTCGCGACCCGCCCGGCTTGCCGCCCGCGAACAAGGAAAACTCTGATCTGGACAGAACTTCCCGCGCCGCATGCCCGCGGTGCAAAAGAGCGCTGCCGGATTCGACGGCGCGAGCCATCGCATCCGGGAGCAAGACCAAACCACGCTGTCGCCTTGCGGCAATGAACCATTCCCAGGACGCATATTTCGGGTCGATTCCGCCGCTCGCGCGGCATTGCCGAGGTCTCCTGTCTCCCGGCGCCCCAGGTTTGATCTGCGCTCCCCGACCGGTTCGGAATCGTTGCGGCGGTTCAGGCAAAAGCTATAATACCGGTACCGACTCGGCAAGTGACTCATCATGGCGACTACAAGCCGGTTTCCTCTCATTGCTGTTCGCGGCGGCGCGGCGGCGATTGCGGCATTGCTGCTGGCGGCTTGCGCGTCCGGCACGGAAAGTCCCCCGGCGGACGGCGCGGAGTCGGCTGTCGAGGCCGAGGTCGAATCCGCGGCGGCGCCCGCGGCGGAGGCGGAGGACGCGGCCGGACCGACCGGGGAGCAGTTGCGCGCGCGGCGCGCCGCGGAAGCCGCCGAGCGCGCGCGGCGGACGGCGGAAGCCGAGTTGCGGCGCAATGCCGAACTCTTGCGGCAGGCCGAACTCGCCCGGCAACAGGCCGAAGCCGAGCGCCGGGCCGAACAGGAGCGTCAGGCGGAGGCGGAGCGACAGCGTCTGGCCGAGCAGCAACGTCTGGAAGCAGAGCGTCTGGCAGAAGAGCGCCTGGAACGGGAGCGTCTGGCCGCCGAACGCGAAGCCAAACTCGCCCGCATCGCTGGACTTGAAACCCGCATCGCCGAACTTCAGACGCAGGTCGCGGCCGGCGACGCCCTCAGCGAAACCATGCGCGAGGCCGTGCTGGCGTCCGAGCAATTGCTGGCGCTGCTGACGGCGGAACAAACCAAATACGAGGCGGCCAACCTCGATGCCGCGGGCAATCTGATCGATCCCCCCGCGACCGATGCGCTGACCGAACTCGAATCGCGCCGCGACCGCCTGCTGGAACAGATCGACGACCGCTAGACATCCCTCGAATAATTCCATCCATGGGATTATTCATTGCCGCAAAACAAAAGCGTGGTTTTGTTTTGCTCGCGGATTCAATGGCTTGCGCCATCGAATCCGGCGATGCTCTCTTGTGCCGCGGGCATGCGCCGCAGGCAAGCTCCGACTTGATCGGAGCTTTCCTAACTCCCTGAATCTTTTCGGCTTTGGGTTGCCGCGCGCTTCTTTTGCGGGCGGCGTTGTGATAGAGTGCGCGGCTTTGAGCGCAGCCTAGGGAGAACCATCCGCATGACCTCGCACATCACCATCGCGGTGACCATATTGCTGTCCCTCATGGGACTCGGAATTGCCTGGTATTACATGAGAAAGGTCGTCGGCATCCCCCTCGACCTCGACCTGGACGAAGCCGACGGCGAACGCCTGAAATTCATCCACGGCGCGATCGCGCGCGGCGCGATGGCCTTCCTGAAACAGGAATATCGCGTGCTCTCCATTTTCATGCTCGCGTTCGCCCTGGTCATCGCGGTCCTGATCGACGACACGCACACTCCCGACTATCGCGAAGGCGTCTTTACCGCCATCGCTTTCCTGTTCGGCGGCGCCATTTCCATCGCCTCGGGCTACATCGGCATGAAAGTGGCCACCCAGGGCAATGCCCGCACCACGGTCGCGGCCAGACAAGGCATTTCCGGCGCGTTCGACGTGGCGATCGATTCCGGCGCCGTCATGGGCTTCGCCCTGGTCGGTCTGGCGACCCTGGGGCTGGTGGCGATCTATCTCCTGCTGAGCGCGCTGATGTCCGGGTTGGGGCCGGAAAACAATCACATCCTGATGGAAGTCATCGCCGGCTTCGGACTCGGCGGCTCGACCATCGCCCTGTTCGCCCGCGTCGGCGGCGGTATTTTCACCAAGGCGGCCGATGTCGGCGCCGACCTGGTGGGCAAGGTGGAAAAGGGCATCCCCGAAGACGACCCGCGCAACCCGGCGGTAATCGCCGACAATGTGGGCGACAACGTGGGCGATGTGGCGGGCATGGGCGCCGACCTGTTCGGTTCCTGCGCCGAGAGCACCTGCGCCGCGATGGTGATCAGCGCCGTCGCCTTCGCCTATGATCCCAACGCGCTGCTTTATCCGATCCTGATCAGCGCCGTCGGCATACCGATAAGTTTCATCACCAAGCTCGTCGTCGGCGTCGAGACCGAAGACGACGTTGCTCCCGCGCTGATGAAGTTGCTGGTCCTGTCGAGCGCGCTGATGGCGGTCGTGATGTATTTCTTCACCTTGCTGCTCGTGCCCGAGTTCTTTTCGCTGAACGGCGAGCAATACACCAATATCGGCGTATACTGGTGTTTCCTGTCGGGGCTGGTCGCCGGTTTGGCGGTCGGCCTGCTTACGGGCTACTACACTTCCGAAAATTACCGGCCGGTCAAGGACGTGGCCCGATCCTGCGAAACCGGGGTGGCCACCAATATCATTTTCGGCCTGGCCCTCGGCTACCGCAGCACGGTGCTGCCTTATCTCTGCATCGCCGTCAGCATATTCGTTTCCTGGCAATTGGCCGGCATGTACGGCGTCGCCATCGCCTCCCTCGGCATGTTGGGGACGCTGGTGATCGCGCTCATGATCGACGCCTATGGTCCGGTCGCCGACAACGCCGGCGGCATCGCCGAGATGGTCGGACTGCCGAAGGAAGTGCGGCGCCGCACCGACATTCTCGATTCGGCCGGCAATACTACCGCCGCCATCGGCAAGGGCTTCGCCATCGGCGCGGCGATCCTGACTTCGCTGGCCCTGTTCGCGGCTTTCATCACCGCGGCCTCGAACTTGCGCGGCGAGCCGATCACCGTGAGCCTGCTCGACCCGCTCGTTTACACAACGGTGTTCATCGGCGCGGTATTGCCGTTCCTGTTCACCGCCATGACCATGAAATCCGTCGGCAGCGCGGCCTTCGACATGATCGCCGAGGTGCGCCGGCAGTTCCAGACCATTCCGGGGATCATGGAAGGCACCGGCGAGCCCGACTACGCCCAATGCGTGGCGATTTCGACCAGGGCGGCGCTGCGGGAAATGATCGCGCCCGGCATCCTGATCATGGGTACTCCGCTGATCGCCGGATTCCTGTTCGGCGTCGAAGCGGTGGCGGGCATCCTGGCCGGATCGCTGGTGGCCGGCGGCGTGCTCGCGATCGCCTCGTCCAATAGCGGCGGCGCATGGGACAACGCCAAGAAATACATCGAGGCGGGCAACCTGGGCGGCAAGGGCTCCGAACAGCACAAGGCGTCGGTGGTGGGAGACACCGTCGGCGACCCGCTGAAGGACACCTCGGGTCCGTCGCTGAATATCCTGATCAAGTTGTCGGCGATTCTCAGCCTGGTGTTCGCGCCTTTCTTCGTGAACTTCGGCGGCATCCTGCTATAGCCGCTCCGAAGCCGGATATTTCCTGAAGAATCGCGTTCATGCCCAGGGCTTCCCCAGGCGTCCTCGCCGCAAGGCAAAAGCGCGGGTTTATACCGCGGGCATGCGCCGCGGGAAAGCGCTGACTGAATCAGCGCTTTCCTGAGTATCTTCTGAATAATTCCATCCATGGAATTATTCATTGCCGCAAGACAAAAGCGCGGTTTTGTCTTGCTCCCGGATTCAATGGCTTGCGCTGTCGAATCCGGCGGCGCTCTTTACGTATCGCAGGCATGTGCCGCAGGGAAGCTCTGACTTGATCAGAGCTTCCCTAACGCTCGGCCAGGGATTCGAAGTGGTACAGGATCCATTCCCGGGTCACGGAACTCGCCCCGCCGGCGATTTCCGTGATCCTGGTCTCGACTGTCTGCGCGCATTGAAAGATGCGGAAGGACTCGGTGTTCTCGATGATGAGATTGCGCACGGAAGGATTCAGGGTGTAATTGGAAATTTCCACGAGCCGCCAGTCTCCGGCCAGCGTTTCGCTGACGCATTCTCCCTGGCCGAACAGGTCCACATAGTCCATTTCCAGCTCCGCGTAGCCTCCCGCGGGCACGTCGAGGCCCAGCGGCAGGTCGAGCGAGCCGTCCGGCGCCGCGATATCGATGAAATCGATGGATTCGATGCGGACCGCCGCCGCAAGCGGGTTGAACGCCACCACGCGCAGGACATCCTGCGTATTTTCCTGCCAGCTCGCCGAATAGAACGCGAACTTGACCGTCCCCTCGCCGACTTCCTCGCCGCAGGCCGGCGAGGATATCGCCAGGGTCGCCGCCAGGGCGACAATCTTCCGCCTCGCGCATGTTTCGATATCCATGTCTGCGATTCTAACCATGGAGCCGTATCGCCGCCATCAAGCCCCTTGTCCGATCTCGCGGCCGATGCCGAAAGCGCAATGGCTTGCCCGCCGCAATGATCCGTGATTGACTGGCTTCAAGTCAGGGTCGTAAAATTTCGTCCCGCGACGAATCAGGAGCGCGCCATGGCCGTCTACGCCATCATGCTGGATTCACCCGGAGAAAAGTCCTGGGCAGCTATCAAGGAAAAATGGCCCGGCGCCTATGTGCACAAGGACAAGTTCGCCTTTGTGGCCGACGACGGCACCAGGCTGACCAAGGAAATCGCCGAAGAAGCCGGAATCGGTTCGGGTCGCGAAGGCATGGTGATCCAGCTTGATTATTACTACGGATTTTCCGACCCTACGCTTGTCGAATGGCTCAGGAAAAATACATGATCGAAAACGGCGGCGCGAGTGAAATCCGGCAACCCAGCCGAGCCGTGCAAGGCAATGGCGGGGGCGATGACAGCCGCGACCGTGACCTGCATGGCCGCGTTTCAGCCATCGAGGCGCACTTGAAACATCTGGCGACCAAAGAAGACATCAAGGGTTTGGAAGCACTTATCGCGAATCGCGAATCCGTGTTGCTGCGCTGGCTGATCGGCATTCTGTCCATGTCGGTCATAGCTGTGATAGCCGCGCTGATACGAACATTCATGGGTGCGTCCTGACAGGCTGGTCATGCGGCCGCTGCGGGAACAGCCCCGCCGCGGACCGGGAAGCGCGCTCGCCGGGACCGGAAAGAGCCGACTGCGCCGGAAAGAGCCTTTGAGCGGCCCAGGCAAGATCAGACACATATTGTGCGTCGCTTCCGGCAAGGGCGGAGTCGGCAAGTCCACCACCGCCGTCAATCTCGCGCTCGCCCTTGCCCGCGACGCCAGGGTCGGCGTGCTGGACGCCGACATTCATGGGCCCAGCATTCCCACCTTGCTCGGCGTGCCCGCCGGCGCGAGGCCCGAACTGCGCGGCGGCAAGGCCATGATTCCCATTCGGGCGCATGGCCTGCCGTGCAACTCCATGGGCTTCCTCGTCGACCAGAACACCGCCATGGTCTGGCGGGCGCCGATGATCATTTCCGCCTTCAATCAGATACTCAAGAACACCGCCTGGCCCGCGCTCGACTATCTCGTCGTCGACCTGCCCCCCGGCACCGGCGATATCCAGCTGAGCCTGTCCCAGGCGGTTCGCGTGAGCGGCGCCGTCATCGTCACCACGCCCCAGGATCTGGCCTTGCTCGATGCCCGCCGCGGCATCGAGATGTTCCGCAAGGTATCCGTGCCGGTGCTCGGCGTGGTGGAGAACATGAGCATGCATATCTGCGGCAAGTGCGGCCACGAGGAAGCCATTTTCGGCGCCGGCGGCGGAGACCGGCTGGCGCGCGAATTCGGCGTGTCCGTGCTGGCGCGCCCGGCGCTTGATCCGGCCATACGGGAAGCCAGCGATCTGGGCGAGCCGCTGCTCGCGCGGCAGCCCGGACATCCGGCGAACGCGGCCTGGCTGGAACTGGCGCGAGGCGTCGCGGAGCGCTGCGCGAGCGAACCGGCGCAAGGCGCGCCGAAAATCACCATTACCGACGATTAGCCCATCTTTACCACTACTGACATAATCTCCTTTTATATCATTTAGTTGCGGCGAACGGAAACGGCGAGTGGCACTACAAGTGCGCGTTCGGGGGTCGGTCGGCTGCTACACGAGCGTCTTGCTGATGCCTCCCGGATCGGAGTCGATGCCCAAGGCGTCGTAGACGGCCTGCTGGGCCGGTTCGGCACGGGTTGTCTTGCGCACGTGGAGGGCGCGGCCGTCGGCGCGGCGGAAGGTGGCGGTGACGCGCTGCTGGCCTTCGAGGATGCGGCGCAGCGTCGTCCAGCTGGCGTGCTCGCCCGCTTGCCGCAGGCGGGCGCGGATGACCTGCACGAGTTGGTACGCCAGCACGCTGATGAACAGATGGCCTTCGGCGCGAATGGGCTTGTGATGATAGATGGGCCGCAGGCCGAGCTCGGATTTCAGCGAGCGGAACACCGCTTCGAGGTCGGTGAGCATGAAGTAGGTGCGCCACAGGGTAGCTTCGTCCCAGTCGGTTTCGCTGCTGCGCAGGCAGTACACGCCCGGATGGGTCATCATGGAACCGGGGAGCGCCCGGCGGGTGAAGCGCACGGCGGCGGCGCGTTGTCCGGTCGGATCGGTGTCGAGCGCGATGTCGTAGTGTTGGGCGATGCCGCGGCTTTGCTCCTTGAGCCGCCCGATGCGCTGCCAGACCTGGTCGACGCGTTTGCGGGTGCGGGGTCTGGACAGTCCTTCGGAGAGTTTGTTCAGCGCGTCCTCGAAGCGTCGGGCGAGGCGTTCTGCGATGCCGCGCTCTTTCGCTGCCCGCTGTTCGGAGAAGCAGTACAGGCGCGTCTCCCGGCCGTCGTCGGAGAGCGTCTTGTGCAGTTGCACGCCGTGCTTCGAGGCGGTCTCGATGCGCAGCGCCGCTTCGGGGTCGAAGTGGCGCGCGCGTTCGCGGCTGACGACCAGGTAGCGGCCGCCCCGCGCGCGCAGCCAGCGGAGGCGCTCTTCGGTGGCGATGCCGCGGTCCATCACCACCAGGGCGTCGCGGGGGGCGTCGAGCGCGTCGAGCATTTCGGCGAGCGTGCGTTGCTCGCGGGCGTTGCCGGCGAAGACGCGGGAGCGGCGCACGAAGCCGCTGGCGTCGAGCACCAGCGCCAGGGTGAGCAGCGGGCGGTCGGCGCGCTTGTCCTTGGAGTGGCCGCGCCGGGCCTTCGGCTGGCGGCGCGCATCGCCTTCGAAATAGGTGTTGGTCAGGTCGTAAAGCGTGACGGCGGGGCGGAGGTCGAACAGGCTCGCCGCCCGGTCGAACAGATGGCGCTCGATGGCTTCGCGATGGGCCGTCAGCGCGTCGGAGGCGCGATACAGCCGCATCGCCCCCATGGCGGCGAAGTCCGTCCCGAGCAGTTCGCCCAGGGCGCTGCGTTCGCCGAGCCAGCGCCGGGCGGCGCGCTCGGAGCCCGGCCGGGCCATGCGCGCGATGATGGAGCCGACGGCGGCGGCGCGCATCGAAGCGCCGAGGCCGAGTTCCCGGAGCAAGGCGCGCAGGCCGAGCTGGTCCATCGCCCACAATCCCGCGTGCTCCACGCCGACCGAGCGCGGACGCATCAACTCCAGGGAGTCGATATCGACGCGTTGGACATCGCGCCCCCCGCGCGCCGGCTCGGCGGCACCGGCGCGTCCTCGGGCGAGCAGTTGGGCGGCGATGTGCTGCGCGCGCGATTCCAGCGCCGCGGGGCAGTCCTCCGGCGCCAGGGGAAGCTGGCCGGCGAGAATGTCGTCGACGCGCCGGCACAGAGCCGGCCAATCGTCCGGATCGACATCGAAGTGTCGGCCGAGATTGAGCAAGGTGCGTTGCCGCACCTTCGCGCCGTCGCGCTCGGAGCGCACGAGGCGGAAGGTGAAGTAGTGCTCGTCGCTGCGACGAGTGCGGGTGCGCCGGATGAACATGGGGGGACGATAGCAGGGCGCGGGAGGCGAGGCAACAGGAGAATGTTATTTTATGGCACTACATTAGGTTTGCCGACGAAAGATCAATGGGTTGCGCGCGAAAATCGGCGGATCCGGCCCGAATTCCTGTTCAATCGCGGGTTCAGGTGGTAAAGATGGGTTAGGGAAGCTCTGATCAAGTCAGAGCTTCCCTGCGGCACATGGATGTGCCGCCGGATTCGATGGCGCAAGCCATTGAATCCGGGAGCAAAACAAAACCACGCTTTTGTTTTGCGGCAATGAATAATTCCATGGATGGAATTATTCAGAGGATACTTAGGGAAGGGGTCAGAGCTTCCCTGCGGCGCATGCCCGCGGTACAAGAGAGCGTCGCCGGATTCGATAGCGGAAGCCGCCGAATCCGGGAGCAAGACAAAACCGCGCTTTTGTCTTGCGGCAATGAATCATTCCATGGATGGAATTGTCCAGAGGATAGCTGGCGGCGGAATGGGGCGAGAACAGGCAAAACGGGAGCGATATAGTGGATCGGGTCAACGAATTTCTCATCTTCATCGACGGTTATCTCGGCAGCGCGATCTGGTTTCCGGCGCTGCTGCTGGCGACCGGCATTTTCTTCACCTTGTATCTGGGATTCCCCCAGATACGATATTTCCGCCACGCCGTCGCGGTAACCCGGGGCAAGTTCGACAAGGACGGCGCCCGCGGCGACACCAGCCATTTCCAGGCGCTCGCCACGGCGCTGTCGGGCACGGTCGGCACCGGCAATATAGGCGGCGTGGCGCTGGCCCTGCATCTCGGCGGCCCGGCGGCGCTGTTCTGGATGTGGATGACGGCCTTCTTCGGCATGACGAGCAAGTTCGTCGAAGTGACCCTGTCGCACAAGTATCGCAGCCAGACCGAAGACGGCACCATGGCCGGCGGCCCGATGTATTACATGGAGAAAGGCCTGAAACTGAAATGGCTGGCGGTGCTGTTCGCCATCGCCACCGTGCTCAGTTCCTTCGGCACCGGCAATCTGCCCCAGATCAACAATATAGCCGCCGGCCTGGAAAGCACCTTCGCCCTCGACCCGCTCATCACGGCGTCGTTCATGTCGGTGTTGCTCGCGCTGGTGATTATCGGCGGCATCACGCGAATCGCGAAGGTCGCCGCGGCCATCGTGCCGACCATGGCCGTCCTGTATCTGATCGGCGCGCTGGCGGTGATCATTCCCAACATCGGCAATATCATGCCTTCCCTGGCCGCCATCTTCTCCGACGCCTTTACCGGGTCGGCGGCCACCGGCGGCTTTCTCGGCGCCACCTTCGCCTATGCCTTCGACCGCGGCGTCAACCGCGGCCTGTATTCCAACGAGGCCGGGCAGGGCAGCGCGCCGATCGCCCACGCCGCGGCGCGCACCGACGAGCCGGCCGACGAGGGCATGGTATCGATTCTCGAGCCTTTCATCGACACCATCGTCATCTGCACCATCACCGGGCTGGTGATCCTCAGTTCCGGCGTCTGGGCGGAAAAGCTCGACAACGAGTTCCAGCGCGCCGACCTGCGCTTTGTCGACGGCGTCTACCTGGAGGAGGACGCGGCGCACCAGCGCGAGATCTTCGCCTATCTCAGCGGCGGCGATTCAGCGGCGGCCGATTACAACGGCGCCTTGCAGGTGATGGACGGCCGCCTCTCCGAGACGGCCGGGGTTACCGTGATCAACTCCCGCTCGTTCGCGGAAAATGTGCTGTTCAGCCTCGACGGCGAACCGGTGACCGGGGAACTCGCGGTGGTCGACGGCCGGCTCGCCGATCAAGCCGTGATCGTCAGCGGCGAATCGCTTGTGCATTCGGTGCCCTTGACGACCGAAGCGTTCACGCGCGGCCTGTTCGGCGATTACGGTCAATATATCGTATCCATCGGCCTGATGCTGTTCGCCTTTTCGACGACCATCGCCTGGTCCTATTACGGGGACCGGGCGATGACCTATCTGCTGGGACCGAAATCGGTGATGCCGTATCGAATCGTCTACATATGCGGGTTCTTCTACGCCGCGCTGGCGGACACCACGATCGTCTGGAATGTTTCGCTGATCACTATCGTGCTGATGACGGCGCCGAACCTGATCGGCATATTGCTCATGCGCAAGGAAATGAAGCGCACGGTGCGGGCCTATTGGGAGAAAACCGACCACGGCCGGCACAGGGCTTGAGCAAGCGCCGATTTGTCGGCGCTTGCCCGGGCGCATGGGCGCGCCCGGCGGCCGTTTCAGTCGATTTCCGGGCGGCGGATGTCGGCGACCAGCGCCTGCACTTCGGCCGGGGGTTCGGGAGTGTAGCGGCAGACGGTCCAGGCGACCAGCAGGTTGAGCAGGGCGCCGACGGCGCCGATGCCTTCCGGGGAAATGCCGAACAGCCAGTTGTCGGCATTGTCGACCGCCGGATTGATGAAGCGGAAATAGATGATGTAAAGCGCGGTGAAGCTGAAGCCGGCGATCATGCCGGCGACCGCGCCGTGACGATTCATGCCGCGCTGGAAGATTCCCATCACGATCGCCGGGAAGAACGAAGCCGCCGCCAGTCCGAAAGCGAAGGCCACGACCTCGGCCACATAAGCCGGCGGATTGACGCCGAAATAGCCGGCCACGAGCACCGCCATGAAAATCGACATGCGCGCGAACAGCAATTCCTCTTTCTCGGTTATCTCGGGCATGTAGCCGCGTTTGAGCAGGTCGTGGGAAACCGCCGAGGAAATCACCAGCAATAATCCCGCCGCGGTCGACAGGGCCGCGGCCAGGCCGCCGGCGGCGACCAGCGCCACCACCCAGTTGGGCAATTCGGCGATCTCCGGATTCGCCAGCACCATGATGTCGCGGTTCACGTCGAGTTCATTGGTCGCCGCGTCGCCGGTGTATTGGATCAGGCCGTCGGCATTGCGGTCGTTGAAGCGGATCAGGCCGGTCGCTTCCCACTTGCTGAACCATTCCGGCATGGCGCTGTATTCGACGTTGTCCACGGTATTGATCAGGTTGGTGCGGGCGAAAGCGGCGACGGCGGGCGCGGTGGTGTAGAGGATGGCGATGAAGAGCAGGGCGTAGCCGGCCGATTTGCGCGCGTCGCGCACATGCGGCACGGTGAAGAACCGGATGATCACGTGGGGCAGGCCGGCGGTGCCGATCATCAGCGCGGCGGTGATGAAAAACACGTCCCGGGTAGTGCGCTGGCCTTCGGTATAGGTCGGAAAGCCGAGTTGCTCGCTGAGGCCGTCGAGACGGTCGAGCAGGTAGCCGCCGCCGAAAGCCTCGGTCAATTGCGAGCCGAAACCGATCTGGGGAATCGTCTGGCCGGTCATCAGGATCGAAATGAAGATGGCCGGCACCATGAAGGCGAAGATCAGCACGCAATATTGCGCGACCTGGGTATAGGTAATGCCTTTCATGCCGCCGAGCACCGCATAGAAAAACACGATAGTCATGCCGATCATCACGCCGTACGCGATATCGACCTCGAGAAAGCGGGAGAATACGATGCCGGCGCCTTGCATCTGCCCGCAGACGTAAACGAAGGAAATCACGATGGCGCAAAATACCGCGACGATGCGCGCGGTCTGGGAGTAATACCGGTCGCCGATGAAATCGGGCACGGTGTACTTGCCGAATTTGCGCAGATAGGGCGCGAGCAGCAGCGCCAGCAACACGTAGCCGCCGGTCCAGCCCATCAGATAGAAAGCGCCGTCTCTGCCGAGGAAGGAGATCAGCCCCGCCATGGAGATGAAGGAGGCGGCCGACATCCAGTCGGCGGCGGTGGCCATGCCGTTGGCGATGGGCGGCACGTGCTTGCCCGCCACATAGAAATCCCGGGTCGAACGCACCCGCGACCAGATGGCGATGCCGATATATAGCCCGAAGCTGAGGACGATGAACAGGGAAGTCCAGAACTGAACGCTCATTGCGCGGAGTCTTCCCGGCCGGACCCGGAGCGGCGATAGCGCTCGTCGAGCCGGTCCATGCGCCGGATGTAGACGAAGATGAGGAGGATGAAAACGAAGATGGCGCCTTGCTGGGCCATCCAGAAGCCGAGCTTGAAGCCGCCCAGGCGGATGTTGTCGAGCGCGTCGACGAGCAATATGCCGGCGCCGAAAGACGCGATGAACCATATCGCGAGCAGGCTCAGCACCAGCCGGATATTGGCCTTCCAATAGGCGTCGTCGCGCTTCTCCGACATATCGTCTCCGTTTCTTCCGGCCCGGATTCAGCAAGTGGCAGCGATGGTAGTACACAAACCGGGCCGAGTAAAACCGGCGGCCTGTAGTCGGCGAAGCTCTGATTCAGTCAGAGCTTCCCTGCGGCGCATGGATGCGCCGCCGGATTCGATGGCGTGAGCTATCGAATCCGGGAGCAAGACAAAACCGCGCTTTTGTCTTGCGGCGCTGGATAATTCCATGGATGGAATTATCCAGCGGACAAATAGAACATTTCCGCCAGCACCAGCACGGCGAAGAAGCCGATGGAATCGGTGAGCGTATGCAGGATCACGGAGCCGGCCAGGGCCGGGTCGAGATTGACGCGGCGCAGGAACAGGGGCAGGTAGGCGCCGGTCAGGGCGGCGCTGACCAGATTGATCATCATCGCGATGCCGGCGATCAGCGCCAGCCGCAGGTCGTTGTACCAGACCATGGCGATTAGTCCCATGGCCAGCGCCCAGACCAGGCCGTTGAGCAGGGCCGCGTTGAGTTCGCGGATCACGAGCCAGGCGCTGTTGGACGGGCCGATATGGCCGAGAGCGATGCTGCGGATCACCAGGGTAAGCGTCTGGGTGCCGGCGACGCCGCCCATATTGGCGACGATGGGCATGAGCACGGCCAGATAGACGATCCGGTCGACGACATCCTGGAACAGGTAGATCACGAATGCGGCGAGCGCCGCGGCGACCAGATTGATGCCGAGCCAGAGGGCGCGGCGGCGCGCGGTCTTGAGCGCCGGGGCGAAAGTATCGTGCTCTTCGTCGAGGCCGGCCATGCCCATCAGCGGATGCTCGGAACTGTCGCGGATGACGTCGACCACATCGTCGATGGTGATGCGGCCGACAAGCTTGCCGCGCTCGTCGACCACCGGCGCCGAAACCCAGCCGTGCTGTTCGAACAGATGCGCCACCTGTTGCGCTGGCATGGCGACCGGAATCGCCTCGATATCGGCGCGCATGATATCCATGACCAGCGCGGCCGGGTCGGCGACGAGCAGTTCGCGCAAGGGCAGGATGCCGAGGAAAATGTCCTGGCGATTCACCACGTGGATATTGTCGGTCATCTCGGGAATGGCGTCGTGCCGGCGCAGGTAGCGCAATACCAGTTCCACCGAATGGCCTTTGCGCACGGTGATGGTGTCGATATTCATCAGGCCGCCGGCGGTGTCCTCGGCGTGGGAAAGCACCGTCTCCACGCGCTGCCGGTCCTGTTCGTCCATCGCCTGCAGCGCTTCGGCGGCGACTTGCCGGGGCAGTTGCTGGAGGATGTCGGCCAGATCGTCGGGCTCGAGTCCGGTCCCGAGTTCGGCGACTTCCGCGGCGTTGTATTCGCGCAGGAATTCGCCTTGCAGGTCTTCGTTCAGGGACTGGATGACCTCGCCTTCGACATCCTTGTCGAGCAATTGCCACAGCACGGCGCGGGCTTTCGGCGGCGAGGATTCGAGCAGATGCGCGATGCCGGCGGGGGGCAGCGTCTTGATCATCTGCCGCACCTGATACAGCGAGCCGCTTTCCAGCGCCTGGCTCAGCAGCCGGACGCGGTCGCTCCTGTGTTCTGTCTCCGACATTCGCTTCAGTATCCTCTGCCCGACTCCATCCATGGAGCCATTCATCGCCGCGCTTTCCTCAGGGATTTTCGCCGAAGCCGTCTTCGATCAGGCTCGCTATCAGGGACAGCGCCTCGTTCTCGTCGGGGCCTTCCACTTCGATGCGCAAGCTGGTGCCTTTCGTCGCGGCGAGCATCATCAGCGCGAGTATGCTCTTGCCGTCGACCATTTTCTCATGGCCGATGCGCACATCGCTGGCAAAGCGCGAGGTGAGGCCGACCAGTTTCGAGGCCGCCCTGGCGTGCAGCCCGGCCTTGTTGACGACAAGAACATCCGCGCTGCGCATGTTCAGGCGCCTGCTTCCCGGTGGCGAACCTGGACGTTGGCGATCCTGCCTTCGAAATGGCGCGCGAGTTTTTCGCAGAGAAACACCGAGCGGTGCCGGCCGCCGGTGCAGCCGACCGCCACGGTGATATAGCTGCGGCTGTTCTCCTCGAATCGCGGCAGCCAGGTTTCGAGGAAACCGCGAATATCGGCATACATCTCCTGCACGATATCGAACGACTCCAGGAACGAGCGCACGGGCTCATCGAGTCCATTGAGCGGCCGCAGCCTCGTTTCCCAATAGGGGTTCGGCAGACAACGCACATCGTAGACGATGTCGGCGTCGACGGGTATGCCGTTCTTGAAGCCGAAGGACTGGAATTGCAGGGCAAGGCCGGTTTCCGATTTCTCGATGAGGCGCTGGCTGATCGCGTCTTGCAGTTGCTGCAGCGACATGCTGCTCGTGTCGATGCTCAGGCTGGCGCGCAGGGCGATGGATTCGAGCAGTTCCGATTCCTCGTCGATGGCCTCGCGCAACCCGACCTGGTCGGTGGAAAGCGGATGCTTGCGGCGGCTTTCGCTGAAGCGTTTCAATAGCGTTTCGCTGTTGGCGTCGAGGAAAACGACTTCTACCGGAATGTTCCGCCGCTTCAGCTGATCGATGATGCCCGGCACGAGCGACAGATCCACCGACAGGTTGCGCGCGTCGATGCTGACGGCCACCCTGGCGATGCCGTCGGACCCGGCAGCGATGCGCTCGCTCAGGGCCGGCAACAGGCTGGCCGCGAGATTGTCGACGCAATGGTAGCCGCGGTCTTCGAGATAGCGCAGCACCGTGCTCTTGCCGGAACCCGAACGACCGCTGATTATGGTCAATTTCATGACGGGAATTCAGCGCGCGGCGACAGTATACAGATCATCCGCGTCGCGCGTATTGCGCAATGCGAAACAGAAGTCTTCGTCGCTGAACAAGGCCGCCACGGACGCCAGGGCGCGCACGTGATCGTCGTCCCCGGTATCGGGCGCCACGAGGAAAAAGAACAGGTCCACGCGGCGGCCGTCCATGGCGTCGAAATCGATCGGTTCGCGCAAGGCGACCAGCGCGCCGATCACGCCGGGACAGCCTTCCACCCGGCAATGGGGTATGGCGATGCCGTGTCCGAGGCCGGTGCTGCCGAGCTGTTCCCGCATCATGAGGGCGTGGAAAACGGTGTCGGCGTCGATGCCGGAAACCTCTGCGGCGATCAATTCGCTGATCTTGTAGAACAGCCTCTTCCTGCTATGGCCCTTGATGTCGCGCAGGCAACGCGAGGGCGTCAATATGTCTTCCATTCGCATGCTGGAAATCCTTGTCGGCCGCGCCTGATCAGACTATCCCGGCGGCGGCGCCGCCAGCCGCTTGCGCTCGTTGGAAGGGGGGATGGCAAGCGATTCCCGATATTTGGCGATGGTGCGGCGGGCCACATTGACGCCGCGCTCCCGCAGCAGCGCGGTGATCTTGCTGTCCGACAGGGGCTTGCCGGCGTTCTCCGCCGCGATCAGCTTCCTGACGATGGCCCGAATCGCCGTCGACGAACATTCTCCCCCGTCCGCGGTGGAGACGCGCGACGAGAAAAAATACTTCAATTCGAATACGCCGCGCGGCGTATGCATGTATTTCTGCGTGGTCACTCGGGATATCGTCGACTCGTGCATGCCCACGGCTTCGGCGATGTCGTGCAGCACCAGCGGCTTCATGGCTTCTTCGCCGTATTCGAGGAAATCCCGCTGGCGCTCGACGATTCCGGTCGCGACTTTCATCAGCGTCTCGGCGCGGCTTTGCAGGCTTTTCAGGAACCAGCGCGCCTCCTGCAAGTTGCTGCGCAGATAACTCATGTCGTCGCCGTTGCCCGCCCTCGCGGCCAGCGCCGCGTAATCCTGGTTGATGCGGATGCGCGGCGCGCAATCCGGATTCAGGTCGACCCGCCAGGCGCCGGCCGTCCGGTCGCGGCTGACGATCACGTCGGGAATCACATAAGCGGCCGCGTCCGGAGAGATATGCGCGCCCGGCCGGGGGTTGAGCGATTCGATGAGGCGGATGGTCGCGCCGAGTTCCGCCTCGCGCAGCCGCGTGCGCCGCATCAGCTGGGCGTAATCATGGCTCGCCAGCAGGTCGAGGTGATTTTTCACGATCATCCGGGCGTTGTCGGCCTGCTGCGCCAGTTCCGGATCGGTAATCTGGTCGAGTTGCAGCAACAGGCATTCCGCCAGGTCGCGCGAGCCGACGCCGATCGGGTCGAACTGCTGGATGCGATGCAATACGGCGAGCGCCTCGTCGGGTCCGACCTGCGCTGCCGGGTCGAAACCGGCCAGGATCGAGTCCAGCTCGACGCTGAGCATGCCGTTGCCGTCGATGGCGTCGATGATCGCCGCGGCGATGGACCTGTCCCGGTCCGACATCGGCGTCAGGTTCAACTGCCAGAGCAACTGGTCCTGCAAGCTGTCTTCCGCCGACCCGCCCGTTTCGAAATCGAAGGGTTCGCCGTCCCAGGACGAACCGCCGCAACTCGAGGGGTAATGGTCGCGCCAGTTGTCGATCGCCGCCGGCGCGCCGAATTCCTTCGCCTCCGTCCCTTCGACAGCTTCTTCAGATTCCAGCATGGGGTTGGATTCGAGCATCTGCTCGACTTCCCGGCGCAAGTCGAAATGGGAAAGCTGCAAGAGTCTGATCGCCTGCTGCAATTGCGGCGTCATCGCCAGTTGCTGGCCGAGCTTGAGCTGAAGCGAGAGTTTCATGGCCGCGATACAACCGGAAATCCTTGAGCGTCCTCCGAACAAGGGAAGTGCTGATCAAGTCAGAGCTTCCCGGCGGCGCATCCATCTGCTGCGGGCCGGGGCTTGCCCGCGTCGCCGCCTTCCCGGGGCGGCGCAACGAGTATAACTTATCCGTCTGGCACTGTCCTTGCATCGACCCGGCGCGCAGGCGCCGGAAAACCCGCGCTCAGATTTCGAAATGCGCGCCGAGGTACACCTCGCGCACGGTCTGGTTGGCGAGGATCGCGGCCGGTTCGCCGGCGGCGATGATGCGGCCTTCGCTGACGATGCAGGCCTGTTCGCAGATATCGAGGGTTTCCCGCACGTTGTGGTCGGTGAGCAGGATGCCGATGCCCCTGGCCTTGAGATGGGCGATGAGATGCTTGATGTCGCTGACCGAGATGGGGTCGATGCCGGCGAAGGGTTCGTCGAGCAGCAGATAGCCGGGGTCGGTGGCCAGGGTGCGGGCGATCTCGGCGCGCCGCCGCTCGCCGCCGGAAAGGCTCATGCCCTTGCTGGCGCGCACATGGCCGATGTTGAATTCCCCGAGCAGGGATTCGAGCCGGTCCCGGCGCGCATGCCGGTCGAGATCCTTGCGCGTCTCGAGAATCGCCAGGATGTTGTCCTCGACGCTCAAGGTGCGGAATATCGAGGCGTCCTGGGGCAGGTAGGCCAGGCCGCGGGCGGCGCGGCGATGGATCGGCAGCGAAGTGACCTTGCGCCCGTCGATGAAGACGTCGCCGGCATCGGGCCGGATCAGTCCGACCATCATGTAGAAGCAGGTGGTCTTGCCGGCGCCGTTGGGCCCGAGCAGGCCGACGACTTCGCCGCGGCCTATCCGCAGCGAGACATCGCCCACCACCCGGCGTCCCCGGTAGCTCTTGACCAGGCCGACCGCCTCCAGCATGGGCTCAGTCGTTCCGCGGGGCGAAGGTCCCCGCGCAGTTGCCGCTGGCGCGCACGAGCTCCAGTTCGGTCACGTACAGAATCGTCTCGCAACTCGTGTTCAGGTCGCGCGAGCTGATTTCGGCGTTGCCCACGAGCTCGATGACGCTGTCGCCGTTTTCGTCGACATAGAACAGGATGGCGTCGCCGCTGCCGGCGACGACGCCGCCCGCGTCGTCGAGCGCCTGCCGGTAGCGCGCGGGCGCGCCCCGCACCGTCACCCGGTCCAGCGCATTGGTCTCGGCGTCATATTCGAGCAGCGCCTCGTCGCCGCGAATTTCCAGGGAGCCCTGGGTGATGACGACATTGTCGGTCATGCGCAGGTTGCGCGCGCCGTTCTCGGTCGATATCGAGGAATTGCCGTCGGCGCTCCATTCGATCGCCTGCTCGCTGTCGTTTTCCGGCGCCGCCGCGGCGCCGCAGAGCAGCCCGGCAAAAGCCAGCATGCGGGCGCGGTCAGGGCCGGGCATGACTGCCTCTTACGCCGCCGAGCATGAGCAGGAAGTCCTCCGGCAGATCGAGCACGAGACCGGCGGCGGCATCCTGGCGCAGCTTGCCGGCGGTCATGCGCACCGGCTCGCCGGTGGAAAGGATCCTGCCGTCCGGGTCGACATCCAGCAAGTTCGTGGCGAGCGTCAAGGCGTCGCCGGCGCCGCCTTGCCGGACGAGCACGACATTGCCGCTCAATCGCACCTTGTTTCCGTCCGGCGCGGCGAATCCGCGCTCGGCTTCGACCTGCCAGTCGACGTTGCCGCTTTCGCGCCAATGCATGGATGGTTGCGCCCACTCGACGCTGTCGTCCCGGAAGCGGGTCTGGCTGACCGCCCGCAACGAGTAAGCGACGCCGCCGCCGGGCTCGTGGAATTTCAGCTCGACGCCTTCGGCGAAAGCGTCATGGGGCGATTCGGCAAATGGCGCCGGCGGCGAATCCCGCATGGTTTCCAGTCCGCCCATGGCCGCCAGCGCCGCCGCGATGGCCGCCGCCGGGGGAATCAGCGTTCGTTTCGATATCGCCATGGTTCCGGCAGTTCCCCCAGCTCGCGCAAGGCCCCGAACGAGGAATCCTGGGTATTCCCTGAATAATTCCATCCATGGAGTTATTCGTTGCCGCAAGACAAAATAATTCCAGAACGGCATTGTTCGCAGCACACTTTAGCATGAAACGCCGTCATTCAGGCGGCAGGAACTGATCGTAAAGTTGCCGGCAGCGCAACAGGAAATCGGTGATCTCGCGCACCGCGCCCTTGCCCCCGGGGGCCGAGGTGACCATATGCGCGCGGCGGCGCACATCTTCGTGTCCGCCCGGCACCGAACAGGCGAGGCCGGCGGCCCGCAACGCCGGCAAATCCACCAGATCGTCGCCGACGAAACAGCATTGCGCGGCGTCGAGACCGGCCAGCGCGAGGAAATCCGCGAGCGCCGCGAACTTGTCTTCCGCGCCCTGATACAGGCGGGCGATGCCGAGGTCGGCGCAGCGCCGCTTGAGGATCGGCGAGTCGCGGCTGGTAATGACGGCCACTTGCAGCCCGGCCCGCATGAGCATTTTCAGGCCATGGCCGTCGAGCGCGTGAAAAGCCTTCATCTCTTCGCCGCTGCTCGTGAAATACAGGCGCCCGTCGCTGAGGACGCCGTCGACATCGAGCGCAAGCGCGCGAATCGCGCCGGCCCGCCGCCGCGCCTCCGCTTCGCCGCAGTTGAATTTCACGGCGGACCTACACCACGTTGGCGCGCAGCAGGTCGTGCATTTTCACGATGCCGCTCGGCGCGCCGCCGGCATCGGTCGCGATCAGCACATAGACCTTCGCTTCCTGCATGATGCGCGCCGCTTCGGCCGCCAGCGCGTTTTCGTCGATGCGGACGAAGTCCTCCGACATGACCTCGTCGACCCGCGTCCTGAAAATGTCGCGTCCGGCATCGATGGTCCGGCGCAGGTCGCCGTCGGTGAAAACGCCGATCACGCGCGCTTCGGTGTCCGTGACGGTCGTCAACCCGAAACCTCCGGCGCTGATCTCGAGCAGGGCTTCGTCGAGCCCGGCGCCGGCGCGCACGCGCGGAATCTCGTTCTCCGGATGCATGACGTCCCTGACCTTGACCAGCAAACGCCGGCCGAGTTGTCCGCCGGGATGGGAGCGGGCGAAGTCCTCGTTGCTGAAACCCCGCGCTTCGAGCAAGGACATGGCCAGCGCGTCGCCGAGCACGAGCGCCGCCGTGGTGCTCGCAGTCGGCGCCAGGCCCAGGGGGCAGGCTTCCTCGCGCACGCTCGCGTCGAGATTGACCGCGGCGGCCCGGGCCAGTTCGGAGTCGGCCTTGCCGGTCACGGCGATCAGCGGAATGCCGCGCCGGCGCAGCACCGGCAGCAAGGAGAGGATTTCCTCCGTGGCGCCGGAATTGGAGACCGCCAGCACCACGTCGGCGCTGGTGATCATGCCGATGTCGCCATGGGCGGCCTCGGCCGGGTGGACGTAGAGGGCCGGAGTGCCGGTGCTGGCGAGCGTGGCGGCGATCTTGTTGCCGATATGGCCCGACTTGCCCATGCCGGTAACCGCCACGCGGCCGTCGCGCGCAAGGATGATGCGGCACGCCTGTTCGAATTCGGCGCCGATTCGCCGCGGCAATTCAGCGAGCGCCGCACGTTCGATCTCGATCGCGCGCAAGGCGCTGGCGATAAAAGAGAAATTCTGGTTCATGACGGGATCGGGCCAGCTTGCGCGCGGGGAAGCCCCGACTGGTAAGCGCCTCTTGCGGCACATGGACGCGCCGCCGGATTCGACGGCGCAAGCCGTTGCGTTCGGGAGCAGGACCAAACCGCGCGCCTGTCTTGCGGCAATGAATGATTCCATGGCCGGAACCGCCCGCAGGATACCTCAGGCATTCAGCAACATCAATGCGAACCAGCCGCAATAGATCAACAGCAAGGTCAACCCGCCGAGGCGGCCGATCGACTTGCCGCGCCTGATGCTGACGAGGCAGAACAGCGAAAGCACCGCGCAGATCAGCAGCACCGCCATGAAATCGACATGGAGGAATCTCGCCTCCAGTTCGCCCGGCGCGAGCAGGCCTGGAAAAGGCAGCACGACGAGCAGGTTCATGATGTTCGAGCCGAGGATATTGCCGATGGCCAGTTCGTCTTCGTCCTTGAGCGCGCAAGTCACCGACAGCGCCAGTTCGGGCAGGCTCGTTCCCAGCGCGACGACGGTAAGCCCGATGATGCCGGTGCTCACGCCCAGCTCCGAGGCGATCGAGCTCGCGGCCAGCACGAGCGCCTGGGAACTGACGACCAGCAGGCCGAGACCGAGCAAGAGGTAGAACGCCGCCTTGAAGTTGCCGACCGGCTCGGCCTGCAATTCGTCGAGCACCTGGGAAGGTTCGCTCCTGACCTTGGGCAGCATCAGCTTGCGAATGAAGAACACGGCGATGACGATGAACACGACGGCGTCGAACCGGCCCAGGTACAGATCCATGAACAGCAGGCCGGTAACCACGGTAACCAGCAGCATAGCGGCGATTTCCCGGCGCATCAGCGTCGGCGGCGGCGTCAGCGGACGGACCATCGCCGCCACGCCGAGCGCGATGCCGACGTTGAACATGTTGGAGCCGAGCGCGTTGCCGACGGCGAGCTCGCCTTCGTCATTGAGCGCCGCGACCGCCGACGAGAAGAACTCCGGCGCGGAAGTGCCGAACGCGACAATGGTCAGGCCGATGAGAAGCGGGGATACTCCCAGGTTGCGGGCCAATCCCGAAGCTCCGAAGACGAACATGTTGGCGCCCCAGGCAAGGCCGACGAAGCCGAGGACGATGAAGAAGATATCGAGAGGCATGAACCGCGGAATCCGCCGGGTCGAAAACAGGCGCCCAATTAGAAGATTGTTTCAGATGCATTGCAAGCGGGAATGTATTGACGGGGACAATTCATGTACACTAGGGAAGTTCTGACCAAGTCAGAGCTTCCCTGCGGCGCATGGATGCGCCGCAGGATTCGATGGCGCAAGCCATTGAATCCGGGAGCAAGACAAAACCACGCTTTTGTCTTGCGGCAATGAATAATTCCATGGATGGAATTATTCAGAGGATACCTAAAGCCCATGTCGGGACTGAGCAGAACTTTAGGCGCGCTGATCCTGTTCGCGGCGGTCCACGCCCCGGGCCAGGCGCAGGAAATGACGGCGCTGGAAACCGCGCGGCTGGCGGTGGAAACGCTCTTGCAGCAGGCAAGGGACACGCGGCATCTCTTCGCCGCCGACAGCGAGGCCTATTATGCCGGCATCGAGCAAGTGCTCGACCGCTTCGTCGATTTCAACGCGGTGGCGGAAGTGGTCATGAACCGCTTCGCCGACTCGGCGAGCGACGAGCAGAAACAGCGCTTCGGCCGGATCCTGCGCGGGAACCTCACGCGCTTCTACGGCGCGTCCCTGCTTTCCTATGCCGAACAGGAAGTGAGCTTTCGGCCCTCGGAGAACCCCGCGCGCGACACGCCGCAAAGCACGATCGTCGCGATGGAGTTGAGCGGCGGAGGCGCCCAGCCCGTATTGTTCCAGTACCAGATGTTCCTGACCGACGACAACGAGTGGAAGTTGCGCAATCTCAATCTGGCCGGCATCAATCTCGGGCGCCAGTATTTCACCCAGTTCAGCGCCCTGATGGCCCAGCACGGCAATGATATGGACGCCGTGCTCGACAACTGGCAATAAACACGGGAGTTCGCGTCTTGGACTGCGACGAAATCGCCCGCCTGTTGCGGGCGAAGCTGCCCGATTGCGAAATCGAGGTGAAGGGAGGCGACGGCAAGTTCACGATCTCGGCCGTCGGCCCGGCCTTCGCCGGCCTGAACGCGGTCAAGCGGCAGCAAAAGGTTTACGCGATAATCGAAAGCCGCATAGCCAGCGGCGCCATCCACGCGGTATCCATGAATCTCAAGGCGCCGGAAGAAGCCTGACTTCCTTTCGGCGGTTCGAATCCAATGGACAGATTGCACATCAACGGGGGCGTCAACCTCGAGGGCGAAATACGCATCGCCGGGGCGAAAAACTCGGCGCTGCCGGTGCTTGCCGCCAGCCTGCTGACCCGCGACCCGGTAAAAGTCTGCAACATGCCGCATCTGTTCGATATCACCACGATGCTCGAACTGCTCGGCTGCATGGGGGTGCAGCGGGTCGTGGACGAAAAGATGAACGTGCAGGTCGACAGCAGCACCATCGAGCATCTGAGCGCGCCCTACGAACTGGTCCGCACCATGCGCGCCTCCATACTCGTGCTCGGGCCGCTGCTCGCGCGTTGCGGCCGCGCCGAAGTGGCGCTGCCGGGAGGATGCGCCATCGGCAGCCGTCCGGTGAATCAGCACATCGCCTCCCTGCAGGCCATGGGGGCGATCATAGAAGTCGAAAACGGCTATATTCGCGCCCGGGCCGAAGGCAGGCTGAAAGGTGCGCATATCTTCATGGACATCGTGACCGTGACCGGCACCGAGAATGTGATGATGGCCGCGACCCTGGCCGAAGGCCGGACCATCATCGAAAACGCCGCGCGCGAGCCCGAGGTGGTGGATCTCGCCAATTGCCTCAAGTCGATGGGAGCGGATATCGAGGGGCACGGCACCGACACCATCGTCGTCAACGGCGTCGGCGAATTGCGCGGCTGCAGTTTCGCGGTCATGCCGGACCGCATCGAGACCGGCACCTACCTGATCGCCGCGGCCGCCACCCGAGGGCATGTCAAGGTCAAGGATACCAGGCCCCAGGCGCTCGAATCGGTATTGAGCAAGCTCGAACAGGCCGGCGCCGCGCTATGCGTGGGAGAAGACTGGATCGAACTCGACATGCGCGGCCGCCGGCCGCGGGCGGTGTCCTTGCGCACGGCGCCGTATCCCGCCTTCCCGACCGACATGCAGGCCCAGTTCACGGCCTTGAACGCGGTGGCGGCGGGCATCGGCTCGATTACCGAAACGATATTCGAGAACCGCTTCATGCACGTGCACGAGATGAATCGGATGGGCGCGAAGATCCGCGTCGAGGGCAACACCGTGATCGTCGAAGGCGTCAAGCGGCTGAACGGCGCTCCGGTGATGGCGACCGACCTGCGCGCCTCGGCCAGCCTGATCATCGCGGGCCTTGTGTCCGAGCGCGAGACCACGGTGGACCGTATCTACCACATCGACCGCGGCTACGAATGCATCGAGGAAAAACTGCAATCGCTCGGCGCGAAGATCAGCCGCATCCCCGTGCGCTGAAGGTCAGGATCATGCGTCCGGCGTCCGAATCGGTAATCATCGCCTTGACCAGGGGCCGGATTCTCGAGCAGACCCTGCCGCTGTTGCGCGCGGCGGGAATAGCGCCGCTCGAAGACATGGACCGCAGCCGGAAATTGAAGTTCGCCACCAGCATCGAACAGGTGAGCCTGCTGGTGATGCGCGGCTCGGACGTGCCGGTTTATGTCGAGAACGGCGCCGCCGACATGGGCGTGGCCGGCAAGGACGTGTTGCTCGAATACGGCGGCGAGGGCTTGTACGAACCGCTCGACCTCGGCATCGCCCGCTGCCGCCTGATGACCGCGATGCCGCGCCGGGCGCGCGCGCCCGGCGCCCGGTTGCGGGTGGCCACCAAGTTTCCCAATATCGCCAAGCGCTGGTTTGCCGGGCAAGGCCGGCAGGTCGAACTTGTCAAGCTCGCCGGCGCGCTCGAAATCGCGCCGGCCATGGGGCTTGCGGACGCCGTCGTCGATATCGTCGATACCGGCGATACCTTGCGCGCCAACGGGCTCGAGCCGCTGGAAACCATCGCCGAGATCAGTTCGCGCGTCATCGTCAACAAGGCCTCCATGAAGATCAAGAGCGCCCTGGTCCGCGCCATGCTGCGGCGGCTCGCCGCCGCCGCGGGCCGGCGCGCAGAGAAGGATTTCCCATGAGCAGACCCGCGCTCGACATCAGTTTCCTCGCGGCGTCGGATCCCGATTTTGGCGAACGGCTGGCGGCGGCGCTCGACCGGCGCATGCTGGCGGACGAGGAGGTGGCGCGCCGGGTGCGCGACATCCTCGAGAATGTGCGCGCGCGAGGGGACGAGGCCCTGCTCGAATATACGCGTCGCTTCGACGGGCTCGCCGCGGCGGACATGGCCGCGTTGACGGTGGAGCGCGACCGGATGGAGCAGTCGCTGGCGCGCTTGCCGGCGGCGGGCGCGGCGGCCTTGCGCCATGCCGCCGGGCGCATCCGCCGCTATCATGCAGCGCAGAAACAGGATTCCTGGCAATACGCGGAGGAAGACGGCTCGATCTACGGGCAGAAGGTGAGCGCCCTGGCGCGGGCGGGCATCTACGTGCCGGGCGGCAAGGCGAGTTATCCGTCTTCCATGCTGATGCTGGCGATTCCGGCAAGCGTCGCCGGCGTGCGCGAGATCATCGCCGCGGTTCCGCTCGCTCGCGGCGCGGGCAAGGACATGGTATTGGCCGCGGCGGCGCTGGCCGGAGTGGATCGCCTGTATGCCGTCGGCGGCGCCCAGGCCGTCGGCGCCATGGCTTACGGCACCGAAACCGTGCCGCAAGTGGACAAGATCGCCGGCCCCGGCAATATCTATGTCGCCGTCGCGAAGAAACAGGTCTTCGGCGAAGTGGGCATCGACATGATCGCCGGCCCGACCGAGTTGACCGTGATCTGCGACGGCGGCGCCGACCCCGACTGGGTCGCCATGGATCTGTTCTCCCAGGCCGAACACGACGAACAGGCGCAGTCGATCCTGATCGCCGACGACGCCGCCTGTCTCGAAGCCGTGGCGCAAGCCATGCGGCGGCACTTGCCCGACATGGAGCGACGCGAGATTATTGCCGCGAGCATCAATAAGCGCGCGCTCTTCATCCTCGCCGGCGATCTCGAACAAGCCGCCGCGATCAGCAACCGGATCGCCCCCGAACATCTTGCATTGTCGGTCGAGGATCCGCAGGCCCTGCTCGAACATGTCGAGCATGCCGGCGCGATCTTCATGGGCCGCCATAGCGCGGAAGCGCTGGGCGACTATTGCGCCGGGCCAAGCCATGTATTGCCGACTTCGGGCACCGCGCGCTTTTCGTCCGCGCTCGGCGTGGCCGATTTCCAGAAACGCAGTTCGATCATCCACTGCTCGGCGGCCGGCGCCGCCGGACTCGCGGCCACCGCCGCGGAACTCGGCCGCAGCGAGGGCCTGCACGCCCACGCCAGGGCCGCGGAATACCGGCTGCCCGGCCGCCCGGGCCGTTCCGGCGATTCATAGGGAAGCTCTGATCAAGTCAGAGCTTCCCTGCGGCACATGCCCGCGATACATGAAGAGCGCCGCCGGATTCGACGGCGCGAGCCGCCGAATCCGGGAGCAAGACAAAACCACGCTTTTGTTTTGCGGCAATGAATAATTCCATGGATGGAATTATTCAAGGATACATGGGAAAGTTCCGATCAAGTCAGCGCTTTCCTGCGGCACATGCCCGCAGTACAAGAGAGCGTCCCCGCGATACAAGAAAGCGCCGCCGCGGATGGAATGGCGCGGGGGATTGCTCAGGGATCGAACAATATCGCCTGACCGAAACCGAGAGCGGCCTCGAATTCCAGCGCGCGGCCCTGGCGATAGACCTGCACTCGCACGATGTCGCCGGGCTTCTTTTCGCGGACTTCCATGACGATGCTTTCATCGTCGACCACGGTGCTGTCGTTGATGGCGGTAATCACGTCGCCCGGCAGAATGCCGGCCCGGGCCGCGGCGCCGCCTTCATCGACGCTTTCCACGAGCATGCCGCGGATATGATCGACGCCGAAGAAAAGTTCGCTGGAACGGGCGGTAAGCGCCTCGCCGGTCAATACGCCGAGATAGCCCGAGTTGGCGGCGATGGCCTCGGCCACGAGTTCGCGCGCCGCGCTGATCGCCAGTCCGGCCGGCGTGGCGAAGCCGATGCCTTCGAAATTGCCGGACTCGGACAGGATCGAGGTATTGATGCCGATCAGGGCGCCCTCGGCGTCGATCAGCGCCCCGCCGGAACTGCCCGGATTGATGGCGGCGTCGGTCTGAATCAGGTTGATCGAGAAATCGAGATCGCGGTTGAGGGAACTGACGATGCCCCGGGATACCGACTGGCCGAGATTGTGCGGATAGCCGATCGAGAAAACCATGTCGCCGACGGCTAGGCCGCTTGCGTCGGCCACCGCGATCGGCGTCAGAGCTTCCATATTTATGTGCAATACCGCCAGATCGTTGCTTTCGTCCCAGGCGACCACCGTGGCCGGAGTGCGGCGGCCGTCGCTCAAGGTCACGGTGGCGTCGAAAGCGTCGAACAGGGTATCGACGACATGCAGGTTGGTGAGAATAAAGCCGCGCGGGTCGATGATGACGCCGGAGCCCAGGCTTTCCTGTTCGCCGAGGTAGAGGTCGACGCGGTCGTCGCCGCTGCGTTCGACGGCTTCGACATTGACCCGGGTGGCGCTGATGCTGACCACCGAGCCGGAGGCGCTGGAGATGGCGTCGAAGGAGCCGGTCGGCGCCGCCGCGCCGTCTCGGGCCAATTCGCCGAGCCGGTCGCGGATTTCCCGTATTTCGAGAAATTGCAGGACGACTGTCGCGATCAGTACGCCGCACATCGCCGGCCAGCCGGCAAAATTCGCCAGACGCAGGAAACGGTTCATCTTGCTCTCCCGGGGGCATGCTATCATGGCCAGGCCCGATCTCGCATCGGAGCGCGGAGATGTTGCAATGACGGTGAGCCTGCGGGAGTTTTGCGCCGAGTGCGATGCCTTGCTGCGGCCGGAACTGTTCAGCGACTATTGTCCCAACGGGCTGCAAGTGGAAGGCCGCTCCCGCATCGGCAAGATTGTTTCCGGGGTCACGGCCTGCGGCGAACTGATCGAACGCGCGGCCGCCGCCGGGGCCGATGCCCTGCTCGTTCACCACGGCTATTTCTGGAAGGGCGAGAATCCGGCGATCAGGGGCTATCGCAAACAGCGGATCGCCGCCCTGCTCAGATACGATCTCAGCCTGATCGCGTTCCATCTGCCGCTCGACGCGCACGGGGAAGTCGGCAATAACGCGCAACTCGCGCGTCGTCTCGGCCTGTTGATCGAGGGCGATATCCACCGTCGCGACGGCTTCCCGCTGGTATTGCGCGGCAGACTCGAGGAGCCGCTGGGACTCGCCGCCTTCGCCGGGCGAGTCGCTGAAATCCTGGGACGGGCGCCGCTGGCGATCAGCGGCGGCGATCATGATATCGAAACCATCGCCTGGTGCACCGGCGCGGCCCAGGGCTATATCGAACAGGCCGCCGTCGCCGGCGTCGACGCTTATCTGAGCGGGGAAATCTCCGAGCAGACGGTGCACGCGGCGCGGGAGTCCGGCCTGCATTATCTGGCGGCCGGCCATCACGCTACCGAACGATATGGAGTGCAGGCGCTCGGCGAACATCTGGCCGCGCGCTTCGGCATCGCGCACGAATTCATCGACGTGCCGAATCCTGTCTAGGAACGCTCTGATTTATCAGGATTTTCCTGCGGCGCAGGCTCCTGGGTATCCTCTGAATAATTCCATCCATGGAATTATTCATTGCCGCAAAACAAAAGCGTGGTTTTGTTTTGCTCCCGGATTCAATGGCTTGCGCCATCGAATCCGGCGGCACATCCATGTGCCGCAGGGAAGCTCTGACTTGATCAGAGCTTCCCTAGATTATTTGATCGGCTTCCATCAGCGCCATGACCTGGTCGACGCATTGCTCGACCGTCAGCGCGCCGGTATCGAGTTCGAGGCGAACCTCCGCCGGCGGCCGATACGGAAAAGTGAGACCCGGCACGTGGGCCGCTTCGCCTTCGCGAGCCGCAGCATAGAGCCCGCTGGGGTCGCGTTGCATGCAGACAGCGAGCGGCGGGTTGAGATAGACCAGATAGCAGTTCCGCCGGCCGATCACGCTGACGGCGTGTTCGCGCGAATCTTCATTCGGCGCCACGAAAGCGGCGCAGCAGATCAGCCCCGAATCATTCAGGAAGCGGGCGATATGGGCGCTGCGGCGCAGGTTTTCGGCCCGGCCTTCGGCGTCGTGCGGCAGATCCCGGCTGATGCCCAGGCGCATGGCCTTGCCGTCGAGCACGGTGCTGAAGCGGCCGAGATCGAACAGCCGGCGTTCCAGCGCGTGAGCGAGAGTCGATTTGCCCGATCCGGAAATGCCGATAAACATGATGGTGACGGGGCGCTGACCGTAGCGCGCGGCGCGCTCCTCGCTGCTGACATGGCCGCCGGAGTGGACCGCGCGCGGATTGCGGGCCTGCTTGCAATGGATGATGCCGGCGCCTGCGGTCGCATTGCTGAGCCGGTCGATCAGGATGAAGCTGCCGGTGGCGCGGTTTTCGCGATAGCTGTCGAAATGCGCGGTCTCTTCCAGCACGATTTCGAGGCGGCCGATTTCATTCAGTTCGAGCCTGGTCGCCGGACGTTCGGCCAGATTGGCGACATCGACGACATGACGCACGGATTTGACCGTGCCGGCAACCGTGCGCGCGCCGAACTTGACCCGATATCGCACGCCGGGCAACAGCGCCTGTTCGGCCATCCACACCACGGTGGCGTCGAGCCGCTTGCCGCTGACAGGCGGATTATCCGGATGCGCGAGCAAGTCGCCGCGGCCGACATCGATTTCATCTTCCAGCGTCAGCGTCACCGCCATGTCGGCGAAAGCGAGTTCGAGCTCCTCGTCGAAGGTGACGATGGACTTGATCCTGCTCTTGCCGCCGGCAGGCAGCACGACGATATCGTCGCCCTTGCGCGCGACGCCCGAGGCGACCGTGCCGCAATAACCGCGAAAATTCTGGTTCGGGCGGTTGACGTATTGCACGGGAAAACGGAAGTCCGAAAAATTGCGTCTGGCGGACAATTCCACGGTTTCCAGCATTGTCATCAGCGGCTGATCCGCGTACCAGGCCATGTTCGAACTGGCGCGCACGACGTTGTCGCCATGTTTGGCCGACAGCGGGATGAAACGCGGCTCGACGCCTTCGAGCCGGGCGCTGAATGCAAGATATTCATCGCGGATGCGGTTAAAAACCGCCTCGGAGAAGTCGACCAGATCCATCTTGTTCACGGCGACGATGATGCTGCGGATGCCGAGCAGGGAAACGATGAAGCTGTGCCTGCGGGTCTGGGTCATTACGCCGCGGCGGGCGTCGATCAGGATGATGGCGAGGTCGCAATTCGAGGCGCCGGTGGCCATGTTGCGCGTATATTGTTCGTGGCCGGGCGTATCGGCGATGATGAACTTGCGTTTGGCCGTGGAAAAATACCGATAGGCGACATCGATGGTAATGCCTTGCTCGCGTTCCGCCTGCAGGCCGTCGACCAGCAGCGACAGGTCGAGTTTGCCGTCGAGGCCGCCCGACCTGAGGCTGTCGTTCTCGATGGCGGCGAGTTGATCTTCGTAGATCAGCTTGGAGTCGTGCAACAGGCGCCCGATCAGGGTGCTCTTGCCGTCGTCGACGCTGCCGCAAGTGAGGAAGCGCAATAATTCCTTGCGCTCGTGCTGCGCCAGATAGGCCTTGATATCGGCCATGGCGTATTCGGGATGCTGGTTCATCCTGATATCCTCAGAAATAGCCCTGGCGTTTTTTCTGTTCCATCGAAGCTGCCTGATCGGAGTCGATCAGTCGGCCCTGGCGCTCCGAACTTGTAGTCAGCAACATCTCGCGGACGATGTCGGGCAAGGTCTCGGCGGCGGACTCCACGGCGCCGGTCAGCGGATAGCAGCCCAGGGTGCGGAAGCGCACCATCTTGATCGTTACCGGCTGGTCCTTGCGCAAGGGCATGCGGTCGTCGTCGACGAGAATGTCGACGCCGTCGACTTCGACCACCGGCCGGCGTTTGGCGAAATACAGGGGCACGATGTCGATATCGTTGAGATAGATGTATTGCCAGATGTCGAGTTCGGTCCAGTTCGACAGCGGGAACACGCGGATGCTCTCGCCCTTGTCGATATGGGTGTTGTACAGATTCCACAACTCGGGCCGCTGGTTGCGCGGATCCCAGACGTGATCGGCGTCGCGGAAGGAGAACACGCGCTCCTTGGCGCGCGACTTTTCCTCGTCCCGGCGCGCGCCGCCGAAAGCGGCGTCGAAGCGGTGCCTGTCCAGGGCCTGTTTCAGCGCCTGGGTCTTCATGATGTCGGTGTGTTTTTCGCTGCCGTGGACGAAAGGGTTGATGCCCGCCTTTACGCCTTCCTCGTTGATATGCACGATCAGGTCGAGGCCGAATTTCTCCGCCTGGGCGTCGCGAAAGGCGATCATCTCGCGAAATTTCCAGGTGGTGTCCACATGCAGCAGGGGGAAGGGCAGACGGCCGGGCCAGAACGCCTTGCGCGCCAGATGCAGCATCACCGAGGAGTCCTTGCCGATGGAATACATCATCACGGGATTTTCGAACGCGGCGGCGACTTCGCGGATGATATGGATGCTCTCCGCTTCAAGCTGCTTCAGATGGGTGAGATTGTAGGCGGTCATGGGCGCAGCGGCGGTCCCGGCGTCAGGAGCCCCGGCCGGCGGCGATCGGGTCGTCTTCGGGCTGCGGCTTGTCGAGACCGAAATCCTCGGCGAGGGCGCCCTTGCGGGACGGATCCTGCTTCGCGGCGTAATCCTTGGGCGGCAGCATGCCGAGTTGTTCGGTTTCGGAGCGGCTTCCTTCGAATACGGCGTCGGTATTGGCCGGCAACAGGCGGCTGGCCACTTCGGCGGAGCAAAGGGACTGGGCGCCGGCGGCGAGATGCTGGTACACGTCCTTGTAGCTTTCGGTCATCTGCTTGACGAGTCCGGCGGTAGCGCTGAAATGCTCGGCGACGCTTTCCCGGTAATCCCGGTCGCTTTCGCGCAGTCGCCGCAACTGCTCCTCGAGTTCGCGCACGCGCGCGGACCCTCCGCCGAAGCGGCTGGCGCAGGCGGCGCCGATGACAAGCCCGAGGGCCAGACAGGCGATTCCGGTAATCCAGATGGTCAAGCGAGAAACCTTTGTTGCGCGCCGAATGCGGCGACAGGGCCAAGCGGCAAGTATACCGCATGTGGCGAGCCGGTCTCCCGCGCATCCGGACATTCCCCGCACAATCCCGTCCCCGGAACAGTCCGTTGCTCGGGACAGCGCTGATCAAGTCGGGGCTTTCCCGCGGCGCAGGCCCGCGGTATCGGCTCATTCTGGCTGATTTCGACTCATTGAAGAAACCCGCGGCCGCCGTTATTCCTGATGATATTGCACCAGGGCGGCCCGGCCGACGATGTCGACAATCCGGACCGTCGCCTCCTGTCCCTCGGCATCGCCGAGGCGCAACTCCTCGCCGAGAGCAAGGCCCGCTGGCTGCTGGAGTCCGCCGTTGACGGCGATGTTGTCGGCGTAGAGGCATGTGCGGTCAAGGTCGTCCCTGATCGGATTGAGCCGTCCTCTCAGAACCGGCACATGCCCCGCACCGTTCGGGAAGATGACAGCGCCGCCATCGGGCAACTCTGTCAGTTCTGCGTCCAGCGGTCCGTCTGCCGGTTTCCAGGCGCGCTCCAGATGCGCCGCGAACCCTTTTGCGGCGATGAATACGGTCATCGGCAATTGAGCCGAATGCAAATCGAGCATGGCCGCGCCGCTTTCGTCTGTGACCGCTTTCTTCCATGTCTTGTTGGGGAACAATGCGAGCACGCTGGCTCCGATGACCGGCCGGCCGCCGGCTCGGACAATGACGATGCAGCCCGATGCGCCCCAGTCGAACTCGTGCAATTCCCTCCATGGAACCAGGTTGCCCGCTGCCCGGCGCTGGGACTGGTCGCCGCCGTAGACAACGACTGCAGAGCATCGGCGGGTTGATTGGATAAGGGAAGCTCTGATCAAGTCGGAGCTTCCCTGCGGCACATGGATGTGCCGCCGGATTCGATGGCGCAAGCCATTGAATCCGTGAGCAAAACAAAACCACGCTTTTGTTTTGCGGCAATGAATAATTCCATGGATGGAATTATTCAGAGGATACTAAGGTGTCTTCGGACACGTCGGGAACCGTCGAACAGGCTGGACGATGCTGTTGCCGAAGACTTGGCTTCGATGATCGCGGCGCCGACCGGATGTTCGACTATCAGGTCGGCCTCCGCGCCGTTTCGGTCGCGGTAAAATGAGATCCCACCCGCTTCGCCCTGGTTGGCCCGGTGTTTGGCGACCTCCGAGACTACCCAGGTTTCGAAGATCGCGCCGCGAAGCGGATGTGCGCGGAGTTGTTCGGGAGTGCGGATCCCCAGCAACCAGCAGACAATCCCGGTGTCGTGGAAATGCAGTTTCGGCATTTTCACCAGGCGCTTGCGAAGGTTTGCGTGAAAGACCGGAAGGAAGAAAACGATGAAGCTGGTCTCAAGGGTGCTGAGCCAGGCTTTCGCCGTCGGTTGCGAGACGCCGCAATCATCTGCGAGCGACGAGTAGTTGAGCAATTGCGCTGTCCGGCCCGCGCAAAGTGTTACGAAACGCTGAAAGGTCGCGAGATCTCCTACGTTGCGGATGGTCCGCACGTCGCGCTCGATGTAGGTGGCGATGTAGGAACCGAGCCAGTCCGAGGCCTTTTGCCCTTCATCGAATATGCGCGGGTAAGAACCGGTAAAGAGAGCCTCGTCGAGAGTCTCGGGATGCTGGGGAAAACGCATCGTCTCGTCTCTCGTCAGCGGAAGGAGGTTGTACACCGCCGTCCGTCCCGCCAGCGACTGGCTGACCGATTCGAGCAGAGAGAGGTTTTGCGAGCCCGTGAGAATCCAGCGGCCCGGCGTCGGGTCTGCGTCGATGACGCCTTGCAGATAGGAGAGCAGGTCAGGCGCTCTCTGGATCTCGTCGAGAACCGCGCCCTCCGGAAACTGGGCCAGAAAGGCTCGGGGGTCTTCAGCGGCGAAGGCTCGCACGTCGGGGGCTTCCAGCGTCTCGTACCGATGCTGCGGGAACAGGGCGCGGCACAATGTTGTCTTTCCGCTCTGTCGAGGTCCGGTGAGCGTGATGGACGGCCAAGTCTGCGCCGCTTCCGTCAACTTTGTGGCGAGGTTGCGTACAATCATGTCGCATCAAGGATAGCGATCTTCCAGGCTAAATCAACATGCAATTTTGAATTAGCCTGAAGTTCCAGCATGGCGCAGTCGCTTCGCTCCCTTCGCGCCGTGTCCGCGATGGGGAGAGAACACACGATATCGAAGGCGTCGTCGCGCCCGACGAGGGGCTCGTCGTCAAGCAGCCGGCGCAAAGTCGCTACTTTCGCGCTGGATCTCTTGAGAGGGAACTTCAGGTTAGAATGCCGCGTCGTTCGGGACGGAGACGGACGGGGAGTTTTGGACGCCTATAGCAGGTACATGGACGCGGTGCGCGGCGGCGAGCTCCTGCATGACGCGGCCCAGGCGCGCGCGGCGCTGCGGCTGCGGGAGTTGGCGCGGGAGATCGCGCCGCTCCGGCGCCGCAGGCCGTCGCGGCTATGGTCGCGGCTCGGTCTGGCGCGGCGCCGGCGGCCGCCCGCGGGGATGTACCTCTGGGGCGGGGTGGGGCGCGGCAAGACCTTGCTGATGGATCTGTTTTTCGTCAGCCTGCCCGGCGCTGGCAAGATGCGAGCGCATTTCCATGCCTTCATGCAACGCGTGCATCGACGGCTGGCGGCCTTGCAGGGAACGAAGGAGCCGCTGGACGAAGTGGCCGCGGAACTCGCCGCGGAAGCCGGAGTGATCTGTTTCGACGAATTCCTGGTCGCGGATATCGGCGACGCCATGTTGCTCGGCGGCCTGCTCGAAGCGCTGTTCCGGCGCGAGGTGATCCTGGTCGCCACTTCGAATACGCCGCCCGGCAAGTTGTACGAGAATGGGCTGCAACGCGAACGATTCCTGCCCGCGATCGCCTTGCTCGAGGAAAATTGCGCGGTCGTCGAGCTCGATTCGCCGGTGGACTATCGCCTGCGCAGTCTCGAGCAGGCCGACTTGTACCTCGCTCCGCCGGCGGCGGACACCGACGCATTGCTGCAACGGAATTTCCGCGATCTCGCCACCGGCGGCGCGCGCATCGCGGCTGGCGGCAGCATCAATATCCAGGGCCGCGAGATCGAGACGCGATATCTGGACCAGGACGTGGTCTGGTTCGAATTCAGCGCGATTTGCGAGGGGCCGCGCAGCGCGGCGGACTATGTGGAGATCGCCAGGATGTTTCACGCCGTCATCATCAGCGACGTGCCGCGGCTCGGCGACGACCGGCTCGAAGCGGCCCGGCGCTTCGTCAACCTGATCGACGCCTTTTACGATTGCCGGGTCAAGCTGATCCTCGGCGCCGCGGCGGCGATCCCGCAACTCTATGCCGGCGCGCGCCTCGCCGCGGAGTTCGAACGCGCGCGCTCGCGCCTGCTGGAAATGCAATCGCGAGATTATCTGGCGCTTGCCCATCGGCCCTGAAGGGCCGGATTCAATTTTTCTGCCCGGACAACTCGACGAGCCGCCGCAAGTCGCCGCGACGCGAGCGCCGAAGATCGAAAATCCGCTCGAACGGGCGTTCTTTCGCGAACCTCGGGGCGAACCTCGGGCAGCTGGCGCGGAAGCGCGGCGGCAGGCCCGGAAGGGTCGCGAACGTCCCTGTTCGCGTTTGCGCCTGCGCCGCGGTCCTCGCGGTTCATTTCGCGTTCTCGCGTTCTCGCGGATGGTCGCGAACGTCCCTGTTCGCGTTCGCATGCTTGAGCCGATGCTTGCCTGGACGATGGTCGGCCATGTCGTGCGCGCACGCATGCCGTGCGCCGCGCCCGCGCTATTCTGCGCGACGCAGGATTTCGACGGAGCCGCCCATGGTGCGCAACACCAGTTCCGGGCCGCCGCCGTTCAGCGTCAGCTCAAGGCTGTCGCGGCCCGGAGAGCGGCGCGTATCGACGCCTTCGAATTCCGAGGCGACTTTGCCGCCCATGGCGCTCGCGTCGATTGCAACTTGCGCGGCCGCGGGCAGGCGCACCGTCACGTCGCCGCCCATGGTGCGCAATTCGCCGCCGGCCGCCGTCGCGCCGGCGAAAACGACTTCGATGTCTCCGCCTGCGGTCCGGGCCGCCACCGTTCCCCGCGAGTCGCCTATTTCGATGTCGCCGCCCGAGGTTTCCGCGGAAACCGCGCCGCCGGACTGCGTCAGACGGATATCTCCGCCCGAGGTTCGCATCGCGATCTCCGCGCCGGCGACGCCGATTTCGACATCTCCGCCGGAGGTGGCGATTTCCGCGGCGCCGGCGACCGAACCGATCATGATATCGCCGCCCGAGGTGCGGGCGTTCGCCGGGCCGTCGATGGCGCCGGCGTCGATGTCGCCGCCCGAGCTGCGGGCCCTGAATTCGCCTTGCAGGCGGTCGAGGTCGATATCGCCGCCGGAAGTGCGCAGGTCGAGATGCTGCCGGTAAGGCACGTTCATCGTGACGAGCGCGGACTGCCGGTTGGAAAACCAGCCGAACAGGCCGGCCGGGCCATCATGTTCGCCGCGGATGCTGGTCACGCCGTCCTGCTGGCTGAATTCGAATTCATGCCGCTCGCCGCGCTGGACGCTGAAACTTACCTCGGGGCGATCCCAGGCGGAGATATTCAGATCCGCGCGCTCGACATCGACGACCACCCGATCGCCCTCGTTCACGGAGAAGCTGCGTTCCGCGTCCTGCGCGTGGACGACTCCGGCTGAAGCCGCCGCCAGCAGCAAGCAGGCGGTCATGTTGCTGAAAGTGGCTTGCTTCATATGACGCTCCTGTCCGGCGAAGATTGCTGCGCCATATTCCAGGCAATCCCCGCGTCGATGCTCTTCATCAAGTATCCTCTGAATAATTCCATCCATGGAATTGTTCATTGCCGCAAGACAAATCGGAGCTTTCCTGATCTAAAACGTATCTCTCCGCGAATGGTTACAGGCGATCCGCCAGATGTCCCCTGAGTATCCTCTGAATAATTCCATCCATGGAATTATTCATTGCCGCAAAACAAAAGCGTGGTTTTGTTTTGCTCACGGATTCAATGGCTTGCGCCATCGAATCCGGCGGCACATCCATGTGCCGCAGGGAAGCTCTGACTTGATCAGAGCTTCCCTGAATAATTCCAGCGATGGAATTATTCGGAGCGGCGCCGGGGCAAGTTGAATCTCCCGCCATGCTCATGTAACATCCGCGCTCCCTCGGAAAACCGAGATTTGAGAGAACGATGAAGACCTATAGCGCGCGACCCGGCGAAGTGTCCCGCAACTGGCTGCTGGTGGATGCCGAGGGCCGGACCCTGGGCCGCATGGCGAGCGCCGTCGCCGCGCGCCTGCGCGGCAAGCACAAGCCGGAATATACGCCGCACGTCGATACCGGCGACTTCGTCGTGGTGATCAACGCGGACAAGGTTCGAGTGACCGGCAGGAAAGCCGGCGACAAGATTTACCATTCCCATTCGGGCTATCCGGGCGGGCTGAAGTCGGCCTCTTTCCGGCAACTGATCGAGAAGTCGCCGGAACGGGTGGTGCGGCTGGCGGTGCGGGGCATGATGCCGCGCAATCGGCTCGGCCGGGCCATGCTGAAAAAACTGAAGGTCTACGCCGGAGACGAACATCCGCATGCGGCGCAGCAACCGCGAACCCTGGAACTGTAAGCGCGAGACGAAATGCAAACCGAACAATTTTACGGCACCGGCCGTCGCAAGACCTCCACCGCGAGGGTGTATCTCACTCGCGGCAACGGCGATATCGTCGTCAACCGGCGGCCGCTGGAGCACTATTTCGGCCGCGAAGTGGCGCGCATGATCGTGCGCCAGCCGCTGCAGGTCGTCGACATGACCGGACGCTTCGACATCAAGGTTACCGTGCGCGGCGGCGGCAGTTTCGGTCAGGCCGGAGCGATCCGGCACGGCATTACCCGCGCGCTGATCGACTACGACGGCGAACTCAAGCCGGCCTTGCGCAAGGCCGGCTTCGTGGCGCGGGACGCGCGCGAAGTCGAGCGCAAGAAGGTTGGCTTGCGCAAGGCGCGCAAGCGACCGCAATATTCCAAGCGCTAAAAGAAATTTTACAATTAATTCAGCGGCTTGGCTTGGATTGAACGAATTCTCGCTTGAATTTTCCCGTCGGATTCGCTAGCATGCGCCGGTTGGCGTGCGTACGGAATCCCGAGGTTTTCATTCGACCAGGAGGTATGCCGAAGGTGACCGAGGAAAGCACCAGGACCGCGACCGCGCGCAGACGCTTTCTGGCAGGATCGACATCGGTGCTGGGAACCATCGGCGTCGCCGGCGCGGCGACGCCCTTTATCGGATCCTGGAATCCGAGCGCGCAAGCCAGGGCGGCGGGCGCGCCGGTGCGCCTCGATATCGGCAATCTGCTCGCGGGCGAAATGCTCGGGCCGATTCCCGCCTGGCGCGGCCAGCCCATATTCGTGGTGCGGCGCGGCCCGGAGACCCTCGAGGCCCTCAATCGCGATCCCGGCCGACTCGCCGACCCCGATTCGGAGGAGCCGGAACAGCCCTCCTACGCCCAAAATGAGCACCGCTCGCGAACGCCCGAAGTGGTAGTGCTCGTCGGCCTTTGTCCGCATCTGTTCTGTTCGCCCACGCCGCATATCGAACTGCGGCCCCAGCCGTTCGACGCGGAATGGAACGGCGGCTTCTTCTGCCCCTGTCACGGTTCCCGCTTCGATCTCGCGGGCCGGGTCTACAGCGGTTCGCCGGCCTCCCGCAACATGCAAGTTCCGCCCTATTCGTTCGAGGACGGGAATATCCTGGTGATCGGCGTCGACGAGGAGAATGCGGCATGAGCGGTCGACCGCAGGCGGAGCAGGGCGGCGGGCGCTTGCGATCCAGCCTGACCGCCCTGTTCGAATGGGTCGACGCCAGGCTGCCCGTCGCGGCGGCGTGGGAAAGGCATATGTCCAGGTACTATGCTCCCGCCAATTTCAATTTCTGGTATTTCTTCGGCGCGCTCTCGCTGGTGGTGATGGTGATCCAGATCCTCTCGGGCATCTGGCTGACGATGAACTATACCGCCAGCGCCGACGGGGCGTTCGCCTCGATCGAATACATCATGCGCGATGTCGAATGGGGCTGGCTGTTGCGCTATGTCCATTCGACCGGCGCCTCGGCCTTCTTCTTCGTGGTCTATGTGCACATGTTCCGCGGCCTGATGTACGGCTCCTACCAGCGGCCGCGGGAGTTGATCTGGATTTTCGGCATGGCCATCTACCTGATCCTGGTGATGGAGGGCTTTCTCGGCTATGTGCTGCCCTGGGGCCAGATGTCCTATTGGGGCGCCAATGTCATTGTTTCGTTGATCGGCGCCATTCCCGTCATCGGCGACGAATTGCTGATCTGGGTGCGCGGCGACTATCTGATCTCGGGCGCCACGCTCAACCGTTTCTTCGCCTTGCACGTGGTGGCGCTGCCGCTGGTGCTGATCGCCCTGGTGGTTCTGCATATTCTGGCCTTGCACGAAGTCGGCTCCAACAATCCGGACGGCATCGAGATCAAGGACAACAAGGGTCCCGACGGCGTTCCCCTGGATTCGGTGCCGTTCCATCCCTATTACACGCTCTTCCACGACCTCGGCGGCGTGGTGCTGTTCCTGATCGTGTTCTTCGCGATCGTGTTCTTCGCCCCGGAAATGGGCGGCTATTTCCTCGAAGTGGCGAATTTCCAGGAAGCCGATTCGCTGCGCACGCCCGAACATGTGCCGCCGGTATGGTATTACACGCCTTTCTATTCGATGTTGCGCGCGGTGACGGTCCCGCTGTTCGGCATCGACGCGAAGTTCTGGGGCCTGCTGATCATGTTCGGCGCCATCGCCATCCTGTTCTTCCTGCCCTGGCTGGACCGCAGTCCGGTGCGCTCGATGCGCTACAAGGGCTGGTACAGCCGCGTCGCGCTGATGCTGTTCGTGGTCAGTTTCTTCATTCTCGGCGTGCTCGGCACCCAGACGGTGAGCCCGGCCAGGACCTTGCTCGCCCAGATCATGACCGCGGTCTACTTCCTCTACTTCATCCTGATGCCCTGGTATACGCGCCTTGAAAAAACCTCGCTGCCGCCGGACCGGCTCACCGGACGCTGGATCAGCATTCCGCAACTGATCGGCAGCATCGCGCTGATCGCCTTGCTCGTGGCGCTGCCCTTGATGCTCGTGTCGGGGCGGGCGGAGGCGGCGGAAGCCGGCAATCTCGAACTCGACCGCGTCGAAACCAGTTTCACGGACAAGGGCTCCCTGCAGCGCGGTTTCAATTACTACATGAATTATTGCGTTTCCTGCCATGCGCTCGGCTACGCGCGCTATGAGCGAACCGCCGACGACCTCGAGATTCCCCACGAGCTCGTGCTCGAGCATCTGGTCTTCGACGATTCGCTGATCGGCGACCACATCGAAAATGCGATGTCCGAAGACGACGCCAATGTATGGTTCGGCGCGGCGCCGCCGGATCTGACGCTGATTTCGAGAGTGCGCGGCGCCGATTGGCTCTATACCTACCTGCGTTCTTTCTATAACGATCCGGCGCGGCCTTTCGGCGCCAATAACAGCATCTTTCCCAATGTGGCCATGCCCAATGCGTTATACGAATTGCAGGGCGACGTGAGCTGCGACGATCACGGCGCGGACGACCCCGGCCAATGCGAGTTGAGCCTTGTCGAGGGCACGGGCAGCATGAGCGAAGCCGAATTCGACGCCGCGGTCGGGGATATCGTCAATTTTCTCTATTACATCGGCGAGCCGATCCGCCACCGGCGGCAGCAGATCGGTGTCTGGGTATTGCTGTTCCTGGGGCTGTTCTACATTTCCATCGCGCTCATGAGCCGGGAGTTCCGCAAGGACTATCACTGACGGATGCCGGCCGTCCGTCGACGGGAGAGAAAATGGGAGTTATCGCGAAACGCTCGTCCATGACTTTTTATTCGGATCCCGTCAGCCATTACAGCCATCGCGCGCGCATCGTTCTCGCTGAAAAGCAGGTGACCGTCGACATGGTCGATGTCGATTCGGACAATCTGCCCGAAGATCTGGTGGACCTGAATCCCTATAACAGCTTGCCGACCCTCGTCGACCGCGACCTCGTGCTGTACGAGGCCGACATCATCATGGAATACCTCGACGAACGTTTCCCGCATCCGCCCCTGTTTCCCGTATATCCCGTCGCCCGCGCGCAAAGCCGGCTGTGGATGTATCGCGTGCGGCGCGAATGGTGTTCGCTGGTCGACCCGCTGCTGGCGAACGACAGGACCGATGAAGAACTGGAAATCATCCGCGCGAGAATGCGCGACAGCCTGATCGCCACGGCGCCGATTTTCGGCGAAAAACCCTTCTTCATGAGCGACGAATTCACGATCGTCGATTGTTGCGTGACGCCGATCCTCTGGCGCCTGCCGACGATGGGAGTCGAATTGCCGGAGAACCGGGCCACGAAGCCATTGTTCGAATATCGCGACCGCCTGTTTGATCGCGACTCGGTCAAGGCCAGCCTTTCGGAACTCGAACGCGAAATGGCCGCCTGATTCGTCGGGGGAAAAATTTCCTGGCGGCCGGCGCCGGCTCAGTCCAGGTATTCGAATACCTTGACGACCCGGATGACGCCGCCGATGTCGCTGATCAGGGCCGCCGCCCGGTCTCCCTGCTCCCTGTCGACCACGCCCAACAGATATACAGCGCCGTTTTCGGTTACGACCCGGATATTGGCGTCGGCGATTTCGTCATTGGTCAACAGCAAGGCGCGCGCCCGGGCGGAGATCCAGATGTCGTTGCCGCGAGCGAGCAGGCCGGTATTGCCGGTGACTTCGAGTTCGTCGTGGACGCGCCGGATTTGCGAGCTTGCCTCGCTGGCGATTTCCGCCGCGCGCTGTTTCAGTTCCGGAGACGGCACCTGGCCGACCAGCAATACGATGCCCTTGTGGGCGGTTACGTCGATGTGGGCGTCGCGCAGAACCGGTTCCCGGGCGGCAAGATTCACCCTGATGCGGGTTTCGATATTTTCATCTTCGAGGAAGGCGCCGGCGGAGCGCGCGGTAACGTCTTCCTGCATGCCTTGCTCGCCCGCGTTCTCGATCAGAATGGCCGTGCAGGACGCGGCCAGCAGCGGAATGAAAATCAACAGTCTCGGTTTCATGCGTCTTCTCCTCCGAAAATCGCGGTGTCGATGAAGTCGCAAAGACAATGAATGACGACCAGGTGCACTTCCTGGATGCGGGCGGTGCGTTCGGACGGCACGCGCACTTCGATATCCCTCGCGACGAGATTCGCCGCCATGCGGCCGCCGTCCCTGCCGGTCAGCGCGACCACGATCATGTCGCGCTCATGGGCGGCGCGGATGGCTTGCACGACATTGCCGGAGTTGCCGCTGGTCGATATCGCGAGCAGCATATCGCCCTCCCGGCCGAGCGCGAGCACTTGCTTGGCGAAGATCTCGCCATAGTCGTAATCGTTGGCGATGGCGGTTATGGTGGAACTGTCGGCGGTCAAGGCGACGGCCGGCATGCCGGGTCGTTCGCGCTCGAACCGGTTCAGCAGTTCGGCGGAAAAATGCTGGGCGTCGCCGGCCGAGCCGCCGTTGCCGCAACACAGGATCTTGCGGCCGTTCAGCAAGCCGTCGACCATGGCAGCGCCCGCGTCCTGGATCGAGGGCGGCAATGTTTCGGCGGCGAGCTGCTTGACCGCCATGCTGTCGAGAAAATGCCGGGTAATGCGGGAAGTCAGATCCATGCGCGCAGTTCCATCATGATTGCAATCAGTGTATCGGCTGCGATCCGGCCATGTTTTAGGACCGGGAAGCCCTGATCGGGTCAGAACTTCCTGCGGCGCATGCCCGCGGTACAAGCCCGCGGTACAAAAGAGCCCCGCCGGATTCGATGGCGCAGGCCATTGAATCCAGGGCAAGACAAGACCGCGCTCTCGTCTTGCGGCGACGGATGACTCCATGGATGGAATTATCCGCGGGATGCCCGGCGGGGATCAACATGCCGAAAAGGCGTCGCGAATCCATTCGAGCCGGTCTTTCCGCGCCGGCCCGCCGCCGGTAATGGCGACCACGTCGAAACGGCAGGGCTTGTGTTGCCAGTTTCTCGATTTCAGGAACCACTCCGCCGCCAGCCGCAATTTTCGCTGCTTGGCCGGCCCCACGGTTTCCTGCGCGCTGCCGTAGCGGTCGTTCTTGCGATAGCGCACCTCGACAAAGATCACGTGGCCGCGCCGGTCGCGCATGACCAGATCGATCTCGCCCGCGCGGCAGTTGAAATTGCTTTGCACGAGCGACAGGCCCTGCCTGCCCAGGTAGCGCAGGGCGCGTTGCTCCTGCAAGCCGCCGAACCGCCGCCGGTTGATCGGGCGCTCCGCCATGGCCGTTCCTCAGTCGCCGGGTTCGGCGAGGGGCGCCGCGACGCCGTTTTCGAAACGCCCCGGCGTGAGCCGGCGATGAATGCGCCGGTTTTCTTCCATGCGCAATTCGCCGGCGGCGCCGCGCAGCCGGGTGAGTTGCCGCTGCTGGAATTGTCGAAGTCGAGGGTAGAGGCGGAAACTGTCCATGCCCATGGCCTGCAATCTGCGTTCGGCGCCGCTGGCGGCTAGAGAAATGTCGAGGTCCAGCCACATCAGGGGGGCGTCGGCGAAGATGACGCCGTCTAGATCCCGATTCAGGTCCGGGCTGTCGGAGCCGTCGTAAATCGAGGGCAAGGCGAATACCGGCAAGTCTTCCGCGTAATAGAAATCGAGCGCGGGCTTGATCTGCCGTCCCGCCTGCGGGTTGGCCATCAGGAAGATGAAATCGATGTCGCGGCGGCGGCGCGGCGTGAATTCGACGTTGGAGCGGGGCAATATGTCGAGCAGGCTCCGCAGCCGCGCCTCGCTGGTGTCGATGGCGAGCGCGCCCTTGACCACTTCGGTGAAGTTCCCGCCATCGGAATAGCCCGCCCCGGAAACGAAACTGCCGCCGCGGGCCCGCCAGCGTTCGGCGAAGATATTCCGCAGGCGCAGGAATACGTCGTTGGCGGGATAGATCGCTGCGGCATTGCGATGTCCGGCCCGCCAGGCGAGTTCGATGACGGCGTCGATTTCGTCTTCCGGCGCCAGGGCGAACTGGAACAGCCGGTTGTCGCCGGGCGGGGGATCCGCGTCGGTGTAATTCAACGCCAGCGTGGGGGTCGTCAATACTCCTTCCGCAAGCAACTGGTTGACGAGATCCTTGAACAGGGGCCCCACGATCAGATCCGCGCCGGCCGCCGCCGCGCGCCGGTAGATCGGGCGGATATCGTCCGCGCCGGAACTGTCGAACAGCGAGATGCGCGGCACCTCGCGCGAAATCGCGAGCGCCTCGTAGTACCCGGCCAGGAAGCCATGCTGTATCGCCGCCCCGGCCGCCTCCCGCAAGGGCAGGATCAAGGCGATATGGCGCGGGCGCTCGGCCCAGGCCGCTGCAAGCCGGCGCAATTGTTCCGGCAGTCGGCGCGCGGCCGAATGTTGTTCCCAGGTCCGGCGCCAATTCGCCAGCAATTCCAGTTGCCGCGGGATGCTGAATTGCGCCAGATCCATGACCCGGGCCAGTTCGACCCAGCCGCGCAATTCGTAACTCGTGCTCGATGCGGCCATCGCCTCGAGTTCGCGGCCGGACAGGCCTTCCAGGGCGCCCCAGAGCTTCCGGCGCAGTTCTTCGCCCGCCGCGCCGTCGAGCAAGTCGGCGACCCCGGCCCAGGCGTCGACCGCCAGCCGCGGCTGCGCCATGGCTTCGCGGATATCGCCCAGCAACAGTTGATAGTCGATGAAATGACTTTCCGAGCGGCCCGGCGCGGCGAGCGCGCGCAAGCGCGACAGGGCCGCGGCGCTGTCGTTCGCCGCCAGGCTTATGCGACTGCGCAACAAGGCGGTCCGGACCGCAAGTTCCGGCGGAGCGGGAACCAGGGCCTCGGCCGCCGCGGCCGCCTCGACCAGGCGATGTTCGGCGAGCAGGCGTTCGGCCGCGTCGAGCCGCAACAGCGCGGCCTCGACCCCCGCGGCCCTGTCGGCCCGGGCGAGCAGGGCGGCGATGCTGTTGTCCCCGGGCTCGGCAACGGCGGGCTCGCGCGCGCCCGGCGCGGCGGCGCAGCCGGCCAGCAGCAGCCAGAGCGGGATGTACAGACGTATCGAAGACAAACTAGAATCCGGAAACCGCGAACCTGAAGTCGGCGCCGCCAGACATTCCCGGAACCATTCCATTCGCGGCGCGCCGTTCATGGCGCGGTTCGTCGCCGCAAGACCAGGGCGTGGTTTGGTGTTGCCCCGCATGCGAAGGCTTGCGCCGTCGCATGCGGCGGCGCTTCCATGCGCCGCGGGCAGGCCCTGGCCAGTCGGGGTTTGCCTGATGCTTCGCCGTTGCGGAAAGAGTAATACAGCTTGCGGTTTTTCACCAATTTGCGCGAGGAATTTCCAGCATGCCGGCGACCGGCTGTCTCTATGTGGTGGCGACCCCCATCGGCAATCTCGCGGATCTTTCCGACCGCGGCCGGGAAGTGCTCGCCGCCGTCGACTGCGTCGCCGCCGAAGATACCCGCCATAGCGGCAAGTTGCTTGCCCATTTCGGCATCAGGCGGCCGCTGTTTTCCTATCACGAGCATAGCGGCGCCCGCGCTCGCGAGGAATTGCTGCGAATGTTGCGCGACGGCGCCGCGATAGCCCTGATTTCGGATGCCGGCACGCCGCTGATCTCGGATCCGGGCTACGCGCTCGTGAAAGCCGCGCGGGAAGAAGGGATAGAGGTCTTGCCCATACCCGGACCGAGCGCCCTGATCGCGGCCTTGAGCGTTTCGGGAATGCCGACGGACCGCTTTCTGTTCGCCGGTTTCCCTCCGGCCGCGCGAGCGGCGCGCAGGCGCCGCCTGGAGGAACTCGGGGACGAAACGGCGACCTGGATCCTGTATGAATCGAGTTATCGGGTGCTTGATTGCGTTGACGACCTGATCGCCGCGCTCGGCCCCGGCCGCCGCATTTTCATCGCCCGCGAAATGACCAAGCAGTTCGAATCCCATTTTCTCGGCAACCTGGAGCAGGCGGCGGTCTGGCTGCGCGGCGACCGCAACCGTCTCCGGGGCGAGTTCGTGCTCGTGCTGGCGGGTCGCGAAACCCCGCATGGCGAGGACGGGCGCCTGCCGGAAGCCTTGCGCATCGCGACCTTGCTCAGGGAAGACCTGCCGCTCGGGAAAGCGGCGGCCGTCGCGGCGAAAATCACCGGGGTCAGAAGAAACGATATCTATCGCGCCGCGGAACAGATGCGGGCATCCTCCGGATAATTCCATCCATGACGCGATGCCTTGCCGCGGGACAAAAGCCCGTTCCGGCCCGGCGGCGACGCCCATGCCGCGAACGGAACGGCGCAGGGATTATCCGGGCGCATCGCGAAAGGAGCGAAGCGACCGCGACGCCGTGCCCGCGCGGCCGTCTCAAGCCGCACGGGACAACCCGTCCGCGAGCGGTCGCCCGTCCTTGCCGCAGCGCTCCAGCAGCCGCCGGCCGCGCCGGAACCCGCTCGCTTGCGGCGACGAACCGCTTTGGTTCTCCGTTGATGTCGGTTTCAGTCAAGTCGGCCGTCGGCGGCGCGAGAGAGCATGGGAACCGTTCCCTTCCGGCTCGCGATGCCCGGGCCGACACCAGGCATCACCGTCGGCAGTCCAGACAAACCAATTCGCGGTTTGTGCTGTTACCGCCATTTGGGGTGCTCCTGAAATTGAAGACAAGATGTTGCGAAGCGGCATTATATAGCAACATTCGTTACGCGCGCATGTGACCGGGATCACAAGTTATCGAAATTTTTCAGCCGCCCAGGCGACAGCGAAACGCTGGCATTGCGGCCGGCTGCGACGCGTCCCGGCCGGTTGCGCGGTTCGCCTCCGCCCCGGCCTGGAAATGACCCCGAGTCCCCTCGCAAGTCGAGAGAACGCTTCCGGAAAAGCCGTCGGATGCCGAGCTTCTACATATTTATTGATTGAAAATCAAATAGTTGCGGATAACTTTCGGCCCGGTGGCAGCGGCGGGCCGGGCTTCCCTCGGCCCGCCGAACCGGGGCGGCGGGCGATTCGGCCGCCCGGCCGCCGCGCGCGTTTTGGGGAAGCGTTCGCGCGGCCCGCGTCTTTTCCGCGGCCGCGTTTCGGTCTGGCTTCGCGGCGCCGCTTTCCTGAAAAATAGCCTGGCGGGCGCCGCGATACCGCCCCGGACGCCGGCCGCGCGGGCCGGAATTTTTCGTTCATGTTCGCGCGGCGATTCAGCGGCCGGCGCGCGCGAATCCGACAAATACGCAGGCATATCAACAAGTTCTGATTGGCGGTAACAGCACAAACCAGAGATACGATAACCGGCCTTTCGGTGGCCATGCTGGGCAAGGCCCCGGGCACCGAACTGCTCAACGAGTGGTACGGCGTCTACAACGCCAGCGTCGGCAAGGGCATGAGCCCGGAAGCGGCCCTGCTGGAGGTGGCGAATCACATTGCCGCCTCGAGCGCCTTCACGTCCATGTATCCCTTCTTCATCACGAACGCGGAGTTCGCGACGGAATTCCTGACCGCGGCCCTGGGCGAAGCGCCGTCGGCGGAAGTACTGGCCCTGGCGACGGGCCTGCTCAACGGCGGCATGGGCCGGGGCGAAATGGGTCTGCTGGCTGTCCAGCAGTTGTTCGAGATCCGCATGCAGGGAGAAAGCCATCCCGCCTACGGCGATTTCGGTGCCATCGCCATGATGTTCGCCAACAAGGTGCAAGTGGCCACCTATTACACCGTGGAGAAACGCTGGGAAGGTGCTTCCTCGAGCGTGCTCGGCGGCGTGACCGGCGACGGCGACAGCGTGACCGCGGCCAAGGAAACCATCGACATGATGCGGCGTCCCGGCAAGAGCTTTGAATTGACCACGGGTGTCGACCGGCTCGACGGCACCCTGGGCGACGACACTTTCGTCGCCACCGAGAAGACCCTGACCGGCGTGGACCGGCTCGACGGCGGCGAAGGCATGGACACGCTGGAGCTTTCTTCCAGCGGCTCCGGCGACGATGTCGATATCTCTTCCGGGGCGAGCGTCATGAACGTCGAGACGCTGACGGTCGACAGCGGCGGCGACTTCTCGGCGGACCTGAGCGGCTGGGAAGGCCTGATGGATGTCGTCCTGAGCGATGTCGCGGGAGATGTCGAACTGAATGCCGGCGGCGCGGACGTCGTGTCCGAATCCCTGGGCGACGACGACAAGGACACGACGATAGAGATCATGAACGCCGCCGCGGTCAATCTCGAGGACGTGAACGCCCGCGCGCAGGTGAACATCTTCGGCACGGACACGACGACCTCGGTCATGGTCGAAGGCGGCATGGGCGTCGAGGTGGGCAAGTCGACCGCGCATTCGGAGACGGTCAGGAGCGTGACGCTCGACGGCGTGCATGACGGCATGGGCGACGACGGCAAGCGCTACGGCGAAAACACGCCCGCCAAGGCGGCCGTGGCCGCCGTGCCCGCCACCCAGGACGGAGGCGAAGGAACACCCGCTGTAGCGGCTGTGCCCGCGAAAAACAACAAGGACAGCGTTCCGGTGCACATCTACTCGAAGGTGATCGAGTCCGTCGACCTGCGCAACACCAACACCACCTTGCTGGTGGAGAACGCCGCCAGGGACATGACGGAACTGACGGTCATGGTCGACCGGTTCGGCAACACGGCCAACGGGCACGGCAAGTTGTGCCTCAAGGGCATCGAGGATCTGATGATCGAAGTGAAGGGCGATTCCAACATCCGCCTGGCTTCGGACCAGATCAAGACGGTCGTCGTTTCCGGCGCCGGCGATCTGACGCTGTCCGCGACCAAGTTCGCGCCGGCGGTGGCGGAGAAAGCGGCCGATGTCAAGCCGTCCGAGACGCTGGAGAAACTGACGCTGTCCGGCTCCGGCAAGACGACCCTGGACGCGATGGGGTTGAAGAAGCTGAAGACGGTCGACGCGAGCGATGCGAGCGGAGCCGTCAAGTTGAGCAATCTGGGCGCGAGCGTCACGAGCTACATGGGCAGCGCGGGCAAGGACGAGGTTAGCGCGAAGGCGTTCGCGAAGGACGGCCTGAAGGCGGACCTCGGCGCCGGCGACGACACGTTCACGGTCGACAATGCCGCCGCCGGCGCCAAGAGCAGGATAGACGGCGGCGCGGGCATGGACACCCTGGTGCTGAAGGAAAAGACCGGGGCCAACCTCAAGGGCGCCGGGGACGCCTACACGGGCTTCGAGACCATTACCCTGGACGCGGGCGGCGGCTCGGGCATCTACGATGTCAAGGATCTCGGGGTCGACGAGTTGATGGTGAGCGGCGGCGGCGCGGGGAAAATCACGTTCAAGAACGTCATGTCCGGCACCGGTCTTGCCGTTTCCAGCAAGCCGGCCGCCGACGATTCCAGCGACCCGCCCGTCAACAAGGCGACGGCCACGGCCGCCGACGTGAGCTACATGCTGGCGGACGGCGACGACGACTCGCTGACGCTGAAACTGCATACTTACGGCGGCAAGGGCGACAAGAAATCGGATTTTGTAGAATTGATAGCAGGTCCAAGAATGAAATTGACGCTCGCGCTGGACAAGGATGTCGAGGAATTGACCGTGCACTCCACGGCGACCGTCACTTCGACCGCCGCCGCCGCGGTTCGCCCCAAGGTGACCAACTACGTCAACTACCTCTCTGTCGCCAAAGGCAATGAAATAGAGGAGATCAAGGTTATCGGAGAGGCTCCTCTCATTATCGACAGTCATTCAGGGAGGGAGGGGTTTCTTGATTCTCTGACCTACCTGGACGCCAGAGAGAGTTCGGGAGGCGTTTACCTTCTGGCGGAGTTGACAGGCGCGTCGGGAAATCCGAATCCGGGCCTGAAAGTTGACGGCAGTCCTGTCGACGACATCATTTTCGGCAACGGCTACGGGGCGGCCGACACTCTCATGGGTCATGGCGGCAACGACCTGATCGTCCACCACTCCGGCGAGGACAAGATTACAGGCGGTGCTGGAGGAGATATTATTCTTCGTCATTATGGTTTCGCGGCTCTGGCTACTACCCCTGACGTGGTTTATACCTACGCATTTTATGCGGGTACCAATATCAAGGATAGTAATAAAGACACGTTCATATATACCGCGGCATCCGACTCTCAAGTCAACTTTGGCGACAAGATGACCGGCTTCGACATAATTGCCGGGTTCGAAAAAGGCGTCGACAAGATCGATCTCAGTTCGGTCCTGGACTTGAGGGGAGGCATCAAGCAGATAGCCAACAGCGGGAACAGCAACCTGAAGACGGTCGTCGGCGATGGCGACGGCCTGTTCATGAGCGACGCGACAGCGACTGCGTTCGCCGAGGCCAGGTCCATTGCGCTCGTCACGACGACGGAAGACCAGACGAAATTTGAATCGCCGCCGTTTTTTGCCGCGTCAAATGTTGTTTCTTACGGTTTCGGTACCGATCTGGCGTTTGTCGCCGACAATGGCAACATAACCTTGGATTGGGTTCTCGTCGATGTCGACGGGGACGGCGATTTCAGCGCCGGCACCGATATGGCCATCGCGCTGGCGGGCGTGTTCGACGGCCCCTTGACTCCGGTCGATTTCATCTGATCCGGCGGTTCGCCGCCCTTTGTCAAAACCCCCGGCTGCGGCCGGGGGTTTTCATAGCAAGGAAATCTTCGCGCCTATCCAGCTGACCATGTTCGGCCGGCTGCCGGCTGCTGAAAAACCTTCCTGAACGCGCCAAACAGATCAAACTCGTTTGCAACTCATCGAGTTCCCATCAGTAAAATGCCGCAACTCGGCGTTTCGCGGATTTTGCGGGAGTTTATCCGCAGCCTGCCGCGCAGTTGCAGCGGATACTTGACGAGCCAACTCGCGCCGTCGGGGCATCGCGGGCGGAGGCCCGCCCTGCCGCTTGACTTTTTCGCTGCAAATGGGAGAATTCCGGCCGCCTCGCGGAACATGGCGACAACCTGCGCGCATCCGCAGGCCCGGCCTTTCTGACGACATCTACCCGCATTCAGAGACCGGCCCGGATTCCGGCGACCCTACGGCAGGTCGCCGTTGGTCCTGTCGACTTGTCTTGTATGGGACAGGCGGGAAAACCGTCGCGGTTTTCGGCCTGACGCTCCCGGCGAGTCGACCGGCGGAAGGCTGTTCGCGACATTGCGCTGCGCGAAGGAAGCTCCGATTGGCCGGAGATTCCCTGCGGCGCATGCCCGCGGTACAAACCCGCAATACAAACCTGCGGTACTAACCCGGGGTATAAACCCGCGGTACAAAAGAGCGCCGTCGGATTCGCCGGCGCAAGCCGTCGCATTCGGGAGCAAGGCAGCGCCATGCTCTTGTTGCGCGGCAATGGATAATTCCATGGATGGAATTGCCCGAAGGGATGCCAAAGCGACGAGGCGGGCACATGACTGGCGAAATGACGGCGACGGCGGAAATGCTTTCCGGCGGCGAAATGCTGATCCGGGCGCTGCGGGACGCGGGCGTGAAAATCATTTTCGGTTATCCCGGCGGCGCCGTGTTGCATATTTACGACGCCATCTTCCACCAGGACGACGTGGAACATATTCTCGTGCGCCACGAGCAGGCCGCGACCCATGCCGCGGACGGCTACGCCCGCGCTACCGGCAAACCCGGCGTGGTGCTCGTCACTTCGGGTCCGGGCGCCACCAATGCCATTACCGGCATCGCCACCGCCTATATGGACTCGATCCCCATGGTGGTGATTTCAGGCCAGGTGGAAAGCCGCCTGCTGGGCACCGACAGCTTCCAGGAAACCGACATGGTCGGCCTTTCCCGGCCGATCGTGAAACACAGTTTCATGGCCCGCGACGCCGCGGAGATTCCCGCCCTGGTCAGGAAAGCCTTTCATATCGCGACGACCGGACGCCAGGGCCCCGTGGTAATCGATATTCCCAAGGATGCGACCGACCCGCGCATAAAGGCGCCTTACGTCTATCCGGGCGAAATCAGCATGCGCTCCTATTCGGTGCCGGAAAAGGGCCACCCGGGACAGATCCGCAAGGCCGTGGAAGCCTTGCTGCATGCGAAGCGGCCCATGCTTTACAGCGGCGGCGGCGTGATCCAGGGCAACGGCGCCGCCGCCCTGACCCGGCTCGCCAGATTGCTCGGCTATCCGATCACCAATACCTTGATGGGCCTCGGCGGCTATCCGGCTTCGGATCCCCAATTCGTCGGCATGCTCGGCATGCACGGCACTTATGAAGCCAACATGGCGATGCATTATTGCGATGTGCTGCTCTGCGCGGGCGCGCGCTTCGACGACCGCGTCACCAATTCGGACGTGAGCAAGTTCTGCCCCGATGCGACCATATTGCATATCGACATCGATCCGGCCTCAATCTCGAAAACCGTTGCCGCCGATATCCCCATCGTCGGGCCGGTCGCCTCGGTGCTCGAGGACATGGTCGCGGAAATCGAGCGCGGCGGGACCGCGCCCGACGCCGAGTCGCTGCGCATCTGGTGGGAGCAGATCGAGCGCTGGCGCGCAAAGGACTCATTGCGCATTCCCGAGCCGGAGAACGGCCTCATCAAGCCGCAGCAGGTCGTCAAGCTCGCGCATGAACTGACCGGCGGCGACGCTTTCGTATCCTCGGACGTGGGCCAGCACCAGATGTTCGCCGCGCAATATTACGGCTTCGACCAACCCCGGCGCTGGATCAATTCGGGCGGATTGGGAACCATGGGTTTCGGTCTGCCCGCCGCCATGGGCGCGCAATTCGCCTTTCCCGGCGCGGTTTCGGTTTGCATAACCGGGGAGGGCAGTTTCCTGATGAACATGCAGGAGTTCGCCACCTGCATGCAATACCAGTTGCCGATCAAGATCATCTGCCTGAACAACCAGGCCCTGGGCATGGTCAAGCAATGGCAGGACATGCAATACGGCGGCCGCTACAGCCACAGCACCTATGCCGAGTCGCTGCCCGATTTCGTCAAGCTGGCGGAATCCTTCGGCCATGTCGGCATCCGCATCGACCGGCCCGAGGATTTGCGCGACAAGTTGAGCGAGTGTTTTTCCCTGAAAGACCGGCTGGTATTCGTCGATGTCCTGGTGGATCCGGACGAACATGTCTATCCGATGGCCGTCAAGGGCGGCGCCATGAAAGATATGGTATTGAGCAAGACGGAGAGAACCTGATGCGGCGCATCATCTCGATCCTGATGGAAAACGAGCCCGGCGCGCTGTCGCGGGTCGTCGGCCTGTTTTCCCAGCGCAATTACAATATCGATTCGCTGACCGTCGCTCCCACCGAAGATCAGTCGCTGTCGCGGCTGACGCTGATCACCTCCGGCGACGACGCTCGCATCGAGCAGATAACCAAGCATCTGAACCGGCTCGTCGATGTCGTGAAACTCATCGATCTCACCGGCGGCGCCCATATCGAACGCGAATTGATGCTGATCAAGTTGAAGGCGGTCGGCGCGCAGCGCGCCGAGGTGCTGCGGACGGTGGAGATTTTTCGCGGCCAGGTGGTCGATCAGACCAGCACCGCCTATTCGATCCAGCTGGCGGGAACCAGCGAGAAACTCGACGGTTTCCTGGCCGCGCTCAGCGACTGCAAGGTGCTCGAAGTCGCCCGCACCGGCGTGACCGGAATTTCCCGCGGCGCCAAGGTGCTCGCTATCCGGGCAACGCCGGAATAGTCGAGGCCGCGCGGCGGCCGCCGACCCGCCTCGCATTCAGGCGGCGGTGATGACGAAGCTGAGGATTGCGACCGCGCCGAACAGCAATCCGGCGAAGGCGAGTATCAGGCGGGTTTCGCGTTTCGCCGCTTCCGCATCGCGTTTGGCCGCGTCTTCGGCCAGCCGCGCGATGTCGGTCTTGTATTCTGCCTGCATGGTTTTCATGCGTTCCTCCAGCCGGGCCATTCTCTCGGCCAAGGATGATTCGGTCATGTCGAAAGTATGGCGAATGCGCCCCGTTCGCGCAAGCGCCGGGGCGTCGATTCGCGCGTCCGGGCCGGCTGTCAGATCGCCTTTTTCATCGCGGTCATGTGGCTGCGCAAGGCGCGTCCCACGATTTCGACCGGATGCGAGCGAATCTTCTCGTCGACCGCGATCAGTTGCTGATTGTCGACCCCGGCATCGGCGAGCCGCAGGCCTGCGCCGATCGCGTCGGTGTCGACCCGGGCCATGAAATCGGCCAGCAAGGGCGCGCATTCGCGAGAGAAAAGGTAGCAGCCGTATTCCGCCGTATCGGAAATGACCTTGTTCATTTCGTACAACTTCTTGCGGCCGATCAGATTGGCGATCAGGGGCACCTCGTGCAGTGATTCGTAATAGGCCGATTCTTCGACAATGCCGCAACTCGTCATCGTTTCGAAGGCGAGTTCGACGCCGGCCTTGATCATGGCGCACATGAGGATGCCCTTGTCATAGTATTCCTGTTCGGCCATGTCCATTTCCCCGGCCGCGGAATTCTCGAACGCGGCGCGCGCGGTCTGCTCGCGCCAGGCAAGCAGTTTGCGGTCGCCGTCGCGCCAGTCGGCCATCATGCCCGCCGAGAAGGCGCCGCTCATGATGTCGTCCATGTGTTTGCGAAAAAGCGGCGTCATGATCGCTTTCAATTCCTCGGCCAGTTCGTCGGCCAGCAATTTCGCCGGATTCGACAGCCGGTTCATCATGTTGGTGATGCCGCCGTGCTTGAGTCCCTCGGCGATCACCTCCCAGCCGTGTTGCACCAGTTTGGCGGCATAGCCTTCGTCGACGCCGCCGGCGATCATCTTGTCGAAACAGAGCAGGGAGCCGGTCTGCAACATGCCGCAAAGAATCGTCTGCTCGCCCATGAGGTCGGATTTGACCTCGGCCGCGAAGGAGGACTCGAGCACGCCGGCGCGATGGGCCCCGATCGCCGCGGCGCAGGCCTTGGCGATCTCCAGTCCTTCGCCGCGAGGGTCGTTCTCGGGATGGACCGCGATCAGGGTCGGCACGCCGAAGCCGCGCTTGTATTCCTCGCGCACTTCAGTGCCGGGACATTTGGGCGCGACCATGATCACGGTGATGTCGGGCCGGATCCGCATGCCTTCCTCGACGATATTGAAGCCGTGAGAATAGGCGAGGCAGGAATTTTCCCGCATCAGCGGCATGATCTGTTCGATCACCGGCGTGTGCTGCTTGTCGGGCGCGAGGTTCAGCACCAGGTCGGCGCCGGGGATCAAATCCTCGAAAGTGCCGGCAACAAAGCCGTTGCCGGCGGCGTTCTTCCAGGAGGCGCGTTGTTCGGCGATGGCGTCCGCCCGCAAGGCATAGGCTATATCGAGTCCGCTGTCGCGCATGTTGAGCCCCTGATTGAGCCCCTGGGCGCCGCAGCCGACGATGACGATCTTCTTGCCCTCGAGCTTGCTCGCCTGATCGCGAAATTCCGCGCGCTCCATGAAGCGGCACTTCCCGAGTTGCTGCAATTGAAGGCGCAAGGGCAAGGAATTGAAGTAATTCATGAAAACACCAGGGATTCCGGACAGCAGGCTTGATTCGGCAAACGAGGCGCGATGATATAGCATCTGTCGGCAAGCGTAAATTCGGCGGCGAGCCGGGAAAGCTCCGATCAAGCCGGAGCCTTCCCGCGGCGCAGGCCCGCGATGCGAACCCGCGGTACAAACCCGCGGTACAAACCCGCGGTATAAAAGAGCCCCGCCGGACTCGACGGCGCGAGCCGCCGAATCCGTGAGCAAGACAAGACCGCGTCTTGTCTTGCGGCAATGAATAATTCCATGGATGGAATTATTCAGAAAATACAAGCAGCGACGATGCATGAACGAACCGGAACCGGCTGAAGAAAACGAAAGCATGCTTCCCATCGACGAGCACGAAGAGATCGTCTCGGAAGGCGGCAGGCAAGTCAGGAGGCGCGGCATCTACCTGTTGCCGAACATCCTGACGCTCGGCGCGCTGTTCGCGGGCTTTTACGCCGTGATCGCAGGCATGTCGGGCAATTTCAACGAAGCCGGCTGGGCCATACTGATCGCCGGCGTGCTCGACGGGCTCGATGGGCGCATCGCGCGGCTGACGCGCAGTCAAAGCGCTTTCGGCGCGGAATTCGACAGCCTGTCCGACATGGTGTCTTTCGGCATGGCGCCCGCGCTGATCATGTTCAGCTGGGCTTTCGAGCCGCTCGGGCGAGTCGGCTGGGCCGCGAGTTTTTTCTACATGGCCTGCGCCGCCTTGCGCCTGGCCCGTTTCAATGTGCAGCTCGGCGCCGTCGACAAGCGCTTTTTCCTGGGGCTGCAAAGTCCCGTGGCGGCCGGACTGATTACTTTCATTCCCTGGGTCGGCTACAAGTACCAGGTGGAAGTCACCGCCCTGGTGGCCTATCCGGCGGCCGCGGTGATGGTGCTGGCGGGCCTGCTGATGATTTCCAACTATCGCTATTTCAGTTTCAAGGTATTGAACGTCAAGGGCACGGTGCCGTATATAGTGCTACTATCGATCCTGGCCTTGCTGGTGGTGGTGGCCCAGAATCCGCAGGAACTGCTGTTGGCCATGTGCGCGATCTACGCCGCTTCGGGGCCCGCCGCCTGGTTCTACCGCAAGCGCGCGATGCTCATGGGCCGTTTCGCCCGCGCCGGGGAAGCGCCGCCGGAAGAGAACGGGCCGGGCGGCAAGACGGCGGACAAGACGGCGAATGAAGAGGCGGACGAAAGCGGCGGATGAAACAGACGCTCAGGACTGAATCGGGTATATCGCCATGCTGATCAAGAAACCTTCGGACATCCCGCCTTCGGAAATCACGCCGGAAAGCAGTTATCGCCGGCGGCGCGAATTCATGCGCGACAGCGCCGCATTGCTCGCCGGCGGCGCGTTGCTGCCTTCCCTGGCGTTCGGGCAACAGGGCGATGCGCTGAAAGCCGCGGCGCCGCCGGGCCTGACGCGCACCGCGCCCGCCGCCTGGTGGGAGGAAAAATTCCGGGACATCCGGCCGGCGCCCGCCGCGGAGCCGCTCTACACCGCGGAAGTGCTGACGCCTTACCAGGACGTGACCCGCTACAATAATTTCTACGAATTCGGCATGGACAAGTCGGATCCGTCCAATCGCTCCAGCGCTTTCCGGACCGATCCCTGGTCGATCGAGATCAGCGGCGAAGTGGCCAGGCCCGGCGCATACCACCTGGAAGACATCCTCAAGCCCCATGCGCTCGAAGAGCGGGTGTACCGGCTGCGTTGCGTGGAGGCGTGGTCGATGGTGATTCCCTGGATCGGTTTCCCGCTGGCGGACATGATCAAGCGGTTCGAGCCCACCTCCCGGGCCAGGTATGTCGAATTCGAGACCATCGTCCAGCCCGACGCCATGCCGGGCGTCCGCTCCCCATTCGCCATCGTCGACTGGCCCTACCGGGAAGGTCTGCGCATGGACGAGGCCATGAACGAACTGACTTTTCTGGCGGTGGGGCTTTACGGCAGCTTCCTGCCGGCCCAGAACGGCGCTCCCATTCGCCTGGTGGTGCCCTGGAAATACGGCTTCAAGAGCATCAAGTCGATCGCGCGCATGAATTTCCGCGAAACCCGGCCCAATACCACCTGGAATGACCTGCAGGCGAATGAGTACGGCTTTTACGCCAATGTGAATCCGCAAGTGCATCATCCGCGCTGGCGCCAGGACATGGAGCGCAGGCTGCCGCAGACGCTGTTCAGCCGCCGGGTGATTCCGACCCGCCTGTTCAACGGTTACGAAGAGCAGGTGGCGCATCTGTACAGGGATATGGATCTCGCGCGGCATTACTGATCGCGCGGCCGCGAAGCGGATGGCCCCGCGTCCCGCGAGGAGCGGGCGGCTCAAGCCTGTGGTATTCGGCGCCGCGCTGATCCCCCTGGCGTGGCTGGCGTATCGCGTCGCCGCGAATGATCTCGGGCCCGACCCGGCGCAGGAACTGGCCGTCGCCACGGGCGAATGGGCGTTGCGGTTCCTGCTCGCCGCCTTGTCGCTGACGCCCTTGCGGCACATCGCGCGCCAGCCCGCTTTCGCGCGCATCCGCCGCATGACGGGGCTGTTCGCGCTATTCTACGCGCTGCTTCATTTCGCCGTCTGGATGTCGCTGCTGCTCGGCTTCCGCTGGCGCGCGATCGGCGAGGAACTGCTGCAGCGGCCCTATATCGGCGTCGGCTTTCTTGCCTTGCTGATTCTGGTCGCCCTCGGCGCCACCTCGCCCAGGGCCGTCGCGCGGCGCATGGGGAAACACTGGAAGCGCCTGCACCGGCTGGTTTATCTGGCGGCGATCCTGGCGATCATCCATTTGACCTGGATCCTGCGCGCCGATGCGGGAGAAGCCGTACTGTACGGATCGATCCTGGCGCTGTTGCTGGGCTATCGCCTGTTGCGCCGCTGGCGCCGCCGGGCGGGGAAGCAAGCGGCCTGACGCTGGTTTACAATGTCGCGTTTTGCGGAAACTCGGGAAGGACCAACATGAATTTTGCCGGCACCGGGGAATATGTCGCCACTGAGGAACTGCAAATGGCGGTCAACGCGGCGATTCGCCTGCGCAAGCCATTGCTGATCAAGGGCGAGCCGGGAACCGGCAAGACCATGCTCGCGGAACAGATCGCCAGGGCGCTCGAACTTCCGCTCGTGCAATGGCATATCAAGTCCACCACCAGGGCGCAACAGGGATTGTACGAATACGATGCGGTTTCCAGGCTGCGCGACTCCCAGCTCGGCGATGAAAAAGTCCGAGACATCGGCAATTACATCGTGGAAGGCAAGATCTGGCAGGCCTTCGCGTCCGCAAGGCAATGCGTATTGCTGATCGATGAAATCGACAAGGCCGACATCGAATTTCCCAATGACCTGCTGCTCGAACTCGACAAGATGGAGTTCCACGTCTACGAAACGCGGCAATTGATCAAGGCGCGGCAACGCCCGATCGTGGTAATTACCAGCAACAACGAAAAGGAATTGCCCGACGCCTTCCTGCGCCGCTGTTTCTTTCACTATATCGATTTTCCGGACGCGGACACCATGGAGAAGATCATCGAGACGCATTATCCCGGCATCCGGCAGCAACTCGCGCGGCGGGCGATGGAAGTATTCTTCGACCTGCGCAAGGTGCCGGGGTTGAAGAAAAAGCCGTCCACGTCCGAATTGCTGGACTGGCTCAAGTTGCTCATGGCCGACGATATTCCCGCGGATATTCTCAAGGACAGGGACGCTTCGAACGCGATTCCGCCGCTATACGGCGCCTTGCTGAAAAATGAACAGGACGTGCGCCTGCTGGAAAAACTCGCCTTCATGCATCGGGCGGGCCGTTAGGAAAGGCTCTGATCAAGTCAGGGCATGCCCGGCGCCGCCAGGAGTTTGACCGCCAGGGTCATCTGCGACAGCCATGCTGATCAACTTCTTCATGTGCCTGAAACAAAACGGGCTTCCGGTTTCGTTGACCGAGTTGTTCGCATTGCTCGAATGCCTGGATGAGAATATCGTCTTCGGCGATGTCGAGGATTTCTATTATCTGGCGCGACTGTGCATGGTCAAGGACGAGAAGCATTTCGACCGTTTCGACCGCGCTTTCGCCGAATATTTCAGGCGCATCGAATCGACGGGCGCGGACATGCTCGTCGGGCGGGTGCCCGAGGAGTGGCTGCGGAAACAATTCGAGGCTTCGCTGAGCGAAGAGGAAAAGGCGAGACTGCGCAGTCTGGGCGGACTCGAGCAATTGCTGGAAGAATTCCGCAAACGTCTGGCGCAACAACGGGAGCGCCATCAGGGCGGCGACAAGTGGATCGGCACCGGCGGCACTTCGCCGTTCGGCGCCTACGGCTGGAATCCGGCAGGCATCCGCCTCGGCCGGGATGCGGGCGGCAGCGGCAGGGCGGTGAAAGTCTGGGACCGCCGCGATTACCGCGAACTCGACGACAGCGCGGAAATCGGCGCTCGCAATATCAAGCTGGCGCTGCGCAAATTGCGCAAGTTCGCCCGCGCCGGCGCCGAGCAGGAATTCGACCTCGACGGCACGGTCTCCTCGACGGCGCGGAACGGCGGACTGCTCGATATCAAACTGGCGCCGGAGCGGCGCAACGCGGTGAAAGTGCTGCTGCTGTTCGACGTGGGCGGATCGATGGATCCCCACGTCAGGCTTTGCGAAGAACTGTTTTCGGCCGCGCGCTCGGAGTTCAGGCATCTCGAATATTACTATTTCCATAACTTCCTCTATGAATCGGTCTGGACCAAAGGCCGGCGGAGGCGCGCCGAGACCGAGTCCACCCTTGACCTGATTTGCAAATATCCCAGGGACTGCAAGGTCATTTTCGTCGGCGACGCGACCATGGCGCCTTATGAAATCACCCATGCCGGCGGCAGCATCGAACATTACAACGAGGAGCCCGGCGCCGTCTGGATGCGGCGGATGACCGATCATTTCGAACATCTGGTCTGGCTCAATCCGGTATCGCGGGATTATTGGGAACATGGTTATTCCATTGGTCTCGTGCGAGAATTGGTGGCCGGCCGAATGATGCCGCTGACCATCGAGGGGCTCGAACAGGCCATGCGCGCCTTGTTGCGCCGAGCATCCTGATCGCCGCAGGGCAAGCGCGCGGTCTTGTCCGGGCATGCCCTGAACAATTCCGTCTGCGAAATCATTCATTGCCGCCAAACCAGGGTGCGACTCCGACCGAATCGGAGCTTCCCCGGCTCCCGAATGCAACGGCTTGCGTTGTCGGATTCGGCGATGCAAGCCATGGGCCTGAACCTGGAAAATTGCGTCCGGGGCGGGATATTGCGCCCGGGGCGGGAAATCGCAAGAATGGAAAAACTGCCTGCGGAACTTTGTCCTGAACAATACGCCTCGCTGGCCGAGGTGTTGGATCATATCGCCGCCGCCCATGGACCGCTGCCGGCGTTCACCTGTTTCGGACATAGTCTGAGCTATCGCGAAATCGATGAGTTGAGCAGCCGCTTCGCCGGATTTCTGCGCAACCGGTTGCGGCTCGATCCGGGCGACAGGCTTGCGATTCAACTGCCGAACCTGTTGCAATTCCCCGTCGCGGCCTACGCGGCCGTCAAGGCCGGACTGGTCATCGTCACGACCAATCCGCTCTATACCGCCCGGGAAATGAAGCACCAGTTCGCCGATTCCGGCGCGCGCGCCGCGGTCGTTCTCGAATCCTTTTGCGACAAGCTCGCAAGCGTGATCGAAGATACGGATATAGCGCACGTCGTCATTGCCCGTCCGGGGGATCTGTTGCCCTGGCCGAAGGGAATGCTGGTCAACCTGGCGATGAAGCATTTGCGCAAAATGGTCCCGGCGTATGAATTGCCGGGCGCGCATTATTTCCGCGATGCGGTCGGCGCGGAACCGCTCGCGCCGGCGGCGGCAGCGGCCGGGTCGGGAGCAAGCGCTGCCCTGATCCTCTATACCGGCGGCACTACCGGCGTCGCCAAGGGCGCCGTGCTCACGCATCGCAACCTCATCGCCAACATGATGCAATTGCGTTCCAGAACATCCCTGGTGATCGACGACCGATCGGCGAATGTGGTCGCGCCGTTGCCGCTGTACCACACCTACGCCTTCCAATTGCATCTGCTGACCATGGCCTACGCCGGCGGCCACAATATCCTGGTGCCCAATCCCCGCGATATCGACGCGCTGGTCAAATTGCTCAGGCGCTACAGGATTGATGGTTTCGCGGGTATCAATACCTTGTATCTGGCCTTGCTCGAACATCCGAAAATCGGGCAGGTGGATTTTTCGACGTATCGGTTCTGCGCCGCCGGCGGCATGGCGATGTCGAGTTCGGTGGCCGAGGACTGGCTGCGACTCGCCGGGTGCGAGATTCTGGAAGGATACGGTCTGACCGAATGCTCGCCGGTGGTCGCGGTCAATCTTCCCGGCCGGGCGCGGCAAGGCACGGTGGGGGAGGCGGTGCCCGAGACCGAATTGCGCGTGGTCGACGATCAGGCGCAGGTATTGCCGCCCGGCGCGGTCGGCGAATTGCAGGTGCGCGGCCCGCAGGTGATGGCCGGCTATTTCGGCCGGGAAGAGGCCACCCGGGACAGCATCGATTCCGACGGCTGGTTCAGCACCGGGGATTACGCCGCGATCAGCGAAGACGGCTATGTCAGCATCGTCGACCGCAAGAAGGACATGATCCTCGTTTCCGGCTTCAATGTTTTCCCCAACGAGATCGAGGACTGGGTCGGCCGCCACCCGCAAGTCGTCGAATGCGCGGCCGTCGGCGTCCCCGACGAACGAACGGGGGAGGCCGTCAAGTTGTTTGCGGTCGCCGCCGGCGCAAGGCCCGGGGCCGAAGACATCCGGTCCTGGTGCCGCCGGGGGCTCGCCGCCTACAAGGTTCCGCGCGAGATCGAGTTCGTCGAGGATTTGCCGAAATCCAATATCGGCAAGATCCTGCGGCGGGAATTGCGTGGCTGATTCGCGCCCGCGCGAGCGCGCCCGCGCGCGTCCGCGACCGGTCCCCGACAAGCCGGCCTTGCCGGCGGAACTTCCCATCAGTCGGCGCGCGGCCGATATCGAGCGCTTGCTCGCGCGCGAACAGGTCGTCGTTGTCGCCGGCGCTACCGGATCGGGCAAGACCACGCAATTGCCCAAGCTCTGTCTGCGCGCCGGTCTCGGCCGCCGCGGCATGATCGGACATACGCAGCCGCGCCGGCTGGCGGCCATGTCGGTGGCCGCGCGCATCAGCGAGGAACTCGGCGCGGAAGCCGGCGCGGGCGTCGGCGTCCAGGTCCGATTCGACCAACGGGTGCCGGCGGACGCCTGGCTGAAGTTGATGACCGACGGCATTCTGCTGGCGGAAATCCAGCGCGACCGCTTGCTGCAGCAGTACCAGGTCCTGATCCTCGACGAGGCCCACGAGCGATCGCTCAATATCGACTTCCTGCTGGGCTACCTGAAGCTGATCCTGCCCAGGCGCAAGGATCTCAAGCTCGTCGTCACCTCCGCGACCCTCGACGTGGAGCGGATCGCGGCGCATTTCGACAAGGCGCCGGTCGTTCGCGTTTCCGGGCGCAGCTATCCCGTCGAGACGCTGTACCGCCCGCCGGCGGAACTCGTTCCCGAGGCGGCCGAGGAAGACCGGCAGATGGCCGCCGTCGCGCAGGCGGTCGCGGAACTCGAAGACCACGGCGCCGGCGATATCCTGGTTTTTCTCGGCAGCGAGAAGGAGATCCGGGAAACCGCCGCTTTCCTGCGCAAGCGGCGCTTGCCGAATACCGAGATCCTGCCCTTGTACGCGCGCCTGCGGGCGGCGGAACAACAACGCATTTTCGCGCCGCACGACGGCCGCCGCATCGTGCTCGCGACCAATGTGGCGGAAACCTCGCTCACGGTGCCGGGTATCCATTTCGTGATCGACGCCGGTTTTGCCCGCATCAGCCGTTACAGCGTGCAGCGCAAGTTATTGCGCCTGCCCATGGAACCCGTCTCCAGGGCCAGCGCCGAGCAGCGCAAGGGCCGTTGCGGCCGGCTCGCCGCCGGCGTCTGCGTCCGGCTGTATAGCGAGGCGGACTTCCAGGCACGGCCGGAGTTCACCGACCCGGAAATCAAGCGCTCCAATCTGGCCTCGGTGATCCTGCGCATGAGCGCCTTGCGGCTCGGCCGGCCCGAGGACTTCCCCTTTCTCGACGCGCCGCAGCAGAAAGCGATCAATGACGGCCGCCGGCTCCTGCGCGAACTCGAGGCCTTGAGCGAGGCCGGCGCCCTGACGCGCGCGGGCCGCATGTTGGCCGAACTTCCGCTCGAGCCGCGACTGGGACGCATGCTGGTGGCGGCGTTCGACCTGGGAAGTCTGCGGGAAGTGCTGATCATCGTCAGCGCGATGAGTCTGGGCGATCTCCGGGAATCGGCGCCGGGCGGCCGGGGCGACGAAAAATGGGCCGAATTCGCCCACCCCGATTCCGATTTCCTGGGCTTGCTCGCGCTTTGGGAGCGATGCGAGCAGGAGCGGATTCCGCAATCGCGATTGCGCAAGTTCTGCGCGAAATATCGGCTTTCTTTCCAGCGCGCGCGGGAATGGCGGGAAATCCATCGCCAATTGCTGAATGCCTGCCGGCGGCTCGGCGCGCGCCTGAACCGCAAGCGAGCCGGCTATGCCGCGATCCACCGGGCGCTGGTGGCCGGATCGCTCAATCAGGTGGCGCGTCATCATGAAGGCAGGATTTACCTGGGCAGCAGGAACCGGAAGCTGAGTCTGGCGCCGTCTTCGGCGCTGGCGCGCAAGCATGCGCGCTGGATCGTGACCAGCGAGTGGGTCGATACGGCGCGGACCTTCGCCGCGATGGCCGCCGCCATCAAGCCGGAATGGGTGATCGAATGCGCCGGCCGCCTGTTGCGCAAGGAGTACGGGGAACCGTTCTGGAGCGGGGACCGGCAACAGGCGATGGTTCACGAAAAGACCGTTCTCTACGGTCTCGTCTTGCGCGACATGATTCCGGCGGACTACGCGAAACTCGATCCCGCGGGCGCCCGCGATATTTTCCTGGATCAGGCCCTGGTGGCGGACCAGATCAGCAGCAAGGCCGATTTTCTCAAGCAGAACAGGGCCTTTCTGGAAGAGCTTCGCAAGCAGGAGGAGAAATTCCGCCGCCCCGACCTCGTCGTGAACGAACGGGAAATCCAGCGCTTCTACGATCAGCGCCTGCCCGAATCGGTGGTTTCCGCCGATACGCTCGAGCGTTGGCTGGCGGCGGATCCGGCCGCGCGCAACCGTTCGCTGGATATGAAGCGCGCGGGATTGTTTCGCGGCGAGGCGCTCGCCGAATTGCGGCGTCAGTTCCCCGACCGGGTCAAGGTGCAGAACAATGTGTTGCCGGTGGATTACGTCTTCGACCCGGGCGGCAGCCGCGACGGCGCGAGCCTGCGCGTCCCCGCCGAACTCGTGGCGCAATTGTCCGCCGCCGACCTCGACTGGGCCGTGCCGGGCCTGATGCGGGAAAAATGCATCGCCCTGATCCGGAGCCTGCCCAAGAACAAGCGCCGGCGATTCATCCCGGTTCCCGATTTCGTCGATCGCGTCTTGCCGCGGATGCGGCGTTCCGACGGCGAACTGGCCGATTCGCTGCTGGCGCAGATGAACAGCGCCGGCGGCGGCCGGGTCGAGCGCCGGGAACTGCTCGCCGCCGAACTGCCCGCGCATTTGCGAACCAGGTTGCAAGTCATCGACCGGGAAGGACGCATCGCGGCGGAAGGGGACGATCTGGCCGCCTTGCGCAAGCGCTTCGCCGGGCGCGCGCCGGCGGGCCGGAGGCGGCACCCGCTGGAGCGCGACGGCTTGCGGGACTGGGATTTCGAAGACCTGCCCGCAAGGGCGCGCATCGGCGCCGATGTCGTGCTGTCGCGCTATCCCGCGCTGGTGGACGAGACCGACTCTGTCTCGATAGTCCTGTTCGACAACAGGCGGGAGGCCGATTCGCAAAGCCGGCGCGGCGCGATGCGCTTGTTCATGTTGCGGTCCGTCGCCCGGCGCAACGCCTTGCGCAGGCAATTCCTCCGTTTCAGGAATGCCAATGCCGCCCGCGTCCTGTTCATGCCCGGGCTGCGCGAAATCGAGGAAGACGCCGTGATCGCCTGTTACCTGGAGGCTTTCGGGCTGGATCGGGATTTGCCTCGCAGTCGACAGGCTTTCGCGGCGTTGCTGGAACGCGGGGCGCCGAAGTTGCCCGCGCTTGCGGACGAACTCGAGCAATTGCTGACTCGAATACTGGAACAGACGCACGATATCCGGCAACAGCTGGCGGCCTTGCCGGCCGCGGCCGGTCAATATGCGCGCGAGGATATCGAGGGCCAGCTCGAACGCATGTTGCCGGCGAAATTCCTGCAAGATACCGCCTTCGAGTGGCTCAGGCACTTCCCGCGTTATCTGGACGGCGCGCGAATGCGGCTCGAGAAAGCGCCGTTTTTCGGTCCGGCGGATGAAAAAAACACTCGGAAAGTGGCATACTATCGGGACAGGTTCGAGCAATTGCGCTCATCCCGGGGGGATTCCAGGCGCATTCAGACCTTGCGCTGGTCGATAGAGGAACTGCGGATTTCCCTTTTCGCCCAGCGGCTGGGCACCAGATTCCCGGTTTCGCCGGAAAGACTGGACAAACAGATCGCCGGATTGACGGATTGAATTGCCGATGTTGCCGACCAGGACCAAAGAACTTTTTCAAATCCCGCGGCGCGCGGCGCTGGCATTGGCCCTGGTCCTGCCCCTGGCTGCCGCGCCGGCCGCCGGGCGGGACTTCGCGCCGCCGGCGGACAGGGATCCCTTCATCGGCGTCAATCGGCTGATCTTCGGCTTCAACGAATATCTCGACAACCTGCTGTTGCGCCCGCTCGCGGTGGGTTATTTCAATCACGTGCCCCGGCCGGTGCAAGTCGGGGTCACCAATTTCTTCGGCAATATCGACGACGTGAACACGCTTGCGAACAATCTGCTGCAAGGGAAGATCCCCGAAGCAATATCGGATTGCGGGCGCATCCTGATCAATTCCACCGTCGGCATCGGCGGCCTGATCGACGTGGCCAGCGAACTCGGCCTGGAAAAGCGCCAGGAAGATTTCGGCCAGACCCTTGCGGTCTGGGGCGTGGAATCCGGCCCTTACATCATATTGCCTGTTTTCGGCGCCAGTTCGACGCGGGACGCGCTGGGCCTGTTCGTGGATTCGCTGTTGAATCCGATTTACCAGATCGAGGACGACGCGGTTCGCGCGTCGGCTTTCGGCGCGGAGCGGCTCGAATGGCGCACCGGCCTGTTGCCGGCGGAATCGCTGATCACGGGCGACCGCTACCTGTTCTTGCGCGAAGCCCATTTCCAGCAGCGCGAATTCGAGATCGAGGACGGCGCGCTCGAAGATCCTTTCGGCGATTTCTGAGTCGCCGCGCCGTGTTGAAGTCCAGCCCTGTCCGCGACCGCCGCCGAAGCCCTGAGCCGGCAACATCCGGGAGCGCGGTCATGCGCGCCGCATTTCGACCGCGCGCCGGTTCCGCGCCTGTCCTGGGCTTGCTGCTGCTTGCGGGATTGTGCGCCTGCGGTCCGGACTATGACGTGCTCATAACCGGCGGCCTGGTTTACGACGGCACCGGCGATGCGCCTTATGCGGCGGATATCGGCATCGACGGAGACCGGATCGCGGCGATCGGCGCGCTCGACGGCGACGCCGCGATCGCCATCGACGCGAGCGGACTCGCGGTGGCGCCCGGATTCATCAACATGTTGAGTTGGGCCACGGATTCCCTGCTCATCGACGGCCGCAGCCAGAGCGATATTCGCCAGGGAGTGACGCTGGAGGTTTTCGGCGAAGGCCGCTCGGAAGGGCCGTTGAATGAATCCATGCAGGCCGAACTCGACCCCCGCTGGGCGGGACAATGGACCACGCTCGGCGAATATCTCGACTACCTGGTCGAACAAGGGGTTTCTCCCAATGTGGCGTCCCTGGTCGGCGCGACGACCGTGCGCGTGCATGTGCTCGGTTACCAAGACCGGGCGCCGACCGAAGCCGAACTCGAGCGCATGCGCGAACTGGTGCGGCAGGCCATGGAAGAAGGCGCGCTCGGCCTGGGTTCGTCGCTGATCTATGCGCCGGCCTTCTACGCCGACACCGAAGAACTGGTGCAGCTGGCGAAAGTCGCCGCCGAATACGGCGGCATTTACATCTCCCACCTTCGCAGCGAAGGCAACCGATTGCTCGAAGCAGTCGATGAATTGATCCGCATCGCGAGAGAAGCGGATATTCCCGCGGAAATCTATCACCTGAAAATGGCCGGACAGGAAAACTGGCACAAGTTCGACGATGTGGTCGCCAGGGTCGAGGCGGCCCGGGCCGAGGGCTTGCGCATATCCGCCAATATCTACGCCTACACCGCCGGCTCGACCGGACTCGACGCGGCCATGCCTCCCTGGGTGCAGGAAGGCGGCTACGAGGCTTGGGCCCGGCGCCTGCGAGACCCGGCCATCCGCGCCCGGGTGCTCGAGGAAATGGTCGCGCCCACCGACGAATGGGAGAATCTGGCCCTGGCTGCGGGCGCGGAAGGAACCTTGCTTGTGGGGTTTGAAAATCCGGACTTGCGGCGCTACGCCGGCATGACTCTTGCGGAGGTCGCCGTCGAACGAGGCGCGAGTCCGGCGCAAACCGCCATCGACCTGGTGCTCGAGGACGGCAGCCGGGTGCAGGTGGTGTATTTCCTGATGTCGGAAGAAAACGTCGCCAGGGGCATCGCCCTGCCTTGGGTGAGTTTCGGTTCCGATGCGGCTTCCATGGCTGCGGAAGGAGAGTTTCTCGACCGCATGACCCATCCTCGCGCCTATGGCAATTTCTCCCGGGTGCTCGGCAAGTACGCGCGCGATGATCAGGTCATCACGCTGGCAGACGCCATTCGCAAATTGACCAGGCTGCCCGCCGCGAACCTCGGCATCGCCGACCGCGGCGAACTGCGCGAGGGCTACTACGCCGACATCGCCATTTTCGATCCGGCCGAAGTGCGGGATCGCGCCACTTACGACGACCCGCACCAGTACGCCGTCGGCATGGCGCATGTGCTTGTCAACGGCGTGCCGGTATTGCGCGACGGCGAACACACCGGCGCCTTGCCGGGCCGGGTCGTGCGCCGCTCCGATTCAGCAAGGCCCTGAGGCGTCTTCCGGGCATCCTGTGGTACATTTGGCCGTTGCGAATACGGCCGGGAATGGAGCCGCGCGAAGCATGTCCTCTCGCATCGCCATATCGTTGACGCTGGCGGTCGTCTGGTCTTTTCAGGCGAAGGCGGCGGAACTTCCGAATTTCGCCGATCTGGTGGAGCGCCGCGCGCCCGCCATCGTGGAGATTTCGACGCGTCGCGCCAATGCCGGCGGTCTGCTGGAAGAGTTCGACGACCTGTTCCGGCGCCGGATTCCGGACGGGCAGGAACCCGCGGACCGTTTCCAGCCGCCGCCCGCCGTCGGCTCCGGCTTCATCATTTCCGCGGACGGCTATGTGATCACGAATAACCATGTGGTCGAAGGCGCGGAAGAGATTCGCGTGCACCTGAACGACCGCCGGATATTCGCGGCGGCTGTGATCGGCCTGGATGAACCTTCCGATCTGGCCTTGCTCAAACTCGAGGCCGAAGATTTGCCCTTCGTCGGCTTCGGCGATTCCGACGCCTTGCGGATCGGCGACTGGGTGCTGGCCATAGGCTCGCCCTTCGGGCTCGAGTTCTCGGCCGCGGCCGGCATCGTCAGCGCCAAGGGCCGCACCGTACCGCGCCGCTCCTCCTATAATTACATGGCTTTCATCCAGACCGACGTGGCGATCAACCAGGGCAATTCGGGCGGCCCGCTGTTCAACCTCGCGGGCGAGGTGGTCGGCATCAATTCGCGCATCCTCAGCAGCACCGGCGGCTCCAACGGCGTGTCCTTCGCCATCCCGAGCAATATCGCGGTCAACGTGCTCGATCAATTGCGCGAAACCGGAGCGGTGCGGCGCGGCCTGCTCGGCGTGCAAATGCGCGAAGTCGATCATGAAACGGCTCAAAGGGCGGGTTTGCCGCGGCCTGTCGGCGCTTTCATCGACCGCGTGCAGCCCGCGAGTCCGGCGGAGCGCGCCGGCCTTCGCGCCGGCGATATCATCGTCGGCTTCGACGGCCATGAAATCGGCTATTACACCGAACTGCCGTTCCGCGTCGGCCAATATCGTCCGGGCGCCAGCGTCGAAGTCGTCGCGCGCAGGGAAGGCGAAGAGCGCAACTTCCGGGTAACCCTCGGCAGTTCGCCGATCAATGCCGGCGCCGCGGCCGCCGGGCCGGCGCCGCAAGGCCCCGGTCCGCGATTCGACAATCCCCTCGGCGTCCGCGTCGCCGAACTCGGCGAGGAAATCCGCCGGGTCGCGGGCATCCGCGGCGTGCGCGTGGCGCAGATGGCCCCCGGCCCCGGCAGCGACTCCGGCCTGCAATTGAACGACGTGATCACCCGCCTCAACGGCGCTCCGGTCGAGTCGATGCGGGATTTCGCGCGCGTCGTCGCGACATTGCCCGAAGCAGGCTCGATACCGCTGGAAATCCTGCGCCGGGGCGAAAGTCGCGGCCTTGCGCTGGAATTGCCCTGAAACGCGCCTGAAGCATCCCGCAGCGAGACAAGACCGCGCTTTTGTCTTGCGGCGATGAATCATTCCATGGATGGGATTATTCAGAGGATACATGGTACATGGCTGCCGAGACGCCGGACCGGGAGCGAATGCTCGCCCGCCGGATCGGCGCGGATATCGTGCGGCCTTGCCGACAACAGCAATCGCTGTGCTCCGGCCGCGCCGGCGCGGCGAGTCGACTTGTCCGGCGCCCGGATTCCTGCAATCGGCGGGTCGATGGAGTAGACTTGCCGACTGATTTTCGCCGCCGTCCCGCCGCCATCGTGACCGATCAGGCTCTTATCCGCAATTTCTCCATCATCGCGCATATCGATCATGGCAAGTCGACGCTGGCGGACCGTTTCATCCAGTCTTGCGGCGGGCTCAGCCAGCGCGAGATGGCCGCCCAGGTGCTCGACACGCTGGATATCGAGCGCGAGCGCGGCATCACCATCAAGGCGCAAAGCGTCACCTTGCTGCACGACGCCGCCGACGGCCGCCGCTACCAGTTGAATTTCATCGACACGCCCGGCCATGTCGACTTCAGCTACGAAGTTTCCCGCTCGCTGGCGGCTTGCGAAGGCGCGCTGCTCGTGGTCGACGCCTCCCAGGGCGTCGAAGCGCAATCGGTCGCTACTTGCTACACCGCTTTCGAGCAGGGCGTGGAGGTCATTCCGGTATTGAACAAGATAGATCTCGCGCACGCCGAGCCGGAACGGGTGCGCAAGGAAATCGAGGAGATCATCGGCATCGACGCCGCCGCCGCGGTCGGCGCCAGCGCCAAGACGGGCGCGGGAATAGCCGAGATTCTCGAACAGATCGTCAATCTGGTGCCGCCGCCGGCGGGATCGAGGGAAGCGGCGCTGCAGGCGTTGATCATCGATTCCTGGTTCGACAATTATCTCGGCGTGGTCTCGCTGGTGCGCGTGATGAACGGCAGCATCCGGCCCGGAGACCGGATCATCGTCAAGACCCAGGGCAAGCCCCAGGAAGTCGATCAGCTCGGCGTCTTCACGCCCAAGCGCAAGACGACCGCGGCGCTGGGCGCGGGCGAAGTGGGGTTCGTCTGCGCGGGCATCAAGGATATCCACGGCGCGCCCGTGGGCGATACCATCGTGCATGCGAAAACGGCCGACGCGCCCGCGCTGGCCGGATTCCGCCGCATCTCGCCCCAGGTCTACGCGGGGCTGTACCCGGTCTCGGCCGACGATCTGGAAAATTTCCGCGAGGCCTTGTCGAAACTGTCCCTGAACGACGCCTCGCTGCAATACCAGCCGGAAAACTCGCCGGCGCTCGGCTTCGGTTTCCGCTGCGGCTTCCTCGGCATGTTGCACATGGAAATCGTGCAGGAGCGGCTGGAAAGGGAATACGGTCTGAACCTGATCACCACGGCGCCCACCGTCGTCTATGAAATCGCGCGCAAGAACGGCGAGACCATCCTCGTGGACAGCCCCGCGCGGCTGCCGCCGGCAGACGAAATCGACGAGATGCGGGAGCCGATCGTCCAGGTCGACATGCTGACGCCGCCGCAGCATCTCGGCGCGGTAATAGGCCTGTGCGAGGAAAAGCGCGGCGTCCAGAAAGACCTGCAATTCGTCGGCCGCCAAGTCTCCCTGCGTTACGAGTTGCCCATGAACGAGGTGGTGATGGACTTTTTCGACCGGCTCAAGTCGGTCAGCCGGGGATACGCCTCGATGGACTATCATTTCATCCGCTTCGAGTCGTCAAGGCTGACCCGATTGGATATTCTTGTCAATGGCGAGCGGATCGACGCCCTGGCCCTGATCGTTTTCCGCGACCACGCCCGCTCCCGGGGACGGCGGCTCGTCGAGAAAATGCGCGAACTCATCCCCAGGCAACTGTATGATATCGCGATTCAGGCCGCCGTCGGCGGGCAGATAATCGCCCGCTCGACGGTCAAGGCAATGCGCAAGAACGTTACCGCCAAATGCTATGGCGGCGACATCACCCGCAAGAAAAAACTGCTGGAGAGACAGAAAGCCGGCAAGAAACGCATGAAGAAGCTCGGCAATGTGGAAGTGCCCCAGGAAGCCTTTCTGGCCGTGCTCAAGACCGATTCATGATGGACTGCTTATGAATATCGATTTTTCCCTGGTGCTGGTGATTCTGGTGGCCTCGTCCGGACTGATCTGGCTGTTCGACCTCATCCTGCTCAAGCCCGGCCGCGTCGCGCGCGGCGAGGAAATCCGCGACAACCGTCCGGCGGCGCGCAAGCGCGAGGAAATCGAGCAGGAAGTCCTGGCCGCGACCCGCGAGCCGGTGGCGGTGGAATACGCCAGGGCGTTCTTCCCGGTGCTCGTGCTCGTGCTGCTGTTGCGCTCCTTCCTGTTCGAGCCGTTTCAGATTCCCACGGGCTCGATGATCCCCACGCTGGAAATCGGCGATTTCATCCTCGTCAACAAGTACGCCTACGGCTTGCGCCTGCCGGTGGTCGGCACCAGGATCCTGCAAGTCGACGAGCCCGCGCGCGGCGAGGTCATGGTGTTCATACCGCCCCACGAGAATCAGTATTACATCAAGCGGGTGATCGGCCTGCCCGGCGATACCGTGCGATACGAAGACGGCGAGTTGTACATCAATCGGGAATTCGTGCCGGTCGAGCCGAGCGGGGCGACCACGATCAATTCCGCTTTCGGCCCTGTGCCGGGCACCGTGTATGACGAAGTCATCGGCGGGTTCGAACACAACATCCAGACCAGGAACCAGTCGTTTCGCAATCAGGCGCGCAGCATGTGGGTCGTGCCTCCGGGCAGTTATTTCGTGATGGGCGACAATCGCGACGAAAGCAGCGACAGCCGCGTCTGGGGCATGGTGCCGGAAAGGAATATCGTCGGCAAGGCGGTGGCCGTATGGATGCACAAGGAGCCGGGCTGGAACCTGCCCACTTTTTCGCGCGCCCAGTGGATCCGGTGATCGGCCGCGCGCGGTCGGCATCCGTTCGGGACCATGGCCATCGACCTCGACAAGCTGCGACAGCGGATCGGCTATCGCTTCAGGGACGCTTCGCTGGCGCGGCGGGCGCTCACGCATCGCAGCGCGCGCAGGGAACATAACGAAAGGCTGGAATTTCTCGGCGACGCGCTGCTCGGCTTCCTGATCGCGGAACAGGCCTGGCAGGCGCATCCGGATGCGAACGAAGGCGATCTGACGATCATGCGCGCGGCCGTGATCAACGGCCGCGCGCTCGCCGAAGTCGCGCTGGAACTCGAACTCGGCGACCTGCTCGAACTCGGCGCCGGCGAGGCCGGCAGCGGCGGCCGGCAAAGAGAATCCATCCTCGCCGCCGCGCTGGAGGCGCTCATCGCGGCGATCTATCTCGACGGCGGTCTTGCGGCAAGTCGCGAGTTCGTGCGCAAGCGCCTGCCGGCGCCCGGCGGCAACGGCGCCGCGTCCGGCGTCCTCAAGGACAACAAGTCCCGCTTGCAGGAGCGCATGCAGGCCGAGCATCGCGCCTTGCCCGATTACGAGGTCGCGGAGACAAGCGGCAGTCTTCACGCGCAGCGATTCAGGGTGCGCTGCATGCTGCCGGAGCACAATATCGCCGCCGAAGGCAGCGGCTCCACGCGCCGCGCCGCAGAGCAGATGGCCGCCGGCAAGGCGCTGGCCGCGCTGGAACGGGCAACGTGAGCGCGCCGGCGAGCCGCTGCGGCCACATCGCCATCGTCGGCAGGCCCAATGTCGGCAAGTCCACCTTGCTCAACCATCTGGTGCGGCAAAAGATCAGCATTACCTCGCGCAAGCCCCACACCACGCGCAACCGCATTCTGGGCATCAGCAGCGCCGACTCGGTCCAATGTCTGTATGTCGACACGCCGGGCCTTGGCCGGCGGCGGGGCGGGGCGCTCGAGCGCGCAATGAACGAGACCGCGACGGCGGTCGTCGGCGAAGTCGACGTCATCGTGCTCGTCAGCGAGCGATTGCTTTGGCGCGAAGAGGACGAGGCCGTGCTGGACGCCGTGCGCGGCGCTCGCGCGCCGGCGCTGCTGGCGATCAACAAGGTCGATCAGATCAGGGACAAGACCAGGCTGCTGCCGCATATCGAGCGCATGTCGGCCCGACATGATTTCGCGGCGATTATCCCGATCGCGGCGCTCGGCGGACAGCGGCTCGAACTGCTCGAGGAGAAAGTCCGCGAATTGTTGCCGCAAGGCCCCTTCCTGTTCCCGGACGATCAGGTCACCGACGCCGGTTCGCGCTTTCTCGCCGGCGAACTGGTGCGGGAAAAGATCACGCGGCAACTCGGCGACGAACTGCCTTACCAGACCGCCGTCGAGATCGAGAAGTTCTCCCGCGAAGACGGCCTGTTGCGGATCAACGGCTTGATCATCGTCGATCGGCCGGGCCAGAAACGCATACTTGTCGGGGGCGGCGGCCAGCGCCTGAAACAGATCGGCAGCGCCGCGCGCAAGGACATGGAACAGGCTTTCGGGAGCAAGGTCATGCTGGAGTTGTGGGTGAAAGTGCGCGGCGGACACATGCGCGAAGCGCGGGCCTTGCAAGGCCTGGGCAATATATTTTGAGGCCGCGATGAATACGCGCGCGCTGTTGCGGCCGGCCTATGTAATCCATCGCCGGCCGTTCCGCAATACCAGCCTGCTGGTCGATTTCTTCTGTCTCGACTACGGCCGCGTCGCCGCCGTGGCCCGCGGCGCGCGGCGCGGCAAGTCGCGCCTGCAGGGCCTGTTGCAGGTTTTTCGCCCCTTGCGCATATCGTTCAGCGGCCGCGGCGAAGTCAAGACGCTGACCGCCGCCGAAAGCGCGGGCGCGGCCGCGCCGCTGGCGGGAGAACGCCTGTTCAGCGGCTTTTACGTCAACGAGTTGCTGAGCCGCCTGCTGCACGATCATGTCGAACATCCGCGCCTGTACGAAGTCTATCGGAAAACGCTGGGCGCGCTGGCGGACGCCGCCTTGCCCGAAGGGATCCTGCGCCGGTTCGAACTCGAATTGCTCGCCGAACTCGGCTATGCCGTCAATCTCGCGAGCGACTGCCGCCGGCACGAACCGATAGCGGCCGGCAAGTTCTACCGCTACCTGCCCGATGTCGGCTTCGAGGAAGCGCGCGGGGACGAGAGCGACCGCAAGCGGATCTTCGCCGGCGTCCACCTGCTCTCCCTGGGCCGCCTGGAACTGGCAGACCCCGCAGCCGCGGCCGCGGCCAAACGCCTGTTGCGCCAGGCCCTCGAAGTCCACCTCGGCGGCCGGCCCCTGCATAGCCGGACCCTGTTCGCCGCGGCGCCGGCAAGGCCTGGCGCGCCGCGACCGGGAGTCCGTCGAGTTCCGACGGATCGGAACCCGACGGCGGCGCATGCCCGCGGCACGAGAGAGTACCGCCGGATTCGACAGCGCGAACCATCGAATCCGTGAACAAGACGAAACCGCGTTTGGTCTTGGGGCAAGGAACGATGCCATTGACGGGATTATTCAGGGGATGCCTGGAAAAGCGCTGATTCGCCAGAGCTTCCCTGCGGCGCATTCATGCGCCGCCGAATGCGCCGGCGCCGATCCGCATGCGGGAACAAGGCGAAACCGGGCCTTGGTTTTGCGACAATGAACCATGCTGCGAATGGAATGGTTCGCGGGATAACAGGAATCGCGATCGCGACCATGGAGGCGCGGATGGCCGAACAATTTGCTTCGCTGGAGCGCAAACACATCGAATTCATCGACCGGCAGTCCGTGTTTTTCGTCGGCACCGCCGGGGCCGAGGGCAGGATCAATGTTTCGCCGAAAGGCCTGGACAGCTTGCGCGTGCTTGATCCGAATCGGCTCGTCTGGCTGAATCTTACCGGCAGCGGCAACGAGACCGCGGCGCATGTGCTGGAAAATGATCGGATGACCCTGATGTTCTGCTCCTTCGACAAACAGCCGCTGATCTTGCGCGTCTATGGCCGGGCCGCGATGGCCTGCCCGCGAGACAAGGCGAAATTCGGGCATTACTCGGCCATGTTCGGTCATCGACCCGGCGCCCGGCAATTCTTCGAACTCGATATCGACCTGGTGCAGACATCTTGCGGCTATGGCGTGCCGCGTTTCGAGACGGGGCGGGAAAGGCCGACCCTCGCCAAATGGTCTGCGGCAAAAGGCGAAGAGGGCATCAGGCAATACTGGTCGGACAGGAACCGGATCAGCATCGACGGCAAGCCAACCGGAATGGCGGAATAGCCGTCTGCCGCCCGGAGCGAAAAATGAGCGGCCAGTGGCGGCAATTCGCCGTCGCGCCCGTTATGAAGACGCAGCCGCGTGTTTGCGTGCAGGCGCATCATGAAGCCTTTGACGCGGGAATAGGAGAACTATCTGTTTTCTTGCCCGATTGCAGCGGTCGAAGGTTCATGTTGCGCGGGGAGTTCTCGTCATGAGGGAAGCACAGATCAAACTGGATTTCGCGGGAAGCCGCAGCGCGGGCGCCATCCTCGATCGCATCCGCGAGAAGAGCCGCGACGAGGCGGAAAAGGGGCGCTGGTTCGAACAGTTGTTCATGCGGGTCGCGCTCCGGCAGCGGGAGTTCGAGATCGACGGAATCTGGCGCTGGCCGGAATGGCCCGAGCGCGAGGCATTGACGGGCCTCGACGGGCGCGACATCGGCATCGATCTTGTAGCGCGGCGCACCTCGGGCGAATGGGTCGCCGTCCAATGCAAGTGCTACGACGAGGGGCATGTGCTCGGCAAGGGCGGAATCGACAAGTTTCTCGGCGGCTCCCAGCACCAGGTCTTCGGTTTGCGGTGGGTCGTGGCGACTTGCAGATGGGGACCCAATGCGGAACGCGCGATCAAGAACGCCAATCCCGAAATCAGGCAGATCGACTTCAGGCAATATCTTGATGTCGAGGTTGAAGAGCGCGATGCCGAGCGGCCGGCGCAAGAGCCGTGGCCGCTTCAGGCCGATGCGATCTCGGACGCAGTCGAAGGCTTGGCTAACCACGACCGCGGCCGCCTCGTCATGGCCTGCGGCACCGGCAAGACATTCACTTCTCTTCGCATCGCGGAACAGATTGTCGAGGACGGGCGGCGGATCCTCTTCGCCGCCCCGACTATCGCGCTGGTATCGCAAGCGCGGCGCGAATGGCTCCGGCACACGACGCGCGAACTCAGGTGCATCGTGGTGTGCTCGGATTCGACGGCCGGAGGCCGCAACGAAGAGGACATCCGGATTTCCGAACTGGAATGTCCGGTCACGACAGACTCCGGCGAGATAGCGCGTGCGCTCGCCGGCGCCGTCCCGACCCGCGTTGTTTTCTGCACCTACCATTCTCTGGGCCGCGTGACCGAAGCGCAGGCGCTTCACGGCGCGCCGGCATTCGACCTGGCCATCGCCGACGAGGCGCATCGCACGACGGGAGTGATTTCGGCGGCGCGCGGGTCGAACGGAAGCCGAGCAATGGATTTCCAGGAGTTTCACGACGACGCGCGACTGCGGGCGCGCAAGCGGCTTTACATGACGGCCACGCCTCGCCTTTATACCGAAAGATCCAGAAGCAAGCTTGCCGAGCGAGGGGTCGATGTCGTCGACATGGGCGACCAGGCGGTCTACGGGCCGGAACTCCACCGGCTGCCGTTCAAGAAAGCCGTGAACGCCGGCATGCTCTCCGACTATCGCGTGATCGTGCTCGGCGTCGACGAGGGCCATGTCACCCCGGCCCTGCGGCGGCGCCTCGAACAACTCGACACCTCGACGAAGCGCGGACAGGCCCCGACGACCAACGACATGACGCGCGTGCTCGGCGTTTCGCTCGCCGTGAACGGCGTTACCGAAGGCAAGGCTCTGGAGCAACCGGGGAAGCTGCCGCGCGCCATGGCGTTCGCGAACAGCATCGCGCGCTCGAAGTGGTACGCGAACGCTCTCATGGAAAGCGAGGTGCTGCGGGCCACCACCCGGCGGATGCGGGAAGACCGCGCGATGAAGGTTGTCGCCGAGCATCTCGATGCGTCGGCCAGCGCGCTCAAGCGCAATCAGGAACTGCGGGCGCTGGCGAACGCCGACAAGGAAGGGGAATGTCGGATAGTGTGCAACGTCAAGCTGTTCACCGAGGGCGTGGATGTGCCGTCGCTCGACGCTGTCGCGTTTCTCGACCCCCGCGGCAGCCAGGTCGACGTGGTGCAGGCCGTGGGGCGCGTCATGAGAAAGGCGCCGGGCAAGCGCTTCGGCTACATCGTCATTCCCGTCGTCGTCGAACCCGGACGCGATGTCGCGGCGGCGCTCGAGCGGGGCACCGAGGGCTACAGCACTGTCGGGCGCGTCTTGCGGGCGCTGCAGGCCCACGACGGCCGCCTCGCGGAATCGCCGGCCAACTTCGTCAAGGCCTACGAACAGAAGAAAGGGAAAGCGCCGGGGGGTTCGACCGGCGGCGGGGTGCGCGAATTGCCAGGCGATTACAAACTCGACCTGCGGCAAGCCGACCAGGGAATATACGCGCATGTGGCGGCGGCCTCGGGACTCGGCAAGCCCGGCCAACTCGTCGCGGATGAAATCACCGCCGCGGTGCGGCGCGCCAGTTCCGTATTCCAGCAAGAAGCGATGGAGGGAGCGCTTGCCAGGGCGCTCGACCTCGTGCCTGAAGACGACGGCGGCGCGAAGGGAATCTGCACCATCGCCGCGCTCATGCTTTGCAATGCCTGTCTGCTGCAACGCCGCCTGCGCGACGAGCCGGAGTTGAAGACCATCGTGCGGCTCGACAAGGTCGCGGGAGCGAAGCACCCCGGAGAGACTCTCGAAGTCGCATGGGAGTCGATCCTCGAAAAGGACTACGCGCCGGTGTTTCGTCCGGCGCTCGCGGCGCTCGGGGCATTGCGCGAAGGCAAGGCGATAGACGACGCGATTCGCATGATCGCCGAATGCGCCAACCGCGTCGCCGATTCGCTGAGCGAACTCGGCTACGACCACGCCGGCCCGCTCTACCATCGCATTCTCGGGTCGGCCAAAAGCGACGGCGCTTTCTATACGAACAACCTGTCGGCGGTCATGCTGGCGCGCCTCGCATTCGATCGCGATTTCTGCGACTGGTCCGACCCGCAGGCCGTCGCAAGACTCAGGATCATCGACCCCGCCTGCGGCACCGGAACCTTGTTGATGGCGGCCCTCCAGACCATCAAGGCCCGCGTGGCCGAAATTCGTGGTGGGGGGGGGGGGGGGGGGGGGGGGGGACAATACCAATACGGAAGGAAACGCCTTGCACAAGCGTCTCGTGGAAGATGTGCTCTGCGGACTCGATATCAACCAGCACGGCATCCAGCTTGCTGCTTGCAACATGACGCTCGGCGCGCCGACCGTCGATTATGCGCGCATGAATCTGGTCACCATGCCGCATGGCCCGCAGGCCGACGGGCAGCCAAAGGCGGGATCGCTGGAAATACTGACGGCACTGGAGGACTCCCGGGCGAGCGTTCAGTCCATGATTGCTCCATCGCGCTCATTCGAAAGCCTGGATGCCGCTCAAGTCAACGAAAGCACGGAGATTCGGTTCCCTTTGCGTAACCTTGACGTCGTAATCATGAATGCGCCGTTCACCGCAAACGAGAACCGAAGCAAGAAGTACGGCGATGACGGTCGCAGGGCGATGCAGCGCCATGAACTCGACATGCAAGCGCACCTTGCGCGCAGAGACCGGATAGGGGGTGCTGCCGTTACGGCAAACAGCATCCAGACATTTTTCACTCCGCTTGCCGACTGGTTGTTGAGCAAAGAAAAGGCCACGCTTGCGATGGTGATCCCGACCACGGTTTGCACGGGCACAGCGGCTTTGGCGCAACGCCGTTTTCTTGCCGAGCGCTTCCACATCGAAACCGTCGTGACCAGCCACGATCCGCGAAGGCCCAACTTTAGCGAAAACACTACAATCCATGAGTCGTTGCTGATATGTCGTCGTTGGAGCGGAGACGATATCCGCAAGAACAGTCCCACGCGCTTTGTTGCACTGCGCACGATGCCCGCAACGCCTGCAGAAGCAATAGAGACCGCTGAAGCCATCGAAGCGGATGCCGAGAGCCAATGGTTCACTACATATGAACAACCGGAGCAACTTATCAGAAAAGGAGACTGGCGCCCTTGTCAATTTCTGGATCCGGAACTCGTTCGCGCGGCGATGCGCCTCGAACAAGAGAGCAGTCTCGTTGCTTTGCAACAACGATATCCGCTTGGCCCCGCAGGCCAGCGCATTCGGGATGCCTTTCGTCCGGTCGAAAATGGCAGCGATAGCTACCGCGTATTCTGGGGCCGCTCGAAAGATCTGCGGACTGCGATGGGGGCCGCTCCAGAACAGGCGGTAGCAGACAAGAAGCCTGCGCTCGCCGCTCGTTATCGGCAACAGGCAGGGCATGTCCTTGTAGCGGCGAAATTCAGAACGGATTCCGGCCGGCTTCTGGCAGTTTTCAGCGACAATCCGGCTTTGGGGTCAATGTGGGTTCCGATTCGGAGCCGCGCAACGAGCCGGGAAGAAGCGAAAGCGCTATGCGCCTGGTTCAACAGCACCCTCGGCGCGCTCGGGTTCATGATGAGGCGGGGAACGATGTTGACCAATCCATCGTTTTCGCAAGCCGAGCTTGCCACGCTCCGTGTTCCAGACTTCAAGGCGGCAAGCGCCAACATGCTTGCCGCAGCATTCGAGCAAACCAGGTGCTTGACCGTCGAGCCCTGGAAAAGCGCGGCCCATGACGACATGCGCGACCGCCTCGATCAAGCCGCGGCCCAGACTGTGGGGATCGAACTTGAGACCATCAGGGATTGGAGAGAACGGCTCAGTCGCGAGCCGACAATCGCCAATGTTCAATCCCGAAAACCAGAAAGCGATGAAATAGCATGAGCTTTTGAATACAATAGGCCATGGAGAAACTGAATTTCCGGATGTGACACTCAATGACTGAAGATCAGGAATCAGGTCTCGTATACTATGTAACTCCTGAAGGAGAAGCTGGAACAGACCAATTGAGCGGCATGGAAGAAAGCATTCAAGCCGCCATTGAGCAAATGTTCTGGCAAGTTGCCAAGCGCGACTCGTTATCTTTCGGTGTCGGACGTTCAGTCGAAAAGAGCTCCGACAATCCAGATCGTGTTTTAAGGTATGACGCACAGAAGCGAGAATGCGACGGCTTGATCGCATTCCATGCCCATAAAGCGCTTGAAACCACATTGCAAATTATTTATGCCAAGGCCAATAATAAAATTCTTCGCCCCATAAAATCAAAAAAAGAAAAACAAAAAGAAAAACAAAAAGAAAAACAAAAAGAAGCCAAGATAAAGAGAAGTCATAATCTGAAGGATTTATACGATGAAATTCTGAAATCTGTAGAAGAAAAGTGCAATTCAAAAGAGTCGCTATGTGACTTGCATCAGCAATTGAAGAATGAATTCGAATCAATTTATCAAAAGGTTCTTCATGAAAGTATCCGCGATATATTTCTTGATGGCGAGCTGATATATAGAGAGTTTATAGCCCCAGAAGATATGCCATTTAAAGAAAATAGAATTGGCGGTGCCATAGATGGGATGGATGTCACTATGGAACATTCTAGTGCAATGCAACTATTGATGTGGCCAAAAGAAGAATCCGAATTTTCAAAACTGCCCTGCAGGGATTTTTGCGAATTCCTGGAAAAGGCAGATAAGGCGTACTATGGAAATCGCAACATGCGGTGGGCGCATTACAGCGCTCGAGACCACGAGCGCGGTTTGCCTTACGCAACAATCGGGACGAGATTTTTCGCGAGACTCGTGCAAGGGCTACTGGAAATGTCCAATGGTCAGTGGTTCTGGGATGAAGACTTCGCCCTGAGATTGCACATGCGAAGAACCGACATAATACGCAGACGAGTCAAAGTCCTCCTAAATCAGAATTTTACAGGTAATTTCAATATGCCCGATTTGATTTCAGCAAGTGATATGGCAAAGAGATTCCGAGAATTCAAATCTTCTCGCACAAAGAACTACGACCGCCTCCACACCAAAATATCTTTGCGAAGAAATAAAAATAAGAAGAAGTAAAAATAATCAGATGGATCGTTTAAGCTATTAGCGCTACAGAGAATATGAGAATAACCCCGCCTCATCAGTAGTCCAGAGTAACTTTCAATGTCGGGAAGGATAAAACTCAAGTCGATCCGCATTCTCGGTTTCAGATCCCTCGCTGATGTCGAGTTATCGGACTTGGGCAATGCGAGCGTCCTGATCGGCACCAATGGCTCCGGAAAATCCAACTTCATGCGCTTCTTTGAAATGCTTGGCTGGATGCTACGGTTTCGTCGTCTGGGAGAGTTTTTAGAACGTTGCGGAGGTGCCGACGACCAACTATATGGCGGTCACCAGGTCACTCCCGCCATGCAAGCCGAGATCAGCCTGGAAGCGAATAAAGGCAGGAACGACTATCGGTTCACCCTTGCATATGCCCATCCCGACCAACTCATGTTCACCGACGAAGCATTTCGATTCAGCCGCAATGACTTGCCGTCCGACGCGGATTGGATCCATCTTCCCGGCAGCGGACAACGCGAGGCGCAGGTCGTCGAGACAGCGCATTCTCCGCAAAAATCCAAAATCAACCAGACAACCGCACGAACAATTACGCATCTGCTGCGAAACTGCGTTGTCTATCAGTTCCACGATACATCCGACAACTCGAGTTTCAAGACAAGCTGGGATGTGGAAGACAATAACATCCTGCGTTCCAACGGAGGAAACCTGGCGGCTATCCTATACAGGCTCGAGCATGAGGATCACCGGCGATTCGAGTTGATCTGTCGTCGCATTGGTCGAGTGCTGCCGATTTTTGATCGATTCCAGATCGAAAACAGCTACGGCAAGGTCCAGCTGCGGTGGAAGGCGAAGGGGACTGACAAGACATTTGGAGCGCATCTCACATCCGACGGATCATTGCGCTTTTTTGCGCTTGTCACGTTATTGCATCTTCCTCGGGAAATGCTCCCCGATATTGTTTTGCTGGACGAACCCGAACTCGGCCTGCATCCGGCAGCCATCGCGCTGACCGGGGATATGATAAAGGCTCTTTCCCTTGACGTGCAGATCATTGTCGCGACCCAATCGCCCTTGCTCGTAGACGTGTTCGACCTGGACGAGATTCTCGTTCTTGAAGCCGACGATGGCCGCACGAACTTCAGGCGTCTCGCAGTTGACGATTACCGTCATTGGCTCGAAGACAATTTCGCGCCCGGCGAGCTTTGGCAGAAAAACCTTATCGGGGGGCGTCCATGATTCGCCTCGCCATATGAGGTGATATCCACCGTATTGATCGGGGGGTTTCGCGGTATTCGCCGTCTGTTGGGCCGCCGGATGGAATCGTCAAGCTGCCAACCCGGCCGTCGGCCTTTAATCCGCAGCGCAAACTCGCTAGACTGCCCGGCCCTGGAATCGCGAGCCTGCGCCATGGAATATCCGACGATCGAAAGCCTGGTCGGCAATACGCCGCTTGTGCGCTTGCAGCGCCTGCCCGGCGCGACGGGCAATCATGTGCTGATGAAGCTCGAAGGCGACAATCCGGCCGGTTCGGTCAAGGATCGTCCGGCCATGAGCATGATCCAGCGCGCCGAAGCGCGCGGCGAGATAGCGCCCGGCGACGCGCTGGTCGAGGCGACCAGCGGCAATACCGGCATCGCCCTGGCCATGGCCGCGGCGATCAAGGGCTATCGCATGAAACTCGTCATGCCCGCCAACATGAGCGAGGAGCGCAAGGCCTCGATGGCCGCCTACGGCGCCGAACTCATCCTCGTCAGCGAAGAAGAAGGCATGGAAGGCGCTCGGGATCTGGCTATCGCGATGAACCGGCGCGGCGAGGGCAAGCTGCTCGACCAGTTCGCCAATCCCGACAATCCGCTCGCGCATTACGAGAAAACCGGGCGGGAGATCTGGCGCGATACCGGGGGGGAGGTCACTCATTTCGTCAGTTCCATGGGCACCACGGGCACCATCATGGGCGTGTCGCGCTTTCTCAAGCAGATGAATCCGGCGGTCGAGATCATCGGCTTGCAGCCCGCCGACGGTTCGCGCATTCCGGGCATCCGGCGCTGGCCCGAGGAATACCTGCCGAAAATCTTCGACCGCAGCAGGGTAGACCGCATCGTCGACGTCAGCCAGCGCGACGCCGAGATCACCATGCGCCGTCTCGCGGCCGAGGAAGGCATCTGCTGCGGGGTTTCTTCCGGCGGCGCCGCATATGTCGCGCTGCAACTTGCGCGCGAACTCGAAAACGCGACCATCGTCGCCATCGTCTGCGACCGCGGCGACCGCTATCTTTCGACCGGCGTCTTCGGCGCGGAATCCGCGTCGTGACCGCCGCCCCCGGCGCGGCCGCGCCGGCAGGCGCGCTGTTCGGCGCGCCGGTGATGATGTCGGCGGCGTGCGGGTGGCCGGACGGGACGCACCGGCTCCGCGGCGCGCTGTCCGGCGACCTCCGGCGATGACGCCGGCGCCCGCTCCAGCCACTCCGGCGCGGCCGCGCTGCGCGGTGTTCGGCGTCTGCGGCGGTTGCAGCCGGCAAGATCTCGACAGCGCCGCGCAAGTGCGGGAAAAGCAATCGCTGTTGCTGCGGCAGTTGCGCGAGGTCGCGGGAATCGAACTGGAAACTCGCCAACTGTTGCCGCCGGTGACCGGCCCCGCGTGGAACTATCGCCGCAAGGCGCGGCTCGCGGTGCGCCTTGTGCGCCGCAAGGGCGGCGTATTGGCGGGGTTCAGGGAGCGGCGCGGCGGCCGCGTCGCGGACATGCATGCCTGCGAAGTGCTCGCGCCCGCGCTGGCGGAGTTGATCAGGCCATTGCGCGTATTGCTCGGCGGCCTGCGAGCGCGCGCCGCCATTCCGCAGGTCGAGGTCGCGGCGGGCGAGGCCGCCGACAATCCCTGGTTGCCCGAGGCGGCCCTGGTATTTCGCCGGCTCCAGCCGCTGGAGCGGGAAGACGCGCATCGGCTGATCGAATTCGCCGCGCAATGGAATCTGCAAATCTACCTGCAGCCGGCGGGAACGGACAGCGCGTATCGGCTTTATCCGCGCCGCGGCCCCGATCGGCTGTACTACCACCTGCCGCGCTTCGGCCTGCGGCTGGCCTTCCATCCGCTGGATTTCGTGCAAGTCAACGCCGCGGTGAACCGGCGCGCCGCGAGTCTGGTGACGGAGCTGCTCGCGCTCGAACCCCGGGACCGGGTGCTCGACCTGTTTTGCGGCCTCGGCAATTTCAGCTTGCCGGTCGCGAGCTCTTGCGCTGAAGTCGCCGGAGTCGAAGGCAGCGCCGCGATGGTGGCGCGGGCCAGGGAAAACGCCGCTGCCAACGGGCTGGACAACGTCCGGTTTTTCGTCGCCGACCTGGAACGCTGGAATACCGGAGCGCCCTGGGCGGCAGCGGCATTCACGAAGATCCTGCTCGACCCGCCGCGCAGCGGCGCGCTCGAGACGATACCGCTGATTGCCGCGAGCGGCGCCCGCAGGCTGGTTTACGTGTCCTGCAATCCCGCGACTTTCGCGCGGGATGCCCGCGAACTGGCCCGGCGCGGTTTCGATTTGAAATCCGCCGGGGTTATGGATATGTTTCCGCATACCTCGCATATTGAATCGGTGGCCTTGTTCGAGCGCTCGCGAACGCGCTCTTCGGGTCATGCGCGAACATGAACCGGGAAAGCCAGGATCAACCCTCGCCCATGGACAGGCTGCTGGCCCTGATGTCGATGTTGCGGGATCGGGAATTCGGCTGTCCCTGGGATCTCGAGCAGACTTTCGAGTCGCTGATTCCCCATACGGTCGAGGAAGTCCACGAGGTGGTTCACGCCATCGAAAGCGGCGACCGGCGCGAGTTGCGCGACGAACTCGGCGACTTGCTGTTCCAGGTGGTGTTTTATGCGCAACTGTCCCGCGAGGAAGGCGGTTTCGACTTCCAGGACGTGGCCGCGGCGGTGACCGAAAAACTGCTGCGCCGCCATCCGCATGTGTTTCCCGACGGTCGGCTGGAAAGTTTCGGCGACGGGCGGGAACTCGGCGTCGACGAGGCGCTGGGCAATTGGGAAGCGATCAAGCGCGCCGAGCGGACGCGGCCGGGCGAAGCGGACAGCGGACGGCGAAGCGCGCTCGACGGGTTGCCGAAGTCCATGCCGGGGCTGGAGCAGGCGCGCAAGTTGCAACAGCGCGCCGCCGGCGAGGGATTCGACTGGCGGGAAACGCGGCCGGTAATCGACAAGCTGAAAGAAGAACTCGGCGAATTCGAACAGGCGCTGGCGGCGGAAGACGCGGCGGGGATGCGCGAGGAACTGGGGGACGTGCTGTTCGCCGTCGTCAATCTCTCGCGGCATTGCGGACTGGATTGCGAATCGGCGCTGCGCGCGTCGAACCGGCGTTTCGAGGCGCGGTTTCGGGAGCTCGAGCAAATGGCGGCGGCGCGCGGCTGGGAACTGCCGGAACGCGAATTGCGCGAACTCGACGCATTGTGGACGCAGGCGAAAACCCGCGTCCGCGCAAGAACAGGCGGGGGCTCACGATGAAAATGATCTTGCTGGGCGCGCCGGGCGCCGGAAAAGGCACGCAGGCCCGGTTCATCGCGGAAAAATTCGGCATTCCGCAGATTTCCACCGGCGACATGTTGCGCGCGGCGGTGCGCGAGCGCACGCAACTCGGCCTGCGGGTCGAGCAAATCATGACCAGCGGCGCCCTGGTGAGCGATGAGATCATCGTCGCCCTGGTGCTTGAACGCGTCGCCCGGGAAGATTGCGCCCGCGGCTTCCTGTTCGACGGCTTTCCGCGCACCATCCCCCAGGCCCGCTCGACCACGGAGGCGGGCGTGGAAATCGATGTCGTGCTCAATATCGTCGTCGACGACGAGGAGATCGTGCGCCGGCTGGGCGGCCGGCGCACCCATCCTGCCTCGGGCAGGGTGTATCACCTCGAGTTCAATCCGCCGAAGGTTGAAAACCGCGACGACGCTACCGGCGAGGAACTGGCGCAGCGCGATGACGACAAGGAAGAGACCGTGCGCGAGCGGCTTGCGGTTTATCACCGGCAGACCGAACCCCTGGCGGCCTATTATCGCGGGCTGGCGGCGGAAGGCTTTCCCTTGCGCGTGTTCAATCTCGACGGAACGGCGCCGGTGACCGAAATTCGCGATGCGATCTTCCGCCTGCTCGGCGATTGAGCGGGCCGGCTCGCGCCGCCCGGGCCGGTTTTCATGTCGTCCATCCTGATCCTCGATACCGCTTTCGGGCGCGCGCGCGCGCTGGTCCGGCGCGACGCGGACCTTTTCGCCCGCCGCGCGCGCGAAACGCGGCGCTCCGCCCAGACCATCCTGCGGCTCGCCCGGGAAGCGCTGGACGAGGCCGAAATGAAACGAGCCGACGCGGTAGCGGTTGTTGCCGGTCCCGGTTCCTTCACCGGCACGCGCATCGGAGTCGCGGCCGCCCAAGGCTTGTGCGCCGCCTGGGACGCGCCGGCGCTGCCGCTTTCGACGCTGGCGCTGACGGCGGCGGCGGCGCGCAGGCGACACGAGGCGGACATGTTCCTGGCAGGTCTGAAGGTGCGCGCCGGCGAGCTTTATTTCGGCTGTTACCAGCGCGTCGGAGACGACCTGAAGGCGCGCGGCGCGGAGCAGGTCGGCGCGCTCGCGCAATTGCGGATGGAGACGGCTGCGGCGGGGGACTTGCTCGCGGTCGGCGACGGCTGGCCCGCGGCCGAGGATATCGAACGCCATTTCGGCATCCGGCTTCGGGCCGCGCCGTTTGCGGCGCCGGCGGAAGATATCGACCTGGCGGACATGGCCTGGGCGCGCTGGCGCGGCGGAGCATGCGTCGACGCCGATCTGTTGCGGCCGAATTATGCGAACGAGGCGCCGCGCTATCGCGAACAATCCGGCAGTAATTGAATCCGATTGCTTCCAGACTGCGGTGTTGGACCGTATTCGCATGCCAAACGTTGATTTTATTGGAGTGGCTGAACTCGATTACTTCCAGGTCGCGGTGCTGGCCCTGATCCAGGGCCTGACCGAATTCCTGCCGATCTCCTCTTCCGGCCATCTGCTGTTGCCCGCCATGCTGTTCGGCTGGCCCGACCAGGGGCTCGCCTTCGATGTGGCGCTGCATGGCGGCAGTCTGCTCGCCGTGATCTGGTATTTCCGGCGGGATCTGGCGCGGATGATCGCCGGCGGACTCAGGCGCGGGCCCCGGCGCGAGGAGGGCAGGCTGTTCTGGCTGTTGCTGCTGGCGACCGCGCCCGCGGGTCTGGCCGGATTGCTCTTGCGCGACGCGGTCGAAGCCGGCGCGCGGTCCGCGGTCGTGCTCGCCGCGACCTCTATCGTCTTCGGCCTGTTGCTCGCTTATGCGGACTTCAGCGGCCGCCGCAGTCGCGGCCTGGCATCGATCGGCTGGAAAACCGCCTTGCTGATCGGCCTGGCGCAGATGCTGGCCCTGATTCCGGGCACTTCGCGTTCGGGCGTAACCATGACCGCCGCCTTGCTATGCCGGCTTGACCGCGAGTCCGCGGCGCGCTTTTCCTTCCTGCTCGCAATCCCGGTGATGCTCGCCAGCGGCGCCCTGGAGGCACTCGACCTGATCGCCCGGCCGCCGCCCGCGCGGCAATGGCTGCTGCTCGGTTTCGGCGCGGCGGTCGCGGCGGCCGTCGCCTGGCTCAGCATCCACTGGTTCCTGCGCTGGATCGGCCGCATCAGTTTCCTGCCCTTCGCGATTTATCGGGTCGCGCTCGGGCTGTTGCTGTGGCTGTGGCTGGCATAGGGAAGCCCTGAGCGCTTGGAGCTTCCCGCGGCGCAAGCCCGTGGTGCAAGAGAACACCGCCGGATTCGACGGCGCAAGCCGTCGCATCCGTGCAAGACGAAACCGCGCTTTTGTCTTGTCTTGTCTTGCGGCGATGGACAATGCCATGGTTGGAATACCCGGAGGTTGCGCGGCGCTTGCGGAAGCTGTCGAACATGGCGAAACCGAAAGTCTTGCTGGATCTCGGAGAGGCCGAAGGGCCGGCGGCCGATTTCGCCCGGAAATTGGCGCGCGAATTCGATATTCCGCAACTGTCGCCCGGCGACGCGCCCGATGCGGCCGAATTCCTGTTGCAAGTCGACGCCGCGGGGCTCGCGCTGCGCGCGCCGGAAGAGCCCCGCGCCGGTCCGGTGCGAGTCGATTTCGCCGCCGGAGCGATTCAGCGCCGGGCCCGGGACGGCTTGCGCGGGCAATCGCTGGTGCGCGCGGTCGGAACCGGTCTCGAGGTGCTCGACGCCGCCGCCGGGCTCGGCCGCGATGCGTTCCTGCTCGCCAGCGCCGGCAATCGCGTACAGTTGCTGGAGCGCTCCCCCGCGGTTTGCGCCTTGCTCGCGGACGGACTGCGCCGCGCCGCGACCGATCCGGATCTGGCGCCCGTCATCGCGCGAATGCAATTGCTTTGCATGGATTTCCGCGACTGGGACCAGGCGCGCCGTTTCGATGTCGTCTATCTCGACCCGATGTTTCCGCGGCCCGGGCGCCGCGCCCGCGGCAAGAAAGAGATGGTGTTTCTGCGGCGACTTGCCGGCGACGGCGAGGAAGGCGGGCTGCTGGAGAAAGCCCTGGACCGCGCCCGCGGCCGGGTTGTGGTGAAGAGACCGCCGCGGGAGGCCGCGCTCGACGCGCGCGAGCCGGCTTTCAGCTATCGCGGCCGCGTCAGCCGCTTCGATGTCTACCTGCCGTGAATATCCGCTCTCGCCGGCCCCGGTTTCCATATCCAGCCTGATGTTCCTTGCATGACAGGCTGTTGAAAGATCTTTCCGGATGCGCCAAGCAGGTCGAAACCTGTCCGCGGCTCAAGTATTCATCGCCGCGAGACGAAAGCGCGGTTTTGTCTTGCTCCCGGATTCGGCGGCTTGCGCCGTCGAATCCGGCGGCGCTCTCTTGTACCGCGGGTTTACACCACGGGCTTGTACCGCGGGCATCAGGACCATCCCAAAGTCGCGGCGAGTCCAGGTCCGCGCGCCGAGGCGCGGCGAGATGGGCCGTCCGCGGTCCGCCGCCGCGTCGAGCAGTCGGGGATTTCGGCAGGCCGGCGCTTTCCGAGCTGTTGGTTCCGGGCTTTTCGGCAATCTGGAAAAGACTTTGGAACAGTTCTGACTGGATCAGAGCTTCCTTGATCGATTCTCCTCAATCAATTCAGAACTTCCCCTGATTGAAATCTTCCAGGATGCCGCGATAGACCCGCGCGAGCGCGTCGAGGTCGTCAAGCGCGACATTTTCATTCGCGCGGTGGATGCTCTCGTTGCAAGGCCCGAACTCGACGACCTGCGCCCCTGTCGGCGCGATGAACCTGCCGTCCGAGGTGCCTCCGCTCGTGCTGCGTTCCGGCGCGGCGCCGATTTCCCGTTCGATGCGGGCGGCGACCTGGTCGGCGAACTTCCCGTTTCCGGCGAGAAAAGGCCGGCCCGATTCGTGCCAGTCGAGCTGGCAGTCGAATCCCGCCTCGTCGAGCAATCGCGCGACTCGCGCGCGAATATGCCCGGCGTCGATTTCGGTCGAGTAGCGCAGGTTGAATCTCGCTTCCAGCGTGCCCGGAATGACATTGTCGGCGCCGGCGCCGGCATTGATATTGGAAATCTGCAAGCTGGTCGGCGGAAAGGAGGCATTGCCGCGGTCCCATTCGATCCCGACAAGCCTCGACAGCGCCGGCAGCGCCGCGTGGATCGGATTGACCGACTTGTCCGGATAGGCCACATGCCCCTGCATTCCCTTTACGGTCAGGCGGCCGTTGATGGAGCCGCGCCGGCCGATCTTGATGGTGTCGCCGAGCCTTTCCGCGCAGGACGGCTCGCCGACCAGGCAAAAATCGATTTTCTCTCCGCGTCGTTCGAGTTCGTCCACGACCCTGGCGGTGCCGTCGACGGCGGGGCCTTCCTCGTCGCTGGTGATGAGATAGCCAAGTCGGCACTTTACTATATTTTCCGCCAGAAAGCTCTCGGTAGCGACGACCATGGCCGCGACCGCGCCTTTCATGTCCGCCGCGCCCCGGCCGTACAGCCGGCCCGCGCGCACGGTCGGCTCGAACGGGTCGCTGAGCCATTGCCGCGCCGGGCCCGGCGGCACCACGTCGGTATGCCCGGCGAACGCGAGCAGGGGACCCGCGTCGCCCAGCGTCGCCCAGAGATTGGTCACCGCGCCGAATCGCATGGTCTCGCAGGCGAATCCGAGCGCTTCGAGCCTGGCGCGCAACAACTCCTGGCAACCGGCGTCCTCCGGCGTGACCGAAGGCAGCCGGATCAGTTCCGCGGCGAGTTCGAAAGCGGCGCTCATGGAGGAAACCTAGTTATGCGCATGCAATGCCTCGTTCAGCGTCACATGCGTCTTGCGCGGCAGGCATTCGACGGCGCCGGTAAGCGAGTTGCGCCGGAAAAGTCGATGCGTCAGGCCGGCAAGTTCCCGCGCCTTGCAGGTGCGCACGAGCTTGCCTTCGGCGTCGAGCTGGCGCACCACGGCGCCGGCGGTCAGATAGAGCCCGGCCTCGACGACGCAGTCGTCGGCCAGGGACATGCCGATGCCGGCATTGGCTCCGATCAGGCAGTTCCGGCCGACAGCGACGATTTCCGAGCCGCCGCCGGACAAGGTGCCCATGGTGCTGCAGCCGCCGCCGAGGTCGCTGTTTTCGCCGACCACGACGCCGGCCGAGATGCGGCCCTCGATCATCGCCTGGCCTTCGGTGCCGGCATTGAAATTGATGAAGCCCTCGTGCATGACCGTCGTGCCTTCGCCGATATAGGCGCCGAGCCGGATCCTGGCGCTGTCGGCCAGCCGCACTCCGGCGGGAACTACGTAATCCGCCATCCTCGGAAACTTGTCCACGGCATGGACCGCCAGCGTTTCGCCCCGCTTGCGCGCTTCGAGCCGCAGGCCGGGCAGGTCCCGCAGGCTGACCGGGCCGCTGCTGGTCCAGGCCAGATTGCGCAGGACGGAAAAGATGCCGTCGAGATTCTGCTCGTGAGGCCTGGCCAGACGATGGGACAGCAGATGCAATTTGAGAAAGGCCTCCGGCACCGAAGCCGGCGGCGCGCGAAAGCGGGAAAGACACAGCAATACGGGCTGGGCGCTGTCGAGCAGGCGCGTCGCCGTGCTTTCCTGTTCATGCCGCCGCGCGTCTCGCGCCGCGGCGCGGAAAGCCTCGAGACTCGCGGCGTCGAGCATCCGGTAGCCGTCGCCGCCGGGCGCGAGCCCGCACAACCCGGCAAGTTTCCGCGCGAAGTCCGCGTCCGGATTCGCCGCGGGCAACGGATAGAAGGTCTCGATGATATCGAGGGCGGAATTCCGGGCGGCGATGCCGAGGCCAAAGGCGATCGCTGTCACTGCTGCTGCTCCGATTGCCAAGGATAGTTGCGGGGGGTGATTGTATCCGATAACGCCGGCCAGGTATCTTGCTGTGCTGGTTCATCACATATGAGACTTTATGGGATATCCCTGTTGCTGCTGAAGATACTCGTCGGGGGTTTTCATGTCGAGGGCTTGATGGGGTCTGGTTTGGTGGTAGAAGCGCCGATATTCGGTTAGCGCGCGGTTGGCGGCGCTGGCGGTGAATTCGTCGCGGTACTGGTTCCAGAATTCGACGCGGGTGGTGTCGTTGGCGCGCTCGACGCAGCCGTTGATTTGGGGGCTTTTGGGCGGGATCACGAAGAGCGGGATGTCGAGTGCGGCGCAGACCTGCTCGCATTCGGCCTGGAACTCGCTGCCGCCGTCGACCTGGATGGAGATCAGGGGGAACGGCAGTTCCCGGATGACGGTTTGCAGGAAGCGTTTGGCGTTGCGCGCTGTCGCGCGGCTGTAGACGCGGGCGATCATCTGTTTGGCGATGGGGCGGACGGCCTTGAACTCCTTGAGTTGTTTGCCGTCGCGCGACAGCGTCATGTGGTCGATCTGGACGAGTTGTCCGACTTGGGCGGCTCGTTGTCCGCGAGGCAGTCGCCGGGCGTGGCCGTTGAAGCGCCGCGGCTGCTTGGTCCGCGCGCGTGCGCGGCAGAAGCGGCAAGGCCGGATGCGTTGCAGCCGAATGCCCTTGGCGAGTACGCGGCCGACGGTGGATTCGCTCAGTTCGCTGCCTTCGCGCCGCAGCAGGGCGTGGAGTTTCTTCTTGCCCATGAAGGGGTATTTGCGCCGCAGCGTCCAGATTCGGCGTTCTTGGGCGCCCGACCATCGGGATCTGTGGATGCGCCGGGGGCGGCGGCTTTTCGCGCGCAGGCCGGCAAGGCCTTCGGTCCGATAGCGCTTGCGCCATCGAAAGCAGGTGGCGCGCGACCAGCCGACGGCTTCCAGCGCGATCGCTTCCGCGCAGCCTTCGCCGCGCAGCTTCTCGTACAGTTCGATGCGCCGCAGGCGGTCGGCCGCTGCCGGGTCCGACGTGTCATTCACCCTGAAGCTGCGGTAGGATTTCAGTCGCAGAGATCGTATCTGCATGGTTCGGGTCTCCTTTTGTCGTGGAAAACAACAAGGCTATCCCAAACCGGCGCGTCGGCGCGCCTTCGGCGTGCCGGCGCGCGCTTCCGATTCCAGTCGCTTCGCTCCTTCCATCGGAAGCGCACGATCCCGTTTTCTCGAACCGAATCAACCGTTGTCAAAACGGCGACTCAGTCTCATATGTATCTGAACCAGCACATTGCGGATCATGCCCCATGGCATTGTTTATTGCCGCAAGGCAGGGCGCGGTTGCGTCTTGCTCCCGGATGCAATGGCTTGCGCTGTCGAATCCGCCGGCCCATGAATGGGATCATGCAGAAGAATACGCAGGCAAATGCAGGACCGTTCCACAGTTGCGCAAGAAGCGCGCGGATTCCGGCGCCGGAACGCCTGGCGCCGGCGTCGGATGCACGCGGCCGGCCGCGACCTGCGCTCGCCGCCGCGCGCATGAAGTTTCCAATATTCATCCATCGACCCCGGCGACGCGGGAAGTCCATCCGGGCCGCGCGCCCGGCATTTTCATCGTCCTGAAAACCGGAACCCCCGGCCAGGGCCGGGGGTTCCGGTTGCGGACGGCGAGCCGCCGGACCGTCAGAGGATGAAATTATCTATTGTCAAAGCATGACCATTATTGCCAGTAGTAGTATAAAGCTGACCTCCATTGACAGATGTCAACGCGATGGCCATATCGGTTTCCACGTCGAAATCGCCGTTTTGATCGACATCGACCAAAACCCAGTAAACCTGCCTTGGGCCTACGCTCATCGCCGCTCCAATTTGGCTGTTATACAAAGCAATACCTCCGTCAAGAATCAGGATGGGGTCCGAGCCGAAGGATCCATCCGTCCTGAACAAGTCTTTCCCCCCCTTGGTTTCTTCGAATGCATTTAGTCTGTCGTACAGAGATTGGCTATCAGGGCCTATTTTGACCTTCCCCGTTTTGGTCAACGAAAGCGCGCTAAGGTCGATCTTGTCATTGGCTTGGTCGAAACCGAAGATGACATCCATGCCTCGCGCCGCAAGGACGTTGCCACTTGGGGAACCTGCTTCAATTTTGGAGAATGTGACCTGGGAATCGGAAGCCTTTTCGTAGACGAACGTGTCATCGTCGACATCATTTACAAATGCAGCGCCGCTTCCGCTGACGGGGTTGTCAGTTTCCTCCTTGCCAGACTCCCTCTTATAGTTGTCCGCAGTAAGCGCGGCGCCCATCAACTCATCTGCCCCGGCGCCGCCGAAGATCCTGTCGCTGCCCGCGCCGCCGACCAGCACGTCGTCGCCGCCGTAGCCATATAGCTTGTCGTCGCCGCCGCCTCCGTACGCGATCATGTCGTCGCCGCTTTCGGAGCCGTGAATTTCCATATCGCCGCTGCCGAAGTTGACGCCGTCGACGGCCTTCAAGTGCAGCCCGCCGGTATTTTTCCTGGCGTCTATCTCTTCCAGCGCGCCCAGTTTTGCCGCGTCGCTCGAAGCCAGATACAGCGCGGCGTTGCCGGTGACCGTCAGCGTTTCGAGACCGACGGCGTCGAGCTTGGAAATCTTGTTCATGTAGTGCGAAACTTTCCATGTCGACTTGCCGACAACGACGCTGGAATCCAAAGTCAAATCCTCGACATCCTCGTCCAGTTCCAGCTTCGTTTCGAGCAGGGTTCTGAGATATGTGGAAGGCTCGATTTCAGCGTTGGGGTGAACTGGCTGATAAGACCTCGAGGTCCATTCGGTACCGCTGATGCCGAAGCCGGAGTATTCGAGGAGGCCGGAGAGGCGGGCGAGGCCGGTGTGGTCGTCGCCTTCATTGCCGTGGCCCACCAATCGAAGATCAATCCCGGCATCGTCGACATTGTCTTCCAGCATATAGCTCACATCGAATTCTTCCATCTTGTTCGCCGCCGCCGTCCCCGATCTTTTGGCTTCGATAGCGAGGCCCAGCACGGATTCGCCGACTTTCGTGAACTTGATCGCGGGCGCGGTGCCGGATGTCACGCCTTTGGTCACCTTCAGTTCATGCAGCATCAGCCCCTCGAGATCGTAATTGCCGGCAGCGGCGGACTTGTCGGCCTCCACCGTCAGGGTTGTCTTCTCGAAATTCATGAAGACATCGTCGTCGACATTCTTCAATTGGCTCGCCTTGTTCGCCGTCAGCATCAGCGTGTCCTCGCCCGCGCCGCCGTCGACCCGGCTCCTGGCGCTGACGACGACGCCGGCGCCGATCGTGAACATGTCGTCGCCTTCGCCCAGCTCCGCCTTCAGGCCGTCCTTATGGAATTCCGTCACCGCGACATCGTCCTTGCCCGAACCGCCCATGTAGCTCTCGACGCTCTTGCCGAGCCTGCTCACCTTGACATCGCCGGTCGCCTCGCTCGCGTCGATGCTCTTCAGCGTCGCGGATATGACGATCGGGTCGGCCTCGGTCGGGTTGACCGCCGGCTTGAACCTGGTCGCGTCCAGCATCAGGTTGCCGGCGCCGGAAACGGAGACCGTCTCGATCTCGTCCGAAGCCAGCCGGATGTTGGAGTCGCCCTTCACCTCGATCGCCAGATCCTCGATGCCCTTGAGGCACAACTTGCCGTGCTCGCTCGCTGTGGAATACAGGCCGAACTTGTCGACCATCGCCGCCAGCGATGTCGGGTCGTCGCCCTTGACATCGTTCTGCACCAGCAGGGTGGTGTTGGTGTTGGCGAGAGAGATATCCGCGATCGCCGTCGAGTAGATGTGCACCGGAACCGTGTCTGCGCTCACTGTGATTTGATCTGCGGTGACCGTTGTGCCATCTATTTTGTCGTCCGTCTTGAACTTGCCTCGTTTGTCGGGCGTGCCCAGGCCGTCGTGCACGTCGTCGAGCGTCACGCTCTCGACCGTCGCGGAAGGCGCGTCCTCCTTGCCCACATCGACGGTCTTGCCGCCTTCGACCATGATCGAAGTCGTCGTGTCCGTGTCGTAGAGGTTCACATCCGCCATCTTGCTCACGCCTTCAAGCTTGATCGCGGCGGCGTTCATGATGTCTACTTTCGTCTCCGCGTCGTCGTCGCCCAGGGATTTGGACGAAACATCGACGCCGCCGGCGTCCAGCTCGACATCCCCTGCGACATCGCTCAGAACGACATCCGTCAGGCCTTCCCAGCCGCCCAAGTCCGCCTCGAAGTCGCCGCCGCTGTCGACCGTCAGCGTCTCGACGTGCATGACGCTCGCTCCGGAAGAGATGCCGACATCGTCGTCGGAGCCGCTGGAGGAAAGCTCCAGCGTGTCCATGCCCTCGCCGCCGTCGATCCGGTCGACGCCGGTCAGGGTCTTCTCGGTAGCGACGAAAGTATCGTCGCCCGCGGTGCCGTCGAGCCGGTCGACGCCCGTGGTCAATTCGAAGCTCTTGCCGGGACGTTGCATCATGTCGATGGCTTCCTTGGCCATGTCCACGCTGTCGCCGTCGCCGGTCACGCCGCCGAGTACGCTCGCAGAGTCACCCTCCCAGCGCTTGGTAACGGTGTAGTACGTGGCCACTTCCACCTTGTTGGCAAACATCATGGCGAGCGCGCCGAAATCGCCATAGGCGGGATGGCTTTCCCCCTGCATGCGGATCTCGAAAAGCTGTCGCACGGCCAGCAGACCCATCTCGCCCCGGCCCATGCCGCCGTTGAGCAGGCCCGTCGCCAGGGCCAGCACTTCCGCCGACGGCGCTTCGCCCAGGGCCGCGGTCAGAAAATCCCGGGCGAACTCCTCATTCGTGACGAAGAAGGGATACATGGACGTGAAGGCGCTCGAGGAAGCGATGTGATTCGCCACCTCCAGCAGGGCCGCTTCCGGGCTCATGCCCTTGCCGACGCTCGCGTTGTAGACGCCGTACCACTCGTTGAGCAATGCGGTGCCCGGGGCCTTGCCCAGCATGGCTACCGAAAGGCCGATTATCGTATCTCTGGTTTGTGCTGTTACCGCCAATCGGAACTTGTTGATATGCCTGCGTATTTGCCGGATTCGCGCGGGCCGGCCGCTGAACCGCCGCGCAGACATGAACGAAAACTTCCGGCCTGCGGAGCCGTCGGCCGGGGCAGTCTCGCGGCACTCCGCCGAATAATTTTTCGGGGCAGCGACATCGCGTTCTGCGGGCAGCGACACCGCGCGGCGGACCGAAACGCGGCCGCGGAAAAGACACGGGCCGCACGAACGCTTCCCCGCAAACGCGCGCGGCGGCCCGGTCGCCGAATCGTCCGCCGTCCCGGTTCGGCGGATCGCGGGAACACCGCCCCGCCTGCGGCGGCGCAAGAGATTTTCCGGCAATTGTTTGATGTATCAGCAAATAAATAAGCCGGCGCGCGGCGCTCGACGGCTTTCCCGGAAGCGTTCTGTCGACCTTCGAAGAGGCTCGCGATCATTTCCAGACCGTTGCCGAGGCGGGCCGCGCAACCGGCCGGAACGCGCCGCGGTCGGATGGGGCGCCGGCGTTTCGCGGTCGCCCGGGCGGGCGAAAAATTTCGATAACTTGTGATCCGGGTCACATACGCGCGGAGCGGATGTCGTCATATAATGCCGTTCCGCAACACCTTGTCTTTAATTTCAGGAGCGTCCCAAATGGCGGTAACAGCACATACCGCCAACTGGTTTGTGCGGATTATCGGCGGTTATGCTGGAGCCGACCCGGGCGCCGCGAAGTTGCCGCGAGCCAGACCGAAGAACCTGGTTCCTCAGGTTTCGCCCGGAACCGCACGACCTCGCGTGTCATGATTGCTCTCCAGGAAAGTTCCGATCAAGTCGGAGCTTTCCTGCGGCGCGGAGATGCGCCGCCGGATTCGATGGCGCAAGCCATTGCATCCAGGAGCAAGACATAACCGCGCTTTTGTCTTGCGGCAATGAATAATTTCATGGATCGAATTATTCGGAGGATAGCTAACGCGTCGCGAGCCTTTCAGCGATGCGGGTCTTGATCCGCTGTTGCAAGGTTTCTGCGACGGCCGCGTCCCGCAGGGGTTTGCCGTCTTCGCCGGCAATGAAGAACAGGTCTTCGACGCGTTCGCCGAGCGTGGTGATCCGGGCATCTTTCAGACAGATGCCGGATTCGGCGAAAACCTGGCCCACGCAGGCAAGAATGCCGGGCTGGTCCGGACAGTTGATTTCCAGCGTCGAGTAGTTTTTCCCGGGAGAGTTGACCAGGGTTGTGCTGACATGGCGGCCAAAGCTGGTTTTCCTGCGGCTGCGATGGAATTCCGGGCTCGGCATCCGGCTGCCCGGATTGTCGAGATGGCGCGTCAGCATGGAGCGGATTTCCGCGGCGCGTTGCGGATTGTCGCCGACCGGCTTGCCCCCGGCTTCGAGCACGGTATAGGTATTCGCGCATTGGCCGCTGGCCGAGGTGAAGATGCGCGCGCTTTGCACGTCGAGTTTCAGTCGTTCGAAAGCCGCCGCGCTATTGGCGAACAGGTAATTCGCGTCGCGCGTCCAGGTGAAAACCAGGGTCGCGCCTTCGGCGGCGTCCGCGGATATTTCGCGCAGGGAAACCAGCGTCTTGTCGCTGGCGTGATCGATGATCGCCCGGGTGTGCCAGCAGATATTGTCGACCGATTCGCGCAAGAAATATTCATCGTTCATTCGCGTCCAGACGGCGGCGACGACCGCCTCGTCCAGACCCGCGGAACGCAGCCGCGCCAGGGCCGATTCTTTCTTGTCGGCGATGCGTTCGCCGCGGGCGCGGGGATTTTCCAGGCCGAGGCGCAAGGCGCGCCGCGTATTCAGATACAGATTGCGCAGCAAGGCGGCGCGCCAGGAATTCCATAGCCCGGGATTGGTGGCGCGAATGTCGGTCACGGTCAGCGCATAGAGATAATCGAGATGCAACTTGTCGCCCACGGCGTCGGCGAATTGGCGAATGACCTCGGGGTCGTCGATATCCTTGCGCTGGGCGGTCATGGACATGAGCAGATGGTTTTCCACCAGCCAGGAAACGAGTTTGCTGTCCCAGGCGCTGAGGCGGTGCCGGCGGCAGAAGTTCTCCGCGTCGGTCTTGCCCAGGATCGAATGGTCGCCGCCGCGGCCCTTGGCGATATCGTGATAGAGGCCGGCGATATAAAGCAGCGCGACTTTCGGCAGGCTCCGGTATATCCGGGCGATGATCGGAAATTCCTTTTCGGCCTCGGGCAGGGCCAGCCGCCGCATGTTCTGCACCACCTGCAAGCTGTGGGCGTCCACCGTATAGATATGGAACAGGTCGTGCTGCATCTGACCCATGATCTTGCCGAATTCGGGCAGATAGCGTCCGAGGATGCCGTAACGCGCCATGCGCCGCAGTTGGGTCACGAGTTGGTGCGGGGAATGCAGCAGTTCCATGAACATGCTGACATTGCGGATATCGTCGCGGAACTCGCGGTCGATCAGCTTGCGATGTTCGCGCAGCAGCCGGATCGTCGAAGCGCGGATGCCCCGGATGCGGGGATTGTTCGCCAGCAGCACGAATACCTCGAGCAAGGCCGAAGGCGTATTGCGGAAGACCCTTTCCGAACGCGCTTCGAGATAGCCGTTGCGCGCCCGGAAGCGGCGGTTCAGGTCGACGACGACATCGCGTCCGCCGCCGCGCGGGATCGCTTCATCCAGATGTTGCAGCAACATGTCGTTGAGGCCGCGCAGATTGCCTACCGCGCGATAGTATTGCTGCATCAGCTTTTCCACGCCGAGACTTCGACCGTCGTCTGCATGATCGAACATCGCGGCCAGGGCGCGCTGCCGGTCGAAGCGCAAGCGGTCTTCCCGGCGGCCTTCGAGCATGTGCAGGCCGTAACGCAACTTCCACAGGAAATGGCGGCCGCGCATCAGCATGATATGCTCCGCCCGGTTCAGGAAGCCCAGTTCCGTCAGGTCGCGGAAGGAATCGGCGCCGCAATGGCGCTTCGCGATCCAGGCGATAGTCTGGATGTCGCGCAGCCCCCCGGGGGAAGTCTTGATATTGGGCTCGAGCGCGTAATCGATATCATCATACTTCTCGTGCCTGGCGATCTGTTCGTCCCATTTGGCGCGCAGGAATTTCCTGGCCGGCCAGATGGAGCGGGGGCCTGTGGCGGCCAGCATCTGCTCGAGCAGCTCTTGCGGTCCGGCCAGGCGGCGCGATTCCATCAAGGCGGTGGCGACCGTGATATCGTTCCGCGCCGCCGCCTTGCATTGACGAATCGAGCGCACGCTCTGGCCGATATCGAGGCCGATGTCCCAAAGCAGGGCCGTGAAGCGGGCGATGCAGTCGCGATAGGCGCCGTGCCGCGATTTTCGCGTCAGGATCAGCAGATCCACATCGGAATGCGGCAATAGTTCGCCGCGGCCGTAACCGCCCACCGCGAGCAGGCTGACGTGGTTCCGGTCGGGCCAGGGCTGCCGCCGCCAGATCGCGACCAGCGCCTGGTCGACCAGCCAGGCCCTGGCCGATACGATTTCGCTGATGCGGCAGTTCGCCCGATAGTATTCATCAAGCCGCTTGCCGGCGGCCGCCAGCGCCTCCCGGATCAGCGCGACCTCGTCGCCGCCCTCGTCGAGCGCGGCTTGCAGGGCCGCGACATCGAGCAAGGCCCGCCGGGAGACCGATCTGTCCCGCCCCGCTGCCGGGCGCGCGTCGGTCGCGGCCTTCATCTTTCCTCTTCGCGCAAGGTGAGCACTTCGCAGCCGTTGTCCAGAATGGCGATGGTGTGCTCCCATTGCGCGGACAGGCGCCGGTCGCGCGTGGTGACGGTCCAGCCGTCCTTGCCGGACAGGCGGGTATGGCGCGTTCCCGCATTGAGCATGGGCTCGATGGTGAAGGTCATGCCCGGCTTCAGTTCGATGCCGGCGCCCGGCGCGCCGTAATGCAGCACCTGGGGCTCTTCATGAAAGCCGCGGCCGATGCCGTGGCCGCAATACTCGCGCACGATGCCGTAATGATTCGCTTCGCCGTGTTGCTGGATGACATGGCCGATATCGCCGAGGCGATTGCCGGGCCGGGCGGCCTCGATACCCTTGAACAGGCACTCCCGGGTCACCCGCACCAGGCGCCGGGCGTGTTCCGGCGTCGCGCCGACGAGGAACATCTTGCTGGTGTCGCCGTGATAGCCGTCCTTGATCACGGTGATGTCGATATTGATGATGTCGCCGCGCTTGAGAATCTTGCGGTCGCTGGGAATGCCGTGGCAGACGACATGATTGACCGAAGTGCAGATCGACTTGGGAAAGCCCTTGTAATTGAGCGGCGCGGGAACCGCTCCCTGTTGTTCGACGATATGCCGGTGGCAGATGCGGTCGAGTTCGCCGGTGGAAACGCCTGGTCGCACATGCTCGCCGATCATTTCCAGCACTTCCGCGGCGAGCCTGCCGGCCACTCGCATCTTGTCGATCTCGGCGGGCGATTTCAGATGTATGGCCATATATCGGACGGCGTGCGCGGCGGCGACGGAAAGGCGTCAATTGTAAGGCATGCCGTCGCGCGAAGCACTCGGGAGCATCCCGGGGCCGATTCCCGGCAAGCGGGGAAACGGGCCGGCTTCGCGCTGCGGCATGCGGGTTCGCGGCGACCGGGTCAACCGCTTTCGCCTCTGGTCTTGGGGTGGGCCAGCAGCCATTCGATCACCTGCTCGGCGAAGGTGTCCGACAGGATCGGGGAATGCGAGCCGGCCGGTATGGTCCACAGCTCCGCGGAACCGCCGGCCCGACAGCCGGTCTCGAACAGATAGGTTCCCGATTCGTGGCCCGGCAGGCTCGCGTCGAGATCGCGCAATTCGCGTCCGGCGCCTTCCATCGCGCAGCCGTTGTAGGATGCCCAGCGCCGCACGCTGTCGAGTGCGCCGGGATAGCGGACTTCCCGGATGTCGCCGCCGCTATAGGCGATCACCGAGTCGGCGGTGCCGTGAATCTGCAGGATATGCACGCCGTTGGGCGGCGCCGGGCGCTGTTCCAGGTGGTTGGCGCCGGCCAGGCTGACGATCGCGGCGATCGTGTCCGAATGCTCGTAGGCGATGCGAAAACTCATGAACCCGCCGTTGGAATGCCCGATCAGGTATATCCGGTCCTCGTCGACGTTGTAGGCGGACTTCATCTCCGCGATGATCAAGGCGATATAGCCGACATCGTCGACTTCGGATTCGAAGAAATTGCAGCAGGCGTCGCTGGCGTTCCAGAATCGGTTCCGGTCGCCGCCCGATTCCCGCGTGCCGTCCGGGGCCGCGAACAGGAACCCGTAGCTGTCGGCGAGCGCGCTGAAGCCCATGTAGCTGTCCTGATTGGCGCCGCTCGATGTGTACCCGTGCAGCAGCAAGACGAGCGGCGCGGGCGTGTTCTCGTCGTAGCTTGCGGGCACGGTTACCGGCAGTTCGCCGCGGCCGAGGTCGATGGATTGGGCGAAAAGGCCGCCGGCGCCCAGCAGGGCGCAGGCGGCGAGCAGGAACTTGCTGGTTTTCATGGAGAACTCCTCATTTGGTTGAGTCTGGTTGCCTGTCATGATCATTGCGGCCGCGCGGGGCCCGGGACTTGCGCCGCAGAATGATTACAGGCACTTCCAGGACCATATGTTATGTTGATGATTGTGCTCGCATGCCACATATGGTGGCCGGCAGTTTCTGCGGCGCAGGCTGCCAGGTATCCTCTGAATAATTCCATCCATGGAATTATTCATTGCCGCAAAACAAAAGCGTGGTTTTGTTTTGCTCCCGGATTCAACGGCTTGCGCCGTCGAATCCGGCGGCACATCCGTGTGCCGCAGGGAAGCTCCGACTTGATCAGAGCTTCCCTAAGTTCCCTCCGGCTTGAGCAGAACCTTGCCCGTGGTGCGTCGGCCCTCGAGCGCTTCGTGGGCGGCGCGGGCTTCGGCGAGCGGGAAGAAATGCTCCATGCGCAAACGCAGGCGGCCTTCGCGGATCCAGTTGAAGATATCGGTGCTGCGCTGCATGAGCTCCTCCCGGTCGACGATGTAGTCGAACAGCACCGGTCGGGTCAGGAACAGCGAACCGCGGGCGGCGAGGCTGGCGGGATTGAATTCGGTGACCGGCCCGCTGGCGTTGCCGTAAAGCACCATGTAGCCGCGGCGGCCGAGGCAGTCGATGCTGTCTTCGAAGGTGGCCTTGCCGACCGAGTCGTAGGCGACGGTGACGCCTTCGCCGCCGGTGATGCGGCGCACTTCGGCCTTGAAGTCCTGTCGCGAATAGAGGATTACCTCGTCGGCGCCGGCGGCCTCGGCAAGTTCGGCCTTGGCCTCGGTGGAGCAGGTGCCGATGACGAACGCGCCGGCATTCTTGGCCATCTGGATCAACAACAGGCCGACGCCTCCCGCGGCGGCGTGAATCAGGCAGCGGTCGCGCTTGCCCAGCTTGCAGGTGCTCTGACTCAGATAATGCGCCGTGCAGCCTTGCAGCATGGCGGCCGCGCCTTCATCCAGGGAAATTCCGTCCGGCAGCGGCACGAGCCGGTCTTCCGACACCTTGGCGTAGTCGGCGTAGGCGCCCATGACATTGGTGAACGCGACCCGGTCGCCGGGCTTCAGGCTCGCAACATCGGGGCCGACCGCCGCGACGCTGCCGGCGCCTTCCAGGCCGAGCGTGGCGGGCAGGGGGATCTGGTAAAGGCCCGAGCGCTGATAAATGTCGATGTAATTGAGCCCGACGGCCTCGATCTTGACCAGCGCTTCGTGATCGGCGGGGGAGGGGATCTCCAGATCTTCGACGGAAAGCACTTCAGGACCGCCGAATTCGTTAACTCGCACTGCTTTCATGTGCCGCCTCTTGCTCCTTGATCCCGTTGGCCGCGGACAGGCCGCGCGAGCAGGCAAGCATGTTCCGAAACGCCGCCGGAGTCAACCGGGCGCCAAGCCCAACGCCGAATGGCGGAGCGGGTGTCCCATGCATCGTCTTTGCCAATGGGTGTCCCGTGCATCCCCCGTGCATCCTCTCCCACGCAAACGGTCGTCAGGCACGCGCATGTAGTCCTGTTCGCCGTCTTTGTTCGTCATGGCTGCATGACCTGAAAAGAGGTTTTTCGAGGACTGACAAGACTGGGCGAAATGGGTGTTCCATATCTCCACCCAAGTGGGTGTCCCATATATCCCCATATCTCCACCCAAGTGGGTGTCCCATATATCCTTCCCATATATCCTCATATATCTCCTCCCATATATCTCTCATATATCTCTATGATCGCGCTTGCGGGAGACTGGTCATGCGTGCGACATTCTTCCTGAATATTCAGCGGGGCAGGAACAATGAAAAGCAAAGCAGCAGTAGCCTTCGCGGCAGGCCAGCCGCTGGAAATCCTCGAAGTCGATGTCGAAGGTCCCAAAGCGGGCGAGGTCATGGTGGAGCTCAAGGCCACCGGCGTATGCCACACCGATGCCTTCACTCTCGGCGGCGACGACCCGGAAGGCGCCTTTCCCGCCATTCTCGGCCATGAAGGCGCCGGCGTGGTGGTCGAGGTCGGTCCCGGCGTGCGGTCGGTGAAAGCCGGCGATCATGTAATTCCGCTATATACCGCCGAATGCCGCGTCTGCGAATATTGCCTGCATCCCAAGACCAATCTCTGTCAGGCCGTGCGCGCGACCCAGGGCCAAGGTCTGATGCCCGACGGCAGCAGCCGCTTCTCGCTCGACGGCAAGCCCTTGCTCCATTACATGGGTTGTTCGACTTTCTCCAATTTCACCGTGTTGCCGGAGATTTCCGTCGCCAAGGTCCGCGAAGACGCGCCATTCGACAAGATCTGTTATGTCGGCTGCGGCGTCACCACCGGCATCGGCGCAGCGATCTTCGAAGCCAAGGTCGAGATGGGCTCCGCCATTGCCGTATTCGGCCTCGGCGGCATCGGCCTGAACGTGATCCAGGGTTGTCGGCTCGCCGGCGCGAGCCGCATCATCGGCATCGATATCAACCCGCAACGCGAAGCCCTCGGCCGTCATTTCGGCATGACCGATTTCATCAATCCGAACGATGCCGACAATGTCGTCGACCGCATCGTCCAGCTCACCGGCGGCGTCGACTACAGTTTCGAATGCATCGGCAATGTCGAGGTCATGCGTCAGGCGCTCGAATGCTGTCACAAGGGCTGGGGCGAATCCTGGATCATCGGCGTGGCCGGCGCGGGACAGGAGATATCCACCCGGCCGTTCCAGCTCGTCACCGGCCGCGTCTGGCGCGGCACCGCTTTCGGCGGCGCCCGCGGGCGCACCGACGTGCCGCGAGTCGTCGACTGGTACATGGAAGGAAAGATCAACATAGACGATCTGATTACCCACACCATGCCGCTGGACGAGATCAACTCCGCCTTCGACCTCATGCGCGACGGCGAAAGCATCCGTTCGGTAGTGTTGTACTGAAACCGCGCCATGAACCTGAAAGTGATCGGCTCCAGCGCCATTTTCGGCGGCAAGCAGCTCAAGCTGAAGCATCGTTCCGAGGCGCTCGGCTGCGACATGACGTTTTCCGTTTATCTGCCGCCTCAAGTCGAAAGCGGTCCGGCGCCCTTGGTCTGGTGGTTGTCCGGGCTAACCTGCACCGACGACAATTTCGTGCAAAAAGCCGGCGCCCAGCGCTGCGCGGCCGAAGCCGGGCTCGCTTTCGTCTGTCCCGACACCAGCCCCCGCGGCGAACATATACCCGACGATCCCGAAGCCGCCTGGGACTTCGGCCTGGGCGCCGGATTTTATGTCAATGCCGCGCAGCCGCCCTGGTCGGCGAACTATCGCATGTACGATTACGTCGTCGAAGAATTGCCGCACGCGCTGGCTGCGAGCAAGCTTCCCTTGCAAACGGAGAATTGCTCGATCATGGGCCATTCCATGGGCGGCCACGGCGCTCTCTCGATCGCGCTGAAAAATCCCGGCAAATATCGGGCGATTTCCGCCTTCGCCCCGATCTGCGCTCCCTCTCGATGCCCTTGGGGCGAAAAAGCCTTCGGCAACTATCTCGGCCCGGATCGCGGCCGATGGCGCGACTACGATGCCTGCGAACTGATCGCGCAAGCTCGGGAACGTCTTCCCATCCTGGTAGACCAGGGCGCGGCCGACAACTTCCTCGAACAACAACTGAAGCCGGACCTGCTCCGGCAAGCCTGCGCCGCGGCCAATCATCCATTGAGCTTGCGCATGCGCGAAGGCTACGACCATAGCTACTTCTTCATAGCCACTTTCATCGCAGACCATATCCGCCATCATGCCGCGGCTCTGCGCGATGCATCGGACCCATAGCCGGCGAGTCGATTTGAGAGTTGATCGTTTTCGATGGATGCCGGCGCCGCAACGGCAAATCCGACCGCTGCGAAAGCATGGTCCCGGCATCCGGGCATCGCTCGCGCGAAGGCGAGTTCGCGCCAGTTGCGCCAATCGTCCATGTCGGCGTCGCCCGGGATGATATTTTTTCCCGGACCGAATCAACCGTCTCTGAAATGGAGATTCAACCTCGCATCCGCCCGCGGCGTCGCCGGCGCAACAGCAGCTGAGCGGCGTTTGGAAAGCTCTGATCAAGTCAGAGCTTCCTTGGGCGCAAGCCGTTGAATCCGGGAGCGAGACAAAACTACGCCTTGATCTTGCGGCAATGAATGATTCCATGGATGGAATTATCCATGGGATACTTTATGCTTCGACGACAAGCGCCCGCGGGAGGCAAAGCCATGCATATCGTCGCCGGCAGGATTCTGCGCGGATCGGCATCGTTGCTGATATCGTGCCTGATGGCCGCGTCCGCCCATTCCCAGCAACAGATCGAACTGACCGGAACAATAGTCTCGGCGACCGAAGACTTCATCGCCTCGCTCTCCGAGATGCAGAAAAGCAGCGCCCTGTTCGCCTTCGATGCCGCGGAGCGCAGCAACTGGTTTTTCACTCCCGTCGACCGCAAGGGCTTGCCCTGCAAGGCCATGAATGAAGACCAGCGCGCCGCCGCCCGGCGCCTGTTGCGGGTCTTGCTCAGCGCCGACGGCTTCGCCAAGGCCGAAGATGTGCGCGGCCTCGAATCCGTGCTCGCCGAAATCGAAGTCAATGGCCGTTTCGACCGCGACCCCGAACTCTATTTTTTCTCGATTTTCGGCCAACCCGATATGGAAACCCCCTGGGCGCTGCGCTATGAAGGACATCACCTCGCGTTCAACTGGACTTTCGCCGGCGGCGCCGGCATCGCCAGCACGCCGCAATTTCTCGGCAGCAATCCGGCCGAGGTGCGCGGCGGCCCGCGCATGGGCGCGCGCGTGCTGCATCGCGAGGAAGATCTGGCGCGGGAACTTGTCGCTTCCCTGAGCGCCGCCCAGCGGTCCGATGCCGTCATGGATGTTGCCGTGCCGCGCGACATCCTCACCGGCAACGAACGGTTCGCGCGGCCGCTGGCAGACTCCGGCATCGCCTGGGGCGATCTGTTCGGCGCGCAACAGGCTAAATTGATGGAATTGGTGCGCGAAGTCGCCAATGTGCAAGCGCCGCCGCTGGCTCGCGCGCGGCTCGAAAATATCGAACAGGCCGGCAAGGACGGCATTCGCTTTCTCTGGATCGGCGGTCTCGCGCGCGGCGACGCGCATTATTACCGCGTGCAGGGTCCGACTTTCCTGATCGAGTACGACAATACCCAGAACAATGCCAACCATATCCACTTGGTCTGGCGCGATTTCGAAGGCGACTTCGGACGCGATTTGATTCGGATGCATTACGCGGCCGTCGCCTCCCATGGCCTGGGCCATGAACACTGACGGATCAGGAAAGCTCTGGCTTGTCGGGGCTTTCCCGACGGCGCCTGGATGCGCCGCCGGATCCCATGGCGCAAGCCATTGCATTCGGGAGCAAGACAAAACCGCGCGAGACTTTGCGGAAACTTGAAAATGACGATAATTGCGGGTCCGTCGCGGGCTGCGAACCACGACATGACGCGGTTTTGTATCCCGGCTTTGCCGACAACAGCAATTCCCCGCTGTGTTTCCGCACAGTCTCGCGCTTTTGTTTCGCGGCGATGAATAATTCCATATGGGAGGCGATGTCATGAGAATCCTCGCAAATGCCGCCATGGCGCTGGCAGTGGCCGCTTGCGCCGGTGTCGCCTTTGGCGACGTGATCGAAATCGAAACCGAAAGCGGTGTATTGCGGGGCTTCGCTTCGGATCACCGGCCCGAAGTAACGGTGTTCCAGGGCATCGCCTTCGCCGCGCCGCCCGTCGGCGATTTGCGCTGGCGCCCGCCCGCCGCGCCGATTCCCTTCGCCGGCGTGAAAGACGCGGACCGCATTGGCCCGGCCTGCTGGCAGGCCCGCAACTCCGATGCATCGCTATATGCCCGGGGCAATCTGCACCGCTCCGAAGATTGCCTGTATCTGAACCTCTACACCGGCGCCCGGGATGCGGACGAGCGCTTGCCGGTCATGGTCTGGTATCACGGCGGCGGCAATACCGCGGGTCATGGCGGGGCGCTCATCTTCGACGGCGCCAATCTGGCCGCGCGCGGGGCGGTGGTCATCACGGCCAATTATCGGCTCGGGCCGCTTGGTTTTCTCGCGCACCCGGCCCTGAGCGGGGAATCGACCGAAAACGCTTCCGGCAATTACGGCCTGCTTGATCAGATCGCCGTTCTCGAATGGGTCAGGGACAATGTGGCGGGATTCGGCGGCGACCCGGATCGGGTGACCATTTTCGGCCAGTCGGCGGGCGGCACCGATGTTTGCCTGTTGCAGTCCTCGCCTTTGTCCGAGGGCCTGATCGACCGCGTGATCGGCCAGTCGCCGGGTTGCGTCAAGCTCGATATCGAACTCGATCAGGGTCATGCGGACGGCAGCGCCTATGCCGAGCGTCTCGGGGTCGACGGCAGCAGGCCGCGCGCGGCGGCGCGATTGCGCGCCGTGCCCGCCGAGCAACTCATCGCCGCGCCGGGCGGCGCGGTCGGCCCGCTGGTCGACGGCTGGGTGATTCCCGATCGTCCTTACGACCTGCTTGAATCGGGCGGCCAGAACCGGATTCCGGTGCTGGTCGGCGGACTGTCCGAGGAATATCACGGTTTGCAGCATGCCGCGGCGCCGATCATCGAGGCCGATCTCGACAATTTTCTCGAAGCCTCTTTCGGCAGCGAAGCCGCGCAAGTGAAAGCCCGGTATCCGGAAGCGCTCGACCGTTCGCCGCTCGACGCCCGCAAGGAAATCATGGGCGACAACGGCTTCCTGCTCGCTTCGCGCATGTGGGCGCGGCTCGTCAGCGAACGCGGCGATAATGCCTATGTCTATTTCTTTACCCGGCCCGCGCCGGTGTTCCGGCTTTATGTGCCGGAGAATCCCGACCTGACCGGCAATGGCGGCCAGCGCCTGTTCGGCGCCTATCATTCGGGCGAATTGGCCTATGTGTTCGACAATCTCGAACTGATTGGCCTCGACTGGGATGCCGACGATCGGGCTCTATCCGAAATCGTTGCTGGTTATTGGGTGAATTTCGCCGCCAATGGCGATCCTAACGGTCCGGGCTTGCCGGAATGGCCGACTTACGATCCGGCAACGGACACAGTGCAGATCCTCGATGCCCAAGTGCGAGCCGCGCCGCATCCCAAATCGGAAAAACTGCGATATCTAGAGGAACTATATCTCCGCACTCGCTGAATCAGAACAAGATATGGGACAAGATATGGTGGCAAGATATGGGGCACAAGATATGGGACACCCATCCCATCACAAGATATGAACACAAGATATGGCACAAGATAAGGCAAGATATGGGACACCCATCCAAGAAATGCAAGAAATGAGATGCCCGCGGGAAAAATGGCGGGAAAAATGGGGCATCCATCGGAAAGGGCAAGAAGCAGAACCCTCGCGACCCATTCAACAGATTCAATTGCTGCCGTGGCATACGCGCCTGACCAAGCATGGAGATGCGGGGCAGGATCTGTCCGTTTCCCGCCGGCAAGGGTAAAGCTTCACAAGGTGAAGCAGCAGATAGGCATTGATGGACGCGCCGCAACAGTGAAGAAGCGACTTCTACCTGATCAGCGCAACAAAGTTAAAGATGGAATGGTGAGTCGAACCGATTGGAGGGTCGTTTGAAGCAATTGAGGGGGGCGGCGGTCTCGCCATTCGGAACGAATTTGTTTCGGGCAAGGGCGGCCCTGTCCGGACGGACATGGAATCGGGTTTCTGGGCTATGCTGCTTTTCTGGCGGTTTTCCTTTGTCTGGCCGCCAGTTTGTCCAGGCCGTTGAACATCGTGATGGCTTCCTGCTGGATTTCCAGCGCCAGCATTCGCCATTGCGCTGGATTCAGCCGCAGGGCCGCCAGCATGGAGGGGGGCGCGGTTTCCGGGATGGCTCCTTTCTTGTCCGCGCGCGCGATCCGTCCCGTCCAGTCCGCCAACTCGATATATTCCCGCAGCGCGTGCGGCAGCGCGGCGTTTCGCCGGCCGTGCTTCGGGTCGTCCCGGAACGGCATCAGCCTGGGCGCGGGGTTTGTTTTCGGGTTTTTTTGTTTTTCAGCGGACAATTGCCGGATGCGGGCCTGGATGGAAGTAAAGTCTGAATCGCCGAGCGTTTGGCTGATGCCGGCCCGCACCGGATTCAGGTCGACGTAGGCCATGCACGACAGCAAGGCCGCTTCGTCCAGCAGCGCTCGGGACTTGAACCGTCCTTCCCAGAATCTTCCCTTGCAGTTGTCTTCCCGGTTGGCCTTGCGGGCGATGTATTCATTCAGGCAGGCCATGAACCAACTGATGCTGGTCAACCGTTCGCGGCAGGTTTCGACGATGCGGTCCAGTTGGCGGCGCTCCGCCTCGGATTGGGGATTTCCGCGCAGATAGGAGTGCACCAGCGGGTCGCCTTTGTAGAGGCGCAGCCAGCGGCTTATGACTTCGTCGCGGTTCCAGGATCGGCTGCGCGCCGGGTCGATGTGTAGGACCACATGATAATGATTGCTCATGACCGCGTAGGCGGCGATATTGATGGCGAAGACTTCGCCGAGCAGCGCCAGCCGGTCTGTGAGCCAGGTCTTGCGGTGATCGAAGTTCTTGCCGGAATAGCGGTCTTCGCCGCAGAGAAAGGCCCGGCGCACGCAGCGGGCTACGCAATGGTAATAGGGTGTTTCCGCCAGCGAGACGATTTGCGATCGGGGGCGCGTCATGCTTTGCCTTCGGGTGATTCGGGGTTCTTGTCGGTAGGTATAGTCGAGATTTGGCGGAAAGCCAGTTTGCGGGCGAAATTTGTCGGGTTGTGTTCCCGCGGGCATTCCGGGGGATCGATTGTCGATGGATTTGAAGCAAGGGAAGCGGCGGGCGTCCCTTGATGTATGCTCTTGACGCATTCCTTGATGGACGTTCTTGATAGCTGTCGCTGAGGGATTGTCCTGGTCGGGGTCATGGCAAACCGGTGAGTGTCCCATTGGCACATCCCAGGTGGGTGTCCCATTGGCACACCCTGAGGGATTGTCCTGGTCATGGCAAACCGGTGGGTGTCCCATTGGCACCTCCCATTAACACCTCTCATTGGTGCAAGCGAAACGGCCATGGTAGTGCAGCAGGAAAAACGTCGTCAGTTGCCTTTCTTGCCGATGAAGGGCACGAGTGCGGGCGTGGCGTCGAGCCAGGCCTGATAGTCGGGGTCGTCGCCCCAGCGTTGCTTGCCGCTGCGTTCGAGCATGTTGATGCCGCTGACTCTGGTGAGCAGGAAGAAGACGAATACGGGGGAGATCAGCGTGATGAATTGCCAGCCGGAAAGCGCCGGCGAGGCGATCAGCGCGATGCCGATCCAGAGTACGATTTCGCCGAAGTAGTTCGGATGGCGGGAAATCGACCACAAACCGCCGCTGATAAATCTGTCCTTGTTGGCCGGATCGGCGCGGAAGCGGGTTTTCTGCGCGTCGGCGACAATTTCGAAGACGAACCCCGCCAGCCAAAAGAGGAGTCCCGCCGCGAAGAAGGCGTCCGGTTCCGCGGATTCGGCCGAGCCGACCGCGGCCAGACCAGCGGCCATGGTGACATAGACCCAGGTGCCGCTCAGCGTCCAGGTGAGCAGGAAGCGAAAGAAGTTGACCTTGATCGGATCGAAACGGCTGTCGCCGCCGGCCCGTTTTACCCGGATGAAAAGAAAACTGCCGAGCCGAATCGCCCAGATCGCGATCAACAGGCAGAGCATCAGGCCGCGGGTATCGAGCGCAGGATGCAGGACGGCGACAGTACCCAGCGCGGCCAGGTAGCAGATGCTGCCGGTCAGGTCGAAATAATGTTCGGTTTGATAAGTCCAGGCGGGAATGAAGGCCAGCCAGTGCAGCAGGTAAATGATGATGCCGCCGAGGGCGAATAGCGGGACTGTTCCATACGCGGCGCCGCCCTGGCTCCCGGCCCAGCCGATGCCGGCGCCGAGCAACAGTGCCGCGATGGTGAAAATAATAGCTTTCAAATCAGTCAATGGAACTCTACCCTCGCGATGGCGATGCCGCTTTCGCCTGCGACAGCGTATAACAGGTAAACATCGTCGTTTTCGATATAGATCGCCGGATCGCGCAACTGGTTTACATGTCCATACGCCGTGCTGCGCACGGATGGTTCAATCGGCGCGTCGGCGCCCTCCCAGTCGAATTCGGGCCTGAGCACCTCGACTGCGGGAGATTCCCGCCACTTGCTCCAGTCGCCGCTGATATTGATCGTGCTGAGCAGGATCGTTTCCGGCGCGTCGCCGACCCGGGACCAGAACACGTACAAGGTCTGGTCCCTGACGATCAGGGCGGAATGGCGCATTTCGGGCGCGAACAGCCGCGGCCCTTCTTCGAAATCCGTCAGTCCGTCCGTCGAGCGGTAGAACTGACCGGGCATGGACATGGCGTAGGTCATGCCGTCGTGTTTGAAGGCGCGCATATAGGTGCGGCCGATATTGTCCGGCAAGACGGTGAAATGGATGCCGTCGCCCGACAGCGCGACGCGGGAATGCTGAACCCCCGGCCCCGCGAGCCCGTGGAAATACATGATGATGCGGCGTCCATCTTGGTCGACGTGCACGTCCGGAGAGGCGATATGCGGCTGGGTAAGCTCCAGCGCGAGATCGTGGGAAACCCGCGCACCGCCGGCGCGGCGCTGTTCGACGAGGGCGTCGAGTTCGGCCTGGGGAATATCCGGCCGCTCGGGCAGAAAATACGAGTCGGCGATCTGCAGGCTGCCGGGCTCGTGGACCTGCCAGGGCCCGGTCAGTTCGTCGGCATAGGCGAGCCGGATGTAGAGCCCCTTGTGGTCGGCGAAATAGAGGTAATAGCGTCCCAGGCGGTTCGGCAGCCATTCGGGCGCACGGATTAGCGAAGGCCCCTGGATATTGACGCCGAGGCTTGGATGCAGTTCGGGCCCTATGATCGGCTTGTCGAGCAAGCGGGTGATGCTGACCTCTCCGGCGTTCGCGCCGGCGGCGAACAGGACGGCCAGCGCCGGCGCGGCCAATCGCAAGTTGTTCATTTTCGCGTCTCCCGTTCAGAACCATATATTCTTTGAACAATTCGACCCATGGCATTGTTTCATTGTTCATTGTCGCAAGACAAAAGCGTCAGATTGTGCGAAACCCCGAATAATGACAGCGATTGCGGGTCTGTCGCGGGAACAAACCGCGATTCGGAGCGGTTTTTCCCTTATCAACAAAAGCTATCTTCGGCCGCGTTTTCACATGGTCGCCGCGGCTTTGTCTTGCTTCCGGATTCAATGGCTTGCGCCATCGAATCCGGCGGCGCATCCATGTGCCGCAGGGAAGCTCTGACTTGATCAGAGCTTCCCTATTGAATCGCGCTCGGCTGCAATTGCGGGTAGTCGATGCCGAGCTGCTCAAGATAAGTGTCGTAGCGGTCCGGATCGTAATACCACTCTTCCAGCAGCGGCCGGAACTCTTCCATGATATCCGCATTCTTCTCGATGGCGGGAGGATCGTCCGGGCCGATGAAGGAGTCGTATTGCTCCTCGGCGGTCTGCACCTCGTCGAAATAATTCCAGGCTTCCTCGACCAAGGCATCGTCCCGCAACAGGTCGAGCGCCGTCGCGGCAATGACCTTGGCGCCGGCTTCCGCGCCCTTGTGGGCGACCGGCGTGGCCATGGCCATGGCGCTCGACCAGTGGTGGCCTTGCAGGCCGCCGACATTGGACGGGAAGCGCAATGTCACGGTCGGCACGGTCCAGGAGACGTCGCCGATATCGTCCGAACCGCCGGAGACCGGGTTTTCCAGGGGCTCGCCGATGCCGGAAAGTTCTCGCGCAAGGCCTTGCGGTTCCTCGTTGCCCATCAGTTCCTGCAAGGCGCGGGCGAAGATCTGGTCTTCCTCGGACCATTGCGGCAACCCGGTCCGGCGGATATTCTCGTCCATGGCCATGGCTATCGGCCGGTTGAAATGCCGTGGATAGGCGGTGCCGACCACGCGGCTGCTCATGCCGGTGTCGGTCATCATTGCCGCGCCCTGGGCGATGCGATGCAATGTCGCGTAGTTTTCGCGGATGCCTTCCGCAGTCACTTCGCGAATGAAATACCAGACGCCGGCGTAAGAGGGCACCACATTGGGTTGCTCGCCGCCGGCATTGATCACGTAATGCGAACGTTGCAGCGGATGCAGATGTTCGCGCCGGTAGTTCCAGCCGATATTCATCAGCTCCACCGCGTCGAGCGCGCTGCGTCCGTCCCAGGGGTCGCCGGCGCCGTGGGCAGCGACACCGTCGAACATGTATTCGACCGAAATCAGCCCGGTGCCGCGAGCCGCGCCCCAACTCACGCTCAGATTGCTCGAGACATGCGTGAACAATACCGCGTCGACATCGTCGAACATGCCGTCGCGCGCGTACCAGGCCTTGGCGCCGAGCAATTCCTCGGCGATTCCCGGCCAGATCATGATCGTGCCGGACATATTCTCGCGCTGCATGATGTCCTTCACCGCCAGCGCTGCGACGATGTTGACCGCCTGACCGGAATTATGGCCTTCGCCATGGCCCGGCGCTCCTTCGATCATGGGTTGCCGGTAGGCCACGCCGGGCATTTGCGAAGCTCGCGGAATGCCGTCGACATCCGAGCCGAGCGCGATCACCGGTTCGCCTTCGCCCCAGCGCGCCCACCATGCCGAGGGGATGCCCGCCACGCCAAGTTCGACCTCGAAGCCGTTCCGCGCCAGGATTTCGGTCAGATAGCGCTGGGTTTCGAATTCCTGGAAGCCGAGTTCGGAATAGGAAAACAGGCTGTCGATGATTTCCTGGTTCAATTTGGACATGGATTCGACGCGCTCCGCCGCCTCGGCCTTGAGGGCGGCGATGTCCGCGCCTCCGGCCTGCTGCGCTTGCAGGTGAAAGGAAAGCGGCGCCAGCAAGGCGCCGAGCGCTAAAGTGCGGAAATAGTTCATCGTTATCCCCAAGCGGGTTGCGGAAAAGCCCAAGACTACGATGTTTATCCGCGCAGGCCAATATCCGGGTCTCGTCCGGCGGGACCATTTTGCCTTGATTCTGAGGGAACGAGGTGCCGGAGAGCATGCGGGTCCGTTCTGATCTGGACGGTTCCATGGGGCCCATGCGGACCGAAGCAACACCGATATTGGATTCATCAGGCGCCGTGTCGGTCGCCGGACAGACAAAAACGAGCGTTTGATAATGGGGAAAACCGATGGGTGTCCCATGAAAAGTGTCCCAAAAGTCCTCCCAAAAGTCCTCAAAAGTCCCTCTCCAAAGTCTCCCCAAGCCCGACACCTCCCAAAAGCCCCGCGTTTGAGGTGGGTGTCCCATAAAAAGGCCAAGTGGGTGTCCCATAAAAAGGTCCTTTCGCATCCGATCAGTCATCGTCGAGCTCGCTGGGCAATCAGTCGCGGGAGCGCCGCATGCCTTCCATGCCGCCGCAGCGTCAGCCGGCGACCCGGCACCGCTCCTGTTCGACCAGCAGTCGCCGCAGGATCTTGCCCGAAGCCGACTTGGGAATCTCGCCGACGAATTCGACTCGGCGGATCTTCTTGTGAGGCGCCACGCGCGCGGCTACCCAGTCCATCAATTCCTGCTCGCCCAGTTCGCCCGCGCGCGCGACGAAGGCCTTCGGCACCTCTCCCGCTTCCAGGTCGGGCGAGGGGATCACGGCCGCGTCGGCGACCGCCTCGTGGGTCAGCAGTAGCGCTTCGAGTTCGGCCGGCGCGACCTGGTAGGCCTTGTACTTGATCAGTTCCTTCACCCGGTCGACGATGTAGAAACAGCCGTCTTCGTCGGCATAGCCGATGTCGCCGGTATAAAACCAGCCTTCATCGTCGAGCGAGCGGGCGTTGGCTTCGGGATTGTCGAGATAGCCGAGCATGACCTGAGGGCCGCGAATAAGCACTTCGCCGGTTTCATTGGGTCCGAGTTCGGCGCCGGTTTCGATATCGATGATCTTGGATTCGGTATTTGTCAGCACTGGTCCAACCGATCCGGGCAGGTCGAGGTCGCTGCCGAGGGCGCGGATATGCGATGCGCCGGCTACTTCGGTAAGGCCGTAGCCCTGGACGACGCCGCAGCCGAGCCGTCTGGCGCAGGCCGCTTCGAGGTCCGCGCCGAGCGGCGCCGCGCCGCAGGTGATCAGGCGCACGCAACTCAGATCGTATTGATCCACGGCGGGATGCTTCGCCAGCGCCAGCACCAGCGGCGGCACGAGGCTGAGCATTGTGACCCGGTGATCCTGGACGATCCGCAGGAACTGTTCGAGTTCGAAGCGCGGCGAGGACAACAAGGTGACGCCGTTATGCAGCGCCAGCAAGAGCAGCAGCGCCATGCCGTAGATATGGAAGAAGGGCAGCACCGCGAACATCTTGTCGTCTTTCCGCGCGGGGTTCACCGCGGAGGAAAGCGCGAAATTGGCGATCAGGTTGCGATGGCTGAGCATGACGCCCTTGGCCAGGCCGGTGGTGCCGGAAGAATAGGGCATGGCGACCATGTCCGCGAGCGGATCGATATCTGCCCGGGGCGCGTCGCCGGCGTTGTCGAGCAGTTCCGCATAGGACGCGCAATGCCCGGCATCGCCGAGGACGAAGACTTCCTCGATGCCCGTCGCTTCGACGGCGGGCCGCGCGCGGTCGAGGAAATCGGGAACCGTCAGCAGGAAGCGCGCGCCGGAATCCCTGAACTGGTGGATCAGGTCGTCGGTCGAATAGAGTGAATTGACCGTGGTATTGACGCCGCCGAGATGGGCTGCGCCGAGGAAGGCGACGCCGTATTCCGGCACATTGGGCATGAAAATGGCGAGCACGTCGCCCTTGCCGAAACCGCGCCGGGCGAGCCCGGTCGCGAAACGCCGCACCATGACGGGCAATTCGGCATAGGTGATCCGGCGTCCCGTCGGACCGTCGACCAGTGCCGGCTTGTCGCCGAGTTCGGCGCAATGCCGCAAGGCGACATCGACCAGATTGCCGTCCGGGATATCCAGATCCGGCAGTTTGCTGCGGAAAATCACGGGAATTTCTCCTGTTGTCTCCGGGTTTTTGGCAGCCGGCGGAAAGGCTGTCCCATGATTATGCCTGAAAGGTGCAAGGTGGGTGTCCCATAACATCCTTGCAAGGTGGGTGTCCCATAACATCCTGCGGTGGGTGTGTCCTATAACATCCGTCCCATAACATCTCCTCGGGTGGGTGTCCTATAACATCCGCAACTGGATCTGCGAGACCTTGGGGCTGAAGTATTCGGAAGTGCCGCAGGAGTTGAGCGGACTTCCCGCCAAGACAGAAAAATTCCGGATGTTGTGCCCAGGGAAAATGGCAAACTTAGTGAAATCAATCACTTGCGAGTTCAAACCGTCGAAGTCAAGAATAATTCCATGGCTGGAATCATTCAGGGGATACTCAGTTCGGTGACGGCGAAATGGTGACTATTGATATCGAAGCCCTCGCGCAGGTAAAACCTGTGCGCCCGGAACCGCTGCACGCCGGAATCGAGATGCAATTGCTCGCAGCCGTTGTCCAGCGCGCGGCGCTTGAGCCAGTTCATCAGGCATCGGCCCGCGCCGCGCGAGCGCCGGGCCGCGGCGGTCACCAGATCATCGACATAAAGATGCTTGCCCCAGGCGAGCTTGCTGGCGATTACGAAACCCGCGACGGCGAGAACTTCGCCGTCTTCTTCGACGTAAGCGACCTGGTAGCCAGCCCGTTGTTGCCGGCGAATCCGCGCGATCAGGCTTTCGCTGTCATAATGGTCGCGCAATTCGAGCATTATCGGCGCGATGCGCTTCAGTTCCTGCTCTCCCTCGGCGATATGTACTTGCATGCGGGTCATTGGTGCCCCTCGACGGCCACATGAGCGATCCAACGACGCATGGTAATACCTATGAAAGCGCTGCGCTACGGGATCAGGGAAGCTCTGATCAAGTCAGAGCTTCCCTGCGGCACATGCCCGCGATACATGAAGAGCGCCGCCGTATTCGACGGCGCAAGCTGTCGAATCCGGGAGCAAGACAAAACCGCGCTTTGGTCCCGGGGCAATGGATAATTCCATGAATGGAATTATTCGGAGAATACTTGGCTCCAGGATATGCCGGATTCCGCTGCCGGCGCTGCTGCTCGGCTTCGCCTTGCCGGCTTCGGCGCAGATTCCGGAGGGTTTCGTCGACATGGGCGAGTTTCTGGTCGACGCGCGGATCGAAGCGCGTTATGCCGGACACGGGAATTTCATCGGCGCGCCCGTGGACGGCTATGAAGCCGAAAAAGTGCTGCTCGCCCGCGAGGCTGCGGAAGCCTTGCTCGCGGTGCAGATCGACTTGCGCGAGATCGGGCTCGGCCTGAAGCTGTTCGACGGCTATCGCCCGCAACGGGCGGTGGATCATTTCGCGCGCTGGGCCCGGGATCCGGAAGACGACGCGATGAAGTCGACTTACTACCCCCATGTCGACAAATCGGAACTGTTCGAGCAGGGCTATATCGCCGAACAGTCGGGTCATTCGCGGGGCTCGACCGTCGATCTGACCCTGATTTCGCTGGCGACCGGCGAGGAACTCGACATGGGCACGCGCTGGGATTATTTCGATCCGCGTTCGGCGCCGTCGAGCCGGGAGGTTTCGCCGCAACACCGGGCGCGGCGCATGCTGTTGCAGATCATGATGATGAAGCGCGGCTTCGCGCCGCTCGATACCGAGTGGTGGCATTTCAGCTTGCGCGACGAACCCTACCCGGACACCTATTTCGATTTCGTTATCGAATAGCCGGCAAGGCGCCGGCGGGGCGGCGGTCGCGCAGCCCGCACTCAGCCGTTTCCGAACGCGGGCGCCGGCTCGGGGCAATCGCCCGCCATGGCTGCGATCCAGTCGCGGATCAGCGCGACGCCTTCCTCGTGGACCAGCGAGCGGCCGAGTTCCGGCATCATTTCATCGGGTTCCGAGGATGCCATGCGATAGAGCAGGATCGATCGTTCCGGGGCGCCGGGGCGGATGCTGTACAACAGTTCGCCGGCGCCGCCGCCCGCCGCCACGGGAGTCTTGCAGACGCCGAGTTCCAGCGGGCCGCGATGACTGCCGTCGAGCATCAGCGCCGAGGTATCCGCCGCGCCGTCGGGATTGTGGCAATGGCCGCAATGCATGTTCAGATAGGCTCGCGCCCGGGCGTCGAGGCTGGTCCGGCTGTCTCGCCAGGAAACCGCCGCGGGCTGCGGAGCGGGCGAGTCCGCGAGCCAGCCGCGGTCCCGCATCGCCTGCAAATGGGAAGAGCCTTGCCCGCCCGAATTCTCGCCGGCGGCCGTCAGTTGCTCCGCGACCGCGCCGAGCGGATGCAGCGCGCCGCCGGGATGCGTGGTCGCATGGCAACCCGCGCACTGGTTCTCGTTGGGTACGAAATAGACGAAATCCGTCACTCCCGCCTCGCGTCGCAGGCTTGCCGGCACGCTCGCGCCGGCCGCGCGCAGGAAAGCCTCGGTCTGGTCCTCGTTCCAGACATAGACCATGGCGCGCCAGCCTTGCTCGCGCCGCGCGAGCAGCCGGGTTTCGATGACGCGATGCCGTCGCCGGTCGAGTTCGCCGGCGTCGACCGCGCTGTCGAGCAAGACGCCGCCGGCTGCCGCCGGATAATAGAAAGTCTTGCTCAGCACCGAGCCGACGGGAAATTCGAGTTCGCCGTCCCGCAACCGGGCCCGCGCGCCGTCCGGCAGCCACATGGTGCGCAACTTGCCGGCGTAATCGGCGAACAGGGGATTCGCCGGCGCGAACACCAGGGTCTGTTCGCGCGGAATCAGCCGGGCTCCATGTTCCCGGAACAGGTTCCAGTCCGACAGGCGTCGCGGGTCTTCCCGCGCGAAAAAACGCGGCTCCGCGCAGGCGGCGAGCAACAGCGCCGGCAACAAGACCGGGAGCAGGGGGCGGATCATGGCCCGGCTTCGATCAATACCTCGGGCAACTGCGCCCCGGCGCAATCATGGGGGCCGATTTCGAACGAAGGCGCGGCAAAGCCGCCGGGCGCGTCGAGATTGACGAAATCGGCGTCGCCGTTGCCGCGCACGCACAGCACGTCCGGAGCGGTCTTGCCCGGCAGGGCCGCGCCGTCCCAGACGATGTCGGGCACCGCCTGCCCGGCGCTCTGCCGCAACAGCGCCAGCGGCTCGGAATCGGGTTCGTCGCCGCCGCCGCTGAAACTGTTGTCGCGCACGTAGATCGACTCGGGGAACGGGTCGTAATTCTCGTCCCCGATCGGCAGGCCGGTGATGTGGTAGCTGACCACCATCAGGTTGGCGCTGTTGTTGTCGGCGAACTCGTTGTTGAAAACTTCGATATGGTCGTTCGCCAGCACCATCAATCCGCTGCCGGCCGGCACCGCGGCGACGATATTGCCTTCCGGCGCGAAATTGGCGGTGTTGTTGCCGATGATGCGGTTATTGAATATCCGCGTATTGCGGCCGCCCTGCACCGGCAGGTTGGGCAGGTCGAAGACGAGAATGCCGCCGGTATTGTTGGCGGCGATGTTGTCGCGCACGTCGGCGAAGGTCGAATTCTCGATCTCGATGCCGGCCACGTTGTATTCCGCGCGGGAGTTGCGCACGATGATTCGGCTCGATTGTCCGACATAGATGCCGGCGTCGGAAGCGCCGATGGCGACCGCGCCGTCGATGAGGATATTGCTCGACTGCACCGGATAGATGCCGTAAGCGCCATTGGTCGTTCGCGGCCCGTCGGTCCACTCGGCGCGCACGCGGCGGACGGTCACGTTGTCGCTTTGGTTGATTTTCAGCGCGTCGCCGGCGGCGTCCTCGATCGCCAAGTCTTCGATCACGAAATCGTCGGCGTTTGCCAGCAGTCCCTGGGCGCCTTGCAATTGTCCGCGGAAGGACAGGATCGAGCGGTCCATGCCTTCGCCCCGGATGGTCACGCCGGGCACATTCAGCGACAGGCCGCGGGTCAGTTCATGGGTGCCGGCGGGGATTTCGATAACATCGCCGGGCTCGGCTTCGATCAGTTGCCTTTGCAGCGATTCCTCGAAACTCAATTGCGGTTCCGGCTCGCCGCAGGCGGCCGTCGTCAGGGCAAGGAAAGCAACAAGGACGATGCGAAAGTCGGGGAACATGGTTTTGGTTTCAAGCAAATCGTTGAAAAAAGCGGCAAGGCCAGCCAGATCCGCCGCATCCGGTTTGCTCCGATCCGGAAGGCTCGACTCGCCATTGACATCGAGGGATTCGGAGGCATCGTATCCGCCCCGCGTCCCTTCTCCTCCTCCGCGCGCGTTGCGCGATTCGGCGCGCGGCCAGCGCAGCTCCGCGGAAACGGTTCGTCGGCGCTTGGCCAAGCGCGCCGGGCGGGTCATGTGTCGGCGGTCTGACAAAGCCTGAACCTGGCGCCGAGCTTGGCCGCTTTTTGCCAGTCCCAGCAGGCTGCGGCTCGGTGCGCCGCGCTTGACCTTTTTCGTCTCGCGTCCATGTCGCGGACGGGGCTGAAGGGCATGTCGCCGCCTGATCGAGCTTCATTGATTTGTTTATTCGTCAGCGTCGCCATCCTTGCCATAGTCGCCTCGGCCGCCGTTGTTATGCAACCTTCAGGGTGAACGGCATCCGCTCCCCGGACGGCGCGAGCGCGCCCGGTTGTTCGGACCGGACGGCCGCGCCGCGGCGTCAGGGCCGGGTCGGAGCGGCCAGATATTCCGCGTCGGTCGTCGGATCCATCCAGACGACGCTGCCTTCATAGATGGTCAATTGCAGCGCGTCCTCTTCGGTATGCGCACCGTGCCAATGTTCGACATCCGCCGGAGTCCACCACGGCTCGCCCGGATGCATTTCCACCACCGGCCCGCCTCGCACCTGGGTGAGCGCGCGGCCTTCCTCGATCATCAGCAACTGGCCCCAGGTATGGGTATGCCAGGAAGAGCGCACGCCGGCCGGAAACAGGATGCGGATAGAAGTCATGTCCGGCGTCTGGCTTACTTGCGGCGCGCCGCCCTGGAAATTGCTCGACTGGGCCGCGCTCCGGTCGCTTTGCAGGCCCATGACGACGATGGCCAGCGCCAGCGCCGCGGATGCCGACGCGAGATACTCCAGCGTCCGCCTTTTCCGAGACGCTCCCTTGGAAAGTCTTGCCATGATGTTCTCCAATCAAGAAGATTCGGTAAGTCGAGAATCAACCAAGACTTTCGACTTGTCAACTCGCGCATGGGGCGATTATCGAAAATCGCGTAGAATCGCTTGCCGGGCGTCTCCCGGCAAAGTCGGTCGGGCGGTCGGCGCGCCGCGGGCATTGCGCCGGGAAAATAGCGCGGCAACATTGCGCCGAATTGCCCGGAAGCGCCTGGGAAGCCCTGATTCGGTCAGAACTTCCCGGCGGCGCATGCCCGCGATACAGAGGATATCCTGGTAAAGCCTTATGGCCGCGCGGCCGAGAATATTGATCATCGCCGGGCCGAACGGGGCGGGGAAGACGACCTTCGCGACGGAGTTCCTGCCGAACGAAGCGGATTGCCGCGCCTTTGTCAACGCGGACTTGATCGCTGCCGGATTGAGCCCATTCCGGCCGTCCGCCGTCGCGTTTCGCGCCGGCCGCCTGATGATCGAGACGATCCGCGAATATGCGGCCGGAGACAGGAGCTTCGCTTTCGAGACGACCCTGAGCGGTCGCGGCCATGCCCGGTCGATCCCTCTCTGGCGAGCGCGGGGCTTTCTTGTCAAGCTGTTTTTCCTTAGACTGTCGATGCCGGAAATTGCGATATCCCGTGTTCGCCAGCGAGTATTGGAAGGCGGCCACGATGTGCCCGAGGCGATTATACGGCGACGGTTTCACGCTGGATGGCGCAACTACGAACAGATTTACCGGGGTCTGGTCGACATGGGCCGTCTACGACAATACCGGGATAGCCCCGGTTCTGCTGGCGGAGGGAATGAACAAATGAAGCTGGTGAAATCCGAAGACGAGAAATCGGCCGCGTTCGCCCGCAGTCCGGACCTTGCCGGCGCCGAAGCGGCCATGCATCGGGCGGCCAGGGTCGCCCGTCGCCGGGCCGCCAGGCATGGCGGCGCGGTGGCGGTGTGCGAAAACGGCAGGATCGTCTGGGTAAAAGTGGATAGCCATATGAATCAAAATCCAGGTTGGGATGCTAAAGTAATAGCAGAGATAGCACATCGGATATTTGGCGGGTACAAGGAAATGTTCGAGTCTCATGGTTGGCCGGAGAGAGGCTCCGAAATGATGCGAAAAGTTCAGACCAGAGTCGTTGAAACCTATGGCAGCGTCAGCGCTTTCAGGGATCGCTATTGCAGGTGAAATAAATGCTGATTGCCTGACATGCAGTTTCAGGAAGGCATTTCGCGTCATCTGCCGTCAATACCAGTTCCCGACCCTGCCGATGGCTCGGCTCGTCAATGATCCGGGAACAGAGGATTTGAAAAATCTGGCCAAGCGGCGGCACTTGACCTCGAAACTCTCGCGATGGTCCGCAGGGCGGTGAAACGATCAGGCAACTTGCGCCCCTATCTGGCTCTCAGCCCAAGTCCATGTTGTTCAATCATTTGCAGTTGCTGGCTCGGGTGGCTCCGAATGCGGTCGCGTGGCTTGCGGCCAGATCATTCGGGATACCGGGTTCAAGGACGGCAAGGAAGCGGTCAAAAGGGCGGCAGCGCTATCGCATGACCAACCTGACCGCGCCGGATTCAGCCACAGCTCGGGGCGCGCTCCGCGCGAGGGCGTGAACCGCTTCCCGGCATGTTCAATGCATGCGATTTACTCTGTCCATTGCTTGATTTAGCCTGTCGGCCGCCAGAGACACGCGCCAGAGACACGCGTTCATCGGGATGATCCCGGAACTGTGCATTGCGTAAAGAGACAATGGATCGACGACATTGTTTCTTGTCGGTACTCCAGGATCGTATCGTCGCGTTCCGATAACTGCATCCGAGTCATATTCCATCTTGTCAGGTTCTGCCTGATCAACGGTCGCGTCGGCCAAGTATCCTCTTTTGAATAAAATTCCATCCATGAAATTGTTCTGCCGCAAGACCGAAACGTGATCTTGTCTCGCTCCCGGATGCAATGGCTCGCGCCGTCGAATCCGGCGGTGCTTTTTGTACCGCGGGCATGCGCCGCAGGAAAACCCTGACTTGATCAGAACTTTCCTGAAGTCGTTGAAAAACCTGCGTCAGCGCTTTCAGGGACCGCTATTGCAGATGAAACAGATACGGTTTTGACTTGTTGCCGGAGGGTGCCGGCGCGGCAAGGGGTGCAACGGCCGCTCCAGGACGAAATGGAAAAATTGTAATCTTTGTGTTACATATCTTTGTATTTTGTATTACGAAGGTTCCATATGCCAACTCCTCATAATCCTCCCGCCGCCGTTCGGCGCGCACTGCGCAAACTTGGAGCGGACCTCCGCGATGCCCGTCGCCGCCGGCGGCTGCCCATGGCGGTCGTTGCGGAACGCGCCTTCACGTCCCGCTCCACCCTGCGAAGAGTCGAAGCCGGCGACACCAATGTCAGCATCGGCATCTACGCCGGCGCCTTGCAGGCGCTCGGCTTGCTCGACGGCCTGAGCCAGGTCGCCGACATCAGCAATGACACCATCGGACAGGCTCTCGCCAGCGCCGACCTGCCCAGGCATGCCCATCTCAGGCGACCGGCCGGATCGTCTCGCGATGGCTGACTTCGAGATCCATATCGATCTCGACGGCCGCACGCGGCAGGTCGGGCGGGCGCGGAGCAATCGCGTTCGCGGCAAGGAGACCATAGTCTTCGAGTATGAAGACGCTTGGCTGCAAGACCCTGACAGGTTTTCGCTGGAGCCCGCCCTTGCCCTGGGACGCGGCACCTTCCCGCCGAGCGCCGGTCTCGCAACCTTCGGATCTCTTGGCGATTCAGCGCCCGACACCTGGGGCCGCCGGTTGATGCAGCGCGCCGAGCGCCGTCTCGCCGAACGCGAAGGCCGCACTGTTCGCACGCTCCTGGAGAGCGACTATCTCCTTGGCGTGGCTGATGAAACCCGATTGGGCGCATTGCGCTTCCGCAGGGCCGGGGACAACGCGTTTCAAGCTCCGACCCGGGCAGGAGTGCCGGCTCTGATTGAGCTTGGCCGCCTGCTTCAGATCACCGAGCGGATTCTCCGCGACAAGGGAACCGACGCAGATCTTCAACTCATCTTCGCTCCCGGCTCATCCCTGGGCGGCGCGCGGCCGAAGGCATCGGTAATCGACCAGCGCGGCCATCTCGCCATCGCCAAGTTTCCGAAGGAGACCGATGATTACAGCATGGAAACCTGGGAAGAGATTGCGCTGCGTCTGGCTGGCCGGTCCGGCATCACCACGCCTGCACATGAACTGATCGATGTCGCCGGCAAGAAGGTCATGCTGTCGCGGCGCTTCGACCGCCGGGGCGCAATCCGCATCCCATTCCTGTCGGCCATGGCGATGATGGGCGCGAGAGACGGGGAACGCGGCAGCTATCCTGAAATCGTCGATGTTCTCGCCGAACATGGCGCCCGCGGAAAGACGGATGCCTGCGCCCTTTATCGGCGCGTCGTCTTCAATGTGCTGATCTCCAATACCGACGATCATCTGCGCAACCACGGCTTCCTGTGGCTCGGAAAGAAAGGGTGGTCGCTCGCTCCCGCCTACGACCTCAATCCCGTACCCGCGGATATCAAGCAGCGGATTCTGACGACCAACATCGACCTTGACGAAGGCACTTGTTCGCTCGACCTGCTTGAAGGCGCCGCTGAATTCTTCGCGCTGACGCTGGCGCAGGCTCGCTCGGTCATCAAGGAAGTCGCGACCGCAACCGCGACCTGGCGCGATGTCGCGAAAGAAGTCGGCGCGCGCGCGGCCGAGATCAACCGCATGGCCAGCGCCTTCGAACACGACGACCTGAAGCGAGCGCTGGCTCTGTGACGAGAACCTCTCCTCACAGTTTCGATCCGCCGGCAGACAGCCCGCAGGAAAGCCCTGATCCAGTCAGGGCTTTCCTGCGGCGCATGCTCGCGATAAAAGCCCGCGGTACGAACCCGCGGTACAAAGGAGCACCGCCGGATTCGGCGGCGCGAGCCATTGCATCCGGGAGCAAGACGAGACCGCGCTTTGGTCTTGCAACAGAACAATTCCATGAATGGAATTACTCGGAAGATACCTGGCCTGAACTTTCCGCATCATTTCGGAGCGTCTCTCCGGCCAACCGTGAGACTCGCGCATTTCCTCATGAAATTATCCAGGAGATGCGCGGCGCAGTTCGCCCGCGCGGCGACCGCCGTCGGCTTGCGCAAGATGGCCGCGTTGTTCCCGTCGCCGCTCCCTCGCTTGCCGTTTATACAGTCGCCCCGGAGTGTTATGCTCGGCGGCGAACCCGATGTCGCGAGCAACCAATGACCGTGCTTCGAATCGCCGGAATCGGCTTCGCGCTCGCGGGCCTGTGCCTGTCGCCGCTCTGGCGGCCGGCGGCCGCCCAGGACGCGAACCCCTACGCGGGCGACCCGCGCGCGGCGCGCGCCGGCGGGGCGTTGTTCCGGGCGCAATGCGCGACCTGTCACGGGGCCGACGGCAAGGGCCTCCTGTCCATCGACGCGCCGGACCTGAGCCTGATGTGGACGCGCGCCGGCGTGAACGACGAATTCGTGTACAAGATCATTCGCGACGGCATTCCCGGCAGCATCATGCCGCCCCACGGGTTGTCGGAGACCGAGTTGTGGATGCTGGTCGCGTTTCTCGCGGGCCTTGCCGAGACCGGCGGCGACGCTGAATTCGACGGCGACGCGGACAATGGGCGCCGCCTGTTCGCCGTCCATTGCGCCGCATGCCATCGCGCCGGCGAGGAAGCGGGCGGGGTATTGGGGCCGCCGCTGGCGGGCATCGCCCGGCGGCGGACGCCGGAGGCGCTGATGCGGTCGATTCGCGAGCCCTCGCGCAGCATCGGCCGCGGCTATCGCCCGGTGACCGTCGAAACAGAGGCTGGCGAGTGGGTGACCGGCGCGCTCAAGAACGAGGACGCGTTTTCGCTGCAAATGGTGACCGAAGCGCAGGGTCTGCGCGCCTTTCGCCGCGCCGACCTGCGGCGAGTCTCCCGGTCGGATGAATCGCTGATGCCGGCCTTCGGCGCAGCCGAACTGGACGAGGGCGAGCTCGCCGACCTGCTCGCCTTCCTCGGCGCCGCGCAATGAATCCGCGCGCGGGAACAGTCATGCGCCGCGCCGCCGCCCGACGCGAAGCGATGGAGGCGCTCGGCCGGGACGCCGGAACAGTCATGCGCCGCGCCGTCCGCCTGCTTTGCTGCCTGTGGCTGTTGCCCGCCGCATTCCTGTTCGCGCAACAGGACGGCCCCGCTTATGAAGATATCCTCGCGGGTCTCTCCGACCCGGAGCGCTGGCTGACGTATTCCGGCGACTATAGCGGCCGGCGCCATAGTCCGCTGACCCAGATCGCGCCCGAAAACGTGCGCCGGTTGCGGCCGGTCTGGACCTTCCAGACCGGCACCACCACGCGCGGGCGCGGTTTCGAGGCGACCCCGTTGGTCGACGACGGCGTGCTCTATGTCACCGGCTCGAACAATTACGCCTGGGCCATCGACGCCCGCAGCGGCCGCGCGTTCTGGAGTTATCGCCGCGACCTGCCCGACGACCTGACCTATGGCGCGAGCGCGCCGGTCAATCGCGGTTTCGGCATGCTCGGCAATATCTTGTTCATGGTCACGCTCGACGCTCATCTGCTCGCCATGGACCGCCGCACCGGCGATATCCTCTGGGATGCGCAACTGGCCGATTATCGCGTCGGCTACGCCGCCACCCTGGCGCCGCTGGTGCTCGACAACAAGGTGATCGTGGGCATCTCCGGCGGCGAATACCCCACGCGGGGCTTCATCGACGCCTATGCGCCGCTCACCGGCGAGCGGCTCTGGCGCTTCAATACCATCCCCGGCCCCGGCGAGCCGGGCAGCGAAACCTGGCCCGACGACCCGGAAGTGCTGGCCCGCGGCGGCGGCGGCACCTGGATGACCGGCAGCTACGATCCCGAACTGAACCTGATCTATTGGGGAGTGGGCAATCCCAATCCCGATTATTTCGGCGACCTGCGCCTGGGCGACAACCTGTATTCGAACTCCATCGTCGCGCTCGACGCCGACCGCGGCGAGTTGCGCTGGCATTACCAGTTCACGCCCCACGACCTCAACGACTGGGATTCCAACCACGTGCCCGTGCTGGTCGACGCCGTATGGCGGGGCGAGCCGCGCAAGCTGGTGATGATGGCGAATCGCAACGGCTTCTTCTACGTGCTCGACCGCGTCGACGGCGAACTGCTGCTCGGCGAGCCTTTCACGGGCACAACCTGGGCGCGGGAAATCGGCCCCGACGGCAGGCCGGTCATCCTCAACGACGGCAGCCTGGGCTGCCTGCCCGACCCCTGGGGTTCGACCAATTTCATGCCGCCGTCCTATCATCCCGGGCTGGAGTTGTTCTACGTCACCGCGCGGGAGACTTGCGCGACCTTCGTGCCTGAAGCACCGGACTACGCTCCGGGTCAGCCGAGTTTCGGCGGCGTCGTCTTCATCGAACCCGACGGCGCCGGCGCCTTGCGCGCGCTCGATATCCATACCGGCGCGCTGCGCTGGGAGTTCGCCTATCCCTCGCCGACCTTCGGCGGCGTCATGACCACGGCCTCGGGACTCGTCTTCGCCGGCGACCACCAGGGCAACTTCATGGCCTTCGACGCCGCGACCGGAGCGAACCTCTGGCACTACCAGACCGGCTCGCGCATCTGGGGCGCCGCCGCGACCACCTTCATGCTCGACGGCCGCCAGCACGTTCTCATTCCGTCCGGCACCACCCTGACCGCTTTCGCCTTGCCGCAATAGCGGGCGGGACTGTTCCAAAGTCGTTTCCAGATTGCCGAAAAGCCCGGAACCAGCGGCCCGGAAAGCGCCCGCCTGCCGAAATCCCCGCCTGCTCGACGCGCTCGCGGACCACGGACGGGCCATCTCGCCGCATCTCGGCGTACGAACCTGGACTCGTCGCGACTTCGGAATGGTCCCGGCAATAGCGGGGCGGGGCATGGACATTCGGGCGGATAGATTTTATGCTCCTGACAACTGCCGGCGGGAATACGGCCTGTCGGCCCCACGGGAGAAGACAATGACGAGCAGACATCTGTTGACGGTCATGCTGGGCCTCGGCGCGATCCTGGTTTCCGGCGTCGCGCGGGCGCAGCCCCACGACGCCAGCGTCGCCAATCATCAATCGCACTACTACGACATCGAGGATTTCGGGCTGGAGGCCGGCAGCGCCACTTTCGCCGATCATATCGCCCCGATCCTGCAACGCAGTTGCCAGCAATGCCATCGTCCCGGCGGCGGCGGGCCCATGGTGCTGATGACTTATGACCAGGTGCGCCCCTGGGCGCCGGTCATCATGCATCGCACCGCCATCCGCGACCGCATGGGCGCGATGCCGCCCTGGTTCGTGGAAAAGGATATCGGCATCGACGGCTTCAAGAACGACTATTCGCTGTCGGATCAGGAACTGGCGTTGATCCAGGACTGGGTCGCGCACGGCGCGCCCCGCGGCAACCCGGACAACGAGCCGCCGCTGCTGGTTTTTTCCGACAGCAATGAATGGACCCTGGGCAAGCCCGATCTGGTCCTGCGTTCGCGCGATGTGACGCGGCCCGCCATCGGTCCCGACTGGTGGGGCGATATCGGTCTGGTGCCGACGGGCCTGACCGAAGACCGCTATGTCAAATCGGTCGAGGTGCGCGAGATCAACGATATTCCCGCGGATATCGGCACGAGCACCGTGGGCGGACGCTATATCTTCCATCACATGACCTATCGCAGCGGCGTGCTCAACGAGGACGGCAGCGAAGTTGTCGGCGATGTGACGAGTTGGCCGATTCACGAAGTGGGCCGCAACGCCGACACCTTCCCGGAAAAAGCCGGACGCTTGCTGCCGGCGAACTCGGCCCTGCATCTGTATGCGGCGCATCTGCATTCCAACGGCCGCGAGACCACCGGCCACCTGGAATTCGGCATCAGCTTCTTCCCGGTCGGCTATCAGCCCGAATACAGCCGGCGCGGCCCGCGCACCGGCAACGGGGTCGATATCGACATATTGCCCGATCGCGCGAATCAGGAAGTACATAACTACGTGGTGCTGCAGGAACACACCAAGATCATCGCTTTCGAGCCGCATTTGCACGCCCCCGGCGTGCGCATGTGCCTGGAGGCGATCTGGGGCCACAACCAGTTCACGCTCAATTGCGTGGGCTATGACCACAACTGGGTGAAGCAGTACATCTACGAGGACGACAAGGCGCCGCTGCTGCCGAAGGGCACGATCCTGCACACCATCGGCTATCTCGACACTACCGCGGGGAATCCGAATCTGGCGGACGGGCGCAACTGGGCCGGCGGCGGCCGCCGTTCGGTTTCCAACATGTTCATCGACCTCGGCTACTCGGTCTCGCTTACCGAAGAGCAGTTCCAGGCCGAAATGGCGATGCGCCGCGCGAACATGAAGGGCCGCAACGAATACGACATCGGCTGTCCGATGTGCTGGGCGCCGGAACCGGCGGAATCGGGCATCGCGCAAGCGAGCGACTGAAACGACTGAAGAGAGTACGCGGGCGGCAGACCGGAAATTCGTCCCGAATCGTCAGGCAATTTCGGGACAATTCCAGCCATGGCATTGTCCTTTCGGCAAAGCTCTGATCAAGTCAGGGCTTTCCTGCGGCGCACGTACGCGGCACATCGCGGTACATGGAGAGCGCCGTCGAATTCGACGGCGCGCCCATAAGCCGCAGGTCGGCTCTGATGAATCGGAGCTTCTTCGGCAATTTGAAAGATCTCCCGAAATCGGGTCGATCGCGGAGAAATCGCGCATGAGAACCGCCTTGCTTGTATTGCTGGCGTTTGCCGTCGCGCAGACGGCGTTCGCCCAGCAGCGTTTCATGGTCAGGAGCGGCGAGATCGTCTCGCCCGCGTACGAAGGCTGGTGGCCCGCCGAGAACGGCGGCTATACGCTGTTTTTCGGCTACATGAATTCGAACTGGGAGCAACAGTTCGATATCCCCGTCGGCTCCGACAACTATTTCCGCCGGGTCGGGGCAGGCGAACTCGACGACCTCGGCGTCGACGGCCTCGACATGGCCGAGGCCGACATGGGCCAGCCGACCCATTTCTATCCCCGGCGCAATCCCTTTCTTTTCACCATCGACGTGCCCGCGGACTTCGGCGACGACGAAATCGTCTGGACCTTGCGCACCCAGGGCCGGACCAATCGCGCCTACGGCTCGCTCAAGCCCGATTACCGCATCGACCCGCAAGTGATCTCCACCGAAGTGGGCGGCGCCTTCGGCAGCCTGAACGACGCCTTGCGCACCAATATCCCGCCCGAGCTTGCAATCGAAGGCGATAATTTCCGTCGCGCCAGAGTGGGAGAGCCGGTCTCGCTCGCGGTCTACGCCAACGACCCGGACAATCTCCCCGCCCGGGCCGAGCGGCCGCTGCCGAGCACGCCCGAGCAGCTATATCGCGCGCCTTCGTCCATCGTCGTCGCATCGGGCCCCGGCCTGCGCTTCTCCTGGATCGTCTATCGCGGCGAGGCCGCGCACGTCGCATTCGACCCGGCGCAGTTCAAGACCTATACCGACAGCCGCGTCTACGCCAACTCCCCCTGGTCGCCGCCGTACATCATCCCGCCCGTGCCCGAGGACAATCGCTGGCAGGCAAGCGTCACCTTTTCGAAACCCGGAGCATACGTATTGCGCGGCGTGGCCAGCGACGGCTCGCTCTTCACCTATCGCAACCTGACGGTTACCGTGACCGAATAGACGCGCCCGGGCTGTCCCGCGGCGCATACCTGCGCTACAAGTCCGCGGTACGAGCCCGTGGTAAAAGCCCGTGGTAAAAGCCCGTGGTAAAAGAGAGCACCGCCGAATCCGATGATGGCGCAAGCCATTGCATTCGGGAGCAAGACAAGACCACGCTCTTGTCTTGCGGCAGTGAGTAATTTCATGGATGGAATTACTCAGAGGATACCTGGCGGCAATGGATGATGCCATGGGCGGGATTATTCGGAGGATACATGGCCCAGATGGCGCGTTTTGCAATTTCACTCACTACTTTTCCGCATGTGATCAAGGGAGGCTGCGGCGCGCGCCGGCACGTCGCGGAACTATAACCGGCCATGGCTGTATCCGACACTCATGAGATCCACCCTCATGTGCCGTTCCTGTACGAAATGGCGATTTCGTTTTTCTGTGCGGCCAGAGAAACCCTTGATCCAGTGCTGCAGGCGGTCGACGGATATCGGGAGTTGGATGTTGGCCATGACGGCGGGCTTGCCGCGTCCGACCATGTCGCGCGCAAGTTCGCGGAACTCCCGCGCCACGAGGCTGTCCATCATATCGGCGCATGTCTGGTCGCGACAACGAACCTCGGCCTGGCCTATGTCCACTCGTTCCGCATATTGAGTTTTCTGACCCGGAACAGGGATGCGCTTCCGGCAAACGCGGCTCGGCCCGATCTCGTCAAATTGTTCGATGCCCTGCCGGCGGCGACGCGGGATGCCCTGTCCGGGATATACCGCCAAGTAGGTTCCCACGACTTCGAGATGAGAATAAGCATCGATCCGCTCCCGGATGACGCCGAAGACGAGTCGTCCGGCGGCCGGGATTTTCGCTCGATGCTGGCCTATTGGCAGTCGAACGGGATGCTGCACGATAGTCATCGCTCGTTCTCGGGCACCAATCTCGAGTCTGTCATACCTGTCTTCATTCCGTTGAGAGCCATGCTTGTCCTGGACCATATTCTCGCGGACCAGATCGCGCCCGAGCTTGACCAGTAATACAATCTCCCGGATCAATCCTCATGACGGCTCCGCCATCCGGGAATCGACGGTCTTGATCCCGGTATTGCGGAACTCGCCGATGTTTCGGGTCGTCGCCACGGCAAGTCTGCGCATGGTCGCCGGGGCTTGTTCCCGAGTCGATATCGCGGACGATGATATTGCTGCTCATACCCAGCGCTTCCTGTTTGATCGAATGCCCATTCGCGGATTATTGCAGCACCAAATCAAGTGATCGGAAGACGCGGGCCAAGTATCGCGGCTCTCGCCACGGGCATGTCCAGCCCGGCGGCGGATACCGGGATTGGTTGGGTAGTCAGTTGAATCCGGTTCACGATTTTTCGAGCCGGTCGAATTCCCTGCTTTTTTCAAGGTGCTCGGAGCACGCTCCGCGCGCGAGCGTCCAGCCGCATTGCATTGGCTGGGGCGGTGGATTAGTCTGTCAGGCAGTTCCGGTCAGGGAAGCGCTGATCAAGTCAGAGCTTCCCTGCGGCACATGCCCGCGATACATGAAGAGCGCCGCCGGATTCGACAGCGCAAGCCATCGAATCCGGAAGCAAGACAAAACCACGCTTTTGTTTTGCGGCAATGAATAATTCCATGGATGGAATCATTCAGAGGATACTTCGCAAAATGAAATGCCCGATGGGCCGGAGCGCGGCGCGGCCGGGGCCCGGCAGGAGATGTCGATGAACAGAACACGCAATGTCCGCGAGCGCGCGGGATTTTCTCGCGGCCGCCGCAACCTGCTCGCCGCCATGCCCGCGCTGGCGCTGGCTCCGCTCGGTTGCGCCCCGGCGAGCGGCCCGGAGCCGGTGGCCGTGCGGAAATTGCACAGTTTTCGCATTCGTTCGCGCGATGTCGCGCGGTCGGCGGCCTTCTATCAGGATCTGTTCGGCGCTCCGGTGCAGGCGCGCCAGGGCGCCGAGGTCGTGTTGCGAGTGGGCGACGGGCCGCAATATTTCTCCATCAGTCCCGCCGCGCCGGGCGAGGAGCCGACTATCGCGCATATCGGCCTGAGCGTGGCCGATTTCGATGTCGACGCCGCGCAGGAACAATTGCGCGCCTTCGGCGTGGAGCCCGGTCCCGGCCCGCACTCGCCGGCGGAGCCGGAGCGCCTGTCGGCGGGCATGACTTCCTGGGTGCGGGAGCGAGCCGGCGGCACGCGCGAGCTTTATTTCGCCGATGCCGAAGGCTTGGTCTACCTGCTGTCGTCGCCGCTCGACTGCGGCGGCGACGGCATTCGCGGCGAAGTCTGCGGCGCTCCCGAGCCGGCGCCGGCGGCGGGCCTGTTCGAGCTGATCGACTACAACCATTTCACCAATTTCACCAGCGACCGGGATCGCGCCAACGAGTTTCACAGGCGCGTGTTCGGCAAGGACTTCCAGGCTTACCAGGGGCCGAACGCGCCGGTTATCGGCGTCGGCGACGGTTTCCAGTTCCTCATGTATACCGGCGGCGGCGCGCAAGGGCCGGCGCGGAATCCGGCGCAGATCCATCATGTCTGTTTCACCGTGCGCGAATTCGATGTGGACGATATTCTCGCGCGGCTTGCGGATTACGGCGTCGGCGCGCGAGTCGACCCTGCCGATACCCGCCCGCTGACGCATTGGGTCAGCATGCGCATGCCCGATCGGGGAGGCTTCGAGACCGGCACGCCGGAAGTGTATTTTTCCGACCCGGACGGCATTCGCGTCCAGTTGCAGGATCCCGCCTATTGCGGCGGCGGCGGTTACCTGGGAGATGATTGTCCGCCGCTGGCCTGAGCAGATGCGCGGGCATCGGCGGTTGCGCCGATTCGCGCCGGGAGCGCCGGGCGGGGCTCCCGTTCATTCGTCCACTTGAATCAAGGAAGCCAGCAGCATGGAATACAGATACGTCGGCCGCAGCGGCCTGCGGGTAACGCCCATTTGCATGGGCACGATGAGTTTCGGAAGCTGGAGCGACAAGGCGGAGTCGTTCCGGATTCTCGATCAGTCCTTCGACCGGGGGATCAACTTTTTCGATACGGCCGAAGCCTATCCGGTTCCGCCGACGGCGGAGCTCGCCGGCCGCACCGAGGAAATTTTCGGCGAGTGGCTCAAGCGCAAGTCGCGCGACGCCGTGATCGTCGCCACCAAGGTCGCCGGCGCCGCCAGCGGCTGGTTCGTGCCGCCGATCCGCCATGGTTTCACCGCCGTCGACCGGCACCATATCGAGCGCGCCGTCGAAGGCAGCCTGCGCCGCATGGGCGTGGACTACATCGATCTTTATCAGGTACATTGGCCCGACCCCATCGTGCCCATGGAAGAATCCATGGCCGCCCTCGACCGGCTCGTCGAGTCGGGCAAGGTGCGCTATCTGGGCACATCCAACGAGACCAGCTATGGCCTGACCAAGAGCAACATGATCGCCGAATACGAAGGTCTGGCCCGGTTCGAATCGATCCAGAACAATTTTTCCCTGCTCCATCGCCGCTTTCTCGACGAACTCGCCGAGGTCTGCCGCCGGGAGAAAGTCTCGCTGCTGCCTTATTCGCCGATCGGCGGCGGCGTCCTCAGCGGCAAGTACAACGACGGCAAGCGGCCGCCGAACACCCGGTTCGGCGACTACGAGCAGTCCAATCCGCGCCAGCAGGCCATGGCGCGGCGCTTCCTCAATGAAGGCACGCTGGCCTCGACCGCGAAATATGCGGAGATCGCCCGGCGGGCGGGCATGTCGCCGGTGACGTTGGCGACGCGCTGGAGCATGGAGTTCGATTTCGTCGCTTCCACCATCATCGGCGCGCGCTCCGCCGATCAGCTCGACGCATCCCTCGCGGCGCTCGACATGGAACTTTCGGACGAGGTCAAGACCGCCTGCGACGAAGTGCATCGCCAATTTCCCTACCCCATGGGATAGACGAGGAAAGCGACACTTGCAGATTGACTGGCGGCAATACGATCCCGGCGCGTTCCACGATGAAATGATCGAGCGGCCGGGTGTCCCTCGGCCGCCGGCGCGGCGGCTCGCAGCCTATCTGGCGTCGCTCGGGCGCAAGGATCTCGACGAGAAGAAAGTCGCCGCCCAACTCGCCATCAAGACCATGGGCATTTCCTTCACGGTCTATGACGACGGCGAGAACATCGACCGGGAATGGCCCTTCGACCTCATTCCGCGGATAATTCCGGCGCGGGAATGGAAGGTGGCGCGGCGCGGCCTCGAACAGCGGTCGCGGGCGCTGAACTGTTTCATCCACGATGTCTACAACGATCAGAAGGTATTCAAGGACAAGGTCGTCGCTCCGGAACTGATTCTCGATTCGGCCAATTTCCGGCCGCAATGCCTCGGCATCAAGCCGCGCTACGAGACCTGGGCGCATATCTGCGGCACCGACCTGATCCGCGACGAGCAGGGCCGGTTCATGGTGCTCGAAGACAATTTGCGGGTGCCGTCGGGCGTGTCCTACATGTTGGAAAACCGCCGCGTCACCAAGCGCGTATTTCCCGAATTGTTCGAGAATCACGAAATCGAGCCGGTGACCGAATACCCGCAGGAACTGTTCGACATGCTGGCCTCGCTCTCGCCGCGTCGGCAGGCTTTTCCCGAAATCGCGGTGCTGACGCCGGGAATCTACAATTCCGCCTATTTCGAACACTCCTATCTCGCCCAGCGCATGGGCGCCGAACTGGTGGAAGGCGGCGACCTCGTCGTCGAGGACGACCATGTCTACATGCGCAATATCGGCGGCCTGTCCCGGGTCGACGTGATCTATCGGCGCATCGACGACATGTTCCTCGACCCCGCGGTGTTCAACCCCGAATCCATGCTCGGCGTGCCCGGCCTGTTCAAGGCCTGGGTCGAGGGCAATGTCGCCCTGGCCAACGCCCCGGGAGCCGGCGTCGCGGACGACAAGATCGTCTATACCTATGTGCCGGATTTCATCAGGTATTACCTCGGCGAGGAGCCGATCCTGCCCAATGTGCCGAGCTATCGCTGTTTCGACGACAAGGAGCGGCAGCACGTGCTCGCCAATCTCGACAAGCTCGTCGTCAAGCCCGCGAACGAATCGGGCGGATACGGCATGTTGATGGGGCCCCAGGCCAGCGCGGCCGAACGCGAGGAGTTCGCGCGCCGGATCAGGCGCGACCCGCGCAATTATCTCGGCCAGCCGCTGATTTCGCTATCGACGGCGCCGATTCTCGGCCAGCGCGCCGCGGAGCCGAGACATCTCGACCTGCGGCCGTTCATCTTGCAGGCCGCCGGCAGCCATGTAACCTCCGGCGGCCTGACCCGGGTGGCGCTGAGGAAAGGCAGCTATGTCGTCAATTCCTCCCAGGGAGGCGGCAGCAAGGACACCTGGGTGGTGACGGGTTAGGAAAGCCCTGATCCAGTCAGGGCTTTCCTGCGGCGCATGGCCGCGATACAAGTCCGCGGTAGCAAGAGAGAATGCCGCCGGATTCGATAGCGCAAGCCATCGCGTCCGCGAGCAGGACAAGGCCGCGCTGTTGTCTTGCGATAATGAATAATGCCATGGATGGAATGACTCGGAGGATGCCTGGGACGATGCTTTCCAGGGTGGCGGAACGGATTTACTGGCAGGCGCGTTATCTGGAGCGGGCGGAAAATACCGCGCGCCTGCTCAACGTGTTCTCCAGCCTGCTGCTCGACTTGCCGGGACGCACCAGGCTCGGCTGGAGAGCTCTGGTGCAGATCACCGGCACGACGGAATTGTTCGCCGCACGCTACCATATCGCGACGGAGGCCAATCTGGCGCGGTTCCTGATATCCGACTCCGGCAACGCGTCGCTTCGCGGCATCTTGTCGATGGCGCGGGAAAACGCGCGCACGACGCGGGAAGTCATGCCCGTCGAAGCTTTCGAGCGCGTCAACGATCTTCATTATTACATCGAGTCCGCCGCCGGCGGCGCCGGCGCGCGCAGCGCGCGCAACGAGATGCTCGAGCGCGTCATCGAAAGCTGCCAGCAGATTTTCGGGATGCTGGCGGGCACCATGAGCCGGGACGCGGGCTATACTTTCGTGCGCATGGGCCGGGCGCTCGAACGCGCGGACATGGTGACCCGCATCGTCGATGTCGGCGCCCGCAGGTTGTTCGTCCATCCGGGCAAGGGCGCGGTCGCGCCGCGGTTTCCCGAACCCTATGAAGGCATTCTCTGGATGAGCGTGCTGCGTTCGCAAAGCGCCTACCAGATGTATCGCCAGCATGTGCGCAGGCGCGTCAACGGCGAGGACGTGGTGCGCTTCCTCTTGCAGGACGAGGAATTTCCCCGCGCGGTGATCCACAACCTGACGACCATCAGCAAGATCCTGTCGAAATTGCCGAACAACGCGGAGGTCGCCGGCCTGGTCGACGGGGCGCGGCGCCATGCGATGCGGTCGCGAGTGGCCGACCTGCTCGAGGAAGGGCTGGCGGACGCCATCGACCTGCTGCAGGTCGAGTTCGCCGCGGTCCACGACGCCATTGCCCGGACCTGGTTTTCGCCGCGGAACTGAGTCGGGGTCCGGCCATGATCGATTTCAGATGCGAGTGCGGCCAGACGCTGTTTTTCGAGAACACTGTCTGCCTGCGCTGCGGCAGCCGGGTCGGCTACGATCCGGCGTCGCGCCGGATGCTGAGCCTGTCCGCGGCCGCCGGCGAAGTTCCGCAAAGCGCGGCGGGGCCGCTGTGCCGCAACGGCGTCGACTTCGGCGTTTGCAACTGGATCGCGAGCGGGGAGGGCGCGGAGTTTTGTCTTTCCTGCCGTCTGAACCAGACGATTCCCAACCTGCGCAAAAACGGCCGGCTGCATTGGTGGAAACAGCTCGAACGCGCCAAGAGGTGGCTGATTTTCGGGCTGCTGCGGCTGGACTTGCCCATATCCGGGAAAGGCGAATCCGCGCGCGGACTCGCTTTCCGCTTCATAGAGGACAGGCGTTCCAATCCCGATGTGGCCGAGGAACATGTCCATACCGGCCATTGCGAAGGCGTGATCACCATCAACGTGACCGAAGCCGACGATGTGCGGCGCGAAATCGCGCGCCAGCACAACGGCGAGCTATATCGCACGCTGCTCGGTCATTTCCGGCACGAAAGCGGGCATTACTACTTCCGTCTGCTGCTCGACAGCGAACCGCGCAAGGCGCGATTCCGGGAGCTGTTCGGCGACGAGCGGCGGGACTATCAAGCCGCGCTGGGCCGTTATTACGCCGGACCGCGGATCCGCGATCCGGATTTCATCAGCGCCTACGCCCAGTCGCATCCGCTCGAGGATTGGGCGGAGACATGGGCGCATTGCCTGCATATGATCGACACCCTGGAGACGGCGGGATGCCATGCTTTGCCCCAGGGCTCGGACCGTTGCGACAGGTTCGAGGATCTGCTGCGGAAATGGTCGGAACTGACGATCCTGCTCAATTCGCTGAATCGCAGCATGGGGCTGGAAGACGCCTATCCCTTCGTGCTTTCCGGAGCGACGCTCAGCAAGCTCCGCTTCGTTCATGACCTGGTTTGTCCCAGTTCGCCGCCCAACGCAGGGGCGGCATCTGCCGGAACGCGGTCTTGAGCGCATTGTCCCAGCCCTGGCGCAGGTCGCGCAGGAAATCGCTGTCGGGTTCGAAGCGATGATGGCCGTCCAATGCGAGGCGGTCCTTGCGATAGAGCAGCAACTCGATCGGCGGCCCGACGCCGCGGTTGCTTTTCATGGTCGAATCCATCGAGATCAGCAGACATTGCGCCGCCGTGGCCAGGTCGAGCGAGGGAGTGAGAATCCGGTCGAGGATCGGCTTGCCGTACTTGCTTTCGCCGATCTGCAAATAGGGCGTGTCCCTTGACGTGGTGATGTGGTTGCCCTCCGGATAGATCATGATCACCCGGTGTTTCCTGCCCCTGATCTGGCCGCCCAGGATGAAGCTCGCTTCGAAGTTGGAGCCGTCGCTCTTGCGTTTTTCCTGCTGTTCCAGGCTTATGTCGCCGATATAGTCCGCGGCTTCGGTGATGCTGCCCACGGTATCGAGCGTGATTCCGGCGCCCTTGCGGATATCGGCCTTCAGTTTCGCCATGACGCCTTGCGTGGTCGCCAGATTGCCCGCGCTGAGGATGACGAATTGCCGTTCGCCCTCGATGCCGTGGCGGAACATCTTGCTATAGGTGGAAACCTGGTCGATGCCCGCGTGGGTCAGCGAATCGGAGCAGAACACCATCCCGGAGTCCAGCGAAGCCGCGACGCAATATGTCATGAGGCGAATCCTTCATACTCGTTCGGGTCGGGCAATCATACTTGGGGCACCACCGCCGTCAAAGCGAAAAATCAGCGCGCGGACATCGCCGGCGCGGGGGCGCGGGAGAATGCCGTCGCATCGGGACTTCCCCGCCGGCGCAGGGACGCGCCGCCGGATTCGACGGCGCAAGCTATTGCGTTCGGGAGCGGAACAGGACGCGCTCTTGTCTTGTTCCCGTATTCGGCGATGCTCTTTTGCGCTGCGGGTTTGCGCCGCAGGCATGCGCTGCAGGAAAGCTCCGACTTGATCGGGATTTACCTGATCGCCCAGGATTCGCCTTCCTTTCCGCTATATCGGGCGGTTCGAACAAAAATCAACTAGCCGAGAGCAGAAATCGCGAGTTGCCGCAATCGGCGCTTGGCGATCTTGCCGGTTCCGGCGCGCGGCAATCGCTCGTATTGGAAGCGGACCGCGCGCGGAATCTTGAATGCCGCCAGCCGTTCGGAGAGGAATTCGCCCAATTCCCGCGCGTCGAGTCGCCGGCCGGGCTTGAGCATGACGGTGGCCGCGGGGACTTCGCCGAGACGGTCGTCCGGAATGCCGTAGACCGAGACTTCGTTCACCGCCGGATGTTCGCTGATGGCGTATTCGACTTCCAGACAGGCAATGTTCTCGCCGCCGCGGATGACGATATCCTTGGCCCGGTCCACGATGAACAGGAAGCCCAGCGCGTCGAGCTTGCCGATGTCGCCGGTGCGGAACCAGCCGTCCCTGAGCGCCTCGGCGGTAGCTTCGGGCTGGTTCCAGTAGCCTTGCATGACCGTCGGACCCTTGATGCAAATCTCGCCGACTTCGTTCGGTCCGAGCGCGCGGCCGTTTGCATCCGCGATGCGCAGGTCGGTTACCGGCGGCGTCGGCCGGCCGGTGCTGCCGGGCCTCGCGGCGTAGAACTTGTGGCTGATGATCGCGCCGATGGCATTGGTCTCGGTCAGGCCGTAGCCGAGGCCGGGAATCGCCGCCGGCGGGAACTTTTTCATAATCATCGCCAGATGCTCCGGCGGTCGCGGAGCGCCGCCGCCCTGCACGCCGCGCAAGCTGCTCAGATCGGCGCGTTCGAAATTCTCCGACTGCATGATTTCCCAGGTCATGGCGGGCACGCCGTGGAAGATCGAAATGCGCTCCTGCCCGATCAGTCGCAAGGCGACTTCCGGATCCCATTTGTACATCATCACGAACTTGCGCCGCGTCAGGAAACTGGCCAGGAACTGGGCATGGCTGCCGGTAACGTGGAACAGGGGAACATTGGCCAGGATGGCCGGCTGCCAGCGCGGATTTTCTTCCGTCAACTCGGGGTACAGGGCATCGCTGGCCGCGCGCGCGAACTTCCAGCTGAACAGCGCGCTGATCACGGCGCGATGGCTCGAAAGCACGCCCTTGGGATTGCCGGTCGAGCCGGAAGTGTACATGAGCGCGGCGGCGTCTTCGGGCCGCACGTCGAACGCGCGCAATTCCTCGTCGCCGAGCGGTTCGCGCCGTTCGAGCAGTCGGCGCGTTTCGGGCAAGTCGCCGCGACCGTCGGGCCTGATCATGATGACGTCGAGCGTCGCGGCGGCCTTGCCGAGCAGTTTCAGCCGCGGCGGGTCGACGAAGATCAGTTTGCTGCCGCTGTCGGCGATCAGGAACGCCAGTTCCCGCGCCGCGGACCAGGCATTGAGCGGCGTCGCGATCGCGCCGAGCATGGTGGCGGCCATGTAGGCCAGGCACCATTCCGGGGAGTTGCGGGCGCAGATCGCGACCCGGTCGCCCTTGCGCACCCGATATTCCTCCCGCAACGCCCGCGCCAGCCGGCGCGCCATGTCCAGGGTTTCGGCGAATGTGCAGCGTTCATTCAGATAGACGAGGAAGGTCTGGTCGGCGGCTTCGAGGCCGAGTTCATACACTGCGCCGAGATTGGGCGGAATCTTGCTGAAGACCCGTTGCTCGACGCCGTCGATCTCCGCCGTCCCGACGGCGAACGGCGATTCGGGCGCCAGCATGTCCGCGGCGATTTCCGCGAGTCTTGCAAGATCGGCGGCGATTTCCCGCTCGGTCGACATGACGGCTCATTCGCGCTTCATTGCGGGCGTCGGCTTGCCGGGCGCGCGGCGTTCGGCGCATGCATCGAACGCCGGGACGCGATCCCGCAGCGGAAATCTCCGGGCATCCGGCGCCAGGCTTGCGGGCGGCCCATGCGCATGGCGGCGAACGGCGGGCATGACGGGTCTCCAAGCAAAAGCCGTGCGGATTCAAGCATGAATGCGCGGCGACTTCAAACTGCTGCGCCGGTTCAGTCGGGAAAGCTCTGATCAAGTCGGAGCTTGCTCGCGGCGCAGGCCTGCGGCGTCAAAGAGCGCGGCCGGCGCGGGACGCGGTCGAGCGCGCGGGGCGGCTGGATCAGCACCCGATTGCGGCGCGGATTCCTCTTTGCTAAGTTCCGGGACGAGGCGGCCCGGCGCTGCTCCGGGGGACTGCTCGTGACTGAAAAATCCAATGGCAAATTCAGCCGCCGTTCGATGCTCGGACTTGTCGGCGGCATGGTGGCCGCGCCGCGGCTCGCGGCGCAGCCGCCCGATCGCCTGCGGCCCCAGGCGGGCGATGAACTCGTTTTCGACGAAGGCCCGCTGCAAGGCGAAGTCGTGCGCCCGGGATTGCTCGAATTGCATGCCCGGCCCGTTTCCGCGCTGGCGCGCGACCCTGCCTCCGGGGTCGTGCGGGACGGCTCCAGACTCAACCGGGTCATGCTCGTGCGGCTCGTAGCCGAGCGGCTGACGCCGCGTTTCCGGCCCAATGCCGCGGCCGGCGTCGTCGCCTATTCGGCGGTCTGCACGCATACCGGTTGCGACGTGTTCAACTGGGACGCGGAACAATTGCGCATGGCCTGTCCCTGTCACGAGTCCCAGTTCGACATCTACGACGGCGCGCGCGTGGTGGGCGGCCCGGCGCCGCGGCCGCTGGCCATGCTGCCGCTCGAGATCGTCGACGATGCGGTGCGGGTTGCCGGTCCCTTTCGCGGCCGGGTGGGCTTTCAGCAGGCATTCTGACGGAGATCGATCATGCTCAGGCGCGTTTCCCTTTCGCTCGCTTTCGCCGTTGCGCTCGCCGGCGCGGCGTCCGCCCAGCAACTGCCGCCATACAATCCGGTGACCTTCGACCGGCTGCTGCGTCCAGAGGCGGACAACTGGCTCATGTATCGCGGCACTTACGACTCGCACGGCTATAGCGCGCTCGACCAGATCGATTCGGACAATGTCGCCGGGCTCGAACTCGTCTGGAGTTTCGCCACCGGCCTGCGCGAAGGTCATCAGGCGCCGCCCGTCGTCAATGACGGCTACATGTATGTCGCGACGCCGCAAAACCACGTGCTCGCGCTCAACGCCGCCACCGGCGAGCTGCTCTGGCGCTATGCGCGCTATCTGCCCGAGGACCTGCAACAGATGCATCCCACCAACCGCGGCGTCGCGCTGTACCGGGATCGGGTCTACATGGCCACGGTCGACGCCTATCTGGTCAGTCTCGACGCCTTGACCGGAGACGTGATCTGGGAAGTGCCGGTGGAGGATTACTATGACGGCTATTACATGACGCTCGCTCCGCTCGCCGCGGACGGCAAGATCATGGTCGGCGTCTCCGGCGGCGAATGGGGCATCCGCGGCTTCGTCGCCGCCTATGACGCCGCGACCGGGGCAGAGGTCTGGAAGACCTACACCATCCCCGCGCCCGGCGAACCCGGCTCCGAATCCTGGCCCGGCGATGATTCCTGGCGGACCGGAGGAGTGCCGGTGTGGATTACCGGCTCCTACGATCCGGAACTGAACCTGACGTATTGGGGTACGGGCAACGGCGGCCCCTGGACCGGCGATACCAGGCCCGGCGACAATCTCTATGCGACTTCGGTCATCGCCCTCGATGCGGACACCGGCGAGTTGCGCGCGCATCACCAATACCACTGGAACGATTCCTGGGACTGGGACGAGGTTTCCGCGCCTCTGCTGATCGATTTTGCGCGCGAAGGGCGCGAAATCCGCGGCATGGTGCATCCGGGCCGCAACGGCTACCTGTGGTTTCTCGAACGCGGCGCGGACTCGATCGGTTTCGTCGACGCCGGACCCTATGTCTACCAGGATGTATTCACCAGCGTCGATCCGGTCACCGGCCGGCCCGAATACGATATGAGCAAGAAGCCCGGCATCGGTTTCGAGGCGGATTTCTGCCCTTCGCTCTGGGGCGGCAAGGACTGGCCGCCGGCCGCTTTCAATCCCGCATCGCGCCTGCTGTTCATTCCGGCGAATGAAAACGTCTGCTCGACCATGGTGGGAGAAGAAGCCCGATACAGCCCCGGCCGCACTTTCATCGGCCGCGGCCAGTCCGGGAACGGCGGCTTCTTCATTCGCGAGGGCGCCGGGCATATCGGCGAGTTGCAGGCCTGGAACGTCGACACCGGCGAAGAAGTCTGGACCGCGACTTTCGCAAGCCATAACTGGGGTCCGGTGCTCGCCACCGCCGGCAACCTGGTCTTCATGGGCGGCACCAATGACCGTTTTTTCCGCGCCTTCGACGCGAACACCGGCGCAATCCTCTGGCGCTACCCGACGAGTTCCGGAATCACCGGGGTGCCTTCGGCCTTCGCCGTCGGCGGCAGGCAATTCATCGCCGTGCAAAGCGGCTGGGGCGTGGATGCCCAGCGCGAACAGAACCTGATCAACAGGGCGCGCGGCACCGATTTCCAGGTGCCCCAGGGCGGCTCGATCTGGGTGTTCGCCTTGCCGGAATAGCAAGGAAAGCCCTGCTCAGGGCAGAGCTTTCCCGCGGCGGCGAACTCAGTCGATCAGCGGCGCGGATTGTTCGATCAGGCGCTTGCCGGCGCGCCCGGCGGCTTCGGCCAGCGGTTCGATCCAGTGCTGGTCGTGAAAAGCGACCCGATATACCAGGCCGATCTGCCGTTTGGGTTGGGGGTCCGCCAGCCGCAGGAAGGTCAGGCCGGGCGAATCCGCCTGTTCGACGGCGACCGCGGTTTCGGGAATCAGGGTGAGGCCGGCGTCGACGCCCGCGAGACGCGCCACGCTGGCGAGCGATTCCAGACTGCGATGGACGCCTTCCATGGTTCCTATCGCGCAAGCGCCCAGCACCTGGTCGCCCAGGCAATGGTCTTCGTTCAGGGCGAGCAGCGGGCCGAGATCGGACTTCGCGAGGTTTTCGGCTTTCAGGTCTTCCGAGAGTTCGCGGAAAGCCGCAAGCCTGGAGGAGCCGCCCGCGAGCACCAGGCGGTCGGAGAACAGTTCCTGTTCGGTCAGTTCGAGCATTCCCACGGGCAGGGAAACGATCGCCGCGTCGATGTGCCCGCCGAGCAACTTGTTCCGCAATTGCTGGCTCGTGGCCTCGTATACGGCGATGTCGATCCGCTCCCCGGATCGGGACAGTTCTTTTTTCAACCCGGAAATCAGATAGGGCGCCAGCGTTGACACGATTCCCAGGGCGATATTGAACGGACCCTTGTTGAAACGCTTGCCCATGGTCTCGAGCAGCAGCGCTTCATCGAGCACTCGCAGGGCCTGCTCATGGATTTCCCGGCCCAGCGTGGTCAGGACGACGCCGTGACTGTCGCGCTCGAACAAGGGCCAGCCCAGATTGGTTTCGAGTTCGCGCACTTGCAGCGAAAGCGCCGGTTGGGAAACAAAGACGGCTTCCGCCGCGCGCGCGAACGAACCGTGCTCGACGACCGCCTTGAAATAGCGAAGCTGACGCAAGGTGACAGCCATCAACATTTCCTCCTTGATTCCCGCTGTCTGGCCGCCGCGGTCGGCTGCGCGAGAATCACCCGATGCCGTGGGCGACATTGTGGCATTTTTCGGCCGTCCGGCGGAAATGGCGCAGGGAGAATCAAACTGCGGGAGCGGACCCCGAAAGAGGCCCGCTCCCGCAAAATCCCGTTCCTTCGGTTTTCTCCGCCCGGTTCTTTCGCCGGGTTGCTTCGCCGGCGGTCTTCCCAACCTTGCAGCATTCTTGTGATAGATTGGCCTGCCGACTACAGCGACAGGTTGACGCAAGACGGGGGCTTGATCCAATACCGTTTTTTTTGGGCGGCGATAAGAAAAACTAAGACCAGGTCGCGGATGAAATGGCCCGGCGCATGCCTCAGGGGGAATCGGCGGTCTGGCCGGAAGGCGGCCGCAGCCATTGCGGCGCAGTCGCCGGCGCGGCCTCGAGGCTGCCCAGAAAGGCTTCGATTTGACGCAATTGGCGGCGCGAGAGGCCGAGCGGCTTGGCCTCGTTGTGTCCCAGCATCGCGGTCGGCGCCGCGTCGTAATGCCGCAGAACCTGCTCCAATGTCGCGATCTGCCCCCCGTGCATGTAAGGCGCGGTTAGCGTGACATTGCGCAGGCCCGGCGTCTTGTGCGCTCCGGCCAGTTCCCCGTCGTCCCTGGCGAAGCGCAGTTCGGCGCATTGCCCGGGTGCCGCGTCGCTATGCTCGCCGAGGCAATTGAAAGGATCTGCGCGCGCCAGCCGGATGCCGTCGTAACGGCCCAGCGACGGCAGTTGCCCGAAGACCGGCAGGATGCCGGTATTGTGGAAATCGTGATTGGTGAAAAGCGGGCCGTTATGGCAGTTGACGCATTGCGCCTCGCCGATGAACAGCGCGAGCCCGGCGATTTCTTCGCGGCTGAGCAGATCCTGCCGACGGGCGGCGCCGTTCCCCGCCGCCGCGTCGGCGTAATCGTCGAAGCGGGATCTTCCCGGCAGCAACTTGCGCTGATATGCCGCCAACGCCTTGCCGACATTGGCGAAAGCGCTGGAAATCTCGAATTGCAGGCCGGGGTCGAGCAAGCGCCAGTCCGCCTGCCCGGATGCGTCGCCGAGCGGCGAGGCGGATGCCGGCAGCCGCGCCGGATCGGGCAGGGCTCCGAAAGATTCCTCGTACATGGTCTTGTATTCGGGGTCCGTCGCGAGCAGGCGGACGATCGCGACACGGTCGGCGCCTTGTTCGAAATGGGTCTCGAGCGGCGTCAGGGCTTGGGCCCATTGACTGTCGCGGCGACCGTCCCAGTAGAACCAGGGGCTATAGGCGACGCCGATCAGTCCGGGCGTATGCCGCCGTCCCGGACCGGTTCCGACGGCGATCGGCAAGCCGTCGGCGAACGCCGATTCGGGGCGATGGCAACTCGCGCAGGAGATTGCGCCGTTGGCGCTGAGGCGCGGGTCGAAGAACAGCCGGTGACCGAATCGGGCCGCCCGTTCGTCATCGGCGACGGAATTGCCGGGATCGGGAGGCAGCGGCGGCAGCGCGCTGAGCGAAAGCGAGCCTATCAGGGCGGCTTCCGGGGCCGTCCAGCGTTCGGGCGGGGGAGCCGGCGCCAGCAGCCAGACCAGCGCGGCGGCGGCAGGCGCCAGGAAAATCGCCAGCGCGCGCTTGCTCACAGCCTGAATTCAAGGCTGGCGCTGTCGCTATCCTCTCCGAGCCTTATGTCGAACTCGATCAGCCAGCGGCCCGGCATATGGAAACGGACGCCTTGCAGCAGATAACTGCCGGGCTCGGACTCCGCGGACACTTCGGGCCGGGTCGGCAGGCCGTGATCGTGGTCGGGCATGCCGCCTCGCACTTCGATCTGCGCGCCGGCGATGGGCGCGCCGGCGGCGTCGGTCAGCCGCAGGCGCCAACTGTGCATGCGATTGATTGCCGGAGGCGACAGTTCGCCGGCGATCGTCAGGCGGTTGCCGGCCGCGGTGGCCAGGACGAAATCGGCCTGTTCGGCGGCCCGGGCCAGCACCGGCGCGAGCAGCAGCGCCAGCGCTATCGGCAATCGAAGGCGCATGGCGGAGACAGACTGGCGGAATGCCGCGAATACCGGCGAATGCAAGCTTCCGCCCTCACTCCGCGCTGGTGCGGGCCATCATTTCAAAGCCGCCCATGATCATGCGCGAATGGTCGAAAATCTGGTCGAACGGCATGTCGAGCTGGCCTGGCTGCATGCGCGGGTCGCTCATGACCTTGCGCATGCCGGCATCCCGGATTTCCTTCGATTCCCAGACGATCCAGGAAAAGCAGGCGGTTTCGTCTTCCTGCAACTGCACCGCCCGGGGGAATGAAGTCTTCTTGCCGAACGGCACGTCGACGCCCCAGCAATCGACATATTCGAGCGCGCCGTGCTCCGTGAAAACGGTCGCCGCCAGACGCGCGGCCTTGAGGTATGCCTGCTTGCGGTCATTGGGAACGGGGGTGATAAAGCCGTCTACGAATTTCATCGGTATCTCCTGCGGTTTGCTCCAGGTATCCTCTGAGCGATTCCATCCCTGACATCATTATCGGGGCTTCCCTAAACCGTCGCCAGCGCGGGCAGCCGTTCGATGAACCAATAGACCGCGATGCCGCCGAGGCCGTAGGCCAAGCCGCGCTCGATGCTGAACATCATGCCGCCGCCGATGCGCCTGACGGAGTAATATACCGCCAGCAACGCGAAAATGAAGCCTATCTGGCCGAGTTCGACGCCGATATTGAAGAACAGCAAGGCGAGCGGAATATCGGCGTCGCCGAGGCCCAGTTCTCCCAGGGCGCCGGCGAAGCCGAAACCGTGCAGCAGGCCGAAGGCGAAAGCCACCAGCCAGGGCCGGCGATGAACCAGGGTCGTCTCGCCGCGCTGGCCCATGATGATCTCGCGCGCCAGAAAGGCGATGGACAGGGCGATCAGCACTTCTATCGGCGCGCCGGGCGCGGGGAAGACGCCGAGCACGGCGCAAGCCAGCGTGATGCTGTGGGCGATGGTGAACGAAGTGACCGTCTGCACCAGTTTCCAGAAGCCTTGCATGAGCAATAGCAGGCCGAGCACGAACAGCAGGTGGTCGACGCCGAACAGGATATGTTCCGCGCCGATGACGAGATAACGCCCGGCCAGGGTAGTCCAGGAACTCGCGCCGGCCTTGAGTTCGGTCAGGGGGACTTCGATCGCGGCGCCGTCGCCGGGGATATATGCGGCAACCGCGTCCTCCTCGAACCAGTTGGCGACGACCAGCACGCCGGCGAGGCCCCAGGGGAAGACCAGGCTGTCGTCGACGTGCAATCGCGGTTCGCAGGAGAAGCGATAGGCGTAGGCGGCGGGGGGCGATCCCGCGCAGCGCTCCGGCAGGATGCGTTCGATATCGAATAGCGGCGGCACCTGGGCGTCGACTACCGAAAGCCGATACGCGCCGGGTTCGGATTCCTGCAGGATGACCCGGGCGACGCCGGTGATATTGATATCGTGCGCCTGCGCGAGCGGCGCCGGCGCCAGCAGCAGGACGCAGCACAGCAACTTGCGCGCCCGGTCATTCATGGATGACGATGACATAGTCGTCCCGGAGCCGGTCGACTTCGACTTGCAGCAGCCGGTCTTCCTCGGCGGCGATCCAGTCGAGCCGCACCCGGTCGACGATTTCCCCGAAATCCGGCAATTCGGCCGCGGCGCGTTCGCGCACCCGCAACCAATGCCGGCCGCGATTGCCGACATGGGGCCCGACCCATTCGCCGAGCCGCGCCGCGAATACCCGATCGGAGAACTCGTCGCTGAATATGTTCGAAAGGTCGAGCCGGCTGACCCGCGGCAAGGGCGAGACCGCGCCGGATGCGAGCGCCAGTATCGCTTCCGGCTCGCCGCCGCCGGCAAGCATGGCCGCGACTTCCGCCGCGGGTTCGCCGGGACCGTCGAGCACGAGTTCGTCGATGGTGACCGTTGCCGGCGTCGCGTAGCGGTCGCGATTGGCCTGATAGTATGCGCGCAGTTCCCTTTCATCCGGCTGGATGACAGCGCCCGACAGCACATGGCGCATCTTTTGCGCGAGCATGTCGTGTATGCGCGCGTCATTGTCGAGTTCGAGCCTGACCGCTTCGCGCACCAGTATTTGCTGTTCGATATGGAGCGCGGCGACCTGCTCCCGCTCTGCTTGCGTCAATTCCCTGCCGGCGGACAGTTCCTGCATGAAGATGCGGGCGTCGATATCCCGCTGGCTGATTTCGAGCAATTCGCCGCCGCCCAGGCTGGACAGGCCGTATGCGCCGAACAGCAGCGCCGCCAGCGCAAGGAAATGGACCATCGGCTCGCGCAGCAGCTTGCGCAAGATCGATGGGTCGGGATCATTGCGCGACATGGAATCGGATGCGGATTTTTCCATAGGGCAGAGTTTCTATATAGTGTGGGCTTGATGCAAGTGCCTTGCCGGGGCGGGGTTTGCGAATCAGGGGAATTCCGCTTGGCCGGGGCGTCTCCGCGGCGCGCGGAGGCGCCCCGGATTCGACGGCGCAAGCCGTTATCCGAGAGCAGGACAAGACCGCGCTTTGGTCTTGCGGCGATGAACAATGTCGCGGATGGAGTTATCCGACGATGCCCGGATGCCGAGGAGTGCCGGCATGGAACGGCTGACAGACGAATACCTGAGAAACTGTCCGCGCGACGGCGACCTGATTCTGCGCGGACACGACATGAGCCGGATCGAAACCTTTGTCGATGCCGCTTTCGCATTTGCCCTGACCTTGCTCGTGATCAGTATCGACGAGATACCTCGCAGCCCGGCGCAACTGGTCGAGACCGCCCGGGACATACCGGCTTTTCTGTTGAGCGCCTTGCTCATGGGCCAGTTGTGGCGGGTGCACGTCGGCTGGAGCCGCATTTTCGGCTTGCAGGACCGCGTGACCGTGCTGCTCAGCCTCGCCATCGTGATGCTCGTCCTGATTTTCGTGTATCCCCTGAAATTGATGTTGCAGTCGGGAATTTTCTATTTTTCCGACGGCCTGGTCGGCGCGAATATCCTCACTGAAGCAACGGAATGGACGGAAATCGACATCTCCAACATGTTTGTCTTCATGGCCGCCGGCGTATTGAGCATGGCCGCCATTGTCATCGCGCTCTATCTCAACGGTCTGCGTTTTCGCGAGCAATTGCGCCTGAATGCCCGCGAAGTGTTCTTGAGCCGGAAGCGGATCACGTCCGCCGCGGTGGTGGGCCTGACCGCGATAGCATGCGCAGCGGCGGCCAGATTCCTGTCCGGCGCGGCCTTGCCCTGGGCGGGGCTTGGTTACCTGAGCCTCTTTGTCAGTATGCCGATCGCCTCGCGGGCGTTCCTGCGTTTCTGTCCGCCGCCGTCCGACCTGCCGTCTGCCGAATGATTCCGTCCATGGGATGGGTCATTGCCGCAAGACAAAGGCGCCGGACCGCGCGGAAACCCGGACCGAACCGTTCCGCTTGTCGCGGGCGAGCCTGGCCGATGCCTCGTTCAGGTATTCTCTGAATAATTCCATCCATCGAATTATTCATTGCCGCAAGACAAAAGCGCGGTTTTGTCTTGCTCGCGGATTCGGCGGCGCTCTTTTGTACCGCGGGCATGCGCCGCAGGCAGCACTCGGGGCTTCCCTATACACAAAAATCGCGCCTCTGTATAATCCGCCCTTTGCGGGTGTAGTCATCTCATGTTGCGTATTGTTGAAGAAGCCCTGACATTCGACGACGTTCTCCTCCTGCCCGCCCACTCGACCGTTCTGCCCGCGAAAGTTGACCTCGACACGCGGCTGACCCGCGCGATTCCGTTGCATATCCCCTTGATCTCCGCCGCCATGGACACGGTCACGGAGTCCAGGCTGGCCATCGCCATGGCGCAGGAAGGCGGACTCGGCGTCATTCACAAGAACATGGGCGTCGAGCGGCAGGCGCGCGAGGTGCGGCTGGTGAAGAAATTCGAAAGCGGGGTGGTCAGGGATCCCATCACCATCCCGGTCCATGCCGCCGTGCGCGAGCTTGTGGATCTGATGCGCGAACACGATATCTCCGGCATGCCCGTGGTCGACGGCTCCGGCCTGGTCGGCATTGTCACCAGCCGCGACGTGCGCTTCGAGACGAACATGGACGCCCGGGTCGAGAGCATCATGACGCCCAGGGAGAAACTGGTCACCGTGGGCGAGGATTACGACCTCGAGGAGGTCAAGGCGCTGTTGCACAGGCATCGCATCGAGAAGGTGCTGGTGGTCAACGGCGGCTTTGAATTGCGCGGCCTGATCACCCTCAAGGACATCCGCAAGTCCGAGGATTTCCCCAATGCCTGCAAGGATGAACTCGGCCAGTTGCGGGTCGCCGCCGCGATCGGCGTCGGCGGCGACAATAACGAGCGCGCGCAGGCCGTGATCGACGCCGGCGCCGATGTGATCGTGGTCGATACCGCGCACGGACATTCCCGCGGCGTGCTCGACCAGGTCAGGGCAATCAAGGCGCGCTATCCCGAAATTTCCGTTGTCGGCGGCAATATCGCCACCGCCGACGCCGCCCGCGACCTGGCGCAGGCCGGCGCGGACGCGGTCAAGGTCGGCATCGGCCCCGGTTCGATTTGCACCACGCGCATCGTTACCGGCGTCGGCGTGCCGCAGGTCACGGCGGTGGCGAACGTGGTCGGAGCGCTGCGGGATACCGATATCTGCGTGATTTCCGACGGCGGCATCCGCTATTCCGGCGATATCGCCAAGGCGCTCGCCGCCGGCGCCCATGTGATCATGGTCGGTTCGCTGCTGGCGGGCTCGGAAGAAGCGCCGGGCGAGGTCGAACTCTATCAGGGCAGAAGCTACAAGTCCTATCGCGGCATGGGTTCGCTGGGCGCGATGTCGTCGTCGCAAGGGTCCAGCGACCGCTATTTCCAGGAACTGGAAGCCGGCGCCGAAAAGCTGGTGCCCGAAGGCATCGAAGGCCGCGTGCCGTACAAGGGGTCGATGTCGGCCATTGTGCACCAGTTGATGGGCGGGCTGCGGTCGAGCATGGGCTATACCGGCTGCGAGACCATCGGGCAATTGCGCGCCCAAACCCGCTTCGTCAAGATCACCGCCTCGGGCATTTCCGAATCCCACGTGCACGATGTCAGCATCACCAAGGAAGCTCCCAATTACCAGGTCTACTAGCTCCCCGGGCGCGGCGGCCCCGGCCGATGTCCATGCACAGAAGATCCTGGTGCTGGATTTCGGCTCCCAATACACCCGGCTGATCGCGCGCCGGGTGCGCGAGGCCGGCGTCTATTGCGAAATTCGCGATTGCGACATCGACGCGGCCGAAGCGCGGGCCTTCGGCCCGAAGGGGATTATCTTTTCCGGCGGTCCCGAATCCGCCGGCGCCGCCGGCGCGCCGCGGCCGCCGCGGCATCTGTACGAACTCGGCGTGCCGATTCTCGGCATCTGCTACGGCCTGCAGATCATGGCGGAACATTTCGGCGGCAAGGTCGAAGTCGCGGACAAGTCCGAATTCGGCTTTGCCCAGGTCGCGGTCGAGGCTCCCTGCCGCCTGCTGCAAGGCATCGAGGACCGCATCGACCTGGACGGCAAGGCCCGACTCGATGTCTGGATGAGCCATGGCGACAAGGTTGCCGCGGCGCCGCCCGGATTTGCCGCGGTCGCCGCCACGGACAGCGCGCCGGTCGCGGCCATGGCCGACGACGAGCGAGGCCTGTACGGCCTCCAGTTCCATCCGGAAGTCACCCATACCGTCCAGGGCCGGCGCATCCTGGAGCGGTTCGCGCGCGAGATCTGCGGCTGCGAAGCGCTATGGACGCCGGCCAATATCATTGCGGACGCCCTCGCCGCGATCAGGAAGAAAGTCGGTTCCGACCAGGTGTTGCTCGGACTCTCGGGCGGCGTCGACTCGGCGGTGGCGGCGGCCCTGCTGCACAAGGCCGTCGGCAATCAACTCTGGTGCGTATTCGTCGACAACGGCCTGTTGCGGCTGGACGAAGGCGACCAGGTCATGGCCGCCTTCGCCGCCAACATGGGCATTCAGGTCATCCGCGCCAATGCCGAAGACTTCTTTCTCGAACGCCTGCGCGGCGCGGCGGAGCCCGAGGCCAAGCGCCGCATCATCGGCAATGCCTTCATCGAGATTTTCGAGCGGGAAGCATCGCGCCTGCGCGCCGCGCGCTGGCTGGCGCAAGGCACGATCTATCCCGATGTGATCGAATCGGCAGGCTCCCGCACCGGCAAGGCCAGGCTGATCAAGTCGCATCACAATGTGGGCGGGCTCCCCGAGAAGATGAACCTCGAACTGCTCGAACCCTTGCGCGAGTTATTCAAGGACGAAGTGCGCGAACTCGGCCTCGAACTCGGCCTGCCGTACAAGATGGTATATCGCCACCCATTCCCCGGGCCGGGCCTGGGCGTTCGGGTCATCGGCGAGGTTCGCAAGGAGTATTGCGACATATTGCGGCGCGCTGACGCGATCTTCATCGAGGAATTGCATCGCGCGGAAGTCTATGACCAGGTCAGCCAGGCATTCGCGGTATTCATGCCCGTGAAGTCGGTCGGAGTCGCGGGAGACGCCCGTCGCTACGCCTGGGTCATAGGCCTGCGCGCGGTCGAAACCGTGGACTTCATGACAGCGCGCTGGGCGCGACTCGACATGGCGCTGCTGGAAACAGTTTCCAGCAGGATCATGAACGAAATACCCGAAGTCTCGCGAGTGACGTACGATATTTCAAGCAAGCCGCCCGCCACGATCGAGTGGGAGTGATTCCGCATCTGGCGCCTGCAGGCGCCTGCAGGCATCAAACAGCATCAGACTGCACATGGTGCTGTGGATCTGCCAAGCTCCTATTTTAGAAAAACAATACTGTTTTCCTAAAAAAATTCAGCATTGGAAAATGTCGCAAGGTATTGAAAATAAAGTTATTTCACGGATATATGGCCGTGGCAGGGGTTGGTCTTTTACCAAGACCGACTTTGTGGCCGAATTTGGCGAGGCCAATATCCGCCAGGCACTTTCCAGCCTGACCAGGGCTGGCAAGATCCGCCGTGTCTGTCGAGGATCTACGACTACCCTCGCTATAGCGAGCTGCTCGACCGTCAATTGAGCCCGGATCTCGACCAGGTGGCTCATGCTTCGGCTCGCAAATTCAACTGGCGCATTCAGCCTTCCGGCGATACGGCTTTGTTCATTCACCGCACGCCAACAATCGCCCATATCATACGGTTTTCAGAGGAAAAGTTTGCGAAAACTTTTTCGAACCGTCCAAAACCCTTCAAATCATTCACTCAACAGATTTGGCGGGAATGGCTGTGCGCAGCATGAAAGTTCCGCGGAAACCCGGCAGCGCAAGCGGCATGGGCTTGACTTCAGACATTTCCGCCCGCAACTCATGGATATAACTCGCAACATGAGAATTCTCTCAGAACTCCCCGTCCCGAACCGCGCTCCCTTTGCCAATCACCTTCACGGTCTTGGGTTGTACCGGGTCGTTTTCCGGCAGCGGTCCCTTGCCTTTCCCGATCATTTTGGCCGCGATGCTGGTCAACTTGCCCAAGGCGTCGGCGCCGGCAAGCGCCTTGCTGTCGCTATAGTAGTCGAACCAGGGCAGCCCGGCGCTCGTGTAATCATCGGCGGTCGGCGGCTTGTGCGGCGGCCGGCGCCCTGTGATTGCCATATATTGCGCGCTATTGGCCAGGTGGATGAAGCAGCGAAAACCGTTGTCCTGATCCCATGCGTCAATGCCGTACGTGTCCTCATAGATCTCCTGCCGCATCAAACCGCCTTGAGCAAGTCCCATGTCCGGAGCAGCCGATTCGCAGACTTCGGGACTGGACATCAGCATCTCGGGATGGTCCGGATCTGTTTCCGCGGTTCGCTCGAAATGTTCGACATAAACGTCATGTTTCATCGGATAGACGATAATCTGGAGTCCGCCATGTTCGGCCTTGCCCGTAATCTGTTCTTCGGCCGTGAAGCCTTCGCCCAGCGGCATCGCGACAAACTGCCGGATATAGTCTTCCGAAACGTTGAAGCCATCCAGCCAGGGTTGTTCCGGTATTACCGCATAGTCCTGCGGGTCAGCCGAAAGACCATTGCTCCAGGGCTCCCCGGAGACGGCATTGATCTTGCCGGCGGCGATCTTGACGGCGCAGGGATAGTCGCCGGCAAAATTGATCCATAGCGCCTCCGACTGATACATGGGTATGAAGACTCCGCCGCGTGTCCGCCAAGCCTCGGGCAACTTGTTCGCAAAGTCGTCCACGTGCTTCACGGGAAATCGACCCAGGCCAGGGGGGAGGGGGGTACTCCCGATTGTCGTCCGGGATCCGCAAGGTACGCTGGAAGTCGATGCGACACGCCGCTTTTCGGTGGACCTCCGGAAATCGGAAGGCCAGTTGGTTGTTCAGCAATTCAATCATTGTATTTTCTCCATGGGTTACCAATCGCCGTCGCGGACATCCCGGGCAATACGCAAGATGGCGCGATCCGGCGCGGATTTGAGCTGGCGGATCAGGTCGGCGAACAGTTGCGGACGCTTCCGGATGATCTCCTGCAAATCCGACGACACCTTGCCGGCCATTGCCAGCAACACATCCGGGTCTTCGCCGAGTTCCTCCGCCAATGCCCGGATTCTTGCTTCGGACGGCGGCGCCGCATCCCCGCGTTCTATCTTGCTGAGGTAGGCCGGCTCCACGCCAATTCGCCGGGCGACCTGCCGGACCGAAAATCTCCGGTCCCGCGACTTCAGGACCTCGCGCTGCTTGCGTATGTATTCGCCGAATGTCATGTGTACTATATACTACACATTTTGGGCTGTGGCAATCCGGCTGCGTGTGCTCGCCGGCAGCGTCGGTTGCCGCGTCAGTGTCCACAGCGCAATTGACGGCATCTTGCATCAATCGTAAATTGCGTTCGCCGAAGGCTTCGAATCAACCTGGGCACATCTTGAATCAGCCCTCGGGCTGTCCTGCACCAGGACTACCTCAATAGCAGCGTAATAATGATGATGTTCATTGAATCGCGGAAGAAGCTGATCGACTGGGTGCGCAAGCAACTGATCGGGCCGCCTGAGTCGGTGCCCGATAGCCCGGATCTTCGCGGCGTGCTCCCTACGGAGCGTTTTCCCTGTGGCGCGCTCTACCCCACATCCAAATTTGGCGAAGGCATCGATCCCGCCGGCGAAGACGTTGAAGAGTTGGAAGAAACCAGCAATGTCGAGGGTGAAGGCCTGGACGAACCCGCTATTGTGCGACGTTACATTCCACCGTCGTCACTGGGCTTTTCATTCTTTATCCAGGGCGAGGATATCCGATTTCAGGTGTTGAGCCGCGCCGTCGGATATGAACGCACGGGACGAGATGAACGGGGGCGATACAAAAATGACTGGAAACGCAAGGAACTGGTTTCCGGGCAAGGAAACGAGGAAGAGTTTGAGAATATCAGTTGTCCCGCAAAAGATCAGCACCAGAGCTTTTGCAAGCTGGCGGCCAAGGCGCGGGTGGATGTCCAGTGGCGCCGGTACGCAGATGGCTGGATTGTCACGGTTTCTCTTTGCAATACGCAAGAGCTCGCAGACAGCGAGACGGGCAAAGAGCATGTCTACGAACGCGCGGAAAAGACCCTGTTCGAGGCCAGTCTCCGCTGTGTGGTCGATGCCGGCGAGATCGGAGCCTATCCACGCGTGGACCGCAGCCTGCTTGATCGCGAAGAACAGGAAATCGAACTCCAGTACGCCCGCCGGCATATCTACGCCGTTGGGCATGGCTGCGCCGTCGATTGGGAAGTGAAGGACGGCAAGGCCGTCGAATTGCGTTCCGCAACGATGCCGACGGTGGAAGTGCCGCAGATGACGGCGGATACCGGATCGGAGGGCGAGCCTGTACTGTCGCTGGCGCGACTGGCCGACATCGACAACGCTCGCGCAACCCTTCTGCCCGAGCTGGCTGATTTCATAAACGGATACGCGAACTGGGTAGCCAACCAACGGGGCAATATCTCAAGCCTTCCAGCCGATGACCGCGCAGCCGCAAGCCGCATGGTCGAGCGCATGAACACAGCCGTTTCGCGAATGCGCGCAAGTCTGCGCCTGCTGGGCGGCGATGCGCGGGCAAGGCTGGCCTTTGCCTTGGCCAATCGCGCCATGCTGCGTCAGATGCGCCAGCAAGATCGTTGTCAGGACAAACCCCGCGGCGACGATGCCTATCGTTGGCGTCCGTTCCAATTGGCCTTCCTGTTGACTACACTGGAATCGACAGCGAATGAGGACAACGCATTCCGCGAAACAGTTGATCTCATCTGGTTTCCGACAGGCGGCGGCAAGACCGAAGCCTACCTTGGATTGATCGCATTCCAGATAACGTTGCGGCGGCTTCGCCATTTCGATACCGGGGGCGGAACCGCTGTCCTGATGCGCTATACCTTGCGCTTGTTGACCCGCGACCAATTCATACGCGCCGCCCGCCTGATCTGCGCGTTGGAGCTGATGCGGCGCGAACGCGATGATCTTGGCTCCGCGCCGATTACCATAGGCATGTGGGTGGGCGATGCCGCCAGCCCCAACACTTTCCAGAAAGCGGCTGAACTTGTAAACAAGGCGATTGCCGCCGGCGCAAAGCCCGAACTGGTGCTCGGCCAGTGTCCCTGGTGCGGACAGGACTTCAAGGCCGACCGCAACTACGACAGCGCCAGACGGCGCTTCCATTTTCTTTGCCGGAACCCCGACTGCGACTTTGGCGCGTCCCCGGATGGCGTACTGCCTTGCAATATCGTTGATGAAGCCTTGTATGACGAACCGCCGACCATGTTGGTCGCCACGGTGGATAAATTCGCCAGACTGGCTTGGGAAGAGCGTGCCAATATGTTCTTGGGCGATATGCGGCACCGACCGCCGGAACTCATCATCCAGGATGAATTGCACCTGATCGCCAGCACGCTGGGTTCTGTGGCGGGTCTGTATGAAGCTGCTATCGACACCGTGCTGCAATTGCGCGGCGTATATCCAAAGTACATCGCATCGACCGCCACCATCCGTATGGCGGACGAACAGGTGAAACGACTGTATGGACGCGAAGTCGCCGTGTTCCCTCCGCCGGGACTGAACTGCGACGATGCCTATTTCGCCCGCACCGTGCCCCTGAATCAGCGTCCGGGCCGAATTTACGCGGGCTATCTGGCGCCTATGCTGAACCGCCAGCAATGCCTGGCGCCGCTGGCGGCGGCATTGCTGTTGGCCCCCCGCGTTCTGTTCGAGAGCGAACAGCACGCGGGGGAACTGCTGGATGCCTGGTGGACGCAGGTGGTGTATCACGGCAGCCTCAAGGGGGTAGGCAATAGTCACACGGCTTTTGTCAGCGATGTGCGCGATTTCATGCGGTTGTTGTCTGGCGCAGCGGACGCGCAGGCCTGGGGAAACAACGAAAAGGTCAAGAAACAAGAACGTTCGACACCGGGTATTGCCCAACTCACCAGCTTGCAAACGGCGGCGGAGAATACAGAGATTTTTGCCCGGTTGAGCAAGACGCGCGAGGAGGACGGCTGCCTGGATGCCGTACTGGCCACCAATATGATCTCGGTCGGGCTTGATGTGGCTCGATTGGCGCTGATGATTATCAACGGTCAACCGTTGACCACGGCGGAATATATTCAGGCCAGCAGTCGCGTGGGGCGCGGCGAGGCGCCCGGCGTGGTGTTCGCCAACTACTACCGTGAACAGACGCGCAGCCTGTCGCACTACGAGAGCTTCCGCTCCTATCATGAAGCATTCTACCGCTTCGTCGAGCCTACCAGCGTCACGCCTTATACCTACCAGGCCCGCTTGCGCGCCTTGCACGCGGCGCTGGTCATCATAATGCGGCACGGTAAGCTTGACTTGTTGGAAAACGCCGCAGCCGCCAGGTTTGATCCAGATAATCCGCAAATTTCCAAAGCCGTCGAACAATTTAAACGGCGTTGCGAACTGTCGGCACCCGAGCAGAAAGATGAGATAAGCAGGCATATCGATGTCCTGATTGCTGATTGGCGGATGGAGGTCGAGCGCTGCCGGATAGTTCGAAGACAATTGGAGTATCAAGTCCCCGACAAGGACAACGGGCGCGACCGCTTGTTGTACAACCATGATGATCGGATTCGCGGCCTGTGGCCGACCTTGCAATCCCTGCGCAATGTCGAAAACACCTCTCTGCTCAAGGCGTTATGAACCATGTCCAATGAGTTGATTCCGATACGCCTGTCGCACCTGCTCGGCCATAGCGGCGCCGGGGCTATCGTGCGCGGAGCGAATGGGCTGGTGGTCATTCAGGACACCCGGCAATGGACGGACCGCCAGGGCATCTCCGCCGGGAAGTCGATTCCGTACGTGGAGCGCGTGCGTGCCGCGCTGGGCATCGAGGAGCAACTGCGCGAACCGCCTGTGGCGAGAAAGCTGGCGAATGGAAAGGTAGACGGCGCCTGCGTGCCGGCGACGCGATTCCCCTCCTGGATGCGCTGCCCGGCTTGCGGCGCGATGTATCGTCGGCCGTGGCGGCGCGATCAGCCCGATCACGAGCCCTGTTGCAATCATCAGGACTGCCAGCGGCACCCGAAACTGGAGCAGGTGACCTGGGTGCTCGCGCATCCAGCGGGATACCTTGCCGATGTGCCGTGGCATTTTCTCGCGCACAAGGGTGCGCGTGAACCCGCGCAGCGCAACTGCAAGGTGCTGGATCGATTGCGGTTAATTGAACGCGGCTACGAAGAGCGCATTTTACGGTGCGGCGCCTGCCGCGCTGAAAACCGGTTTCGCGATGATGAACGAGTGGAATTCGGCCGGGGCCGAATGCAGCCGTGGGCCAAAGACGATCTGGCTCCGTCAAGAGAGGTCGCGGGAGAAGATAACAAAGACCAGGCGCGAGTGCTGGTGATCAATGACACGCGGGTTTACGCGCCAGTTGCTGAATCCGTTCTGGTGATTCCGCCGGAATCGCGTGTACGCAAGGGAACCGTCGTGGATCGCCTGTACCGCAATTCCGGTGATCGCAGTCGCATCGACGAAGCGCGAATGCCATTGGCGAGGAAAGGCATCGTACGAAAGCTGGCGACGGAATATCGTTGCACACCCGACGATATCGAAACCGCATTGGCTGACATTGCTCGCGGTTATCCCTTGTATGGCGAGAACCTTACCCCCGGACAATTGCGGGAAAGCGAGTTTCGGGCATTTCTGGAAGTGTTGCCCGACCAGCGCGAGGACGAAGACCTGGTGATTCGCGATAGAAGTGACGAGTGGCGCGAACTGGAGACGGTGGTCGACCTGGATTCCGGCGAACGGGGAATTGTCCGTCGCGTCCGTCACCTCGTCCGCGTGGACCGCCTCAAGGCGGTAAAAGTATTCAGGGGTTTCACTCGCTTGGGCGGAGAAGCCATAGTGCCGCCGGACATCGAGGGGAAATCCGACTGGTTGCCAGCTATCGAGTTGTACGGAGAAGGCATCTTCCTCGTGCTCGATGAGGATCGGCTCAAGGTCTGGGAACAAACGCCGGCGGTAGTTTCGCGACTGGGTAAACTACTTTCCCGATTCGCCCGATCCGGTCGCGATGCCCCCAATCCACCGACGGCGCGCTTCATGTTATTGCATACGTTGTCGCATCTGCTGATGCGACAAATCGAGTCTGAGGGCGGCTATCCCGCGGCATCCCTGATCGAGCGTATCTATTGCGCCAGCGCACCGGAGCCCATGGCCGGCATTCTCATTCATGTCGCTGTTCCCGACATTGCCGGTTCACTGGGAGGTCTGGCTGAACTGAGCGAACCTCGGCGTTTTCTGGGCATCCTGATTCGCGCGCTGGAGCATTCGCGCTGGTGTTCGCTTGATCCAGTTTGCAGCGAGCATGAAGGTCAAGGGCCTGACTTGCTTAATCGCGCCGCCTGCCATGCCTGCGCGCTGCTGCCCGAGCCAGCCTGCGAATACGGCAATACCTTGCTGGACCGCGGCTTCATCAAGGATGATGCCGCCAACGGACTGCCTTCATTCTTCGAGGCAACCTGAACATGCCAGTTGACCGCGCCCGTCGATTCAGCTTGCCCGGCATCCATGACCTGAACAAGGATCAGGATGCGGCGCTGGCGTTGCCAATGGAGGGGCAGCACTTGATTGTCGGTGGTCCCGGCACCGGAAAGTCGGTAGTAGCGCTGTTGCGGGCTCGACACCTTGCTCAGAACGGCAGGACGTACCAAACTCTCGTATACAATCGCTTGCTGAATCATTCAAACCGATATCTATTTGGCAGCGATCAAAAATTCTCCGCCAAGACTTGGGACTCCTGGTTTCGCGGGATATGCAAGTGTTTTTTTGGTGATGCCCCAACGCATGAGCCTGAAAAAAAGGGGGGTTATCGCGCCATAGATTGGGAGTCCATCGAAAAACAGATTCAATCTCTGGATAATATCAAGGATGAAAGAAGTGAGTTTCTGGTTGTTGACGAGGGTCAGGATATGCCGCCAGCTTTTTATCGAGCGCTAGCCGATCTTGGCTTCGTGAATTTCTATGTGGCGGCCGACCAGAACCAGCAGATTCATCCCGACAAGTGCAGTTCACGCCAGGATATCGAAAACGCCCTGGCAATCGATGCGGGTGATACGCTGGAACTGAAAACCAACTACCGGAACACGCGTCCTATCGCGCTGCTTGCCCAGCACTTTTACCCAGAAGACCCGGCCAGCCCAAGGCCCGACCTGCCTGACGAAAAGCCTGCTGCAAAAATGCCGGAGCTATGGACTTATGATGCGGAGAACACAGTAACACTGGCTGCAATTGCAAATAGTATCCTCCGGCTTGGCGACCGCAATCCGCGCAAGCTGATAGGAGTCATTACTCCAGACAATAAAGTAAGAATCAAATTCAATGAAGCGCTTCTTCAAGCCAGCCCAAAACTCGATAATGATAAGCCGCCAATCCAGACCTTTGTTTCCGGTGAGCAGGAATTGCCGAACTTCGATCAGGGCGGCCTCATGGTTATAAACGCACAGTCCTGCAAAGGTCTGGAATTTGATATCGCCATATTGGCTGACATTGACCAACATCAACCCAAATACAATCCGCATGCGCTCAAAGCGAGGTTTTATGTAATGGTGGCTCGCGCACGAGAACAAGTCATATTGCTTCGTACTGGCAATATTTGTCCCGTCGTGAATGAATTATTGCCGACCGACCCAACTATTCTTGTCAGGAAGTAGATCATGAGCATGGAAATTGATGCTCCAAAGAAGCCGAGAAGTCGACGAAAATCCGCGCGCATATGGCACTTGGTAACCAACCATCAAAATATGCTTTACATGCTCGCTGCCGGCATGGTGATGGGTCCTGCCGGTTTCCAGGGCAAGTACTATTCTGATCCCTTGAGTGTCTATCCGGGCTGGATTCCCTTGTTTCGAGACAAGCTCAAGGTTCCAGCCGACGCTTTGAATCGCGCTACCAGTGAGCGTAAACATTTGTTGCCTTGCATCGCGTCTTTTGATTTAAGCGATCTGTCCGGTCCTGTTCGGATACTATCTCGAGGTGGGCGAATGCGAGATGTCGCTTCACCAGCCGCAAGAAAACGCAAAGACGACATTGCTATCCTCGTCCGTGCGCCATTACCGCTGACCTTGCTATTCAGCATTAACTTTCGTTCGCCAGAGGACAGGCAAGCATTCGAAAGCGCCTCCAATGATGTCTCGAATGTTGATCTGTCCTCTCGCCGGGTTGAGATAGCGGAATCAGTGTTTTCCACCGATACAGAAATCGCATGGCCAGCAGAGCAGCGGCAAAAGCGGCTGCTTGAAGATAGCAGCGACGATTTTCCCGCTTTTGGCCAGGCGCTTGGCGGCGCGCTTGCGATGCTGTACCACATTGCCAATCGCAGCGATCTGGGGCTTGCGGTTTTTCGGTTGGCAACTGGAGACGCGCGCGAAAAAGACAATGATTTGACCCAGAGCGACCCCATATTGGCCGAGCTTCCTAATTGGGTGGATGAAGGTGATATATCGGGACAAGCAGATACCCGTGCCCGACTCTTTTGGGGTGTTGTCAAATCATTGGTCGCCGCGCGGACGCAGGAAAGCTCGCAAGCACCTGTCGATATAGCGTTGGAGTATCTTGAGAATCAGCTTGATTTATTGCAGGAAATAGAATTCCGTCTACGTCTGGAACGATTGATTACGGACATGCGAGACTCTCTCGGCCTCGGTGGTGGAACAATTACTGAGCTGCTTGAGCAGAACAAGGGGTCTTTATCCAGGCCTTTGCTATTGTTCTGCCTGCGCGAGCATTGCACGGACCTGCTAGAATTTTCACATCCTTTACTTAACGATACCGAGTACCTTCTTGCTGGAATTCTATTCGGTGTGCGTGATGGCTGGCTGGAGCTGCCCAAGGGACTTCGCGATACGAATATGTCCACCTATGTGACTTATCGGATGGCAGATGCAGAGCACCGGAAACATTGTGATGACCTTGCCTTGGTTGCACCGCCGCGCCCGAAACCCTTGCAAGAACTTTTTACTTCGCCAAGCGGTGAGTGGAATAGTATACAGAAGGGCGTGGCCGTAGAACTTGCGAGCAAATGCAATTGGAATGATTGCATTCAGACACGGATCACTTTGGCGGAGGGTGATTTCCCTGAAAGCTTCGAACGAGAAGGATTACAGGTAATATTGCCAGGTAGGATAACGAATGTTGCGAGAGAAGTAGATAAGAATAAATTTTTGCACCGTTTGGGGCAATGGCCGCCGATAGCCTGTCAAGTTGAATCCGAAGTACGCAAGAAATTTGCAAGTGCGCAAGAAATTCAAGAAAAGGCAAGCGAAAGCGCTTTATCATGAGGATGATTCCCAGCCAACCCTTGGGCACCGGCAGTCAAGCGGAAATACGTATGTTTGACCAGTTGCGCGCGACATTTTCCGGACCGGACCAGAACGATTGGTTTGCCATGCACTCGCTCAACCTTCCGCGACATGAGTACAAGCGGTTTGGAGAGATAGACTTTGTTTTATGCGGTCCGGATGGCCTTTTCGTGCTGGAGATCAAAGGCGGGGAAATATCCTGCCGTGATGGCATCTGGGAAACTACGAATCGATATGGTGAAACCGAGCGATTGCGGGAGTCGCCATTCAAGCAAGTGGAGAGTGCCTTGCATGGTTTGCGAAAAAAGCTTCCTGCATCTCTTTCCAATATCTTCGTGGTCGGTTACGGTGTTGTCATGCCGGATACTTGGCAACTCCCGGATAGCGCGGAGTGGGATCGTGCCGTGCTCTCGAGCGGTCAGGACTTCAGGCAGTTCGAAAAGTGGTTGGAAAGATTTATCAGGTACTGGCGTGCGAAAGATACTCGAAAGACAACAGCAACCTCTTCGCAATTAAAAGTATTGCGGCAACACTTGCGACCCGATTTCGAGGCTGTCGTACCACTGCATGTTTCCATCCATGATGTTAAAACGCGCATTGCTCGACTGACAGATGATCAGCTGAAGCTGATCGATATCGTCGAAGCCAACCCGAGGGTAATATGTTCTGGCGGTGCTGGAACAGGGAAAACAATGCTGGCTCTCGAATTGGCTAAGCGCTGGGGCGCATCTGGAATGAAGACTGTGCTGACCTGCCATTCACCTTGGCTCAAGCGCTTCCTGGAACGGAACGCCGTGCCCGGGCTGACTGTCAGCCTGGTGAAATCGATTCATGTCTCTGCCAAGCGTGCCGGCATCGAAAAATTCGATGCATTGATTGTCGATGAAGGTCAGGACATATTGAACATGGATGCGCTGGCCCATCTGGATACGTGTTTATGTGGTGGAATAAGCGAAGGACATTGGTGCTTCTTTCACGATGCCAACAATCAATCCGGCCTGTGCGGCTCCTATGTGCCAGATGCCTATGATTATCTGGAAAGTTATTGCCCGGTGCGAATCCCGCTGAGGACGAATTGCCGGAACTCATTGCCAATCTTGCAACGGATACAAGGCGATCTGGATGCCGATGTGGGAAATTCAGGGGTTGGTGATGGCCCTGCGGTGCGTGAAGTTCATGTCGCCGACGCAGGCAGTGCTGTCCAGGCGCTGGAGAAAGAGCTGCGCAGCCTGATAGATGACGAGGGATTCGATCCGGGTGACATCGTCGTACTTTCGCCCTTTCCGTTTACGCATTCCCAGGCATCTTCCCTATCCGAAGATTTGCGAGATTCAATCTCCGTTCTGGACGATGCCTCACCTCGCAACATGAATCGTCATACTATCGGCTTTGCGCAGATCGGGGATTTCAAAGGACTTGAGAGCGAGATCGTTGTTCTTGTCGATATGCCCAGGCCAGGACATAGCGAAACCTTGCGTTCGCTTCATTATGTCGGAATGAGCAGGGCGCGTGCGCTGCTGATCATGATCTGTTGCTGATGAAGGGTATGGCTTTCTGAACACATAGCGCTGCGACGATGACGATAATGATGCCGACACCATCGCGCCGACCCCGGCCGGGCTCGACACGGCGGATTGTTCGCGCGGATAATCCGGCAGGTCGCAAGCTGCCGGAGGCATGAGTGGATCGTACCGAGCGTTTCTACAAGATCGATCAGCTGCTGCATGAGAGGCGGGCGGTGTCCATGGCGGTGTTGATGGAGGAGTTGCATGTTTCGCGCGCGACGATCAAGCGCGATCTCGAATATCTGCGAGACCGGCTGAACGCGCCGATCGCGTGGGACCGTTCGATGCGCGGGTATCGATATGAGAATCCGTTGCCGGACGCCCCGCGATTCTCGCTCCCGGGGCTATGGTTCAATGCCTCGGAAATTCATGCCCTGCTTGCCATGGAGCAACTTCTTTCCAATCTCCAGCCAGGCTTGCTGGGGCCCCATATCGAGCCGCTCAGGGCGCGGATCCGGATGCTGCTCGATGCCGGCGATCATTCCGCCGCAGAAGTTGTTCGACGCATGAAGGTGCTGCATGTAGCCGCGCGCCCCGTTGAGCCCGCGCGCTTCGAGGCTATCGTCACCGGCCTGTTGCGACGCAGGCGGCTGAGGGTCGAACATTACAATCGTCGCCTCAACCAGACTACCCGGCGCGAACTGTCTCCGCAGCGTCTGGTTTATTACCGGGACAACTGGTATCTGGATGCCTGGTGCCACCTGCGGCGGGCGTTGCGGAGTTTCGGCATGGACGCCCTGCTGGCGGTGGAGTTGCGGCCCGCCGCGGCCAGGGATGTGGCCGGCGAGACGCTGGATGCGGAGCTTGGCTCCGGGTATGGAATTTTCGCTGGCCGGCAAACCCGCAAGGCGGTCTTGCGCTTCCGCGCGGAGCGCGCCCGATGGATCGCCCGCGAGGTCTGGCATCCGGCGCAAGAGAATCGTTTCGACGAAGAAGGTCGCTACATTCTGGAAATACCCTATTCGAACGACACGGAACTGCTCATGGACGTGCTCCGCCACGGACCCGATGTCGAGGTGCTCGCGCCCGCCGAATTGAGGCGCAAGGTGCGAGAGAGATTGCGGTCGGCGCAAGGCGTATACGGCGACTGAGAACGCCTTGCAGGGAAGCTCGCCGGCGGGTTCTCATATCGGCTCCCCGCATCGAACGGCCCCGCGCGACCGGCGCGTTCAACCGGTCTTTCAGATATCCCAGGTCGCGCTTTTGTTTCGCGGCAATCGACGATTTCAGGGCTGGAATCGTTCGGAAGATTTCCGCAGCCTCATCTGGTGAGCCACCGACTCGGCGACAATGGCCTTGCTTGCTTTTGTTGATCAAGTATTGGAGGTCCACCATGTCCACTGTCGCTGAAAGAATGTCGGAGGTTCGCCTGGGCGAGCCGCAGGAACATTTCGGTTTGACCATGATTCCGTTGCTGGCCGAGGGGCCGGAGCAACCCGGATACCGGTTGCTTGACGATGCCTTGTCCGCCGGATGCGCGCGCGCGACCGAGGTTTCCGAGTCGGGAAGCGTTCCCGAACTCAAGTTTGTCAATGATTGCGACCGGCCGGTGCTGCTCCTGGATGGCGAGGAACTGGTCGGCGCGAAGCAGAATCGCATCCTGAACCTGACGGTGCTGGCGCCGGCGAACAAGAGCATCGTGATTCCGGTTTCTTGCGTGGAAGCAGGGCGCTGGCGGACCGAATCAGCCGAGTTCGCCAGCGCGAGACGCGCGCATTATGCCGCGGGAAGGGCGAAGAAAGCCGCCCGCGTCAGCGAATCCCTGCGCGCTTCCGGCTCGCGGCGAAGCGATCAGGGGGAGATCTGGAGCGACATATCCGCCAAGGCGGCGCGCTTGCAGGCCCGTTCGGAAACAGATGCGGCCGCCGCGATGTACGAAAGGCACAGGTCGAGTCTGGACGAATATTTGCAGGCCTTTCAGTCCGCGGCCGGACAATCCGGCGCGATATTCGCGATCAACGGGATCATTTCGGGGCTGGATCTCTTCGACAGCCCGTCGACGCTATCCGTTGTATTGCCGAAACTGGTCGAGAGTTTCGCGCTGGATGCAATCGACAACGAAATGCCGGACGAAGACAAGGAAAAGGACAAGTCTGCCGCATCCGGGGAGGTGGAAAATTTCCTCGCAGAGATATCGAAAGCAAAGACGGAGCAATTCACCGCGGTGGGAGAAGGCGTGGACTTTCGCTTCCAGAGTGATCGCCTGTCGGGCGGAGCGCTCGTCAATGATGAACGGGTGATCCATCTCTGCGTATTCAGGATGTCTTGCGGCGATAACCGGCAAGAAAATGCGAGACATGGCCGGATGGCGCGATCATCGCAACGCCGCCGCAGACGCGCAGGGGGCCATGGAAGCTCCGATTAAGTCGGAGCTTCCATGCGGCGCATGCCCGTGATGCAAACCCGCAGTACAAATCCGCAGTATAAAAGAGCCCCGCCGGATTCGATGGCGCAAGCCATCGAATCCGGCAGCAAGACAAGACCGCGCTTTGGTTTTGCGACAATGAATGATTCCATGGATGGAATCATTCAGAGGATGCTCGGGAAAGCTCTGATTCGGTCGAAGCTTCCTGGCGGCGCATGCTTCCCTGAAACAGGCGATCAGGACTTTTCGTTCTTCACCACGAGAAAGCCTGACTTGCCCTTGCCTTTCGCCCTGCGCACGGTATAGCCGTAAAGTCCCAGATTGAACTTCCGGTCATGCTCCAATCCCGCCAGCGCGCCAACGATTCGCTCGGCGACAGGATCCGCTTTCTGGGCTTCGGGAGCTTGCCTTGCCAGCCACTTGCCGAATACATCTTCAGCGAGATCATTGCCGACTGATCTGCGCAGCGCGTTCAATTTCCTGATTTGACCCTTGGTCAACGTGGTTTCGTCGATAGCCATAATAGTCTCCTGTTGAGATGCCTTGATCTGCTGGATTATTTGATCCTGAAAAAGCGGATTGCGGCATGGTTCCTGAAATGATTGGCGAGAATACTTGAGTTCGGGAAACGAATCAAGCATCCGTCAAGGCGATTACACCATGTATTCCCTGAATAATTCCATTCATGGAATGATTCATGAATTCGAGTGACCGGCATTCCATCGGATTTCGTTCAGGACGGGTCGGATTTTTTGCGAAATCGCAAAAATCCCGGCCCATGGCATTCATGACAGGCCGCTCTTGCGATGAAATACATGTCGTGCGTCTGCGGCCCGGCGCTTCCCTTATGCGGACCGACACTCAAGTGCCGGCGCCGGCCTGTTGCGTGTATCATGTCCGGAACCCGCCGGACGGCGAATGCAAGCCGTTGAATCCGGGAGCAAGACAAGACCGCGCTTTGGTCTTGCGGCAATGAATGATTCCATGGATAGAATTTCAGAGGATACCCATGAGAAGATTTTGCGCGGCAACGCTGGCCATGCTGATTCCGGCGCTCGCCTCATTGCAGGCGGCGGAGCGGGAAGCCGCGTCGAGCCTCAACGGCGTCTGGCTCCGCGCGGAAAGGGAAGGCGAAGGATATGCATTCCTGACCATCATCCATCGCGATGATGAACAATTGGCCATAGTCAGCGCGAGTCGTGTTTCCATTCCGGAGGAAGTGGTCGCGGCATATCGATCCGAAACTTCCCTGGGGCGGGCCGAATTGTTCCAGACGGGCGACGATATCGGTTCGGCCATGAGCATGCCGGATTTATTCCGTGGCGCGGATGCGCGGTTCGCTATCCATCGGCCGTCGGCGGACGAGTTGTTGCTCGAACTGACGCGTTGCGGCGCGCCCGAAAACAGCGTCGGCGCGATCAGTTGCGATACGATTTATGAACAAGGCTTCCCCTTGCGCGAGAGAATCCGTTATCGCAAGGTATTGCCGTCCGGTTTCAACGGCGGCCCGCCGGCCGGCAGCGGCTTGAATCGGAATATCGACGATCCCGTATTGACTGTTTTCGATAACGCGCCGATTGTCCCCGGCGGCGCGTTGCGGTTGGTCTGGAGCGATGAATTCGACGGCGCCCGACTCGATCCGGAAACCTGGTTCTTCGAGTCGGGCGACGGCAGTCAATATTCGATTCCCGGCTGGGGCAATGACGAATTGCAATGGTATCTGCCGGATAACGCGCGTATCGAAAACGGCAAGCTGGTCATCACCGCGCGCCGCCGACAGCAAGGCGATTTCGAATACACTTCCGCCCGCATCAATACTCGCGACCGCTTCGCATTCCGCTATGGCCGCATCGAAGCGCGCATTCGGTTGCCGGCGGGGCAGGGGCTCTGGCCGGCATTCTGGTTGCTGCCCCAGGAAAATGCCTATGGCGGCTGGCCCGCATCGGGCGAAATCGACATCATGGAAGCGGTCAATCCCGGCGGCAGCGGCGGCGACGCGGTGCATGGCACGATCCATTACGGCGACGCCTTGTCCGGCAATCGCTCGTCCGGCGGCGAGCACATGGTCCGGGGCGGCGTTGTCGGCGTATTTCGCGATTACGCCGTCGAATGGGGTCCGCGCGCGATTCGCTGGTACGCAGACGGCGAACTATACGCCGCCGAGGACGAATGGTTCACCGCCGCCGCCGACTATCCGGCGCCGTTCGACCGGCCGTTCCATATCATCCTCAACCTCGCCGTCGGCGGCCGGTTTCCCGGTCCTCCCGATGCGACGACGAACTTTCCCGCCGCGATGGAAGTGGACTACGTTCGAGTTTATTCAGGTGCGCCCTGAGAACTGGTCGTCCCTCGCCGTCGGGCAAGCGCCGCGCGCCGGTCGGAGTTCCCGCGCGCCGCTGAATCCGCGGCCGCCGCTTGCCGCGGCGCTGATGTCGGCCGGGCTGGTCCTGCCCGGCGGCGCCGTCGGTGGCGGCGCCTTGCTGTTCGCGCTTCCGGCCGGACCATCGGCAGCGCCGGGCATGTCTTGGGCCGCGCGCCTGTCGTCGGGCCCGCGTCCGGCCCCGGAGCAAGTCCCGTGAGCGGGGAAAACGCGCCGGCCGGCCGGCAGGATCTGCATTTCATGCAAGTCGCGCTCGCGCTCGCCGAGGCGGCGCGGGCGCAGGACGAAGTGCCCGTGGGCGCGGTGCTCGCCAGCGCCGGCGAGATCATCGGCCGGGGCCGCAATCGCCCCGTCGGCAGCAGCGACCCTACCGCGCACGCCGAAATCGAGGCGTTGCGGCAGGCGGCGCGCAAGTCCGGCAACTACCGTCTTCCCGGAGCGACTTTATACGTCACCCTCGAACCTTGCGCCATGTGCGTCGGCGCCATGGTCCACGCCCGTATCGAACGGCTCGTCTTCGGCGCCCGGGAGCCGCGGGCCGGAGCGGTCCTGAGTCGCGAATCGCTCGCGCGGAAGACCTGGCTGAACCATCGGATCGAAGTGACCGAAGGCATCCTCGCCGAAGACTGCGCCGCGCTGCTGACCGCATTCTTCGCCCGCAAGCGCGCGGGCAAGATGTAGCCGGGCCGCAAGTCCTGTATCATGGCGCCCTGTTCAGGAAGCTCTGATCAAGTCGGAGCTTCCCCGCGGCACATGGATGTGCCGCCGGATTCGATGGCGCAAGCCATTGAATCCGGGAGCAAGACAAAACCACGCTTTTGTCTTGCGGCAATGAATAATTCCATGGATGGAATTATTCAGAGGATACTTTACCGGCAGCCCCGCTGCCGACGACCGCTCCGGGAACGATTTCATGCAGGTGCTGTTCGGAGGCACAGCGCTCTCGCCGTTCAAGGCCGCCAATCTGCTGAGCGCCTTGCGGGCCGCGAATCCGGCGCTCGAAGCCGTTTCGGCCCGCTTCGTACACATTTTCGAAATCGACCGCATCCCCGCGTCCGACCGGCCAATGCTGGACAGGCTGCTGCGCTACGGCGCGCCCTGGCCGGAACATGCGGCCGCGGGCCCGGCAAGTTGCGTCGTCGCGCCCCGGCCCGGCACGATTTCACCCTGGTCGAGCAAGGCCGGCGATATTCTGCGCAATTGCGGGCTTGCCCATCTCGGGCGCGTCGAGCGCGGCGTGGTCTATTTTTTCGACGCCGGGCGCGTCGAGCGGGAATGGCTGCCGCTGATCCACGACCGCATGACCGAGGCGGTCCTCGACGATGTGGACGCCGCCGCCCGCCTGTTCGAATATCGGCCGCCGCGGCCGATGACGCGGATCGACCTGCTCGGCGGCGGCCGCGAACAGCTGGCGCGCGCGAACCGGGAAATGGCGCTCGCGCTGGCGCCCGACGAAATCGACTACCTGTACGACAACTTCCGCGCCCTGGGCCGCAATCCCACCGATGTCGAACTGATGATGTTCGCCCAGGCGAATTCGGAGCATTGCCGCCACAAGATCTTCAATGCGGCCTGGACCATAGACGGGGAGCGCAAGGAATATTCGCTGTTCGACATGATTCGGCATACGCGCCGCATTTCGCCCGCGGGCGTGCTCTCGGCCTACCGGGACAATGCCGCGGTCATGCAAGGCCATGCGGCCGAGCGCTTTTTCCCCGACCCGGATACGCGCGTCTACGCTAACAGCAGGGAGGCCGCGCATATCCTGATGAAGGTCGAGACCCATAACCACCCCACGGCGATCGCGCCTTTCCCCGGCGCCGCCACCGGCGCCGGCGGCGAGATTCGCGATGAAGGGGCCACCGGAACCGGCGCCAGGCCCAAGGCGGGCCTGACCGGATTCAGCGTTTCCAATCTGCGCATCCCGGATTTCCCCCAGCCCTGGGAAGAGGATTTCGGCAAGCCCGACCAGCTCGCCTCCGCATTGGAAATCATGCTCGACGGCCCCGTCGGCGCGGCGGCCTTCAATAACGAATACGGCCGACCGGCGCTCTGCGGATATTTCCGCAGTTTCGAGGAGCGCGTCGACGGCGCATTGCGCGGCTACCACAAGCCGATCATGGTCGCCGGCGGCATCGGCAATATCCGCCCGCGACATGTGCGCAAGGGCGAAGTCGGCCCGGGCGCGAAACTGGTCGTGCTCGGCGGTCCGGCGATGCTTGTCGGACTCGGCGGCGGAGCTGCTTCCTCGATGGCTTCCGGCTCGGCCGGAGAGGAGCTCGATTTCGCTTCGGTGCAACGCGACAACCCGGAAATGCAGCGGCGCTGCCAGGAAGTGATCGATGCCTGCTGGCAACTCGGAGCAGCCAATCCGATCCGCTTCATCCACGATGTCGGCGCCGGCGGGCTCGCCAATGCCTTGCCGGAACTGGTCAAGGACGCAGGTACGGGCGGGTCGTTTTCCCTGCGCGCAATCCCGAGCGCCGAATCGAGCCTGTCGCCGCTCGAAATCTGGTGCAACGAAGCCCAGGAGCGATACGTGCTCGCCATCGACGCGGGCGATCTCGGGCGCTTCGAAAAGATCTGCGCCCGCGAGCGCTGTCCTTTCGCGGTCGTCGGCGAAGCCATGGCCGAGCGCCGCCTGAGCCTGGCGGACGAACATTTCCGCGACCGCCCCATCGACGTGCCGCTGGAGTTGCTGTTCGGCAAGCCGCCGGCGATGCATCGCCGGGCACGGTCCGCGCCGCCGCGGGCGGCAGAATTCGATGCCGGCGGCATTGCGTTGGACGCGGCCGTCGACCGCGTATTGGCCCTGCCCGGGGTGGCGAGCAAATCCTTTCTCGTCACCATCGGCGACCGCAGCGTCACCGGCCAGGTGAGCCGCGACCAGATGGTCGGCCCCTGGCAGACGCCGGTGGCCGATGCCGCGGTAACGTGCAATTCCTTCACCGCCCATGCCGGCGAAGCCATGGCCATGGGCGAAAGAGCGCCGCTGGCCTTGCTCGACGTCGCGGCCGCGGGCCGCATGGCCGTCGCCGAAGCGATCACCAATATCGCCTGCGCCGACATCGCCCGCATCGGCGATATCAAGTTGTCGGCCAACTGGATGGCCGCCGCCGGCCGCGAGGACGCCGGGCTATACGCCGCGGTGGCGGCGGTGGCGCGCGAGTTCTGTCCGGCGCTGGGGATCTGCATTCCGGTGGGCAAGGATTCGCTGTCGATGCGCGCCGCCTGGCGGGCGCCGGACGGCGCCGAACGCGACATGACCGCGCCCCTGTCGCTGGTGATCAGCGCGTTCGCGCCGGTAGCCGACGTGCGGCGGACCTGGACGCCGCAATTGCGCGCGGACCGCGGCCCGAGCAGCCTGCTGTTGCTCGACCTCGGCGGCGGCCGCGCCCGGCTCGGCGGTTCGGCCCTCGCGCAGGTGTATCGCCGCGTCGCCGGCGCGCCGCCCGACATCGACGATCCGGAAATCCTGCGCGCCCTGTTCGCGTTCCTGGTCGAATGCCGGGCGCGGCAGCTGGCGCTCGCCTATCACGACCGGTCCGACGGCGGCCTGATCGTCGCCGCGCTGGAAATGGCATTCGCCGGCCGTTGCGGGCTGGAGTTGCAATTGCCGCCAGGCGTCGATGCGCTCGAGCGCCTGTTCGCCGAGGAAGGCGGCGCGCTGTTGCAAGTGCGCGACGGCGACTTGCCGGCCTTGCGCGAGTTGGCCGCCTCGTTCGGCCTCGCCGCGGTCTTGCGCGAGGTCGGCAAACCGGTTTCCCATGGCGACATAGCGATCCGTTCCGGCGGGCGGGAAATCTTCCGCCGCTCGCGCATCGAGTTGCAGCGGCGCTGGGCGGCGACGAGTTACCATCTGCAGCGCCTGCGCGACAATGCTGATTGCGCGCGGCAGGAATACGACGCCTTGCTCGACGCGGACGATCCCGGCATCAGCTTCGCAACCGTTTTCGACCCCGGGGAAGACATCGCGGCGCCCTGCGTCAATGCGCGGCGGCCGCGGGCGGCGATCCTGCGCGAACAAGGCGTCAATGGCCAGACGGAAATGGCGGCGGCCTTTGATCGCGCCCGTTTCGAGGCGGTCGACGTGCATATGACCGAGCTGGCGAGCGGCGCGGTCGAGCTGGCGGATTTCGAAGTGCTGGCCGCCTGCGGCGGATTCTCTTTCGGCGATGTGCTCGGCGCCGGCGGCGGCTGGGCCAAGTCGATTCTGTGCAATCAGGCCTTGCGCGAACAGTTCGAGCGGTTTTTCCGCCATCCCGGCAAGCTCGCGCTCGGGGTCTGCAACGGTTGCCAGATGATCGCGCTGCTCGGCGAACTGATTCCCGGCAGCGGACATTGGCCCGTTTTCCGGCGCAACCTGTCCGAGCAGTTCGAAGCGCGCTTCGCCATGGTGCAAGTGCAGGACAGTCCTTCGACGTTCTTCGCCGGCATGGCGGGCAGCCGTTTTCCGCTGGCCGTGGCCCATGGCGAAGGCCGCGCCGTGTTCGAATCAGCGGCGGACGGCACCGCGCTCGGCGCGCGCGTCGCCTTGCGCTATGTCGACAACCGGGGCAAGGTAGCGGACAGCTATCCCGCCAATCCCAATGGCTCCGCCGAAGGCGTCGCCGCGGTTTGCAACGAGGACGGCCGCGTCACCATATTGATGCCGCATCCGGAGCGCGTATTCCGCAGTTGCCAGAATTCCTGGCATCCCGAAGACCTGGGCGAAGACGCGCCGGCGATGCGGCTGTTCCGCAACGCGAGAGTCTGGTTCGACTGAAAATGGCTGAAATCAGAGGCGGCGACAAGTCCGAAACGCTGAACGGCACGGCGGAGGATGACGAGATCCGGTCGGGGGACGGCGAAGATATCGTCCATGGCGAGGAAGGCGACGACTGGATCAACGCCTATTACGACGCAACGGGCGATGCCCGCCATCATCAATATTCCGGCTCGTTGACGGCTTATGGCGGCCCGGGCGACGACCTGATCAGCGGCAAGGACGGCGACAACATCCTGCTCGGCGGGCCCGGCAACGATCACATATGGGGCCGGAACGGAAACGACAGGATTGAAGGCGGCGAAGGGGACGACAGGATCGAGTCGGGAGACGGCGAGGATGTTGTCCGCGGCGGCGAAGGCGATGACTGGATCAATGCTGTCTACAACGAAGCGGGCGATGACATCTACGATTCCGTGTATGTTTTTGTAGACTTCTCCATTTATATTTATGCAGGCTTGCTGGCGGCTTATGGCGGTCCGGGCGACGATCTGATCGGCGGCAAGGACGGCGACGACATCCTGGTCGGAGGCCCCGGCAATGATCGAATACTCGGCTGGAACGGAAACGACAGGCTCGAGGGCGGCGCGGGCGACGATGACCTGCGGGGCGACGACGGCGACGATATTCTGACCGGCGGGCCCGGCGCCGACATACTGTGGGGCGGCGACGGAAACGACACTTATTACATCAAGGATCTGCGCGATCATATATGGGATTCTGCGGGCAACGATTCCGCCGTCGTTTCCGTCTCATTCGCGAAAATTCCCTCGGACATTGAAAACGTCGAGCATGTGGGCGGGGCGATGCCCTTGCCCTACTGGATCGACGCCTTGCTTCCCGATTCCGCGAACGGATCCCGCTATCTGACGCTGCTGGGCGAGGAAAAGACTTTCCGCCATGTTTTCCCCGCCGCTGTTCCCGCCTACGACGCCAACCCGGAACATGCGAGAGGCTACCGGCAATTGTCTCCTGAGCAGCAAGGCAATGTCCTGGCCGCGCTGCAATACCTGGAAAGCATTATCGATGTCGATTTCATCGCGACCGACGATCCCGACCAGCCGAACACGATCGCGATAGCCTTGAACAGGGAGGAAAATTCGAGAAATTTCGGGACATATCCCGGTTCCGGCAGCTCCGGCTCCGATATCTTCCTGCATGATGCCCCCGCCCCCTACAATACTTCATTGGCCGCCGGCAGTTACGGAGCCTATGTCATCGTCCACGAATTGGGTCACGCCCTCGGGCTGAAACATCCATTCGACGAGTCGGATACCGACGGCGGCATAGACGATCCCCCGTACCTGCGAGGCTCCGAGGGCCACGCCCGCTGGACCATGATGTCCTATACGGCAACGTCCGACGAATACAAGTTGACTTTCAGCGAGCTCGATATCGCCGCGCTGCAATACCTGTACGGCCCCAGCGCCGCCAGCCGCGCCGGAAACGATACTTACCGCTACGACATCAGGTCGGCGAATTTCATCTGGGACGGAGCGGGCGAGGACGCCATCGACGCTTCCGGGTCTCCCGAGCCGGTGACCCTGTTCCTGGAGCCCGGCTATCAGGGTTTCAACGCGACCCATGACAACAGGCGAATTACCGCTCCCGGTCAGATTACCGTCAACTTCGGCTCGGAAATCGAAAACCTGATCGGCTCCGATTACGGCGACAACTTGACCGGAAATCGTCTCGACAACGATATCCGCGCCCGCGGCGGCGATGATGTCGTTTACGGCAAGGAAGGGAATGATCGTCTGGACGGCGGCCCCGGCGACGACCGCCTGCGCGGCGGCCCCGGCGACGACATGCTTGACGGCGGCGACGGCCTCGATTACGCGATTTACGCCGGGGACAGGGATCAATACGAGATATTGTCGGATCGGGATGGAATCATCGTTGCCGTGCTCGAAGCCGCGCGCGGAAATCCGTTGCCGGAAACAGGCAGGGACATCCTCGCGGGGGTCGAGAGAATCGCCTTCGCCGACATCCGTCTCGCCTTCGATCTCGACGGCAACGCCGGCAAGGCGGCAAAGGTTCTCGGGGCATTCCTCGGGCCGGACGGGGTCCGCAACGCCCAACTTGCGGGATACGCGCTGCGCCTGCTAGACGAGGGCATGGCCTATGCGGACTTGCTGCAAACAGCGTTGGACGCCGTTTTCGGAGCAGCGCCGGGCGGCCCTGACATGGTGCGCTACTTCCACAAGGCCTTGACCGGCCAGGAAGCGCCGGAAGAGGTCGCCGCGCGCTGGGGCGGCATGGTCGACGACGGCGAGTTGTCCGCGCTCGAGCTCGCGAGTCTGGTCGCGGACGACGCGCAGAATCTCGCGAATATCGACTTCGTCGGCCTTGCCGCCGCCGGCGTCGAGTATCTCGCGGGCTGAAACAATGCGGCGGGCATCCCTTGCCGGGTTGTTGCGTCAGGCCTGGCGCCGGGCGCAGGACAAGACTGCGCTTTTTCCTTGCGGCAATGAACCATTCCATGGATGGAATGATTCAGGGGATATTCGAGTCTGGATATCCGGTTGGACGATGCGCCGGTCGGACATTCCTTGCAGCGCGGACGGGAAGTTTCCGTTCGGGATATCGCCTGTTCGCGCGGGCGAGTTTGCTATCATCGCCGCGCTGGACGGCGTCGGCATCGGCGCGGAACAACGGCCGGGAGGGCAGCATGTACAAGATCGAGTTCTATGTCCCCGAATCCCATGTCGAGGCGGTGAAGGCCGCCATGTTCGCCGCCGGCGCCGGCCGCGTCGGCGACTACGACAGTTGCGCCTGGCAGACGCCGGGGCAGGGCCAGTACCGGCCGCTGGAGGGCAGTTCGCCTTTCTTCGGCCGGACCGGCGAGGTGGAAACCGCGGCCGAGTTCAAGGTGGAAATGGTCTGCGAGGAGAAGCTGGCGGCCGCGGTCGTCGCCGCGCTGAAACAAGCCCATCCTTATGAAGAAGTCGCCTATAGCGTGATCCGCTGCGAGTCATTCGGGCAGGTATCCTCTGAATAATTCCATCCATGGAATTATTCATTGCCGCAAGGCAAAAGCGTATCCTCGCGGTGCGCTGGTCAGTCGCGTCCTTGCGAGTCGCTCGACGGATTATCCGCCGTCGCTTTCGCTGATCAGCCGGGTTTCGAGTTCCCCGCCGTTGCGGATCAGGTCGAACATGCGCACCGGAAAGCGTTGTCGCCGCCGGTCCCGAAAATAGTGCTCGAGCGTGATTCTCACGGCCGGAAAGGCGATTTCGTCCCAGGGCACCTGCTCTTCGCTCACCAGTTTCGCTTCCAGCGTTTCCGCGGTGAAACCAAGGCCCATTTCGGCAATGCGCGCCCGGAACAGCAGATAGAGCTGGTTGATCTGGGGCAGATTGAACAGGGTGTAAAGCGTCTGCCCGTCGAGCGTTATGCGCGCGCCCGCTTCCTCCATGGTCTCGCGCACGGCCCCCGCCTGCGCGGATTCGCCGTTTTCCATGAATCCCGCCGGCAGCGTCCATTTGCCCAGGCGCGGTTCGATGCCGCGCCTGCAGAGCAGCACGCGCCCGTCGGCGCTCGCGGGTACGGCGCCGACCACATTGCGCGGATTCTGATAGAAGACGATATCGCATGCGGAACAGAAATAGCGGCGGCGGTCGTCGCCTGCGGGAATTCCATGGGAGACCGGCCCGGCGCAATGCTGGCAGAACTTCATGCGCGCTTGATTTCGCAATGCAGCCGGAAACTTTTCGATGTCATGAAGGATTCTATTCTGCGCAGGCGCCGCTCGAGTGCGCGCAAGACGGCGGCGCAGTCTTCGGCCTTGCGTCCCGGTTTGCGCGGCGGTTCGTCCGATGACGGCGGCGGCGCGTCATGCGCGGCGCGCTCCCGGCGCCGCTGCCTGCGCCGCAGCCGCTCGTCTTCGAGAAAGGGGTCGGGATCGAGCAGGAAGATGCAGGCGATGTAGACGAGAATCGCGACAGGGCCGAATACGAACAGCGAGAGAATGGTCAGCGCGCGGAGCCAGAACGGACTGATTTCGAGATAATCGGCGATTCCCGCGCAAACCCCCGCGAGCCGCTTGTCGCGAGTATTGCGATAGATCGGCTTGCGATAGTTCAGATTGCGGAAATGCTCCGAGGTGCCGGAAGGGTCGAACTTGTCCCAGGTGCGGTCGCGGAAAACATCTCGCTTCATGCAGAAATACATCACGAAATAGCCGAAGAAAAGCGGCGGCCAGATCAGCACGCAGACCGCGAAGGCCGCCCGCGCCAGGGCGGCGGGAATATCCAGCCATTCCGCGATGCCGCTGCAGACTCCGAGCCAGACGGCATTGCTCTTCTTCAGGCGCAAACTAGCCGGCCTGCTCATGATGCTCTCTCCAGTTGGGGACCTCGGAGTCGAGGATGGATTCAGCAATTCCCGCCAAGTCGTCTTGCGACGCTGATGGGCGGCATTTTGGCGCGGATGGCCGGTTGGCGGATCGATTGGGGAAGGTTGCCTCTCCGGCCGGCGCCGGATGAGTCGTTTGGCTGCGTTGTTTCCCCGAAGAACCCGCTCGTCGCACACCCGGCCACGGCGAGGGGTCAGGAGGTGTCGAAGGGCACCAGTTCGGTTCGGCGGTAGCCGAAGGCCATGGCCCGGTACAGGGCCTCCCAGCCCGGAATGAAGAACTCCAGAAACAAGCGGCGCAGCCGTTCCCAGAAGTATGTCGGGCGGCCCTCCCGCTCCCGCGCCGCCTGAAACAACGCGCAGCAGCGCTGCTGAATCTGGTCGATCAAAAAGGCCAGCATCGTCAAACCGGCAAACACCGTCGCCAGATGCCGCTTGCCGTGGCCGAAGTTGTGCTCGAAGCCGTAGCCTTGGTTCTTCAGGGTGTTGAACGTCTCGTTCTCGATGCGCCAGCGCGCCCGTCCGGCGCGCATCAGCGCCTCCGCATTCGATGCCGTGACCGCCAGGTCCGTAACCCAGCAAAAGTGCTGTTCCCGACCCTTGGGTCCGGTTTCCCAATATTCCAGAAAGTTCACCTCCAGGTCGAAATTCGCGTCGTTGAGCGGCACGCCGTTGAGAAAGCGATACCGGCGCCGCGCGCCGTCCTCGCCTTGCGTCTCGACCACCCGCGTCGCCGGCGAAGAAGCCACCCGATCGAACAACTCCGCATGGTCGCCCGGCTTCACTCCCAGCACAAAGCGCATGTCCAATTCCCGCAACAGCCGGATGTGCGGACCGTTCGAGGCCAACGCATCCTCCACCACCAACAGCTTCAGGTGCGGATGCTCGCGACGCACATCCCGCAGCAAACGCTTGGCCGCGTTGCGCTCGCAGTCGTTCTTCCGCGCGCCGTCCGCGCGCAGGATCGGCTCCGGCGCCAGCGGAAACACCTCGCGATGCGCCGGATGCGCCAGCACCGCGCCCAGCACCTGGTGATAGTAGCTCACGCGACCGTCCCGGTGACGCCGCTCGCAGCAATGCGCGCAATGCACATGCTCCGAGGAGAAGTAGCCCGTGCCGTCCACCGACAACAGATAGTGGCCGTCCAGCCAGGCGAAGTCCCGCAGCCCCCCGCCGCGCTGCAACGCCGCGAACACGCGCTTGAAGGCCCGCCGCAGCGCGCGCGGGTCCACTTGGTCCAGACGCTCGCGCATGGCCGTGTCCGACGGCGCGCGCTCCACCCCGTACAGGCTTTTCAAGTTCGACCGGATGCGCTCCTCGCCCCGCGCGTCCTGCTCAAAACGCAACAGCGACGGATACTTCAGCCCGAACATCGCCAGCGCCGACATCAGACAGTCCGTCAGGGTCAGGCCGCGGCTCGCAACCGGGTTCTCGATGCGATCAAAACAATCGCGCGCAATCCGGAGCAATCCCGGGGCGCCGAGCGTCTTGCGAAACTGGTTCCTGGACATGGTTCATTCCCCGTGCTCCGACAATCACCCATATCATACGGTTTTCGGAAGAAAAGTTTGCGAAAAACTTTTTCTCGAAACGCTCAAAACCCTTGAAATCACTCACTCAACAGATTTAGCGGGAATTGCTGGGATGGATTCGAGCACATCGATGCGCTCGGTCAAGGAGTCGGCCATCGCCGCCAGCCTTGTCAGGTCGTGGTGGTCTCCGTCCCGCTCGCGGCGCCGACTCTGGCGTTTGCCGCCGTCCTTCGCGATTCCCAGCTTGATCCAGTAAGTGATGAATCCGAAGGTCATCCCCACCAGCGCAATGACGAAAGTAAAGGCATTCATGTCCGCGGCCTATTTGCTTTCCAGGCGATTTTTCAATTCCTGCAATTCCCTGTCGATATTCTCTTCGCGCGCCAGTTCGTCGAATTCGGCCTGCAGGCCCTGCTGCTCGACTTTGTCGCTGTCGATCTGGCCCTCCATCATGTCGATCTTGCGCTCGTAATACTCGAATTTGCCCATGGCGTTGTCAATCGCCTCGTTGCTGAGCTGCTTGCGCACGTCGCGCCGGGTGCTGGTCGCCCGGGTGCGCATGACGATGGTCTTCTGCCGCGCCCTGGCGTCGTTCAGTTTGTCCTGCAACTGGCTGATTTCGCCGTCGAGCTTGCCCAGGGTCTCGTCGAGCTTGAACAGGTCGGCCTCGGCGACCTCGACCCGGGTCTGAATCGCGGCTTTCTCCAGCAGCGCCGCCCGCGCCAGATCCTCGCGCTCCTTGGACAGGGCCAGTTCGGCCTTGTACTCCCAGTCCTCGGCCTGGGCGCGCAACTGGTCGAGCCGGCGGGCGAGGGTTTTCTTCTCCGCCATCACCCGGGCCGTGCTCGAACGCACCTCCACCAGCGTGTCTTCCATTTCCTGGATTACCATGCGAATCATCTTTTCCGGATTCTCCGCCTTGTCGAGCAAGGCGCTGATATTGGAATTGATGATGTCGGAAAGTCTTGAAAAAATGCTCATTGCTGCTTCCTCTTTGTGAAATGCCGCCGGCGAGTTCGCGACGGGTTTCGTTGTCTCGGTCATATCCCAGCAGAATGTGTGCCAATCTTTCGGAATTGCGGCAAATATATGAAAGATAATGAAAAAATATTCTCTTGCCGAAAATTTCCGGGCACCGGGGAATGGCTAAAAAACCCAACATGTGGTAGTTTGCGCCAGCGGGGAATCCCGTCTGTCGGGGGAGGAACCCCGGGAAAGCGCTGATCAGGTCAGCGCTTTCCGGCGGCGCGAGCCATTGCATTCGGGAGCAAGGCAAGACCGCGTCTTGTCTTGCGGCGATGAACAACGCCATGGCTGGAATTGTTCAGGGAATACTTGGATATTGAAAATGGCGGACCGCGAATCGCTCTTGCGCATGATCGGCGAGGCGGCGAGTTTCCTCGAAATGCAGGAACACGTCTCGCTGGCGGCGCCGCTGAGCAAACCGGTGCTGATCGTCGGCGAACGCGGAACCGGCAAGGAACTCGTCGCCGCCCGCCTGCACAATCTTTCCCGCCGCTGGGAGCGGAGCTTTCTCAAACTCAATTGCGCCGCGCTCAGCGAATCGCTGCTCGAAGCGCAATTATTCGGCCACGAGGCCGGCGCCTATACCGGCGCCGCCAGAATGCGCCGCGGCCTGTTCGAGCGCGCCGACGAAGGCACCCTGTTTCTCGACGAGTTGGCGAATACCGGCATGGCGGTGCAGGAGAAGATCCTGCGCGTGATCGAATACGGCGAATTCGAACGCCTTGGAGGCGGCGAGACGATCAAGGTCGATGTGCGGCTGGTCGCCGCCACCAACGAGGATCTGCCCGCGCTCGCCCGGCGCGGCAAGTTCCGCGTCGACCTGCTCGACCGGCTCGCCTTCGATGTCATCACCTTGCCGCCCTTGCGCGAGCGGCGCGAGGATATTCCCATCCTGGCCCAGCATTTCGCCGTCGGCATGGTCAAGGAGATAGGAGGCGAATATTTTTCGGGATTCAGCCGCAAGGTGCACGCCGCCTTGCTCGGCTATCCCTGGCCGGGCAATGTGCGCGAGTTGAAGAACGTGGTCGAGCGCGCGGTCTATCAGCATGGCGACAAGCCGGTAAGGGAACTTGTCTTCGACCCCTTCGCCTCGCCCTGGCGTCCCGCCGCGCCGGCGTCCGGGTCCGGCGGGAAAGAAAACAGCGCGTCGCCGGCGGCAGCGCGCGCCGGGGTTTCCGGTCAGGCGCAACTGGAGCAGATCGATTTCCGCAGCCACATGCAGGACTACGAGAAGCGGCTCCTGCGCCAGGCGCTGCAACAGAACCAGTTCAATCAGCGCAAGACCGCCGAGTTCCTCAAACTCAGGTACGACCAGTTGCGCGGCTACATGCGCAAATACGATTTGACGGCGAAGTAGGCCGCGCTTTGCCGCCGGTCAGGCCTCGAGACTTCAGAGCTTCCCCAAGTATCCTCTGAATAATTCCATCCATGGAATTATTCATTGCCGCAAGACAAAAGCGTGGTTTTGTCTTGCTCCCGGATTCAATGGCTTGCGCCATCGAATCCGGCGACGCTCTCCAGCACCACGGGCATGTGCCGCAGGGAAGCTCTGACCTGATCAGAGCTTCCCTAATTTCTCATGGCTTCGTAGACGACGCGCTGGGCGACATTGGCGTTGAACGGGGATTGCGGGCCGCCGCGTTTCTGTTCCATGTAGACCATGTAGAAATCGTTTTCCGGGTCGACGATGAAAATGGTGCCGCCGATGCCGCGCCAACCGAAGTTATGCGGGCCGGCCGGATCGTCGGCAGTGGGCTGCAAATGGAAGCCGAGGCCCCAGTCGCCGACATCGCCGTAGAAGAAAAACTCCCGCGAGACCGCGGCGCCGATCTTCGGTTCGAGCATTTGTTCGAGCGTGGCCTGTTCGATGATGCGCGCGCCTCGATATGCGCCGCCGTTGAGCAGCATTTCGGCGAACCGCGCGTAATTCTCGGCGGTGGAATTCAGTCCGCCGCCGCCCGAGAGCATGCGCCGCGGAATGGTGTTGTCGGGCATGGCGCCGTGGATCGGCTCGGCGACGCGGCGGGCCTTGCCGATCGGCACCACGAAAGAAGTGTCGCGCATGCCCAGGGGTTCGAAGATGCGCTCGCGCAGCACGACATCGAGCGTCTTGCCGTCCGCCGCCTCGAGCAGGGCGCCGAGCACATCGGTGGAATGGCCGTAATGCCAGGCCGTGCCGGGCTCGAAAAACAGCGGCAAGGCGCCGATGCGGGCGGCGAATTCCCGCGCCGTATAGTCGCCGTTCAATTCGGCGCCGTACAATTGGCCGAGTTCGCTGTCCGGCGAGAAAAACGCCTGGATCAGACCCGATTCATGCGTCAGCAGATGCTCGACCGTCATCTCGTTCCGCGCGGGGCGCAGTTCCCCCGTCTCGCGGTCCATGACCCGGGCGTCGGCGAATTCGGGAATGAATTTCGAGACCGGGTCGTCGAGCGCCATCAGCCCGTCTTCGACCATGGTCATGATCGCCACGCTGACGATGGGCTTGGTCATCGAATAGATGCGAAAGATCGAATCGCTGTTGACGGGTTTGGGGTTGTCGGGAGACAACAGCCCGACGGATTCAAGCACGCCGACGCCCTGGTCGTTGCCGACGAGCAGCAGCGCTCCATTCAGGAAGCCGCCGTCGACCGCGGCCTGCATGCGGGCCTTGATCTCCTCGATCTCGCCCTGGTCGATGCCGAAATTGGTCGAATGGATTCGCTGGATCGAAGAGTCGCCCAGCGCCGGCAACGCGGGCAGCGACAGCAACAGGGCGGCGGCGATCAGTCCGCGCCCGGATCGTATCGGATTCATGACGGCAACCTCGCAGTAAAGAGCGAAAGAAAAGCTGAAAGCTAACGCAGCCTCCGCAGCCATTCAAGCTCGATATCCGCTGAATAATCCCATTCATGGAATTGTTCATTGCCGCAAGACAGGGAGGATCGGAGGCATTGCCTGGATCGCGGTTATTTGCCCGGCCCGCAACGCGGGGTATTCCCTGAACAAAATTCCATCCGGGCGCCTGAACTCTCTCGGATGGAAGCGAGTCGGGCGAATCGGGCTCTCTGGACCGGAGAAAACCGGATATCAGGATCGGAGCCGGGGAGCGCGCAAGCGCCGGGACGACAGCAGGGTTTTGTCTTGCCCGGCGACGCGTCCATGCGCCGCGGGAAAGCGCTGGCCTGATCAGTCAGAGCTTTCCTGATTGTCCGGGCATCCCGTTTCCGGCAAGAATACCAGTTCGGGCACGACCGCCTCCCAATCGCGGTCGCATCGGATGCGGTCTTGGTGTTCCGGCTCCGAAATTTCCCGGCTCCATCTCGCGACGGCGAAAACCGCGGCGCTGCGACAGCGCATCCCCTTCGGGTGCCTGAATTTGCCCGACAGACGGCCTACCTGCCGTCCCGAGGCGTTCAGCAGATCGTATTTTCCGCGCTGCGCGGCGGGGCGAAGTTCGAGCGGGTCGCCCGGCGCGAGCGCCCGGATATCGGCGTGCACCGGGTGATGCGCGCCGAAGCTGCCGGCAAAGCCGAGGTCGACCTGTTCCAGATCCAGCCGCCGGTATTGGGCGTCGAGCCGGAGGGAGTCCGCCGCCGCATAAGCGTCCCGGGGTTCTCCGACCGCATCGGCCTCGGCAACCGGCGCCTTGCGCCGCAGGATGTTCGCCGCCGCGCCGAGATCGTCGAGAAATGGATTGGCTTCGTCCGCGGCGCGCGTCAGCGCAAGCGTTTGCCGCGCTCGCGTCATGGCGACATAGTAAAGGCGGCGCGAGACGTCCCGGTCTTCGCCCCGGCCGCGCTCGCGCCAGCCGCCGTCGAGCACGATCACGTGGTCGAACTCGAGCCCCTTGGCGCCGTGGGCCGTGACCAGCAGCAGGCCCTGTTGGCGGGCGCGGCAATCGCGGCCCCATTCGGCGAGCCATTCGATAAAGTGGTCGACGGGCATTTCGCTGTTGCCGGTCTCCTCGCCATATTGCCCGACCGCTTCCCGCAATACTTCGATCCAGCGTCCCGGCGCCTGCCGGTCGAGGCATTCGCGCAGGCCGGCCGCATCCGCCAATCGCGGCTTCCGTTCGCGCAGCCGGGCAAGCAGGGCCTGGGTTTCCCGCAAGCGCCAGAAGCCGCGAAACTGCTCGTTTCCGAACTGCGCGTCGATGCCCGCGAGTTCGCATGCGGCGCGCGCGGGAGCGAGGTAGCGCCATTCCCTGGCGATGATCGCGCAGCGGCTCCAGTCCCAGCGCGGCCCTTGCAGGTCGGCGAGGCGGCATAGTTCCCGCACGGCGGCCTGGGCCTGGGCAAGGGCGTCGCCGGATTCCAGGATCTGCACCTTGCCGCGCGCAAGCGGATCGAGTTGTTGCCAACTTCCTCCCGGCGGATGCTTGCGCCGGGCCGGATCGATCCGGATCGGACGATCCGGCTTCATGCGGGCGCGGGCCGGCGCGACCAGCGCGTTCGCCGCTGCGATGATATTGGCCGCGGAGCGATAGTTGTCGACCAGATAGTCGCGGCGGGCGTTGTAATCGGATTCGAAGCGGCGGATGTATTCGACCGAAGCGCCTTTGAAAGCGTAGATATTCTGGTCGTCGTCGCCCACCGCGAACAGGCTCAGGCGATCTTGTTCTTCCTTGAGCGCGCGGCCGGACAAGGCGGAAATCAGCGCGTATTCGTCGCGGCCGATATCCTGGTATTCGTCGACCAGAATCCAGCGGAAGCCGGCCAGCAGGCGGCGCCGATTCTCGTCCAGTTCTTCCGGCGGCAGGCCCTCGCCGCGCAACAGGGCGGCGGCTTCGCGCAATATCGCGGCGAAACTGTCTTCGTCCGGCCTGGCTTTCGCCGCGGCGCCGGCGCGAACGCTGAAACTCGCGCCGAGCAAGCGCATGGCGAGGCCGTGGCAAGTCATCACGGTTACGCCGACGGCGTCGGCGCCGGCCAGCTCCCGCAAGCGGCGGCTGATGTCCGCCGCCGCGTGGCGATTATAGGCCAGCGCGATGATGCTGTCCGGCCGCTCGCGCCGCGCGCGCAGCAGCCAGGCGATGCGATGCACGAGCACCCGGGTCTTGCCGGAGCCGGGCCCGGCGAGCACCAGCACGCTGGTCTGTTCGCGTTCATCGGCGACGATTCGCTCTTGTGTTCGATTGCCCAGACTTTCGACGATCTTGCGCCAGGACTCCGGAGTCGTCTGCCGGCCGGTTTCGGCGGTCCGGTCCGGCAGCCAGCGCGCGAGAAACGCCTCCTGCTCCAGTTCGAAATAATCCATCGCCAGGGCGAGGGCGTCGGCCATTTCCCCGAGCCCTCTTTGCGCGAATTCCTGCATCACGTGAATTTGCAGGACCCGGTCTTTGTAGTGAAGCTTGAGCGGCTCGAATTCGCGTTTGCCGAATCCCTGCTTCCAGTCCATGCCGAGCTTGATCGTCATTGCCGGCCGGAACACCGCCAGTCCTTTGTTGAGACGCATGATTTCCTGTTCGTGCAGCCAGAGCAGCGCCCGGTCCATGAGTCTTTGCGGATCCTTCGCCCGCGATTTCAATTCGAGGTCTTCCGCCATGGCGGCCCGCAAGGCGCCCAGCGTGGTTTCGACCAGCAGGTCGACCCCCTTGCCGCCTGCATCGAGGCGGGCGAGCAAATGGCGCAACAGGCAGCGCGCGGCCGCCCGGCGCAGGTCGGCGGTTTCATCGAGCGCCGCCCAACTCCGGTTCAGGGTCAGCCTGGCCATGTCCCGACCCCGGCGCTGCAGGGAAATGCTGCCCTTGCGGCCGGCTTCGCCGCGGCCGTCGCCGGCCAGGCCGCGCAACATTCGCGTGACGCGTTCCGGCAACGCGTTCGCATGGCCCAGATCTTTCAGGCGCTGCGTGGCGCTGCGCAGGTGCAGCATTGCCGAGCCTCCTTCCGCCAGGTCGGGAGCGAGTTCGCGCAACTCGCCGATCAGCGCCCTTTCCATGGCGCAGGCGGCCTCGAGCCGCTGTTGCGAACCGTGCTTGACGCCGTGATGCACATAGGCGGTCAGGGCGGTGTCGTTGCTGGCGACGCCGAGGCTTTCCAGGTCGTGCAGCGCCTTTCTGACGCGCTCCGGGCACAGCTTCGAAACAAGCATGAGTTCGTCGGTGGTAATGCCTTTGACCGGATCGGCATTGATCAGCCTTTCAGAGATGCGCAACAGGGCTTTTCGATAACTGTCGGATTCGATGCGTTCTTCGATTCTGTCCCTGGCTTGCCCGATCGAGTTCACCCGCAGCGAGGACGGAAAAACGCGGACGTGATTCTCTTCGCGGGCCAGCAGGTTCGCTTCTTCCAGCCAGGAAACCGCGGTGCGCACGCGAGTGTCGTCGGTCAGGGCGTCTCGTTCGAAGGCCGCGTCGTTGTCCTGGTCGAGGATCTCGCCCGCGGTCGCGATCACGTTCCCTTTCATTTTCTTGCGCTTGTCCAGATTCCTCAGCGCGCGCAAGATGCCGTGGATTTCATGCCGGCTCAGCCGCGAGCGCGCCGACATGCCGAATTGGCGCTCCACGTCCTCCGGCGTGTACAGCAACACGCATCGAGCCGTTTGCCGGTCGCGGCCGGCCCGTCCCGCCTCTTGCAGATAGTTTTCCAGCGATCCCGGAATATCCGCGTGCACCACCAGGCGCACGTCGGGCTTGTCGATGCCCATGCCGAAGGCATTGGTCGCGACGATTACCCGCAATTCGCCGCCGATGAATTCCTGCTGTTTCGATTTTTTCGCTTCGGGCGGCAGACCGGCATGGAAGCAGTCCGCCGCGATGTCGCGTTCTCGCAGGAACTCGGCGATCTCTTCGGTCCCGCGCCGGGTGGCGCAATAGACGATCGCGCCGCCGGGCATGTCTCGCGGCAGGTCCGAGCGGAGAATCCGGGCGATGAAATCGTATTTTTCATTGACCGTGCTGCGCGCGACGACGAATTCGAGATTCTCGCGCCGGGCGCCGCCGTCGAACAGCTTGATTTCGATGCCGAGCCGTTCCTGGAAATGCGCGCGGATTTCGTTGCTCACTTCCGGCTTGGCCGTGGCGGTCAGGCACAGGATCGGCGGCTGGAAACCGTTTTGCGCCGCGGTCTTTTCCTTGATGAACCTGGCGATATAACGATAGTCGGGACGGAAATCGTGGCCCCAGCGCGACAGGCAATGCGCCTCGTCCAGCACCCAAAGCCCGATTTCGCGTTGTTCCAGCGCCTTGCGCACGGTGCCGCCGCGCAATTGTTCCGGAGCCATCAGGACGATGCCGGCGTCTCCCATGCGGATCCGGTCGAGCGCATCGGCGCGTTCGGGCAGCGAAAGCGTGCCGTTGACCGTCGCGCAGCAATCGATCCCCCGGGCTTCGAGGCTCGAGACCTGATCGGCCATGAGCGCCACCAGCGGCGAGATGACGACCGTCAGCGCCCCCGTCTTGCGGTAGCGCGACAGCGCCGGAATCTGGTAGCACAGCGACTTGCCGGTGCCGGTGGGCAGGATGCCGAGCACATGTTCCCCGGCCATGACCGCCTCGACGATCGATTGCTGCATGGGCTTGCCCGCCGCGTCCCTGGGGCTGGCGCGAAAACCATCGAAGCCGAACCAGCGCTTGAGTTCCCGGTTCGCGTCATGTTGTTGCCGGCACCATGCGCAATCGGCTGCGGCGCATGCCGTATCGCGCAGGCGGCGAACCAGTTCGCCCGCCTCGGGAAACTGGTGTCGGACCCAGGGAGGCATGACCGAATTTCCTTCGGCGACCGAAAGCCAGGCCAGCGCATAGGCGAGCGGCCAGCCGCCGCGGCGCGCCGCTTCGCCCGCCAGTTCGCCGCGCTGCGCGGAGCAGGAGATGTTTGCCAGCATCTGCTCGATCGCCGCCCTTGCTTCGGCCTCGGTCGGACAGTCCGCGCCGCGCAATTGCGCGAATAACGAATCGAAGCCGCGCGCGCAGGCGTCTCTGGTCGCAAGCCAATGCCAGCATGCGAACAATGCGGGACAGTCCTCCCGCAATTTCCGCAACTCCCGCAACTGCTCTTCGAGCAATTGCAGGGAAAGAAGGGAATCGTGCGCCGGATCGTTCAGTTTTCCCCGTTGCAGGTCCGCATCCTTGTAATGCTTGACGAGGCGATGGTAGGGATTGCGCGGAAAGGCGAGCGGGTTCAGCCGCAAGGTATCGAGCACGGGCAGTTCGAGCAGTTTCAGCCGCGGCCGCTCCGCTCGCAGGAAAGTCAGGTCGAAAGCGATCAGATTGTGTCCGACCAGGATTTCGCAATCTTCGGCGAACCATTCCAGTTCGCGCCAGACATTCGTTCCGAGTTGGCCCCCGGACTTGCGGCGAAAGGTCTTGCCGTCGCGCGACCGCGCGGCGCCGAGCGCATGGATGCGCCAGTCTTTCTTGCCGATTTCCAGGTCCAGCGCCAGACATTCGAATGGCAGGACGGTCATGAATATCGCGAACTCCTCTGCCGGCCTTGCGGTCGCAATTGCGGACCGCACCTGAAAAAGTTCGCGGGCATTCTAACCGATACTTCCAGATGCGGTCATTTGCCCGAATCCTGCAAGCCGGTTGGCAAAACGGGATGAATATCAGCGACCTGGCGCTCGCGGCCGCCTTGTCCGGACTCGCCGGGCTTTCGGAGCCGGATGGGGGAGCCCTGATTCCCGACTTGCCGGAGCTTTCCCGCGGCGCATGCCGGCGGTGCGGGCAAGAGAGCGCCGCCGGATGCGACGGCGCAAGCCATTGCGTCCGCAAGCGAGACAAGACCGCGCTTTTGTCTTGCGGCAATGCATGATTCCATGGATGGAATTATCCAGGGGACGCCAGGCAACGATCTTGCGGCCTTGATCGGCGAAAACGATTAACATGGTCCGATGACTCCATCGATCAGGCAATTGAAATATCTGGTCTCGGTCGCCGAATACCGGCATTTCAGCAAGGCGGCCGAGGCCTGTTTCGTTACCCAGTCGACCTTGAGCGCGGCGATTCGGGAACTCGAGCAGCAACTCGGCGTGGTGCTCTTCGAGCGCAATCGCAAATCGGTGCTGATCACGCCGGCGGGAGAGAAATTGCTCGCGCAGGCGCGGAAGATTCTCGGCGAGGTCGAGGATTTCGTCAGTCTGGCGCGCGTCGAAAAAGGCCTGTTGACCGGCGCTGTCCGACTCGGTGTCATTCCTACCGTCGGGCCTTTCCTGTTGCCGAAGATGCTCGGCGAACTGCGCCGGAATTACGGCGAGTTGCAACTGTATCTGAAGGAGGAAATCAGCGCGCGCCTCGCGGTCATGCTGAAACAGGGCCAATTGGACGTGCTGATGCTCGCCTTTCCCTATCCCTTGCGCGATGCGGAATCCGTGACGCTGTTCGAAGACGAATTCCTGCTTTGCCTGCCGCCCGGACATGCGCTGGAGAAGTCGCGTTCGGTGCGGCAGCGGCAATTGCGCGGCGAAGCGCTGCTCCTGCTCGAAGAAGGCCATTGCCTGCGCGACCACGCGCTCGAGGCTTGCGAGTTGCGCTCGGCCGAAACCAATCTGGTATACCAGGGCACGAGCTTGCACACGCTGGTGCAGATGGTCGCGGGCGGTCTCGGCCTGACCCTGCTGCCGAACCTCGCCGTGGCGGGCGACGTGCTCGGCGACACGAAACTGCCGCTGCGCCGCTTCGGTTCGGAGAAAGTCTCAAGAAGCATCGGCATGGCCTGGCGCAAGTCCGACCCGCGCCGGGACGAATATCGAATTCTGGCCCGCTTCATCGCCGAGCGCTGCGCGCCCGCGGCGGTCGCCGTCCGCGAATGAGCGCCGGTCTGCTGCAATTGCAATTGTGGCATTTGCGGATCGGAGATATCGCCGATTCTGATTTGCGCATCGGCCTGTCCTGGCTCGGCGGCGAGGAACTTGCCTATTATCGCGCTTGCGGCTCGCGCTTGCGCAAGCGGCAGTTCGCCCTCGGCCGGCTGCTGTTGCGCGGCGCGCTTTCCCGGCTCGACGCCGACCGCGCCCCCGGCCAATGGCAAGTCGTCGAAGGTCCCCGCGGCAGGCCGGCGCTGGCGCCCGGCGAGCCTTTCATCGGTTTCAACCTGGCGCATTCGGATGATCGCATCGCGCTCGTCACCGGGCCGCTGCCGGAACTCGGCATCGACCTCGAGCACGGGCTGAAGCAGCGCGATTTCGAGCGGCTCGGCCGACGCTGGTTCAATCCGCCCGAAATCGCCGAATCGATGCGGCTTGGGTCCGCGGCGCGGCAACAATGGTTTTATCGGCTCTGGACCTTGAAGGAAGCCTGGAGCAAGGCGCTCGGCGACGCGCTGGCGCCTTCGTTGCGGCGCATGACGGTGACCGGCATGGAAGGCGAGGATTTCGCCGTGGCGCTGGCGGGCGAAGATGCGGGCCGCTGGCAGTTTTTCCGGATCGGAACCGATCCCGGATACCATTGCGCCCTGGCTTGCCGCAGCGACGCGGAGATCAGGCTGACGGCGCGCCGCATGTCCGGCCTGGCCCGCTTCGAAGCCATGGACAACCGGATATTGGCCAGCGCGGCATACCCGTCTTGAGACAACCGGGCGCGAACCGGATACAAAGAACCAGGAAAAGTCGAGACGATTCTATCCGATATTTGGGGAGCGATGGTAGACTTGGGTTCGACTGCAAACGCCAAGCGAATACTGTCCCGGATAGAACGAATTGTGAATATTCGTGTCGCGCGCTCAGAGGATAAAAGGACGAGACCGACGAATGGCAGCAATCGAAAGAGGCATGACGCTATGAGACCGGTCGGAATCGACCTGTTCGCAGGGGCCGGGGGCCTGAGCCTTGGCTTCGAGCAAGCCGGTTTCGACGTGGCGGCCGCCGTCGAGATCGATCCGGTTCATTGCGCGGTCCACAAATTCAACTTCCCCGGCGCAGTGATCGTGCCCCGTTCCGTCGGCAGCCTGAGCGGGACCGATATCCGCCTGGCCGCCGGAATTGGCGACAGCCCGGTCGACTGCGTCTTTGGCGGCGCGCCATGTCAGGGCTTTTCGCTAATCGGCCAGCGCATCCTCGACGACCCGCGCAACAAGCTCGTCCGAGACTTCGTCCGCATCGTCGCCGAACTTGATGCCCGCACCTTCGTCTTCGAAAACGTCAAGGGTCTTACCATCGGCAAGCATCGCCAAATGCTTGACGAACTGATCGCCGAGTTTTCGGCGGCGGGCTATGAGGTTCGCACCCCGTGGCGTGTTCTTAACGCGGGACACTACGGCGTTCCCCAGCATCGCGAGCGCTTGATCCTCGTCGGCGCGCGCAAGGGCGCGCGGTTGCCCCGATATCCCCACCCGATCACCAATATTCAAGGCAAGCGGAAGATGGTCGGCGGGTTGCCGGACGGTCCCAATTGCGCTGAAGCGCTGGAGGATTTGCCTGATGCCGATCAGTTTGACGCGCTGACCGCATCGGATGCCGTGCCGACGACGGCCTTCGGCAATCCGTCAGCTTACTCGGCCGAGTTGCGATGCCTTGCGGACGGCGCCTGGCACCGCGGCTATGTCCGAAACTGGAACCCGGCGGTTCTGACATCGAGCGCTCGCACCCGGCACACCGAGATTTCATGCCGTCGCTTCGCATCGACGGAACCGGGTTCCGTCGAACCGATCAGCCGGTTCTTCAAGCTCCCGGAAGACGGGGTTTCCAATACGCTGCGCGCCGGCACGGACGGCGCGCGCGGGGCGTTCACCAGCCCGCGACCGATCCATTATTGCTACGCCCGTTGCATTACCGTCCGCGAGATGGCTCGCCTGCACGGCTTCCCCGACTGGTTTCGCTTTCACGCGACCAAGTGGCATGGGGCTCGTCAGATCGGCAACGCGGTTCCGCCGCCGCTTGCCAGGGCGATTGCCGGTTGCGTCATTCAGGCTCTCGGGGTCGAGCCTTCCTGTCCCGAGACGGCGGTTGCCCTCGGGGATCCGATGCTTCTGTCGCTCGACCTTTCCGGTGCCGCCGATCATTTTGGAGTCGAACCGCCGCCTAGCCGACGTGATCGGAAAAGCGGCGCCAAGAAGCGCAAACAGATTGACATTGAGCTCGAACGTCTCGGCGAGCAGGCCGCTTATGCCTGAAAAGCTCAACCGATACGAAGCGTTGATCGAGAAAATCTTCTTCGCTCACTACAAAGACGGCATGATCGAGTTCGAGTTCTTGCGCGAAGAGTTGGAACAGGGCGCCTCGGAATCAGGCTTCGCGCGTGTCAAGAATATTGGCGACGTACCCTATTCTTTTCGATATCGAAACGATCTGCCCGAGAGCATCTTGAGAACCCAATCAGACGAACATGAATGGGTCATCGAAGGCGCGGGCAAAGGGAAATATCGTTTCAAGCTGGTGAAGAAGATCCGAATTGTGCCCCGCGACGACCTGGTCGTCGTCGATATTCCCGATGCCACCCCCGAGTTGATTCGCTTCTATGCGTTCGACGACGAGCAAGCGCTGCTGGCGATAGTGCGTTACAATCGATTGATCGATACCTTTCTTGGCCTGACCAGCTACAGCCTGCAGAACCACTTGCGGACGACGGTGGAAGGAATGGGTCAGATAGAGATCGACGAACTCTACATCGGTCTCGACAAGCGCGGATGTCACTATGCCATTCCCGTCCAGGCCAAGGGCGGAAAAGATCATATCGGCATCGTTCAAACCACTCAGGACATCCGCTTCGTCGAGCAGAAGTTCCCCGGCACGCGTTGCCGGGCGGTCGCTGCGCAGTTCATGACCGACGAGGTGATCGCGATGTTCGAACTTGCGCTTCGGGATGACGAAATTCAAGTGGTGGAAGAACATCACTATCGACTCGTTCCCGTAAAGAAGCTTAAGGTCGAAGCCATCCAAGACTACCGAGACTGAACGATTATCACCCGATATAACTCGATACGGACATACTCGATAGACATAAAAGGAGATTACGTTGGGTCGGCATCGGAAAGACCGATATCGTGGAGAACCAGGATAAATCATCACATCGCTTGCGCTGCGCAATGCAGGCAGTATCGAGTTGACCGCGCCAATTGAGATCGGCGGAGCACTCGTGTATCGGACATGCAACTAGCTGGAGCAACTATGTTCAATCTCTTGGTGTTTAGTGGTGATTGGAGGTCGGGCGGCAGAGCGAGTATCCCTATATCGCGAATGTTTGAGCACACAAAAGATCATATTGCTGAACAGTTCCGGCGAGACGGCGAACCTTCACGTGATCTCCTGACTGCTCTGCCATGCCTTTTTTGCGAAGAAGGAAAATCAGATGAAGAAGTCGCCTACGTCGGCAGGATCAACCAAGCGCGAGTAAGCGCAAACGGCAGGAACTTGTCACTAGAGATCAGCTTCGATGCGGAGGTGCCGCCACTTCGAAATAGCATGATGTACGCGAACCGAGACGAACTCGATATGGACCATTTCGAGTTCTTTCGAAACCACTGGGCTGTGAAGGAGGTGGACCTTTATCGCTTCTTGCTTCGAAACGTGCGTCCCCGTCGCCAGCACCCGACGGTGTTCCAGATTCCTGAGCACGAAAACATCGAACCAACTCTCGCATCCGCAATGATGCCGTTCGATGCAGGGTTCGACATGGTCTATGACAGCATTCGTCAAGCCGCCGACAGTGTCGATCTGCGGTGCCAGCGGGCAGACGACATTTGGGAGAACGCTGAAATCATTCAGGACATAGTTGCTCTAATTGACCGCTCCCGCATAGTTGTCTGCGACTGCACAGGGCGAAACCCGAATGTCTTCTATGAAGCCGGGATCGCCCACACACTTGGTCGCGAAGTCATTCTGATTGCACAAGATAAGAATGATATTCCGTTCGATCTGCGTCATCTTCGCTACATTCATTACCTGAACAACGTTGAGGGACGTGCGGTCCTGACGAAAGCTTTGGAAGGGAGGATGCGCACTATTCTCGGTCACTAGCGCATCTTTACCGTTATTCATGAAATATCTTTATATATCAACTGGTTGTGGAATTCTTGCGCGACTCAGCGCTCGTCCATTTCGGCGAGCATCGCCAGGGCGCGTTCTTGCAGAAACCCGTCCCAGGCATTGCCGATGGGCAATTCGCGCGCGTCTCGCAACAGTTGTCTGGCGCGGTCTCCATGGCGCCGCTCGCTCAACAGCAGCAGCGCATATCCGCTTTCCAGCCGCACGACCTTGAGTTCGGGGCCGAATTCGAGCGCGAGCTCGATATGCTCGAGCGCGCTCGCGCTGGACGCGCCGAATAACAGGCGCGCGATGAATCCGGCCTTGTCGAGCGCTTCCGCGTGCCAGACCGCGATGCCGAGATGCGCCATCGCCGATTCGGGGTCGAGTTCCGCCGCCGTCTCGACCGCGTCGCGCACGCGCCGGACATAGCGGTTGCCGAGCATTTCGATTATGCCGACCACCTGGGCGTAGCGGCCCATGGCGTGGGCGAGTTGCAGGTGGGCCTGCGTGTTGAGCGGGTCGAGCCTGACCGCTTCCAGTCCATGATCGGTCGCGCGGGCGAAGATATCTTTCTGTTCCCGGCCGGCGGCGATGTGGTAGCCGTAGATCGCCAGCGAATTCGCCGCCAGCGCGAAACCATCGGCGGTGCCCAGCGCCGCGGCCGTGTTCGCGGCTTCGAGGAAGTCGCCTTCGTCATAGGCCATGCGCGCCGCTTCCAGCGACTGGGCGTGGAACGACCCGCCGGCGAAGCAGGCGACCGCCGCGCAGGCGACGCGGACGATCCGCAGGATCGGGGATGTTCTTGCTGCGCTAGAGAAACACATATTCAAGCACGAATTTGGAACCGTAGAATCCGACCACCAGCAATGCGAATCCGGTCAGCGTCCCGCGAATCAGGGTCGTTCCGCGCCATCCGAGGCGATGATGTCCCCACAGCAGGATCGCGAACGACAGCCAGGCGAGGGCGGTGAAGAAACTCTTGTGGATGACGCCGTCGAGGCTCCAGGCATCGTCGATGAAAAAGGCGCCGGCGATGATGGCCGCGCTGAGCAACAGCTGGCCCGCCCAGAGCAGCTCGAGCAGAAAGGTCTCCATGTCCTGCAGCGGCGGCAGTCTGGCGATCAGTCCGCCGGCATGGCCGTGCTTGAGCTGGTAGTTCTGGTAGGAGAGGAATATCGCCTGCAGCGCGGCGATGGAAATGAAGCCGTAGGCGAGCACCGACAGCAGCACATGGCCGCCGCCAACCGGACCGAGACTGGTGGTCGGAAAACTGCTGCCGACCGCGAGCGACAGCAGGATGGTCGCGACCGCCAGCGGGAAAAGCCCGAGGAACAAGTTGTCGATCGGCTTGCGCAGGCTGGAGCCCAGCGCGAGCGCGGAAATCGCCAGCGCGATCAGGGTGCTGATCTGGACAATGCCGAAATGATAGCCGCCCGGCTCGCGCACGATCGCCCAGGCGCTGACGGCGTGGGCGAGCACGGCGACCAGGCCGCAACCCAGGACCAGCGAACGGCCGTCCCTGTCGCCGCGCAAGCGCCGCAATTGCAGCGCGCAGGCCAGGGCGTAGCAGCCGGCGGCGAACAGTCCGGCGAAAATGCCCGGTTCCGGTATTTCCATGGCTCCCTTCGGCGATATCGAGCGGAAAAGTGTCGCACATGTCCCGGCCGGGTTGAAGCGCTTTCCCCGTCCCGCCGCGGGCGATCAGGCGCCGGGTATTCTCTGCATGATTCCAGCCATGGCATGATTCATTGCCGCAAGCCGAAAGCGCGGTTTCGTCTTGCTCCTGGATTCGGCGGCTCGCGCCGTCGGACCCGGCGGGGCTCTCCTGTACCGCGGGCCTGCGCCGCAGGAAGACTCTGATGAATCGGAGCTTTCCTCGTATCCTCCGGATAATTGCAGCTATGGAATTATTCATTGCCGCAAGGCAAGAGCGCGGTTTCGTCTTGCTCGCGGATTCGGCGGCGCAAGCCCTGGCCGCCCTGTTTCCGGCGCGCCCGGTTCGCTATACTGGCGGGCTTTCGCCGGAGCCGTCCAGTGTTCGATAATCTAGCCAAGCGTCTTTCCGCGACTTTCCGCAGCCTTGCCGGCAAGACCGCGCTGAGCGAAAGCCAGGTCGAGGCGGCCTTGCGCGATGTGCGCCGGGCGCTGATCGAAGCCGACGTCGCCTTGCCCGCGGTGCGGGAATTTATCGACCGGGTGCGCGTTCGCGCGCGGGCGACGGGCCCGAAAATCGTCGGCAGCCTGACTGCGGGGCAGGTTCTGATCAAGATCGCGCAGGCCGAACTCGAAGCCGTCATGGGTCCGGCCAGCGCGGAACTCGAATTGCGCGCCGCGCCGCCGGCGGTCATCCTGATGGCGGGCCTGCAAGGCTCGGGCAAGACCACGACAGCGGCGAAACTGGCGTCCTGGCTCAAGCGGGAGCGGAAGCAGCGGGTCATGGTCGCCAGCGCCGACGTATATCGCCCGGCGGCGGCCGCTCAACTGGAAACCCTCGCGGCCCAGGTCGGGGCGGATTTCTTCGCCGGCGACAGCAGCCGCGGCGCGCTCGCCGTCGCCGCCGCCGCGCTGCAGCAGGCGAAAAGGCAGTTCGTCGACGCGCTCATTGTCGACACCGCCGGCCGGCTCGCCGTCGACGAAGCGATGATGCTGGAGATCCGCCGCCTGCACGAGACGCTCAAGCCGGCGGAGACCCTGTTCGTGGTCGACGCCATGACCGGCCAGGACGCCGCCAATACCGCCCGCGCCTTCGGCGAAGCCCTGCCGCTGACCGGCGTGGTGCTGACCAAGGCCGACGGCGACGCCCGGGGCGGCGCCGCGCTCTCGGTGCGCCATGTCGCCGGCAAGCCGATCAAGTTCATCGGCACGGGCGAGAAACCGGACGCGCTCGAGCCGTTCCGGCCCGCACGCATCGCTTCGCGCATTCTCGGCATGGGCGACATGCTTTCGCTGATCGAGGAAGCCGAGCGCAAGGTCGACCGGAAACAAGCCGCCCGCATGGCGCGCAAGATCGGCAAGGGCAAGGGCTTCGACCTCGATGACATGCGCGAGCACTTGCGCCAGATGCGCGATATGGGCGGCATGGCCGGAATCATGGACAAGTTGCCGGGCGCGGGCGTGCTGCCGCCGGCCGCGGCCGGCATGATGGACGAGCGCCAACTGCGTCGCATGGAAGCGGTGGTCGATTCGATGACGCCGCGCGAGCGCGGCAATCCCGCGATCCTCAATGGTTCGCGCAAGCGCCGCATATTGCGGGGCGCCGGCGCCCGCATCCAGGATCTCAACCGCCTCCTCAAACAGCACAAGACGATGCAGAAGGCCGCCCGCAAGATGAAAGGCGAAAATTTGCGGAAATTGGTGAACCAGCTCCCCGGCGGCGATTTTCCGCGCCTCTGAGCAGATCCGGCGCCGGTCTTGCCGCGCGGGACCATGCGGAGAGGGCGTCGAGAACCCCGCTCGCATTGAATTCCGGCGAGCAAGGAAAGGATAATGGGGAGGCTCTGGTCGGGTCGGGGCTTCCCGGCGGCGCAAGCCCGCGACCTCGCGATACAAGGATAGAGACAGGGAGGTTCTGATCAAGTCGGAGCTTCCCTGCGGCGCATGCCCGCGGTACAAGCCCGCGGTACAAAAGAGCACCGCCGGATTCGACGGCGCGAGCCGCCGAATCCGGGAGCAAGACAAGACCGCGCCCCTGTCTTGCGGCGATGAATAATTCCATGAATGGAATTATTCGGGGGATGCCTGAAGCTTCCCCGCGGCGCATGGATGCGCTGTCGAGTTCGATGGCGCGAGCCGTTGCATTCGGCCGCGAGACGAAAGCGCGCTCCTGTCTTGCGGCGATGCGCGACTTCATGGATGGAACGTGCGAAGAATACCCTGAATTCAGCCGAGCGGAGACTCCCGTGGATCAATCCGAGATGGAAGCCAGCAAAGCAGCAGCGAACAAGACCAGGCCCGCGCTGCGGGTGCAAGCGAAAGCGAAAGCCCGCGGCGGGAAAGCGGCGTCCGCGCAGCCCCGGCGGCCCAGGGTCGACGACTACTTCAGCGACTGGAAGCAGCGCGAGGCGCTGGTGCAGGAAATGATCCCCGTCATCGGCCGGCTGTTCAGCCAGCGCAATGTCGGCGTCTACATCTACGGGCGTCCCGTGCACAACCGTTCGGTCACTTTCATCATGAAGTCGCATCGTTTCGTGCGGCAGGTCGAGCGCAATGAAATGTCGGAGTTCGAGACCCATCCCGTATTGATGGCGATGGCGGAACTCGATCTCTGGCACGCGCGCATCGATCTCGGCAAGTTGACCGTCCGTTTCATGGAACTCGACGCGAATAATCCCGGCGCGATGTCCCCGGACGTTTTCGTGCGCAGGGAGCTGAGTTATCTCGACGGCGCGCGCGAGCGTCCCTCGGATCATTCCCAGGACGTGGTGCTATACGGCTTCGGCCGCATCGGCCGGCTCTGCGCCAGATTGCTGCTCGAGCGCACGAGCACCGGCGAGGACATGCGCCTGAAAGCCATCGTCGTGCGGCCGGGAGGCGCGGGCGATCTGGTCAAGCGCGCCAACCTGTTCACCGCCGATTCGGTGCACGGCGCCTTCCAGGGCACCTTGCGCATCGACGAGGAAAACAACGCCCTGATCGCCAACGGCAATGTCGTCAGGGTGATCTACGCGAACTCCCCGGACGGGATCGACTATACCCGATACGGCATCGACGATGCCCTGATCATCGACAATACCGGCAAGTGGCGCGACGAGGCGGGGCTTTCCCTGCATCTGCAATCGAAAGGCGCCGGCAAGGTGTTGCTGACCGCGCCGGGCAAGGGCGAGCTGAAGAATATCGTCTACGGCATCAACGACGATCTGATCGCGCCGGAAGACAGGATCGTCACCGCCGCTTCCTGCACCACCAATGCGGTCGTTCCCGTGCTCAAGGTGATTCAGGACGAGTTCGGCATCGAACGCGGCCATATCGAGACCGTTCACGCCTATACCAACGACCAGAACCTGATCGATAACTACCACAGGGGCGCGCGGCGCGGACGCGGCGCGGCGATGAACATGGTGCTGACCGAGACCGGCGCGGCCAAGGCCGCCGTGAAGGCGATCCCGGAACTTGCCGGCAAGCTCACGGCGAACGCGATTCGCGTACCCGTGCCCAACGTTTCCATGGCGATCATGAACCTGACCCTGGGCAAGGAAACGAGCAGGGACGAGTTGAACGAGTTTCTGCGCCAGATCGCGCTGCATTCCAGGCTGCAGAACCAGATCAGCTTTACCCAGTCGGAGGACGCGGTTTCCAGCGACTTCGTCGGTACCCGCGAAGCGGCCATCGTCGACAGTATCGCCACGGTGGCCAGCGGCAGGAACTGCGTACTCTATCTCTGGTACGACAACGAGTTCGGCTATTGCGCCCAGGTCGTGCGCACGGTCTACAAGATGGCCGGCATTCTTTACCGGCATTATCCGCGGGAAGAGGCCGCGGCCTGACGCGGGCGGGAGTTCGCGCTTGTTCAGGCGCCTGCTCGCATTTGCCGGCATCTGGGGGCTGTTGCTCGCTTGCGGACTGGTCTGGTTCGCCGGCTCGGGCACGATTCGCGAGGCTTCCGGCCGAACCATGGGCACGACGTGGTCGGCGCAATGGGTCGTCCCGCCCTGGCACGACCGGTCGCCCGGCCTGACGGCTGAATTCGACTCCCTGCTTGAGCGCCTCGACCGGCAAGTGTTTTCGACCTATGCCGCCGAATCGGAGCTATCCCGCCTGAACTCGCATCCTGTCGGAGCCGCATTGCCCGTATCCGGCGAATTGCTTGAAGTCTTGCTCCTGTCCCGGCAAATCTCGTCGCTCACCGGCGGCGCCTTCGATGTGACCGCGGGCGCCCTGGTCAATCTGTGGGGCTTCGGACCGGACAGCCCGATTGCCGGCGGTCCGCTGATTCCCGGCGAAGAAGAAATCCGGGAAGTATTGAACCGCACCGGCGCCGACAGGATCGAACTGGATGAATCCGCATCGACAGCGACTCGCCTGGCAGACGCGTACATCGATTTGAGCGCGATCGCCAAAGGCTATGCGGTGGACCGCCTCGCCGAATTGCTGGAAGCGCGGGAGATTGACGACTATTTCCTCGAAATCGGCGGCGAACTCAGGATGAGCGGCCGCAAACCGGGCTTTCAAGGCTGGCTGGCCGCACTTGAGACGCCCGATTCCGACGCTTTCGATATCTATGCGGTAGTCAGCAACCGCGGCGAGAGTTTCGGCATCGCCGGTTCCGGCAGCTATCGCAATTTCTTCGAACTCGACGGCGAACGCTATTCACACCAGATCGACCCGCGCAGCGGCCGCCCGGTACGGCACGAACTCGCGGCGGCCTACGTCATCGACCCGTCCACTGTCAGGGCCGACGCGCTTGCCACTGCCCTGATGGTTCTCGGTCCCGATGAAAGCCGCGCATTCGCCGAACGCGGCGGCCAGCCGGTTTTCCTGATTTACGAAAACGAATCGGGCAACTGGCGCCATTACGCAAGCGAAGGTTTCGAGAGCTATCTGGAATCGTTGCCGTGAGTTTCATCGCCGCCAGTTGCGATCGCCTCCGCATTCGGCTATAAATCGCAGCAAGATATTCGCCGCACCAACACGGTGGATGCGCTGCGTGTTCTTCGCCAACCCCCGATAGCGCACCTTGGCATAGCCGAAGTGGCGCTTCACGTACAGAAACGGATGCTCCACCTTCGCCCGCACCGACGCCTTGGTATCCTCTGAATAATTCCATCCATGGAATTATTCATTGCCGCAAAACAAAAGCGTGGTTTTGTTTTGCTCCCGGATTCAACGGCTTGCGCCGTCGAATCCGGCGGCACATCCGTGTGCCGCAGGGAAGCTCTGACTTGATCAGAGCTTCCCTTGCGCTTCTCCGCAGCATCCCGCGCGGGCTTGACCGGATTCGGCCTTTGGCCTGATAATGCCGCCTTCGGCTTGGCGGGCCCGTTCGCGACGGATGACCGGCATGGGGCATATGCGAAACGAATACGACGCTGCGAGCGGAAGCCGGTTCCGGTCATCGCCGCTTGTCGTTTCCGTTTGCCTGTTGTTGCTTTTTGTCCAGGGCGCGGCGCTCGTCCATAGCCACGACGGCGACCTGCAAGTTCGCTACGACTGCGATATCTGCCTGAAGATCGGTTCGGACGCTGATCCGGTGGCCGCCGGCCATGCCCATGATCCGGTCAGGCCGGCGCGACACGAATGGCCCGATATCCGGACGGAATCGCCGTTCCCGTCGTTGCTCGACCTGCGCTCGAGATCCCCGCCCCTCGCCTGATTGACAGTTCGCGGATTTCCGCTTCGACAAGGCGCGACGCGCTGGTTGCGATGCCAGCGCGCGCGACCGGCTCGAAGCGGCGATCCGATTTATCAGTCATATCAATCAGTTGTTGTTTCTGGGGAATGCAATGAACAATCAACGCAAGAAAGTGAAGAAGGGATTTGGTGTTCTTTTGGCTGGCGTCGCGATGCAGTCCTTGATGGGTTTGCCGGCGCTTGCCCAGCAAGCTGGCGATGGGGAGTCCGCCGACACGATCGATACGGTTTTCGTGATCGGCCAGCGCCGGGCCTATCAGGGCCTGTTCGATACCCAGGAAGTTCCCGGGGTCGTCCAGGAAATTGACCTCGAAAGGATGCGGGAAGTCGGCGCGCTCAATTTGAACGACGCGCTGGACTTGTCCGCCACGGTCGCGCGCCAGAACAACTTCGGCGGGCTCTGGAACAGTTTTGCGATTCGCGGATTCGCGGGCGACGAAAACCTGCCCAGCGGTTTCCTCGTGAATGGCTTCAACGCCGGCCGCGGCTTTGGCGGTCCGCGCGATCTGGTAGGTATCGAACGCGTCGAGGTTCTGAAAGGCCCGAAAGCGGCATTGTTCGGGCGCGGCGAACCCGGGGGCGCGGTCAACCTGGTCACCAAACGGCCCGAGTTCGAGCAAGCCAGCGAACTCTGGGTTACCGCCGGCAGTTGGCGGCAGCTCCGCCTTGAGGGCGATGTGCAAACCACGCTGGGACAAGACGACAATATTGGCGTTCGCCTCGTCGGGTTCACCGAGGACAGCGAGAGTTTCCGCAAGACGGTCGAGACCAGCCGGCGCGGATTTTATCCTTCGCTCGCCTGGCGGGCGAGTGAAGACACGCGGGTCACTTACGAGATGGAGTTCACCAGCCAGGAGATTCCATTCGACCGCGGCGTCGTGGCGCTGAACGGCGAACTCGGCTTCATGCCGATCGAAACCTTCGTCGGCGAGCCAGGCGACGGACCCATCGAGACCGAGGTGCTGGGACACCAGATCGAAGCGCAGCACAGTTTCTCCGACAACTGGAGCGTGCTCGCCGGGCTTGGCCTGCGGGGCACCTCCTTCGCCGGCAATGCCGCCGAACCGAACTTTGGCGGACGGCAGAGCATTTCCGTGGATGGCCGCACCCTGTCCCGCTACCAGCGTTCGCGCGATTTCGACACCGAGTACTTCGTGCTCCGCGCCGAACTCGCCGGCGAGTTCGACACCGGTTCCATGCGTCACCGGCTGTTGCTGGGCTGGGACCACGACCGCTTCGAAAACGACCAGGTCATTCTCCGCTACCGTCCGCCGTGGTTTGGCTCCGTCGAGAACCTTGACGGCCTCGACCCGGCGCTGTACCGGTTTCTCGATGTGCATGATCCGGTGTACGGGCTGCATCCGGCGCCTCCGCTCGGCCCGAACTGGGATCGCTTTGAAGAACAGGAAGCCTGGGGCATCTACATTCAGGATCAGATCGACGTTTCGGACAACTTCCAGATTCGTCTCGGCGGCCGCTTTGATGATTCCAGCCAGCAATTCACCAATCGCCGCAACAATCCGCCGACGGTTTCCGGGCAATCCGATTCGCGATTCTCGCCCCAGGTCGGGGCGGTTTATCTGGCCAGCGAGGGCGTCAGCCTGTTCGCCGCCTACGGAGAAGGATTCCGCCAACTGACCGGCTCGGATTACGCGGGCAACCCGTTCGAGCCGAACAAGTCGGAATCGGCGGAGGCCGGAATCAAGATCGATCTGGGCGAGTACTACAATAACGTGTCGGGCTCGGCCACGATCGCGCTTTTCAGCCTCAGCCAAAGCAATATCCTGGTGTACGACGATCGTCCCGAAGCGTCCGGCGGGTGGAATCTGCGGGCTGCCGGGGAAGCCGGCAGCGACGGCATCGAGCTCGACCTGGACGTGCTGTTGCCGGGAGACTTCAACCTGTGGTTCTCCTACGCCTACGTTGACGCGGAGTACACCAATGACAGCGCCGATCCGAACTTTACCTACGAGATCAAGGCCGGCGCTCCATTGATCAACGTGCCGGAGCATCAGGTAAACCTGCAGGCGAGCAAGGGAATCCGGCTTGGCGGCGGCGCTGGCGGCGTCAGGGGCCGAATCGGCGGCGGATTTCTGACCGTCGGCGAGCGTCTCGGCATGACCGCGACGGATTTCTATCTGCCGGGCTACACCGCCGCGCGAATCTTCGGCGAGGTGGAAGTCTCCGACAGTATGACGCTGCGCCTGGATGTGGACAACCTGTTCGACGAGGAGTTCTACACCAATTCCTGGGCGGACGTATGGGTTGAGCCCGGTGCGCCGCTTCGCTATCGCCTGACGGCTGCCGTCACCTTCTGAACGCGGTTCGGGTCAACCGCCTGGTATCCTCTGAATAATTCCATCCATGGAATTATTCATTGCCGCAAGACAAAAGCGTGGTTTTGTCTTGCTCCCGGATTCAATGGCTTGCGCTGTCGAATCCGGCGGCGCTCTTTATGTGTCGCGGGCATGTACCGCAGGCCAGCTCCGATAAATCGGAGCTGGCCTCGTATCCTCTGAATAATTCCATCGCGAACAGCGGCGTATCGGCGGCGCAACGATTATCGCCCATGCACATGCAGGCAATTTCAGGCTTTGCCGGCAACGCGACTGCCGCGCCGAAAGCGCTGCCGATCGAGCCTGCGAGGATTTGACTGTAGGCGCAAACCCGCTTGCCCTGAACGGCCGTTCCGTGTACATTCCCGGACCGATTTCGGCGTCGTCATTCATGAGCGATCTAGCACCTTTTTTCTTTTACGCCGCCGCCGTGCTGGCGCTGGTCGGCGTCATGCTCGGCCTGTCGTATTTTCTCGGGCAAAGCGCTGCCCGCAAATACACCGGCACGCCTTTCGAATCAGGCATTGTTGCCGTCGGTTCGGCCCAGTTCCGCACCGCCGTGCATTTCTACCTGCCGGCGATCCTGTTCATCATTTTCGATCTCGAAGTCGTCTTCCTGTTCGCCTGGGCGGTTACCGTGCGCGAAACCGGCTGGACCGGCTTCATCGAGATCGCGATTTTCATCCTGATCCTGCTCGCGGCCCTGTTTTACCTCTGGCGCGTCGGCGCGCTCGACTGGCGCACCGGCGTCCAGCGGCGCGAATTGCGCGAACTGCGCGGCGCCGGCGGCGTGACCAACAAGCGGGAATTCCAGCTGTGAGCTGGCAATTGCAGAAAGCCTCGGAAGCTTCCTCGGGCCAGCCCGGCGGCGCGAGCATCGACGAATTCATGCGCCGCAACGTGGTCATGGCCACCCTGGAAGACATGATCGCCTGGGGCCGCAAGAACTCGATCTGGCCGTTCAATTTCGGCCTTTCCTGCTGCTACGTGGAAATGGCGACCGCCTTCACCGCCCGCCACGATCTGGCGCGTTTCGGCGCCGAGGTCATTCGCGGCACGCCGCGGCAGGCGGACATGATCGTCATCGCCGGCACGGTCTTCCGCAAGATGGCGCCGGTGGTGCGTTTGCTGCACGACCAGATGCTCGAGCCCAAATGGGTGATCAGCATGGGTTCCTGCGCCAATTCCGGCGGCATGTACGACATTTATTCGGTGGTGCAGGGAGTGGACAAGTTCCTGCCGGTGGACGTTTATGTTTCGGGTTGCCCGCCGCGTCCGGAAGCCTTGCTGCAAGGCCTGATCCTGTTGCAGGAATCGATCGGCAAGCAGCGCCGGCCGTTGAGCTGGGTCATCGACGACCAGGGCGTCATCCAGCGAAAACCGAGAACCGTGCAACGCGAACTCCGCCATGACGAGCGGATCGCCGCGACCGAATTGCGCTCTCCGGACCGCGTCTGAAGCCGGGGACGAAACCGGGAGCAAAAATGGATCATCCAACGACATGAACGTCGCCGCAGCCGCCGGCCAGGGCACGGCGGCGAGCCTGATCCCGGCGCAATTGCAAGCGAAATTCGCCGGCCGCATTCTCGCCGAGCAGTTTACCTGCGACGGCATTCCCACGGTCTGGGTGGACCGGAGCGATGTCGTGGAATTCCTGCGCGAATTGCGCGACGGGGCCAGGCCGCGCTTCGAGATGCTGTTCGATCTGACCGCCATCGACGAGCGCCTGCGCGTTTGCCGCCAATCCCAGCCGCCGAGCGAATTCACCGTCGTCTATCATCTGATGTCCTTCTCCGGCAATTGCGACTTTCGCGTCAAGACGCCGCTGACGGACGCGGACCTGAACGCGCCGAGCGTGACCGGGCTATGGCCCGCGGCGAACTGGTACGAGCGCGAAGCCTGGGACATGTTCGGCATCCATTTCGAAGGCCATCCCAATCTTTGCCGCCTGATCCTGCCGCCGACCTGGGAAGGTCATCCACTGCGCAAGGAACATCCGGCGCGGGCGACGGAAATGGAGCCGTATTCGCTCGACGACGATCAGGCCGGCCATGAACAGGAAGCCTTGCGCTTCAATCCCGAACAATGGGGCATGCAGCGGAAGTCGGCAGACTCCGAATTCATGTTCCTCAACCTCGGCCCCAATCATCCCAGCGTCCACGGCGCTTTCCGCATCGCGCTGCAACTCGACGGCGAGATCCTGGTCGATGCGGTGCCGGATATCGGCTACCACCACCGCGGCGCGGAAAAGATGGCCGAGCGCCAGTCCTGGCACACCTTCATCCCCTATACCGACCGCGTCGATTACCTCGGCGGCGTGATGAACAACCTGCCTTACGTGATGGCGGTGGAACGGATGGCCGGCATCGAAGTGCCCGCGCGGGCCAGGGTCATCCGCGTCATGCTGGCCGAGATGTTCCGCCTGTGCAGCCACTTGCTTTTCTACGGCACTTTCGCCCAGGACGTGGGCCAGTTGTCGCCGATCTTCTACATGTTCGTCGAGCGCGAACGCATCTTCAACATCATCGAATCGATCTGCGGCGCGCGCATGCATCCGGGCTGGTTCCGCATCGGCGGAGTCGCCCAGGACCTGCCGCAAGGCTGGGACATGCGCGTGCGCGAACTGCTCGAATTCATGCCGCCGCGGCTCGACGAATACGACAGCATGGTGCTCGACAACGGCATCCTCAAGCGGCGCACCCAGGGCGTCGGCGTCTACGATACCCGGGAAGCCTTCGACTGGGGCGTCACCGGCGCCGGACTGCGCGCCACGGGGCTGGAATGGGATTTCCGCAAGCAGCGGCCCTATGCCGGCTATGACGATTTCGAGTTCGACGTGCCTATCGCCGTCAACGGCGACTGTTACGACCGCTGCGCGGTGCGGGTCGAGGAAATGCGCCAGAGCCTGCGCATCATCAAGCAATGTCTGGACAACATGCCCGGCGGCCATTACAAGGCCGACCACCCCTTGACCACGCCGCCGCGCAGGAAAGAAACCCTGCGCGATATCGAAACCCTGATCAACCATTTCCTCAGCGTCAGCTGGGGGCCGGTGATTCCGCCCGGCGAGGCTACCGCGGCGGTCGAGGCGACCAAGGGCGTCAACAGCTACTATCTGGTCAGCGACGGCAGCGGCGGCTCCTATCGCACGCGCATCCGCACGCCTTCCTTCGCCCATTTGCAGATGATCCCGCATATCAGCAACGGCTTCATGGTGGCGGATCTGATCGCGATTATCGCGAGCATCGATTTCGTCATGGCCGATGTGGACCGTTAGGAACGGAGTGCGGCAGCAGAGATGAGCGCAATGCGCGGACCAGTAATCGCTTCGACGGCGGATCGCCTGCGGGCAGAGGAAATCGCCGAGATCGAGCACGAGCGCGCGCTCTATCCGGATGTCCGCGCCGCGGGCCTGGAAGCATTGAAGATCGTGCAGCGGCATCGCGGCTGGGTTTCCGACGGAGCCCTGCTCGCCGTCGCCGAATATCTCGGCTTGCCGGCGGCGGAACTGGAAGGCGTGGCGACCTTTTTCAACCTGATCTACCGCAAGCCCGTCGGCAACAACGTGATCCTGTTCTGCAACAGCGTGAGTTGCTGGATCATGGGCTGCGAACAGGTCAAGGAGAGGATCGGCGAGCAACTCGGCATCGGGTTCGGCGAGACCAGCGCGGACGGCGAATTCACCTTGCTGCCGGTGCCCTGCCTGGGCGACTGCGACCGGGCGCCGGTGATGATGGTGGGGCCGGATCAGCATCGCGAGCTGGACAGGAAAGACCTGGGCGAAATCTTCGCGCGCTATCGGAACAGGCGGGACTGATCGTGGTTGCCAACCCCTTGACCAGAAACATCGATTTTTCCCGGCCGCCGCTGGAGCTGGCGGCTTACGAGGCGACCGACGGGTATCGCGGCCTGCGCGAACTCGCCCGCGGCCTCGAACCGGCCGACGTGCTCGACCGGGTCAAGGAGTCGGGCCTGAAAGGCCGCGGCGGCGCGGGCTTTCCGACCGGGCTGAAATGGAGTTTCGTCCCCATGGGAGAGGACGCGCCCGAACAGAAATATCTCGTCGTCAACGCCGACGAGATGGAGCCGGGCACTTTCAAGGATCGCCTGTTGATGGAAGGCGACCCGCATCTGCTCGTCGACGGCATGATCATCGCCAGTTACGCGATCCAGGCGAGCAAGGCCTATATCTTCCTGCGCGGCGAATACACCGCCGCGGAACGGGTCTTGCGCAAGGCGCTGGCCGAGGCCCGCGACCGCGGCTATCTCGGCCGCGATATTCTCGGCACCGGCTTCGACCTCGATATCATCCTGCATACCAGCGCCGGACGCTATATCTGCGGCGAGGAGACCGCGCTGCTGAACGCGCTGGAAGGCAAGCGCGCCAATCCGCGCGCCAAGCCGCCTTTCCCGCAGGTCAGCGGACTCTGGGGCAAGCCGACCATCGTCAATAATGTGGAAACCATCTGCAATCTGCCCGGCATCCTCGCCTGGGGCGTCGACTGGTATCGCAGCCTCACGAAAGGCAACGACCACGGCACCAAGCTGTTCGGCGTCAGCGGCAAGGCGCGCACTCCCGGCTGCTGGGAACTGCCGCTGGGCACGCCGATCCGGGAATTGCTCGAAGTCTATGCCGGCGGCATGCGCGACGGCCTGCGGCTGAAGGCTTTCCTGCCCGGCGGCGGGTCGACGGATTTCATGCTGCCCGAACATCTCGACCTGAATCTCGATTACGACGATGTCGCCGGGGCCGGCAGCAGGCTCGCCACCGGCACCATGATCCTGCTCGACGACCAGACCTGTCCGGTGGGCATGATCGGCAATCTGATGACTTTTTTCTCCCACGAGTCCTGCGGCTATTGCACGCCCTGCCGCGACGGATTGCCCTGGGTCGACGAGATATTCCGCAGCCTGGAGCGCGGCGACGCCGCGCCCGGGGATCTTGCGATTCTCGAAGAACATGTGGACTACATGGGTCCCGGCAAGACTTTCTGCGCGCTCGCGCCCGGCGCCACCGCGCCCCTGGGCAGCGGCCTGCGCTATTTCCGCGAGGATTTCGACCGGCATGTCAGGGAGCAGCGATGCCCATACCGGAATTGACGGCTGCGGCACATGGATGTGCCGCCGGATTCGACGGCGCAAGCCGCCGAATCCGGGAGCAAGACAAAACCGCGCTTTTGTCTTGCGGCAATGAATAATTCCATGGATGGAATTATTCAGAGGAGATAAAGAGGATGACAGAGAAGGCGAAAGTTGAAATCAGCATCGACGGCGTCGTCCGCGAGGTGAACGCCGACGGCAACCTGTTGCAGGAATGCCTGTCGCTGGGTCTGGATCTGCCTTATTTCTGCTGGCACCCCTGCATGGGTTCGGTCGGCGCCTGCCGCCAGTGCGCGGTCAAGCAATATCGCGACGCGGCAGACGCCGAAGGCATGATGACCATGGCCTGCATGACGCCGGTGCGGCCGGGGGCGAGGTTTTCCATCGCGGATCCGCAGGCGAGGGCCTTCCGCGCCGGCGTCATCGAAAGCCTGATGATCAGCCATCCCCACGACTGTCCGGTATGCGAGGAAGGCGGCGAATGCCATTTGCAGGACATGACCCTGATGTCGGGCCACAACTATCGCCGCTACGACAGGAAAAAGGTCACCCATCGCAACCAGTATCTCGGTCCCTTCATCAACCACGAGATGAATCGCTGCATCACCTGCTATCGTTGCGTGCGCTTCTACGCGGAATACGCGGGCGGCGAAGATCTCTCGGCCCAGGCCTCGCATCATTTCACCTATTTCGGACGGCATCGGGAAGGCGCGCTGGAAAGCGAATTCAGCGGCAACCTGGTCGAGGTCTGTCCTACCGGGGTCTTTACCGACAAGGTCTTCAGCAAGCGCTACGCGCGCAAATGGGACTTGCAGACCGCGCCTTCGATCTGCGTCGGCTGCGGCGCGGGCTGCAATATCGCCCCGGGCGAGCGGTACGGGGAATTGCGCCGCGTCGTCAATCGCTACCATGGCGAACTCAACGGCTATTTCATTTGCGACCGCGGCCGCTTCGGCGCGGGCTATGTGAATGACGCGCAACGTCTCAAGACGCCGCTGGACGGCGCGGGCAAGGCGCTCGACGCGGCCGCGGCGGCGCGGCGGCTGCGCGAGCTCGCGGCCGGAGCGGTCGGCATCGGCTCGCCGCGGGCCGGAAACGAAGCCAACTTCGCCTTGCGCCAGCTGGTCGGAGAGGAAAATTTCCACGCCGGCTATTCCGACGCCGAACACGCCTGCATGCGATTGATCGCCGAACTGGCGGGCGACCCGCGCTTCAACAATCCTTCCATGCGCGCGATCGAGCAGGCCGACGCCGTGCTCGTGCTCGGCGAAGACGTCACCAATACCGTCCCGCGAATCGCCCTGGCCCTGCGGCAGGCGGTCCGCAACAAGGCGCTGGAGTTGGCCGACAAGGCCAATATTCCGCGTTGGCAGGACGCTGCGGTGCGCGAGCTGGCCCAGCAGCAGCGCAGCCCGCTCGCCATTTTCGCCTGCGGCGCGACCCGACTGGACGATGTGGCTTCGGACCGCGTCGTCGCCGCGCCCGCGGCGCTCGCGCGCCGCGCTTTCGAACTGGCCCGCCGCATCGACGCCGATGCGCCCGGGGCCGGAGACGGGGGCGACCACGAAGCGCTCGAGCGGATCGCCGGACAATTGCTCGCCGCGCGCAGGCCGCTGATCGTCGCCGGGGCCGGCGGCGGCGATGTCGAACTGATCCGGGCCGCGGCCAATATCGCCGGCGCCTTGCGCAAGCGCCGCGGCGACGGCGCCGCGCAAGCGGTGGATCTCTGCCTGCTGACGGCGGAAGTCAACAGCATGGGCTTGCAGTTGATGACGCGGCCGGAGCATAGCCTCGGCGCGGCCTTGCGCAAATTGCGCGCGGGCGAGGCGGCCAATGTCATCGTGCTGGAGAACGATCTTTACCGCCGCGCGCCCCGCGCCGAGGTCGACGCGGCCCTGGCCGCGGCGCAACAGGTCGCGGCGCTCGACCTGTTGCCCAACCGCACCACGGCGAAAGCGGATCTGACGCTGCCCGTCGCGGCCTTTTCCGAACAGCAATCGACCTATGTGAATTACGAGGGCAGGGCGCAACTCGCCTGCCAGGTGCATCGCGGCCGCGGCGCGGCGCGTCCGGCCTGGCAATGGACCGGCGATTTCGAACATTTCCGCCAGCTGTTGTTCGACTGCGCGGATTCGATTCCCGCGTTCGCGAAACTGGGCGAAGTATTGCCCGACATGTCGAAGTTGCCCGCCGGCCTCAAGGTGCCGCGGCAGTCCGAGCGCTATAGCGGCAGGACCGCGATGCAGGCGCATCTGAACGTGCACGAACCGAGGCAGCCCCAGGATCCCGAGTCCGCGCTGGCGTTTTCGATGGAAGGCGTTCCCGCCCGGCGCGATGCGACGATCCTGGCGTCGTCCTGGGCGCCGCAATGGAATTCGAACCAGAGCATCAGCAAGTTCCAGGACGAGGTCAACGGCCCCTTGCGGCAGGGCAGCGGCGGCGTATTGCTATTCGGGAAAAGGGCCGCGGGCGGCGGATTTCACGCGCCGTCCGCGCCGGCCGGCGGCGACGGCCTCGAATTGCTGCCCGCTTTCCAGATTTTCGGCAGCGAGGAGCTGAGCGCCCGCAGCGCGGCGCTCCGCGAACGCATGACCGGCGCCTATGTGGCCGTTGCGCCCGCCGACGCCGAACGATACGGCCTGCGGCAAGGGCAGGGGGCGATGCTGAGCGGGGCGGGGACGACCGCGAAGGCCCTGGTCTGCGTGCGCACGCAAATGAGTCCCGGCGCGGCGGCATTGCATGTCGGCGACGCGGATATCGATTATCACGGCCTGGGCGCGCGCGTCGCGCTCGCGCCCGCGGAGGTCGAGGACAGCCGCGGTCTGGGCGAACTGATCGTTTCCGATCTGGCGCGAGGGGAATGAGGCGATGTTCGAGTTCGCGGTCGGTTCGGTTTCGAGCATCGTCGGCATCCTGCTGACGGTGGTCGTGCTCGCCGCCATGCTGATCTGGGTCGAGCGGCGGCTGCTGGGCCTGTGGCAGGAGCGCCTCGGCCCGAACCGGGTGGGCTGGTTCGGCATATTGCAGGTCGTCGCCGACATGATCAAGATTTTCACCAAGGAAGACTGGGTGCCGCCGTTCGCCGACAAGCCCGCTTTCGTGCTCGCGCCCGCGATCATCATGATCGTCGTGTTGATGAGTTTCGCGGTAGTGCCGTTCGCGCCCGACATCGGCGTCGTCGACTCCAATGTCGGCGTCCTGTTCGTGCTCGCGATGGCCTCGCTCGGCGCCTACAGCGTCATGCTCGGCGGGCTTTCGTCGAACAACAAGTACGCCTTGCTGGGCAGCTTGCGCGCGGCGGCGCAGATGGTCAGCTATGAAGTATTCATGGGCATTTCCCTGCTCGGCGTGGTGGTGCTGGCGGGCAGCTTCGACCTGCGCGAAATCGTCGAGAGCCAGGCGGACGGCTGGTATATCATGCCGCAATTCCTCGGATTCCTCATTTTCCTGATCGCCGGCGTCGCGGAAAGCCACCGCTTGCCGTTCGACATTCCCGAGGCCGAACAGGAAATCTGCGCCGGCTACCACACCGAATATTCGGGCATGAAGTTCGGCATGTTCTTCGTCGGCGAATATCTCGGCCTGGTGCTCATTTCCTCGCTGATCAGCGTGCTGTTTTTCGGCGGCTGGCTGGGGCCGGCCTTTCTGCCGCCGATCATCTGGTTCTCGCTCAAGGCCGGATTTTTCATCATGTTCTTCATCCTGATGCGCGCGGCGCTGCCGCGGCCGCGATATGACCAGCTCATGCGCTACGGCTGGCTTTTCCTGCTGCCGCTGTCGCTGCTCAACCTGCTGGCCACCGGCGCCGCGGTGCTGGTCGCGATGTAGGGGCGGGCGGATGCGGACGAATCGGACAACAGGCTCGCGGAGGACGTCATGTTCAAGTTGATCAGGGACACGCTGCTCAGCCAGGCGGTCACCTTGTGGGGAGTATTCCGCAAGTTGTTCGTCAAGGCCGACACCGTGCAATATCCGGACGAGCAGCCCTACATGTTCCCCCGCTGGCGCGGCCGCATCATTCTCAGCCGCGACCCAGACGGCGAGGAACGCTGCGTGGCCTGCAACCTGTGCGCGGTGGCCTGTCCGGTGGACTGCATCGCCTTGCAAAAGGCGGAAACCGAAGACGGCCGCTGGTATCCGGAGTTCTTCCGCATCAATTTTTCCCGCTGCATCATGTGCGGATTCTGCGAGGAGGCCTGTCCCACCAACGCCATCCAGCTGACCCCGGATTTCGAGATGGCCGAATACGCGCGCCAGGACATGGTCTGGGAAAAGGAAGACCTGCTGATCGACGGCACCGGCAAATATCGCGATTACAATTTCTATCGCGTGGCCGGCAAGCAGGTGGCCGGCAAGGACAAGGGCGAAGCGCTCGACGAGGCGCCGCCCGTGGACGTCAGGAGTCTGCTGCCGTGATGTTGCTGTTCTACCTGGCCGCGGCCGTCGCCGTCATCGCCACCGTCGCCGTCGTCGTGCAGACCAATATCGTGCACGCCTTGCTGTACCTGATCCTCTCGCTGCTCGCGATAGCGGTGATCTTCTATGTGCTCGGGGCGCCGCTGGCGGCGATGCTCGAGGCCATCGTCTACGCCGGCGCCATCATGGTGCTGTTCCTGTTCGTGATCATGATGCTCAATCTCGGCCAAAACACGCGGGCGCAGGAACAGGCGTGGCTGGCCGGCCGCGGCTGGATTCTGCCGGCCTTGCTCGCGGCCGCGCTGCTCGCGCAATTGCTCTACGTGCTGAGCGGGGTCGAAGGCGCGTCGGTCGCGCGCCAGGTCGATGTCAGGGCGGTCGGCGCGCGGCTGTTCGGGCCTTATGTGCTGGCCGTGGAGCTGGCTTCCATCCTGCTGCTGGCGGGGCTCGTCTCCGCCTATCATCTGGCGCGAAAGCCGCGGGCGGGAGACGAATGATGGCGGCGGTTCCGGTCGCGCACGGGCTGATCCTGGCGGGAATCCTGTTCTCGCTGGGGCTGATCGGCGTTCTCGTCCGGCGCAATATCGTCTTCGTGCTGATGTCGCTGGAAATCATGCTCAATGCTTGCGGGCTGGCGTTCATCGTCGCCGGTTCGCGCTGGGGGCAGCCGGACGGGCAGATCATGTTCTTGCTGGTGCTGACGCTCGCCGCGGCGGAAGTCGCCGTCGGCCTGGGCCTGATCATCCAGATGTACCGGCGCTTCCAGACCGTCGACATCGACGCGCTCGCCGCGTTGAAAGGGTAAGGGCCGGTGCTTGATCTGATCTGGCTGTTGCCGACTTTCCCGCTGTTGGGCTTTCTCGTCCTGGCGCTTGCCGAGGGCAGGCTCGCCAGGGGACCCGCCGGCTGGATCGGAGCCGGCAGCGTCGGCCTGTCCTTCGCCGTCGCGGCGCTGGTCGCCGCCAGCTTCCTGCAATCGGGTCTCGAAAGCCACTCCGCGCCCCTCTGGACCTGGATCTCGGTGGCCGGCTTCGACCCCGGCGTCAACCTTTATCTCGACGGCCTTTCGCTGGTGATGGTCCTCGTCATAACCGGGGTCGGCTTCCTGATCCATGTCTATTCCGCCGGCTACATGGCCGACGACCCGGATTTCAGCCGTTTTTTCTGCTACATGAACCTGTTCGTCTTTGCCATGTTGCTGCTCGTGCTCGGCGACAACCTGCTCCTGCTGTATCTGGGCTGGGAAGGCGTCGGCCTGTGCAGCTATCTGCTGATCGGGTTCTGGTACGACGATCCCGGCAACGGCCATGCGGCGCGCAAGGCGTTCGTCGTCACCCGGGTCGGCGATACCGCCATGGCCATCGGCCTGTTCCTGCTGTTCGCCGAGCTCGGCAGCCTGAATATCCAGGACATGTTGCGCGCGGCCGAGGCGGAATGGCCCGCGGGTTCGACCTTGCCGGCGGTCGCGGCCCTGCTGCTGCTCGGCGGCGCGGTCGGCAAGTCGGCCCAGTTGCCCTTGCAGACCTGGCTGCCCGACGCCATGGCGGGCCCGACGCCGATCAGCGCCCTGATCCACGCGGCCACCATGGTCACGGCGGGCGTTTACCTGATCGCCCGCACCCATGTCCTGTTCGAACTTGCGCCGGAGGTCCAGCTGCTGGTCGCCTGGGTCGGGCTGGCCACCTTGCTGATGGCGGGCTTCACCGCCATGACCCAGACCGACATCAAGCGGATCCTCGCGTATTCGACGGTTTCCCAGATCGGCTACATGTTTCTCGGGCTCGGCGTCGGCGCCTGGTCCGGGGCGATTTTCCACCTGATGACGCACGCCTTCTTCAAGGCGCTGCTGTTTCTCGGCGCCGGCGCGGTCATTCTCAGCCTGCATCACGAGCAGGATATCTTTCGCATGGGCGGCAAGCGCCGGCAGCTTCCGGTCGGGTTCCTGTGCTTTCTCGTCGGCGGACTCGCGCTGACCGCGTTTCCGTATACTTCCGGCTATTTCAGCAAGGACGAGATCCTGCTCGCCGCGCTGGCGGTCGAAGGGCAGGGGCCGTGGCTCTGGCTCGGCGGAGTCGTCGGCGCCCTGCTCACCGGCATTTACACTTTCCGCCTGTTCTTCGCGGTATTTTTCGGCGCAAGCAAGGGGCATCACGATGCCGTCGAGGTGAAGGGGCTCACTATCGCGGCGCCGCTGTTCGCGCTGATGGCGCTGTCCCTGTTCGGCGGCTGGATTCCCCTGCCGCTCGACCATGTCTTCAACCATGGGGCGGAACATGAGGAACATCACGCCGGCGCCCTGGTGCACGGCGTCATGATCGCGCTGCCCCTGGCGGGCATCGCGATCAGTTACCTGGTTTACGGCGCGGGCGTTTTGCCGGTCGGGAAACTCATGTCCTTGCCGGCTTGCCGCGCGCTGCACAGGTTCTGGCGCAGCGGCTGGGGCATGGACCGGCTGTACGACCTGCTGTTCGTCATTCCGTTCCTGTATCTGGCGCGGGTCAATGCGAAAGACATCGTCGACGCCTGCTTCGACCTGCCGGCGGCGGCGAGCCGGGCGGCCCATCGGCTGCTCGCGCGCACGCAGACCGGCGCCCTGCGCTGGTACGCGCTGTCGATGGTCGCCGGCCTCGTGCTGCTGATCGCGGCGGGATTGCTGTCATGATCCTGATCCTGCTGGTAGCGCTATTGTTCGCCGGCGGCCTGCTGGCCTGGTTCAGCGAACGGATCAATCCCGCCTGGCCGCGCTGGATGGCGCTGCTGACGCTGGCGCTCGAACTGCTGTTGCTGGCGAGCCTGCTCGGGGCCGCTCCCGAAAACGGCTGGCTGGCCGCGTTCAATCACGCCTGGCTGCCGCGCTTCGGCATTTCACTGCATTTCGCGGTCGACGGCTTCGCCCTGTTGCTGCTGCTGCTGACCGCCTTCCTCGGCATCGTCGCGGTCGGCTCGGCCTGGTCGGAAATCAGCTATCGCAGCGGCTTTTTCTATTTCAACCTGCTCTGGACCCTGGCCGGAGTGGTCGGGGTATTTACCGCCCTCGACCTGTTCCTGTTCTTCTTCTTCTGGGAAGTGATGCTGATCCCGATGTATTTCATCATCGCGATCTGGGGGCATGAGAACAAGTTCTACGCCGCGAAGAAGTTCTTCATATTCACTCAGGTGAGCGGCCTGATCATGCTGGTCTCCATAGCCGTGCTGGCCTGGTTCCATTATCTGCAATTCGGCTTTTTCAGTTTCGCCTATCAGGACTTGCTCAACGTGGGCATGAATCGAAGCATGGAAATGTGGGTCATGCTCGGTTTCTTCATCGGTTTCGCCGTCAAGTTGCCCAGCGTGCCGTTCCACAACTGGCTGCCGGACGCCCATAGCCAGGCGCCGAGCGCGGGCAGCATCATCCTCGCCGGCGTGCTGCTCAAGACCGGGGCCTACGGCCTGGTGCGCTTCGCCGTGCCCCTGTTCCCGACCGCGGCGGCCGAGTTCGCTCCCGTCGCCATGACCCTGGCCGCCGCCAGCATCCTGTATTGCGCCAAGCTGGCTTTCGCCCAGGCGGACCTCAAGCGGCTGATCGCCTATACCAGCGTCAGCCACATGGGCTTCGTCACCCTGGGCGTGTATGCCTGGAACGAACTGGCCCTGCAAGGCGCGGTAATGACCATGCTCGCCCACGGACTCAGCGCGGCCGCCCTGTTCATGCTCGCCGGCGGCCTGCAACATCGCATTCATACCCGCGACATGTTCGCGATGGGCGGCTTCTGGGGCCGCGCGCCGCGCATGTCGGCCGTGGCGCTGTTCTTTTCCATCGCCGCGCTGGGCATGCCGGGGCTGGGCAATTTCATCGGCGAATTCCTGGCCTTGCTGGGCGCGTTCCAGGCCAATCGGCCGCTCGCCGTCATCGCCGCCTTCGGCCTGATTTTCGCCGCGGTCTATTCGCTTTGGGTGATCCAGAGGGTTTTTCACGGCAAATATTCCGACCGCGCTTTCGACGGCGGCCGGCTGCTTGATCTCGACAATCGGGAAATGGCCTATTACGCGGCCATGATGGCGGGCCTGATCTGGATGGGCGTGTATCCGCAGTCCTTCCTGGACCTTTCCGCGCCGGCGCTGCAAGCGCTGCTCGAGGGCCGCGCCGGCGCGGTCGCGCCTGGAGCATTGTCGCCATGACGCCGCGGGAATACGTCAGCTACGCGCAGGAATACGCCGGCTACACGATGAGCGCGGGAGAGCTGATTCCCCTGCTGCCCTTGCTCGCCGTAACCGCCGCGGCGGTCTGGGTCATGCTGGCGATCGCGCTCGGCGAGCGGCGCAATTACGCCTTTGTCCTCGGCTCGACGATCGCCGGCCTGCTGCTCGCCGCCTTGCTCGCCATGCGCCTGCTGGCCGGCCCCGCGCCGGCGCCGGCGCCGTTGCTGACGATGGACGCCTATGCCCAGTTCTTCGCCGCGCTGATTTGCGCCCTGTCGATCGGCGTCGGCCTGCTCGCGCACGATTACTGGCGCGAATTCGATGACCAGCGGGAAGAATTCTTCCTGTTGCTGCTGTTGGCCGCTCTGGGCGCGATGGTGCTCGCCGGCGCCAACCATTTCGCGAGCCTGTTGCTGGGCCTGGAAATCCTGGGCATGTCGCTGTACGGCATGTTGGCCTATCCCGTGCACGGCAAGCGCCGGGCAAACAGCCACGCGCTCGAGGCGGCGGTCAAGTACCTGGTCCTGTCGGCGGTTTCCAGCGCCATGATCCTGTTCGGCGCGGCCCTGATCTACGCCGAGACGGGCAGTCTCGCCCTGGCCGGGCTGGGACAGTTGCCGGCCGGGCCGGGAATCGGTTTTTCCGTGCTCGCGCTGTTGCTGGTCGCGGCGGGAATGGCTTTCAAGTTGTCCCTGGTCCCGTTCCATATCTGGACGCCCGATGTCTACGAGGGCGCGCCGACGCCCGCGACAGCCTGTCTGGCGACGATCGGCAAGATCGCCGTCTTCATCGTGCTGTTGCGCCTGGTCGCGGAAACGAGGGCGCTCGGCATCGCCCCGGCGGTGATCGTTTTCTCCCTGCTGGCGCTGCTTTCCATCATCGCCGGCAACCTGCTCGCCCTGTTGCAGGATAATGTGAAGCGGATACTCGCCTATTCCTCGATCGCCCACATGGGTTATCTGCTGGTCGCGATCATCGCCGCCTTTCATGCCGAGGGGCCGCTCAGCGTCGAAGCGGCGAGCTTTTACCTTTTCGCTTACGCGATCACGACCCTCGGCGCTTTCGCCGTGGTCTCGCTATTGTCTTCGGACGCGCTGGAGCGAGACGATATCGCCGATTACCAGGGCCTGTTCTGGCGGCGGCCCTGGTTGGCGGCGGCATTTGCCGGCATGTTGCTGTCGCTGGCGGGGATCCCCCTCACCGCGGGCTTCATCGGCAAGTTCTACCTGATCCTGGCGGGGGTGGAGTCGGGCCTGTGGCTGCTGCTCGCGGCCCTGATCGCCGGCAGCGGCATAGGTCTTTATTTTTACTTGCGCATCGTCTATCGCATGTTGTTGCCGGAACCGCGGGACGCGCCCGAATTGCGCCGGGGCGGCGCGGCTTTCGCGGTCGTGCTCGTCCTGTTCGCGCTGCTGGTCCTGTTCGGAGTGTATCCGGCGGCGCTGATGGGCCTGATCCAGGGCATCGCGCTCTGAGCTCCCTGCTGCGGCCGCGTGCTCCGTCTGGTCCGCGCATGGACGCGCCGCCGCAAGCCGCCGCCTCCGGGAGCGGGCAAGGCCGCGCTCTTGTCTTGTCGCGGCGATGAATGATTCCATGGACGGAATGATCCGGCAGTTGCGCGGCGGCTATCGCCGTTGCGGCCTGGAGCGGAATTCGTGAAGCAGACAGTCAAGGTCGCGGTCGTCGGCGGCGGCAGCTTCGGCACGGTCATCGCCAACATGATCGCCAGGAACGGGTGCGATGTCGGTTTCTGGATGCGCAGCGACGAACTCGCCCGGCATGTCAATGACCGGCGCGAGAATCCGCAATACCTGCCGGGCTACGAAATCAGTTCCCGCGTCCGGGCTTCGGACGACATGCCGGCGGCCGTAGCCGCCGCCGAACTCGTATTCGTGGCTGTGCCCAGTTCGAATTTCCGCGCCGTGCTGCGCGAAATGGCGCTCCATGTCGCGCCGGACGCCATGCTGGTCAGCGGCACCAAGGGGATCGAGGCGGAAACGTTCATGCTCATGAGCCAGATCCTGCGGCAGGAAGTCCCCCGCGCGCGCGTCGGCGTGCTCAGCGGCCCCAATCTGGCCCGGGAAATCGCCGCGGGCCAACTGACGGGGACGGTGATCGCCAGCGACGACCCGGACGTGCGCGAACATGTGCGCGCATTGTTGCGCTCGGAGACCTTCCGGGTCTATACCAACGACGACATGCTCGGCGTCGAGCTGGGCGGCTCGCTGAAGAATATCTACGCCATCATCGCCGGCATCGCCGCCGCCCTCGGCATGGGCCACAACACCCGCAGCATGCTGGTGACCCGGGCGCTGACGGAAATGGCGCGGTTCGGGCGCGCGCTCGGCGCCGACCCCATGACCTTCCTGGGCCTTTCCGGCGTCGGCGACCTGGTGGTGACGAGCGCCACGCCGTTGAGCCGCAACTACCGGATCGGATTCGCCCTCGGCCGGGGCAAGAGCATCGACGAGGCCGCGCGCGAAGCGGGACAAGTTGCGGAAGGCGTCAACACGGTTAAACTGGTAGCCCGGAAAGCCGATGAACTCGGCGTTTACATGCCGTTGGCGAATGGCCTGTACCGCATCATCCACGAACAGGAATCGATCAAGAGCATCCTGTCCTCGCTGATGCTCAGCGAACAGGCGCTCGATGTGGAATTCGCCGCCGGCGAGGACAAGACCCTGAGGCGCACATGATGTCTGAACAATCGGAAGCAAGTCCCTGGAAGAATCCGGCGAGCTGGAGCCGGTTCGTGTTGGTCGTTCTCTATCTGCTCATATTCGCGCTGATCGCCGGACCCCTGGCGATCCTGCTCGGTCTGGCGCAGGCCCTGTTCGCGATTTTCGCCGGCGCGGACAATCGCAATTTGCGCGGTCTGGCGGGGGCGCTGGCCGAGTACATTCGCGAGTTGCTGCTGTTCGCCAGCTGGAACAGGGAGCAGAAGCCTTTCCCGTTCTCGGAGTTCCCGGACTTTCCCGCAGCGGAACAGCCGGCGGCGCCCGCGGCCGAATCCGACGAGGCGCCGGCAGCGGCCGAATCCGACGAGGCCGGACAGGACGCCGCCGGAAAAGCCGCGGACGCGCCGGCGCGGCGAAACGCGCGCGGCAAGACCGCGCCGGACAAGGACGCCGCGGAAGGTTGATCAGGTCAGAGCTTGCCTGCGGCGCAAGCCGTTGAATCCGGGAGCAAGACAAAACCGCGCTTTTGTCTTGCGGCAATGAATGATTCCATGGATGGAATCATTCAGAGAAGACAAGGCGAGCTCCGATTTATCGGGGCTCGCCTGCGGCACATGGATGTGCCGCCGGATTCGGCGGCGCGAGCCGCAGAATCCGGGAGCAAGACAAAACCACGCTTTTGTCTTGCGGCAATGAATGATTCCATGGATGGAATCATTCAGAGAAGACAAGACAAGTTGCGGGGCGGTCGCGATGCGGACCCGATACCTGGTACATGCAAGCCTGCTGTTGCTGGCCGCAAGCGCCGGCGCCCAGCGGTCCGATCCCGCGGACCACGCATTGTTCAGCGGTTTCCCCGACGCCGGAATCAGCGAATTCGAGACCGTCGGCAACGTCAACTACCGGGTCGTGCTCGGCAGCCTGCAAAGCGTTCGCGGGCAGGTGACGCCCGAAGCGTCGGAACGGGTGCGGGGCGACCTGACCCGGATCCTCTACCAGGTCTCGGACGGTTTTTCCGGCCAGGATGTCTACGACTTCTTCCGCGAGCAGATGCGCATGCGCGGCTATCGCGAATTGTTCGCCTGCGCCGGCCGCGCCTGCGGCAGCAGCGAATATTGGGCCAACGACATCTTCGGCAATCGCATCCTGTATGGGCCGGTGCGCAACCAGTACTATCTGGCGATGGGATCGGAGCCTCCCGGACAGTTCTATATCTCGGCCTATGTGATCACCCGCAGCAATCGCCAGTTGCTGGCGTATCTGGAAATCATCGAACCCGGCGGCGGCGCCGCGAATCCGCTCGCGGCCGCCCCGGCTTTCCTGCTCGAACAGTTGCGCGAAACCGGCGGCGTCGTCTTGTCGGGGCTGGCATTCGGCGCCGGCGACCGGCTCGCGGCGGACGCCGGGCTCGACGCCGTGGCGGAACTGTTGCGGCGCGAGCCGGAGTTGCGCCTGTTCATTGTCGCCCATCTGCAAGGCGAGGACGGTCTCGAACAACTGCTCGCCCGCAGCCAGGCCCGCGCCGAGGCGGTGCGGCAGTCGCTGCTCGAACAAGGCGTCGCGGCCGAAAGACTGGCGGCCCGCGGCCTTGGACCGCTGTCGCCCCTGTGCGTCGCGGGCGACTGCGCCGAGCGGGTGGAGCTGGTGCCGCAATCAACCCAGCAATGACAGGAATTCGGTCCGGGTGGTCGCGCGCGAGCGAAACGCGCCGAGCATGCAGGACGTCGTCATTACCGAGTTCTGTTTTTCCACTCCGCGCATCATCATGCACATATGCTGGGCTTCGATGATCGCGCCCACGCCCCTGGCGCCGGTGGTTTCCTGGATGCAATTGGCGATCTGCTGGGTGAGGTTTTCCTGTATCTGCAGGCGGCGGGCGAAAACATCGACGATCCGGGCGATCTTCGACAGGCCGAGCACCTTGCCGTCGGGCACATAGGCCACGTGGCATTTGCCGATAAAAGGCAGCAGATGGTGTTCGCAGATGCTGTACATCTCGATGTTCCTGACGATCACCATCTCGTCCGAGGCGGATGGATACAGCGCATCGTTGACGACTTCGGCCACATCCTGTCCATAGCCCCGGGTGAGGAAACTGAATGCTTCCGCCGCGCGCGCGGGGGTTTTCCGCAACCCGTCGCGATCAGGATCTTCGCCGACCGCGCTCAATATCGAGGCAAAAGCCTGTTCCAGTTCCCGCATCGCCAACACCTCAAGTCCGCATGATTGTCGCCCGGCCGGTCGCGAACGCCGGCGGGCAATCATAGCATCATGCCGCCGGCGGCGGACCAGAGCAGGCGCAGGCGTAATCGTGGCGTAATTGATTAAGGAAGCTCCGACTTGATCAGAGCTTCCCTAACCGGTCCCCGAGCGTTTCAGCATCGGGCCGCTCCATCGGGGCCTCACCGAAAGAGTCCAGGAACTGAAGCAGGCTCGCCCGGAGACTATTGGCCTGATCAGAGCTTGCCGTGAGCCGCTCCCGAATCTCCTCCAGCTCCTGGTATGCCTGATCGTAGGCCTGCGTCAGACGACCCCCCGTCCACATCGAATTCACTTCCTCGAACAACATCAGCCTCCGCTCCTCATTCCGTCTCGCAACGCCCATACAGCCACCAGATCGCCGCCAAAAACGACCACTGTACGACCGGACAGTTCATATGTTCTGAAAGCGGACAATTTATTTGTTCTCTACAAGAAAATGGGCTCATGGGGTTCTGAACCGCCGCCGTTGGTATAATATGCCGTATCGCGTGAGCGACATCTCGTTGTCGGGAGTGAGCCCATCTCGATGCGACCCACAGCGTATATCGAGACATCGGTCGTGAGCTACCTGATCGCACGACCGTCGCGGGATATGGTCATCGCGGCATATCAGGAGATCACCAGGGAGTGGTGGCGCGACGCTCCTGACCGATTCGACCTTGTTGCGTCGGCCCTTGTCGTCGCGGAAGCCGGAGCGGGCGACCCCGAGGCTGCGCGCAGCCGGCTGGAGGCGCTCGAGTCTGTCGCATTTCTCGATGCGACACCGGAGGCGGAGAATCTCGCGCATTCCCTTGTCGAAGCGGGCGCTGTTCCACGGCAGGCCGCGGACGATGCGGCACATATCGCCATCGCTGCTGCCAATGGCATCGATTTTCTGGTGACGTGGAACTTCCGGCATATTGCCAATGCCGCAATGCGCGCCGAGATCGAACAGGTTTGCCGGGGGGCAAGTTGCGAACCGCCGGTGATCTGCACGCCGAACGAGCTGACGGAGACAAACCATGGAAAAGACCCCGACTGATCCGATCATTTCCGAAGTGCGGGCGATACGGGATGCGCATGCGGCCCGCTTCGGCCATGACATGGCGGCCATCTTCCAGGACATCCGGACAATGCAGGAAAAGTCTGGCCGGGAGTATGTCCGCCTTCCTGCGCGCCCGGTTGTTGCCTCAGGCGCCGGGCATGATCCGGGCAGCGAGACGATTGACCCGCGTTGAACGGGCGGGGATTTTTAAAACTCCCGCGCGGCTGGGCGGTAATGCAGGAAGCAGCCGCGGCGGCGTTTCTTTGGGGAAGCCGCGCGGCGGAGTGGGTCGGGCCGCAAGGCCCTGTATTCACGGTATTTTCTTTCCGTTCATACTGCAGCGGACGCTTGCGTGAAGGGCGCCGCCGGTGCGAGGGGATTTCGACGGGCGCATGCGCGGCGCAGCGCTCGCGAATGCGACAGCTTGCGGGGAATTGGTGTACAATCCGCGGATTTTCGAGCGGCTCGGCCGTCAGGCGCAAGATGTCCGGAAACAGCATAGGCAAATTGTTCGCCGTCACCAGCTTCGGCGAAAGTCACGGCGCGGCGCTGGGCTGCATAGTCGACGGCTGTCCGCCGGGAATGGCCTTGAGCGAGGCGGACATGCAGCGGGATCTGGACCGGCGCAAGCCCGGCCGGTCCCGGTATACCACGCAGCGCAGGGAAGACGACAAGGTGCGCATCCTGTCCGGCGTGTTCGAAGGCAGGACCACGGGCGCGCCGATCGGCCTGATCATTGAAAATACCGACCAGCGTCCGAGAGATTACAGCAAGATCAAGGACTTGTTTCGTCCTTCCCATGCGGACTACAGCTATGACAGGAAGTACGGCATCCGGGACTTCAGGGGCGGCGGCCGCGCGTCGGCGCGCGAAACCGCCATGCGCGTCGCGGCGGGAGCGATCGCCAGGAAGTACCTGGCGGAACATTGCGGCGTCAGCGTGCGCGGCTACCTGAGCCGGCTCGGGCCGATCGAGATCGAACAGGTCGACCACGACGAGATCGAGAATAACCCCTTCTTCTGTCCCGACGCGGAAAAGACGGCGGCGATGGAAGATTACATCGCGGCGCTGCGCGAGCAAGGGGATTCCATCGGCGCCTGCGTTTGCGTATGCGCGAGCGGCGTGCCGGCCGGTCTCGGCGAGCCGGTTTTCGACCGGCTCGACGCCGATCTCGCCAAAGCGCTGATGAGCATAAATGCGGTCAAGGGCGTGGAAATCGGCGCGGGCTTCGCGGCGGCGGCCCAGAAAGGCAGCGAGCATCGCGATGAAATCACTCCCGAAGGCTTTCTCGGCAATAACGCCGGCGGCATCCTGGGCGGGATCTCCACCGGACAGGACATCTTCGCGCGAATCGCCCTGAAGCCGACGTCGAGCATCCGGATTCCCGGCAGGACGATCACCGTGACCGGAGAGGCGGCGGAAGTGGTCACTACCGGCCGCCACGATCCTTGCGTGGGCATCCGCGCGACGCCGATCGCCGAGGCGATGACGGCGATCGTATTGCTGGACCACCTGTTGCGCGACCGCGCGCAATGCGCCGACGCGCGCCGGGCCGGCGCGGGGTTGCGGAGGCCGGCGCAATGAGCGGCCGAACCCTGTACGACAAGATCTGGGACGCGCACCTGGTCAGGCAGCGCGCCGACGGCGTCGCGCTGATCTACATCGACTTGCACCTCATCCACGAAGTGACCTCCCCCCAGGCCTTCGAGGGGCTGCGTCTGGCCGGCAGGAAACCCTGGCGCCCGAGCGCCAACCTGGCGATGCCGGATCACAATATCCCGACCACTTCCGACGAGCGGAAGCGGGGCTTGTCGGGGATCAGGGATGCGGTGTCCAGGTTGCAGGTGGCCGCGCTCGACGAGAATTGCCGGGAATTCGGCATCGCCGGGATCGACATGAACGACCGTCGCCAGGGCATCGTGCATGTGGTCGGGCCGGAGCAGGGCGCCGCCTTGCCCGGCATGACCATCGTCTGCGGCGACTCGCATACCTCGACCCACGGCGCTCTCGGCGCCCTGGCCCACGGCATCGGCACTTCCGAGGTCGAGCATGTGCTCGCCACCCAATGCCTGTTGCAGCGGAAAATGAAGAACATGCTCGTGCGCGTCGACGGCAGGCTCGGCTTCGGAGTGACCGCGAAAGATGTGGCGCTGGCCGTCATCGGCCGGATCGGCGCCGCGGGCGGCACCGGCCACGCCATCGAGTTCGGCGGCGAGGTCATCCGCGATTTGAGCATCGAGGGCCGCATGACCGTCTGCAACATGTCGATCGAGGCCGGCGCCCGGGCGGGCCTGATCGCCGTAGACGAGAAAACCCTGGCGTATGTCAAGGGCCGGCCCTTTGCGCCGACCGGCGAGTTGTGGGAGCGCGCGGCCGCCGCGTGGCGCGAGTTGATCAGCGACGCGGACGCGCAGTTCGACAAGGTCGCGGAACTGCGCGGCGAGGATATCGAGCCCCAGGTAACCTGGGGCACTTCGCCGGAAATGGTGGCGCCGATCAGCGCCGCCGTCCCCAGGCCGGAAGCGGAAGCGGACGCCGTCCGGCGCGGCAACATGGAACAGGCGCTGTCCTACATGGGACTGGCGGCGGGCACCCCCATTCGCGATATCCGGCTCGACTATGTTTTCATCGGCTCCTGCACCAATTCCCGGATCGAGGATCTGCGCGCGGCGGCCGATGTCGTCGCCGGCAAGCGCATCGCCGGCAATATCGAATGCGCGCTGGTGGTGCCGGGTTCGGGACTGGTCAAGGAGCAGGCCGAGGCCGAAGGGCTCGACCGGATCTTCACCGCCGCCGGCATGGAATGGCGCGAGCCCGGCTGCTCCATGTGTCTGGCGATGAATGCCGACCAGTTGCCGGCCGGCAAGCATTGCGCCTCGACTTCGAACCGCAATTTCGAGGGTCGCCAGGGCAGGGGCGGACGCACTCATCTGGTCAGTCCCGCGATGGCGGCCGCGGCCGCCGTCCATGGCCATTTCGTCGATGTGCGGAATTTGCCGGAGTGAAGCTATGAAAGCATTCGTGGTCGAGGAAGGACTGGTGATGCCGCTGGATCGGGCCAATGTGGACACGGATTTCATCATCCCGAAACAATTCCTCAAGTCGATCCGGCGCAGCGGTTTCGGCGCGAACCTGTTCGACGAACATCGTTATCTGGATGCGGGCGAAGCGGACGGGGACAACAGCGCGCGGCGTCCGAACCCGGATTTCGTGCTCAATCAACCGCGTTATCGCGGCGCCTCGATCTTGCTGGCGCGCGCCAATTTCGGTTGCGGTTCGAGCCGGGAACATGCGCCCTGGGCGCTCGGCGATTACGGTTTCCGCGCGCTCGTCGCGCCGAGCTTCGCCGACATATTCTTCAATAATTGCTTCAAAAATGGAATATTACCCATTGTTCTGGATGGGAATATCATTGACGAGCTTTTTCGCGAGGTGGAGGCGGCGCCAGCGTACCGCTTGCGGATTGATCTGCCCCGGCAGATCATGGTCAAGCCCGACGGCGGCGCAATCGAGTTCCATGTCGACGAGTTCGGCAAGCATTGCCTGCTGAACGGGCTCGACGATATCGACATCACGCTTGCAGACGAGGCGGCGATTCGCGCATTCGAGCGGCGCTGGCGAGAGCGCTCGCCCTGGTGCTTCCCCGCCCTCGGCAAATAACCCGGAAGCAGACGATGAGAAAGTGCGATGTGGCCGTGGTCGGCGCCACCGGCGCTGTCGGGGAGTGCCTGCTGGGCATTCTCGCCGAACGCGGGTTTCCGGCGGGGAATGTCCACGCCCTGGCGAGCGAGCGTTCGGCTGGCTCCCGCGTGATGTTCGGCAACAGGCCGATCACGGTGGAAAACCTGGCGGATTTCGATTTCGGCAAGGTCGAGATCGGGCTGTTTTCCGCCGGCGGATCGATTTCCGCGGAATTCGCCCCGCAAGCCGCCGCCGCCGGCTGCGTGGTGGTGGACAACACCTCGCATTTCCGTTATGACGACGACATACCCCTGGTGGTGACCGAGGTCAATCCGCATTGTCTGGCCGACTACCGCAATCGCAATATCATCGCCAACCCGAACTGCTCCACCATGCAGATGGTCGTGGCCCTGAAGCCGATTCACGACGCGGCGGGCATCCGCAGGATCAGCGTGGCCACCTATCAGGCGGTTTCCGGCGCCGGGCGCGCGGCGATCGGCGAACTGGCTCGGCAGAGCGCCGAACTGCTCAATGGCCAGCCCGCCAGGACAGAGGTATTTCCCGCCCAGATCGCCTTCAACGCCTTGCCGCATATCGACCGGTTCCTGGACAACGGCTACACCAGGGAAGAGATGAAGATGGACTGGGAGACCCGCAAGATACTGGGCGACGATTCGATCCGGGTCAGCGCCACCTGCGTGCGCATTCCCGTGTTCTACGGCCATTCGGAAGCGGTGCAGGTCGAGACCGAACAGCCGATTTCGGCGCGGGAGGTGCGCGAACTGCTGCTGGAGGCGCCGGGAGTCGCGGTAATCGACGAGCCCGAATCGAATGCCTATCCGACTCCCGTCGGACACGCCGCGGCGAGCGATCCGGTATTCGTCGGCCGCATCCGGCAGGATATTTCGCTGGAAAACGGAATCAACCTGTGGATCGTGGCCGACAACATCCGCAAGGGCGCCGCCTTGAATACGGTGCAGATAGCCGAACTGTTGCTTGGCGAATACTTGTCGTGAATACTCGCCGTTATCGTTGCGGGCGATATCCGGGTCATTGCACAGGGCGGGTTCCGACGCTGAAAGATTTGCCGTGCTTCAGGTTGCTTCCGGGTTTGCTGCTCGCGTTGGCGGCGGATTTCGCCTGCGCGGGCGGGACCGCCGCGCTCGAAGCGGAATCCGGGCCCGGCGAACCGCCGCGCGCCGAGCTTGCGCCATTCGGTCCCGGCGCCGCGCGGCCGTCGCCGGCTTCGGTCCCCGCGCTGCCGTCGGGTCAGGCGCCGCCCGGCGACGGCCGGCCCCGATTGCTCGCGGCGCCGGCGCCTCAGGCCGCCGATCAGGATGATGACGCCGCCGGCCAATTGAGTCTTGTCGGGGAAGAAGACGACATCGACCCGGGGGGCGACGAACTGGACCGGCGCGTGGCCGAACTGGAGAACGAGTTGGCCCGGACGCTGGAAGAAGCTGATCGGGTTCGCGTCGAACAGCGGGAATTGCGCTCGCGTCTCGACGATCTCGACGAACAGATCGCCATGGCGCGGCAGATCATCGCGCTGCAGGAGCAGGAATTGGCGCGGACGCGGACTTTGCTCGCCGCCGAAGCCGAACAACAGGCGCGCCAAGCGGCCGAACGGGCGGCCGTCGCCGCGGCCGAAACGCCGCCGCCCCGGCGTTTCCCGGAAAGCCTGCCGGAAAATCCCCTTTGGCTTGCCGCCGGCGCGGCGACTCTGTTGCTGGCGTTCGCGGCGCTGCTGTTGTCGCGCGCCGGCCGCCGGCGCGAAGACGACGACGGACGGGAACAGGCGGTCGCGGTCGGCGACGGCGAAGACGCCGCCGAGAGCGCGTCGGCCGCCGCCGGTCCGGCGGAGGAACGCGGCGAGCCGGCGGGCGAGTCGCCCCCTGCGGCGACCGCGGAGTCCGCCGCGGACGCGGCGACGGATGATGAGGACGATGACGACGATTTCATCGCGGAACTTGAAGGCGCCGAAGAGGAAGAAGTCGCCGAGCAACTCCATCTGGCCTATTCTTTCTACAAGATGAAAGAAATGGACAAGGCGCGCAAGATCCTGGAAAACGTGATCCGTTTCGGCAACGAGGGGCAGATCGGCGAAGCTAGGCAATTGCTGGCGATTGTCGATGATTCGGGTTGATCCGTGCCGGCGGACGGGAAGCGCATCGTCTTGCGCATCGAATACGACGGATCGGCGTTCGGCGGCTGGCAAAGGCAGGCGTCGCCCGCGATTCCCACCGTCCAGGGCAGTCTCGAGGCGGCTGTCGGCAAGATAGCCGATGCGCCCGTCAAGCTCGTCTGCGCCGGCAGAACCGATGCCGGAGTGCATGCGACCTGTCAGTTCGCGCATTTCGAATGCCCCGCGAACCGGGGCGCGCGCGCCTGGACCGCAGGCGTCAACAGCTTGTTGCCGCTGACTGTCAGGGTGCAAGAATCCTATATTGCAGACTCTTGTTTCAGCGCAAGATTTTCCGCCCTGTCCCGGCGTTACGCCTATGTGCTGCATGGCGGGGCGACCGGTTCGGCCCTGCTCGCGGGACATGTGGCCCGCGAGCCCGGCGAACTTGATGTGGAAGCCATGCGGGACGGATCCCGCCACTTGCTCGGCGAGCTCGACTTCAGCAGTTTCCGGGCCGCCGGCTGCCAGTCGAGGTCGCCCTGGCGCGAAGTGAAGTTCCTGGAGGTATACCCCCGGCGCGACTTCGTCGTCATCGATATTTGCGCCAACGCCTTCTTGCAGCGCATGGCGCGCAATATCGCCGGCGCCTTGCTCGAAGTGGGCCGGGGCAAACGCAAGCCAGACTGGATTCGCGAAATCCTGCATGCGAGAGACCGCAGGGCGGCCGGCGCGGCCGCGCCGGCGGCTGGCCTGTATCTCGTCGCCGTCGAATATCCGCGGGAATGCGGGATTCCGGCGCGGACAGTCGCGCCGCCCATCCTCGACCAGCTCCCCGAAGCCGATCAGGGAATGCTCTGATCAAGTCAGAGCTTCCCTGCGGCGCAGGCCCGCGGCACATGGATGTGCCGCCGGATTCGACGGCGCAAGCTGTCGAATCCGGGAGCAAGACAAAACCGCGCTTTTGTCTTGCGGCAATGAATAATTCCATGGATGGAATTATTCAGAAGATACTCCAGGGAATGCCTGAGCAGATTTTTTGCTACAATGCGCCGTTTTTCGCGGCGCGCCGGGACATGGCCGATATCTGGATCAAGATCTGCGGCATCGCGCGCGCGGAGGATGCCCGCGTCGCCGTCGACCTGGGCGCCGACGCCCTCGGGCTGGTCTGTTATCCGCCGAGCCCCCGCCATGTGCCGCCCGCGCGATTCGGCGAAGTGCTGGAGCCGGTCGCCGGCGAGGTCGAGGTGTTCGCGCTTTTCGTCAATCCGGCAAGCGCCGAAGTACGGGCGGCGGCGGCTTCCGGCCTGTTCAGCGGATTGCAGTTCCATGGCGACGAGCCGGCGGGTTTCTGCGAGTCTTTCGGGCTGCCTTACATGAAAGCCCTGCGGGTGCGCGGCGATTCGGATTTGCGGCGGCAGGTCGCGGACTTCGCTTCGGCGCGGCGCATTCTGCTCGATACCTGGGACGCGTCGAATTACGGCGGCACCGGCAAGTCCTTCCGTTGGGAAATGGCGGGGGAGCTGGCGGCGGCGGGGGTCGACAATATCGTCGTCGCGGGCGGCTTGCGCCCCGGCAATGTGGCCGCCGCGATTCGCCGGGCGCGGCCTTGCGGCATCGATGCGAGTTCCGGCGTCGAGGCCGCTCCCGGCGCGAAGGACCTGAACAAGTTGCGCGAATTCATGAAGGAGGCCAGAAGTGCCTGACGCCGCGGCGGATTATTCGGGACCCGACGAGACGGGCCATTTCGGCCCCTATGGCGGGGTCTTCGTCGGCGAAACCCTGATCCGAGCCGTATCGGAACTGGCGGAGGCTTATGCGGAACTTGCGCGGGACAGCGAATTCCGGCGGCGGTTCGATGCCGATCTGGCCGATTACGTGGGCCGGCCGTCTCCCATCTATCTCGCGCAACGCTTGAGCGATGCCTGCGGCGGCGCCCGAATCTGGCTGAAACGGGAAGATCTGAACCATACCGGCGCGCACAAGGTCAATAACACCATCGGCCAGGCCCTGCTTGCCGGATACATGGGCAAGACCCGCCTGATCGCGGAAACCGGCGCCGGTCAACACGGCGTCGCCAGCGCTGCGGTCGCCGCGCGCCTCGGCCTCGAATGCCGCATCTACATGGGCGCCGAAGACATCGTTCGCCAGGTGCCCAATGTCTATCGCATGAAACTGCTCGGCGCCCGGGTCGTCCCGGTGGATTCCGGATCGCGCACCCTGAAAGACGCCATGAACGAAGCCTTGCGCGATTGGGCGACCCATGTCGACAACACCCATTACATCATCGGCACCGTCGCCGGCCCGCATCCCTATCCGCGCATGGTGCGGGATTTCCAGAGCGTGATCGGCCGGGAGGCGCGCCGCCAGTTTCTCGAGCGGACCGGCAAGTTGCCCGAAGCCCTGGTCGCCTGCGTCGGCGGCGGCTCGAACGCCATCGGCCTGTTCCACCCCTTTCTCGCCGATAGCGAAGTGGCGATGTACGGCGTCGAGGCCGCCGGCCTGGGACTTGAGACGGCGCGTCATGCGGCGCCCTTGTGCGCGGGCCGGCCCGGCGTGTTGCATGGCAACCGCACCTATCTGATGACGGACGAGAATGGCCAGATTCTCGATACGCATTCGATTTCGGCGGGCCTCGACTACCCGGGCGCCGGCCCGGAGCACGCCTGGCTGAAAGACCTGCAACGCGTGCGGTATGTCGGCGCGACCGATGCCGAAGCGCTCGAGGCGTTCCATCGGCTGACCCGCCTGGAAGGCATCATTCCGGCGCTTGAATCGAGCCACGCGCTGGCCTGGGCGACCCGCCTCGCCGCCGACATGGGCCGCGAGCAGGACATCCTGGTCAATCTTTCCGGCCGCGGCGACAAGGATATCGAAGCCGTCGCCAGGCTCGAAGGCGCGGATTTCGGAACCGCCCGATGAGCCTGAGCCGCATCGCGCGTTGCGCCGCGCGCGCCGGGCGCGAGGGCCGGGGGCTGCTGATTCCCTATCTGGTCGCCGGCGACCCCGACTTCGCAACCTCGCTCGAGGTCATGCGCGAACTCGCGCGCCAGGGCGCCGACATGATCGAGCTGGGCATTCCTTTCAGCGACCCGTCGGCCGACGGTCCGGCGATCCAGCGCGGCGTCGAGCGCGCCCTGGCCGGCGGCGCGACGCTCGACGGAGTGTTCGAACTGGCGGCGCGGTTCCGCGCCGGCGACGACCGCACGCCGATCATTCTGATGGGCTACCTGAATCCCGTCGAGATCATGGGCTATGCGGAGTTCGCCGAAAACTGCGCCCGCGCGGATGTGGACGGAGTGCTCGTGGTGGACATGCCCCCCGCTGAAGCCGGCGACCTGCCGGCCTTGCTCGCGGGCCGGGGCATTGATCGGATTTTCCTGGTATCGCCCGCCACCAGCGCGTCGCGGGCGAAAGAAATCATCGAACACACAAGCGGTTATCTGTATTATGTGTCTCTCAAGGGAGTTACCGGCGCTGCGCTGGAAGACCGCGAGTCGGTGGCCCGCAACATTGCCGGGCTCAGGAACTGGACCTCCCTGCCCGTAGTCGTCGGCTTCGGCATAAGAGATGTGGAGACGGCCCTGGCCATGAACGCGCTCGGGGACGGAGTCGTTATCGGCAGTGCGCTGGTCGAGCGGATCGGACAATTGCCGTCGCCGCCCGCGCGCGATGCGGGCCGGATCAGCGCGGCCGTCGCGCTGATCGGCGCCGCGCGGCGGGCGATGGATGCGCAGCGGGAAAGAAGCAGGCGGAACTCATGAATTGGATAGACAGGATATTGCCTTCGATCTCGACGGCGGGCGGGCGCGCGCGCAAGTCCAACGTGCCGGAAGGCGTCTGGAAGCAATGTCCCCGCTGCGACGCCATGTTGTATCGCAAGAGCCTGGAGGAAAATCACGATGTCTGTCCGAAATGCGGCCATCACATGCGCATTTCGGCCCGGCGCCGCATCGACCTGTTCCTCGACGAAGACGACCGCGAGGAAATGCACGGCGAGCTCGAGCCGGCGGACCTGCTCAAGTTCAAGGATCTGAAACGCTATCGGGACCGTCTCGGCGCCGCGCAGAAGGCGACCGGGGAGAAAGACGCCCTGGTGGTCGTGAAGGGCCGGCTGCAAGGGATGCCGCTGCTCGCGGCGGCTTTCGAATTCGGCTTCATCGGCGGCTCGATGGGAGCGGTGGTCGGCGAGAAATTCGCCCGCGCGGCGAATACCTGCATCGAGCAAAAATTGCCGCTGGTCTGTTTTTCCACCAGCGGCGGCGCCCGCATGCAGGAAGCGCTGATCTCGCTCATGCAGATGGCCAAGACCGCCGCGGCGCTGGAAAGACTGCGGCAAGACAGCGTGCCCTATATTTCCGTGCTCGTGGACCCGGTCTACGGCGGCGTATCCGCCAGTCTGGCCATGTTGGGCGATGTCAATATCGCCGAACCCAACGCCCTCGTCGGCTTCACCGGCCCCGATGTCATCCGCCAGACAGTGAAAGTGAAACTGCCGGAAGGCTTCCAGCGCAGCGAGTTCCTGCTCGAACACGGCGCCATCGACATGATCGTGCATCGCCGCGACCTGCGCGAGCGCATCGCCGCGCTGCTCGACAAGCTCGGCTGGTTCCGGCGCGCGGTGAACTGAGGCGCCGGCGCGTCCCGCCATGGATCTTTCCGCATGGCTGGCCCATATCGCCGCCGTGCATCCGCGCGCCGTGGAGCTTGGCCTCGAACGGGTCCGCAAGGTCGCGGAGAACATGCAGCTCGCGCGTCCCGCGCCTTTCGTCTTCACCATCGCGGGCACCAACGGCAAGGGTTCGACGCTGGCGGCCATCGACGCGATCCTGCTGCATTCGGGCCTGCGCACCGGCAGCTACATGTCGCCGCACCTGCACCGCTTCAACGAACGCATCCGCCTGTCCGGAACGGATTGCGAAGACGAGCCGATCTGCGCGGCGCTGGCGGAGGTCGAACGGGCCAGGGAGGGGATCAGTCTCAGCTATTTCGAATTCTCGACCCTGGCCGCCTTGCAGCTATTCGCGCGCGAGCGGCTCGACGCCCTGATCCTGGAAGTCGGGCTCGGCGGCCGCCTCGACGCGGTCAATATCGTCGACGCCGACATCGCGCTGATCACCAATATCGACCTCGACCACCAGCATTGGCTCGGCCCCGACCGGGAGCGGATCGGCGCGGAAAAAGCCGGCATCCTGCGTCCCGGCGCGCCCCTGGTCTATGGCGGGGAGCAGCCGCCGACGAGCATATTGCGGCGCGCGGAGGAACTCGGCGCGCGCGTATCGCGCCGGCAGCAGGACTACGGCGCCGATATCGAAGCGGAGACCTGGTCCTGGTGGGGGCAAAGCGGGGCGCAGGCGATCCGGATCAGCGGCCTGGAAATGCCGCGCTTGCCGATGGCGGCCATGGCCGCCGCCTTGCAGGCGGTTCATCTTTCGCCGTTGCCGGCGAGCGAAGCCGGAATCCGCGCCGCCCAGCGCCGGGCGCATTTGCCGGGGCGGCTCGAGTTGTGTCGCGACCGGGCCGGCGGCCGGCCGGTGCTGCTCGACGCGGCGCACAACCCCGCGGCGGCGCGCCTGCTGGCGGCGAGGATCGCCGAAATCGGAGCCGCGACCGGACCGCGTCGCAAGGTGGCCGCGGTGCTCGCCTTGTTGGCGGACAAGGACGCCGAAGGCGTGGCGGCCGCGCTGAGCGCGCAGGTGGATGTCTGGTATATTGCGCAAGTCGAAGACTCGCGCGGCATGGCCGCGGCCGAATTGTCCGCGCGCTTGCGGCGGCGTCTGCCCGGCGCCGCGGTCTCCGTCGCGGCCGGGGCGGCGCAGGCTTATCGCGCGGCGGCGGATTCGGGGGCCGACCTGGTCGTGGTGACCGGTTCCTTCCATACGGTCGCGGCCGCGCGTCCATTCACCACGGCGTTCGCGAGGCAGGGCCATTGAAGCCGGACATCAAGCGCAGCATCGTCCTCGCGGTTCTCATGCTGGCGCTGGGACTGATCTTCCTGCCCATGATGCTCGACCCCCGGGATGCCGCGCAGCCGCAATTGCCGAGCAGGATTCCGCCGCCGCCGGCAGTCCCGGTATTGCCCGAGCCGGCGCAGTCGAGGCCGGTCATTCTCGCCGATACTCCGGCGCTCGATGTGCCCGCGGAAGCGCGCGTCGCGGAGGAGGCGCGCGTCGAAGACTCTGCGGCCGACTGGCGCGAAATTCCGCTCCTCGACGAACGCGGCCTGCCGCGCGGCTGGAGTTTGCGGCTGGGACTTTTCGCCGACGAAGACGAAGCGCACCGATTATTGTCGCAATTGCTCGAGGCCGGATATCGGGCCTATATTCGCGAACAGCAGGCCGGGCCGGACCTGATGCGGGCCGTGCTGGTCGGGCCCTGGCTCGGACGCGACGCGGCGCAGGACTACCGGGCCCGGCTGGCGCGGGAATTCGGCGTCTCCGGCGTCATTCTGCCATTCGAGTTGCAGAGGTTTTGAGGGGCCAGGAAGCGGTGGAGCTCAACGCGGCGGATTTCGCCATTCTTGTCGTCGTCGGCCTGTCGTGCGTCTTCGGGCTTTGGCGCGGACTGGTCAGGGAAGTGCTCTCGCTGGCGACCTGGATCGCCGCCGCGGTCGCGGTCTGGCTATATAACGAAAGGCTCGCCGCGATGATTCCGGTCTTCGTCGAACAGCCGCCGCTGCGTTATCTGACGGCTTTTCTGGTGCTTTTCCTCGGCGTCCTGATCATCGGCAACCTGCTGGCGAAACTGTTGTCGAACATGCTCGAGTTCGCCGGACTGGCCGCGCTCGACAGCATCCTCGGCGGCGTCTTCGGCGTGCTGCGCGGCGCGCTGATCGTCGGCCTGGCGCTATACCTCGCCGAGGTCTTTTTCGCCGGCGCCGCGCTGTGGACGGGATCGGCGCTGATCCCCTTCGTTTTCGCCCTGCTCGAGTGGTTCGGGACGCTGGCGGGAACGCTCTGATGCAGCCGGGGAAGCTCTGGGCAAGTCAGAGCTTCCCGCATGCCCGCGATACAGGAGAGCACCGCCGGATTCGATGGCGCAAGCCATTGCATCCGGGAGCAAGACAAAAACCGCGCTCGCAAGTGGAACTGTCCGGCGGCGCGACGCCAAAGGAGCGCGGCGACCGTTGCCGGGAGTCCGCGCGGCGCGGCAAGTCCGGTCGCGCCGCGTGTGCAATCTCCCCCCGCTTCGGCTAGAATCGCCGCAAAGTGCTCGCCGCGCCGGCGCGGCCGCGAGAGATTCGGGACGACGGGAGGGCGCGACCATGACAAGGACAAGCATGAAGACGACGGACGATCCTGCGGCGTGCGGCTTTGCCGCGGCTGTCCGGACGGGGCGCGAGCGCCCCACGCGCGAACCCCGTACCCCCCCCCCCCCCCCCCCCCGAGCATTCCGGCAACCGGCATTCCGACAGCCGGGGCGAACAAACCGGGCGCGGGGCTGAGCCGGTGGGTGCCCTCGGGAGAACCGCCAGCCGCCCGAAGGCGGCATTCGCCCTCGTCTTCTTCGCGCTGGTGACGCTCGCCGTGCTCGCGCCGCAGGACGCGCGGGCGCAGGAGAAGCCGGCGCTCACGGCAACCGCGGGTGTCGGCAGTGTCACGCTCAACTGGACCCGTACCGGCAACACTGGATTTGGATATTGGGTTTACCGACAGGGGGTCACCGGAGGAGGTTACGGCGACTGGATCGATATACCGGGCGGCGTCACCATCAGAACCCACACGGTCACAGGGTTGACCGCCGGCACCTCCTATACCTTCCAGGTGGCAAGGGCGGAAGGTACCGGTCTTAACTTTTCCGTCTTCGCTAGTGGGGGAGGGTTCTCGAACGGGGCCACGGCGACGCCGACGGCGGCCGCGACCACAACCGTCCCCGCGGCGCCGACGGGTCTGGCCGCGGCGGCGGGCGACGGTTCGGCGACGCTGAGCTGGACCGACCCGAACAACCCGACGATCACGAAGTGGCAATACCGGCAGAAGGCCGGCGCCGCCTAGGGCGCGTGGGGTGACATTCCCGGCTCCGGCGCGGGCACGACCAGCTACGAGGTGAGCGGGCTGGACAACGGCGTCGCGTACCAGTTCGAGGTGCGCGCGGTGCAAGGGGCCGGCGAGGGCATCGTCTTGGGCCCGGCTGCGTCGGCGACCGCGACGCCGGCGGTTCCCAGTACAAGCTCCTACATTCCTCGCCGCGGGTGGGCGACGGTGACGCCGACGGCGCTGACGGTGGCCGAAGGCGACTCCGGCAGCTATGCCGTGGTGCTGGGCGCGCGGCCTTCGAGCAAGGTGACCGTGGCGATATCGGGCGCGTCGGGCGACGTGAGCGTATCGCCGTCGCAACTGGTTTTCACGCGGTCGAACTGGAGCGAATCGCAGACCGTGACGGTGTCGGCGGCAGAAGACGACGACGCGGAGGCGGATCCGACGGTGACGCTGTCGCACGCGGCGTCGGGCGGCAGCTACGGTTCGGTGTCGATCGACGATGTCGAGGTGACGGTGACGGAGAACGACGCCAGGGGCGCGACGCTGTCGACAGCCGCGCTGTCGGTGCCGGAAGGCGGTTCCGGCGCATACGCCCTGACGCTGGATTCGCAGCCTTCCGGCGAGGTGACCGTGGAGGTGTCGGGCGCCTCGGGCGACGTGACGGCCAGCCCGTCCCGGCTGGTCTTCACGCGGTCGAACTGGAACGAGCCGCAGACGGTGGCGGTGCTCGCGGCGGAAGACGACGACGCGGACGCGGACCCGGCGACAAGGCTGTCGCACGCGGCTTCGGGCGGCGGCTACGGTTCGGTATCGATCGGCGATGTCGAGGTGACGGTGACGGAGAACGACGCCCGGGGCGCGACGTTGTCGACAGACGCGCTGACGGTGCCGGAGGGCGGTTCCGCCGAGTACGCCGCGACGCTGGACTCGCAGCCCTCTGGAGATGTGACCATGGAGGTGTCGGGCGCCTCGGGCGACGTGACGGTCAGCCCGTCGCGACTGGTTTTCACCCCCGCGAACTGGAGCGAGCCGCAGACGGTGACGGTGCTCGCGGCGGAAGACGACGACGCGGACCCGGACCCGGCGATGACGCTGTCGCACGCGGCTGCGGGCGGCGGCTACGGTTCGGTATCGATCGGCGATGTCGAGGTGACGGTGACGGAGAACGATGCCCGGGGCGCGACGCTGTCGACAGACGCGCTGGCGGTGCCGGAAGGCGGCACCGCGGAGTACGCCCTGACGCTGGATTCGCAGCCTTCCGGCGAGGTGGCCATAGAAGTATCGGGCGCGTCCGGCGACGTGACGGCCAGCCCGTCCCGACTGATTTTCACGCGGTCGAACTGGAGCGAGCCGCAAACGGTGACGGTGTCCGCGGCGGAAGACGACGACGCGGACCCGGACCCGGCGATAACGCTGTCGCACGCGGCTTCGGGCGGCGGCTACGACGCGGTCGCCGTCGGCGCCGTGGCGGTGACGGTGACGGAGAACGATACCCGGGGCGCGACGCTGTCGAAGGACGCGCTGACGTTGCCGGAAGGCGGTTCCGGCGCATACGCCCTGACGCTGGACTCGCAGCCTTCCGGCGAGGTGGCTATAGAAGTATCGGGCGCGTCCGGCGACGTGACGGTCAGCCCGTCGCGGCTGATTTTCACCGGCGCGAACTGGAGCGAGCCGCAGACGGTGACGGTGTTCGCGGCGCGGGACGACGACGCGCAGGCGGACCCGGCCGTGGCGCTGTCGCACAGCGCCGCGGGGGGCGGCTACGACGCGGTTGCGATCGGTTCGGTGCGGGTTTCGGTGACGGAGAACTACTCGGCCGCGCGGGAAGCGGCGCGCAAGCGCGACGCGGTGAACCGGGCGGTGCTGCCCCAGGTGCTGGCGGCGCTGGGTTCGTCGTCGGCGGTGAAGGAGCGCGTCGAGGCCGGCGGGATTTCCGGCGCGTTGGGCGCCTCGTCCGCATCGAGCTCATCGGGCGCCGCGGCGCGGTTCGGGGCTTTTCTTCAATCGTTCGCCGGGCGCGGGAATGTTTCGGGGCTGGGCGCGGGTCCGGCGTCGGGCGCGTTTCCGGGTTCGGGCGTTGACTTGCGCGCCTGGACGGCCGACCCGCGGGCGGCGGCGCGTTCCGGTCTGGGCGGCGGCGGCCGGCTGTTCGCCGGCGCGGCGGCGGCTTCCGGTCCGAACGCGGCCGGCTCGCATCCCGGCGGCCCGCTCGGTTCGGGCGGTTCGCTCGGATCGGGTTCGGCCGGATGGGGTCCGGGCGGTTCGGCCGGATGGAGTTCGGTCGGCCCGGGCGGTTCGGCCAGCCCGGTCGGACCGGCCGGATCAGTTCCGCTCGGCTCGAACCCGCCCGGCGCGGCGGGCGGCCCGCGGTCGACGCTGTCGCGGCTGGGCGAGTCGCTGTTCGACGGCGCGGGCTTCGCGCTGCCGCTGGCGGCCGGCGGCGGTTCGGACCTCGCGTCGGCGGCGACGGTCTGGGGCCGGGGCGAGCAGACCTCGTTCTCGGGTTCGGAAGCCGGCGCGCGCTGGGACGGCAGGCTGTGGACGGCGCACCTGGGCGCGGACATCCGGGCGCGCCCGGACGTGCTGGTCGGGGCGGCGGTGTCCCATTCGCGCAGCGAGACCGATGTCGGCGGCGGCTTCGCGAGCGTCTACGAGACCGAACTCACATCGCTGAGCCCGTACGCCGCGTGGCTGCTCGCCGACGGTTCGAACCTGTGGGCGAGCGCGAGCTACGGCGCGGGCGAGGCGCAGGTGACGTTGCGGGACGCCGCGTCGCTTTCGGCGGATTTGACGTCGCGCTCGGCGAACCTGACGGTGACGCGGGCGGAGGCGGGCGGCCGGCGGGTGCTGGCCGCGCTGCCGGACTGGATCGCGGGCGGCGTGACGCGGTTCTCGGTCAAGGGGGAAGGCTCGCTGTCGCGGGCGACGACCGGGGCGGCGCTCGGCCTGGGCGAGCTGACGGTCGACGCGTCGCGGCTGCGGCTGGCGCTGGAAGGTTCGCACGAGCGGACGCTGGCGGGCGGCGGCGTGCTTGAGCCCGCGGTCGAGGCGGGCCTGCGCTACGACGGCGGCGATGTCGTTGCAGGCGCCGGGCTCGAAATCGGAGCGAGCCTCGGCTGGCGCGACCCCGGCGCGGGCCTGACGGCGGAGTTCCGCGGCCGGGCGCTGGCGACGCACGAGCGAGACCGCGACGAATGGGGCCTGAGCGCGCTGTTGCGGATCGATCCGGCGGCGGACGGTCTCGGCGGCTTCCTGACGCTGGCGCCTTCGTGGGGCGCGACCGAGACCGGCATCGCGCGGCTGTTCGACGCGGCGCCGGCGTCGGCTTTCGCCAACGGCGGGGCTCCCTTGCCGCCGCGGGCGCGGATGGAGGCGGAATACGGCTACGGCTTCGGCGTCGCCCGGCGCGGCGCCCCGGCGGTGCTGAGCCCGTACGCCCGGCTCGGCCTGGGCGAGGCGGGCGAGCGGACCTTGCGCTTCGGCGCGAAATACCTGCTCGAATCGGCTTTCTCTTTCGAGTTCGAACTCGAGCGGCGCGAGGACGAACTGCTTGCGCCGGCGCAGCGGTTCATGCTGCGCGGCGAATACCGCTGGTAGCGCGGCGCCCGGGATCATTCTGCGGCGCAAGTTTCCGGCGCGCCGGCGGCCGGCCCGGAGTCGGGATGATCGTCAACTCGCGCGTCCCGGGCAGCGCGCGTCGCCGCATTCGGGAGCAAGCCAAAATCGCGCCTTGATTTGCGATAATGAATAGCTCCATGAATGGAATTATTCAGCGGATCTGGCTCTTGCGGCGGAACCGGCGGTGATCGTTCTCATCCAGCGCGTCAATTGGGCCCGCGTACTCATCGGGGGCGCGAACCATGCCGAGATCGGCAAGGGCCTGCTGGCCCTGGCGGGCTTCGAGCGCGAGGACCAGGCGGCCGACGTCGACCGCATGGTGGAACGGCTGCTTTCCTGTCGCGTATTCGCCGACGCCGAAGGCAAGATGAACCTGGATTTGCGAACCGTCTCCGGCGAACTCCTGCTCGTGTCCCAATTCACCCTCGCCGCCAGCACGAGCAAGGGCCTGCGTCCGGGCTTCTCCGGCGCCAAGGCGCCGGCCGAAGCCGAACAGCTGTTCGCGCGCATGGTGACGGCGGCCAGCCGGCGCCATCCCGCGACCCGCAGCGGCGTGTTCGCCGCCGACATGCGAATAGCCCTGGAAAACGACGGTCCGACGAGTTTCATCCTGCGGTAGAAAGTTCTGATCAAGTCGGAGCTTTCCTGCGGCGCAGGCCCGGGGTACAAGAGAACACCGTCGGATTCGATGGCGCAAGCCATTGAACCCGCAAGCAAGACAAAACCGCGCCTTGGTCTTGCGGGAATGAATGATTCCATGGATGTAATTGTTCAGGGGATACCTGGAAAAGCTGGAATTATTCAGGGAATACGGGTCGCGATCCGGCGGCGCGCCTGTCATATAATGGCGGGCGCGGCCGAACAGGAGAATTGACCATGTGTGGTCTGGTTGGCGTGGTGGCGGGCGGAGATGTCGGGGTGTGCCTGTACGACACCCTGACAGTATTGCAGCACCGCGGCCAGGATGCGGCCGGCATCATGACCAGCGATCACGGCAAGCTCAATCTGCGCAAGGACAACGGCCTGGTCAAGGATGTCTTCCGCACGCGCCACATGCGGCGGCTCAGGGGCCAGATGGGCATTGCCCATGTGCGCTATCCCACCGCCGGCAGCAGCAGCCCCGCCCTGGCGCAGCCGCTCTATGTGAATTCCCCCTACGGCCTGGCGCTGGCGCATAACGGCAATCTCACCAACAACCGCGAATTGAGCCGGAATCTGTTTCGGGACGACTTGCGGCATATCAATACCGATTCCGATTCGGAAGTGCTGCTCAACGTTTTCGCGCACGAATTGCAGCGCCGCGGCAAGATGACGCCGACGCCCGAGGACGTGTTCGCCGCCATTACCGGCGTTCACATGCGTTGCCGCGGGGCCTATGCCGTCGTCGTGATGATCGCCGGTTACGGCATTGTCGGCTTCCGCGATCCCCACGGCATCAGGCCGCTGATCTTCGGCAGCCGCATTCGCGACGGCCGGCGCGAATACATGATCGCCTCGGAATCCGTCGCGCTCGATGCCCAGGGATTCGATATCGAGCGGGATGTCGCTCCCGGCGAAGCCATTTACATGGACTTCGCCGGCAATCTGCACGAGCAGGTCTGCGTGGAGCCGGGCGTTCACGCGCCTTGCATTTTCGAACAGGTGTATTTCGCGCGGCCCGATTCGCTGATGGACGGCATTTCCGTATACAAGGCGCGCTTGCGCATGGGGGAAAAGCTGGCGGACAAGCTGAAACGCCTGCGCCCCGAACACGACATCGACGTGGTGATCCCGATTCCGGAAACCAGCCGCCCGTCGGCGCTGGAACTGGCCAACCGGCTGGGGGTGAAGTTTCGCGAAGGCTTCGTCAAGAACCGCTATATCGGCCGCACCTTCATCATGCCCGGGCAAATACAGCGCAAGAAGTCCGTGCGCCAGAAGCTCAACGTGATCGACCTGGAGTTCCGCGGCAAGAATGTGTTGCTCGTCGACGATTCGATCGTGCGCGGCACGACTTCCAGGCAGATCATCCAGATGGCCAGGGATTCCGGCGCGCGCAAGGTGTATTTCGCCTCGGCCGCGCCGCCGGTGCGCTTTCCCAATGTATACGGCATCGACATGCCCGCGGCCGCCGAACTCATCGCCGCCGGCCGCGATGTCGACGAGGTGCGGGAAGTCATCGGCGCGGACTGGCTGATCTATCAGGATCTTGCGGATCTGGTCGCCGCCTGCCGCGAGGGGAACAGGAAAATCGACCGCTTCGAATGTTCGGTTTTCGACGGCAACTACATCACTTCGGATGTCGACGAAATCTATTTGCGCCGGCTCGAGCAAGTCCGCGGCGACATCGCCAGACAGTCCCGGCGGAAAGTGGCCCGCCTGCAAGATCAAACCCTGGTAGCCGATCTTTCCAATGACGAATAGGCAAGCCCTGGTTTGTCAGGGCTTGCCGCGCAGCGGTCACTGGCTGCGGTACAGGGGAACGAGGGCGTAACGCGCCGCCTTGCGCTGCTTGCGGATGCGCCGGCGCCTGGTCTTGCGCAGGCGCGCGATCAATGCCGCGAGCGCCCGGGCGTCGATCGCGGCGGGCGAATCCGGCGCGCCGGCGATATCGAACAACGCGGCCTGGATTGCGTTGGCGAAGGCGTGAAGTTCGGGCGCTTCGCGCTGGCTGAGGATATCTTCCATGTTGGCGATGCGCCGCGAGTCGATATGGCGGTCGGCCCAGCGAACCAGATTGCGCCTGATTTCCCAGAGATCCCCGCCGGCCAGCGCCTTGCGCAAATGGCGATATGCCGCGGCTTCATTGTTCTCGGGCGCGAAATGCGCTTCGAGCCGGCGCAGGAGTGCGCGCAGGCGGCGGGCGAGCGCGGCATGGCGCGGTCGCGCCAGCGCCAGATAAAGCGCCGCCGCGATGATCGCGGCGCAGGCGCCGACCAGCCAGTTGAGCCGGTTCTCGCCGATTTCGATGGTTTCCGCCGCAGCCTGCGCGTCGATCATCGCCTGATCCACGGCCGGGCCGGCGGCGAGCAGCGCCGCGAGATCCTCGCCGGTGCCGGCAACGGACTGCTCCGCGGGCGCGGCGCCGGCCACCTCGGCTATCGCGAGCGTCGCGGCGGGAATCCTGGCGATTTCCTGCTGGTCGGTATCCACGTTCCACCAGGGAATCGCGATTTCGGGGATTTCCAGCGCGCCGGCCTCGGTGGCGACGATCGAGCTTCTTTCGACCCGGGTGCCGACAATGCTGCCGTCGACGAATATGCGCTCGATCGCGGAAGGCTCGGGGTACACATTGGCCCGTTCGACCGCCAATTCGCCGATCGGCGGCAGCAAGGCGCCGTCGAGCCCCTCGGCCCGCATGGTGATCGTGCGCGCGAGCGTGTCCCCGACATGCAGGTCGTCGACCGGACCTTCCCAGCTTTCGGTCAGGCTCAGTTGGCGCAAGGGCAGCCAGAAGTCGCTGTCGCGCGCGCTTTCCGGCCGTTCGAGCACCGCGATGCGCAAGCCTTCGGTAAACGCGGTGACGCGGCGCGTGTTCAGGTTGCGAAAGACGAAATTGCTGGAGCCGTCGGTGACTTCGCCGCGGAAGAAGATATCCGGAATTTCGAGCGAACCGCTGCGTTGGGGGAAAATCACGTAGCGCTTCTCGTACACGCCGTAGCGGACGCCGTCGATCAGCTTCTCGTACTGGTTCGGCGAACCGATCAACTGGATCACGGTATCGGGGATTTCGAGTTCGGTGAATTGCGGGTTGCGGATGCCGCTGATCGTGTAATACAGGCGGATGGCGAACAGCAATTGTTCCTGCACGTAGATCGATTCCTTGTTCGCGTCGAGTTCGAGGAAAAGCTCCCCGTTGCCCTGGTTGGAGCGGGGGCCCTCGTCGCGCACGAGCACCTCGATCGGGTCGGTCATGGTTTCGTTGACCTGGATCGCGGGAATGGTGAGATTGCCTTCGTTGAGCGGGAACAGCGTCACGATATAGTCGGTCCAGGATTCGACGACGCCGTTGACGCTGCGGATCTGGCTCGAAGTGCGCGTGCCGAGCACGTCGAATTCCCCGGTCAGCGGAGTCAGGTCGAGTTGCATGCCCTGGCGGCGGTCGTGAACCCGGATGGTGAATGTCAGGGTTTCGCCGCGGGCGAGTTCGGCGCGGTCGACGCTGGTTTCGATTTGCTGGGCCCGCAGCGGCAGGGCGCAAAGCGCGAGCAGCGCCGCGAGCATTGCCTGTCTCACCATATCTGCCCTCCGTCCTGAAGACTGTTGGCGGTGCCGTTCAATTGCCGCTGCCGGTATTGATAGCGGAACTTGCGTTCGAGCAATTCGCCGGGATCGTCCTCGATCCGGCGCAGCCATTGTTCGAGCGATTGCTGTTCCTCGAATTCCTCGTTGCTGTTCTGGCTCGGCGTATTCTGTTCGCTGTCGGACTCGGAGTTTTCCTGTTCCTCCGGCGCCTGGTTCTGTTGCTGATCCTGCTGCTGGTCCTGGTCGCCTTCCTGGCTTTCCTGGTCCTGTTGTTCGCTGTTTTCCTGCTCCTGTTCGGATTGCTGGTCCGAGTTCTGGTCGGACTGCTCGCTTTCGTCGTCGCCTTGCCGGCTTTCGCCTTGTTCCGATTGCTGCTGTTCCAGCAACTGTTCGACGATCTCCTTGTTGAAGATCGCGTCTTCGTGTTCCGGCTCCGTCGCCAGGGTCGACTCGTACGCGGCGATCGCCGCGGCGTAATTGCCGGCGAGGGCCAGGGCGTTGCCGCGATTATAATGCCCGTCGGGCGTGTCGAGGGCGCTGAAGGCGGCGACCGCCGCATCGTAATTCCCCGCGCGATAATTGGCGGCGCCTTGCCAGCCGGGCGCTTCGAACAGCTCCGCCGCCGCCGCGTGGTTTTCGTCGGCGTAGGCCGCGGCGCCGCGCTGATCCGGCGTTTGCCACAGGGCCGCCCATTCCGCCGCCTGGGCGGCAGGAGCGGGCGCCAGCGCCAGCGCGCAGCCGAACAACCAGCCGCGGCGAAAGCTCAGGGCCGCGAGCGGCGCCACCAGCAGCAACAGCCAGGGGCCGGTTTCGTGCCAGACATCGAACTCTTCCTCCACATCGCTCAATTGCGGATCGTCGAGCAGGTTCAGGTCGGTCAGCAGGTAGGCCAGATCCGAATCCGAAAGCTGGATGTCGTGGTAGCGGCCGCCGACCCGGTTCGCCAGCGATCGCAACACGTTGCGATTCAGCGCCGGCACGACGACCGCGCCTTGCCGGTCGGTCAGGAAGTTGCCGTCGCTGGTGCGGATCGGCGCGCCCTGTTCGGTGCCTATGCCCATTACCAGCAATTCGTAGGGTTTTTCCTCGAGTTGCCGCGTGATCAGCAATTCCTGGTCGAATCCGCTGATGCCGTCGGTCATCAGCAGGATCTTGCCGCGGGAAGCCTCGACGTTTTCGAGCAGTCCGATCGCCATGTCGATGGCCGCCACGGGATTGCTGCCGAACAGCGGCATGATATTGGGACTGAGCGAGGACACCAGCGCTTCGATGGTGACCACGTCGTCGGTCAGCGGCATGACCGCATGCGCGTCGCCGGCATACACCACCAGCGCGGTCTGCCCTTCGTCGCGCAGGGCCAGGATATCGCGCAACTTGCGCCTGGCCAGGTCGAGGCGCGAAGGAACATGGTCCTGGGCGAACATCGACAGCGAGAGATCCATGACGATGACGAGCGCATCCTCGCGCTGTTGCACCGGCTGGGGCAGTTTTTCCCATACCGGGCCCGCCAGCGCCAGGGTCGACAGCGTCCAGGCGGCCAGCAGCAGCATCAGCGGCGCGCGCCGGGAGGCGTTGCGGGAACGATCGAGCAGATAGGGGAGCAACTCCTTGTCGATGGCCTTGTCCCAGGCGCTCAGTACGCTGTTCATGCGCCAGAGCGCGAGCGTGAAAATCCCCGCGGGAATCAGCGCCAGCAGCCACCACGGGCGCAGGAAATGGAATTCGCTGAACAGGGCGGCGGAAATTTCCATGACAGCCGCTACGCCTCGCCGGCGCGCGCCGGCTGTTCGTCGGGCGCGGCCGGCGTCGCCCGGCCGGCCAGGGAAAGCCAGGGGATCGACAGCAGCGCGAACAGGAAACTGATCAGCAGCGCCGCGCCGAGCGGCCAGTGAAACAGCGCTCGCGTGGGCCGGTACGTCTGTTCGTCCTGCTCGATGGTTTCCAGCCGGTCGAGTTCTTCATAGATTTCCACCAGATCCGAGACATCCCTGGCGCGGAAATAGCGGCCGCCGGTGGATTCGGCGATGCGGGTCAGGACCGCTTCGTCGAGTTCCGCCGAGGGATTGAATGTGCGCGCGCCGAAAAAGGTGCGCTGGGCAATCTGGTCGGCGCCGATGCCGATGGTGTAGATCCTGATGTTCTCGGTCCGCGCCAGTTGGCCGGCCTGTTCCGGCGAGACTTCGCCGGCATTGTTCACCCCATCGGTCAACAGCACCAGCACGCGGCTGTTCTCCGGCCGGTTGCGCAAATGGATCACCGACAGGCCGATCGCGTCGCCGATGGCGGTGGCGGATTCCTCGATGATGCCGATGTCCGCCTCCGCCAGCAGTTCGCCGACGATCTTGCGGTCGAAAGTCAGCGGCGCCTGCACATAGGCGTGGGCCGCGAACAGGATCAGGCCGAGGCGGTCGCCTGCCCGCCGCTCGACGAAATCGCCGACTACGGCCTTGACCACATCGATGCGCGAAGCCTGGCGCCTGACCGCGTTCATGTCCCGGGTTTCCATGTTGTTCGCCGCATTCGCGGGCAGCGTCATGTCCTGGGCTTCCATGCTGCCGGAGATATCCACGGCCAGCATCAGGTCGCGTCCGGTGGAGGGCAACTGCACCGGTTCGCCGAGCCATTGCGGCCTGGTCGCCGCCAATACCACGAGCAGCCAGACAAGAAGGCAGCAGGTCAGGGCGAGAAGACGCCCGGAAGTCAGGTTTTCGCTATCCGACCGCAGGCGCGTCAGCGCGTTGAAGAAGGGAACGTACAAGGCGGCGTCCTGGCGCGGGGCGCGCGCCATCAGCCGATGGACCAGCAGGGGCAGGGGCAGCAGCAGCAAGGCCCATGGCCAGACGAACTCAAGCATGCGGTCCTCCGGGCTCCGGCGCGCCCGCGGTCCGCGCGCCGCCGCGACGCCGGCGCAGGTACACGGAGCGGATCCACTCCCGGGCGAAGTCATGCAAGTCGCCCGCGTCCACCGCGACCGCGGGCTGGAATCGGCCGCGGCGCAATGCCGCGGCCGACTCCCGGTCGAGGCGCGCGCAATTGCCGTTGGCCCGCAGGAAGCGCAGCCAGTCGTCGCCGCCGAGGCTGGCGACCGCGGCGTCGGGGAAATGCGTCAGGGCCACGCGCCGCAAGACCGAATTGAGCGCGTTCGCATGACGCAGGCGGGCCGCTTCCAATTCGTCCGGCCCGGCCGCGGCGAATTCGTCGGAGATGCGGTCGAGCTCCAGCAGGGCATGGGCGCAATATCGCCGCCGCCGCCAGCCGGCGAGCGCCGCGCGGCCGCCGAAGCACAGTCCCGCCGCCAGCAGCGCGGCGAGCGCCCACCAGCCCGGCGCCGGCGGCCACCAGCCCGGCGCTGCGGGCAGATGGATATCCGCCAGTTGGGCTAGTAGTTCTGCGCTGTCCACTGTCGAATCTGCTCCACGACCAGATCGCTGGTGCGAATTTTCAGCAGGGCGACCTGCAAGCGGTCGAATTCCGACTCGATCAGGCGCATTCTTTCGGCGAACTGCTCCCGGTAGCGCGCCCGGGCGCGCCGATTGCGGGTATTCAGGGCGCCCTTGCGCCGACCGTCGGTGATGCTGTAAAGCCCGGGAGCGGGCAATGCCTCTTCCAGCGCGTCGTAAACCAGACAACATACCACATTGTTGTGCCGGCTGAGTTGGTTGAGGTACTGCACGGCCCTTTCGTCAAGAGTGACAAAATCGGAAATCACATACAAGGTGCTGCCGGGGCGCATGATCTTGCGGATTTGTCCGAGCGCGTCGGAGAGACGGGAGTCGGCCGCCGCCGGCTCGCCGGCGGCGGACTCGACCAGGGCCTGATTGAACGCATGCACCTGGTTGAGCAGATGCAGGGCGGAGCGCCTGCTGCGCTTGGGCCGCACCAGCCGCGCTTCCCGGTCGGAAAAGACCAGGCCGCCGACCCGGTCGCCGTTGTCGATCGCCAGCCAGCAGAAGACCGCGGCGGTTTGCGCGGCGATCACCGACTTGAACGCGACCCGGCTGCCGAAGAACATGTTGCGGGACTGATCCGCGACGATGATGACCGGGCGCTCGCGCTCCTCGCGGAAAACCTTGGTGAAGGGTCGGCTCGTGCGCGCCGTGACGCGCCAGTCGATGAGGCGGATATCGTCGCCGGGCTGGTAGGGCCGGAATTCCTCGAAATCGATGCCGCGGCCGCGCATCCTGGAAAGGTGCAGCCCGCTGATGCCGGCGATGGAGCGGGTGTGGGCCAGATATTCCAGGGTCCTGGCGGCATGGCGCTGCATCAGCAGCTGCCGCAGGCTGACGACGGCCCCTTTCGCCTGATAGCGGGCGTGCTCAGGGTCGATGCGATACCTGGAACTCATGCGGGAAGGAACCCGTCAGGCGGACGGCACGCGTTCGCGAATCGTTGCCAGCACCTTGTCCGGAGTGACGCCGCCGGCCTCGGCCTCGAAGCTCAGCAGGATTCGATGGCGCAGCGCGTCGAACATGATTTCCTGCACGTCGTCGGGGCTGACGAAGTCCTTGCCCCGGATCCAGGCATGGGCGCGGGCGCAGCGGTCGAGCGAGATCGTGCCGCGCGGGCTGGCGCCGTATTCGAGCCAGCCCGCGAGGTCTTCGCCGTAAACCTGCGGATTGCGCGTCGCCATGATCAGTTGAATGATGTATTCCTCGACTTCCGGCGCCATGTGCATCGCCAGCACTTCCTGGCGGGCGGCGAAGACTTTTTCCTGGGGCACCTGGCTGGGCGGGTCGGGCAACTTGTCGGCGGCTTCGTCCCGCACCAGGTGAAGGATGTCGCGTTCGGCTTCCATGGAAGGGTAGGTGATGGCGACATGCATGAGGAAGCGGTCGAGTTGCGCTTCCGGCAACGGATAGGTGCCTTCCTGCTCGATCGGATTCTGGGTCGCCATGACCAGAAACAGCGGCGGCAAGGTGAAGGATTCGCGGCCTACGCTGACCTGGTGTTCGCCCATGGCTTCAAGCAAGGCCGATTGCACTTTCGCCGGGGCCCGGTTGATTTCGTCCGCGAGCACCAGATTGTGGAAGATCGGACCTTGCTGGAAGCGGAAGGAACCGTCTTCCGGCCTGAAGATCTCGGTCCCGGTAATATCGCTGGGCAGCAGGTCCGGAGTGAACTGGATGCGGTGAAAATCGCCTTCGACGCCGCGCGAGAGATCCTTGATCGCCTTGGTCTTGGCCAGCCCCGGCGCACCTTCCACCAATAGATGTCCGTCCGCCAGCAAGGCGATCAGCAGCCGGTCTATCAACCGTTCCTGGCCGATGATCTGTCTGGTCAACCAGTGTTTCAATTCCGTTATCGTCGCGTGCTGACTCATGTTGACGGGGTTCCGGTTGCTGCCGCGAAGCCCCGGATTGTAATGGTTTTGCAATGGATGTCCAGGCATCCCCGCAGGCATCCCCGAAACAATTCCAGCCTCGCGCCGCGCCTTGCCGCAAAACCGGGATGCGGCATTGTTTTGCTCCCGGACTCAATGACTTGCGCTATCGAATCCGGCGGCGCATGCATGTATCGCGAGGCAGGTCCGACAACTCGGGCCTGCTCCGGCGCAGATCCGGGTTCGCCGCCGCGGCAACCTGTCCCGATCGCGCGCCGGCCGGCGGCTTCGGGATCCGGTTCGCGGTTTTCCCGGGGACGGCCGCGCAGTTGCAATCGTCCCCGCAATTCAGCTATAAATCGCGGCATATTCGCCGCGCCGGCGCGGCCGCGAGAGATTCGGGACGGGAGGGCGCGACCATGACAAGGACAAGCACGAAGACGACGGACGATCCTGCGGCGCGCGGCCTGCCGCGGCTGTCCGGACGGGGCGCGAGCGCCTCGCGCGCGAACTCCGTACCGTACCCCCCCCCCCCCCCCCCCCCCCCCCCCCGAGAATTCCGGCGACCGGTGTTCCGACAGCCGGCATTGCGAACAAACCGGGCGCGGGGCTGAGCCGGTGGGCGCCCTCGGGAGAACCGCCCGCCGCCCGAAGGCGGGACTCGCTGCCCTCTTCCTCATCGCGCTGGCCGCCGCTCTCGCGCCGCAGGACGCGCAGGCGCAGATCACCAACACGCTCGCCGCCGTAGCGGGCGACGGGCAGGTGACCCTCACCCTCACCACCACCAACACCGGCAGCGCCGGCTATAACGCATGGGCATACAGGATAAGGGAAAAAAGTAAGGATTATCCTCCTGAAGTCAGTGCTGATGTGGTCACAAGATTAGGTGCAGCCGCAACCAGAGGAACCTACACAAAGGTGGTAACAGACCTGGACAACGGCACCGAATACTGCTTCAAGGCTGGAATAGCTTTCATTGGCGGCTTTACCCCCAACTACGAGGGTTTAGGCTTCGCCTCCAACGAGGTTTGCGCCACGCCGACGGCGGCCACGACCACGACGGCCAAGACGATCACCCTGTCGGCCACATCGACCTCGATCACCGAGGGCAACTCCGGCTTTACGGACGTGACGGTGACCGCCACGCTCGGCGAGGCGGCGCCGGCGGACTTTTCGATCACCCTTGGTTCTGACATCACCACCGGCACGGCCCAAGGCTCCAACAAGGGGCGGGACCAGTGCACCGCGCCCCTGAACCCGGCGGATTCCGACTGGTGCTGGCCGAACAGTGACGCTTCGGTCTCCATCGCCGCAGGCGAGACCGAGGGCACGAGGACCCTTCGCATTCTCGGCGACACCCGGGACGAGCCGAACGAGACCATCAAGCTGCTTGGTTACAAGTCCGGCTGGACCGCCGGCAAACTCACCCTGACCATCACCGACGACGACGATCCCGCCGCCGGGGTGACGCTTTCGAAGACCTCGCTGACGGTGGAAGAGGGGAGCAGCGAGACCTACACGGTGAAGCTGGACAAGGCGCCCACGGCGAACGTGACGATCACGGTGGGCGGTGCTTCGGGCGACGTGACGGTGATGGGTTCGCCGCTGACCTTCACGCCGGGCAACTTCGGCACCGCGCAGACGATTACGGTGAACGCGGCCCGCGACGGAGACGCGACGGACGACACGGCGACGCTGACGCACGCGGCGTCGAGCACCGACGCGAGCTACGGCGCCTCGCTCGAGATCGACGATGTGGACGTGACGGTGACGGACACGACGCCGACCTTCCAGCTGCTGACCGACCCGGCGGCGGTGACCGAGGGGACGGACATCAGCCTGACGGTGACCTCCGACAGGTCGATATCCGGCAACTGGCCGGTGCGCCTGACGCTGGCGGCGCGGAGTTCGAGCACGTTCACGGCGGCGGACATTGCCGGCACGCTGGGGCCGCGCGAGTTCACTGCGAACTTCGGCAGCGCCAGCACGACGGGCACGGTGACCATCCCGACCAGCGCCGACTCGGCCGCCGAGGGCGCGGAGGCCTACCGGATCACGCTGAGCGAGAGGACCGCCAACGTCACCTACGCGGTCGGCACCGATGCGACCGCCGACGGCACCTTGAACGATGCGGCGGCGACCGGGCCGACCATCACTCTCACCGCCGCGCCGGGGGACGGGCGGGTGACGTTGTCCTGGACCTATACCAACGACGACGGGGAGGCTTTTGATCACTGGCGGTACGCGCAGAAGAAAGGCGGCGGAAGCTACAGCGGCTTGGGCGATGAGATTCCCGGCGGCAAGGCCATCCGAACGCACACCGTGACAGGTCTGGAAAACGGCGCCGCATACACTTTCAAGGTCTCGCGCGGAGTCTCAAGCCCCCCGCCTGTGAGGATCCAGACAACAGCACTTCCTTACTCCAACGAAGTCACCGCGACGCCGGCAGGGTCCCCCGCCAAGCCGACGGGGTTGTCGGCGGAGGCGGGCAACGGTCAGGTGGAGCTGACCTGGACCGACCCGGACGACGATTCGATCACGGGGTATCAGGTGCAGCAGCGGAAGGGCGGCGCGGCGTGGGAGAGCTGGTCCGACATCTCCGATTCGGACGCGGACACGGTGAGCCACACGGTGACGGGTCTGGACAACGACAGCGCGTACCGTTTCCGCATCCGGGCGCAGAACGGGTCCGGCAACAGCCCGCATTCGGCGGTGGCGCGCGCCACCCCGGCGGCGCCGGCGTCGCCCGGCGTGACGCTCTCGACGACATCGCTGACGGTGGAGGAAGGCGGCAGCAACACCTACACGGTGAAGCTGAACACCGCGCCGACGAGTAATGTGACGGTGACGGTGGGCGGCGAGTCGGGCGAGGTGACGGTTACGGGTTCGCCGTTGACGTTCACGCCGTCGAACTACGGCACGGCGCAGACGGTGACGGTGAACGCCGGGTCCGATACGGACACGACGAACGACGCGGCGACCCTGACCCACGCGTCGGCGAGCGACGATGCCGACTACGGCGGCGAACTCGGCATCGAGGATGTGGACGTGACGGTGACCGACACGACGCCGACGCTGCAGCTTTCGACCGACCCGGCGCCGGTGACCGAGGGGACGGCGATCAGCCTGACGGTGACCTCGGACAAGGCGCTGACCGGCAACCTGACGGTGAGTCTGACGCTGGCGGCGCGGAGTTCGAGCGGTTTCGCGGCGGCGGACATCCAGGGTTCGCTGGGTCCGAGGAACTTCACCGCGGTCTTCGGCGGCACGGCGAGCACGACGGGGACGGTGACGATTCCGACGATCCTGGACTCGACGGTGGAAAGCGCGGAGGCGTACCGGATCGCCCTGAACGCCGGGACCGGCTATGCGCGGGGGACCGACCGCAGGGCGGACGGCACGCTGAACGACGGCACGACATCGCTGCGCATCGGGGACGTGACGGCGTCGGAGGGGGGGACGTTCGCGTTCACGGTGACGGCTGCTCCGGCGCCTTCGTCGGAGGCGACGTTCAAGTACACGGTGACGGCGGCGAGCGGGGACACGGCGACGGCGGGGACGGACTTCACCGCGGTGACGACCGCGACGGCGGCGTCGGTCGCGGCGAACGCGGGCAGCGCGACGGTCACGGTGTCGGTGACGGACGACGCTCTCGACGAGGCCAACGAGACGTTCACGGTGACGCTGTCGGACGCGTCGGCCGGCGCGATGATCGCGGACGCGACGGCGACGGGGACGATCGAGGACGACGACGAGTCGCCGGTGCTGTCGGAGATCGCGGACCGGACGGTGAAGGCCGGCCAGGCGGTGGACATCACGGCGGTGGCGACGGACGGGGACAACGACCCGATCAGCTACGTGTGGACGCGCAAGGCGGGCGAGACGGCGCCGGCGCTTCCCGGCGGCACGGCGCTGAATCAGGCGCGGCTGACGTTCGGGGCGACGACGGTCGGCACATACACGATGACGGTGACGGCGTCGGACGGCAACGGCAACTCGGACTCCGAGCAGGTGACGATCGCGGTAGGCACCTCCGAGACGGTGTCGGTGCCGTCGACGCTGTCGGTGACGGAGGGGACCGACGCGACCGCGACGGTGCGGATCACGGCGTCGGCGGCGCTCGGCGCGTCGAAGACGATCAGCGTGGCCTACGGGGGCGCGGCGACCGGCGCGCCGAACCCGGCGGACGGGGACTACGACAACGACGCGGCGACATCGGTGACGTTCTCGGCGTCCGACACGATGAAGGACATCGCGATTCCGATCACGAACGACAAGCTGGACGAGCCGGCCGAGACGTTCACGGTGACGATTTCGGGCTCGCTGCCGGACGGTTTCATTTTGGGCAACGCGACGACGACGGTGACGATCCGCGACGATGACGAGTCGCCGGTGCTGGCGGATATTCCCGACCGGACGGTGGCGGTGGGCGAGACGGTGGACATCGCGGCGACGGCGACGGACGGGGACGGCGACGCGGTGACGTATGCGTGGACGCGCGCGGCGGGGGAGACGACGCCGGCGCTGCCGGACGGCACGGCGCTGAATCAGGCGCGCCTGACGTTCGCGCCGTCGGCTGTCGGCGCGTACACAATGACGGTGACGGCATCGGACGGCAACGGCAATTCGGACGCGGAGCAGGTGACGATCACGGCGACGGCCGCGGGGTCGGGGCCGTCGCCGGGTTCGTCGGCGCGTCCGCGGCCGACCGCGACGGTGACGCCGACGGCGTTGACGGTGGCCGAAGGCGCCTCCGGCAGCTACGCCCTGGCGCTGGGCGCGCGGCCTTCGAGCAAGGTGACCGTGGCGATATCGGGCGCGTCGGGCGACGTGAGCGTATCGCCGCCGCAACTGGTTTTCACGCGGTCGAACTGGAGCGAGCCGCAGACCGTGACGGTGACGGCGGCGGAAGACGACGACGCGGAAGCGGACCCGACGGTGACGCTGTCGCACGCGGCTGCGGGCGGCGGCTACGGTTCGGTGTCGATCGACGATGTCGAGGTGACGGTGACGGAGAACGACGCCCGGGGCGTGACGTTGTCGACAGACGCGCTGACGGTGCCGGAGGGCGGTTCCGCCGAATACGCCGCGACGCTGGACGCGCAGCCCTCTGGAGATGTGACCGTGGCAGTGTCGGGCGCGTCGGGCGACGTGAGCGTATCGCCGTCGCGGCTGGTTTTCACGCGGTCGAACTGGAACAAGCCGCAGACGGTGACGGTGACGGCGGCGGAAGACGACGACGCGGACCCGGACCCGGCGAAAAGGCTGTCGCACGCGGCTTCGGGCGGCGGCTACGGCGCGGTGTCGATCGGCGATGTCGAGGTGACGGTGGCGGAGAACGACGCCAGAGGCGCGACGCTGTCGACAGCCGCGCTGACGGTGCCGGAAGGCGGTTCCGCCGAGTACGCCGCGACGCTGGACTCGCAGCCCTCCGGCGAGGTGACCGTGGCGATATCGGGCGCGTCGGGCGATGTTTCGGTCAGCCCGTCGCGGCTGATCTTCACCCCCGCGAACTGGAGCGCGCCGCAGACGGTGGCGGTGCTCGCGGCGGAAGACGACGACGCGGAGGCGGACCCGACGGTGACGCTGTCGCACGCGGCTTCGGGCGGCGGCTACGGCGCGGTCGCCGTCGGCGCCGTGACGGTAACGGTGACGGAGAACGACGCCAAAGGCGCGACGCTGTCGACAGACGCGCTGACGGTGCCGGAAGGCGGTTCCGCCGAGTACGCCCTGGCGCTGGATTCGCAGCCTTCGGGCGAGGTGACCGTGGCGATATCGGGCGCGTCCGGCGACGTTTCGGCCAGCCCGTCCCGACTGATTTTCACGCGGTCGAACTGGAGCGAGCCGCAAACGGTGACGGTGTCCGCGGCGGAAGACGACGACGCGGACCCGGACCCGGCGATAACGCTGTCGCACAAGGCTTCGGGCGGCGGCTACGACGCGGTCGCCGTCGGCGCCGTGGCGGTGACGGCGACGGAGAACGATACCCGGGGCGCGACGCTGTCGAAAGACGCGCTGACGGTGCCGGAGGGCGGTTCCGGCGCATACGCCCTGACGCTGGACTCGCAGCCTCCCGGCGAGGTGGCTATAGAAGTATCGGGCGCGTCCGGCGACGTGACGGTCAGTCCGTCCCGGCTGATTTTCACCGGCGCGAACTGGAACGAGCCGCAGACGGTGACGGTGTCCGCGGCGCGGGACGACGACGCGGAGGCGGACCCGGCCGTGACGCTGTCGCACAGCGCCGCGGGCGGCGGCTACGACGCGGTTGCGATCAGTTCGGTGCGGGTTTCGGTGACGGAGAACTATTCGGCCGCGCGGGAAGCGGCGCGCAAGCGCGACGCGGTGAACCGGGCGGTGCTGCCCCAGGTGCTGGCGGCGCTGGGTTCGTCGTCGGCGGTGAAGGAGCGCGTCGAAGCCGGCGGGATTTCCGGCGCGTCGTCCGCATCGGGCTCATCGGGCGCCGCGGCGCGGTTCGGGGCTTTTCTTCAATCGTTCGCCGGGCGCGGGAATGTTTCGGGGCTGGGCGCGGGTTCGGCATCGGGCGCGTTTCCGGGTTCGGGCGTTGACTTGCGCGCCTGGACGGCCGACCCGCGGGCGGCGGCGCGTTCCGGCTTGGGCGGCGGCCGGCTGTTCGCCGGCGCGACGGCGGTTTCCGGTCCTAACGCGGCCGGCTCGCATCCCGGCGGCCCGCTCGGATCGGGTTCGGCCGGATGGAGTTCGGGTGGTTCGGTCGGCCCGGTTGGATCAAGTTCGGCCGGCCCGGCCGGATCGAGTTCGGCCAGCCCGGTCGGACCGGCCGGATCAGTTCCGCCCGGCTCGAATCCGTCCGGCGCGGCCGGCGGCCCGCGGTCGGCGCTGTCGCGGCTGGGCGAGTCGCTGTTCGACGGCGCGGGCTTCGCGCTGCCGCTGGCGGCCGGCGGCGGTTCGGACCTCGCGTCGACGGCGACGGTCTGGGGCCGGGGCGAGCAGACCTCGTTCGCGGGCTCGGAAGCCGGCGCGCGTTGGGACGGCAGGCTGCGGACGGCGCACCTGGGCGCGGACTTCCGGGCGCGTCCCGACGTGCTGGTCGGCGCGGCGGTGTCCCATTCGCGCAGCGAGACCGATGTCGGCGCCGGCTTTGAGAGCGTCTACGAGACCGAGCTCACGTCGCTGAGCCCCTACGCCGCGTGGCTGCTCGCCGACGGTTCGAACCTGTGGGCGAGCGCGAGCTATGGCGCGGGCGAGGCGCGGGTGGCGTTGCGGGACGCGGCGTCGCGGTCGGCGAATTTGGCGGCGTCGCCGGCGGCGGACCTGACGGTGGCGCGGGCGGAGGCGGGCGGCCGGCGGGTGCTGGCCGCGCTGCCGGACTGGATCGCGGGCGGCGTGACGCGGTTCTCGGTCAAGGGCGAAGGCTCGCTGTCGCGGGCGACGACCGGAGCGGAGCTCGGCCTGGGCGAGCTGACGGTCGACGCGTCGCGGCTGCGGCTGGCGCTGGAGGGTTCGCACGAGCGGACGCTGGCGGGCGGCGGCGTGCTGATGCCCGCAGTCGAGGCGGGCCTGCGCTACGACGGCGGCGATGTCGCAGCGGGCGCCGGGCTCGAAATCGGAGCGAGCCTCGGCTGGCGCGACCCCGGCGCGGGCCTGACGGCGGAGTTCCGCGGCCGGGCGCTGGCGACGCACGAGCGGGACCGCGACGAATGGGGCCTGAGCGCGCTGTTGCGGATCGACCCGGCGGCGGACGGTCTCGGCGGCTTCCTGACGCTGGCGCCTTCCTGGGGCGCGACCGAAACCGGCATTGCGCGGCTGTTCGACGCGGCGCCGGCGTCGGCCTTCGCCAACGGCGGGGCTCCCTTGCCGCCGCGGGCGCGGATGGAGGCGGAATACGGCTACGGCTTCGGCGTCGCCCGGCGCGGCGCCCTGGCGGTGCTGAGCCCGTACGCCCGGCTCGGCCTGGGCGAGGCGGGCGAGCGGAGCTTGCGCCTCGGCGCGAAATACCTGCTCGAATCGGCGTTCTCTTTCGAGTTCGAGCTCGAGCGGCGCGAGGACGAACTGCTCGCGCCGGCGCAGCGGTTCATGTTGCGCGGCGAATATCGCTGGTAGCGCGGCGCGTTCGCGCGGTCAAGGCTGCCGGCCGGAAGCCCGCGCCGCAAACGCCCGGCCGCCATATGCGGCATGCGGGCATGATCGGGGAAGCTCTGATCGAGTCGGGGCTTCCCCGCGGCGCATGGCCGCGGTACAAGCCCGTGGTACAAGCCCGTGGTACAGGAGAGCCCCGCTGGAGTCGACGGCCGCGCTGTCGGTGCCGGAAGGCGGTTCCGCCGAGTACGCCGCGCCGCTCAATTTATCTGTTTCCGTAAAACGCGCAGTTGCGGGCGACATCGGGATTTTTCCATGTAAACTGTCCCGGAGGCTTTCGCGCGAGGCAATCACGGAGGCAACAGGAACACATGCCGCTCTCGCTTCTGTCCGGCCGCCTCGCTCATGCGGCAAGGCTCCGCCAACGGGCGCTCCTGTTTTTCTTCCTGTTCCCGGCCGCATTGCCCGGACTCGCGCAGCCGGCGGATGAAAGCGCGAAGCGCGATCACTTCTTTCCGCTGGTGCTCGACGGCGGCGGGTTCCGCACCTTTCTTTTCCTCTCCAATACCTCGGGCGCCGCGAACCGGTGCGCGCTGGATCTGCGCGGCCCGGAGCTCGATGCGGGTCGTCTGGCCGCCCATGTCGATGTCGCAGCGGCGGGTTCGCGGGCAAGCATTTTCCTCGCGGCGGAATCCGGCGGCCTGATGCTGGCGACGAGCGCAGGCGAAGATGCGCCGGCGTCCGGTTTCGGGATCATGGAATGCGCCGGCCCGGTCTCCGCCCGCATGTTGCTGGTCCGCAACGGCGCCGATGCGCTGTCCGGCCTGACCGCGATCGAAAACGCCTCTTCCGGGCATCGTTTTCAGTTGCCGGTCCTGTCGCAACCGGGACAGTCTTACCTGGTTTTTTCCAATGACAATTCCCTGCACGCTACCTGCGCCGTCGAACTGACAACGGCGGCGGGCTCGGCCGCGGGCGGGGGCAGCGTGTTCATAGCCGCCAATTCGACCGACTGGCGGCCGCTGGCGGATATTGTGCCGATTCCGGACGAATGGGACGGCGGCGCGGCCGCGCTGTCCTGCGACCGGGAGGTCGGCGCGCTGGGGTTCGCGGTCCGCGACGCGGCGTTCGCGGCGCTGCCCCTGATAGCCCTGGACGAGCATGTGGACCTGGGCGACTACTTCATGAGGCCGGACGACGATCCTGCCGGGGAATCCTCCCCCGTATTGCCGCTGGTTATCGACGGCGACGGCTTCCGGTCCCGGCTGCTGGCGACGAATCTGACGGATGCGCCCAATCGATGCAGGATGGAGTTGCGGGGAGCCGGACTCGACAGCGACAGGTTCGCCGGCGCGGATGCGACGGCTTCCGGCGCGACGCTGGAACTGGAGTTTGCGCGCCAGGGCGACCAACGGCTGTTGTCCAGCGGCGGAGACCGGGAGTTGGCCTTCGGCCATGCGATATTCGAATGCGACGGAGCCGTCGATGTGCGGAACCTCCTGTCGGCGAGCGCGGGGGGCGCTCTGGCCGGCATGGCGTCGCTGTCCGGATCGCAAGGCGGCGACGGCTTCGAGTTTCCGGCGGTGCCGCAGGCCGGCCGGCTTGCGCTGGCCTTGAGCAACGCCGGCGCTTCCGAAGCCGCGTGCGAACTGGCGCTGAAAGGGCATGGCGGCGAAGGCGAGGGGCGGCGGGTTGCGCTTCCGGCGCGGTCCACGGTCGTGAGGTTTTTCGCGGATCTGTTCGACAGGGAGCTGGCCGGATTTGCCGGCGGCATGGTGACGGCGTCCTGCGACGCGAAAATCGACGCCGTGTCGCTGCCGCTGAGCGGCGCCGCCTTTGCCGCGCTGGCTCCGGTCATTGCCTCCTTGCCTGCTGCGCCGCAGCCCGATCCCGGGCCGGTTTTCAGCGATACAAGTCTGGATCTCGTGATTTACCGGATCAACGAAGCGATCGACCCGCTGCAATTGCCGGCGGCCTCCGGCGGCAAGGCGCCGTTGCGCTATTCGCTGGAACCGGAAGTGCCCGGTTTGCGTTTCGACCCGCAGACGCGGCGGCTCAGCGGCGCGCCGACGGCACTCGGAGGCTACGAAATGGCCTATCGGGCGGAAGACGCGGATGGCCGCGGAGCTATCTGGCGGTTCGGAATCGTGGTCAGGGATACCGATACCAGGCCCGAATTCTCCCGTACGCTGGAAGATCGGATCTGGCTGCTCGGCGAGGCCATCGAAACATTGCAGTTGCCCGCAGCCGTCGGCGGCAATGAGCCGGTGCTGTACATTCTTGGTCCGCAAGCGCCTCCCGGATTGCGCTTTGATCCCGCAACGCGGCGCCTCGACGGCGCGCCGTCGAAGCCCGGCGTATATCGCATGACGTATCGCGCGATAGATATCGACGCCGATACGAATGTGCTCGAGTTCGACATTACGGTGAAAGCGCCTGTCGCCGCGGCGGAGTTGCTGGAAGAGTCCGGATGTTCCCGCGGCGCCTTCGTCGCCGACCCGGACGCCGATGCCGGCCTGGTCGCCGATTGCCGGGCGCTGGTCGGTTTCGCCAACGCGTTGATCGAGACAGGCTTGCATGCCGAAGACAATACGATTCGGCAATGGGGCAGGGGCGACCGGCAAAAGCTGGAAAACTGGCGCGGGATCGGCATATCCCGCGGGCGGGTCGACAGCATCGACCTGGCGTCGAGCGGTCTCAATGGACGTCTTCCCGCCGGCGTCGGCCGGCTCGGCGCATTGCAGAGCCTGAACCTCGAGGAGAATGAACTGACCGGCGCGATACCTCCGGAACTGGGCGATCTGTCCAGTCTGAAGTCCTTGAATCTGGACGGGAACCGGCTGCGCGGCGCTATTCCGCGCGAGCTTGGCCGGCTCGGCGCGCTGGAGATCCTGGACCTCGGCTGGAATGAACTGACCGGCGCGATACCGCCGGAATTGGGCGATCTTTCCCGCCTGCAGCGATTGGACCTGGGCTCGAATCGGCTGACCGGCCCGATACCGCCGGAACTTGGCCGACTCGGAAAATTGACCTGGTTGTCTCTCGGCAGCAATGAACTGGCCGACCAAAGCGGGAGAGCGGCCCCGATGCAGGACAAGACGACGCCCCCGATTCAAGCAGGGCCGCGCCGGCAACAGGACTTTATCGAGCCGGATCTGCCCGGCAACCAGTTGAGCGGCGGCGTCCCCCGGGAGATCGGGGAGCTGACCGAACTGGAATTCCTGCACCTTTCAGCAAATCGGTTGAGCGGAGCCTTGCCGGAATGGTTGGGCGAACTGGACAGGCTGAAAACGCTCGATGTCAGGTTCAATACATTACTGCGCGGAACCGCGCCCTGGTCATTCCGGCAGCGCGTGCTGTCGGGCAAGTTGAATCTGCGAACGGAAGGAACCCAGATCAGCGGGTTCGCGCCCGCGCCCGCTCAAGTCGGCAATCCGGCGTCCTCGCCGGACGCCGCCGATGCATCCTGGCGCTCGACCGCGTATTTCCAGGGTCCGCTCGTGCTCGAACGGAACCGGGAAGGAGAGCAGATCGAGTACCAGACGCCGATCCTGGGCCGCTGGGCCGCGCTGGCGGTGCGCGTGGACCATGCCGCGCAACAGGCCCCGCGCGTGATCACCCGCGTGCTGGACGCCGGGGACAAGGTTCTTGCCGAGGCCCTGGCCGAGTCGGCGCCGGCGGTCACCGAAGCCGTCGGGGCCGGGCGCTGGCGCACGGAATATGTTTTCCATCTGCCGGGCGAGCTGTTTCAGGCCGGCAACCGGATTGTCCATGTCGTCGGCCCGGACGAGGATCCGGCGGGAACCGATGGAAACGACAACGCAACCCGGCCTTTCGTCATTTTCGGAGCACGGCCGCCCGCATTCCGCGCGACATTCATTCCGATAAACCTGTCTTCGTCCGATGCGGAAAATACCGGTTGGGAGGAAGCGCTCGACCCCGATGCGCTGATGCGGGGAACCTTGGCGTTCTTGCCGATCGCCGACGACTACGAGGCGCGAATCGGTCCGCCGCTCGTATCGGACGAGCAGGATATCGACGATGCTTTCGCTGAATTGATCGTCTTGTGGAACATGGAAGCGGAGCCGGACGAGTTCTATCACGGGATTGTTTTCGCGCCCGGAGGAGGGGTCGCATTGCTGGGCGGCAAGGTGGCGTTAAGCGATACGAGCATCCACGGCACGATTCCGCATGAGTTCGGCCACAATTTCAATCTCGCGCACACGCCGGGTTGTTACGCGGAGGGAACCGACAAGGGCTATCCCTATCCCGACGGCCGACTCGGACTTGCGCGAGGCTGGGACCGCAGCTGGTCGCGCTTCATTTCGAGAGCAACCGCGGGGCACACCGACGTGATGTCCTATTGCGGGGAATCCAAGTTCATATCCGCCTACAATTACCGCCTCGCCGCGCAGTACTGGCTTTCCCGGCGGGACGACGCGGACAAGGCGACGACGACGGCCGCGCTTGCGCGATATGACATCGCGCCGGCTTCCGCATCGGGGACGGGATCCGGCGCGAGCGCCCGCCGCGCCGCGGCGCCGGCGCACTCCGGCAGTCTCGCGTTTTCCGGCCGGATCAGCGCCGGCGGCGCGTGGCGCCTGACGCAAGCGGCGTTGTCCGGCCAGGCGCCGCGGCCGGCGCCGGACGACGGGGAATTCACCCTGATCCTGTTCGACCGAGCCGGGGTGCGGATGTATGCGGAGCCGCTTTCGGTGCTGTCGCCGAGCGCCGGCGGCGAGTCTTTCTGGTTCGCGCGGACGCCGTTGCCGCTGCGCGCTGCGCGCGCGATAGCGATCCGGAATTCCCGGGGCGAGGAAGTATTGCGCGAGACGCTGCCGACTCTGCAATGACCGAATCGGAGACCTGGAAAAGCTCCGGTCAAGTCGAAGCTTTCCTGCGGCGCAGGCCCGCGGCACAGGAGCACCGCCGGATTCGACGGCGCGAGCCGCCGAATCCGGGAGCAAGACAAAACCACGTTTTGTCTTGCGGCAATGAATAATTCCATGGATGGAATTATTCAGAGAATACTCGGCACCGGGATCATCGACCAGAGCGGCAGCCGCAACACCCGGTTTCTTCAGGCAGCGACGCGGCGGCGGGCGCTTTCAGCGCAATGCTGAACGCGGGGACGTTCGTCTCGGCATCGATATCTGTCGCGCGATACTTCATGCGGCGCGCGCCGGTCTTCGACGGCGCGCCGTCGAGTTGCCGCCTTGTCGGCGCCAAGGCGCGATCAAGGCGGCGCTTGCGGACCAGAAATAATGCGCCGGATCGGTTCATTGCCGCCGCCGTCCTTTCCGGGGGCGGCAACGCGCAGTTGCGGGCGACATCAGGAACTATGCAAGGGCATCCATGTCCAACCGCCCAGGCAGTTCCCTTGCAAGACAATCACGGAGGAAAAAAACACATGTCGCTCTCGCTTCTGTCCGGCCGCCCCGTTCATGCGGCAAAATTCCATGAACAGGCGCTCTTGCTTTTCCTGCTCTCGTTCGCATTGCCCGGGTCGGCGCAGCCGGCGGATGAAAGCGCGAAGCACAATCACTTCTTTCCGCTGATTCTCGACGGCGGCGGATTCCAGACCATTCTCTTCCTTGCCAATATTTCGGGCGCCGCGAACCGGTGCGAACTGGATCTGCGCGGCCCGGATCTGGATGCGGCCCGTCTGGCCGCCCATGCCGATGTCGCATCGGCGGGTTCGCGGGCAAGCATTTTCCTCGCGGCGGAATCCGGCAGCCTGATGCTGACGAGCGCAGGCGAAGATGCGCTGGCGTCCGGTTACGGAATAATGGAATGCGCCGGTCCGGTCTCCGCCCGCATGCTGTTGGCCCAGAACGACGCCGATGCGCTGTCTGGCCTGACCGCGATCGAAAACGCCTCCTCCGGGCATCGCTTTCAGTTGCCGGTCCTGTCGCGCCTGGGACAGTCTTATCTGGTTTTTTCCAATGACAATTACCTGGATGCCGCTTGCGCCGTCGAACTGACAACAGACGGGGCCGCGGCCGCGGGCGGGGGCAATGCGCTCGTAGCCGCCAATTCGACCGACTGGCGCCCGCTGGCGGATCTTGTTTCGATTCCGGACGAATGGGATGAAGGCATAGTTGCGCTGTCCTGCGACCGGGAAATCAGCGCGCTGGGGTTCGCGCTCCGCGACGCGGTATTCTCGACGCTGCCCCTGATAGCCCTGGACGGGCACATGACCCGGGACGACAATCCTGCCGGAGAATCCTCCCGCGTATTGCCGCTGGTTATCGACGGCGACGGCTTCCGGTCCCGGCTGCTGGCGACGAATCTGACGGATGCGCCCAATCGATGCAGGGTGGAGTTGCGGGGAGCCGGACTCGACAGCGACAGGTTCGCCGGCGCGGATGCGACGGCTTCCGGCATCGTGCTGGAGTTTGCGCGCCAGGGTGATCAACGGCTGCTGTCCAGCAACGGAGACCGGGAGTTGGCCTTCGGCCATGCGATATTCGAATGCGATGGAGCCGTCGATGTGCGGAACCTCCTGTCGGCGAGCGTGCGGGGCGATCTGGCCGGCATGGCGTCGCTGTCCGGGTCGCAAGGCGGCGACGGCTTCGAGTTTCCGGCGGTGCCGCAGGCCGGCCGGCTTGCGCTGGCCTTGAGCAACGCCGGCGCCTCCGAAGCCGCGTGCGAACTGGCGCTGCAGGGGCATGGCGGCGAAGACGAGGGACGGCGGCGGGTTGCGCTTCCGGCGCGGTCCACGGTCGTGAGGTTTTTCGCGGATCTGTTCGACAGGGAGTTGGCCGGATTTGCTGGCGGCATGGTGACGGCGTCCTGCGACGCGAAAATCGATGCCGTGTCGTTGCCGCTGAGCGGCGCCGCCTTTGCCGCGCTGGCTCCGGTCATTTCTTCCTTGCCCGCTGCGTCGCCGCAGCAGCCCGATCCCGGACCGGCTTTCGGCGACACGAGTCTGAATTTCGAGATTTACCGGATCGACCAGGCGATCAGCCCGCTGCAATTGCCGGCAGCCTCCGGCGGCAAGGCGCCGTTGCGCTATTCGCTGGAACCGGAAGTGCCCGGATTGCGTTTCGATCCGGAGACGCGGCAACTCAAAGGCACGCCGACGACATCCGGACAATACGAGATGATCTACCGGGTGGAAGATGCGGATGGCCATAGCGATACTCATCGCTTCGGAATCGTGGTGGAAGGGCCCGATACCAGGCCCGGCTTCTCCAGTACGCTGGAAGATCAGACCTGGCTGCTCGGCGAGACCATCGAAACATTGCAATTGCCCGAAGCTGTCGGCGGCAATGAACCGATCTGGTACTTTCTTCGTCCGCAAGCGCCTCCCGGAGTGCGCTTTGATCCGGAAACGCGGCAACTCGCCGGCGCGCCGTCGAAAACCGGCGTGTACCGCATGACGTATAGCGCGGTAGATGTCGACGCCGATATGGATGTCCTCGCATTCAGCATTACGGTGAAAACGCCCGCCGCCAGCGGCGCGTCGCTGCTTGAAGAGTCCGGATGTTCCGACGGCGCCTTCGTCGATGATCCGGACGCCAATGCCGGCCTGGTCGCCGATTGCCGGGCGCTGGTCGGTTTCGCCAACGCCCTGATCGAGACAGACCTGCATGTTGAAGACAATGTGATTCGGCAATGGGGCAGGGGCGACCGGCGCAAGCTGGAAAGCTGGCGGGGAATCGGCATATCCGACGGGAGGGTCGACAGCATCGACCTGGGATCAAGCGATCTCAAGGGAGATTTTCCCTCCGGGCTTGGCCGGCTCAGCGCATTGAAGGCCTTGAACCTCGAGTCCAATCAATTGACCGGCGCGATACCGTTGGAATTGGGCGATCTTTCCAGGCTGAAGTTGTTGAATCTGAGCAGGAACCGGCTGCGCGGCGTTATTCCGCGAGAGCTTGGCCGGCTCGGCGCATTGGAGGTCCTGAAACTCGGGGCCAATCAATTGACCGGCGCGATACCGCCGGAACTTGGCGATCTTTCCAGGTTGCGGTCGCTGGAAATGTATTTGAACCAACTGGACGGCGCGATACCGCCGGAGCTTGGCCGACTCGGCGCATTGGAGGTGCTGAACCTCGGCTGGAATAAACTGACCGGCGCTATTCCACCGGAGTTGGGCGATCTTTCCCGCCTGCAGCGATTGGACCTGGGCTCGAATCAATTGACCGGCGCGATCCCGCCGGAACTTGGCCGACTCGGAAAATTGACCTGGTTGTCTCTCGGCAGCAATGAACTGGCCAACGAAAACGAAACGGCGATCCCGGTGCAAGGCGCAACAGCAGCCCCGACTCGAACAGGGTCGCGACGGCAACAGGACTTCATGCAACCGGAAATTTCCGTCAACAAGTTGAGCGGCGGCATTCCCCGGGAGATCGGAGAGTTGGTCGAACTGGAATTCCTGTATCTTTCAGGCAACCAGTTAAGCGGGGCTTTGCCGGAATGGTTGAACCAACTGGACAAGCTGAAAACGCTGGATGTCAGGTTCAATACATCCCTGCACGGAACCGTGCCCTGGTCATTCCGGGAACGCCTCCAGTCGAACAAGTTGAATCTGCTGGCGGAAGGAACCCAGATCAGCGGGTTCGCGCCCGCGCCCGCTCAAGTCGGCAATCCGGCGTCCTCGCCGGATGCCGCCGATGCATCCTGGCGCTCGACCGCGTATTTCCAGGGTCCGCTCGTGCTCGAACGGAACCGGGAGGGAGAGCAGATCGAGTACCAGACGCCGATCCTGGGCCGCTGGGCCGCGCTGGCGGTGCGCGTGGACCATGCCGCGCAACAGGCCCCGCGCGTGATCACCCGCGTGCTGGACGCCGGGGACAAGGTTCTTGCCGAGGCCCTGGCCGAGTCGGCGCCGGCGGTCACCGAAGCCGTCGGGGCCGGGCGCTGGCGCACGGAATATGTTTTCCATCTGCCGGGCGAGCTGTTTCAGGCCGGCAACCGGATTGTCCATGTCGTCGGCCCGGACGAGGATCCGGCGGGAACCGATGGAAACGACAACGCAACCCGGCCTTTCGTCATTTTCGGAGCACGGCCGCCCGCATTCCGCGCGACATTCATTCCGATAAACCTGTCTTCGTCCGATGCGGAAAATACCGGTTGGGAGGAAGCGCTCGACCCCGATGCGCTGATGCGGGGAACCTTGGCGTTCTTGCCGATCGCCGACGACTACGAGGCGCGAATCGGTCCGCCGCTGGCTTCGGAATCGCAGGATATCAATGGCGCTTTCAGTGAATTGATCGCCTTGTGGAACATGGAAGCGGAGCCGGACGAGTTCTATCATGGGATTATTCCCTCGCGCGCGGGAGGAGTCGCGTTGCTAAAAAGCAGGGTGGCGGTAAGCGATATGAGCATCCACGGCACGATTCCGCATGAGTTCGGCCACAATTTCAGCCTCGAGCACGCGCCGGGCTGTCACGCGATAGGGATTGACGACGACTATCCCTATCCCGACGGCCAACTCGGGCTTTCGCGGGGCTGGGACCGCAGCTGGTCGCGCTTCATTTCGAGAGCAACCGCGGGGCACACCGACATGATGTCCTATTGCGGGGAATTCAAGTTCATATCCGCCTACAATTACCGTCTCGCCACGGAGTACTGGCTTTCCCGGCGGGACGACGCGGACCGGGCGACGACGACGGCCGCGCTTGCGCGATATGACATCGCGCCGGCTTCCGCATCGGGGACGGGGTCCGGCGCGAGCGCCCGCCGGGCCGCGGCGCCGGCGCACTCCGGCAGTCTCGCGTTTTCCGGCCGGATCAGCGCCGGCGGCGCGTGGCGCCTGACGCAGGCGACGTTGTCCGGCCAGGCGCCGCGGCCGGCGCCGGACGCCGGGGAATTCACCCTGATCCTGTTCGACGGAGCCGGGGTGCGGATGTATGCGGAGCCGCTTTCGGTGCTGTCGCCGAGCGCCGGCGGCGAGTCTTTCTGGTTCGCGCGGACGCCGCTGCCGCTGCGCGCGGCGCGCGCGATAGTAATCCGGAATTCCCGGGGCGAGGAAGTATTGCGCGAGACGCTGCCGACTCTGCAATGACCGAATCGGAGACCTGGAAAAGCTCCGGTCAAGTCGAAGCTTTCCTGCGGCGCAGGCCCGCGGCACAGGAGCACTGCCGGATTCGACGGCGCAAGCCAGCGCATCCGGGAGCAAGGCAAAACCGTGCTTCAGTCTTGCGGCAATGAATGATTCCATGAATGGAATCATTCAGGGGATACCAGCAGAAAACGCGCTCGACGGTCTCCGGCGAACCGGGCGCGGCCCGTCAGGCGCAAGTATGGGAGTCGTATTGTTCGAGTTGATCGCCAGGCCGCTGTTTCGGCTCCCCGCGGAAGCTTCCCACGGCATCGCCCTGGGGATGCTTGACGGATGGCATCGGCTCGGACTGTCCGGCCTGCTGGCGGCGCAAGTCCGGGCGCCGGCGCGGCCGGTGCGTTTGCTGGGTCTGGAGTTTCCCCATCGGGTCGGCCTGGCCGCGGGTCTGGACAAGAATGGCGACCATATCGACGCCCTGGCGGCGCTTGGGTTCGCCTTTGTGGAAATCGGCACCCTGACGCCGCGGCCCCAGTCGGGCAATCCGCGGCCGCGACTGTTCCGCGACCTGCGCGCGCGATGCGTCGTCAATCGCATGGGTTTCAACAACAAGGGCGTCGCCCATGCGGTCGACCGGCTGCGGCAGCGCCGCAGCAAGACCATCGTCGGCGTCAATATCGGCAAGAATCGCGACACCCCGGCCGAGCGCGCCGTCGAAGACTACCTGGAATGCCTGCGCCAATGCCGCGCGGCGGCCGATTATGTCGCGGTCAATATCTCGTCGCCCAATACGCCGGGTCTGCGCGAGCTGCAATTCGGCGCGCGTCTGGAGCGCTTGCTGGAAGCGCTGAAACAGGCCCAGGCGCGATACGAGGCCGAGTCCGGCGCATATCTGCCCATCGCCTGCAAACTGGCGCCCGACCTGGGCGATGCGGAAATTCGCTCGGTCTGCGCCGCGCTGCTGGCCTGGCAGGCCGATTGCGTCATCGCCGCGAACACGACGCTGGCCAGGCCGGCCTCGTTGCCCCGGCGCATCGCGCGGGAAAACGGCGGGCTCAGCGGGGCGCCGCTGACCGGACTCGCGCGGCGGACCGTGCGCGCGATCAGGGCGGAAGTCGGCGGCGCCATGCCCATCATCGGCGTGGGCGGCATCATGAATGGAGAGGACGGCCGCGCGATGCTGGCGGCGGGCGCCGACCTGGTGCAGATCTATAGCGGCTTCATTTTTCGCGGCCCCGCCTTGATCGGCGAACTGACGGCGGCGCTCGCCGACGCCTGAGCATCCTCGAATGATCCATTGCCGCAAGACAAGGGCGCGGTTTTGTCCTGCTCCCGAACGCGGCGGCTTGCGTCTTATTCTGCCTCCAGCAGTTCGATAACCTGCTCGCGAGTAAAAGGCCAGTTCAACTCGTCGCCGGCGCGGGGATTGCGCACCACCGGGATCGTCAGCCCGTAGCGGGCGACGAGCGCTTCGGACTCGCCGATATCCACCGGCACAAGCTTGAAGTCCCGCGACTGGCCAAGTTCGGCCAATATGGCCGCAGCGTATTCGCAGAGATGGCAACCGGCCGTGGTGTAGAACAGCAACTCAGCCATGGCGCGGCAACCCGGCAGCCTGCCGAAAGACTTTTCCGGACGCGCCGGGCATGTCGAAATCCGTCTGCAACTTGCTGATTCCCGTCTATGAAATGCTGAAATTCAGCGTTCTGCGGATTTTGCAGGAGTTTTCCGCAACTGGCAGGCAAGCTCTGATCAAGTCAGAGCTTGCCTGCGGCGCAAGCCGTTGAATCCGGGAGCAAGACAAGACCGCGTCTTGTCTTGCGGCAATGAATAATTCCATGGATGGAATTATTCAGAGAATACAAGAACATCCGAGGCCGAACAGTCTGCTGGCGTTTTCCGTGGTCTGGCGCGCGATCTCGGCATGACCGCGTCCCGTGCATTCGGCGAGCTTGTCGAGCACGGCCGGCAGATATTTCGGTTCGTTGCGCCGCCCGGGAGGCCGCGGCCGCAAGTTGCGCGGCAGCAGGTAGGGCGCGTCGGTTTCCAGCAGCAGGCGGTCCGGCGGTATGCAGCCGGCGATGGCTTGCAATTCGACGCCGCGCCGTTCGTCGCAGATCCAGCCGGTGATGCCGATATGCATGTCCAGTTCGAGATAGTCGCGCAAGGCCGCCAGCGTATCGGTAAAGCAATGCACCACGCCGCCGGCGATGCGGCCGCGGTGCCGTTTCAGGATCGCGAGGAAATCCTCGTGGGCGTCGCGTTGATGCAGGAACAGCGGCTTGCCGACCGCGGCGGCGATTTCCAGGTGTTGCTCGAAACAGTCCAGCTGGTCCTGCCGCGGCGAATAATTGCGGTTGAAATCGAGCCCGGTCTCGCCCACGGCCGCGACCTGATCGAGTTCGCAGAGCGCGGCGACCGCGGCGCCTTCCCCGGCGCTGAAGAAGCGCGCCGCGTGCGGATGGAACCCCGCGGTGCTGCTGAAGAAGTCGGGAGCCGCGGCGGCGCGGCGGGCCGCCGCCTCGCTGGTCGCGCGATCCGTGCCGGTCAGAATGATGTGCTTTAGTCCGGCGCTTCTGGCATCATCCACAACCTGCTGAAAATCGTGCTCGAACGACTTGTGCGTCAGATTGGCGCCGATATCGATGAGGTCCATTGGCAAGCGCGGATTTCCGGGCGGTTCCGGAGTCTAGCGCAAAGGCGGCCGTTGCGGAAAGCCGCGCGCCGGCCCGGCGCGCCCGCGCGGCGCATGGAGGCGTATGGGTATGCCGCCCAATTCGATGACGCGAGCCATTGATTGTATGCGGCGGCAGGGCATAATCGCGCTTTTGCCGGGGATGCGCCGCCGGATTCGACGGCGCGAGCCATTGTATCCGCGAGCAAGCCAAAACCGCGCTTTTGTCTTGCGTCAATGAACAATTCCATGGATGGAATTGTTCGAAACATATCGCAACAACAGGAACGACGCGGGAATGGAACGAAAAATCGGCGGCAAGTCGCTGAACTGGGCTGAACTCGGATTCGATTACATCCGGACGGATTGGCGCTTCTCCGCCCGCTGGCGCAATGGCCGCTGGGACGAAGGCGGGCTGACCGACAGCGAAGTCATGCCATTGCACGAAGGCTCGCCGGCATTGCATTACGCGCAGGAATGCTTCGAGGGCCTGAAAGCGCAAGCAGCCCGCGACGGCAGGGTCTTGCTGTTCCGGCCGGAGTTGAACGGCGAACGCATGAATCACGCGGCCGGACGCTTGCTGATGCCGCAAGTGCCGGCGGAGCTTTTCATGCGCGGCGTGGAAAGCGCGGTGCGGGAGAACCGCGAATGGATTCCGCCCTACGGTTGCGGCGCCAGCCTGTACGTGCGCCCCATGTTGATCGGCGTGGGCGAAAACCTCGGCTTGCGGCCGGCGCGGGAATTCGAATTCCGCGTTTTCGTCTCTCCGGTAGGGCCGTATTACAAGCAGGCCGGAATGGCGCCGATCGCGCTGGCGGTTTCGGAAATGGACCGCGCCGCGCCTCGCGGCACGGGCAATTTCAAGGTCGGCGCCAACTATGCCGGCGGCCTGCTGGCAACGCGCGAGGCCCAGCGGCGGGGCGCCAGCGAAGCGCTTTATCTCGACGCGGCGGAAAAGCGCTATATAGACGAAGCCGGATCGGCCAATATCCTGGCGGTCGTGCGCGACGGCAGCCTGATCACGCCGCGTTCGGCGGCGGTGCTGCCAAGCGTGACGCGCCGTTCGATCATGCGGCTCGCCGCCGACCGGCTCGGCATGCCGACCGCGGAACGGCCCATCGATCTGCGCGCCGAGTTCGACGCTTTCGTCGAAATGGCCGCCTGCGGCACGGCGGCGATATTGTCGCCGATAGCCCGCATCTGGTTCGACGGCGCCTGGCGCGCGGTCAATCGCAAGGAACTCGGCGACGGGTTGGAGAGCGGTGGAGCGGTCGGTCCGGTCATGCGCAAGCTGTACGACCTCCTGGTCGGCATCCAGCAAGGGGAAATCCCCGAAGACTACGGCTGGATCCGCGAAGTCGCGCTATAGGCGCACGGACCCGCCGCCGCATTCGGGAGCAGGGCAAGACCGCGTTCCGGTCTTGCGGCGACGAACGATGCCGTCGACGGGATTGTTCGCAGGTGCCTGCGCAGCAGTTCTTGAACGGACAAGGTCGAATACCCATATCATGTCGCGTGATCGCAAGGCCCGGCCGCCATGCCGGACCATGGAACAAGGAGCAGGCCAGCACCAATGGCAAAGTCACTGGTTATAGTCGAGTCGCCCGCCAAGGCGCGGACCATCAACAAGTTTCTGGGTCCCGAATACATCGTCAAGTCCTGCGTCGGACATATCCGCGACCTGCCGGAAAAGGGCGGGGCGCGCCGCGCCCGCGCCTCCGCGGCCGGGAACAGCAAGAAGATGACTCCCGCGCAAAAGGAGGCCGCGCGCAAACAGCGGGAGCAGCGGCAACTCGCGCAGCGGCTCGGCGTGGACCCGGAGAACGGCTGGCAGGCCCGATACGAGATCCTGTCCGGCAAGGAGCAGATCGTCGGGGAACTGAAAAAACTCGCCGCCAAATCGCCGCAGATCTATCTCGCCAGCGACCGCGACCGCGAGGGGGAGGCCATCGCATGGCATCTGCAGGAGGCCATCGGCGGCGATCCCGAGCGTTTCCGGCGCGTCGTGTTCAATGAAATCACCCGCAAGGCCATTAGCGAAGCCTTCGCCGACACCGGCAAGGTCGACATGCGATTTGTCGAGGAACAGCAGGCGCGCCGTTTTCTCGATCGCGTCGTGGGCTACATGTTGTCGCCGCTGTTGTGGTCCAAGGTCGCCCGCGGCCTGTCCGCGGGCAGGGTGCAATCCGTGGCGGTCAAGCTGGTCGTCGAGCGCGAACGGGAGATCAGGGCTTTCAATCCGGAGGAATACTGGGAAATTTTCGCCGACCTGGCGGCGGACGGGAAACTCGAGGCGGCCGCGAAACAGGATTTGCGCTGCCAGGTGGTCAAGCAGGCCGGCAAGAACTTTCGCCCCGGCGACAAGCAAACCGCCGACAAGGCTCTGGCAGCGCTGCGCGACGCGGAATACCGGGTGCGCAAGCGCGAGGACAAGCCGACGACTTCGCGGCCGCGGCCGCCCCTTATCACTTCGACCTTGCAGCAGGCCGCGAGCACGCGGCTCGGATTCGGCGTCGGCAAGACCATGTCTCTCGCCCAGCGCCTCTACCAGGCCGGCCATATCACTTACATGCGCACCGATTCAACCTATATCAGCAATGAGGCGATCGCCGCCGCGCGCAAGCATGTCGAGCAGCGTTTCGGCGCCGAATATCTGCCCGCCAAGCCCAATTACTATCGTTCCCGGGCGGGGGCGCAGGAAGCGCACGAGGCGATCCGGCCCACCGATGTCGACCGCTCCGCCGAACAGTTGCGGGATATGGGCCGGGACGCCGGCAGGCTGTACGCGCTGATTCATCAATATTTCGTCGCCTGCCAGATGGTCCCGGCGAAATATCTTTCCAGCCTGATCAGCGTGGACGCCGGCGAATTCGAATTGCGCGCCAGGGGACGGATCATGCAGTTTCCCGGCTATCTCGCGGCCATGCCCTCGCGCGAAGAGGATGTGGCATTGCCCGATGTCGCCGCCGGTCAGACGCTGGCGCTGAAAAAACTCGATCCGAAGCAGAACTTTACCCGCCCGCCGCCGCGCTATACCGAGGCGAGCCTGGTGAAGGAACTGGAAAAGCGGGAAATCGGCCGGCCGTCGACTTACGCCTCGACCATTTCGACGATCCGGGACCGGGGCTATGTGAAGTTGGAAAACAGACGTTTCCACGCCCTCAAGATAGGCGATATCGTTACCGAGCGCCTGCAGGAAAGCTTCCGCGACCTGATGGACTACGATTTCACGGCGCGCATGGAAGACTCGCTCGACGAAGTGGCGGCGGGGCGCAAGAACTGGAAGCAATTGCTTGACGAGTTCTATCGGGATTTCACCGCGCAACTCGCCAGGGCCCACCAGGCCGGCGGGGAAGGAGGCATGCGCGCCAACAAGCCGACCGCGGTGGACGTTTCCTGTCCCGCCTGCGGCCGCCCGATGCAGATCCGCAATGCCTCGACCGGAGTGTTTCTCGGCTGTTCCGCATACGCCTTGCCGGGAGACGAGAAATGCCGCCAGACCATCAACCTCATTCCGGGGGAGGAAGCCATTCGCGCGGACAACATCGAAGAAGCGGAACAGCAGGAAAACATCCAGTTGCGCCAGAAGCGGCGCTGCCCGAAATGCGGCGCGGCGATGGACGCCTATCTGGTCGACGCCCGACGCAAATTGCACGTCTGCGGCAATAATCCCGACTGCGACGGATTCGAACTCGAGCCGGGCGAGTTCCGCATCCAGGGTTATGACGGCCCGCTTATCGAATGCGACAAATGCGGCCAGGACATGCAATTGAAAACCGGCCGGTTCGGCAAGTATTTCAGTTGCGTCGGCAGCGACTGCCGCAACACGCGCAAATTGCTGCGCAACGGCAAGCCCGCGCCGCCGAAGATGGACCCGGTGCCGATGCCGGAGCTGAAATGCGACAAGGTCGATGATCATTTCATCTTGCGCGAAGGCGCCTCGGGCCTGTTTCTGGCGGCCAGCGGGTTTCCTCGCAATCGCGAGACGCGCGCGCCGAAAATCGCCGAACTGTTGCCGCACCGGAATGAAATCGACGCCAAGTTCAGCTATCTGTTCGACGCGCCGGCGCAGGACGACAAGGGCAATCAGACCGTGCTCGCATTCAGCCGCAAGACGCGCGAGCATTTCGTGCAATCCCTCGCGAACGGCAAGCCTACGGGCTGGCGGGCGTATTATCGCGACGGCGGTTGGCGGGCGAGCGCGGGCAAGCGGAGCTGACGCGGCAGGAATGGCTCAGGTATCTTCCGGATTCGGCGGCGCGTCCATGGGCCTGCATTCATAGCCCCAGCCGGATGATGCCCACGCCGACGCCTTCGATGCTGCAACGGTCGCGGCGCAGGTCGACCTTGATTGGCGCGATGCGCGGGTTTTCCGCCGCCAGCTCGAGCAAATGGCGCGAACCGCTTGCGCGCAAGCGCTTCACGGTGACTTCATCCTCGATTCTCGCCACGACGATATCGCCGTGGCCGGCTTCGGCGGTCTTGCGCACGGCGAGCAGATCGTCTTCGCAGATGCCGATGCCGATCATGCTTTCGCCCTTGACGACAAGCAGGTAATCGGCGCGCGGCGAAAACATGTCGCCGGGCACCGCGCTGTAATCGGCTATCGACGCTTCGGAGAGAATGGGAGAGCCGGCCGCGACCTGGCCGATAATCGGCAGGCCGAGAGGCGGTTGCGCGGGAACGCGAATGCCGCGGGAGGTCCCCGGCGCCATCTCGATGGCGCCCTTGCGCGCCAGGGCGCGCAAATGCTCCTCGGCCGAATTCGCCGACCTGAATCCCATGCGGCCGGCGATTTCGGACCGCGTCGGCGGATATCCGCTGTCCCGCAAATGCTCCCGAATGAAGTCCAGGATCTGCGCCTGACGGGAAGTCAATCCTTGCATGGCTGTCCTCGCGGTTGCCGGGCATTCCCCCGCATCATCCCATCCATGGCATTATTCATCGTCGCAAGGCGAAACGCGGTCTTGTCCCGCTCCCGGACGCAACGGCCTGCGCCCGCATCCGGCAGCGCGTCCCTGCGCCGCGGGGAAGCCCCGATGAATCGGGGCTTCCCCAATTGCTGTAATCATGTACAGTTATCAGATGCCGGCCGAAAAACTTTAAGAAGGAAGCTCTGCACAATTGCGGTTTCGGCGAGCGTTCGAGCAGTCTGGGCCGTTCGCGGCGCGCCGAAACCCGCCGGACGCGCGAATCATCGCATTTTCGGACCGAAAAAAGGGGGGGCCAAGGTCTTCCCGGAGCGCCGATCAACCGTCTCCGCCCGTCTCGCGACGGTCGCGGCCGCACCGACCCTGCGTCAGCCCGCGGCATAACGCCTCGCGACGAGCAGGTTGGCGAATCCCGGCAGCGCTGCGCTGCGCGTTCTTTGCCAGACCCCGGCAGCGCACCTCGGCATAGCCGAAGTGGCGCTTCATGTAAAGATCGCCGATCTCGGCAAGAGCGTCATGTCCTGCATGGGGAGCATGGGCAAGGATGACGTGAGCGTGACGGCGTTCATCCAGAAACAGATGTTCCGCCTTCGCCCGCGCCGACGCCTTGCGCTTCTCCGCGGCCTCCCGCGCGCCCCCTTGTCCAGCAGCCGCCGGTTGGCGGGTTGGTTGGGAAAGGGGGCCTCTCCGGCCGGCGCCGGATGAGTCGTTTGGCCGCGCTGTTTCCCGGAAAACCCGCTCGCCGCGCACTCGACCGCGGCGAGGGGCGCGGAAAAGCAGAACCCCCGGCCGGGGCCGGGGGTTCCGGGTCTGGCGGAAAAATCCGGTTCGCCCAGCGTCCCGGCTGCGGGCGGCGCAGCGCCGGATCAGCTGAAAACAGTCGCATCCAGGTCCATATGACCGGCCAGCGCAATCGCCATGTCGGTGCCGGCGCTGAAATCGCCGTCTCCGTCCACATCCACCAGCACCCAGGTCAACTGCATATTGTTGCCCGTAATCCAGTCGACATCATCTCTGATGCTGAAGAAAACAGGATGACCCTTGTTGACTTTGGTCTTGTCCTCGGTCGTCTTGACAATCGCGACGGAGTTGGCCCTGGCGAATGCGGTGCCAGTCGCTTCGGTCACGAACACATCCTTGCCATCGCCGATCACCGTCTTCAGATTACTGCCTTTTACACTGTCGTCCGCTGGTTTGACGCTCCCCCTCAGATCCAGCACCGGGCTCAGCTGGATCCTGTCTGCGTTGTCGCCGCTGCTGCTAAAGGTGAAGATCATGTCGAAGCCGGTCATCTTGTCGAGGTCGACCTGAGAATCAGACGCCGCTTTGTAGATAAATGTGTCCTTGTGAGCATCAGGGCTGTCGGCAGCCTTATTATGCGCCACAGAAGCGAATTCATCTCCCCATTGCGTGACGCCAGTGAAGTAAGAGAATAACCTGTCAGCCCCCGCGCCGCCTGTGATTTTGTCTTCGCCGTCATAGCCAACGATCACATCGTTGCCGGCATTGCCCGTCAGCGTGTCGGCCTTGCCGCCGCCTATTCCCCACAGCGCATCATCGGCTGGACTGCCGAGAATTGTTATCGCCGGGGAGCCATCTGTCCCGCTTGCGCGGATGAAAAAGCCTCCCGTGTTCTCCGAGGCGTCTATGTGAGTCAAGGATGCGTACTTCCCGCCTTTGACGGTTGCTTCTCTGTTGATAAAGAGACCGGCGTCCCCGGTAACCACCAACTCCTCGACCCTGTTGGTGTCGGTACTGTTGGTGATGGTGAGCCGGTTGACGTAGTCGCCGACCTTGACTGTCTTGTCCTCGGCCTTGACAGTCGCCGTGGAGCGCACGGTCACCTTTTCCACTTCCTTGTCCACAGTAAGGGTCAGATTAAGTATCCCCTGGTTGTTGACCCCCAACTCCCCCTTCTCATCCTTGGCGCCGCCATCGGTGTGCAGATGCAGCATCAACTCGTCATCGTCGCCGTCCGCCAGCATGTAGCTTGCTTCAACACTGGTGACAGCAGACCTCTTGCCGGTCGCGCTGTCCGGCGCCTTGCTGGAAACCTTCAGCTCAGTGCCGGAAGCCACATCCTTGAACGTGATCTTGCCGGCGGCTCCCTTGCTGATCATCAGTTTGTCGATGTCGAGTCCCTTGAGGTCGTAGGTGCCCGAGCCGCCGCCCGCGTCCAGGGTGATGGTCTCGAAGCCCGTGTAGGCGTCTCCGGCGCCCTTGAGATTGGCGCCGGTCTTTTCCTTCAGCACCAGCGTGTCCATGCCCGCGCCGCCGTCGATCCGGCTCTTGCCGGCCTTGACGTTGGCGACGGTGAACATGTCGTCGCCGGCGCCGAGGTTCGCCGTCAGGCCCTTGGCGTTGAACGCCGTCACGCTCACGTCGTCCTTGCCCATGCTCCCCATGTAGGACATGACGCTCTTGTTGAGAGCGGCGATCTTGACGGCGCCGCTCGCCTCGCTCGCGTCGATGCTCTCCAGCGTCTCGGACGGCTTGACATCGGCCGCTTTCTCCGCCACCGCCGGCGCGAACTTGGTCACGTCCAGCATCAGATCGCCGGCGCCGGAAACGGCGACCGTCTTGATCTGGTCGGAAGCCAGGCGGATGTTGGAATCGCCCTTTACCTCGATCGCGAGATCCTCGATGCCCTTGAGACACAGCTTGCCGTGCTCGCTCGCCTTGGAATACAGGCCGAACCGGTCGACCATGGCCGTCAGCGACATCATGTCTTTGGCGGCGTTCTCCACCAGCAAGGTGGTGTTGGTGTTGCGCAGGTCGACGGACTCGATCGCCTTCGAGTAGATGTGCACCGGCACGCTGTCCTTGTTGTTGACCGCGGCTACCGCGGCTTTTCCGTCTGCGGCTTCCTTGGCGGCCGTGTTGGTGCCGTAGCGCTTGCCGTCGTCGCCCATGCCGTCGCGCACGCCGTCGAGCGTCACGCGCTTGACCGTCTCCGAATGCGCGGTCGACTTGCCCACCTCGACGCCCTTGCCGCCCTCGACCATGACCGAGGTCGTCGTGTCCGTGCCGAAGATGTTCACCTGCGTGCTTTCGCTCACGTCCTCGAGATTTACCATGGCGGCGTTCATGATCTCGACGGTGCCGCCTTCCAGGGATTTGGACGAGACATCGGCGCCGCCGGCGTCCAGTTCGACATCTCCCGCGACATCGCTCAGGACGACATCCGTCAGGCCTTCCCAGCCGCTCAGGTCCGCCGAGAAGTCGCCGCCGCTGTCGACCGTCAGCGTCTCCACGTGCATGACGCTCGCCCCGGAAGAGATATTGACATCGTCGTCGGAGCCGCTGGAAGAAAGCTCCAGCGTGTCCATGCCCTCGCCGCCGTCGAGCCGGTCCACGCCGGTCAGGGTTTTCTCGGTGGCGACGAAGGTGTCGTCGCCCAGGGTGCCGTCGAGCCGGTCGACGCCCGTGGTCAACTCGAAGCTCTTGCCGGGACGCCGCATCATGTCGATGGCTTCCTTGGCCATGTCCACGCTGTCGCCGTCGCCGGTCACGCCGCCGAGCACGCTCGAGGAAGCACCTTCCCAGCGTTTCTCCACGGTGTAATAGGTGGCCACCTGCACCTTGTTGGCGAACATCATGGCGATGGCGCCGAAATCGCCGTAGGCGGGATGGCTCTCCCCCTGCATGCGGATCTCGAACAACTGCTGGACAGCCAGCAGGCCCATTTCGCCCCGGCCCATACCGCCGTTGAGCAGGCCCGTCGCCAGGGCCAGCACTTCCGCCGACGGCGCCTCGCCCAGGGCCGCGGTCAGAAAATCCCGGGCGAACTCCGTATTCGTGATGAAGAAGGGATACATGGACGTGAAGGCGCTCGAGGCGGCGATGTGATTCGCCAACTCCAGCAAGGCCATTTCCGGGCTCATGCCCTTGTCCACGCTGGCGTTGTAGACGCCGTACCACTCGTTGAGCAATGCGGTGCCCGGGGCCTTGCCCAGCATCGCTACCGACAGGCCGATTATCGTATCTCTGGTTTGCGCTGTTACCGCCAATCAGAACTTGTTGATATGCCTGCGCATTCGCCGGATTCGCGCGGGCCGGCCGCTGAATCGCCGCGCGAACATGAACGGGAACTTCCGGCCTGCGAAGCCGTCGGCCGGGGCAGCCTCGCAGCGTTCGCCGAATAATTTTCCGGAGCAGCGACACCGCGTTTTTCGGACAGCGACACCTTGAGACGGACCGAAACGCGGCCGCAGAAAAGACATGGACCGCGCGAGCGTCTTCCCGAAAACATGGGCGACGACTCGACGGCTGAATCGTCCGTCGTCCCGGTTCGGCGAACTGCGGGAAAACCGCCCCACCTGCGCAAGCGGAACGAAACCTGTCCACAACTATTTGATTTTTCTGCAATGAATTTGTCGAAAACCGGCATCCGACGGCTTTTTCGGCAGCGCTCTCTCGGCTTGCGAGGGGCTCGGGATCATTTCCAGGCTGGGGCTGAGGCGGGCTGCGCAACTGGCCGGGACGCGCTGCGGCCGAACGGAACGCCGGCGTTTCGCGGCCGCTTGGGCGGCCGAAAAATTTCGCCAACTTGTGATCCCGGTCACATGCGCGCGGCGCGGATGCCGTTGTATAATGCCGCCGTGCGAGACCCTTCATTGACTTTACAGGAGCACTCCAAAATGGCGGTAACAGCGCATACCGCGAATTGGCTTGTCCGGACCTCCGCGACACGTCCCTTCCCGAGCGCTGTCGGGGACCAATAGCCCGCGCCGGTTCGGCAACCTGTCGGACCGAATCGTCGCTGCGGCGGCAATTGGCGAAATGCGGCGTTTTTCTGATTCGCCTTGAGTATCTTCTGAATAACTTCATCCATGGAATTGTTCATTGCCGCAAGACGAGCGTGGTTTTGTCTTGCTCGCGGATGCAATGGTTTGCGCCGTTAAATCCGGCGGTGCTTTCCTGTATCGCGAGTTTGTACGCGGATTTGCAACGCAGGTTTGTATCTCGGGCATGCGCCGCAGGGAGGCTCTGACTGAATCAGCGCTTCCCTGATTACGGGCGCAGGCGGCCCGCGCCGGTTCCGTGCGACGGCAAATGTGGTAACTTCCCGACTTGGCCTGGAGGATGCGGATGAACTTCGAGGAAAAGGTTGCCGGAACGCTGATGCGCGGTTCGCGCGGGCAGATGCCGGCGGCGGGCGAGCGCGCGACTTGCTGTCCGGCGCCGCAATAAGGCGTCGAGATCCTGATGAGCAATATCCTGTCCGCGGAATTCCTGTCTGAAATCGCCTGGCTCGGCGAATTGCTGCTCGTGCTGGCGCTGGCCCTGCTGGTCGCGGCGCTGGCGATGCGGGCGCTCGCGATCCTGTCGCGACAGGCATTGAAGTCCGCGAACTTCTGGGACGACGCCTTGCTGGAGGCCGCCCGGCAACCGCTGTTGTGGCTGATTTACCTGAACGCCCTGGTAATCGCCCTGGAACTCGCGGGACAGCAACTGTCCGTCGGATTATTGACGGCCGACCGGCTGACCCTCTTCAGGCAACTGATCGTCATTCTCAATTTGACCTGGTTCCTGCTCCGGCTGACTTCCGGCGTCGAACGGCATCTGCTTGATCGGCTCGCGGCCGAGCCGGACCAGGTCCAGACGCGCATGGATCCGACCACCTTGCAGGCGCTGGCGCGTTTGCTGCGATTGGTGGTCATGGTGGCGGCGGTGCTGGTCGCGCTGCCCTCTTTCGGCGTGGAAGTGACCGCGGTGCTCGCCTTCGGCGGCATCGGCGGCATCGCCGTCGGTTTCGCCGCCCAGGATCTGCTGGCGAACTTCTTCGGCGGACTGCTGATCTATCTTGATCGGCCCTTTTCCATCGGCGACTGGATCCGTTCGCCGGACCGGGAAATCGAAGGCACGGTGGAAAAGATCGGCTGGCGCCTGACCATCGTGCGAACCTTCGACAAGCGGCCGCTATACGTTCCCAACTCGGTATTCAACAAGCTTTCGCTGGAAAACCCTTCGCGCATGAGCCATCGCCGCATCTATGAAACCATCGGCATCCGCTATCAGGACGCGGACAGGATGGGCGCGATCGTGGAAGACGTGAAGGCCATGTTGCGCGCGCACGAGGAGATCGATGTCGACCAGACCATGATCGTCAATTTCAACCAGCTCGCGCCCTCGTCGCTGGATTTCTTCGTCTATACCTTCACGAAGACCACCAACTGGATACGCTTCCACGAGATCAAGCAGGACGTGCTCTTGCGCATCGTGGCGATCATCCACGCCCGCGGCGCCGATGTCGCCTTCCCGACCACTACGATCGACGGCCTGCCGGCGGTGGTTCCGGAGCCGCCGGCGGAATTCTGAGCGCCGTGCCGACCGCCGTCGAGATAGCCGCGATAGCGGGCCGCGCGACCCGCATTCACGACGCCGGCGAGGTGGAAGCGGCGCTGGACAGGATGGCGCGCGAGGTCGCCGCCGAACTCGCGGACCGCGACCCCATATTGCTTTGCGTCATGAACGGCGGGCTGATCGTCACCGGCCTGCTGGCCTTGCGGTTGCGATTTCCCCTGCAACTCGATTATTTGCATGTCGGCCGGTATCGGGGCGCGACCGCCGGCGGCGAACTCGAATATCGGACCATGCCGGCGCTTGAACTGCGCGGGCGCGCGGTGCTCGTCGTCGACGATATTCTCGACGAGGGCCATACCCTGGCCGCCGTATTGCGCTTTTGCCGGCAGCAGGGAGCGGCCCGGACGCTGTCCGCGGTGCTGGCGGACAAACAGCGGCCGCGGCCCGGGACTCTGACCGCGGCGGATTTTACCGGCCTGCGCGTGCCGGACCGCTATGTCTACGGCTACGGCATGGACTACGGCAACTATCTGCGCAACGCGGACGGCATTTACGCGGTCGCCGACGAGGATATGTAGCAGCGGCACCAGCGCGCGATTTCCTCGCGGCGGCCCCGCCGTCGCACGCGGGCAAGTTTGCGCGCAAGTTGGAATTCGTACATCGGATCGTAATAATGCTTGAGCAGGAACGCGATCCATTGCCGGTGCGGCGCAGGATTTTCCCCGGTTCCGGCGGCGAATGCGCGCCGCATCAAGGCCCCCGCCTCGCGGAAACCGCTGTCTCCGAGCCGGCGCCGAATCTTCCCGAGGCTCGCGAGCAGGGATTGCTCGAGCATGGCCGCGCCCTGTTCCGGGCGCAGGTCTCGCCAGGCGGCCAGATTGGCGAGCAGGTAGTCGCGCAGGATCGTTTCAACCCGGACCTCCAGGCTTTCCTCGACGAGGGCGAGCGGCGCTTGCCGCATGCGGTCGAACAGCGCGGGAGGAATGGCGAGCGAACCCACGGCGCGACTTTCGTCTTCGACGATCAGCGCTGGCAACGACTCGAATTCCAGTTTCAGCAGGGCGACGGCCATGGCGTTTTCAAAGTCGATCTGGGACGGCTGCGGAACGGGCAGGGCGCCGAAGGCCGAACCGCGATGGCGCGCGGCGCCTTCGATATCCAATGCGCAGGGCAATTCCGCCAGCAGATGGGTCTTGCCGCAGCCGGTCTTTCCCGCGACGACGAGGAAATCGAGTTTCGCCGCCTCTTCGAGCACGCGCAGCAGGAAGTTGCGCAAGGCCTTGTAGCCCCCCGGCACGAGTGGAACGTCGAGGCCTTCCTCGCGCAGCCATTGCTGCGCGATATGCGAGCGCTGGCCGCCGCGGAAACAATACAGGCGCGCTTCGGGATTGCGCTCGATGAAATCGCGCCAGCGTCCGACGAGTCTGCTTTTCGACTCGCCGCTCACGAGCTTGCGGCCGAGCGCCGTCGCGGCCTCGCCGCCGCGGCGGCGATACAGGGTTCCCACCGCGGCGCGTTGCGCATCAGTCAGCAAGGGGATATTGTTGCTGGCGGGGAAAGCCCCCCTGGCGAATTCGACAGGCGAGCGGACATCGAGCAGGGGGCGGTCGCGCCTGAACAGGAGCGCGAAATCCGAGTGCAGGAAATCGTTTGCGGGCATGATGCGGGAACCGGATCGGGGCCGGCGCCAGTGTACCACCGGCGCCGCCATCCGCCGAAAGACGGCGCACAGGGAGCGCGGCGGAAAAGCCGGGCGAAGGGAAGCTCCGATCAGGTCAGGGCTTCCCTGCGGGCGCATGTCCGCGGTACATGAAGAGCGCCGCCGGATGCGCCGACGCGAGCCGTCGCATCCGGCAGCGGGACAAGACCGCGCCCTGGTCTTGCGGCAGCCAATAATTCCATGGATGGAATCATTCAGAGGATGCCCGAGAGCGGAATTGTCCGGGGACATAACGTTTTGAACGGCCAGCCCGGCGACAAGACAGGCGCGCCGCCGGATCCGTTCCGGATGGCGCGCCATGCGCAGGGGTCGCGCGGCCCCGCGCCGGTGCATCTCTGGAATCCGCCTTGTTGCGGAGATATCGATCTGCGCATCGCTCGCGACGGCGTCTGGCATCATGAAGGCAGGCCGATCCGGCGCCAGGCCATGATCAACCTGTTCGCTTCGATCCTGAAACGGGAAGGAGACGAGTATTTTCTCGTCAATCCGGCGGAAAAAGTTCGCATCCGGGTGGACGATTGTCCGTTTCTGATCATCGACATGGAAATCCGCGCGCCCGGCCGCGGCCAGACGATCGTCTTCCTCACCAATACGGAAGAAACCGTCGCGGCCGGGGCGGCGCATCCGATTCGCGTCGCCGGCGGCGAACAGCCCCGTCCCGCGGTGCATGTGCGCGGCGGCATGGAAGGCTTGTTGAGCAGAGCCGTGTTCTATCGTCTGGTCGCCGCCGCCAGGCAATATCGGGAAAACGGCGAACTCGTCGTCGGCGTCGACAGCGACGGCTGCTTGTTCGAACTCGGCAGAACCGCGCGGGACACCGGTTGACCCCTTGCGGCAAAAACGGCATCATTGCCGCCCTTTCAGGCACCTGTCCGATATCCTCTTGCCATGAAGATTCTCGTCGCCGTCAAGCGCGTAGTCGATGCCAACGTCAAGGTCCGCGTCAAGTCCGACGGCACCGGCATGGAACTCGCCAATGCGAAGATGGCGATGAATCCCTTTTGCGAGATCGCGGTCGAACAGGCCGTGCGCATGAAGGAGCAGGGGCAGGCCGAGGAAATCGTGGCGGTTTCCATCGGCCCCCAGGCCTGCCGGGAGCAATTGCGCACCGCGCTTGCGCTCGGTTGCGACCGCGGCGTGCTGGTGGCGGTCGACGGCGATGTCGCGCCCTTGCAGGTCGCCATGATGCTCAAGGCCCTGGCGGACAGGGAAGCCCCCGATCTGATCATCCTGGGCAAGCAGTCCATCGACGGCGACAACAACCAGGTGGGCCAGATGCTGGCGGCGCTCGCCGGCGCGGGACAGGGCACTTTCGCCTGCAAGGCCGAACTGGCCGGCGACCGCATTGTCGTCGGCAGGGAAGTCGATGGCGGCGAACAGACGGTTTCGCTGAAACTGCCGGCCGTGATCACCACCGACTTGCGGTTGAACGAACCGCGTTACGCTTCCCTGCCCAATATCATGCAGGCCAAGCGCAAGCCGATCGACGAATCGACGCCGGCCGAGTTGGGCGTGGATACCGCGTCGAGCCTGACGACCTTGCGCGTTGCGCCGCCCGCCGCGCGGGCAGCCGGCGTCATCGTCGAAACCGCGGCCGATCTCGTCGACAAGCTCAGGACCGAAGCAAGGGTGATATAGGGAAGCGGCCGTGTCGATATTGGTCATCGCGGAACACGACAACAACACGCTCAAGGCGGCGACTTCGCATGCCGTCGCCGCGGCGGCCGAAATCGCGGGACACCTGGAACAGGCCGAGATCCGCGTGCTGGTGGCGGGCTATCGATGCGCCGCGGCGGCCGAGGCCGCAGCGGCCATAGCCGGAGTCTCCGGCGTGATCCTGGCGGACGCTGCCTGTTACGAACATCAATTGCCCGAAAGTGTGGCGCCGCTGGCGCGGGAGCTGGCGGGCTCCTGTTCTCATGTGCTGGCGCCGGCGACGACGACCGGCAAGAACCTCATGCCGCGATTGGCCGCGCTGCTCGGCGCGGCGCAGATTTCCGATATTTCCGCCGTTGCATCGGCGGACACTTTCGTGCGGCCGATCTACGCCGGCAACGCGCTGGCGACCGTGCGGTCCGCCGATCCGATAAAGATCATTACTGTGCGAACCACCGCCTTCGATGCCCGGGGCAGCGGCGGCGCGGCCCCGATCGAACCATGCGATATCGTCGCGGAGCAGGATCTGTCCCTTTTCGTCGGCGAAAATCTCGCTGTTTCCGAACGGCCCGAGCTGACTTCGGCGAAAGTCGTGATTTCCGGCGGCAGAGGCATGCAGAACGGCAAAAATTTCGCATTGCTGGAAAGGATCGCCGACAAGTTGAATGCGGCCATCGGCGCCTCGCGCGCGGCTGTCGACGCGGGATTCGTGCCCAACGACATGCAAGTCGGACAGACAGGCAAGGTAGTCGCGCCCGAACTCTATATAGCGGTCGGCATTTCGGGCGCGATCCAGCACCTCGCCGGCATGAAGGACAGCAAGGTCATCGTCGCCATCAACAAGGATGCGGAAGCCCCGATCTTCCAGGTGGCGGATTACGGCCTCGTGACGGACCTGTTCAAGGCCTTGCCGGAACTCGAGCAGGCCCTCCAGGCATGCCCTGAATAATTCCATTCGCGGGATTGCTCATTGCCGCGAGACGAAAGCGCGGTTTTGTCTTGCGCGCGGATGCGACGGCTTGCGCCGTCGCATCCGGCGGTGCTTTCCTGTACCGCGGGCCTGTATCGCGATCATGCGCTGCGGGAAAGCCGCGATTTGATCGGGGCTTTCCCGGCTGGCCCGCCTCCGGATCAGTTTGAAGCGGCCGACGCTTGCCGGCGACGGCGCACTTCCCGCGGATCATTCGGCGCCCGGCCCTGGAGCGCGGATTCGGCGGCGGCCGTTTCATTCGCTTCCGGCGCGGCCTGTTTGCCGTCCGGAGCGGCGCCGGCCGCGGTTTCGTCCGCCGCGGCGCCGGCAACTTCGGCTTTCATCCCCGCTTTCGCTTCCGCGGGCTGCTTCGGTTTTGCGGGTTTTTCCCCGTTCGGCCCGGCAGCGGGCGAAGTCTCGGCCGACGGTTCGGTTCTTGCCGCGCCGCCGACGGCTTCAGTCGGACCTGACGCCGCCGGTTCCGCCGCTTGCATCTTTGCCGCCGGTCCGGCCGTCGCGCTCGATGCCGGCGCGTCATCTCCGGCGGGTTTCGCCGTTCGCTTGCGCGGCCGCCGGGTTCTGGATTTGCCGCCGGAACTTGTCCTGGTCCCGGACTTGCCGCTTGCATCGCCGTCGGGCTTCGCTGCCGCCGCATCTCCGGCAATCGGCGCGGGCGATGCTTCGGATTCCGGCCGATCTTGCGCGGGCTTGCCCGGCCCGGTCGCGGCCGTCTTCCCGGCATCGGCCGCGGATGTTCCGGTTTCGACAGGGGAAGAGGTCGCTTCGGCGCCGGTTTTTCCCGCTGCGCGCGCCGGCGCGCCGTCTGGCCGCCCGGTCGCTTCCGCCGCGGTCTTCGTCGAGACTTCTTGCGCCTCCGCCGCGGGTTCCGCGGTCGTCAAATTCTCCTCGGCAACGGCCGAGTCCGGTTTGCCGGTTTCGGCAGGTCTCGGTCCGCGCTTGCGCTGCGTGTTGTTGCGGGGACGTTTCGCGGCGGGCCGCCGCCTGGCCTTGCCTTGCGTCGCCTGCTGTTCTCCGGCGGCGGCGTCTTCTTCGCCGGACGGTTTTTCAGCTTGCCGGTTTTCGGGGACTTTTTTCTCCGCTTTCCCGGAAGGCTGTTTTCGCGTCCTGCCGCCGCGGCCGGCGGCTTCCTTGCGCGGGGCTTTTTCGCGCTTGCCGCCTTTTTCGTCCGCGACGGCGCTTTCCGGCTTGCCGCGTTTATCGGACTTGGCGCCGCTCCTGGTCTTGCCGCCGTTGCCGGCCCTGGCCCGGCCCGCGGATTTCCGTTCGCGCGACGGCGCGGAGCGGTCCGGTTTCTCCCGTGGCGCGCGCGCGCCGGTCGAGGTTGCGGGAGATTTGGCGGGGCTTGCCGCTTCGCCGCCGCCGAACAGGACGCGGATCGCATTGGACAGAAAGGCGACCGGGCCGGCGACCGCCGCCGGCCGTTGCGGCCGCGCATCCGCGATCGCGCTGCGGCTCACCGCAGGCTGTCGCCGGACGGTTTCGGCCTCGACTGCGGCGGCGGGAACCGCGGTGCTGTCGATCTCATATTCTTCGCCTGCGCGATTGACGCCGGTAATCCGGTAATGCGGCGTGACCAGTTCGGCCGCGGGGACGACCACGAGCCTGGCGCCGCTTTCCTGTTCGATATCGGCGATTTCATCGCGCTTGTCGTTGAGCAGATAGGCGGCGACGTCGAGCGGCGCCGCGGCGCGGACTTCGCGATTCCTGTCCTTGCTCGCCTCTTCCCGCATGATGCGTATGATCGACAGCGCGAGCGACTTGACGTCCCTGACCCGGCCCTGGCCGCTGCAGCGGGGACAGACGATGCTGGCGGTCTCGTCGAGGGATGCGCGCAGCCGTTGCCGCGACATCTCGAACAGTCCGAAGCGGGAGATCCGGCCCAGTTGCACTCGCGCGCGGTCGGGCTCGAGCGCCTCCCGGATGCGATTCTCCACCAGACGCTGATGCTGGTTCGAGCTCATGTCGATGAAATCGATGACGATCAGGCCGCCGATATCCCTGAGCCGCAACTGCCGGGCGATTTCATCGGCCGCCTCGAGATTGGTGGTCAGCGCGGTTTCCTGGATATCGGCGCCGCGAGTGGCGCGGGCGGAATTGATGTCGATGGCGACCAGGGCTTCGGTCGGATCGATCGACATCGTGCCGCCGGAGGGAAGTTTCACATCGCGGCCGAAAGCGCTTTCGATCTGGTTCTCGATCTGGAAGCGATTGAACAGGGGCAGTTTCTCTTCATACAACTTGATGCGGCTTTCATATTGCGGCATTACCTGGCGCACGAACTGCATCGCCTCTTCGTAGGATTCCCGGGTATCGAACAGTACTTCGCCGATTTCCTTGCGCAGATAGTCGCGAATCGCGCGCAAGACGACATTGCTTTCCTCGTGAATCAGGATAGGCGCCTTTTTCCGGCCGGCGACTTCCTGGATCGCCCGCCACAGGCTGGTCAGATAGTCCAGATCCCATTGCAGCTCCTGGGCCTGTTTGCCGACGCCGGCCGTGCGCACGATCAATCCCATGTTGTCGGGAATGTCCAGCGAGCGCAGCGATTCTTTCAATTCCGAGCGTTCGTCGCCTTCTATGCGGCGCGAAATGCCTCCGAGCCTCGGATTATTCGGCATCAATACCAGATAGCGTCCCGCCAGGCTGACGAAAGAGCTCAGGGCGGCGCCCTTGTTGCCGCGCTCTTCCTTTTCGACCTGCACAACGATTTCGGCGCCTTCGCTGATCGGAACATTGTTCTTGCCGCCGTTTTCGGTTTTTCCCCGATATTCATCGGAAATTTCCTTCCACGGCAGAAATCCGTGGCGACCGTCGCCGAAGTCGACGAAAGCGGCTTCGAGACTGGGCTCGACCCGGGTCACCTTGCCTTTGTAGATATTGGCTTTCTTGCGCGCCTTGCTGGGGAATTCTATGTCGAGGTCGTACAATCGCTGGCCGTCGACCAGCGCAACCCGCAGTTCTTCGTGCTGGGCTGCATTTATCAGAATGCGTTTCATGCGTTTTTCCTCATTGGATAAACGCAGAAGCAAGCGGGGGAATGCCTGGGCCGGCCGGATTCCGGCATGGCCGGGTTCGGAGGCGCAAGGCCCGGGCCGGCGTCGGGTTGGCGATCAACTGGAAATCCGGCGATGCCGACGGCCGGCGGATCGTTTTCCGGGCCGCTGCGGCACCGCAGGCCCGGGTAAAACCGGCGCCTGATCGCAATGTATGAAAATGTGCAACAATCTTTCAGCTTGTTGTCGCTTCGGGGCCGTCGCCCGCAGGCGTCGCGACCGGCCGAATCAGTGTTCCCGCGCTTGTCTTCTGCAATCCGGGCAACGCCGAATGTACAGGCGCGCCCGTGCGAAAACGATATGATCCCGTGTTCTACGGGCATCACAATCGTTCGTGTTCTTTGTCAACTTGCGGCTCGCTCCAGAGCCTCGAGGGCCAAAGGATCAATAAAATCAACAATATGCCCAAAGGGCGAATATACCACTTCCGGCAATCCCCGGCAACAGCCTTCGGCGGAAGCGCCGGATCCGGCGACAAGCTTGCTCAACGGCGGCATGGGCTGGAGCGAAATGAGCCTGCCGGCCGCGGGGCAAGCGCCGGCCCTTCGCGTTATAATGCGCGGCCTTTTGCGGGCGGCGACCGAAGGGAAACGCGATGCGCAGCCATTATTGCGGCGAAATGAACGAATCCTTGCTCGGCGAGGAAGTTACGCTGTGCGGCTGGGCGCATCGGCGGCGGGACCACGGCGGCGTCATTTTCCTCGATATCAGGGATCGCGAAGGCATCGCCCAGGCGGTGTTCGATCCGGCCGCGGCCGAGAGTTTCGCCGCGGCCGAACAGGTGCGCAACGAATACGTGGTTCGCGTCGCTGGCGAGGTGCGTCCCAGGCCCGCGGGAACCGAGAATCCGGACATGGCCACCGGCAAGGTCGAAGTGCTGGGCAAGGGTCTGGAAATCCTCAACCGGTCGGAGACCGCGCCGATTCCGGTGGACGGGCACGTCGAGGCCGGCGAAGACATCCGCCTGCGGTTCCGGTACATCGACTTGCGCCGGCCCGAGATGGCCGCACGCCTGCGGTTCCGCTCTCGTCTCGCCCGCGCCGCGCGCGAGTTTCTCGATGGCCGGGGATTTCTCGAAATCGAGACGCCGCTGCTGACCAGAGCCACGCCGGAAGGCGCGCGGGACTACCTGGTGCCGAGTCGAACGCATCCGCACCGCTTTTTCGCCTTGCCCCAGTCGCCGCAACTGTTCAAGCAGATGCTGATGGTCGCGGGCATGGACCGCTATTACCAGTTCGCCCGCTGTTTTCGCGACGAAGACTTGCGCGCCGACCGCCAGCCCGAGTTCACCCAGATCGATGTCGAGATGTCCTTTGTCGAGGAAGAGCAGGTGATGGACTCGATGGAGTCCCTGATCCGCCATGTCTTCGCCGCGACCCTGGATGCGGAGCTCGGACCTTTTCCGCGCATCAGTCACGCCGAGGCCTTGCGCCGTTACGGCAGCGACAGGCCCGACCTGCGCGTGGACCTGGAACTGGTCGATCTGGCGGAGTTGATGCGCGATGTGGATTTCAAGGTGTTCCGCGAGCCCGCCGCGCGGGACGACTGCAGGGTGGCGGCCTTGCGCGTGCCCGGCGGCGAAAGGCTCAGCCGCAAGCAGATCGACGGCTATGCCGAATTCGCCCGCGCTCGCGGCGCCGGCGGGCTGGCCTGGATCAAGGTGACCGATCCTTGCCGCGGCCGCGCGGGATTGCAGTCCCCCATCGTCAAGTTCATGGACGACGCGACGATCGACGGCCTGCTTGCCGCGACAGGGGCGGAAGCGGGAGACATCCTCTTTTTCGGCGCCGACAGGATTGCCGCGGTGAACGCTTCGCTCGGCGCGCTGCGGGTGCGGGTCGCCGGCGACCTGGGACTCGCGCGGGCGGGCTGGGCGCCGCTGTGGGTGGTCGATTTTCCGATGTTCGAAACCGCGGCCGGCGGCGGTCTGACCCCTCTGCACCATCCATTTACCGCGCCGTCCCGCGGCGCGGACGAGTTGCGCGCCGACCCGCTCGGCGCTCTCTCGCGCGCCTACGACATGGTGCTCAACGGCGTCGAACTCGGCGGCGGTTCGATTCGGATCTCGCGGCCGGAGACGCAACAGGCAGTTTTCGACTTGCTGGGCATCGGGCCGGAGGAGGCCGAACGCAAGTTCGGCTTCCTGCTCGACGCCTTGCGCCATGGCTGCCCGCCCCATGGCGGCATCGCTTTCGGCTTCGACCGGCTGGCGATGCTGTTGTGCGGGGCCGACTCGATCCGCGACGTGATCGCGTTTCCGAAAACCCAGTCCGCGTCCTGTCCGCTGACCGCCGCTCCCGGAGAGGTCGCGGCGGCGCAATTGCGCGAGTTGCATATCCGTCCGCGCTGATCGCGGAATTGAACGGCGCGGGAATGCGGCGACGAACCGCGTCATGGACGCAATGGTTCGGAGCATGCAGAATGGGCGGAAAGCGGCGGACCAGGACATGGCGGGACATAGCAAGTGGGCCAATATCAGGCATCGCAAGGCGGGACAGGACGCCAGGCGCGGCAAGGTTTTTACCAAGATCATCCGCGAACTGACCGTCGCCGCCCGGCTCGGCGGCGGCAACCCGGCGGATAATCCGCGGCTGCGGGCGGCCGTCGACAAGGCTCTGGGCGCCAACATGCCGCGCGACACCATTGATCGCGCGATCGATCGCGGCGCCAATCCCGGCGCGAGCGAGGATGTCGAGGAGCTGAGCTATGAAGGTTATGGCCCCGGCGGCGTCGCGGTCTTGCTGGACTGTCTGACCGACAACCGCAATCGCACGGCGGCGGCGGTGCGCCATGGATTCGCCAAATTCGGCGGCTCGCTCGGCACCAACGGCTCGGTGGCCTATCTTTTCGATCGCGCCGGAATAATCTCCTTCGCTCCGGGATGCGACGAAGACAGCATCATGGAACTGGCGCTCGAAGCCGGCGCCGACGATGTCGTCGGCAACGACGAGGGCGGCGTCGAAGTGCGCGCGGATCTTGCGTCTTTCAGCGCGCTGCAAGATGCCTTCCGCGCCGCCGGGCTTGCGTTCGCGAACGCCGAAATAACCATGTTGCCCGCCGCGGAAGTGGAGCTCGACCTCGAAGGCGCCGCCAGACTGCTCAAGTTGCTGGAGCACCTGGAAGACCTCGACGATGTGCAGAACGTCTGGTCCAACGCCAGGGTGCCGGCCGAAATAGCGGAACAACTCTGATGAACAATCCCATGGATGGAATGATCCGGAGCATGCCCGGCCGGACCTCTTGTTCCCGCCGCGTCAGCCGATAATCTGGAAGCGTGAGTATCATAATCGGCATTGATCCGGGCTCCCGGGTAACCGGCTACGGGCTGGTGTGTTCCCTGGGCGACCGGCTGGAACATGCGGGCCATGGCTGCATCCGGACGACGCAGCCGGAGCAGCCCGAGCGCTTGCGCGAAATTTTCGAAGGCCTGGGCCGCGTGATGGCGGAATTCGCGCCCGGCGAGGCGGCGGTCGAGGAAGTATTCATGGGCCGCAACGCCGCTTCGGCGCTGAAGCTCGGTCAGGCCCGGGGCAGCGCCGTCGTCGCCTGCCTGTCCCGCGGCGTGCCGGTGGCGGAATATTCGGCGCGCAAGGTCAAGCAGGCAGTGGCGGGAAACGGCGCGGCCGACAAGGGACAGGTGCAACATATGGTGAAGGTGTTGTTGCGAATCGAAAACGCCCTTGCCGAGGATGCCGCCGACGCTCTCGCCGTGGCGATCTGCCACGCCCATGCGAGCGGCAGTCTGGCGCGGGTCGCCGCCGCGAGCAGATACAGCCGCGGGAGATTCCGGCCGTGATCGGGCGCGTTCGCGGCGAACTGGCGGAAAAGCGCCCGACGGAAGTGCTGATCATGGCCGGCGGCGTCGGCTACGAAATCCGGATTCCGCCGAGCGCGTTCGAGCGCTTGCCCGCGATCGGCGCCGCGCTCGAGTTGCATACCCATCTTGCCGTGCGCGAAGACGCCCAGGTGTTGTTCGGGTTTCCCGACGCGCGGGACAAGCAGGTATTCCGGCAGTTGATCAAGGTAAGCGGCATCGGTCCGCGCATGGCCCTCGCGCTGCTTTCGGGCCTGAGCGCCGGCGAACTCGCCGCGACTGTGCGGGGCGGCGATGTTTCCCGCCTGAGCAGCGTGCCGGGCATCGGCAGGAAGACCGCGGAACGGATGATCGTGGAATTGCGGGACCGGCTCGGCGGCGCCGAGGTCGCGCCGTTCCCCGATGCGGGGCCGGCGGGCCCGGACGGCGGCCGGGAGGCGCAAGACGCCCTGGTCGGCCTCGGCTACAAACAGCAACAGGCGACGCGTCTGATCGCCCGCGTCAGGCGCGATCATCCCGGCGTCGCCGATACCGGGGAACTGATTCGTCTGGCGCTGAAAAGCATGGCGCCGCGGGAACGGGGCGATTCATGAAGGAACAGCGCGTCATCGCTCCGGAAGCGCGCGGACCCGAGGATAGCCAGGAATCGCTGCGGCCGCTGCGCTTGCGGGAATACATCGGCCAGCGGCAGGTCAAGGAACAGATGGAGATTTTCATCGGCGCCGCCCGCAAGCGCGCGGAATCCCTCGACCATACCCTGATCTTCGGCCCGCCGGGTCTCGGCAAGACTACGCTGGCGCGCATCATCGCCCACGAGATGAACGTTTCCATCCGCAGCACCGCCGGTCCGGTGCTGGAGAGGTCCGGCGACCTGGCCGCGCTGCTGACCAACTTGGGCAACGGCGACGTGCTCTTCATCGACGAGATTCATCGCCTGCGGCCGGCGATCGAGGAAATCCTTTATCCGGCGATGGAAGACAATCAGCTCGATCTCGTGATCGGCGAAGGGCCGACGGCGCGTTCGATCAAGGTGGAGCTGCCGCCGTTCACCCTGGTCGGAGCGACAACCCGCGCCGGATTGCTTACTTCGCCGTTGCGCGACCGTTTCGGCATCGCGCAGCGGCTCGAGTTCTACGATGCCGGCGAACTGACGCGGATCGTGACGCGCTCGGCGGCCATCCTCGACATCGCAATCAGCGAGCAAGGCGCCGGGGAGATCGCCCGCCGTTCGCGCGGCACGCCGCGCATCGCCAATCGGCTGTTGCGGCGCGTGCGCGATTTTGCCGAAATGAAGGAAGACGGCAGGATCTCGCGCGGCGTCGCCGACAGGGCGCTGGCCGTGTTGGATGTCGACGGCAGGGGCTGCGACCACATGGACCGGCGCTTGCTGCGAACCATGATCGAAAAATTCTCCGGCGGCCCGGTCGGCGTCGACAATCTCGCGGCGGCCATCGGGGAGGAGCGTGATACCATTGAAGACATCCTGGAGCCGTTTCTGATCCAGCAGGGCTTCATCATGCGCACGCCTCGCGGGCGCGTCGCGACGCAACACGCCTATCGACATTTCGGTCTGGCGGCGCAAGCCGGAGCGAACGATCTGCTCGACCCGGAACTTGATCCGGAATAAGACAGCGCGATTTGCCCTTGTTGCGACAGATTTCGGAAGCATCTATCGGTTTTGAGTCAGGGAACGGCCAGCATTCCGCGGTGCAATCTCGCCGGGCGGCCGGAAATTCGCCGGGGAAGTTTCGATCAAGTCGGAGCTTCCCTGCGGCACAAGCCCGCGGTACGAACCCGCGGTACGAACCCGCGGTATGAACCCGCGGCATGAAAGAGCCCCGCCGGATTCAACAGCGCAAGCCATGGAATCCGGGAGCAAGACAAGACCGCGCTGCTGTCTTGCGGCAATGAATGATTCCATGGCCGGAATCATTCAGAGGATAGCTGGAGCCGCGCCGCGAGGCGCTTCCCGGAGTATGCGGAATGGATGAACAGCTGGGACCATTGCAACTGATCTTCGGCGCCAGCCTGGAAGTGCAGATCGTCATCTTTATCCTGCTTGCGCTATCGGTCATTTCCTGGTGCGTCATCGTGCAGCGCTACCTCGTGCTTTCGTCCGCCGAGAAGAGCGTGCTCGCGTTCGAGGAACGCTTCTGGTCGGGAATCGACCTGGGCGTGTTGTACAGGGAAGGCAGCCAGATGCAAGAGGAAGGCATGGCCATGGTCGGCATGGAAAACATTTTCCGGGTCGGCTTCAAGGAGTTCATGCGCTTGCGCCGGCAGGGCAATGTCGACCGGGAAGCGATCATGGAAGGCGCCCAGCGCGCCATGCGGGTCGCGTATTCGCGGGAAGAGGGAAAACTCGAGCGGCATCTGGCTTTCCTCGCGACGGTAGGGTCGGTTTCGCCCTATATAGGCCTGTTCGGGACCGTAATCGGCATCATGAACGCCTTCATCGGGCTGGCCAGCCAGACCCAGGCCACCTTGCAGGTGGTCGCTCCCGGCATCGCCGAGGCGCTGATCGTCACCGCCATCGGCCTGTTCGCGGCGATTCCCGCGGTGGTGGCCTATAATCGCTATTCGTCGAAAGTGGAATCGGTCGCCGGCAGCTACATCACCTTTACCGACGAGTTTTCCAGCATCCTGCACCGGCAGATCCATTCCACGGGCTGACGCGGAGCCGACATGGAAACCCTGACGCGCAAGAAACGCCGTCCCATGAGCGAGATCAACGTGGTGCCGTATATCGACGTGATGCTGGTGCTGCTGATCGTGTTCATGATTACCGCGCCGCTGCTCAATCAGGGAATCGAGGTCGAACTGCCGGAAGCGAACAATGAACCGCTGGACCTGGATGAGAACCTGGAGACGCTGGTAGTCACCGTCACTTCCGCCGGCGAGTATTTCCTCGGCCTGGGCGCGATGGGCGAGGACCGGCAATCGCTGGAGCTGGAGACGGCGGCCCTGCAAGTGGGCCGGATCCTGAATGCGAATCCGACGGTGCAAGTCCTGATAGAAGGCGACGCCGCGGCGACCTGGGGCGCGATGATCAGGCTGATTACCGCCTTGCAGGCCGCCGGCGTGGAAAATCCCAATTTCATTACGCAGCCGTTGACCGGGTCGCAATGAGAAAACAGTGAGAAAATGGTCTTGAATACCGGTTTTCGCTATCTCGTCGCTTGCAACGGCTACCCGCTTTCGGCGGTTGTCGCCGTGCTGCTGCACGGCCTGTTGCTGGGATTCGTCCTGTATTGGAACGCGAGCAGCGATTCGAGCGAATTCGAACTCGTGCAACCGACCGTGATCAAGGCCTTGTTCATCGACGAGAACCCGCAATTGCGCGAACGCCGGCGGCTCGAACGGCTGCAGCTCCAGCGCCGCCAGCAACAGGAAGCAGAGCAGCGCCGGCAGGCGGAGGCAGAACAGCGGCTGGCGGAAGAACAGCAACGGCAGGCCGGGGAAGAGCAGCGGCGGCAAGCGGAGCGGCAGCGCCTGGCCGAGGCAGAACGGCAGCGCCGGCAACTGCTGGAGCAGCAGTCGCGCGAGCAGGAAGCCGAGCAGCAACTGCTGGAACTGGCGGAGGAGCAGCGGCGGCAAGAACTCGCCGCGGAGGAACGCCGCCGGCAGCAAGAGGCGGAGCGCGCCCGCCGGACGGAAGCGGCCGCAGCGGCTGCGGCCGCGACGGCCAGGACCGAGTTCGAACTCGTGCAAAGCGGCGTCGCGCTGATTCAGCAGATCGTGCAGCAGAACTGGTCGCGGCCTCCGAGCGCGCGCAACGGCATGCGCGCCGTCTTGCGCATCAGCATGTTGCCGAACGGAGAGGTGACCGAGGTCGTTATCCGCCAGTCCAGCGGCGACCCGGCCTTCGACCGGTCGGCCGAAACAGCCGTGTATCGGGCCCAGCCGTTCAGGGAACTGGGAGATATGCCGACCAATATATTCAATGCGAATTTCCGCTCCCTGTCCCTGATATTCGAACCTGAGGATTTACTCAATTGAAACCGAACCGCTTGTTGCTCGTCGCGATCCTGTTGGCCCTGAATACCGCCGCGCAGGCGGAACTGAGCATCCAGATCACCCAGGGCGTGGACGACCCCATTCCGATCGCCGTAGTGCCCTTCCATACGGAGGGCGTCGGGCTTGGCGCGGAGGACGTGGCGCGGGTCGTCGCGAACGATCTGGAGCAGGTGGGCGAGTTCCGCGCGCTGGCGCGGGAGAACCTGCTCAGCATGCCGAGCGAGCAAGGCGAGGTCTTCTTCCGGGACTGGCAGGTCATGGCCCAGGATTATCTGCTCGTGGGCAAGGTTTCCGGCACGCCCGGCAGCCAGCTGGTGCAGGTCCAGTACGAGTTTTTCGATGTCAATCGCGAATTGCTGCTCGCCGGCGAAGTGCTGAGCGGGAACATTTCGCAATTGCGCGATATCGGACATGAAATCAGCAATATCGTCTACGAGCGGGTGACCGGCGTGCGCGGCGCTTTCACCACCCAGATCCTCTACGTGGTCGAAGAACGGGCGCCCGACGGCAATGCCGGTTTCAGACTCGAAAAGGCCGATTACGACGGCCGCCGGCCCCAGGTGCTGTTGCGCTCCCGGGAGCCCATCATGTCGCCGAGCTGGTCGCCGGACGCGCAGGAGGTCGCCTATGTTTCCTTCGAGACCGACCTGCCGCGCATCTACACGCAGCATGTCGCCACCGGCCGGCGCCGCCAGGTCACCAATTTCCCGGGCATCAACAGTTCGCCGGTCTATTCTCCCGACGGCGACATGCTGGCCATGGTGCTGTCCAAGGACGGCAGTCCGGATATCTACGTGCAGGATCTGCGCAGCAACGAATTGACGCGGGTCACCGATCATCCGGCGATAGATACCGAGCCGAGCTGGACGCCGGACGGGCGTTCGATCGTCTTCATGTCGGACCGGACGGGACGGCCGCAGATCTACCAGATCGAACTCGGCGCCAGTTCCTTCGATGTGGAGCGGCTCACCTACGACTGCTTCCAGTGCGCCAAGGCCAGATTTCTTCCCGACGGCAACAACCTCGTGCATGTCCGCCGGGAGACGCGGCAAAGCCCGACCTACCAGATCGCGATCATCAATATCGAGACCTTGCGGGTGATCACGTTGACCGACACCTCGCTCGACGAATCGCCGAGTCTGGCTCCGAACGGGAGCATGATCATGTATGGGACGAAATACCAGGGAAGAGGCGTTCTCGACGCTGTTTCCATTGACGGTCTGGTGAAGTTCCGTTTACCATCGACGCAGGGTGACGTGCGAGAACCCGCGTGGTCCCCATTCCTGAATTAAACGTTGTTCCCATGTGGTCGACATGGGTGTAAAGGCCGGTTGAATCGACTCGGTTGGCGGGCGGCGATCAAACTAAAACCTTGTTATTGGAGGACGCAAAGAGTGGGAACCCAGAGTTATTCGATCTTCAAGGCGGCATTGCTGGTATTTTCGCTGGCATGGTTCGCGGCTTGCAGTTCCACCGATGCAGTGGAGACCGAGCCGCCCCCCGATGAACAGCAGGCTCCGGCGGGCAATGCCGCCCGACCCAGCGGAACCAGCGAGACTCCGGCGCTGACGGCTGAAGAAATCGCGCGCCAGGAAGCATTGCGCACCACCATTTTCTATTTCGACTTCGACGTGGCGGAATTCAAGGCCGAGGATCGGGATACCCTGACGCATCACGCGCGGGAGCTGGCCGCCAATCCCAACCGCCGCGTCCGCCTCGAAGGGCATGCCGACGAGCGCGGCACGCGGGAATACAACCTCGCGCTCGGCGAGCGGCGGGCGAACGGCATTCTCAACTATCTCATCGTCAACGGCGCGGCGCGGGCCCAGGTCGAAGTAGTCAGCTACGGCGAAGAGCGGCCGGCGCAAAATGGCCAGAACGAGACGGCCTACGCGGCGAACCGGCGCGTCGAGATTGTCGGCAGATAGAGCGGATAGATAGGCCACATCATGGGCAAGGCCCTGTTGCTGTCCGGCGGTTCGAAGATTCTGGCGGGCGCATGCCTGTTGCTGGCGGCGGTTGCGCTGTTCGCGCAGGATCGCCCATTGTTCCCGGGCCAGAGCCGGCCGCCGGCGGCGGACGCCAACGCCAACAGTGACGCGCTGTCCCTGCTGCTGCATCAGAACAATCAGTTGCGCGCGGAGTTGCAGGCCCTGCGCGCATTGGTGGAAGAGCAGGGATTCGAATTGCGCCGGCTGCAACGCGATTCCCTGAGCCGCTATACCGATATGGACGAAAGGCTGCAAGCGCTCGAGGGAGGCGCGGAAGCGGCCTTGGCCGGCCCGGATGCGACTGCGCCCGGACAGACCGCGCCGCCGGTCGCGACCTCGTCCCCGCTGGCGGAATCGGCGCCGGCCGCGCCGCCGGCGAGCGCGGATGCCGCTGTTTCCGCGTCGCCCGGCGCCGTCCCCGCGCGGGAGCGCGCGTCGACCTTGCGGCCTGCCGTGCTGAGCGAGCAACAACTGTACCAGATGGCCTACGAGTCGGCGATCAATTCCAGTTTCGAGCGTTCCATCGCCGAGTTCGATCAATACCTGAGCGTCTACCCGCAAGGCAGATTCGTCAGCAATGCGCATTACTGGAAAGGCCAGTCCTATCTTTATCTCGACCGTTTCGGCGAAGCCAGGGATTCCTACGAAATCATCCTGAACGAATACGTCGACTCGCCGAAATTGCCCGATGCGATGTATGGTCTGGGGCTTGCCTATCAGGGGCTCGGCGATACCTCGCGAGCCCGGGAACTGTTCAACAACATCAAGCGCCGCTATCCCAACACCGGCGTCGCGAATCTCGCCGATACCCGCCTGTTGTCGCTGGATTGAATCGCGACCGGGCGCGACCGGCGGCAACGAAGCGCAACTTGACGCCATGTCGCTCCGCATCACCGAAATCTTCCATTCCTTGCAAGGCGAAACCCGAACCGCGGGCATTCCGACGGTATTCGTCCGCCTGACCGGTTGTCCCTTGCGCTGCGCCTATTGCGATACCGCCTACGCCTTCAGCGGCGGCGAGCTGATGGAGCTCGAGGAGATTCTCGACAAGGTCGCGTCCCGCGACTGCCGTCATGTGACCGTGACCGGCGGCGAACCGCTGGCCCAGCCGCGATGTCTGGAGCTGCTCAAGTCGCTATGCGACCGCGGCTACCGGGTATCGCTGGAAACCGGCGGCGCCATGCCGGTGGAAGAGGTCGACCCGAGGGTCTGTATCGTCATGGATCTGAAAACGCCGGCTTCGCGCGAATCGCATCGCAATCGTTATGAGAATATCCGGCATCTGCGCTCGACCGATCAGGTCAAGTTCGTGATTTGCAACCGCGAGGACTATGAATGGAGCGTCGACCAGATGCGGAAGCATGCCCTCGCCGAGCGCATCGAGGACGTGCTGTTTTCGCCGTCCCATGAAGAACTCGACCCGACGCGACTCGCGCAATGGATTCTCGACGACCGCTTGCCCGTGCGCATGCAGATGCAGTTGCACAAGCTGCTCTGGAATTCGGCGCCGGGGCGCTAGGAGCCTGCGCCGTAGAAACTGTCGGCTACTATATGTGGTATGCGAGCACAATAATCAACACAACATATGGTCTTAGAAGTGCCTGTAATCATTCTGCGGCGCAAGCTCCTAGGAGCCCGCGCCGTAGAAACCGCTGACTACCATATGCAGTATGCAAACATGACCATTAACGCAAGATATGGTCTTGAAAGAGCCTGAAATCATTCTGCGGCGCAGGCCCGCGGTACATAAAGAGCGCCGCCGGATTCGATGGCGTGAGCCGCCGAATCCGGGAGCAAGACAAAACCACGCTCGTCTTGCGGCAATGAATAATTCCATGGATGGAATTATTCAGGGAAGACTTGACAAGAGATAGCGGCGAATGCGGCAGGCGGCGGTGGTATTGCTTTCCGGCGGACTCGATTCGGCGACCTGTCTGGCGCTCGCCGCGGCGCGCGGATTTCGCTGTCATGCGCTCAGTTTCGATTATGGCCAGCGCTCGGCGGCGGAAATCGAATTCGCCAGGCGCCAGGCGCGCAGGTCCGGGGTCGTCGAGCATCGCGTGCTGGAATTGCCGCTCGGGCAGTTCGGCGGCTCGGCCCTGACCGACAGCGGCATCGGCGTTCCCGAAGCGCCCGGCGAGGGAATCCCCGCTACCTATGTGCCCGCCCGCAACACGGTCTTTCTTGCGCACGCGCTCGCCTGGGCCGAGGTCGCCGGCGCCGCCGCCATCTTCATCGGCGTCAACGCCCTCGACTACTCGGGCTACCCGGACTGCCGGCCCGCATACATCGAGGCGTTCCAGCAACTCGCCGATATCGCCACCAGGACCGGAGCCGAGGGCGGCAAGATCGCGCTGGAAGCACCGCTGATGCATCTGAGCAAGGCCGAGATCATTCGCCGCGGCATGGAACTCGGCGTGAACTACGCCGATACCTTGTCTTGCTATCAGGCAGACGAGCAAGGTCTGGCCTGCGGCCGGTGCGACAGTTGCCGCCTGCGCCGCCAGGGCTTCGCCGCCGCCGCCGTCGCCGACCCGACGCGCTATCGTTCGGCTTGAGTTTTTCTGATTTGGCAGGGAAGCCCTGATCAAGTCAGTGCTTCCCTGCGGCGCATGGATGCGCCGCCGGATTCGATGGCGCAAGCCATTGAATCCGGGAGCAAGACAAACCACGCTCGTCTTGCGGCAATGAATAATTCCATGGATGGAATTATTCAGAGAATACGTAGTACCATTGCGCCCTCCGCGGGTCGTTAGCTCAGTTGGTAGAGCAGAAGGCTTTTAACCTTTTGGTCATAGGTTCGAATCCTATACGGCCCACCAATCCTCCTTCCCTTGCGTTCGCGGCTGCCGGCGCAAATGTCGATGCGGCGATTGTGTTATAGTGATCGCCTGACTTGGGAACCCCTGCTGACTGATCGGGGCTTCCCGGCGGAGCATGCCCGCGATACAAACCTGCGGTACAAACCCGCGGTACAAACCTGCGGCACACAAAAGCGCCGCCGGATTCGATGGCGCAAGCCATTGAATCCGGGAGCAAGACAAAACCACGCTTTTGTCTTGCGGCAATGAATAATTCCATGGATGGAATTATTCAGAGAATACTTGGGAGAATCCCCTGGAGTGGCCGGTATGCGCGAAACCGATCTGACCGGCGGCGGCCCTCTCGACGAAGACCGGCTGATCGCCGACAGCTTGCTGGTAAGACGGCACCTCGACCGGGCAGTGCGGCCCGATGCGCCGAGCGCGGACGAGCGCGCCGCATATCGGGACGCTATCGCAGACTTGCTCGAACGCAGGAACGGCCTGGTCGTCGCGCATTATTACGTCGACGCCGAATTGCAGGAACTCGCCGAGGAAACCGGCGGTTTTGTCGGCGACAGTCTCGAGATGGCGCGCTTCGGCAGGGATTGCGACGCCGACGTGCTTGTCGTCGCCGGCGTGCGTTTCATGGGCGAGACGGCGAAAATCCTCAGCCCCGACAAGACCGTGCTCATGCCGACGCTGGAAGCCACCTGTTCGCTTGATCTTGCTTGTCCGATCGATGAATTTTCCCGTTTCTGCGATGCCCATCCCGCCCACACCGTCGTGGTTTACGCCAATACCTCGGCGGCGGTCAAGGCGCGCGCGGACTGGGTGGCAACTTCAAGCATCGCGGTCGACCTGGTCGATCATCTGGCCGCCGAGGGAGAAAGGATCCTCTGGGCGCCCGACCGCCATCTCGGCGCCTATATCGAACGCGCGACCGGCGCCGAAATGCTGCTCTGGGACGCGGCCTGCATCGTGCATGAAGAGTTCAAGGCGCGGGGGCTGCGAAACCTGACGCAGGTCTATCCGGAAGCCGCGGTGCTGGCCCATCCGGAATCGCCCGCCGGCGTACTCGAACAGGCGGATTTTGTCGGCTCCACAACGCAGATTATCCGCGCCGCCGGAGAATTGCCCAACCGGCAGTTCATCGTCGCCACCGATCAGGGGATTTTCCGCAAGTTGCAGTTGGAGGCCCCCGACAAGGAGTTCATCGTCGCCCCCACCGCGGGCAACGGCGCCGAATGCCGCAGTTGCGCGAGTTGTCCCTGGATGGGCCTGAATTCGCTGCGGGATCTGCGCGACTCGCTGGAAAAGGGCGGCAACGAGGTGCGCGTGGATGCCCGGCTCGCCCGGCAGGCCATGGTCCCCTTGCGGCGCATGCTCGATTTCGCGGCCCGAAACAGGCTGGCGGCGTCGGCAACCCGGCCGCTCAGCCGCCGAGTTCGCTGATAGTCTGTTCGATATCCCTGATTTTCTGTTGCAGTCGCGCCTGTTCGGCGGGCGACGCGCCTGCTTCCTGTTCGAGCCGCAAGGCGTATTGCAGTTGATTGCGCGCCGCGGGGAAATCTCCCGTCAGGGTAAAATATTCCGCCCGGGCCTGGTGTACCTGGCTGATATTGCCCGCCTGGCCTTGCGCTTCGGCGAGTTGGTACCAGATATGGTGGTCGTCGGGCCGCGTCCGGGTATGGATGTCAAGCAGGTTCGCCGCCTCCTCGTAAGCGCGCGCGCCGATCAGGGCGTCGGCCAGCGTCATGGTCAAGGCGTGATTGCCCGGATTGATTTCCAGGTGGCGGAGCAAATAGGGAATGGCCTGGCCTTCCTCGTTCTGGCGAATGAGTATTTCCGCCTGGGTGGCCACGTAGGCGATGCGGTTGGGTTCCCTGGCGAGCAAGCGCGCCAGCGTCTGCCGGGCGAGCGCGTATTGTTCGTTTTCCCAGTACGCGACCGCCAGCGAATAGGTGAACGCGTCTTGCTCGATCTCGTCGCGCGGTTCGTCGAGCCGGCGCTCGTGCTCGGCCACGAGCAAGCGCTTGTCCGCCGCGTAATGATTGACCACGCGCGCCCGCATCAGCCGATACTCGAGATTGTCCGAATAGGGACGGGACGGATAACGCGACGCGCGGCCGCGGGCTTCGGCTACTCGCGATTCGGTCAGCGGATGCGACAGCAGGAATTCGGGCGGCCGGCTGCCGAGCCGGTTCAGCGCCGCCAGCCGCTCGAACAAGCTTCCCATGGCGGCGGGGTCGAGCCCGGCGTTGAACATGGTATTCTGGCCGACCCGGTCGGCTTCGGCCTCGTTGCTGCGGCTGAAGCGAAGCTGATTGCTGACGGCCATGCCCTGGGCCGCGGTGATCGCCGCCGTGCCGTGCTGGGCGTCCGATGTCGCCATGACGATTACGCTGGCGAGCAAGGTGGCGAGATAGGGGATTCTGCCGGCCTGGGCTTCATCGACGCCGCGGGCGAAATGACGCTGGCTGACGTGGGCGATCTCGTGAGCCATGACCGAGGCGAATTCGGCCTCGTTCTCGGCATTGAGGAAAAGTCCGGTATTGACCCCGATAATTCCGCCCGGGGCGGCGAAAGCGTTCAATTCCTCGCTGTCCAGGATGACGAAGGAAAGGCGATGGTCCTTTAGCTCGGAATGCGACGCCAGCCGGTAGGTGATGTTTTCCAGATAGCTGTTGAGCAGGGCGTCGGAAATGGTCGGCGCGCTGCGCCGGAGCTGGGCCAGGAACTGCTGGCCCATGCGATATTCTTCTTCCAGCGAAACCGTTCCGGAGATGCGGTCGCCGAGCGACGGCAGACGCGGCTGGCCCGAAGCGCGCGGCGGAACCAGCGCGACGGCAAGCAGGAGCGCGAACGAAACCAGCAGTTGCGAACGCATGGATGCGAACCCGAATCGGAATGCCGACAGGTTAACATAATTCGTCGGTAGCGACGCAGGTTCGTCCAGGCGTCATCCGAATAATTCCATCCATGCGCCGCCGGGAAGCTCCGGCTGAATCGGAAGTTCCCGGGTATTCCCCGAATCATCCCATCCATGCGCCCGGGGAAGCTTCGACTGATCGCAGCTTCCCCGGGCGCATGCAGACACGCCCGCGGCCTAGTTGCTAGAATGCCCGCATGATTCGTGAAGCCGATGTCGAACTCGACCTCAGCGGACTGCAATGTCCAATGCCGTTGCTGAAAGCCAAGCTGGCGCTGAACGGCATGCGGCCAAGCCAGGTGCTCAAGGTGGTGGCGACGGATCCGGGATCGGAAAGAGATTTTCACATGTTCGCGCAACATAGCGATCACCAGATACTGGAATTTCGCAAGGACCGGTCGGCCTACTATTACTGGATCAGGAAGGGTTGAGGCGGTGAGAACCGGAATAGCGGGCAGTATCGTCGCCATGGTCACGCCCATGGCCGGCGACGGCTCGCTCGACGAATCCGGTTTCGACCGGCTGCTCGAATGGCATATCGAGGCGGGCACCCATGCCGTCGTGGTCGCCGGCACCACCGGCGAATCGGCGACTCTTTCCCACGACGAACATTGCGACCTCGTCGCCCACGCGGTGCGCCGGGCGGCCGGCCGCATTCCCGTCATCGCCGGCACCGGCTCCAACAACACCCGGGAGGCCCTGCACCTGACGCGTTCCGCCCGGGAGCACGGCGCCGCGGGCGCCTTGCTGGTGACTCCCTATTACAACAAGCCGTCCCAGGAAGGCCTGTACCGGCATTACGGAACCATCGCCGAAGAGGTGGATATTCCGCAAATCCTGTACAACGTGCCGGGCCGGACCGCATGCGACCTCGAACTGGAGACAGTGCTGCGGCTGGCCGAATTCGAGCGCATCGTCGCGATCAAGGACGCCACCGGCGATATCGGGCGGGGCAGGGAACTTGCGCAACGTTGCGCGGTCGCAGGTATAGCGGTATATAGCGGCGAAGACGCGACCACTTTCGAGTTGATGCGGGCTGGCGGCCGCGGCGCGATTTCGGTGACGGCGAACGTCGTTCCGGACAAGATGGCGCGAATGTGCGCCCTGGCCCTGGCCGGAGATTTCGACCGCGCCGCCGCGCTCGACGAAGAATTGACGCCGCTGCACGAGGATCTGTTTGTACAGGGAAATCCGGTGCCGGTAAAATGGGCCTTGCAGCGCATGGGCATGATTCAGCGGGGAATCAGGCTGCCGCTGACGGAACTCGACCCGCGCTTTCGCGGCCGGGTCGAAGCGGCCATGGCGCATGCCGGGATCCGGCTGGAGGAGGGGGCCGCGGCTGGGAATTCGCATGTCTGAGGCAAGAATGATCGTGTTGTCGGCGGTGCTGGCCGCCGGTTCGGCGTGCTCCTTCATCGGCGGCGATGACGGGGACGAGGACGGCGGCTTGTTCGGCATCGGCGGCGATGACGGCGTCCTGGGCATCGGCGGGGAGCCGGAGACCTATCGCGACGCGCGCATCATGCCGCCCATGGAAATCCCGCCGGAACTCGACAGCGACACCATCGACGCGCTCTATGTCATTCCCGAAAACCCGATAATCGGCGGGACGACCTTCCAGGACGATATTCCCCTGCCCAAGCCCATCGAGACGCGGCGGCGCGAAGGCGTCGTCATTCAGACCCTGGGAGACCGCCGCTGGATCGTCATCGACGCCACGCCCGCCCAGGTCTGGCCCCTGGTGCGGGATTTCTGGAGCCGGCTCGACCTGGAGCTCGACCTTGCCGACCCCGGCTCCGGCACCATGGAAACCGCCTGGCTCGAAGCCGCCGACGCCGCCGAAACCAGACAGAAATATCGCGTCGTGATCGAGCCGGGCCTGCATTCGGCTTCATCGGAAATCACGGTGAAACACTTGCAGAACCTGCGCACGCAACCGATTCCCATGACCATCGACTGGCCCGGGGTTTCCGACGACCCGCAAATGGAAAGACAGATTCTCGACGCCATTTCCCAATACCTCGCCGACCGCAACGACATCTACCAGGCTTCGACAGCGAGTCTGCTGGCCGGCACGATCGAGGGAGCGCGCAAGGCGAACATCATCGAAAATACCGGCGCCGATCCCTATCTGCAATTGCGCATCGACTATGACCGGGCCTGGGTGCAGGTGCGCCAGGCGCTCGATAACGCCGATATCGAAATCGTCGCCGCCGACCGCGATGACGCGGTGTTCAACGTGCGCTTCGCCGGCATCGTCCGCGAACAGCCGGAACCCGGTTTCGTGCGGCGCCTGTTCGGCGGGTCGAACGACGACCAGGAACTGGTGTTTCGCGATTTCACCTTGCGTCTCGCGCGCAATGGCGACAGCGTCGACGTAACCTCCGAAATGCCGGAAGAACCGGAAGACGCGGCTCTCCTCAACCGGCAATTGCTGCAGGTCATCATCGAGAACCTGGTCTGATCCGGCCTTCCCCGCAGTCCTGTCCGTCCGTTCCCCGGCGGAATTCGCCATGCGGCGGCAACGAAATCGCGTCCCTGTCGAGGACCGTCGAGAACGCGACAATATTTCCATGGATGAAATTAGTCAGAGGATACGAGGAAAGCTCCGATTTATCGGAGCTTTCCTGCGGCACATGGATGTGCCGCCGGATTCGACGGCGCGAGCCGTCGAATCCGGGAGCAAGGCGAAACCGCGTTTTGCCTTGCGGCAATGAATAATTCCATGGATGGAATTATTCAGAGAATACCTGCCGCATCACTCGCAGTCGTCCGGCGCCAGCAGGTTTTCTCCGAGCCGCTCGCGCAAGGCGTCGACCTGCGAGCAGGGGATGCCGTCATTGCCCCGCAGGTCCAGGGAAACGAGGCTTTCGATATTGAGCAGCGGCCCCGCGTCGGTGACGGCATTGCCGGAAAGATTCAACGCGCTCAACAGCGGCAGCCGTTCCAGGGGAGTCACATTGCCGATATTGTTGTTGCCCAGATCGAGAAATCGAACCTGTTCCAGCACTTCGATGGCTGCAAGCGAGCGGATTTCCGAATCGGGACAGGCAAGCACCGGCAAGTCGGCGGCGCTCGGCGCATTCTGCTGGATCAGCGCGAAATTGATGCAGCCTTGCAAGTCGGCGTCCGCGACTTCGCCCGCCGGCAATCTTCCGGCGGGGTCGAAAACCGCCCTGTCGTTCACGGAAACCGAGAAATTCTGACCGCAGGCGCCCAGCGCGGCGAGCAGCAGCGCCGGAATCCGCCATTTGCCGCCGGGGCGGCGCGGATCTCGCTCGCCCGCCGGCCGCGGGCTTCGCAATAAGATCATGGTCGTGGCCTCCAGCCGCGCATTCTGGCATTTGCGCGACAATATGGATAGCATGCGACTTTCCTGCGGCGCAGGTCCGCGGCGCAAACCCGCAGCATATAAAGAGCGACGCCGGGTTCGATGGCGCAAGCCATTGAATCCGGGAGCAAGACAAAACCGCGTTTTGTCTTGCGGCAATGAATAATTCCATGGATGGAATTATTCAGAGAATACTTGACCAGATGGCGCGTTCCGCCGGTAACGGCAGCGGTTCCGGATACGCCTTTCGACCACACGCCCCAGGCAAGAGGAAGCAAGAATGAAAATCTTACCGGCACTCCTTTCCCTGTGCTGCATGACGGGATTCTGGCCGCTTGCGGCGCTGGCCCAGAATGCGCCTGATCTCGACAGCGAAGACTCGCGCATCGCCTATGCCATCGGCATGAACGTGGGCATGAACCTGGCGTCCCAGAATCTGCTCGAAGGCCTCGATGTCGAGATTTTCCTCGCCGGGCTGGCCGATTCCTTCACTGGCGACGCCGACATGACCATGGATGAAATGTTCGCCTCGCTGGAGATTTTCCAGCAGCGCCAGCAGGAATTGATGGAACAGCAAATGGCCGAGAACGAGCGCGCCGCGGCCGAGACCCTGGCCGCCGGGGAGGAATTCCTGGGCCGCAACGGCGGGCGCGGCGAAGTCGTCACGCTCGATTCGGGACTGCAATACGAAGTTCTCGCAGCCGGGTCCGGCGGCGCCTCGCCTTCGGCCGCCGACGGCGTGGTCGCGCATTACCACGGCACCCTGATCGACGGCACGGTTTTCGACAGTTCGGTGGATCGCGGCGAGCCGGCCCGGTTCATGCTTTCGCAGGTGATTCCCGGCTGGACCGAAGCCCTGCAATTGATGAGCGTGGGCGATCGCTGGCGTTTGTTCATTCCGGCGGAAATGGCTTACGGAGAATCTTCCCCGACCCCGGCGATTCCGCCCAACTCGGTGCTGATCTTCGATGTCGAACTGCTGGAAATCGTCCAGTAGGGGCCTGTCCGGCAATGACCGGCCGGCCCGCTTGCGATGACGGAACACGCGACCCTGATTGACGATCTGCTGCGCTTCATCCAGCGCTCGCCGACGCCGTGGCATGCGGTGGAAAATGCCTGCCGCGCGCTGGCGGAAGCAGGATTCCAGCCATTGCGCGAATCCGACCGCTGGTCCGCGGAAGCTTGCGGCGCGGGCTTCGTCACGCGGGACGACGGCTCCCTGATCGCTTTTCGCGCCGGCCGCGGCTCCTTGCTCGATACAGGAATCCGGCTGGCCGGCGCGCATACCGACAGTCCCTGTTTGCGGCTCCGGCCGCATTCGATCAAGCGCAGTCAGGGCTACGGCCAGTTCAATGTCGAAACCTACGGCGGCGCGCTGCTGCATCCCTGGTACGACCGCGATCTTTCCATCGCCGGCCGCGTCGCGGGAACCGATGCGAACGGACAACTGGTTTCCGCGCTGGTGGATTTTCGCGACCCGGTCGCCTTCATTCCCAGCCTCGCCATCCATCTCGACCGGCAGGCCAACAAGGGCCGGAATATCAATCCGCAAACCGAGTTGTCGCCGGTGGCGCTGCGCCTGGAAGAAGACGAATCCTTCGACTTCGAGCGGGTCTTGCGCGAAAGAACCAATGCCGGCAACGAAACTTCCCTCGCCAGGGTATTGTCCTGGGAGCTGCTGCTTTACGATACGCAGCCGCCGGCGCGGGTCGGCTTGCGCGGCGAATTCATCGCTTCCGCCCGGCTCGACAATCTGCTCAGCACCTATATCGCCTTGCGCGGCCTGCTGGCGGCCGGCGACGAACATGCCTCGATGATCGTTTGCAATGATCACGAGGAAGTGGGCAGCCTGTCCGCCTCGGGCGCCCAGGGGACTTTTCTCGCTTCGACGCTCGAGCGGCTGGTCGCGCGGGAAGATGACCGCGCCGACGCCTTTTCCCGGGTGATCAGGCGATCGCTGATGCTGTCCATCGATAATGCGCACGGCGTGCATCCGAACTTCGCCGACCGGCACGACCGCGAGCACAGGCCGCTGTTGAATGGCGGACCGGTCGTGAAGAGCAACGCCAATCAGCGATATGCCGGCAACAGCGCCTCGACGGCCCTGTTCCGGTCGCTCTGCGAGCAGGCCGGCGTGCCGTGCCAATGGTTCGTCAATCGCGCCGACCTGGCCTGCGGCAGCACGATCGGACCCTTGACCGCGGCGGAACTCGGCATCCCCGTACTCGATATCGGCGTCGCGCAATTCGGCATGCATTCGATTCGCGAGTTGGCTGGCAGCGAGGATCCCGCCCACCTGCTCGCTTGCGTGACGGGATTCTTCGATCGTCTGGTTTGAGCGGCGCATCCTCCGCCGCGGGAAAGTTCCGACTTGATCAGCGCTTCCCCTGTTGTCCGCTTCCCCGCGGCATGATAGCTTGCCGGGCATCGACAGGGCGGCGCGCAGGCCGGACGGGACCGGACGCCATGAACTCGTTGCGGATTTTTCTGGCGGCCTATCTGGCCGCGCTGCTGGTTTACACGTTCATCGTGATCGCGGATCACGGGCTGAACCTGTTTCCGGTGTTTTTCGGCGATTTGGCGCGGCAAGACTGGGCCGGCCAGTTCAATCTGGATTTTTCCGGATTCCTCCTGCTGTCGGGCATCTGGACGGTCTGGCGCGGCAACTTCGCGCCAGCGGCTTTTGCCCTGGGCGTATTGGCTGTATTCGGCGGCATGTTGTTCCTGAGCATATACCTGTTGTATCTGATCCATGCGGAGCGGGGCGATATCAAGCGGATATTGCTCGGCGCGGAACACGCGCGCTGAAGCCGGATTGGGATAGAATCCCCCGCAACCGGAAGGAACGGAACAGGAACATGCTGGAAGTCGGCGCCCAACTCAACAGATTGATGGAAATTTCCGAGCGCACCGAAAGTCTCAGGGGGTATCTTTGACTATGCCGCCAAGCGCGAGCGTCTGGTCGAGGTCGAACTCGAGCTGGCCGAGCCGGCGGTCTGGGAGCAGCCGGACCGCGCCCGGGCCCTGGGCCGCGAACGGTCCGCGCTGGCCGTCGCGACGGGTGCCGTCGACGAACTCGAAGCGGGTGCCGGAGAATTGCGCGAATTGTTCGAGTTGGCTCGCGAGGAAAACGACGCCGATTTGCTGAACGAGGCGGAAGCCGAACTTCAGATCCTGTTCGGCAAGCTGCAATCGCTCGAGTTCAGGCGCATGTTCGCCGGCGAGATGGACCAGGCGAACGCCTATCTCGATATCCAGGCCGGTTCCGGCGGCACCGAGGCCCAGGACTGGGCGGAAATGCTCTTGCGCATGTATCTGCGCTGGGGCGAGAGCAAGGGTTTCGCCATGGAGCTGGTCGAAGTCTCCGGCGGCGATGTGGCCGGCATCAAGAGCGCCACCGCGCATGTCCGGGGCGATTACGCTTTCGGCTGGCTGCGCACCGAAACCGGGGTCCACCGGCTCGTGCGCAAGTCGCCGTTCGACTCGGGCAATCGACGCCATACTTCCTTCGCGGCGGTTTTCGTTTCGCCTGAAATCGAAGACGATATCGAAGTGAACCTCGACATGAGCCAGGTTCGCGTCGACACCTATCGTTCCAGCGGCGCCGGCGGGCAACATGTCAACAAGACCGATTCCGCGGTGCGTCTCACGCACGAACCCACGGGAATCGTCGCGCAATGCCAGAGCCAGCGCTCCCAGCACAAGAACAAGGAAATGGCGATCAGGCAATTGAAGGCGAAAATCTACGAAATGGAAGAACTTCGCCGGAAAGAAGCATCGCAAAGCGTGGAAGACGCGAAAGCGGATATCGGCTGGGGCAGCCAGATCCGCTCCTATGTGCTCGACGCTTCGCGCATCAAGGATTTGCGCACGGGAACCGAAACCGCGAACACCGCCGCGGTGCTCGACGGAGCGCTCGACATGTTCATCGAAGCCAGTCTCAAGTCGGGCCTGTAGGGCGGCCGCATGCCGGAAACCGAAACCATGGCCGAGAACAGGCTGATTGCCGAGCGGCGGCGGAAACTGGCCTTGCTGCGCGGGCGGGGGGTCGCGTTTCCCAATAGTTTCAAACCCACGGCCCGCGCCCGGGACATCGGCATGGAATGCATGGAACTCGACGCCGCGGCGCTGGCCGCGGCGGCGCGGCAAGTGCGCATGGCCGGCCGCGTCATTCGCAAGCGCGGACCTTTCCTGGTGATCGACGACGGCAGCGGCGCCGCGCAGTTGTACATCAACCACAAACAACTTCCGGCCGCACTGGCGGATTCGCTCAAGTTGCTCGACCTCGGCGACATCATCGGCGCGGAAGGAGAGTTGTTCCGCACCGGCAAGGGCGAGTTGACCGTGCGCGTGGCGCGCTTCCTGCTCCTCGGCAAGACGCTGCGTCCGTTGCCCGACAAGCGCAAGGGCCTCGCCGATACCGAGCTCCGCTACCGGCGCCGCTACCTCGACCTGATCGCCAATGGCGCGACCCGCGAGCGGTTCGTCTTGCGGTCGGCGATCCTGCGGTCGATCCGCGACTATCTCGAGCAAGCCGGTTTCATGGAAGTCGAAACGCCCATGTTGCAAGTCATTCCGGGCGGCGCCGCGGCGCGTCCCTTCGCGACGCATCACAACGCGCTCGACTTGCCCATGTACCTGCGCGTCGCGCCGGAACTGTATCTGAAGCGGCTGCTCGTCGGCGGTTTCGAGGCGGTGTTCGAATTGAACCGCAATTTTCGCAACGAGGGGCTTTCGACGCGGCATAATCCCGAATTCACCATGCTCGAGTTCTATCAGGCCTACAAGGACTTCGAGGATTTCATGGAGCTGACCGAAGACCTGTTGCGGAGCGTGGCGCGAGAGACGCTCGGCAAGACCCGCTTCAACTGGCAAGGCAATGCGGTCGATCTCGCCAAACCGTTCAGGCGGCTGAGCGTGCGCGACGCCGTGACCGAATATTGCGGCGCGGCCGGCCGGGCGCGGCCTGGGGATGCGGACCAATTGCGCTCCCTGGCGCGCGAGCTCGAAGTGCCGTTCGACGCGGCCTGGTCCGAAGGCAGGTTGCTGATGGCGATATTCGAGCAGAAGGTCGAGCATCGATTGGTCGGTCCGGTTTTCATCATCGACTATCCGGTCGAAGTGTCGCCGCTGTCGCGCCGGAACGACGACGACCCCGACATCGCCGACCGTTTCGAATTGTTCATCGCCGGCCAGGAACTGGCCAACGGCTTCTCCGAACTGAATGATCCGGAAGATCAGGCCGAACGCTTCCGCGCCCAGCAAGAGCAGCGCGATACCGGCGACGACGAGGCGATGTATTGCGATGCGGACTACATCGCCGCGCTTGAATACGGCATGCCCCCGGCGGCCGGCGCCGGACTCGGCGTCGACCGGCTCGTCATGTTGCTGACCGACTCGCCTTCGATCAGGGATGTCTTGCTGTTCCCGCACATGCGGCCGGAACATGCGCGCTGACGCCGGCGGCGACGCCGCGCCGGCGCGCCAGGTCCAGCTCGAAGCTTCCTGGTTGCGGGAGTTGGCCGGCGAATTCGAGCAGCCCTACATGCGCGAACTGAGCGCTTTCCTGCGCGAGCGGAAAGCCGCGGGCAAGCGGATTTATCCGCCCGGCGGCAAAATCTTCCACGCTCTCGATGCGACGCCTTTCGACGCGGTCAAGGCGGTCATCCTGGGCCAGGATCCCTATCACGGACCCGGCCAAGCCCACGGGCTGTGTTTTTCCGTGCCCCCGGGCACGGCCTTGCCGCCTTCATTGCAGAATATCTTCCGCGAATTGCGGTCCGATCTCGATTGCGAGGTTCCCCGGCACGGCTGCCTGGAATATTGGGCGCGGCAGGGCGTGCTGCTGTTGAATGCCGTGCTCACGGTCGAAGCCGGCCGCGCGGCCTCGCATCAGGGCAAGGGCTGGGAGCGGTTCACCGACCGCATCGTGCGCGGCCTCGACGAAAAGCGCAGCGGGCTGGTATTCATGCTTTGGGGAGCCTATGCCCAGCGCAAGGGAGAAATCATCGACCGGGAGCGGCACCTGGTGCTGTCCGCTCCGCATCCTTCGCCCTTTTCCGCCGACCGGGGCTTTTTCGGTTGCCGGCATTTCTCCAGGGCGAATGATTACTTGCGCGCGCAAGACCAGCAAACGATCGACTGGCGATTGCCGCCGGAGCCGTGAGCCGGGAGGCTCCGGTTTGCCGGAGCTTCCCCGCAGCAATCGACGTCAGGCCTCGCTGGCGGTGAATGCGAGCAGCGACAGCAAGACCGCGGCGACGGGAATCCACCAGCAAGTCGCCGGCGCGCCGGCAGTCAGGTATTGCAACTGCGCCAGCGCGATTTCGTCCGGCCGCCAAGCCTGCATCCGATGCCAGAAGCTCTCCGGAACAGCCGCGAGCAACAGGCTGAGCCCGGCGCAGCCAAGCAGGGTTCCGGCCTTCAGCGGCAACAGGGCGAGCCCGGGCAAGCGCGCGCGCCTGCTGATTCGCGCCTTGAGCCAGATCAGCCCGGGATCGGGCGCTGCGCCGGCAAGGGATTCCAGATTTGCCGCCAGTTCGGTCATCCGCAAGACCACCCGGCTTGTCTCGCGGCAGCAGGCGCAGGTTTCGACATGCCTTCGCAGGCGCGCGGGCCAACTGGCCGAGCGGACGGCTTGAATGACTTTTTCCGTTTCGGGACAAGAGTCGATTTTCATATCGCATCTCCCGGATTCCAGCCATGTTCCTCGAGCATCCGCGCCATTTTCCCGCGCGCCCGAAATAACGCCACGCGCACGCCCGATTCGCGCATTCGCAACGCGCCGGCGATCTCGCGATGGCTGGCGCCTTCCACATACGCGAGCCAGAGCAGGGCCTGTTGTTTCGGCGCCAGCTTATCGAACAGCCGCTGCATGTCGATGCCCAGTTCGGGCCGCGGGCGATGGGGCTCCGGCGCCGGCAGGCGCTCGCGCAATCTCCGCTGCCGGGTCGATTTGCGGCCGTGATCGGCGATCAGGCTCAAGGCTGTCTTGTACAGATAGGAGCGGATCTGCTGGATGTTCGCATCTTTCAATTCCGCGCGAAGCAGGCGGATATAGGCTTCCTGCAGCAGATCCCCGGCCAGCGCCGGATCTTTCAGCGCCGAAATCAGGAAGGCCCGAAGCCGTTGCGCCGTTTGCGCATGAACCGCGCGAAAAGCGGCTTCGTCCATAGCTCTCGATCACGTGTCGCGGCGGGATTCTTTTTCCCATTGCACCGACAGGCGCCGCGAGACCGCGGCCGCCGCCGCGAAGCCCAGCCCGAGCACGAGCACGATGATTCCAGGATAGAGAAAGTCCCGGTCGCTCAAGGCGGCAAGTCCAAGAAATCCCAATCCGAGCAAGGAGAAGATAATCCCGAGCGATAGCGTCGCCAGGATCATTCCGTAAGGATTGGAATCGAATTGACGCATGAACCGGCGCCCGCTTTCGGTGGCGAGGAATTCGGCCAGTTCCCCCGCCGATTCGAATTTCGTCAGCAATTGCTGCTGAATTTCAGCCTGTTTCTCGATGCGATGTCGCCGCACAATGCCGAGCAGCCATACGATGGCGATACAAGCCGCGAAAAACGCTATCGGTATGAAAAGCGCTATTACTCCTTCCATTTGCGTGCTCCCGTCGAATGCAGGTCCGGATCGCCTCCGGCGCCGCGTCGGTCCCGGAGAATTTCATATTCCTGCTGATACAACGCGCTGGCGCGCCGCCTGGTTAACAACCGGCCCGGGCGGCGCGGCGTTCAGTCGCCGTTGTAGCGGCAACTGCTGGTGCAGGTTTCGCGAACCTCGACTTCGGCCAGGTCGGGCAGGGACGCTTGCAGCCGCCGCCAAATCCATATCGCCAGGTTCTCGCTGGTGGGGTTCTCCAGCCCCTCGATGTCGTTCAGGTAACGGTGGTCGAGTTGCTCGAACAAGGGCTGGAAAGCGGTCGCGATATCGGCGAAATCCCGCACCCAGCCTTGCGGCTGCCGCAGCGGACCCGCCACCGTGATCACGATGCGGAACGAATGGCCGTGCAGGCGCGAACATTTGTGCCGCGCCGGCAGATTGGGCAGGCGATGGGCCGCTTCGATGCGGAACTCCTTGCTGATTTTCATGGCGCGACAGGTATCCCGAAGCGTTGGAGATTGTCGTTCCCGATATCGGAACGAGTTGCCGAATGGTATTTTGGACACATGGCCGAATGGGACAGGCGAGGGTTGATGAATACGTTGCCGCGCCCCGAAAGTTCGCGGGAGCGCAGGCCGACGGCGACTCCGACAAGCATGGGAACCTGTTCAGGCCGACAGCGCGAAATGCTTCGGGTTATCGATAAAGCTCCTCTGGCCGGCGATTCGGTTATTCAGTGAATCGGAGGATCGCGATTCCCAGGGCGATCATCGAGACGACGGCCAGGATCAGCCGGGTTTCGCGTTTGGCCATTTCTTCGGCCAGCCGTCCGATTTCGGTCTTGTAGCTGGTTTCGCGTCTGGCGTTGTCTTGGGCCAGCCGTCCGATTTCAGTCTTGTAGCTGGTTTCGCGTTTGGCCATTTCTTCGGCCAGCCGTCCGATTTCGGTCCTGTAGCTGGTTTCGCGCCTGGCGTTGTCTTGAGCCAGCCGCCCGATTTCGGTCTTGTAGCTGGTTTCGCGCCTGGCGTTGTCCTGGGCCAGCCGCCCGATTTCGGTCTTGTAGCGAGTTTCGCGCTTGGCGTTGTCTTCGGCCAACCGCGCGATATCGGTCTTGTACTCGGCCTGCATGGTCTTCATGCGTTCCTCCAGCACAGCTTGATTCCGCATCAGTTCGTTGATGGCGGAAACGGTCATCGCTCCTCCACAATAGCATGCCGCGCCGCCGAATGCCCGGCATGGGCGTTCGATGCGGCTTTTGGACCCGGCGCGCCTCTTTGTTGACAGGGCGCGTCAGGCAAGTACAATTCGCGTTCGCTGGAGCGCGGGTGGTTAGCTCAGTCGGGAGAGCGTCGCCCTTACAAGGCGAATGTCGGGGGTTCAAATCCCTCACCACCCACCAAAGTCATCCCCGGTCGGGTTGACGTCTTGCAGCGGACCGGTAGTTCAGTCGGTTAGAATGCCGGCCTGTCACGCCGGAGGTCGCGGGTTCGAGTCCCGTCCGGTCCGCCATCTTCAGCCGCAAGCGCTTCTTCGAGCCATTTCGTCGCCGCGACCCGGTCTTCGAGTTCGTCGACATATTCCAGGATCGCTTGCCGCACATGGAACTGGACCGGTTTCCCGGTGAGCGCGGCGAGCAGCGCCAGTTCGTTTTCAAGTTCCCGGGGCAGGTCGATTCTGAGCATTGGTTTCCCTCCTGACGCTGATGCCGCTGGTCTTGCCTGCGGCGCATGGACGCGCTGCCGGATTCGATGGCGCAAGCCATTGCATCCGGGAGCAAGATAAAATCACGCTTTCGTCTTGCGGCACTGGATAACCCCATGGGTGGAATTATTCAGCGCATGCCTCGGCGTTTCGATCCGGATTGTTCGCGTCAGCTTTCCCTGCCGTCGCTGATTATATTCGAGGACGACCCGAAAAGAGGTTGCGTTCACCACGACATCAGGTTGACATCAGCGCGACAGAATCCGGATTTCAGGGCGCGGTTCCGGCAAGTGGCGGCGCTTTCGCCAATTCGGCTACACTTCCGCGCGTTCCTGTCGATTTCATGAAACAGGGAAGCCCGCGCAAGGTTCGCGGACAAGCGGGAATCAAGGCGGGCAAGAAGATCCATGCGACTGAAATGCGTCAGACTGGCCGGGTTCAAGACATTCGTTGACCCCACCACCATCAATTTCCCTTCCAATATCTGCGCCGTAGTGGGTCCCAACGGCGGCGGCAAGTCGAACGTGATCAGAGCTATTCGCTGGGCCATGGGCGAAAACTTGCCCAAGCACGAGGGGGGGCGGGACATCGTTTTCGATGGTTCGAGTGCGAGGAATTCGGTCGGCATGGCCTCGGTGGAACTCGTCTTCGACAATGCCGACAAGCGCCTGCGAGGCGAATACGCCGGCTACGCCGAAATTTCGATCAAGCGGAAAGTCGAGCGGGGCGGCGAATCGGTCTATTCGCTGAACGGGACCAGGTGCCGGCGGCGGGATATCACCGAACTTTTCCTCGGCACGGGACTGGGGCCGCACGGCTATTCCGTCATCGAACAAGACATGATCGGCGAATTGGTCAAGTCAAGGCCGGAGGAGTTGCGGCTTTTCGTCGAAGAGGCCGCCGGCATTTCGAAATATCGCGAACGGCGCCGGGAGACCGCCGGGCGCATCGCCAAGACCCGCGAGAACCTGGAGCGGCTGGCGGATGTGCGCGGCGAATTGCAGCGGCAACTGCAACATCTCGACCGGCAGTCGCGCGCGGCCCAGCGTTATCGGGAGCTGATGGAAGAGCAGCGGGACGCGGAAGCGCGGCTGCATGCATTGCGCTGGCGGGACATGGCGCGGGAAATGGAAGCTTGCGAGCGGACCCTGGCCGAACTGGAAGTCCGCAAGGAAGAAGCGGCCGCCGGTCAACGGGAAGAAGAGGCCGCCATCGAGCAGGGCCGGGCGCGCAATGCGGAACTCAATGCCGGCGTTTCCGACATTCAGGGCAAGAGCATCCGGATCGGCAACGATATCGCCCGCATCGAACAGTCGATGAAACATCACCGGGAAAAGGCGGCGCAACTCGACAGCGATCTCGCGGAGACTCGCGCCGACTGGCGCCGGACTTCGGCCGAACTCGACTCCGATCTGGCGCGGGCGGCCCGTTGCGAGCGCGAACTCGAACAGGTCTCGCTCGATGCGGCCGCGGCCGAAGAGAAAGCAGGCGAATCTGCGCGCCGCGCCGGGGAAGCCGAAGACCGCCAGCGGCAAAGCCAGCGGCAATGGGACGCCTTCAGCCAAAACGCGGAGACGCCGCGGCAGACCGTCGAGGTCGAACAGGCCAGGATCGGGCAACTCGAGCACAACATGGAGCGCGCGCGCCAGAGACGGGAGCGGTTGCGGTCCGAGTTGGCCAGACTCGATATCGCGCCCGAAGACATCGTCCGGCGCGAGCAGCAGGCGGCCGCGCGGGAAGCGGAACTGGAAAGCTTGCGCGGCCGTCATGGCGCGGCGGGCGCCGAATTGGCGCGCGCCCGCAAGCTGCTTGCGGCCTGCGGCGAGGAACTCGACCGCGTCAGGGCGGGCATCGGCGAAGCGCGGGGCCGCAAGGCTTCCCTCGACGCCTTGCAGCAGGCGGCGCTCGGCCATGACGACGAGGCGCCGGCGGACTGGCTCGAGCGCCATGGGCTGGCGGCCAGTTCCCGGCTCGGCGAGACCTTGCGCATCGAGCAAGGTTGGGAAACGGCCGCGGAACTCGTGCTGGGCGACCGCCTGCGCGGGATATGTCTTGATGAAATTCCCGATGCGCTGCTCGAGGACTTGCCGCAAGCGGACCTGACCTTGCTCGACGCCGGCGCGGCCGCGGCGCCGGATGCTCGCGAAGGAATGCCGCCGCCATTGGCCGGCAAGGTCGAAAGCAGTCGGCCGCTCGGCGACCTTTTGCGCGGGGTATATGGCGTTGAAAGTCTGAAAGACGCCCTGGCGATCCGCGGACGGCTGCAGGCGGGCGAGTCCGCGGCGAGCCCCGAAGGCGTCTGGGTCGGCGCCGGCTGGATCCGGATCGACAAGGCCGGTCGCGAGCAATCCGTCGTCCTGCGGCGCTCGGCGATCGAAAGTCTGCAAGCTGAAATCAGCTCGATGGAAGCGCAATCCGCGGAGTTGGAAGAACGACGGGAGCAACTGCGCCGAACCCTGGCCGAGGCGGAAGGGGAACGCGAGCGATGCCAGGAACTCTTGCGGGAGAAAGCGGCGGGCCTGGAGCGGCTGCGCGCGGAAATCTCGGCCGCAAGCGCGCGCGTCAGGGAGAATATCGAACGCCGCGAGAACGCCGAGGCGGAACTCGACGAGTTGCAAAGGCAGATCGAACAGGATCGGGCCGCCGCCGAAGCCTCGGGCCGGCGCCTGCGGCAGGCCCGCGAGCAGATGGAGGCCGACGCGGGCCGGCGGCGGGAATATGCGCGCGCGCGGGAACAGGATCGGAAGCTGCTCGGGGAATCCCGGCAGCGGGCGGCCGGGGACAGGGACGAATCGCACCGGTTGGCGCTGAAGAAAAACGAACTCGGCACGCAATTGAAATCGATCCGGGAAAACATGGATCGCATGGCGGTCCAGGTCCAGCGCGACGCCGAAAGGATACGAACGCTCGAGGCCCAGTTGGAGGAAACCAGGCTGCCGGACGAGCAATTGCGGCGGCAACTGCAGGAGAAGTTGCGGCAGCGCGCCGAAGTCGAAAAGGAATTGCGCGCGTCGAGGGCGGCATATGAAGCGGCGGAGTCGAAGCTGAAAGCCCGGGAGCAGGCTCGCCGACAGTTGCAGCAGCGCCATGACGAAATCCTCGAGGCGATCGGCGGCCAGCGCGCGCGGAACGAGCGCGCCGCGGTGAAAAGCGAGGAGTTGCTGGCCCGGTTCGGGCGAGCCGGACTGCGCCCGGAACAGGTTCTCGAAGATCTGCCGCAAGACCGCACCGAGGAATTCTTCGAAAAGTTGCTGGAAAAACTCGCCGGCCGCATCGAGCGGATGGGTCCGGTCAATCTGGTCGCGGCGAAAGAGTTCGAGCAGCAATCGGAACGCAAGGCCTGGCTCGACAAGCAGAACGATGAACTGGAAAAGGCTCTGGCCACGCTGGAAGACGCGATGCGCAAGATCGACGGCGAGACCCGATCCCTGTTCAGCGCCGCGCTGGACGATATCAATCGGGGGCTGCAAGACTTGTTCGCCCGCCTGTTCGGCGGCGGCCAGGCCCGCCTCGAGATGACCGGCAAAGATCCGCTCGATTCCGGAGTGGCCATCATGGCGCGGCCGCCGGGGAAGAAGAACGCGACTATCGATGTCTTGTCCGGCGGCGAAAAGGGGATGACCGCCATCGCCCTGGTATTTGCGATCTTCCAACTCAATCCTTCGCCCTTCTGTCTGCTCGACGAGCCCGACCATTCGCTCGACGACACCAATGTCAATCGCTTTGTAGTCCTGTTGCGGGAAATGGCCGCGCGCGTGCAATTCATACTCGTGACGCACAAGAAGATTTCGATGAAGGCGGCCAACCAGTTGCTGGGCGTCACCGCGCCGGAAAAGGGCATTTCCCGAGTTGTCGGCGTCGATATCGATGAAGCCGCGGGAATGGCGGCGGACTGATATGGCGTCTGCAAGACCGCGCTTTTGTTTTGCGGCAATGAATCATTCCATGGATGGAATTATTCAGAAGATGCCTGGGCCGCCGGGATGGGCCGGAATGACAAAAAGTGAATAAATTATTGTTTTGTGCTAAAGAATTACGCTCAAGCGGTGGATATAGGGGATATGGGCAGGGAGGCTCCGATCAGGTCGGAGCTTCCTTTCGGCACATGGATGCGCCGCTGGATTCGATGACGCGAGCCATTGCATCCGGGAGCCGGGCAAGACCGCGCTTTTGTCTGGCGGCAATGAATGATTCCATGCATGGAATCATTCGGAGGATACATAGCAAATGACCCGAACCGGAATTCAGGAACCTGTGGTTATTGCCAAATGACGACTGACTTGCGTGAACTCCTGATACTCGGCCTCGCGCTGTTGATCCTGTTGCTGCTGTTGCGCGCCATGTACGTCATGCATCGCCGCAGGAAAGGGCAGATCCGGCTTTCCATCGACAGGACATTCGCCCAGGGAGCGGATTTCGAGGATCCGACGGCATCCGAATTGCCCAACGGCGGCGCGCGGGTCGTGTCGATGCGGGGAGACCGGCCGGTCGAGCCGGAGCCTCCGGCTCTGGACGACGCGGCGGACAACGGCGCGAGCGCGGAAGAGACCGCGCCGGCGGCGTTTGATACGGTCGCGGCGAGTCCCGCCGGCGAACGCGGGGCGGAAACCCGGCGGCCGCAGCGCCGCAAGCAAGCGAAGAGATGGAAACAGGAAATTCTCGAATCGAATGGGCGATCCGGGAAATCCGCAAGTACTCGGGAAAAATCCGGCTTCGATCCGGAATCTGGCGCCGTATCGATAACGGCGGGAGAACGAATCGGCCTGGATTCTTCGAACCGAGCCGGAAGCGTCAATGGCCGGACGGCCGAACGGGCGGCGCAAGGAAGGCCGGGCCCGGCGCGGGAAGCTGCGGCGACATCGCCGCGGGCCGCGGAGATTCCTTCGCAGCCGGCAGCGGAGCAAGAGCCTGCGGAGCCCCTGATGCGGAAAGCCGGCGCCGCAGCGCCGGGCGCGCCGAAACCGGCGCGACTCGAGCGTTCGCCGCAAGCGCAGCGGCCAGAACCGGCCGCGCAATCCGAGCGGATGGGAAGTCGGGCCGCAGCCGAATCGAAAGCGGTCAGCGCGGACAGGATCGTTGCGGTCAATGTGATCGCCGGCGAAGGCCGCGAATTCGCCGGACGGGAACTTTGGGATTTTCTCCACGCGGCGGGTCTGCGGCATGATCCGATGAAGATTTTCAGCAAGACCGAAAACAATCGGGAAGACGGCCGGCCCATATTCCGCGTGGCGAATATCGTCAATCCCGGCACGTTCGACGCGGACGCCATGGACGATTTCAGCACGCCGGGCATCAGCATGTTCATGTTGCTGCCGGCGCCGGTCGACAATCTGCTCGCCTTCGAGCAGATGCTGGCGGTCGCCCGCCGTCTCGCCGAGACGCTCGGCGGCCGATTGCTCGATGGCGACCGGCAGGAAATGACCGCCCAGGCGATCGAACAGGCGCGCCGCCGCATTCGCGAATTCGACAACAACAGGGCTTCCCGTCCAACTTCGGCCAGCAGCGGCGCCTAGGACATCCGTGGCTACTCCGGAAGAAGCCCCCGCTTCCATCAGGCGGGAGGTCGACGCTCTCCGCAAACAGATCGAATTCCATGACCGCCAGTACCATACGCTGGACCGGCCGGTCATCCCCGACGCCGAATTCGACGCATTGCTGGCGAGACTGGAACAACTCGAAAAGCAATACGGCCTGCAAAGTCCCGACTCCCCGACCCAGCGAGCCGGCGGCGAGCCGCTGCCGGGATTTGTCGAAGTCCGTCACGAAATCCCCATGTTGTCGCTGGAAAAGGCGTTCAGCGAAGAAGAATTCATGCAATTCGAGGCGCGCGCGGCGAAACGGGCGGGTATCGAGGGCGCGGTCGAATATTGCTGCGAGCCCAAGATCGACGGCGTCGCGGTCAGCCTGCTCTATCGCGACGGCGTGCTCGAGCGCGGCGCAACTCGCGGAGACGGCGTGCGCGGCGAAGATGTCACGCATAATGTCCGCACCATTCGCGACATTCCCCTGCGACTGCGAGGGCCGGAGCTCGCGGGCGCCAGGATCGAGATTCGCGGCGAAGTTTTCCTCGACAAGCAAGGATTCGCCGCATTGAACGAACGGGCCAGGGAAGAAGAGGGCAGGACATATATCAATCCGCGCAATACGGCGGCGGGCGCCATTCGGCAACTCGATTCGCGCAATGCCGCGAAACTGCCCTTGCGGATGTATTGTTACGGCGTCGGCCTGGTCGAAGGTCTCGATTTGCCGGCAACATTGTTCGAGATTTTCGCCGTGCTCGATCAATGGGGTCTTGCGACCAATGCCGAACGGCAAATCCGCAGCGGTTCCGGCGAGTGTCTCGAATACTGCCGGCGACTGTTGCAAAAGCGTTCGCGGCTCGACTATGAAATCGACGGCGCGGTCGTCAAGATCAATCAACTGGAATTGCAGCGAGAACTTGGCCAGACCGCCCGCAGTCCGCGCTGGGCGATCGCCTGGAAGTTTCCCGCCGAGGAAAAAAGCGCCGCGGTGCTCGATGTCGATTTCCAGGTCGGGCGGACGGGAACGATCACGCCGGTCGCCCGGCTCGACCCGGTTTTCGTCGGCGGCGTCACGGTCAGCAATGCGAGCTTGCACAACATGGATGAAATCGGCAAGCTCGGGCTGCGCATCGGCGATACCGTCATCGTGCGCCGGGCCGGCGATGTGATCCCGCAGATCGTTCAGGTGATCGCGCCCGGAGACAAGCGGACCGCGGTGGAAATGCCCGCGACCTGTCCCGCTTGCGGCTCGCCGGTAGAACCGGACGGCGAGATACAATACCGCTGCAATGCCGGCCTGGTCTGTCCGGCCCAGCGCCGGCAATCGATCGGCCATTTCGCGTCGCGCTCGGCGATGGATATCGAGGGGCTCGGCGAGCGGCTGATCGGGCAACTCGTGGATTCGGCGACCGTGAACAATGTGGCCGACCTCTATCGTCTGTCCGCCGGGCAGTTGGCCGAATTCGAAAGAATGGGGCGCAAATCCGCGGCGAACCTGATTGCGGCGATAGAAAAAAGCAAGCGCACCACGCTGGCCCGGTTTCTCGCGGCGCTGGGAATTCGCGAAGTGGGGACTGCGACGGCGCGGTCGCTGGCGAATCATTTCGGCGACCTGCAGCCCATAATGGACGCGGATGCGGAAACCTTGCAGGAAGTTCCCGATGTGGGAGCTGTCGTGGCGGGGCATATCCGCGGATTTTTCGATAATCCCGAAAATCTGGCCTTGATCGCGGCCTTGCGCGAAGCCGGGGTGGACTGGCCGCCGCCGGCGCCGTCGATGCCGGCCGGCGCGCCGTTGACTGGACAGACTTTTGTGCTTACCGGCACATTGGAACGGATAACTCGCAACGAGGCGAAGGAGAAACTCGCGGGGCTCGGCGCCAGGGTGGCCGGCAGCGTTTCGGCGCGGACGAGTTGCGTCGTCGCCGGAAAGAGCGCCGGCGCCAAGTTGGCCAGGGCCGAAGAGTTGCGGGTCAAAGTGCTCGATGAGCAGGAATTCGCCGAATTTCTGCTCGGGCACGGCGTTGAAATCTGAACGAAAATCTCCGGAGCTTTCCCGCGGCGCGCGGGCGCGCCGCGGGATTCGATGACGCAAGCCATTGCGTTCGGAAGCAAGACAAGAGCGCGCTTTTGTCTTGCGGCAATGAATGATTTCGCGGACGGAAGCATTCGAAAGATAGCGGGCAGGCGGCGGAGCAATTCATGAGTTGGTGGGGGAAAGTCGTTGGCGGCGCTTTCGGCTTCATGCTCGGCGGTCCGCTCGGCGCCTTGCTTGGGGCCGCGCTCGGCAACTATTTCGACTCCGGTCTCGATTCCGTCGACTCCGACAATTTGCTTGGCCGGGGCAGCACCGAACGGGTCCAGACCGCCTTCTTCACCGCGACATTTTCCGTCATGGGCTATATCGCCAAGTCGGATGGCCATGTCAGCAGGAGTGAAATCGAACTCGCCGAGCGCGTCATGCAACAGATGCGGCTGTCGCCGCGCCAGCGTCAGGTCGCGGTCGACCTGTTCAACGAAGGCAAGCGGGAAGGTTTTCCGCTCTTGCAGGTGCTCGCCCAATTCCGGCGGGAAGCGTCCCGGCGCAGCACCTTGCTGCAGATGTTCCTCGAGATCATCGTCGCTACGGCGTTCGCCGACGGCAAGCTGGATGCCGGCGAACGCGACCTGCTGCAAACCATCGCCGCGCAACTCGGATTTTCGCCGCGGCAACTCGATAATTTGCTGCGCAGGATTTCAGGCCAGGCCCAGTTCGCGCAGACCGAATCGGGCGAACGGCAATTGCAGGCGGCATACAAGTTGCTGGGCTTGAGCGAGGACGCAAGCGAGGCCGAGTTGAAGAAGGCCTATCGCCGGCAGATGAATCAGCATCATCCCGACAAGTTGGTGGCGAAAGGGCTGCCCGATGAAATGACCGATATCGCCACGCGCAAGGCCCAGGAGATCAAGGCGGCTTACGAGTTGATCAAGTCCAGCCGCGCCCGGCCTACATGAAGGTTTCGTTGATGTCCCGCAGCACGTCTCCGCCCGGACAAAGGTCGTGTTCGTTCAGGCGGTTGAAGGGCTTGTCGACCGTGTCCGCGAGTTCATGCAGGTCGGATTGCGATTGATTGATGTAGAGCAGTCCCGTCGCGATCTTGCCCTGCTTCTTGTATTCGTTTACGTGATGCAAGGCATTTTCCTTGTCGCGAGGGTCATAGCTGGCGCTCGTCTTGTGCAAGTGAATCACCGAGCCGTCATGCAAGGTGATTTCCTTTTCCTTGCCGGCCGAATATCTGGCGGTAATTTCCTCGCGCATGGGCACGAAATCGATTTCGCTGAGCGCCGCGTTGTTTTCCCAGGTGTTCTTGTAGCCGTGGGCGGAAAACGGCGTGTTGTTGAAAGTCACGCAAGGCGAGATCACGTCGATGAAGGAAAAGCCGCGATGGCTCAGCCCCGCCTGGATCAGCGGCACGAGCTGGTCCTTGTCGCCGGAAAAGCTGCGCGCCACGAAACTGGCGCCGAGATCGATAGCCAGACTGATCAGGTCGATATTGTCGTATTGGCTTTCCTCGCCCGACTTGGTCCTTGAGCCGGGATCCGCGGTCGCCGAAAGCTGGCCCTTGGTGAGGCCGTAAGTGCCGTTGTTCGCCACGATATAGAGCATGTTGATGCGGCGGCGAACGATATGGCAGAACTGGCCGAGCCCGATCGACGCCGTGTCGCCGTCGCCGGAGACGCCGATGTAATACAACTCCCGGTTGGCCAGATTGGCGCCCGCGGCAATGGCAGGCATGCGGCCGTGCACCGAATTGAAGCCATGGGAGCGGTCGAGAAAATACGACGGGATCTTGGACGAACAGCCGATGCCGGACACCTTGGCGATCTGATGGGGCGCCAGCGACATGTCGTGCGCGGCGTGGATGATGGCGGCGCTGATCGAGTCGTGGCCGCAACCGCCGCACAAGGTGGTCAGCGTGCCTTCATAATCGCGCCGGGTATAGCCCAACTCGTTCTGCTTGAGTCCCGGATGATGAAATCGAGGTTTGACAATGTAACTCATGGTTCGACCAGCAGCGTCGGACAGCGAAATCGGGGATGGACGCTATTTTTCATGATTCGATCATTATTCAGGCGGAAGCCAGTTTCGACATTTCCGACAGGTTGTCAAGAATCGCCGATTCGATATGGTCGGCGCTGGCGACGACGCCGTCATAGCTCAGGATCGAATGCATTTTCTCGTCATTCGCATTGCAATCGATCTTCAACAGGCTTTTCATTTGCGCATCGCGGTTCTGCTCGATTACGTAAACCAGTTCGTGTTCGTCGATGAAACGGGAAACTTCCTCGTGGAAGGGGAAGGAGCGGATGCGCATGGCGTCCAGCATGACGCCTCGCCTGGCGAGCTTGTCGTGTACTTCGGGGATGGCGCTCGCGGTAGTGCCGAAATAGATCATGCCGCGCCTGGCGCCTTCCGCGACGATTTCCGGCCGCGGCAGATATTTCGTCGCTCCGGCGAATTTTCTTGCCAGCCGGTCCATCATTTCAGCATAGATCCTGCCGTCTTCGGTATACGCGGCCATGGTGTCGTGGGAACTGCCGCGCGTGAAATAACTGCCTTTTTCGGGATGGACGCCGGGATAGGTGCGCCAGGGAATGCCGTCGCCGTCCACATCGAGATAGCGGCCGTAGTTTTCGATCTGTTCGAGATCTTCCGCGGCGAGAACCTTGCCGCGATCATATTTGCGCGCGTCGTCCCATTCCAGCGGGTCGCAGACATGGTCGTTCATGCCGAGTTCGAGATCGCTCATGACGATTACCGGAGTTTGCAGTCGGTCCGCGATATCGAAGGAGCCGGCGGCGAAGTCGAAACATTCCCGGGGCGTCGAGGGAAACAGCAGGATATGCCGGGTATCGCCGTGGGAGGCGAAAGCGCAAGCCAGCAGGTCGCCTTGCTGGGTTCGAGTCGGCATGCCGGTAGAGGGGCCCGCGCGCTGTATGTTGAACAACACCGCGGGAACCTCGGCGAAATAGGCCAGGCCGAGGAATTCCTGCATCAGGGACACGCCGGGACCGCTTGACGCGGTGAACGCCCGGGCCCCGTTCCAGCCCGCTCCGATGGCGATGCCGATGGCGGCAAGCTCGTCTTCCGCCTGCACGATGGAGAATTTCTTCTTGCCCGTGCCGGGATCGATCCGCAGCCGCTTGCAGAATTTGCCGTAGGCGTCGATGACCGAAGTCGACGGCGTCAGCGGATACCAGGCAGCCACCGTGGCGCCGCCGTAGACGCAGCCGAGGCCGATCGCGGTATTGCCGTCCATCAGGATCTTTCCCCTTGCCTTGCGCGACGGCTTGAGCCGGATCGGCAAGGGGCATTCGAAGTTGTCCTTGGCGTATTGGTAGCCCAGTTCCAGCGCGTGCACATTGGGCAGGATGAGCTTTTCCTTGCCGCGGAACTGCTGGCTGATCATGCTCGCGAGAATTTCGAAATCGATCGACAGGAAGGCCGCCAGCGCGCCTACATAGACGATGTTCTGGAACAACTGGCGCCGGCCCGGGTGCTCGAACTCACGCAGGCAAATGTCCTTCAACGGGATCGGCAGAAAATTCACGTCCTTGCGCAGCGGCCTCAGCGTCTTGGAAGAATCGTAAAGCACATAGCCGTCCGGCAGCACCGACGCGATATCGCGGGCGATGGTCTGTTCGTTTACCGCCACCATGAGATCCACGCCGTCCCTGCGTCCGAGGTAGCCCTTGTCGTTGACGCGCACTTCGTACCAGGTGGGCAAGCCCTGGATATTGGAAGGAAAGATATTGTGGGGGCTTACCGGAATGCCCATGCGGAAGATCGCCTTGGCGAACAGGTTGTTGGCGCTGGCCGAGCCCGAACCGTTCACGTTCGCGAACTTGACGACGAAATCATTGACTCCGGAAAGATGCCGCGAACTGACGCCGGATTTGCGCTTGTCCGCGTTCATGCGTCAACCGCCTTGGCCGTGTTGAAGAGGTATTTCTGCATGTCCCAGGCGGAAGTCGGACAGCGTTCCGAGCATAGTCCGCAATGCAGGCAGAGATCTTCGTTCTTGGCCATGATGCGTCCGGTGCCGAGCGTGTCGGATACGTACAGATCCTGTTCGAGGTTCTCCGCCGGAGCCAGCAGGCGCCGGCGCAACTCCGGCTCTTCGCCGTTGGCGGTAAAAGTGATGCAGTCGGTGGGGCAGATATCGACGCAGGCATCGCATTCGATGCAGGATCCAGCCGTGAATACCGTCTGCACATCGCAGTTCAGGCAACGCTGGGTTTCCGCGAAGCCGAGTTCCTCGTCGAAGCCGAGTTCGACTTCGATATTGATGTCGTTGAGGGTCTTGTCTTTGGACGCATGCGGCACGATATAGCGCGCGTCGGCGCTGATATCGTTGTCGTAGGACCATTGATGGATGCCCATCTTCTGGCTGTCCAGCGTGGTCAGGTCGGCGGGGCGGTCATGCACGTCCCGGCCTTCGCAAAACAGGTGAATCGAAAGCGCCGCGGCATGGCCGTGCGCCACGGCGGTGATGATATTGTCGGGACCGAGCGCGGCGTCTCCGCCGAAAAACACTCTCTCATGGGTGGACTGGAAGGTGGTCTTGTCGAGCACGGGCAACTCCCAGCGATCGAATTCGATGCCCAGCTCCGGTTCGATCCAGGGAAAGGCGTTTTCCTGGCCGATGGCGCACAGGACATCGTCGCAAGGCAGGATCAGGGGTTCCTCGCCGGTAGGGATCAGCAGCCGCCTGCCGTTTTCGTCGTATTCCCGGCGCACTCTCTCGAACTCCATGCCGCAAAGCCTGCCGTTGTCGAGCAGGTAGCGCCTGGGCACGCAGAAATTGAGGATAGGGATATCCTCGTTTACGGCGTCTTCGATTTCCCAGGGGGAAGCCTTCATTTCATCGAAACCGCTGCGCACCACGACCTTGACGTCCTTGCCGCCGAGCCGCCTGGAACTGCGGCAGCAATCCATGGCGGTATTGCCGCCGCCCAATACGATCACGGTTTCGCCGATGGCGTCGACATGTTCGAAGGCGACATTCGCCAGCCATTCGATTCCGGTATGGATATTCGCCGCGGCTTGTTCGCGGCCGGGAAGATCCAGCGTCTTGCCGAGCGGGGCTCCGGTGCCGACGAAAATCGCGTCGAAATTTTCCGCCAGCAGCGCCCTCATGCTGGTGATTTCGGCACCGAAACGGCAATTGACGCCCAGGTCGAGGATATAGGCCAGTTCCTCTTCCAGCACTTCCGCCGGCAGGCGAAAACGGGGAATCTGGGTGCGCATGGCGCCGCCGGCCGCGGCGTCCCGCTCGAACAGGGTGATCCTGTAGCCCAGCGGCAGCAGATCCCGGGCCACGGTCAATGCGGCGGGCCCGGCGCCGACGAGAGCGATATGTCTGCCGTTTTTCTTTTTCGGAACCCGCGGCAGCCGGGCGCGGATATCGGACTTGTAATCGGCCGCCACGCGCTTGAGCCGGCAAATCGCCACCGGCTGCTCCTCGACCCGGCCGCGCCGGCAGGCGGGCTCGCAGGGCCGGTCGCAGGTCCGGCCGAGAATTCCCGGGAACACATTGGATTCCCAGTTGATCATGTACGCGTCGGTATAGCGCTTCTCGGCGATCAGCCGGATGTATTCCGGCACCGGCGTATGCGCGGGGCATGCCCACTGGCAATCGACCACCTTGTGGAAGTAATCCGGATTGTCGATAGCTGTCGGTTTCATGCGGCTCACTCGGAAACAGCCGCGAATATCGCGGCAAACTTGCGCAGTATAAGGGAAATCCGTCGGCGTTGTATGGTTAACAGCCGATCATTGCAATTACGATGGTTGCGTGCGCTCGCGGGCCGGGCTTGATTCCGCCGCGAAAAAAAGGCCCGGTACGCGAGTACCGGGCCGAACACACTATCAAGGGAGAGATAAATGAATCAAGGTCCGATGTTGCCGGACATAATCCACTTACGCCAACTGAGACCGGGCGCCGCCGGAAAAGTTCCCTCGCGCGCGAAAAAATATCGGCAAGCGCGCAAACGGGCCGGGTCCGGAATGCCGGCATGGAATCGCCCGTCGCCGCGAAACAAGTGCGCGGCATGGTTCCGCCGCCGCAGGAAAGCCTCGATAAATCAGGGCTTTCCTACAAGTTGACGACTCGCAGGTTTGCCAGTTGCAGCGAATGCGCCGCCTCGCGACTGGTAATGATGCCGAAACTCGGTTCCGGGGAAGAGAAATAGCGGTCGGTCGCCGCCTTGAGATCCGCCAGCGTGGTGGCGAGCACTCGCTTGCGGAATTCCAGCCGCTGCGCCAGGTCGCGTCCGAACAGGTGATTGTAGAAGGCGATCCTGGCCTCGCCGGCGGGCGATGCAGGCTTGTCCATCGCCGCGATCACGCCGAGAATGGCCTCCTGCAATTGGCGGTCGTCGTGTTTTCCCCGCAATACCCAGTCCAGCGCCCGGTCGAAGTCTTGCAAGGTCTCGCCCAGCCGCGGGTCGCGATAGGAAAAGCAGCGGAATACCGCCGCGTCGGAGTGCTGGCCGGCGCCGCTGCCGTAGGCGCCGCCCTGTTCCCTGATCGCCCGATGCAGGAAACCGTTGTTGATGAAGCGGGCGAGCACGTGCAACACGGGATTGTCTTCATGATCGCCCGCAACCGTCGGCCAGGCCTTGGCGCAGAAATTGACCGTTGTCGCCGTGGTCCAGGCTTCGCAGACGGATTCGCGCAAGTCGGGCAAGGCGAGTTCGCCGTCCGCGCCGCCAGGCGATTGCTCTGGCCAGACTCCGGCGAGTTCTTCGAGCAGCCTGTCCCGATGCTGGTGTTCCGCGATCAGCAGGAATTGCCGCTTGCTGCCGGTTATGCGCCGATGCAGGCGGGAAAACCGTTCGAGCAATGCTTGCTGCGCTTGCGCTTCCGGAATCTCGCGCGCAAGCTCGCGCAGGCGCCGGATGCTTTCCAGCCCGCCGGTATTGTGCGCGAGCAGGGCGGCCGGATTCATTCGGCTGCAAGCCAGCGTCATGGCCAGACTATGGCCCTGGGAAGTAATGCTGTGCTCCTTGCGCGTCCGGATCTGTTCGACCAGCTCTTTCGCGCGCCGGCCTTCGTCGAAGCGCACGTCCCGAACCGTCGCGCCCAGCAATTCGGCCAGCGCCTGATGCCGGTCGAGCAGGCACTTGGAAGAAATGCTGAAAAGGGCGTGATTCGACTGTATGTCGCCGAGCCGGGCCCGGATGCTGCTGAAACTGTCGATGCCGCCGCTGACGCGCGATTGCCAGACCTGCGTTGCGGCGTAATCCCTGGCGCCAACGCCGAGTTCGCCGAGACAGGCCGCGTAAAGTTGCAGGCAGTCGAGCAAGTCGTCTTCCAGCCGCGGCAGGCTGAAAACAATCTGCTGGTAGGCCAGGCCGTTGGTTGCCTGGGCATAGAAGCCGACGGCGTCGCCGCCGGGCAGGGCCAGGGTTTGCCGTTGCGGCTCGCTCATTTCCGCCGGAACGTCTTCCAGGCCGACTTTGGGCAGAATCTCCGGATCGTCTTCGGTCATCTGCCGCTTCCTGAGCAGGCGCGAACGTTCGATGATCCGGGCCTTGTCTTCTTCCTTGAGAGAATCGCGAATCCTGGCCAGCCGGTCTTGTTCCGCCGCCGCCTTGCGCGCGGCGAGTTCCGGGTCGGGAACCAGGGCGAGCGTGACGCGGTGCGGATTGTCGAGCAGCAGTTCGCGCGTCAGGCCGGGAATGAACGCGGGGTCGCGGATGCGATCCCGCAATTTCGCCAGCACCGGATCCAGATCGAGCATCGCGACCGGGTCGCCGCGATGTATCGCCGCGGGCAAGCCCGCCAGCATCAGCTGCAAACCGTAGGGAAGGGCGCCGCCGGTGATTTCGCGCTGGTCGAGTTCCAGTTGATGCAAGGCCGCTTCGACCTGTTCCATCGGAACGCCGCGCCGCGCCACGCGCTCCAATGTCGCGAGGATCAGTTGTTCGACCTGCCCGGCGGCGTCGGCGGCGCAGCCTTCCAGCCCGGCCATGAAACTTAGCTCCCGATTCGAGGATTCGAGTCCGCACAGCGGGGACGGCGAGGCGCCGAGCTCGCTGGACTCCAGGGCCTGCAACAGGGGGCTTGCGCTATTGTCGAGCAGCACGTTCGCCAACAATTGCGCGCGGAATTGTTCTTCAAGCTCGCTGCCGCGGCCCAGCAGCCAGCCGAGCAGCACATGCGTCTTGCGTTCGATATCGTCCTCTTCGACGTGATATCGCTCTTCCACGCGCACCGGCGCGGCCAGCCGGAATTCGTCCGCGATGGCGACTTCGGCTTCGAGCGGTTCGAATTCCGCCAGGGCCAATTCCTCGAATCGCGCCTGATGCTCGATGGCCGGAATATCGCCGAAAGTCATGAATATCGAATTGCCGGGGTGGTAATGGCGGCGGTGAAAATCGAGCAACTGTCCGTATTCGAGTTTCGGAATCGCCTGCGGGTCGCCGCCGCTATTGAAATGGTAAGTGGTTTCGGGGAACAGATAGCGGCACATGGTATGCCAGAGAATGCTCGAGGGCGAACTCATGGCGCCTTTCATTTCATTGTAGACGACTCCCTTGACGACCAGTTCGCTATCGGGATTCTCGGCTTCGGCGAATTCGAGGCGATGTCCTTCCTGGGCAAAATCAAGTTCGTTCAAATTGGGAAAAAATGCTGCATCCATATACACATGGAGAAGATTATCAAAGTCTTTTCTATTTTTTGTGGCGAAAGGATAGGCGGTCCAGTCGCTGCTGGTGAACGCATTCATGAAGGTGTTCAGCGAGCGCCGGGTCATCATGAAGAACGGGTCGCGCGCCGGAAATCCGACGCTGCCGCAAAGGCTGGTGTGTTCGAGGACATGGGCGACTCCGGTGGAGTCCATCGGTGCCGTGCGGAAAGCTACCAGGAAGACATTTTCCGGATTGGCGCTGTCGAAATGGTAATGCAAGGCACCGCTGGCGCGATGCTCGTATTCCGCCACATCGATGTTGAGCGAGGCGATATGGCTGTCGCGGCGCCAATGGAAGGCCGGATGCGCTTTTGCCGCCGGGTCGGCCTTGGCGGCGGCGGAAACATGGGAACTGGCAATGGTCATTCGTTTTTCTCAAGCTGGCCGGATCGCGCGCTTCTCCGGCGGGTTTTCAAGAGTAATCCTGCCCAGTCTTCCCGCGCGGAAGTCCCGCAGCAGGATGTCGGCGGCTTTGGCGCTGTCGGCGCGCCCGGTTTTTTTCAGCGCGCCGCGGGCAAGGGCAATCGTATCAAACAAGGTTTCCGCAGTGATATCGATATCTTGTTGCAGCCGATAGCGCTCGGTCAGGCGTTCGCGATGGCGCTCCAGCAGAATTCCGGCCAGGAACAGCGCCGCTTCCATGGGGTCGAAAGCGGCCGCGCCGATGCTGCCGGCGCTGGCCATGAGCAGCGCGGCATGCTGGTCTTCCAGTCTCGGCCGCAACAGGCCGGGAGTGTCGACCAGGATCCAGTCCGCGGCGAAGCGCGCGCATTGCTGCTCCCTGGTAATGCTCGGCGTATTGCCCGTTCGCGCCAGCTTGCGGCCAGCGCACCAATTCAGCAGCGAGGATTTGCCGACGTTGGGGATGCCGGCGATCGCTATGCGGCCCGGCGGAGCGGCTTTGCCGCCGGCGGGGCCTCCAAGCCGGCGAATATGCGCGAGCAGCCGCTTGCGGTCGACCGGCGAGTCTCTGCCGTGGAGCAGGCAGGCGCTGTCGGGCAGGGCGGCGAAATGGGCCTGCCAGGCCTGCGTCCGGACGGCGTCGGCCAGATCGCTCTTGCCGAGGATTCGAACAAGCGGCAATTCTTCCCGCATCGACGCCGGCAAGGCGTTGGAGCTTGCCGCGGGGATGCGGGCGTCGAGGACTTCGATAACCAGCCGCGCGCCGCGCAACAGCGGGCCGAGTTCCCTGCGCGCCTTGCGCATATGTCCGGGGTACCAGGAAATCGGCATGGGGTTGCTCAGTATTCTCTGAATGATTCCATCCATGGAATCATTCATTGCCGCAAGACAAGACGCGGTCTTGTCTTGCTCCCGGATTCAACGGCTTGCGCCGTCGAGTCCGGCGGCGCATCCCAGCGCCGCAGGAAAGCCCTGACTTGATCAGAGCTTCCCTTATGGATCAAATCCGGTCAAGTCGTCCGGCGAACGGCCGACAAGTTCATGGTCGGCCCGGCGGGGGCCTGTTGCAACCCGCCCGCAAGAAGATTCTAATATACAAGGCGGCTTGGGTTTATCGAGGCTTCCTTGCGGCAATGAACGACGCCGGGGCGGAATTGTCCGGAGGATACGCGGCGGCGGCGCGACAAACAGGATGCCGGATCGCATGCAAACAGTTCTCGAACATAAATTGCGGCTGGCATTCGAACCGGCGTTCCTTGAAGTACTGAATGAAAGCCATATGCATGGCGGTCCGGCGACTGATTCGCATTTCAGGCTCACCATCGTTTCGTCGCGGTTCGCCGGCATGGGCCGCGTTGCCAGACATCGGCAAGTCTACGACTTGCTGTCGTCCGAACTCGCCGGCGGCATGCATGCCCTCGCGCTCCACTTGTATACGCCCGGCGAATGGCGGGAACGGGACGCATCGATTCCCCGCTCGCCCGACTGCCGGGGCGGCGGCCGAACCGGCGCCTGAGGCCGCCGCGCGGTTCGCGCGGGGATGCGCCGCCGGATTCGATGGCGCCAGCCATTGAATCCGGGAGCAAGACAAAACCACGCCCGTCTTGCGGCAATGAATAATTCCATGGCTGGAATTATTCAGCGGATATTTGGCGGAATAATGGAAAAAACCAGGGAAAACCAGCTGTTGCCGACTTTTGTCGCCGAACTCCTGTTGCTGGCGATGGTCGCGGCCGGTCTGCTGACGTTCTTCGCCATATGGAGCGGCGAAGACGCGGTCGAGCAACCGCCGGTCGCGGAACTGCCGCCGCCGCGGCCGCCGTCGCCGCGAACCGTATTTCCCGATCTCGGCCTTGCCGTCACCGTCGGCGAACGCAAGCGGGTATTCCTCGATTTCATTCAGGATTATGTCGATGAGCAGAACCGTCTGATCACGCTGGACCGGCTGCGGTTGCTCGCCGTCGGCGAAACCTTGCGCAATGGCGGCGCGCTGGCCGCGGCCTCTCGCGATTGGCTGTCGGATCTCGCCGCGCGCTACGAAGTCGCCGCGGGGGAGTTCGACGGAAATCGGGCCTGGCTCGATGAATTGCTGTTCAGGGTCGACATCGTGCCCGCCTCCCTGGCGCTGGCCCAGGCGGCCAACGAATCGGCCTGGGGCACTTCCAGATTCGCGCGCGAAGGCAATAATGTGTTCGGCCAATGGTGCTTCGAGCCCGGCTGCGGCATCGTGCCCCGGCAGCGGCGCAGCGGAGCCACGCACGAAGTGCGCAGTTTCGCGACCTTGCGCGATGCCGTGGAGGCCTATTTCCTCAATATCAATACCAATGCCAGCTACCAGTTCTTCCGCGAATTGCGGCAGGCCATGAAATCGCAACAACGCGAACTCGACTCCCTCGTGCTCGCCTTCGGCCTGAATCATTATTCCGAGCGCGGCCGCGACTATGTCGACGAGTTGCAGACCATCATCGTGCAAAACGATCTCGCCGCGCGCGACATGGGGTATGTCTTCCCTGAATAATTCCATCCATGGAATTATTCATCGCCGCAAGACAAGACGCGGTCTTGTCTTGCTTCCGGATTCTGCGGCTCGCGCCGTCGAATCCGGCGGCGCGTTCCCGCGCCTATGCCCCGCCGTCGTCGGTCTGCTTGATCAGGGACTGTTCCCCGAGAGGCTCTATTCGGGAATCTGCGGATTGATCCACTGGATCGAATACCAGTAGAACCTGCGCGAACCGATCTCCGGAGCGGTGCAGAGATAACGCCAGCGGCGCCTGCCGGAGAAGTTCGTTTCCGGTTCCAGTCTCGCGATGCCCGCCGCGCGGTCGAGCCATGACATCGGAATCGGCCGGCCGTCGGCGAAGCATCCGACGCTCGCAAGATCGTAATCGCCGCCTTCGGCGGGCAGGAATTGCAGCGTTGCCGTCGGGGCGGACGCGTCGGTCACCGGCGATGCGGGTGCCAGCGCGCGCACATTGAAGGGCAGGGCGGCGAACTTCAGGCTGGCGCTTTCCAGGTCGGCGAAACTGCCGGCCAGGGGAAAGCGCGGCAGGGCGAGGAAATCCGAATTTGGTCCGATGGCGCCGGAATTCTGCGCGAAACCCGTGAAATCGAGTTCCCGCAACATGTCCTTGATGGCCGGATCGAATTCCCCATACGGATAGGCGAGGTAGCGATGGGACTGGCCGGTATGCTCGAGAATCGATTGTTCGGCCCGCAACAGTTCCTCGCGCAGGCGGTTGATCCGCATCGTTTCGCTTTCGCCCGCCCTCCGCTCCAGCATGTGCGGGTGCTCCGCCATGTGATTGGCCACCAGCGCGCCCGCGGCCGCCATTTCCTCGATCTGGGCCCAACTCATGTAACCGCGCGCCCGGCGGTCGGCCGGGCCGGTGTTCAGGAACAGGGCGAAGGGAAAATCGAATGCGCGCAGCATGGGAAAGGCGGTTTCGAAGATCGATGAGTAGCCGTCGTCGAAAGTGATGGCGACCGCCCGGTCCGGCAATTCCTCGCCGTTGCGCAAGGCCTCGACCATGACATCGAGCGCAATGACGTTGAACTCGTTGTCGCGCAGGTATTCGAGATGCGAACGGAAGTCCTCGGGCGTGATCGAAGTGGAAAAGGGCGTGTCCGCCGCCACATGGTGATATAGCAGCGCCACGCCGCCGGCGGCGCCGGCGCGTGTTGCGACCAGCAACAGGCCGGCGGCAAGAATACGCAAGAACATGGCAGGTTTCCCTTCTTTTCTTCCTTCTTCGCGCGCAAGATCCCGGGGAAGCTCCGATCAGGCAGGAGTTTTCCCGCGGCGCGCAAGGGAAGCCCTGATCAAGTCAGAGCTTCCTTGCGGCACATGCCCGCGATACATGAAGAGCGCCGCCGGATTCGACAACGCCAGCCATCGAATCCGCGAGCAATACAGAACCGCGCCTTTGCCTTGCGGCGATGAAATTATCCGAAGCATATCAAAGTATCCTCCGGATAATTCCATGCTTCCCGGCCGGTCCGGTCCGGGTTCGCGCCGCCCGCGGCTTGCCCCGCTCGCGCCGGGCCGTTGCCGTCGCCGCGGGCTCCCTGCGGCCGCGACAGATCGAACCGGCGCGGCGCGAACGGGTCGCGGACGGCAACAGGCGGAATCGCCCGCACATGAAATGCGGCGCGTTTTGCCGCCCGGCGGGGACAAGTTATAATGCCGCGCGAATCGCGCTGCCGCGGAATGGGAACATGATTTTCAAAGGCGAGGCCTTGCAGGTCGACAGGTTGCCGGGCGGCGGCGCCCGGCTGGATTTCAATCTGCGGGGCTCTCCGGTCAACAAGTTCAACCGGTCGACCCTGGAAGAATTGCGGGCGGCGATCGACGAACTTGCGCAATCCCGCATAGCCGGGCTCGTTTTCACGAGTTCCAAGCCCGCTTTCATCGTCGGCGCCGACATCGCCGAGTTTCCGGCCATGTTCAGCGAGGCCGGCGAACAGTTGCGGGCCTGGCTCGAAGAGGGCTGCGAGATTTTCAACGCGGTCGAAGACTTGCCGTTTCCCACGGTGGCGGCGCTTGACGGCGTCGCTCTCGGCGGCGGTTTCGAATTGGCCGTCGCCGCCGATTTCCGCATCGGCACCGAGCGCGCCGTGGTCGGTTTTCCCGAAGTCAAACTCGGAATTCTGCCGGGATTCGGCGGCACCGTGCGTCTGCCGCGCCTGATCGGCGCGGATAACGCCAATCAGTGGATCTCGAGCGGCGATCAGATCCAGGCCGATCAGGCCTTCAGGGAAGGCGCGCTCGACGCGGTCGTGCCCCGGGATCTGCTGGTGTCGGGCGCGGAAAAGATCATCCGGCAGGCCAATGCCGGCAAGCTTGATTATCGTTCGGTCCGCCGCCGCAAGACTTCGCCGCTGAAACTCTCCCCGCTCGAATTGCAGGTCGCATTCGATACCGCCGGGGCGATGGTCGCCGCGAAAGCGGGCCCCCATTACCCGGCGCCGGTCGCCGCCGTGCGATCGATGCGCGAGAGCGCGGGTCTCGACCGGGCCGAAGCCTTGCGCAAGGAACACGAGACGTTCCTGCAGCTCGCCGGCGGCGCGGTCTGCTTCAATCTTGTGCAAATTTTCCTCAACGAGCGCTTGCTGTCGGGGAATATCAGAAAAATGCTGCCGGCCGCCGCCGAAGTGAAGTCGGCGGCCGTGCTCGGAGCGGGCATCATGGGAGGCGGCATCGCCTTTCAATCCGCCTTGCGAGGCGTGCCTGTGGTCATGAAGGACATCGCTCGGGAAAGTCTCGACCTCGGCATGCGGGAAGTGAGCGAACAATTGGACAAGAGACGCGCCCGGGGCCGGATCGACGCGCGTCAGATGACGGAAGTCCTTTCCCGCATCGAGCCGACGCTCGAATACGGCCGGCTCGGCCGGGCCGATATCGTCGTCGAAGCGGTCGTCGAAAATTCCGCCGTCAAACAGCAAGTGCTGGGCGAGCTTGAACGGCAGATCCCCGAGTCCGCGATCATCGCGAGCAATACATCGACCATTTCGATAGACGAATTGGCCGGCGCCCTGCGCCGGCCCGAAAATTTTTGCGGCATGCATTTTTTCAATCCGGTTCCGGTCATGCCGCTGGTGGAAGTCGTCCGCGGCGAGTCGAGCAGCGAGCGCGCCGTCGCCACGGCCGCGGCTTATGCGAAAGCGCTCGGCAAGAAGCCGATCGTGGTCAACAACTGCCCCGGGTTTCTCGTCAACCGCATCCTGTTTCCGTATTTCGGCGCATTTTCGGCGCTGATCCGCGACGGGGCCGATTTCAGGCAGATCGACAAGGTCATGGAAGACTTCGGCTGGCCCATGGGTCCGGCCTCGCTGCTGGACGTGATCGGCATCGATACCGCCGCGCATTGCCAGCATGTGCTGGGGAGCGCTTTCGCGCGCATGGCGCATACTTTCGAGAGCGCGGTCGACCTGCTATACGGGAAGGGAGATTTCGGCCGAAAAACCGGCGCCGGCTTCTACAGTTACGAAACCGACCGGCGCGGCAAGCCGGTCAAGTCGCCGCGCGAGCAAAGCGTCCGCTGGATCGCCCGGGCGCAAAAGACCGACGGGAAACCCGACGACCAGGAGATTCGCGACCGCATGATGATCGCCATGTGCCTCGAAGCGGCGCGCTGTCTCGAAGACGGCATTGTCGCAAGTCCGGTCGAAGTCGACATGGGCCTGATTCTCGGGCTCGGATTTCCCGCGTTCCGGGGCGGGGCGTTGCGTTTCATCGACAACATGGGTCTGGCGCGGTTCTGCGCGCTGGCGGACCGTTACCGGGGGTTGGGCAGCCTGTATTATCCGACCGGTAAAATGCGGGCCATGGCCGCCGGGGGCGAAACGTTCTATCGGCAAGCGGGGGAGGTTGGTCCATGACGGAGGCAGGCAGAGAAGCGGTAATCGTCGATGCGGTCAGGACGCCGATGGCGCGGTCCAGGAACGGCGCTTTTCGCCATGTGCGCGCCGAAGCGCTTTCCGCGCGGCTGATCGACGCCTTGTTCGAGCGCAATTCCCATGCGCCGCCGGAAGAAACCGAAGACGTGATCTGGGGCTGCGTCAACCAGACCCTGGAACAAGGCTGGAATATCGCCCGCAACGCCGCGCTGATGTCGGTCCTGCCGCATGGGGTGAGCGGCCAGACCGTGAATCGCCTGTGCGGTTCTTCCATGTCGGCCTTGCATGCCGCGGCCATGGCGATCAATAGCGACAACGGCGACCAGTTTGTGGTCGGCGGCGTGGAGCATATGGGACATATCGGCATGACCCATGGAGTCGATCCCGATCCGCGCGCCTCGCTCCATTTCGCCAGGGCCTCCTGGATGATGGGCGTCACCGCCGAGGTGCTGGCGAGGATGCACCGGATCGATCGCGCGCAACAGGAGGAATTCGCGGTCAGGTCGCACCGGCTGGCGGAAAGCGCGCGGGCGAGCGGCGGTTTCGACAATGAAATCGTGCCGGTCGCGGGCCACGACGCGAATGGCGTAATCGAACTCGTGGAGCGGGACGAGACGATTCGGCCGGATACCAGCATGGAAGCGCTGGCGCAATTGCCGCCTGCTTTCGATCCGGTCGACGGCACCGTGACCGCGGGCACTTCATCCCAGATTTCCGATGGAGCATCGGCGCTCCTCGTCATGTCGGCGGCGCGCGCGCGAGCGCTGGGACTGAAAGCGCGCGCCCGGATCAAGGCGATGGCCTGCGTCGGCGTGGAGCCGTCGATCATGGGTTATGGGCCGGTGCCAGCCTCGCGCAAGGCCTTGCGCAAGGCCGGCCTCGATGTCGACGACCTGGAATGCGTGGAATTGAACGAAGCCTTCGCCGCGCAATCGCTGCCGGTGCTGAAAGACCTCGGCTTGCTGGACAAGCTCGATGAAAAGGTCAATCTCCGCGGCGGCGCGATCGCGCTCGGACACCCGCTGGGCTGTTCCGGGTCGCGCATCGTCGCGACCCTGCTCAACAACATGGAAGCGCGCGGCGCCGCCCTCGGGCTGGCGACCATGTGCGTCGGCCTCGGGCAAGGCATCGCCACCGTGCTGGAAAGGACGTGACTTCAGAGCTTCCCTGACAGGGACGGCGTCCGGGAAAATCTCCAGCGGCGGGCGATCAAGGCCATGTTGCGGGGCTGGCGGCGGCAGTACCCGGGCCGGCTGGAAACGATCTTCCGCGGCATTTGCCATGTGGCTCCGTCGCAACTTGCCGATACTTCCCTGTACCCTTTTCGGGAATTGCGCAAAGAACGCGCCGGCGGCGAAGATGGAAATACCCTGGCAGAAGTTGTCCGATGAAGCGCTGACAGCGGTCATCGAGGAGTTCGTCACTCGCGAGGGCACCGAATACGGCGCCAGGGATTATACTTTGGCCGAGAAAGTCGCCCGGGTCCGCGCGCAATTGCGAAGCGGAAAACTGGGCCTGGACTATGAACCGGACGGCGGTTCCTGCCAGTTGTACGTCAAGCGGCCATGAAAGACGAATCGATTCAGTCCGGCGAATCCGATTTCGCGCCCATTGCGCAAGTGGATGCGTGCGGCCTGTTTTGCCCGGAGCCGGTGATGTTGCTGCACGACAGGATCCGGGATCTGTCGGGCGGGCAGAAATTGCGGATCATCGCCACGGATCCTTCCACGGCCCGGGACATTCCCAAATTTTGCCTGTATCTGGGCCATGAACTGCTCGAACAGCGCCGGCGGGACGGAAAATACATTTACCTGATCCGCAAGAAAACGGCCGGGGACGACTGAGCCGGCCGCGCGGCGGTCCGTCGTGTCCGGGGACCGCGCGACCGCCGTTTCCGCCCCGGCGGCCGGAGTCGTCTTGCGCGCCGCATCGTTCGAACCCGAACCATGAAGATAGTCGCCGACCGGGACATTTTCGCCGTCGAGCAGATTTTCCGCCCCCTGGGCGAACTCGTGCTGTTGCCGGGCAGAGACATTGCGAGGCGCGATCTCGAGGACGCGGACGCCTTGCTCGTCCGGTCCGTGTTGCGGGTAGATCGCGACCTGCTGGCGGGAACCGCGGTGAAGTTCGCCGGAACCGCGACCAGCGGCGCCGATCATGTGGATGTCCGTTGGCTGCGCGAGGCCGGGATCGCCTTCGCGCGCGCGCGCGGCGCCAATGCCCTCGCCGTGACCGAATATTGCCTCGGGGCGCTCGCCCGACTGTTGCTGGAAGGACGCGTCGCGCCCGAAGCGAGGCGCGCCGGAATCATCGGGGCAGGGGCGGTCGGCGGACTGTTCGCGCGCAAGCTGCGCGGCCTGGGCTATGAAATCAGCGTCTGCGACCCGCCCCTGGCCGAAGCCGGCGCGTCGGAATTCGACTACCAATCCCTGGCCGCGGCTCTTGATTGCGATATCGTCAGCCTGCATGTTCCGCTGACTCGCGCCGGCAGATATGCGACCGCGGGCATGCTCGGCGCCGATGCGCTGGCGCGGCTGCGGCCCGGGGCCGCATTGCTGCATGTCAGCCGCGGCGGAGTCGTCGACGAACAGGCCTTGCGCGCCAGGCTTCGCGCCGGGCCGGACCTGCATTGCGTGATCGATGTCTGGGAAAACGAGCCCTTCGTCGACGCGGCGCTTGTCCGCGAGGCGAGTCTGGCCACGCCGCATGTCGCGGGATATAGCGAACAGGCGAAATGGGAAGCCGGCTTGATGCTGGCGCGGCAATTGGCGGCGCATTTCGGATTGCCTTGCGCGGTCCCGGCTGCCGCCGGCGGCGCGGGAGCGAGCGTGCTCGCGCGGCCGGAGTGGACGACCGACGACATGGGCCATTGGCGGGTTGTCGATCATTGTCTGGCCCTGTCCGCATTGAGCGCGCGGTTCAAGCGCTGGGCGACGGCCGATCCGGCGCGGGATCCCGCCAGACTCGCGCGCGAATTCGATCAGTTGCGCAAGCCGAGGTCGCGGCGGCAGGAATTTTCGGCGACCAGGCTGCGCGCGCCGGAACGGTTCGCGGCGCGGCAGCGGCGCTGGCTCGAAAAGGCGGGGTTTCCGCCCTGAGCATGTTCTGATTCCATGCATGGAGTCGGATGAAGCTTGGGTTTCTTCTGAATAATTCCATCCATGGAATTATTCATTGCCGCAAGCCAAAAGCGTGGTTTTGTCTTGCTCCCGGATTCAATGGCTTGCGCCATCGAATCCGGCGGCACATCCATGTGCCGCAGGAAAGCTCCGATAAATCGGAACTTTCCTTGTGTCTTCTGAATAATTCCATCCATGGAATTATTCATTGCCGCAAGCCAAAAGCGCGGTTTTGTCCTGCTCCCGGATTCGGCGGCTCGCGCCGTCGAATCCGGCGGCGCTCTTTTGTACCGCGTGCCGGCGCCGCGGGAAAACAGAGAACGGGGACTGGATGCGAGCGCGCCCGCTCCGGTTGCGGATTTGTCCGGCTTGACAGCGGTCCCCGGCCTGCGTAACGTCCGCGGCTTCGACTTGCGAGCTTCCCGGCCGCCCGCAACGGCCTGCCTGTCCGCCATGCGCAATATCAAGCAGTCAAGCAAACTGGACAATGTCTGTTACGACATTCGCGGGCCGGTGCTGGAGCGGGCGCGGCGGCTCGAAGCAGACGGCCATCGGATCCTCAAGCTCCATATCGGCAATCCGGCGGGTTTCGGCTTCGATGCGCCGGATGAAGTCCTGCGGGATGTCATGCTCAACCTGGCCAATGCCCAGGGATATAGCGATTCGAAAGGCCTGTTTCCGGCGCGCAAGGCGATCATGCATGAATGCCGGCGCTTGCATGTCGGCGGCGTCGGCGTCGAGGATATCTATCTGGGCAACGGCGTCAGCGAACTGATCGCGATGGCGATGCAGGCCCTGCTCGACGACGGCGAGGAGGTGCTGATTCCCGCGCCCGATTACCCCTTGTGGACCGCGGCGGTCAGTCTCGGCGGCGGCGTTCCGGTGCATTATCGCTGCGATGAAGACCGGCGCTGGCTTCCCGATGCGGCGCATATCGAAGCCAGCATCACGCCCCGCACCAGGGCCCTGGTCGTCATCAATCCGAATAACCCGACCGGCGCCGTCTATGACAGGGAGGCTCTGCTCGAATTGATCGAAATCGCGCGGCGGCGCGAACTGATCCTGTTCGCCGACGAAATCTACAGCAAGATCGTCTACGACGGAGCCGAGCACATTCCGCTGGCTTCCCTGTGCGACGACCTGTTCGTCGTCACTTTCAACGGCTTGTCGAAATCCTGTCGACTCGCGGGGTTCCGTTCGGGCTGGATGGTGCTGAGCGGGCCGAAGGAGGCGGCGAGCAGCTATATCGAAGGGCTGGATATCCTTTCCAATATGCGGCTATGCGCCAATGTGCCCGCGCAATACGCGATTCAGGCCGCGTTGGGCGGATGCCGGAGCATCGATGAACTGGTGCTGCCGGGCGGCCGGCTGGCGCGCCGGCGGGATGCCGCCTGGGAGCGGCTGAACGAAATTCCGGGCGTGAACTGCGTCAAACCTGCGGGCGCGATCTACCTGTTTCCGGGACTCGATCCGGATCATTTCGCCATCGACAGCGACCTTGATCTGGTGCTTGATATCCTGGCGCGGGAACAAATCCTGCTGGTGCAAGGCAGCGCCTTCAATATGCCCGATTCCCGGCATTTCCGGACAGTCTTCCTGCCGCGAGAGGACGAGATGGAAACGGCCATCGCCGCCATCGCCCGAGTGCTCGACGACTATCGCATCGCTTGACAGGAATTCCCTTTCCCGCCGGAAAAGCCCGCGGTACAAGAGAGCATCGCCGGATTCGACGGCGCGAGCCGCCGAATCCGGGAGCAAGACAAAACCGCGCTTTTGGCTTGCGGCAATGAATAATTCCATGGATGGAATTATTCAGAGAAGACATGGGAAAACTTGCGGCAAGTTCCGGCTTCGGCCGATAATCTCGCTCGGGAAAGCTCGGATCGAGTCGGAGCTTGCCGGCGGCGCATGTCCGCGGCGCAAGCCTGCGGCGCAAGAGAGGCACCTCCGGCTGCGACGGCCAGGCCATGGAATCCGTCTGGCGGCGGATCGGAGCTTCCCGGCGCGAGCGAGGGGGAGGCATGAAAGGAAAGATCGAGAAATCGGACGAACAATGGCGCGCGGAACTGGCGCCCGAGGTGTACAGGGTCGCCAGGGAGAAGGGCACCGAGATGGCTTTTTCCGGTCGCTATTGGGCCAGCAAGATGCCGGGAACATATCTGTGCGCGGCCTGCGGCGAGGAACTTTTCAGTTCCGAGGACAAGTATGATTCCGGTTCGGGCTGGCCGAGTTTCAGCGCTCCCGCCGCGCAGGCCGCAGTCGCGGAAACACTCGACCAGTCCCACGGCATGATTCGCACCGAGGTCAGTTGCAGCCGATGCGATGCGCATCTCGGCCATGTTTTCCCCGACGGTCCGCCGGCAACCGGTTTGCGCTATTGCATCAACTCCGTCGCGCTCGATTTTCGGGAGCGGGATTGAGCCGAGCCATGCGCCGGCGCGCGTGTTGCGCCTTGTTCCCAATGACGGAAGTTCGAGGTTGCCGCCGCTTGTCGCGATGCCTGTCGATCAGACGCCTGCCCGCGGCCGCGTTGCTGCCGGCCTTGCTCGCGCCGGCTGTCGCGACCGCCCAGCAGGCGGAGCATGCGTTGCGCTTCGGCGGTTATTTCGCCGAAGGCAAGTTCAACGGCCATTCCGATACCGCGATCCGTTATCTCCCGGTCGGCTATCAATGGCAAGGGGAACGTTGGGGTTTCCAGCTGCTGTCGGCGGGCTTGTCGGTAACCGGCGTCGGCAATGTGCTGATCAATATCGGCGAAGTGACCAGAGCGGTCGCCGGTTCCGGAATAACGACCGAAACCGGGCTCGGAGACACGATCGTCGGCCTGAGTTACGCATTGGATCCGCCGGCGGATTGGGCGCCGTTCATTGATCTGCGCTTCGATGTCAAGTTGCCGACGGCGGACGAGAATCGCAGTCTTGGCACCGGGGAGCTTGATTTCAGCTTGCAAGTCGACTTTTCCCGGAGCCATGGCGGCGCGACCTGGTTCGCGAGCATCGGCCGCAATTTTCGCGGCCGCGCAGACTTGTTCCCCGGGCTGAAAGACAACAGTTTCGCGCAACTCGGCTTCGCGCGGCAGCTTTCGGAACGGACCAGCGCCGGCGCGTTTTACGACTATCGCGAAGCGCCCGCGGATTTCGCCAGGGAAACGCACGAAATATATCCGTATGTGAATTTGCGGCTTTCTGCGCGCTGGTCGCTGACGGCGCTCGTCGGTCGCGGCTTCACCGAAGGCAGCGCGGATTATGCCTTGCAGGGGCAATTGAGTTATGAATGGTGAAGCGCGGCCTTGTCCTGCCGCCGCATCCAGCCGCTTGCACTGTCGAATCCGGCGGCGCTCTCCCGCACCGCGGCATGTGTCGCAGGAAAGTTCTGATATATCAGAGCTTTCCTAGAAGCGCATCGGCTGCACTCGCGGCGGCAATAGCGCGGGGCGCTGTATGATGCGGCCCCTTTGCACCGGCGGCAAATCGGGCCGCCGGATGCGGTCGGGCCGCCGGATCGAGGCGGATTCTTCCGCGGCTTCGGCCGGGCGGGCTTCGTCCGATGCCGGAGAGGGACTGTTCTCGGCGAGGTATCTGGACAATTCGGCCCAGGTGATGCGGGTCGGATCGGGCGCCTGAGCGAAAACAGCGTCCTCGCCGGAGGTTGCGGCCGGCTCCGGATCTTCTTCGGGAACCGCGACGGCGACTGCGGCCGTCTTTTCCGGCTCCGGTTCCGGCTGTCCGCGATCCGGAGACCGCCGCTCTGGCGCCGGCACGAAAGTCCGCGGCGCCGGCCGGTCGACGCTGGGCGGATGATATCCCGCCACGCTTTCCCGGATGCGTTCATAGATCGCGGCTTCGCGTTGCAATCGCGTCTGGATCGAATCGGCGATCGCGACTTCAGCCGCATGCGCGGCCGCGAACCGGGGCGAGGCGACGACCGCGACCGGAGGCAATATCGCGGTTGTTTCGGGAATGCGCTTGATGTCTTCTTCCGCAAGTTGCCCGGCGATCGCGACCGCATCGGGTTCGCGGCGGATCCGGACTTCGCCGGCAGCGCCGAGGAAAGGCCGGAATCCCGTGCCGCCGAGGCCGCTGCCGCCGGTCGGCGTCTTGCCCGTGCCGCCCAGGCCGCTGCCTCCGTCTTCCTCGCCGCCGAACCTGACGCCGCCGGAACTGCCCGCGTTGAGCGCGGCGATGGCCAGGAACAGCAATGCCGGCAACAACTTTTGCGGATTCAATATCGCGGGCATCAGTCTTTTCCCGGGGAGCTCTCGTCAATCTCGTCGTCAATCTCGCGCAAAGTCGTGAAATTGAAGATGCCGAAGTTTATCCGATACTGCGAATCCTTTCGAGTCGAATCCGCCTTTTGCAGCGCCAGGGCGCGCCGGTTCAACCTGGTCAGGGCCTGCATTCCCAGTTCGCCGGCCAGTTCTTTCAACTCCCTGACCGAGTCGGGGCCGAGCCTGTCGTAATAGACGCTGCGGTCGAAATGAGGCGCTTCGCCGCCGCGCAAATTGTCGGCGCCGGCGGCGACATGATCTTGCAGATTCTTGCCGAAGAAAAATATCTTTTCGTCGAATCCGCGTTCCGGAGTGAAGGCGCCCGTATTCAGCACCACATGACCTTGCTCGAGCCTGGCGACGCCGAGCTGGATCCATTCGTCCAGAATGACGCGCGGCCTGATATCCTGCCGGCAGACTTCCGCGACGAGAGTATCGAAACCGGGCGCGCCGGGATCGATGGTCTTCAACGGCAAGGCCCTGGGCTTGCCGTCGGCGGCGGAGTAGCGGTCGGAGCCGAGCCATTCGGCGACGAGTTGCGCGCCGAGAGAGGCCGCGGCGACGGGCTTGCGCGATGCGGGGCGCTCATTGCGCAGCTTCTTGATTTCCTTTCGATGTATGCCGGTCAGCAGATTGATGCGGCTGTCCGACAGGGGCGCGCTGGCGACGGAAAATTCGGCTTCCGCCACTTCGACGTATACCGACTTCAGAATTCGGATCAGCAGCGGATACGTAAGTTGATGAGAAATCAGCAACCGCACCAGGGGGCGCATGATCCGGCGCACCGCATCGACAAGACGGGCGGGAGGCATTTCCGGCGGATGCATTGATTCTGGAGCCATTGGCGGGAATTATAGCCGCGACTGGAAAAAATTCCCACAAATCTGGCCCGGACTGCTTTGGGCGCGAAAAATGCGACTTGTCGCATGTCATGCGTCCCCTGGATGATTCCATCCATGGAATTGTTCATTGCCGCAAGACAAAAGCGGGGAACTCCGACCCGATCGGAGCTTCCCCGCAGCGAAAGTTGGGTTATACTGCGTGGGAAAAATTCCCACTCGCCGTTTCCCGGCGATGGAACTGGAGCAGGGAGCGTGACAACCAGGCGATTATATACCCCGGACTGTTTCGCGCCGGTCGCCGCGGGCCGGACCGTCTCGGCGCCGCGGGCCGCGAACGAACCTGACGGATTCCTGCGCCTGCCCAACGGCGCGCGGCTCGCTTTCGACAATTACGGCGATCCGCGCGGTTTCCCGCTGCTGTATTTCCACGATGCCGGCAGTTCGCGGCTCGAGGCCTCCCTGTTGCATCAGGGCGCGCGGCGATGCGGCTATCGTCTCGTCGCTCTTGATCGTCCCGGCGTTGGCTGCTCCGATTTTTTTGCCTGCAAGTCGCCGCGTTCATTGTGCGAAAATCTGCTGCCGGCGCTGGAGCAGCTCGACATCGGCCGTTTCGGCGTCGTGGCGAAAAGCGGCGGCGGCATTTACGCCTTGCATCTTTGCCGCATGAGTCCGGACCGGGTCGTCGCCCAGGCCAGTCTCGCCGGGATTCCTGTCAGGGCGCTGGCCTCGCCCGGCGGAGCCTGCGCCCTGCTGGCCGGAATCGTCCCCCCGGCCCTCGACAGGCTATTGCGGCTGAAACAATTCCTGTTCCCGGACGAGCCGGGCGCCTTGCTCGACAAATTGCGCGAAGAATTGAGTTTTTCCGACAAGAAAGTGCTCTCGCGGCCCGAGATCGCGAATATCCTCGAAGCGGACCAGGCCGAATCCGTGCGCGCCGGCTATCGCGGCATGGCGCAGGATCTCGCCGTCAGTTTCCGCAAACTGGAATTTCCGCTCGAAGAGGTCGCGGTGCCGACCGAAATCTGGCGCGGCTGCGCCGACCGGCTGACCCTGCGCGCGGATTGCGAATATCTCGCCGCCCGCTTGCCGCGGGCGCGCCTGCATCGGGCCTCCCGGCGCGGCCATTTCTTTTTCGTGCACCATATGGACCAGATTTTCGGCAGCCTGCGCCGCGATTGGCGCGAACCCTCGAGCGTCGTTCAGGGAAGCTCTGATCAAGTCAGAGCTTCCCTGCGGCACATGGATGTGCCGCCGGATTCGATGGCGTAAGCCATTGAATCCGGGAGCAAAACAAAACCACGCTTTTGTTTTGCGGCAATGAATAATTCCATGGATGGAATTATTCAGAGGATACTTCAGGTATCTTCGCCCGCCTGAACTTGCAGCGCGCCGGCCCTGAATTGAATAGCCTGTTTCAATATGGGAAAATTCGTCTTTCCCGCGAGCGCCCGGGCCGCGCGCTCGCCCGCGGCCGGTCGACAGGCCGCGTTCGCCGGCTTTCCGTTTGCGCGGCCCGATTCCGTCGCAAGGCGCGATAATCGGCCCGCAAGTATCTTTGTCGGCCCGCAGAGAAACGAATATGCGAGTCAAGCTCAGCAATTCCACGGGACTTGAAAGGAAACTGGCTATTGAATTGCCCGCCGCCGAGGTGGATGCGAGCGTGGACGAGCGCCTGCGGGAAGCCGCCCGGAACATGAAGCTCAACGGATTCCGCAAGGGCAAGGTGCCTTTCGGCCTGGTCAGAAAACGCTTCGGGAAAGACATCCGGCGGGAGGTCGTCAGCGGACTGATGAGCGAGAGTCTGCTGGCGGCGATCCGGCAAGAGGGATTGCGGCCTGCCGGCCGGCCGCAACTGGAACTGATCGAGGTGGCGGAAGGCGAGGATTTGCGGTTCGAGGCGGTTTTCGAGGTGATGCCCGAAATCGAATTGCCGGACTTTTCCCGCATCAGGATCGAAAGTCTGACGGCGGAGGTTGCCGACGAGGATGTGGACAACATGATCGAAATCTTGCGCGCGCAACAGCGGGTCTGGGAGCCGGCGGACCGCGCGGCGGCCGATGGCGATCTGGTGAATATCGACTTCGCCGGGCGCGCGGACGGAAAGGAATTCGAAGGCGGAAAAGCTGAAGGCAGGAATGTGCTGATCGGTTCGCAGCACATGATTCCCGGTTTCGAGGAGGCGCTGAAAGGCCGGCGGTCCGGCGAGGAATTCAGTTGCGAATTGCGATTCCCCGATGAATACCAGCCCGAGGAATACCAGCCCGATCAATACCGGCAAGAGCATCTTGCGGGAAAGGACGTGGTTTTCGACATCAGGATCAATAGCGTCAAGGGGCCGCGCCTGCCCGAGGTCGACGAGGAATTTTACCGGAACTTCGGCGTTGAAGAAGGCGGCGAGGACGCTTTCCGCAAGGAAATCATCCGCAATATGGAACGCGAATTGAAACTCGCGCAGCGCAACAGGCTGAAAGGGAAAATCATCGAGGCGGTGATGAAACGCGCAAACGTGGACGCGCCCGAAACGATGGTCGGCGAGGAAATGGCGCGCTTGCGCGCGGAGGCCGCGGAAATCGCGGGCGGGGCGCCGGAGTTGCCGGACGAACTGTTGCGCGACCGGGCGCGGCGCCGAGTGGTCATGAGTCTGATAATCGGCGAAATCATCGAGGCGAACGAGATAAAGGCGGATGCCGCGCGGGTGCGCGAAGCCGTCGAAGAGTTGGCTTCGACCTATGAATCGCCGGAGGAAGTCGTGCGATGGTACTATGGCGACGAGGAGCGATTGTCGACTGTTGAAGAGTCGGTGCTTGAAGATCAGGTTTTCGACTATATATCCGGGCAGGCCAAGTTGACCGAGAAAACGGTTTCCTACCAGGCGGCGATCCGGGGTTGACGCCCGCCGGATTCTTCTCTTGCGGCGGCTGCGGCAGATGTCGCGTCAGGCGCCCCGGCGGCAAGTCGCGGTGATTTCGACACAGGAACGGCCAGACAATGACCCATATCCGAACAGCCCCCCGGTCCGCGCTCGTTCCCATCGTCGTGGAGCAGACCTCGCTGGGAGAGCGCTCTTACGACATCTACTCGAGATTGCTCAAGGACCGCGTGATTTTCCTGACCGGCCCGGTCGAGGATCATATGGCGAACCTGATCGTGGCGCAGATGCTCTTTCTCGAATCCGACAACCCGGACAAGGATATCCACCTGTATATCAATTCTCCCGGCGGGTCGGTGAGCGCGGGCCTGTCGATTTACGATACCATGCAGTTCATTCAGCCCGAAGTCAGCACGATGTGCGTCGGCCACGCCGCCAGCATGGGCGCGGTCCTGCTCGCCGGCGGGGCTCCGGGCAAACGTTACGCATTGCCGCATTCGCGCATCATGATTCACCAGCCGAGCGGCGGCGCCCAGGGGCAGGCCACCGACATCGAGATTCAGGCCAACGAAATCGTCAGGATCAGGAAGATCCTCAACGACTTGCTTGCGCGCCACGCCGACCAGGACGTCGCGGTCATAGCCCGGGACACCGAACGGGACAATTTCATGGATGCGCGGCAGGCGCTCGAATACGGCCTGGTGGATAAAGTAATCCAGGCGCGGGCAGATAATGACAACAAGGTCGGCAAGGCTGTCGGCAGGAAGCAGGACTGATGCGCGCGGATGCTTCGCGCGGTCGCCGCAGCAAGGCGGACCACCGGTCGATTGACGATGTCGAATAACCATTACAACAAGGGAGACGGCGGCGGAGAGGTGCTCAACTGCTCTTTCTGCGGCAAGTCCCAGCACGAAGTCCGCAAGCTTATCGCGGGGCCTTCGGTGTATGTTTGCAACGAATGCGTCGATCTCTGCAATGACATCATTCGCGAAGAGAGCGGAGTCCAGGAAGCCGCCGCGGGCGGCCGCAAACTGCCGATTCCGGAAGAAATCAAGCATACCCTCGACGAATACGTCATCGGCCAGGACAACGCGAAAAAAGTGCTGGCGGTAGCGGTATACAACCATTACAAGCGACTCCGTTCCGACCGTCGCGGTTCCGATGTGGAACTCGGCAAAAGCAACATCCTGATGATCGGCCCCACCGGCACGGGCAAGACCTTGCTGGCGGAAACCCTGGCCCGCCTGCTTGAAGTGCCCTTCACGATCGCCGATGCCACGACCTTGACCGAAGCGGGCTATGTCGGCGAGGACGTGGAGAACATCATCCAGAAGCTGTTGCAGAAATGCGATTACGATGTGGATCGGGCGCAAATCGGCATCGTCTACATCGATGAAATCGACAAGTTGTCGCGCAAATCGGACAATCCGTCGATCACCCGGGATGTTTCCGGGGAAGGCGTGCAACAGGCCTTGCTCAAGTTGGTCGAAGGCACGATCGCCTCGGTGCCGCCCCAGGGGGGGCGCAAACATCCCCAGCAGGAATTCCTGCAGGTCGATACGTCCAACATCCTGTTCATCTGCGGCGGCGCTTTCGCCGGTCTCGACAAGATCATCCGGGCGCGTTCGGAAAAAGCCGGCATCGGCTTCACCGCCGAAGTGCGGTCCGCCGGCAACAGGAAACAGGTCGGCGAAACCTTGCGCGATGTCGAGCCGGAAGATCTCATCAAGTACGGCCTGATCCCGGAATTCGTCGGCAGGTTGCCGATGATCGCGACCCTGGACGAACTGGATCTCGAGGCCCTGGTGCGGATAATTCGCGAGCCGAAAAACTCCCTCACCAGACAATACGAGCGTCTGTTCGAGATGGACGCGGTCGAAATCCAGTTCCGCGAGGACGCTCTCGGCGCCATCGCGGAAAAGGCGCAGGAGCGCAAGACCGGCGCGAGAGGATTGCGCTCCATCATGGAATCGGTATTGCTCGACACCATGTACCGGATTCCATCGCTGGACAATGCCAGCAAGGTGATTATCGACGCCGCGGTGATCCGGGGCGAATCGGAGCCCTTGCTGATGTACGAAAACATCAAGCAGGGCAATATTTCCAAGGCGGAATAGCCCGGCCCGGCGCGGCCGGCCCGGCATCCGGTGGTTTGATTCATGACAGACGAAGCCAGCGCGCAAGGCGAACTTGCAAGCCTGCCCCTGCTCCCGCTGCGGGACGTGGTCGTATACCCGCAAATCGTGCAGCCGCTATTCGTGGGTCGGCCGCGTTCGCAACGCGGGCTGGAAGCGGCCATGGCCGACGACAAGCAGATTCTGCTGGTCGCGCAACGGGATCCGGCGCAGGACGACCCCGGCATGGAAGACCTGTTCGAGGTCGGCACGGTGGCCGCGATTCTGCAATTGGTGCGGCTGCCGGACGGGACCGTCAAGTTGCTCGTGGAAGGTTTGCAGCGGGCGCGCCTCGCCGGAGTGCGGCTCGAAGACGATCATTATCGCGCCGAATGCCGGATTCTGCCCGCCGCGGAAGTGCCGGAAGACGAAGCGCAATTGTTGCTGCGTTCGCTGCTGGCGCAATTCGACCAGTACCTGCAATTGAGCAAGAAGATTCCCCCGGAAGTGATGACGTCGATTTCCAGCATCGAAGATCCCGGCCGGCTGGTGGACACGATCATCTCCCATCTGTCCCTGAAGTTGCCGCAGAAGCAGGAATTGCTGGAACAGGCCGATGTCGGCGCCCGCATCGAGTTCATGATGGGCCTGATCGAGCGCGAAATCGACCTGTTGCAGGTGGAAAAGCGCATTCGCGGCCGCGTCAAGAAGCAAATGGAGAAGAGTCAGCGCGAGTACTATCTGAATGAGCAAATGAAGGCCATCCAGAAGGAAATGGGCGAACTCGAGGTTCCCAACGAAGCCGATGAACTGAAAACCAGGATCGAGGAATCGGGCATGCCGAAGGAAGCCAGGGCCAAGGCGCTGGCGGAATGGAAAAAGCTGAAGATGATGTCGCCCATGTCTTCCGAGGCTTCGGTGGTGCGCACTTATCTCGACTGGATGACCGCCATGCCCTGGAAGAAGCGCAGCAGGGTAAGGCTCGACCTGGACAAGGCCGAAAAGATCCTCGAGGCGGATCATTACGGGCTGGAGGAAGTGAAAGAGCGGGTGCTCGAATATCTCGCGGTGCAGAAGCGGGTGAAGAAACTCAAGGGCCCGATTCTCTGCCTGACCGGTCCGCCGGGCGTCGGCAAGACCTCGCTCGGCGAGTCCATCGCCAGGGCGACCAATCGCAGGTTCATTCGCATGGCGCTCGGCGGCGTTCGCGACGAAGCCGAAATTCGCGGCCATCGCCGCACCTATATCGGTTCGCTGCCGGGCAAACTGTTGCAGAAACTGGCCAAGGCGGGCGTGCGCAATCCGCTGTGCCTGCTCGACGAAGTCGACAAGATGGGCATGGACATCCGCGGCGACCCCGCTTCGGCCCTGCTCGAGGTGCTGGACCCCGAACAGAATCACAGTTTCAGCGATCATTACCTTGAGGTCGACTACGACTTGTCCGACGTGCTGTTCATCTGTACGGCGAACACCATGGACATACCGGACGCCCTGCTCGACCGCATGGAGGTCATCCGCATACCCGGTTATACCGAAGAGGAAAAGATCGGCATCGCGGAACGTTATCTGGTGCCGAAACAGAAAAAAGCCAATGGCCTGGAAGAAGGCGAGCTCGAGATCGGCAGGGATGCGATTCGCGATCTGATCCGCTTTTATACGCGGGAAGCGGGCGTGCGCGGACTGGAGCGCGAAATCGCCAGGATCTGCCGCAAGCAGGTGAAGGACAACACGCTTTCCCGCAATAGCGAACCAACGGCGGTCACGCCGGACATGCTCGACAAATTCTGCGGCGTGAGGAAATTCGATCAAGGCAAGGCGCTTGACGAAAACAGGATCGGTCAGGTCAACGGCCTGGCCTGGACCAGGGTCGGCGGGGAACTGCTGACCATCGAGGCAAGCGCCGTGGAAGGCAAGGGCAAGACGATCAAGACCGGTTCCCTCGGCGATGTCATGCAGGAATCGATTCATGCCGCGTTGACGGTGGTTCGCGCGCGGGCGCGGGCGCTCGGGGTGAATCCCGATTTTCACGAGAAATACGATATCCACATCCACGTGCCCGAAGGCGCCACGCCGAAAGACGGACCCAGCGCGGGAGTGGGGATGTGCGTGGCGCTGGTTTCGGTGCTTACCGCGATTCCGGTGCGGGCCGATGTCGCCATGACCGGCGAGATCACCTTGCGCGGCCAGGTGCTGCGCATCGGCGGGTTGAAAGAGAAATTGCTGGCCGCCCACAGGGCCAAGATCGGAACCGTCGTCATTCCGGCGGAGAACGAGCGCGACCTTGCCGAAATCCCCGACAACATCAAGTCCGAACTGAACATCTTGCCGGTAGGCTGGATCGACGAAGTGCTCGAGGTGGCCTTGCAGAGGTTGCTGACGCCGCTGACCGAAGAAGCCTTGCCGCGCAAGAAGGAAGAGGGAAAGCAGAAAGAGATCGACAAGGGCGGCGACGGCAAGCCCATCAGCACGCATTGACAGGGGAGTTCAGGACAACCTTCGACCATATGAAAAGATACCTCATGGATTGCTTGACAGTTCTTTTGCGCTATTGCTATAAGTCCGCAAGCAGCGAAGTCGAGCAGGAGTATTACAAGCTGCTTCCGCGTCGAATCAAGATCGGACATGATCTCATGCGGCCGGGAAGGCCGGCGCAAGGGCGGGCGGATCCTCGCTTGGTCGGGGGTCTGCCGAATTGATTCGCTCGAAGACAAGAAACTCCCTGCATAACCATTTTGAATTCCAGCTAACAGCTATATCTGACAGGGGATAAGCATGAACAAGTCTGAATTGATTGACGTGGCCGCGCGGAATGCCGGCGTGACCAAGGCAAGTGCCGGACAAGTTGTCGAGGCCGCGCTCGAGGCGATTTCCGATGCGCTCAAGAACGGCGATTCGGTGTCCTTGGTGGGTTTCGGCACATTTTCCGTGCGCGAACGCGGAGCGCGCACGGGCCGCAATCCCAGAACCGGCGAGTCCATCGAAATCGCGGCTTCCAGGATTCCCGGCTTCAAGGCCGGCAAGGCCTTGAAGGACGCGGTATCCTGATCGGGTCGGGACTTCCCCGGCGCCGCGCCGCAGCGACGCCGGGGACGAAGACGAGCCGCCGCGCAGCGCCGGGGGTTCGACCCGCGAGCGAGACGAAACCACGCTCGTCCTGCGGCAATGAATGATTCCATGGATGGAATTATTCAGAGGATGCCTGGCAATGTTGCAGAAAATCCGGGACAATTCGCAAGGCGTGATCGCCAAGGTGATCATCGGCCTGATCATGGCCGTGTTCGCGCTTTGGGGAGTGGAGTCGATTATCGGCGGTTTCGTCGCCGCGCCCCCGGTCGCGGAAGTCAACGGCGAGGAAATCGCCGACTTCCAGTTGCAAAACAACGTGCAGGCCCTGCTGGCTTCCATGGAAGCCGACCCCGGAGATCTGGATCCCGGCCTCGTCGAGGATATGGCGCTTGACCGGCTGATCGACGAAATCCTGTTGCGGCAGGCCGCGGAACGTGCCGCGCTGACGGTTTCCAGCGCGCGGGTCGACCGTTTCATACTTGATTCCCCCCAATTCCGGATCAACGGCGTTTTCGACCGCGAACTGGCGCTGCGCACGATGACGAGCCAGGGCCTGTCGGTGCCGATGTATCGCGAGGATCTGGGCCGGCGCATGACGTTGTCGCAGATCGCCAACGCATATTCCAGCTCGAATTTCCTGATCCCGGGCGAACTCGACCAACTGGTCGAATTGCAGCAGCAGACGCGCGATATCCGCTACATCTCGATTGCTGTCGGCGCTCGCACGCTGGAAACGGCGATCGGCGACGAACGCATAAACGAATATTACGAACTGAACCAGGAACAATTCCGCGAACCCGAGACCGTCGCGGCGCGCTACGTGGTGCTCGATCAGGCGGCGATCGCGGAATCGATAGATGTCGCTCCGGAAGAATTGCTGGCCCGTTACGAAGAAGAGCGGAGCGAATACCAGGGGGCCGCGGAAAAGCGCGCTTCCCATATCCTGTTCGAAACCTTCGACATTGCCGAGGAAGAGGCGCTGGAGCGGGCGCGGGCGGCGCAGCGGCGACTTGCCGGCGGCGAGGATTTCGCGGCCCTGGCGCGCGAGCTTTCCGACGACGCGATATCGGCGGAAGCGGGCGGCGATATCGGTTACACCGACGGCGCGGCCTTCCCGCCCGAAGTCGAGGCGGCGCTCGGGGAATTGGCGCCCGGGGAGGTTTCGGGACCGGTGGTCAGCGAGTTCGGCGTGCATCTGGTGCAATTGACCGAAGATACGCAAGACGAATTCCCGCCGTTCGAGGAAGTTTCCGCGCGCATCGAAAGCGAACTGAAAAGCGCCGAAGTCGAACTGATCTATTCCGCGCGACTCGAAGACCTGTCCAATCTCGCCTTCGAGAGCGGCGATCTGACCGCGATTTCCGAGCAACTGGACTTGCCGGTCCTTGTCAGCGAGACTTTCAGCCGCGCTGGCGGGGCGGATATTTTTTCCAACCCGGCCGTGGTCGCCGCCGCCTTCGCCGATGAAGTGCTGCTCGACGGCAATAACAGCGATGTGATTGAAATCGACGATACGAGAGCCGCGGTGGTGCGGGTCGAGCAATTCAACGAGTCCCGCATTCGTTCGCTGGAGGAGGTCCGGGCCGAGATCGCCGTGCTGCTGCGGACCGAAATGGAACGGGAAGCCGCCGCAAGTCTGGGCGGCGAGTTGCTGGCCGCGCTGGAATCCGGCGAAGAGGTCGACGAGTTGCTGGCCGCCAACGCATTGGAATGGACCGGGCAAGACGGCGTGAGCCGCAATGGGATCGAGGTCGACAGCGAAATCGCGCGACACGTTTTCGCCATGCCGCGGCCCGAACAGGCGCCCTTGCGCGACAGTCTCGCGCTCGCCAACGGGACTTTTGTCATTGTCGAATTGAACGCGGTCCATCCCGGCTCGCTGGAAGACATTTCAGAAGAACAGCTCCGATCCCTGGAGCGCTCGCTGTCGGCGGATCTGGGCAGGAACGATTTCGGGCGGTACTTGCAGACCTTGCGCGAGGACGCCGACATCAATCGGCGGCAATCGACTTTCGGGGAATTCCCGGAACAGTTGCCATAGGGAAGCTCTGATCAGGTCGGAGCTTCCTTGCGGCGCATGCCCGCGGCGCAAAAGAGCGCCGCCGGATTCGACGGCGCAAGCCGCCGCATTCGGGAGGCGGGACAAGACCGCGTTCCTGTTTGCGGCAACGAACGATTCCAGGGATGGAATTATTCAGCGGAGGGCCGGCTTTCCGCGGCGGCGCGGTCCGGCAGCGCGCCCATGGCGGTAGTATTGAAGCCGCCGTCGACGTAAAGCACTTCGCCGCTGATCCCCGACGCCAGATCGGAACAGAGAAAGGCGGCGGCATCGCCGATTTCATCGATGGTCACATTGCGCCGCAGCGGCGCATTGCGGGCGTTGTAGTCGAGCATCTTGCGGAAGTTCCTTACTCCGGATGCCGCCAGCGTGCGCACCGGCCCCGCGGAAATCGCGTTCACCCGGGTGCCCTCGGGCCCGAGGCTTGCGGCCATGTAGCGCATGTTCGCTTCAAGGCTGGCCTTGGCGAGGCCCATGACGTTGTAATTCGGCAAACTGCGCGCGGCGCCGAGGTAGCTCAAGGTCAGCAGCGAGCCGTTTCTGCCCGCCATCAATGGTCTGGCCGCGCGGCCGAGAGCGACGAAGCTGTAGGAGCTGATTTCATGAGCCGCGCGAAAGCCTTCGCGAGTGGCGACCTCGACGAAGTCGCCGTCGAGTTCGCCCGCAGGAGCAAATGCCAGGCAATGCGCCAGCCCGTCGAGGCCGTCCCATGACCGCGCCAGGTCATCGAACAATTGACCGATTTGCGCATCGTCGGTCACGTCGCAGGGAAACAACAGTTCCGAACCGGCCGCGCCGGCGATATCCCTGACGCGCTTGCCCAGTCTTTCGTTCTGATACGTGAATGCGAGTTCGGCGCCTTCGCGACGCATCGCCCGGGCAATGCCCGCGGCGATCGACAACTTGCTTGCGACGCCGAGGATGAGGATTTTCTTTCCCGCGAGAAAAGCCATGATTTCATCTGACTCCATGCATGAAATGCCTGAGCAGCGGCGCCAGCAGCATTGCCGCTGCGCCGCAGCCGATGCTATACCAGCCTGCGGCGGAATATACATCGATATAGGTCGCCAGCGCCGCGCCCGCATCGACGACTTCGCCGCCGATGGTATCGGACCCCGTCATCGCGGCGATCTGTCCGGAAACATAATTGCCCGCCGCCGAGGCCAGAAACCAGCAGCCCATCATCATCCCCGCCACCGCCGGCACCGACAGCTTGGTGGTCATGGAAAGTCCCACGGGCGAAATGCACAACTCGCCCATGGTATGCAGCAGGTAAAGCAGAACCAGCCAGATCAGGGCCACCCGGGCGGGGTCTTCGGCCTGGGTCGCGCCGTAAACAAGCAGCAGGAAGCCCAGTCCCAACTGGATCAGGGACAGGGCGAATTTCATCGGCGTCGATGGCTCCATGCCCTTGCGGCCCAGATATAGCCAGAGGAAACTGAACAGCGGCGCGAGCAAGATGATAAAGGCCGCATTCACCGACTGGAAGACGGCGGCATGGATCTCGTAGCCGAAGATCATGCGGTCCACGTTGCGGTCGGTCATCAGGTTCAGCGAGGAGCCGGTCTGCTCGAACAATCCCCAGAAAACGATCTGGTAGCTCATCAGGAACAGGCAGACCAGCATCCGGTTGCGGTCTTCCGGTTGACAGCGGATGCAGGCATAGCCCAGCGCGACAAGGGTCATCAGCGCCAGGAAGAAAGCCAGCAGGCCGCCCACCAGCTCCCGGTATTGCATGAGTTGCCAGAAAACCAGCACGCCGCCGATCGCAAGCAGATAAATCAGCCATTCGATATTCAATCCGGGCGCCAGCTTGCGGCGCAGCAACTGCGGATTCTCCGGTTCGCCGGCGTCGCCGAGCAGATGCTTGCCGCGAATGAACACGATCAGGCCCGCCAGCATGCCGATGCTCGCGGCGCCGAAGCCCCAGCTGAAGCCGCCGTATTGCAGCAGCAAGCCGCAGATCAGCGCGCCGAACAGGGCGCCGGTATTGATGCCCATGTAAAACAGGGTGAACGCGCCGTCGCGGCGCGGGTCGTTTTGCCGGTAAAGCGAGCCGACCAGGGTCGAGATGTTGGCTTTCAGGAAGCCCACGCCCATGATGATCAGGGCCAGCGACAGATAGAATATCTGCAGGTAAAGGGAATTGCGTTCGACCGCGAGTTCATCGCCGATCATCGCCTGCGTCGCCGGACTTCCCTCCAGCGCCATGCCGGCATGTCCGGCGATCAGCAGAATCGCGCCGAGGGTCACGGCGCGTTTCGCGCCCAGGTAGCGGTCGGCGACGATGCCGCCGAGCACGGGCGCGATATAGACCAGGGAGATATAGGCCGCATAGATGCCTGCGGCTTCTTCGTCGGAGAACAGGAAGTGCCGGGTCAGGTAGAAGATCAGCAGGGCGCGCATGCCGTAATAGCTGAAGCGCTCCCACATCTCGGTGAAGAAACATACCACGAGCCCTTTCGGATGGCCCAGGAATTCCCCGCTCGCGGCGGCAGCGGTCATGCTGGTTTCAGTCATGTCGCCGCGACCTTTCCGCCGGCGGGGCGACCCTCAGCAACTGCCCCGGAAATATCAGTTCGTCGGCCTTGATCGAATTCCATCGCAGGATTTCCTCGAGCGTCCTGCCGAAACGCGATGCGATCCGGCCCAGGGTGTCGCCCGGCCCGACCCGGTAGATTTCGATGCCGGCGGCGGATGTCGCCGCCAGCAGCAATTCCTGCCCCGGCAGGATGATGGCGGAAGGCGGGATGTCATTGACCTGCGCCAGGATATCGACTTCGAGCCCATAGCGGCGGGCGATGGCCCACAGGCTATCCCCGGGCTGCACGACATGCGCCGTCGGCGCGGCGGTAAAAGGCGCCGCGGACCCGGCCGCGGCCGCGGCGGCGAGGGGAGCCGCCGAATCCGGAGCAAGCCCCGGAATCCAGAGATACTCGCCCGCGACGATCAGGTCGTCATCGAGGCCGTTGCGCGAGCGCAGCAGGTCGACCGATACCGACATGGCCCGGGCAATGCCGCTCAAGGTATCGCCCGGCCTTATCCGGTAGCGTTCCGCGTCAACCCGCACCGCGCCGGGAGTCTGCCGCAGCGCGAGCCGCAGCGCGTCGGCGCGGCCCGCCGGCAGGTGGAGGTAGTCGGGCTCGCCGTCCGGCGGCGTCCACCATTGCCGGAAACCGGGATTCAGGCGGCGCAGGGTTTCCGGTTCGAGGCCGGCGATTTCGGCGGCCAGCGCGAGACTGGCGCCGCCGCCGACCTTGACCCTCTCGAGCGCTTCCTCGTCGGCGATATCGGGCAGCGCGAATTCCGCCTCGCTGTCGCCGGCGAGCATGCTGGCCAGCGCCAGGATGCGGGGCACGTATACCCGGGTTTCGGCGGGCAGCGGCAATTCCCGGAAATCAGCGCTGCCGGGGTCGGACGAAGTCGCGCGCACGGCCCGGTCGACGGCTGCCGGGCCGGCATTGTAGGCGGCGAACGCCAGCAGCCAGTTGCCTGCGAAACGCTGTTGCTGGATTTGCAGGTAATCCAGGGCGGCGGCGGCGGCCTGGATCGGATCCCTGCGGCCGTCGAACCACTCGTCGACTCGCAAACCGAGACTGCGCCCGGTGCCGGCCATGATTTGCCAGGGTCCGGTCGCGGCCCGGGGAGATCTGGCGTGGGGATTGAAGCCGCTTTCGACAAAGGGAATCAGCGCCGCTTCCATGGGCATGTCGCGTTGCTCGACCTGCCGCACGATATTGTGCAGGAACGGCCGCGCCCGTTCGCCCGTCTGTTCGAAATAATCGGGCCAGCGCGCATAGAGGCGCGCCTGTTCCCGCACTTCCGGCCAGTCGTAATATCGTTGCAGCCGCAGCCCGGCGATCAGCCGTCCCCAGAGGTTTTCATGACGGGGCGGAGGTTCCGGCTCGAGGACGCGCAGGGGAGGGAAATCGAACAGCGAATCGTCCGGGCCTTCGCCGGGGGGCGCGGCCAGGCTGCCGCCGGGGGAGGGCGGCGCCGGTCTCGCCGGCGGCGCGGGCGCCGTCGAGATGTCCGCCGCCGCGGCGGACGCCCCGACATGCGCCGGCGCGTCTTCCGCGGGCATCCTGGCGGCGCAGGCGGAAAGCAGGAGGACGGCCAGCGGCGGCAAGAGGCGCGCGCCTGCCCCCATGCCCGCAAGCAGGCCGGAACGGCGCATGGTGTTCAGAACTGGTCTTTCCATTGGCGAATCGCGGCGAATACTTCAACTTCGTCCGTAGCCGGGCGGCCGAGCCGCCGCCGGGCGCTCGCGGCCAGTTCCGGCCGGCCGCAACGCAGGAACGGATTGGTGGCCAGTTCCAGTTCGATCGTGGAAGGAAGCGTCGGCCTGCCGCTGTCCCTTTTGCCTCGCGCGTCGGTCATGCGCGACCGCAACGCGGAATTTCGCGGCTCGGCGGCGGCGGCGAAACGCAAGTTGGCCAGGGTATATTCATGCGCGCAATACACCGCCGTTTGCGGCGGCAGGGCCATGAGTTTGCGCAGCGAGTCGAGCATTTGCGCCGGGGCGCCTTCGAACAACCTGCCGCAGCCCGCCGCGAACAAGGTGTCGCCGCAAAACAGAATCGGCGTATCATGGCGGCTGCCGTCATGGAAATAAGCGATATGATCCAGGGTATGGCCGGGAACCTCGAGCACGCGGAAATCAACGCCGAACACTTCGATCAGGTCGCCTTCGGCAAGCGTCCGGTCGATGCCCGCGATGCCGGCCGGACCGAATACCCTTGGCCGATATCGCCCGATCAACTCGCGCAGACCGCCGGTGTGGTCCATATGATGATGCGTGATCAGGATGTCGGCGAGCCGCAGCCCGCCGGCGTCGAGAAACGCGATGACCGGCGCGGCGTCGCCGGGGTCGACGACACAGGCGGCGCGGCCGTTGTCGCCGGCCAGGGTCCAGATATAGTTGTCCCGAAAAGCGGGCAGCGGGTGGATTTGCGAGATCATTGCGCAGCTTCCCCGAATCGAAGGCGACATGTTATAGATTTGGCGACCGATTACAAGTTGCTGTCGCGCAATACAATTCCGCCGGCGGTGACAGTCGGCGCCGGCGGAGTCGGCGGATGAACCCCGGCTCGCGGACGGAATCCGCCATGTCGCCGGCGCGGCTGGCGGAGATGATCGACGCATGGTTCGGCTCATCCCAGGGCGCGGCGGTCGCCCGCGCCGAAGCTCGGGTAGCCGGGCCCTTGCTGAAACAACTGTTCGGCTATCGGATCCTGCAACTCGGCAGTTCCGGCAAGCGTTCCTTTATCGAAGGCAGTTCGCTGTATCACAAGATCCGCTTCATTCCCTGTTATCGGCCCGATTCCGGCTTGCCTGTAGCCGACGCCGAAGAACTGCCGCTGGCTTCGGACAGCGTGGACGCCGTCGTGCTCTATCACGCGCTGGATTTCGCCGGCGACAGTCACCGGCTGTTGCGGGAAGCGGTTCGCGTGTTGCGGCCGGGCGGCAGGATGCTCATTGTCGGCTTCAATCCCTATAGCAGTTGGGGCCTGTGGCGACTGTTCAGGCGTCGCAGCGGGATTCCCTGGGGCGGCCGCTTCATCGCTCCGGGCAGGGTGGCCGACTGGCTGCGCCTGCTCGACCTGCAAGTCGACAGCATCCGCTACGGCCTGCATTTCTTCCCCGCGCGCATGAAATCCCTGCTCGGATACGCGCGCGGCTGGGAACGGGTCGGGCAAAGGATCAATTCGCCGTTCGGCGGCGCCTATATCATTCTTTGCGTCAACCAGGTCGCCTCGGTCACGCCGATCATGAAACAATGGCTGCCCTTGCGCGCCCGCGCCGGGGCCGTCGTCGCGGTCGAGGGCCGCGGCGCGAGCCGGGGACGGTCCTGATCCGGCATGGAGAAATGCGTCGACTTGTTCACCGACGGCGCCTGCCGGGGAAATCCGGGCAAGGGGGGCTGGGGGGTGCTGATGCGATATGGCGACCGCGAAAGGGAACTTTACGGCGGCGCGCCGCAAACCACCAATAACCGCATGGAATTGACCGCCGTCATCATGGGGCTGGAGCAACTCAAGCGGCCGTGCCGGGTGCGCGTCACCACCGATTCGAAATATGTCCTGCAAGGCGTTACCGAATGGCTGGCGAACTGGAAGCGGCGGAATTGGGCAACCGCGGCGAAAAAGCCGGTATTGAACCAGGATCTCTGGCGCCGGCTCGACATTCTGGCCGCGGCGCACGAAATCGACTGGCGCTGGGTCAGGGGCCATAGCGGCCACCCCGAAAACGAAAAGGCGGATCTGCTCGCCAACCGCGGCATCGACGAACTCGCCGCGGCGCATGGATGCGGCGGCGCGAACCGCCGCGACCGGGAGCAAGACGGGACCGCGTTCTTGTCTTGCGGCGATGAAGAAGATTCCTGAACAACGGCAATCAATGGAGCAATGAACCGAATGCGTATTGTGGCGCTCGATACCGAGACTACCGGCACCGCGGTCGACAAGGGCCATCGAATCATCGAAGTCGGCTGCGTGGAGATCGAAAATCGCAAATTGACCGGCCAAGATTTCCGCCGCCTGGTCAATCCCGGCCGCGATATCGACCCGGAAGCCTACGAGGTGCACGGCATCAGCGAAGAGGATCTCGCCGGCAAGCCGACATTCGCCGAAATCGAAGCGGAACTCGTCAAGTTCATTTCCGGGGCCGAAGTCATCATGCACAACGCCGCCTTCGATGTCGGCTTTCTCGAAAACGAGCTTTCCCTGACATCTTCGCCGCTCGTCAGGCTGGAAACCATTTGCGAGATTACCGACACCTGGCAACTGGCGAAAGCCAGACATCCCGGTCAACGCAACAGCATCGACGCCTTGTGCAAGCGTTATCGCATCGATGCCAGCGCCCGGGAAAAACACGGCGCGCTGCTCGACGCCCTGTTGCTCGCGCAAGTCTATCTGGCGATGACCGGCGGCCAGATCAGTCTGGAGCTGGGGGAAGAATCGCGCGTCGACAGGAGTCTGGCGGGAACGCGCCGGAAAGCGGGCGGCTCCCGCGCGAAACTGGCCGGATACGAGCCGACGAAAGAGGAAAGGGCCGCCCACGAGGCCCTGTTGCGAAAGATCGACAAGTTGTCGGCAGACGGCTGCCTGTGGCTGCGGATGGAACGCGACGAGCCGTCTGGCTGAAGCAATCCGGGCGCCCCCGAAAACCCTGGTATCCTCTGAATAATTCCATCCATGGAATTATTCATTGCCGCAAAACAAAAGCGTGGTTTTGTTTTGCTCCCGGATTCAATGGCTTGCGCCATCGAATCCGGCGGCACATCCGTGTGCCGGTTGAACGGGCGCGGCAAAGACTATACCATCTGCCCGCTTCGCGCGCAGAAGCGGAAAAAGCCTGAACAGGACGGCGCGGTCATTGCGAATCGCCGGCGCGCGAACCTTCCCCCCAACGAGGAACGAGTTACATGGAAACGCTCACCTGGAACAATGACATGCTGGTTTCCGGCATTATCCTGGCGATTACCTTCACCGCCATCTTCACCGAAGGGATTCACGGCGTTCATCGGGTAAAATGCGCCATGGCCGGCGCCGCGGTGATGATCGTGGTGGGGCAGGCCATGGGCTTTTACAATCCCGAAGGCGCCGTCGAATCCATCGACTGGAACGTGATCCTGCTGCTCGGCTGCATGATGACCATTGTCGCCATCATGATTCCCACCGGCGGCTTTCAGCAATTGGCGTATTGGGTCGCCGACTTCAGCGCCGGACGCCTGTTCCTGCTGCTGGCCCTGATGGGCACCCTGGTTACCGTGCTTTCGCTATTGCTCGACAATGTCACCACAGTAGTCATTTTCGGCCCGCTGATCATTCTCATCTGCCAGGCCATGCGCATAACCGCCATTCCCTTTCTGCTGGCGGCGGCGCTGCTGTCCGACACCGGCGGCGTGGCGACGCTGGTGGGCGACCCGCCGAATATCATGATCGGCTCGGAATTCAACATCAGCTTCAATGAGTTCGCCCAGCACATGTTCATCATGGTGCTGGTGGCCTGGCTCGTCATCCTGGTCTTCCTGCGCTATCTGTTCCGCGAGGAACTGGAGGTCGAACCGCATCCGCTCGAACTCAAGGAACGCCAGCAACTGGTGGACCCGCGCACCTGGTACGGCTCGCTGGCGGTGCTGGTCATCATGGTGATCGGATTCATGGCGCATAACGCCTTGCATTGGGAACCCTGGTTCGTGTCCGCCCTGGGACTCGCCGGTCTCGCGGTCATCGGCAACAGGCTCGACATGGAGGAGTCCTTCGCCCGCACCGAACTCGCCCTGCTGATGTTCTTCGCCTGCCTGTTCGTCATCGTCGGCGGCGTCGAACATAGCCAGTTCCTGCAATACATCGGGCAATTCGTCATTCCTTACGCGCAGAACGACCTGCTGATGGCGACCTTGTTGCTGATGTGGGTGTCGGCGATCCTTTCCGCCGCCATCGACAATATCCCCTTCACCGCCGCCATGTTGCCGATCCTGGTTGGCATGGACGCGCAAGGCGTCAATGTGACCCCGTTGCTGTGGGGCCTGGCGGCCGGCGTCGGCATGGGCGGCAACGGCACGCATCTCGGTTCGACCGCCAATGTGTTCATCGTCTCAATTTCCGAGAAGATGGCCAAGGACGCGGGCGACCCGAGCCTGGCGATTACTCCGGGGCTCTGGTTCCGCAAGGGTTTGCCGGTGATGTTGCTGACGTTGACCACGTGCACCATCGTCATGTACCTGTTCTGGGATTTCTTCGAGGCGCCGCTGCGGGAAATTCCCCTGTTGCCGACGGGATAGGGACAGGCAAGCTCCGGCATGTCGGAGCCTTGCCGCGGCGCATGGGGAAGCTCTGACCAAGTCAGAGCTTCCCGGCGCCGCCAATTGCCCGATTCGGCCAGATTGATGCTGTTCCGGCGGGATCGGCTCCTGCTCGATAACGGCGCATTATTCTGGTCGCCGCGAACGGCCGCGGCCCTGCTGGCCGATACGACGCAATTGGTTCCCGTCGGGGAATTCGGCGGCTTCGCCTATCTGGCGGCCGAACCGGAATCCGCATCCGCGACCGCGCTCGAAAGCAGATCGCTGCGCTCCTTGCTGTTCGGCGCAACCGACGCCGACCCGCTGTTGTTTTCGAAGGCGCGGCAACTCCTGAACTGGCATCGCACGCATCGATATTGCGGAATCTGCGGCGGCGCCACGGTCTTGCGCGAGAACGAGCGCGCGCTCGAATGCGCGGCTTGCGCGCACCTGTTCTTTCCGCGCATCAATCCCTGCGTCATCGTGCTGGTTACTCGCGGCGAGCGGCTGCTGCTCGCGCGCCACGCGCGCTTCCGCGCCGGGTATTACAGTTGTCTCGCGGGATTTGTCGAGATCGGCGAAACCCCCGAGCAGACCATCGCGCGCGAAGTGCGCGAGGAAGTCGGCCTGGAAGTGAAAAACATCCGCTATGCGGAAAGCCAGTCCTGGCCTTTCCCTTCTCAGCTGATGCTCGGTTTCCTGGCGGACTACAGCGCGGGAGACATCGTTCCGGCGCCGGACGAAATCGAGGACGCCGACTGGTTCCGCGTCGATGAACTGCCGCCGGTGCCCGCGGCCGAGGTCACGATTGCCGGGAGACTGATTCAGGGCTATGCGCGGCCGGTTCGCGATATGCTTCGCAGCCCCTGAATCATTTTTGAACCGAAGCCCGATTGCGGGCACAATTCCGGGTTGCTCCGGGCGAAGTCCCGGATGAGAGCGAAACAATGGAATACCTGATCGAATACGGCATGTTTCTGGCCAAGGCGGCGACTATCGTGGTCGCCGTCATGCTGGTCGTCGGCGCGATCGCCGCGGCGGCGGACAGTCGCCGCCGCGGCGCCGGCAAGCGCGGCCGCATCAAGGTGACCGAGCTGAACCGGCATGTGCGGGAATTGCGCGATGTCCTGCGCGGCAGCGTGTTGCGCAAGGCGCAACTGAAACAAGTGGCCAGGGCCGAGAAAGCGCAGCGGAAAAAGGAAGAGAAGGAGCGCAAGCGGCGGATGAAGGCGGCGGCCGGGCAGGAACAGGAAGCCGCAACCGAAAAGCGTACTTTCGTCTTGCGCTTCAAGGGCGACCTGGCGGCGGGCAAGGTCGCTTCCCTGCGCGAGGAAATCACCGCCGTGCTGTCGGTCGCCCGGGAATCGGACGAAGTCCTGCTGTGCCTGGAAAGTCCCGGCGGCATGGTGCACGCCTATGGTCTCGCCGCCTCGCAACTTTCCCGCATCAAGAGCCGGAATATTCCGCTGACGATCTGCGTCGACAAGGTCGCCGCCAGCGGCGGATACATGATGGCCAGTCTGGCGGACAAGCTGGTCGCGGCGCCGTTCGCCATCATCGGTTCGGTCGGCGTGCTGGTGCAAATGCCGAATTTCTATCGGGCCTTGCAACGCAAGGAGATCGATTACGAGATCATTGCCGCCGGCGAGTTCAAGCGCACCTTGACGACCTTCGGCGAGATCACCCAGAAGGCCAGGGACAAGGTCCAGGAAGATGTGGACAATATCCACGACCTGTTCAAGGACTGGGTCAAGCAACATCGGCCGGCGGTCGAACTGGACCGTATCGCGACCGGCGAAACCTGGGTGGGCGTTCAGGCGAAGGAGTTGCGGCTCGTCGACGAAATCGGCACCAGCGACGAATGCATCGTCGCCGCCTGCGCCGACCACAAGGTATACGAAGTCGAATACGTGATCCGCAAGTCGGCCCACGAAAGACTGGGCAGGGCCATTTACGCCGCCCTGGACCGCTTGTTGTTCAAGTGGCTCAACACCCCGGCGAATTCCAATCCGCAATGACGCAGCGAGGATCCGATGTCAGACAGTTTCCGGGCCTATGAGGTTTACGAAGACGGGGACGGCAGTTTCAGAGGCCGTATGGCCGAGCGCCGGCTCGAGCAACTGCCGGCCGGCGAAGTGCTGGTCGAGGTGCGGTATTCCTGCCTGAACTACAAGGACGCGTTGTCCGCCAACGGCAACCGGGGAGTGACGCGCAATTATCCCCATACCCCCGGCATCGATGCGGCCGGCGTCGTGAAAGTTTCGCAAGCGGAGCAGTTCTCGCCCGGACAGGAAGTGATCGTTTCCGGTTACGACCTCGGCATGAACACCGCCGGCGCCTTCGCCGAAATGATCCGGGTGCCGGCGAGATGGGTATTGCCCCTGCCCGAGGGTCTCAGCGCCCGGGAAAGCATGATCATCGGCACCGCGGGTCTCACCGCGGCGCAATGCGCGGACAAGCTCATGCGCAACGGACTCGAGGCCGGCGACGGTCCGGTGCTGGTCACCGGCGCCAGCGGGGGAGTGGGCGTCATGGCGGTGGCCCTGCTTGCCGGGCTGGGCTTTTCCGTCACCGCGAGCACGGGCAAGCGGGAGAGCCGCGAATTGTTGCGAGCGCTCGGCGCGGCGGAGATTATCGACCGCGGCGTTCTCGCCGAAGCCAATCCCAAGCCGATGCTCAGGCAGCAATGGGCGGGCGCGGTGGATGTGGTCGGCGGCGCGACCCTGTCGAATATCATCAAGGGCTTGCGTTACGGGGGCAGTGTCGCCTGTTGCGGCCTGGTCGAGTCTCCGGCCTTCGAGGCGACCGTATTTCCCTTTATCCTGCGCGCGGCGAACCTGCTCGGCATCGATTCGGCGGAAACTCCGCCGGAGCGGAAAAGCGCCTTGTGGCAGCGTCTGGCCTCGAACTGGAAGCCCGCCGGCCTGGAAGATATCGCCACCGAAATCGGCTTCGACCAGCTTGGCGACAGCCTCAAGGCGGTATTGCGCGGCCGCGCGCTCGGCAGGTTCCTGTTGCGGCTCTGACAGGCTGCGGAAATCTTCCGCAGCCTTGCGCTTCAATCGCGCCGCAAGCGCGGATTGACCGCGATGGGCGTCGGACAGAACATCACCACGAAGCAGGACGAGAACAGGAAGGTCAGGAACGCCGCGCCCTGGATCGTCATGGCTGCGGATTCGGTGATGAAATCCGCCTGCAAGGCCACGAAAGCGATCAACAGGGAAAACTCGCTGATCTGGCCAAGGCGCAGGCCGGCGTCCCAGGCCAGGGCGCGGCGCTCGCTGAAGCGCAACAGCAAGTTGCGGAATACCAGGGGTTTCACGCTCAGCGCCAGCGCCGCCAAGACCGCCGCGGGCCAGATGAACCGGTCGATCAGGGCGATATTGAATTGCGCGCCGAGCGCGAAGAAAAACAGGATCAGGAAAAAGTCGCGCAACGGCTTCAGGCGGTCGGACAGATACATCGAGATCGGACTCGCGGCCAGGCTGACTCCGGCCGCGAAAGCGCCGACTTCAGCCGTCAATCCGATCCATGCGGCCGTTTCGGCCATGCCCAGACACCAGCCGATCGCGAGCAGGAAGAGATATTCCTTGAACTGGTCGTATCTGGCGATCAGGGGAAAGAGCACGAAGCGGGTCGCCGCCCAGGCGAGCGCCAGCAATGCCGGGAACGCCGCCAGCACGCGCAACGCGGCGGCGCCTTCCAGCGTTCCCTGATCGAGAAACACGAGCAGGAAGATGGCGATGAAGTCCTGCATGAGCAGGATGCCTACCATGATCTCGCCCATATGGCGTCGGTGCAGCACCGTGGTCGGCAGCAACTTGATGCCGATGATGGTGCTCGAGAAGATCATCGCGAAGCCGATCACCAGGCTGTCTTGCAGGGAAAAGTCGAACAGCAGGCCGGTCGCGAAGCCGAGCAACAGGAACAGCAGCGAACTGAGCAAGGTGACCAGGAAGGTATTGCGCAAGGTATGCATGAGCTTGGCGGGCTGCATGTCGAGGCCGAGCAGGAAAAGCAGGAAAAGAATGCCGATCTCGGCGATATCCGTCAGCAGCGAAGCGTCGGAAATCCAGGAAAGCCCGAACGGGCCGAGCAGGATGCCGACCAGGATATAAGCCACCATCAGGGGCACGCGCAGGAACAGCGCCAGCGTCGAAAGCGCCGCCGCGCCGGTGAATATCAGGAAAAAGGAAAACAGCAGGGATTCGGCGTCCATCATTCCTTCCGGCCGCCGCGGCGGCGCCGGAACAGCGGCAGCGGCTCGCTGACGCTCGACTGGTAGCCGGTGCTGAAATCGGCGAAAGCCCGCAGGCAGGCTGCGGGGTCTTGATCGCGACGCAAGGCGAACGCATCGAATCCGCAGCGGGACATGTAATGGAGCTGGTCGCGCAAGACATCGCCGATGGCGCGGATTTCGCCCGCATAACGATAGTGTTCGCGCAATTCCCGGGCATTGCTGTAAGAGCGGCCGTCGGCGAATACCGGAAAATTCAGGGCGATGACGGGAAATCGCGCCAGGTCCTCCGCTATCGGTTCCGGCGTCTGGTGGCTGTCGAGCCAGATGCCGGTCGCGCCGGAATATTCTTCGAGTTCGGCGCGGAAGTCGCGCCAGAATGCCAGCGGCACGATGAAACTGCGGCCCGGAACGGCTCGCAGCACGTCCGGCCCGGTCGCCTCGCGCAATATGGTCCAGCGGTCCCGGGGCAGAATCGCGCCGTCCTTAATGATTGCCGGCATAGACCGCCTGCCTGAATGGTTCGAGGCCGATTCTGCGATAGGTGTCGAGGAAGGATTCGTCCGGTTCCCTTGCGGCCCGGTAAACAGCCACCAGCGCGCGCATGACGCCGGGCACTTCGTCGCGGGCGAAGGATGGTCCGAGAATCTTGCCGAGGCTGGCCTCGCGCGCCGATGAGCCGCCGATGGAGATCTGGTAGAACTCCTCGCCTTTCTTGTCGACGCCGAGAATGCCGATATTCCCCACGTGATGGTGGCCGCAGGCGTTCATGCAGCCGGAGATATTCAGCTGGAGGTCGCCGATATCCTCGAGTTCCGCCGCATCGTCGAAATCGCGCTGGATTTCCTCGGCGACCGGGATCGACTTGGCGTTGGCGAGCGCGCAGAAATCGCCGCCGGGGCAGCAGATGATGTCGGTAAGCAGGCCCAGCGCGGGCGTCTGCAGCGAATGGGTCGTCAAATCCCGCCACAGGTCGTGGAGCTTGCGCTGTTCCACATCGGCCAGGATGATATTCTGCTTGTGGCTGATCCGCGCTTCGCCGAAGCTGTACTGGTCGGCCAGATCGGCGATGCGTTCGAGTTGCCGGTCGCTGATGTCTCCCGGCGCGACGCCGGTCTGTTTCAGGCTGATGGTGACGATGCCGTAGCCCGGCTGCCTGTGCGCGCGGACATTGCGCCGATGCCAGCGGGCGAATTCCGGCTCGTCCCGCAATTTTTCCGTCAATATGCCGGAGCCGTTGAGACGCTCGACATAGTCCGGGACGACGAAAAACGACTTGCAGCGCTCGATCTCTTCATCCGTCAGCGTCAGCGCCGAGCCTTTGATGCGCTCCCATTCGACGCGCGCTTGCTCGCGAAACCTCTCTATGCCGGTCTCGCGCACGAGTATCTTGATCCGCGCCTTGTACTTGTTGTCCCGCCGGCCGGCGCGGTTGTAGACGCGCATGATCGCTTCGAGCGCGGTCAGCAGATGCCGCTTCGGCACATGTCCGAAAATAACCTGGCCGATGACCGGAGTGCGGCCGAGCCCGCCGCCGGCGAGAATGCGGAAGCCGATTTCGCCGTTTTCCGCGCGCTCGAGATAGACGCCGATGTCGTGCACCTGGGTCGCGGCCTGATCGGCGGGAGTGCCGCATACGGCGATCTTGAACTTTCTCGGCAGATAGGCGAATTCCGGATGGAAGGTCGACCATTGGCGGATCAGTTCGCACCAGGGCCGGCTGTCCTCGACTTCGTCGGCCGCCGCCCCGGCGTAATGATCGGTCGTGACATTGCGGATGCAATTGCCGCTGGTCTGGATCGCGTGCATTTCGACTTCGGCCAGCTGGGCCAGGATATCGGGCGCCTCGGCCAGTTCCGGCCAGTTGAACTGGATATTCTGGCGCGTGGTGAGATGACCGTAGCCCTTGTCGTAATCCCGGGCGATCAGGGCGAGTTTGCGCAGTTGCCGCGACGACAGCAGTCCGTAGGGAACGGCTACCCGCAACATGGGCGCGAGGCGCTGGATATACAGGCCGTTCTGCAAGCGCAGCGGCAGAAATTCCGCATCGCTCAACTTGCCCGCGAGATAGCGGTCGGTCTGGTCGCGGAATTGCGCCACCCTTTCGGCGAGCATGCGGTGGTCGTATGCGTCGTAAACGTACATCAAGCGCGGCGGATTGAAGAATGACCGGCTATTCTAAGGCATGCTCCGAATAATTCCATCCATGGAGTTGTTCATTGCCGCAAGACAAGGGCGCGGACTTGCCGAACCGGACTCAATCGAGATTGGGAGCGAGCAGGCGGCGCATGCTTTGCTCGTCGCGATTCTTGCGTCTCGCCAGGTCGGCGACCTGGTCCGCGGTGATCTTGCCCACCGGGAAATATCTTGCTTCCGGATGGGCGAAATACCATCCGGCCACGCTGGCGGCGGGCAACATGGCGAAATTTTCCGTCAGGCTCACGCCGATGGCCGCGGTCGCGTCCAGCGCGCGCAACAAGGTCTGCTTTTCGCTATGGTCGGGACAGGCCGGATAGCCGGGCGCGGGACGAATGCCTCGATAGCGCTCCTTGATCAGGTCGGCCCCGGACAGCGACTCGTCCGGCCGATAGGCCCAGAATTCGCGCCGCGCGCGTTCATGCAGGCGCTCGGCCAGCGCTTCGGCGAGGCGGTCGGCCAGGGCCTTGGTCATGATCGCCTGATAGTCGTTGTTCTCGGCTTCGAAGCGGGCGGCGAGCGCTCCGGCGCCGTCGACGGCGACCGCGAAAGCGCCGAGATAATCGGTCCGGCCGCTCGATTCCGGCGCGATGAAATCGGCCAGGCATAATTGCGGCGCCGCGTCTTGCTTGACGGCTTGCTGACGCAGGAAATGGAAAGTGACGGATGCCGCGCCGTCCGCGCCGCGCAGCCGCACGTCGTTGCTGCCGACGCGATTTGCCGGCCAGATGCCGAGCACCGCGGCCGCCGTCAGCGAATTCTCTGCGACCATGCGGTCCAGCAGGGCATTCGCGTCGGCGAACAGTTCCCGCGCCGATTCGCCGACCTTCGCGTCCCGCAGCAAGGCGGGATATTTGCCCGACAAACCCCAGGCGATGAAGAACGGCGTCCAGTCGATATAGGCGCGCAATTCGTCGAGGGGATAGTTGCGGATTACATGCCTGCCGGGGCGCGCCGGCGCGACGATTTCGGCATTTCGCCAATCGATGGGCAGCGGCCTGTCATTGGCGGTCGCGTAGTCGAGCAATTCCCGGCCCGCGCCGCGCCGGCCCGCGCGTTCGCGGATGCGTCGGTATTCCTCTCGCAACTTGCCGCAGAAATCCGTCTTGGCCGCGGGATCGAGCAAGGCGCCGACAACGGCCGCGGAGCGCGAGGCGTCGGCCACATATATGGTCTGGCCATTGCGGTAATGCTGTTCGATCTTGACGGCGGTATGCGCTTTCGAGGTCGTCGCGCCGCCGATCAGCAAGGGCATGTCGAAACCCTGTCGTTGCATTTCCTTCGCCACATGCACCATTTCGTCGAGCGAAGGCGTGATCAGGCCGCTCAGGCCGATCATGTCGACCTGTTTTTCCCGGGCGGCCTGAAGAATCCGCTCGCAACCGACCATGACCCCGAGATCGACAATCTCGTAGTTGTTGCAGCCGAGCACCACGCCGACGATATTCTTGCCGATATCGTGCACGTCGCCTTTCACCGTGGCGAGCAGGATCCTGCCCTTGCCGCCGGCCGCGGCCCCCTGCTGCTCCGCTTCCATGAACGGCCGCAGCCAGGCCACCGCCTGTTTCATGACGCGGGCGCTTTTCACCACCTGGGGCAGGAACATCTTGCCGGCGCCGAACAGGTCGCCGACCTCGTTCATGCCGCGCATCAACGGGCCTTCGATCACTTCGAGCGGTCGCCGCGCCTGTTTGCGGGCCGCTTCGACATCTTCCTCGATATAGCGATTGACGCCCTTGACGAGCGCGTGGCGAAGCCGGTCGTCCAGACTCCAGTCGCGCCATGCAAGGTCTTGTTCCGGCGCGACGCTCGTTTTGCCGTCGATTTCCACGGCCAGCCCGGTCAACACTTCGGCGGCGTCCGGCGAACGATTCAGGATCACGTCCTCGACGGCCGCCTTCAGCGCCGGGGGAATGCTGTCGTAAACCGTCAATTGACCGGCATTGACAATGCCCATGGCGAGCCCCGCGCGGATCGCGTGATAGAGGAAGACCGAATGAATCGCTTCGCGCACGGCATTGTTGCCGCGGAAGGAGAAGGACACATTGCTGACGCCGCCGGAGACCAGCGCTCCGGGCAGGTTCCGGCGGATATGCCGGCAGCATTCGATAAAATCGACGGCGTAGTTGTTGTGTTCCTCGATGCCGGTGGCGACTGCGAACACGTTGGGATCGAAAATGATGTCCGGCGCCGGGAAATCGAGCCGCCGCCGCAACAATTCGTACGAACGCTCGCAGATTTCGATCTTGCGGGCGAGCGAGTCGGCCTGGCCGCTTTCGTCGAAGGCCATGACGATGACCGCCGCGCCGTGTTTCCGGCAGAGCGCGGCCTTGTCGAGAAAGGCCTGTTCGCCGTCCTTGAGGCTGATCGAATTGACCGCGCATTTGCCCTGGGCGCATTTCAGTCCGGCCTCGATCACTTCCCAGCGGGAGGAATCGATCATCAGCGGCACGCGGCAGATTTCCGGTTCGGAGGCGATCAGCTTGACGAATTTCTCCATCGCCGCCGCGGAATCGAGCATGCCCTCGTCCATGTTGATATCGATGATCTGGGCGCCCGCGGCGACCTGTTCCCGCGCCACTTCGAGCGCCGCGTCGTAGTCGCTTGCGCGAATGAGGCGGGCGAAACGGGCCGAGCCGGTAATATTGGTGCGTTCGCCGACATTCACGAATAGCGAATCGGCGGCGATGTTGAGCGCTTCCAGTCCCGCGAGCCGGCAGGCCGGCGCGATCGCGGGCACTGCGCGCGGCTTCGCGCCGGCCAGGGCGTCGGCTATCGCGCGAATATGCGCGGGCTCGGTGCCGCAACAGCCGCCGGCGATATTCAGCATGCCCCTGCGGGCGAAATCGCCGATGATCTCCGCCATTTGCCGCGGGCTCTGGCGGTATTCGCCGAATTCGTCGGGCAGGCCGGCATTCGGATGCGCGCTGACGCGAACCGGAGCGATCCGCGCCAGCTCTTCCACATGGGGTGCGAGTTGTTCGGCGCCGAGGGCGCAATTGAAGCCGACCGCCAGCGGTTGCGCGTGCATGACCGAATTGCAGAACGCCTCGACGGTTTGTCCGGACAAGGTGCGGCCGCTGGCGTCGGTGATCGTGCCCGATATCATCAGCGGCCAGCGTTCGCCGGATTTTTCGAAGAACTCCAGACAGGCGAAGATCGCCGCTTTCGCGTTCAGGGTGTCGAACGCGGTTTCGATCAGCAGCAGGTCGGCGCCGCCGGCGACCAGGCCGGCGGCGGCAAGGCTATAGTCCTCGACCAGTTCGTCGAAAGAAATGTTGCGAAATCCCGGATCCTCGACATCAGGCGAAATCGAGGCCGTCTTGCTGGTCGGGCCGATGACGCCGGCGACGAAGCGCGCCTGTTGCGGGGTGCGCGCATTCATTTCGTCGCAGGCGGCGCGCGCCAGTCGCGCGCCCGCCAGATTCAATTCTTCATGCAGCTCTTGCATGCCGTAGTCGGCCTGGGAGCAACGGCTGGAATTGAAAGTGTTGGTTTCGACGATATCGGCGCCGGCTTCCAGATAGGCCAGATGGATCTGCCTGATCAATGCGGGCCTGGTCAGATTGAGCAGATCGTTATTGCCGCCGAGGTCGACCGGCCAGTCGCGAAAACGCTCTCCGCGAAAATCGGTTTCGCCCAGGCCATGCGCCTGGATCATCGTGCCCATTGCGCCGTCGAGCAGCATGACGCGCCGGGCGAGAATCTCCTCCAGGCGCTGATAACTGGCGGTCTTGTTCATGACTGGACAGCTGTTGCGAGAAAAGGCGCCGGGTATTCCCTGAACAATTCCAGCCAGGGAAGCATTCATTGCCGCAAGCGCGGTTTCGTCCTGTTCGCGGATGCGATGGCTTGCGTCATCGAATCCGGCGGCGCATCGGCGCATCCATGCGCCGCAGGGAAACCCTGATTTTAGCAGAAGGCGCTTGCGGGATTGCGGAGGGGGGCGCTATCGCCGGGACATCCATCCAGGGACTATCGCCGGGACACCCATCCAGTGAAACCGCGCTCAAGACGAGTTTCGTCTCGCTGTATCGCATGCGAAGTCCGACCCGAAGCTGCGAATCGCAAAAAAGGCAGGGAGCTTGACGGAAATATTCCCGGCTCCCCGCCAGGAAACTCGCGGCTTTCGGGAAATCCCCGCCTCGCAAGAGACCATGCGCGAAAAATCGCGCAGGCGATATTCCGGCAACATTTGTTGAACAGCATCGGATATGCGCGGTAATTTTCTTTCACAAGAAAAACCCCCGGCCGCAGCCGGGGGGGGGGGGGTTGGCAAAGGGCGGCGAACCGCCGGATCAGATGAAATCGACCGGAGTCAAGGGACCATCAAACGTGCCCGCCAGCGCGATGGCCATATCCGTGCCGGCGCTGAAATCGCCGTCCCCGTCGACATCGACGAGCACCCAATCCAAGGTTATGTTATTGCCGGTGACAAAATCCAGATCGGTATCGAAACCGTCAAAAAACGGCGGCGATTCAAATTTCGTCCTGTCCTCCGTCGTCGTGACGAGCGCAATGGATCTGGCCTCGGCGAACGCAGTCGCTGTCGCGTCGCTCATGAACAGGCCGTCGCCATCGCCGACGACCGTCTTCAGGTTTTTGCTATTCCCGCTGTTGGCTATCTGCTTGATGCCTCCCCTCAAGTCCAGGACCGAACTGAGATCGATCTTGTCGACGCCTTTTTCGAACCCGGCAATTATGTCGAAGCCGGTCATCTTGTCGCCAAAGTTGACTTGAGAGTCGGATGCCGCAGTGTATATGAACGTGTCTTTCTTGCTATCCTTGAGATGAGATGCTTGCGATATTTGCCAGTGCCAAGTCAATGATGCATCGTTTTGATCTGACCATACAGATATCGCGCGAGCAATAATATCTCCTCCAGCACCGCCTGTTATCTTGTCCTCGCCGGACTGGTGGACGATCAGATCGTTGCCGCCATGGCCCATGACAGTGTTGGATGCCTGGTAACCGACGCCGAGAATGATATCGTCGACAGGACTGCCGTCAACTTTCAAGCCGGGAGGCGGATTTGCTGCCGAGCCTGCGTTCGAATTCAAGTAAACGCCTCCCGAACTCTCTCTGGCGTCCAGGTAGGTCAGGGAATCAAGAACCCCTTCCCCTTTTGTTCTTTCGATATAGAGAGGGGCATCTCCGGTAACCTTCAGCTCCTCGATTTCATTGCCTTCGGCGACAGCGAGGTGGTTGACGTAGTTGATCGCCTTGGGCCGGTCCTTGGCGTCGACGGTCGAAGTGGCGGTCGCCGTGGAGTGCACGGTCAATTCCTCGACATCCTCGTCCAGGGCGAGCGTCAATTTCATCTTTGCATCTGGTTCCAATCTCGCCAAATCCGACAGCTTGTCCTTCTTGCCGCCGCGCGTATGCATTTTCAGCGTCAGCGAGTCGTCGTCGCCGTCTTCCAGCATGTAGCTCACGTCGGCGGTCGCGGCCGTCGCCTTGTCGGTGTCCTTGCCGGGCGCCTTGCTGGAAACGGCGAGGCCGACACCGGACAGGACGTTCTTGAACGTGACTTTCGCCGTAGTGCCGTTGCTCACCATCAACTCGTCGACCCCGAGATCCTTGACATCGTAGGCCCCCGAGCCTTCGCTCGCGTCCAGAGTAATGGTCTCGAAGCCCGTGTAGGCATCCCCGGCGCCCTTGAGGTTGGCTCCGGTTTTTTGCTTCAGCACCAGGGTGTCCATGCCCGCGCCGCCGTCGATCCGGCTCTTGGCGCCGGCGGCGGCATTGTCGACCGTGAACGTGTCGTCGCCGGCGCCGAGGTCCGCCTGCAGGCCGTCCTTCGCGAACGCCTTCGCGCTGACCTCGTCCTTGCCCGCGCTGCCCATGTAGCTCGCGACGCTCGCGCCCAGATTGCTCAATTTGACATCGCCGCTCGCCTCGCCCGCGTCGACCGTCTTCAGTTTCTTCAGTCCCATCGCGTCCAGGGTCGTCTTGCCGGAGCCGGACAAGGTCAGTTTCTCCAGCGTCTCGGACGGCTTGACATCGGCCGCTTTCTCCGCCGCCGCCGGCGCGAACTTGGTCGCGGACAGCGTCAGATCGCCGGCGCCGGAAACGGCGACCGTCTTGATCTGGTCCGAAGCCAGGCGGATGTTGGAATCGCCCTTCACTTCGATCATCAGATCCTCGATGCCCTTGAGGCACAACTTGCCGTGCCCGTTGGCCGTGTTGCCGAACCGGTCGACCATGGCCGTCAGTTCCGTCATGTCCCTGGCGGCGTTCTCCACCAGCAAGGTGGTGTTGGTGTTGCGCAGGTCGACGGACTCGATCGCCTTCGAGTAGATGTGCACCGGAACGCTGTCCTTGTTGTTTTTCGCGGGCACGGCCGCTACAGCGGGTGTTCCTTCGCCTCCGTCCTGGGTGGCGGGCACGGCGGCCACGGCCGCCTTGGCGGGCGTGTTTTCGCCGTAGCGCTTGCCGTCGTCGCCCATGCCGTCATGCACGCCGTCGAGCGTCACGCTCCTGACCGTTTCGGAATGCGCGGTCGACTTGCCCACCTCGACGCCCTTGCCGCCCTCGACCATGACCGAGGTCGTGGTGTCCGTGCCGAAGATATTCACCTGCGCGCGGGCGTTCACGTCCTCGAGGTTGACCGCGGCGGCGTTCATGATCTCTATCGTCGTATCCTTGTCGTCGTCGCCCAGGGATTCGGACGAGACATCGGCGCCGCCGGCGTCCAGTTCGACATCTCCCGCGACATCGCTCAAGACGACATCCGTCAGGCCTTCCCAGCCGCTCAGGTCCGCCGAGAAGTCGCCGCCGCTATCGACCGTCAGCGTCTCGACATGCATGACGCTCGCTCCGGAAGAGATATTGACATCGTCGTCGGAGCCGCTGGAAGAAAGCTCCAGCGTGTCCATGCCCTCGCCGCCGTCGAGCCGGTCCACGCCGGTCAGGGTCTTCTCGGTGGCGACGAAGGTGTCGTCGCCCAAAGTGCCGTCGAGCCGGTCGACGCCCGTGGTCAACTCGAAGCTCTTGCCGGGACGCCGCATCATGTCGATGGCTTCCTTGGCCGCGGTCACGCTGTCGCCGTCGCCGGTCACGCCGCCGAGCACGCTCGCAGAGTCGCCTTCCCAGCGCTTGGTAACGGTGTAGTACGTGGCCACTTCCACCTTGTTGGCGAACATCATGGCGAGAGCGCCGAAATCGCCATAGGCGGGATGGCTTTCTCCCTGCATGCGGATCTCGAACAACTGCCGCACGGCCAGCAGGCCCATCTCGCCCCGGCCCATGCCGCCGTTGAGCAGGCCCGTCGCCAGGGCCAGCACTTCCGCCGACGGCGCTTCGCCCAGGGCCGCGGTCAGAAAATCCCGGGCGAACTCCGCGTTCGTGATGAAGAAGGGATACATTGACGTGAAGGCGCTCGAGGCGGCGATGTGATTCGCCAACTCCAGCAGGGCATCTTCCGGGCTCATGCCCTTGCCGACGCTGGCGTTGTAGACGCCGTACCACTCGTTGAGCAATGCGGTGCCCGGGGCCTTGCCCAACATGGCCACCGACAGGCCGATTATCGTATCTCTGGTTTGTGCGGTTACCGCCAATCAGAACTTGTTGATATGCCTGCGTATTTGCCAAATTCTCGCGAGCCGGCCGCTGAACCGCCGCCGCGAACATGAACGAAAAGTTTCGGGCCGCAGAGCCGTCGTCCGGGGTAGTCTCGCGGTGCCCGCCGGATCATTTTTCGGGAGGGCGGCATCGCGAAGCGGACCGAAACGCGAGCGCGGATGAAGACGCGGCGCGCGCGAATTTCTTCCTGAAAACGCGCGCGGCGACCCGCAAGGCCGAATCGTTCGCTGGCCCGGTTCGGCGGGCCGCGAGAAAACCTCTCCGCCCGCGGCGACGCAAGAGATTTTTCGGTAATTATTTGATTTGTAGATAATAAATAGGCCGAAACCCGGAACTCGACGGCTTTCCCGAAAGCGTTATATCGACCTTCGAAGAGGCTCGCGATCATTTCCAGGCCGCCGCCGAGACGGGCCGCGCAACCGGCCGGGACGCGCTGCGGCCGGACGGAGCACCGGCGTTTCGCGGTCGCTTCGGCGACCGAAAAATTTCGCTGACTTGTGATCCTCGTCACATACGAGCAGAGCAAATATCGTCGTATAATGCCGCCGTGTGAAGCCCTTTCTTACTTTTCAGGAGCACTCAAAATGGCGGTAACCGCACAAACCGCGAACTGGTTTGCTCGGACTGCCGGCAGCCGCCGACCTGGGCGCCGCGAACCGGAAGAAAATCGGAAGATGTGAAGGATATCCCCCCTGAAGTTCATATATGGCTGAATCAGAACAGCGGGAGGCAAGCATTCCGCGAATGCGGTAAGATACGTCTTGTCATGGCGCTGCCGCGCCGCGGGGACCGAAGGCATGATCAGCATTACCGATTCGGCTCAGGAATATCTGGCGCAATTGCTCGCCAAACAGGACTGCGAAGGCATCGGCGTGCGGATTTTCATCCTCGATGCGGGCACTCCCCGGGCCGAGACGTGCATTTCCTATTGCCGGCCCGGCGAACAGAAGACCGACGACGAAGAAAAGTCGTACCGGGGATTCAAGGCCTATATAGATCAGCCGAGCATTCCGTTTCTGGAAGACGCGGTGGTGGATTTCGCCGAGGATTCCATGGGCGGGCAATTGACGATCAAGGCCCCCAATTCCCGGCTGCCGCGAATTACCGAAGACAGTTCGCTCGAAGATCGCGTCAATTACATCCTTTACAATGAAATCAACCCCGGCCTCGCCGCCCACGGCGGCCACGTCGCGCTCGAGGAAATCTTCGAGGACAATATCGCCGTGCTCAGGTTCGGCGGCGGCTGCCAGGGCTGCGGCATGGTCGACGTGACGCTCAAGCACGGCGTGGAAACCGCCTTGCTTTCGCAGATTCCGCAACTCAAGGAAGTGCGCGACGTCACCGACCACTCGTATCGCGAAAACGCCTATTATCGCTAGGAAAGCTCTGATCAAGTCAGAGCTTTCCTGCGGCGCATGCCCGCGATACAAGAGAGCGTCGCCGGATTCGACAGCGCAAGCCGTCGCATCCGCGAGCAAGACAAGACCGCGCCCTGGTCTTGCGACAATGAAGGCAATGCATAATTCCATCCGCGCGCGGTCCGGCGGTCAGCCCGGATACCGTCTGGCCAGTTCGGCGTAGACGAGTTCGCGGTAATCCGGTTGCTCCGGGTCGGCGGCGGCGAGAATCTCCGCGAGCAATTCATTGTCTTCGCGGCCGGACCAGAACTTCCGGTAACGGCCTTCCCGGTAGCCGTGATCCTGCCTGAACATGTTGAGCGCGTTCTTGCCGACGTATTGGCGGTACAGGTCGGGCCAGGCCATGTCGCAGTCGCGCATGATCGCGCCGAAGACAGTCAACTCGACGCGGCGATTCGCGCACAGGCCGATCAGCAGTTCCAGCTTTTCCAGCAGATTCAATCGGTCGAGACGCCGGTTCGCGCCGTCGAAATGGACCGCGTCGTCCGCCGTGTTCGAATCCAGCGACAGCATCAGCGCGTTCAGCGCGCGCTGCTGGTCCCCTCCCTCGCGCAATAGCAGTTCCGACAGGAGGAAGTGCCAGATATCCACGAGTTCCATCTGCAACTGGGCGGTGTCGCGCTCCTGTTTTTTCCACCACTTCCAGCCATGGTGCTCGATCGCTTCGGCGCCTTCGACGACAACGGCCCTGAGATAGGGATAGGCCGCCGCCACCCAGCCGGGATCGATCCTGGAGTTCATTTCCGCCTGTAGCGAAAGCATGGCGGAAGCCTGTTGTCTCGACAGCATGGCGGCGCCGGTGGAGTTCCGCTCGCGGAACGGGGGTTAGCGGACTTGCTTTTCGAGGGTGCTCAGCATTTCCCTTCTGCTGCGCAACATGTCGTTATATGACTTGCGGACCGCGAGGGTTTCCTCGTTTTCCTGTTCGGCGTCTTCCAGTTCCCGCAGCCAGGCTTCCAGCACCTCGATCTCTCCGGCCAATTGCATGGCGCCTTCCGCAATCAGTTTCTGATCGATTGCGGGATCGGAGTTCTCGTATTCCGGATCGTCCATGGAACGCCCCCAGCAGATATCGCAGAACCGTCGAGCATGCCATGTACGCCCATGGCGGTCAATCCCGCCCCTGTCTCGCGGGGCGCGGCCGTGCTTGCGCCCGAGCAAGGCGAGAGATGTCTTTCCGGCCGGCCGCGGGCATGCGCCGCAGGGCGGTTCCGGCCCGATCAGAGCCGCCTGCGGGAAAGTCCCGATCCCGGATCAGCTGTTCTTGACTGCGGGCGGAGCGATTCATTACAATTCGCGACTTTCCCGCGCCGGCGCTTGCTGGCCGGGATTTGTCCCCTTCGTCTAGAGGCCTAGGACACCGGGTTTTCATCCCGGCAACAGGGGTTCGAAACCCCTAGGGGACGCCAATTGCGAAAACCCGGCGCCGGCCGGGTTTTTTACGCTCGCGGCGCCGCGTCCGACAGCGAAAACAAGCAATGGCCATAGCGATATCCGTCAGCGATCTGGAAAAGGTATACGCCAGCGGCGTAGTCGCCCTGAAAGGGGTATCGCTTGAAGTCGGGCAGGGCGATTTCTTCGCCTTGCTCGGCCCCAACGGCGCCGGCAAATCCACTTTCATCGGCATACTCTCCACCCTGGTCAAGCGTACCGCCGGAAAAGTGCGGATCTTCGGCCGCGATGCGGATGCTCACATATACCAGACCAAACTCGACCTCGGCGTCGTTCCCCAGGAAACCAATTTCAGCCAGTTCGAAAAGGTAGCCGATATCGTCGCTACCCAGGCCGGCTATTATGGTCTGCCGCGCGACCTCGCGGCGCGGCGGACGGAAAAATACCTCAGGCAACTCGGCCTGTGGGAGAAGCGCGATGTCCGCTCGCGCCTGCTGTCCGGCGGCATGAAGCGCCGCATGATGATCGCCCGGGCTCTTGTGCACGAACCGCGGCTGCTGATCCTGGACGAACCCACCGCCGGCGTCGATATCGAACTGCGGCGGTCGATGTGGGATTTCCTGCTCGAGATCAATCGCGCGGGAACGACCATCGTCCTGACCACGCATTATCTCGAAGAGGCCGAGCAACTTTGCCGCAATATCGCGATCATCGACGAGGGGCGCATCATCGAAAACACGAGCATGAAGAAATTGCTGCTCGAACTCGATACGCATGCGTTCATTCTCGATACCGACGCCGACCTCGGTCCCGACCTGCGCCACGAAGAGCCCGGCCTCGTCTTGCGCAAGGTGGATTCCCGCAGCATCGAAGCGGTGCTTTCCGGAGGGCGCGACATCAATAGCGCGGTCGCCGCGCTCGACCGGCTCGGCATCCGCATCGTCAGCATGCGCAACAAGACCAACAGGCTCGAACAGTTGTTCCTGTCGCGCCTGCAAGCGGGCGGCGCCGGAGGCCGATGATGCTCTCCAATCACAAACTGATCGCCTTCGAGACCATCGTCATCAAGGAAGTGCGGCGGTTCATGCGGATCTGGACGCAAACCATGTTGCCGCCGATCATCACGATTTCGTTGTATTTCGTGATTTTCGGCAATCTGGTCGGCAGCCGGATCGGCCAGATGGACGGTTACAGATATATGGAATTCATCGTGCCCGGATTGATCATGATGGCGGTCATCCAGAATTCCTATTCCAATGTCGTGTCCTCGTTTTTCAGCCAGAAGTTCCAGCACAGCGTCGAGGAATTGCTCGTCGCGCCGATTCCGAACTATGTGATATTGTCCGGATTCGTCGTCGGCGGCATGGTTCGCGGCCTTTGCGTGGGGTTGATCGTGACGCTGGTCTCGCTGTTCTTCGCCGATTTGCGCATTCATGATCCGCTGGTCACCATCAGCGTTGTGCTGTTCACGTCATTGGTGTTTTCGCTGGGAGGGTTCATCAACGCCATCTTCGCCAACAATTTCGATGATGTCTCCATCATTCCGACTTTCGTGCTTACTCCGCTGATCTATCTGGGCGGAGTGTTTTATTCGATCGATTTGCTGCCGCCTTTCTGGCAACTCGTTTCCCGGCTGAATCCGATTTTCTATATGGTGAACACCTTTCGCCACGGAATTCTCGGCACATCCGATATCGACATCGTCCGGGCTTTCGCCATGTTGATGCTGTTTGCCGTTCTGCTATATGGCGCATGCATCTGGCTGTTGCGCAAGGGAACCGGCATCAGGAGTTGAACCATGCCCGAAAACCCTCTCGGACATCGCTTGCCGATGCCGGAAAAATACGCTCCCGAGGCGCTGTACCCGATTCCCCGCGAACGGGTCGAGAGCAGGGAAAACCACGTCATGTTCGGGCTGGACCATTGGCGGGCCTACGAAATGTCCTGGCTCGACGGCGAGGGCAAGCCCGATGTCTTCATCGGCGAGATCATTTTTCCCGCGGATTCGCCGAACATGGTGGAATCGAAGTCGCTGAAACTGTATCTCGCCAGTCTCAACCAGGAACGGTTCGGCCATGCGGACCAGGCCGCCGAACTGATCCGCAAGGATCTGGCGGCGTGCTGCGGCGCGAATCCGCAAGTACGGGTCTGGGGCCTGCTGAATTATCCGGACGATTGCCGCCTTGCCGATTTTTCGCTGATCGACCATCATCCCGTATCCGCGGCCGGCGGCGACCCTGCCGCAAGCCTGCCGACGCCCGGCGCCGGCCGGGTGGTCGACAGGAAAATACGCACGGAACTGTTCCGTTCCCTCTGCCCGGCGACCGGACAGCCGGACTGGGCAAGCGTCGCCATTGCCTATAGCGGCCGGGAAATCGGCGAGGCCGGGTTGCTTGCCTATCTGTGCGGCTTCCGCGGCCGCGCCGCCTGGCATGAACGATGCGCCGAGCAGGCGTTTCATGACATCATGCAAGCCTGCGAGCCGGAACAATTGAGCCTGTCGATGCATTTTCTCCGGCGCGGCGGACTGGAAATCAATGTCTACCGGAGCACTTCGCCCGTCGCGCCGGAGCATTTGATGGGTCGCGACGCAAGACAATAAGACGATAGAGCCTGCTTCGAGCGGAAATCCGGATGGTCGAAACGCCGCCTCCGCATGGCGACCGAAGCCGAATCCGGTGAGATGTCCGAGTGGTCGAAGGAGCACGCCTGGAAAGTGTGTATGTCGAAAGGCATCGAGGGTTCGAATCCCTCTCTCACCGCCAAGTCCGCCGCCCGGAGCGGCATCGCGGCCCGCGCCGATGAAAGGCCGCGCCGAGTCGCGACTTGACCCCGCAACAGCTCCGCAATCACCGTCATTGTTCGGTTTTCCGCGCAGACTGGCGCGGACTTGTCCTGCTTCCGCATGCAATGGCTTGCGCTGTCGAATCCGGCGGCGCTCTTCATGTATCGCGGGCATGTGCCGCAGGGAAGCTCTGACTTGATCAGAGCTTCCCTGCAATATCAGCCGACCTGATCTCCGCATGATATGCGGCGAAAATATTGTTCGAGCGGAGAATATAGGCCATAATCTCCGCATGAATGGCAGCGAATACATTTGGCAGCATCCCGACTGGCCGCGATTGCATTGCAATATCGAACGCCTTGTCTGCCTGTTGTCGCAGGTCCACCGCGCTCACGGCCATCTGCTTGGGCGATTGGAGGATATCGGCATGGAGCCGCACAACAGCGAATCGCAGGCTTCGACAGAAGATAAACTCAATTTGCAGGTTTCGACAGAAGATGTGCTCAATACCAGCGAGATAGAAGGCGAGCGCCTGAACCCGGCAACAGTGCGTTCATCGGTCGCTCGTCGTCTGGGCATTGATGTCGGCGCCCTGGCCCCTGCGGACCGACATGTTGACGGCGTCGTGGATATGGTGCTGGATGCGACCGCTCGCTTTGACCAGCCGCTGACCGACGAGCGCCTGTTTTCCTGGCATGCCGCGCTGTTTCCCGCCGGATATGGCGGGCTGCGCAAGATACGCGTCGGCGACTGGCGCGACGACGCGCAAGGACCCATGCAGGTCGTCTCCGGCCCGGCGAGTCGGGAAAGGGTGCATTATGAAGCGCCGCCCGCGAATCGAATCGAAGCGCAAATGGCGGATTTTCTGAGTTGGTTCAATACCGTCGACGAATTGGATCCATTGATCAAGGCCGGCTTGGCTCATCTGCGGTTCGTGACCATTCACCCGTTCGATGACGGCAATGGCCGTATCGCGAGGGCTGTCGGCGACATGGCATTGGCAAGGGCGGATCGGTCGCCGCTGCGCTGCTATAGCCTGTCGGCGCAGATTCGGCAAGAACGCGAGGATTATTATGACCGTCTTGAACGGGCTCAAAAGGGCTCTCTGGATGCGACGGATTGGCTGGAGTGGTTTCTTGCTTGCCTGTTGCGCGCCATGCAAGGCGCCGACGATAAATTGTCAGCCGTTTTCATCGAGGCGCGCTACCGGCGACATTGGGCGGATATTCCAATGAACGAGCGGCAAATCAAATTGCTCAACCGGCTGCTGGACGGCTTTTACGGAAAACTGACCAGCAGCAAGTGGGCGAAAATCGCCAAATGCTCCCAGCATACAGCGCAGCGCGACATTGCCGGCCTGTTGCGCCGGGGCGTGTTGCTCAAGTCGGATGCCGGCGGGCGCAGCACCAGTTACCAATTGAAGCCGCTTGACTGAGACGGACGGCGACAGGGGGGTGCGCCGCGGATATCGCCATTGTTGCCTGCGCAAGGCCATGCCGGATGGGCGCGCCAGTCCGGTCGCGGGCGGAATCCGCGGCGCGCCTGCGCGCAAGCCGCGCCGGTCCCGTGATATGATCGACGACGGTAGCCCTTGCCGGTCTCCGCGCAATGACAGGTTATGAACCCCGCCAGGCCCGGAAGGGAGCAACGGTAGTAGCCGAGGCATGTGCCGCGGTCTGGCTGGCAAGGGCTCCCGCCCAAAACGGGAAAACGGCAAAATTCAGCGACTTCTTCGCATGCGTCCGGGCGGCGATGCGATGACGGGCAGGCATGAGCTACCAGGTACTCGCCAGGAAATGGCGGCCGCACGATTTCAGCCAGGTCGCCGGACAGGAACATGTCCTGAAGACGCTGATCAACGCGCTCGACAGGCAGCGCCTGCATCATGCCTATCTGTTCACCGGCACGCGGGGAACCGGCAAGACCACATTGGCCCGCATACTCGCCAAGTGCTTCAACTGCGAGCAGGGCGTCGGTCCCGATCCGTGCGGCGTCTGCGGCGCCTGCGTCGATATAGGCAAGGGCAATTTTCTCGATCTGTACGAAATCGACGCCGCCTCCCGCACCAAGGTGGAAGATACCCGGGAATTGCTGGAAAACGCGCAATATGCTCCCGTCCAGGCGCGTTTCAAGGTCTATCTGATCGATGAAGTCCATATGCTTTCCGCGCACAGCTTCAATGCGCTGCTGAAAACGCTGGAAGAGCCGCCGGAACACGTCAAGTTCCTGTTCGCGACGACGGACCCGCAGAAATTGCCGGTCACGGTGCTCTCGCGTTGCCTGCAATTCAATCTCAAGAACCTGAGCCCGGAGATGATCGCGAAATATCTCGGGCAAGTGCTCGAACAGGAAAAGATCGAATGCGAGCAAGACGCGCTCTGGCAGATCGCCGCGGCGGCCGGCGGCAGCATGCGCGACGCCCTGACCTTGCTTGATCAGGCGATTTCCTATTGCCGGGACAAGATCGGCGCCGGCGCGGTCGTGGAAATGCTCGGCATTCCGCCCCGGCGGCTGGTTTTCGAGTTGTTGCGGGCAATGGCCGCGAGGGATCTGAGCGCGGTGCTGACGATCAGCGGCGATCTGGCGGGCCAGATTCCGGACTACGCCCAGACCCTGGACAGCCTGCTTTCCGCCTTGCATCGTCTGGCCCTGGCGCAGGTTTTTCCCGAAGCGATCGACAACAGCCTGGGCGACCGCCGGGAAATGCTCGAACTCGCCGGCAAGTTCAGCGCCGAGGATCTGCAACTTTTTTATCAGATCGGCAACAAGGGCAGGGAAGAGTTGCATTTGCCGGGCGACATGCGCGCGGCTTTCGAAATGCTGTTGTTGCGCATGCTCGTGTTTGCTCCCGATCCCGCGGTTCCCGCGCCGGCGCGGGGCGATTCCGGCGGCGGACAGGCGCAGGGCGGGCCTGCGGATAGCGGCGAACCTGTCGAACCCGCGCCGGCGGTCGGGGATGCGGCGCCTGCGATTCAGGCCCCGGAAACCGGACAGCCGCAGGCGCAAGCCCCGGCGACGGAAATCGAGGCCGGACCGCCGGCCGCGGCGCCGGCGAGCAAGGACAACGGCAACGCCGCCGCGGCGTCTGCGCCGGATCCGGCCGCCGCCCTGGTCGCCGAGTTCGAACAGGATCCGAATGTGCGAGAGTTGCTGAAGAATTTTTCCGGAGAGGTGATCAGGGAAAGCATTGCCCCATTGCGGCGCCGAGGTGATCGATGAGCGATTTCAACGAATTGATGAAACATGCGAAACAGGCCAGGGACAAGATGGAGCAGGCCGGGCAGGAATTGGCCGCGACGGTGGTCGTCGGACAGTCCGGCGCCGGCGCGGTAAAAGTCCGCATGAACGGCCGTCACGATGTGGTTGCCGTGGAAATCGACGAAGCCTCGCTGCGGGAGGAAAAGGAAATTCTGGAGGATCTGATCCGCGCGGCGATCAACGACGCGGTGCGCAAGGTCGAACACGAAAGCCGGCAAGTCATGCGCGACAGGATTGGATTTCCGGGTTTGCCGGAAGGATTCAGGTTTCCATTCTAGGCCCGGTCCCATGAGTTCGAGTCCGTTGATCGAGGAGTTGATCGAGGCCTTTCGCTGCCTGCCGGGAGTAGGACAGAAATCGGCCCAGCGCATGACCTTGCACCTGCTCGAACGGAATCGGCGCGGCGGTCGCCGCCTGAGCGAAGCGCTGGCCGGCGCGCTGGAGAGGGTCGGCAATTGCCGCCTGTGCCGCAATCTCGCCGAACAAGCTTGCTGCGGCATTTGCGCCAATCCCGCGCGCGAGCGGAAGCTTTGCTGCGTGGTCGAATCGCCGGCCGATGTGCTGGCGATCGAACAGGCGGGCATGTATCGCGGGCTGTATTTCGTGCTGATGGGCCATCTCTCGCCGATCGACGGCGTCGGCCCGGAACAACTCGGCATCGGGCTGTTGCTCGAGCGCGTCGCCGCCGGCGATTTCGAGGAGGTGATCCTGGCTTGCAACGCCACCGTGGAAGGCGACGCCACGGCATGGTATATCGCCGAGCAATTGCGCGAAACCGAAGTCGCGGTGTCGAGAATCGCCCATGGCGTTCCCGTCGGGGGCGAACTCGAATTCGCCGATGGCGGCACCCTGGCGCATGCGCTGTCCGGGCGCACGGACATGAAGCGCGGCTGAATCGATGAATCGCGCCGGCGCGAAATACGAATATGTCGACGACCAGACCCGCTTCGCCGAATTATGCGAGGTCTGGCGCGAACTGCCCGCGATCGGTCTGGACACGGAATTCGTCCGCACCAGGACGTTCTATCCCCGCGCGGGTCTGTTGCAGTTCGGGGTCGAATCCGACTGTTTCCTGGTAGATCCGCTGGCCATTTCCGATTGGGAGCCCTGCCGGCGCCTGCTGGCGCGAACGCAAGTGATCATGCACGCCGCCGGCGAGGATCTCGGGCTGCTTTACCATTTGCTCGGCGTCGCGCCGGCGGATCTGTTCGACACCCAACTCGCGGCGGCATTCCTGGGAGTCGGATTCAGCCTCGGCTATCGCGATCTGGTCAGCAGGTTCTGCGCTGTGGAATTGCGCAAATCGGAGACCCGATCCAATTGGCGGCAGCGGCCGCTGAGTCCGTGGCAATTGCGATACGCGGCGGACGATGTCCGATTCCTGTCCGGATTGCGGCAAAGGCTCGACGCGGACTTGCGCGCGAAGAACGCGCGCGGCTGGTTTGCCGAAGAATGCCGCCGCCTGCGCGCCAGGGCGGCACAGGACGAGGATCCGCAAACCTGGCTTTCCGGCTATCTGCAAGTCGACGAATGCAATTCCCTGAACGAACGCGGCCGTTCCCTGCTCCAGCAATTATGTTATTGGCGCGAACGGGAAATCAGGGCGCGAGACCTGCCGCGCAACTGGTTGGCGGCCGACAGGGAGCTGGCCGCGCTGGCCCGGCATCTCGCGAATCGCGCGACGGTCGACGCGGACGCGATTCGCGCGGCGGTCGGCGTCAATCCGAAGTTCGCGAGAAAGTTCGCGGCCGAGCTGGCGGCGTTCCTGCGCCGGGCGCCGTCCGCTTCGATGCCTCCCCGCCGGAGCCGGGAATTCGCCGCGCTGGATCTCGAGCAGCGCCGCAAGTTGAAACAATGTCGCGGGCTGGTCGCCGACGAGGCCGCCCGCGCGGGCGTTTGCCGGGAACTGTTGTGCACCGGGAAACAGTTGCGGCGAATCGTTCATTCCCACGCAGCGACCGGCCGCATCGACTGGCCGCCGGAAATGCGAGGCTGGCGGCGCGGCATTCTGGCGCCGGCGCTGGCCGGGCTGATGCCCGAGGCAAGCGCGAGCGGGGCGGGTTGACATGCTATGATGAGCGTCGTCGGCAAGTCGGCATGGGGTCGCCAGCAAGGCGAAGACCGGTATGGCCGGTGAAACGAATTACGTCCTGATCTGGTTCATTTATCTGACGTCCGGCGCCGTCTTTTATCTGGTGTTCTGGAAATTCACCGCGCTGCTCTGGCGCTTGCCCGCCTGGCTGGCGCGCGCTTTCATGGCGGCCCTGATTCTCACTCCCGTGCTTCCGCGCGGCGAACAGGGGACGGCGGCGCCGGCCCTGATGGCGGCCGCGCTCGATGCGATCGCCGGCGATCCGGCGGCGACCGCGCGAGGACTCGCGGCGCTGGCGACCGGCATGATCGCGGCCATGCTGGTTGCCTTGACGCTGTTCCTGGGCCTGTTCGCGAGCAGGCGCAGGTCGGGCGGGCTGCGGAGCCCGAAATCATCGGGCAAGGCGCCGCGGGCAGCGGAAACGGAATGACGGGCGGGCATTTCCGGCTCGCGCGCAACAGACATATTGCGGGAAGCTCGAGACATGACGCTGATTCGTAACGAGGATCTGATCCGGAGCGTGGCGGACGCGCTGCAATATATCTCCTATTACCATCCGCCCGATTTCATCGCCGCCATGCATGAGGCCTGGAAACGCGAACAGTCTCCCGCCGCCCGCGACGCCCTGGCCCAGATCCTGGTGAATTCGCGACTATGCGCGGAAGGCAAGCGGCCCATCTGCCAGGACACGGGCATCGTCACGGTATTTCTCGATATCGGCATGGAAGTGCGCTGGGAAGGAGACATGTCCGTCGCGGACATGGTCAATGAAGGCGTGCGCCGGGCCTATCTGCTGCCCGACAATGTGCTGCGCGCTTCGATCCTGGCCGACCCGCTCGGCGAGCGCAGGAATACCGGAGACAATACGCCGGCGGTAATACATGCGCGATTGACGCCGGGCTCCGTTGTTCGCGCGCGGCTGGCGGCGAAAGGCGGCGGCTCCGAAAACAAGGCGCGCCTGGCCATGCTCAATCCGAGCGACAATCTGGCGGACTGGGTGGTGGCGACCTTGCCGGGAATGGGGGCCGGCTGGTGTCCGCCGGGAATGCTCGGCATCGGCGTCGGCGGGACCGCCGAACAGGCCGCGCTGCTCGCGAAGGAAGCTTTGATGGACTCGATCGATATCCACGAAGTGCGCCGGCGCGGGCCGCGAAATCGCAAGGAAGAACTGCGGCTGGAGATCGTCGACCGGGCGAACCGGCTCGGCATCGGCGCCCAGGGGCTCGGCGGTCTCACCACGGTGCTCGATGCGAAGATTCTCGACTATCCGACCCATGCCGCCTCCTTGCCGGTGGCCATGATCCCCAATTGCGCCGCGACCCGGCACGCGCATTTCACGCTCGACGGCGGCGGCGCGGCGGAATTGCCGCCGCCGTCGCTCGAACAATGGCCGGCGCTGGACTGGAACGCCGCCGCCGGCTCGCGCAGGGTCGATCTGAACACCGTTACCAGGGAGGAAACGGCAAGTTGGCGGCCGGGCGATACATTGCTGCTTTCCGGCACATTGCTGACCGGCCGCGACGCGGCGCACCGGCGCTTGCTGGACATGCTCGCCGCGGGCGAGCCGCCGCCCGCCGGCGTGAATTTCGAAAACCGTTTCATTTACTATGTCGGGCCGGTGGATCCGGTCCGCGACGAAGTGATCGGCCCGGCGGGTCCGACCACGGCGACGCGCATGGACAAGTTTACCGGCGAGCTGCTTGCCCGCACCGGTCTCATCGGCATGATCGGCAAGGCCGAACGCGGTCCCGCGGGAGTGGACGCCATCCGCAGGCACAAGGCGGTGTACCTGATCGCGGTCGGCGGCGCGGCCTATCTGGTTTCGAAAGCCATACGCGCGGCCCGCGTCGTCGCCTTCGAGGATCTCGGCATGGAGGCGATTCACGAGTTCGAAGTGAAAGACATGCCGGTAACCGTCGCGGTCGACTGCAATGGCGAATCGGCGCACGAATCGGGCCCGGCGCGCTGGCGCCGCAAGATCGCGGAACAACACGCGCTCGAAGTGAAATGACGGCGACCCCTCATTCGGTACTTTCCTGTACCGCAGGCATGGGCCGCAATAAAGCTCTGACTTGATCAGAGCTTTACCGGCTTATATTCATGAAATTTCCCGCGACAGGTCGAAAGGAAAACTTCAAGGAAAGAATCAATGGTTTGCGAAATCAAGCGCCATGAAATCCGACAGGCCGCCAATCCGGACACTGCGCAAGCGACCTGAATCGACGAGGGCCGCGGTTTTCACGCGCCGGCGGGTCGCCGACGCGCTCAAATCAGCGCGGTTCCGGACGAAGCCTGACGAACCGACGTTCTTCGGTCCGGTCTGCGGCAGCTTCCTCTTCGCGGGCATCCGGGCCAGCCCCGGCATAGTCGCCGACAGGCGGCACAAACCAGTTCGCGGTTTGTGCTGTTACCGCCAATAAGAACTTGTTGATATACCTGCCGTATTTGCCGGATTCGCGCGGGCCGGCCGCTGAATCGCCGCGCGAACATGAATGAAAATTTCCAGTCCGCGCGGCCGCCGTCCGGGATGGTCTCGTGATGCTCCCCAAACTGTTTTTCAGGAAAGCGGCGCCGCGAAGCGGACCGAAACACGAGCGCGGATAAAGACGCGGCGCGCGCGAATTCCTTTCCGAAAACGCGCGCGACGACCGACAAGGCCGAATCGTTCGCCGTCCCGGTTCGGCGGGCCGAGAGAAAACCTTTCCGCCCGCGGCGACGCAAGAGATTTTTTGGTAATTATTTGATTTATAGATAATAAATAAGCCGAAACCCGGAACTCGACGGCTTTCCCGAAAGCGTTATATCGACCTTCGAAGAGGCTCGCGATCATTTCCAGGTCGCCGCCGAGGCGGGCCGCGCAACCGGTCGAGCCGCGCCGCAGCCGGACGGAATGCCGGCGTTTCGCGGTCGCTTGGGTGATCGAAAAATTTCGCCAACTTGTGATCCCGATCACATGCGCGCGGCGCGGATGCCGTTGTATAATGCCGCCGCGCTAAACTCTTCCTTTACTTTACAGGAGCACTCCAGATGGCGGTAACAGCACAAACCAGAGATACGATAATCGGCCTGTCGGTAGCGATGCTGGGCAAGGCCCCGGGCACCGCATTGCTCAACGAGTGGTACGGTGTCTACAACGCCAGCGTGGGCAAGGGCATGAGCCCGGAAGATGCCCTGTTGGAGTTGGCGAATCACATCGCCGCCTCGAGCGCTTTCACGTCCATGTATCCCTTCTTCATCACGAACGCGGAGTTCGCCCGGGATTTTCTGACCGCGGCCCTGGGCGAAGCGCCTTCTGCGGAAGTGCTGGCCTTGGCGACCGGCCTGCTCGACGGCGGCATGGGCCGGGGCGAGATGGGCCTGCTGGCCGTGCGGCAGTTGTTCGAGATCCGCATGCAGGGAGAAAGTCATCCCGCCTACGGCGATTTCGGCGCCCTCGCCATGACGTTCGCCAACAAGGTGGAAGTGGCCACGTACTACACCGTTACCAAGCGCTGGGAAGGCGACTCTGCGAGCGTGCTCGGCGGCGTGACCGGCGACGGCGACAGCGTGACCGCGGCCAAGGAAGCCATCGACATGATGCGGCGCCCCGGCAAGAGCTTCGAGTTGACCACGGGCGTCGACCGGCTCGACGGCACCTTGGGCGACGACACCTTCGTCGCCACCGAGAAGACCCTGACCGGCGTGGACCGGCTCGACGGCGGCGAGGGCATGGACACGCTGGAGCTTTCCTCCAGCGGCTCCGACGACGATGTCAATATCTCTTCCGGAGCGAGCGTCATGAACATCGAGACGCTGACGGTCGACAGCGGCGGCGACTTCGAGGCGGACCTGAGCGGCTGGGAAGGTCTGACGGATGTCGTCCTGAGCGATGTCGCGGGGGATGTCGAACTGAATGCCGGCGGCGCGGATGTCATGTCCGAATCCCTGGGCGACGACGACAAGGACACGACGATAGAGATCGTGAACGCCGCCTCGGTCAACCTCGAGGACGTGAACGCCCGCGCGCAGGTGAATATCTTCGGCACGGACACCACGACCTCGGTCATGGTCGAAGGCGGCAAGGGCGTCGAGGTGGGCAAGTCGACGGCGCATTCGGAGACGGTCAAGAGCGTGACGCTCGACGGCGTGCATGACGGCATGGGCGACGACGGCAAGCGCTACGGCACCAACACGGCGGCCGCAGGCGAAAAAGCCGCAGTAAACAACAAGGACAGCGTTCCGGTGCACATCTATTCGAAAGCGATCGAGTCCGTCGACCTGCGCAACACCAACACCACCTTGCTGGTGGAGAACGCCGCCAAGGACATGACGTCGCTGACGGCCATGGTCGATCGGTTCGGCAACGCGGCCAACGGGCACGGCAAGTTGTGCCTCAAGGGCATCGAGGATCTGATGATCGAAGTGAAGGGCGACTCCAACATCCGCCTGGCTTCGGACCAGATCAAGACGGTCGCCGTTTCCGGCGCCGGCGATCTGACGCTGTCCGCGACCAAATTCGCCCCGGCGGCGGCGGAGAAAGCGGCCGATGTCAAGCCGTCCGAGACGCTGGAGAAACTGACCTTGTCCGGCTCCGGCAAGACGACCCTGGACGCGATGGGGCTGAAGAAGCTGAAGACGGTCGACGCGAGCGAGGCGAGCGGCGATGTCAAGTTGAGCAATCTGGGCGCGAGCGTCACGAGCTACATGGGAAGCGCGGGCAAGGACGAAGTCAGCGCGACGGCGTTCGCGAAGGACGGCCTGAAGGCGGACCTCGGCGCGGGCGACGACACGTTCACGGTCGACAATGCCGCCGTCAGCGCCAAGAGCCGGATCGACGGCGGCGCGGGCATGGACACCTTGGTGCTGAAGCACAAGAAAGGCGCCGATGTCAAAGGCGCCGGGGATGCTTACATGAACTTCGAGACCATTACTCTGGACGCGGGCGGCGGCTCGGGCGTCTACGATGTCAAGGATCTCGGAATCGACGAGTTGATGGTGAGCGGCGGCACTGCGGCGAAGGTCGAGTTCAAGAACGTCATGTCCGGCACCGGGCTCGCCGTTTCCAGCAAGCCGGCCGCCGACGATTCCAGCGACCCGCCCGTCAACAAGGTGACGGCCACGACCGCCGAAGTGAGCTACATGCTGGCGGACGGCGACGACGACTCGCTGACGCTGAAGCTGCACACCCGCGGCGGCAAGGGCGACAAGAAGGCGGATTTGCCGCGATATCCGATAAACGGGGCGAAAATGAAATTGACGCTCACGCTGGATCCGGATATCGAGGACATGACTGTGCATTCTACGGCGACCGTCGCTTCTACAGTCGCCGCCGCGGAACGCCCCAAGTCCGAGGATTATGTGAATTGGGTCATTTTCAAAAAAGGCGATGGAATTGAAAAATTGAAAGTTACCGGAAATGCTGCCGTGTATATCGATACACCATGGAAGAACAGGGATGCCGACGATGGTCTTCTTTCTTTGAGTGAAGTAGATGCGAGAGAAAATTCGGCAGGTCTTGTCTTGTTGATGCCTACCAAGGACGCATCCTATCCTTCGCGCGATGATGGGATTGAATTTCATGGCAGTCCCGCCAATGATCGTTTCTCATATACTGGATCTGGTGGTTCAGTCAATAGAAAAGACAATCTCATGGGCTATGGCGGCGATGATATTCTGGCAAGCGGAGATGGCGAGGACATGTTGACTGGCGGCGCCGGAGGGGATGTCTTGATAGGAGGAAGGGTTACGAGTCTTCATTCAAACCACGCTATTTATATAAGTGGGGAAAGTAAAGACGCTGAAAAAGACACATTCATATATAATGCGGCATCCGACTCTCAAATCAACTTCAGCAAGATGAACGGCTTCGACATAATTCACAGATTCGACCAAGGCGTTGACAAGATCAAGCTCAGTCCGGTCCTGGACTTGAAGGGAAGCATCAAGGGACTGGCCAATAGCGGGAATAGCAACCTGAAAACAGTGGTGGGCGATGGCGACGACTTGTTCATGACTCCCGCGTCATCTGATTCATTCGCCAGGGCCAATTCAATTGCGTCCGTAACAACGACAGAGAGCACGGCTGATTTCATCAAGCTTTTTTGGATCCAGCATCCCAGCAATCAACCTCCTGGTTATTCGATTACCGGAAGCGGAAGTACAAGTACCATAGAAGTAAAATGGATTCTTGTCGATGTCGACGGAGACGGCGATTTCAGCGCCGACACCGATATGGCTATTGCGCTGTTGGCGCCGGATGGCGATTTGCAACCAACCGATTTTATCTGATTCAACCGGTCAGGGAAGCTCTGATCAGGTCAGAGCTTCCCTGCGGCGCATGCCCGCGGTACAAAAAGAGCGCCGCCGAACTGGATAGCGCAGCCGTCAAACGATGCCGTGCCGCCGCTTCCATTGCCGCAGCCGCGCGCGGGCATTGGCGTATGGCGCGGCTGTATTGAGTTGGATCATTCGACCCATGGTGTATTTGCCGTACCATGGTTTGCCGTACAGACGCGCGTTGGTCTGGCCGGCGATTGCCGCGGACCAGGCCGAATGATCGAAATCCCGCCTCCGGAGAGTCGGTGTTCCGGCAACGGCAGGCACGAAGCCGCATTGCCGCCGGCGCACGAGCCGGGCGGGGCAAGCCCCGGTTCTTCGCATGATGTCCGGCCTTGCCGGACGGCGGCTGAGAGGTAACCGCGATGCGCGAACATTGCCCGCCGGGCCGGGCGTGGCATAATGATTGCCTTCGTCGCCAAGACCATCGGAGGCAATATGAAATACCTGACCCGCGCGTTCGCTTGCGTGGCGGCGGTCGCGTTCGCGACCGGCGCTTTCGCCCAGGACGACCCGTTCGCCGATGTCGAGATCCGGACCGTACCCGTCGCCGGCAATATTTCCATGCTGGTGGGGCAGGGCGGCAATATCGGCGTTTCCGCAGGAGCAGACGGCGTGCTCATCATCGACGACCAGTTCGCTCCGCTCGCCGGCCGCATTCGCGCGGCGCTCGAAGCGCTCGGCTCGGACACCCCGCGATTTGTCCTGAACACGCATTTCCATGGCGACCATGTCGGCGGCAATGCGGAATTCGGCGCCGGCGGGGTGATCGTGGCGCATGAAAACGTGCGCCTGCGCCTGATCGACGGCGATTCGCCGCCGGTGGCCCTGCCCGTCGTCACTTTCAACGACAATGTCACGATCCATTTCAACGGCGAGAACATCACCCTGATCCACATGCCCGCCGGGCATACCGATACCGACAGCGTGGTGCTGTTCGAGGACGCCAATGTCATTCACATGGGCGACCATTTCTTCAATGGCGGCTTTCCCTTTGTCGACCTCGCCAGCGGCGGCAGCGTGCAAGGCTACCTGTCCAATCTGGAAAAGGCGCTTTCCTGGATCGACGACGATACCCGGGTCATCCCCGGCCACGGCCCGCTTGCCGACAAGGCGGACCTGCTCGACTTCTACAACATGATCAGGGACACTTCGACCGCGATCCGGGTCTCGCGTTCGCTGCGCATGAGCGCCGAGGAAATCGTCGCCGCCGGACTCGGCCCGGAATATGAATCCTGGGGGCAGGGCTTCATCGACGAACAGCGCTGGATCGAGACGGTCGTCCAGAGCTATCCGCGCTGATGCGGCGCGGAGAATACGAACGCGAGGTCGCGGATCTGCACAGGGCTTTGGGGATTGCCGACGATTATCGGCGGCATTGCCCCTTGCCCTTGCAACTTCCGCCCGAGCGGCTCGTGCCGGCCGGGGCCGATTGTTTCGGCCGCCCGCAGCGGCTCGCGGCGGCGGCATTGCGGGCCTGGACGGCGATGCGACAGCGCGCGGCGGACCAGGGAATCGAGATATTCCTCGTTTCGGCCTTTCGCAGTCCGCGATACCAGCATGACCTGATCGCGCGAAAACTCGCCCGCGGCCAGTCGATCGAACAGATTCTCGCGGTCAATGCGGCGCCGGGCTATAGCGAGCATCATACCGGCCGGGCGCTCGATATCGGCGCGCCGGATTGCGAAGTTCTCGTCGAGGAGTTCGAGAACACGAGCGCGTTCCGGTGGCTGGCCGGCCATGCGGAGCAACATGGCTTTCGCATGAGTTATCCGCGCGGCAACAAGTGGGGCATCGCATACGAGCCCTGGCATTGGTGTCATCGGGATGAATCCGCCGGGGAAGGGAAGCTCTGACCCAGTCAGAGTTTCCCTGCGGCGCAGGGATGCGCCGCCGGATTCGATGGCGCAAGCCATTGAATCCGTGAGCAAGACAAAACCACGCTTTTGGCTTGCGGCAATGAATAATTCCATGGATGGAATTATTCAGAGGATACCCGGAAAAGCTCTGATCCAGTCAGAGCTTCCCGCCCGTGGAAACTTGCGTTCTTGCGGCGGCAGGGTTTATGCTGGAGTCGTATCGAACAAGGAACCGGGATGCGCCGCAGTTTTCTTCCCGCCGCAAACGCAAGCGCCGGACTGGCCGCACGAGCCGGTTCCCGCCGCTCGACGCGATCCCGCAGCCTCCGCCATTTCCCCGATCGCAGAACCGGCTCCGGCCGGCGCCGCGGCGCTCCGGAGGTCTTTTATTTTCCGAACAATTCCATCCATCGAATCCGGCGGCGCAGCCATGCGCCGCAGGCAAGCTCTGGCCTGATCGGAGCTTGCCTTTGTCTCGCAAACCAGGGAGAACGCAATTCATGAGCAATGAATTCCAGATCTTTTTTCACAATATCGAACAGACCGAAGCCCTGCAGGAAGCCGTTCGCAAGCGGATCGCCAAGCTCGAGCGCTTTTGCGAGCGCATCATCAGCGGTCGGGTGGTACTCGATTCGCCGCACAACCACAGGCACAAGGGCAAGGTGTATTCGGTGGGTCTGGAAATTCACACGCCGCACAAGGAAGTGATAGTCAATCAGGAGCAACACGACAATCACGCCCGCGAAGATCTTTATGTCGCGATCAGGGACGCCTTCAACGCGGCGGAACGGCAGTTGAAATCCGTGGACAAGAGCCATCGCAACGGCGGCTCGCAATATTGAAGCCGGCAGCGGGGCGGGACGAATCGAAACGTGAGAAACATGAACAGACAGGAGCAACAGGAAATAGAGGCCGCCACTTTCAGGCGGCTGACGGAACATCTGCGCGGCCGCAAGGACTTGCAGAATATCGAACTGATGGCGCTGGCCGGGTTCTGCCGCAATTGCCTGTCCAAATGGTATCAGGCGGAAGCCGCGGCGCGAGGTCTCGCCGTGGAGTACGAAGACGCCCGCGAAATGGTGTACGGCATGCCTTACCGGCGCTGGAAGGAGCTATACCAGACCGACGCGACTGCGGAACAACTGCAAGCCTTCGAGGAGCACCGGCGGCAGGAAGAACCCTGATTCAGCAGAGGTTCCCCGCGGCGCGCGGCGGCGGATGAAATTTTCCGGAGCATGCCGGGGAAACCGCCGGGCGTCTGAAGCCGGGAGACCGGCTGCTGCAGCCTGTCGGGTCGAATTCAGTCTTCCGGCGCGGGCAGGCGGACGCCGACGCCGAGCAGGCGCACGGGTTTGCCGCCGCGCATGAAGCCTGTCTCGCACAGGTCGCGATAATTTTCCATGTTCAGCGATTCGGACCGCATTTCCGCGGTGGTCTGGGCGAAGTCGCGGAATTTCAGCTTGACGACCTGCTTGCTGATGCGCGGCGAATCCGGCATGCGTTGCAGGCGCCGCCGCAAGTGCTCCACCAGTCCCGGCAATTCCGCCATGCAGGCCGCCAGATCCGGCAGATCCCTGGGGTAGGTTGTTTCCACGCTGACCGATTTGCGAATGCGGTTCACTTCGACCCGCCGCTGATCGATGCCGCGGCATTGCTCGAACAGCCTTTGGCCGAATCGGCCGAATGCCTGTTGCAGTTGCGCGCGGGAAAGCCTTTGCAATTCGCCGCAGGTCTCGATGTCCAGGCGGCGCAGTCTGGCGGCGGTGACCTTGCCGACGCCGTGCAGGCGCGAAACCGGCAATCGCGCGATGAAACCGGCCACCTGATCCGCCTCGACGACAAATTGGCCGTCCGGCTTGTTCCAGTCGCTGGCGATTTTCGCGAGCAACTTGTTGGGCGCGATGCCGGCGGAAATGGTGATGCCGATTTCCTTGCGCGCGGCGTCGCGAATCGCTGTCGCGATGCGCGCGGCATCGCCGCCGAACTGCCCGCAGCCGCTTGTGTCGAGATAGGCCTCGTCCAGCGACAGCGGTTCGATGATGTCGGTATAGCGCCGGAAGATCCTGTGCGCCTGGCGCGAGGCGCGGCGATATTTCTCCATGTCCGGACGGATGATGATCAGCTCGGCGCAGCGCCTTCTCGCGGTAGCCGAGGGCATGGCCGAGCGGATGCCGAACTCGCGCGCCGCATAGTTGCAAGTCGCCACCACGCCGCGTTGTTCCGGCAGTCCGCCGACGGCGACGGGCTTGCCCCGCAGCGCGGGATTGTCCCGCTCCTCGACCGACGCGTAGAAGCTGTCGCAATCGCAATGAATGATGCGGGGCGCCTCGGCCATGGCGGCTGGCGGCCGATAATTGTCAGGTCCGCCGGCGCTCGAAATGCCGCATGAAATCGGCGAGCGCCCGACAGCCTTCGACCGGCATTGCGTTATAGATCGACGCGCGAACCCCGCCGACCTTCCGATGCCCCTTCAGCGCGTAAAGCCCATGGGCCTCCGCTTCGCGCAGGAAGGTATCGAGCAGTTCGCTCGCGGCCAGCGTGAAGGTCACGTTCATATGCGAACGGTGGGGCGCATAAGCGGTTCCGCGATAGAAATCGCTGCCGTCGACCGCATCGTACAGGATCGCGGCCTTTTCCGCGTTGCGCCGTTCGACGGTGCCGACGCCGCCTTCGTCCCGCAGCCATTCCAGCACCAGTTTCATCATGTAGACGGCGAAAGTGTTGATGGTATTGGCCAATGAATGCTTGTCGGCGCAGTTCCGGTAGTTGAGCAGGCCGGGGGTTTCCGGCAGGGCGCGGTCGAGCAGATCTTCCCGGATGACGACCAGCGCGAGGCCGGACGGCCCGAGATTCTTTTGCAGAGAAGCGAATATCGCGCCGAACCGGTCGATTTCGAGTTTCCGCGAAAGCAGTTCCGAGGTCATGTCGGCGACCAGGGGAATCTCGCGGGTGTCCGGAAACGCGGTCCAGCGGGTGCCGTAGACCGTATTGTTGCCGGTGATATGGATATAGGAGGCTTCCGCGTCCGCCGCTTTCGCGTCGAACTCGGGAATGCGGTCGAAATTGCTCGCCGCGCTGTTGCAGGACGTGTCGACGGCGCCGTAGCGCGCGGCTTCCCGCGCGGCGAGGGCGGCGAAATTGCCTGAAACGACATAGACGGCCTTGCGCGCGGGATTGCGCGCGATCAGGTTCATCGGTATCGCCGAGAATTGCATTTGCGCGCCGCCGTGCATGTACAGGATGCGGTAGTTCTCCGGGATTCCGGCCAAGTCGCGCAGCAGGGCGTCGCTTGCCTCGACAATATCCATGAAATCGCGCGAGCGGTGGCTGATTTCGATCACCGAGGCGCCGATGCCCGCGTAATCGAGAAATTCATCCCGGGCCCGTTGCATGACCGGCTCGGGCAACATCGCCGGGCCGGCGCCGAAATTGAAAACGCGCTTTGTCATCAGGCATCCTCTGAACGATTTCATTCATGGAATATTCATTGTCGCAAGACAAAAGCGCGGTTTTGTCCTGCTCCCGGAGCCGGCGGCGCTCCGACTTGATCGAAGCTTCCCTGACGAACCTTGCGTCAGATGGCCGTGACCTTGATCACATGTTCGATATCGCGCATGGCGTCGAGCGCCGGCGCGGAAGCGGGCCGCTCAAGGTCGATCAGATTATAGGCGACATCGCCCCGGCTCTTGTTGAGCATGTCGATCACATTGATGTCCTGGTCGGCGAGGATCGAGGTGATCTGGCCGAGCATCCGCGGCACGTTCAGGTTGGCTATCGCCAGTCTCGCGCCGGGCGCGGAATTCGGCACCCGGTCGAGATGCAGGTCGGGGAAATTCACCGAGTTCCGGATATTGCCGTTTTCCAGGAAGTCGCGCAGTTGGTTTACCGCCATGACGGCGCAATTTTCTTCCGCTTCCCGGGTGCTGGCGCCGATATGCGGCATGAAGATCGCGTCCTCCCTGCCGAGCAGGTCGGGGCGGGGAAAATCGCTGATGTATCTCGCCAGGCGGCCGGAGTCGAGAGCTTGCCGCAACGCGCCCGCATCGACGATTTCCTCGCGGGCGAAATTGAGCAGGCTGGCGCCGGGCTTCATGGACGAGAACAACTCGCCGTTCATCAGCCCCCGGGTGGCGTCGAGCATCGGCAGGTGCAGGGATAAGAAATCCGAACCGGCGGCCAGCGCTTGCAGGCTCTCCATTCGCTTCACCCGGCTCGGCAGCCGCCAGGCGGCCTCGACCGAAAGCGCGGGATCGTAGCCCAGCACTTTCATGTCCAGCCTGATGCCCATCTCGGCGATGCGGGAGCCGATGGCGCCGAGCCCGACCACGCCCAGGGTCTTGCCGGCGATTTCGGCGCCCTTGAAGCGTTTCTTGCCTTGTTCGATCAGACGGGAATATTCGGCATGATCGCTCAGCCCGCCATGTTCTTCGGCGAAGCGGATGCCTTGCAGGATGCCGCGGGAGGCGAGCAACAGCCCGCACAGCACGAGTTCCTTGACGGCGTTGGCATTGGCGCCCGGCGTGTTGAAGACGACGACCCCCGCGGCGGTGCAAGCGGCCACGGGGACGTTGTTGGTGCCGGCGCCGGCGCGCGCCACGGCGCGCAGCCTGTCGCCGATCGCGCCCGGCTCCAGCTTGTGGCTGCGCAACAGGATCGCGTCGGGATCCGGCGCCGAATCGCCGACCGCGTAGGCGTCGTCCGGAAAAATTTCCAGTCCCTTGTCCGCGATCGAGTTGAAAACCTGAATCCTGTACATCTCGTGTCCTTGTCGGTCGCGATGTCGGTCGCGATGTCGGTCGCGATGCCGGAGCGGGCGCGCCGCGCGGGGCGCGATTATGTCGCGGATCGCCTCGAAACGCCAGTCCGCGCGACTTGCCGGCCGGCGTCGAGCGCGTTCGAACAGACGGGGAAGCCCTGATTCGCCGGCGCTTCCCCGGGCCGCCGGATTCGACGGCGCGGGCCGTTGCATCCGGACCGCGCTTATGTCTTGCGGCGATGAATAATTCCATGGATGGAATGATGCAGAGGATACATAATAGGCCGTCTCATCCTTCGCGCGAGAAGCGGGATATTTCCATGCAGGCAAGCCGCGCCGGCATTCCCGAACGAACTGCCGCAAGCCGGGCGCCCGTCCGGCGCATTCCCGGGCGCGCGGGGGAGCAATGGAGCGCGGCGTGAACGAGCCGGAGGCGGGCGGAGCAAGGATTCCGGTCGGCGTCAGCAGTTGCCTGCTCGGCGATCCGGTGCGTTACGACGGCGGCCACAAGCGGCATTCCTGGATTACCGGCACGCTCGGCAGGTATTTCGAGTTCCGTCCGTTCTGTCCGGAAGTGGATATCGGCCTCGGCGTTCCGCGCAAGCCCATCCGGCTGGTTCGCGCGGAAGACGGCGGGATCCGCTGCGCGCAGGTCGACGACCCCGCCGTCGACCATACCTCGGCCTTGCGCGACTGCCTGCGCCGGCGCCGGGACTGGGCGGGGCGCCTGTGCGGCTATATCCTGAAAAAGGACTCGCCGAGTTGCGGCATGGAGCGAGTGCGGGTCTGGCGCGGCGAAATGCCCGCGCGCGAGGGCGTCGGCATCTTCGCCGACGCCCTGATGCGCGAGTTTCCCTGGCTGCCCGTCGAAGAGGAAGGCCGGCTCGGCGACCCGGCGCTGCGCGAGAACTTCATCGAGCGCGTGTTCGTGTTGCGGCGCTGGTTCCTGCTGCTTGCATCCGGCTTGAGCGCGGCGGCGCTGACGCGATTCCACGCCCGCCACAAATTGATCGTCATGAGCCGCGAACCGGCGCGCTATTCCGATTTGGGCCGGCTGCTCGCGGAAGCCGGCAAGTCCGATCTCGAGCAAGTCGCCGGCGAATATCTCGCGCGGCTCATGGCCTTGCTGAAACCCATCGCCACGCGCGGCAAACACGCGAACGTGCTGTTTCATATCATGGGCTACCTGAAGCGAAACCTGGCCGCCGACGACAAGCGGGAACTGGCGCGGACCATCGAGGATTATCGCCGGGGGCTGGTGCCGCTGGTCGTCCCCGTCACCTTGCTCAACCACTTCTTCCGCAAACACCCCCATCCCTGGATCGCGGAATCCTGGTACATGAAGCCCTATCCGGCGGAACTGGCCCTGCGCAACCAGTTATAGGGAAGCTCTGATCAAGTCAGAGCTTCCCTGCGGCGCATGGATGCGCCGCCGGATGCTCAGGCCGCCTGCTGTTCGAGCGCGGGAGCGATCTTGAAATTCAGGAATCCGTAGACGACCGCGATCACCGGGCAGATCATGTTGAAAAAGCAGAACGGGAGATAGGCCAGCGTGGCGACGCCGAGGGTGCCGCTCATGTAGGCGCCGCAGGTATTCCAGGGCACCAGCGGCGAGGTGATCGTGCCGGAATCTTCCAGCGTGCGGGAGAGATTCTTGAGGTCGAGATCCCGGTTCTGGTACTCGAGCTTGTACATGCGCCCCGGCAGCACGATGGAGATGTACTGGTCCGAAGTGATGATATTGGCGCCGATGCACGTCGCGATGGTCGTGGCGATCAGGCTGCCGGTGCCGCGCACGAAGGACAGCGCGTAATCGACCAGCCGCTGCAACAGTCCCGCGCGTTCCATGGCGGCGCCGAAAATCATCGCGCAGAGGATGAGCCAGATCGTGTTCAGCATGGAAATCATGCCGCCTCTGGACATGAGGTCGTCGAGGGCGGCATTGCCGCTTCGCAGCGAGAAGCCGTCGAAGAAAGTCGTCCAGACGCCCTTGACCAGGGCCAGCGGCAGATTCGGCGCGTCGCCCGGCAGATTGAGTATGGCCTGACGCTGGAACAGCAAGGCGAGCGCGACGCCGAGCATGCCGCCGGTCAGGATGGTGGGAATCGGCGGCAATTTGCGGTTGGCCATCCATAGCAGCGCGAATACCGGCAACAGCATCGCCGGCGAAATCTCGAAATTCCCGACCAGCAGCTCCATGGTGACGGCGAGGTCGTCCGCGCTGGAAGCGCTTTCGATATTCAGGCCGATGACGAGATAGATCAGCAAGGCGATGAGAATGCTGGGCACCGCGGTCCAGGTCATGTGGCCGATATGGCTGAAAAGATCGGTACCCGCCACCGCGGGCGCCAGATTCGTCGTTTCCGACAGGGGCGACATCTTGTCCCCGAAATAGGCGCCGGAGATGACGGCGCCCGCGGCGACCGCCGGCGACAGGCCGAGTCCGGCGGCGGCGCCGATCAGCGCGATGCCCACGGTGCCGGCGACCGTCCAGGAACTGCCGATGCTCAGGGCGATCAGCGCGCAGATCAGGCAGGAGGCGAAATAGAAGATCGACGGATCCAGAATCAGCAAGCTGTAATAGATCATGGTGGGAACCGTGCCGCTCATGATCCAGCTGCCGATCAGCAGTCCCACGCAAAGCAGGATCAGGATCGGCTTGAGCGAGATGGAGATGCCCGAAATGATCGCATTTTCGATTTGCTGCCAGCCGATGCCGTTGCGCCGGCCGACGGCCGCGGCGACGGCCGCGCCGAACAGCAAGGCGATCTGGTTCGGGCCGGCGCTGGCGTCTTCGCCGAACAGGTAGACCGAGAAAGACAACAGCGACACCAGCGCCAGCACCGGCAACAGCGCCTGCGGGAGCGAAGGCCTGGCTTCGCGCCGGCCGCTTGCGCCCGGATTTCCGGAATCCTTCATGCGCATTTCCAGATTGCGAGTGTCGAGGCGCAGGGACGCGCCGCCGGATTCGACGGCGCGCGCCGTTGCGTCCGCGAGCAAGACAAGGCCGCGTTCCTGTCTTGCGGCAATGAACAACGCCGCGGGCGGGATTGCTCAAGGAACGCCAAGCATACTGGCACAGTCGCCGGGATGTCCATCGCCTCGTTCGCCCGCGCCGATCTGGGGTATAATTCCGCCTCTGTCAGGCCCGGCCGCGCCGGCATCGCGGATATTCGAACGGTGGAAACCGGTGGAAATCAGACAATACATGCAACAGGCGGGACAGCGGGCGAGAACCGCCAGCGCGATGATCGGCCGCGCCGGCGCGGCGCAAAAGAACCGCGCCTTGCTGGCCATCGCGCAAGCCGTCGACGCCGGGCGCGAGGCATTGATGCGGGCCAACTCCGCCGATTTGCGCCGGGGCGAAGAAAAAGGTCTGGCCGCGCCGCTCATGGACCGGCTGGAACTCACGCCCGGACGCATCGACGCCATGATCGAAGGATTGCGGCAAGTCGCCGCGCTCGACGATCCGGTCGGCGAACTCGACGGACTCAAATATCGGCCGACAGGAATCCAGGTCGGCCGCATGCGCGTGCCGCTCGGCGTTATCGGCATCATTTACGAATCGAGGCCGAACGTCACCTGCGAGGCCGCCAGCCTCTGCCTGAAAGCGGGCAATGCCGCCATCTTGCGGGGCGGTTCCGAGGCCTTGCGTTCGAATCAGGCGATCGCCGCCTGCATCGGCCGGGGGCTGGCGAGCGCGGAACTTGATCCGCACGTCGTCCAGGTGATCGACCGCGCCGACCGGGAAGCCGTAGGCTGCCTGATCGCCATGCCGGAATATGTCGACGTGATCGTGCCGCGCGGCGGCAAGGGCCTGATCGAACGCATCGGCCGGGAGTCCCGCGTGCCGGTGATCAAGCATCTCGACGGCAATTGCCACCTGTATGTCGACGACGGGGCGGATATCGACAAGTCCCTGCGCGTCGCCGTCAACGCCAAGAGCCAGCGCTACGGCACCTGTTGCACGCTCGAATCCCTGCTTGCGGCGCGTTCGGTGGCCGGGGAATTCCTGCCGCGGCTGGCGCGGATGCTCGGCGAGGCGGGCGTGGAGTTGCGCGGTTGCGCGGAAACCCGCGCGCTTGTGCCGGCCGCCGCGCCCGCCTCCGAAGAGGACTGGCGGACCGAGTATCTGGCGCCGGTCCTCTCGATCCGGGTCGTCGGCGACCTCGACGAGGCGATCGCCCATATCAATCGATACGGCTCGCAACATACCGATTCGATCATGACCGAGGATTATCGCCGGGCGCGGCGCTTCCTCAGGGAAGTCGATTCGAGTTCGGTCATGGTCAATGCCTCGACCCGTTTCGCGGACGGTTTCGAATACGGCCTCGGCGCGGAAATCGGCATTTCCACCGACAAGCTGCACGCCCGCGGCCCGGTCGGGCTGGAAGGGCTCACTTCACAGAAATTCGTCGTGCTCGGAGACGGCCACATCAGGCAATGAGCGCGCGCGTCGGCGTATTTGGCGGCATGTTCGACCCGGTGCACGACGGGCACATGGCGATAGCCCGTCATGCCCTCGCGTTGCTGCGTCTCGACCGGCTGCTGCTGATTCCCTGCAACCTGCCCAGCCATCGCGCGGCGCCGGTCTGTTGCGCCGGGCGCCGGCTCGCCATGTTGCGGCTCGCGGCCGCCGGCGAGCCGCGCATGGAAGTCGACGCCGTCGAAATCGACAACGGCGGGGTGTCCTTCACGGACCGCACGCTGCAACAACTCCGCGCGCGGTTGCCGGAGGCGATGCTCGTGCTCGTGCTGGGACAGGACGCATATCTGGGATTGCCGCGCTGGCGCGATCCGGCGCGATTGCTGGAACTCGCCAACATATTGGTAATCGCTCGGGGAAACCTGCCGATGGATTACGATATGGCGGGCAGGTTCGGCGGCGTCGCGGCCGCCGGGCCGGAACAGTTGCTCGGCCGCGACAGGGGCGGGGTGCTGTTGACGGAAGAACCGCGTTGCGACGTATCGTCTTCGGCCGCGCGCGAGTTGCTCGCGCGGGGGCTCGACGCCCCGCTGCCCGCGGCGGTGCTCGCATATGTGAAGGAAAATGGGCTCTATGCATCCGCCGGATAATTCTGTCCATGGAATTGTTCAATTGCCGCAAGACCGGGCGCGGTCTTGTCTCGCTCCCGGACGCGACGGCGCGCGCCGTCGCGTCCATGCGCCGGGGAGAGGCTTCGACGCGCCGGGGCTTCCCGGCCGCGCGAGAACGTCATGACGGCGCATGGCCCGGACAGCGAACAACTGGCGCGCCGCGTCGCAAACATGTTGCGGGACAGGAAGGGCCAGTCGGTCCGCTGCATCGATGTGCGGCGACTGACGACGATCACCGATTACATGGTCGTCGCGACGGGGACATCCCGCGTCCATGCGAAATCGCTCGCCGACGAAATCGTCGGGAAAATGAAAGAGCAGGGCCGGCAGGTGGCGGGCGTGGAAGGACTTCCCGCCGCGGAATGGGTATTGGTGGATCTGGGAGCGGTGGTGGTCCATATCATGCTGGCCCGGATCCGCGTCATGTACGACCTCGAGGAATTATGGAGCCTGAAGCCGGCGAGCAGCGGCTGATCGGAGCTTGCTGGATTTTCGCGCGGAATCAGGCAGTTTTTCGGCGAGGATGTACAATGACGGGAATCATGCGGCGACCGTCGCGGCATGAGAGCGCTTCCCGGCGCCGCAATCCCGCCGCCGAGCCGGGAGGAGACGGCGAATGACAGGCAGGTGGCATTTCCGGAATCACGAAGCCGAGCGACGGCTGTTCGGCGGGCGCGTGGCGCTGGCGGCTGCGGCGATTTTCCTCATGCTCGTCGCGCTGGTCGCCAAACTGGCGGACTTGCAAGTCGTGCGGCACGAGTATTTCTCGGCGCGCTCGGACGGCAACCGCCTGCACGTGCAACATGTCCCGCCGAAACGAGGCCTGATCTACGACCGCGCGGGGATATTGCTCGCGGATAACCTGCCGGTCTACAGTCTGGCCATCGTGCCCGAGGAAGTGGCCGATCTAGAGGCCGCGCTGGATTACCTGTCGGGTCTGGTCGAACTGAGCGCGAACGATATCGAGACCTTCGAGGCCCAGTTGCGGCGCGGCCGGGTGCCCCATTCTTCGGTGCCCTTGCGTTATGTGCTGACGGAAGAGGAGAAATACCGGGTGGCGGTCAACAGCCACCGGCTGCCCGGCGTCAGCATGGAGCCCCAGCTCATGCGGCATTATCCCTTCGCCGCGCTTACCGCGCATGCCGTGGGTTATGTATCGCATATCAACCAGCAAGAGCTCGACGCCCTCGACGAGACCGAAATCGAGGATTACGGCGGCACCGTCCATATCGGCAAGACCGGGGCGGAACGGACCTGGGAGCATCTGCTGCATGGCCGGGTCGGTTATGAAACCGTGGAGAAGAACAATCGGGGCAGGGTGATGCGAGTGCTGGAAAGCACCGAGGCGGTCGCCGGGAAAGACATCGCCCTGCATCTGGATCATCGCCTGCAAATCGCGGCCGAGGCGGCGCTGGGAGACTATCGCGGCGCCGTCGTCGCCATCGAGCCGGAAACCGGCGGCATCCTGGCCATGGTCAGCAAGCCCGGCTTCGATCCGAACCTGTTCGTCACCGGCATCAGCGGCGAGGACTACGGCGCCCTGGTCGCCGACGAAGTCAATACGCCGCTGTTCGACCGCAGCACCAATCCCTATCCGCCGGGTTCGACCATCAAGCCTTTCCTCGGTCTTGCGGGACTGCATATGGGATTGGTGGACTACGACTTCACGATCAACGATCCCGGTTATTTCCGGCTGCCCGGCGTTTCCTATCGCTGGAACGGCTACACCATGCGCACGGCCATCGGCGGCGGCCACGGCGAGACCGACCTGAGCAAGGCGATCTACCAGTCCTGCGACATCTTCTTTTACGATCTCGGCAACCGCATGGGCATCGACGCCATGCACGATTTCATGTCGCTGTTCGGTTTCGGCGGCAATCTGGCGCTGGATATCGACTATGCCCGCTCCGGCGTGCTGCCTTCGAGGGAATGGAAGATGGCGACGCGGGGCGAGCCCTGGTATCCCGGCGATACGATCAATTCCTCCATCGGCCAGGGCTACATGTGGGCGACGCCCTTGCAACTCGCCGCCGCGGCGGCGCTGATCGCCAACGAAGGCCGCATGGTCCGGCCGCGCATGCTGAAAAGCGTCGACGGCGAGCCTTATCGCTTCGCGGAAGAATTTTCCGCGGCCGACGTGACGCTTGAAGACCCGGACTATTGGCGCTATATGCGCGACGCGATGACCATGGTGGTGCATCGCCCCTATTCGAATGTCTTTCGGGACTACGGCACCGCCTATGAAGCGGTCGCCAGGGCCGATCCCGACATGAACTACAAGATCGCCGGCAAGACCGGCACGGCGCAAGTGGTGAGCATCGACCAGAATATCCGTTTGAGTTCCGAGATACAGGTCTCCGACCAGCACAAGGATCATGCGCTGTTCATCGCCTTCGCCCCCGCGGGCCATCCGCGGGTCGAACCGCGAATCGCGCTGGCGGTATTCGTCGAGAACGGCGAGCACGGCGGCACCGTGGCCGGGCCCGTGGCGAAGCAGGTTATCGACGCCTGGCTGCTCGATATCCTGCAACTCGATCTGGCCGTCGATCCCGCGCCGGAATCCGCCCCGCCGCAGGACTTGCTGCCGCAAACGCCGTCGGAGGTCGCCGCGCTCCATGAATGACCGGGATTACGCCCAGCTGCCGGCGGCGCGGCGAGCGTCGCGAAGCTTGCGGCGTCTTGCCGCCGTCAGGATCGATTTCCCTCTGCTGTTGCTGGTATTGCTGCTTTGCGGTTTCGGACTCGCCGCCCTGTATAGCGCTTCCGACGGCGATGCCGGCCTGATCCGGCGTCAGGCCGTTATCGTCGGATTGGGCGTGGCGGCGATGCTGGCCGTCGCCCAATTCGATATCCGCCTGATTCGCCGCGCGGCGTTCAATGCGTATCTCGGCGGCATAGCCCTGCTGGCGCTCGTGCTGGCCTTCGGCGTGGAGGCCAATGGCGCGCGCAGTTGGCTCGACCTGCCGGGTCTGCCCAGTTTCCAGCCTTCGGAACTGATGAAGGTCATCGTGCCCGGCATGCTTGCCTGGTACCTCGCCGACCGGCCGCTGCCGCCGCGATTCCGGCATATCGTCGCCGCGGGCCTGCTGGTGCTGGTTCCCGTCGCCCTGATCGTGCTGCAGAACGATATGGGCACGGCGCTGCTCGTGGCCATGGCGGGTTTCCTTGTATTGCTGCTCGCGGGAATGAGCCTGAAGATCGTCGTCGCCGGCGGCTTGCTGGCGCTGCTGGCTTCGCCGTTGTGGTATGTCTTTGTCGCGCTGGAGCATCAGAAAAACCGCATCCTGAGCTTCATCGACCCTTATACCGACCCGGCGGGAGCCGGCTACAATATCATCCAGTCGCAGATCGCCATCGGCTCCGGCGGCCTTTACGGCAAGGGCTTCGGGGAGGGAGACCAGTCGCGGCTCGACTTCATACCCGAGTCGAATACCGACTTCATATTCGCCGTGATCGCGGAGGAGTTCGGACTCGCGGGAGCGCTTGCGCTCATCGGCCTGTATGTGCTGTTGCTGGCGCGCGGCCTGCGCATCGCGGACAATGCCCGCGACATGTTCGCCAGACTGCTCGCCGGCGGCATTGCGCTGATCGTGTTTTTCAATGTTTACGTCAACATGGCCATGGTCGTCGGACTGTTGCCGGTCATCGGATTGCCGCTGCCGCTGATCAGCCGGGGCGGCACGGCGATCATCGCCTTCTTCGTCGGCTTCGGGCTGCTCATGTCGGTCGAGGCGCATTCGCGCAAGTCCGACAGGCCCCGCGGCCGGGCATTCTCCGGATAATGCCGTCCATGGAGTTTTTTCATTGCCGCAAGACAAAAGCGCGGTCTTGTCTCGCTCCCGGATTCAATGGCTTGCGCCGTCGAATCCGGCGACGCTCTCTTGTACCGCGGGCATGTGCCTAAGTATCCTCTGAATAATTCCATCCATGGAATTATTCATTGCCGCAAGACAAAAGCGTGGTTTTGTCTTGCTCCCGGATTCAATGGCTTGCGCCATCGAATCCGGCGACGCTCTCTTGTACCGCGGGCATGTGCCTAAACAATCCGCGTCCCCGGACGTTATCTTGAGGGCGCGGTCCGGAAAATTGCTGTCATGCCCGCTTTATTCGCAAGATCGAGCATTCTGTTGTTGCTGGGCGCGCTCGCCGCCGGCTGCGGATCGTCGTCCGGCGGCAGCCGCTATTCGATTTCCCAGGATCGGGCGCCGGCCCGCGCGATCGACCCGGAGTCGATTCCGGATGTCGTTCCCGAGCCGGTCATCCGGACCGGCGCCGGCAATCGCAGTCCCTATACCGTATTGGGACGGACATATACCGTGCTGCCGACGGAAGCAGGATATTCCGCGCGCGGGCTCGCTTCCTGGTATGGCGAGAAATTCCACGGCCACAAGACGTCCAACGGGGAAATCTTCGACATGTACAAGGTTTCCGCGGCCCACAAGAGCTTGCCGATTCCCAGTTTTCTGCGGGTCACGAATCTCGACAACAACCGCAGCATCGTGGTCAGGGTCAATGACAGGGGGCCGTTTCACGGCGACCGCATCATCGATCTGTCCTATGCCGCGGCGGTAAAGCTGGGCTACGCCGACCGCGGCACCGCCAGGGTGCGACTCGAGGCCATTGCCGGCGACGCATTGCGCGCACCGGCCGCTGCCGGCAAGCCGGCAGCGGCCCGGAATCCCGTCGCGCGGGCTTCCGGGACCGCCTCCGGTCGGTCCGCGCGTTCGGCGGCGGTCGCGCCCGGCCGCGCCGCGAATCCGGCGGTCGAACGCATGGCCGCCGAACTGGCTCGGGTCGAGACCGCGGCCGCGCCGGCGAACGGCGGGCTTTACCTGCAAGTCGGCGCGTTTCATGCGCTGGGCTCGGCCGAGGATTTGTCCCGGCGCGTGCGCGCCTTCACGGCGCGTCCGGTCTTTATTCGCGACGTCAAGCTGGAAGGCCGCGATATGCTGTATCGGGTCCGCGTCGGTCCGGTCGGCGGGCCGGAAGAAGCCCGGCGATTGACCTTGCTGCTGGTTGCCGCCGGTCTGGGAAGCCCTTACACTGTAGCGGAACACTGATTCATCAGGGCTTGGCCGCGGCGCATGCCCGCGGTACAAGAGGTACAGGAGAACGCCGCCGGGCGCGACGGCGCTAGCCGCCGCATCCGGCAGCGAGGCGAAAACGCGCTTTCGTCTCGCGCCGACGAACCATTCCAGGGACGGAATTGTCCAGAGGATACTTGAGCGACAAGCGCTGTCTGATACGACCGGGTGTATTCCATGTCTTCATCGTCTTCACCAATAGCCCCCGCGATCGGATTTCCGGCTTTCGGCAAGAGCTTGCTCTCGTCCGCTCTGCTGCTGGCCGCATTCGCCCTTGCCGGGGTCGCCGGCGCGCAGCCGATCATTCCGCGGCCGCCCGAGATCGCGGCGAGCAGCTATATTCTCATGGACGCGAAAACCGGCCATGCCATTCTGGAAAACAATGCCGCCGAGGCGCTGCCGCCGGCGAGCCTGACCAAGATCATGACCGCCTACATCGCGATCGAGGAAATCGTCAACGGCAACCTGAGCATGGACGAGGAAGTCCATATCAGCGAAAACGCCTGGCGCATGGGAGGCTCCAGGATGTTCGTGGGAGTCGATACCGCTGTGAAAGTCGGGGATCTGTTGCGCGGCATCATCATCCAGTCGGGCAACGACGCCAGCGTCGCCATCGCCGAGCATATCGCCGGCAGCGAGGACGCGTTCGCCGACATGATGAACCAGTATGCCGAGGTGCTCGGACTCGAGCAGTCCTTTTTCATCAATTCCAGCGGACTCGACAGCGAGCAATATCACAATCAGATGTCGGCGCGCGACCTGGCGCTGCTTTCCCGCGCCACCATCAACAATCATCCGGAATTCTACCCGATGTATGCCGAGCGGGAGTTCACCTACAACGATATCCGCCAGCCAAATCGCAACACGTTGCTGTTTCGCGACCGCAACGTGGACGGTCTCAAGACCGGCTGGACCGATCGCGCCGGCTATTGTCTGGTGACTTCGGCGGAGCGCGATGGCATGCGTCTGATCGCCGTGGTCATGGGCACCGAAAGCGAAAACGCCAGGATCGTGGAGACCCAGAAAATGCTCTCCTACGGCTTCCGCTATTATGAAACCTGGAAGTTGAACGATGCCGGCCAGGCGCTGACCAGCGTGCCGGTCTGGTCGGGCGAACAGGATGCGCTCGAACTGGGCCTGACCGAGGCAGCGCATGTCACGATCCAGCGCGGCCGCGGCGAGGAACTCGAAGCCGCCGTCAGCGTCGACGAGGTAATCCGCGCTCCCGTGGAAGCCGGCCAGATCATGGGAACGATCGACATCACGCTGGACGGCGAGCCCGTTTTCAGCGGCGAGGTCGTCGCCTTGCAAGGCATTGCCCGCGGCGGCGTCATGAAGCGGATGACCGACTGGTTCAGCCTGAGATTCAGCCAGTTGCTTGCCAATTGAGCGCCGTGAATGAAATTGCCGTCGCGGCCGCCGGGCCCGGTTCCGGCCATGCCTCCGTTCCGGCAAGCGCGCCGGTCGTGCGCGATTTCGGCCTGGTCGATTACGCGCCGGTCTGGAAGCGCATGGCGCGCTTCGCCGCCGTCGCAGGGCCGGAGACCAGGGAAGAAATCTGGCGCCTCAGCCATCGGCCGGTCTTTACCCTGGGCCAGACGGGGAAGCGGGAGCATCTGCTCGCGCCCGGCGATATTCCGGTGATCCGGACCGACCGCGGCGGACAGGTAACCTATCACGGCCCCGGTCAACTGGTTGTCTACCCCTTGCTCGACCTGCGCCGGCGCGGCCTGGGCGTCCGGCAACTGGTCGACCTGATCGAGACGGCGCTGATCGAAGCGCTCGGCAAGGCGGGAATAGCCGCCGCGACTCGCCCCGGCGCGCCGGGAGTATATGCGGGCGATGCGAAAATCGCCGCCCTCGGCTTGCGAATCAGAAGGGGCTGGAGCTATCACGGCCTGAGTTTGAATGTGGACATGGATCTGACTCCTTTCGGCGCGATCAACCCCTGCGGCTTCCGGGGGCTCGCGGCGACTCGGGTCGCGGATCTGGCGGCTCCGACAAGCGCGGGAAGCGGACTGATGGAACGCATGAAAGGCTTGCTGACAGACGCCGTCTTGCGGCGGCTCGAACAATTTCCGCCGCGGGACGGATATCCGGCGGAGGCGGCCGCGCATGCCTGAGCGCAAGCGAAGAAATGTGCTGGTCGAAGGAGTAAAACTTCGCGGCGCCGAGAAGTTGCGGAGAATTCCCGTCAAGGTGGTTCCGGCCGCGCAATTGCCCGCAAAGCCTCCCTGGCTCCGCGTCAGGATTCCCGCTTCGCCCCGCGTCGCCCGGTTGCGCCGTAAGTTGCGCGACCACAAGTTGGCCTCGGTCTGCGAAGAGGCCTCCTGTCCGAATCTGGGCGAATGTTTCAGCAAGGGCACCGCGACCTTCATGATCATGGGCGATATCTGCACCCGGCGCTGCCCGTTCTGCGATGTCGCTCACGGCAAGCCCCGGCCGCTCGACGAGAACGAGCCGATGGAACTGGCCAGCGCCATTCGCGACCTGGGGCTGACGTATGTGGTCGTGACTTCGGTAGACAGGGACGACTTGAAAGACAGCGGCGCCGGGCATTTCGCCGCCTGCATCCGGGAAGTCCGGCGCCTGAATCCCGGCGTCCGGCTGGAAATCCTCGTGCCGGATTTCCGGGGCCGCATGGATATCGCGCTGGAAACTCTCGAACGCGAGCCGCCCGATGTCTTCAATCACAACCTCGAATCGGTTCCGCGGCTCTATCGCAAGATCAGGCCCGGCGCGGACTATGGCTGGTCCATGCGCTTGTTGAAAGAATTCAAGCGGCTGCGGCCCGCGATACCCGCCAAGTCCGGGTTGATGCTCGGGCTCGGGGAAACCCTGGCGGAAGTGCGCGCGGTGATGCGCGACCTGCGCGAGCACGATGTGGACATGCTGACGCTCGGGCAATACCTGCAGCCGAGTCGCCACCACCTGCCGGTCGAGCGCTTCGCGCATCCGGCAGAGTTCGACGCCTTGCGCGCATATGGCGAGTCGCTGGGCTTTCGCCATGTCGCCAGCGGCCCTCTTGTGCGCTCGTCCTATCACGCCGACCGGCAAGCCGAGCTGCTGCGCGGCGGCTGAGACATGAAAACGCCGTCGCTGCTCTGGGCCGCGCTGTTGTTCGCCGCGGCGATCATCCTGGCGTATCTGCTGCTCGCCAACAGTCTCTATCTCGGACAGCAAAGCCTGCTCGCGCGCGCCGTGCTGTTCCCGGCGCCGGCGCTGGCCGCGCTGGCCGGCGGCGCGGTGCTGCTGCGCCCGCATGCGCCGCGCGCCGCGCGCCTGCTCGTCCTGTCGTGCGCCCTCGCGCAACTCGGCGGATTCGGCTATTTCCTTTACTGGCTGCCGCGATACGCGGATTCCGCGCTCAGCATCGCGCTGCTCGACCAGACGCTGATCGCCGAAAGCTCCTCCGGCGCCTTCGTGGAAATTGGTTTCGGCTATCCTGTCTTCACGCCCGCGGTGGAATTGCGCAACGGCGAGCTTTTCAGCCGGGAAATCGACGCATACCTGCGCATGGTCGACAGCGGCGGGCAAGCCATGTTGTACCGGGCGGTGCGCGAACAGGCGCCGGCCGGAACCCTGAGCGTCGAAGCGAGCATGAGAGGCATGCTCGGCGCCAATAGCCGTTATCTGTTCCTGCCCTTGCGGCTGGCCCCGGGAGAAACGATCTCCGGCCGCCTGGTTTTCATTATCGCCGCGCTGGATAACGGCGCCTCGTTCGCGAGCGAATTGCGCCGGGCGGAGTCGGCGCAACTCGAATTGCGCGACGCCCGCGACGGAAAATTGCTGCTGACAGCGCCAGTGACGCTGCAAGGATGAAATTGCGCAAGGAAAGGAGATGGCGGGACTTGGAGCGGGCGCGATCGCTGTGCAAGAATGCCGCAATCGGTTTGCGTCGATCGGACGGGGTCAATCAGATGAAAAAACTGGCGATACCGGCGCGCGCGGTCGGCGCGGCCGCCTTGTGCGCAATGCTTGCCGGCCCGGCCCCGGATCGGGCCCTGGCCCAGCCGCAACAGGATTTCCGCGGCCAGAAGATCGTTCACCTGTTGCAGGAGCCGCGACACCGCACCGTATTCCGGGACGGCGATGTCTATTTGCTCGATGTGCAGCTGAATCCGGGAGACGTCTCCTTTCCCCATCTCCATGACGCGCCGCTCATGACGACCTCGATCAGCACCGCCGACGGGCCCGGCAACGGCCGCGTCGGCGTCAATATCGACTATGCCGAGCGCAATTACACGCATGCGATCTCGAATGCCGGTCCCGGGCTGTTGCGCATCCTGGCGCTGACGAGTTATCACGCGGGCGTCGCGGGCGACGGGGACGCGCCCGCGGGCATGACGGCGGAGCCGGATGTCGAAAACCGCTGGTTCCGCTCCTATCGCCTCAGCCTCGGTCCCGGCGAGGAAACCCCCTTGCAAACGCATCAGCAGCCGACTTTCGTGATCCTGGTCACCCCGGGCGAGGCCCATGTCACCCGCGCAGACGGCATCACGGCGGAATTGCGCGCGGCCGGCGCCTGGACCTACCGGGCCCCGGGCGCTTCTTTCCTGATTCGCAATACCGGCGCGGCGGCGCTCGAGCTGGTTGTCAACGAGGCGCGCAGATGAATCCTCAAGACCCGCCGGCGCTGGCGGCGGAAGCCGGCGGCCCGGCGGCGGGCCGGGGCGAATTCAGTTCGCGTTTCGGGTTCCTGATGGCGGCTTCGGGTTCCGCCGTAGGTCTCGGCAATATCTGGGGGTTCCCCACCAATGCCGCGTCCAACGGCGGCGCGGCCTTTCTCTTCGCCTATCTCATCCTGGTCTTCGCGCTGGCCTATCCGGCCCTGATGGCGGAATTGATCATCGGCCGCCACGCCAAGGCCAATTCGATCAAGGCCCTGCAAGGCATCTCGCGCGGGCCGGCAACGCGCGCGCTCGCTGTTTTCGTCGGCGCGCTCGGCATTCTCACCGTGAGCCTGATCCTGAGCTTCTACGCCATTGTCAGCGGCTGGATGATGGCCTTCTTGCTGGATCCCCTCGCGCGGCTGGCCGGCTTCGCGGCGGCGGCCGACTGGCTGGTCGCGGACAGCGAATTGCGCAACGGCGTCTTCATGGCGCTGTTCATGGCGCTGACGATCCATGTCATTCGCGCGGGAGTGAAGGACGGCATCGAACGCTGGGCTTCGCGACTGATGCCGCTGCTGATCGTGATCCTGTTGGCGCTGATCGTCTATGTGCTGAGCTTGCCGGGCGCGATGGACGGCCTGCGCGCCTATCTGGTGCCGGATTTTTCCGAGATCGCCGATCCCGGATTGCTCGTCGACGCCATGGGCCAGGCGTTTTTCTCGCTTTCGCTCGGCGTCGGCACCATGTTGATCTACGGCTCCTATATCAGCAAGCAGGAAAACCTGCCCGTGAGCGGCAGTCTCGTGGCTTTGCTCGATGTCGGCATCGCCGTGATCGCGGGCATGCTGATTTTGCCGGCAATGTACGCGGCGCTCGCCGGCGGCGTGGAAATCTTCAATCCCGACGGCAGTCTCGTGGCGGGGCCGGCGCTGATCGTATCCGTGTTGCCGGAGTTGTTCGACGCCATGGGCGCGATGGGCATTTTCGTTTCGCTGGCGTTTTTCCTGTTGATGACGATAGCCTCGCTGACTTCTTCGATTTCCATGCTCGAGGTTCCGGTCGCGTTCGCCGTTGAATACAGGAATATGGACCGGGGCCGGGCGGCGTTGCTGATCGGCGCCGTCGTGACTTGCATTTCCCTGATCATCGTCCTCAATTTCGATCCGCTGTTCGATCTCGTCGTCAACTTCGCTACCGAGAGAAGCCAGCCGCTGCTCGGTTTCTTCTTCTGCATTTTCGTCGCCTGGATCTGGCGCCGGGACGCGGTGCTCAAGGAAATCAGGCAAGGCTCTCCGCAAGCGGAGACCGGATGGTTCTGGAAAATCTGGCCCATGTACGTGAAATTCATCTGTCCCGTGGCGATTCTGCTGGTTTACCTGCAATGAGCCCGGCGTTGCGAGGAGCGCGTCCGGCCGTCCCGCTCGTGAACATTGCCGGCCCATGTGTTAACTTCGGCCTGTTGATCGCGCAAGGGAAACTCTGATCAGGTCAGAGCTTCCCTTGCGGATTTATCGGGATCCCATCGGGAGCAAACAGCCATGAGCAGAGATTCCGGCGCGGGTTTGACGCGGCGCGGATTCGTTTCCGCATCCCTGGCGCTGAGCGCGGGATTCGGCGCCGCGGGCGGCGCCGCTTTCGCGCAACTGGACGGGCAGTTGCGACAGGTGCGGGCCTTGACCTTCGATGTGTTCGGCACCGTCGTCGACTGGCGTTCGTCGATCGCCAGGGAAGGGCAATTATTGGCGGTCGGCAGGAATTTCGACGTGGACTGGCATGAATTCGCCGATCGCTGGCGCGCCGGCTACGGACCGTCGATGAACCGCGTGCGCAACGGCGAACTGCCCTGGACGAAGATCGACGACCTGCATCGGATGATCCTCGACGAACTGATCGAAGAGTATGGTCTGCAGCGACTCACCGAGGAGGAACGGGTCCATTTCAACCATGCCTGGCATCGGCTTTCGCCCTGGCCGGACGCGGTGGCGGGGTTGCACCGGCTGAAGACGCGCTATGTGATCGCGACCCTGTCCAACGGCAATGTCGCGCTGTTGACCAATATGGCGAAGAACGCCGGCCTGCCCTGGGACGCCGTCCTGTCGGCCGAACTTGCCGGACATTACAAGCCGGCCCCCGAGGTCTACCGCAAGGCGGCGGATCTGTTGGGGCTGGTCCCGGAACAGGTCATGATGGTCGCGGCCCATCCGGGGGATCTGCGCGCGGCGGCGGCGCTCGGAATGCGCACCGGCTACGTGCCCAGGCCGCTGGAAAGGGGTCCGGACCCGTCTTTCGCGCCGGATGCGAGCGGCGATTTCGATGTGACGGCCGCCGACTTTCTGGATCTGGCCGCGCAGTTGGGCGCCTGAATGCGCGAGCAAGACAAGACCGCGCTCGTCTTGCGGCAATGAATGATTCCATGGATGGAATTATTCAGAGGATACCTTTGGGGAAGCCCTGGTTTATCGGAGCTTTTCCGCGGCGCCTGCATGCGTCGCCGGATTCGACGGCGCGAGCAATTGCATCCGCCGGCAAGACAGGATCGCGCTCTGGTCCGGCGGCAATGGACCATTCCATGGACGGCATTGCGCAGGGAATATTTTGACGGCGGGGCGCGATAGTATGAAAAAGAGGCATCGAGACATGCGCGCATATTTCAGCATTTCAGGAACGGCATTGCTGCTGGCCGCGGTCGCGGCCTGCTCCGGCGAAAACGAGGCGCCGGCGCGAGACGCGGCCGCCGGGACCGAAGCGGCGGCGACAGCGGTTGTCGCGGCGCAGAATCCGTTTTTCGCGGACAGTCCGCATTACTTCAATTTTCCGCCTTTCGACCTGATCGCGGACGAACATTATCAGCCCGCTTTCGAACGCGGCATGGCCGAACAGCTCGCCGAAGCGGAAGCGATCGCCGGCCAGCAAGCCGCGCCGGATTTCGAAAACACGATCGTCGCTCTCGAATTGAGCGGTCAGTTGCTCGACCGGGTCGCCGCGGTATTTTTCGCCATGTCCAGCGCCCATACCAATGACGCCATCCAGGCGCTGGAGCAGCAGTTGGCGCCGGAACTCGCGGCCCACGGCGATGCGATCCTGCTGAATCGGGACTTGTTCGCGCGCATCGCGAGCCTGTACGAGAACCGGGACGAACTCGGCCTCGACCCGGAATCCCGCCGCCTGCTCGAGCGGGCCCATACCGATTTCGTGCGCGCGGGCGCGGCGCTCGGCGCAGCGCAGCAAGAACGGCTCAGGGACATCAATGCCCGAATCGCGGTGCTGGAAACCCGGTTCAGCCAGAATGTCCTGAACGAAGTCAACGAGTTGGCGATTGTTGTCGATAGCCGGGAAGAATTGGCCGGACTCGACGAGGCGCTCGTCGCCGCCGCGGAAAACGAAGCCCGGGCGCGCGAATTGCCTGGCAAATTCGTGCTGCCGCTGCTCAACACGAGCGGCCAGCCGGCGCTGGCCAGCTTGCGGAATCGCGACCTGCGCCGGCGCATGCTGGAGACCTCGCTGTCCCGCGGCTCGCGCGGCGGGGACTACGACAATCGCGCAACCCTCGTCGAGGTGCTGCGGCTGCGCGCGGAACGGGCGAGATTGCTCGGTTACGAAAATCACGCCGCTTATGTGCTGGAAGATGAAACCGCGGGTTTGACGGAGGCGGTCAACCGGCGGCTGGCGGAACTTGCGCCGCCGGCTGCGGCCAATGCGCGGCGCGAAGCGGCCGACTTGCAGCAGATGATCCGCGATGCGGGCGAGGACTTCGCGCTGGCGGCCTGGGACTGGGCCTGGTATACAGAAATATTGCGCGCCGAGCGCTTCGATTTCGATGAAAGCCAGTTGCGGCCTTATTTCGAGCTTGACAATGTATTGCTGCGAGGGGTTTTCTTCGCCGCCGAACAACTATACGGCATCACTTTCGAGGAGCGTTTCGACCTGCCGACATATCAGGAAGATGTCCGCGTATTCGAAGTATTCGACGTCACCGGCGAAACCCTGGCGCTGTTCATCGCCGATTTCTACGCCCGCCCCAACAAGCGCGGCGGCGCCTGGATGAACGCCTATGTCTCCCAGTCCCGTTTGCTGGGCCGCCGGCCGATAGTAGCCAACCATCTCAATATCACCAAGCCGCCGGCGGGCGAGCCGACCTTGCTCACATTCGACGAGGTCACCACCGCGTTCCACGAATTCGGCCATGCCTTGCACGGCATGTTCTCCGATGTGCGCTATCCGAGTTTCTCCGGCACCAGGGTGCCGCGCGACTTCGTCGAATATCCGTCCCAGGTCAACGAGATGTGGGCGATCTGGCCGGAAGTGCTCGAGAATTACGCGGTCCATTTCGAGACCGGCGCGGCCATGCCCCGGGATTTGCTCGACAAGGTGCTTTCGACGCAGCAATTCAATCAGGGTTTCGCCACGGCGGAATACCTGGCCGCGGCGATCATCGATCAGGCGCTGCATCAACTCGCCCCGGAAGAAGTCCCCGGCGCCGAAGAAGTGATGGGTTTCGAAGCGGCTGCCCTCGAACAGGCCGGCATCGCCATGGACGAGATTCCGCCGCGTTATCGCGTCCCGTATTTCTCCCATATCATGGGAGGCTATTCAGCCGGTTATTACTCGTACATCTGGAGCGAAGTGCTCGATGCGGACTCGGTGGAATGGTTCCGGGAAAACGGCGGCCTGTCGCGCGAAAACGGCGTCCATTTCCGCAGCGCCTTGCTTTCGCGCGGCGGCGCCGAGGACGCCATGACGCTGTTTCGCGATTTCCGGGGCAGGGACGCGGATATCAATGCCCTGCTCGAGCGGCGCGGCCTGAACTGAAAAAACCCCGATTCGCCGGAACTTCCCCGCGCCGCATGCCCGCGATACAAACCTGCGCGCCACAAGCCCGTGGTACATGCCCGCGGTACAAAAAAGCACCGCCGGATTCGACGGCGCGAGCCATTGCATTCGGGAGCAGGGCAAAACGCGCTTTTGTCTTGCGGCAATGAATGATTCCACGGATGGAATTATTCAGCGGATGCCCGAGTCCAGCGAGGTGGCCGCTTCGCGGCCGCTCAGCCGCAGGATCAGCAGGCTCAATTCGTCCCAGGGATTGGCGCGCCGCAAGCCTTTGACGGCATGGTCGATGTCGCGGCAATGCCCGAGCATGCGCCGGGCCTCGTCCAGGGTCAAGCGCCGCAAGGCGCGGGAAACAATGGGTTTGCGGCTGCGCCACACGCGCGCGCTGGACATCGCCTGATCGATTGACCGGCCTTTTTCGACCAATTCCAGTATTTCCAGCAATTGCCGCAATTCCCGGCTGATCGCGGCGAGGATCAGCAGCGGAAACACGCCTTCGGCGCGAAGGCCGCCGAGCACCCGCTGCGCGCGTCCGGCTTCGCCCCTGAGCGCGGCGTCGGCCAGTTTGCCGAGGTCGAAGCGGGAGCTGTCGGAGACCAGTCGCAGCACATCCCGGTCGGTCAGTCTTGTCGCGGCGCCGGGCGCGGCGCCGGCAAGCAAGGCGAGCTTTTCGACTTCCTGCCGCGCCGCCAGCAGATTGCCTTCCACGCGGTCGGTCAGCACTTGCAACGCGGCGTCGTCTGCCTGAATGCCCGCCGCCGCCAGCCGCTGCCGCAGCCAGACCGGCAGCCTGGCCCGCTCCATGGGCCAGATCTGCACGAGAATCATGCGCTTTTCCAGGCTCTTGAACCATTTGCTCGACAAGACGCCTGAATCGATGCGGGGTCCGGCAACCAGCAACCGGCAGTCCGGGGGCGCCTTGTCCAGATACGCGGCGATCGCCTGCCGGCCCCGGTTTTCCAGCCTGGGTCCGTAAAGTCGCAATTCCAGCAGTTTCCGGTCGGCGAACAGCGAAGTCGCGTCGAGCTGGTAGAGGAAGTCGTTCCAGTCGAAACCCTGTTCCGCGCGGAATACTTCGCGGTTGGCGAAGCCGGCTTCGCGCCAATGTCCGCGCACCTCGTCGGCGGCTTCCTGGAGCAGCAGGGTTTCGTCTCCCGCCAGCCAATACGCGGTCGCGGACTGTCGCGCCAGCGTCGCGGCAAGCTGGTCGCCGCGGATTTTCATCTTGCGGCCGCCTCCAGCCGACGCGCAAGTCGAGCCGCGAGCTCCCGCCGCATCTCCTCGCGCAACAGTTCGGCTTCCTCGCGATTGCCGGCGATATTGCGCAAATCCTGGTAATAGGTTCTTTCCACGCTCAAGGTTTCCCCGTCGATCAGCATGGTTTCGCCGTCCGTCAACCGGATCCGGAGCGCGAGCCGCAAGGTGATCTGGGCGGCCCGCGCCTGGGCCGTCGTGCTCGCCGGCCGGCCGGAAAACGACTCGGGGCCTATGGCGAGCAAGGGAAAGCGCCGGGCGGCGTCTTCCGCGTCATGCAAGCCGAAGCCGGCAGCTTCGAGGCCGCGCCGCAAGATCCGATCGAATTCGGGCTCGGCGCCGGGCCATCGCAAGCGCAGGTCGGTAAAATCCCGCGCTCCGTCCCCGGCTCCCCGCAAGTTGTAGCCGCAGCCGGCCGCCGCGGCCAGCATCAGCGCGGGCAGCAGAGCGAACAGGAGCCGCCGGGTCATGGGCAGGTCAGGCGGTCACGACGTTCACCAGTCTGCCGGGAACCACGATTATCCGCCTGACTCCGGCATGGGCGGTGAACTTTCGCACCGAGTCGTTTGCCAGCGCGATTTCGCGCAAGCGCTCTTCCGGCAGGTTTGCGGGCACTTCCAGCCGGCCCCGCAACTTGCCGTTTACCTGCAATACGATCAGCGTCTGCTCTTTCGCCAGCGCCGTCTCGTCGACTTCCGGCCAGGCCGCGTCCATGATCGCGCCCGCGTGTCCGAGATAACGCCAGGCCGCATGGCAGAAGTGAGGCACGACCGGCGCGAGCAAGAGGACGGCCATTTCCAGCGCTTCCTGCGTCGCCCGGCGGTCGCCCTCCGTCGGCTCGGGGTGCTGCTGGACGAACCGCGTCAACGCGTTGAGCAGTTCCATGACGGCCGCGATCGCCGTATTGAAGGCATAGCGGTCTTCGTAGTTCCGGCTCACCCTGGCGACGGTTTCATGCGTCTTCCGCCGCAAGGCGCGCTGTTCCGGAGTCGGCGCCGGCCCCGAGAATCCGGGCAGCGCGCAAGGCTCGTGCGCGCGCAAGGCGCGCCAGAGCCGTTTCAGGAAGCGGAAGCAGCCCTCGACGCCGGCGTCCGACCATTCCAGCGATTGTTCCGGCGGCGCGGCGAACAAGGTGGACATGCGCACGGTATCGGCGCCGTAACGGTCGATCAGGGACATGGGATCGACGGTATTGCCTTTCGATTTGGACATCTTGCCGCCGTCTTTCAGCACCATGCCCTGGCTCAGCAGGCGGGTGAACGGCTCGTCCGAATCGACCAGGCCTTCGTCGCGCATCAGCTTGTGGTAGAAACGCGCGTAAAGCAGATGCAGGATCGCGTGTTCGACGCCGCCGATATACTGGTCGACCGGCAGCCAGTAATGCGCGCGTTCGTCGAGCATGGCTTCGTCCTGGTCGGCGCAGGCGTAACGCGCGTAATACCAGGAAGATTCCATGAAGGTGTCGAAAGTGTCGGTTTCCCGGGTCGCCGCCGCGCCGCATGCGGGGCATTCGGCATTGACGAATTCCGCCAGGCCGGGCAGGGGAGAGCCGGGGCCGCTGAATTCGGCTTCTTCCGGCAGGCGCACCGGCAACTCTTCATCCGGCACCGGCACCGGACCGCAAACCGGGCAGTTGATGATCGGAATCGGCGCTCCCCAATAGCGCTGCCGGGACACGAGCCAGTCGCGCAGGCGGAAATTCACCGCGCGCCGGCCTTGTCCGGCGGATTCGAGATGTTCGGCGATCGCCTCGCATGCGGCGGCGGAGTCCATGCCGTCGAATTGCCCGGAATTGACCAGCGCGCCATGTTCGACAAAAGCCGCCTTGTCCAGGTCGCAGGCCTGTTCCGGATCCGTCGGCCGAATGACCTGGCGGACTTCCAGCCCGTACCTGGCGGCGAACTCCCAATCGCGCTGGTCATGGGCGGGAACCGACATGACCGCTCCGGAGCCGTAGCTCGTCAGCACGAAATTGGCCGCGTAAACCGGCAGGGGCTCGCCGGTAAGAGGATGCTCGGCGACCAGGCCGGTATCCATGCCGAGCTTTTCCTGGGTCATCAGGTCCGCTTCGGCGATGCCGGCGTCGGCGAGTTGCGCCAGAAATCGCCGCAGTTCCGGATTGGCGGCCGCCGCCGCGGCCGCCAGCGGATGTCGCGGCGCCAGCAACAGGGCGGTTACGCCGAACAGCGTGTCCGGACGCGTGGTGAATACCCTGATCGCGCGCAATTCGGGATCGATTTCGCCGGCGATCCCGAATTCCACTTCGACGCCTTCGGAACGGCCGATCCAGTTGCGTTGCATGGCGCGCACGGCGTCGGGCCAGCCGTCGAGCGTTTCCAGGCCGTCGAGCAACTCCTGGGCGAAGTCGGAGATGCGGAAAAACCATTGCGGGATTCGCCGCCGTTCGACCGGCGCTCCCGAGCGCCAGCCCTTGCCGTCGACGACTTGTTCGTTGGCGAGCACGGTCTGGTCGACCGGATCCCAATTGACCTCGGCGGTGGCCTTGTAGACCAGGCCCCGGCGGAACAGCCGGGTGAAAAACCATTGCTCCCAGCGATAATACTCGGGCCGGCAAGTGGTTATCTCGCGCTGCCAGTCGTAGGCGTAGCCTAGCCGCCGCAATTGTTCGCGCATGTAATCGATGTTGGCATAGGTCCACGCCGCCGGATTCGCCTTGCTGCGGATCGCCGAATTTTCGGCCGGCAGGCCGAAGGCGTCCCAACCTATGGGCTGCAGCACGTTCTTTCCCTTCATGCGCTGAAAGCGGGCGATGGCGTCGCCGATGGAATAGTTGCGCACATGCCCCATGTGCAGATGGCCGCTGGGATAGGGCAACATGGACAGGCAATAGAACTTTTCCCGGTCCGGATCTTCGCTCGCGCGGAAACTGTCGTGCTCCCGCCAGTATCGCTGCGCTTCCGCTTCGACCTGTTCGGGCCTGTATTGCATTTCGGCCTTCGCCATGTCAGGGGCCCTCCTTGCGCGCGCCATTGCCGGTCAAGGTGACCTTGAGCAATTTGACATGTCTGTTGTCGGCGTTCAGCACGGTAATCAGGTAGGGACCGATCCGGGTGCTTTCGCCGCGTTCCGGGATGTGTCCGAACTCTTGCAGCAGGATGCCGCCGATCGTGTTGAATTCCCGGTCGTCGAGTTGGGTGGCGAAATATTCGTTGAAGTCGCCGATCGGAGTCAATGCTTTCACGATGTGGTTGCGGTCGTCGAATTTCTTGATATGGCCGTCGTCCTCGATATCGGTTTCGTCCTGTATTTCGCCGACGATCTGTTCGAGCACGTCCTCGATCGTGACGATGCCGCATACGCTGCCGTAGTCGTCGACGACTATGGCCATGTGGCTGCGCCGTTCGCGGAATTCCTTCAGCAGCACGTTGACCCGGCGCGATTCGGGCACGAAAGTCGCCGGCCGGACGATCTTGCGGAGATTGAAATTCTCCGGAACGCCTTTCAGGCAGAGCGGCAGCAAATCCTTGGCGAGCAGGATGCCGATGACGTTGTCGACGTTGTCCGCGATCACCGGAAAACGCGAATGGGAAGCGCCGGCGACCATCTCCACCACTTCCCGCACCGGCATGCTGGCGGCGACGATCACCGCCTGGGAGCGGGGGATCATGATGTCGCGCACCGGCATGCTGGAGACCTGCAAGGCGCCTTCGATGATGCCGAGCGCGTCCGCATCGAGCAGGTGGTCCCGTTCGGCGTTGCGCAACAGGTCCAGCAAGCTTCGGATGTCGGTAGGTTCGTCGGAAAAGACTTGCGCGAATCTATCGATCCAGGAGCGACGTCTCGGATCGATGTCGGGCTGGTCGTCGGTCATGCGTTGATCTGGCTCCTTTGTGAAAATCTCTGGGCGAAAATCTCTGGCATTCAGCGCCGCAAGGAAGCTCTGACTGGATCAGAGCTTGCCTAGTATTTTCTGAATAATTCCATCCATGGAATTATTCATTGCCGCAAGACAAAAACGCGGTTTTGTCTTGCTCCCGGATTCAATGGCTTGCGCCATCGAATCCGGCGGCGCATCCTTGCGCCGCAGGGAAGCTCTGACTGGGTCAGAGCTTCCTTTACGATACAAGATAGGGATTGGGGATTCCAAGATTCCGCAAAATTTCAATTTCGATCTTTTCCATGCGGGCGGCGTCTGTCGCCGTCGCATGATCGTATCCCAGCAGATGGAGGCAGCCGTGAATCACCAGATGCGCCCAGTGATGATCGACGGGCTTGCCCCGGGAGCGCGCTTCCCGCTGCGCGAGTTCGGAGCAGACCACGATATCGCCGAGCGGCTCGCTTGCGAGTTGCGCTCGCAGCGCCGCCGGCAGCCCGCTTGGAAACGAGAGCACATCGGCGGGATATTCCCGGTCGCGATAGCGCCGATTGAGCCGGCCGGATTCTTCGGCGTCGACGAAACAGAGGCTGACCGTCGCCGGATTCCCGCGGCTCGACGCGCGCAGGGCGCGCTCGACCCAGTTCCGGCAAAGCGCGTCGTCCGGAACCCAGCAACCCGTCGAACGGTCGGCGATCTCAATTGTCGCTTTCATTGCGCGCGCCGGCGTCTTGCTCGCGGATTCCGGTCACCTGGGAGCGGTCGAAACATTCATAGGCTTCGACGATGTCCTGCACGAGCCGGTGCCGCACTACATCCCGGGCAGTGAACCAGGTGAAGCCGACGCCGTCGACGTCCCGCAATATCCCGCTGGCCTGCGCGAGCCCCGAGCGCGTTCCCGCAGGCAGGTCGATCTGGGTGATATCGCCTGTCACGACGACTCTCGAACCGATGCCGATCCGGGTCAGGAACATCTTCATCTGGGCCGCGGTGGCATTCTGGCTTTCGTCGAGAATGATGAAGGATTCGTTCAGGGTGCGGCCGCGCATATAGGCCAGCGGCGCCACTTCGATGACGTTTTTCTCGACCAGGCGATTGACCTTTTCGAAACCGAGCATTTCGTACAAGGCGTCGTAAAGCGGCCGCAGGTAGGGGTCGATCTTCTGGGCCAGGTCGCCGGGCAGGAAGCCGAGTTTCTCGCCGGCTTCCACCGCCGGCCGCGCGAGCACGATCCGGTTGACCTGTTCGTCCGCCAGCGCCCGCACCGCGCAGGCCACCGCGAGCCAGGTCTTGCCGGTGCCCGCCGGGCCGATGGCGAAGTTCAGATCCATCCGCTCGATGTTCTCGACATAAGCGGCCTGCTGCTTGCCGCGCGTCTTGATCGAAAGTCGCGGCGTGCGGATGGTTGCGGCGGCCTTGCCGGCCGCGGCGGGCGGGTCGGCGATTTCCTGCAAGGCGAGATGGATGACGCCCGAAGAAAGCAATTCGCCTTGCCCGGTCGCCAGATATAGCGATTCGAGCAGCCGGCCGCCGTCGGTCACCGCCGTCTTGTTGCCGGAAAGCTGGAACCAGTTGCCGCGCTGGCGGATCGTCAGCGACAGCATCTTTTCTATCTGGCGGATATGTTCGTTGAATTGTCCGCACAGATTGGACAGGCGCCGACTGTCATCGGGATCCAAAGTCAGGTCGAGGGTATATGTATTCATGCGGCTCCCGCGCTCAGCGCAATTCGCCCGCCAGCGAATTGGGCAAGGCGTCCGTAATTCTGACATTGACGAAATCGCCCGCCAACGAGCTGTCGTCGCACGGAAAGTTGACTACGCGATTGTTTTCGGTGCGCCCTTGCAGTTCCGTCGCGCGTTTCTTCGACGCGCCGGTGACCAGGATCCGGCAGGTCGAGCCCACCATGGAAGCGCTGATCGCCCGGGCCTGGCGGGTCAATTGCGCCTGGAGCTCCGCCAGCCGGCGCTTCTTCTCGCGCTCCGAAGCGCAATCCCGCAACAGCGCCGCCGGCGTTCCGGGCCGGGGGCTGTATATGAAGCTGAACGAGGTGTCGAAGCCGACTTCGATGACCAGATTCATGGTGTCCTCGAAGTCGCGCCGGGTTTCTCCGGGGTAGCCGACGATGAAGTCCGAAGACAGGCTGATCCCGGGCCTCGCCGCGCTGATGCGACGCGCGAGCGACTTGTATTCGAGCGCGGTATAGCCGCGCTTCATCGCCGCAAGCACGCGGTCGGAGCCGCTTTGCACCGGCAAATGCAGATGAGCGGCCAATTCCGGCACTTCGCGATAGACCGCCACCAGCGAATCGCCGAATTCGCAAGGGTGCGAGGTCGTGAAGCGGATGCGGTCGATGCCGTCGATGCTGGCGATGTACTGAATCAGCAAGGCGAGATCGATAGTCCTCCCGTCGTGGGCGAGCCCGCGATAGGCGTTGACATTCTGCCCCAGCAGATTGATTTCGCGCACGCCCTGTTCGGCCAGTTGCGCCGCTTCGGCGAGCACGTCGTCGAAAGGCCGGCTGACTTCCTCGCCGCGGGTATAGGGCACGACGCAGAAGCTGCAATATTTGCTGCAGCCTTCCATGATCGTCAGATGGGCCTGGCAAGCGGCCGCCCTGGGCCGGGGCAGATAATCGAATTTCTCGATTTCCGGAAAACTGACGTCGACTACCGTTTCGCCCCGGCTTGACGCGTCGAGCAATTCCGGCAGCCTGTGCAAGGTCTGGGGCCCGAAGATCACGTCGACAAAGGGTGCGCGCCGACTGATGGCGGCACCTTCCTGGCTCGCCACGCAGCCGCCCACGGCGATCTTCAGATCCGGATTGGCGGCTTTCAGGCCGCGCCAGCGGCCGAGTTGATGGAACACCTTCTCCTGGGCTTTTTCCCGGATCGAACAGGTGTTGAGCACCAGGATATCGGCTTGTTCCGGCGCGTCCACAAGTTCGGCTCCGCGCGCTTCGCGCAGCAGGTCGAGCATGCGCGAGGAGTCGTACTCGTTCATCTGGCAGCCGTGCGTCTTGATATGCACTCGGGCGGGAGCGGGAGAGGCCGCCGGCCGTTCGCCGGCGTCCGGCGCGTTCGAGCTTTGCATCTGCTGGCGGAGAAAGAGGATGTGGGCGCGATTATAACGCAATTGGCCAGCGCGCCGCACATGTTCCCCGGACTTTGCCGAGGATTTTGGGGAATTATCCGCTCCGCGGGGACTTGCGCGCGACGGGTATGCTCCGGACAATCCCGTTCATGGAATTGTCCGGAGTCGCAAGGCGAAACGTGGTTTTGTCCTGGTATTCTCTGAATAATTCCATCCATGGAATTATTCCTTGCCGCAAGACAAGACGCGGTCTTGTCTTGCTCCCGGATTCAACGGCTTGCGCCGTCGAATCCGGCGGCACATCCATGTGCCGCAGACAAGCTCCGATAAATCGGAGCTTGTCTCGTATTCTCTGAATAATTCCATCCATGGAATTATTCATTGCCGCAAGACAAAAGCGTGGTTTTGTCTTGCTCCCGAATGCAATGGCTCGCGCCGTTGAATCCGGCAATGTTTTCTTGTATCTCGGGCTTGTATCGCGGGCATGCGGCGCAGGGAAGTTCCGACCTGATCGGAGCTTCCCTTGCGGACTGGAGAAGTTTCGCATCCCCGAACCGACTCGGCCGGCGAACGAACCGGCTTGCGGTTGCGGACAAGATCTTCCGGGAGGCGGAGACGCGATGAGCCTCAACGAACGTCTGGCATCGATCGCCGCGACGCTTGGCGAACGCCTGCTCGCGCGCAAGTTGCGGCTGGCCGCGGCCGAATCCTGCACCGGCGGCCGGGTGGCCGCGGCGGCGACCGCGATAGCGGGCAGCTCCCATTGGTTCGATTGCGGCTTCGTGACCTATTCCAACGCCGCCAAGCAGCGTTTGCTCGATGTGCCGGCAAGCCTGTTCGCGCGCGGCGGCCCGGGCGCGGTCAGCGAGGAGACGGTGCTCGCCATGACCGCGGGCGCCATCGCCAATAGCGGGGCCCGGGTCGCGGTCGCGGTCAGCGGTATTGCCGGACCGGGCGGCGGCGATGCGGAAAAACCGGTCGGCACAGTCTGGATCGCCTGGCAATGGGAGCAGCGCCGGCTGGCGCGCAAGTTTCATTTCGGCGGGGACAGGGAAGCCGTTCGCGCGGCCGCGACGCTGGCGGCGTTGGAGGGATTGCTGGCGATGCTGGATTGAAAACCGGCGGCGGAACCCTTGCGGCGTATTGACTCGCCGTCGAATTATATATCACAAATTATTGAATTATAATGAAAAATAAAAACAATCTCCGGTTCCTCGGCAATCAACAATTCCATGGCTGGAATTATTCGGAAGATGTCGCGGCGAAATCGCGCCGGGTCCGCCATTACCGCCATTTTCGGGTTTCCATGCAGTTTGGCGCTGCCGGAAAGCTCAGAGGATCTCCGATCAAGTCGGAGCTGCCCTGCGGCGCAGGCCCGCGGTGCAAGCCCGCGGTACAAGAAAGCACCGCCGGACTCGACGGCGCAAGCCATTGCATCCGGGAGCAAGACAAGACCGCATTTTTGTCTTGCGGCAATGAGGCAATGAACAATTCCATGGATGAAATTGTTCGCGAAATAGCTAAAGTATTTTCCGGCGCGGCCAATACACTGGTTGAATATACAGTAGCCGGCTGTGGCCATGCGCCCGATTTTCTCCCGAAATCGGGCAGGATTCCGTAATTGAACTAGACTATTATCGACAGCGTCAGCCATGGCGGCCGGCGGCGCCGGTCTCGGTGCGCGATCGGCGGCTGCGCTCGCGATGCATTGATTGACAGACAGGGAAAATACCATGAAGCAAGACGGCAAGAACGGGCAAGGCAAGGAAAAGGCGCTCGGCGCGGCCCTGGCCCAGATCGAGCGGCAATTCGGCAAGGGCTCCATGATGCGCCTCGGCGACAACCATCGCCAGGCGATACCCGCGATTTCCACCGGCTCCCTCGGGCTCGATATCGCCCTCGGGATCGGCGGCCTGCCGCGCGGCAGGATCGTCGAGATCTATGGTCCCGAGTCGTCGGGCAAGACCACCTTGACCTTGCAGGTCATCGCCGAAGCGCAGCGCGCGGGCGGCAGTTGCGCGTTCATCGACGCCGAGCACGCGCTTGATCCGGTCTACGCCGCCAAGTTGGGCGTCGACGTGGAGAACCTGCTCGTCAGCCAGCCCGATACCGGCGAGCAGGCGCTGGAGATTTGCGACATGGTCGTGCGTTCCGGCGCGCTCGACGTGGTCGTGATCGATTCGGTGGCCGCATTGACTCCCAAGGCGGAAATCGAAGGCGACATGGGCGACAGCCACATGGGCCTGCAAGCCCGGCTGATGTCCCAGGCCTTGCGCAAGATGGCGGCCAATATCAAGAATTCCAATACGCTGGTGATATTCATCAACCAGATCCGCATGAAGATCGGCGTCATGTTCGGCTCGCCGGAAACCACCACCGGCGGCAACGCGCTGAAATTCTACGCTTCAGTGCGACTCGATATCCGCCGCATCGGCGCCATCAAGGAAAACGATGAAGTCGTCGGCAACGAGACCCGGGTAAAGGTCGTCAAGAACAAGGTCTCGCCGCCGTTTCGGCAGGCCGAATTCCAGATCCTGTACGGCAAGGGCATCTTCCACCTTGGCGAGGTGATCGATCTCGCGGTGAAGCTTGGCCTGATGGACAAGTCCGGCGCCTGGTATGCCTATCAGGGCGAAAAGATCGGTCAGGGCAAGAAGAATGTCGCCGCCTATCTGCAAGAGAATCCCGCCGTCGCCGAAGAAATCGAGGCCCAGGTTCGCGCTCGCGCTCTCGGCGGCGACAAGCGGTCCGGGGCGGCAGAGGCGCGGGATCGCGACGATGCGGCAGTGCTCGCCGATGCCCGGAAATCCTGACGACGCCACGATTTCGCGCGCCGGCGCATGAGCGGGTCCGACGCCGCGGCGTTGCGCCGTCGCGCCATGGATCTGCTCGCGCGCCGGGAACATTCCCGTCTTGAACTCGCGCGCAAATTGCGCGACCGCTTTCCGGCGGCGGACCAGGAGTCCATCGACGCGGCGCTGGCAAGGCTGGCCGGAGAGAATCTGCAATCGGACCGGCGTTTCGCGACAGAATTCCTGCGCCTGCGCATGCGTCGCGGTTTCGGCTGGCTGCATATTCGCGCCGACCTGCAAGCGCGCGGCGTGGACGACGGCATGATCGCCGCGCTCGAGCGGTCGGACGAAGAATGGCTCGCGCTGGCGGAAGAACTCGTTTCTTCGCGCCTGGGCGACAAGCAAGAGATCGCGCGCGAGAGCCGGAACCGCCGGCGCCTGTTCCGTTTTCTGCAAGGCCGCGGTTTCCCCGCCGAAATCGCGCGCCGGGCGCTTCGCAAATACACCCGGATCTCCGGTTAGCAAAGCTCCGATCAAGTCGGAGCTTTGCTGCGGCACATGCCCGCGATATCAGAGAGCGCCGCCGGATTCAACGGCGCAAGCCGTTGAATCCGGGAGCAAGACAAAACCGCGCTTTTGTCTTGCGGCAATGAATAATTCCATGGCTGGAATTATTCAGGAGATACCTGGAAAAGCGCTGATTTGTCAGGTGTTTCCGCGACGCATGGAGGCGGCGGCTCAAGCCGTTGCGCGCGGGAGCAAGACAAAACCGCGTCCTGGCTTGCGGCAATGAACGGTTCAATGACCGGAATTGTTGGCAGATGCTTAGAATCCCGGGCGGCGAAGTGCGATAATTCCTTCGTCGAGGTTGATATTCCATGCCTTGCGGCGGGGGTCCGCAATGAGACTAGTCAGACCGTTCAGGGGGCTGCGGCCGGCCCGGGAATTGGCCGCGCGCGTGGCCGCGCCGCCATACGACGTATTGAGCCGGGAAGAAGCGGTGGAACTGGCGCGCGGCAATAATTGCAGTTTTCTCCATATCAACAAGCCCGAGATCGATGTCGACCCCGCCATCGACCCCCATGACCGCGTCGTCTACGCGCGCGGCAGGGCCAATCTTGATCAGTTCATCGATTCGGGCATCCTGTTCAGGGATGCCGCGAGCAGCTTTTACGCATATCGCCAGATCATGGGCGATCACGTCCAGACCGGCCTCGCCGCCCTGGCTTCGCTGGAAGCTTACGAAAAGGATCTGATCAAGAAACATGAATTGACGCGCCCTCCCAAGGTGCATGACCGGGTATCGCACATGCATGCGTTGGGCGCCCAGGTCGGGCCGGTATTCGCCACCTATCGCGCGCGGCGGAAGGTCGACGAATTGATCGCCGAAGCGGCGCGGGCAGAGCCTGAATACGACTTCGTCGCCGATGACGGCATTCGCCACGTTTTCTGGGTTGTGGCGCAAGCCGAGCAGGTGCGCGAGTTGCAGGCGGCGCTTGACGAGTTGCCGGCGCTCTACGTGGCGGATGGACACCACCGTTCCGAAGCGGCCGCCAGATTGCGGGAAACCCTGAGCCTGTCGAATCCTCGCCGCATGGGCGGCGCTTGCTCCTGGGACTGGTTCCTGACGGTGCTGTTTCCCCACGACCAGATCAGGATCCTCGACTACAACCGCGTGACGCGCGACCTCAACGGTCTTGCGGCAGCCGATTTCCTGGGCAAGCTGGAACAGGATTTCGAGCTTGATGAAGTCGATATCGCCGGCGCGAAGCCCGCTGCGCCGCGCGAGTTCGCCCTGTATCTCGCAGGGCGCTGGCTGCGCCTGCGGCCGCGTCCGGCCGCGCTTGCCTCGCTTGCGGACAAGTCGGCCGCCGATCGGCTCGATGTCGCCTTGCTGCAGGAATGGATATTCGCGCCCTTGCTCGGCATCATGGATCAGCGAACCGACAGGAGGGTGGATTTCGTCGGCGGCATTCGCGGTCTCGAAGAACTCGAGCGCAAGGTCGACAGCGGCGCATGGGCCGCGGCTTTCGCGCTTTATCCCGCGTCGATGGAAAGCTTGATGGAAGTCGCGGACTCGGGCGCCGTGATGCCGCCCAAGTCCACCTGGTTCGAGCCCAAGTTGCGCAGCGGGCTGGTCAGCCACGTATTGGACTAGTCTTCTCTGAATAATTCCATCCATGGAATTATTCATTGCCGCAAGACAAAAGCGTGGTTTTGTCTTGCTCCCGGATTCGACAGCTCGCGCCGTCGAATCCGGCGGCACATCCATGTGCCGCAGGCAAGCTCCGATAAATCGGAGCTTGCCTCGTCTTCTCTGAGTAATTCCATCCATGGAATTATTCATTGCCGCAAGACAAGACGCGGTCTTGTCTTGCTCCCGGATTCGACGGCTTGCGCCGTCAAATCCGGCGGCACATCCATGTGCCGCAGGCAAGCTCCGATTTATCGGAGCTTGCCTCGTCTTCTCTGAATAATTCCATCCATGGAATTATTCATGGCCGCAAGACAAGACGCGGTCTTGTCTTGCTCCCGGATGCAACGGCTTGCGCCGTCGAATCCGGCCGTGCTCTTTTATCGCGGGTTTGTATCGCGGGCAGGGTCTGGTTCATCGAAGCTGACCGGCGGCGCATGGGATGCGCCGCCGGGAGCAGGACAAAACCATTTCTGGTCTTGCGAATGGACAGCAACTGTCCGGAGAATGCCTGATCGGTCCGGCTCGGCTTAGCCGGCGAGCAACTTGCCCTTGCCGATGGGGATCGATTTCGGCTTCATGGCCTCGGGGATCTTCCGAACAAGGTCGATATGCAGCAAACCGTTTTCCAGTTTGGCGGCACTGACATTGACGTGCTCGGCGAGACGAAAGCGCCGTTCGAAGTTGCGGGCGCCGATTCCCTGATGCAGGAAATTGCGTTCCTTCTTTTCCTTGTCTTCGGGCTTGCGACCGCGAACGGTCAATTCGTCGCTTTCCACGTGGATATTCAACTCGTCCTCGCCGAATCCGGCCACGGCCATGGTTATGCGATAGCTTTCCTTGTCGAGCAACTCGATATTGTAAGGGGGAAAGCCTGAACCGGCGTTGTCGTTCCGGGTCACCGCATCAAGCAGGGACGACAGGTGGTCGAAACCCACGGTAGTGCGGTACAGCGGTGAAAAATCAAATCTGGTCATGATCATATCCTCTTGAGCAAGCAATATGGTTTTGCTGCCGTCTGCGGCAGAGCGGACCTCGAGCGAGCATCCGCTGATACCGTATATGAGGATAATCGAGCGAAATTCAATACCCGGCCCGGGCAGGGCGGCGCGGGCGGGTCAGATTGTCAGCAGCGCCATGAAATCGTGCGCGGCGGTCGCCTCGAGGGCTTGCTGATCCTTGCACAAGGCGTAAATTTCCTCGCAGCGCCAAGCCGGAAAGCAGGTCGCCAGATTGTTCCTGAATTTTTGTTCCAGCAGGGGAATGCCTTCCTTGCGCCGCCGCCTGTGGCCCACCGGGTATTCGACTTCCGCGCGGTCGGTGCAACTGCCGTCCCTGAACCAGATCTGAATCGAATTGGCGATGGAGCGCTTGCCCGGTTCGAGATATTCGTTGGTGTAGCGGGGTTCTTCGTGAATTTCCATTTTCTCGCGCAATACGTCGATCACGGGATGCGCGGCGTGGAAAGAGTCCTCGTAATGGTCCGCGACAAGCGAGCCGAAAGCGAGCGCGACGGCGGTCATGTATTGCAGGCAATGGTCGCGGTCGGCGGGATTGTCCAGGGGTCCGGTCTTGTTGATGATGCGCAGCGCCGACTCGTGAGTATGCATGACGATCCGGTCGATCTTGTCGAGACGGTCCTTCGCGGCGGGATGCAGCTTGAGCGCGGCCTCGACCGCGGTCTGCGCGTGGAACTCCGCCGGCCAGGAGATCTTGAAGAGGATATTCTCTATCACATAACTGCCATAAGACATTGAAAATTTGAACTCTTTCCCTTTGAAGGCGACATCGTAGAAACCCCAGGTCCGGGCGCTGAGCGCGCTGGGATAGCCGCGCTCTCCGCGCAAGGTCAGATCCGCCAGCCGCACCGCCCGGGAAGTCGCGTCGCCCGCGGCCCAGGATTTCCGCGAACCAGTATTGGGCGCGTGGCGATAGGCGCGCAGGCTCGAACCGTCGAGCCAGGCCTGGGAGAGGGCGTCGACGACTTGCTCCCGGGAGCCGCCGAGCATCCGGGTCGCCACCGCCGCGGAAGCTACCCGCACGAGCAATACATGACACAGGCCCACGCGATTGAAACTGTTTTCCAGCGCGATGACGCCCTGGATTTCGTGCGCCTTGATCATGGCGCCGAGCACATCGCGCATCGACAGGGGCGGCTTGCCCGCCGCCGCCTTGCGTTGGGACAGGTAGTCCGCCACCGCGAGAATGGCCCCGAGATTGTCGGACGGATGGCCCCATTCGGCCGCCAGCCAGGTGTCGTTGTAATCCAGCCAGCGGATGATGCAGCCGATATCCCAGGCGGCTTTCACCGGATCGAGCCGGAATTGCGTGCCCGGCACGCGCGCGCCGTTGGGCACGATCGTACCTTCCGCCAGCGGCCCCAGCAGTTTCCGGCATTCGGGATAGCGCAGCGCGAGCAGGCCGCAGCCGAGACTGTCCATCAGGCAATTGCGCGCGGTGTCGTATGCTTCCCGCGAATCGATTTCGTAATCGCAGACATAATCCGCGATATCGACCAGCACCTGATCCGGGGCGGGACGGATATTCAATTCCGCGCTGGGGTTCATGAGCTTCTCCAGACAAGGGTTTTTCCAGGTATCCTCTGAATAATTCCATCCATGGAATTATTCATTGCCGCAAGACAGAAGGCGTAGTTTTGTCTTGCTCGCGGATTCGCGGCGGCCCGCGCCGTCGAATCCGGCGGAGCGTCCATGCGTTCCGGGCCTGATCGCGGGATCTCAGCGCTCGGCGATATCCACCCATTCGGCGCTTGCCGGGCCGGTGTATTCCGCGCTCGGCCGGATGATGCGGTTGCGCGCGCGTTGTTCCATTACATGGGCCGCCCAGCCCGCGGTCCGCGACATGACGAATATCGGCGTGAACAGGCTGGTCGGTATGCCCATGAAGCGGTAGGCGCAGGCATGGAAAAAATCGGCGTTGGCGAACAATCCCTTTTCGCGCCGCATGACCTCTTCGCAGCGGACCGATACCGGATAGAGCCTGGTATCGCCGACCCGCTTCGCCAGTTTCTCCGCCCAGGCCTTGATGATCGCGTTGCGCGGGTCGGATTCGCGATAGATCGCGTGGCCGAATCCCATGATCTTTTCCTTGCGCTCCAGCATGGCGAGAACTTCCCGTTCGGCCTCGTCCGGGGAGCGCCAGTTTTCAATCATGGCCATGGCCGCCTCGTTGGCGCCGCCGTGCAGCGGGCCGCGCAAGGCGCCGATGGCGGCGGCGATGCAGCTATGCATGTCGGACAGCGTCGAGGCGACGACCCGGGCAGTGAAAGTGGAGGCGTTGAATTCGTGTTCGGCATACAGGATCAGGGAAACGTTCATCACTTCCCGGAACAGTTCATCGGGTTCCTCGTCATGCAGCATGTGCAGGAAATGCGTCCCCGCGGAACCGCCTTCGCGTTCGGTTTCGATGCGCCGGCCATGATGGCTCCAGACATACCAGTAGCAGATGATCGAAGGCAATGTCGCCAGCAGCCGGTCGGCCACTTCGCCCTGGCGCGAGAAATCGCCTTCCGGCTCGAGATTGCCGAGCATCGAACAGCCGGTTTGCATTACGGCCATTGGATGGGCGCTCGCGGGAATCCGCTCCAGCACTTCGCGCAAGGCCGCCGGCAGTCCGCGCAAGCGCTCGAGCCTGGCCGTGTACCGGTCGAGTTCGGACCGGGTGGGCAGGGTTCCTTTCAGCAGCAGCCAGGCGACTTCCTCGAAACGCGCCTCGCGCGCGAGCACTTCGATATCGTAGCCGCGATAAGTCAGCCCGGAGCCGGTCTTGCCCACGGTGCATAGCGCCGTGCTGCCGGCGACTTGTCCGCGCAGTCCGGCGGTTTCGGATGGTTTTTCCGGCATGTTTCGACTCCGGTTCAGGATATTCCGGCTATCCCGGGTATTCCCTGAATAATTCCATTCATGGAGTTATTCATTGCCGCAAGACCGGAACTTCCCAGGTCAACCCGCGGCCGGGGCCTTGTCATGCCCCGCAGAGAAAAGACGGTCGAGCTTGCTCTCGAAATCGTGATAGCCGAGTATTTCATACAACTCTTCGCGCGTTTGCATGTGTTCCAGCGCGGCGTGTTGATGGCCGTCTTCGACGAGCGCCCGGTATACCTGCAAGGCCGCCTTGCTCATGGCGCGGAACGCGCTCAGCGGATAGAGCGCCATCGCCACTCCGGCCTCGCGCAACTGCTCGAGGGTGAACAGGGGGGTCTTGCCGAATTCGGTAATATTGGCCAGCACCGGCGCCGGCACGGCTTCGACGAAACGGCGATATTGGCCGAGTTCGAGCACAGCCTCGGGAAATACCGCGTCGGCGCCGGCTTCGACGCAGGCCGCGGCGCGGTCGACCGCCGCATCCATGCCTTCCACCGCGAGCGCGTCGGTGCGCGCCATGATGATGAAGGATTCGTCCTGCCGGGCGTCGACGGCGGCCTTGATCCGATCGGTCATTTCATCCTTGCCGGCGATCGCCTTGTTGGGCCGATGGCCGCAACGCTTCTGCGCGACCTGGTCTTCGATATGGACCGCGGCGGCGCCGGCTTTCTCGATCGCCCGGACGGCGCGGGCAATATTGAAGGCGCCGCCCCAGCCGGTATCCATATCCACCAGCAAGGGCAAATCGCTCGCGTCGCAGATGCGTCCCGCATCGACCAGCACATCATTCAGGCTGGTGACGCCGAGATCGGGCAGGCCGCAGGACGCCGCCGCCACGCCGCCGCCGGAAAGATAAACGGCCTTGCATCCCGCAGCTTCGGCGAGCATGGCGCAATAAGCGTTGACGGCGCCGACGATTTGCAGGGGGCGGTTTTCCGCCAGCGCCCGGCGCAGCTTCCGGCCGGCAGTTCGGTCGGCCATCGCGATCCTCTTCTTGCATGCCTGTCCCGGCGGCTGCGCCGCCGGCGAACGATGACCGCGATTATATCGTTTTCCGGGAGGCTGTGTCGGGGCCCGGACCCGGGAACAAGGCAAAAGCGCCGGACCATACGAAAACGCGGCCGGGATAGCTGTGGCCGACAAGGCCGGAAGATATCCGCATCTGTCCGGCGGGCAAGCGTTCGCTTCCGGTCCACCGCGCCGCGGCGACAAATCGCGGCGCGCGGCGCAATCGGTTTTTTGCGCGACGGCGAGCAAGCGTCGCCGGAATGAAAAACCTCCCCATGTCGGTTTGTTCCCGCGGCAGACCCGCAATCATTGGCGTAATGCGGATTTCCGCGCAGTCCGGCGCTGTTGTCTTGCTCGGATTCAATGGGCTGCGCCATCGAATCCGGCGGCGCGGGGATGTTCTGACTGCATCGGGGCTTGGCTATGTATCTTCTGAATAATTCCATCCATGGAGTTATTCATTGCCGCAAGACGAGTGTGGTTTTGTCTCGCTCGCGGATTCGGCGGCTCGCGTCGGCGATACTCTCTTGCTTGTACCGCGAGCATGCGTCGCAGGAAAACTCTGACCGAATCAGAGCTTGCCTATGGATTCTCCGGCAACAGGTGCGCCGCCAGCGGCGTGCGCCGCGCCGTTCGCCGGGGGCCGTAATGCGCGACGAGGTAGTCCAGAATGCGCTCCTCGACTTCCGCGTCGAGTTCCGCCATGCCCTGGGCTTCCCGCATCCAGACGATGCGGCTGCGCCAGACTTCGCGATTGCCCGCATTCTGCGCGATCAGCAAGGCGGAATGGCATTCGGTGCAATGCGCCTGCACGAGTTGCCAGTCGCCCGCCGGCGCGAGAGCGGCGACGCGGTCGGTTTCCTGCGCCGCCCGCGCCGTCTGCGCGAGCCCCGGCAATGCCAGGACGAGCAGCAAACCCGTCGCCGTCGATCGCGGCGCCCGCGCGACGCGCATTTCAGCCGACCTGCACCGCGATGCGGTGACAGGCATTGTTGAGATAGCCGCGCGGATTCCAGCCGGGCACGACCATGGGCTGGGAGCGCCCCGCCGCGTCCATCGCCCGCGCCCAGATTTCATAATAGCCCGGTTCGGGGAATTGCACCCAGGAGGACCAGTCCTGCCAGGCGAGGCGGTTGGCCGGCGATTGCAAGGCCGTCGGCAGCCAGGTCGCGCCGAAGTCGATCGACAGGAACACCGCGCTGACCAGGTTGTCGCCGGCCCAGGCGTGGCCGCGCACGTCGAGCCGCTCGCGGCGGTCGATCGCGATGCCGGAACGGGGCCAGGTGATGAGCGATTTCACCGGCATCGATTCGATGATTCGCATTTCGCTGTCCGGCACCCGGCTTCCCGGCGCCACCGGCAGGCGCGGCACCATGTAGGAAGGAGGCGCCATTTTTTCGCCGTCGTGTATCCGGTCGCGCACCGTCAGCCGGGTCAGCCATTTGCCCGAAACCGAGCCCGGCCAGCCGCCGCAGACCAGGCGCAACGGGAAGCCGTTTTGCAGCGGAAGGTCTTCGCCGTTCATATGCCAGGCGATCAGCGATTCCCGTTCCAGCGCTTTCTCGATGGGCACGCCGCGAGAGATGGCGGCCAGACTCGGGTCGCCGCTCGGATGCGTGTCGGCGCCGAAATAGCCGACATAGACGGCGTCGGCGGCGACGCCGCAATAATTGAGCACGTCGCGCAGGCGCACCCCGGCAAATTCCGGGCAGCCGACGGCGCCTGTGGTCCATTGGTTGCCGCTGGCGGCGGGGACGAACTCGCTGCGGCCGTTGCCGCCGCATTCGAGTTGCAGGCGCAGGCTGACGGTTTCGAATCGGGCGCGCAGGTCGGCGATGCTGAAGCGTCCGGGCCGCAGGCAGGATTCGCCCCCGACTTCGAGTTGCCAGGCGGCCGGATCGATATTTTCCGGCGCCAGCCCGTTATTGCGAATGAACATGTAGCGATTCGGCGTGACCGAATCGTCGAGCAGGTGCGCGGGCGTTTCCGCATTCAGGGGACGGTCGTTGAGGATGACCAGTCCTTCCTTGCCGGGAATTTCCGCGGGCGCGTCTTCCGCCGCGAAAGCCGCCGGCACCAGCCCGGCGGGCATGCGGGCGGCGAATGGAATCGTCGCGCCGAGCGCCGCGCCCAGCGCGATCAGGCCGCTTTCGCGGATGAATCCGCGCCGGGTCGCCGGGTGGGATTCGCGGCCCCAGAGCAGCCGGTCGGCGGCGACGGGATCCCGCCGCGCCGCCGCCGACAATGAAATCCTGTCGCCGCGCTTCACGACGGCTCCGGTTTCCGGGCCGGCATCCGGCGCGGCGCGCTTCGATCGCGGAACATTCCGGTCTCCCTGTCGCAGATGATCTCCGTTCCGGTCGAGACTATCAGAAACAGGCGGGCAGATAGAATAGAATCGCTTTCCGGCGATACCTTTGTCTTGCGGCAATGAATAATTCCATGGATGGAATTATTCAGAGAATGCGAGGCAAGCTCCGATTTGTCGGAGCTTGTCTGCGGCACACGGATGTGCTGCCGGATTCGACGGCGCGAGCCGCCGAATCCGTGAGCAAGACAAGACCGCGTCTTGTCTTGCGGCAATGAATAATTCCATGGATGGAATTATTCAGAGAAAACAGGAACATTTCCGACATGGCCATGAGCAGATTCCAGGATTTCCTGTGGAGGTTGATTTCTCCATTGCGCAAGCGCGGAGACGAACGGCCGCTGCTTGACGACGCCTTGCGCACCCTGATGGGGTCGAGAGGGGAAGTTTCGACCGCGGTGGCGGCCAGGGAAGTGCTCGACAGCTACCGGGAAGCGCAAGAAGCGGACAAGCTCGCCTTTTTCCGCAATCTGGAACAGAACTTCAATGCGGATTTCAATGTCGTCAGCGCCGCCTGGCGCGCCTACGAAAAGGAGCCGTCGAGCGCGAACCTGAGCCGGCTTTCCCGCCAGGCCGAACCGGGCCGGCTTGCCTTGCTGCGCCGCCTGCATCAAACTCCGAATTCCACTCACGATCTGGTCGCCATGCGGGCCGACCTGTTGCGCCGGCTCGACGAGCATCCGGAACTGGCCGTTCTGGATCGGGAATTCGAGCAAGTGCTCGCCGCATGGTTCAGCCGGGATTTTCTCATGCTGCGGGAGATCGACTGGTCGACTTCAGCCGCGATTCTCGAACGCATCATCCGTTATGAAGCCGTACACGAGATTCGCGACTGGGAAGACCTGCGCAGCCGGATCGAGCCGGACAATCGCTGCTGCTACGCCTTCTTCCACCCGTCCCTGATCGACGAGCCGCTGATCTTCGTCGAAGTCGCCCTGACCAGCGGGATCCCGCCCCGCATCGGCGAGATTCTGGGCAGCGACGCGCCCGCGGCGCCGGCCAACGGCGATTTCACTACCGCGGTCTTCTATAGCATCAGCAATTGTCAGCCGGGACTGAAGCGAATTTCCTTCGGCAATTTCCTCATCAAGCAGGTCGTGCAGGAGTTGCAGGCGGCGCATCCGTCGATCAATACTTTCGCCACGCTTTCGCCCATGCCCGGCTTCGGCAGATGGCTCGAGCGCGATGACGACGACGGGACCGATGACGCGCTGTCCGCGCTGAAAAGCGAATTCAGGGAAAAGGTCGGCGACCCGGCATCCGCCGCCGAACATGGGGAATTGACGCGCAAGTTGGCGTTCAATTTCCTCTTGCGCAAGCGGCGCGGCATGTTTCCGGCAGATCCGGTCGCCCGCTTCCATCTCGGCAATGGAGCGTCGCTGCATCGCGTGAATGCCGATGCGGATCTGTCGGACAAGGGTTGGCGGGAATCCCGCGGCGTCATGGTCAATTACCTGTACGACCAAAAACAGATAGAAGCCAATCATGAACGATACAGCAGCGACGGGCGCGTATTGTTCAGCGATAGACTGAAGGCGCTGCAACTGGGGAAGCTGCAGGTATTCTCTGAATAATTCCATCCATGGAATCATTCAGGGGATGGCCGAGTCCCGCCGCCGCGCGCTCAGGAGTGCGAGGCCATGTGCTGGATCACGCCCGGCTTGCGGCTTTCGAGTCTGGAAATGCTGTAATCATAGCTGCCGGCGCTCGGATCGATGTCCATCGCTTCATCGATAGCGGCTTCGAGGTCGGCCGCGGCGGCCTGCCGGGTCAGATAGGGGCCGGAGATTTTCACTTGCAGGGAAGGATCGTTCGGCGCCGTAGCCACGATGTAATAGTTTGCTGCGTTCACGGCTTTTTCAGTTTACCTTCAAGCCATCAAGCGCTCCGCCATGTCCGCGCCGGATTTCCCCGTCGCTTTCGGGAAACCGAATCCGGCGCGGGGCCATATTAAAAACAAATCGTTCGGGAAATACAACAGGATGCGACAAAGAGGCGGCTCTTTTTCGAACCTGATGTCATTTTAGCTTTTCATCGGTTTTGGCCGGCGAGTTTTCATGTCAACCTCACAATAAGTTACAAATTTCCGGGCGGTTTCTTGCCGTCGCGACTTCCGCATGCGAATCAGCGTCATCATTCCGGTATGGAACGAAGAAAAACAGATCGTCGCCTGTCTGGAGCGGCTGCGGTCGATGCGCTCCGCCGGTCACGAAGTCATCGTCGTCGACTGCGGCAGCGAGGACGCGACGCGGACGCTGGCCGCGCCGCTATGCGACTTGCTCTTGCGTTGCCGGCCGGGCCGCGCCGAGCAGATGAATCTCGGAGCGCGCTTCGCCCGCGGCGATGTCTTCCTGTTCCTGCACGCCGACAGCCGGTTGCCCGAACGGGCGGAACAGGGTATCGCGGAGGCACTGGCCGGCGAGCAGCCCGGCTGGGGGTGGTTCGATGCGCGATTGAGCGGGCGCGCGCCGATTTTCCGGCTGATCGCCGCGCTCATGAACCTGAGGGCCCGGCTCAGTTCGGTTTGCACCGGCGACCAGGCCATGTTCGCCGACGCCGAACTGTTTCGCGCGGTCGGCGGATTTCCTCCCATTCCCCTGATGGAAGATATCGCCATTTGCAAGCGCTTGCGCAAACTTGCCCGCCCGCGGCCGCTGGCGATGAAGACGTCGAGTTCCGCGAGACGCTGGGAAACCGCGGGCGCGGTACGGACGATCTTGCGGATGTGGCGGCTGCGGTTGCTTTATTTCCTCGGCGTGCCCGCCGAAAGACTGGCGGCCGTCTATTATCCGCGGCTGTTCGCCGCCGGCGCTCGCTGCAAATATCCTGCGGCGCGGATTCTGATATTCGCCCGGGCGCCGCGAGCCGGCGCGGTGAAGACCCGGCTCGCGGCGCAGATCGGCGCCGAATCGGCCTTGCGTCTCCATCTGGCCATGTTGCGCCGCGTCGTGGAGACCGTCGAGCGCTCCGCGCTGGCGGAATATCGTCTTTGGGTGACGTCCGAGCGCGAGCACGAAACGTTTCTCGCCTTGTGCGATGTTCGGCATATCCGGCTCCAGCAAGGCGTCGACCTCGGCGCCAGGATGCGTCGCGCCGCGGCCTTCGAATTGGCCGAAGACGGGGTGGAGCGCGTGCTGATCATCGGTTCGGACTGTCCGGCATTGTCGCCGGATTATCTCGACCGCGCGCTGGAAGCACTCTCGGCCGATGCCGAGCTGGTGCTTGGTCCGGCCCTGGACGGCGGCTACGTGCTTGTCGGAATGCGCCGGCCCGACGGGGAACTGTTTCGCGCAATCGACTGGAGCGGCCCTGAAGTATTGCGGCAAACCCTGGCGCGGGCGCGCGAGCGGGGCTTGCGTTATCGATTGCTCGAGTCCTTGCGCGATGTGGACGAGGCGGACGACTTGCCGTCGCTGGCGGAATTGCGGCCGCCGTTGTCCTGGTCGCGTTGAAGCCTGTTTTCCAACGCCAGCAGCCTTTGCGCCACGCGAGCGGCGTCGACCTGGTAGCTGCCCGAGTCGATCCTTCTGTGCAGCAGGACGGTCTTGCTGATATTTATTGCCGGTTCCTGCCTGATGATGTCGAGCATCGCTTCGCGTTCCTCGTCCGCGGATTTCCCGCCCTCGCCGTCGGGGGCAGGTCTGGCGAAAGGGAGCGTATCGCCCTTGTTGCCGCGGTCTTCGTTCATGGCCTGGGCATCCTCTGAATAATTCCAGCCATGGGATTGTTCATCGCCGCAAAACCAAAGCCTGGTCTTGTCTTGCTCATGGGTTCGACGGCTTGGGCCATCGAATCCGGCGGCGCTCTCGCGCGCCGCGGGTTTGTGTTGCGAGCGGGCATGCGCCGCGGGAAATTCCGGCTGGACGAACCGGAAGCCGCCGCCCGGGCTCCATGTTTCATTCGCCCCGTCAAAAGGCATTTCGGCAGGCGCGCCGGGAAGTTGACAGCAGGCGGCCGCATCGGCGCGCGCGGCGGCTTCAGCGCGTCGCCGCATGGTGTAAACTACACATTCTCTGAATAATTCCTTTCATGGGATTATCCATTGCCGCAAGACAAGAGCGCGGTTTTGTCTTGCTCCCGGATGCAATGGCTTGCGCCATCGAATCCGGCGGCGCGTCCTTGCGCCGCAGGAAAGCTTTGACTTGGTCAGGGCTTGCCCGTGTCCTCGCCCTGGAACCTCATGGTCATGCCCGCCAGCGCACTTCCCATATTGCTGATCTGCGACGACGAGTCCGCCCGGCACGACCTTGCGGCAAAACTCGATTTTCTCGGCGAATCCGTCGTCGCCGCCGATTCCGGCGATTGGCGGCGGTCCGCGTCCGACCTGCGCGAGATCGAGGTCGTATTGCTCGACAGCCGCGGTTCCCGCGACCTGCGCCGATTGCTCGGAGAACTCGAGACGGCCTTTTCCGCCGCGGCGATCGTGTTGTCGCGGGAGCGGGAAATCCCCGCTTGCGCCAGCGACGCCTTGCGCGCCCGGTTGATCGCGGAACCCGCCGCGGCGACGCATTTCCGCGTCTTGCTCGACGTGCTGCACAAGGCGCGCCTTTGCCGGCAATATCTGGCGGGGACGGCGGCCGCCGACATTTCGCGCGGGCTGGCCGCGGTGCAGGGCCTGATCGGAGTCAGCCCGGCGATTCAGCGCATCAGGGAGATAGTCGCGCAGCTGGCCGGCACGGAAGTGAACGTATTGATCACGGGCGAATCGGGCACCGGCAAGGAGATCGTGGCGCGCAACCTGCATCGGATTTCGGGCCGGGAAGGCAAGCCTTTCGTGCCCGTGAATTGCGGCGCCATACCGGGAGAGCTGCTGGAAAGCGAATTGTTCGGCCACGAGCGCGGCGCTTTTACCGGCGCGGTCGCCGCCACCACCGGCCGTTTCGAACGCGCCCATGGCGGCACGCTGTTTCTCGACGAGATCGGCGACATGCCGCTCAAGATGCAGGTCAAGCTATTGCGCGTGCTGGAAGAGGGCAGTTTCGAGAAAGTCGGGGGCACGCGCTCGATCAGGGCCGACGTGCGCATCCTGACGGCGACGCACAAGAATCTCGAAGACATGATCGCCGCCGGCGCCTTCCGCGAGGATCTCTATTACCGGATCAACGTATTCCCCGTCGAGATGCCGCCGCTGCGTCGGCGCGTCGAAGATATCCCGTTGCTGCTGAATGAATTGATCCGCAACCTGGAGCTAGCGAACAAGAGTTCGGTGCGATTCAATTCCGCCGCCGTCGCCGCCTTGCGCGGCCATGCCTGGCCGGGCAATGTGCGCGAACTGGCGAATCTGGTCGAGCGCATGGCGATCCTGCATCCTCACGGCATCGTCGGCGTCGAACAATTGCCCGACAAGTTCCGCGCGCTCGCCGGGCGAGGCGGCGGCGAGCCGGAATCGCGGGGAACCGGGCGCAAGCCCGCCGCGCCGGAGCCGCCCGCGGCCATGCCGCCGATCCAGGGCATGGATCTGAAGCAATATCTGGCGAACCTGGAAAAAGGCTTCATCGAACGCGCGCTCGAGGACAGCGGCGGCGTCGTCAAGCTGGCGGCGGAGAGATTGCGGCTGCGCCGCACGACCCTGGTCGAGAAGATGCGCCGGCACGGCATTGGCCGCAAGGAACAAGATCAGGAATAAGGGAAGCTCTGATCAAGTCAGAATTTCCCTGCGACACATGGATGTGCCGCCGGAGATGGCGCAAGCCATTGAATCCGTGAGCAAGACAAAACCACGCTTTTGTTTTGCGGCAATGAATAATTCCATGGATGGAATTATTCAGGGGATACCGGGAAGCTCTGGTTTGTCGGGGCTTTCCCGCGGCCATGGGCGCACGCCCGCGATGCGAACCCGCGGTACAAGCCCGTGGTACAAACCCGCGGTACAAAAAAGAGCACCGCCGGACTCGACGGCGCAAGCCGCAGAATCCGGGAGCGAGACAAGACCGCGCCCTGGTCTTGCAGCGATGCGCGATCCCATGGCTGGAATCATGCGGAAGGGCCGCTTGCGCAGGCGACGAATAGCCCGGCGCGCGGCGGCGCATGACTGGAACGATGCGGGGTATCCGCTTCAGGCTCCGGACGGGGAAGGAACCTCGCGGTCGGCGGCCGGTAATTTCCCGCTTTTGGTAATGACAGACTTCAGGGGTTTGCCATGCGAGGGGATCTCGACCTCGACGCCGGCGGCCGGCAATTTCCCGCTGTCCAGATAGACGCCGTCGGCTCGCAGGCGCAAGCGGCCCGCCGCATACCAGCCGACGACTTGCGGATACAGCACATGCTCGAGCCGATGCGCCCGCTGTTGCAGGCTTTGCTCGGTATCTTCGGCGCGCACGGCGATCCGGCTGCGGGCGACGAGCGGCCCGCCGTCCAGATCTTCGTTGACGAAATGGATGGAAACGCCGTGTTCGCTATCGCCGGCTTCGAGCACGCGCCGGTGCGTATGCAAGCCGGCGTATTTCGGCAACAGCGAAGGATGGATATTGAGAATCCGGCCGGCTTGCCGCCGCACGAAGGCCGGCCCGAGAATGCGCATGAAGCCCGCCAGCGCGATGAGATCGGGCGCGAAACCGTCGATCGCCTCAAGCAGGGCGTCGTCGAAACTTGCGCGGTCCGGATAGTCCCGATGTTCGACGACCGCCGCCGGCAGCCCGGCTTGCGCGGCGCGCCGCAGTCCGTAGGCCGCCGGATTGTTGCAAACGACTCCCGCCACCTGGTAGGCGCGGTTTGCCGCCTGATCGACGAGCGCTTGCAGGTTCGAGCCGTTGCCCGAGATCAGCGCGACGATCCTGCATGCGTTCGTCGACATGGCCGTCCCTCCAGTTTGAATATTTCCCGCGCGATCCCGCCCCTGGAATCGCTCATTATCGCAAAACCGGGACGCGGTCTCGCCTTTGCTCGCGGATGCTGCGGCGCGCCGTCGAATCCGGCGATACTTTTTTTGTACCGCGGGTTTGTACCACGGGTTTGCACCGCGGGCATGCGTTGACTGAATCGGAGCGTTGTTATACCAGTTCGACCGCGGCGTCCCGTCCGTCGCCGGCGCGGATTTCCCCGATCGGGAAAGCGTCTTCGCCGGCGGCGCGCAACAACGCGAGCGCCGGCTCGAGATCGGCCGCGGCGACGCAAACGATCATGCCGAGGCCGCAATTGAAAGTGCAGAACATTTCCTCCCGGGATACATTGCCGGCCGCCGCGAGCCAATCGAAGACGGCCGGCCGGCGCCAACTCGCCGTATCGACCCGCGCGACGAGTCCGGCCGGCAATGCGCGCGGCAGATTTTCGACGATGCCGCCGCCGGTGATGTGCGCCAGTCCGCGCAAGGCGATTTTCGCCTTCAGCGCGGCGACGGCCCGGACATAGATGCGAGTGGGTTCGAGCAGGATTTCGCCGAGCGGCGCGCCTGCAAGGTCTTGCGCGAGGTCGGCGCCCGAGATTTCGATAATCTTCCTGATCAGGGAATAGCCGTTGGAATGAGGCCCGGAAGAGGCCAGGCCGATCAGGCGGTCTCCCGCCGACACGCGCTCCGGCAGGATGATGTCTTCCTTCTCGACCACGCCGACGGCGAATCCGGCCAGATCGTATTCGCCGGCGCCGTACATGCCGGGCATCTCCGCGGTCTCGCCGCCGATCAGGGCGCAGCCGGCCTGCCGGCAGCCGGCGCCGACGCCGCCGACGACATCCGCCGCGACATCGACGTCGAGCGCGCCGGCGGCATAGTAATCGAGGAAGAACAGCGGTTCCGCGCCGCAGACGACGAGGTCGTTGACGCACATGGCGACGAGGTCGACGCCGACGCTGTCGTGCCTGCCGAGTTCCAGCGCCAGTTTCAGCTTGGTGCCTACGCCGTCGGTCGCGGCAACCAGCACGGGACGGCGGTAGCCGGCGGGAATCTCGCAAAGGGCGCCGAAGCCGCCGAGATCGGACAGCACTTCGGGCCGCGAGGTGGATCGGGCGATCGGAGCGATGCGCCGCACCAGGGAATTGCCCAGGTCGATATCGACCCCGGCGTCGCGATAGCTCAGGAATGCCCCGCCCGCCGGCGGCCTGTTCTTCTGCATGGTTGAAATCGACTGGACAGTGGCCGCCATGGTAGCGGAATTGCAGTATCATTTCCGCATGATCGCGGGTCGTGCAATCAATCTGTTGCGTCTGCTCGGCGCGATTTCGCTGCTGGCTTCGCTGCTGCCGGCGCCGCCGGCGCGGGCGCTGCCGGTGTTCGGCCTTTACCAGCAGCGCGTGGCCGTGGAGAACGAAAGTCTCGCGGAACGCGACCGCGCCTACCAGGTCGCTTTCCGGCGCATGATCGTCAAGGTCACGGGCGACGCCGGCTGGCTCGGGCGGGCGCGCGTCCGCGCCGCCGCGGACAATGCCGGCGATTATGTGCAGGCCTTCGCCTATATCACCGGAGAGGCGGCGGGTCCGGCCGCGGGCCAACGCTTTATCGAAGTCCAGTTCGCCGCGCCTCTGATCAATCAGTTGCTCGCCGCGGAGAATATTCCGGTCTGGGGCAGCAACAGGCCCAGCGTGCTGGTCTGGATGGTCTTGCAGGACGAGACCGGCCGGCGCCGCCTGCCCGACTCGGAGTTCGGCGCCGAAATCGTCGAATTCATGCGCCGCTTCGGCGAGGAACGCGGCCTGCCGATCCTCTTTCCGCTACACGATATCGAGGACCGGCGCATGTTGCCGGCGGACGCGATCTGGGCCCAGGATGAACGCGCCATCAAGGCGGCCAGCAGCCGCTACAATCCCGACAGCATCCTCGCCGGCAGGGTGCTGTTTACCGCCACCGGCGAGCTCGTGGGCCTGTGGCAATTCCTGTTCATGGGCGAAGCGCAGGTTTTCGATGGTTACGATTCCGAACTGGATGCGTACCTGGAACAGCCGCTGGCGCGCATTACCAGCCGGCTCGCGGGGCATTTCGCCCTGGTTCCGGGCGGACAAAGCGAACAGTCGGCGCGCTTGCGGGTCGAAGGCGTCCGCACTTTCGCCGATTATTCGGCGCTGGTCGAATACATTCGCGGCGTCGACCTGGTGCGGGCGGCCGATATCGTCGCCGTCGACGGCGAAAGTCTGGAACTGCTGCTCGACCTGCAAGGCGACGCGGACCAATTGTCCGACCTGCTCGCGTTGGACCGCGACCTGGCGCCGGCAAACGGCAATGAAAACGCCGACCCGGCCCTGCTGCATTATCGCTGGATGCGCTGATTGACCATCATGAACGGAAAACACGAAGGTCAACTGCCGCTGGCGGTGGGCCTCGACGACGACGCTACTTTCGGGAATTTCGTCGCGGCGCCGCAAAACCGGCAACTGGTGAGCTGGCTGCGGGATCCGCAAAGGCTCGACTCGCCCTTGCTGATCTGGGGTCCTCCCGCCTCGGGCCGCACCCACCTGTTGCAGGCCTGCTGTCGCCTGGCCCGGGACGCCTTCTTCCTGCCGCTGCGCTGCCGGGAGCGCCTGCGGCCGGAAATACTGGAAGGCGTCGACGGATTGCCGGTGATCTGCGTCGACGACCTGCAATGCGTCGCGGGCGAGGCGGAATGGGAGCGGGCCCTGATGCGTTTGATCGATGCGATAAACCCGACCCGTTCCCGCCTGGTGTTTTCGGCTTCGGCGAATGCCGCCGAACTGCCCTGGAGATTGGCCGATCTGCGGTCGCGCTTGCAACAGGCCCTGGTTTTCCGCCTTCACCCTCTCGACGACGAAGGCATCATGCGGGTCTTCGAACTGCGCGCCCGGCATCGGGGCCTCGATCTCGCCGCCGGCGTCGCCGACTTCATCAGCGTTCGCGCCGAAAGGCGGCTCGACGCGCTGATGGAAATCCTCGAACGCCTGGACGAGAGTTCGATGCGGCGCCAGCAGCGCATCACCATACCGCTCGTCAAGGAAATCCTCGGCTGGTAGCAGTCCCGGCGGCGCATGGCTGGAACTATTCAGGGGATGCGAGATCCTGCGCCGTGTTCGCGGCGCCGAAAGCGGATGAAGGCGACCAGGCCGACGAAGACCAGCGCGCAGAGCAGGATCTGCGCCAGGCCCCAGCCGAGTCTGGCGGGGCTGAAGGCGAGCACGACGCCGTGAATGAAGTAGAGCTGGATCGCGAAGCCCAGCCAGGCGTAACTGCGCGGGCGCGACTTGTGCAGGCCGGGCAGGAATGCGATCGCGGGCAGGGCCTGGACGCCCCAGGCGATCAGGCCGGCGGCGCCGAGCATGTTCAGGCTCAGGCCGGTGCGCAGGAATATCAGGATCAGCAACAGATATATCGCGCCGAGCACCAGCAGGCGCGAATTGCGCGCGGCGGCGGGCAAACGCCTCGCGGGAGCCGCTTCGGTCCGGCTCAAGACAGTTTGCGGGCGATTTCCGCCACGCGCCGCCCGAGCGCCTTGCACAGGACGGCTTCTTCCTCGCTGATTTCATGCGCGCCGCCCGCCGGCGCGAAATGCGTGGCGCCGTAAGGCGCGCCGCCCGTGGTCGTGGTGCGCAGCGCCTGCTCGGTATAGGGAATGCCGCAATAGATCATGCCGTGGTGCAGCAGCGGAAGCGCCATGGTGAGCAAGGTCGTTTCCTGGCCGCCGTGCAGGGAGGAAGTCGATGTGAAAGCGGCGACGGGTTTGCCGACAAGGTCGCCCGAACCCCAGATGGCGCCCGTGCCGTCGATGAAATACTTCAATGCGGCCGCCATGTTGCCGAAACGGGTGGGACTGCCGATGATCAGGCCGGCGCAACCGCGCAGATCGGATTCGCTGCAATAGATCGCGCCCGCCGCGGGCACTTCGGGTTCGCTCTGCTCGGTCGCCGGCGAGACCGCCGGCACCGTGCGCAGGCGCGCTTCCATGTCCGCCGCCTGCTCGACGCCGCGCGCGATCAGCCGGGCCAGTTTTCCGGTCGCGCCGAAGCGCGTGTAATAGAGGATCAGGACATAAGGGCTCATTATTCGTCGTCTCCGACGAACGCGAGCGCGGCCTCGGGCGGTCTGGCGATGATCGCCCGGCCGCCCTTGACGACGACGGGGCGCTGGATGAGGATCGGGTGGCGGCAGACCAGGTCGAGAATGATCTCTTCGCTGAGCGCCGCGTCGTCCAGCCCGAGGGCGTCGTATTCAGGCTCGTTCCGGCGCAGGAGTTCGCGGATGCCCAACCCCAGCCTGGCCAGCAGTTCCTTCAATTCGCCGATATCGGGCGGCGTTTCCAGGTAGTGGACGACATCGTGGGGAATTTCATTTTCTTCCAGCAGCGCGAGCGCCGCCAGCGATTTCGAGCAATCGGGGTTGTGGTAAACGACAATCCGGTCCATTGCATCCTCCGCCCGTCAGCGCCGCGAGCCAGCCAAAGTATACAAGGGAAGCTCTGATCAAGTCAGAGCTTCCCTGCGGCACATGCCCGCGATACAAAAGAGCGCCGCCGGATTCGATGGCGCGGGAAACAGCCGCGAGTCCCGGCCCGCCGGCGGTCCCTGTTCAGGAGCCGGCCAGCAAGTCCGCGACCATCGCGATGGCCGCGTCCGCGGCCACCAGGGATTTCCCGCCGTCGCGGCGATTGGCGTATTCGACGCCGCCGTTCGCCAGCGTCCGCGGCGAGACCACGAGCCGATGCGGAATCCCGATCAATTCGGACTCGGCGAACTTGACGCCGGGGCTGGTCTTGCGGTCGCGGTCGTCGAGCAGCGTTTCGATGCCCGCGTCCCGCGCTTGCCGGTAAAGCGCTTCGGCCTGAGCGCGCACCCGCTCCGATTTGCGCGCGTCGAGCTCGACGATGACGAGCTGGAAAGGCGCGATGCTGTCGGGCCAGACGATGCCGCGCTCGTCGTGATATTGCTCGATGCACGCCGCCGCCAGCCGGGTGACGCCGATGCCGTAGCAGCCCATGCGCATGAGGACCGGCTTGCCTTGTTCGTCGAGCACTCTGGCGTTCATCGCCTCGCTGTATTTCGTGCCCAACTGGAAGATGTGGCCGACTTCGATGCCGCGGCGGATCGTCAGGGTTCCCTTGCCGTCGGGGCTGAGGTCGCCGGCCCGCACCTTGCGGATATGGGCGACTTCGTCATAGCGGCAAGCCAGCTTCCAGTTGGCGTTGACAAGGTGATATCCGGCGCGATTGGCGCCGCAGACGAAATTCTTCATTCCCGCGACGCTCGGGTCGGCGACGACGCGCAGGTCGAGCGCCTGCGCCGGTCCGAGACAGCCGGGAGGGCAACCGAGCCGTTCGCGGATCAGTCCTTCGTCGGCGAAGCGCAAGGGCGAACCCACGCCTTCGAGTTGCCCCGCCAGCGTTTCGTTCAGTTGCTGGTCGCCGCGCAACAGCAAGGCGACGAGGTCGTCGCCCGGCGCGCCGCTTTCGTCCGCGGCATGCGCGATCAGGGTTTTCACCAGCCGCCGCGGTTCGATATCCAGCGCCGCGCAGACCGCGTCGACGGTGGTCGCCGCGCCGGTGTCGGTCGCGACGCATTCCAGCGGCTCTGCATCGTCCTCGGGTTCGGCGATCCGGCCGACGGCCAATTCGATATTGGCCGCGTAATCGCCGTTGTCGGAAAAGACGATTTCATCTTCGCCGGAATCGGCCGGCACGTGGAATTCGTGGGATGTGCTGCCGCCGATGTTGCCCGAATCGGCCGCCACGGCGCGATAATCGAGCTTGAGCCGGCGCAGGATGGCCTCATAGGCCTCGCGCATGTCGCGATAGGTCTGATCGAGCGAAGCCTGGTCGACATGGAAGGAGTAGGCGTCTTTCATGATGAATTCCCGCGCTCGCATGACGCCGAAGCGGGGCCGCCGCTCGTCGCGGAATTTGGTCTGGATCTGGTAGAGCGCGAGCGGCAACTGGCGATAACTCCGGCACTCGTTGCGGATGATGTCGGTGACGACTTCCTCGTGCGTGGGGCCCAGACAGAAGTCGCGTTCGTGACGGTCCCGGAAACGCGCCAGTTCAGGCCCCATGTCGCGCCAGCGGCCCGATTCCCGCCAGAGTTCGGCGGGCTGCGCCATCGGCATCAGCATTTCGAGGGCGCCGACGCGGTCCATTTCCTCGCGGACGATATCGCTGATCTTGCGGATCACGCGCAGCCCGAGCGGCAAGTAGCTGTAGATGCCGCTGGCGAGCTTGCGGATCATGCCCGCGCGCAACATCAGCCGATGGCTCGCGAGCTCGGCGTCGGCGGGAGTTTCCTTCGTGGTCGCGAGCAAAAATCGACTGGTTCTCATGACGCTGGTTCCGCGTGCATACGGGTTGGCGATCGTGTGAAGTAAAGACGGAAGCGCGAAAGGTCTACAAGGCGAAATCCTTCAATTTCTTCAGCGGCGTAAGCTTGATTCTGGCAGAGGCGGGTTTTCTGGCGATATTCATGACCTGGCCCGGCTTGAAAGGGTTGGGGACGTTCTTTCTCGCCGGCCGCGCCGCCTTCTTGGCGGTCGCGATCTTGATCAGGCCCGGCAGGATGAATTCTCCCGCGGCGCGTTTCCTGAGGTGACGTTCCATGATCGAACCCAATTCATCGAGCACCGCCGCGACCGCCTTGCGGTCGATGCCGGTATTGGCCGCTATTTCCTCAAGTATCTCGGCCTTTGTATATCTCTTGTGGATGGCCGGCTTTCTTCGTTTCGCGCCGGCGGTTCGTCTGGCCATGTTCGATTCCTTGTCGAGTCCCGCGCCGGATCGTCTGCGGGAAATCCGGGACGATGCGCTTACCGGAGCTTTATATGTTTCGGCCGCCGTCTTGTAAAGGTCCGGCGGGTTTTCCTACAATGAAGCTCCGGGAGCAAGACAAAACCGCGCTTTTGTCTTGCGGCAATGAATAATTCCATGGATGGAATTATTCAGAGGATACAAGGAAAGCTCTGATTTATCAGAGCTTTCCTGCGGCACATGGATGTGCCGCCGGATTCGACGGCGCAAGCCGCCGAATCCGGGAGCAAGACAAAACCACGCTTTTGTCTTGCGGCAATGAATAATTCCATGGATGGAATTATTCAGAGGATAACAGGCAAAAATCCGCATGCGAAAAAACATGCAGCACCGACCGCGAAAGGCCCGGCGACTTCAGGCAGGGCGATCTTGAGGCGCCGTCGCAGAACCGCCGGCATGCGCCGGGAACTTCGCTGATGCCGGGATTCTTTCCAGTATACGTCGGATTGCGCTATTCGGCGGCGCGCCGGGGCAACCTGCTGTTGTCTTTCGTCACTTTCCTGTCGATGCTGGGCGTCAGCCTCGGCGTGATGGTGTTGATCGTCGCGCTTTCGGTGATGAACGGCTCGATCGGCGTCTTGCGCGGCGAAGCCCTGAAGGCGGTGCCGCACGCGACCATATCCGCGACGCAAGGGGATCTCGACTGGCGGGCGCTGGCGGCGCTGGCGGAAGAAAATCCGGCGATACTCGCGGCGGCGCCTTTCGTCGAAGCCGACGCGGTCTTGCGTTTCCAGGGCCGCGACGCCTTCGTGCGCGCGCGCGGCGTATTGCCTGCGCTCGAACTCGCGGTGCTCGACGCGCAAGGACCCGGCGACGGCGAAGTATTCGCCGCCATGGCCGCGACTCCCGACGGTATGATCGTCAGCGCCCGCCTGGCCGCCGCGCTCGGCATGTTCCCCGGCGAACAGGCATCGGTGTTTTCCCTGGCCGGCCTGTTGCGGCGTTCGTTCGGCGACAGCCTGGGCCTGACCGTCGCGGGTTTCGAGGATTTCGGCATCTATGGCGAGAGCAATATCGCGCTGCTGCATCTCGAGCAGGCGCGCGCCGCGTTGCGCGAGGATCCCGGCGCCGTTGTCCGGCTGCGGCTGAAAGTCGCCGATGTCATGGCGGCCCGCGAGATCGCCGAAGACAGTTTCGGCGCCTTGCCCGGCGTGGAAATCTCGACCTGGCAAGAAGAGCAGGCCAGCCTGTTCAATGCGCTGGCGCTGGAAAAGTTCGTCACCACCGCGATGTTGCTGGTGATCGTGCTGGTGGGAGCGGTCAATATCGTCTCCACCCTGGTGATGGCGGTGGCGGACAAGAGCGCCGACATGGCGATCCTGCGCACCATGGGCGCCGGCAGCGGGTCGGTGCTCGGCATCTTCATCGTCCAGGGCATGGTGGCGGGCGCGGCGGGCACGTTGACCGGGGCGGCGCTCGGCGTCCTGCTCGGCCGCAATATCGCCGCGATCAGCCGCGCGCTGGAGCGCTGGCTGAACAATTTGCCGCTGCCGGGCGAGGTCTACCTGCTTTCTCATCTGCAAAGCCGGGTCGATCTCGGCGAAGTGCTGCTGATCTGCCTCGCGGCCTTGCTGATCAGTTTCGCCGCCACCTTGTATCCGGCCTGGCGCGGCAGCAAGGTGCGGCCGGCCGAAGTGTTGCGTTACGAATAACAGGACGGCGGCATGGACGAAAGAGAGGCGGTGATCCGCTGCGCCGGGCTCGGCAAATGCTATGCGCAGGGACCGCAGCGCGTGGAGGCCCTGAAAGACGTGTCGTTGCGGGTGGAGGCGGGCGAACGCATCGCGATCATCGGCAGTTCCGGCTCGGGCAAGACCACCCTGCTGAACCTGCTCGGCGGCCTCGATGCGCCGAGCAGCGGCCAGGTGTATATCGGCGGCCGCGATCCGAGCGCGCTCGGCGAGCGCGAGCGGGGAATATTGCGCAACCGCTTTCTCGGCTTTGTCTATCAATTCCATCACCTGCTCGCGGAATTCAGCGCGCTGGAAAATGTCGCCATGCCGCTGTTCATTCGCGGCGACGGCCGCGAGCAATCGAAACGCCGCGCGGCCGCCATGCTCGAACGGGTCGGACTCGGCGCGCGGACGGATCATCGTCCCGCGCAATTGTCCGGCGGCGAACGCCAGCGGGTGGCCATCGCTCGGGCCCTGGTCGGCGAGCCCCGCTGCGTATTGCTCGACGAGCCCACCGGCAACCTCGACCACAACACGGGACTTGAAATCAGCGCCTTGATGCTCGAATTGAACCGATCGCTCGCGACCAGTTTCGTCGCCGTGACCCACGACCGGGAACTGGCCCGCTCCATGCAGCGCATCCTGGTGCTCGAAGATGGCCGGCTCCGCGCCTGACCGGGCCGCGGCGCTGCCGCGCTACATCGCCTTGCGCTACGTCAGGGCGGGGCGGGGCGGCGGGCTGGTTTCCTTCATGTCCGCGATTTCGATCCTCGGCCTGGCGCTCGGCGTCGCCCTGTTGCTGACGGCGCTGTCGATCATGAACGGGTTTGATCGCGAGTTGCGGCAGAACGTGCTCGGCATCGTGCCCCATATCAGCTTGCGCGCGCCCGCCGGCCTGAACGAAGAGCAATGGTTGGTCCTGCGCGCGGAACTCGCGGCCGACGCCGATATCGCGTCGGTCTCGCCGGTCATCGAAATGCAGGCGGTCGCGGCGACCGCGGCGGGCAATAGCGGCGTCATGGCGCACGGCGTCGATCCCGAACTCGAGTCGACATATTCCGTCATCGACCGCTTCATGCTGGCGGGCGGCCTGGAAGACCTGGGCCGGCACCGCTGGGGCGCGGTGATCGGCGAAACCCTGGCGCGAAACCTGCAGGCGAGTATCGGCGACCGCGTCCGGCTGTATTCTCCCGCGCTCGCGATCAATCCGCTGACGCCCATGGCGAACTTCCGGGAATTCGAGGTCCGCGGCATTTTCCGGGTCGGCAGCCGGGAGCTCGACAGTCGCCTGGCACTGATCAACCGCGACGCCGCCAGAGCCCTGTTTCGGCTGCGCGGCTCCTGGAACGCGCTCTGGCTGCGGGCCGGCGACGCGCTCGAGGCGGAGCGCCTGCTCGCGCAGATCGGGCCGCGGCTGCCGCCCGCGATCGTCGCCGAGTCCTGGACCGGCGAGTTCGGCGCCGTTTACGAGAATATCCGCTTTTCTCGCGGCCTCGTCGGCTTCCTGCTGTGGTTGCTGATCGTCGCGGCGGCATTCAACCTGGTGGTCGGCCTGATCATGATCGTGCGCGACAAGCGCGCGGACATAGCGGTGTTGCGGGCATTGGGCGCCGCGCCGGGAATCATCCATCGCATCTTCATGTGGCAGGGCGCGCTGATCGGCGCGACGGGCATCTTCCTGGGACTCGCGGCGGGCATTCCGGCCTCGCTTTATATCGGCGATCTCGCCCGTTTCATCGAAGCGCGTCTCGGCGTCGAGTTGCTCAGCGCCGAGGTCTATCCCATGGATTACCTGCCCTCCAGCCTGCGACTGCGCGATATCGTCGCGACCAGCGCCGGCGTGTTGCTGCTTGCCTTGCTCGCGACCATCTATCCGGCCCGCCGCGCGGCCGCCGTCAAACCCGCCGTGGCCTTGCGCGCCGAGTAGGGCCGTTGCTCCCGGAAGCAAGGGAAGCTCCGATTTGGCCGGAGCTTCCCTTGCGGCGATGCATGATTCCATGGCTGGGTTCGCGCGGAGGATATCGAGCCCGAAACTGCGCCGGAACGCGTTAGCGCGACTATATTTCGCTCCTGAAAGGGAGACGGAAGATGCGCGCCGGACTGATTGCCTATATCGCCGGATTGACGCTCGCGAGCTTGACGCCGCGTCCGGAAGCGGCCACCGGCGCGGCGCTCGTGGCGGCCGGGCTTGTCGTGTCCTGCGTCGCCGGCGCGAGGCGGGGTTCCGGGCGCAAGCCGGCGCTGCTCACCGGCGCCGCGCTGCTCGGTTTCGCCTGGCACCTGATCTGGGCCGGAACGAAGCTCGACGCGCGCCTGGAGCCCGAACTCGAAGGCCGCGACATGCGCGTCGCCGGCGTCGTGCGCGGCCTGCCGCGCCGGTTCGGCGAGGTCCAGCAGTTCCTGTTCGAAATCGCCGACTCGGACAGCGGCTTCCGGCGCCGCAAGGTGCTGCTGAACCATTATGGCGAAGAAGAGATCGAGGCGGGCGCAAGCTATCGCCTGGAAGTCAGGCTGAACCGCCCTCGGGGGCTGGCGAACCCGGGCGTTTTCGATTACGAAGCCTGGCTGTTGCAGCGCGGCGTCGCGGCGCGAGGCTATGTTCGCGGCCCGGCGGAACGGGTTGCGGAGCGCGGCGCGGCGCGGCTCGATGCGCTGCGCGCCTCGCTCAAGGCCGGGATTTTGCGGCTGGCGCGGGATCCCGCGCTGGCGGGAGTCGCCGTCGCGCTGGCGCTCGGCGACAACAGCGGAATTTCGGACGAGCAATGGGAGTTGTTCCGACAGACCGGGACCAATCACCTGTTCGTGATCTCGGGCCTGCATATCGGCCTGATCTGCCTGCTCGCCTATGGGCTGACGCTGTTCGCGGCCAGGCGCTTGCCGGCGCTGATGCTGTTCGCGCCGGCGCAGAAGATCGCCTTGCCGCCGGCGCTGGCGGCCGCTTGCGCCTATGGCCTGATCAGCGGTTTCGGATTGCCCGCGCAACGCGCGGTGACGATGGCCGCCGTTTTCATGCTGGCCTCGTTGTTCAATATCAGGCAAGCGGCCAGCCTGCGTTTTCTGCTGGCCCTGGCCGCGGTGCTGAGCCTGAACCCGTTGAGCTTCCTCGGCATGGGATTCTGGCTGAGTTTCCTGGCGGTGGCGGCATTGTTGCTGATCCGCCGGCCCGGCCCGCGGCCCGCCGGCGCCGGCGGCTGGCTGGCGCGCGCCTTGCTGCCGCAATTGGCGGTGGCGGCGGCCTTGCTCGTTCCCTTGTTGTACTGGATGGGCGAGGTGAGTCTGCTCGGGCCGCTGGTCAATCTGCCGGCGATTCCGCTGGTAGGGTTCTGCATCGTCCCCCTGTGCCTGCTCGCGGCTTGCTGCATGGCTTTCAGCGAGACCCTGGCGGGAATGTTGTTGCGATCGGCGGAATGGCTGCTGCAAGGGCTGCTGTGGGGCTTGAGCGAAGCGGTCGCGCTGGGTTCGGATCACGCCATGCTCGCGCGGCGGGCGCCTTCCGGCCCGACCCTGGCATTGCTCGCCGCCGGCAGCCTGCTGGCGTTGATGCCGCGCGGATTTCCCGGCCGCCGGCTGGCCGCGCTGCTCATGTTGCCCTTGCTGTTCGCCCCCGCGCGGGCGCCTCGGGAAGATCTGTTGCGCCTGCGCGTGCTGGATGTCGGGCAGGGGCTGGCGATAGTCGCGCAGACCCGGCGCCATGCGCTGCTGTACGACGCCGGAGCGAGTTTCTCGCCGGATGCGAGCATGGGAGACCGCGTCGTGTTGCCGGTCCTCAGGCGCATGCGGATCGACAAGCTCGACGCCGCGGTCATCAGCCATGCGGACGACGATCATAGCGGAGGGTTCCCCGCCGTCGCCGCGGCGCTGCCGATAGACCGCGTGTATAGCAGTTTCGACGCGCCGCCGGCGTCCGGGGCGGCATACGCCTGCCGCGACTACATCCGCTGGCGCTGGGACGATGTCGAATTCCGCTTTCTGCATCCCGACGCTCCGCGGCTGAAGGACAACGACAATTCCTGCGTATTGCAAATCCGGGCCGGCGAGTTCAGCGTGTTGTTGCCGGGCGACATAGAAGCCGGCGTGGAGCGGGAACTGGCCGCGGCCTGGCGCGAGGAATTGCGCAGCGACCTGTTGGTCTCCGCCCACCATGGCAGCAATACTTCCTCGAGTTGGCCTTTCCTGAAAATGGTCGATCCCGACTACGCGGTATTCGCGGCGGGATATCGCAACGCTTTCGGGCACCCGTCGCCGCGGGTGGCGGAGCGGACCGCCGTCTTCGCCTCGCATCTGCTGCTTACCAGCGACCGCGGCATGATCAGCTTCGACATCCCTGGTCCGGACGCGGAACCGCGATGGCGCAGCTTTCGCGCGGATCATCCCCGCTATTGGCGCGACGCCGGCGGAACCTTGCCGCAACCGGCTGTGTTACAGTAGACAAGTTCCGATCAAGTCGGAACTTGCCCGCGGCGCATGTCCGGGTCGCTGAAACAGGCCGGCGGCGAAGGCCGGCGCGCGAGGATGGCGGATTGATCGATGCAATACGGGCCGGCGACTGGCTGATGCTTCCGATCCTGCTATGCTCGATCGTCGCTGTCGCCATCGTCATCGAAAGATGCTGGAGCCTGAGTCCCGCCAGGATCGCGCCGCCCTACCTGACGGCCCAGATCTGGATCTGGCGGAAAAATCGGCAACTCGACGCCGACCGGCTCGACCGGATTCGGGGAACTTCGCCTCTCGGCGAGATTCTCGCGGCGGGACTGGTCGCCGCCCGCCGCGGCCGCGCCGAGATGAACAAGGCGATCGAGCAGGCGGGTGCGCAAGCGGCGCACGATATGGAACGCTATCTGAACGCATTGGGCACCATCGCGCTGATTTCCCCGCTGCTGGGCCTGCTCGGGACCGTGTTCGGCATGATCGAAGTCTTCGACGGCATCATGGCCCGGGGCACCGAGGACGCAAGCCTGCTCGCCGGCGGCATTTCCCAGGCGCTGCTCACCACGGCGGCCGGATTGACCGTCGCCATACCCTCGCTCATGTTCCATCGCCATTTCCGCCGCCGGGTGGACGCCCTGACGCTGACCTTGGAGCAGGCGTCGCAGCAACTGGTCGAAATGCTGTTCGGCGACCGCGAGACCGGGGCGAACAAGGCATGAAGCGCGGCCGGAAGAACGCCCGATGAAATTCAGGCGCGGCGCGCGGCAAGCCGAACTGGCGATCAATATCACGCCCTTGATCGACGTGGTCTTTCTCTTGCTGATTTTTTTCATGGTCTCCGCCAGCTTCGACCGCGAGAGCTGGATGACGGTCAATCTGCCCCGGGCCAACGCGCAAGCGCCGGCCCCGGCGTCTGCGGCGCGGATCGATGTCGCGGTCGACCGGGACGGCAACTACTTCGTCAACGGACGCATGCTGGCCGACAATGACGCGGCGACATTGATCGACGCGCTCGAACGCGAGGCCGGCGCCGACCGCGACCTGTCCGTGTTGCTGACCGCCGACGCGGACGCGAGGCATCAGGCCGTGGTGACCGCCATGGAAAGCATCGGCCGTTCGGGATTCGCCGGGTTGCGGCTCGCGACCCGGCCGGACTGACCGTCGCGCAAGATGAAGACGCGCTTGCGGGAAAACGGCGATAGCGGCTCCGCCGCGTCGGGCGCCGCGCTATATCGGCGCCTGCTCGGCTACGCCGTTCCGTTCCCGGGCGCCATCTTCTGCGCCGTCGCGGGATTCATCCTCTTCGCCGCGACCACGCCCTGGCTGGCCTGGTGGTTCGGCTGGCTGACCGACGCCGTCAGTTCGGAAAATGCGCAGGGGCTGCGCGCTTTCGCCATACTCAATTGCCTGGCCATCCCGCTGGCGCGCGGGACCGGCGGCTTTTTCGGCGGCTACGCCATGGCGCATATCGCCAATCATGTCGCGCACAAGTTGCGGGCGCAGCTGAGCGAACGGCTGGTGCTGCTGCCCGCGCGGTTCTTCGACGGCAAGGAGCCCGGCAAACTGGTCTCCAAGTTCAGTTACGACGTGTCCCAGGTGACCGAGGCCTGCACCGGCGCCTTCGCCGTTCTGGTGCGCGAAGGACTGATCGTGTTCGGCTTGCTGGCTTACCTGCTGTACATCGACTGGCGGCTCGGTCTCGTCTTCCTGGCGGTCGCGCCCCTGGTCGGCCTCGTGGCGCGGGCGGCGGCCAGGCGCTTTCGCCGCTACAGCAGGCAGATGCAGGATTCCATGGGCGACGTCTCCCAGATCATGCTGGAAACCATCAAGGGCTACCAGGTCGTGCGCATTTTCAATGCCGAGTCCTATGTCAACCGGAAATTGCGGCGCGCGAGCGAGCGCAACCGGCGGCAGAACATGAAGGTCGCCATGACCCTGGGCGTCAGCACGCCGCTGGTGCAATGCATCGTCGCGGCGGCGCTGGCGGCGCTGGTCTGGCTGGCGATGTCGCCGGAATTCTTCAATGACAAGACGCCGGGCGAATTCGTTTCATTCATCACCACCGCCGGCTTGCTTTCCCGGCCGATTCGCCAACTTACCCAGGTCAACGCGGTGATTCAGCGCGGTCTGGCGGCCGCCGCCGGCGTGTTCGCCGTATTGGACGAGGAGCCGGAGTCGAACAGCGGCGGTTTCCGGATCTCCCGGGCGCGGGGACGGATCGAATTCGACAAGGTGAGTTTTTCCTACAACGGCGAGGTCGAGGCGCTGCGCGAAGTCAGTCTGGTCGCCGAACCGGGCCAGACCATAGCGCTGGTCGGCCGTTCCGGCAGCGGCAAGTCGACGCTGGCGCGATTGCTCGCCGGGTTCTATCCTTGCGACAGCGGCGTCGTCACCCTCGACGGCGTCTCCCTGCGAGACTACGAATTGGGCAACCTGCGCAGCCAGATTGCCGTGGTGAGCCAGCATGTCGTGCTGTTCAGCGGCACCGTCGCCGAGAACATCGCCTACGGCGAAGAAAACTTCGATCGGAAACGGGTCGAGCAGGCCGCCCGCAACGCGCACGCCATGGAATTCATCGCCGAACTGGAAAACGGGCTCGACACCGAAGTGGGGGACGATGCCGGCCTGCTTTCCGGCGGCCAGCGCCAGCGCATCGCCATCGCCCGGGCCTTGCTGAAAGACGCGCCGGTGCTCATTCTCGACGAGGCGACCTCGGCGCTCGACTCCGAATCGGAATTGCATGTGCGGGAAGCCTTGCAATTGCTGACCCGGGGCAGAACCACGCTGGTCATCGCCCATCGGCTGTCGACGATCGAGGACGCGGACAGGATCCTGGCGCTGGAAGCGGGCAGGGTGGTCGAGTCGGGCACCCACGAAGAGTTGCTGGCGAAAGGCGGCTATTATTCCCGCCTGCGCGCCATGCAGACTTCCGACGCGGATCTCCGGCATCTCCCCTGAATAATTCCAGCCATGGAATCATTCATTGCCGCAAGACAAAAACGCGGTTTTGTCTTGCTCCCGGATGCAACGGCTTGCGCCGTCGAATCCGGCGACGCTCTTTTGTACCGCGGGCCTGCGCCGCAGGGAAGCCCTGACTTGATCAGAGCTTTGCCTGGATTCTCTGAATAATTCCATTCATGGAATCATTCATTGTCGCGCAACAGAAGCGCGGTTTCGTCAAGGGATGAATTTGCGGAGGATGCGGTGAATTTCCTGGAGCGCGCCTGGTACGAGTCCCGGCCCTGGCTTTACCTCCTGTGGCCGTGCTCCATGCTGTTCCGGGGACTGACGGCATTCCGGCGGCGGCGCCAGCGCGCGGGCGCGCGGCGCCTCGGCGCGCAGCCCGTCGTCGTCGTCGGCAATATCACGGTCGGCGGCGCCGGCAAGACCTCGCTGCTGATCGCCCTGGCGCGGGAACTCAAGCGGCGCGGATTCTCGCCCGGCGTCGTCAGCCGCGGCTTCGGCGCCGCGGCGGCCGCTTACCCGCTGACTGCGCGGGCGGATTCGGATCCCGCCGCCTGCGGCGACGAGCCGGTGTTGATCGCGGCGAGCACGGGCTGCCCCGTGGTCGTGGATCCGGATCGCCCCCGCGCCTTGGCGCATTTGCTGTCCGCCTGCGATATCGACCTCGCGCTCAGCGACGACGGCCTGCAACATTACCGGCTGCATCGCGATATCGAGATCGCGGTGGTCGACGGCGCGCGCATGTTCGGCAACGGCATGTGCCTGCCCGCCGGCCCCTTGCGCGAGCCGAAACAGCGGCTGCTGGAGGCGGATCTGGTCGTGGTCAACGGCGAACCGGCGGCGGCGCTGGATTTGCCGGCGGCGCCGCATCGGGCGCAGATGGAGCCGCTTGCCCTGGTCAACCTCGCCACCGGCGAGGAACGGCCTTTCGCCGGGACGCCTTTCCAGGCCGGCGCCGTCTTGCAGCTCGTTGCCGGAATCGGCAATCCGCAACGGTTTTACGACTTGATGCGGCGCCTGCCTTATCCGGCGGCGCGCATCGAATTTCCCGACCATCACAGGTTCGGCGCGGAAGATTTCGACGGCGGACGCATCGATATGCGCCAGCCGGTCGTGATGACCGAAAAGGATGCGGTAAAATGCCGCCGGTTCGCGCGCGCGAACTTCTGGGCCTTGCGGGCCGAAATGAAGTTGCCGCGGGAATTTATCGAGGAACTGCTGGAAAAGATCGAACGTTCAGGGAAGCTCTGATCGAATCAGAGCTTCCCTGCGGCACATGCCCGCGATACAAAAGAGCACCGCCGGATTCGACAGCGCAAGCCATTGCATCCGGGAGCAGGACAAAACCGCGCTTTTGTCTTGCAGCAAGGAATAATTCCATGGATGGAATTATTCAGAGAATACTTGTCGGCCTGGATCGAATCGCGATGGACAGGAAACTGCTCGCCATACTCGTCTGCCCGCAATGCAAGGGCGAATTGCGATATGACCGCGAGGCCGGGGAATTGCTGTGCCTGGCCGACGGGCTCGCCTTTCCCGTCCGCGACGGCGTGCCGGTCATGCTGGTCGAAGAAGCGCGCGAGCTGAGCTTTGCAGAGCGGGAAAAGGCGCGATGACGTTTTCGGTCATCATCCCGGCCCGCTTCGCCGCCACCCGCCTGCCGGGCAAATTGCTGCTCGACCTCGCCGGCCGGCCGGTGCTGCGGCATGTCGTCGAGCGCGCGCTGGCGAGCGAGGCCCGGCAGGTGGTCGTCGCCGCCGATGACGCGCGCATCGCCGCATTGGCCGAATCCGCCGGCGCCCGCGCGGTCATGACCGCGGCCGACCACGCCAGCGGCACCGACCGCGTCCGGGAGGCCGTCGCCGCGCTGGGTCTGGACGGCGGGGAGATCGTCGTCAACGTGCAAGGCGACGAACCGCTGATCCCGGTTTCGGCGATTCACCAGGTCGCGCGCAACCTGTCCCGGCACGGCGCGGCCGATATCGCGACCTTGTGCGATAAAATCGCCGGCGCGGCGGAATTCGCCGACCCCAACGCGGTAAAAGTCGTTCGCGACGATGAGGAATTCGCGCTCTATTTCAGCCGCGCGCCGATTCCGCATGGCGGCGCGGACCGGGCCTTGCGCCACATCGGCCTTTATGCGTACCGGGCGGAATTCCTCGAGCGCTTCGCGAGCTGGCCGCGCTCCGCGCTGGAGCGCAGCGAAGGGCTCGAGCAATTGCGGGCGCTGAGTCATGGCGCGAAAGTGCATGCGGCGCTGGCGAGCGAGCGCTTCCCGCCGGGCATCGATACCGAAAACGACCTGCGCGAGGCGCGCAGACACTTGCTCGGGGAGGGCGCCGCGCCATGAAGCAATCCGGCGCAGCCGAACGCGTTGCGGTCCTTTTCGTCTGTCTCGGCAATATCTGCCGTTCGCCGACCGCCGAAGCGATCTTGCGCAAGCGGGTCGCGGAACGGGAACTTGCCCAGGCGATCCGGGTCGATTCCGCCGGCACCGGCGATTATCACATCGGCGAAGCGCCCGACAGTCGCGCCATCCGCGCCGGGCGCATGAAAGGCTACGCGCTGGAATCCTTGCGCGCGCGGCAGGTCGCGCCGGAAGATTACGGGAATTTCGACTACATCCTCGCCATGGATCAGAGCAATCTGCGATTCCTGCAGACGAATTGCCCGGACCATCTTCGTTCGCGGCTGCGCCTGATGCTCGATTTTTCCGATTCGGACCTGCAATCGGTGCCCGACCCTTATTGGGGAGGGGACGAGGACTTCGCGGACCTGATCGAATTGCTCGAGCCCGCCTGCGAGGGATTGCTGCGGCGCATGCTCGCGGACCTGCGAGGGCGGCCGGCCGCCACATGAAACTGGTTCGCGACGCGCAACTGCGGCCCTACAATTCCTTCGGCGTCGCGGCGCGCGCCGCATGGCTGGCGGAAATTCGCGCCGTCGGGGATCTCGAGCGGGCGGTGGAACTGGCGGATGCGCGCGAGTTGCCCTTGCTGTTGCTCGGCGGCGGCAGCAATGTGCTGTTCGCCGGCGATTTCCCCGGCATGGTATTGCTGATGCGCAATCGCGGCGTCGAAATCGACCGGGACAGCGGCCTGGTGCGGGCCGCCGCCGGGGAAAACTGGCATGAACTGGTGCGGTATTGCCTTGAAAACGGTCTGCACGGCCTTGAAAACCTGGCGCTGATTCCCGGCAGCGCCGGCGCCGCGCCGGTGCAGAATATCGGCGCTTACGGCGTCGAATTCGAAAACTTCTGCGTCGAACTGGAATTGTTCGACTGCGCCGGCGGCGAGCGCCGCGTATGGTCGCGCGCCGATTGCGGCTTCGCCTATCGCGACAGCGCGCTGAAACAGCCGCTGCCGCTGCCGCGAGTGGTTTGTTGGCTGACCTTGCGGCTGTCGCGGGAATCCGCGCCGGAAACGCGATATCCGGAACTGGCGGAAGCCTTCGCCGGCCGCGCCGAAGTTGCGCCGCGCGAGGTATTCGAAGCCGTCTGCCGCATCCGGCGGCGCAAGCTGCCCGACCCCGCCGTGCTCGGCAATGCCGGCAGTTTCTTCAGGAATCCCGTGCTCTCGCGCGAGCAGTTCGAAGCATTGCGCCGCCGCTGCGACTCGCCGCCCGCGTTCGCGGCGGGCGCGGGCGTGAAGGTGCCCGCCGGCTGGCTGCTCGAGCAATGCGGCTTCCGGGGCCGCGCCCGCGGCGCCGCCGGCGTCTTCGAGCGTCACGCGCTGATCCTGGTCAACCGGGGCGGGGCCAGCGGCAGGGAGTTGCACGCGCTCGCCATGGAGATGCGCGAACGGGTGCTGGCCGAATTCGGCGTCGCGCTGGAGCCGGAAGTTCGCATCGTCGGCGCGGACGGCCCGCCGCCGGTTGAGCCCCTGTCCGCCATCCGCTAAGCTTTTTGGGCCGGGTATGATTTGCAACTCCTTGCCATGACTGAAAAAAACGCCTTCGATCACGAAAGTTTCATCGCCGGCCTCGCGCGCAGGCCGGGGGTGTACCAGATGCTGGACGGCGCCGGCAAGGCTCTCTATATCGGCAAGGCCGCCAATCTTCGCAACCGGGTGCGCAGTTATTTCCGCGGTTCGGCGCTGAACGCGCGCAGCCTGGCCATGTTGAGCAAGGTGGCGGGCATCGAAGTCACGGTCACTCACAACGAAACCGAAGCGCTGTTGCTCGAACAGTCGCTGATCAAGCAATATCGCCCCCCTTACAATATCCAGTTGCGCGACGACAAGTCCTATCCCTATATCCTGCTTACCGAACATCAGGAGTTCCCCAGGCTTTCCTTCTATCGCGGCCGGCGGCGGGGCAAGGGGATCCATTTCGGCCCTTATCCAAGCGCCCATTCGACGCGGGACAGCCTGAACGTATTGCAGAAGGTCTTCCAGGTGCGCCAATGCGAGGACAGCTATTTCAGCAATCGCGCGCGGCCGTGCCTGCAATACCAGATCAAGCGCTGCACGGCGCCTTGCGTCGGCCTCGTATCGAAAGAGGCGTACGCGGACCAGGTGCGCTATTCGAAGCTGTTCCTGCAAGGCAAGAGCGAAAAACTGTTCGACGCGCTCGCCCGGGACATGGAGGCGGCGGCCGGGCGCGAGCAGTTCGAGCAGGCCGCGGTCATGCGCGACCGCATCGCCGCCTTGCGGCGCATACAGGACCGGCAGGTCGTGGCGAACAAGGGCGGCGACGCCGACATCATCGCGGCGGCGCTCGACCAGCCTTATGTCTGCGTGCATGTGATCCATGTCAGGGCGGGGCGGATCATCGATTCGAAAAGCCACTTCCCCCGCTTCAGGATCGCCCGGGACGCGACCGAGGTGGTCGCGGCTTTCATCGCCCAGGTATACCTGTCCGGCGGCAAGCCGGCGCTCATGCCCGCCGAGGTGATCGTGCCCGAACTGCCGGAAGATGCGGAGCAGATCGAAGCCGCCTTGAGCCATGTGGCGGAACGCAAGTTGCGGCTGGTCTGCCGCGTCCGCAGCCACCGCGCCAGATGGCTGGAACTGGCGAGCGCCAACGCGCGCCAGTCGCTCGAGACCTTGCTGGCCGACAAGCGCAATATCCGCCGCCGGTTGCTTTATCTGCAACGGGCGCTCAAATTGACGCGGGTTCCCGCGCGGCTCGAATGTTTCGACATCAGCCATACCGCGGGACGGGAAACCGTCGCCGCGGCCGTCGTCTTCGACGAAAACGGCCCGGCCAGGAGCGAATACCGGCGCTTCAACATCAATGCGGTCAAGGCGGGAGACGACTACGCGGCCATGGAACAGGTATTGCGGCGGCGTTTCGCCCGACTGCTGGCCGGCGAGGCCAAAATGCCCGATCTGGCGCTGATCGACGGCGGCGCGGGGCAACTCGGCCGCGCCGCGAAAGCATGCGGGGAACTCGGCATCGAAAATCTCCCCTTGCTGGCCATCGCCAAGGGCGCCAGCCGCCGCCCCGGTCAGGAAACCCTGTATCTGCGCCGGGACGGCGAGACCCGGGAAGTGGCGATAGACGCCATATCCCCGGCCTTGCACCTGTTGCAGCAAGTGCGCGACGAAGCCCATCGCTTCGCCATAGCCGGCCATCGCCGCAAGCGCGCCAGGGCCGGCGGAACCTCGTTGCTGGAGAGCATCCCCGGCATCGGTCCGGTCCGCCGCCGGGAGTTGTTGCGCCATTTCGGGGGGCGCCGGCAACTGCTGCGCGCCAGCGAAACGCAACTCGCCGATGTCAACGGCATCAGCCGACATCTGGCCGAAATAATATACCAACATCTGCACGGGGCTTCCTGATGGGGTTCGCGCGCATTCCCCGACATCCAGCCTTGCCGCCCGCCCGGCCCGGTCTGGGACAATCTGGTCCGCTCCATTCGACGGCGCAAGCCGCCGGATTCGGGAACAGGGCAAAACCGCGCTTCGGCCTTGCGGCGAAGAAACTGCCCCAAGGATGGAAGCTCGGAGGATGTCCGGCGAGCAATCAACAGGCCGCGAACGGATTTCCGCCTGCCCGGCAAATGCGGAAAGGTCTCGCGCGAGTTGCCGGGGCGGGCAGGCGGGAACAGGAATGAACTACGCCAATCTGACATCGATCTTGCGCGTGCTGCTGATTCCGCTGATCGTATTGTTCTATTACTCGGATCTGGCCCAGGCCCATTTGCTTGCCGCAACGGTTTTCGCCGTCGCCAGCCTGACCGACTGGCTCGACGGCTTTCTTGCCCGCAAGCTCGATCAGGCGACCGAACTCGGGGCCTTTCTCGACCCGGTCGCGGACAAGTTGCTTGTCGTCGTGGTCTCGCTGGTATTGCTGGCGGCCTATCCGGCGCTGCTGTTGCCGGTCGCTGTCATCGTCGCGCGCGAATTGCTGATTTCCGCCTTGCGCGAATGGACCGCGGCGAAGGGCAAGCGCGTCGCGGTGGCTTTCGCGGGCAAACTGAAGGCGACGATCCAGATGCTCGCCATCATCGCCTTGCTGATGCTCGAGGACGGCGAGCCGCGGCTGCTCTGGCTGCTCGGCTCGGGCCTGATCTATCTCTCGGCGATCCTCGCCCTGTGGTCGATGGGACAATATTTCCATCGCGCCTGGCGGGGCCTGCGCGAGCGGCAGGGAAGTCCTGATTGATCATGGTTTCCCCGCGGGGCATGAATGCGCTGCCGGATTCGACGGCGCGAACCACTGAATCCGGCGCAAGACGACATCGCGCGAGCCCCGGAGCCGGGATATTCCCGGCACGGCGATGAGGACCATTGAATCCGACGCAAGACAACATCGCGCGAGTCTGTCTGAAACCGCAGCCGCGAATCGCCGTTGCAGGCAAGATCGGAATAAAAACCGCGTCATATCGCGGTTCGCGGATCGCGCGGCAGCCTGCTTGACTCGACTTCGATTGCGTTTAGAATAGGCCGCCTGCCTGATGCGGGAATAGCTCAGTTGGTAGAGCACGACCTTGCCAAGGTCGGGGTCGCGAGTTCGAGTCTCGTTTCCCGCTCCAATTTCCTCGCCGGCAAGATAGCCGCAACGCGCCGCCGGCGCGGGAGCCGCAGCGGCATTTTGCTATATTGCCGCGCGAAACCAACAAGGCTGGGTGGCAGAGTGGCCATGCAGCGGACTGCAACTCCGCGTACGCCGGTTCGATTCCGACCCCAGCCTCCAATTCCGCGACCCTCCGCAACGCCCGCGTCGCGCGCAAACCCGCCCGAGTGGTGAAACGGGTAGACACAAGGGACTTAAAATCCCTCGATCCTTGCGATCGTGCCGGTTCGATTCCGGCCTCGGGCACCATTCCCGCTTGCGCGCGGGATGCCGGGCTCCGATCCGGACACCATAAATGACAAATAGCTGGATAGGTTTCAAGACACCTCGACAGATGGCGGCTTGCGGTCTGCCGACTCCGAATTGCTGCTCCGCCATGTAGCCGAACAGGGGTGCAAGTGGTGTGCTGGCTATCACAACCAATAAGGCGGCAAGTTATGAGCGCGCGGTTTACTAAAACACCTGATTAACAAGATAAATCTGTTAAATCAGGCTCAAAATAAACTTTCCACTTGAGCAAGGTTTGTTTTTTCGCTAGATTGACAAGCATGACTAGTGAATCCCGAAGCAAATTAAACCGCCTGCTCACAGCATGGCCCCAGGGCAGTGTGGCGGTGTCGCGTTGGCTGGAGGCTCAAGGCGCCTATCAGCAACTGGTGCATGAGTATGAGAAAAGTGGCTGGATACGGCGCATCGGCCAAGGTGCTTATGCGCGTGCCGACGGCACGGTCGAGTGGACCGGTGGCCTGCATGCCCTCCAGGAACAATTGAAGCTGCCCGTTCATGCGGGGGCCAAATCGGCGCTGCAGATACAGGGGTATGCGCATTTCCTGGCGATGGGGAAGGGTGGGACCGTATCCCTGTTCGGCAGCCCCGGCACCCGACTGCCCGTCTGGTTCCGGCAATATGACTGGGGACTGGCGCTTCGTTATTTCACCACAAAGCTTTTTGCCGACGATCCGAATACAGGCCTCACCAAAAAGGAACTGGCCGCTTGCGCCATAACCCTCTCAGCCCCCGAACGCGCCATCATGGAAGTGCTGTACCTCGTACCTGCGAAAGAATCTTTTGAAGAGGCCGCCCTGCTCATGGAGGGGTTGACCACCCTGCGGCCGCGCTTGGTGCAGTCGCTGCTGGAACAGTGCCGTTCGGTGAAAGTGAAGCGGCTGTTCATGTTTCTCGCAGAAGCCTGCAACCATGCCTGGATCAAGAAACTGGATCTGTTAAAAGTGGACTTCGGCAAAGGCAAGCGCATGATAGTCAAAGGCGGCCGACTGGATGCCAAATACAACATCACTGTTCCTGATTCGAACCTGCAGTGGAAGGCATCGGTGAATTCAGCATGAAAGACAGTCCCTACTTCAAACAGGCACAACTGATGCTGCGAGTCATGCCCCATGTGGCGGCAGAGGAGTGTTTCGCGCTGAAGGGCGGCACGGCGATTAATCTTTATGTGCGCGACATGCCGCGACTGTCGGTCGATATTGATCTGACCTACTTGCCTCTGGAACCGCGCGACACGGCATTGGCAAGTATCGGTGAGGCATTGCAGCAAATCGCTGCCGAGATCCGAAGAACCGTACCCGGAGCGACTGTGAAGGAGAACCGGGCAAGAGCAGCGGAGCATGTTTCCAAGTTATCTGTCAGCACGGCAGAGGCGACGATCAAGGTCGAGCCAAGTCTGGTGCTCCGGGGTACTGTATTTGCGCCTGTGGAACGGGAGCTGAGCGAGCAGGCCGAAATAATGTTCGAGGCCTCGGCGACGGCCTGCACGCTGGCGGTTGTGGATCTGTATGGCGGAAAGTTATGCGCAGCACTTGACCGACAGCATCCGCGCGATATCTTCGATGTCAAGATCCTGATGGAGAACGAAGGCATCACAGATGAAATCCGCACCGCCTTCATCATTTATCTTGCGAGCCACAACCGGCCGATGAACGAACTGCTCGCACCCAACCTGAAAGATTTTCGACAAATGTTCGAGCAAGAGTTTGCCGGAATGACGAACGAAGACGTTGAGCACGACGAACTGGCGGCAGTGCGCGAAATGCTCATCGAAACAATGACGAACTCAATGACAGGGGACGAGAAGAAATTCCTGCTCTCGATCAAACAAGGGGAACCGGATTGGACTCTTATGCCAGTGACAGGCATTGACCAACTGCCTGCGATTCAATGGAAGCTGATCAATATACGGAAGATGGAAAAAAAGAAACAGCAGGAATCACTGCGAAAACTCCAGGCAGCGTTGGGGCTGTGAATGAGAGGACATGCTAAACAAATGCGAAGCCTCATATAGCTGTTCCGGATCCGCTTCCGGCGCGTCTTCGTCCTTCGTCACGGGTCGCGATCCTGTTCCCGATTCAGCGCCGAACCCGGCTATTTCCGCGGTGGTGTCCGGCTTTCCAGGTACCGGATGATCGCCTTGACCAGGCGAATCCCGGAGTGCAGCAGGCGGTCGCCGCGCACGTTTTGTATCACATGTTCCATACACCCAACGAGCGCATGACACATGTTTCCGTAGCGCACCGGTGAACGGCGGCGCGGGTATTGCTGGAGATTCGGTCCCTGTTCACTTGTTGCCGCGAACGCAGAAGTCATGGTGCGCACATTACCGTGCCGTCAGCTGCCCGAATGTGGGACGGTTGCGCAAGTCGCCGCGTGAAGTATGCGATCGGACACGGCGACGGCAGCGCCTGCGGAGTACCCGACACGGTTTGCGGCAACAGTGTCGGTGAACAGCGAAGCCGTCGCCAGCGACGCGAGTAGCGTATGGACAAGTGTGCCGGCATCTTGATTGCATCGCAGTCGCTGATAGAATGCAACCGACTGGCAGGCGGAGGACAGGGGCATGGCGAGCATCACGATCCGCAATCTCGACGACGAGGTGAAGACGCGCCTGCGCGTGCGGGCCGCCGAACATAGCCGGTCGATGGAGGAAGAAGTACGCATTATCCTGCGCGAGGCTGTCGAGCGCAGGGAAGCTCCCAGGAATCTCGCAAGCGCCATTCGCGCCCGCATGGCGCCTCTCGGCGGCGCGGATCTTGAACTGCCGCCGCGGGGGCCGATGCGCAAGCCGCCCACCTTCGATTGAGCGCGGCGCGATGGCCGTCCTGGTCGACACGAATGTGGTATCCGAACTGTTGCGCCGGTCTCCCGATCCGGTTGTCGAGACCTGGATGGGAGACTGCCCGGCAACGGACCTGTATTTCTCGGCGGTCGGCGAGGCGGAACTTCGGTACGGCGTTGCGATCCTCCCGGTTGGCCGGCGCCAGACGGCGCTTGCCTCTGTTGTCGAGGCGGTCCTGTCACATGCTGTCGATACCGTTGCGGCCAAGTTCCTGTCTTGTCGGAAAGCTTTTGATTCGGCTCCCATACGCGCGAAGGTCGAGCACCGCGACTCGCTGGAGATATTGGAGGAACTGCAAGGCATCAAGACGCAAATCATCGGCGAGATCGACGAATTGGATGAGGCGGCGCGGGGAGCTGCGAGCGAATGAGTACTTATATCATGGTTCCGTATTTCCGCAACTCGAACATTCCGGAACATGGATATAGAAGACACTTCAGGTTCTTGCGTGAATTGCCTGTCTGCAAGCCTTCGCTCGTTGCAGAACACTTTTTGCGCGCAGGGAATTACTGATGATCCGCCGCATCACTGTCAGGAATTTCAAACGCTTCCGCGAGCAGAGGTTCGATCTGTCGGATTCGGTTGTTCTGGCAGGGCCGAACAATGCCGGAAAATCGACGCTCCTGCAAATAGTCGCAATGTGGAAACTGGCCCTCCATCGGTGGATTTCCCAACGGGAGGGAAGCAGGGCGGTCAGGCGTTCGGGAGTCGCCATACCACGCGCCGACATTACAGCTGTGCCGCTCCGGGAAATGAATCTGCTGTGGGAAGACAGGAGGGTTACTGGCCCAAAGGGCATGTCTGGAACACCGCGACTTATCGAGATTGTCGCGGAGGGTTTTCAGGATGACAAGCCCTGGACTTGCGGAATCGAACTCCAATACGCCAATCCCGAGCTGGTGTATGTCAGACCCAGCGGCGCGAAAGATCTTGATCGCAAAGCTATCCTGGATTTTCCGCCGGCAGCCGCGAAAGCTCTGGAAATTGTTCATGTGCCGCCGCTCTCGGGGATCGAGCGCGATGAACCGCGGCGCGACCGCGGCATGCAAGACCTGCTCGTCGGTCAGGGGCGACCTGGCGAGATTCTCAGGAACCTGCTGCTGGAAATAGCCGAGAGCGACCGCGCGGAAGACTGGCAAGCTCTGGCGAAACAGATCCGGGACTTGTTCCAGGTGGAGTTGCTGAAGCCCGTATACTCGCCTGCTCAGCCGTACATCGTGTGCGAATATCGCGAGCTGAGCCGCAAGAAGGGACGCAGGCCTCTCGACCTCTCCAATGCGGGGAGCGGAACGCTCCAGGTGCTCCTGCTGCTAGCCTTCCTGTATGCGCGTCCCGCCGCGGTGATCCTCCTCGACGAGCCCGACGCGCACCAGCATGTCATGCTGCAAGGACAAGTCTACGACCTGATTCGTCGGGTTGCGCATGAGCGAAGGGGACAGGTGATCATCGCTACTCACTCCGAGGTTGTGCTTGACGCGACGGAACCGGAACGCGTGCTCGGCTTTTTCGGCGAGGCGCCCAGCGCATTGACGAGCGACACGGAACGAGATCAGGTCCGGGAAGCTCTCAAGCGCGTCACGACCACTGATTTACTGCTCGGTCGAGACGCTGGAGGAGTGCTTTATGTGGAGGGAGAGACGGATGAGAAAATTCTGAAGGAATGGGCGCACATTCTCAATCATGAATCCAATGAATACTTCAAACGCCCGTTTGTTCACTGGCTCGGCGGAAGAAGTCTTCGCGAAGCGAAAACACATTTTTTTGCAATGAAAGCGGCATTTCCTTCAATTCATGGTCTTTGCCTGCTTGATGGAGACAATCTCGATCAGCCGGACCAGGAGACAACGAATGCTGGATTGAAGGTGTTGAGATGGCGACGTTATGAAATTGAAAATTATCTTCTGCATCCGGAGAGTATTGCGCGATTGATCGATGACTTCCCGTTGATGCAGCTTGTAATTGATGAAGAATTCTGGAAACAGGTGCCCAAAGGAACGGATTTGTTTGGGGACCATGTTGCCCTTACACGCATGAAGGCAAGCGAAGAATTCTTGATGCCGCTGCTGGAGCGTGTCGGAAAAGGTGCGCGCAAACGGGATTTGTACTTGTTGGCCTCTGTCATGCATGAAAGCGAAATTCATCCAGAAGTCAGGGAAAAACTTGATGTGATCGCGAACGTATTGAATCCAGTTGAGGGGTAATGAAATGGCATGGGGTTGTGGAACCGAGGCAACGTCGCAGCCGCACCGGTCCGGTCTGAGAGTTCAGAGAACGGAACTGGACTCCCGATTCCCGCAAGGTCTTCGCCACTGCTGCTTTCCCATGGCTGAGGCCCGAACGGGACGGCGGTGTCTTCGTGGTGGACACATAAGCATTGGCCGTGGCGGCCCCGGCCATGATGCACATTTGGCATCCTGCCTTGCTCACTCGCGCAGGGCCTCCGCCATGTGCTTCGCCCACGCCCTGCCAGCCGCCATGTCGCTTTCGGTTATCGCGGGCAGATCCCGAAAGACGATCTGCGATACCCGCTTGCGTGTGCCCTCGGGGGAATGCTCGTAGCCGATCACCCAGCGGAATATGCTGCCCTCCGTCATGCGGGAAGCGTCGTCTGCGGACACCTCGTCCAGGGGAATCGTAGCCTCCTCGGTCTCGCGAGAGCGTCCTGCCGTGAGGTCCACCAGGTTCGCTGTGAACTCGTTTTCTGCGATCTCGACCACATACCCTTCCCATTCCTGCAATGCATGGAACGTGGTTGCGCGAGGCCGCCGCTTCGCCAACGGCGGAAAATCCACCATTGGCCCGGCAACTCTCTCGTTCCGGTTATGACCTTGTGAAGATATGGATCGATTTTCGGCTTCTGCGGTTCTTGCCGTTGAACCGATTGTTCGAGTGGAGCCCACCGAAGCCAATGCCCGGGTCACTGCGGCGTTGGCGCTTGAGAGGAGATGTACTGGAGCGCTATTTTCCCCTGCGTCATTATCCCGCACCGATGTGTTTAAGCTCTGGCTTGCCGTGGTTCGATTGAACTGATTCATAGCTTTTCTCCTGCCAATCCTGTTACAGGGACATGATGTGATCGATGGTCTCGTTGCTGCGCTGGATTGACTCCTCGAAATTATTTTCCAACAAGCCTGTCAATTCCATGCGTCTATTGATGTCATCGCTCCCGATTGCATAGTGATCGTTGACTCCGACGCGGTGCGCGGCTGCCGAAAATTCAGGTGATTCATGACATTCCCTTTTTTCCCAGCCCTCGCCAAGGAAGGGCAGGTATTTTGCGAGGGAGGGCGCAGGCTTGACCGTTACGGTATGAATCAGATCATGCGCATGCGGGGAGGTATCTTGCCAGATCCTGGATCATGTGCGCAGCGTCTGTATGGGCTATTTCTCAGCTGTCCGTTCGCGTCGCGCTTGGGCAAGCTCGTAACTCGCCTGCATCCGCATCCAATGGTCGGCCGTGCCCCAGCCGATGTCCTCCAGCGCCAGCGCCATCTTCGCCGATACGCCCGCCTTGCCGTTCAACAGGCGCGAGAGAGTCACGCGCTTGCAGCCAAGCCGAGCCGCCGTTCCGGTCACATTCCAGCCCGCTTCGTCCATGCTCTCGCGGATCAGTTCGCCCAAATGCGGCGTCAGCATCGCCCCGACGCGGTCGCTCGCAATGTCGTTCATGGTCAAGGGTTTCCTTACGTCAATGGTAGTCGATCACATCCACATCCACAGCTTCGCCGTCTTCGAAGCGAAACACCACGCGCCAGTTGCCGAAAACGCGAACGCTCCATTGGCCCGCGCGGTCGCCCTTCAGGGGATGCAGGCGAAAGCCCTGAGCGACGGCATCGCCCGGATGCGTCGCCTATTGCAGGCGGAACAGGATGCGCCGAAGGCGCGACGCCAGACCGGCGGGCAGCCGCGCGGCATCGTCGCGCTCATGCAGCGTCCGCAGTCCCTTGTGCCTGATCCTCATGGTTCACTGTACGCCTCACACTACACGACGCAAGCAGCCGTTTTGGATGGGTTTCATGTTTGCTCCCGCTATTCAAGTAGCCGCCACAAGTCCCGATTGCCGATAGCCTTTATTTTTCCGGCGATGCCAGCCGAGGTTGCCAAAGCCTGCGGAAGAATGCAACATGCGTTCCCCGAGAGATGCTGCGGAAACATGGAGCCGGCGCTCGTGACGGTCGGCAGCTGGCATCCAATTACTTCCATCCAGCCCGCTGCATCCAGCTTTTCAGCCTGCGGGAAGAGCGGACCCTTGACGCCGCGCTCACTTTCGCTTCCGAATCCCGCCCAGGGAAGGAAGCATGACTCGATGGAACGGCGTTCGCGCCGGAGGATAGACACTGCGTGAGCGATGCCGGCCCGAACCTGAACTGGATCGCGAACTACATCTGGAGCATTGCGGACGATGTGTTGCGCGACCTCTACGTGCGCGGCAAGTATCGCGACGTGATCTTGCCGATGACGGTGCTGCGTCGTCTCGATGCGGTGCTCGAAGACGACAAGCAGGCCGTCCTCGACATGAAGGCTTCGCTTGATGAAACCGGCGTGGTCGAGCAGGATGCAGCCCTGCGCCAGGCTGCGGGTCAAGCCTTCTACAACACCTCGCCGTTTACCCTGCGCGACCTGCGCGCCCGCTCCAATCCGCAGCGACTCAGGGCCGATTTCGAAGCATGGCTCGACGGGTTCTCGCCCAACGTGCAGGACATCCTCGACAGCTTCGAGTTCCGCAACCAGATACCGCGTCTCGCGCGGGCCGACGCGCTCGGGGCATTGGTCGAGAAGCTGACTTCGCCCGATATCAACTTGAGCCCGGATCCAACCAGGAACAGCGACGGTTCTGTCCGTCGTCCCGGCCTCGACAACCACGGTATGGGCACGATCTTCGAAGAGCTGGTGCGCCGCTTCAACGAAGAAAACAACGAGGAAGCCGGCGAACACTGGACTCCCAGAGACGCGGTGCGCCTGATGGCGAAGCTCGTGTTCCTGCCCGTCACCGACCGAATCGAATCCGGCACCTGGCTGCTCTACGACGGCGCCTGCGGCACCGGCGGCATGCTGACCGTGGCTGAAGAGACCTTGCGGGAACTCGCCGCCGAGCGCGGCAAGCGGGTTTCCACGCATCTGTACGGCCAGGAGATCAACGCCGAAACCTATGCCATCTGCAAGGCCGACCTCCTGCTCAAGGGCGAAGGCGAAGCCGCCGACAATATCGCGGGCGGCCCGGAGCATTCCACGCTCGCCAACGACGCCTTTCCGTCCCGCGAGTTCGACTTCATGCTGTCCAATCCGCCCTACGGCAAGAATTGGAAGACCGACCTCGAACGCATGGGCGGCAAGAAGGGAATGCGCGACCCGCGTTTTCTGATCGAACACGGCGGCGACCCGGAGTATTCACTGGTCACGAACGTGAAAGACGGCCAGATGCTGTTCCTCGCCAACAAACTTTCCAAGATGAAGCGACGCACGCCGCTCGGCAGTCGCATCGCCGAAGTACATAATGGCAGTTCGTTGTTTACCGGCACCGCCGGCAAGGGCGAGAGCAACATCCGCCGCTGGATCATTGAGAACGACTGGCTTGAAGCGGTTGTCGCCCTGCCGCTGAATCTGTTCTACAACACCGGCATCGCCACCTATGTGTGGGTGCTGACGAACCGCAAGCCGGAACACCGGCGCGGCAAGGTACAGTTGATCGACGCCTCCGGCTGGCACCGTCCGCTGCGCAAGAACCTCGGCAAGAAGAACTGCGAACTTGGCGAAGACGACATCAAGCGCATCTGCGATACCTTTCTCGCCTTCGAGGAAACCGAGCAGAGCAGGATTTTCGACAACGCCGCTTTCGGCTACTGGAAGGTGACGGTCGAGCGGCCCCTGCGCATCGCGGAGGCGGATCCGAACCGTGCTTGCAAGGCAGCGGAGATCAAGCGGCTCAAGGAGCAGGGCACCCGGAGCGAAGACGCGCCGCCCGTGATCCGGCGGATTCACAAGCGGGACATGGAGGCCGATCCATTGCGCGGCCTGTTCGCAACAAGGATCAACGGCAAGCCCGCCGTTGTGGAATACGAACCAGACAGCGACCTGCGCGACACCGAGCAGATTCCGCTGCCGGAAGAAGGAGGCATCGAAGCCTTCCTCCGACGCGAAGTGCTGCCTTGGGCTCCCGATGCCTGGTATAGGCGGGACAGCGTCAAGATCGGCTACGAGATCAGCTTCAACCGCTACTTCTACAAGCCGCCACCACTGCGATCACTGGACGAGATTCGTACTGATATCTTGGCGGTCGAGAGGAAAACTGAAGGTTTGCTTGACGAGATCACAGGAGGAAATGTCTGATGAAAGAAATTCGCGGCGATGCCAAGAATCTTCGTTCCTTGCTTAGCGGAGGAAAATTTTCCATTGATTACTATCAGCGGGAGTATCGATGGGAAGCAAAACAAGTAAGAGAATTGATTGAAGATATGGCGGGAAAATTCCTGGAGAGCTACGACTCGGATCACGAACGTCGCGAAGTCAAAACTTATGGCCACTACTTTCTGGGCTCCATAATTATCAGTGATAAGCAGAACCAAAAGTATATCATAGACGGACAGCAACGACTGACTACACTTGCTCTACTTCTCATCTATATCTATCGGTTGCTTGAAGACAGTGAACAGAAGGGAATTATCGCCGAAATGATTTTTTCAACACAATATGGCTGTCGTTCATTCAATATAGATGTGGAAGAAAGGGTCGAATGCATGGATGCGCTATTCACTGGCAAACCTTTCTTCGAAGAAGGACAGTCCGAGTCAGTCATCAATATTATTCATCGATTTCAGGACTTGGAAGATTTATTTCCCGATGAGCTTATTGATCATGCGCTTCCTTACTTTTCGGACTGGTTAATCGAAAATGTCTATTTGATTGAAATTACCGCCTATTCCGATACCGACGCATACACCATTTTCGAGACCATGAATGATCGAGGGCTCTCTCTTGCACCCACGGATATGCTCAAGGGCTATATTCTGGCGAACATTCAGAATCCACACTATCGGAATGAAGCTAATCAACGCTGGCGAAAGCTGATATCTCACTTGAAAGATATTGGCAAGGAAGAAGACTCTGATGCCATCAAGGCATGGTTGCGCAGCCAGTATGCGAAGACTATCCGGGAGCGGCATCGAGGCGCAAGTCCGCGTGATTTTGACTTGATTGGAACGGAGTTTCACCGTTGGGTGCGCGACCACCGAGATGCCTTGGGATTGTCTTCGCAAAGTGAATTTGTGCGTTTTATCGAAGAAGACTTTTACTTCTACGGGATTTGGTATTCTCATCTACGCAAGGCTACGCAAGAAATTACATTAGGACTGGAGGCTATCTACTACTGTGCACAGAACAACTTTACATTGCAGTATCCTGTGCTTTTGGCATCTTTGCAGCGCACTGATCAGGAACGAGAGCTTCTACGTAAGCTGCGCATTGTATCTGCATATCTCGACATTTTGATTGCGCAACGCATCTGGAATGGGCGTTCGATTAATTACTCTACCATGCAATATGCCATGTTCCTAACCATGCGCGATATACGCGGGAAGGATGTGCCGTCTCTTACAAACATACTCACGAACAGACTTGCGAGGGAAAGAGATAAGTTCACTACCAATGATCGGTTTTGCCTGCATGGAAACAATAGACCTAGAATCCATCGATTGCTTGCTCGCCTCACCGATTACGTGGAGACCTCATCAGAGCGTCCTTCCCGCTATCAGGAGTACATGCGTCGCGGTGGCAATAACGGTTATGAAATCGAGCACATCTGGGCGGATCATTTTGAGCGCCATTCCGACGAGTTTAGACACCCCACGGATTTCGCAGAATATCGAAATCGAATTGGATGTCTATTGCTCTTGCCCAAGAGCTTCAATGCGAGCTATGGCGATCTTTCTTATGAGGAAAAACGCAATCATTACCTGAAGCAAAACCTGCTTGCACAGAGTCTCCATGAAGATGCCTACGAACGCGATCCTGGATTCAATCGGTTTATTCGCACCAGTGGATTACAGTTTGGTCCGCATCACCAGTTCCATAAGGACGATCTCGAAAAGCGTCAACGCCTGTACACGAAGCTTGCTGAGAGGGTTTGGAATCCGGAGCGCCTCGCACATGAAGCCGAATCATGATGAGATAGCTGCCAAGAAGAAACTGATCCGGGTGGCGCTTGAATTGCATGATGGTCATGCTGAACCGATCTTGGTGATATGAAGATGCCTGCAAGTGCGGACTGAAGCGGGCAATGGATCGAAATTCATTGGCCAAATAGCGGAGTGGTCAGTAGGGATTGTCTCTGATATCGCGGAAGCGGATGAAGGCAGGCATGAAGCGCACAGTCGCCCCAAACTATCCTTTTCCGCCATCTCGGCGACCATGAGTCGCGCGGGAAATCACCGGAAAATGCTGTTCCCGACTGTTCGCATACGAGCGCTACCTTTCGATACTCAACGAAGGAACGGAAGCGAGGTGATTGTGGCATGACAGGCGATCTTGAATCGTATCTTCGCTACAAGCCCTCCGGTGTTGAGTGGCTGGAGGAAGTGCCGGCACATTGGGAGACGCGGCGGCTTCGCAACGTAGCCAGAACTTACTTCAGCAACGTCGATAAGCTTTCGAAAGACGAGGAGCATACCATCCGGCTTTGCAACTATTCGGATGTTTATCACAATGATTGTATCCGTGCCGACATGGAATTCATGGAAGCTACTGCGACTGCGGAAGAAATCGAGAGGTTTCGAATTCATGCAGACGATATGCTTATAACGAAGGACTCCGAGTCATGGGATGACATAGGGGTTTCGGCGTTTGTGGAGAGCACGGACTACGACCTCGTTTGCGGTTACCATCTGGCGCTACTTCGTCCACTTTCTGGCGAACTATACGGGAAGCTTCTATGTCGCGCCCTATCTGTTCAAGGCATTGCCGGTCAGCTTTTCGCAAGAGCGAACGAGATTACCAGATATGGATTATCCCAAGTTGCGATTCGGTCTGTATGGTTGCCGATCCCACCTCTTACCGAACAAGTTGCCATCGCCCGTTATCTCGACCACATGGACCGACGTATCGTCCGCTATATTGATATCAAGAAGAAGCTGATCGAGCTGTTGGAAGAATACAGGCAGGTTCTTGTCAGCGATGCCGTGACAGGTCGATTCGATGTGCGCACTGGCAAGCCCTATCCGACCTATAAGCCCTCCGGCATCGAGTGGCTGGGGGATGTGCCGGCACATTGGGAAGTGCGGTGTCTGGGCCAGATTGGAGCATTCTCCAAGGGCAGCGGCGGCAGCAAGGAGGACGAATTTCATTCGGGAGTTCCTTGTGTCAGATATGGCGATTTGTACACGACTCACCGGCATTTCATAGAGAAAAGCCGTTCATTTGTTCCTCCGGAACGAGCAGCAAAATACACCCCTATCAAGTTCGGCGATCTACTTTTCGCTGCTTCTGGCGAGACGATAGAAGAAATCGGAAAATCGGCAGTCAACCTGATCCCCTCAGGTGCTTGCTGTGGCGGAGATGTAATCCTGTTTCGATCACGTCGTGAAATAGAAGCAAGATTCCTGGGATACGCCGCCGATTGCCGCGCAGCGACGACCCAGAAGGCGACCATGGGTCGCGGCTTCACCGTAATCCAGATCTATGCGAGCCAGCTCAAGCGCTTGGGTCTGGCGTTGCCGCCCCTCACCGAACAAGCCGCCATCGCCTATTTTCTCGACAAGAAGATCGAGAAGATCCGGAAAGGCATCGCTCAGGCACAAAGTGAGATCGACTTGCTCCGCGAATACCGCACGCGGCTGATCGCCGATGTCGTCACCGGCAAGCTTGATGTGCGTGAGGCGGCGACCGCGCTGCCCGAGTTCGATCTCCTCGCTGCTGACGACCGGATCGATGATCTTCCTGACACCCGTGACACGCCCGCATCCCGTTCCGCGGTTCGGCCGGCGGAGGCCGCGGGCTGACCGTGATGCCGCCTGTCGCGCCGAAGATATATCACATCCTCCATGTAGACCGGCTTGCATCGGTCATTGCCGACGGCTTCCTCTGGTGCGATGCGGCGCTTCAGCGTCAGGCGCGGCCGGGGACGCCCATCGGCATGAATGCAATCAAGCAACAACGATTGACCAATGCGGTGAAATGTCATCCCGGGCTTAATGTAGGCGACTGCGTGCCATTCTATTTTTGCCCGCGCTCCGTCATGCTCTACATGATCCACAAGGCCAATCAGCCCGGACTCGACTATCGCGGCGGCCAGGATCCCATCGTGCATCTGGAGGCCGACCTGCGCGAAACGATCAACTGGGCCAAACAAAATCGACAGCGATGGGCCTTCACCCTGTCCAATGCAGGTTCCGGCTACTTCCAGGATCGGCGCGATCTGGCGCAACTCGGCGAGATCGACTGGGATGCTGTGCAGGCGCGGGATTGGCGCGACCGCAAGGAGGGAAAGCAGGCGGAGTTTCTTGTCGAGCGGTCGTTCTCCTGGGCGCTGGTTCGGCGCGTCGGCGCGCGCACGCCCGAGACCCTCGACCGTGCGATGGAGGCCATCCGTGCCGCCGCTCGCAGGCCCATTGTCGCGGTTCAGCCGCATTGGTACTATTGAAATCGCGAAGGGGATGCGATGATCTGCTTCAAGACAGGCGATATCCTCGCCGAAGATGCCGAGGCTTATGTCAACACCGTCAACTGCGTCGGAGTGATGGGGCGCGGTGTCGCGCTTCAATTCAAGAAGGTGTTTCCCGAGAATTTCCGCGCTTATGCCGAGGCGTGCGCGCGCGGAGAAGTTCGGCCCGGGCGCATGTTCGTCTTCAAGACGGAAGCGCTCGCGAATCCCCGCTTCATCGTCAACTTCCCCACGAAGCGGCATTGGCGTGGCAACAGCCGGATTCAGGATATCGACGCCGGATTGGTCGACCTTGCAAGGGTGATCCGCGAGCGTGGAATCCGCTCGATCGCAATACCGCCCCTCGGCAGCGGCCTCGGCGGACTGGACTGGAACGAGGTGCGACCGCGCATCGAGAAAGCATTGCGCGGCTTCGAGGATCTGGATTGCGTCATTTTCGAACCCGGCGGCGCGCCGGATGCGAAGAGGATGGCGCGCCGTCGCGAAACCCCGAAGATGACAGCGGGCCGGGCCGCGCTGGTCGGGCTGATGGACCGCTATCTGAACGGTCTCCTCGATCCCTTCATCACTTTGCTGGAAGTCCACAAGCTGATGTATTTCATGCAGGCTGCGGGCCAGCGGCTTGAGCTCCGCTATGCGAAGGGCCGCTACGGGCCGTACGCGGAAAACCTTCGCCACGTTCTCAACGCGCTGGAGGGACATTTCATATCCGGATACGGAGACGGCGGCGACAAACCCGACAAGGCGCTGGAGATCGTCCCCGGCGCCGTCGAGAACGCCGCCGAGGTTCTGCGCCATTCTCCCGCAACACGGAAGCGTTTCGAACGCGTGGCTAACCTGGTCGAGGGCTTCGAATCGTCCTTCGGTCTGGAGTTGCTCTCGACGGTGCATTGGGTTCTCGAACACGATGCGCTCGCGTCGCAGGACGAACTTGTCGCGGCGGTCTACGCCTGGAGCGAGCGCAAGAAGAGATTCTTTCCCCAGCAGATCGAATTGGCGGCCAGCGTGCTGACCGAAAAGGGATGGGCCGCCGACATCGGAGCCGCTGCCCGGCGATGAGGATGATTTCATGAAAAAGAAGAAGGCCGGGCGAAAAAACTTCAAGCAAGGGTGTGTGTAGTTTCACAACCGGATACAAAGCAGTAAAGCGCTGGAAGTGTTTCATAACGTTACTGCCGGAGTAATGATAGCTATTGTTTTTGCTCTGCTTCCCGGTTGCGAAGAAATTGAAGGATTTGCAATCGATAAATGAGCAAGCTCCGCATGAAGGAGGGCATCTCATGACGAGCTGGACAACTTGTCCCGCAGTGGAGCGCAATCCCCGCAAGATCAGCGGAGCTTGGGCTTTCACAGGGACCAGAGTGCCGGCTTATGCGCTCTTCGAAAACCTCGAGAGCGGGGCCACTGTGAGCGAGTTTCTGGAGTGGTATCCCGAGGTCGAACCGCGGCAGGTGTCCGCTGTGCTCAAGCATGAAACCGAGGCCTTGAAGACGACCGCGGATCTGTGAAGATACTCTTCGACCACGGGACTCTGGCACCTCTTCGCAGGTATCTGGCAGAACATTCTGTGGACAGATCTGCGGAGAGGGGATGAGAGCAAGGCAAAACCACGCTTTTGTTTTGCGGCAATGGATAATTCCATGGATGGAATTGTTCAGGGGATATTTGATGGTTGTCGTACTGATGCCTGCGCCATGGCCGCGCGTGCGACATCGAACCGAAGAAATTCGTGCGGCGATTGACGAGGCGCGGCCAGGACAAGCACGCGAAGTTCCGATTTGAAAAGCAGGCGCCGAGCCTTGGCAACCGACACCAGCGAACGAAGTCTCGAAAGCCTGATTTGCACCGCGCTGACGGGACATTCTTGCGAGCCGCCCGCAGTGAAGACTGTCGGCGAACCGGCGGCCGCTTACGGCGGCTTGGGCTGGAGCGGAGGGAACTGGCGCGATTACGACCGCGAATATTGTATCGACCTCGCGCAGTTGACCGCTTTCCTGCGCGCCGCCCAACCGGAGGTCGCCGAAGGTCTGGCTCTGGATGCAGACGGCCCGGTCCGGCGCAAGTTTCTCGCCCGGCTGCAAGGCGAAATCACGAAGCGAGGCACGGTCGACGTGCTTCGACTCGGCATCCGGCACGGTCCCCATGAAATCGCGCTTTTCTATGGTGCGCCGTCGCCCGGCAACATGCGGGCGCGGGAGCGATTCGAGCAGAACCGCTTCACTGTCACGCGCCAGCTTCGCTACAGCCGCGACGAGACGCAGCGGGCGCTGGACATCGCGCTTTTCATCAACGGTCTCCCGGTCATCACTTTCGAACTCAAGAACAATCTCACAAAACAAACCGCGGATGATGCAGTCGAGCAATACAGAAAGGACCGCAATCCGCGCGAAAAGCTGTTCGAACTCGGACGATGTGTCGCGCACTTCGCTGCGGACGAATCCGAAGCGCGTTTCTGCTCTCATCTTCAGGGCAAGGCATCGTGGTTCCTCCCTTTCAATCGCGGCTGGAACGACGGTGCCGGCAATCCGCCCAACCCGAACGGGCTGAAGACGGAGTATCTGTGGCGCGAAGTGCTGACTCGCGAAAGTTTGACCGACATCCTTGAAAATTACGCTCAGATCGCGGAGTCCAGAGACGAAAAAACAGGTCGGAAGTCGCGCCGGCAGATCTGGCCTCGCTATCACCAGCTCGATGCCGTGCGCCGCCTGCTTGCCGATGCGAAAGAGCGCGGGGCGGGACGGCGCTACCTGGTGCAGCACTCGGCCGGCAGCGGCAAGAGCAACTCCATCGCCTGGCTGGCGCACCAGATGATCGCGCTCGGCCGAGACGGCGTCGCGATCTTCGATTCCGTCATCGTCGTTACCGACCGCCTTATTCTCGACCGGCAGATCAGCGATGCTGTCCGACAGTATGCCCAAGTCACGGCCACCGTGGGTCACGCGAACCGCTCCGGCGACCTGCGCCGCTTCATCGAGTCCGGCAAGAAGATCATCATCTCGACGGTGCAGAAGTTCCCGTTCATTCTCGACGAGATCGGCGATGGGCAGCGCGGCCGCCGTTTCGCCATCGTCATCGACGAAGCACATTCCAGTCAGGGCGGGCGCGCCAGCGCGGCTATCGGACAGGCGCTCTCCAAAGCCGGCGCGGAAGACGAAGACGAAACGTTCGAGGACAGGATCAACCGGCTGATGGAATCGCGCAAGCTGTTGCCCAATGCCAGCTACTTTGCATTCACGGCCACGCCCAAGAACAAGACGCTGGAGTTGTTCGGCGACCCGGAACCGCAACCCGACGGCGCGGTCAGGCGCCACGCCTTCCACAGCTACACCATGAAGCAGGCGATCCAGGAAGGCTTCATCCTGGATGTGCTGGCGCATTACACGCCGGTGCTGAGCTATTACAAGCTCGCCAAGACCATTGAAGACGACCCGGAGTTCGACGCGAAGAGGGCGCAGCGGAAGTTGCGACGCTTCGTCGAGGGCCACGACCGCGCCATCCGCCTCAAGGCCGAGATCATGGTGGACCACTTCCACGAGCAGGTGCTTGGCCGCAACAAGATCGGCGGCGAGGCGCGGGCAATGGTCGTCGCCAACGGAATTGAGCGCGCCATCCGTTATTTCCGCGCTATCGAGGATTACCTGAAGGCGCGCAAGAGTCCGTATCGGGCCGTCGTGGCTTTCTCCGGCGAGCACGAATTCGGTGGCGCGACGGCCGGCGAAGCGTCACTGAACGGTTTTCCGTCCAGCCAAATTGCCGAAAAGATCCGGGAGCATCCTTACAGATTCCTCGTCTGCGCCAACAAGTTCCAGACCGGATACGACGAGCCGCTGCTGCACACGATGTACGTGGACAAGACGCTGTCCGGCGTTCGGGCGATGCAGACGCTCTCGCGCCTCAACCGGGCGCATCCGAAAAAACACGATGTCTTCGTGCTGGACTTCCTGAACGATGCCGAGACCATTCGCGAGGCGTTCGCGGGTTACTATCGGGCGACGATCCTGTCCGACGAGACCGACCCCGACAAGTTGCACGACCTGCAAGCGGCTCTGGACGGAGCACAGGTCTACGCGCCTTGTCAGGTCGAGGATTTCGCGCGGCGCTACCTCGACGGCGAAGGACGCGACCGGCTTGATCCGATCCTCGACCAATGCGTTGCGGTCTACCTGCGCGAACTCGACGAGGACGGGCAGGTCGACTTCAAGGGCAAAGCCAAGGCGTTCGTGCGAACCTGCAATTTCCTCTCCTGCGTCTTGCCCTACGCCAACGCCGCCTGGGAAACGCGGTCGATCTTCCTCAATTTCCTGATCCCCAAATTGCCTTCTCCGCGCGAGGACGACCTGTCCAGAGGCATTCTGGACACCATCGACATGGACAGCTATCGCATCGAGAAGCAGGCGGCGCGGTCGCTCGCGCTTCCGGACGAAGACGCGGAAATAGAACCCCTGCCGCCGACCGGAGGCCGTGGCCGGCCCGGTCCCGACATGGAGCGGCTCTCCAATATCGTGAGACAGTTCAACGACCTGTTCGGCGGCATTCAGTGGCAAGACAAGGATCGCGTCGAACAATTGATCACTCGCACGATCCCCGCGCGCGTGGCCGCGAACGAGGCGTACCGGAACGCGCGCGAATACTCGGATGCGGAGAACGCCCGCATCGAATTCGACAAGGCGCTCCGGCATGTGATCACTTCGATGATCAAGGACGACAATCAACTGTTCAAACAGTTCATGGACAACGACGGCTTCAAACGCTGGATGAGCGATGTGACGTTCGAACTGACAGCACAGGAGGTGAATCCATCATGAAAACCGGCAGAAATGGCTTCTATCTTGTTGGCGTGGATTGTTCGACGGATCCCAAAAATGTTGGTATCGCCCTTGTCAAGATCGACGACAACAAGGAGGGGGTGTGGGTTTGCTATGTCCACGCTAGAATTGCCAATTCTTGGGAGAAAGTGGCCGAGTAGTTGAAGGAGCTTGAAGACGAGAATGTCTCGCTTACTCTTGATGCGTCTGTGGATTGTCCTGTCGCCCTTGGGGAAACGCTACAGGGATATTCAGCAGGCAAGCCAGTCGATAGGTGCCCGAATGAACTTGCCTAGTCTTGTTACCATGAAGAGCGCAGAGGCTCCATGCAATTGAGGTCTATTCAGTAGTGATGATTCAGTGTCATATAACTGGATAAAGGTAAATTTGAAATGACTAATGAGTTAGATTATAACTGGCGCGACCACGTTGCTCTTATTACAAAGGCAGCAGCAAGTCTGATTCCGATGGTCGGTGGCCCCTTGGCTGAATTGATTACGGAAATCATTCCTCGACGGCGACAAGAGCGGATCGTAGAGTATATCCGAGCGCTTAACACGAAACTGGAGAGACTCGAAGCGGATAAAGTCAGCAACATTATGGCAGACGCTGAAAAAGGCGATCTAATCGAATCTGGTGGGTACCTCGCGGCCAGGGCAACATCTTCGGAACGAATTTCGCAACTCGCGGAGATCGTGTTTCGCGGTCTGAAGTCGGATGAGGCGAACTGGATTAGGAGAAAGCGATTGCTCGGGCTGTTCAGTGAGATTGATGACGATGAATTTCTGCTTCTCAACGCCTATGGTCAGAGATATGGCAAACTCGCTTCAGAAGCATGGGAAGCTGTCGACAGACCTGAGCCAGCCTATTATGGGTCTTCAATAGAAAAGCTCGATGCGGAGAAGCTCTACGAACTTGGGGAACAGAACCTGTTGCGGTTAGGTCTGCTTCGGCGAAATTTTAGCCAAGTAAAAAAGGGCGAGGTTCCGGAGTTTAATTCCAAATCGGGTCACTTCAAATCTCGCATCGAGATTTCACATCTTGGTCGAATGCTGCTGAAAGAGGCTGGCATTGATCAGCCGCTCTAGAAATGAGTCTAAAGATTTTCAGATTTAATTCGGGAGCGCCTGTACCGAAAGACTCCTCAGCAACTCTGGACAACACATTGATCTAAATTGGGTATGTTGCACGGTGCGACCAAGATCAAACAATATTCGAGTTGGTATGACTATGTGCTGTTCCATTTTGTCGATCAGGATTAAGCCGGGGCTGCAAGGGTATACTGCCTGTCAGATGCCAGAGGATGATTTGGCGTAGACTGGGCGAGACGGGCGGAGACGGTTGATCGGCATCCCGCGGGAGGGCTTTGAAAATCCTTTTTTTCGGTCCGAAAATGCGATGATCCGCGCGTCCGGCGAGTTTCGACGCGCCGCGAACAACCCTGACTGCTCGAATGCTCGCTGAAACCGCGGCTGTTCAGAGCTTCCCTAAGTGACAGGAGCCATGATTCATGACGTTCGATTTTTCAAAGATCAAGCCAAGAAAAAAAGAAGCTTTGCCAGTCGATCCCATCGAGCTTTTTCAAAAACTGAAGATATCAGATCCGGGCATCAATGATCTCTGGTTGGCGCAGGGTGACGCGCTACGCAAATGGCACGATAACCGTTTAAAAGACGATGTCGGCATAATACTTAACACAGGCGCAGGGAAAACTCTAGTAGGGTTGTTGATTGCGCAATCTCTAGTTAATGAAACCAGAAATAAAGTGCTCTATGCATGCAGCTCAATTCAGCTTGTTGAACAAACAGCAGAGAAAGCTAGAGGGTATGGTATCGATGTTTCGACATACTTTCATGGTGAGTTTAGTAGTGATTTATATAACCGATGTGAAGCAGCATGCATAACAACTTATCAGGCATTGTTTAATGGCAAGTCCCGCTTTTTTCAAGAGGATCTGTCGGCAATCATTTTTGACGATGCCCATGCCGCAGAACATCTTCTTCGGGACCAATTCTCGTTACATATTGATAGAAACTCGTTTCCCAATGTCTATAGTGAGTTGTTAGCGCTATTCAAAGACTATCACGAAAAATGCGGTAAGTCAGTTAGTTACGCAGAGCTAAGAAATCCGGCATCCCAACACCTTATTTTGATCCCGCCTTTTGAAATTGGTCTACAAAGGTCCGAGTTGTTAAGAATTCTCCATGATGCGAACCTCGACAAGCAAAACACAATCTTTGCTTGGGAACATATCAAGGACCATGTGGATACCTGTTGTGTTTTGATCTCAGGTGCTGATATCTCGATTACACCGCCATTTGTTCCTGTTCTTTCGCTTCCATACTTCCAGAAAGGCAGGCGTCGTGTATATCTCTCTGCAACCCTTGCCACGTCTGATGCGTTTGCACGGACCTTTGGAAAGGTTCCTGATGATGTGGTTACGCCGTCTACCACGGCAGGTGAATGTGAACGGTTAGTCATCATTCCATCGCAGATCGGGTCAGATCAGGATGACACCGAAATAGCCAAGCAGCTGATCAGTGGTAAAAAAGCGTTAGTGCTGGTTCCAACTTACGAGCGAGCTGCCAAGTGGCAGGACATGGTGACTCCTCCGCTAAGAAAACAGGTGACTCAAGCCGTCAGGAAGTTCAAGAGCGATGTGGGAACGCCGAAGCTGCTATTGGCCGCTAGATACGATGGTGTCGATTTTCCCGGCGATACCTGCCGTGTGATGGTAATAGATGATCTCCCCATGGGTGTCGGTCCACTTGAACGCTATATGTGGAAACAACTCGGGTTGGCTAATACATTGAGAACGGTCATCGCCTCGAGGATTGTACAAAGTTTTGGTCGCATATCCCGTGGCATGAGCGATCACGGAGTTGTGGTGTTGACTGGGAGACGTCTTGTCGACTGGATGCTGGTTCCAAAAAACAGATCGGTGTTGCCGCCATTCTTGCAGAAACAAATTACATTGGGTGACGCGGTATCGAAACAGGCAGACGATACAGAGGGACTAGCCGCCGCAGCGAGACAATGCCTGATTAGAGATAAAAATTGGATCGCGGCTTACAATGAATTTATGGCCAGTGAAAGGCTGGAAGACTCCGATATAAATACTGATTTACTGACACGGCTGTCGAAATCGGAAGCGGAATACGGATTGTTCATGTGGCAGCGCGAATATCAGAATGCTGCGAAAGTTTTGGCATCTACCTTAAAGGATGCCTTTTCCTTGAGTAGCAGTACTGGTGCTTGGCACTGCATGTGGTTAGGGGCGGCATATTTGTTTCTAGGTGACGACGATACTGCACAAGAGATGTTTGTACGAGCGCATGCTAATCAGAAGAATATACCTGCCTATCCACGAAAGGCAAAAACAAAAAAAGACAATGAGATTCCACAACAAATCATAGAGGTTGATCAGCAGATAAAGATATTTTCAGACGGCACCATTAACATGCCAAAAACATTGAATGCGGACTTGGCACATCTTGATGGAACTGGAACTTCTAGACAGACAGAAGAGGCCTTACGTGCATTGGGACAGTATCTTGGGCTCGAAGCCACCCGTCCAGATAAAGAATTTTGTACCGGCCCGGATGTTCTATGGATATCGGAGGGGATGCCCGCATTATGTATGGAAGTAAAAACTGGCAAAAACTCAACCTCAAGGTATCAGAAAAAAGAAACAAGCCAGTTGAGTGACCATGTTCAGTGGGTCAAGGATAACAATATTGGGGTGCAAGAAATTGTGCCGGTGTTCGTGGGACCGATTGTTGGCGTAACGGATAATGCCAATCCATTGGACGAATATCTTGTTATCGAGCTCGAACAGTTTAGAGATTTAGCAGAGCAACTGAAAGCGGCTATCGCGGATGCAGTTCAAGAAGCGCTTCCCTTAACATTGAGAGATACGCTCTTCAAGGTGTTCTCAAAAAGAGATCTTATCTGGCCTAATTGTCTGGATACGCTTGAGAAAACACGCCTACGTGATCTGTAGCAGTATAAGATTAATATGAATACTAACGCCATACCGAAAACATCCTAGTCCGGCAGCCTATCGCCAAATACTTGGAGCAACACAACTCTGCTGACGATCAGTGTATGCCTACAATAACGAAGACTTTGGACCGGACAGTCTGTTGGGACAGGCAATACATGGCCACCCATCGACCAAGTCGCGGGTGCGGCCGGCGGGAATCGTCTTCGAGGTCGCAAAAGCGGATGAAGGTAGGTATGACGCGCTTTGGCCGCCACCATGGCTGCCGGAGGGGGCGGGCAATCCGCCGGGCAAGAGATAGCCGCTTACCTTGCTAAGGCAAAGGCTGTTATTTATATTTAGCGCTAAAAAGTGAATAACATTCCGCGCTATTCAACTTTCATGAGCAAGGGAACGCCCGATGCAACGGGGAGAGACCGGCAGCCATACAGTCACGAGCGCTGGAGGCGAGCAGGTTCGCGCCTTCACGCCGAATCCGCTGCCGCCCGTTCCCGCCCTGGCTTTCGAAGGCGGGCTCCAGCAAACTTTCGAAGCGGCGGTGTTGGCCCTCGGCCGCCTTGACGGCATTTCGGCGTTGCTGCCGGACCGCTCGCTCTTCCTGTATGCCTATGTGCGCAAGGAGGCGGTCCTGTCCTCCCAGATCGAGGGAACGCAGTCGTCGCTGTCCGACCTGCTGCTGTTCGAACTGGAGGAAGCGCCCGGGGCGCCGCTCGACGATGTGGCCGAGGTCTCGAACCATGTAGCGGCGCTGGAGCGCGGCACGCGATGTCTGGCCGAAGGTTTGCCGCTTTCGAATCGGTTGATTCGCGAAGTCCACGAGGTGCTCATGTCCGGCGAGCGCGGTCGCGGCAAGACCCCCGGCGAGTTCCACCGCTCCCAGAACTGGATCGGCGGCACTCGGCCCGGCAACGCGGTCTTCGTACCGCCGCCGCATACCGCCGTGCCCGACTGCATGGCCGCTCTCGAACGCTTTCTGCATGCCGGAGAGGACGGGATTCCCGTGTTGATCCGGGCGGGACTCGCGCATGTGCAATTCGAGACCATCCACCCCTTTCTCGACGGGAACGGACGTGTGGGAAGGCTGCTCATTGTGCTCCTGTTGCATCAGGCCGGCGTGCTTCGGGAACCACTGTTGTATCTGAGCCTGTACTTCAAGCAGCACAGGAGCATTTACTACGATCTGCTTGATCGCGTTCGCCGCACCGGCGACTGGGAAGCCTGGCTCGCTTTCTTTCTCGAAGGCGTGAGGATTACCGCCGATGGCGCGGTCGGCACATCGGGCCGCCTGCTGGATCTGTTCGCGTCGGACCGCGCCCGCATCGAACGGCAAGGCCGCCGCGCCGGCTCGGCCCTGCGCGTGCATGATGCGTTGAAAGCGCGACCGATCCTGTCACTGCCCGAAGCGCGCAACCGCGCCAAACTGTCCTTTCCCGCCGTCTCGACGGCGATGAACACGCTCGTCGGGCTCGGGATCGCGCGGGAAATCACTGGAAAACTCCGTTCCCGGCTGTTCGCCTACGAGCGCTACATTTCGATACTCAACGAAGGGACGGAAGTAGGGTGATCGCGGCATGACAGACGATCTTGAATCGTATCCGCGCTACCAGCTTTCTGGCATCGAGTGGTTGAGGGGAAATCGGCGCATTGGGAGACGCGGCGGCTTCGCAACGTAGCCAGAACTTACTCCAGCTTGGCGCAACTCGGCGAGATCGATCGGGATGCTGTGCGGGCGAGGGATTGGCGCGACCGCAAGGAAGGAAGCAGGCGGAGTTTCTTGTCGAGCGATCGTTCTCCCAAGCGCTGGTTCGGCGCGTCGGCGTACGCACGCCCGAGACCCTCGACCGCGCGATGGAGGCCATCCGTGCCGCTCGCAGACCCATTGTTGCGGTTCAGCCGCATTGGTACTATTGAAACCGCGAAGGGGACGCGATGATCTGCTTCAAGACAGGCGACATCCTCGCCGAAGATGCCGAGGCTTATGTCAACACCGTCGGCGGTCTACGCCTGGAGCGAGCGCAAGAAGAGATTCTTTCCCCAGCAGATCGAATTGGCGGCCGATGTGCTGACCGAAAAGGGATGGATCGCCGCCAACGGGGCCGCTGCTCGGCGATGAGGTTGATTTCATGAAAAAGAAGGAAGCCAAGCGAAAAAGCTTCAAGCAAAGGTATATGCGGTTTCGCAACCGGATACAAAACAGTAAAGCGATGGAAGCGCTTCATAACGTTACTACCGGAATAATGATAGCTATTGTTTTTATTCTGCTTCCCGGTTGCGACGAAATTGAAGAATTTGAAGTCGATGAATGAGCAAGCTCCGCATGAAGGAGAGCATCTCATGACGAACTGGACAACTTGTCCCGCAGAGGAACGCAATCCCCGCAAGATCAGTCGTGCAAATAGCGAAAATATCAAACCGTTTCGTTTCTTCTACTTGCAAACATACGCATATCTGAAAATGACAAAGGACGGTGACCGGGGACGGGTGAGTGTTACGGTAGAGCCGTCTATTCGGATCGGCAACGGACGGTTGGGAAAGCCTCCGAAAGACTGCGAATTCAAGCTGACTCTGCTCGATCCACGGTTGAGACGAGAGCATTGATACATGTCAGCGCCGCCGAGCAAGTCGCCGAATCTTGTATCCTGGCGTTCTCATGCAGATTCCATTTCCTCGAGAAGCTGACGCGCCGTCAACTGTCCGCCGAGTATCCAACTATTATCCAGTATCCAGCAAGAATAAAAGAATGTGTGGATATGCGCGACCTGAGAAAAACCAGCCGCAATACCGACACCCCAAGAACGCTCAATCAATACGACCAATGGCGTCAAGCATGGCTTCCCGGTGTTGTTCGAGCAGTCGTTCGGCGAGGTTTTCGGGCTCCCAATCGGCGACCGAGAAGCAGATGCGGCCCTCGGCGTCGAAATGGAAAAGCTGGTCGCGGGTCGCGCTGGCGGGGATATTTTCGAGGAAGCTCGCGCCGGCGATGGTCCATTGCACCCGCAGGAAGTTGTCGCCTTCGCCGAGCACACGGTATTCGCAGGAATCAATGCGCGGGAACAGGTTCCGCAGATTGCGGAACCGCGACTCGAGTTCCTGTCCGGAAACGGCGGGGCGGGAGCCCCTGGGATCTTCCAGATAAGGCGAGTCGCCGAACAATCCGAGCCAGGCGCGCCGATCGCCTTCGCGCAGGGCCGCGAAATAGCGGTCGAGGGTTCGCAACATGCGCGAGCGGGCGCTCGGTTCCGCGGGCGGCGCGCGGTCGTATTTCCCGGCGAGCCCGTGCCGGTCTTCGAGTTCGCGAATGATCGCGCCGGACTTGCGGGCGTATTTCAGGCCGCTCCACAAGGTCAACCTGTCAAGCGCCCCGACGAGTTCCGGCAGCGCCGGCGATGCGTCGGGGCTTGCCGGGCCCGGGCCGTCGCGGCCGATATCGCCGACAGCGTCGCTGCCGCGGATATTCCGCATCAGCAAGGCATGGCTGGACAAGCTCTCCCGCATGGCCCCGGAAAGCGACCTGAATGCCTGCAGCAGGCGATGTTCGACGACATGTTCCCTGTGATTGACGAAGACCAGGAAGGGGTCGAGTCCGTAATTCTTCAATTGCTGGACGAATAACCAGAAATGGTCCCGGATGATCGCTTCGCTCGTGCGCCAGCGGGGAGAGCGGGAGATGTCGACATCTCCTTGCGCGAGCCGCAGGGAAGCATATTCGGCCTGGCTCATTTCCCCCAGCAGGCCGAATACCTCGTCGAGCAGCCTCGCGAGCCGGGCCGCTGTCAGAACGCGACTCTCGGCGGCGAGATAATTCGCCTGGTACAGGGCCTGCTCGATATCGCGCAGTTCTCCGCGCATCGCCTCCAGCAGACCTTCGCAGACCTGGTGCGCGCGGACGAACAAGGCGTCTTCGGGATAGTCGCGACGCCGGTCGGGGGAGTAGAGCGCGTGCGCCAGCGAAGGCTTGACCCATTTGTCGTAATCGAACCCCGGGTCGTCGTTCAGTCCGAGGTCGAAATCGAGCGCTTGCGTCAGCGCCCGATAGCGCAAGTCGAGTTCCGCGCGCAGGCCGGCGCCGTCGCGCATGCGCCCCAGTTTTTCAAGGACCTCGCGCCAGACGGATTCGCTGGAAGCCGGACCGCGGATCGCCTCCGGCGCGCCCGCCACCACGCCCGCGTCGCCGCGCGAGCGACCGCCCGGGGCTTCGCGCGCGGCGAGTTCGGCCAGCAGCCGCAATTGCGAGTTGAGACAGGCGGCGACGGCTTCGCATTTCCTGCCGCTGTTCAGGTGCAGGCGCCCGACGGCCTCGTCGAGGCTTTCCTGGAGGATTTTCAGCGTGATCTCGAAACTGACCAGCAAGGGGCCGAAACGGCCCGAAAGCGGGCGGCCGGGAATTTCCGGCCATGCCTGCTCGACCTGCTTCGCGCGGATATACAACTGATAATTCGACGCGCCGTCCCCGGAACCCGGAGCTGGGCTTGCTCCGGGTCTCTGCTGCGTCATTGGCGTGCCTTGCCGGCGCCGGACTCCGCGGTCCGATCACAGGAAATTGTTCGGCCAGATGATCGAACGCCACATGTGGGCCACGGGGCTGCCGTCGAAGCCGAGCCCTTCCTTCGGTTGCCTGAAATTGCGGCCGATGATGTCGGTGAAGTCGTCGACGTCGACAACCACGCCTTCCTCGAAGGAATACAGGTCGTTGAGGGTGATCAGCCGCGCCGACATGTACCACTTGTGGTTCTTCGCTTCTTCGTGGGCCTGCACGATATAGGGCTCGGGCCGGTAATCGGCGCCGAAGAAGCGGATATAGGCTTCCGGATATTCATAGCCGACGCTTTCGTCCGGGAAGAAGCGCAGGGCCTGGTGCTTCTCGATCGCCCAGGCGACTTCCTCGTCCACGTAGGGCGCGACCATCTGGGCGCACCAGTAGCCGTGGTCGGTGCGGATCAGGTTGGATACGCAGATATCGTGCAGCAGGCAGGCGAGCACGATTTTCTCGTCCAGGCCGTTGTTTTTCGCCAGCCGGGCGCTTTGCAGCACGTGGCTCGCCGGGGCGAAACGCAATTTGAAGAAATCGATCAGGGTCGGCGCCGCCGGCATTTGCGGCAGCCGCGGGTCGTTGTGCTGGTACCAGGGCCGGGTATCGCCGGGGATCGGAGCCGGAGTCGGCTCGATATCGCACATCCATGGCGTGGCGATGCGCTTGTCGAGCTCTTCGCTCATCGCCTCCTCGAGCGCGTCGGCCTTGGCGGTCAGCGATGTCGCGCCGGCGATCGAAGCCAGCGAGGCCGCGCTCATGTTGCTCAGGAATGATCGGCGGTCCATGATGCTTCTCCTGTCGTTGACTGGTGGGGCGCGGATTGCCCGTCGGGGAGGGCATGCCCGCATCGGCAACCCGCGCGTCGAACGTCATACATACCACAATGCGATGCATCGCTCCACCATCGTCTGCCGAAAATAGACGCGGCCGGGGAGTTGTGACAATATCTGCCGGCCGGCGCTTGCCGGGCTGGCATATTCCGATTTTCCAACGCGAGAAAGCGCAAAAAAAGATGACTGATTCCGCATCGATTCGCCCGAAGATCCGGACTGCGGCCCTGGTCGCCGGTCTTTCGCTGTTTCCCGCAGCGTTCGCCCAGGAGTACGCCGCGGCGGTGGACGAGGCCCGCCTGGTCGGGGCGGACGCCGAACCCGGCGCCTGGATGAGCTACGGCAGGACCTATGACGAGCAGCGCTATAGCCCGCTCGACCGGATCAACCGGGACAACGTCGACCAGCTCGGCCTGGCCTGGTATGCCGATATCGATACCAGCCGCGGCCAGGAGGCCACGCCGGTCGCGGTCGACGGCGCGCTGTACGTGTCGACGGCCTGGAGCATGGTGTACGCCTTCGACGCGGAAAGCGGCGCACAACTCTGGAAATACGACCCGCAAGTCGACCGCGACAAGGGGCGGGACGCCTGTTGCGACGTGGTGAACCGCGGCGTCGCCGTGTGGGACGGCAAGGTATTCGTCGGCACCATCGACGGGCGGCTGGCAGCGATCGATGCGCGCAGCGGCGACCTGGAATGGGAAACGATGACCACGGATCCCGCCTTGCCGTACACCATCACCGGCGCGCCGCGCGTGATCAAGGGCCTGGTCATGATCGGCAACGGCGGCGCGGAGTACGGCGTGCGCGGCTATGTCACCGCCTACGACGCCGCCAGCGGCGAACAGGTCTGGCGCTTCCATACCGTGCCCGGCAATCCGGCGGACGGCTACGAGAGCGACGTGATGAGCGCGGCCGCCAATTCCTGGACCGGCGAATGGTGGCGCCTCGGCGGCGGCGGCACCGTATGGGACGCCATGGCCTACGACGTCGAGCTCGACCTGCTCTATATCGGGGTCGGCAACGGCTCGCCCTGGAACCAGTCGCTGCGCAGCCCCGGCGGCGGCGACAATCTCTTTCTCGCTTCCATCGTCGCGCTCGACCCGGACGACGGCAGTTATCGCTGGCATTACCAGACCGTTCCGGGAGAGACCTGGGATTACACCGCCACCCAGCACATCATGCTCGCGGATCTGGAGATCGACGGCGAACAGCGCCGCGTGGTCATGCAGGCTCCCAAGAACGGCTTTTTCTACGTGCTCGACGCGGCGACCGGCGAGTTCATCTCGGCCGAACCCTATACGCCGGTCAACTGGGCCAGCCATATCGATCCGGATACCGGCCGCCCCGTCGAAGCGCCCGCCGCGCGTTACGACCGAACCGGGCAGCCGGCCCTGGTCGTGCCCGGCCCCCTGGGCGGACACAACTGGTATCCGATGGCCTTCAGCCGGCGAACCGGGCTGGTCTATATCCCGGTCACGGAAAATTCCCTCGGCTATGTCGCCGACGCCGAATTCGTGGTCGACCCGGAAGGCTGGAACACCGGGATCGATTTCGGCCGCGGCATCGGATTCATGATGAGCCTGCCCGATGCGCCGGCGAACGCCGCCTTGCTCAAGGCCTGGGATCCGGTCGCCCAGGAGGAAGTCTGGCGCGTGCGGCATCCCGGAGGGTCGAGCGCCGGCGGAGTATTGGCGACGGCGGGCGGCCTGGTGTTCCAGGGCAACCGCGCGGGCGAATTCGCCGCCTACGACGACGCCGGCGGCGAGCGCCTCTGGTCGAGCCTGACCCAGGCCGGCGTCATGGCGGCGCCTTCGACTTTCCTGGCCGGAGGCGAGCAATACATCGCCCAGCTAGCGGGTTCGCCCGCCTTGCCCGAGGAAGGCCCAGGCGCGGCGGTCGCGACGACGGAACTTTCCACCAACAATTCGCGCCTGCTGGTATATCGCCTCGGCGGCGACGCCTCGCTGCCGGAAATGCCCGATCTGGCCGCGGTCGAAACGGCGCCGCCGGAAGTGCCCCAGATCGATGCTTCCAATGAAACCATCGCGCAGGGCGAAACCGCCTACAATCGCAATTGCAGCGTCTGCCACGGCCCGTTCGCGGTTTCCATCCGGCTCGACACGTATCCCGACCTGCGCCTGAGCGAAAGGCTCGGCGACGCCGAGGCCTGGCATGCCGCGGTGATGGAAGGCGAGTTGTCCGATTCGGGCATGGCTTCCTGGGAAGGGGTGATCGACGATTCCGACGCCGAGGCGATCCGGGCCTATGTGATCACCATGGCCAGCCTGATGCAGTAGCCGGGGCAGGCCGGGGCAGCCCCGATTCGCCGGAGCTTCCCCGCGGCGCATGGATGCGATGGCGCAAACCATTGTATTCGGGAGCAAGGCAAGACGCGCTCTTGTCTTGCGGCGATGAATGATTCCATGGATGGAATTATCCAAGCGGTACCAGGGATATCCGGAGGCGGCGGAGACGCGCATTGCCGACGTACGAGCCCAATGCACTTTCGATCCTGCCGCCCCTGCTGGCGATCCTGCTCGCCATCGCCACGCGGCAGGTCGTCATTTCCCTGGGCATCGGCATCTGGGCCGCATTCTGTCTGCTGCATGCGCTCGACCCGTTGCGCGCGCTGCCGCTGGCGCTGGACGGCGTCATCAACGTCTTCGCCGACCCGGGCGATACCCGGGTGCTCGTTTTCACCCTGGTCATCGGCGGCCTGATCGCCACGATCGAACGAACGGGAGGCGTGCGCGGCTTCATCCGGCTGCTCGAAAACAGCGCCTGGGTCGATAACGCCCGCCGGGCGAAATGGCTGGCTTTTTTCACCGGCGTCGTCGTGTTCGTCGAGTCGAATATCACCTTGCTCGTCGCCGGCGCGATTTCGCGGCCGCTATTCGACCATTACCGGATTTCCAGGGAGAAGCTGGCTTATATCATCGATTCGACTTCGGCGCCGATATGCATCCTGATTCCCCTGAACGCCTGGGGAGCCGTCGTGCTCGGCCTGCTCTCGGCGGCGGCCATCGACAATCCGGTCGCGGTCTTCATTACCGCGATTCCGCTCAATTTCTATGCGCTGCTGGCGATCCTCTGCTGCGCTTTCGCGATCTGGCGCGATCTCGATCTCGGCCCCATGCGCGCGGCCGAACAGCGCGCGGCGAACGGACAAGTGCTCTGGCCGAACGCCGCTCCCATGGTCGACCCGTCGATTCTCGCCAGCCGGGAGGCCGCCGGCGAGGCCGACCGCGCGCGCTACATGATTGCGCCCATCGCGACCATGGTGCTATGCATGCCGGTCGCGCTCCATATCACCGGGGACGGCGATATTGCCGCCGGATCCGGTTCGACCTCGGTGCTCTGGGCCGTGCTGCTGGCGCTCGCCTGCTGCTGGCTGCTCGCGCTGTTCGATCGCCGCGCCAGTGTCGACGAATTGATGCGGACTTTCCTGCGCGGGGCGGGGGGCCTGCTGCCGGTGGCGGTGATCCTGCTGTTCGCGCTGGCCCTGGGCGATGCGGCGAATCTGTTGGGAACCGGAACCTATGCGGCGCAATTCGCGCGCGAGGCGATGCCGCTCCCGCTATTGTTGCCGCTGCTGTTCCTCCTGTCCGCCTTCATCGCCTTCGCCATCGGTTCGAGTTGGGGCTGCTTCGCCATCATGATTCCGCTGGCGATGCAGATCGCGCTGTCGCTGGAACTCGAGCCGGGCTACTTTCTCGCCGCGGTGCTGTCCGGTTCGATATTCGGCGACCACGCCTCGCCGATCAGCGACACCACGGTAGTCGCCTCCATGGCCTCGGCCACCGACCATATCGATCATGTCAGAACCCAGTTGCCGTATGCGCTCGGCTGCGCGGCGCTGGCGACCTGCGCCTTCTTCCTGCTCGGCCTGTTCGCCTTCTGACCGCCGGCTCAGCGAGCGGAATTGTCGAGGATCGACTTGATCGTGAGCGCGACGACCATGTACACCATCGTCGCCATGGCCCAGCCGAACAGTTCGAGTTGCCATAGCGCATGGGCCGACGGGTCGACGGCGCGGCCGGCGAGAATCAGCGCGACCCACAGCATCAGGAGCAAGAGCGGCGCCAGCGCCGCCTTGCGCCAGATGCCGGTCCAGCGGCGATACGCCGCCAGCGGCAGCCAGGCGCTTGCCGCCGCGACCAGCAGGACCAGGCCCGTCAGGCCGACGCCGGCCGCGCCGGCCATTGCCGCCGCCGGCGGAACATGCGCGCAGGACGCGAGCAGGAAGGCGATGCGTCCGGCAGGTCGGCGATTCGGCATTTCAGATCAAGCCTGCGGTAAGTTATCATGCGCGCGGCGGCGGTCTGCGGTTATAACAGAGCCGGCGGTTTTCGGAAACCGCCTTCCCCAAACATCGATAGCGTCCACATGTCCATCCAGTCCGTCGGCAAAGATTACCGCGACCTGGTGGAGTTGAATTATCAACTCTACAACGGACTGTTTCTCACCTTGCCGCTCGACGCCGTGCAGCAGACCGGCGTGCTGTTGCCGTTATTGGAAGAGGCTTGTCGCGACGGTCTCGCCGCCGGCGCCGATCCGGAGCGGATCATTCGCGACTTTTTCGCTTCCCAGCGGCCGGAATTCGATAAAGACGGGCAGGCCAGCTTCCTGTTCAAGGTCATACAGTACGTCGAACGCCAGATCGTGCTCGTGGATGCGCTGGAAGACGCCGCGTTCGAGAGGATTCACGACACGGTGCAAGGCAACGAGCTGCATCGCCTCGCCGCCAGGGCCGGCGCCGACAAGTTGCAGGACGAACTGCTCGCCCTGCTCGACCGTTTTCGCGCCAGAGTCACCTTGACCGCGCATCCCACCCAGTTCTATCCCGGCACCGTGCTCGCAATCATCACCGACCTGACCGGCGCAATCCGCGCGCAGGATATCGGCCGCGCGCGCAACCTGCTGCAGCAACTGGGCAATACGCCCTTCTTCAACAAGGAGAAGCCGACGCCGCTCGATGAAGCGGTCAACCTGGGCTGGTATCTCGGCAATATCTTCTATCCGGCGGTCGCGCGCATTCACGCCCGGCTCGCCGAGCAGATCGACGGCGACTACCGGCCGAACCCCCGCTTGCTCGGCGTGGGCTTCTGGCCGGGCGGCGACCGCGACGGCAACCCGCTGGTAACCGCGGCGATCACATCCCGGGTCGCCGGCAAATTGCGCGACCTGATCCTCGCCTGCTACCACAGGGATATTCGCGGGCTGAAACGCAGGCTCAGTTTCGCCGGCGTCTACGAGCGCCTGGAAGAGATCGAAGATCGCCTGCATCGCGAACTCGTGAATGAAATCGACGCCGCGTATGCTTCGCCGCAACAACTCGAGGCCGAACTCGAGACGATCCGCGACATCCTGGTCCGCGACTACCAGTCGCTATATCTGGAGTTGCTCGATTCCTTCCTGCTCAAGGTCAGGACTTTCGGTTTCCATTTCGCCAGCCTCGATATCCGGCAGGATTCGAGGGTGCTCGCGGCGACTCTCGACCAGGCGGCGAAACACAATCCGGAGTTGTTCCCGGCGCAATTCGACGCACTGGATTACGAGGCGAAGGTCGATTTCCTGTTGCGTTTCGACGGCGCAATCCAGCGGCCCGAAGCGGCGGACGCGATCTTCGCCGACACCATGGATTCGCTTGTCCTGATGCGCGAAATCCAGCGCCGCAACGGCGCGCTCGCCTGTCATCGCTATATCATCAGCAATTGTCGCGGCCCGCTCGACGTGGCGAGCCTGCTGGCGCTGCTGCGCGGCGCCGGCTGGTCCGAGCCCGCGGTCGACATCGTGCCCCTGTTCGAGACCATCGCCGACCTGAACCGGGCGGGCGAGATCATGCGCCGCCTGTACGCCGACCCGCGCTACCGGGACCACCTGCGCCGGCGCGATTGCAGCCAGACCGTCATGCTCGGCTTTTCCGACGGCACCAAGGACGGCGGCTATGTAACCGCGAACTGGTCGATCTTCAAGTCGAAGGAAGATATCACCAGGGTTTCGCGCGCCGCGGGCGTCGAGGTGGCCTTCTTCGACGGTCGCGGCGGCCCGCCGGCGAGGGGCGGCGGCAGCACCTACCAGTTCTACGCAGCGCTCGGCAGAACCATCGAAAGCAACCAGATCCAGCTGACCGTGCAGGGCCAGACCATCAGCTCCCATTACGGCACCCAGGAAGCCGCGGAACACAATCTGCGGCAGTTGCTGGCGGCGGGGCTCGAGAACAATCTGTACGACGGGGCGGAGCGGGAAATCGATCTGCGGCAACGCGAGTTGCTGGAAAAACTGTCGCGCATCAGTTTCGAACATTACCAGCAATTCAAGTCGCATCCGCAATTCCTGCCGTACCTGCGGCAAATGAGCACGATGAGCTATTACGGCCAGTCGAATATCGCCAGCCGGCCGCCGCGCCGCGGCGGCGCGGGAGAGGAAGATTTCGAAAACTTGCGCGCGATTCCCTTCGTCGGCGCCTGGGGCCAGCTCGGGCAGAACGTTCCCGGATTCTTCGGTCTCGGAACCGCGCTCGAGCGGTTGGCCGACGAAGGACGCCTCGAGGACTTGCAGACCCTGTACCGGCGCAACCGGTTCTTTCGCACGCTGGTCGGCAACAGCATGCAAAGCATGAGCAAGGCGAATTTCGGGCTGACGGCCTATATGGCCGAGCATCCCGGGTTCGGCGGCTTCTGGCGCCTGATCCACGATGAATTCAGGCTGAGCCGGGACATGGTATTGCGGATTTCCGGCCAGCGGACGCTGCTCGAGGACAATCCCGCCAGCCGGCTCAGCATCGAATTGCGCCAGCGCATCGTGCTGCCCTTGCTCGTCATCCAGCAATTCGCCTTCATGCAGGTCAATCGCGACGGCCTGAACGAGTCCGACCGCTCCCGCTACGAAAAAATGATCGTCCGCTGCATGTTCGGTAACATCAACGCCTCGCGCAATTCGGCCTGAACGGGGAATCCCTGCCTTGTCGGTGCTTCCCCGCCGCGGCGCGGCAAGTCCGGCTGGCGCGTGTTGCAATTGCCCCTCCGTTTCGGTTATAAATCGCCGCAAAGACTCGCCGCGCCAACGTGGCGGCGAATGATTCGGGACGGGAAAGCAAGAGCGAAACCATGACAAAGACAGGCACGAAGACGATGAGCGATCCTGCGGCGCGGCCTGCCGCGGCTGCGCGGCTGTCCGGGCCGGGCGCAAGCGCCTCGCGCGCGAACTCCGTACCCCCCCCCCCCCCGAAAACCGGCTGCGGGGTTGAACCGGTGGGCGCCCTCGGGAGAACCGCCCGCGGCCTGAAGGCGGGATTCGCTCTTGTCTTTTTCGCATTGGTGACGCTTGCCGCGCTCGCGCCGCAGACGGCGCAAGCGCAGTCCATTACACTCACCGCAAAGCCGGGCAACGGCAAGGTCGACCTGTCCTGGACCTGGTCTGGCATTACCGGACAAATCAGGTGGCAGTACCGCGTATTCGGAGCTGCAACTACCACCGGAACTGCTACGGCTCCCACACATACGCTAAGCGGCCTGACCAACGGCCAGATATATGATATCGAGATGCGAGCGCTTCGTCCCGGCGGGATTCATATTGCAACTTCCAACCGTGTCAGGGTGGTGCCGAACGACCTTGTCATCGTGTCCGCCACCGGGCTGGACAGCAAGATACTGGTCAGATGGGACTATCAGGGCAGTCAAGTCGGCAGTCACTGGGAACATCAGACTTTCGAGGGAACAGGCGGCGGCCCATGGAAACAGCTTGCAGACTATTCTGCTGCCCGCTCCGGCACCATTGAAAATCTTGTCAACGGCAGGACCTACAATATCGCAATTCGGTATTTGAGCGGCGGGGGCGGCTCCCACGCTGATTCCGTGCTCCACAACGTTGGCTGGGTCTCCGCCACGCCGCGGGCGGAGACCCCGACGCTGACCTCTGATCCGAACAAAGCCGTCACGGTCGAGTCGGCCGAGGCGACGACGAATGTGTGCTTCAACCTGCTGTCGGTCAAGCAGGTCAGGGGGAGTGATAATCTCATCTGGCTACAACAACGCACCGGGGGAAACTCGTACATTAACCGGCTTGCGAACCTCGAGGGGAATAACCGCGTCGAGATCACGCAGGCTCCTGCCGGCATTACGACCGGCCTCGGCGTCAATCTGTTTCCCTGCGCCACGCTGGGCGTAGGCACGCACACCGTCACCTGGAGCTGGAAGGGCCGCGACGGCACTGCCGTGGCCGCCACGACCTCCACCACGGTCACCGTGACGGAGAGTGCCCCCGCTCCCAAGACGATCACGCTGTCGGCGTCCCCGTCGGCCACGATCACCGAGGGCGACTCCGGTTCGACGGATGTCACCATCACTTTCACCCTCAGCGAGCCTGCGCCCGCGAACTTCTCGGTTACCATGGGTTACGCTGTGGACATTGGCACAGCCGCTGCATCCGGCAAGGGAGTTAATCCCTGCGATCCGCCCCTGATCCCGAGGGACACGGACGTGTGCCTTCCGGACGGCGTTATCGTCTCCATCGCCGAAGGCCAGACCCAGGGCACGAAGATCGTTCGCATACTCGGCGATACCCGGGACGAACCGGACGAGACGATAAACCTCACCGGCTACCATGACGACTGGGCCAACGGCGCGCTCACCCTGACCATCACCGACGATGACGAGGGCGCCGCCAAACCCGCCAGGCCGAAGGGCCTGTCGGCGGAGGCGGGCAACGCGCAGGTTGTGCTGACCTGGACCGACCCGGGGAACGATTCGATCACGAGGTATCAGGTGCAGCAGAGGAAGGGGAGCGCGGCCTGGGGCAGCTGGACCGCTATTTCCGGTTCGGACGCGGACACCACGAACCATACGGTGACGGGGCTGGACAACGACAGCGAGTACCGTTTCCGCATCCGGGCGAGGAACGGTTCCGGCAACAGCGCGCAGTCGGCGGTGGTGAGCGCGACGCCGACTGCCAATCCCGCGCCGTCCAAGCCGGTGCTGACGGCGGTGGCGGGTGACCGTTCGGTCACCCTGAGCTGGACCGCCCAGACGAATATCGCGAGTTGGGGTTACCAGTACAAGAGCGGGGGCGGCAACTGGAGCAGCACCACGACGGTTTCGGACGGCAGCGCGACGAGCACCACGGTGACGGGGCTGACGAGCGGGACGGAATACACGTTCCGGCTGTTCGCCCGGCGCGGCAGCGGAGCCTCGGCCGTTCAGTCGGTCTGGTCGGACGAGGTGACGGCGACGCCGGATGCCCTGTCGGCGCCGGTGCTGACAGGGGCCACATCGAATGTGCTCAACTATGATCATGGGGTCCAACTGACGTGGACCCATAGTGGTGATCTTCTCCCCAGTGGAGCCACCTGGAATCATTGGCAGATGGGTTATCGTCTCAGGGGGAGTGCCAACTGGCAGGAATACGGTCGCACCAGCAGTGCGGCGGTACGTTCGGCGCGGACGGTTTCCTGGTTGGGAGGCGGCTACCCCGAGGGCGCGGTGGTGGAGGTGAGGGTCCGGGGACGGGGGTTCAATGGGAATGGCCTCTGGTCCAATATCCGCACGGTGACCCTCAGCGATGATGATGATGACAGGCCGGCCCTGACGATCACCGGAGCGCCGGTGACGGTGGCGCCTGGTTCCACGGCCACCTACACGGTGGCGCTGACGCAGGCGTTTGCGGGGACGCTGTCGGTCGCGAGCAACGACACGTCGGCGGCGACGGTGAGTCCGCCGAGCCTGACCTTCACGGCGGGCAACTACAATACGGCGCAGGCGGTGACGGTGACCGGGGTCGGCAACGGCACGGCGACGATCAACCACGCCTTCCGGCTGACGGGGGCTTCCGCGGATGCGATACCGGACGCCGGCACGGTGGACGTGACGGTGGCCGATGCGCCGGGGGTGACGGTCTCGACGACGTTGCTGAGGGTGGTGGAGGGTGACTCCGGCACCTATACGTTGCGGCTGAACAGGGCGCCGTCGAGCGATGTGACGATAACGGTGACCGGCGCTTCAGGCGATGTGACGGTGACGGGCTCGCCCCTGACCTTCACCACGTCCGACTGGAGCATGCCGCAGACGGTGACGGTGAGCGCGGGGACGGACGCGGACACGATGACGGACCTCAACGTGACGTTGAACCACAGCGCCTCGGGGGGCGGCTACGATTCGGTGGGTATCCCCTCGGTGCTGGTGAGCGTGGTCGAAAAGGATGCGCCGCCGGCGAAGCCGACGGGCCTGGCCGCCGCGGCGGGCGACGGTTCGGTGACGCTGAGCTGGACCGACCCGGACAACCCCACGATCACGAAGTGGCAATATCGGCAGAAGGCCGGCGGCGGTGCCTGGGGCGCGTGGACGGACATTGCCGGCGCGGACATCACCAGCCACGAGTTGAGCGGGCTGGAAAACGGCACCGCCTACCAGTTCGAGGTGCGCGCGGTGAACGGGGCCGGCCCCGGCGCCGGCCCGGATGCGCCGGTGACGGCGACGCCGAGGCCTCCCTCCTACATCCCTCGCCGCGGGCGGGCGACGGTGACGCCGACGGCGCTGACGGTGGCCGAAGGCGACTCCGGCAGCTACGCCCTGGTGCTGGACGTGCGGCCTTCGAGGGAGGTGACCGTGGCGATATCGGGCGCGTCGGGCGATGTGAGCGTGTCGCCGTCGCAACTGGTTTTCACGCGGTCGAACTGGAACGAGTCGCAGACCGTGACGGTGACGGCGGCGGAGGACGACGACGCGGAGACGGACCCGCCAGTGACGCTGTCGCACGAGGCTTCGGGCGGCAACTACGGCGCGGTATCGATCGACGATGTCGAGGTAACGGTGACGGAGAACGATACCCGGGGCGCGACGCTGTCGACAGCCGCGCTGTCGGTGCCGGAAGGCGGTTCCGCCGAATACGCCGCGACGCTGGACTCGCAGCCTTCGGGCGAGGTGACCGTGGCGATATCGGGCGCGTCCGGCGACGTGAGCGTGTCGCCTTCGCGGCTGGTTTTCACGCGCTCGAACTGGAACGAGCCGCAATCGGTGACGGTGTCGGCGGCGGAAGACGACGACGCGGAAGCGGATGCGGCGATAAGGCTGTCGCACGCAGCTTCGGGCGGCGGCTACGGTTCGGTATCGATCAGCGATGTCGAAGTAACGGTGACGGAGAACGATGCCCGGGGCGCGACGCTGTCGACGGCCGAACTGACGGTGCCGGAAGGCGGTTCCGCCGAGTACGCTGCGACGCTGGACTCGCAGCCTTCGGGCGAGGTGACCGTGGAAGTGTCGGGCGCGTCCGGCGACGTGACGGTCAGCCCGTCGCGGCTGGTTTTCACCGGCGCGAACTGGAACGAGTCGCAGACGGTGACGGTGTCCGCGGCGGAAGACGACGATGCGGACCCGGAGCCGACCGTGACGCTGTCGCACAGCGCCTCGGGCGGCGGCTACGGCGCGGTCGCCGTCGGCGCCGTGACGGTAACGGTGACGGAGAACGACGCCAAAGGCGCGACGCTGTCGACAGACGCGCTGACGGTGCCGGAAGGCGGTTCCGCCGAGTACGCCCTGGCGCTGGATTCGCAGCCTTCGGGCGAGGTGACCGTGGCGATATCGGGCGCGTCCGGCGACGTTTCGGCCAGCCCGTCGCGACTGATTTTCACCGGCGCGAACTGGAACGAGCCGCAGACGGTGACGGTGTCCGCTGCGGAAGACGACGACGCGGATCCGGACCCGGCGATAACGCTGTCGCACAGCGTCTCGGGCGGCGGCTATGATGCGGTCGCCATCGGCGCCGTGGCGGTAACGGTGACGGAGAACGACACCCGGGGCGCGACGCTGTCGAAAGACGCGCTGACGGTGCCGGAGGCTGGTTCCGGCGCATACGCCCTGATGCTGGACTCGCAGCCTTCGGGCGAGGTGACCGTGGAGGTATCGGGCGCGTCCGGCGACGTGACGGTCAGCCCGTCCCGATTGATTTTCACCGGCGCGAACTGGAACGAGGCGCAAACGGTGACGGTGTCCGCGGCGCGAGACGACGATGCGCTGGCGGACCCGGCCGTGACGCTGTCGCACAGCGCCGCGGGCGGCGGCTACGACGCGGTTGCGATCGGTTCGGTGCGGGTGTCGGTGACGGAGAACTATTCGGCCGCGCGGGAAGCGGCGCGCAAGCGCGACGCGGTGAACCGGGCGGTGCTGCCCCAGGTGCTGGCGGCGCTGGGTTCGTCGTCGGCGGTGAAGGAGCGCGTCGAGGCCGGCGGGATTTCCGGCGCATCGGGCGGTTCGTCCGCCGCGACGCGGTTCGGGGCTTTTCTTCAATCGTTCGCTGGGCGCGGGAATGGCCCGATGCCGGGCGCGGGCGCGTTTCCGGCGGGTCCGGGCGCCGACTTGCGCGCCTGGACGGCCGACCCGCGCGCGGCGGCGCGTTCCGGCCTGGGCCGCGGCGGCTGGCTGTTCGCCGGCCCGGCGGCGGGTTCCGGTCCGGGCGCGTCCGGCTCGAATCCCGGCGGTCCGCTCGGATCGGGTTCGGTCGGCCCAGGCGGATGGAGTTCGGACGGCCCGGCCGGGTCAGTTCCGTCCGGCGCGGCGGGCGGTTCGCGGTCGGCGGCGTCGCGGCTGGGCGAGTCGCTGTTCAACGGCGCCGGCTTCGCGCTGCCGCTGGCGGCCGGCGGCGGCTCGGACCTCGCGTCGACGGCGACGGTCTGGGGCCGGGGCGAGCAGACCTCGTTCGCGGGTTCGGAAGCCGGCGCGCGCTGGGACGGCAGGCTGTGGACGGCGCACCTGGGCGCGGACTTCCGGGCGCGTCCCGACGTGCTGGTGGGGGCCGCGGTGTCCCATTCGCGCAGCGAGACCGATGTCGGCGTCGGCTTTGAGAGCGTCTACGAGACCGAACTCACGTCGCTGAGTCCCTACGCCGCGTGGCTGCTCGCCGACGGTTCGAACCTGTGGGCGAGCGCGAGCTACGGCGCGGGCGAGGCGCGGGTGGCGTTGCGGGACGCGGCGTCGCGCGCGGCGAATTTGCCGGCGTCGCCGTCGGCGGACCTGACGATGGCGCGAGCGGAGGCGGGGGGCCGGCGGGTGCTGGCCGCGCTGCCGGACTGGATCGCGGGCGGCGTGACGCGGTTCTCGGTCAAGGGCGAAGGCTCGCTGTCGCGGGCGACGACCGGGGCGGAGCTAGGCCTGGGCGAGCTGACGGTCGACGCGTCGCGACTGCGGCTGGCGCTGGAAGGTTCGCACGAGCGAACGCTGGCTGGCGGCGGCGTGCTGACGCCCGCGGTCGAGGCGGGCCTGCGCTACGACGGCGGCGATGTCGTTGCGGGCGCCGGGCTCGAAATCGGAGCGAGCCTCGGCTGGCGCGACCCCGGCGCGGGCCTGACGGCGGAGTTCCGCGGCCGGGCGCTGGCGACGCACGAGCGGGACCGCGACGAATGGGGCCTGAGCGCGCTGTTGCGGATCGACCCGGCGGCGGACGGTCTCGGCGGCTTCCTGACGCTGGCGCCTTCGTGGGGCGCGACCGAGACCGGCATTGCGCGGCTGTTCGACGCGGCCCCGGCGTCGGCCTTCGCCAACGGCGGGGCTCCCTTGCCGCCGCGGGCGCGGATGGAGGCGGAATACGGCTACGGCTTCGGCGTCGCCCGGCGCGGCGCTTTGGCGGTGCTGAGCCCGTACGCCCGGCTCGGCCTGGGCGAGGCGGGCGAGCGGAGCTTGCGCTTCGGCGCGAAATACCTGCTCGAATCGGCGTTCTCTTTCGAGTTCGAGCTCGAGCGGCGCGAGGACGAACTGCTCGCGCCGGCGCAGTGGTTCATGTTGCGCGGCGAATATCGCTGGTAGCGCCGCGCGGTTCGCGCGCGGTCAAAGGCCGCCTGCCGGCAGAAGCCTGCGCCGCGCGGGCCGGGCGGAACGGCTCGAGTCCGGGCGGCGACTATGTCCGCCTTCCTGCGCGCCCGGTTGTTGCCTCGGGCGCAGAGCATGCATGATCCGGGCAGCGAGATGGATGATTGACCCGCGTTCAACGGGCGGGGATTTCCAAAGCTCCGGCGCGTCGCGCGAAGGTGGGTTTATTTCTCGACCATGTTCGCGGCCCTATGTGCGGGCCGCGCGGCTTCAGTACCTGGTCGACGGCAGCCAGATATCGGCGTATTCCATCGCCGCCTCGAGTTTGGCGTCGATGTCGGGCTCGCTCGCTCCCTGCGCCAGCAAGGCCTGCCGGACACCCCAAAGCGACCAGATATTGTTCGGATGTTCGTCGAGATCCCGGCGGTATTCGGCCAGGGCGTTGTCGTACGCCTCCATTTCCAGGTATAGCGCGCCCAGCCAGTGGCGGGGGGAGAAAGGCAAGGGTTCGGGTTCGTCGTAATTCAGCTTGTCGTAATATTCCGCCGCTTCCCGGAAGGCGCCGAGCGCGGCCTCGCGCTCGCCTTCGGACCAGAAGATTTCACCTTCGAGAATGCCCGCCATCGCGCCGATGATGTCGCTGCCGTCATGGAACCGGAATCGGGATGTAGTGGTGGCGGCGAGTTCCTTCAACTCTTCCGCGGCGCTTCGCGCGCGCCCGGCGTCGCCGAGCTTGAGCGCCGCGTATCCATGGGAGAAATCGAACATGGCGCGGTTGACTTCGCCCGCCGGCGGCTCGGTAATTTGCGGAATTTCCCCGAAGCGGCCGAAACGCACCAGCGCCAGGGTCAGCATCGCCGTATTGCCGTTCAATCCGGCCAGGTCGCGCGCCGCCTGCAGCGAGGCCGCGCTTTCCCCGCCCATGGCGCCGGCGTAATACAACATGGTCAGATTGTGCGTGGGGTAAGTGGAAACGCCGAGGTCGCAAGCCGCTTTCTGATCCGAAAGCCAGGCTTTGGCATTGGCGCGCACCGCGTCGTGCCAGAGCCCCATTTCATTCCAGGTATGGCTCGGCATATGGTTGATATGGCTCGAGCCGGGGATGGCGTCGCCCAGATGGCGCGCGCAAGGGGCGGCCAATTCCGGCATCGGCGTGGATTCCGTCGCATGCACGAGCAGATGGCAGGCGCCGGGATGCGTAATATCGCGCTCGAGCACGGAAAGCAGCACATTGTGCAACCGGACCGTGCCGGGGTTTTCCAGCAAGCGGTAGCCGCGCCGTTCTTCGAGCAGGAACAGGGCGTCGCCATATAGCGTGACGATATCGAGGTCGCCGGGATATTTCGCCGCCAGTTCCGCCATGGCCCCGGCATAGCGCTCGTCCTGCGCGCGGCGGTTTGCCGGATCGTAGTCCTCGACATAGCGGACCTGAATCGACCGGATCAGGTCGGCTTCCTTCGGACCGGCGTTTTCGATCAAGGCCAGCGCCTTGCGCGCCGCCGCCAGCGCCCGCGGGGCTTCGGCGACGGTCATGGCGCCGTTGAGATACGCGCCCCAGGACCAGGCTTCGCCCCAATAGCAGATCGCGCAAGCGGGATCCGCCAGCCAGGCGGCGCGGAAAGACCGCGCCGCCTCGGTCTTGGCGAAACCGTACATCAACTGGAAACCCTGGTCGAAATAGCGCTGCGCGAGCTCGTTTTCCGAGGATATGGGATAGTGGAAATCGCCCATGGCCTCATCGAGCAGGGGCATGGGTTCAGCGAAAATCGCCGGGTATTCCGCCGCCTCGGCAACCGGGAAAGCCAGTCCCGCAACAAGGGCCAGGGTCATGACCATGACAGGGTTTCGCATGTCGATACCTTTCCTTTGCGTCCTTTGTCCTTTGCGCGTCTCCGGCAAGCATACCACTTGCTCAGGGCATGGTGAACGAGACGGGCGACGCCGGGCCGAGCGGCAGGCCCGAGAATACCCAGCCGATCGTCAGCAGCAGACCCGCGAGCAACAGGAAAACGGAATAGGGCAGCATCGTCGCCACCAGGCTGCCGAGGCCGAAGTCCTTTTGCCAGCGTTGCGCGAAGACCAGCACCAGCGGGAAATAGGGCATCAGCGGCGTGACGATGTTGGTGGCGCTGTCGCCGACGCGATAGGCCGCGGTGCTCATTTCCGGAGAGATGCCGACCAGCATCAGCATCGGCACCAGGACGGGCGCGAGCAAAGCCCACTTGGCGCTCGCGGAGCCGATGAAAAGATTGAGCACCGCGCCGAAGATGATGATAGAAGCCATCAGCAGCGTGTCGGGCATGTTCGCGCTTTCGAGCGCGGCGGCGCCGTGAATCGCGAAGATCAGGCCCAGGTTCGACCAGTTGAACATGGCGACGAAATGCGCCGCAGCAAACGAGAGCACGAGATAATAGGCCATGTCTCCCATCGCGCCTTGCATCATGGCGATGAGATCCCGATGGTTCTTCACGGTTCCCGCCGCCGCGCCGTAGGCCCAGCCCGCCGCGAGGAAGATAACGAAAAAGCATGCGACCAGGGACTGGAAGAGGGGGTTCAGGCGGCCTTCGGGGGGAGCGGACTCGTCGATCAGCGGAGTGCCGGGACCGATGCAAAGCAACACCCAGAGCGCGATCACGGCCAGGATGGCCCAGCCGGCGCGCTTCAGGCCCGCCCGTTCGGCGTCGCCGACGCCGGTATCCGGATGCGCGATGACGCCCGCGCTGTCGCTCGCCGGCGGGCCGTCGCCCAGCGGCGTCAGCCGCGGCTCGATGACGCGGTCGGTGATGTACCAGATGACCGGCAGGAACACTGCGGTCATCGCGACGATGAACCAGGCGTTGCCGGCTATGTTGGCGTCCCAGGTCGGCAAGATCGTTTCCGCCGCGGCTTCGGTGATGCCGAATAGCAAGGCGTCGAGCTGTCCCGGCAGCAGGTTGGCGGAAAAGCCGCCGGAGACGCCGGCGAACGCGGCGGCGATGCCGGCCACCGGATGTCTGCCCGCGGCGGCGAAAATCACCCCGGCGAGCGGAATCAGCACCACATAGGCGGCGTCCGCGGCGAGATTGCCGAGCATGCCGACAAGCGCCACCGCGGGAGTCAACAGCATTCCGGGCACATTGCTCACCGCCGCGCTCATGGCCGAGCCGAGCAGGCCCGAACGTTCGGCGACGCCGGCGCCGAGCATGACGATCAGCACATAGCCCAGGGGATGAAAGCCGGTGAAAGTCGCCGGCATCTCGACCAGCAAGCGTCTCAGGTTGTCCGCGGACAGGAGGCTTTCGGCCCGGATCACCAGGGCGTTGCCGGCCGCGTCGACCTGGGTCGGATGCAAGGCGGACGCTCCCGCCGCGGCGGCGATCGCGCTGATCGCGATGACCGCCAGGATGCAATACAGGAAGATGACGACCGGATCGGGCAGGCGGTTGCCGCCGCGCTCGATCCAGCCCAGAATGCCGCCGGCGCGGTCTTGGTCGGCGATGGAATCGGACATGATGGTTTTCTCCTCGGGTATTTTCCGAACAATTCCGGCCGCGCAAGCGTCTTGCCGCAAAACCGGGGCGCGATCCTGCTTCTGCTCCCGGACGCGACGGCCTGCGCCGCGGACAAGCGCTGATTGACCAGAGCTTGCTCATGGATCCCCTGAACGATCCCATCCGTGGAGTCGTTCATTGCCGCAGGACGAAAGCGCGGCCTTGTCCTGCTCCCGGCTTCAGCGCAAGCTGCGAAAGAACTCCCGCAAGTCGCCGAGGTACAGTTCGGGTTGTTCGAGCGCGGCGAAATGGCCGCCGCGCGGCATCATGGTCCAATGGCGCAGGTCGTAGGCGGCTTCGACCCAGGCCCGCGGCGCCAGATAGATCTCCGCCGGAAAAATCGCCGCGCCGGTGGGCACGTCGATGTAGCCGATCGGCTTTTCCGGCGGGGTATTGCGGTTCTCGTAATAAATCCGCGCGGAAGAGGTGATCGTGCCGGTGAACCAGTAGATCGAGATATTGGTCAGCAAGTCGTCCCTGGAAAAATTGTCGTCGAGATTCCCGTCCGGACCTTGCGGCAGGTCGGACCAGCCATGGAATTTCTCCGCGATCCAGGCGGCGAGGCCCGCCGGCGAATCGTTCAGGCCGTAGCCCAGGGTTTGCGGCTTGGTGCCCTGAATCGCCTGGTAGCCGGTCTCGTCGCGCATATAGTCGGCCCGGGCGCCGACGAGGGCGAGTTCCTCCGCCGCAGCCCGGCCGCGTTGCTCCTCGTCTTCCGGCGGCGGCGCCAGCACCATGTTCGTATGCAGGCCGATCAGCCGCTCGGGATAATGATTGGCCAGATGCCGGTTGATGATCGCGCCCCAGTCGCCGCCGGCGACGGCGTAGGATTCGTAGCCGAGCCGCCGCATCAATGCGGCCAGCATGTGCGCGATTCTTTCCGGACTATAGCCCCGCGCCCGGGGAATCCCGGAAAATCCGAATCCCGGCAAGGACGGCGCGACGACGTGGAAGGAGTCTTCCGCATCGCCGCCATGGGCGGCCGGGTCCGTCAGCGGCGGCATGATGTCGAGGAACTCGCTGACCGAGCCCGGCCAGCCGTGCGCGATCATCAGCGGCATCGCATTCGGGTCGGCCGAGCGCTGGTGGATGAAATGCATGTCCACATCGTCGATGCGGGTGGTGAATTGGTCGAAAGCGTTGATCCGCGCCTCTTGTTCGCGCCAGTCGAACTCGTTCGCCCAATATTCCAGCAACCCTTCGAGATAGCCGCGCTCGGTGCCGTATTCCCAGGAAACGCCGGGAATCTGCTCGGGCAGGCGGGCGCCGGCAAGCCGGCGGCGCAAGTCGTCCAGCGCGGCCTCGGGGACGTTCACCTGAAAGGGAACAATCTGCATTTCATCCTCCGCCGGCGCCGCCGGTCCGGATGCGAGCGTCGCGACAGCGAACGCGGCGAATCCGCGCAAGCCGCGTCGCGAGGAATGCGCGCGTTTCATGATCTATCCTCCATTTTCGCCAGGGAAGTTCCGATTGGCCGGCGTTTCCCCCGCGGTACAAGCCCGCGGCACATGGATGTGCCGCCGGATTCGATGGCGCAAGCCATTGAATCCGGGAGCAAGACAAAACCGCGTTTTGTCTTGCGGCAATGAATAATTCCATGGATGGAATTATTCAGAGAAGACAAGGCGAGCTCCGATTTATCGGGGCTTGCCTGCGGCACATGGATGTGCCGCCGGATTCGGCGGCGCGAGCCGCAGAATCCGGGAGCAAGACAAAACCACGCTTTTGTCTTGCGGCAATGAATGATTCCATGGATGGAATCATTCAGAGAATACAGCCGCGCGCGAACAGCGCCAGGGCCTGGTCGATCTCGTCCCGGCTCACGTTCAGGGGCGGCAGCAGGCGGATGCTGTTATTGCCACCCCTGACCGCGAGCAGACCTTCCTCGCGCAGCCGCCGCAGCAGGCGGTTCGCGTCGACGCGCAGGAAAACGCCGATCATCAGCCCCAACCCGGCGACCCCGGCGACGACATCGGGATGCGCGCATTGCAGATCGCGCAGGCATTGCATGAAATAGGCGCCGTTGCTTCGCACCTGCTCGAGCAGGCCCGGCGCGCTGATCTCGTCCACCACGGCGTCGGCGACCGACATCGCCAGCGGGTTGCCGCCGAAAGTGCTGCCGTGGCTGCCCGGGCCCATGTGCCGCGCGACCGATTCGCGCGCCAGACAGGCGCCCACGGGAAAGCCGCCGCCGAGGCCCTTGGCGGAAGCGAGGATGTCGGGTTCCGCGCCGAGTTGCTGGTAGGCGTAGAAAGTTCCCGTGCGGCCGACGCCGCATTGCACTTCGTCGAACATGAGCAGGATATCGTTTTCATCGCATAACTTTCTGACCTGCCTCAGGTATTCCGGATCTGCGGGACGTATGCCGCCTTCGCCTTGCACCGGTTCGAGAATCACGCCCGCGGTTTGTTCGCCGATCATCGCGGCCAGGGCTTCGATGTCGCCGAACGCGGCCTGGTCGAAACCTGCGTCGCCGGCCAGGAATCCTTCGCAATGCGCGCTGTTCGCCGCCGCCGCGATCGTCGCCAGGGTGCGGCCGTGGAAAGAGTCGCTGAGTCCGATGATCCGTTTGGCGCGGCTGTTGCCCTGGGCGTAATGGCGGCGGCGCATCATCTTGAATCCGCATTCGACCGCCTCGGCGCCCGAATTGCAAAAGAACGCCCGGTCGGCGAAAGACAGCCGCGTCAGTTTTTCCGCCAGCCGCTCGGCGGCGGGGATGCGGAACAGGTTGGAACTGTGCCAGAGCGTTTCGGCCTGGGCCGCCAACGCCTCGATCAGGCGCGGATGGCAATGCCCGAGGCTGTTGACGGCGATTCCCATGGCGAAATCGAGATATTTCCTGCCGGCTTCGCAATAGACATGGCTGCCGGCGCCATGGGACAGCGTCAACTCGGGCGCGCCGTAATTTTCAAGCAGAGCGGAAGTCATGGTATGAGCGCGTATCGGTACATTCGACGAGTGCGCTATCATGCGTCATCGCACCATTCGATTCAATGCCGGGAGCAACGCGATGTCTGGTTTGAAACCGGGAAAACCGGAGTTGTCCGCGGCGCATCGCGCGCCGCCGGACAGGCTGCGGGGGCCGCATTTCGACCCATTCCATCATGTCAGCGGCAATCGCATCTGCGAGCCGATGCCGGCCGGACTCGAGCGGGCCGTATTCGGCATGGGCTGTTTCTGGGGCGCGGAACGCCTGTTCTGGCAATTGCCGGAGGTCTACAGCACAGCGGTCGGCTATGCCGGGGGCGTTACCGCCAACCCCAGTTACGAAGATGTCTGCGGCGACATGACCGGCCACGCCGAAGTGGTGCTGGTCTGGTTCGATCCGCGGCCCGGCAGTTACGAGCGGCTGCTCGCCGCGTTCTGGGAAAACCACGATCCGACCCAGGGCATGCGCCAGGGCAATGATCGGGGCTCCCAATATCGTTCGGCGATCTATGCCGTTTCCGCCGAACAGGATCGGCTCGCAAGAGCCGGCATGGAGCGCTGCCGGGCATTGCTCAGGCAAGGGAACTTCCCGGAAATAACTACGGAAATCAAGCCGCTGGAGAAGTTTTATTATGCCGAAGATTATCACCAGCAATATCTGGCGAAAAATCCTTCCGGCTATTGCGGGATTGCCGGCGTCGGCATCCGCATGCGTTAGGGAAGCTCTGATCAAGTCAGAGCTTCCCTGCGGCACATGCCCGCGACACACAGAGAGCGCCGCCGGATTCGATGGCGCAAGCCATTGAATCCGGGAGCAAGACAAAACCACGCTTTTGTTTTGCGGCAATGAATAATTCACTGGATAACGAAGCGAGTTGCGATTCGTGTTCGATCGGAAGGGCAAGTGAAAGGAGAACCGCTGGTGGCGGCGACTTCATCGCGCGGCGCGACATCGGGCAAGGCGGAGCCCGGATCCGGGCAGGGAAAGCCGCTGGTGGTGGCGATTTCATCCCGCGCCCTGTTCGATCTGGCGGACAGTCACCGCATTTTCGAGGAACAGGGGCTGGCGGCCTATCGCGAACATCAGATCGCCGAGGAAAACGAACCGCTGAAACCGGGAGCCGCGTTCAATCTCGTCGAAAAGTTGTTGAAACTCAACGAAGTCCTCGAATATCCCGCGGTCGAGGTGATCTTGCTGTCGCGCAACAGCGCCGATACCGGATTGCGGATTTTCCATTCGATCCAGCATTACGCATTGTCGATCACTCGCGCCGCCTTTTGCAGCGGCAATAGTCCTTATCGCTATATCAACGCCTTCGGCAGCCATTTGTTCCTGTCCCTCGACGGCGCCGATGTGCGCCGGGCGCTCGAACTCGGCGTCGCGGCGGCGGCGATCGTGCCTTCCCGACATAGCAACAAGTCGGACGACCATCTGAAAATCGCCTTCGACGGCGATGCCGTGCTGTTTTCCGACGAAGCGGAAAAAATCTATCAGGAACAAGGGCTGGAGAGCTTTACCCGCAATGAGAGCCTGGCCGCGAAGGAGCCGCTCGAGGGCGGACCTTTCAAACCGTTCCTGGCCGCCCTGCAGCAAATCCAGACGGCTTTTCCCGACGGCGAGGCGCCGATCCGGACCTGTCTGATCACCGCCCGTTCGGCGCCGGCCCATGAACGCGTCGTGCGCACCTTGCGCGCCTGGAATATCCGCATCGACGAATCGCTTTTCCTCGGCGGATATCGCAAGGCGCCTTTCCTGCAAGCCTTCAAGGCCGACATCTATTTCGACGACCAGCGGGAATTCTGCGACGCGGCGAGCGACCTCGTCGCCACGGGCCATGTGCCCCACGGCGTGCTGAACAATTCCTGATCGGAGCTCGCCTGCGGCACATGCCCGCGGTACAAGAGAGCGTCGCCGGATTCGACGGCGCAAGCCGCAGAATCCGGGAGCAAGACAAGACCGCGTCTTGTCTTGCGGCAATGAATAATTCCATGGATGGAATTATTCAGAGAAGACTTAGCCGAAAGCGCTGTAATAGACGCCGAGCGCGCCCAGGATCAGGATCAGCGCCGCGCGCAGGAGCCGTTCGGGCAGCAGGTGGCCGACGCGCGAACCGAAGTGGATCGCCGGCAGCGAACCGATGAGCAGGCTCAGCAGCAGGATCGGGTCGACGAATCCGCCGCCCAGGTAGCCGAGCCCCGCGATCAGGGTCAGCGGCACCGCGTGGGCGATATCGGTGCCGACGATCTGCACCGCCGACAGGCGCGCATGCAACATGAGCAGGATCGCGGCGCCGAAAGCGCCGGCGCCGACCGAGGACAGCGTCACGCAGAGACCGAGCAAGGCGCCGGTCGCAAAGGTCAGGAAAAACGACTCTCTCGCATAGGCCTGGGGAACTTTCGGCAAGCGGTCGCGCAATATGAGAATCAGGCAGGTGACGATCAGCATCGCGCCCAGGCTGCGGGTAAGCACTTGCTCGAACAACGCCGAATTCTGGAACTGTTCGTCGAGCAGCAGCGCATGCACGGCGACGGCGGCCGGGATGCTGCCCGCGGCGAGACAGGCGACGACGGGCCAGTCGACGTGACCGCGCCGGTGGTGCGAGAAGACCCCGCCCAGTTTGGTGATCGCCGCGTAGAGCAGATCGGTGCCGATGGCGACGGGCGCCGGATAGCCGATGATAAGCAGGAAAGGCGTCATCAGCGAACCGCCGCCCACGCCCGTCACCCCGATGGCGAAGCCGACCGCGGCGCCCGCCAGCACTTGCAACAGGAAGTCCATGTCAGTTCTTGTGCAATCCGCATTCCTTGCGGGCGGCGTCTTCCCACCACCAGCGTCCTTCGCGTTCGTGCTGGCCAGGGCCCGTGGACCGCGTGCAGGGTTCGCAGCCGATGCTGGCGAAGCCCGCGTCGTGCAAGGGGTTGTAGGGGATCTCGAGCGTCCTGATCTGGTTCCAGACCTGGCTCGAACTCTGGTTCGCGAGCGGATTGACCTTGATCAGCGCGCCTCCGGCGCCGGAGAATTTCGCGTCGCGTTCGAAAATATCGATATCGAGACGGGCAGGGGACTGGTCCCGGCGCAAGCCGCTGATCCATGCGTCGAAGCCCGCGAGATGGCGGCGCATGGGTTCGATCTTGCGGATGCCGCAACATTCCTCGTGGCCGTCGCGATAGAAGCTGAACAGGCCCTTCTCGCGGACGAGGCGCTGCAGGCGTTCGGCGTCCGGACAGAGCAGCTCCATCGGCAAGCCGTAGGTTTCGCGAACCTGCTCGATGAAACGATAGGTCTGCGCATGCAGGCGGCCGGTATCGAGCGTGAAAACCCGCGCATCCGGACGCAACTTGCCGGCAAGGTGCACCAGCAGGACATCTTCGGCGCCGCTGAAAGACAAGGCGCAATTCGGCCAAAGCCGGAAAGCGCAAGCCAGGATCGCCCGGGGCGAGGCGTCGGCGAAACGCGCGTTCAGTTCGTTGAGATCGATATCGGGGGACATCGGACTATCCTCGCGCCGGATCGGTCCCGGCCGCGAAACCGTCGAGACCATGGGGAAGCTGGAACCGGAACCGCCAACTCATGCTCATGGGCGGCGATTCTCGATAATTTTGCCTTCAGCGTAAAGTCCCGCTTCGCGCCGATCATCGCGGGCGCTGCGGTTTTTCGCCGCGCGCCCGATGCTCCGCGGCCGAAAACGGAACCCCTGGCTCGCGGGCGTCGCGCAGGACATATGATCGTCCGCCGGTTCGACATGAACGCCGAACCGGGCTGGTCGCCGCGCCGCGACAGCGGGCAGGCCGTCCGCGCCCGAGGAAGCCCCGGGTTATCGAAGCTTCTCGCGGCGCATCCCATTGTATTCGAAAGCAAGACAAGACCGCGCTTTGGTCTTGCGGCAACGCATGATTTCATGGCTGGAATCACGGTAAAGGATGCCTTGTTCCTTCCGCATGGCGAACTGCCGGGGCCGCGGGCTTTTGATTGCCGAGGCAAATAGCTCTTTTTGGAAGCCTGGGGCGACATCTGCTAGATTTGCGCCCATTCGCCAGCGGAGCTCGCCATCATGGAAATCGCCTGCCTCGACCTCGAAGGAGTACTGGTGCCGGAAATCTGGATCGGCGTTGCCGAACACACCGGCATCGACGCCTTGCGCGCGACAACCCGGGACGTGCCGGACTACGACGAACTCATGCGCCGGCGGCTGCGGCTGCTCGACGAGCACGGCCTCGGCGCGGACCGGATCCAGCAGGTGATCGCCGGCATGGCGCCGCTGGAGGGCGCGAAGGAATTCCTCGACTGGCTCAAGGCGCGCTTCCAGGTCATCATCCTCTCGGACACGTTTTACGAATTCTCTCGCCCGTTGATGCGCCAACTCGATTTCCCGGCGCTTTTCTGCCATCGCCTCCGCATCGAGCAAGGCCGCATCAGCGGATATCTGCTGCGCCAGCAGGATCCCAAGCGGAAAAGCGTGCAAGCCTTGCGCTCGCTCAATTTCCGCATCATCGCCGCGGGCGATTCCTATAACGACACGAGCATGCTGGAAGAAGCCGACGCGGGCATCCTGTTCCGGGCGCCGTCCAAGGTGATCGAGGCCTTTCCCCAATATCCGGCGGCAAGCACATATGGCGAGTTGCGCCGGGAATTCCGCCGGGCCAGCGATCGCGATCTTTCCTGAATATCCCCCCGCGAGCCGCGGGCGCGGTCAATCCAGTTGCGCGCGGACGGATCGGGCCAGTTCGACGGCCTTGCCGAGATAGCTTCGCGGAGCAAGCCGCAGCAATGACTCCCTGGCCTGTTCGGGGATTTCCAGTTGCGCGATGAAAGCGCGCAGCGCGTCGTCGTCGAGCTGCCGGCCGCGCGTGAGTTCTTTCAGTTTTTCGTACGGTTCCGGCGCGCCGTGGCGGCGCATCACCGTCTGTATCGCCTCGGCGAGGATCTCCCGGCAATTGTCGATATCGCGGTCGACCGCGGCCGCGTCGAGCTCCAGCTTTTCGAGCCCCGCCAGGGTCGAGCGGAAGGCGAGCAGGCTGTGGCCCAGCGCGCTGCCGAAATTTCGCAACACGGTGGAATCGCTCAGATCCCGTTGCAGTCGCGAAATCGGCAATTTTTCCGCCAGGTGGCGCAGCAGCGCGTTGGCGACGCCGGCATTGCCCTCGGAATTCTCGAAATCGATGGGATTGACCTTGTGCGGCATGGTGGAGGAGCCCACTTCGCCCGCCACCAGTTTCTGGCGAAAATAACCCAGCGAAATGTAGCTCCAGAGGTCGCGGTCGAGGTCGAGCGCGATGGTGTTCAGGCGGCCGAGCGCGGCGCAATATTCGGCGAATGAATCGTAAGGCTCGATCTGGGTGGTATAGGGATTCCAGGTCAGGCCGAAGCTTTCGACGAATTCCCGGGCCAGGGCCGGCCAGTCGATTTCCGGATACGCCGCGACATGGGCGTTGTAATTGCCGACGGCGCCGTTGATCTTGCCGAGCAGCTCGACCGCGCGGAATTTTCGCGACTCGCGATGCAGGCGCCAGGCGTAATTGGCGAGTTCCTTGCCCATCGTGGTGGGAGACGCCGGCTGGCCGTGGGTGCGCGACAACATGGGCTGGGCGGCGAACGCTTCGCTCATGCGGGTCAGTTGCTCGACGATGCGGGCCAGCGCGGCGAGCAGCGTCTCGCGGCCGTCGCGCAACATCAGCGCGTAGGCAAGATTGTTGATGTCCCAGGTGGTGCAGGCGAAATGCGCGAATTCGAGATGCGGCGCCAGCGCGGGCCGGCGCGCGAGCTGCTCCTTCAGGAAATATTCGATGGCCTTGACGTCGTGCCGGGTGCGCGCCTCGATTTGCTTGATGCGGGCGGCGTCGGCCATCGAGAAGCCGGCGGCGAGATCCAGCAGGAATTCCCTGCCGGCGTCGTCCAGCGGCGGACATTCGACTATGCCGGGCTCGCCGGCCAACTTCAGCAGCCATTCGATTTCGACCCGCAGCCGATAGCGCATGAGGCCGTATTCGCTGAACACGGGCGCCAGTTCGGCGCATTTTTCGCGATAGCGCCCGTCCAGCGGAGAAATCGCGAGCAGTTCGTGTTGCCGATCCTGGTTCATTCCGATTCTCCGCCGACTCGCCGGCGCATCGCGCGGCCGGGGCTCATTGCAGGCAACTTGCGATCGGCGCGCCCCCGAGGCAGCGTTCGTCCTGGTAGAAAACCACGTATTGGCCCGGCGTGACCGCTCTTTGCGGGCGGTCGAAATCGACTCGCAAGCGCCGTTCTCCGGCCCGGTCGACCTCGCAATCGAAGTCCGCTTGCCGGTAGCGCGTTTTGGCGCTGCAACGCAGCGGCAGCGGGGGAGTCCGGCCATTGATCCAGGCCGGCATGTCGGCGATCAGGCCGCTGCTTTGCAATGCCGCGTGGTCTTCGCCTTGCACGACGTACAATGTATTGCTCGCGAGCTCCTTGCGCGCGACATACCAGGGCACTTCCGGATAATCGCGCAAACCGCCGATTCCCAGCCCCTGGCGTTGGCCGACGGTGTAATGCATCAGTCCCTGGTGCTGTCCGATTTCGTCTCCCTCCAGCGTCGCGATCGGTCCCGGCCGCGCCGGCAGATAGCGGCGCAGGAAGTCGCCGAACTTGCGCTCGCCGATGAAACAGATGCCGGTGCTGTCCTTCTTGTCGCGGGTCGGCAATCCGAGCGCGGCCGCCATGCGCCGCACTTCCGGCTTGGTCAGTTCGCCGAGCGGGAACAGACAGCGGCGGATGCTGGCTTCGCCGACTTCGCACAGGAAGTAACTCTGGTCCTTGTCGCGGTCGGCGCCCTTGCACAGCCAGACCTCGCCGTTCCGCTCCAGACGGCGCGCATAATGGCCGGTAGCGATCAGATCCGCGCCGAGCGCGAGGGCGTATTCGAGGAAAGCCTTGAACTTGATTTCCCGATTGCAGACGACATCGGGATTGGGCGTGCGCCCGCGCCGATATTCCGCGAGAAAATGCCGGAATACATCGTCCCAGTATTCGGCCGCGAAATTGGCCTCGCGCAAGTCGATGCCGAGCATTTCGCAAACCGCCCCGGCATCGGCCAGGTCGGCTTCGGCGGTGCAATACTCGCTGCCGTCGTCTTCTTCCCAGTTCTTCATGAACAGGCCTTCGACCCGATATCCCCGGCGCAGCAGCAAGCTGGCGGCGACCGAAGAGTCGACGCCGCCGGACATGCCCACGATGACGCGCGGGCCTGATGATTCCGCCGATTTCATGTCGCCCGCATTGTATCAGCAATGCGGGGGGACCTCCCTGTTGCGCGCTGAACCGGCACGAGGTTTTTTTGAGGGCGACAGGCACTATCGCCTGATGCCAAGTATCCTCTGAATAATTCCATCCATGGAATTATTCATTGCCGCAAAACAAAAGCGTGGTTTTGTTTTGCTCCCGGATTCAACGGCTTGCGCCGTCGAATCCGGCGGCACATCCGTGTGCCGCAGGGAAGCTCTGACTTGATCAGAGCTTCCCTAAATTGCTGATTATCCAGAAAAGTTTTTCTGTTTGCAGTCTGAAAATTCCATCCAGCGTGGTTTTGCCTTGCTTCTGGATGCAATGGCTTGCGATATCGAATCCGGTGGCGCTCTGTTGTATCGCGGGCATGCGCCGCAAGAAAGCTCTCACTCGATCAAAGCTTTCCTGACGAAAAACCTGGCGGGAATTGTTGCTCGTTGCCCAAAAGCTGTCGCCGAAACGCGTCCGGAGAGAGAATGGGTACGGCGAATGCGTCCGCGAGCGCCAGGATGTCGGCATCTCCGGTCACCAGCGCATCGGCGCGGCCGGCCAGCGCCACTTCCAGGAACGCCCGGTCGAACGGGTCGCGACAATCCGGAACCGCAGGGGGCGGGAAGGGCACGTCGACGGTCTCGCTATACGGCAGGTAGTCGTCGAGCAGGTCGCGCTGGTCGGCATCGCTCAGCGCGAATTCGGGATATGCGAGAACCCTGATCAGTTCCGCCGTCGTTTCCCGGCCGGCGAGCGGCCGGACGCTTCCCCGGCGCCAGACATCGCGCAGCCACGAGAGCGCGCCGGCATGGAAGAGCAGCGCCGACACCAGGACATTCGTATCAAGGACGGAGCGAACCGGCGTCATTTACCTGCCCGGACCCAAGCGATCGCATCCTTCACGTTGCTTTCCTCGAGTCCGAGTTGGGCGAGCTTCGCGCGTACGCCATCGGCGCGGTTGACGCGAACCGGCGTCAGCACGATACGGCCGTTCTCCGTAGTGACATCAAAGTAATCGGTTGTCTCCACCGCAGTTATCGCTGCCTTGGGCAAGGTCAACTGGTTCTTGGAGGTCAGCTTGGCAAGCATGGCTGTCTCCCGCTTGACGAGTATGAAGTAAGGAAACAATACATCTTTCTTTCCGCGACAGCAAGAATACGGACTCCAGACGGCAATTCCCGCCAAGGGGATACTTGGCCCATCTTTGCCGCTATTGGCATAATCTCCTTGCCTGTTATCCGGTTGCGGCGGGCGGATACGGCGAGCAGAGCGGTTCCCTCATCGGGAAATCAGGATGCGCGCAGGGGGCGAAAACGTGGATAATGGGACCTTGACGGGAAAGAGCGCGAAAGAAATATGGGCGGACTGACGCATCTGGACGAATCGGGCAATGCGCGAATGGTCGATATCGACGGCAAGCCCCATAGCCGCCGCGTCGCCGTCGCCGGCGCCCGCGTGCGCATGAAGGCGGCAACGCTGGCGGCGATCGCCGCGGGCGGACACAGGAAAGGCGACGTGTTGACCGTCGCGCGGGTCGCCGGCATCCAGGCGGCCAAGAATTGCTCCGCGCTCATCCCCATGTGTCATCCGCTGATGCTCGACGCGGTCGACATTCTGTTTGAACTGGACCGGGAAGCGGGTTGCGTCGAGATTGCGGCCACCTGCAAGGTGAACGGACCCACGGGAGTCGAGATGGAAGCCTTGAGCGCCGCCGCGGTCAGCGCGCTGACGATTTACGACATGTGCAAGGCGGTCGACCGCGGCATGAGCGTCGAGGATCTGCGTCTGCTGGAAAAGTCCGGCGGCCGCAGCGGCCATTTCTCGCGCGCCGGGCAGGCCGGCGGCTGATGTTGCGGATCCATTACTTCGCGAGCGTGCGGGAGACCATCGGCCGCGACCGGGAGCAGATCGAATTGCCTGCGGACGTGACCACGGTGGCGGCGCTGATTCGCCATCTGCGCGCGGCGGACGACGACTTCGAGCGCATGATCAGCGAACAGCAACCGGTGCTGGCGGCGGTGAATCAGGTCGTTGCGGACCGCGAGGGAGCGATCGCGGACGGCGACGAGGTCGCCTTCTTTCCGCCGATGAGCGGAGGCTGATAAAATGCCGCATGTCAGCGTGCAAGACGAAGATTTCGACTTGGGCGCCGAATACCGGCGACTTTGCGGCGACGCTCCCGGCGCCGGCGCGGCGGTGACCTTCTGCGGCCTGGTGCGGGACTTCCACGAGGCCGGCAGCGGCGACGAGGTCCGGGAATTGCGCCTCGAGCATTATCCGGGCATGACCGAGAAAAGCATCCGCGAAATCGTCGGCCAGGCGGAGCAGCGCTGGGATTTGCTCGCCGTCAGGGTCATTCACCGCGTCGGCGCCTTGCGCCCGGGCGATCAGATCGTCCTTGTCGGCGTCGCCGGCCGCCATCGGCGGGAAACTTTCGAGGCGGCGAGTTTCATCATGGATTATCTGAAAAGCGCGGCGCCGTTCTGGAAGAAGCAGTTCACCCGGGGCGGCAGCGCCTGGGTGAACGCGCGCGAAAGCGACCGGCAAGCCCTGTCGCGTTGGCGAGGCGCCGGCGAATGAGCGCCGGCAGCGGCGGTTCAGCCGTCGTCGTCGACATTCGTCCCGGAGTCTCCGGCGGCCGATACCGGGTCGGGCATGGGCTTGATATTCGCCGCATGCATTCCCTTGGGTCCGCGCACGGCGTCGAACGAAACAAGTTGCCCCGCTTTCAGGGTCTTGTAGCCGTCCATGCCGATGGCCGAGTAGTGGGCGAACAGGTCGTCGCCGCCGTCGTCCGGTAAAATGAAGCCGAAGCCCTTGGCGTTATTGAACCATTTGACTTGACCTGTGCTCATGGCGAGTTCCAGCGTATGGATTGCCGCGAAGTTCGTCGGGGAAACACGAGTTTGTCGAATTGCTATACACTAGCGAATTGTGCATGTCAAAGTTTGCCAGGTATTCATTGCCGCAAAACAAGAGCGCGGTTTGGTCTTGCTCGCGGATTCAATGGCTGGGCCATCGAATCCGTCGGGCCGGTCCGGGAGACGAAGGGCGGTATCGCCGATGAACAGACTGCCGCGCAACGCGGATGACGACGGGGACGGCGAGTTGCAGGAGTTGCAGGAAAAGGTGCGGCGGGTCGAGACCGTCAAGCCGAAACTGGCGCAGCCGCCGCTCTACAAGGTCGTCTTGCTGAACGACGATTACACCCCCATGGATTTCGTCGTCGATGTCTTGCGCGTCTTCTTTCATCTGGACGCGGAAAAAGCCACGCGGATCATGTTGAAGATACATACGGAAGGCAAGGGCGTATGCGGGGTCTACAGCAAGGACGTGGCCGAAACCAAGGCCGCCCAGGTGAACAAGTATTCGCGCGAAAGCCAGCACCCGCTGTTGTGTTCGGTGGAAGTGGACCGTTAAGCCATGTTGAGCAAGGAACTTGAAGCCAATCTGAACGAAGCCTTCAGCGGCGCCAACGAAAAGCGGCACGAGTTCATGACGGTCGAACACCTGTTGCTCGCGCTGCTCGACGACGAAGCGGCGTGCGATGTGCTGCGCGCCTGCGATTGCGATCTCGCGCGCCTGCGCGGCGAGCTCGCGGAATACGTGGACTCGACCACGCCGTTGATCCCGAAGACCGAGACGACGCGCAGGACGCAGCCGACGCTCGGCTTCCAGCGCGTCATCCAGCGCGCGGTGTTCCATGTCCAGTCGTCGGGCCGGCGCGAGGTGACCGGCGCCAATGTGCTCGTGGCGATTTTCGCGGAAAAGGACAGTCATGCGGTGCATGTGCTCGGGCAACAGGATATCGCCCGCATCGACATCATCAACTACATTTCCCACGGCGTTTCCAAACTTGCCGGCGACGGCGCCGAAGAGGATCCGGCGCGCGAACGGCGCAAGGCCGGAGACGAAGGCAAGCGCGGCGCCTCGCCGCTGGAAAGTTTCACCACCAACCTCAATCGCCAGGCCGAGCTGGATCGCATAGATCCCTTGATCGGCCGCGAAAGCGAGGTCGCGCGGGTGATCCAGGTGCTGTCCCGGCGCCGCAAGAACAATCCGCTGCTGGTGGGGGAGTCGGGCGTGGGCAAGACCGCCGTGGCCGAGGGTCTGGCGCGCCTGATCGTCGAACGCAAGGTGCCCGAGGTGTTCGAGGGTTGCGCGATCTATGCGCTCGACCTCGGCGGACTGCTCGCCGGCACCAAGTATCGCGGCGATTTCGAGAAGCGATTCAAGGCCTTGCTCGGCGAACTCGCCGACCAGCCGAAAGCTGTGCTGTTCATCGACGAAATCCACACCATCATCGGCGCCGGCGCGGCCTCGGGCGGGGTCATGGATGCGTCCAATCTGCTCAAGCCGGTTTTGACTTCTCCCAACCTGCGCTGTATCGGTTCGACCACCTATCAGGAATATCGGGGCATCTTCGACAAGGATCGGGCGCTGTCGCGCCGCTTCCAGAAAATCGACGTGGAAGAGCCCGATGTGGAAACCACCTATCGCATCCTCAAGGGGCTCAAGAGCCGCTTCGAGGAATATCATTCCCTGCGTTATGCCGACAAGGCGCTGAAGGCGGCTTCCGAGTTGGCCTCGCGCTATATCAACGACCGCCACATGCCGGACAAGGCCATCGACCTGATCGACGAGGCCGGCGCCTACCAGCGGCTGCAGCCGCCGTCGAAGCGCAAGAAGCTGTTGCAGGCGGCGGATATGGAGCGCATGGTGGCGGCGATCGCCCGCATCCCGCCGAAACAGGTATCGAGTTCGGATATCGAGGCCCTGAAAAACCTGGAGTCCAATCTGAAGATGGTGGTTTTCGGCCAGGATCGGGCGATCGATTCGCTGGCGACCGCCATCAAGTTGTCGCGCGCCGGGCTCGGCGAGGGCGAAAAGCCCATCGGCTGCTTCATGTTCGCCGGACCGACCGGCGTCGGCAAGACCGAACTCAGCCGGCAGCTGGCGAGCATCATGGGCATCGAACTCTTGCGTTTCGACATGTCCGAATACATGGAGCGGCATACGGTCTCGCGCCTGATCGGCGCGCCGCCGGGCTATGTGGGATTCGACCAGGGCGGCCTGCTTACCGAGGCGGTGACCAGGAATCCGCATTGCGTGCTGTTGCTCGACGAGATCGAGAAAGCGCATCCGGACGTGTTCAACCTGCTGTTGCAGGTAATGGACCACGGCGCGCTGACCGACAATAACGGCCGGCACGCCGACTTCCGCAACGTCATCCTGATCATGACCACCAACGCGGGGGCCCGGGAGATGGCGCGGGCCTCGATCGGCTTTACCGCGCAAGATCATTCCAGCGACGGCATGGAAGCGATCAGGAAGACCTTCTCGCCGGAATTCCGCAACCGACTCGACGCGGTGATCCAGTTCGGACCGTTGTCGCCGGCGACGATCCGCACCGTGGTCGACAAGTTCCTCGTCGAATTGCAGGTCCAGCTCGACTCGAAAAAGGTGCACTTGCACGTCGACGAATCGGCGATCGACTGGTTCGTCCGCAACGGCTATAGCGAAACCATGGGCGCCCGGCCCATGGCCCGCCTCATCCAGGAAAAACTCAAGAAAGAACTCGCCGAAGATATCCTGTTCGGCGAATTGGCGGACGGCGGCGGCGATGTCCATGCCAGCGCCGGCGACGGCGATGACATCGAGCTCGAGATCAGGGGGCGCAGCAGGCAGGAAGAGAAGGCGCCCGGATAGGCAAGTTCCGATCTGCCGGGACTTTCCCGCGCCGCGCGAATGCGCCGCCCGCTCCGGCGTCGGATGAAATCATGCGGAAGATGCCCGGCGCGTCGGTCGCGTCGGCGCGGTTCGGCCGGCGCGCCTATCTTGCCCGATAGGTGATGCGTCCCTTCGACAGGTCGTAAGGCGTCAATTCCACCTTCACCTGGTCTCCGGTGAGGATTCTGATGTAATTCTTGCGCATTTTGCCCGAGATATGGGCGGTTATGATGTGGCCGTTCTTCAATTTGACCCTGAACATGGTATTGGGGAGAGTGTCGATCACTTCTCCCTCGATTTCGATCTGATCCTCTTTTGCCATGCATGGCTCCCCGGCTGCCGGAATGCGGGGCATTGTGACGTATTTCCCCCCGATTCGCAAAGGAAGCCCCCGATTTGTCAGAGCCTCCCTGCGGCGCATGCCCGCGGTGCAAGCCCGTGGTGCAAGAGAACACCGCCGGATTCGACGCCGCAAGCCGTCGCAGCCGGAAGCAGGATGAAACTCGAAAGCATCAAGAGTACACTATGTTGTCGTCAGGATCCTTGCAAATTTCATGCAACTCTTTGATAAAAATCGCATTATCTCGCAATTATTGAAACGATGCCATGAGCGGCGGAAGCCTGAGACTGGACGATTCGGGCCGACGCACCTGCTCGCCACGGCAAGAGCCGTTCCCGAAACCGCAGAGGCCGCGTGATGGTCGCGCCGGTCCTGACCTTCTTCAACAACAAGGGGGGCGTCGGCAAGACATCTCTGGTCTATCATCTCGCCTGGATGCTGTCCGGGATCGGCGAGCGCGTGCTGGCCTGCGATCTCGATCCGCAAGCGAACCTCACCGCGACTTTCCTCGGCGAAAGCGAACTGGAGTCGCTATGGGAGAACGACGCAAAAGATCGGACCATCTACCAGTGCCTCCGGCCCTTGGCGGCGGTCGGGGATTTGCGGGAGCCGCAGGTGCACCCGGTCTCGGAAACGCTGGGACTGATTCCCGGCGATCTGGCGCTCTCCGGCTTCGAGGAGAGGCTGTCGAGCGAATGGCCCAATGCCCTGGGCGAGTCTGACCTGTACCGCCCGTTCCGCATCCTCACCGCGTTCTGGCAGATCATGCAGGGCGGCGCCGCGGCCGTCGACGCGACGATCGTCCTCGTGGATGTCGGGCCCAATCTGGGTGCCCTGAACCGCTCGGCGCTGGTCGCAACCGATCATGTCATCGCTCCGCTGGGGACGGATCTGTTTTCTCTCCAGGGTCTGAGAAACCTGGGTCCGGCGCTGGCGCGCTGGAAAGGCGAATGGTCGCAGCGCCGGAACAATTGGAACCCGCCCGACTTCCCGCTGCCGGCAGGCGCCATGAAACCGATGGGATACATCATCCAGCAGTATGACCTCCATCTGGAACGGCCCGTAAAGGCCTATGACAAATGGGCCAACCGCATGCCCGAGGCCTACCGCCGGAACCTGTTGGAAAGCGATAGCGGCGGCCCTTATCCCGACAAGCCGGCCGATGATGAGCACTGTCTTGCGACCGTTCGGCACTATCGGAGCCTGATTCCGATGGCGCAGGAGTCCCGAAAGCCCATTTTCCGCCTTGCCGCCGCCGACGGCGCGATCGGCAGCCACGCCGCGGCCGTTTCCGCAGCCTATCTCGATTTCAAGACCCTGGCGGATTTGATCCGGCAGAAAATCGGGCTTTGACAGAAACGCCGGCCTGCATGGGCGCGCCGGACGGCCTCCTCAGTCCAGTCGGATCCAATCGCCGTCGCGCAGCAATTCGAGCGGCCGGAAATCCTGCTTGTAGTCCATTCCGGGGCAATCCCTGATCCAGTAGCCGAGGAACAGGTGCGGCAGGCCCGCCGCGAGCGTTGCGCGGATTTGCCGGATGATCGAATAAGTGCCGAGCGAGCGGCGCGGCAAATCGGGCTCATACCAGGTGTAGATCGCGGAAAGGCCCTGTTCGAGCAGGTCGGTGACGCTGGCGGCGACCAGTTCGCCGTCGAGGAAATACTTCGCGAACCGCGTATCGGGCGTCGCGGTTCGGATGAAGGCGCGATATTGCTCTCGCGTGGCCGGATGCATGTCGCCGCCGCCATGCCGGGCGGCGATGTACTTGCGATACAGGGCGAAGCTTTCGCCGTCGTCGATCATGTTGTCTTCGACCGCGCGCAGGTCGCTGTTGGCTTTCCAGATCCGCCGGTGGCGCCGCCGCCACGCGAAGTCCGCGACGGGTATGCGCAGCGGGACGCAGGCGCGGCAGGTTTCGCAGTCCGGCCGATAGAAGTGGGCGCCGCTGCGGCGAAAGCCGATCTCGCTCAGCCGACTGTAAATTCGCCGGTCCATCGACAGCGAGGGATCGAGAAACAGCGTGCTCGCCAGTTGGCCGTCCTTGTAGCTGCAAGGATGCGGACCGGCGCGGAACAACCGCAATTTGCGGGAAGCGGCATGGCGCATCTTCAGTCCCGGGGCGGAAAGGGCGAGTCGAATTGCCATTTGTCCGGCGGCGGCTCGCGAATCAGCCGGTTCATTTGCCGCAGGAATTCCCGTCGCGGCATCTCCGTCGCTCCCAGCGACAGTAAATGATCGTTCCTGACCTGACAATCGATCAATTGGAATTTCCATGCGAGCAATTGCCGCGCCAGCGCCCCGAGGGCGAGTTTGGAAGTATTGCTCGCGCGGCTGAACATCGACTCGCCGAAAAACATCCTGCCCAGCGCGACCCCGTACAGGCCGCCGACCAGTCTCGAATCGTCCCAGACTTCCACCGAATGCGCATGGCCCAGGTCGTGCAGCCGACAATAGGCCGCCGCCATCGCCGGCGTGATCCAGGTATCTGTTTCCCTGTTGGCGCCGCAATTGCCGATCACTTCGGCGAAGGCCCGGTCCATGGTGATTTCATACGCGCGGCGGCGGGCGAACCGCCTCATCTTCCGGGACAGCCTGAAGTCCTCCAGCCGCAAGACCAGCCGCGGATCCGGCGACCACCAGAGGATCGGCTGGCCAGCGCCGAACCATGGAAATATGCCGCCGCGATAGGCGTTCAGCAGCCGCTGCGGGCGCAGGTCGCCGCCGATGGCCAGCAAGCCGTCCGGATGCGTCAGGGCCTGCTCCGCCGGAGGGAAAGACAATTCCGCGCGATGCAGCCGATACACGGGCATGGGAAAAGTCAGCCCGACAGGAACTTTTCCGCATCCAGCGCCGCCATGCAGCCGAAACCGGCGCTGGTGACCGCCTGCCGGTAGACCGAATCGGCGATGTCGCCGGCGGCGAATACGCCGGGCACCGAAGTCTGCGTGGCGTTGCCCTCGAGCCCCGAGCGGATTTTCACGTAGCCGTTCTGCAATTCGAGTTGTCCCCGGAAGACGGCGGAATTGGGATCATGGCCGATCGCGATGAATACGCCGTCGAGCTCGAGTCGCCGCTCGGCGCCGGATTTCACGTTCCGGATGCGGATTCCCGTCACGCCCATGTCGTCGCCGAGCACTTCTTCGAGCACATGGTCCCAGGCCATGTCGACCTTGCCCGTCTCGGCCAGGCCGAATAGCCGCTGTTGCAGGATCTGTTCGGCGCGCAAGGCGTCGCGGCGATGCACCACGGTGACATGCGAGCAGATATTGGCGAGATACAGCGCTTCTTCCGCGGCGGTATTGCCGCCGCCGATCACCGCCACCGGCTTGCCGCGATAAAAGAAGCCGTCGCAGGTCGCGCAGGCACTGACGCCCTTGCCGAGATACGCGCTTTCCGAAGGCAGGCCGAGATAGCGCGCCGAGGCGCCGGTGGCGATGATCAGCGCGTCGCAACTGTACGCGGCGGTTTCGCCTTGCAACCTGAACGGGCGCTGGCCCAGGTCGACGGCATTGACGTGATCGAAAACTATCCGGGCGCCGAAACGTTCGACATGCCGTTGCATGCGCTGCATTAGGTCCGGGCCTTGCAGGCCTTCGACATCGCCGGGCCAGTTGTCCACGTCGGTGGTGGTGGTCAGTTGCCCGCCCTGTTCCATGCCCGTGATCACCACCGGATCGAGATTGGCCCGGGCGGCATAAAGCGCGGCCGTATAGCCCGCGGGACCCGAACCGAGGATGAGCAGTCGATGATGCTGAAATTCCGCCATGCGGTTGTCCTTTGATATTGCGTCCGGATCTGACTTTGCGGCGGGCGATATTATGCTTTTTTTCCGCCCGCATTGCTCATATCCGGCGGCGGCCTGACGACAAGTAGAGGACTGGCAGTCGGTTTTTCCGCCGGAGCCGCATTCTGGCGAAAGATCAGAAAGGGGATTATAATCGACCCACAATCATTTGATTTGCCTAAGTATCCTCTGAATAATTCCATCCATGGAATTATTCATTACCGCAAAACAAAAGCGTGGTTTTGTTTTGCTCCCGGATTCAATGGCTTGCGCCATCGAATCCGGCGGCACATCCATGTGCCGCAGGGAAGCTCTGACTTGATCAGAGCTTCCCTGAATTTCGGCAGCAAGACGAGGCCGCGCTTTCGTCTTGCGACAATGAATGGGTTCCATGGCTGGAATTATTCAGGGGATACTGGAAAGATACTTGGCTGAATGACTATGGAAACGGATCGGAAAATCGCGATGCCGCGCATGTTGAGGGAAGGTCTGCTGATCGCTAGCTTGCTGGTCGCGGTATTCCTGTTGGTGGCGCTGGCGAGCCATTCGCCCGGCGACCCGAGCTTCAGCGGCACCGGCGGCGGCGAGGTCGGCAATGCCGCGGGCATGTACGGCGCCTGGCTGGCGGACTGGCTGTTCCTGCTGCTGGGCTATCCGGCCTACGTCGTGCCCGTCTGGCTGCTCTATCTTTGCCTTGTCGCGGTCGCCGGCAGGGATACATTTTACGGCTTGCTGCCTGCGCGCGCGGCGGGTCTGTTGCTGATCCTGATCGCGACAGGGGGGTTGGCGAGTCTGCGGCTGGAAAATCCGGCCGGGCTGGTCCATGGCCCCGGCGGCATGGTCGGCGACCTGCTCGTCGGCTGGAGCGAGCCGGCGCTGGCGCTGTTCGGCAGCAGCCTGCTGTTCCTGGCGCTCTTGCTGACCGGCCTGAGCCTGTGTTTCGGCATATCCTGGACCGCCGCCGTCGCCGCCCTGAGTCGATGGACGCTGGCCGCATTCCGGCGCTTGCCGGCCCTGTTGCGCCGGCGCCGGGAAGCACGGCGCAAGGCGCCGTCTCCGCCCAGGATTCCCGCGCGCCGCCATCGCGAGACCCGACTCCCGGCGGCGGAGAAGACGAAGCATCGCGCCCGCGTCGCGCCGACTGCGCCGCGGGCCGCGGACGCGCCGCCGCGGCGGCGAACGGCGAACGGAGCCGGGGCCGGAGTTTCCGCGCAATCGCCGCAGGGCCAGCTGCCGTCGACCGCCTTGCTCGACCCGGGCGCAACCGGCGCGACCGGCGCGCAATCCGCGGAGGCGCTGGAAGCGATGTCGCGGCTGCTCGCGGAAAAGTTGCGCGACTTCGGCGTCGAGGTGGAAGTCACCGCGATCAAGCCTGGGCCGGTCATCACCCGGTTCGAAGTGCAGCCCGCGGCGGGCGTCAAGGGCAGCCGGATTACCGGGCTGGTCAAGGATCTGGCGCGCTCGCTCGCGGTGCAATCGGTGCGCGTGGTCGAGCATATTCCGGGGCGCGACGTGATCGGCATCGAGATTCCCAACGAGCGGCGCGAATTGATCTTGCTGAGTCAGGTGCTGGAAAGCAATGAATTCAGCCGCGCCGGCCCCAAGCTGAGTCTGGCGCTCGGCCACGATATCCTCGGCAAGCCGGTCGTCGTCGACCTCGGCAAGATGCCGCATTTGCTGGTGGCGGGAACTACCGGTTCGGGCAAGTCGGTGGGCATCAACGCCATGATCCTCAGCCTGTTGTTCAAATCGACGCCGGAACAGGTGCGCATGATCATGATCGATCCCAAGATGCTTGAATTGTTGCCTTACCAAGGCATTCCGCATCTGCTCGCCCCGGTCATTACAGATCCGACCATGAAAGAGGCCGTCAACGCCCTGCGCTGGTGCGTCGCCGAAATGGATCGCCGCTATGCGTTGTTGTCGGCGCTGAGCGTGCGAAACCTGGCCGGCTACAACAAGAAGATCGGCGCGGCGCTCAAGGCCGGCAAGCCCTTGCTCGACCCCGGCTGGAAGCCGGACCCCGCCCTGGGGCCAGAGTCCGAACAGCAAGCGCCCGCGCTCGAACCCTTGCCCAGCATGGTGATCATTGTCGACGAATTCGCCGAAATGATGATGGTCGCGGGCAAGAAGGTGGAGCAGCTCATCGCCCGCATCGCGCAAAAGGCCCGCGCCGCCGGCATTCACCTGATTTTGACGATGCAGCGGCCTTCGGTCGATGTGCTCACCGGCCTGATCAAGGCCAATATTCCCACTCGCCTGTCTTTCATGGTGAAAGACAAGACCGAATCCCGCATCATTCTCGGCGAAGGCGGCGCCGAGCAATTGCTCGGCAACGGCGACATGTTGTTCCTGCCGCCGGGCGGCGGCGTGGCGACCCGGGTGCACGGCGCTTTCGTCAGCGACGACGAAGTGCATCGCGTGGTGGCGGAATGGAAGTCGCGCGGCGCCCCCGAATACGTCGATGCGGTGACCGTCGACCGCAACGGCCATGATTTCCAGTCCGACGGCGACGCGGACGCAGGCGAGGAAGTCGACGAACTCTACGACGCGGCGGTGCATTTCGTCACCGAATCCAGGAAGGCGTCGATTTCCGCGGTGCAGCGCAAGTTGCGCATCGGCTACAATCGCGCCGCCCGCATGATTGAAACCATGGAGCAGCAGGGAGTAGTATCCGCCATGAACAGCAATGGCGGCAGGGACGTGCTGGCGCAACCCGCCCCCCGCGACTGAACGGCTTGACATGATTCCCGCTTTCTCACGACTCGGCGCGCTTGCCGCCCTGGCCTCGTTCGCCTCTGCCGGCCCGGCCGCGGCGCCGGCGGACGCGGTCGCCGCGCTTGACGCGCTGCTCGGGGACATCGCGACCCTGTCGGCGGATGTCAGCCAGTTGATTCTGGAATCCGACGGCGGCGCGCTCGAGGAAAGCGCGATCCGGATGCGGCTGCGCAAGCCCGACGGCTTTTATTGGGAAACCATCGATCCTTTCCCCGAATTGATCGTCACGGACGGCGCATCCCTGTGGAACTACCAGCCCGACCTGGAGCAGGTGGTGATCGAGCATTGGGACAGCGGCCGGGCCGGTCTGGCGGCGCAATTGCTCAACGGCGAAACCGGCGGACTCGCGCAGACGTATCGAGTGACGCTGGCGACCGCCCCCGCGCTGCATCGTTTCGAGTTGCTGCCGCTGGCGCCGGACAGCCCCCATGCGCTGATAACGATCGAGTTTGTCGAGCGGGAACTCGATATCATTCGACTGGATCATCGCAACGGCCAGCAGACGGCATGGCGGTTTTCCAATCTCCAGCGCAATATTCCCATCGCAGACAGTCTGTTTGTTTTCACGCCGCCGCCGGGAATCGAAATCATCGACGACCGCGGCGGCAACTGAATCGGAACAGGAGTATTCCGGCAATGCTCGACCCCAGGCAGATCCGTTCCGAGGCCGAATCGCTGGCGCGCAAGCTGAAAAAGAGAAATTTCACGCTCGACACGCAATATCTCGGCGACCTCGACGCGCGCCGCAAGAAAATCCAGCTGGCCGCCGAAGCCTTGCAGAATGAGCGCAACAGCCGCTCCAGAGAAATAGGCAAGGCCAGGCAAGAGGGCAGGGACGCAACGGAAATCCTCGGCGCGATGGCGGCGCTCAAGACGCAACTGGAAGCGTCCCGGCGGCAATTGCAGGTCTTGCAGGATGAATTTCGCGACTGCCTGTTGCGCATCCCCAATATTCCGGCGGACGCGGTGCCCGCGGGCGCCGGCGAAGCCGACAACCGCCTGGTGCTGGAATGGGGGCGGCCGCGCGAGTTCGATTTCCCGGCGAAAGACCATGTGGAAATCGGCGCCGGGCTGGCGGCCGGCCCGGGCGCGGCGCTCGATTTCGCCGCCGCCGGCCGCATGGCCGGAGCGCGCTTCGTCGTCATGCAGGCCGCGGTGGCGCGATTGCATCGGGCGCTGGGGCAATTCATGCTCGACTTGCATATTCGCGAGCACGGCTATACCGAAATCAACGTGCCCTTCATCGTCAATGCGGATGCCCTGACCGGCACGGGACAACTTCCCAGGTTCGCCGACGACCAGTTCCGCCTGCAAGGCAAGCAGGACTTCTACCTGATTCCTACCGCCGAAGTGCCGGTGACCAATATGGTCCGGGACCAGATTCTCGACGCCGGCGCCTTGCCGGCGCGCTGGGTCTGCCATAGTCCCTGCTTTCGCCTGGAAGCCGGGGGATACGGCGTCGATACCCGGGGCATGATCCGCCAGCACCAGTTCGAGAAAGTCGAACTGGTGCAGATCACCAGGCCCGGGGATTCGGCCGCGGCGCTGGAAGAGCTTGCCGGCCACGCCGAACGCGTGTTGCGATTGCTCGAATTGCCCTATCGCAAGGTGGCGCTTTGCGGCGGGGAGCTCGGATTCAGCGCCAATTTCACCTATGACCTCGAAGTATGGCTGCCGTCCCGGCAGCGTTATCGGGAGATCTCTTCCTGCAGCAACTTCGATGCGTTCCAGGCGCGCCGGATGCAAGCCAGATGGCGCAATCCGGCGAGCGGAAAACCGGAATTCGTCCATACTCTCAACGGCTCAGGCCTCGCCGTCGGGCGAACCCTGGCGGCCGTGCTCGAGAACTTTCAGGACGCGGACGGAGGCGTGGCGGTGCCCAGGGTGTTGCGGCCGTACATGGCGGGCGTCGAAAGGCTGGAATAATGGAGGCGCTGCCGATATTCCTGAACGTCCGCGATGCCAGATGCCTGGTGGTCGGAGGAGGGGAAGTCGCCTGCCGCAAGGCGCGGCTGCTGGCCAGGGCCCACGCGGAATTGCATGTTGTCGCGCCGCGCGTCGACGCGCGGATGCTCGCCTTGCTGCAGCAACACGGCGGCCGCTTCGACCGGCGCGAGGCAAGGGAAGAAGACCTCGCGGGCGCGCATCTGGCGATAGCCGCGACCGACGATTTCCGCGTCAACGAGAACGTGAGCCGTTGGGCCCGCGAGCGCAGGATTCCGGTCAATGTGGTCGACCAGCCCGCGCTCTGCACGTTTTACATGCCGGCGATCGTGGACCGCTCCCCGGTCGTGGTCGCCATCTCGAGTTCGGGCGCGGCGCCGATATTGACCCGCGGCCTCAAGGAAATGAACGAAGTGATGATGCCGGCCGGCATCGACCGCCTCGCCGCCTTGCTGGGCTCGATGCGCGGGACGGTCAAGGACCGGATCGCGGATTTCGCCGACCGCGCGACTTTCTGGGAAAACGCGCTCGACAGCGAAGTGCCCGAACTCGTTTACGCCGGCAGGGAAGAGGAGGCGAAGGCTGCGCTCGGGCGCATGCTGGACGGCTTCGGAGGGCGCGCGGGGGAAGTCTGGCTGGTCGGCGCCGGACCGGGGGATCCGGATTTGCTCGCCTTGCGCGCCTTGCGGCTGATGTATCGCGCCGATATCGTGCTTTACGACCGGCTGGTGAGCGAGGAGATTCTGGCGCGCGTCCGGCCGGACGCGGAACTGATCCATGTGGGCAAGGGTCCGGAAATGCATTCCATGGACCAGCATGCGATCAATGCCATGCTGATCCGCCACGCCCGGGCCGGACGCAAGGTCATGCGCCTGAAGGGCGGCGACCCTTTCATTTTCGGCCGCGGCGGCGAAGAACTGACCACCCTGGCGGAGGCGGGCGTCAACTTCCAGATCGTGCCGGGCATTACCGCCGCCTCGGGCTGCGCCGCGTACGCGGGCATTCCGCTGACCCATCGCGACCATGCCCATTCGGTGCAATTCCTCGCCGGCCATCTCAAGGACGGCGCTCTCGAGCTCGACTGGCCGGCGCTCATTCGCCCGCGACACACCCTGGTGTTCTATATGGGACTGCACAGCCTGCCGATCATCTGCGCGCAATTGCGGCGTCACGGCATGCCGGCGGAGATGCCCGCGGCGGTCGTCTCCCGGGGCACGACCAGGCAACAGCAGGTCGCCGCGGGCAGCCTGGAAAGCCTGCCCGACATCGCGGCCGGCCGCGGCGTCAAGGCGCCGGCGATTATCGTCGTCGGCGAAGTCGTGCGCTTGCGGGACAGTTTTTCCTGGTTCCGGCGAGAGCATTGAAGGCGGCGGGAATCCTCGCGCATCTGTTGCGCGCCGCAATGGCTTGCGCCATCGAATCCGGCGTGCTCTTTGGGTACCGCGGGTTTGTACCGCGGGCATGCGCCGCAGGGAAACTCCGACTTGATCGGAGCTTCCCCGACAGGTTGGCGGATATCTTTACAGACAGTTGTCCGGTTTCGGCAGGCCCGCGATGCGGCTTGCGGTTTTCGCGAAGGAGCCGCCGAAGAGCCGCATGAGATAGATGCTTCTGCCCTTGTCGGCCCCGAGTTCCCTTTTCACCAGACCGACCAGGGCGCGCGCGGCCGGGACCAGCTGGTGGCGGCGATGGAAGGCGCGCAACAGGCGCAGGACTTCCCAATGGGCCGCGTGCAGGGAAATTTCCTGTTGCCGCGCCAGCGCCTCGGCGACCGCCTCGTCCCAGTCGGCCAGATCGCGCAGATAACCTTCCCGGTCGAGCGCCACGCGCTTCTCGCCGGCGACGATATCGCCCATGCCTTCAGAACCAGCTCGCATTCTTGTCATGGCTTGCGCAGAGGGCGACGAAACCGTCATAGTCCACCGCGGCGGCGTTCGCGGGCAAGGGGCCGTTCAGTCCTCGCGCGCGCAAGTCCTCCGCCAGGAAATAAATCGCCGATCGCGGCGGCAGGGCGGCGAGTCGCTGCGGCCGCTTCGCGTAATAGACGCCGTCTTCGAACAACAGCAGGCTGTCGCCGGGCGCGACGGCCTTGCGCAATTCGTCGAACAGGCCCGAAGACGGGCTCTTGTTGAGCAGATGGAGGCAACTCACAGGCTGAATACCATGTCGGATTGCCCGAAGAGATCGCGAATTCCGCCGGCGTCCAGCGGCTCGGCGGCAATGACCAGTTGGTCCGCCCGCAAACCCCGCTCCGCCAGCGCCGCGGCTTCCACCCGGGGGCGCCCGATGCCGTAGAGCGCAAGGGCTTCCATGGCGTTGCCGAGGGTCTTCGCGCCGATCGGCGCGCCGTCCTGGCCGGGCAGCAGCTGATATACGCCGTCGCCGAGGAAAAGCAGTTCGATATCCTGTTCGTAGACGGAGGCCGCCAGCGCCATGTCGAGCAAGGCGCGCGCCCGGTCCCGGCCATAGGGCGGGCTGCGGGCGACGAACAGCAATTTTTTGCGTCGAGCCATGGCGTGAGCGGCGGTTCGGATTCCGGCCGGGTATTCCCCGAATGACTGCCCCATCCATGGCATTGTTGATTTTGCCGCAAGATCAGGCGCGGTTTTGTCCTGGTTTCAGCCGAAGGATACCGCGCGGTCCGAATGCAGGCAGGCGTCGATCAACTGCCCGAGACCGCCGATTTCGAATTCGGGATGCATCGACGGGCAGCCGTCGAGTTCGTGGCGCTCCGCCTGTTCCGCGTCGACGATGCCGCGATTGATGGCCGAACTGACGCATACCGTGCCGTCGAGGCCGTGGTCCGCGATCAGTCGCCGCCATTGGTCTTGCAGATTGATTTCGTCGCGGGAAACCACCGTCAGGCGGTTGGCGTTGTGCGCGCCGTCGGCGAAGAAGAATATGCGATAGATTTCATGCCCGCCGCGCAACACGGCCTCGGCGAAACGCAGCGCCGTGCCGGCGGCTTCGCTGGAATAGGGCGGGGCATGTACGACGATGGAGAAGATCAAGGCGCGCTGCTCCGGAATTCGCGACGATAAAAAGCCTCAAGTGCTGAGCATCCTCTGCATGATTCCATCCATGGAATCATGCATTGCCGCATTCCTTCAGAAATCGCCGAGGGCGCTGATCTGCCGTTCGCTCAGGCTGATGTAGTCGGCGAGCACCCGGGCGCTTTCTTCCAGCAGCGGGTCGGGCTCGCCGTCTTCTTTCTCGCCGGCCTCGGCAATGGCATCGTCGGCCGCCGGGGCATTTTCTTCAGTTGCCGCGGTTTCGGTCCCGGCGGATTGCGCCGCATCGTTTTCTTCTTGCTCGTCGCCGTCGAGAATGTCCAGCAAGGGCAGGCCCTTGAGGAATCGGCGCATGTTCTCGGATTCGATGTTGCGGCGCCGGTCGGCCTCCATGCGGGCTTCGAGCACCGTCTCGTTCAGGGGCCAGAACTCGCGCTCCTGCTGCTCGCGGGCGATGGCGATCTGCTCGTTCAGATAGATGAAGTCGGGGGATCTGGCCGCGCGCTCCCGAAACCGTTCCTGCAATTCGGGAATATGCTCCCGGATCGGATGGTAGGCGCGATATTCGACCGGCCGCACCGTATCCCAGGGCAAGGCGCCGTCGAGGCTGCTTTCGCCGAGATGGTCGTAGGCCTGGAACATGTCGGGGAAGGCGATATCGGGCATGACGCCGCGATGCTGGGTGCTGGCGCCGGAAACGCGATAGAACTTGGAGCGCGTCAGTTTCGCCTGACCGTATTCCATGGGGATGATTTCCTGCACCGTGCCCTTGCCGAAAGTCTGGCCGCCGAGCACGAGGCCGCGCTGGTAGTCCTGAATCGCGCCGGCGAAGATTTCCGAGGCCGAGGCGCTGTTGCGGTTCACGAGCACCGCCATGGGACCGTCCCAGGCGACCTCGGGATCATTGTCGCCGAAAGAGCGCGTATAGCCGTTGCCGAGACCGGAATAGCGAACCTGCACCGTGACGCCGGTATCGATGAACAGGCCCACCAGCTGATTGGCTTCGCCGAGGCTGCCGCCGCCGTTATTGCGCAGATCCACGACGACCGCGTCGACATTGTCCGCTTTCAATTCCTCGATCAGCGCGCGCACATCCCGGGTCGAGCTCTTGAAATCCTGTTCGCCGCGGGACGCGGCCTCGAAATCGAAATAGAAGGTCGGCAAATGAATAACGCCGACCCTGAAGTCGCGGCCTGCGCGGGAAATCTCGAGGATTTCCGTTTTCGCCGACTGATCTTCCAGACGCACGGTGTCGCGGGTGATGTTCACGATGGTCGCGCCGGATTCGTTGACCGCGTTGGCGGGAATCACGTTCAGGCGCACCACGGTGCCCCTTTCGCCGCGAATCTGGGCGACGACGTCGTCCAGCCGCATGCCGACCACATCCCGGATTTCGCCGTCGGCTCCCTGGCCGATGCCGATGATGCGGTCGCCCTTGCCGAGCTGGTTGCTGCGCTCGGCCGGACCGCCCTTGATCAACTCGACGATGGTCGTGTATTCGTCCTCGCTGGTCAATTGCGCGCCGATGCCCTGCAGGGAAAGCGACAGGCCCATGTTGAAGGTTTCCGAGTCCTGCGGCGAGAAATAGGCGGTATGCGGATCCGCAACTCGCGCCACGGTGTTCAGATAGCTCTGGAAAGCGTCCCTGGAATCGGTCTGCAACATGCGGTTCAGGCGGCCGCGATAACGATCGGACAATTTTTCGCGGATCTCCTCCATGCTGTCGCCCGCGAGCTTCAGGCTCAAGACGCTGTTCTTGGCGCGCAGCCGCCAGATTTCGTCGAGTTCGGCCGCGGTTTCGGCATAGGGCGCGTCCTCGCGGTCGACGACGACATGCTCGTCGAGCGTGAAATCCATCTCCGGCAGGCGGTTCTCGACCCGGTCGATCGCGTAGATCAGGCGTTCGAGCAGGCGCTTGTAATACAGATTGTAGATTTCGTATCCCGGCGCCAGGCTGCCTTCGCGCAGGTGGTCGTCGATGTTGTAGCGCCAGTTGCTGAGATAATCGATATCCTCGCGCAGAAAATAGAGGTGTTCCCCGTCGAGCGCGTCGATGTAATTGTCGAATACCAGCGAGGAGAAATCGTCGTCGATTTCGATGGGCAGGTAATGCCTGGTTTGCAGCACTTCGATCAATTCGATCGCGGTCGGGCCATATACGGGTTCGGGCGCAAGCGGCGCGTACAATTCGTCGATGTCCAGCGCCGGGAGTTCGGCTTCTTCCCGAACGGCGGCGTCCGCGCCGCCGGTCTGGTCCTGCGCCGCGCAATAGCCGGCGAACAGGGCGCAAACGGCGAACGCGCCGAGACGGAAGCCGGCGAGACGCGAGCGATGGGTATCCGCGTGGATCGTATTCATTGGTTGCAAGCACCGAATATGGCCAGCGCATAGCTTAAGCCGGAACCCGCCGCGGAATCCAGCACTTGTTGCGGAAACAGCACAGGTTGCATCCGAACCCCGAACCCATATGTTATAGTCACAAAGGGAAGTTGAAAATGACTCGCAAGGCAACTGCAAAAGCGCGCCGCAAGGAACTGACTCTCATGCAGGTCGCCGACATGTTCCGCGATGAGGACGCGGCGCGGGACTGGGTCGCGTCGCAGCGCTGGCCGGACGGGCCGCATTGCCCGAAATGCGGATCGGTCAACGTCCAGGCCTGGATCAGGCACAAGACGATGACGCACCGCTGCCGCGACTGCGCGACCGGCAAGAGCAAGACCATGTTCTCGACCAGGGTCGGGACGGTGATGGAAGGATCGAACCTCAAGTATCGCGCCTGGGCCGCGGGCATTTATCTGTTCGCGACGAACATCAGGGGCGTTTCGTCCATGCGGCTGCATCGCGAACTCGGCATCGGCCGGCAAGCGGCGTGGTTCATGTTGCGCCGGCTGCGGCTGGCGTTCGAGGCCGAGGCCGGGATCCGGGTCGACCCGCCTGCGCCGGCGGCCCCGACGCCGGAGGATCGCGCAATGACCAGGGAAGCGAAGCGGCGCAAGCTCCGAAAGCCCCGGACGATCACGCTCCCCGAACAGGATTATCGCCCGTCGAAGGAGGAGCGGAAGAAGGAATACGATATGCCGGGGGCGTCGTTGAAGACGATCCGGCGCGCGTTCTTCCGACCTTTCAACATCCGGCGCGAGGGCGCGGATTGACCGCCGGAATGCGGCAATCCCCGGCGACGCTCTCGCGCGACCCTCTGCGCAATTCCCGGCGCATCACCTGAAAACCATCGAAAATCATGGGGTTGAATACAAGACTGGCGAAGGGGGAGAGATTCGAACTCTCGGAGGGCTTTCACCCTCGCTGGTTTTCAAGACCAGTGCATTAAACCGCTCTGCCACCCCTCCGGGACCGGGCGGGAATCTTACTATAATCCCGATCCCGGGCAAACCTGCCGCCCGCCGCCGATGCCGAAATCATTGATTTCAGCCGCCGGGCGAGTATGATGTGCGTTGGGGCGCTTTTGTCTTGCGGCAATGAATAACCCCATGGCTGGAATTGCAGGGACGGGCGGAGGCCCCTGTCCGCGATTTTCAAGATTTTCTTGCGGAGGTAGCGATGAACAGAGCAGGTGCTGGTATTGAAGCGGTTCGCGGCGAGTCGGTGCTCGCGGTCAACAAGGTATTGCGCAATACCTATATGCTGTTGGCTCTGACGCTCGCATTCAGCGCGTTTACCGCCTTGTTGAGCACGAACGCGCCGCCGGTGAATATCTGGATGTTCCTGATCGGCGCCTATGGCCTGCTCTTTCTCACGCATGCCCTGGCGAACAGCGCCTGGGGCCTGTTGTCGGTCTTCGCGTTTACCGGCTTCATGGGCTATACCATCGGCCCGATCATCGGCTACTACCTGTCCACCTCGGGCGGCGCGGATATCGTCGCGAAAGCGCTCGGCGGCACCGCGTTCATCTTTCTCGGTCTCTCAGGCTGGGCGCTGACTTCGCGCAGGGATTTTTCCTTTCTGCAAAGTTTCATCTTCGCCGGTTTCCTGGTGTTGCTGACAGCCGTCGTGATCAGCATTTTCTGGCCCATGCCGGCGTTGCAACTGGCGATTTCGGCTGGATTCATGCTGTTTTCCAGCGCCGTCATCCTGTTCCAGACCAGCGCGATCATCCATGGCGGCGAACGCAACTACATACTCGCCACGATCACGCTTTACGTGTCGATCTACAACCTCTTCATGAGTCTGCTGAATCTGCTCACCGCCTTCTCGGGCAACGACTGAGAAGGCGGCGAGCCGCCACGCGAAAGCCCCGCTTCCATCGGGGGCGGGCGGAACGGAATTCCGTCAGCGATGCGCCGCCTTGTCGTCCGCCACAGGGGAGCGGCTTGTCGCGATGATGGCCGTCACGATTGACCCGACACCGCCGATTGGCTTCGAAATCCCGACTCGCGGGCCGGGTCGAATCGAGGCAGGTCATCCAGGGCTGACGGGTCATAGCTGCCGGGAATGAACAGCAGCGGATAGTAAAACTCCCGCAGTTCGGCATGGAATGCCCGGACCTGTTGCTGATAGTCCAGCGCAGCCCGGGTATCGGTATCCGCCAGCCGGGACAGGGCTTGCTGCAACAGCCAGGGCGGGGAAAGCAGCGCGGCAAGGCGCGACAGCCGGTAGCGGGTCGACAAACCCGCGAACCGCTGTCGGGACAGGGCTTCCACCGATTGGTCGCCGAGTTGCTGGAAGGCGTAATACCATTTCCATGCAAAGGGCTGACTGACTTCGGCAAAGTCGCGCCATAGGGGGTGGCGCTCGACAAACTGCTCCATGGTAACGGGTTTCGGCAGGTCCCAGGCCGCATTGACCTGTTCCCGCTGCTGCAACACGATGTCGGCCCCCCGCGGCAGCGGCACTGCCTTGCTGATCGCCAACTGGGCCGCGGGCGGCACGACGAAGGTCACCGCCAGCCACGCGCCGATCAGCAGGGAGGCGATGGTGGCGGCATCCAGAGGCAGCCGGGCAACCGCCAGCACGGCCGCGGCCCACAGCAACAGATAAACGCCGAGCAGCAGGCTGACCAGCACCAGATCCGGCAGTTCCGCCGCTTGTCGCAAGCCCATCAGCCAAAAGGGCAGCAACAGGCACAGCCACAGCAGACCGATGCGCAGCACGGCGCGGGCAAGCCAGGGCTGATGATCGCTGTTGGCGGTTACCATCAGTTTCTCATGCCGTCCGGCCCGGCGCTCCTGCGCGTACAGGTCGTATAGCAACAGGATCACCAGCAGCGGCCCGATGACCCCGGCGACGAAGGCGAAATCGAAACGCCCGCCCAGTTCCAGTTCCGGGTTGGCGGCGTCGTCCTCGTAAATCTGCCCCTCCAGCGCCAGCATGCGAATGCGATGTTTCCACGGCTGCAGGTCGCGCGCCCCGAGGGCGGCGAAGGCCAGGGCGGAAGGCGGGTCATAGGTCAGGTGAAAGCTGTAAAAGGCCGCATCGCCATAGTCGGTCAGGCCAGCCAGGGCCTGCGCCCGCTCGGCGTCGTCCTGCACCTGCAGCGTAGCCAGGGTCTCCCGCTGCTGGGCAACCTCGATGCTGCCCAGCAAGACGGCTACCGCAGCCAGCGCGACAGCGGCGCCGAGCAGCGCCAGCACGCTGCGCTCGCGTCTGAGGAGCCACCCTTCAAGCGCCAGCGCGCGCAGCATCGACGCTATCCTCCATGGGCCGCCATCCGCCTCGCCGGCGGGAAGAATTGAACACGCCAAGCGCGACAAGGGCGAGGACGGCCAGCCATGCCGTCAGCCTGCGCAGGGCCGGCATGGCGGCCTCCATCCTGGCGCTCGGCGGAGCCGCCTCGAACTCGAACTCGTCCAGCACCTGCCGCCAGTTGGCGGCGCTGACCCGAGCGCGACGTTCCGAGGCTGCGTCGATACCGCGATTGATATCGTCGGCATAGCTGAGTTGTTGTTCGTGGACGGTATTGAGTTCCTGCACAAATTCAAACCGCGCCGCCTCGGCTTCCCGCAGGAACCGGTGATGGGTTTCCAGGTCGGTGCCGGCCAGCGCCATGGAAAATTCCCGCAGGGCCAGGGCCGGGGTGAGCCAGCCCAGGCTGCGTTGCGCCTCGGCCTGGGCGATTTCGGTTTGCATCTGCCGTTCGGCAAACTCGTTCATCACGGCGGTGAGCCGGGCTTCGGCATAACCGGCGGTGACGCCGCGGAAATTGACCGGCAAGTCCTCGATCCGTTCAACCTGGTATTGGTCAAGCAGATTCCGGCGCAACTGGTCAAAGGCGGGGTCGGCCGCATTGTGTCCGTCGCCGGCGGCAGCCAGCGCTTCCGCCATGGCCAGATCGGCCGCCACCTTGCCGGACAAGGGATGACTGCGGGCCGCCAACTCGGTGGCGAACCGGGGCAACAGAACCAGCAACAGCAACCACAGCAACAGCAGGACGCCGAGACTGAGCACGCGCTGGCGCGAACAGGCCGATACTCCCACGATCAGGCCGCACCAGATCAGCAGGTACATCGCATACCCCAGCCAGAACAGCAGGGCCAGCGCCAGCGACTCGCCCTGGACCGCCACCCACAAGACGCCCCCGAGCAGGGGCAGCAGCAACAATCCGGCGGCGGCGGCCAGCGCCGCGAACTTGCCCAGCAGCAGCAAACCGGACCCCACCCCGAGCAAGCGCAACTGGTTTGCCGTATTGCTTTCGTACTCCCTGGTCATGCTGGCGGCGCCGAGCAACACCAGCACCAGCGGCACCGCCGTCTGCAACAGCAGCGCCGGAGTCAGTTCGCCGAACAGGCTGGGACTGCCCAGTTCTCCCTGTCCGGCGAACATGGGAGTATTTTGCCGATGAGCTTCCATGAACATGACGTTGCCGGTGTAGCTGTCCACGCCGGGGTCCACCACGCTCAACAGGGCGGCCGGTCGAAACAGGTAATGTCCGTAATGGACCATGCGATGGGGATGGCGATCAGGCTGACTGACGAAGGTCTGCTCGGCGGCGGCTTGCAGCGCCAGACGCTGCTGTCGCCGCTCATCCTGACCCAGGACGCCGAGCACCACGGCGACGAGGCTGAGCGCCAGCGCCAGCACCACCACCACCCTGGCCAGTCTGCTGCGCCGCCACAGACGCCATTCATCGCGACAAACTACCAACAATCGACTCATGCGACATTCTCCATTAACGCCGAGGATGACTGGAACGCGGCATGCACCGTCTCGGTCTCGATTCGCTGCCCGCCCTCGCGCTCGAACAGGCCGACGATATTCCCGCCTTGCAGCAGGCCGATGCGGTCGGCCACCTGACAGGCGCCGTACACGTCATGGGTGACCATCAGGATGGTGCTGCCGCCGTCGGCGAGTTCGCCGACCAGTTGATTGAATTCGTCGATGGCTACCGGGTCCAGACCGGAAGTGGGTTCGTCCAGCAGCAGCATCGGCGCCTCTCGCAGCAATGCCATGGCGATGGCGGTTTTCTGACGCATGCCCTTGGAGTAGGTGGCCACCGGCTGATTCCAGGCCGCCTTTTGCAGCGCAACCCGCCGCAAGGCGGCCTCCTGCTCTGCCGCCGAACATCCGGCCCTGGCCAGGGACAAGAAATAGTTGAGGTTTTCCCGCGCCGTAAGATGGTCGTACAGGGCGGCTGATTCCGGCAGATAGGCCATGCGCGCTCGCGCCTGCGCAATGTTCTGCCGCACCGGCTGCCCGTCTGCCCACACCTCGCCCCGCTGCAGCGGCAGCAGGCCGAGAAAGGCCATCAGGGTGGTGGACTTGCCGGCCCCGTTGCCGCCGAGCAGGGCGAAAACTTCCCCGGGCTCCACCCGGAAACTTACCCGGTCGAGAACCTGGTTCCCGCCGCGCACAATACCCAATTGTTTCGCCTCAAGCATGGGCTTTCCTGTCTCGCGACGGCGGTTGATACATGGCGACGACTCTCTTGATTCCAAAGGCGCGATCAGATGCCCGAGTACCGGCAGGCCCGCGCGGCAATGGCGCACCGTGACCCGGATATTGCGCGAAAAAGGGCCTTGTTTTCAATACTATTCGGTCAGTTATAGCGAAGTATCCCCTGAATAATTCCAGCCATGGAATTATTCATTGCCGCAAAACAAAAGCGTGGTTTTTTGTTCCCGGATTCAATGGCTTGCGCTGTCGAATCCGGCGACGCTCTCTTGTATCGCGGGCATGTGCCGCAGGGAAGCTCTGACTTGATCAGAGCTTCCCTGACAACGATACCGCGGGACAACTTGCCCATGACGAATTGCGGCAACTCTAATTTCCTCCCTTTTTTCTATCAATCGGGAAATACTCAACGAATGCGTTTATGGCGTGCCGTGGCGTGCCTTTCCGCGCGTTCGACATCGATATAGCGGTCCGTGATCGCGCTCGAACCGTGGCCGGCGTCGTCGCGCACATGCTCGCGCGGCCGATGCTTGACATCTTCCGAAATACCCGTGTGCCGCAGCCAGTGCACGGTGGCCTCGGCGAGACGGTCCGCTTCCTCGGCGAAGCCCTCGGCCCGCATGCGGGCGACCGCGGCGTCGAAACATTGCTGGACGATGCGCCGGATGTGGCGGGTGCTGGTCACGCCGCCGCCGCCGCGATTCCTGCGAATCAGGGGGCTGGCTTCGCCGGGGGCGGGCAGGGGCGGCAGGCCGCGCGAGCGGCGATAGCGCTTGAGCGCCTCGAGCATGGCGTCGCTGACCGAAATCTCCCTTTCCTTGTTGCCCTTGCCTACGGTCAGGAACCACCAGTTGCCTTCCTGGTCGAGTTGGAAATGTCCCATTTGCGGTTGCCAGCGCGGGGTTTCCACAAGCTCCGAAATACGCAGGAACAAGGCGAACAGGGCGTTCATGACGAACAGGGTGCGCTCGTGGACCGCCGGATTCCCGGCGGCCATCCGTTCGGCCGCTTCGATGACGAAATCCCATTGCAGCGGAGACAGCCGCCGGATGCGCGAGCGGCCCTGGCGGCCGCGCAGGAATTTGCTTTTCTGCCGCATTTTCGCAACCGGATTGGCCGCGACGTGGTTTTCCTGGATCAGGAAATTGAAAAAACTGCTCAGGATGCTGAAGAGCGATTTCAGGGCGGACTGCGACAGCACGTATTCCTTGCCGGCGCTCACATAAGGACGCCAGTCCGGATTCGGCCGCCGCAGCCCGTTCCTGAGCTGATAGCGGGCGACATTGCGTTTGCCGATCCAGCTCGCCGGCGGATTGCGGGCGAAATTCACATAGGCTTCGAAGTCCTCGCGCAATATGGCGTTGAGCGATTTCCGCCGCACCAGCCAGCACCAATGCAGGAAATGTTCGATTTCGCGGCGATAGGTGCTGAAAGTGTCGGGACTGCCGCGATAGCTGTAGATAAATTCGCTGGCGTATTGGTAGTCCGCGACCGCGTCCGGCGGCGAATCGCGCAACAGTTGCGAGACATCGCGCACGGGCGACTTGTAGGGATTCGGCATTTCCTCGAGCGTGTCGAAGAACGGCGCCGGACTTTGCTTGATCGACATGCGCGCCACGCGGTTCGGGTGAAAGGCCGCGAGTTCGATTCGAACCTCGCCACAATGTTCATCGGAACGGGAAGGCCGCGACTTTAGCCGCCGGGCGTTCTCCGCGCAATTCCGAGCCGGCGGCGCGCGTCGCGGCCAGCCGGGCGCTGCTTGCCGCTCCAATGTCCGGTAATCTTTATTACCGGACATTGGGAAGGCGCGAGATTCTGCGGGCAGCCGGCCGAATTCTTGCGATCCTGATGTCCCAGAGCGTCAGGAAAGCTCTGATCAAGTCGGAGTTTCCCTGCGGCATATGCCCGCGATACATAAAGAGCGCCGCCGGATTCGACAGCGCAAGCCATTGCATCCGGGAGCAAGACAAAACCACGCTTTTGTCTTGCGGCAATGAATAATTCCATGGATGGAATTATTCAGGGAATACAAGGCAGGCTCCGATTTATCGGAGCTTGCCTGCGGCACATGGATGTGCCGCCGGATTCGACGGCGCGAGCCGTCGCATCCGGGAGCAAGGCGAAACCGCGTTTTGCCTTGCGGCAATGAATAATTCCATGGATGGAATTATTCAGAGAATACTTGGGACGCCCGGGCAATATCGCGCCTGATGCGGGCGGGTTTGCGCGCGCGGCTCTCAGTCCTGCGCGGAATGTTGCTTGCGGCGAACGCGCATGGTGACGAATTCTTCGGCCAGAGTCGGATGAATGCCGATGGTGCGGTCGAAATCGGCCTTGGTGGCGCCGCAATTCATGGCGACGGCGAAGCCCTGGGCGAGTTCGCCCGCATCGGGCCCGACCATGTGCAAGCCGATCACCCGTTGCGATTCCCGTTCGACAACCAACTTGATCAGGCACAACTCGTCGCGCCCGCTCAGGCTGTGTTTCAGTTGCCGCACCCTGGCCAGATAGACATCGTATTCCCTGCCTGTCGCCCTGGCTTCCGCTTCGCTGCGGCCCACCGCGGCGATATTGGGATGGCAGAAAACGGCGCTGGGCACGTACTCGTAATCCATGCTTTCCTGTCGGCCGCCGAACAGCCTGCGGGCGACGAGCTGGCCTTCGGCCAGGGCTACGGGAGTCAGCGTTATCCGGTCGATCGCATCGCCGACGGCGAAAATGCCCGGCTCCGCGGTTTCGAAATTGTCGTCCACCTCGACAGCGCCGGCGGCGTTCGTCCCGACGCCGGTAGTTTCCAGGCCGAGATCGCCGGTCATCGGCCTGCGGCCCGTCGCGCAAAGCACTTCGTCGACAGGAATTTTTTCATTCGAAGTGAGCGTCGCCAGCAAGTTGCCGGCGCCGGCGCGTTCGACTCGTTCGATTTCCCGATTCAATACCAGCCGCAGGCGCTTGCCGATCTCGCCGGTCATGAAATCGCGGATGTCTTCGTCGAATCCCCGCAGCAATTTATCGCCGCGATAGACGAGCGTGACCTCGACTCCCAATCCGCTCAGGATGCTGGCGAATTCGGTCGCGATATAACCGCCGCCATAAATCAGCATTGATCCGGGCAATTCCGGAAGTTGGAATATTTTATTTGAAGTAAGCGCCAACTCATTGCCTGGAAATGGGTTTTTCCAGGGCCAGCCGCCGACGGCGAGCAAGATATAGCGCGCGCTGACGCGTTCGCCTCCCACTGCGACCGCATGCGGCCCCGCCAGTCTCGCGCGCGCGCTGAAAATACGGATATCGCGGCTTTCGAGAATATGACGATAGATGCCGTTGAGGCGGTCGATCTCCTTGTTCTTGTTGGCGAGCAGACTCGGCCAGTCGAAATGCGGCCGACCCGGATTCCAGCCGAAACCGCGGCAGTCTTCCCAGTCGTCGGCGTAATGCGCCGCGTAGCTGAACAATTTCTTGGGCACGCAACCGGCATTGACGCAAGTGCCGCCGAAATACCGCTCCTCGGCGATCGCCACCCGGGCGCCGAGGTCGGCCGCGACCCGGGCGGCCCGCACGCCGCCCGAACCCGCGCCGATGATGAAAAGGTCGAAATCGTAGTTGTCCAGGATCGCTTCCTACATGAACAGGGTCGGTCCGCCGGTCGCCGGCAAGTTTTCCAGGCATTGCTCGATAGCCGACCTCGCGACGCCGTCGGACTCTTGCAAGCGCACGCCGACGCCTTGCCGCGCCGCCGTTCCTCCCGGATTGATCCAGACGACCCGGCCCCCGACGGGAATCCGCTCTTTCGCGCCGGGCAACAGCAACAGCAGGAAAACCCGCTCGCCCAGACAGGCGTCTTCCACATCCGGCACGAAAATGGCGCCGGCGAGAATGAACGGCATCCATATCGCCCGCAATGTCTCGAGATCGTCGATTGCCAGGGGCAGCACCCTGCCCTGCGCGGTTCGCATCTGTATTCTCCGAATAGTCTCATCCATGGCGTCATTCATTGCCGCAAGACAAAGGCGCGATCCTGTCTCGCTGCCGGACTCCATGGCTGGCGCCGTCGAATCCGGCGGCACATCCATGTGCCGCAGGGAAGCTCTGACTTGATCAGAGCTTCCCTTGCGGCCAAAGCCGGAAAATGCTCTCCAGCAGCAATTGCGGATTGGGGTTGCCCGGCCCCGCAAGCAGTTTCCTGGCGACAGTCACTTGCTGGTGGAATGCAAGCAGCATGCGCAAGCGTTCGGCTTCGTCCCGTCCCGGCAAGGCCTGGGCCAGCGCGCGATTTTCGGCGCCGGCCAGGGCGCCGCCCGCCAGCCCCCGGATCAATATAGTCGAGATTCGCGCCAGATGCTCGAATACGGCTGATTCGCCGATTTTCGCCGCCTCTTTCGCGGCCTGCAACATGCCGGCGCGTCCTTCGAGCAGATCCAGCAGCATTTGCCGCAAGACGATGAAATCGGAAGTCTGGCCGGCGCGCGCGGCCTGCGCCAGTTGCAGGGGCCGATTGCCATAGGCTTCCAGCAATGTCCGCAATTGCTCGTCGGATCCGTATTCGCCCGGCGCCAGCTGCTCGCGCAACCAGGCAACGGCTGTTTCGGCATCCGGTCCGGGCAGGCCCAGCAACTGGCAGCGGCTGCGAATCGTAGGCAACAGGCTTCCCGGGCTGAATCCCGCAAGCAGCAGAACGGCCTTGTCCGCCGGTTCTTCCAGGGTTTTCAGGAGCGCGTTCGAGGCGGCCAGGGTCAGCCGTTCGGCTTGCGGAATGATCGCGACGCGGCCCTGTTGCGAAAAACTGTCGAGACCGAGAAATTCCGTCAGTTCGCGAATCTGTCCGATGCCGATATCTTTCTTGCCTTCCTCCGGCAACACCGCCAGCAGGTCGGGATGATGATCGGCGCCGCCGGCCCGACAACTGCGGCACCGGCGGCAGGCGCGTTCGGCGGCGGGTTCCGCGCACAAGAGAAAATCGGCGAATTCCCTCGCGAAATCCATGCGCCCGGTGCCCCTGTCGCCGAAGAACAGATAGGCGTGGGCCAGGGCGCCGGACCGCTTTTGCTCGCTCAGGCGGCGCCAGGCGGTTTCCTGCCAGGGCCAGGGCGGACGGGCGGCGTCGGCGAACAGCGTCGTCACGGCGCCGCCGGCAGTTTGTCCGCGACCGCGGCGCGCAACGCTCGCCGCACGGCGTCCGGGTGTTGCGACGCATCGATCAATACGCAACGGCCGGGTTCCCGGCGAGCGATTTCGAGGTAGCAGTTTCTCACCCTGACGTGAAAATCGACAGTTTCCCGCTCGATGCGGTCGAGCTTGCCGCGCATGCGCGCCCGCCCGAGGCCGATTGCCGGGTCGAGATCGAGAATGATGGTGAGATCCGGCCGCAACTTGCCTTGCACGATCGAGCGCAATGCCGCGATGGTTTCCGGCGGCAATCCCCTGCCCCCGCCCTGATAGGCGAATGTGGCGTCGGTAAAGCGTTCGCAAACGACCCACTTGCCCTGTTCCAGGGCGGGCGCGATGCATTTCTCCAGGTGGTCGGCGCGGGCGGCGAAGATCAACAGCAACTCGGACAGGGCGGACGGCTCGCCGGCGGCGTTGTCGAGCAGCAGGCGGCGTATGTGCTCCGCGACACCGGTGCCGCCGGGCTCCCTGGTGCGAACGATTTCGATGTCGCGCTCGCGCAGCATTTCCGCGAGCGCGGCGATACTGGTGCTCTTGCCCGCTCCCTCGATGCCTTCCAGCGTAACGAACTTGCCTTTCATGCCGATTCCGGGCCGCAATGTCTTGTCTTCTCTGAATGATTCCATCCATGGAATCATTCATTGCCGCAAGACAAAAGCGTGGTTTTGTCTTGCTCCCGGATTCTGCGGCTCGCGCCGCCGAATCCGGCGGCACATCCATGTGCCGCAGGCAAGCCCCGATAAATCGGAGCTCGCCTTGTCTTCTCTGAATAATTCCATCGTGCGCCGCAGGCAAGCCCTGACCTGATCAGCGCTTTTCTTTCAATTTCGCGGCAAGGCGCAATTCGCCGTTTCCCGTTTGCGCTGATAGCAATCGACCGCGGCGTCGTGTTCTTCCAGCGTGCTGGAAAAATAATGACCGCCGTCGTTCGTGCCGACGAAATACAGATAGTCCGACGCGGTCGGACGCAAGCTGGCGCGAATGGAATCAAGACTCGGGAGCGCGATGGGGGTCGGCGGCAGGCCGTTGATCCGATAGGTATTGTAAGGCGTGGCTTCGCCGAGGTCGGCCGCGCGCAGGTCGCCGTCGAAGCGGTCGCCGAGGCCGTAAATGACAGTCGGGTCGGATTGCAGGCGCATGTTCAATTGCAGGCGGCGCAGGAAAACGCCCGCGATCAGTTTGCGCTGTTCGAGACCGGCGGCTTCCTTTTCCACGATCGAAGCGAGGATCAGGGCTTCGCGCGGCGTCGCCAGCGGCAGATCCGCGCTGCGCGATGCCCATTCCAGTTCGAGAATTTCGCGCAGTCGGGCATGGGCCCGCGACAATAGCTGCAAATCCGTGTCGCCGGCGGCGTAGAAATAAGTGTCGGGAAAAATCATGCCTTCCGGCGCGGCGAGCTCCAGTCCCATGGCCTGCGCGACGGCCGCGGGCGCCATGCCGAGCAATTGCGCGTCGACGCCTTCGCTGCGCTGGATCTCGGCGAGGGCCTGGGCGAAAGTCCAGCCTTCGATCAAGGTCAGCCGATATTGCCGCGTCCGGCCCGAGACGAAAAGGGTCAACAACTCCGCGGGCGCGGCGCCGGCCGGCAACTCGTATTCGCCATGCCGGATCGCCTGTTCGAGTCCCTTGAGCCTGGCCAGCGCGTTGAACAGGAACGGATATTCGATAATCCCCTGGTCGCGCAGATCCCGGCTCAGCCGCGCGAACGGGGCGCCGGCCTCGATCTGGAAAACCCTTGCCTCCGGCAAGGTCGACAACGGCCGGTAAAGATATTGCCGGGCCAGCGCCAGCGCGAGCAAGGCGCAGGTCAACAATACGACGGCGGACAGCAATAGCCAGTTACGGACCGAAATGCCGCGAACTACCATTTCCCTCATGGAACCGCATCTGGAATCAGCGTCTCGCGGCATGATCCTTCAATCCGGCGCCGATTTCAACGCCGCCGCTTGCGCCGGGTCCGGCCGGCTTGCCGCGGACGGTCGGGTATCCTCTGCATGATTCCATCCATGGAATTATTCATTGCCGCAAAACGAGTGTGGTTTTGTCTTGCTGCCGGATTCGGCGGCTCGCGCCATCGAGTCCGGCGGCGCTCTTCTTGTGCCGCGGGCATGTGCCGCAGGGAAGCTCCGACTTGATCAGAGCTTCCCTAACCGTCGAATCGGGCGAGGATCAGCGAACCATTGGTGCCGCCGAAACCGAATGAATTGCTCAACACGACCCGGATTTCCCGCTCCCGGCCGACATGGGGCACATAATCGAGGTCGCAGTCCTGATCGGGTTCGTCGAGATTGATCGTGGGCGGGACGATGCCGTCGCGAATCGCCAGAATCGAGAAAATCGCCTCTACCGAACCTGCGGCGCCGAGCAGGTGACCGATCATCGACTTGTTGGAACTGACGGCGAGCGCGCGCGCATGCTCGCCGAAAACGGTCTTGATCGCCTGGGTTTCCGCTAGATCGCCGGCTGGGGTCGAAGTGCCGTGGGCATTGACATGGTCCACCTGGTCCGGATTCAGGCCGGCGTCGCGCAAGGCGGCGCGCATGCACGCCGCCGCTCCCCTGCCGCCGGGCGCGGGCGCTGTGGCGTGATGCGCGTCGCCGCTCATGCCGAATCCGGTCAATTCGGCATGGATCGGCGCGCCCCTCGACCTGGCGTGTTCGAGTTCTTCCAGCACGAGCATGCCGGCGCCGTCGCCGAGCACAAAGCCGTCGCGCTCCCTGTCCCAGGGCCGACTCGCCCGTTGCGGATCCTCATTGCGGGTCGACAGCGCCCTGGCGGCGCAAAAGCCGCCCAGACCCACCGGACAGGTCGCCATTTCGGCGCCGCCGGTCAACATGACCTCGGCCTGGCCGATGCTGATCATCTGCGCCGCCAGGCCGATATTGTGCGTGCCGGTAGCGCAGGCCGTGACGACGGCGATATTGGGGCCTTGCAAGCCGTATCGCATCGACAGGTTGCCGGAGATCATGTTGATGATCGATCCGGGCACGAAGAACGGGCTGATCTTGCGCGGACCGGCATCGCGGATTTGCAACGCGGTATTCTCGATGGCGACGATGCCGCCTATGCCCGAGCCGATGGCCGCTCCCGCGCGTTCGGGACGCCACGCGCTGTCCATGAGCCCCGAGTCGTTCATGGCCTGCACGCCCGCGGCGATGCCGTAATGGACGAAAACGTCCATGCGGCGGGCATCCCTGGGCGACAGGTATTCGCCGCAATCGAAATCCTTGACCATGCCGCCGAATCGGGTCGAGAACTCCGAGGCGTCGAAACTCTCGATGGGCCCGATGCCGCTGCGGCCATTGCAGACCGCGTCCCAGCTCGATTCAACCGAGTTGCCCGCCGGGCTGATCATGCCCATGCCGGTCACCACGACCCGCCTGCCGTTCAAGACGCATTCCCCGGTTCCGGCCGGCGCAGAAAAAAAGCTACCCGGGAAAGACTCCGGGTAGCTTGTATTCCGCTTGCGGCAGCGCGTTTACAGATGATTTCGGATGTAATCACACGCAGACTGGACAGTAGTGATTTTTTCCGCTTCGTCATCGGGAATTTCGATTTCGAACTCCTCTTCCAGGGCCATAACCAGTTCGACCGTATCCAGCGAGTCGGCCCCGAGATCTTCCACGAAGGAAGATGAAGGCTTTACGTCTTCCAGCTTGATGCCGCCGATTTGCTCGCAGACAATTTCCTTGACGCGCTCGTCAATTCTCTTATCGCGTTCGTCAATATTAGTCATATCTGTTCCTAGCTCCCGATACCATCAATCAACCAGAGGCAATCTGTTCTTCCCTCGATCCGGCCGCACTTCGATCCATGATGCGAAGCAGTGCGCCAAGTTTACCCCTATTTGGCATTGAAGTAATGTGCAAATGTGAAAAATGCCCTCGCCGGGCGTAACCGGGGCCGCACCGCGGCCTGTCGTTCAGGCCAGATACATCCCCCCGTTTACATGCACGGTCTCGCCCGTGATGTAAGCGCCGCCGTCGGAAGCGAGGAATCTCACCGCGGCGGCGACTTCTTCCGCACGGCCGAGCCGCCGCAGAGGAATCTGTTCCAGCATTTCCCGCGTCCGGCTTTCGGGCAGGTCGCGGGTCATGTCGGTTTCGATGAAACCCGGAGCTACCGCGTTCACGGTAATGCCTCGCGAGCCGATTTCCCGGGCCAGCGCGCGCGTGAATCCCTCGACGCCGGCCTTCGAAGCGCAATAATTGCTTTGGCCGGGGTTGCCGCTCGAGCCGACCACCGAGCTGATATTGACGATCCTGCCCCAGCGCGCGCGCGTCATCGGTTTCAGGCAGGCCCGGACAAGCCGGAACATGGAATTGAGATTGACGTTGATCACCTCGTGCCATTCCGTCTCTTTCATGCGCAACAGCAGGTTGTCCCTGGTGATTCCGGCATTGTTCACCAGCACCGCCGGCGCGCCGGGACCGTCTTGCAAGGTCCGCGCGAGCTGGTCCACCGATTCGTTCGAGCCGACATCGGCGCGGTAGCCGTTGCCGGCGATCCCCTGTTCCGCCAGCCAGGCGGCGATGCCTTCGGCGCCCGCCTGCGTGGTGGCGGTGCCGGCCACAACGAAACCTTCCCTGCCGAGCGCGAGCGCGACCGCCTTGCCGATGCCTCTGCTGGCGCCGGTCACCAGCGCCACTTTACCTTTCGGGTCCAACTTGAATCCTCGATTTTCCGATTCCGGCAGAGGCGCCGGCGTTTTCCGCATTCGCGGCGCAGCGCGGTTTTTCATCCGGCGAGATGCAGGCCGAGGCTGAGCGGATGCGGAAGTATACCCGATTTGTCATGCTGTTTCGGTCATGGCCCGGGAGAAACTCCCGGGCTCGTCGCAGTTCCAGACGCGAACCTGCGGAGCTGTTCGCCGGATCAGGCCGGCCAACACCTTGCCGGGGCCGCATTCGAGGATGCGGGCGACGCCGGCCCCGCTCATGTATTCGATGCTGTCGATCCAGCGCACGGGCCGGCAAATCTGCGCGGCGAGGTTGGCCCGGATCTCGTCCGGGTCGCTGCTCGCCCGGCCGTTGATATTCTGCACGACCGGAATGCCGGCCGGCCGAAAGTCCAGCCCGGCCAGTTCCGCTTCGAGTTTCCGCCTTGCCGGCGCCATCAATTCGCAATGCGAGGGCACGGACATTTTCACGGGCAAGGCGCGACGGGCGCCGGCCTCGAGGCACATTCGCACGGCGCGGTCCACCGCCGCCGCGTCGCCGGCGATGACGGTCTGGCCGGGGGAATTATAGTTGGCCGCGGCAACCGAGCCCTGCCCCGCCGCTTCGGCTTCGACGCAAATCCGCTCCAGTCGCCCGCTGTCCAGGCCGATGATCGCGGCCATGCCGCCGGCACCTTGCGGGGCGGCCTCCTGCATGAAGAGCCCGCGCTTGCGCGCCACATCGACGGCGGCGCCGAATTCGAGCACTTCCGCCGCCGCCAGGGCGGTATATTCTCCCAGGCTATGGCCCGCGAGCAAGGCCGGCGCGGCGCCTCCGCCTTGCCGCCACAACCGCCACAAGGCGATTCCGGCGGCGAGCAAGGCCGGCTGGGTGACCGGGGTCTGATCCAGCGTCCGGTCCCTGTCGTGCTGGACGATATCCCACAAATCCAGGCCGACGACCTCGGACGCTTCGGCGAAAGTCTTCTCGACGGTCTTGCCGGCGCCGGCGAACCCGGCCAGCATGCCCTTTTTCTGCGACCCCTGTCCGGGAAATACAACCGCAAAATCTCGCATGATCTCCGCGCCTGCAAAGATTGCCCCAAGTTCGCTCAGGCCGCGGCCATGATGGCCCCTACCCGGTCGGCGATCAAACGGGGAACCTGATGATCGATTTCATTCGCGGCTTCGAGAATCGCGCGACAGAAGCCGAGTTCCGAAGCATTGCCGTGACTCTTGACGATGTTTCCTTGCAGGCCGAGCAGACAGGCGCCGTTGAATCGCTCCGGATTGATCTGCATGGTCAGCATGTTGAGAGTCGAGGCGGAGAAGAATCCGGAAATCCGGTCGCGCAAGGCGGAGCCGGTCTCGCGACGCAGCGCATTGCGGATCACGTTGGCCACTCCCTCGGACGCCTTGATGGTGACATTGCCGACGAAACCGTCGCAAACCACGACATCGGCCTGACCCCGGTAAATCTCGTTCGCTTCGATGAAGCCGACATAATCGATCGCTCGGCATCTTGTCAGTTTCCCGGCCGCCTCGCGCACGGCTTCGGTTCCCTTGTAGTGCTCGGCGCCGATATTGAGCAGGCCGACCCTGGCGGGAACCCGATTGAGGCTTTCCGCAAGCACCGAACCCATTACCGCGAACTCGAACAGGTGGCGCGCGTCGCATTCGGGATTGGCGCCGACATCGAGCAGAAAACATTGTCTCGCCGCGCCCGGGATGGTCGCCACCATGGCCGGCTTGTGAATGCCGGGTATGGTCCTCAGCAGATGCCGTCCGATCATGAGCAAGGCGCCGGAATTGCCCGCGCTCACCATCGCCTGGGCAGCGCCGTCTTTCACCATGTCGGCGGCGAGGAACATCGAACTTTCCCGGGCCGCGCGCAATACCGACTCGGGCCGGTCTTCATCGGCGACGGTCGACTCCGTATGCAGGACCTCCAATTTGCCGCGGTCCCCGGCGGGCACTCGCGCCAGCAAGGGATCGATCTGGCCGCGGTCGCCCACGAGCACCAGTTCGATATCGCTGCGCCGGGCCAGAATGCGCGCCGCCGCGGGCACGGTAACGCCTGCTCCCCGGCTCCCGCCCATAGCGTCTATGGCTATGCGTCGCGGAGAGTTCAATCTGATTCGGTCTCGACTACTTTACGGCCCTTGTAGAAGCCGTCCGCGGTGACATGGTGCCTGCGGTGAATTTCTCCCGAAACCTGATCGATCGACAGGGTCGGACCGCGCAGCGTATCGTGCGCGCGGCGCTTGTTCCGTCTGGATCGCGTTACCTTGTTTTGCTGAACAGCCATGCTTGCTCCCGGCTCGCGCCGCGTTCAAGGGCGCTTCGTGATGCGACAGCGTCCTCGCGAACGCCGATTCTCAGGCGCGCAATAATAGGGAGAGGAGCGCCGTCTGTCAAAAATCAGCGGCGGCCGCGCGCAATGATTCGAGCAGATCGGCGAAGCGGCGGTCGCAAGGCGCTTCGAAACGCGACAGGGCTGCTTCCCTTTCCGGCCGGAACGCGATTCGCCAGGCGTGCAAGGCAAGTCGGCGGCGGCGGATCGACGACCTTGAATCCCCGCTGTCGCGGCCATATTTCGAATCGCCGACGATGGCGTGTCCGGCCGCCCGGCAATGCGCGCGTATCTGATGCGTGCGGCCGGTTTCCAGGCCTATCTCGAGCAGGCTCGCCCCGGGCAGGCGTTCGCGGACGCGGAACCGGGTCCTGGCATGCTTGCCGCCGGGCTCGGCGCGCACGATCCGTTCGCCGGAGGCGAGCGCGCGCTTGCGCAGGGGCAGGTCGATCAGGTCGAGTTGTTCCGGCCAGGCGCCGTGCACCAGCGCCAGATATTTCTTCTCGACCGCGCCGGCGCGCAATTCGGCCTGCATATGGCGCAGGAACGCCGCCTGCTTGGCTATCACCAGACAGCCCGAAGTATCCCGGTCGAGACGATGGGCGAGTTCCGCCGCCATCCATTCCGGCCGCGTTTGCCGCAAGGCTTCGATGAGGCCGAGCGCGATGCCGCTGCCGCCGTGCACCGGCATGCCGGCAGGCTTGTTCAATACCAGCAGCGCTTCGTTTTCGAACAGCACGCTGTGCTCGAGCCGCCGCTTCAACTTGTCGTCGGGCGCGCCGGCGGCCGCGGGCCGGCGGCCGACATGGGGCGGCACCCGCACCTGATCGCCTCGGGCGAGCCGCGTCGCCGGCTTGCCGCGCCCGCGGTTGACCCGCACTTCGCCGGTGCGGATCAGACGGTAGACCCGGGATCTCGGCAGGCCTTTCAGTTCGCGCAACAGGAAATTGTCCAGCCGCTGGCCTTCCTGTCGTTCGGGCACGACCAGCAATCGCGCCTTGCATGCTTCGCTCATCGCGTCTTTTATCCTCTGAATGATTCCATCCATGGAATCATTCATTGCCGCAAGACAAAGCGACATCCGGGACGGGAGCGGCAATTCTACCGCAACCGCCGGTTCGGCGGAGCGGCGAGGATCCGGCTCGATTGTTGTACAATCCCGGCTCCGCGCGAACCGCCCGGTCCGGCCTGTCCATGGAAAATATCAAGCAGCGATTATCCCGTCTCGTCGGCGGGGCATTGCGCGAAGCTTCCGGCGTCGCGGACAGCGATCCGGACGTGATTACGGCGTCGCGGCCGGAGTTCGGCGACTATCAGGCGAACGGCGTCATGGCGGCGGCCGCCCGCTGCCGGCGCAAGCCGCGCGAACTCGCCGCGGCCGTGGCGGCCGGCTTGCGAGACGAGGAAGAACTGTGCGCTTCGCTGGAGGTCTCCGGTCCGGGCTTCATCAACATCAGGTTGAACGATCAGGCCCTGATCGCGCGCGGCAACAGCGTCTTGCGCGAGCCGCGGTCGCTGATACCGATCGATGCGCGGCCGCGCAAGATCGTCGTCGATCATTCATCGCCGAATCTGGCCAAGGAAATGCATGTCGGCCATCTGCGCGGCACCGTCATCGGCGACTGCCTGTGCAGGGTGCTCGAACGGCTCGGGCACAAGGTCATACGACAGAATCATGTCGGCGACTGGGGCACGCAATTCGGCATGCTGATCGCCTACATGCGAGAGCTCGGCGAGGATTCCGCGGCGCTGCGATCGCAACTGGCAGATCTGGAGGCCTTTTATCGGGCGGCGAAAGACAAATTCGATTCGGATCCCGCGTTCGCGGACCGGGCGCGGGCGAGCGTGGTCAAACTGCAAGGCGGCGACCCGGAATATCTCGCCGCCTGGCGCAGTTTCATCGACGAATCCCTGCGCCATTGCCAGGAGATCTACGCGCGTCTCGATATCGGTCTCGAGTCCGGCGACCTCGACGCCGAAAGTCGCTACAACGACGAGCTCGCGGGAATCGTTCTCCAACTGGAGCGACAGGGATTGCTGCGGGAATCGGACGGCGCCCGCTGCGTATTCCTGCCCGAGTTCACAGGCAAGGACGGCGAGCCGCTGCCGGTGATCGTGCAGAAATCCGACGGCGGCTTTCTCTACGCCACGACCGACCTGGCGGCGATCAGGATGCGGTCGTTCGAGTTCGAGGCGGACCGCTCGCTCTATGTCGTCGATGCCCGGCAATCATTGCATTTCCGGCAAGTATTCGCGGTGGCGCGCGCGGCGGGCATGGCGTCCGGGCATATTTCTCTCGAACATATCGCCTACGGCACGATCATGGGCGGCGACGGCAGGCCGTACAGGACGCGGTCGGGCGATACCGTAAAACTCGCCGACCTGCTCGACGAGGCGACGGCCCGGGCATTCGAACTCGTCTCGGCGAAAAATCCCGAACTCGCCGCGGACGAACGGCGGCTGATCGCCGAAAACGTCGGCATCGCCTCGGTCAAGTACGCCGACTTGAGCAAGAACCGGATAAGCGACTATGTCTTCGACTGGTCGACCATGTTGTCCTTCGAAGGCAATACCGCGCCGTATCTGCTATATGCCTGCGCCCGCATCAGGAGCCTGTTGCGAAAACGGCCGCGCGCAAGTTCCGCCGGCGAACTGTCGGGTCTGGCGCGCGCGAACGAGCGCGCCTTGCTGCTCAAGATCCTGCAATTGCCCGAAGTAGTGGCGCTGGTCGCCAGGGAATGCTACCCGAACCTGCTTTGCAATTACCTGTACGAACTCGCCGGCGTCTTCATGCGTTTCTATGAAACCTGTCCGATCCTGAAAGCCGAACCGCGCCTGCGGGATTCCCGCCTCGCCCTCGCCTCGCTGGCCGGGCAAGCGCTGGAACAGGGCCTGGAGTTGCTCGGCATCCGCGCCCTCGAGCGCATGTAGCTTCTTGCGGCGCCTGCCCGCGATACAAACCCACAAACCCGTGATACAAACCCGTGATACAAAAGAGCACCGCCGGATTCGACGGACAAGCCGCCGCATCCTGGAGCAAGACAAGACCGCGCCTTGCCTTTGCGGCAACCCATGATTCCATGGCCGGAATCATTCAGGGAATCAGGGAATGGCCGGCCCCGATCACAATTCGAGCAGGAGCTTGTTCAGCCGGTCGGAGAATTGCGCCGGATCCTCGAGCCCCCTGCCTTCGACCAGCGACGCCTGACCGAACAGGATCATCGCCAGATCGGCGAAACGGGTTTCGTCTTTTTCCTGTTCCAGTCTCCGCAACAAGGCGTGCTCCGGATTGATTTCGAAGATCGGCTTCGCGTCAGGTATCTTTTGACCCGAGGCTTCCATGATCCGCCGCATTTGCAGACCCATATCGTGTTCGTCGACCGTCAGGCAGGCGGGCGAATCGGTCAGCCGGCGCGTGACCCGGACTTCCTTGACCTGCTCGCCGAGGCTGTCCTTGATTCGCTTGAGCAGCGCCTCGTGTTCGCCTTCTTCGGCCTCGCCGGGCTCGTCCGCGAGCTTGCCGAGGTCGAGTTCGCCGCGGGCGATATCCTGAAACGACTTGCCGTCGAATTCGCGCAGATGGCCCATCAGCCATTCGTCGATACGGTCGTGCAGCAATAGCACTTCGATTCCCTTGCGGCGGAAAATTTCCAGATGAGGGCTGTTGCGCGCCGCTTTCAGCGAATCGCTGACCAGATAATAGATCTTGTCCTGGCCTTCCCGCATGCGCGCCGCGTAGTCCGCCAGCCCCTGATCCTGCGCGTCGCCGTCGGATTCGGTGCTGTTGAACAGGAACAGCGCGGCGATTTTCTCGCAGTTGGCGTAATCTTCCGCCGGCCCTTCCTTCAATGCCTGGCCGAATTCCTTCCAGAAATCGGCATAGGCGGCGGCGTCCTTTTTCTTCAGGCGAGCTATCAGGTCGAGCACGCGCCTGGTCAAGGCGCCGCGAACCTTGTCCACCCTGGGATCGTTTTGCAGGAGTTCCCGCGACACATTGAGCGGAAAGTCGTTCGAATCGAGAATGCCCTTGACGAATCGCAGATACAGCGGCAGGAACTGTTCGGCCTCGTCCATGATGAAGACCCGCTGCACATACAATTTCAGCCCGCGGGCGCCGTCCCTGTTCCAGAGATCGTAAGGCGCGCGTTTGGGCAGGAACAGCAAGCTGGTGTATTCCTGTTTGCCCTCGACATGGTTATGGCTCCATTCGAGAGGATCCTCGAAACTATGGCTGATGTGCTTGTAGAATTCCTGGTATTCCTTTTTCTTGATGTTCCTGCGCGAGCGCGTCCACAAGGCCTTGCCTTCGTTGACCGCCTCGAACTTTTTTTCCGCCTCGTTTTTCTCGTCATCGTCATCGTCGCGCGCCTGTTTTTCCATCAGGACCGGGATGGCGATGTGATCGGCGTATTTCTTGACGATTTCGCGCAGCCGATATGATTCGAGGAATTCGCCGGCATCGTCTTTCAGATGCAGGATGACGGTAGTGCCGCGCTCCTGCTTTTCGATGCCGGCGATGGAATATTCCGATTCGCCGCCGGACTTCCAGAGCACGGCGTCCGCAGGCCCGGCGCCGGCCTTGCGGGTATGCACCTCGACTGTTTCGGCGACGATGAAGGAGGAATAGAAGCCGACGCCGAATTGGCCGATCAACTGGGAATCTTTTTTCTGATCGCCGGTAAGCGATTGCAGGAACTCGGCGGTGCCCGATCTGGCGATGGTGCCGAGATTGTCGATCACTTCCTCGCGCGTCATGCCGATGCCGTTGTCGATCACGCTGATGGTCTTGTTGTCCGAATCGAGTTCCATGCGGACTTGCGGTTCGGGATCTTCTTCCAGCAATTCCGGCCTGGAAAGCGCTTCGAAGCGCAACTTGTCGGCGGCGTCGGACGCGTTGGAAATCAGTTCGCGCAGGAACACCTCCTTGTTGCTATACAAGGAGTGGATCATCAGATGCAGGAGTTGTCTGGCTTCGGTTTCGAATCCGCGGGTCTCGGTCCTGGCTGTCTCGCCCATTGTTCTCCCTCAAGTCAAAGTATTCATTGTCGCAAGACAAAAGCGCGGTCTTGCCTTGCTCGCAGATGCAATGGCTTGCGCCATCGAATCCAGCGGCGCATCCATATGCCGCGGGCATGCGCCGCCGGGAAGTGCTGATCGAATCAGGGCTTCCCGGCGTATTCCCTGAACAATTCCATGCGCGAAAAACCCGACCGCGCAATCGCGGTCGGGTTCTGAATGGGGGTTTCGACCGGAATTTCAAGCGCTTCGGCTTGAGCGTCCGGTCAATCGATCAGCGACGGATAGCTTTCGTAGAAGTCGACCGCATCGTTGCGGCGTTGCGCGAGCACATCGAAGCGCTGGCGCGTATTCACGATGAACTCCCTGTAATTGCTCGCCGCCTGCTGTTCCTGTTCGCCGCCGGCTTCGGCGGAATCCGCGACCGCTTCGAGCGCCGCGTCGAATTGATCGAGTTCCACCAGCGCCCGGGCGAGGAAGAGCAAGGTGTCGGCGCGGTCTTCCAGCTCCCCTTTCTCCAATGCCGTGCGGAAGGCTTCCGCCGCCGCCTCGTATTGATTGAGCACGTAGTAAAGGTAGCCCAGGGTATCGTGCGAATTGCCGGTCGGGTCGAGTTCCGCCGCCCTGACGGCGGGTTCCAGCGCTTCTTCGTACTCGGCGCCGAGCATCGACATTTGCGCGAGCGTGATATTGTTTTCCAGGTCGTCGACGACGATGCCCCTGACCAGGCCGTCGTCGAGAATCTTGCGGCCCGACAGCGGAATCTCCATGCCGGCCAGGGACTGGCCCAGATTCAGATAGCGGGTGTCGTCCTCGAGCAGCCCGCGCAGATAGGTAAGATTCAACGACTGCACGCGTTCCTCTTCGCGATCAAGGCTCGCATAGATCGCGCTCAGGTTCTGCCAGTCCGTGGGATCGTCGAATTTCATGATCATCGTCTTGGTCAGTTCCAGCGCCTCGACAAAACTTTCCAGGGTGAAATACACGCCGTTGAGATAGGCGTAGTCGTCGCGGCCGAGTTCTCCGCCGTTGGCCAGGGTCAGATTCATGTAATCCAGCCAGTAGTCCCGCGCCGGCGGCATCTCGTCCAGCTGGTAATGCGCGTAGGAAAGACCCTTGAATACGACCTCGTCTTCCTCAAGCGACATCTCGCGCCAGGCCTGGTAATTCTCGATGGACTTCGCCCAGTTTTCCTCGGCCGCGTAAAGCTGGCCCAGGGAGCGATGCGTTCGGCGCCGGGTGTCTTCGCGCAACTCTTCGATGGTCAGCAATTCCTCGAAGGTGCGCAAGGCGCCGGCGAAGTCTTCCATGGCGAGATAATAATTGGTGTAGAAATTGAGCAAGGTCGACTTTTCGAAGTCGTTCATGCGCTCCCAGCGGCGTTCGCGCAACTCGTCGAGCGCTTCCCTGGCGCCCGGCAGGTCGACCGGGTCTTCGGGATCTTCCGGAGACATCAGTTCCTGTATCTCGGAAATGGCGCGCATTACCTGGGGCCCCAAGGTGCCCGCGGTGCGCGCCTGGGGAGGGGGGCGCGCCTCCTCTCCCGCCAATGCCGGCGCGCCCGGCCGGCACAGCAGCAACGCGAATCCGGTCAACAGGGCCGGAACTATTCCGCAGCTTCTCTTCATATCGCCAACTCCCGCTTCTTTCGCCAGCGCCGGGTATCGAACCATGCTATCCGCGGCCTTTTTTACCGCAGCCTTTTTCCCGCAGCCTTGTTCATTGCCGCAAGACGAACAGGGCTTCCCTATTATTCTTCCAATTCGTAGCGAAAAACGTATTGCACGCCGGTCACTGCGACGCCCTGGCCATCCACCACCCTGGGCTGGAACTTGAAACGCGCGGCCGCGCGAATCGACGATCTGTCGAAGATGTTCGGCGGTTCGGCGTCGACCACGACGATGCTGTCCTCGACCACATTGCCGAGCGCGTCCACGGTGAAATTTACCAGGCACCAGCCTTCGATGCCGCGTTGCGCCGCCCGCGTCGGATATTGCGGGGCGATGGCCACCAGCGGCAGAAAATCGCCGTCGGTATTGCTGACGGTCGCGGGGGTCAGGTCAAGTCCGTCGCCGATGTCGATGTCTTGCCGGGAAATGGCGATGGAAGGCCCGCTATCGAGCGTAATCTGCTTCTCGGGTATATCGACATCTTCCTGCACGATTTCCTCGATCGGCTCGGGCCGTTCGATTTCCTCGACCACGTCGAGTTCGATCTCGGGCATCGTCGCATCGACGATCCGGATTACCGCGACGGGGTCCGACAGCCGTTCGCCGGTAGCGATCAGGTATTGCATGAAATAGAACAGGCCGACGGTGATGCCGGCGGCCATGACAACCGATGCGGCCCATCTGACGAGTATCATCTGCTACGAAGCCTCCGTCGAAATCGAAACGTTTTCTATGTCCGCTTCGCGGGCCGCTTCGAGGATCTGCAACACCTGTTCGTTATTGGAGTTCTGATCCGCCTGGATCACTATCGAAGAATTCGGCGCGTCCGCCAGGCGCAGTTCGAAGCGGGAGCGGATGAAGCGCGGGTCGATCTGGTCGCCGTCGATCCAGATATCGCCCTGGGGGCCGACCGCGATCAGGATCAGGTCGCCCGACTGGCTCAAGCCGGTCGATGCTTCCGGTTTCGCGACGTCGATGCCGGCTTCCTTGACGAACACCGAGGTCACGATAAAGAAAATCAGCAGAATGAAGACGACGTCAAGCATCGGGGTGAGATCGATTTCACCCGCTTCCTCATTCTCCGCTCGTTTCATCAAGCCTGTTTTCATCTGTATGCTTCCAGGAGTTCCGGTTCAGGCGATCCGGCGAACTCGGCCGTCGGTCCGTTCAGAGGCTGAGCGGCAAATGGTCTTCCAGCAACTCGAGATCCCGGTCCACCGTTCCCTTCAGATAATTGTAGGCGAAGATTCCGGAAATGGCGCCTACCATGCCGGCCATGGTCGGAATGGTCGCCTTGGACACGCCGCCGGCCATGGACTTGGCGTCGCCGCCGCCGGTCACCGCCATCACGAAGAATACTTCGATCATCCCGGTTACTGTACCAATCAAGCCCAGCAATGGGCAAATGGTTACCAGCACTTCGATGATGGGCAGCGTGCTGCGCACGTCCAGCGAAATCTTCGAGATCATCATCGTGCGGATATTGCGGGCCGCCCAGGAGTTCTTGTCTTGCCGGGCGTTCCATTCCGCCAGCGTGTTCTTGACATTGCGCTTGTGGGTCGAGTTCAGATACCAGATCCGCTCGAACACCAGCGACCATTTCAGGAACAGCAGGACGGCGATCACGTTCAGCACCGGTCCGCCGCGCTGCATGAAGCTGCTGATGGCGTCCATGATGTCCAATATGAAGAAGTACATGGTCGGTTCGCTCCCCGCCTCGTTCGGGCATCCCTGAATCAGGAGCCGTCCCTGGAATCGGGGAAGCTCTGATCAAGTCAGAGCTTCCCGGCGGCGCATCCGCGCGCCTCGGGGGAAGCCCCGGTTACCCGGAGCTTCCCTGGCCTTGCTCTTTCGCCTCGCGTTCGGCCTTCAGGGCGATCATGCCCGTGGCCTGCTGTTCGAGAATATGGGTGATATTGTCCGCGCGGCTCTTGACCACCGTATGCATGAAGATCGTCGGGATCGCGACGACGATGCCCAGCACCGTGGTCATGAGCGCCTGGGAAATGCCGCCCGCCATGATGGTCGGATCGCCGGCGCCGTACACCGTGATCTGCTGGAACACCTCGATCATGCCGGTCACCGTGCCGAGCAGTCCTCCGAGCGGCGCGATGGTGGCGATCATCTTGATCAGGGTCAGCATGCTTTCCAGCGACGGGGTTTCCTGCAGGATCGCTTCGCCGAGCTTGAGTTCGAGCGTTTCGGTATCCACGTCGGGATTCGATTCGCCCACTATCAGCACCCGGCCCAGCGGATTCTTCTCGCTCAGGCGGTCGCTGCGCAATTGCGCGCGCACCTTGAGCGAAACCAGGGTCAGGATCAGCAATCGCAGGAATGCGATCAGGATGCCGACAATGCCCACGCCGATGATGATGAAGCCGATGATGCCGGAATTGTTGCGCACCTGCTCCTCCACCGTGGGGAAGTTGACCAGGTTGGCGAGCACCTGGCCGCCGACGCCGCCGGTCGGGTCGACGCCGACCTTGACGAAACCCTCGCCGGCGGCTTCGAGCGCCCGCGCTGAACCGAGGAACCCGGCGTCGGGCTGTCGCGGCAATACCTGCAAGTGGCCGATATTGCCGGTATAGCTCAGATATTGGCCGTCGGACACGGCATTGAAGGCGCCGATGCGGGTAACGGCCTGGTTGACGGTATCGCCGTTGGGCAAGGCCACCAGACCGTCATAGGAGACGACCCGCGCGGACTCGGTCAATTCCTGGTGCATGAAATACCAGAACCGCTCCATTTCCTCGATCTCGAGCTGGGCGATGGTGCTGCCCGCTTTCTCGATGAAGCCTTCCACGGCTTCGGAGCGGCCGGGGTGCTGGGCGCTGATCAGCGAGTTCTCGAAAGTGCTCAGGAAATCCCCCGCCACGCCTTGCAAGGTGCCGAACAGTTCGTTCAGGTCGCCGCGCCGGTCGCGCAGGACTTCGCGCTTGTCGTTGATGGTGATTTCGTTTTGCTCGAACTGGTCGCTCAACCGGGTCTGCAGGTCTTCCTGTTCGACGATCCGGTCGTTGGTGATCTGCAGGATTTCTTCCTGCCGGTCGGCGTTCTGTTCGAACTCCGTCAGCCGCTGGCGATATTCTTCGGATTCCGCGACCCGATCCTGTTCGACCAGATCAAGCAATTCGCCGAGATTGCCGGCGGGTTGCTGCGCCGCGACTTGCGCGCCCGCGCCGAGCATGGCTCCCGCGACGAGAATGGTCTTCAAATGCATGGAACTCTTCATCGCGCCACCTCCGGAGCCAGGACAGGCAATTCAATGATTCTCGGCGCATCCAGTTGCGCGGCCACCCGGATGGCGTCCTGCACCGCGGTTCGATATTCGCCCGGCGACAGTTCGACCCATTGCCGCGCGCGATTGTCCCAGGCCCGGGTTTCCTGCCGGTCCGTGGTCTGGTAGATCAGCGCCACGCGGCCGACGCGGACGATATTGACATCGCGCTCGAGGCCGTCGAGCCCGATCGTGTCGGGGTAGGTTTCGATGGTGCGTCCGTAGGCGGTTTCGGTCTGGTACATGACCAATACCTGGCGGAACTTTTCCGCGATGGACACGTCGGGGTTGTCGATGGCGTCGCGGGCGAACTCGATCCGCGCGCGCCGCTCCTCGAGCTGAAACGGGTAATCCAGCCTGATGAACTCTTCCAGCGCCGCCAGCATTTTCTCCATCAGCAACGGGATATTGCGCGTGACTTCTTCCACCGAAGCGATGGATTCGTCCAGCGTCGCGATATTCTCTTCCTGGATGGAAATGGACTTGCGGAAACCGGCGTTGAGAACCAGCAGGGATTCGAGCGCGTCGTTGGCGCGCTTGAACTCCTCGAACGTGGAGCTGGCCGAGTCCGCCAGCCGGGTCAACTCCCGCTGAACTTCCGCCGACTCCCGATACTTGTCCCCAATGGCGCCCATCGCGCGATCAATCAAGCTGCTGTCGACCAGGATTGCGGGGGCCGGACTATCCTGCGCCGAAGCGTCCTGGGCCTGGAGCGGTCCCGCGAGCCCCGCCAGCAGCAACGCGATCGCGACGTTGCCGAATTTGCATGTTTTCATGTGCCATCCCTACTTTTCGTCAAGTAACAAAGTCCGCACATCTTGCGCGATCGGATCGCCTCGACTGTTCGGACGGTGAATTCAGTTCAGCCATGTCGGGCAATGGTCCTGAAGATCTTGTTTTCCGATCCTTGACCAAAGGCGCGTCAAGCCTAACACAGGTACATAAAGCTGTAGAATCTCTTTTCTCTGCTTCTCTCTTCTCTGCTCTTGCGGAAATTGCGCGTCTCTCCGCGCAAGTTCCGCGCCGGAAGTCGTTGTCCGACAGGTCTTATTTACCACTCGCGAGAGCGGATTTCCAGCCCGTCGCCCGCGACAGCGCCTCGCCGATATCGGCCAGGCTGCGCACCGTCTTCGCGCCGGCCGCGTCCAGCGCCGCGAATTTCTCCGCCGCCGTGCCCTTGCCGCCGGCAATGATCGCGCCGGCGTGACCCATGCGCTTGCCCGGCGGAGCGGTGACCCCGGCGATATAGGCGACGACCGGCTTGCTGACGTTGCGCGCGATGAATGCCGCCGCTTCCTCTTCCGCGCTGCCGCCGATCTCGCCGATCATGACGATCGCTTCGGTGGCCGGATCCGCCTCGAACAGCGCCAGCATGTCGATGAAACTCGAACCCGGAATCGGGTCGCCGCCGATGCCGACGCAGGACGACTGCCCGAAACCGTGATCCGTGGTCTGCCGCACGGCTTCGTAGGTCAGGGTGCCGGAACGGGAGACTATGCCGACCTTGCCCGGCAGATGGATGTCGCCCGGCATGATGCCGATCTTGCTTTCCCCGGGCGTGATCACGCCCGGACAATTGGGTCCGATCAGGCGCGCCCCGGCCTGGTCGCATTTGGCCTTGGCCAGCAGCATGTCGAGCGTCGGCACGCCTTCGGTGATGCAGACGATCAGCTCGAGGCCCGCGTCGACGGCTTCGAGGATCGAATCCAGGCAATACGGCGCGGGCACGTATATGGATGTGGCTTGCGCGCCCGTCTGCCGCGCCGCCTCGCGCACGGTGTCGAAAACCGGCACGCCGAGATGGGTCTGGCCGCCCTTGCCCGGCGTCACGCCGCCGACGACCCGAGTGCCGTAGGCGATCGCCTGCGCGGTATGGAAACTGCCTTGCGAGCCGGTGACGCCCTGGCAGATGACCCTTGTTCCGGCATGGATCAGGATGCTCACGAGGCGCCTCCCGCCGCCGCCACGACCTTGCGCGCCGCGTCCCGCAGACTGGCGGCGGCGATGATGTCGAGCCCGCTCGCGGCCAGCGCCTCGCGGCCGGCGGCGGCATTGTTGCCTTCCAGCCGGACCACGACCGGCAAGGCCGCGCCGACCTCGCGCACGGCCTCGACGATGCCTGCCGCGATCAGGTCGCAACGCACGATGCCGCCGAATATGTTGACCAGCACCGCGCGCACCTTGTCGTCGGAAAGAATGATCTTGAAAGCCTCGGACACGCGCTCGGCGGTGGCGGCGCCGCCCACGTCGAGGAAATTGGCGGGACTGCCGCCGTAAAGCTGGACGATATCCATGGTGCCCATCGCCAGCCCCGCGCCGTTGACCATGCAGCCGATATCGCCGTCGAGCGCGACATAGCTGAGTTGCCAGCGCGCCGCCCGGACTTCGCGTTCGTCGTCCTGGGAAGGATCGCGCAACTTCCGCAATTCAGGCTGCCTGAACAGCGCGTTGCCGTCGATATTGATCTTGGCGTCGAGACAGTTCAGCGCGCCCTGTTTCGTGACGACCAGGGGATTGATTTCCAGCAGCGACAGGTCGAGTTCCCCGAACAGCCGCGCGAGCGCGAGGAAAATGTCGGCGAACTGCCCGACCTGCCTGCCCGTCAGGCCGAGTCCGAATGCGAGTTCGCGGCCCTGGAAAGGCTGCGGGCCGGTGAGCGGATCGATACCGGCGCGCAGGATCTTGTCGGGCGTCTCCCGCGCCACCTGCTCGATATCGACGCCGCCTTCGGTCGAGGCCATGAACACGACGCGGCGCGAGGATCGGTCCACCACCGAACCGAGATAGAGTTCGCGTTCGATCTCGACGCATTCCTCGACCAGGATCCTGGTTACCGGCTGCCCGCCGGCGCCGGTCTGGAAAGTGACCAGGTTGCGGCCGAGCCAATATTCCGCGAAAGCGCGCGCCTCGGCCGCGCTCGTCACCACCTTGACGCCGCCGGCCTTGCCCCGGCCGCCGGCATGCGCCTGGACCTTGACCACCCAGCGGTCGCCGCCGAGTTCCCCGACGGCGGCGGCGGCGGCGGCGGCCGAATCGACCGTCGCCGAACGGGATACCGGCAAACCGTATTCGGCGAACAATCGCTTGGCTTGATATTCATGCAGATTCATGGATGATTTCCTGTCGCTCCCTGTCGCCGGCGCGGCTGGGTTCAGCGTTTGCGGTTCGCCTTGTGGATCGCGTGACCGCGCGCCGCCAGCGCCGCCTCGTGCACGGCTTCCGACAGCGCCGGATGCGGAAACATGGTCAGCGCGATATCTTCCGCGCTGGCGCCGAATTCCATGGCGATCACGATCTGCTGCAACAGATCCGCCGCGCCGGGGCCCACGATCTGGCAGCCGACGATGCGGTCCGTGGCCTTTTCAACCGCGAGCTTGACCGATCCTTCGCTGTCGTTCGCCGCCAGCGCTCGGCCGCTGGCGGCGAACGGGAAGCTGCCGACGCCGCATGCGACGCCGGCCTGCTTCATTTCGTCTTCGTTCCTGCCGACCCAGGCGATTTCCGGATGCGTGTAGATGACGGAGGGCACCAGTTCGTAATTGACCTGCGTTTTCTTGCCCGCCAGCCGCTCCGCCACCATGACGCCTTCCTCCATGCCCTTGTGCGCGAGCATGGGGCCGCCGACCAGGTCGCCGACCGCGTATACATCGGGCAGGTTGGTGGCGCAATATTCGTCGACCTCGACGAATCCCCGCTCGTCGATGGCCAGGCCGGCCGCCGGATCCGCCAGGCCCCGGCTCACGGGGCGCCTGCCCGCGGCGACGATCAGCTTGTCGAAAACGGCTTCGCCGCTTCCCGCCGCGTCTTCCCAGGCGACGGCCACGGCGCCCTGCTTTCCTTCGTCTATTGTCTTGCTGCCGGAGACTTTCGCGCCCAATCGCATATCCAGCCCCTGCCGGGTCAGGATCTTCAACGCCTCCCCGGCCATTTGCCGGTCGAGCGCGGGCAGGAAATCGTCGAGCGCCTCGAGAATCGTCACCTGGCTGCCGAGCCGGCTCCAGACGCTGCCGAGTTCCAGTCCGATCGCGCCGGCGCCGATGACGCCGAGCCGCGCGGGAACCGCATCGAATTCCAGCGCGCCCGCGGAATCGACGATCAGCCGGTTGTCGACCGGCGCCGGCGGAATCGCGCCGGGTTCGGAACCGCTGGCGAGAATCACCGAAGCGGCGCGCAATTCTTCCTGTTCGCCGCCGGCGCCCGCGACGCGCACCTTGCCCGGGCCGACCAGGGTGCCGACGCCGGCGATCGCGGTCACCTTGTTGCTCCTGAACAGCCCGGCGACGCCAGCGGTGAGCTGACCGACAACCTTGTCCTTGCGCTTCATCATCGCGGCGACATCGATCGAGCCTTTCCCGGCGCGGATGCCGTGCGCGGCGAAATGGCGCTGCATTTCGCGGAACTTGTGGGAGCTGTCGAGCAATGCCTTGGACGGAATGCAGCCCACGTTGAGACAGGTTCCGCCAAGGACGGGCTCGTTCGCCGCGGAAGTCCATCGCTCCACGCAAGCGGTAGCGAATCCCAGCTGGGCGCAGCGGATCGCCGCGACATAGCCGGCGGGACCCGCGCCGACAACCACTACATCAAATTGTTTCGACATGAATATTTCCGTTGTCCCGGTCAAGTATTTCCCGCGCGGCTCAGATTTCCAGCACCAGCCGGGCCGGGTCTTCGAGCAATTCCTTGATCGTCACCAGGAACCGCACCGCTTCCCTGCCGTCGATCAGGCGATGATCGTAGGACAGCGCCAGATACATCATCGGCAATATCCGGATTTCGCCGTCCGCCGCCATCGGGCGCTCCTGGATCTTGTGCATGCCGAGAATCGCCGTTTGCGGCGGATTGAGAAGCGGCGTGGAAAGCAATGAACCGAAGACGCCGCCATTGGAAACGGTAAAGGTTCCGCCGGCGAGATCCTCGATCGCGAGCTTGCCCGCGCGGGCCTTTTCGCTGAACTCGGCGATCGCCTGTTCGATGCGGGCGAAGCCCATGTTGTCGGCGTCGCGCAGCACCGGCACCACCAGTCCCCGGGGCGAGGAGACCGCCACGCCGATGTCCTGATAGCCGTGATAGACGATATCGCTGCCGTCGATGGAGGCGTTTACCGCCGGAAAGCGCTTCAGCGCCTCGACCGAAGCGCGCACGAAAAACGACATGTAGCCGAGGCGGACGCCGTCGTGGGTCTCCTGGAAGCGCTGTTGGTGCCGCGCGCGGATTTCCATCACCGAGCGCATGTCGACCTCGTTGAATGTCGTCAACATGGCGGTATTGTTGCTCGCCTCGAGCAGGCGCTGGGCGACCCTCGCGCGCAGCCTGCTCATCGGCACCCGCTCTTCCTTGCGGTTTTCCATGGCTTGCGGCGCGGGCGCGGCTGCGGCGGCCAGGCGGCCGAGCACGTCCTGCCGGGTAATGCGGCCGCCCTTGCCGCTGCCCTCGATGTCCGCCGGCCGCAGTTCGTTTTCCGCCATCAGCCGGCGCGCGGCGGGCCCGGCCGCCGGCGCCGGAGCGGCCGCTTGGGCGGACCCGCTCCGGTCCGGCGCTGCGCCGGCCGGCGCGGGCGCGGCCCTTGCTCCCGGCGCCGAGGGTTCGATTCTGCCGACGGGCTCGCCGCTGAGAATGGTGTCGCCGGCATGCTTGTAGATTTCCTTGAGCACGCCGTCCGCCGGCGACGGGATTTCAATCACGACCTTGTCGGTTTCGATATCCACCAGCACTTCGTCGCGCGTTACGGCCTCCCCGGCCTTCTTGCGCCACGCGCTGATGGTCCCGTCGGGCACCGACTCCGGCAAGGCGGGGGCTTTCAGTTCGATGGTCATGGTCGCTTCCGTTTCGGTTTGCGCGGCGAATCCGGCGGCGGGCCGAGCGCGGCGAGCAGAAAATCCTCCTGCTGGCGCAAATGCAGGGCGAGATAACCGGCGGCCGCCGCCGCGGACGCTTCCCTGCCGGCGTATTCGAGCCGGATTTCGGGAAAGAGTTCGTTGATCGCCCGGCGAATATGGTGCTGACTCGAATACCAGGCGCCCTGGTTCATGGGCTCCTCCTGGCACCAGACGATGGATTCCGCATTGGCGTAGCGGCCGATGCAGCGTTCGAAGTCTTCCTGGGGGAAAGGATACAACTGCTCGAGCCGGACGATGGCGATATCGTCGACGCCGCGGGCCCGGCGCATCTCGTCGAGGTCGTAGAACACCTTGCCGGCGCAGATCACCAGCTTGCGGGCCGCTTCGGGCTCGGGCCCGGCAGGGTCGTCGAGCACGACCTGGAAACCGCCGTCGGCCAGTTGCGCGAGGCTGCAAGCGCATTCGCGGCGCCGCAACAGGCTTTTCGGCGACATCACCACCAGCGGTTTGCGCAACGGGCAAAGCACCTGCTTGCGCAACAGGTGGAACACCTGGGCGGAATTGGTCGGCAGGCAGACCTGGATATTGTGTTCGGCGGAAAGTTGCAGGAAGCGCTCGAGCCTGGCCGAAGAATGTTCCGGGCCCTGTCCTTCGTAGCCGTGGGGCAGCAGCATCGTCAGCCCGCAAAGCCGCTGCCACTTGTGTTCGCCGCTGGTGATGAACTGATCGATCACCACCTGGGCGGAATTGGCGAAATCGCCGAACTGGGCTTCCCAGATCACCAGCGCATTGGGCGCGGTGGTGGCGTAGCCGTATTCGAAAGCGAGCACCGCCTCTTCGGACAACAGCGAGTCGTAGATGGTGAACGAGCCCTGGTCCTTTTCCAGTTGCTGCAAGGGTATGTATTCCGCCCCGGTGTCCTGATCGTGGAGCACGGCGTGGCGATGGGCGAATGTGCCGCGGGCGCAGTCCTGTCCGGTGATGCGAACCTTGTTGCCGCTGACCAGTATGCTGGCGTAGGCGAGCGTTTCGGCGAAGCCCCAGTCGACCGGAATCTCCCCTTCCGCCATGCGCCCGCGATCCTCCATCAGCCTTTCCACCTGGCGATGCAGGCGGAAGCCCTCGGGCCTGGCGGCGAGCTTGCGCGCCAGGATCCGCAGGTTCTCCAGCGGCATCGAGGTCTGGTAGCGGGGGCTCCAGTCATGGCCCAGATAGGGGCTCCAGTCGACGAACAGCTCCACCGAAGGTTCCTTGACGAGGCTCTTGACCACGTGTTCGCCGGTATCGAGCGCGGCGCGATAACTGCTTTCCAGCGCTTTCGCGTCCGCGGCGGAAACGATATCTTCCTGCGCCAGCCGTTCCGCGTACAGGGCGCGCGAGGACTTGCGGCCGCGAATCCTCTGATACATCAGCGGCTGGGTGATCGCCGGCTCGTCGGTTTCGTTATGGCCCTTGCGGCGATAGCAGACCAGGTCGATCACGACATCCTTCTTGAACTGGCGGCGGTAGTCGAGCGCCAGCCGGGTCGCGAACAGCACGGCTTCCGGGTCGTCGGCGTTGACGTGGAAGATCGGCGCCTGGACCATTTTCGCCACGTCGGTGCAATATTCCGTCGAACGCGCGTCGTCCTGGCGGTTCGTGGTGAAGCCGACCTGGTTATTGACGATGACGTGCACCGTGCCGCCGGTGGAATAGGCGCGCGTGCGCGACATCTGGAAAGTTTCCATGACCACGCCCTGGCCGGCGAAAGCCGCATCGCCGTGCACGATGACGGGCAGCACCTGGTCGCCCCGCCTGTCTTCGCGCCGCGATTGCCGCGCCCGGACCGAGCCTTCCACTACCGGGGCGACGATTTCCAGGTGAGATGGATTGAACACCAGCGCCATGTGCACTTCGCCGCCGGGCGTCATGATATTGGAAGAGAAGCCCTGGTGGTATTTCACGTCGCCCGAACTGCGGTAAACCGCCTTGCCTTCGAATTCGTCGAACAGGTCGGAGGGGTTCTTGCCGAGGATATTGACCAGCACGTTCAGGCGGCCGCGATGCGCCATGCCGAGCACGACTTCCTTCGCGCCGTAGCCGCCGGCGCGCTGCACGAGTTCGTCAAGCAGCGGAATCAGGCTCTCGCCGCCTTCCAGGCCGAAGCGCTTGGTGCCCGGATATTTTCCGTCCAGGTGCTTTTCCAGCCCCTCCGCCGCGGCGAGCCGTTCCAGCAGATGTTTCTTCTCCTCGTTGCTGAAATGCAGGCGGCCGTCGGTGCTTTCGATGATCTGCTGAATCCATTGCTGTTCGGCCAGGCTGACGATATGCATGTATTCGTAGCCGATCGAGCCGCAATAAATCCTCTCCAGGGTGTCGATCAGGTTGCGCAGGCTGTCCCGGCGCTTGCTGATGAACAGGGTGCCGGTCTGGAAGATCGTCGAATAGTCGATGGGCGACAGGTCGTGGAACTCGATTTCGAGGTCCGGCACGCGCACTCTGGCCATCAGCCCGAGCGGGTCGAGCGAGGCTTTCTGATGCCCTCTTTCGCGATAGGAAACGATCAGCTCCAGCAATCGGACCTGCTTCTGTTCGTGCGCGGAATTCACGACCGCGTCGTCGCTCAGCACCTGGGCGTAGCGGCTGAGCTTGCCGAGCTTGCGAAAGTCGTCGCGGATGCGCGAATGGGAAACTTCGGCGGCCTCGCCGGCGCCCGGCGGCAGCGAGGCGAAGAAAGCGCGCCATTCCCCGGGCACCGAAGCGGGGTCGGCCAGATAGCTTTCGTAGAGGCCGTCCACATATTCCGCGTTCGAACCGGAAAGATGGCCGGTGCTCCAAAGCAACTCCATGACGCCTTGCTGCATTGCGGATGCCTCTGCGTCGCTCCGGGCCGATCCGGCTTCAGGTTCCATGCCGCAACAGCATGGACTTGATGCGGCCGATCGCGCGCGTCGGATTCAATCCCTTGGGACACGCCGCGACGCAATTCATGATGCCCCGGCAGCGGAATACGCTGAAGGGGTCGTCGAGTTCGGACAGGCGCGCCGCGGTCGCGGTATCCCTGCTGTCGGCGAGAAAGCGGTATGCCTGCAGCAATCCGGCGGGACCGACGAATTTATCCGGATTCCACCAGTACGACGGGCAATTGGCGCTGCAGCAGGCGCAAAGAATGCACTCGTACAGGCCGTCGAGTCTGGCCCGCTCCGCCGGCGATTGCAGGCGCTCCTCGGCCGGCGGCGGCTCGTCATTGATCAGATAAGGCTTGATCTTCTCGAATTGCCGGTAGAACCCGGACAGGTCGACGACCAGATCGCGAATCACCGGCAAACCCGGCAGCGGCCGCAACACCAGCTTGCCGCCGGGCCCCGCCGCCCGGGAAACCGGCGTGACGCAGGCAAGCCCGTTGACGCCGTTGATGTTCATGCCGTCCGAGCCGCAAACTCCTTCGCGGCAGGAGCGCCGGTAGGCGATGGAAGGATCCCTGGCCTTGGCCAGTTCCAGCGCATCGAGCACCATGAGGTCGCGGCCTGCGGGAATATCGATTTCGATTTCCCGCATCGCCGGCTTGCTGTCCTGTTCGGGATTGTAGCGGTAGATGCTGAGCAACACGATTGTGCTTCCTTCGGCGGCGCCTCAGTAGGTTCTGACCCGGGGTTCGAACGGGGCTATCGTATCGGGCCGGAAATTGACTTCGCGCTTGCCGATTCTCTTTTCGTCCGCGAAATAAAGCGAATGGCACAGCCAATTGTCGTCGTCCCGTTCGCGGCAATCTTCCCTGGCGTGGGCGCCGCGGCTTTCGTCGCGGCCTTCGGCCGCGATCGCGGTGGCTTGCGCCGCGGCGAACAGGTTTTCCAGTTCCAGCGCCTCGATGCGGGCGGTATTGAAGGTCGCGCTCTTGTCCGCGAGCCCCGCATTCGCGATGCGCGGCCCGAGTTCGGCGAGTTTCGCGATGCCTTCGCGCATGAATTCGCCGGTGCGGAAGACGCCGAAATGCAATTGCATGACGTTCTGCAATTCCGCCCGCAGGGCCGCGGTGCTTTCGCCTTCGGCCGACTCTTCGAGCCGGCGCAGCCGCGCCGCGGCGCGCTCGATGTCCTCCGCGGCCGCATTGCGGGGACGCGCGCCCTGTCGCAGCATCTCTTCGATGCGCTTGCCCGCGGCGCGGCCGAAGACCACGAGGTCGAGCAGGCTGTTGCCGCCGAGGCGGTTGGCGCCGTGCACCGAGACGCAAGCGACTTCGCCCGCCGCGAACAGGCCCGGAATCGGCTCGTCCTCGCCGGCGGCGTTGCGCGTCAGGGCCTGGCCGCGGATGTCGGTGGGGATTCCCCCCATCATGTAATGACAGGTGGGGACAACGGGAATCGGTTCCCTCACCGGATCCGCATGCGCGAAGGTGCGCGACAGCTCGAGAATGCCCGGCAACTTGCTGTTGAGCACCTCGGCGCCGAGATGGTCGAGTTTCAGCAGGACGTGATCGCCATGCTCGCCGCAGCCCCTGCCTTCGAGAATTTCGAGCACCATGGCTCTGGCGACCACATCGCGGCCCGCGAGATCCTTGGCGTTGGGCGCGTACCGCTCCATGAAGCGCTCGCCGTCCCGGTTGATCAGATAGCCGCCCTCCCCCCGGCAGCCTTCGGTCACCAGCGTGCCGGCGCCGTGGATTCCGGTGGGATGGAACTGCCACATTTCCATGTCCTGGACGGGGAAGCCGGCGCGCAGGCACATGCCGACGCCGTCGCCGGTATTGATCAGGGCATTGGTCGTCGAAGCGTAGATGCGGCCCGCGCCGCCGGTCGCCAGCACGGTGGCGGCGGCCTGCGCGAAGCAGACCTCGCCGCTGGCGATATCGACGGCGATTACGCCGGTCACGGCGCCGTCCTGGTTCTTCACCAGATCCGCGGCGAACCATTCATTGAGAAAGACCGTGTCGTTTTTCAGATTGCCCTGATACAGGGCGTGCAGCAGCGCGTGGCCGGTGCGGTCGGCCGCGGCGCAGGTGCGCGCCGCCTGCCCGCCCTTGCCGAAATCCTTCGACTGGCCGCCGAAGGGACGCTGGTAAATGCGGCCTTCGGGCGTGCGGGAAAACGGCAGGCCCATGTGTTCGAGTTCGTAAACCGTTTGCGGACCTTCCCTGCACATGTATTCGATGGCGTCCTGGTCGCCGATATAGTCCGACCCCTTGACGGTGTCGTACATGTGCCAGCGCCAGTCGTCTTCGGGGTCGGCGCTGCCGATGGCGCAGGTGATGCCGCCCTGGGCGGAAACGGTATGCGAGCGGGTCGGGAAAACCTTGGACAGCACCGCGGCGCGGAAACCCGATCGCGTCAGCTCCAATGCCGCCCGCATGCCGGCGCCGCCGCCGCCGACGATGATCGCGTCGAATGCGATTGTCCTGAATCCGGCCATCATCCGCCCCAGAAAATCCGCACGCCCCACAGGAAATAGACGAGGGTCAGCAAGGCGCAGACGCCCTGGACCGGCAGCCGGACCAGCAGGCCCGCCCGCCCCAGCCGGGAGTCGGCGAGATAATCGGTGATCACGGTCCAGACGCCGACCCAGGCGTGGGCGCAAAGGGACAGCAAGGCGATAATGCTGAACATGCGCATGCCCGGGGCGTCGAACAGCGCGCGCCATTGCGCGTAATCCAGCTCCGCGACGGACCACAGGCCGCCGAGCAGCCAAACCGCGTAGGCCAGCAGCACAAGCGAGCTGGCGCGCTGGACCAGCCAGTCGAACAGTCCGGAGCGTCCCAGGCTGGTGGCATTGGTCACCATAGCCGCAAACCCGCGAGTATCGCGCCGGCGGCGGCGAGCGCGATCACGGCCGCCGCGGCGAATTTGCCGGCGCGCCAGGATTCTCCGACGCCGACATCCATGAGCAAATGACGGCAGCCGGCGATCAGATGATAGATCAGCGCGACCAGCGCCAGCCAGGCGGCGAAGCGCGCCGCCGGCGCGGCGAGCCATTCGGCCGCCTGCCTGAAACCGGCTTCGGAAGCCAGCGAAAGATCGAGCAGGTACAACAGCGGAGCCGTCGCCAGGAACAGCAGCACTCCGGAAATCCTGTGCGCTATGGAGGCCAGCGCCGTCACCGGCCACTTGATGCTGAAAAGATCGAGGTTGATTGGTCTGACGGATTTCATGGTCCCGCTGCCGGCCTGTTTCCCGAGCTTGCGGAAGTATATGCGGAGCGGGCTTGCGTGACAATCGCGGTCCATTTGACACGGCGCGGGTCTGTTCCTAGTATTGCCGACGCTGCGCGTTCGCGGCATGCAGCAGAGCCCCGGTCAAGTCGGGGCTCTGCTGCGACACGGATGTGCCGCCGGATTCGACGGCTTGCGCCGTCGAATCCGGGAGCAAGGCAAGACCGCGCTCCTGCCTTGCGGCAATGAATGATTCCATGGATGGAATCATTCAGGGGATACCTGGAGGAATTCGCCGGCAACGCCGGCGGAAAGCACGCATCCGCCTGTTCGGCGCCATTGACCCAAGGCAGCTCATGACTGAACGAAACGCGCGACTGATCGTCGACGGCAAGCCGGATCCGATCGAGCTGCCCATCCATGAAAGCAGTCTCGGCCCCGATGTCGTCGATGTCCGCGGATTGATCGAAAGCGGTTATTTCACCTACGACCCCGGCTTCATGTCCACCGCTTCCTGCGATTCGGACATCACCTTCATCAACGGCGGCGAAGGCGTATTGCTCTACCGGGGCTACCCCATCGAACAACTGGCCGAACATTCCAGTTTCCTGGAAACCTGCTATCTGTTGCTGCATGGCGAGCTGCCCGCCGCCCGCGACAAGCTCGAGTTCGAGAACAATATCCGTTACCACACCATGGTGGATCAGCAAATCCACCAGTTTTTCAATGGCTTCCCGCGCACATCGCATCCGATGTCGATGCTCGTGAGCGTGGTCGGCGCACTCTCGGCCTTTTATCACCAGACCATGGATATTTCCGATCCGGAACATCGCATGCTCGTGGCGCGCCGCATCATCGCCAAGATGCCGACCCTGGCGGCGATGTGCTACAAGCACGGCGTCGGCCAGCCGTTCATGTATCCGCGCAATTCCCTCGGTTTCGCCGAGAATTTCCTGCACATGATGTTCGGCACGCCATGCGAGGAAAAGGCGATCAGTCCGGTGCTCGCTCGCGCCATGGACCTCATTTTCCTGCTGCATGCCGACCACGAGCAGAACGCCTCCACTTCCACCGTGCGGCTGGCGGGCTCGACCGGCGCCAATCCCTTCTCCTGCGTCGCCGCGGGCATCGCGGCGCTATGGGGGCCGGCCCACGGCGGCGCCAACGAGGCCGTGCTCGAAATGCTCTCCGAGATCGGTTCCGAATCGCGCATCGACGCATTCATAGCGCGCGCGAAGGATCCCGACGACTCCTATCGCCTGATGGGATTCGGCCACCGGGTCTACAAGAATTTCGACCCGCGCGCCAGGGTGATGCGCGAGGTCTGCGACGAAGTGCTCGAGGAAGTCGGCGAGGCCGCGGACAATACCCTGTTCAGAATCGCCCGCAGGCTCGAACGGATCGCCCTCGAAGACGATTACTTCATAACGCGCAAGCTGTACCCCAATGTCGACTTCTATTCCGGCATCATCCTCAAGGCGCTGGGAATCCCGACCAGCATGTTCACGGTGATTTTCGCGACCGGCCGCACGCCGGGCTGGATGGCGCACTGGAATGAAATGGTGAGCGGACCTTACCGGATCGGACGGCCGCGGCAATTGTACCGCGGGCCGGCCAGACGGAATTACCCGGCCGCGCGCGATGCCGGAACTTCGTGAATTGGTGGAGCCTACCGGGATCGAACCGGTGACCTCAACGCTGCCAGCGTTGCGCTCTCCCAGCTGAGCTAAGGCCCCATCGGCTTGCAAGGGGACGGAATTCTAGGATGCCGACCGCTACGGTGTCAATTGCGAAAATTGTCCAGGATTGCCTGCCCCCGCTGTTTGTCGCATTCACCGGCAGGATAGTATCGCTGTCGGCATGTATCTTGACGATGAGGGCCATGGGAGCCTTGAAGACGGCAGCTTGAACTGTGTCCGGAGTGACGTTGCGGAAACCCCCGGTAGCGCGCTTCAGGGCTTCGTATCCGCTCTCGAAGACAGGAAACTCGACGAAGCCCTTGCCCTTGGGCATGACGAGGAATTCGGACTCGAGACAACCAAACACTGCGTCCACGTGCGTTTCGAGATCAGCCTGGAGATCGGCGAAGCTGACCTCAAAAGGAAACGGCATCGCGGCCCCCTTCCTCGCATTCTTTGACCAGGGATCGGAACAGAGGCGGAACCGGGAAAGGTTCCGAGGTTGCCGCAAGGCGCGCAAGCTCGTCCGGGTCGCCGAAGCGCGCCAATTGTTCGCGCAGCGCCTCGATCTTTCTTGCAGTCGGGAGATTCCGGTCCCACCTGGATCGCAGATGCCACACGGCCATGCGGGTCAGGTGGCCCAACACAACGCATCGGGTATCGCCGCGGGTCGCCTCTCTCCCGGCTTTCGACAATTGCGTCAAATCCGCGGACACGACCTCGACCAGACGCTCGGGCGAATCGAAGAACCAGTTCTCGCGCGCCTCGCCGGATGTCCGGCATACGAACACAGTGTCGACAATCGACGAACTGGTTCCATGAATGTGAATCGAGCCTCCCATCTCGGCCGGGCACGGCAAGGACGCGAAGCAGACGAGACCGGCATCCAGGATTGCGACGCCGACCGCGCAATACGCGTCGAGCTTGTTGTGATGGTAGGTGAAGACGAGCGGCGCACTCGGCTTCAGCGCATCGGCCATGCGCGTATAGACCGCGGAGAGTCCTTCGGTGAAATGCTCCAGGCCGCGATCCAGAGTCACATTGGCGGTGAGTTCGTTCGGCGACCGCGTGGATGGGCGGTCGAATCCTTCCGCGGCCTTCCCGGCGAGGCCGCGAAGCCAGACGTAGCAGAAGTCCATCAATTCGGCGTACTGCACGTTGCCGAAATAAGGCGGGTCCGTGAATACCGCATCGAGGCTGTCCGGCGCGAGTTCGGCCTCGGTCGCGCTCTGGCAGCGGATGGAGACGCGGCGGCGCGCGCCGTTGAAAACCTCGCCGATCCGTTCGCCGTCGATGGGGACCCGGGTCTTGCGCGAATCCGCGTGCCTTACCTCGTACGGCGCCTCGCAATAGCGCTTCGCCTTGATGTACTTGCGCACGATGTTCGACCAGCCGCCGGAGCCTACATTCGACCCGGCGTCGTTGACAATTCCCGGCAGGTTGGACTCGCAATGCACAAGACCGACAGGGAAGCCGTGGACAGAGAAGATGTCCAGCGACTTGAGCGCCATCGTGTCGTAGCGGCACAGCATGTTCTGGTAGCGCAGGAGGTCCGATAAATTGGTTGCGAGCGCATGACGGATGCGTTCGTCTTCGATGTCGGCGATCAGCCCGCAGATCAGTTCCAGGCCGAGCAGCTGGCGCGGATTGAACATCTCCCGGTAACGGGAGTATCCCCATCGATGCAGGCGAGACGTTTCATCCCCGGCCGGAATCCGCTGAGCAGGGACGAAGCGAGGAACCATCTGCTTCCATCGCCGCGCGGCGGCAGACGCGCGGGCAAGATCACCTGCGTCAGGCTTCTTGAAGAACCGGCCGCGATGCTCCGCCTTTCTCTCGGCGTTGTGGTATTCGATCGCGAAGAGACGATGATCGAACGGTCGCGTCGCTTTGCCCGGATAGGCATTGACATGTCCGCAGCGGGGGCAATCGCATCGGTTGCGGCGGGCTGGTCCGGCATGACGCAACCCCGCCCCGCAGGACATGCATGCTCCGGGATGCCTCTTGTCGTCAACTTCGTTCAAGTCGCCGCAGGCATGACATACGAGTACATTTTTCGGATGACGGCGATTTTCCGCGAGCAGGTATCCCGGAAACAGGTCAATGGATGCTCCGCACGCTTCGCAGTCCAATACTTTCACCCACAGAAAGGACTTGACCGGCACGTTCTCGTCGCCATAGGCCGGACAGGAGGTTCGATAGTAGTCGCCGACCTCTCCGCGGAGCGCGGCGCCGACTTGACCGGCAGCCTGTTCATAGTCCGCAATGTCGAGGTGCTCGACTTTTTCGCGGACTATCCAGGCGGACATCGGATTCACGTCAAAGCCATCCACGTCGCAGCCGACACGATTTGCTTCAATCAGGGGGGTGCCGCCGCCCATGAACGGATCCGCAATTCGCAGTCCGGGAAAGTCGTTCGGCCGATAAAACGCGCTTTCCAGCTTTTCATCGCCGAACTCTGCAAGGATCAAACCGCGAAACAAGGTTCCCGGGCGGCGGGCGAACCACTTGTGAACGCCGATGATGGGCCGGTAATTTTGCTGAATCTGTTTCTCCCGCAGCGCCATCCGGGCGATGAGAGAAACATCAAAATGCTGTTCAATGCCCATCAGAGGCCATCTCGCGAACCTTGCCCGATCAGCTTGCTCGCGCAATATCCGGGCCAGCCATATCATTGTCGCCAGTATAGGGCGGCATGAAACTGCCCGCAATCAAGTCCCGGCTGATCCAGCAATTCCCGCTAAATCTGTTGAGTGAGTGATTTCAAGGGTTTTGAGCGGTTCGAGAAAAAGTTTTTCGCAAACTTTTCATCTGAAAATCGTATGATATGGGCGATTGTCGGAGTGCGGGGAATGAACCATGTCTAGGAACCAGTTTCGCAAGACGCTCGGCGCCCCGGGATTGCTCCGGGTTGTGCGCGATTGTTTTGATCGCATTGAGGATCCGGTTGCGCGCCGCGGCTTGACCCTGACGGACTGTCTGATGTCGGCGCTGGCGATGTTCGGGCTGAAGTATCCGTCGCTGTTGCGTTTTGAGCAGGACGCGCGGGGCGAGGAGCGCACCCGTTCGAACTTGAGGAGTCTGTACGGGGTGGAGCGCGCGCCGTCGGACACGGCGATGCGCGCGCGTCTGGACGCAGTGGACCCGCGCGCGCTGCGGCGTGCTTTCAAGCGCGTGTTCGCGGCGTTGCAGCGCGGCGGGGGGCTGCGGGACTTCACCTGGCTGGACGGCCACTATCTGTTGTCGGTGGACGGCACGGGCTATTTCTCCTCGGAGCATGTGCATTGCGCGCATTGCTGCGAGCGACATCACCGGGACGGTCGCGTGAGCTACTATCACCAGATGCTGGGCGCGGTGCTGGTGCATCCGGCGCATCGCGAGGTGTTTCCGCTGGCGCCGGAGCCGATCCTGCGCGCGGACGGTGCGCGGAAGAACGACTGCGAGCGCAACGCGGCCAAGCGTCTGCTGCGGGATGTGCGTCGCGAGCATCCGCACCTGAAGCTGCTGGTGGTGGAGGATGCGTTGGCCTCGAACGGTCCGCATATCCGGCTGTTGCGGGAATTGGACATGCGCTTTGTGCTGGGGGTGAAGCCGGGCGACCATGCGGAGTTGTTTCACTGGGTGGCTTCAGCGTCGGCATCGCGGGTGGTCGAGACGCAAGGCGAGGACGGCGTGCGGCGCCGGTATCGCTTTCTCAACGGCGTGCCGCTCAACGACGCGAATTTCGACCTGGAGGTGAACTTTCTGGAGTGTTGGGAAACCACGCCCCAGGGTCGGGAGCGACACTTCAGTTGGGTTACGGACCTGGCGGTCACGGCATCGAATGCGGAGGCGCTGATGCGCGCCGGACGGGCGCGCTGGCGCATCGAGAACGAGACTTTCAATACCCTGAAGAACCAAGGCTACGGCTTTGAGCACAACTTCGGCCACGGCAAGCGGCATCTGGCGACGGTGTTTGCCGGTTTGACGATGCTGGCCTTTTTGATCGACCAGATTCAGCAGCGCTGCTGCGCGTTGTTTCAGGCGGCGCGGGAGCGGGAGGGCCGCCCGAAATACTTCTGGGAACGGCTGCGCCGCTTGTTCCTGGAGTTCTTCATTCCGGGCTGGGAGGCCCTGTATCGGGCCATCGCCTTCGGCTACCACCGAACCGAACTGAAGCCCTTCGACACCTCCTGACCTCTCGCCGTGGCCGGGTGTGCGACGAGCGGGTTCTTCGGGGAAACAACGCAGCCAAACGACTTATCCGGCGCCGGCCGGAGAGGCAGCCTTCCCCAACCGATTCGCCAACCGGCCATCCGCGCCCAAATGCCGCCCCGTCAGCGCCACAAGATGACTTGGCGGGAATTGCTGCGGCTGATCAGGGTTGCGCCAGCTGCCGCCAGTCCTTTTCGAGTTTTTTCCGTTGCTTGCCGGAAACGCCGCCGAGCGCCTCGACGGCGCCGCGCAGGCGCGCCTTGCTCAAATCCGGGCCAAGCGCGGCCATCGATTCCATCACCGACAGCGATGCCGCCTTGCCGGTGACGGCGACAAACAGCGGGAACAGGAAATCCCTGATCCTGTGCCCCGTCCGCGCGGCAAGTTCCTGCAGACAGGCTTCGACGGCGTCCCGATTCCAGTCCGGCAAGGTTTCCAGCGACCAGAGGCTGTACAGGAGAATACGGCGGCAGGCCTCCGGGTCGAGTTGCCTGTGGGCGAAATCTTCCGCCTTCACCGCCAGTTCTCCTTGCAGGAAAAAACCCGCCAGATCGGCGACTTCGCTGAAACGGCCGACCCTTTGCCGCACCAGGGGGGCGATCCTTGCGATCCGTTCGGGCTGAAAGGCCCATTCGGCGAAGCGGCGGACGAAATCCGCGTCGTCGAGATCTTCCCTGAGATAGCGGCCGTTCAGCCAATCGAGCTTCTCCCGGTCGAAGACCGGCCCGCCCAGGGACACCCGCTCCAGTTCGAATTGCGCTTCCATCTCCGCGAGGCTGAATTTCTCTTCGCCGCCGGGCATGCTCCAGCCCATGGTGCCGAGATAGTTGAGCAGCGCCTCGGGCAGATAGCCCATCGCCCGGTAGTAATCGATGCTGGTCGGGTTCTTGCGCTTGCTGAGCTTGCTCTTGTCGGGATTGCGCAACAAGGGCATGTGGCAGAATACGGGCCGGTCCCAGCCGAAGGCGTCGTACAGCAGCACATGCTTGGGCATCGAACTGATCCATTCCTCGCCGCGGATCACATGGCTGATCGCCATCAGATGATCGTCCACCACATTGGCGAAGTGGTAGGTGGGCAGGCCGTCGGACTTGATCAGCACGGGCATGTCGACCTGGGACCATTGAATGCGGATCTCGCCGCGCAGCAGGTCGTCGAACACGCATTCGCCCGCGTCCGGCACGCGCAGGCGGACGACGTGCCGCTCGCCGCGTTCGACGCGTCCGGCGACTTCCGCGGCGGGAAGGCCGAGACAATGTCCGTCATAGCCCGGCTGCTGTTTCAGGCGCAATTGTTCCCGCCGCAATTCGGCCAGACGCCTTTCATCGCAGAAACAGGGAAATGCGAGCGACTGTTCGAGCAGGATGCGGATATGGTCCGCGTAGACGGCGGCTCTCTCGCTTTGCCGGTAAGGCCCGTTTCCGCCATCGCGGCCGGGGCCTTCATCCCACTCCAGCCCCAGCCAGCGCAAGGCCTGGAGTATCTTGCGCTCGAACCGCCCGCTCGAGCGCTCCCGGTCGGTATCTTCGATCCGCAAGACGAAGCTGCCGCCCCGGCTATGCGCGAAACAGCGATTGAACAAGGCGATATACGCCGTGCCGAGATGCGGGTCGCCGGTAGGCGACGGAGCGATTCTGGTTCGTATCGATGACATGCGGGCAGGCCTGCGGCATGTTGCCGGTATGCGGATTATATGCGAAACCCCCCGCTTCCCGGCGGCGCATGAACGCGCCTGGTTCTCGGGTACATGTTTTCCACGCAATGCGCCGCTTTCCGGCAGCGCATGGACGCGCCCCCGGATTCGACAGCGCAAGCCTTCGCGTCCGGGAGCGGGACAAGACCGCGCCCGCGACAATGGACAATGTCGCGAATGGAGCAAGCCATACGGCGCCGACGGCGACAAGGACGGAAAACGCGCCGTCGCCGGCAATTCCTGGATGGGAACTATGGGGAAGATATCCGGTGCGCCGCCGGACCGCCATGCGTGTCGAACGTTCAGGCTTGACTGTCATGCGGCGACGGGAATAATTGCCGCATGTCTTCCTCTCGCGAGCAGCCGGCGCCTTGCCATCGTTTCTGCGTGGCGCCGATGATGGATTGCACTGATCGCCATGATCGCGCCTTCCTGCGCCAATTTTCCCGCCATGCGCTGTTGTATGCCGAGATGTTGTCCAGCGCCGCCCTGTTGCGCGGGGACGCGGCGGACCTTTTGCGGTTTTCGCCCGAAGAGCAGCCCGTCGCGCTGCAACTCGGCGGCGGCGACCCGCGGGAACTTGCCGCCGCCGCCCGGCTGGCGCAGCGGGCGGGCTACCGGGAAGTCAACCTGAATGCGGGCTGCCCCAGCGACCGGGTGCGGAACGCGGGGTTCGGCGCCTGCCTGATGAAGCGGCCCGAGCAGGCCGCCGCCTGCATCGCCGCCATGCGGGCCGCGACGGATATTCCGGTCACGATCAAATGCAGGATCGGCGTCGACGACATGGACAGCGACGAGGAATTGCTGGCGTTCGTCGAGCGGCTGGCGCGGGCCGGCTGCCGGACTTTCATCATCCATGCCCGCCGCGCCGTGCTCGGGGGATTGACGCCGAAGCAGAACCGGGAAATTCCGCCGTTGAACCATGCTCGCGTATTGCGCGTCAAGCAGGCTTTTCCGGAACTGGAGGTGGTGATCAACGGCGGCATCGATTCGCTCGAGTCGGCCGCGGAGCTGGCGCGCGAACTCGACGGCGCAATGCTCGGCCGGGAAGCCTACGGCAATCCGTTTCTGTTGAGCAAGGTCGACGAAATCTTCTTCGGCGAACCTCCCGCCGCAAGAACCCGGCTCGACTATCTCGCCGGTTTCCTGCCCTATGTGGAACGGGAGTTGCGCCGGGGAACGCCGTTGCGCCATATTACCCGCCACATGCTCGGCCTGTTCAAGGGGCAGCCCGGCGGCCGGCGGTTCCGCCGCCATCTGAGCATCCACGGCAATCGGCGCGGCGCGCCGCTGACGGTGCTGCTCGACGCGATGGCTCATGTAGCCTGAAAAATGCCCATGCGTCCTCCGAGCCATTCCATTCATGGAATTGTTCAAAGGATACCCGGAGCTTCCTGCCTGGCCGCGATGAAACGGGAGAAGGAACGTCATGCTGGATGCCTTGCGCAACTTGTTCGTCGCGCCGCGGAACCGGACCGAAGCGGATTCCGCCGCCGCCGCGAATCGGCTTGAACTGGCCAGCGCCGCCTTGCTGTTCGAAGTAATCAAGGCCGACCACGAACTGGACGAACGCGAATTCGCGTCCATCGCCGAGGTGCTGCGCGCCGGCAGCGCCCGCAATGCCGGGAAAGTCGAGGAATTGCTTGCCCTGGCGCAGCGGGAATCCAGCGCCGCCACCTCCTTGTACGAATTCACCAGCCTGATCAACGAACATTGCGATCATGCGGAAAAATACAGCCTGATCAGGAACATGTGGCGCATCGCTTATGCGGATTCGCAATTGAGCAAATACGAGGACCACCTGATTCGCAAGGTTTCCGACCTGATTCATGTCTCGCATGGCGATTTTATTCGCGCCAAGCTGGCGGAGAAAAGGCGCGCCGCGCGGTCGGACGGAACATAGGGAAGCTCTGATCAAGTCGGGGCTTCCCCGCGGCGCAGGCCATTGCGTCCGGCGGCAAGCCGAAACCGCGCCGGACGACATGACAACGCGTCGGGAATTGCTGTCGCGGGCAGATAAACCATGTAGAATTTCCAATATGGCGACCTGTCTGGAACCGCCTCGCCCCCTGTTCGATTTCGGCTCGCATACTCCCATGATGCACAGGGGTTTCATCGTTGTTTTACAAGGATATTTTCAAGATCAATAGCATAAAAGCCACACCAGGCCGGCCAGCGACCTTGCTGCCAATGACGGCCGCCGCCTCTTGCAAACCGTAATCCGCTTTGCATTGGTACCAAATACAGACTATATTTGGTACGTTCTGGAATCAGAGACGCGGTGAACACATTATGAAACTCAGCGAATCGGTCAAACCCATCAGCTACCTCAAAAGTCATACGGCCAAGGCCTTGCGAGACGTCAACGAGGGCCAGCGCACCATAGTGATCACCCAGCACGGTGAAGCCAAGGCGGTTCTCCAGGACATCGCCAGCTACGAACAAACCCAGGAATCGCTGGCGCTGCTCAAGATGCTGGCCCAGAGCTCCAGGCGCATTCGGGAGGGGCGCAGCAAGCCCGTCAAAACGGCCTTCGCGGATATCCGCAAACGCATCAAGGAAAGCACCGGGTGACACGCTATCGCGTCCGGGTTTCAGAAGAAGCGGAACAGGATCTGATCGACATCTACCGTTACGTTGCAATCCATGACTCGGTGGAGAAGGCAGCGTGCGTGTTGGAGCAACTGGAACCGCTCTGTTCGAGCCTTGCCGAACTGCCCATGCGAGGCCATATCCCGCCCGAACTGGATCGGGTCGGCGTGACGAATTACCGGGAGGTTCACTTCAAGCCGTATCGTGTCATCTACGAGATCATCGGGCAGGATGTCTTTGTTCATTGCGTCCTGGATGGGCGACGAGACATGCAGTCATTACTTGAGCGGCGCCTGGTTCGGCAGGAGCTGCCCACCGCGTTCGCGCAATAGGGAAGCTCTGATCAAGTCAGGGCTTCCCTGCGGCGCATGCCCGCGATACATAAAGAGCGCCGCTGGATTCGACAGCGCAAGCCATTGAATCCGCGAGCAAGACAAAACCACGCTTTTGTCTTGCGGCAATGAATAATTCCATGGGTGGAATTATTCAGAGGATACAAGGAAGGCTCTGATTTATCGGAGCTTCCCTGCGGCGCATGCCCGCGATACATAAAGAGCGCCGCCGGATTAGACAGCGCAAGCCGTTGAATCCGCGAGCAAGACAAGACCGCGTCTTGTCTTGCGGCAATGAATAATTCCATGGATGGAATTATTCAGAGAATACATAGCTTTGCCGGTCTCATATTACTGTTTTATTTCGTGAGGCCCGATGACGCAATTTATTCCTTTCTCCGGTCGACGACTCAGCAGGCGAATATCTCTTCGACACAATAAGCGAACCATGATACAACGCGATTAGCGAACGCCATTCCCGAAGACCATGGCAAAACCCTCTGCAAAACTGGCCGAATCCCTGCAGGCGCTCCATGCACTGCAAGCACGCGGCACAGTCGCCATACGCTCTGCCGACCTGTCGCGGACCCATCGGGAGCGCCTGCTTCGCCACGGCTTTCTGCAAGAGGTCATCAAAGGCTGGCATGTCCCTGCACGCCCGGACGAGACAGCCGGCGAAAGCACCGCCTGGCATGCCGCTTTCTGGCCATTCTGCGCTACCTATCTCCAGCGCCTCAAGGGTAACGACTGGTGTCTGTCGCCGGAACAATCCCTGTCAATCCATGCCGAGAACTGGACCGTCCCGCGCCAGTTACTGGTCCGGGCCATCAAGGCGCGCAATAACATCACGGTCTTGCCGCACGACACATCGCTGCTGGATACCCGGGCCGCATTGCCGGACAGCAAGGATATCGCGGAAAAAAACGGCCTGCGTCTGTTTCCGCTCCCAGCGGCGCTGATCGCCTGCGCGCCGGGCTATTTTCGGCAAAACCCCACCGATATGCGCGCCGCCCTGTCGATGGTGCGCGATGCCTCCGAAGTACTGGACCGGCTGCTGGAAGGCGGGCACAGCACCATCGCCGGGCGGCTTGCAGGCGCGTTCCGCAATATCGGCCGCGAGCGGATCGCCGACGACATCACCAACACCATGCGCGCGGCCGGATACGACGTGCGCGAGAATGATCCCTTCGAGGTACAGATTCCGGTGATCCTGCCGGCGAGGGAACAGTCTCCCCATGTCAATCGCATTCGCCTGATGCGGCAGGAAATGCGGGAACAGATCATCGAGCGCTTTCCCAAAGCGCCCGGCCAGCCCAGGGACATCAAGGCGTATCTCAAGCACGTCGAAGATGTTTACGTCTCAGACGCCTATCATTCCTTGTCCATTGAAGGCTATCGCGTCAGCCCTGAACTGATCGAGCGCGTACGCAGCGGCAACTGGAATCCGGACGAAGACGAAAATGACAGGGAACATCGCAATGCGCTTGCCGCCCGCGGCTACTGGCAGGCCTATCAAGCCGTGCGGGAAAGTGTTGGTAAAATCTTGCAAGGCAACAATCCCGGCACCGTCGTTGATGACGATCACCGGATATGGTATCGAGCAATGTTTGCTCCGGGCGTAACAGCGGGATTGCGGCGCGCCGCCGATCTCGCCGGTTATCGCAACGGGCCCGTTCATATTCGTCGGTCAATGCATGTACCGCCCAGTTGTGAAGCTGCGCGCGATGCCATGCCTGCTTTTTTTGACCTGCTGCGAGACGAAACAGATCCGTCCGTTCGTGTCGTGCTCGGGCACTTTATCTTCGTGCACATCCATCCCTATATGGACGGCAACGGCCGCATAGGGCGATTTCTGATGAACATGATGTTGGCCAGCGGAGGCTATCCCTGGACCGTTGTTCCCTTGCAGCGGCGGGATGCCTACATGGATGCATTGGAACAAGCCAGCGTCAATCACAACATTGCGCCTTTCACGGATTTTCTGGCTCGTCTTGTCAAAGATGGATTGCAGGGAAAGGCCGCTCCGCGATAGCGGCCTGTTTCGACGATCCGGTCTTGCAGCGCCTGCGACAGCGACCGCAAGCGCGCCCCGACGATGTATCGGTGCCCCGCGGACTCCAGCCCGGCCAGGTTCTCTTCGCCGAACATCCCCGCATCGGCCACGCACACCGCCTCCAGTCCCGCACGGCGCCGGCGCATCTCCTCCATCATCGGCAAGAACGTCTTGCCCTCGTACGCCGCGCCGGGAAACACCTCCCCCATGTGGAACGGGAGTTGCGCCGGGGAACGCCGTTGCGCCATATTACCCGTCACATGCTCGGCCTGTTCAAGGGGCAGCCCGGCGGCCCGATAAACCATGTAGAATTTCCAGTATGGCAACCCGTCCGGAACCGCCTCGCCCCTTGTTCGATTTCGCCTCGCATACCCCCATGATGCAGCAATTCCTGCGCATCAAGGCGCAACATCCGGACTACCTGCTGTTCTACCGGATGGGAGACTTTTACGAGTTGTTCTTCGACGACGCCTCGATCGCCGCGAAAATTCTCGATATAGCCCTCACCGCCCGCGGCAAGTCCGCCGGCGCGCCGATTCCGATGTGCGGCGTTCCCTATCATTCCGCCGACCGCTACCTCACGCGCCTCGTCGCGGCCGGCAAGTCGGTCGCCATATGCGAGCAGATCGGCGACCCCGCCGCGAGCAAGGGCCCGGTGCGGCGCGAAGTCGTGCGCATCGTCACTCCGGGCACGATCAGCGACGAAGCGCTGCTCGACGCGCGCCGCGACAACACCTTGCTGGCGATTTGCGCCGACGCCGGCGGCGCGTTCGGGCTGGCCGGCATCGATATCAGCAGCGGGCGTTTCGTGTTGTCCGAAATCGAAGGCGAGGACGCGTTGGCGGACGAACTCGAACGCTTGCGCCCCGCGGAAATCCTGCTGCCGGAGACGCTCTCGGGCCTGCGCGAGCAACTGCGGCATCCGGCCTTGCGGCCGCGCCCCGAATGGGAGTTCGAACTCGAAGGCGCGATGCGCGCATTGGCCCGCCAGTTCGGCGTCAACGACCTTTCCGCCTTCGATTGCGAAGACATGACGGCGGCGCTGCGGGCCGCCGGCTGCCTGTTGCAATACCTGCGCGAAACCCAGCGCTCGGAGTTGCCCCATGTGCAAGGCCTGCGCGTGGAGCGGCAACGCGACAGCGTGATTCTCGACGAACGCAGCCGACGCAACCTGGAAATCGAGCGCAATCTCGCCGGCGGCCGCGCCAATACCCTGTTGTCGGTCATGGATCGCTGCGCGACGCCGATGGGCTCGAGACTGCTCGCGCGCTGGATCGGCCGCCCCCTGCGCGACCGGAACGAATTGACGCATCGCCAGGATACGGTCAGCGCCCTGCGCGAAGATTATCATTACGAAGCCTTGGGCAAACTGCTCGCGGACGCGGGCGATCTGGAGCGCATCCTGGCCAGGGTCGGCCTGCGTTCGGCGCGGCCGCGCGACCTGTCGCGGCTGCGCACCGCTCTCGAATGCCTGCCCGCTGTCCAGCGACAACTCGCATGCGCGCATACCGCGCATCTGCGCCATCTGGCCGCGCGCATCGGCGAGTTTCCGGCCGAGGCGGAATTATTGCGCCGGGCGATCAGGCAGGAACCGGCGCAGGTCATCCGCGAAGGCGGCGTCGTCGCCGCAGGCTATGACGCGGAGCTGGACCGCCTGCGCGATCTGGGCAGCAACGCCGGGGAATATCTGGTCGAACTCGAACAACGCGAGCGGCGCCAGACCGGCCTGACCTCGCTCAAGGTCGGCTACAACCGGGTGCACGGCTATTACATCGAAGTCAGCAAGGGCCAATCGGCCGCCGGCTTGCCGGCCGAATACATGCGCCGGCAAACCCTGAAAAACGTCGAACGCTATATCACGCCGGAACTCAAGGAATTCGAAGACCAGATTCTCAGCGCGAAAAGCAAGGCCCTGGCGCGCGAGAAGGAAATCTACGAATTCCTGCTCGACGAACTCGCGAAATCATTGCCGGCCCTGCTTGTCTGCGCCGGAGGCCTGGCGGAACTCGACGTATTGAACAATTTCGCCGAACGCGCGACCTGTCTCGAATACAGCCGTCCGACCCTGCGCGACGCGCCCGGAATCGAAATCGGCGGCGGCCGCCACCCCGTCGTGGAGCAGGTTGCCGAACAGGAATACGTCGCCAATGATCTCTATCTCGACGACGAACGCAAGATGCTCGTCATCACCGGCCCCAACATGGGCGGCAAATCCACCTATATGCGGCAGACCGCCCTGATCGCGCTGCTCGCGCTTTGCGGCAGTTGCGTTCCCGCCCGCGAGGCGGCGATCGGGCCGATCGACCGCATTTTCACGCGGATCGGCTCCGCCGACGATCTCGCCGGCGGCCGTTCGACCTTCATGGTGGAAATGATCGAAACCGCGACGATCCTGCATAACGCCACGCCGGAGAGCCTGGTGCTGATGGATGAGATCGGCCGCGGCACGAGCACCTTCGACGGTCTTTCCCTGGCCTGGGCGTCGGCCGTGCATATCGCCGAGAAGGTCGGCGCCTTCACCTTGTTCGCCACGCATTATTTCGAACTTACCGCGCTGGCGGAGCAGATTCCCGGCATCATCAACGTGCATCTCGACGCCGCCGAACACGAAGACGGCATCGTGCTGCTGCATTCGGTCAAACCGGGACCGGCGAGCCGCAGTTACGGCCTGCAAGTCGCGCAACTCGCCGGCATTCCCGCTTCGGTCATCCGCCAGGCGCGCGGCAAACTCCGGCAACTTGAAGACGAGCAGCAGAAATCCGCTTCAGTTGAGGAACAATCTGCATTAGAATCTGCTGCCGGAGCGGAAGCGGCCGCTGCGGGCGCGAACCATCCGGCCCTCGACTACCTCGCGCAACTTGATCCGGATTCGATCACCGCAAGAGAAGCCCTGGCCATTCTGTGGGAACTGAAATCAAGTCTGACGGACAGGAACGATACATGACCTTTGTTGTTGGCGAGAACTGCATTCGATGCAAGCATACCGATTGCGTGGAAGTCTGCCCCGTGGACTGCTTCTACGAGGGCCCCAATTTCCTGGTTATCCATCCCGACGAATGCATCGACTGCGCCCTGTGCGAACCCGAATGTCCGGTGGACGCGATATACGCCGAAGACGAATTACCCGAAGACCAGCAGCAATTCCTCGAATTGAACGCCGAACTCGCCGAGCAGTGGCCCAATATCACCGAACAGAAGGATCCGCTCCCCGACGCCGAAAAATGGACCGACGTCAAGGACAAGCTGCAATATCTGGAAAAATGACGATCCGCGCGGTCCCGGCGGCGCCTGAAAGGCGCGGCAATTTTCCTTGATGGATGAATAACTTCATCGCTGGAATCATTCAGGGGGATGCCCGAGGCAGCAAGCGGGTCGGGTCGACGAAGGCGCCGTCGCGCTGCACGTTGAAATAGAGCATGGGCGAACCGGATTCGACCGACTCGAGTTCGACTATGGCCTGGCCCGCCGCGACCCGGTCGCCGGTTTCCACGAGCACCCGCCCCGTTTGCGTATAGGCGCTGAGAAAGCGGTCGTCATGGCGGATGATGAGCAAGTTGCCCGCGTCGTCGCCGAATGGACGCGAATACACGACTTCTCCGCCCTTGGCGGCAAGCACGGAATCCCCGGCCTTGCCTTCGATGTCGAGACGGTTATTGATATCCGGACGATAGCTGGTCGCGCCGCGGTCGGCGAGCGGCCATTGCCAGCCGACCGAATTCGGCGCTGACCGCTCGCCCGCCGCGACCGGCGCCGGCGGCGCGGCAGCGTCCTGCCCTATCGGGCGGCGCCGAATGTCGCCGCCCGGCGCGGCGGCGCTCGCGGCCGCCGGCGCGCCTTCGCCTTGCGCGGTCAATTTCAGTTGCTGACCGACATAGATCGTATAGGGCGGCGCAAGACTGTTCCCGGCCGCCAATTCCCGGTAGTCGATGCCGTACATGAAAGCAATGGCGTACAGGGTGTCGCCTTCGCGGACGCGATAGACATCGGGCCGGCCGGCGGATGCGGAGCCGCCCGGCGGCTGGAAGACCACGGGGCCGTCGCCACTGACGATTTCCGGCTGCCGGTTCGGCAATGTCCTGCTCTGGTCGCGAATCGGCGCCTGCGTCGAAGCACCGCAGGCGAACAGCAAGGCCAGCAGCGCGAGCAGTCCCAGGCGCCGGCGCGCCTCTTTCGATAGCCTCATTTTCATGTCGCCCCGGCAAGCATGTCCGATCCGGAGAGAATCCCGGGCATCCTCCGCATGATTCCCTCCATGGAATCGTCCATTGTCGCAAGATTCAAGTATTCATTGCCGCAAGACAAAACGCGGTTTCGCCTTGCTCCCGGATGCGGCGGCTCGCGCCGTCGAATCCGGCGGCGCATCCATGCGCCGCCGGAAAGCTCGGACTTGATCAGAGCTTCCCTTGGTGAATTATCGCCCGTCGCGCGCGTCGCTGAAGGGCGCCGGTTCGCGTCCGGCCGATTTTCCCGGCATTCCCCCGACGACCGACCGGAAAATCACCGCGGCCGGCGGGAACTCCCGCGGGCCGCCAGCGTCAGGCTCAGGCCCGCCAGCAATGCCGCGAGGCAGAGCAAGACCGCCGGCTCCCGGCCGGTCAGCTCCAGATATTCGGCCGGCGCGACAGAACGGCCGGCGAAAAATCGCATGGCCGCCCCCGCCTCGACGGCGGCCTGCCAGGGCCACAGGGCCGGTATCGAACCAGCGAGCATGCCGCAAATGAAGCCATAGGTCCGTTCGCGATGCCGCCGCAACAGCCGGGCGACGATCCTCGACATCAGCCATACGCCGCATGCGCAGCCGCCCGAAAAAATCAGCAGCACCGGAAAATCGAACGCGATCAGCGCGGCGAGCATGTATTCGTAGGCGCCCAATACCAGCAGGATGAAAGCGCCCGAGAGTCCGGGCAACAACATCGCGCTGATCGCGATCATGCCGCAAGCGAACAGGTAGATCGCCGAAGGTTCGGTCGCGCCCGGCGAGAATCCGGACACCAGCAATACCAGCAGCGCCCCGCCCGCCGCGAGCAACAGATTGCGCCAGTCGCGCGGAACGGTTTCCTTGCGCAACATCCAGACGGCGGCGGCGACGAGGCCGATGAAAAAGGCGCGCAGGGGTTCGGGATGATGCGCCGTCAGATAGACGACCAGATTGGCGCCGAGCAGCAGGCCGCCGGCGATGCCGAGCCCGAGCAGCGACAGGAAGGCGCCGTCCGCGCGCTCCCAGCACTCCTTCGCGCGGCCCGCCAGCAACAACCGCAAGGCGACGGCGTCGATGTTGCGGACGGCGTAGATGATGCGGTCGTAGATATTGGCGACCACGGCGATGGTGCCGCCGGAAACGCCGGGAACCGAATCGCTGACGCCCATGACCATTCCCTTGGCGCAGATCAGCAGGCAGCGCCCGGCGCTGCCGGCGAACCCGGTCATCGGCGGCGGCTCCGGATCAATATTTCAGCTGCCCTTTCAGCAATGGGACGAATCTGACCCGGTCGAGCAGCCGGCTGACGAACTGATCCTGTTCGCGGACAATCAGGCGCAGTTCCTGACCGGCCGACCCGCCGACCGGTATGACCAGGCGTCCGTTGCGGGCGAGTTGCGCGAGCAACTCATCCGGGACGCCCAAGGGCGCGGCGGCGACGATGATCGCGTCGTACGGACTCTGCTCCGGATAGCCCCGACTGCCGTCGCCGTGCATCAGGCGCGCGTTTTCCAGGCCCAGCGCCGCAAGGTTCGCCGCGGCCCTGTCATGCAGCGGCTTGATGCGCTCGATGCTATAAACCTCTTGCGCCAGGGACGCGATGACCGCAGTCTGGTAACCGCAGCCGGTGCCTATTTCCAGCACCCGCCGCAATGGGCCCGCCTCGAGCGCGGCCTCGGTCATGCGCGCGACGATATAAGGCTGGGAAATCGTCTGCTTGTAGCCGATATTGACCGGAACATCCTCGTAGGAAAGATGGGAAAAAGCTTCGTCGATGAAGATATGCCGCGGTATCGCGCGCATCACGTCGAGCACGCCCGCATTGCGGATGCCCCGGCTTTCGAGTTTGGCGATCAGCCGTTCCCGGGCGCGGCGGGAAGTAACGCCGATGCCGTCAAGATTCAAGTTCGGTTTGCTGTTCGCTTTCATCGACAACGCAAAATTCCCTGAGCAGACTGGTAGCATAGCAGCCCCGCGCCAGGGTGAAACGCAAGGTCAAGCCGTTTTCCCGCCAGTTCCAGTCCAATTCCCGCAGCGCGAAACGCAACGGCCTCCGGCCTGCCCGCAGTCCTTCCCGCGCAAGCCAGTCGAGCATCGGCGCGGCTTGCCGCAACGCCACAGCTTCAATATCGGCAGCTTCGCCGCGAGGTATATATTTTGATCGCGCCGGAACCGCGCCCGGCAGCGGTCCGGTGACGTGTATGTCCAGCGCGTCGAGCCGTTGCCGCAAGACATCGCCCGCAGCTCCTTCCGCCGGCAGGAAAAGCCGGCCGGAACCGTCGAGACTGAGGACATCTCCCGGCAGACAGCGATTCCAGTTGCCCGCGGCGAGCCGCGCGGAAAGCGTCTGGTTGAACAACGCGGCCCTGGCCGCGGAATACAGCAGCGATCGCTCGCGCGGCGAAGCTTGCCGGAGACCGGCGCCGCCTTGCTCGCGGACGCGCTGTTCGATTCGTTCGAGATTGCCGAACAGCCGCCCGAAACGCTGGGGCCCGAAATAATTGGGGACGCCCTGCCGCGCCAGCAGGCGCAGCCTGCGTTCCGCATCGTCCCGCTCGCCGCGAAAATCGCGCAATGCGACGACGAAGCGATTCGCGCGATGGCTGCCGATGCGAATCTTGCGATGATTGCGCCGCGAGCGGAGGATGCGCAAGTTCTCGCTTTCCGCCGCGCGCAAGCGCGTCTCCTCGCCCGCGGGCAGCCGCAAGCTGAACCATTGCCTGGCGCGGGCGCGGCGGTCCTTCATTCCGGCATAGCCGATATCGGCGCCGCGCCCGAGGCCGCTCGCCCGCGCCAGACGGCGCGCGGCCTCGACAGTCGTGAGATCGGTTTTTTCCACTTCGACGCAAAGATGTTCGCCCGCGCCGGACAGGGCGAAACCGAGTTCTTCGTCGACCCGGAAATCATCCGCCGCCGCCTTCAGGCGCGCCCTGTTCGCCGGCGGCGCCAGCAGCCGCGCAAGCCTCGACCAGCAACGGTCGCCGGGTCCGGCGGCAAGCTCAGTCATCGGGGCCCATCAATACGACCGCATGGCAGGCCATGCCTTCGGCGCGGCCGAGATAACCCATGCCTTCGGTCGTCGTCGCCTTGAGATTGACGCTGCCCGCGGGCAAGCCGGTCAGGGCGGCGAGATTGCGCCGCATCGCCCCGGCATGCGGCGCAAGTTTCGGGATCTGGGCAACCACCGTGAGGTCGAGATTGATCGGCCGCAACGCCTTGTCCGCGGCTTTTCCCAAGGCCGCCCGCAAGATGACCGCGCTCGAGATTCCCGCCAGACCGGCATCGCTGTCGGGGAACAGTTCGCCGATATCGCCTGCGGCGGCCGCTCCGAGCACCGCGTCGGCCAGCGCGTGCAGCACCAGGTCGCCGTCGGAATGCGCCAGCAGGCTCTTCTGTTCCGGCAATTCCACGCCCGCCAGAATCAACGGCTTGCCGGCGTCGAAACAGTCGGCGAAGCGATGCGCGTCGAAACCGTGGCCGATGCGAAGCCGGCGCAAGTCGGCAAGACTCACGGGGAACCCCCTTCCCGCCGCGCCAGGATAAGGCCGGCAAGCGCCAGATCCGGCTCGCGCGTGATCTTGATATTGTCCCTGGCGCCGGCGACCATGAGCGCGTCGCCGCCCGCGGCCATCACCGCGGCTGACTCGTCGGCGTGGGAAATCCCGTCCGCCTCCGCCCGCCGCAAGGCGTCGCGCAACATGCCGTAACGGAACATCTGCGGCGTCGCCGCGTGCCAGCAGTTCCGCCGGTCGACATCGGCCAGCAAGGACATGGAAGCGGCGACGCGCTTCAGGGAATCGTCCGCCGGCCAGCCGAGCAGTCCGCCGGCCCGGCCGGCGGCGGTCGCATCGATCAGTCTGGCGATGTCGCCGGCCCGCACGCAGGGACGCGCGGCGTCGTGCACCAATATCCAGTCTTGCTCGTCCGCGCGGCCCCGCAACGCCGCCAGGGCATTGCCTACCGATTGCTGGCGGCGCGCGCCGCCGGCGCAGGTCTCGACGCGGGATTCGGCGTCCCAGCCGAGCGCGGGCCAATGTCCGTCTGCGGGGTCGAGCGCGACCACGAGCGCCCGCAGCGGCGCGGCGAGCATGGCTTCGATCGACCAGGATATCACCGCGCGGCCGTTGACGGGGAGATATTGCTTGGGAACTCCGGCGCCGAATCGGCTGCCGCTTCCCGCGGCCGGAAGTACGCCCCAGCAGTTCATGGCCCGGTCAGTCGATTACGATATGGAAGGTCTCGCCGTCCCTGATCATGCCCAGTTCCGAACGCGCCCGCGCCTCGATCGCTTCCGTGCCGTGCTTGAGATCGAGGACTTCGACCTCGAGTTCCCGGTTGCCGCGCCGCAGGTCGGCGATGATCGCAAGCTGTTCGGCCGCTTCCTCCCGGCGAGCGCGCAGGGCGAACCAGCCGTCCTCCCCCAGCCATAGCTGATGCTGGAGATAAACGGCTATCGCGCCCGCGGCCAACAACAGCAGTCGCATGATCATCGGATTCCTTGGTCTTTTCTGAATAATTCCATCCATGGAATTATTCATTGCCGCAAGACAAGACGCGGTCTTGTCTTGCTCCCGGATTCGCCGGCTCGCGCCGCCAAATCCGGCGGCGCTCTCTTGCAACGCGGGCATGCGCCGCGGGGAAGCTCTGCTTGATCAGAGCTTTCCCAGATGCCGGAATTCGCCCAGCCCGTCATAACGGGCGGCGGCGCCGAGCTGCTCGTGTATGCGCAGCAGGCGATTGTATTTCGCCACCCGGTCCGTGCGGCAAAGCGAGCCGGTCTTGATCTGTCCGGCCGCCACTCCCGCGGCCAGATCGGCGATCGTGCTGTCTTCGGTTTCGCCGGAGCGATGGGATATGACGATGCCGTATCCCGCGTTCGCGGCCATTTCGATGGTTTCCAGCGTCTCCGTCAAGCTGCCGATCTGGTTGAACTTGATCAGGACGGCGTTGGCGACGCCCTGGTCGATGCCCCGCTTCAGGATATTGGTATTGGTGACGAACAAATCGTCTCCCACCAATTGTATCTTGTCGCCCAGGCGGGCCGATAGTTTAGCCCAGCCGTCCCAGTCGCTTTCATCCATGCCGTCTTCGATCGACAGGATCGGATAATCGGCGCAAAGCTGTTCGAGATAATCGACGAACTCGCCGGCGTCGCAGGACTTGCCCTCGCCGGCGAGCGCATAGCGTCCATCGCGATAAAATTCCGAAGCGGCGCAATCGAGCGCGAGGCGCACGTCGCCGCCGGCGGTATAGCCCGCCAACTCGACCGCTTCGACGATCGCGTCGAGCGCGGCGGCATGGGAAGGCAGGTCGGGCGCGAAACCGCCTTCGTCGCCGACCGCGGTATTGAAGCCGCCCCGTTTCAGCACCGACTTGAGGGCGTGGAAGATCTCCGTCCCGCAGCGCAGCGCCTCCGGGAAACTGCCGGCGCCGGTCGGCTGGATCATGAACTCCTGAATATCGATATTGTTGTCGGCATGTTCGCCGCCGTTGATGATATTCATCATCGGCACCGGCAAGCTGAAGCCGCCGTCGTTGCCGGCGAGCCGGGCGATATGGGCGTAAAGCGGCAGGCCGCGACTGCGCGCCGCCGCCTTCGCCGCGGCGAGAGACACCGCGAGGATCGCGTTGGCGCCGAGCCTGGACTTGTTTTCGGTGCCGTCGAGTTCGAGCATGAGGCGGTCGAGCCGCTGCTGATCGACGGCGTCGGCGCCGATCAAGGCCCGCCGAATCTCGCCGTTGACATTGGCGACCGCGCGCAAGACGCCCTTGCCGCCATAGCGCGCCGGATCCCGGTCGCGCAATTCCAGCGCTTCGCGGCTGCCCGTGGACGCGCCCGAAGGCACGCAGGCGCCGCCGCCGGAGCCGTCTTCGAGCCGCACGTCCGCCGCGATGGTCGGATTGCCGCGCGAGTCCAGGATCTCTCTGGCTTCGATATGTGTAATTGCAGACATTTCAATTCCTTGCAACAACTTGTCGCAGTAAGGTATTCATTGCCGCGAGACGGAAGCGCGGTCTTGGCTTGCGCTGTCGAATCCGGCGGTGGTCTTTTTTATCACGGGCTTGCGCCGCGGTTATGCGCCGCGGGGAAGCTCTGACAAATCAGAGCTTCCCCGATCGTCAAGCCGTGTCGATGGCCGGCAGCGATTTGCGCAATGCATCCACGGCCTGCATCTGCCCGAGAAATTCCTCCAGCCGGTCGAGCCGCAAGGCGCAAGGGCCGTCGCACGGCGCCCGGTCGGGTTGCGGGTGCGCTTCGATGAACAGCCCCGCGATGCCTTGCATCAGTCCCGCCGCGGCCAGGGGCGTCAATTGCGCCCTGCGCCCGCCCGCGCCATGGTCCTGGCCGCCGGGCACCTGCAAGGCGTGGGTCGCGTCGAACAGCACGGGATAGCCGAATTCCTTCAGCGTCGCGAAACCGAGCATGTCGACCACCAGGTTGTTGTAGCCGAAAGCCGTGCCGCGTTCGCACAGCATCAGCCGGGAGTTGCCCGCCTGTTCGAACTTCGCGAGCACATGACGCATTTCCGCAGGCGCCAGGAACTGGGCTTTCTTGATGTTGATGGCCGCCCCGGTGCGCGCCATGGCGGCGACGAGATCGGTTTGCCGGCTCAGGAACGCCGGCAATTGCAACACGTCGGCCACTTCCGCCGCCGCTTCGGCCTGGCCGGGCTCGTGCACATCGGTAAGCACGGGAACGCCCAGCGCGCGCTTGACTTCGGCCAGCAGCGCCAGCCCGGCCCGCAACCCGGGGCCGCGATACGAATCGATCGACGAGCGGTTCGCCTTGTCGAAGCTCGCCTTGAAGATCCAGGGTATGCCGAGGGCCCCGGCGACGCGCTGGAATTCCTCGGCCACGCGCATCACGACCGCGGGCGATTCGAGCACGTTCATGCCGCCGACCAGCGCGAACGGCAGGTTGTTGGCCAGCCGGACATCGCCCACGGTCACTGTATTGACGGTCATCGGCGGCACCGGGTCGCGAGTCGGGAATCAGGAAGCCCGCGCCGCCGTCATGGGCGCGGTTTCGACCGCGCGCGAGACGGCCGGGCGCCGGGCCCGGTAGTCGACGGCGGCCCTGACGAAACCCGAAAACAGGGGATGGCCGTCGCGCGGCGTCGAAGTGAACTCGGGATGGAACTGGCAACCTACGAACCAGGGATGATCCGGCGCCTCGATCACTTCCACGAGTTTCGCATCGACGGACTTGCCGGTGAGCCTGAGTCCGGCCTTCCGCAACGCGGGCAGGTAATTGTTGTTGAATTCATAGCGATGGCGATGCCTTTCCTTGATCCGCTCCTTGCCGTAACAGGCGAAAATCGTCGAGTCCGCGTCGATGAGGCACTCCTGCCCTCCTAGCCGCATCGAGCCGCCGAGATCGGAATCCTCGTCCCGGCATTCGACGCCGCCGTCCGCCGCGGTCCATTCGGTGATCAGGGCGATGACCGGATGCGGCGTGTCCGGCGCGAATTCCGAACTGTTGGCGCCTTCGAGCCCGGCGACATTGCGGGCGAATTCGACCACCGCCGCCTGCAATCCGAGACAAATGCCGAGATACGGCACCTTGTTCTCCCTGGCGTACTCGCAGGCGAGTATCTTGCCTTCGAAGCCGCGTTCGCCGAAGCCGCCCGGCACGAGAATGCAGTCGTGCGCCTCCAGCATGGCCGCGCCCTGCTCCGGGATGACCGCCGAATCGATGAAGGAGACATTGATCCGGGTCCGCGTATGGATGCCGGCGTGGGCGATGGCTTCGTTCAGGGACTTGTAGGCGTCGGGCAGGTCCATGTATTTGCCGACCATCGCCAGATTGATCTCGCGCAACGGACGATGTTCCGCCTCGACGACCTTGTTCCATTCGCTGAAATCCGCCGGCGGACAAGACAGGCGGAGCTTGTCCGCCACGATCCCGTCGAGTCCCGCCGCGCCGAGAATGGCCGGAATGCGGTAAATGCTGTCGGTATCCGGCAGCGAGACCACGGCGGGCAACTCGACATTGGTGAACAACGCGATCTTGCGGCGCGCCGATTCGTCGACGCCGCGTTCCGAGCGGCAGATGAGCACGTCGGGCTGAATGCCGATCGAACGCAATTCCTTGACCGAATGCTGGGTCGGCTTGGTCTTGGTTTCGCCGGCGACGCCGATATAGGGCACGAGCGTCAGATGGATGAACAAGGCCCTGCGGGCGCCGAGTTCGACCCGCATCTGCCGCGCCGCCTCCAGGAAAGGCTGGGACTCGATATCGCCCACGGTGCCGCCGATTTCCACCAGCGCGACCTCGGCCGCGCCGGCGCCTTCGACGATGCGCCGCTTGATTTCGTCGGTGATATGCGGAATCACCTGGATCGTCGCGCCGAGGTAATCGCCGCGCCGTTCCCGCTTCAGCACTTCCTCGTATACCCGGCCGGCGGTGAAATTGTTCTTCTGCTGCATGGTGATGCGGCTGAAGCGCTCGTAATGGCCGAGGTCGAGGTCGGTCTCGGCGCCGTCGTCGGTGACGAACACCTCGCCATGCTGGAAGGGATTCATGGTGCCCGGATCCACATTGATGTATGGGTCGAGCTTGAGCATGGAGATGGCGAGCCGCCGGGCCTCGAGAATCGCCGCCAGCGAGGCCGAGGCGATGCCCTTGCCGAGCGAGGAGACCACGCCGCCGGTGATGAAGATATAACGGGTCATCAAGGCCCAGCCGAATTGCCGGAACCGGCGAGCGCGCCGACCCCTCCAGATGGAACTGCAACGTACCAGAACAGCGCGGCGAACTCAATCGGAATTCCGGACGCGGAAAACCGCGCCGCGCGGAACAGCGCTTGTTCGCAACCTGTTTCCGCGTTCGCCGAAAATGCCGCAATCCGACGTTCGGCAAGTCCCGCGGCGGATTTCCCGCAGTCCGTTGATGGGGTTCCGTTCTGCGAATCAGGGAAGCTCCGATCAAGTCGGAGCTTCCCTGCGGCGCAGGGATGGAATTATTCAGAGAATATTGGTTCGGGACGTAAATTCTTGACTTCGACGGTTTAGCCTCCTGAATACGAATTCCCCTTTGCGCATCTGATTGTTTTCGGGCGGGTTTTCCAGGCAGCGCCCGAAAAGCCGTTTTGTTGTGCCTAGCGATATTTATTGCTTGACTCCGGTGCCGGAAGGCGATACGCTTCCCCCCATGTTCGTTCGCGTCAAAACCACGCCCAACAGCCCCCGGAAGTCCGTCCAGCTGGTCGAGGGCGTCCGCGAGGACGGCAAGGTCCGCCAGCGCATCGTGCGCCACATCGGCGTGGCTTCCGACGAGGCCGAACTGGCGCGGCTGAAGGAGTTGGGCGAGTTTCTCAAGGCCCGGGAAGCGCACGACCGGCAGCCGGGATTGTTTCCGCCGGAACAAGTGGCCGAAGAAGCGATCGAGGCCGGGCGGCGCGCCGCCGAAAGCGCGGATTCGCCGTCCCTGCCTGTGGACCTGCGGGATTTGCGGGAGGAAAAACGCATGGTCACGGGCATTCACGAGGCCTACGGCCGCGTATACCAGGAGTTGGGACTGGACCGGCTGCTGACCTCGCGCCACCGGGCCTCGCGGCGGGCCTTGTTTCACACGGTCATGGCGCGCATCGCCAACCCCCAAAGCAAGCGCGGATCGGTGCGCCGGCTGGGCCGGGAATTCGGCGTCGGCCTGCCGCTGGAAAAGGTGTACCGGATGATGGATCAGCTGGACGAGCGGGTCATCGGCAAGCTGCGGGCCAAAGTGGCCGCGGCGGCCGGCGCCTTGCTGCCGGCGCCGCTGGACGTGCTGTTTTTCGATTGCACCACGCTGTATTTCGAATCGACGGCCGCTGACGAAGGCGGCGACGCGCTGCGGCAGTTCGGTTTCAGCAAGGACGGCAAGCCGCAACGGACGCAGGTGGTATTGGCGCTGATGGTGACGCGCGAAGGTTTGCCGGTGGGGTACGAAGTGTTTCCCGGCGCGGCGTACGAGGGCGGGACGTTCTTGCCGATGATGGAGGAGATGCGCCGGCGCCATGCGGGACTGGAGGCGGTGTGCGTGGCCGATGCGGGGATGTTCGGCGAAGAGAACCTGGCCGGGCTGGAGTCCGCGGGGCACCGATACATCGTCGGCGCGCGCTTGCGGTCGCTGCCGCGGGCGCTGCAAGACCGGATCGTCGAAACGGGCCGCTATCGCGGAGCGGCCGCGATGGAGGCGGGCGGGAAGGTCGGGGTGTTCCGCCACCGGGGCCGGCGGGTCGTGGTCGCTTACAGCCCGAAAAGGGCGGCCAAGGACAAGAAGGATCGGCAAAAGGCGATAAAGCGCCTGCTCGACAAGCTCAACCGGAACGGCAAGCCGAAATCCTTGCTGCCCAGAGGCGTCGGGCGGTTTCTGCGCATGCGGGGCGAAGGCCGCTGGGAAATCGATCCGGATCGGATCGCCGCGGCGGCGCGCTGGGATGGATTGCGCGGCGTGGTCACCAATGTGCGCGGCATGTCCGCGGCCGAACTCTGGCAGCGCTACCGCGGCCTGTGGCAGGTGGAGCGCGGCTTCCGCGTCACCAAACACGATCTGAAAGTGCGGCCGATCCACCACTGGACCCCGCGCCGCGTCCGCGCCCATCTCGCCATCGCCTGCATGGCTTTCGCCTGCGTGCAGCATCTGGCGTACCGGGTAAAACTGCAGAAAAAGCGGTCGCTGTCGCCGGAAGCGATCCGCGAGGCCTTGCTGGGCCGCCAATGCTCGATCCTCAAGGATCAACGCGCGGCCAAACGCTATGTCGTCCCTTCGGCCGCCACCGTCGAGGCGGACTGGATCTATGAGACCCTGGGGCTGAAGTATTCGGAAGTGCCGTATGGGTTGAGCTGACTTCCCGCCAGGACAGAAAAATCCCGGATGTTGTGCCTAGGCAAAATGGCAAACTCAATGAAATCAATCACTTATGAATTCAAACCGTCGAAGTCAAGACCTCGCCATGCTGGAAGGGATTCATGGTGCCCGGATCCACATTGATGTATGGGTCGAGCTTGAGCATGGAGATGGCGAGCCGCCGGGCCTCGAGAATCGCCGCCAGCGAGGCCGAGGCGATGCCCTTGCCGAGCGAGGAGACCACGCCGCCGGTGATGAAGATATAACGGGTCATCAAGGCCCAGCCGAATTGCCGGAACCGGCGAGCGCGCCGACCCCTCCAGATGGAACTGCAACGTACCAGAACAGCGCGGCGAACTCAATCGGAATTCCGGACGCGGAAAACCGCGCCGCGCGGAACAGCGCTTGTTCGCAACCTGTTTCCGCGTTCGCCGAAAATGCCGCAATCCGACGTTCGGCAAGTCCCGCGGCGGATTTCCCGCAGTCCGTTGATGGGGTTCCGTTCTGCGAATCAGGGAAGCTCCGATCAAGTCGGAGCTTCCCTGCGGCGCAGGGATGGAATTATTCAGAGAATATTGGTTCGGGACGTAAATTATTTCACCCGAATCCAGCTGACAGGCCGTGCCGATCGGCTTGCATCGCCTTGAAAAGAAACTGGCGAGATCCCTGTCGCAGCAAATCCGCTTCACATTCCGGGTTCAGGAGGGTCAGGCTGCGGTGACTCCCCCGACTTGGCGGCAAGCCAGTCGAGCTTCGAGCAAAGATGTTTGGCAAAGGAAGGAATCGGCACATGCAACAGCCCGTTTTCTCCCTTGTGAAAAATGCCGGCGCGAAGCATTGCGCTGACGAGCTCCTTGCCCGCCACCCCTTCGGGGAGCACAAGCCTGGGGTCGTCCTTCTTCAGACTCATCTTCGGCCAATCCAGCACCAAACGTCGCACATGCCCCCGGTCGATGGCGCTGCCGAGCAACACCGAGTCCAGCTGCCCCGAGCTATCCCTGTCCATATAGGCAACGGAGGCGGCCGCCAAAAAGTGCATATCGTGAAAGTCGTGCTCAAAGGACGATATCCGCGCCTCGTAATACTCTTGCCGCCTCTCGGCGCCGCCCTTCAGAGCCGTTGGCCTGTCGGCCTCTTCCAGAACCCCCCCAACTTCCGCAAGCGCTTCCGCCAGTCCCTGCATTCCTGCGTGGAGATGCTGCGGCCAACCCATGCATTCGCGGGCGATCATCCTCGCCCACTCCTCCCGCTCCCTTGCGCTTCCGATCACCACGTATTTGTCGAAGAACGCCTGCGCCACGACCATGCACTCGGCTTCCGAAAGCGCCTCCAGGGTGTGGACGCGGCGCAGCGAAGTCCGGGAGATGCCCAGCTCGTAGAGTCTCCCTACCGTCCACGCCAGCCCTCCGAAGACCGGGATAATCGGCAGGCCGTGGGTTCCCTCGTGAAGCCACAGAAGCGGATGCCTGGCTTCGTCATCAATGGCCTGCGCTTCGTCCACCATCAGCAGGATCGGGGGATATCCCCGCGCCTTTTCCCTCAGGTCTCTCCAGGTGGCCGCCGGGCCTTTTCCGAACGGGCCGGAGCCCCCTGCGCCGATTTGCGCCACTCCGGGAATGCCGATGTCGAGTTTTCCACCCACATTCTTCTGCCCCGCCTCCATCCTTTTCAGCCAGTCTTCCTTGAGAGTCCCGGCCAGCGAGAAGGCTTCGGCGATGTATTTCTTCAGTTCCGCCGGGTCGTTCAGCGCGATTTTTTCGGGCATGCAGATTCGCACGGGCTCGCCGTTGATCAGCAGTTTCTTCAGGTGCTTCAAAAGCGCCGTCTTGCCCGCGCCCGGAGCGCCCTGAAACAGCCAGGCGGCGCCTTCCCAAGCATCGGATTCCCCCGCCATCCAGTCTTTCGTCCGGGTACGCAGATCTTTTGAAAGTCCTTCGATCAGGCCACTGCGTCCCACAAATTCGGGAGGAGCCTGACGGTCGCTCTTTTCAGCAAACTCCCGCAAGCCCTCAATGTCGGGGCCAATCCTGCTGCCCTTTTCGGAATCGGAAGGAGCGGGAGAAGTTTTCGCGGCTGCCCGAACTGGGGTCGGTTTCTTCGGAAGAAGCATGGCTTGTTCCTTGGCTCCTCAGATCATGACTATACCATCACGGGTTGCGGGAGGTCTGATATGGAGGGTGACCTGCTCCCGTCGACGAGTCTATTTTCAATGTCAGGGAAGCTCCGATCAAGTCGGAGCTTCCCTGCGGCACATGCCCGCGACACATCAAGAGCGCCGCCGGATTCGACAGCGCAAGCCATTGAATCCGCGAGCAAGACAAAACCACGCTCTGGTTTTGCGGCAATGAATAATTCCATGGATGGAATTATTCAGAGGATACCCAGACAAGACCGCGCCCTGTCTCGCGGCCGTCAATAATGCCGCGGACGGGGTCATGCAGCAGGCTCCCGGCGAACCAGAGAGCGCCATTCGATGTCGTAGCCGGGCGCCGCGGCGGCGCTTTCGGCGTGGCCGACGCCGGGGATCGCGACCAGTTCGCCGCCGTCGAACAACAAGGGCAGGCGCGCCCGCAGCCAGGGTTCGACGCGGGATTCGTTGAGGATCTTCTTGAGCGACTTGGTCGGGCGGCGCGCCAGCCGGCAACTTTCGCCGCCTCGGCGATAGCGGATCTCGTAGCGCTTCCCCGCAAGTCCCGCGCCGGCCCGCGGCGCGGCGCGCAAGATGCCGTTGCCGGGCAATTCGAGCACCGGCTCGCGAGACGGATCCCAGGCCAGGCGAGTGTCCGGGTCGACGGGCGGCAACTCGGGCACCAGATAAAGTTCATTGTCGAAACAACGGACGAAATGGCCGCCGAAATCGACAGCGGCGCGGGCCGGATGGTCCGCGGCGAGCAGCGAGTCCGACAGGCGCAGCAATTTCCCGCGGTCCGCCGATGCCGCGCAATGCTGTTCGATCCAATGCCGCAAGGCGTTGCGCCGCCTGGGCGCGCGCAAGCGCCGCAAGGCGTCGACCCGCAATTGCCGCTCCGCCGCGCCGGCGCAACGCGCAAGGTCGATTTCGGCAAGTTCCGCCAGCAAATCCCGCGATTCGGCGATCAAGGCGCGCGACCTTTCCCAGGCGCGGCGATATCCGGGCCAGCGCCGCTCGACCGCCGGCAGGACTTCATGGCGGCAGAAGTTGCGGTCGAAATCGATATTCCGGTTGGAAGCGTCTTCGATCCAGCGCAAGTCCCGCGCCCGCGCGTAATCGGCCAGGGCCGTTCTCGGGCATTGCAGCAACGGCCGCAGCAGCAGGCCGCGGCCCAACTCCCGTTGCGCCGGAATGCCGCTCAGGCCGCGCGGGCCGGCGCCGCGCGACAGGCGCAACAGCAGGGTTTCCAGCTGATCGTCCAGATGGTGCGCCAGCAGCAGCCGCTCGCCTGGCTGCAGATTGCGGGAAAAAGCTTCGTAACGCGCGATTCTGGCGCGGTTTTCCAGGCTGGCGCCGGATGCCGGCACATCGACCCGCAGGATTTCGAGCGGAATTTCCAGCGCCGCGCAAAAATCCCCGCAGAATCTTTCCCATTCCTGCGCCGCTTGCCGCAGGCGGTGATTCACATGCAGGGCGCGCAGGTTCGCGCCCGCGGGCAATGCCTCGCGCGCGGCGCGCAACAGGACGGCGGAATCCATGCCGCCGCTGAAACCGACGGCCAGACGGGAATCCGGCGGCAATCCGGACAGGAAGGCGAGCGCTTGCTCTACTTGCGTCATGACGGCGCAATCCGGCCCCGGGACCGGCTCAGGCGCTGACGCCGCAACTCATCAGCCGCCGGTAGCGGCGCTCGACCAGATCGTCCGGGTCCATCGCGGTCAATTGCTCAATCTGGTCGAGCAATGCCGCCTTGACGCCGGCGGCCGTCGCGTCCGCATCGCGATGGGCGCCGCCGAGGGGTTCGTCGACGACGCGGTCGACGATGCCGAGTTGCTTGAGCCGGGCGGCGGTTACGCCCATGGCTTCCGCCGCGGCGGCGGCGAACTCGGCCGATTTCCACAAGATCGTCGCGCAGCCTTCCGGCGTGATCACGGTATAGGTGGAATATTGCAACATGTTGAGTTGATCCGCGACACCGATGGCGACGGCGCCGCCGGAATTCGCCTCGCCGGTCACCGTGGCGATCAGCGGCGTGCGCGCCCGCGACATCGCCGCCATGTTCTCGGCGATCGCCTCGTTGATGCCGCGTTCTTCCGAATCCATGCCGGGGTAGGCGCCGGGCGTATCGATGAAACAGAGCACGGGCAGCCGATAACGTTCGGCCATTCGCACCAGCCGGCGCGCCTTGCGATAGCCTTCGGGCCGCGGCATGCCGAAATTGTGCCTGATCTTGGCGCGCGTGCCGCGGCCTTTCTGATGGCCGACAACCATCACCGGCCGGCCGTCGATCTTCGCCAGGCCGCCGACGATGGCCTGGTCGTCGGCGTAGAGGCGGTCGCCGTGCAACTGATCGAAATCGGTCATGATGCGATCGATATAGTCGAGCGTGTAGGGCCGCAACGGATGGCGCGCCACCTGGCAGATCTGCCAGGGCGTCAGATTGGCGTAGATCTTTGCGGTCAGGCGCAGGCTTTTCTGCCGCAGCGTCTGGATTTCCTCGTTGATATTGAGTTCATTGTCGCTGCCGACGAGGCGCAATTCGCTGATCTTGCCTTCAAGTTCGGCGATCGGCTGTTCGAATTCGAGAAAGTCGGGGTTCACTCCGGGTACGATTCCATGTTCTGTTGCGGAGACGGGCTGCCGTCGCGGGCGCGGTCTTCGTATTGCAGCATCACCCGATCCCGGCCGAATTCCAGGCGCAGGCTTCGCACCAGTTCGTCCGCCGGAGCCACCGCCCAGTCGGGACCGAGCATTATACACCCCCGCAGATCCTCGCGATGATAATTGACCACGATCTTGCAATAGCCGCCGCTGTCCCCGCCATTGCCGGCGCGGCGATAAGGCCCGAGGATCGCGGCCAGCCGGCTGCAAAAATTCCCCGTCAGCTCGGCCCGATCCAAATCGAGCGCGAGTCCGCGCGCGTGCCGGGCCCGGGCCTCGTCCAGCGTTATCGCGTTCTTCGCCCGGATGCGCAGGCCGCCGGTGAATTCGTCGTCGACCACCCGGCCTTCGACCAGGACGACGGCGTATTTCCGCAGGCGCTCCCGCGCCCGCTTGAATTCCGGATCGTACATCACCGCTTCCAGTCTGGCCGAGCCGTCGTCGAGCGTCAGAATGCCCATATTGCCGCTTTCGCGCCGGCGCACGCGGAGCTCCGCCAACATGCCGGCAAGATATTGATTCTTGCGCGAAGCCCTGGCCTCCCGCAGCCGGGTCGGCGCGAAATGCGCCAACTCGGGCAAGTACTCTTCGATGGGATGGCCGCTCAGATAATAGCCGAGGCATTCCCTTTCCGCTTCGAGCAAGGCGCGAGCATCCCATTGCGGCATTTCCGCCGCCGCGGGCATCATGTCTTCCGCCTCGTCTTCCATGTCGCCGAACAGATTGACGGTGCCGGAAGCCTGTTCCTGCCGGTATTGCTCCGCCGCCTGCAACGCCGCGGGCAGACAATGCCGCAACCGCGCCCTTCCCCGCCCCGCGCCGGCTTCGGCCGGGACCAGTTCGTCGCAGGCGCCCGAATCGATCAGGATTTCGAAAGAGCGCTGCGCAAGCGCCTGGCCGCCGGCGCGCCGGCAAAGATCCGGCAGCGACTGGAACGGACCCTGTTCGCGCGCCGCCGCGATCTGTTCGATCTGCCCCCGGCCCAGGTTCCGGATCGCGCCGAGACCATAGACGATGCGGCCCGCGTCGTCGACGCCGAAGCGGAAGCGGCCGCTATTGATGCTCGGCGGCAATACCTCGAGTCCCATTTCGCGGCATTCGGCCGCGAGCTGCATGATCTTGTCGGTCAGTTTCATTTCCGTGGACAGCACCGCGGCCATGAAATGCGCCGGATAATGCGTCTTCAGCCAGGCGGTCTGGTAGGCGAGCAAGGCGTAGGCCACGGAATGGGACTTGTTGAACCCATAGCCGGCGAATTTCTCCATCAGGTCGAACAACTCCGAAGCCGTCTTTTCCGGAATGTCCTGCTCGCGCGCGCCCCGCATGAAATTCTGGCGCTGCCGGGCCATTTCCGCGGGATCCTTCTTGCCCATGGCCTTGCGCAGGATATCGGCGCCGCCGAGCGTATATTTGCCGAGCACCTGGGCGATCTTCATCACCTGTTCCTGATAGAGAATCACGCCGTAGGTGCTTTTCAACAGCGGCTCGAGTTGGGGCAGCGGATAACTGACCGGAGTGCGGCCGTGCTTGCGGTCGATGAAATCGTCGACCATGCCCGATTGCAGCGGGCCGGGACGATACAGGGCGACGAGCGCCACCATGTCGTCGAAACAGTTCGGCTGAAGCTTGCGGATCAATTGCCTGATGCCGCGGGATTCCAGCTGGAATATGGCGGCGGTGCCGCCCCCGGCGAGCATGCGATAGACCTGCTCGTCGTCGAGCGGCAACCTGGCGATGTCGATTGCCGCGCCTTCCTGCGCATTGATCGATTTCACCGCCCAGTCGATGATGGTCAGGGTGCGCAGGCCGAGAAAGTCGAACTTGACCAGCCCGGCGGTCTCCACGTCGTCCTTGTCGTATTGCGTGAGCAGGCCGGCGCCGGTGCGTTCGTGATCGCGATACAGCGGCGTGAAATCGGTGAGGCGGCCGGGCGCGATCACGAGTCCGCCGGCGTGTTTGCCGACATTGCGGGCAATGCCTTCGAGCTTGTAGGCGACCTCCAGGATTTCCTGGGCGTCGTCGTCGCCGTCCACGTACTCCTTCAGATCCGGCTGCTCTTTCATCGCCTGCGCCAGCGTCGTTCCCGGAACGCCGGGAATCAGCCGCGACAGCCGGTCGCCTACCGAATAAGGCTTGCCTTGCACTCTGGCGACATCCCGCACCACCGCCTTCGCCGCCATGGTGCCGAAAGTGATGATCTGGGAAACCGCGTCTTCGCCGTAGATCTCCGCCACATGGGCGATGACCCGGTCGCGGCCTTCCACGCAGAAATCGATATCGAAGTCCGGCATGGAGATGCGTTCGGGGTTGAGGAAGCGCTCGAACAGCAAGTCGTATTCGATCGGGTCGAGATCGGTGACGCCGAGCGCCCAGGCGACCACCGAGCCCGCGCCGGAGCCGCGGCCCGGCCCGACCGGAATGCCGTTGTTCTTCGCCCATTGCACGAATTCCATGACGATCAGGAAGTAGCCGGCGAAGTCCATCTGGTTGATGATGGCGAGTTCCTGCCGCAACCGCTGCCGGTAGCGGTCCCGCCCGCCGGCCGCGGACGCTCCCTCGCCCGCATCCCGCAGCCGCCGCCCCAGCCCGTCTTCGGCGACCCTGGCGAGGTACTCTTCCAGGCTCGCGGTCTCGCCCGCCGGCAATCTGAATTCGGGCAGGCGCTGCTCGAGTTCGAGGTCGAGATTGCAGCGCCGCGCGATATCGAGCGTGGCCTCGACGGCCTCGGGGATATCCGCGAACAATTCGGCCATCTCGCGGGAGTCGCGCAGGTATTGCCGCTCGCTATATTCGCGCGGCCGGCCGGGGTCGTCGAGCACGCGGCGCTGGCTGATGCAGACCCGCGCTTCGTGCGCTTCGAAGTCGTCTTCGGCGAGAAAGCGGACATCGTTGGTCGCCGCCACCGGACAGCCGCAATCCCGCGCCAGTTCGAGCGCGGCTTCGATATAGTCCTCCTCGTCCGGCTTGCCGAGGCGCTGCAATTCGATATAGAAAGCCTGGGGGAATATTTCCCGCCAGCCGTCGAGCAAGGTCCGCGCCTGTTCCCGCTCGCCGGCCAGCAAGGCGGCCGCGATATCGGACTGCCGCGCGCCGGACAGGGCGATCAGGCCCTCGCTGTAATCCCGCAGGCGGCGCTTGCCGACCTGGATTTCCGCGTCGGCCGCCTTGTCGACATAAATATCCGAAATCAGGCGGATGAGATTGCGGTAGCCGGTCTCGTCGCGCACCAGCAAGGCAAGCTGGCTGGCGCGGCCGCTGTCTTCGTCGATCGCCCGCAGGTCGCAGCCGCAGATCGGCTTGACGCCCGCCCGCCGCGCGGCTTGATAGAACTTGATCAGGGCGAACAGGTTCCCCAGGTCGGTAACCGCCGCCGCCGGCATGCGCGACTCGCGCAGGCGCGCGATCAGGGGTTCGATCGCGACCAGCCCGTCGCTGATGGAAAATTCGGTATGCAGGCGAAGATGGACGAAGGTTCGCGCTGGTTCCTGGTCAGACATGCGTGGCTCGGCCGGGCTGGTGCGGGTAGTTTACACCAGGTATTCCCTGAATAATTCCATCCGGGAATTATTCATTGCCGCAAGACAAGGGCGCGGTCTTGTCCCGCGCGCGGGTCCGGCGGCGCCGGGACCGCGGCGGAGCTGTTCAGAGAGCCTTGCGCGCCGCTTCCGCGACCGGCCTGAAAGTGCGGCGATGGATCGGGCTGGGTCCGATGCCGGCGAGCGCCTCGAGATGGCCGCGAGTGGGATAGCCCTTGTGGCGAGCGAAGCCGTAGCCCGGGTATTCGCGGTCGAGGGCGGTCATTTCGCGGTCCCGGGTCACCTTGGCGATAATCGAGGCGGCGGCGATCGCCGGGACGAGGCCGTCGCCGCCGACGACCGCCCTGGAAGGATAGCGCCAGTCGGGACAGATATTGCCGTCGACGTAGACGAACCGGGGCTGCGGCGCAAGCCGGCGCACGCAGCGGCGCATGGCGAGCAGGCTGGCCTGAAGAATGTTGAGCCGGTCGATTTCGGCGACGCTGGCCCTGCCTATGGCGAAGCCGAGGCAATTGTCGACGATCCGCTCGAAGCAGGCCTCGCGTTGCGCGAGGGTGAGTTTCTTCGAATCGTTCAGGCCTTCGAGGGGCATCTCCGGATCGAGCATCACGGCGGCGGCGACCACATCTCCCGCCAGACAGCCGCGGCCGGCTTCGTCCGCGCCGGCCGCCGCCGGCGCGTCTGCAAGTTCGAGCCAGACCGGCTCAACTCGCATGGGACCGCCCCGCCAGCAGTTCATGGACGGCGGCGGCGGCCCGGGCCGAGGCATTCCTGCGCAGGCGGCGGTGCTGCTCGGCGAATTGCTCGAGCAACGCCGCGGGCGGCGCGCGGTCCGCCATGAACCGCTCGATTTCGCGCAACAGGTTGGGCTGGTTGACTTCGCGCTGCACGTATTCGGGCACGAGCCGCTTGCCGGCAAGCAGATTGGGGATCGCGATGTGATCGACCTCGACCATGCGCGAGGCGAGCGCGTAACTGAGCGGGGCGAGCTTGTAGCAGACCGCCATCGGCCGGCGCAGCAACATGGCTTCCAGGCTCGCCGTGCCCGAAGCGAGGATCACGAAATCGGCCGCGGCGATGGCTTGCCGCGATCGATCGGTCAGCTTCCATTGCGCGTCTTCGAAGCCGCCGGCGGCGATGATTTGCTCGAGCAGGCGACGGTTCGCCGCCCCCGCGCAGGGAAGCAGGAAGCGCAGGTCGGGGAATTTTTCTCGCGCCGTCGCGGCGGTCGCCAGGAATACCGGCGCCATGCGGCTGATTTCGCCCTTGCGGCTGCCGGGCATCAAGGCGACGACCGGCGCCGCGGGATCCAGCGAAAGTTCCCGCCGAGCCTGCGCCCCGCCGTCTTCGAAACCGATTTCGTCGGCGAGCGGATGGCCGACGCAATGCGCGCGCACGCCGTGCTCGCGATAAATGTCGGTTTCGAAGGGAAACAGGGTCAACATCAGGTCGATCGATCCGGCGATGCCGCGGATCCTGCCCTTGCGCCAGGCCCAGACGCTGGGGCTTGCGTAATGCACCGTGCGGATGCCGCTGTTGCGCAGGCCGGCGGCCAGGCGCAGGTTGAAATCGGGCGCATCGACGCCGATGAAGGCCGCCGGGCGGAGCCGGCGGAAATACCTTTCGAGCTCGCGCTTGATCCGCAACAGTTCCGGCAACCGGCCGAGCGGCTCGACCAGTCCCATTACCGAAAGCCGCTCCATCGGCGCCAGCGAGGCGCAGCCGAGCCGCTCCATTGCCGGCCCGCCGATGCCGCTGAAACGCGCCGCCGGATAGCGTTCGCGCAGGGCTTGCATGAGTCCGGCGCCGAGCATGTCGCCCGACCTCTCGCCGGCGACAATGCCGAAATGGATGGGTCCGGTCATGGCCGCGGGAAGGCCGGGCGCTAGCGATGAACGCCCTTGCAGGAGGATTCGATGGATTCGACCAGGGTTTTCAGCGCCTCGCTGCGATCGCCGAGCGCCCTGATCTGGGACACCGCTTCCTGCAAGGTCAAGTTGCGCATGTGCAGGAACTTGAAAGCTTCCTTCATCAATTCGATATCCGCGCGTTCGAAGCCGCGCCGTTTCATGCCGATCGAGTTGATGCTGCGCGCAAGCGCGGGCTGGCCGCTGACGATGACGAAAGCGGGCACGTCGTTCACCACATGGGTCATGCCGCCGACCATGGAATGGGCGCCGATGCGGAGAAACTGGTTTACCCCGGCGTAGCCGCCGAGGATGGCGTAATCGTCGATGGTCACATGGCCGCAAAGGCCCACATTGTTGGCGCAGACGATATCGTCGCCGAGCTTGCAGTCATGCGCGACGTGGGCGTAAGCCATCAGCAAGTTGCGATTGCCGATGCGCGTCGCGCCGCCGCCGTTGGCGGTGCCCCGATGCACGGTCGCGCCTTCGCGGAATATGTTGTCGTCGCCGATTTCAAGCCAGGATTCCTCGCCCCGGTATTTCTTGTCTTGCGGATCCTCGCCGATCGAACTGAACTGGAAGAACTGGTTGCCGCCGCCGATGCGGGCATTGGAATGGATCACGACATGGGAGCGCAGGATCGTTCCCGCGCCGATGGATACATTGGGTCCGATCATGCTCCAGGGGCCGACGACGACCCCGGGACCGATCTCGACATCCGCTTCTATCCGCGCCGTCGGATCGATGCTGGCGCTGCCGTCAATCGACATCGACCTTCCTCTCGGCGCAAATGATTTTCATCGACCCCACCAGATCGTCGTCGACCCTGGCTTCGGCGCGGAACTTGTAGATGCCGCGGCGATTGCTGATCACCTCGACCTGCAACAGCAACTGGTCGCCGGGCACCACGGGACGGCGCAGGCGCACTTCGTCCGCGCCCACGAAATAATAGAGATAGCCGTCGGCGGGCTTCTTTTCCTGGCTCTTGAAGCCGAGCACTCCGGCCGCCTGGGCCAATGCCTCGATGATGAGCACGCCGGGCATGATCGGCTGATGCGGGAAATGGCCCGCGAAGAAAGGCTCGTTCACGGTGACGTTCTTGCAGGCGAGAATGGACTTGCCGAGTTCCATCTCCAGAATCCGGTCGACCAGCAGGAAAGGATAGCGTTGCGGCAGGTATTCCTTGATTTCCTGAATGTCCAAGAGCATGCCGATCTCCGCGCAATTCCCGGCGCCGTCCGCCGGGCAGCACATGCTAGTCTTTCTTGAGAATTTTTTCCAAACCCTTCAGCCGGTTAGCCATCTCGTCAAGTTCCTGGAAGCGGGTAATGACCCGTTTCCAGCGGCTGGTCTTCATATGTCCGGTGCCGGAGGAATACCTGCCCGGCTCGGTGATGCTGCGGCTGACCAGGGACATCGCGCTCACCTCGACCCGGTCCGCGATGCTGATATGCCCCACCGCTCCGGAGGCGCCGCCCATGATGCAATGCTTGCCGATCACGACGCTGCCGGCGATGGCGACGCAGCCGCAGATGACCGTATGTTCGCCGATCACGCAGTTATGGCCGATCTGCACCTGGTTGTCGATCTTGACGCCGCGCCCGATTATGGTGTCGCCCATGACGCCGCGGTCCACGGTGGTGCCGGCGCCGAGCTCCGCGTCGTCGCCGATCCGCACCGAACCGCCATGGTGGATCTTGATCGACTTTTCGCCGTCGAAAGCATAGCCGAAGCCGTCGGCGCCGATGACGCAATTGGCGTCGACCTGCACGTTGCGGCCGAGGCGCACGCCCGGGTACATGATCACCGAGCAACGCAAATGACAGGACTCGCCGAGCTCGCAGTTCTTGCCGACAATGCAGCCCGGCCCGATCGCCGAACCGGCGCCGATCCTGACGCCGGCTTCGATGACGCTGTTGGGTCCCACGCTGACCGACCGGTCGACCCTGGCCGCGGGATCGATCACGGCGGATGGATGGATGCCGGCGGGGGGCTTTTCGGCGGCGTGGAAGATCGCCGAAGCGCGGGCGAAAGCCGCGTAAGGCCGGGAGCTGATCAGCCTGTTCACCGGACAGGCGGCGCGGAATTTGTCTTCGACGACGACCGCCGAGGCGCGCGTCGCCGCCAATTGCGCGGCGTAGGCGGGATTCGACAGGAAACTCAATTGGCCGGGGCGGGCGTCCGCCAGCGAGCCGAGCCCGTCGATTTCGCATTCGCCGTCGCCGTCAAGCTCGACTGCGAGCAATTCCGCCAGCCGCGACAGCCTGATGCGTGGATTGGATGACACCTTTCGCGGGTCCGTTCGACACCCCGCTACTCGCTCTGGGCGAATTCGTTCAGTTTCGCCGTAACCCGGGCGGTGATATCGAGCACCGGCGCGAAATACGGCGCGCTGTCGGCGTTCAGGACGAGATCGAAGCCGCCTTCGGCGACCACATCGGACACCGCCTCGGCCAGTTGTTCCTGCATGCTTTCCAGGAACGCCTGATTTCTTTCGTTGAGGGCGGTCTGCACGCGCTCCTGAATCAATTGCAATTGCACTTGCAGATCCTGGGCGTCGGAGTTCATGCGCCGTTTCGCGTCTTCGGTCATGATCGCTTCGTTCTGCTGGAATTCCTCGGCGAGCGCGCTCAGCTGCTCCGAAAGTTCGGTCGCCCGCTCCTGATCGGGCGCCAGTTCGGATTCGAGTTCCTGCTGGATGACCGCGGCCGCGTCGGAGGCGAACAAGGCCCGCAAGGGATTGAGAATCCCGATCTTGGTGTCTTGCGCCAGGGCTCCCTGGGCAATCGTCGCCATGGCCAGACAGGCGATCGGGTACTTGATGTATTTCACAGTTTTCCTCCAACTGCATCGCCGCGGCTTCCTGATTCCATTGCCGCGCATTGCCGCGACCGGCATCCGGGCCAGGTATTCTCCGGCCGCACTAGAATCCGGTGCCCACGGTAAAGTCAAAACTCTTGGTGTCGTCTCCTTCCTTTCCAAACGGCTGGGCCAGATAGAAAGTCAGCGGACCGAACGGCGACAAATAGGTAACCGCGACGCCGGCGGAATAGCGGAATTCTCCGAAATCGAAATTCGAACAGTTCCGCAACAGCCGCTGCCGTTCCGTGCAATGGGATGAGAACACATTGCCCGCGTCGATAAAGAACGAAGTCCGCAACTGGTTCGAAACTTCGTCGACGAACGGCACCGGGAACAACAACTCCAATGTCGCCACGGTCAATATGTTACCACCAAAGCTGTCGTAATCCTCATGCAGGAAGAAATTTTCCACCGCCAGCGAAGGCAGCGGATTGCCCAGGGCGTCGAGCACGGGGTTGCCCATCAGGTCGAGCAGCGGCTCGGTCCGATAGGCGAAGTCCCTTTCGAATCCCTGGGCCGAGCCGTCTTCATTCAGCAGGATATTGCCCGCCTCGTCTTTCAGCAGGGACACGTTGTTCTCGGTCAGATAGCGCGCCCCGGCCGTGCTCTGGGGTCCGAGACTGTTTTCCTCGAAGCCCCGCACGACGCCGGCGGCATTGATCCCGCCCGCGAAATAGTGGTTGAAGAACGGCATGCGTTCGGTATCGCCGTAGCCGATGCCGTAGCCGAGATTGGCGCGCAGGCCGACCACCCAGCTGCGTTCCTGGTTCAGCGGCCAGTAAATCTGGTTGGAATAGGAAAACCGCGCATATTGCAGGTCGCTGCCGGGAAGCGTTACTTCCACGCCCAGATTGTGCAACATGCCGTCGTTGGCGAGTTGGCCGCGATTCAGGGTATTGCGGAACCAGGTGCCGGCGAGACTGATATTGTCGAACTGGTCGCCATACAGGTCGACAAAGCCCGGATCGGGATTCATGCGCAATTGCGCCCCGCTCAGGCCGCCTATGTCCCCCAATATCGCGTCCCTGACCGAACCGGCATCCGCATTGGCCGGCGAAATCAGGTATTTGTTCACGCCCGGAATCAGCTTCGGCGAGGCGAGAATCTCCTGCACCGAGCCGAAGCCGGAACTGAGTTCGGTATGGGTGTAGCCGAGGTCGAAACCGAGCACCGAGATCTCGCTCAGGGGATAGCTGAAACTGACCGAGGCGCCGTAGGAGGAAGTATTGAAGTTCGCCACGTTGAAGGGCGAATCGATTTCCTGCACATACATGTTCACGCCCCGGCTCACGCCGTCCGGAGTGAAATAAGGGTCGACATACTGGAAATTCAGCGCCTTGATGAAACGGCTGCGGTTGACGCCCACCGCGACCGTGCGTCCGGTGCCGAGGAAGTTCTGCGCCTGCAGGTTCGAACTGATGAAGAAGTCGCCGCTGCCGCCGGTGCCCACCTGGAAACTGATGGCGCCGAAGTTCTGCTCCACCACATCGAAGTTGACGTCGACCTGGTCGGCGACGCCGGGCACCTCCTCGGTCGCCACCTCCACGGTCTCGAAATAGCCGAGCCTTTCAAGCCGCACTTTCGATTGCTCGATCTGCATGCTCGACGCCGGCGCCGCCTCGAGTTGCCGCATTTCGCGCCGCAGGACATCGTCGGCGGTCGAGGTATTGCCGTTGAAATTGATGCGGTTGACATAGGTGCGGCTGCCGGGATCGATGACGAAGGTCACGTCGACGGAACCGTCCTCGTCGACGTTCGGCACGCCGGCGACCTCGGCGAAGGCGTAGCCGAGATTGCCGAGGAATTGCACCATGATTTCCTCGGTGCCGGTCACCAGCGCCTGGGAATAGATCTGCCCCGGCCGCACGAAGATCGCCGCGCGCAGGATCGCCTCGGCGTCGACCAGGTCGCCGGCCAGGTCGATTTCATCGATCACGAACTGGTTGCCTTCGAGCACGTTGATGGTGATATACACCTCGCGCCGGTCGGGCGTGATCGAGATCGGCGTCGACTCGATATTGAATTCCACGTAGCCGTTGTCGAGATAGAAGGACTCCAGCCGCTCCAGGTCGCCGGAAAACTGCTCTCTCGAATAACGGTCCCGGCGGCTGAGAAACAGGTACCAGGGCTTGGGGCCGAGTTCGAACAGGTCGAGCAAGGTCTCCTCGTCGAAGGAATCGTTGCCGACGATATTGATCTGGCGGATGCGCGATTCCTCGCCTTCGTCGATATCGAGATCGATCGAAACCCGGTTGCGGGGCAACTCCTCGACTTCGATATCCACCGCGGCGCCGTAACGCCCGCGCGACGAATACACTTCCTGGATGCCCTGGCGAATCGCCTCCAGCGCGGCGCGGGTGAAGATCTCGCCTTCGGCGATATCCGCCGCGGCCATGTTCTCGATGATGTCCTCGGTTTCCAGCACGCTGTTGCCTTCGATATTGATTTCCGCTACCGAAGGCCGTTCCTGCACGGTGATGACGAGGATATTGCCCTCCCGCGAAACCTCGATCGAATCGAAATATTCCGACTCGGCGAGACTGCGGATGATCAGGGCCGAGGTTTGCGGCGTCACTTCGTCGCCGATCCCCACCGGCAGCAGGTTGTAGATGATGCCGGGAGTGATGCGTTGATAGCCGTCGACGATGATGTCGGCGACGGTGAAATTCTGGGCCAGCGCCGGGGGGGCGAAAAGCGCCGCCGCGACGAGACGAAAAAGGAGTTTCTTCATTACCATGACTGCTTCGGGCAACTGCTCGTCCTTATATTCCCTGAATAATTCCATCCATGGAATTATTCATTGCCGCAAGACAAAAGCGTGGTTTTGTCTTGCTCCCGGATTCAATGGCTGCGCCATCAAATCCGGCGGCACATCCATGTGCCGCGTGTATTCCCTGAATAATTCCAGCCATGGAATTATTCATTGCCGCAAGACGAGCGCGGTTTCGTCTTGCTCCCGGATTCGGCTGCTCGCGACGCCGGGAAGCTCTGGCTTGATCAGGGCTTCCCTATAACAAGCGATTGAAATCATTATAGAAGGCCAGCACCATGATCCCCAGCACCATGGCCATGCCGAAACGCAGGCCCCAGGCTTGCACGGCGTCGGGCAAGGGTCTTCTGATCGCCGCTTCCGCCAGCAGGAACAGCAACTGGCCGCCGTCCAGTATCGGAATCGGCAACAGGTTGAGGATCGCGATGGACACGCTCAGCAAGGCCAGGAATCCCAGATAGGTTTCCAGCCCGATGACGGCGGTTTGTCCGGCGACCTGGGCGATGGTGATCGGGCCGCTCACATGTTCCACCGAGATCGCCCCGACTATCATTTTCCGGATGGAGTCGAGCACGAACAGCGACATGTCCCAAGTCTCCCGCAAGGCCGGGCCGACGGCGCCGAGCGGACCATAACGGAATTCCAGCACCGCGTCCGGAGGCAACAGGTCGAGCGACCGCTCGGCGGCCGCGCCGGCGCCGATCCTGCCGAAAACCGAGCCGTCTTCGGCGACGGCCGCCGCGGGCCGCAACAGCAATTCGGCCGTCCCTTCCGCTCTTTCGACCGTGACGCGCAACTCCAGTTCCGGACTCGCGCGAACAATTCGCACCCAATGGGACCAGTCGCGCACGGATTCGCCGTTCGCCGACCGGATCAGATCGTCTTGCCGCAAGCCGCCGAGCGCGGCCGGCGCGCCCGCTTCGACAAAGCCGACGCGCGCGGGCAACAGCATTTCGACGATGCCGAGATCCGCGATCGGACGCGGTTCGGCGTCGGCGCCGAGCCAATCCGCCACGGGTATGCGCATGTCGCGCGCCGGCGCGCCGGAAGCCGGCGCCACGCGCAACTGCAACGCGCCGGTTTCGCCAAGTCTCGACAGCAAGCGCAAGTTGACTTCCCGCCAGGTCGCGGTCTCCCGGCCGTCCACCGCCAGGATCTGGTCCCCGGCCCGCAGCCCGGCGACCTGCGCCGGCGAATTCTCCGCGACATCCCGGACTATCGGGACAATGCCGCTGTTGCCGAAACTGATATTGACCAGCCAGAAAATGAAAAAGGCCAGCAGCAGGTTGGCGGCCGGCCCCGCGGCGACGATGGCGGCGCGCTGCCAGAGCGATTTGCAGGCGAAGGAAGTATTGCGCTCGGATTCGGGCAAGGCGAAGCGCCGCGCTGGCGAGCTGTCCTCCATGCCCCGCATCTTGACATAGCCGCCCAGCGGAATCGGCGCGATAACGTATTCGGTGCCGTCCTTGCCGATCCAGGTCTTCAGCGGCTTGCCGAAACCGACCGAGAACCGCAACACCTTGACGCCGCAGCGCCGGGCCGCCCAGAAATGGCCGTATTCGTGGAAGGTCACCAATATTCCCAGGGTGACCAGCAATGCCGCTATCGCTATCAGGAAATCCATCGTGTTTTCCATGGAACGCCTCCCGCGCTCGCCTCCGGACCGAAACCGGGCATCCTCTGCGCGATCGATTCCGCGCGCGAACCCGCGCCTTGCCGCGGAGCTTCCCCAAGCATCCCCTGAACAATTCCGTCCATGAACTTGTTCATTGCCGCAAAAAAGCGCGAAACTTCCCTAAATCCGCTTGCGAATCAATTCCTTGGCGTAAGTTCGGGCGAGCCCGTCAACTTCCCGGATGATAGCCAGAGAATCGGCCTCGCCACAAGGGATTTTAGCCGAAACCGCCTCGATCAGTCCCGGTATGCCGGAAAACGGCAATTCTCCCGCGAGAAAGGCATGCACCGCGACCTCGTTGGCCGCGTTCACCACCGCCGGCCGCAGGCCCCGCAGCCGCGCGGCTTCCAGTCCCAGCGCCAGACAGGGGAACCGGTCGAGGTCCGGCCGCATGAATTCAAGCGGCTCCTCGGCGGCGAGGTCGACCGCCGCCGCGCCCGACGGCATGCGCGCCGGCCAGGCCAGGGCGCAGGCGATCGGGATCCGCATGTCCGGCGCGCCGAGCTGGGCCAGCACCGAACCGTCTTCGAAGTACACCATGGAATGCACGATCGACTGGGGATGGACCAGCACCTCGACCCGCTCGGACTTCATGTCGAACAGGCAGCAGGCCTCGATGACCTCCAGCCCCTTGTTCATGAGGGTGGCGGAGTCGACCGAGATCTTCGCGCCCATGTCCCACTTGGGGTGGTTGCGGGCCTGTTCCGGGGTGATCGAGTCGAATTGCGCGGCGGGCGCGCGCAGGAACGGTCCGCCGGAACAGGTGATCGCGAGTTTTTTCACGTGTCTGGTCTGCGCGGCGCCCAGCGCGGTCTCGCAATGGGGCAGGCATTGAAAGATGGCGTTGTGTTCGCTGTCGACCGGGATCAGCAAGGCGCCCGCCGCGCGCGCCGCGCGCATGCAAAGATCGCCCGCCATGACCAGCGACTCCTTGTTGGCGAGCAACACCTTCTTGCCGGCGCGGAGCGCGCTCAAGGTGGATTCCAGCCCCGCGGCGCCGACGATCGCCGCCACCACGATATCGATCTCGGGCAGGCCGGCGACGCGGACAAGTTCCGCGGCGCCCGCCAGCACCGCGGTAGGCGCGCCCGCGCCGCGCAGCCGCGCGCGCAATTCGTCGGCGCTTGCCGGATCCGCCATGACCGCGTACGACGGTTTGAATTCGCGACATTGCTCCGCCAGCAAGGCGGCGTTGGCATGCGCGCTCAACGCGACCACCCGCAAGTCCGGCCGGCCGCGCATCACGTCCAGCGTGTTGCGGCCGATCGAGCCGGTGGAGCCGAGAATCGCTGTCGCGCCGGTTTCCCTCATTGGTTCGCATTCTCCGGCAACAGCGCCATCATGCCCAGCGCGAATGCCGGGGTCGCCGCCAGCAATCCGTCCACCCGGTCGAGCAGGCCGCCGTGGCCGGGCAGCAGACTGCCGCTGTCCTTGGTGCGCCGATTGCGCTTGAGCATGCTTTCCAGCAGGTCGCCGATCACGCAAAACGCCGCGGTCGCCAGGGCGAGCGCGGCTATCAGCGAGACATCGCCGCCGTCGAGCGGCCGCAGCCGATAATGCATGAGCCAGGCCAGCGCCGCGGCCGCCGCCAGGCAGGCCGCGAAGCCGCCCCAGACGCCTTCCCAGGATTTTTTCGGACTGAGTTCGGGAGCCAGCCGGCGGCGGCCGAAACCGCGGCCGGCGAAATACGCGCCGATATCGACCGCGGCCACCAGCGCCGCGAGAGCGAGCACCAGATAGCCGGCCGGCAACAGGTATTTGAGATAGACGATGCCGGCCAGACTCGGCAACAGCGCCGCCATCCCCATCGCGCCGATGCGGAAACCGCTGCCCCAGCGCGTCCTGTTGCGCGGATAGCCGCCGAGCGCGAAACAGGCCAGCACCCAGAACAGCAGGCCCAGGCCGAGCAACAGCATGGTCCGGAACCGGTCCGGCGCGGCCGCGGCCGGGGCGACGCCGAGCCAGGCCAGCAACAAGCCTCCCGCCAGGGCGAGCAACAGCAGGTACCCCAGCCTGCCCGCCGTCGTGTCCAGGCCCGTCAGGCGGCTCCATTCCCAACCGGCGGCGAGGACCGCCGCGAAGATCAGCAGGGCGAACCAGAACGGCGGCAGCAAGGAGGCGGCGGCGCCGAAAGCGCATACCAGCACGAGCGCCGTGATGATCCGCTGCTTCAGCACGGGGCCGCGGCCTTCATGCGTCGTGTCCGCCGAAACGCCGCTGGCGGCTGGCGAAATCGTCGATCGCCCGCTGCAGTTCGGTCTCGTCGAAATCGGGCCAGAGACATTCGGTGAAATAGAATTCGGTATAGGCGAATTGCCAGAGCAGGAAATTGCTGATGCGGCGCTCGCCGCCGGTGCGGATGCAAAGGTCGGGTTCGGGCAAGTCGCTCAACTGGGTGAAGGAATGCACCAGGTCGATATCGATCGCATCGGCGCTCATGCCGCTGTCGCGCACTTCTTCGGCGATGAGGCGCATGGCGTTGGCGATATCCCAGCGGCCGCCGTAATCCGCGGCCACGGTCACCCGGGTGCCGGTATTGTCGCGGGTCAGCGTCTCGACTTCCTGCATGCTGCCCTGGATGCGCGCGGAAAAAGACTCGCGATTGCCGATGAAGCAAAGCCGCGCGTTGGCCTTGTGCAGCTGGTTGACTTCCTCGCGTTGCAGCACCGACAGGAACAGCGCCATGAGACCGTGGATCTCGCGCGCGGGCCGCATCCAGTTTTCGCTGCTGAAAGCGAACAGCGTGAGGCAGGGAATCTTGCGGCGCACGCAGGAAAAGGCGATTTCCCTGGCGGTGGCCGCGCCGTGCCGGTGGCCCTGCTTGACCGGCAGCCCCCTGCCCTTGGCCCAGCGGTTGTTGCCGTCCATGATGACGGCGATGTGTTCGGGCAGGTATTTCGATTGGCCGGATGTCATTGCTTGGACCCATCATGGCGGGCATGCGGCCGGTCAGCGCATGGACAGCAGGTCGGCCTCTTTCGCCTTGTATGCGGCGTCGACGGTCTCGATATGCCTGTCGGTCAACTTCTGCATGCGCGCTTCGGCGCGGCGCGCTTCGTCTTCGCTGATTTCCCCTTCCCTGGCGAGTTCCCTGAAATCCGCATTGGCTTCGCGGCGGATATTGCGGATCGCCACCCGGGCGGCCTCCGCTTCGTTCCTGGCCTGCTTGCCGTACTCGCGGCGGGTTTCCTCGGTCAGCGGCGGCATCGGCACGCGCACGGCATCGCCGTTGTTCGAGGGATTCAATCCGAGGTCGGACTTGAGAATCGCCTTTTCGATATCGCCGATGATGGATTTCTCCCATGGCGAAATCAGCAGCGAACGGCCCTCTTCCGCATGAATGGCCGCCAGCTGGTTCAACGGGGTTTCCGTTCCGTAACAAGACACCATGACGTTGTCGAGAATCGCCGGATGCGCGCGTCCGGTGCGAATCCGCTTGAATGCGCTTTCCAGCGATACGATGCTCTTGCGCATTCGCTCTTCCGCGTCCCGCATGATTTCCTCGACCATCTTCCGCCTCCGGTCCCGATCGATCCGGTCTGTCGCGACCGGTATTTTCCGAACAATCCCATTCATGGCGCCCGGCGTCGCCGCGAGACAGGAGCGTGGTCTCGCCGGCCCGCGAATGCAAGGGCTTGCGCCTTCGAATCCGGCGGCGCGGGCATGCGCCGCAGGAAAGCTGCGACTTGATCGGAGCTTTCCCAAGTATCCTCTGCATAATTCCATCCATGGAATTATTCATTGCCGCAAAACAAAAGCGTGGTTTTGTCTTGCTCCCGGATTCAATGGCTTGCGCCATCGAATCCGGCGGCACATCCATGTGCCGCAGGGAAGCTCTGGCTTGATCGGAGCTTTCCTAACCGGAGCTTTCCTGACCGGAGCTTTCCGCGCCGACGAGAGTGCCGTTGGGTTCGCCGACGATATTCTCGCGCAAGGCGCCGGGACGGGTCATGTCGAACACCCTGATCGGCATGCCGTTGTCCCGGGCCAGACAGATCGCGGTCAAGTCCATGACGCCCAGTTGCTCCCGGATGACCGCATCATAACCCAAGGCGTCGAATTTGACCGCCGCCGGATTCCGCTCCGGATCCGCGGAATATACGCCGTCCACCCTGGTGGCCTTGAAAATGATCTCCGCGCCGATTTCGACGCCGCGCAAACAGGCGGCGGAATCGGTGGTGAACAGCGGATTGCCGGTGCCTCCGGCGAAGATGACGGCCTTGCCTTCTTCCAGATAACGGATCGCGGCATGGCGCTCGAATTGCCCGGCGACGCCCGCGACGCTCCTGGCCGCCAGCACGCGCGCCGGCGCGCCGGCGTTTTCCAGGGCGTCGCGCAAGGCGAGGGAGTTCATGATCGTGGCGAGCATTCCCATATGGTCGCCGGTAATCCGGTCAACGCCGCTGGCCTGGGCGCTCAGGCCGCGAAACAGGTTGCCGCCGCCGACGACGATGCCGGTCTGCACGCCGAACCCGATGATTTCCCCGACCTGGGCCGCCATGTCGCGCAGCACTGCCGCGTCGATGCCGAAACCGGCGCCGCCGCTGAGCGCTTCGCCGCTCAGTTTCAGCAAGATGCGGCGATATCTCGCGCCTGATCCGGCCTGATCCCGGTTCGCGGGCATGCGCGGCGCTCCGTTCAGTTCGCCTCCAGCTGGGCGGCGACTTCGGCGGCGAAATCTTCCTGTTTCCGCTCCATGCCCTCGCCCGCTTCGAAACGCAGCATCCGCGTCACTTCGGCGCCGGCGCCGCGGGCGAGTTCGCCGACACTGAGCTCGGGGTTCCTGACGAAGGGCTGTTGCAGCAGGCTGACTTCGGCGACGAACTTGCGCAGGCGCCCGGCGATCATCTTCTCGACGATGGCCTCGGGCTTGCCGGATGCCCGGGCTTGGGCGGCATAGATTTCCGATTCCCCGGCCAGCAGGTCTTGCGGAACGTCGTCGCCGCGCACGACCAGCGGATTCATCGCCGCCACATGCATGGCGATATCGCGCGCCAGCGTCTCGTCGCCGCCGCGCAGGGCGACCAGCACGCCGATCTTGCGATTGCCGTGCACATAATCGCCGACCCGGCCGCCGGCGTCGGCGGCCAACTGCGCTGTCCGGCGCAAATTGATGTTCTCGCCGATTTTCTGGATCAGCTTTTCGCGCCGCTCTTCGAGCTCGCCGGCCAGCAGCCCGGCGACATCGAGCCCGGGGGCCGCATAGGCCGCCGCCAGACATGCTTCCGCGAAAGCCAGGAAGTTCTCGTCCCTGGCGACGAAATCGGTTTCGCAATTGACTTCCACCAATACCCCGCGCCCGCGGTCTGCCGCCAGGCGGGACAGGATCACGCCCTGGGCGGCGACGCGCTCGGCCTTTTTCGCCGCTTTCAGGCCGCTTGCCTTGCGCAGGTGCGCGATCGCCCGCTCCATGTCGCCGGCGGCTTGCGCCAGCGCCTTCTTGCAATCCATCATGCCAAGGCCGGTGCGCTGCCGCAGTTCCTTGACCATGCTCGCCGTTATCTGTGCCATGGGACTGGTTTCCTCGAATCAGCGCCGGTCACGCGCTTTTCGGCGCGCCGGCGTCCGGCGCGGCCGCCCCGGTTGCCGGCGCCGCTGTTTCCGGTTTCGCCGCGCCCGCCGCGCCGGAATCCAGCGCCGCTTCCGGCTCCGCCGCGGCCGCCGCCGGTTCCGTCCCGGCTGCTGCTTCCGGTTCCGCTTCGGCTGCCGGCTCCGCCGCTGTTTCCGGCTCTGCCGTCGCTTCCGGTTCCGCCGCTGCGGGCTCCGCCGGCCGCGGCGCGGCCGCGGACTGTCCGGCTTCCGACGCGGCGGCCGCGGCCGCTTCCGGCGCGGGCGCCTGTTCCGCTATCGCGCGCTTGCGCTTGACCCTGGCGGGAACCTTTTCGGCCTGGGGCTCGGGTTCGGGCTCCTCGTCGATTTCGATGAATTCGTTGGCGCCGTCGAGCGAAGCGGCGCGCCGGCGACCTTCCAGACAGGCGTCCGCCGCGGCGGTGACGTACAACTCGATGGCGCGAATCGCGTCGTCATTGCCGGGAATGACATATTGCACGCCGTCCGGATCGGCGTTGGTGTCGACCACGCCGATCACCGGAATCCTGACGCTGTTCGCCTCGGTAACGGCGATGCGCTCATGGTCCACGTCGATCACGAACAGGGCGTCCGGCAGCCCGCCCATGTCCTTGATGCCGCCGATGGCGCGCTCGAGCTTCTTGCGCGCCCGCATCAGCATCAGCGCCTCTTTCTTGGTCCTGCGCTCGAAGCTGCCGTCCTGTTCCTGCTCCTCGAGTTCCTTGAGCCGGCGGATCGAGCCGCGGATGGTCTTGTAGTTGGTGAGCATGCCGCCGAGCCAGCGATGATTGACATAGGGCATCTCGCAACGTTCCGCTTCCCGGCGAATGATCTTCGCGGCGGCGCGCTTGGTGCCGACGAACAGGATCTTCTTGCCGCGGGAGGCGAGTTCGGCGATCTGCTTCAACGCCGCTTCGAGCGCCGGCATGGTGGCTTCGAGGTTGATGATGTGGATCTTGTTGCGGGAGCCGAAGATGTACGGCTCCATCCTGGGGTTCCAGTAGCGGCACTGGTGACCGAAATGCACGCCTGCGCGCAACATTTCTTTCATACTTGCGGACATATCCGTTTCCTTCGGGTTAGGCCTCCGCGCGCCCCATGACTCGACTTCCGTCCCGCCGGAAAGGAAGCACCCGGAGCACATGTGTCGGCGCGCGTGCGACGTTGGATTGGCGTTGCTTGCGCCGGCGCGGCCTGACTCCGCTCCGGGCGCGACGCTTTATACCACAACAAGCCCCGATCTTGAAGCGCAGGCGCCGGTTCGCGCGCGCCGGACCGACGCTTGCGGGCGGGAGCAACGAGTTCCCGATGCCTGAACGCCGCGAAGCTGACGGCCGGCACGCATGCGGAAGGGCGGGAGCGTCCCGGACGATGCCTGACAATCGGGGAGCCGGGGCGACGCGCATGCGGGCGGACGCGCAAGGCTCGGTCGATTCCGGCTGGAAGCAACGCCGGGCGGGCGATCTTGGAATCGTTGCGGGCGCTTGCGGTACAATCCGCGCCGCTTCGCGGTCGCCGCGATCCCCCGAATCGAGCAGCCATGACGGAAATCTTCAATCCGCCCTTGCCGGCCGGCGCCGGAAAAGCCGACTATTGGCCGCTGCGGCAGGATTCCGCCAATAGTTTGGCGCTCGCCGCGGCCGCGCGCCGCGCCGCCGGCCCCCTGCTCGCGATTTGCGAAGACTCCGAAGCGGCCGAACGGCTGTTGCGGGAGTTGCGCTATTACCTGTCCCGGCATGAAGAACTGCCCGTGCTCGGCTTGCCGGACTGGGAAACCCTGCCCTACGAGAATTTCTCCCCGCACCAGGATATCGTTTCCCGGCGGCTGGCGACCTTGCATCGACTGCCCCGCCTGCGCAAGGGCATCCTCGCGATCCCCGTCACCGGACTGATGTTGCGATTGCCGCCGCGCGGCTACGTGGCCGCCAACAGCCTCGACTTGCGAATCGGCCAGCGGCTTGAGCTCGAGGATTTTCGCGAGCAACTGATCGCCGCGGGCTATGTCGCGGTCAATACCGTGCTCGACCACGCCGAATTCGCCGTGCGCGGCTCGGTGGTGGATCTGTTTCCCATGGGCAGCCCCGAGCCGATCCGCGTCGACCTGTTCGACGAGGAAATCGAATCCCTGCGCAGCTTCGATCCGGAAACCCAGCGCACGCGGCGGCGAATGGCGGAAATCCGCCTGTTGCCGGGGCGCGAATATCCGCTCGACGAGACCGCGGTCAGCGGCTTCCGCAGCCGTTTCCGGGAACGTTTCGACGTCGACGCCAGACAATGTCCGATCTATCGCGACGTCAGCGACGGCATCGCCTCCCCCGGCCTCGAATACTACCTGCCGCTGTTTTTCGACGAATTGCATACGCTGTTCGACTACCTGCCGGAACAGACTTGCGCGGTCCAGATCGGAGCTATCCGTCAGGCCGGCGAGGCATTCCTGCGCGAGGTCGCGCAGCGGCGCCGCAACCGCGCGCACGACAGTCGCCGGCCGGCGCTCGAACCCGACGAGATCTTCCTGTCGGCGGACGAAGCGCTCGCCGGCCTCGAACGGTATCCGCGCATTTGCCTGACCGCGTCGGCGCGCGAGGTTTTCCGGCTGCGCCAACTGCCCGAACTGGCGATGAATCCCAGATTGCGGCAGCCGCTGCAAGCCTTGCGCGACTTCGTCGACGATTGCGATTCGCGCGTGCTGTTCTGCGCGGAAAGTCCCGGCCGCCGGGAAAACCTGCAACAGTTGCTGGGCCGGATCGGGCTGCGGCCGGCGGCGTTCGACCATTGGGAAGACTTCGTCGAAGCCGACGCGCGATACGGCATGACCGTGGCGCCCATCGACCGCGGGCTATGGCTCGAAGACGGCAAGCTCGCGCTCGTCACCGAAGAGATGCTGTTCGGCGACCGCGTGGCGCAGCGGCGGCGCCGGCGGCCGTCCGGACAGCATCCCGACCTGGTCCTGAAAGATCTGTCCGAACTGCATCCCGGCGACGCCGTCGTCCATATCGAACACGGCGTCGGCAGATATGCCGGCCTGACCGCGATCGAGAGCGACGGGCAGCGCGCCGAGTTCCTGACGATCCGGTACGCCGGACAAGCCAGCCTGCATGTGCCGGTGGCGGACTTGCATCTCGTCAGCCGCTACGGCGGCATGAGCCACGACGAGGCGCCGCTGCATGCGCTGGGCTCGGATCAATGGCGGCGCGCGAAACGCAAGGCCGCGGAGAAGATCCGCGATGTCGCCGCCGAACTGCTCGAGATCCATGCCCGGCGGGAAGCGGGCAAGGGCTTCGCCTGCCGTTGCGACTCGCCCGAATACGACCGCTTCGCCGCCGCTTTTCCCTTCGAGGAGACCGCCGACCAGCAAACCGCCATCGACGCGGTCATCGCCGACATGGCCGCGCCGAGACCCATGGACCGGCTGGTCTGCGGCGATGTCGGCTTCGGCAAGACCGAAGTCGCCATGCGCGCCGCCTTCATCGCCGCCATGAACGGCCGCCAGACCGCCGTGCTCGTGCCGACGACCCTGCTGGCGCAACAGCATTTCGAGAATTTCCGCGACCGCTTCAGCGACTGGCCGCATACGGTGGAAGTCGTCTCCCGCTTCAAGACCCCGGCCGAGCAGACGGCAATCTTCAAGCGCGTGAAGTCCGGCGGCGTCGATATCCTGATCGGCACCCACAGCCTGCTGACCGCGAAGATCGACTACAGCAAGCTCGGCCTGCTCGTCATCGACGAAGAACACCGCTTCGGCGTGCGCCAGAAGGACAAGCTGAAATCGCTGCGCGCCAGCGTCGATATCCTCGCGCTTACCGCGACGCCGATTCCGCGCACGCTCAACATGGCGCTGGCGGACATGCGCGACCTGTCGCTGATCGTCACGCCGCCGGCGAAGCGCCTGTCGATCCGCACTTTCGTCCGCGAACACGAAGACGCTGTCGTCAAGGAAGCGATCAGCCGCGAATTGTTGCGCGGCGGCCAGGTTTTCTACCTGCATAATGAAGTGCGCGGCATGGAGCGCGCCTTGCGGCGGCTGGCCGAGATCGCGCCCCGGGCGCGGCTCGCCATGGCCCACGGCCAGATGCCGGAACGCCGACTCGAGCAAGTCATGGCCGACTTCTACCACAAGCGCTACAACGTGCTCGTCTGTTCGACCATCATCGAAACCGGCATCGATATCCCCAGCGCCAACACCATCATCATTCACCGCGCCGACAAGTTCGGCCTCGCCCAATTGCACCAGTTGCGCGGCCGCGTCGGCCGCTCCCACCACCAGGCCTACGCCTATCTGCTGATTCCCGAGCGGCGCTCGCTCAATGCCGACGCCCGCAAGCGCATCGAGGCGGTCGAGACCGCCACCGAGCTCGGCGCGGGCTTCGCCCTCGCCTCCCGCGATCTCGAAATCCGCGGCGCCGGCGAATTGCTCGGCGCGGAGCAAAGCGGCCATATGCAGAAAATCGGCTATACCCTGTACATGGAATTGCTGATGGACGCGGTGCGGGCGATCCGCGAGGGCAGAATGCCGAGCAGCAGTCCGGAGCGCGAAGACGCGGTCGAGATCAACCTGCGCATTCCGGCGCTGATTCCGGAAGATTATCTGCCGGACGCGCATATCCGGCTGATCATGTACAAGCGCATCGCCTGCTGTCGCGACCAGGAGGAACTCGACGCATTGCAGGTGGAAATGATCGATCGCTTCGGACTGCTGCCGCCGCCGCTGAAGTCGATGTTCCGCCTGAGCGAACTGAAATTGCGCGCCCGCGATTTCGGCGTCGGCAAGATTGATGCTACTGTTGCGGGCGGGCGCATCGAGTTCGCCGAGCCCGCCCGCATCGACGCGGCGGCCGTCGCGCGGCTGGTCGCGGCCGAACCGGAGAATTTCAGCCTGGGCGGAGCGAACCAGTTGCGGATCAAGGCCGGATTCCGCGCAGCCGCCGACAAGCTCGGCTATATCGACGACCTGCTCGACCGCATCGCGCCCGCAGCGCCGGCCGCCGCGCGAACAGCCTGAAGCCATGAGCAAATTGCGCATCCTGATCCCGCTGGCCGCCCTGCTCGCCGCGGGCCGCGCCGGCCCGGCCGAGGCGCAGGGATTCCAGCGCTGGTTCCAGGTCGAGATAGCGATTTTCAGCAATGAATCCCGCGCCGAACGCGAACGGGAGAGCTGGAGCGCCGCCGATCGGCCCCTGTCCTATCCGCCGGCAATGATCCGGCTCGGCCAATTGACCGACCTGTTGACGCTCGATTGGTCGCCGGCGGCGCCGGCGCCCGACCCGCTCGCGCCGGCGCTCGCGCGCCTGCGCGATACCGGCCCTTTCCCCGCCCGCGCCAACGGCGACTTCAGCTTTCCCGACCTGCAGCGGGATCCGTTCCTGGCATTGCCGGCCTCGTATAGCGATTTCCGGCAGACCAACCAGGCCATCGCGCGGGCGAGCCGATACCGCTTGTTACATGGCGCCGTCTGGCGTCAGCCGGTGGGAGACGCGGCCGGCGCGACGCCGGTCCATGTCGCCGGCGGCGACCGGCGCGGCCCGCTGACGGAATTGCAGGGCTCGGTAGCGCTGCATTTCAATGCGAACCGGGACCGGGTGATTTTCAGCGCGGATCTCTGGCTCGCGGAATTCGGCGACGCGCCCGGCGACAGCCAATGGCGGCTGCCGCGATTGCCGGCGGGATTCGCGACAGCCGCCGGCGACGCGCCCGCGCCGGCGATCAGCCGCGTTTATCCCATGCGCCAGCAACGCGAATTGCGCAGCGGCGAGTTCCACTACCTCGACCACCCCGCCCTCGGCGTCGTCGTGCAGATCACGCCTTATGATCGGCCGCCCCCGGACGCCGGCCGCTGAGCATTCATCGCCGCCGGCCAGAACGCGGCCCCGTCTTGCTTCCGGATGCAACAGCTTGCCCCGGCGAATCCGGACAGCGCGGCGGGGCGCGCCGGGCGCCGCCTTCCCGCGGGCGCGCCGAGGTCTTATCTCGCCCGCGCTTCGGATTCGAGCAGGGCTTCGACGACGCCGAGCAGTTCCGTCGCGCCCAGGTCGCGCACCCGCCTGACATCGGCCATATCGATCTCGCCTTCGCCGAGCCCCGCCGCCCAGTTCACGGACAGCGCGAGACAGGCGTAGGGCATATCCAGTTCCCGCGCCAATATCGCTTCGGGCATGCCCGTCATGCCGACCATGTCGCAGCCGTCGCGGCGCAGGCGCAGAATCTCCGCCGCCGTTTCCAGGCGCGGCCCTTGCATTGCGCCGTAAACTCCGCCGAACCTGACCTGCTTCCCCGCCCCGGCCGCCGCCGCGCGCAAGGCCCGGCGCAGCGGCTGGTCATATGGCCAGGTGAAATCGACATGTCTGGGTTCTTCGTCGACTCCGTCGAAAAAAGTGTTGGCCCGGCCCCGGGTATAGTCGATCAGTTGATCCGGGATCGCCATGGCGCCGGGCGCAAGGTCTTCGCTGATCCCGCCGACGGTATTGGTCGCGATGACGCGGTCGACGCCGAGGCTTTTCAGCGCCCGGATATTGGCCTTGTAATTGACCTTGTGGGCGGGAACGCGGTCGCCGGCGGCGTGCCGGGGAAGAAACGCGACGCGGGCATCCCGCAAGCGGCAGATATCGACCCGCACCGGGCCGCCGTGGGGCGTGCGGACGGTTTCGACGGTTTCCTTTTCGAGCGCCTCGCCGCGCAACGGGCCCAGCCCCGATCCGCCGATAACGGCCAACATGTTTCGCTCCCGGATATTCTCCGCAATTCCATCCGCGACATGGTTCATTGCCGCCAAACCAGGACGCGGTCTCGTCTTGCTCCCGCCGGCGACGAATTGCGCCGTCGAATCCGGCGGCGCTCTTCTTGCGCCGCGGCCATGCGCCGCGGTTCGGATTGGCGCGCCCGGCAGGACTTGAACCTGCAACCCTCGGCTTAGAAGGCCGATGCTCTATCCGATTGAGCTACGGGCGCGTGTCCCCAAGCCGGAATTGCATCATTTTCGCCGGCGCCGGGCAAGCAGGCGCCGCTGCGTCCGGTCGCGGAGCGAGGCGCGGCGCCTGTGCGCCGGACCGCCGCCCGGCAAGCGGCGCTCGCGCCGCGAACCGAAGAAAGAAATGGGGTGACCGATGGGGCTCGAACCCACGACAACCGGAGTCACAGTCCGGGGCTCTACCAACTGAGCTACGGTCACCACGAAGAAAAGGTCTGGACATGGTCGGGGTAGAGAGATTCGAACTCCCGACATCTTGCTCCCAAAGCAAGCGCGCTACCAGACTGCGCTATACCCCGACAATGCTGTCGGCTCCGCCATGAAAGGCGGGCATCATACTTGGCCGCTCCATGTCCGTCAATGCGCGGCTCCAGCACTGTAAAGAACAAAGTATCCTCTGAATAATTCCATCCATGGAATTATTCATTGCCGCAAAACAAAAGCGTGGTTTTGTTTTGCTCCCGGATTCAATGGCTTGCGCCATCGAATCCGGCGGCACATCCATGTGCCGCAGGGAAGCTCTGACTTGATCAGAGCTTCCCAAATGGACTGTCCGATAGCGGAGAAGAAGAGGTCGCGCAGCGAACGGGCGGCTCACCAGCGGAGCCGGATCTCGATGTCGAGGCGGCGGTCGGCCGGCGCCGACGAGCCCGCGCCTTCGCGCAGGCTCGCCCGGATCGCCATGCTGAGGTCGAGCGCGTCCGCCGCCGGCTCCGGCTCCAGGCGCCAGCCGAAACCGATCTCGCGCGCGCCGGACGAAACGCCGTAGCTCAATTGCGGCGCGCCGACGAAACGCCCGCGGAAGAGTCCCAGACCGTAGCCCGCCTCGGCCGTCCAGCGGCCGCCGCCGTAGCCGCCCAGGCGCCGCGCGAGCGGATCGGCTTCGAACAGCGCGGCCAGGCCGCCGCTCGCCGAACCGCCGAGGTCCCGGCGCAAGGCCAGCAGCAGGCCGCGGGTCGAACCGGGGCTGGGATCGTAGGCCAGCGACGCCGACAAGCCCCGGTCCCGCATGGCGCCGTCCTCGTGGGTCAGCAGCGCCCGTCCCTCGACGTCGAGCGCGAGACCGAGCCGCGGGTCGGCCCACGCGAGCCCGCCGCCGACCTCGATCCCGAACCCGGTTTCGGCGTCGCCGCCGTCGCGGCGGGCGCCGATTTCCAGCTTCGGCGTCAGACCGCCGCCGCCGGGCAGCGCGAACCGGCGGCTGCCCTCCAGACCGACCCGCAGCCGGCCGACATCGCTCTCCGCGGCCGCCAGACCGTCCGCGCGGGCCGAGGTCGCGCGCGTCCACAAGGCGTCCGACACCAGCGCCAGCGAACCGCCGTCGGCGAACGCGAACAGGTCGCTGCGCGCGCCGGCGGCCGCCATGGCCCAGCCGATGTCCGTCCCCAGGGAGCCGCCGGCGCCCGGATCAAGCGCGAGCGCGCCGGCGCCGGCGCCCGCCGCGCCCCACAGCGACAGCCCGCCGGAAGAACGCCAGGCGGCATAGGGAATCGCCGCCGTCAGCGAAGCCTCGATCCCGCCGTCCGCCCCGGGAGCACCCGACCCGCCGCGGTAGCCGCCGTCGCTCCGGCTTTGCGCCAGCGCCACGCCGGCCAGCCAATTGCCCTTCGCGTAGTCCGCGCCCAGCAGCGCCGTGGCCACTTCGCCGTCAAGATCCAATGCTTCTTCCCGGCCGTCGAATCGCGTCCGCGAACCGCGGCCCCAGAAACCGAGAACGCCGCCGGCCGGGTCCTCTTCGCGGGTGTAGGCGAAATGGCTGTTCGCCGCCAGCAGCCGCTCGAAACCCGTCTCCGAAGCGTCGTCGAAATGGCCCGGCGCGCCGGCGCCGAACCCGACCGGCGCGCCCTGCCCGAATCCGACCGGCGCGCCCGCCCCGAACCCGGCCGGGCCGGACGAGAACGCCGAACCGCCGCCGAAGCCCGATCGCGCCGAATAGCCCATGGACCCCGCGGACCCTTGCAGGCCGCCGCCGAAAGTCCCGCCGCCCGGAATGCCGCCCGTCGCATCGCCGTTCATCCCGTGCCGGTAAGTCGCGCCGCCTTGCGGTCCGCGCAGGCCCGCAGCTCCGTTCATCCCGTAGCCGCCCAGCAGGCGCCCGCCGACCAGGCGGTTGCGCGGGTGGTCGGCCATGAAACCGAATTCGTCCGCCAGACATTCGCGCGCCGGTTCGAAGCCGGCGCCGACCGCTTCCGCCTCCGCTCCGGCGCCGACCGCTTCCGCTTCCGCTTCCGCCCCGGCGCCGGCGGCTTGCGCCGCGGTTCCGGCGCCGGCGGAAACCGTCGCGGCTCCGCAGGCGTTCGACGCCGCGCCCGGCCCGCCGAGCTGGACGCCGCCGAACGCGCCCTGGAATCCCGGCCCCGGCGCGCGGGCGGATGCGCCGGCGCGCCCGATGCGCTCGGCGATGCCGTCGAGCGCGTCCTCGGCCACCGCGCGGCCGAAACGGCCGAGCCACGCGCGCGGCATCGGGTCGGAGTTGACAATCGCGCCGGTCGCCTCGCCGTCCGCAATGACGCCGCCTTCCGCATCCGACAGCAGAATCGCAAAGGTCTCACGGCCCTCGTCGTGCGAATCGTCCAGCGTCTCGATGCGAATCTCCGCCCGCACAACGCCCGGCGCAAACCGCGCGACGCCCGAATCGCCGACAAAGTCGGAACCGGATTCCGCGGTGCCGTAACTTCCCCCTTGCGCCGGACGCCAGGCAACGCTCACCTCGCGCGCCGACGGCGCCGACAGCGTGAGCGCGAACACCAGGGTCTCCCCCTCGTCGGCGGAAGCGTCGGCAATGGAAATCTCCGGCGGCCCGAACGGCGTCGCAAACACCCGGAGAGAGCGCTCGCCCGCACCGGAGGCATTCACCGCACGAATCCGGAACCGATACTCCGCGCCGTTGTCCAGACCCGTCACCGTGTGGCTCGTGGTGGCCGCGCCGGAACCCGCCATATCCGTCCAGGCGCTCCACCCGGCCGTACCGCGACGCACCCGCAGCTGCCAGTGAGTGATCGTGGCGTCCCCCGGATCGCTCCACGAAAGCGCCACCTCGCCGTCGCCCGCCTCGGCCTCAAAACCCTGCGGCTGTCCGGGCGCCGACGCAGGCGGCCCCGCCGAACCCGCCGGACCGCGACTCCCCTCCGCGCCCCCCGGCGACATGGTCTTGTCGTCCTCGGTCACCGTGATCGTGACGCTGTCAATGCTCACCGAGTCGTAGCCGCCCCCGCTGGCCGTGTGGCTCAGCGTCACCGCCGCGTCGTCCTCCATGTCGGCGTCCTCGAGAACCCACACCCGCACCAACTGCGGAATGTCCCAGTTCGACGTGGTGAACACAAGACGACCCCAGTTGCCGCCGTCGGAACCCTGACCCTGGGTGGTGAAGGTCACGTCGCCCGATCTCCCCTCCGCAACCACCGTCACATCATCGCTCGGCGCCGCATCCAGCACCACCGTGTAGGTCGCCGTGCCCCCCTCGTCCACCGTCAGCGTCGTCGGCGTCACCGTCACTCCCTTGGGCGTCGTCACCACCGGCGGCGATCCCGATGCGCCGTCGTTGAGCGTACCCTCCGCCGCAACGTCATCGCCCAGCTTGTAGCCGTTCCAGGCGCTGTTGTCCACCAGCGTGATCGTGTAGCTCTCCGCACCCTCCGAAGCGGCCGTGTCGGAGCTGGTCGGGATCAATACCGTCCCGGTCGTGCCCCCGTCGCCGCCAAAGTCCGCATCGAAGAACTGCGTCAGGTCGCCGGGAATGTCGTCCGCGTCGAAACCGCTCGTACCCCGAGCCGAAAGCGTCAGTTCCACCGGCAACACGCCCGTCACTTCACGATCCGAAGTGACCGTCAGGCTGATGTCCGACCCCTCCGTCACCGCCGCCGGATCGTCCGCCAGCGTCAGCGTCGCCGTGGCGTCCGCCACCGTCACGGTGACATCGTCCGCCTCCACATCGGCGTAGTTGGTGCCCGGAGCGCTCACGTCGAGTCGAGTGGTCCAGCCGCGGTCGCCCACATCGTCACTCACGACGGCATACTCGGTCACCCTCTGCGGCTCGTCCCAGTTGTAGGGCTCGAACACCAGCTCGCCTATATCCCGGTCGTCAAGGCCCTCGACCACGGACGTGATCTCCACCGTGACCGTCCCGGTCGGCCTCGCTCCCGCCAGCACCACCGCGAACTTGGCCCCGCTGCCCTCGTTGATCGTCAACTCCGTCGGCGTCACCACCACGCGCGGAGCGTTCGCATCAAACGGCGTCGCCGTCACCGCCGCCGATGCCGCGCCGCTGTCGGAACCCGCCGCCGCGCGAATCTGGAAGCGATACTCGCTGCCGTTGTCCAGACTCGACACCGTATGACTCGCGGTGCCGGCGCTCGAACCGGAAATGTCGGACCACGAACCCCAGACCGCGCCCACCTTGCCGTAACGCAACTGCCACACGGTGATGTTCTCGTTGCCCGGGTCGGTCCACGACAAGGTCACCCGCGCATCGCCCGCGCTGGCGGACAAGCCTTCGGGCGCCGGAAGAGACGGCGACGGCGCCGGCTCGGTCACCGTCACTTCGACATCGTCGATGCTCAACGACGGGCCGTAGTTCGCGTCGCTGCTGGCCGACGCGTGCGTCAAGGTCGCGCTGTCGTCGGTCGTGTCCGGGTCGGCAGCCGCATTCACCGTCACCGTCTGCGCGGTCTTCCAGTTCGACGGCGTGAACGTCAACGGCGAACCCGCCACCGTCACCTCGCCCGATTCGCCGCCCACCGTCACCGTCACGTCCGACGAGGGCTTCGTGTCCAGCTTCGCCGTGTAGGTATTGCTGCCGCCCTCGGCCACCGTCAGAGAGGTCGGCGCGATCGTCACGCCCGCCGTGTCGTCGTCGGTGATCGTGCCGGTCGCTTCGAGTCTCGTCCCGCCGCCGGCAAAGACCACGCGATGGTCATTCGTGCGGATGTTGTTCAACCGCAGCGTAAAGGTCTCGTCGTCCTCGTCCGCCTCATCGCCCAGAACATGCACCGTCACCGTCCGGCTCAGGGCCGCGCCGGTCGCGTCCGCCGCGAACACCACCTTCCGGTCCGCCTGAAAATGCCTGAAGTCCTTGCCGGGACCCGCCTCGGCCGTGCCCTCCCGGGCAACCGCGTCCACCTGAACCTCGTGGCTCGGAGAACCGCTCAGCGTCACCGTGAAGTTCAGTTCCGTCCGCCCCGAGTCCCCTTCGACCGCCTCCGCGTCCGCCACCGAAATCTCATGACCGGTCGCCGTGGCGTCGTCGTCGTCGGTGATCGTGCCGGTCGCTTCGAGTCTCGACTCGCCGCCGGCAAAGACCACGCGGCTGTCGGCCGTGCGCAGGTTGTTCAACAGCAGCGTAAAGGTCTCGTCGTCCTCGTCCACCTCGTCGCCCAGCACCTGCACCGCCACCGTCTTGCTCAAGGACGCGCCGGTCGCGTTCGCCTCGAAGACAATCTTCCGATCCCTGAAGCCGATGAAGTCCTGGCCGGGCCCCCAGCCTCCCTTGGCCGCATCGCCCGAATCCTTGGCCCAGGCCGTCGCCTTGATCTCGACCTGATGACTCGGCGAACCGCTCAGCGTCACCGTGAAGTTCATGGCCTTCTTGTGAGAGTCGCCCTCCGCGACGCTCACGTCCTCCACCGAAATGGTGTGGCCGGCGGCAGTCGCGTCGTCGTCGTCGGTGATCGTGCCGGTCGCTTCGAGTCTCGTCTCGCCGCCGGCAAAGGCCACGCGACTGTCGGTCGTGCGCAGGACGTTCAGCCGCAGCGTGAAGGTCTCGTCGTCCTCGTCCACCTCGTCGCCCAGTATCTTCACCGTCACCGTCTTGCTCAGCGCCGCGCCGGTCGCGTTCGCGGCAAACACCAGTTTCCGTCTCTGGAAACCGATAAAGTCCCGGCCGGCCCCCTTGCCTCCCTTGGCCGTATCGCCCGAGTCCTTGGCCCAGGCCGTCGCCTGAATCTCGACCTGATGACTCGGCGAACCGCTCAACGTCACCGTGAAGTTCATGTCCGTCTCGCCGGAGTCGCCCTCCATGACGCTCGCGTCCGCCACCGAAATCGTCAGCGCCGCAGGCGCCGGCTGCGTCACCGTCAACACCACATCCTTCGTGTCCGTGTTGCCGTTGCCGTCCGACGCCGTCACCGTCATCGTGTACGTGCCCGGCGCCGTCGTCGTGAACGTCAGACGCGCCGCGTCCGTCGCCGTGCCGTCCGGCAGCGCCGGCGCCGTCTCGCCCGCCTTGCGCGTCCACGCGTACGTCACCGCGTCCCCGTCGCCGTCCGTCGCCGACGCCGTGATGTCCACATCCTCGCCCGCCGTCACCGTCTGGGCCGTCAGCGACGCCAGCACCGGCGAAGCGTCGTCGTCCGTGATCGCGCCGCTCGCCGTCGCCGGGTCCGGCAGCGTCGCGCCGACCGCATCGCTCAGCTTCAGCACCACCGTCTCGTCGGACTCGTCGGACTCGTCGCCGGTCACCGCAACCGTCACCGTCTTTGCCAGGGCCGCCCCGGTGCTGCCCGCGGCAAAGGTCAGCGTACCCGCCGTCAGGGCGGTGAAGTCCGTCCCCGAGGTCGCCGTCGAGGCGCCGCTGTCCACCGCGTAGTCCACCGTCACCCGCCGGCCGCTGGTCGCGCCCAGCGTCACCGTGAACACCATGTCCGCGCTGCCCGAATCGCCCTCCGTCACCGGCGCCGGCGCTGCAATGGACAGGGCCGGCGGATCGTCATTGTCGGTGATCGTGCCCGTCGCCGTCGCGTCGCCGAGCGTCACCCCGGACGACGGCTCCGACAGCGTCACCGTGAACGTCTCGTCCGGCTCGTCCAGCGCGTCGTCCGTCACCGACACCGTGATCGTCGCGCTGCTCGCGTTCGCCGCGATCGTCGCTGACGTCGCCGTCGTCACTGCCGTGAAGTCCGCGCCCGCCGTCGCGGTATCGCCGCTCGCCGCCGTCACCGTGTACTTGAAGCTGATCCCCGAGGCGGGCGACGGCGCCGCCGTCACCGTGAACGCGAACGTCCCGTCCTCCGCCGCCGTCACGTCCGCGATGCTCAGAGCCGGCGGCACCGGCGTCGCCTTCGCGAAGTCCGACCACGAAGACTGCACCGTGCCCGCCCGCGCGAACATCCGGAACGTGTATTCCGTGCCGTTCGTCAGACCCGACACCACCGTGCTCGTCGTGCTCCCGCCCGTCACGATCTGCGTCGATGTCCAGGTCGAACCGCCGTTGCTGCTCGACTGGTAGCCCCACGCCGTCACGCCCGAACCCGGCTGCGTCGGCCAGCTCAGCGTCACCCGACCGTCGCCCGCCGTCGCCGTCACCGCCGGCTTCACCAGCACCAGGGGCGTCGCCGTCACCACAGCCGACTGCTCGCTCACTCCGCCGCTGTTCCTCGCGCGAATACGGAAACGGTACGTGCTGCCGTTCTCCAGACCCGTCACCGCGTGGCTCGTCGTCTCCGCGTCCGAACCCGAGATCGCCGTCCAAGAACCCCAGTCCTCGCTCTCCTTGCCGTAGCGCAGCTCGTAGCGGGTGATGCTCGCGTTCTCCGGATCAGCCCACGACAACATCACCCGGGCGTTGCCGGGACTCGCACTGAACGTCTTCGGCCGGGCAGGCGCCACCGGACGAGGCGTCGCCTTCACATGGTCCGACCACGCCGACTGCACCCCCGGACTCACCGCCGCGAACATCCGGAACGTGTACTCCGTGTCGTTCTCCAGACCCGTCACCACCGTGCTCGTCGCGCTCGCCCCCGTCACCGTCTGCGATGCGCCCCACGTCGAACCGCCGTCGCTGCTGTACTGGTACGTCCAGGTCGTGATCGCGATCCCCGACTGCAGCTTCCAGCCCAGCGTCACCCGACCGTCGCCCGCCGTCGCCGTCAGCACCGGCTTCGCCGGCTTCACCTGCGGCGTCGCCGTCACCACCGACGACTGCGCACCGTTGCCCCCCGCGTTCACCGCACGGATCCGGAAGCGGTACACGCTGCCGTTCTCCAGACCCGACACCGTGTGCGTCGTCGTCTCCGCGTCCGAGCTGGCGATCGCCGTCCACGAACCCCAGGCGGCGCTCCCCTTCTTCTGACGCAGCTCGTAACGCGTGATCGATGCGTCCTCCGGATCGTCCCACGACAACGCCACCTGGGCGTTCCCTGCCGTCGCCTCGAAACCCGCCGGAGCAGCCGGCGCCGGCTGCGTCACCGTGAACGTCACATCCTCCGTGTCCGAGTTGCCGTTACCGTCCGATGCCGTCACCGTCATCGTGTACGTGCCCGGAGCCGTCGTCGTGAACGTCAGACGGGCCTGGTTCAGCGCAGGACTGCCCGGAAGCGCCGGCGTCGTCTCGCCCGACTTCCGCGTCCACGAGTACGTCACCGTGTCTCCGTCGCCGTCCGTCGCCGAAGCCGTCACGTCCACGTCCTGACCCACCGTCAGCGACTGATCCGAAATCTCCGCCAGCACCGGAGACTCGTCGTCGTCCTCGATCGTGCCGCTCGCCGTGGCCGGGTCCGGCAGCGTCGCGCCGACCGCATCGCTCAGCTTCAGCACCACCGTCTCGTCGGGCTCGTCGGACTCGTCGCCGGTCACCGAGACCGTGACCGTCTGCGCCAGGGCCGCCCCGGTACTGCCCGCGGCAAAGGTCAGCGTGCCCGCCGCCAGGGCGGTGAAGTCCGTGCCCGAGGTCGCCGTCGAGGCGCCGCTGTCCACCGCGTAGCCCACCGTCACCCGCCGGCCGCTGGTCGCGCCCAGCGTCACCGCGAACACCATGTCCGCGCTGCCCGAATCGCCCTCCGTCACCGCCGCCGGCGCCGCGATCGACAGGGCCGGCGGGTCGTCGTTGTCGGTGATCGTGCCCGTCGCCGTCGCATCGGAGATCGTCACACCGGACGACGGATCCGACAGCGTCACCGTGAACGTCTCGTCCGGCTCGTCCACGGCGTCGTCCGTCACCGTCACCGTGATCGTCGCGCTGCTCGCGTTCGCCGCGATCGTCGCTGACGTCGCCGTCGTCACCGCCGTGAAGTCCGCGCCCGCCGTCGCGGTATCGCCGCTCGCCGCCGTCACCGTGTACTTGAAGCTGATCCCCGAGGCGGGCGCCGGCGCCGCCGTCACCGTGAACGCGAACGTGCCGTCCTCCGCCGCCGTCACGTCCGCGATGCTCAGAGCCGGCGGTATCGGCGTCGCCTTCACATGGTCCGACCACGAAGACTGCGCGCTGCCCGCGCGCGCGAACATCCGGAACGTGTACTCCGTGCCGTTCGTCAGACCCGAGACCACCGTGCTCGTCGTGCCGCCCCCCGTCACGGTCTGCGTCGACGTCCAGCTCGTGCCGCCGTCGCTGCTCGACTGGTAGCCCCACGCCGTCACGCCCGAACCCGGCTGCGAAGGCCAGCTCAGCGTCACCCGGCCGTCGCCCGCCGTCGCCGTCACCGCCGGCTTCACCAGCACCAGGGGCGTCGCCGTCGCCACCGGCGACGGCGCGCCCAAGCCGCCGCTGTTCTTCGCGCGGATACGGAAACGGTACGTGCTGCCGTTGTCCAGACTCGTCACCGCGTGACTCGTCGTGCTCGCGTCCGAACCCGAGATCGGCGTCCACGAACCCCAGGTCTCGCCCTGCTTGCTGTAGCGCAACTGCCAGACGCTGATGCTCGCGTCCTCCGGATCGTCCCACGTCAACTCCACCCGGGCGTTGCCGGGACTCGCGCTGAAGTTCGTCGGCGCCGCCGGCGCCGGCGGCTGCGGCGTCGCCTTCACGAAGTCCGACCACGCCGACTGCGCGCCCGGACCCACCGCCGCGAACATCCGGAACGTGTACTCCGTGTCGTTCTCCAGACCCGTCACCACCGTGCTCGTCGCGCTCGCCCCCGTCACCGTCTGCGACGCGCCCCACGTCGAACCGCCGTCGCTGCTGTACTGGTACGTCCAGGTCGCGATCGCGATGCCCGGCTGCAACTGCCAGCTCAACGTCACCTGGCCGTCGCCAGCCGTCGCCGTCAGCACCGGCTTCGCAGGATTCGCCTGCGGCGTCGCCGTCACCGCCGACGACTGCGCGCCGTTGCCGCTGGGGTTCACCGCGCGGATGCGGAAACTGTACGCGCTGCCGTTCTCCAGACCCGACACCGTGTGGTCCGTCGTCTCCGCGTCCGAATCGGCAATCGCCGTCCACGAACCCCAGGCGTTGCTCCCCTCCTTCTGCTGCAGCTCGTAACCCGTGATCGAAGCGTCCTCCGGATCGTCCCACGACAGAGCCGCCCGGGCGTTCCCCGCCGTCGCCTCGAAACCCGACGGCGCCGACGGCAGCGAGTCGTCGTCCGTGATCGTGCCCGTCGCCGCCGCATCGGAAATCGTCACTCCGGCAGACGGCGACGACAGCGTCACCGTAAACGTCTCGTCGCCCTCCACCAGAACATCGTCCGTCAACGACACCGCGATCGCCGCGCTGGCCGCCGACGCCGCGATCGTCGCCTCGGTCGCCGACGACACCCCGGTGAAGTCCGTACCCGCAGTCGCCGTGTCCCCGCTCTCCGCCGTCACCGCGTACCGGAACGTGATCGGCGAACTCGGCGCCGGAGTCGCCGTCACCGTGAACGACATCGTCCCCGCAGCCTCCGCCGCCGACGCATCCGCGATGCTCAGCGAAACCGCGGTCGTTGTCGCCGCCGTCGGCGTCGCCGTGATCCCGGCGGCAGCCTTGCCGAACTCGCTCAGGGTCTCCGCCCGAACCTGGAACGTGTACTTCGTACCGTTCTTCAGACCCGTCACCGTGTGGGTCGTCGTGCTCGCGTCGCCGGAAACAGCCTGCCAGTTGCCGTACGCGCCGGCGCCCGCCTTCTGACGGTAGTTCCAGCGGCGGATGCGGTCGTCGTCCGAACTGTCCCACGACAGCGTCACCCGACCGTCGCCCGACGTCGCCGTGAAACCCGTCGGCGCCGCGGGCGGACCCCGTACCGGCGTCGCCGTCACCTCCGACGACGGCCCCTTGCCGCCGGCGTTCTCCGCCCGCACCTGGAACGTGTACTCCGTGCCGTTCACAAGACCCGTCACCGTGTGGCTCGTCGTCCCCGCGCCGGAACCGTCGATCGCCGTCCAATCGCCGTATGCGCCCCCATCCGGCTTCAGACGGTACTCCCAGCCGGTGATCGTCCTGTCCCCCTGATCGCGCCACCGCAACGCCACCTGACTGTCGCCGTCACTCGTCGCCAGGCCCTGCGGAGCCCCGGGCGGCGTCAGCGGCGTCGCCGATACCCGCGGCGACCAGTGGCCGCCCACGGTGCCGAACGCGCGCACCTGGAAGTGATAGGCGGAACTGTTCGTCAGGCCCGTCACCACCGCGCTCGTCGTCTCCGCATCGGAACCGGACACGTCCGTCGCCGCGCCCCAGGCGCTCGCGCCGGCCAGCTTCCCGCGGTACTGCCACTTCGTGATCGAAGCGTTGCCCGGGTCCGCCCACGACAGCGTCACCCGACCGTTGCCCGCCTTCGCGCCCACCCCCGTCGGCCTCGCGAACGGCTCGACGCTCGGCGTCGCGCTCAGGCCCGTCGAAGCCGGACCCGCGCCCTGGTCGTTCACTGCCCGCACCTGGAACGTGTACGGCGTACCGTTCGTCAGACCGGTGAACACATGACTCGTCGTCGCCGCATCGGAACCCGGGATGTTCGTCCACGTACCAGGCCAGTTGCCGGCGCTGTCCAGCTTCCGCCGCGACTGCCACTTCGTGACGCTCGGGTCCCCGAGGGCGCGCCAGATCACCCGCACCCGACCGTCGCCCGGCTCGCTGGACGTCAGCTCCGGCTGCAAGGGAACACCCGCTGTCGGCGTCGCCGTCACCGCCGAAGAGGCCGCGCTGGCGGCGCTGCCGCTCCTTGAGCGAATCTGGAACGTGTACTCCGTACCGTTGCTCAACCCCGGCGCCGAGTAGCTGGTCGTGGCCGCCCCGGAACCGCTCATCGCCGTCCACTCGCCGTAACTGCCGCCATCCGGCTTCTGCCGGTACTCCCAGCCCGTCAGCGTCGGATTCGCCGCGGCCGTCCAGCTCAGCTTCGCGTGCCGGTTGCCCGCCGCCGCCCGCAGACCCGCCGGCTGCGCCAGCGGACCGAACCAGATGTGAGCGACCACCGATTCCGGACCCGCCTTCGCCCCGTTGAGCGCGCGCACCCGCACGTTGCGCAATCCCGTCAGCGCCGGAAGGCCCGGCGGCGCCAGGTTGAACAGTCTGGTGACCGTCTGCGGCTGATCGCTGTTGGACAGGGCCAGGTTCCCCAGGGCAATCCAGGACACGTCGCTCCACGCCTGGGCGGCGGTCTTGACCTGCATCTCCGCCTTCGGAACCGGTCCGCAGTTGGCCGGCACGCTCACCGTCACCTGCAGTACCCGCCGATTCCGATGGCTCAACGACGAAATCGCGATCCTGCACGGCGCCGCGGTCGACGGCGTCGTGTCCGTCACCGTCACCGACACATCCTCGATGCTCAGCGACGAACCGTAGTTCGTGTCCGTGCTCGACGCCGCGTGCGTCAGCGTCGCCGCGTCGTTCGTCGTGTCCGTATCGGACCCGGCGTTCACCGTCACCGTCTGCGACGTGCCGTAGTTCGACGGCGTGAACACGAGCGGTGAACCCGTCACCGTCACCTCGCCCGACTCGCCGCCCACCGTCACCGTCACGTCCGCCGTCGGCTCCGTGTCCAGCTGCACCGTGTAGCTGCCGTTGCTGCCTTCATTCACCGTCAGGGAGGTCGGCGAGACCGTCACCCCCGCCGTGTCGTCGTCCGTGATCGTGCCTGTCGCGGTGGCCGGGTTCGGCAGGGTCGCGCCGACCGCATTGCTCAGCTTCAGCACCACCGTCTCGTCCGACTCGTCGATCTCGTCGCCGGTCACCGCAACGGTGACGGTCTGCGCCAGGGCGGACCCGGTGCTGCCGGCGGCAAAGGTCAGCGTGCCGCCCGCCAGGGCCGTGAAGTCCGCCCCCGAGGTCGCCGTCGAAGTGCTGTCCACCGCGTAGTCCACCGTCACCTGCCGGCCGCTGGTCGCGCCCAGCGTCACCGCGAACACCATGTTCGCGCTGCCCGAATCGCCCTCCGCAACCGCCGCCGGCGCCGCGATCGACAGGGCCGGCGGATCGTCGTTGTCGGTGATCGTCCCCGTTGCGGTGGCGTCAGAGAGCGTCACGCCGGAGGACGGCTCCGACAGCGTCACCGTGAACGTCTCGTCCGATTCGTCGAGGGCGTCGTCCGTCACCGACACCGTGATCGTCGTGCTGCTTGCGTTCGCCGCGATGGTCGCCGCGGCGGCCGTCGTCACCGCCGTGAAGTCCGTGTCCGCCGTCGCCGTGTCGCCGCTCTCCGCCGTCACCGTGTACTTGAACGTCACCTCAGAAGACGGGGCCGGCGCCGCCGTCACGGTGAACGCGAACGTCCCGTCCTCCGCCGCCGTCACGTCCGCGATGCTCAGCGCGGGGGACTGCGGCGGGTCGGTCAGCGTGCCGTCGGCGGTCTTGTCGGTCCCGAGCGCGTAGCCGGTCCCGTCGTTCAGCGTGATCGTGTAGGTCTCCGCGCCCTCCGTATCCGAGTCGGCGCTGGTCGGGATCGTTACCGTCCCCGTCGTGCCGGCGGTGTTGCCGAAGGACGCGGTGAAGTTGCGCGGGCCCAGCGTGCCCGGGATGTCGTCCGCGTCGAAACCGCTCGATCCCCGATCCGAAAGCGTCAGGCTCACCGGCAGATCGCCCGTCAGCGCGCGGTCCGACGTCACCGTCAGGCTGATGTCCGAGCCCTCCGTCACCGCTGCCGGATCCGTCGAAAGCTGCAAGGTCGGCGTCGTGTCGGTCACCGTCACCGAGACATCGTCGATGTCCAGGGAGGCGCCGTAGTCCGTGTCGGTGCTGGCCGCCGTGTGCGTCAGCGTCGCCGTGTCGTCGGTCGTGTCCTCGTCGGCGCCGGCGTTGACCATCACCGTCTGCGCCGTGCCGAAGTTCGACGGCGTGAACGTCAGCGGCGAACCCGTCACCGTCACCTCGCCCGATTCGCCGCCCACCGTCACCGTCACGTTCGCCGACGGCGCCGTGTCCAGCTTCACCGTGTACTCGCCGCCGGCGCCTTCCTCCACCGTCAGCTCGGTCGCAGAGATCGTCACGCCGGGGGCGGGGGGCGCGCCGACCGTCACCGCCACCGTGCCCGCGGGATCGAGCAGCGCCAGCGCCGGGAAGCGGACGGCGTGGTCGATGGCGGCGCTGCCGGCGGCAACGCCCGTGATCGTCACCGGCTGCGCGGTCCGGGCGTCGGCCCGGGTGAACGTCAGCGAGGACGGGCTTGTCCGCACACCGCTGCCGCTCGTCAGCGTCACCTCCGCCGTCCGGTCCAGGTACGGCAGCGCCGCGGCGCTCAGCCTCACGCCGTAGGTGATGCTGGCGCCCTGCGCCACGCTGGCGTTCCAGGCAACGCTGGCGCTGCCCGTCCTCGTGATCCCGCCGCCGCTGAACTCCAGCCCCAGGTTGTCGGTGTTGACGACGCTCACCTCCGCCAGCTCCGACCACGGACCGAAGGTCTCCTTCTCGCCTCCGCCAAACTCGATCCGGATCGGGACGACTGTCACCGCCCGGACCTGATACTGACCCACGCCCCCGTGCAACGTGGTCCTCTTGTTCAGGGTGACGGATCGGGTCGACGCCGTGCTGTTCCTGACATCGAACGGGTTCCAGCCGCGCCAGCTCCGCTCCTTGTTCTTGAACCGGTACTGCCACTTGTCGATCTCGGAGTCGGTCCGGGCGGTCCACCGCAGCGTGATCGCGTCCTCGACCGCCGTGATGCGCAGCGAGGTCGGCCTGGCGATGCCCTCGTCGTCGTCGCCGATCGTTCCGGTCGCGGTGGCGTCCGTGATCGTCACGCCGGACGATGGCTCCGACAGCGTCACCGTGAACGTCTCGTCGCCCTCGACCTCGGTGTCCTGGAGGAGCGACACGATGATCGTCGTGCTCGTCGCGTTCGCCGCGATCGTCGCCGTTGCCGCCGTCGTCACCGCCGTGAAGTCCGAGCCCGCGGTCGCGGTGTCGCCGCTCTCCGCCGTCACCGTGTACTTGAACGTGATCGGCGAGGACGGCGCCGGATCAGCGATCACCGTGAACGACATCGTTTCGCCCTCCGGCGCCGTCTTGTCCTCGACGATCAGCGCGACCGCACCGGTGCCCAGGGCCGGCGTGCCGTCGTTCAGCGTGCCGTCGGCCGTGTTGTTGTCCTCGTCGACCGCGTAGCCGGCGCCCTCGTTCAGGGTGATCCGGTAGGTCTCCTGGCCCTCCGTGCTGTAATCCGTGCGGGTCGGGATCGTCACCGTGCCTGTTGTGCTCAAGGCGGCGCCGAAGGACGCGATGAAGTTGCGCGGACCCAGGGCGCCCCGAATGTCGTCCGCGTCGAAACCGCTCGTGTCACGGTCCTCAAGCGTCAGGCTCACCGCCAGACCGCCCGCCAGCGCCTTGTCCGACGTCACCTTCAGACTGATCGCCGCCCCCTCGATCACCGCCGCCGGAACGTGAGACAGGGACAGCGTCGGCGTCGTGTCCGTCACCGTCACCGATACGGACGGGGCCGCGCTCACACTGCCGTAGCCGGTCACGGCATGACTCACCGTGACGCTCTCGTCGCCGGTGTCGCCATCCGGCACCGCCGTGACCGTCACCGTCCGGGGCCTGTTCCAGTTGAAGCGGGTAAAGGTCAGCGGATCGGACACCGCCGCCGCTCCGGTGTCGCTGCTGCCCGGCGTGACCGTCACATCGCCCGCCGGACGGGAGTCCAGCACCACGGTGTAGTTGGCGGTGCTGCTTTCCGTCACCGTCAGCTCGGAGACGGAAACCGTCACGCCGGGCGCCGGATCGTCGTCGTCCGTGATCGTGCCGCTCGCCGTCGCCGTGCCGATGCTGGCGTTGCTCGCGTTCGACAGCTTCAGCACCACCGTCTCGTCGTCCTCGTCCAGCTCGTCGCCCGTCACCGACACCGTGATCGTCTTGCTGGTGTCGCCCGCCGCGAACGTCAGCGTGCCGGCGCCGCCCGTGAAGTCGGTGCTCGCCGTCGCCGTCGAAGTCGTATCCACCGCGTAGTCCACTGTCACCGCACGACCGCTGGCCGCGTCCAGCGCGACCGTGAAGGTCATGTCCGTGCTGCCGCTGTCGCCTTCCGCGACCGCCGACGGCGACGCGATCGACAGGGACGGCGAGGGGTCGTCGTCCGTGATCGTCACCGTCGCCGTCGCCGTGCCGATGCTGGCGTTGGTCGCGTTCGACAGCTTCAGCACCACCGTCTCGTCGTCCTCGTCCAGCTCGTCGCCCGTCACCGACACCGCGATCGTCTTGCTGGTGTCGCCCGCCGCGAACGTCAGCGTGCCGGCGCCGCCCGTGAAGTCGGTATTCGCCGCCGTCGAAGTCGCATCCACCGCGTAGTCCACTGTCACCGCACGACCGCTGGCCGCGTCCAGCGCGACCGTGAAGGTCATGTCCGTGCTGCCGCTGTCGCCTTCCGCAACCGCCGACGGCGCCGCGATCGACAGGGCCGGCGAGGGGTCGTCGTCGGTGATCGTCACCGTCGTCTCGACGTCGGCCAGCGCGAATCCGGCCGGCAGCGTGGCCGAGGCTGGAGCGATGGACACCGTGAACGTCTCGTTGTCCTCGTCCAGATCGTCGTCCGTGATCGGGACCTCGATGTCCTTCGTCGTCTCGGATGCCGAGAATGTCACCGACGTCACCGCGTCGTTGTCGTAGTCGCCCGCCGACGGATCGTTGGCGCCCGTCGCGCTCGTGCCGCCGTATGTCACGTTGAACGTCACCTGTTCGCCGAACGCCTCCGAAACCGAAGCCCGTACCGTCGCGCTGCTGTCAGTTCCCTCCGTCACCGACAGCGTCGAGGGCAACGACACCGTCGCCGCCGCGGACACCGTGATCGTCACGTTCTCGGTGTCCGAGTTGCCGTTCCCGTCCGACGCCGTCACCGTCATCGTGTACGTGCCCACCGCCGGCGGCCTGAACATCAGCCGCGCCACAGCCAGATCCGTGCTCTGCTGAATCGCCGGCGACATCTCGCCCGCCTTGCGCGTCCACAGGTACGTCACCGTGTCCCCGTCGCCGTCCGTCGCCGACGCCGTGATGTCCACCGTCTGGCCCAGCCTGATCGTCACGTCCACGATCTCCGCCAGCACCGGAGATTCGTCGTCGTCCGTGATCGTCCCCGTCCCCGTCCCCGCAGCAATCGTGGCGTTGGTCGGGCTCGACAGCTTCAGCACCACCGTCTCGTCGTCTTCGTCCAGCTCGTCGCCCGTTACCGGCACCGTGAGCGTCTTGCTGGTCTCGCCCGCTGCAAACGTCAGCGTGCCCGACAGATCGGTGAAGTCCGTCTCCGCCGCCGTCGAGGTCGCATCTACCGCGTAATCCACGGTCACCGCACGGCCGCTGGCCGCATCCAGCGTGACCGTGAAGATCATGTCCGTGCTGCCCGAATCGCCCTCCGTCACCGCCGCCGGATCCGCGATGGCCAGGGCCGGCGGATCGTCGTCGTCCTCGATCGTGCCCGTTGCGGCGGCGTCAGAGAGCGTCACCCCGGAGGACGGCTCCGACAGCGTCACCGTGAAGGTCTCGTCGGCCTCGTCCAGGGTGTCGTCGGTCACCGAGACCGTGATCGTCGTGCTGCTCGCGTTCGCCGCGATGGTCGCCGCGGTCGCCGTCGCCACCGCCGTGAAGTCCGTGTCCGCTGTCGCCGTGTCGCCGCTCTCCGCGGTCACGGTGTACTTGAACGTCACCTGCGAGGACGGCGCCGGAGCGGCCGTCACGGTGAACGTGAAGGTGCCGTTCTCGGCCGCCGTCACGTCCGCGATGCTCAACGCGGGGGACTGCGGCGGGTCGTTCAGCGCGCCGTCGGCGGTCTTGTCGGCGCCGAGCGCGTAGCCGGCCCCGTCGTTCAGCGTGATCGTGTAGGTCTCCGCGCCCTCCGTATCCGAGTCCGTGCTGGTCGGAATCGTCACCGTGCCCGTCGTGCCGGCGGTGACGCCAAACGAAGCAGTGAAGTTGCGCGGACCGAGCGTGCCCGGGATGTCGTCCGCGTCGAAACCGCTCGAGCCGCGGTCCTGAAGCGTCAGGCTCACCGGCAGATCGCCCGTCAGCGCGCGGTCCGACGTCACCGTCAGGCTGATGTCCGAGCCCTCCGTCACCGCTGCCGGATCCGTCGAAAGCTGCAGCGTCGGCGTCGTGTCGGTCACCGTCACCGTGACACCGTCGATGTCCAGGGAGGCGCCGTAGTCCGTGTCGGTGCTGGACGCCGCATGCGTCAGCGTCGCCGTGTCGTCCGTCGTGTCCTCGTCGGACCCGGCGGTCACCGTCACCGTCTGCGCCGTGCCGAAGTTCGACGGCGTGAACGTCAGCGGCGAACCCGTCACCGTCACCTCGCCCGATTCGCCGCCCACCGTAACCGTCACGTTCGCCGACGGCGCCGTGTCCAGCTTCACCGTGTACTCGCCGCTGGCGCCTTCCTCCACCGTCAGCTCGGTCGCAGAGATCGTCACGCCGGGTGTGGGGGCCGCGCCGACCGTCACCGCCACCGTGCCCGCGTCGGGAACCGCGTCGGCGCTGGCGCCGGTCACCCGGAACGAGTGGTTGATCGTTGCCGTGCCGGCCTCCACGCCGGTCACCATCACATCCTGTGGGGTGAACCAGTCCGAGCTCGTGAACGTCAGGGAAGCCGGGTCCACCGTCGCCTTGCCGGTTGCGCTACTCGTGATCGACACCGTGCCCGCCGCATAGGGCTTGGTCAGCCGGACCGTGTAGGTGGCGTCCTCGCCCGGCGCCACCGTGACCGGAACACCGGTGAACTTGAGAGCGGTATTCGCGTCGTCGACGTCGCTGAGGGTGACCGTCGCCGTGTTCGACCAGGGACCTGGTCTCGCCGAGACCGAGGCGCCGGAGGAACCGGTCGGCCGGATCTGAATCTCCACGATCCCGCCGTGCGGAATGAGATCCGACATGTTCGTCGAGACGGTCCGCGAATCGCCTCCGGTGGTTGTGTGGCGGACGAATCCGTTCCAGTCCTGTCTTCCTTTCAGCCGGTACTGGCTTTCCCACCCGCTGACACGTTCGGCACCCTCGACCAGCCGGTCGGGGGCACTGCTCTTGACGGTCCAGTTCAAGGTCACGGCGCCGCGCGGTCCGGCCGTGGCGGTGAGGGTGACGGGCTCGACGATCGTCGGCATCGCCCGCACCACCGAAGATTCGGCGCCGTTGCCGGCGTCGTTCACCGCCCGGATCCGGAAGCGGTACTCGGTGCCGTTGGTCAGACCCGACACCGTGTGGTTCACGGTGTCGGCATCCGAATTGGCGATGTCTGCCCATCTGCCCCAGCGACTTCCTTCACGCTGCCGCAACTGATACCCGGTGATGGAATCGTCGTCCGGGTCGTCCCAGGACAACGTCACCTGGGTGTTGCCCGGGGTCGCCTCCAGACCGGTCGGCGCGGCGGGTTTGGACAACGGTGAACTGTCGTTCAGCGTGCCGTCGGCGGTCTTGTCGGCGCCGAGCGCGTAGCCGGTCCCGTCGTTCAGCGTGATCGTGTAGGTCTCCGCGCCCTCCGCCTCCGAGTCCGTGCTGGTCGGAATCGTCACCGTGCCCGTCGTGCCGGCGGTGTTGCCGAAGGACGCGGTGAAGTTCCGCGGACCGAGCGTGCCCGGGATGTCGTCCGCGTCGAAACCGCTCGATCCGCGGTCCGCAAGCGTCAGGCTCACCGTCAGATTGCCCGTCAACGCGCGGTCCGAGGTCACCGACAGGCTGATGTCCGACCCCTCCGTCACCGCTGCCGGATCCGTCGATAGCTGCAATGTCGGCGTCGTGTCCGTGATCGAAACCGTCACGGAGTCGATCGATACCGAACCATAGCCGCCGCCGGAAGCAGAGTGCGTCAGCGTCACCGCGGCGTCCGTCGTCGTGTCCTCGTCCGACGCCGCGGTCACCGTCACCGCCTGCGCCGTGCGCCAGCTCGATGTCGTGAACGTCAGGCTGTCCGGATTCACCGTCACGTCGCCCGAAGCGCCGCCCACCGTCACCGTCACGTCCGCCGTCGGCTCCGTGTCCAGCTTCACCGTGTAGCCGCCGTTTCTGCCTTCGTCCACCGTCAGGGATGTCGGCGAGACCGTCACCCCCGCCGTGTCGTCGTCCGTGATCGTCCCTGTCGCCGTGGCCGGGTCCGGCAGGGCCGCGCCGACCGCATTGCTCAGCTTCAGCACCACCGTCTCGTCGGATTCGTCGATCTCGTCGCCGGTCACCGCAACGGTGACGGTCCGCGCCAGGGCGGACCCGGTGCTGCCGGCGGCAAAGGTCAGCGTGCCCGACGCCAGAGCGGCGAAGTCCGTGCCCGAGGTCGCCGTCGAGGCGCTGTCCACCGCGTAGTCCACCGTCACCTGCCGGCCGCTGGCCGCGCCCAGTGTCACCGTGAACACCATGTCCGTGCTGCCCGAATCGCCCTCCGCCACCGCCGCCGGATCCGCGATGGCCAAGGCCGGCGGATCGTCGTTGTCGGTGATCGTGCCTGTTGCGGTGGCGTCGGACAGCGTCACACCGGACGACGGATCCGACAGCGTCACCGTGAACGTCTCGTCCGGCTCGTCCAGGGTGTCGTCGGTCACCGAGACCGTGATCGTCGTGCTGCTCGCGTTCGCCGCGACCGTCGCCGCGGTGGCCGTCGTCACCGCCGTGAAGTCCGTGTCCGCCGTCGCCGTGTCGCCGCTCTCCGCGGTCACCGTGTACTTGAACGTCACCTCTGCCGAAGGCGCCGGAGCGGCCGTCACGGTGAACGCGAATGTCCCGTCCTCCGCCGCCGACACGTCCGCGATGCTCAGCGATACCGTGCCGTCATTCAGCGTGCCGTCGGCCGTCTTGTCGACGCCGAGCGCGTAGCCGGTTCCGTCGTTCAGCGTGATCGTGTAGGTCTCCGCGCTCTCCGCATCCGAGTCGACGCTGGTCGGAATCGTCACCGTGCCGGTCGTGCCGGCGGTGTTGCCGAAGGACGCAGTGAAGTTGCGCGGACCCAGCGCGCCCGGGATGTCGTCCGCGTCGAAACCGCTCGATCCGCGGTCCGCAAGCGTCAGGCTCACTGTCAGATCGCCCGTCAGCGCGCGGTCCGACGTCACCGTCAGGCTGATGTCCGATCCTTCCTTCACCGCTGCCGGATCCGTCGAAAGCTGCAAGGTCGGCGTCGTGTCGGTCACCGTCACCGAAACATCTTCGATGTCCAGGGAGGCGCCGTAGTCCGTGTCGGTGCTGGCCGCCGCATGCGTCAGCGTCGCCGTGTCGTCGGTCGTGTCCTCGTCGGACCCGGCGTTGACCGTCACCGTCTGCGCCGTGCCGAAGTTCGACGGCGTGAACGTCAACGGCGAACCCGTCACCGTCACTTCGCCCGATTCGCCGCCCACCGTAACCGTCACGTTCGCCGTCGGCTCCGTGTCCAGCTTCACCGTGTACTCGCCGCTGCCGCCTTCGTCGACCGTCAACTCGGTCGGCGAGATCGTCACGCCGGAAGGGATAGCCACGGCCACCGTGATCGTCACCTCTTCGGTGTCGGTGTTGCCGTGCGGGTCGCTCGCCGTCACGGTCATCGTGTAGGTGCCGACCTCAGGCGTGAACGTCAGGCGCGCGGCGTTCAGCGTCGTGCTGCCCGGAATCGCCGGCGTCTCGCCCGCCTTGCGCGTCCAGGCGAACGTCACCGTGTCCCCGTCCTCGTCGGTTGCGGACGCGGTGATGTCGATGTCATCGCCCGGCGTGACCATCCGATCCTTGATCTCCGCCAGCACCGGCGAGTGGTCGTCGTCGGCGATCGTCACCGTCGTCGCGAGGTTGCCGGGCGCGAAGCCGGCCGGCAGGGAGGCTCCCTCCGGCAGCGCGACGGTGACTGTGAAGGTCTCGTCGTCCTCGTCGAGGTCGTCGTCCGTGATCGGGATCGCGATGTCCTTCGTCGTCTCGGCGCTCGAGAACGTCACCGATGTCACGGCGTCGTTCTCGTAGTCGCCGTTCGCCGGATCGGCCGCGCCGGTGGCGCTGGCGCCGCCGTAGCTCACGTTGAAGGTCACGTCCTCGCCGAACGCGGCCTCCGTGGTCACCGTAACCGTGGCGTTCGCGTCCGTGCCCTCGGTCACCGACAGCGCCGCCGGCGCCGAGACCACGTGCGCCCGGACCACCGTGAGGGCCACCGTCGCGGTGTCGGTGTTGCCGTACGGGTCGCTCGCCGTCACCGTCATCGTGTAGGCGCCGGTCTCGGTCGGAGTGAAGAGGAGCCGGGCCTGATTCAGGTTCGTGCCGTCCGGCAGCGGCGGCGTGGTCTCGCCGGCCTTGCGCGTCCAGACGTAGGTAATGGTGTCGCCGTCCTCGTCCGTCGCCTCGGCCGAGAGATCCACCGCCTGGCCCACCCGGGTCGTTCCGGTGGGTGGATAGTCGGGCAGCACCGGCGAGTGGTCGTTGTCGACGATCGTCACCGTCGTCGTGAGGTTGCCGGGCGCGAAACCGGCCGGCAGGGCGCTGCCCTCCGCCAGCGCGATGGTGACCGTGAAGGTCTCGTCGTCCTCGTCGAGCCCGTCGTCGTTGAGCGGGATCGCGATGGTCTTCGTGGTGTCGGCGCCCGAGAACGTCACCGACGTCACGGCGTCGTTGTCGTAGTCGCCGTCCGCCGCATTGGTCGCTCCGGTGGCGCTGGCGCCGCCGTAGCTCACGTCGAAGGTCACGTCCTCGCCGAACGCCTCCTCGGTGGTCACCGTCACCGTGGCGTTTGTGTCCGTGCCCTCGGTGACGGACAGCGCCGCCGGCACGGACACCGCGGCCTTGCCGACCACGGTGATGACCACTTCCCCGGTGTCCGTGTTGCCGTGCTTGTTGCCGTTGCTGTCGCCGTCGCTCGCCGTCACCGTCATCGTGTAGACGCCGGCCTCGGTCGGGGTGAAGGTGAGCCGGGCCTGGCCCAGGTCCGGGCTGCCCGGCAGCGGCGGCGTGGTCTCGCCGTCCTTGCGCGTCCAGGCGTAGGTGATCGTGTCGCCGGCGTCGGCGTCCGTCGCCGTGGCGGTGATGTCCACGGTCCGGCCGAGCCTGAGCGTGAGGTTGTCGATATCGGCCAGCACCGGCGAGGCGTCGTTGTCGGTAATCGTGCCGGTCGCCGCGACGTCGCCGAGCTGGGCGTTGGCGGACGGCTCCGACAGCGTCACGGTGAAGGTCTCGTCGTCCTCGTCGAGCTTGTCGTCCGCCACCGTCACCGTGAACGTGAAGGTGGTGTCGCCCGCCGAAATGGTGGCCGCGGTCGCCGCCACCTCGGTGAAGTCCGTGTCCGCCGTCGCCGTGTCGCCGCTCTCCGCGCTCACCTTGTACTTGAAGGTCACGTCCGCCGGCGCCGCCGGATCCAGCGTCACCGTGAAGGTGAACGTGCCGTCCTCGGCCGCCGTCACGTCCGCCACGCCCAGACTCGGCCGCCCCGCGGTCGCGGTCGCCTCGTCCGACTCGGCGCCGTCGCCGACGGCGCTCACGGCGCGGACCTTGAAGCCGTACCGCGTGCCGTCCGTCAGGCCCGTCACCGTGTGGCTGGTGGTCTCAGCGTCGGAACCGGAAATGGCCGTGAAGCTGCCGTAACTGCCGTCGCCCGTCTTCTGCGCGAACTCCCAGCCGGTGATGTCGGGATTCTCCGGGTCGTCCCAGCGCAGCATGACCTGGCCATTGCCCGCGATGGCGCGCAAGTTCGCCGGTTTCAGGGGCGGGTCGTTCTCCGCCAGCGTCACCGACACCGAGGCGATGTCCACGCGGTCGTAGCCGCCGCCGCGGGCGCTGTGGGTCAGGGTCTGCGCGGCATCGGTCTGCGCGTCGCCGTCCTCGGCCAGGGTCACCGTGACCGTCTGCGGCTCCATCCAGTTCGCGCCGGTGAAGGTGAGGGTCGCCGGCGCCGCGCTCAGCTCGCCGGACGCGCCGGCCACGGCGATCACAACCTGGCGGCCCAGGGGCGAGGTGTTCAGTTTCACCGTGTACTCGCCGCTGCCGCCCTCCTCCACGGTCAGGCTGGAGGTCGAGACGGTCACGCCGGGATCCGTCGGGCCGGCGAGCGCCTCGTCCGACGCGGGCCCGACGCCGGCACTGCTGACAGCACGCACCTGGAAGCGGTGGATCTGGCCAGACGGCAAGCCCCCTACTTCGTGCCGCGTGGTGGTCGCGCCGGAACCGCGGATGTCCAGCCAGTTCGAGTTCGCATCCTGGAACTCCTCTGTCTCCGGCAAGAACCGGACCTGCCAGCGCGTGATGCTGCTGTCCTTCGGGTCGTCCCAGGTCAGGATCACGCTGCGGTGGTCCGGCGTCGCCCGGAAGCCCGACGGCGGCGCCGGCACGGCGACCGGCGTCGCCGTGACCTCGGAAGACTCGGCGCCGGCGCCGGTCGCGTTCACCGCGCGCACCTTGAAGGCGTAGACGGTGTCGTTGGTCAGACCGGTGACCATGTGGCTGGTGGTGGAGGCGTCGGAACCGGGGATGGGCGCCCAGGGGCCGTAGCTGACGCTGGCGCCTTCCTTCCCCTGGAATTCCCAGCGGGTGATGCCGGGGTTGTTCGGGTCGTCCCAGCGCAGCAGCACCTGACGGTTGCTGGCGATGGCGCGGACTCCGGTCGGTTCAGCGGGCACGACGGCCGGCAGCGTCACCGTCGCCTCGTCCGATGCGGGGCCGGCGCCGGCCTCATTCAACTCGCGCACCCTGAAGCTGTAGGTAGCGCCGTTGGTCAGGCCCGTGACCACATGGTGCGCCTCGTACTTAAGACGTCCCAGATCTACTAGGCGGATGTCGACCCGCTTCCAGGCACCGTAGCTGCCGCTTGCGCCTTGCTTGCGCTGGAGTTCGTACTTGCGCTCATTCGGAGGGGCGATAATGGGATGATCCCAGGCGAGAGCGACCTGCGCGTTGCCAGCGGTCGCCTTCAGCGCCGTCGGCTTCCCGGGCAAGGGAGGGAGAGGCTTCACGGTCAGTTCGGCGGCCTCCCCGGGGCCGGCGGCATTCACTGCGCGCAACTGGTAGATGTACACGACGCCGTTTTCGGCGGTGAGCGGCCCCAATTCCGTTGTTGCGGCGCCGCCCGGGATCGGCGCCCACGGTTGCTGGTAGTCCTCACTGTCCTTCCTGAACCGCACTTCCCAACGAAGGATGCCGGAGTTGCCCGGGGCAGCATCCCAGAACAGCTCTACCTGCGCGTCGCCTGGGGTCGCCCTGAAGCCAGTGGGCGCGGCGGGAACCGCGCCCGGCGTCACCGTCGCCTCGGCCGATTCGGCGCCGTTGCCGCGCGGGCTCACCGCGCGCACCTTGAAGCCGTACTCCGTGCCGTTGGTCAGGCCCGTCACCGTGTGGCTGGTGGTCGCGGCGCCGGAACCCGGGATGGCCGTCCAGGCGCCGTAGCTGCCGCCCGAGCCTTCCTTCTGCTGGAACTCCCAGCGCGTGATGTCGGAATTCCCCAGGTCGTCCCAGGTGAGGAGCGCCTGCCCGTTGCGCGCCTCGGCGGCGAGGCCCGTCGGCGCGGCGGGCGCCACCTCGTCGTCGACGATGGTGATGGTGGCCGAGTCCCCGGTCCAGCCATCGACGCCGGGCACGACATTCAGCACGAGGGTCTCGTTCGGCTCGATCGCCCGGTCGCCTCGGACAGCGACTTGATGCACGGCAACGTCCTGGGCTGCGGGCACAAGAACACGGGCGCCGCGCGGCCAGCACATGTCCGCATCCATCGGGTTCGGCGCCGAGCAACTGGTCGCGACCGGCGCGCTCGCCGTTGCCGTCGAGGTTCCATCGACCTCGAAGGCGAGGCCGAGCCCGCCAGCGGGCGCCGGCTCACCGAGAACGAGACGGATCAGGACAGGTGTCGTGCCGGCCTGTCCTTCTTCAATTTGTGCGTCGGAGACGAACAGGGCGACGTTCTTGCCCAGCCGGCGCGGCAGCGCGCTGATCTCGTCGGAGCTGACGCCCTCGGCGTCTTCCTTCTCCCCCCTGAGGGACTCCCGGAGCTGGGCGACGGCGCGGAGCTTGAAACTGTAGAAGACGCCGTTGGTCAGACCCGTGACCGTGTGGCTGGTGGTCGCGGCGGCGGAATCGGGGATGGGCGTCCACGCGCCGAAGCTGGCGCCGCGCACGGCCTGCTGGAACTCCCAGCCGCTGATGTCGGGATTCTGCGGATCGTTCCAGGACAGCGTCACCTGGCTGTCGCCCGCCGTCGCGCTGAAGTTCACGGGCTTCCCGGGCGGATCATGTTCCAGCACGGCCACCGTGAGCGCGCCGGTTACCGAGCCGTAATCGCCGCCGGACGCACTGTGGGTCAGTGTCACCGCAGGATCCGTCTTCGCGTCGTCGTCATCGGCCGCGAGGACAACCACCTGCTGCGCGGCGCTCCAGTTGAGGGCAGTGAAGGTCAGCGACCCCGACTGCACCGTCACGTCGCCCGGCCCCGGCGTGATGGTCACCGTCACATCGGCGGTCGGCTCGGACGTCAGCGCCACCATGTAGTTGCCCGACCCGTCCTCGATGACCTCCAGCTGGCTGATCTCCTTGTCGCCATCCGAGAACGTCAGCCCAGCCGTATCGTTCTCGGTCACGGTCAACGCAACCGAGGCGGTGAGCGAGCCGTAGTCGCCGCCGGACGCGCTGTGGGTCAGCGTCACCGCGGGCAACGGCGCCGCGTCTTCATCGTCGACCGTCGCGACCGTCACCGCCTGCGGCGTCTGCCAGTCCGCGGCCGTGAACGTCAGCGTGGGCGGAGTCACCGTCACGCCGCTCGGGGCGCCGCTGATGGTGACCGTCACATCGGCGGTCGGCTCGGAGGTCAGCGCCACCGTCCAGGAGCCGGACTCGCCCTCCTCCAGCTCCAGATCGGACTCCGACAGGGCGAATCCGGCCGTTTCGTTCTCCGTCACGGTCACCACGACCGCGCGGATGGGCACCGAGTCCAGGCCTCCGCCGCTGGCGCTGTGGGTCAGTGTCACCGGTTCGGAAACCGCGTTGTCGTCCTCGGCCGCGGAGACCGTCACCGTCTGCGGCTGGTTCCAGTTCAGCAGCGAGAAGACCAGCGACGGCGGACTCACCGACACGCCGGCCGCAGCGCCGCCCACGGTCACCGTGACGTCGGCCGACGGCTCGGCATCAAGCACCACCGTATAGGTGCTGCTGCTACCTTCTTCTACCGTCAGCGCGGGTTGGGAGATCGTCACGCCGGTCGGCGTTTCGGTCACTTCTTCGGAAGCCCGACCGTCGCCGGCGGCGTTCACCGCCCGAATCTGAAACGTGTAGTCGACCCCGGACGTCAGCCCGCTCGCCGAATGGAGGACGGTGTTCGCGCCGGAACCCGTAATACGGCCCCATTCGCCGTAACTGCCGGCGCCCTCCTTCCTCCGAACATCCCATCCGGTCACCTTCTGTCCTGACGCCTGCTGGTTCCAGGTGAGCTGGATCGCAGCCTGAAAGGGCGCGGCCTTCAGCCCGGTTGGAGACCCTGGAGGACCGAGCCACAGAAGAGTTTCCGAGGACGGCGGGCCGGCGACGCCTTCCTCGGACGTGACGGTGAGGCCTTCGTTGACCGCGCGGACGCGCACATGGTAGCTGTTGCCCTCGGCAAGACTCACCCGCAAGGTGTCGTCCACGGTAAATGCGACACCGGAGTTTCGATAGTAATTCGTGGACAGGGTTTCCCAGACACTCCCGCTCCAGTCCGGGCTGCTGGCGAGTTTCTTCTGAACCTGCGTCCGGCTGATGTCGCCGCAATTTGCCTTGGTGGGCCCCCAACGGAACGCGACCGTCGGACCCGGCCCACTGACACTGGCAATTCTCAAAGCGCAGGGAGCGGGCCGTGGCGTTGCGAACACGGAGGCCGACGGGGCGCCGAGACCATCGCTTGCCGCGCGGACCCTGAAGCCGTACCGCGTGCCGTTGGTCAGACCCGTCACCGTGTGGCTGGTGGTTGAGGCATTGCTCGCGGAGATCTTCTGCCAGTTCCCGGTTGTGCCCCCGCTGGTCTGCTCGTACTCCCAGCGCGTGACGCGCGAGTCGTTATGAGCGTCCCAGGACAAGGTGACCTGGCCGGTTCCCGGCGTCGCGGTGACGCCCTTCGGGGCAATGGGATAGCGCGACGGGGTCGCCCTCACCTCCAAAGCCGTATTAGGAATATGGGCGTGTACCTCAAACACGTACTCGACCCCATTGGTGAGTCCGGTAATCGTCTGGGTGCGATGATGAGCCCCAATCAGGTTGTACTTTGAGTCGTAAATGGAGCCGATCCCACGAACGACGTTATACTCGTGATAAGGTTGGCCAGCTCTTGTATACCTGAACCACCACCAGCTGCTGTTAGGTCGTGAGTGCGTCCAGGTCCAGGTCAGCGTAACCTGCCCATCGCCCGGGGTGGCCGTCAAGACCCCCCACGTGGCATGCGCCGCCTGGGGCGCAAGGCCCGCGCTCAGCGCGAACAGGAGAACGGCGGCCAGCGCCGGCGGGCGGAAGGCGGCGCTGCCCGCGCGGCAGCGGGAAGAAAGCGGCCGCAGGCGGCGGAACGTTGCCGCCGCCAGCCGCCCGAGCGGTCCGGGGCAAGCAGAGCGTCCAGTTCGTGCACGGCGCGCCGATGCAGCCGGCGGCCAGGGTCGCGCTGCGTTCGAGCGGGGCGGCACGCACTCCCGCCCCGGGCCGCAAGCGTCGCGCTGCGCTCGATCAGTCAAGGGGCGACCCTCCGCTCCGCGCGGAGACCGCGACCGGATACGAAGCAGGGCGCCCGCCGCCGACTTCGGTCCGCGGTGCGAGTCTGCGGGTACTACGATGCCCGGTTTTGCCTGCCCGCAATCTCGCTCGGGGGGGGGGGGGGAAGGAGGCGCGCGGAGTTCCAGAAACCTCCGGCCGAACAGCCCTGAAAGAGATTCGCCCAACATGGAACTTGTTCCGCCCCGCCTTCGCTTATTTATTGCTTTGGTGCTTCCTGAATAATTCCATCCAGGGAATCATTCATCACCGCAAGACAAAAGCGCGTTTTGTCTTGATTCCGGATGCAATGGCTTGCGCCATCGAATCCGGCGACGCTCCCATATGCCCGGGCGCGCCGGAGAGGCTCCGCGCAATCCCATCCATTGCGCCGCAGGGAAGCACTGACTTGATCAGAACTTCCCTATCGCTCTCCTGTTCTCGTTTTTGCAGGATAGCGCTTGCGTTGGAGCAGGACTATATCCGACCGGCTGAAATATGGCAAACATTCGAGTTCGAGTGCAGCAAGACGCGCGCCGGCCCGGACATCACTTCGGCGTCCTGGCCGCGACGCGCCAGCGCGAGCCTTGCGCGCCGTCCTCGACCACCACGTTCATGGCGCTGAGCCGCTCGCGGATGCGGTCGGCTTCCCGCCAGTTCCGCTCCGCCCGCGCGCGCTCCCGCGCCGCGAGCAGGGATTCCACCTGGGCCGCGTCCAGCTGTTCGGCGCCCGCGCTCACGCCCGCGCCGCGCAGCCAGGCTTCCGGTCCGGTTTGCAGGATGCCCAGCACCGCGCCGAGCTTGATCAGCAGCCGGCCGAATTGCGCCGCGGCGCGGGCGTCTTCGGTTTTCATCCGGTTGATTTCCCGGGCCAGGTCGAACAGGACGCGGAATGCCGCCGGGGTATTGAAATCATCGTCCATGGCGGCGTTGAAGGCGCGCTCGTAGCGGCTGTTGACCAGCATTCTCGCTCCCGCCGCATCCAGCCCCCGCAACGCCGTATAAAGGCGCTCGAGCGCGCGCGCGGAGCGGGCCAGCGCCTGTTCCGAATAGTTCAGGGGGCTGCGGTAATGGCTGGCGGCGAGGAAATGCCGCACGACTTCCGCGTCGTGGCGGGACAACACCTCGCGCACGGTAAGGAAATTGCCGAGGGATTTGGACATTTTCTCGTCGTCGATCCGCAGCGGGCCGTTATGCATCCAGAAGTTCGCGAAAGGCGCGCCGGTGGCGGCGACCGACTGGGCGATCTCGTTCTCGTGATGGGGGAAGACGAGGTCCGCGCCGCCGCCATGGATATCGAAATGGTCTCCCAGCGCGGCGCAGGACATCGCCGAACATTCGATATGCCAGCCGGGCCGGCCGTAGCCCCAGGGCGAATCCCAGCCCACGCCCGCGTCGGGCGACGATTTCCACAAGGCGAAATCGCGCGGGTCGCGTTTCAGTTCGCCCGGTTCGACCCGGGCGCCGCTGAGCAGTTCGTCGAGATTGCGCTTCGAAAGCCGCCCGTAGCCGGGAAAGCGCAACACCGAAAAGTAGACGTCGCCATTGGCGGCGCGATAGGCGTAGTCGGCGGCCACCAGTTGCTCGATCATGGCGATGATCTCGTCCATGCAGGCCGTCGCGCGCGGCTCCTGGTCCGGCGGCAAGATGCCGAGCGCCCTTTCGTCCTCGCGCATGGCGGCGATGAAACGGTCGGTCAGTTCGGAAAACCATTCGCCGTTCTGCTCGGCCCGGGCGAGAATCTTGTCGTCGATATCGGTGATATTGCGGACATAGGTGAGTTCGAAGCCGCGCGCGCGCAGGTAGCGCGCGACGATATCGAAGGCCGCCAGGCAGCGGGCATGGCCGAGGTGGCAATAATCGTAGACGGTGACGCCGCAAACGTACATGCGCGCCTTGCCCGGCTCGATCGGCCTGAACTCCTCCTTGCGGCCCGAGAGGGTGTTGTAGATCGAAAGCACTGAATCCTCGCCCTTGCCCTGTTTCAACTCGAACATGGTCTGCCCGGCCCCGACCCGGTCAGCGCTTTCCCGCGGCGCCGGCCGCCGTCCAGGAATCGCGCAGGCCGACCGCGCGATTGAAGACCGCGACGCCGGCGGGCGCTTTCGAGTCGCGGCAGAAATAGCCGACGCGCTCGAACTGGAAATGATCTCCGGCCGCCGGCGCGAAGACGCCGGGCTCGATCACGCAGCCGTCGAGCCGGACCAGCGAAGCGGGATTGATCCCGCCGGCGACTTCCCGCGCGCTTTTCGGCGCGGGATTCTCGCCGAGAAACAGCCGGTCATACAAGCGCGCCGCGACGGACTTGCCCTCGGTCGCGGAAACCCAGTGAATCACGCCTTTCACCTTGCGGCCTTCCGGCCGCCGGCCGAGCGTGTCGAAATCGACGCTGCAATGCAATTCGCTGACCGCGCCGGCGGCGTCCCGGACGATTTCATCGCAGCGGATCACATAAGCCCCGCGCAGGCGCACTTCGCCGCCGGCCGCGAGGCGCTTGAATCCGGCCGGCGGATGCTCGCTGAAATCTTCCCGTTCGATATGGATTTCGCGCGTCAGCGGAACCTCGCGCGCGCCCAGCTCCTCCCGCTTGGGATGGCGCGGCAGCCGCAGCCGCTCGACCCGCTCCGCGGCGAAATTGCGCAGCACGACCTTCAGCGGCCGCAATACGCACATGGCGCGGGGGGCATTCCAGTCGAGGTCCGCGCGGACCGCGTGTTCGAGCATGCCGATATCGACCAGGCCTTCGCTGCGGGCCGCGGCCGCCTGCTCGCAGAAATTGCGGATCGCCGCCGGCGTGTAGCCGCGCCGGCGCAGGCCCGCCAGGGTCGGCATGCGCGGGTCGTCCCAGCCGTCGACCGCGCCCTGCTCCACCAGGGCGCGCAGGAAGCGCTTGCCCAGCAAGGTATGGCTGATTCGCAACTTGGCGAATTCGGTCTGTTCCGGCAGCGCGCAAGGCGCGTCCGCGACGTCCGGCCCGGCGGCCGCGCGCAGGGACTCGATATCGAGATTGCGCAGGATCCAGTCGTACAGGGGGCGATGATCCTCGAATTCGAGCGTGCAAAGCGAATGGGTGATCCGCTCGACGGCGTCCGAAATGCAATGGGCGTAGTCGTAGGTTGGATACACGCGCCAATGCGCGCCCGTCTGGTGATGGCCGGCGTGGCGGATGCGATACAGGACCGGATCGCGCATGTTGATATTCGGCGAAGCCATGTCGATCTTCGCCCGCAGGCACAACTCGCCGTCGGCGAACTCCCCCGCGCGCATGCGCTCGAACAGGTCGAGGCTCTGTTCCGGCTCGCGGTCGCGCCAGGGGCTGTTCACGCCCGGTTCGACCAGCGTGCCGCGATATTCGCGAACCTGGTCGGGGCGCAGGGCGCAAACATAGGCCTTGCCCTTGCGGATCAATTGCCGGGCGAATTGGTAAAGTTGCCCGAAATACGACGAGGCGAAGCGCGCCTCCCCGTGCCAGCGGAAACCGAGCCAGCGGATATCGCGCTTGATCGCGTCGACGAATTCCCGGCTTTCCCCGAGCGGATTGGTGTCGTCGAAACGCAAGTTGCAGCGGCCGCCGTATTCCTCCGCCAGGCCGAAATTCAGGCAGATCGACCTGGCGTGGCCGATATGCAGATAGCCGTTGGGTTCCGGCGGAAAGCGCGTATGCACGCGGCCGCCGTATTTGCCGGAGGCGAGATCCCGGGCGATCAACCGGCGGATGAAGCCCGACGGTTCGGCGGCGCCGGGCGCGGCCGCGCGATTGTTGTCCGAGTCGTTCATGTCGTCCGCCTGGGCATCCTCCGCAGGGTTCCATCCATGACCTCGCGCCTTGCCGCAAGGCGAAACGCGGCCTTCGCCCCGACCTCCCCCGCATCATTCCGGCCAGGGAATCGTTCATCGCCGCAAGACCGGGGCGCGGTCTCGGCTTGCTCCCGAACGCCATGGCGCGCCGCCGGGAGGCCGCCTGTTGCCGGCGCGGGGAAAACGGGTATTATAGCGGCCTTCCCGAGTTCGCTTCATCCATGGCCGGACGCCGCCCGGGAACAGCCCCGCAAACAGGAGCCTCCCCGTGATAGCGCTGCGAACCAATTTCGGAACCATTCGGGTCGCGCTCGACTTCGACAAGGCGCCCGTGTCGGCGCGCAACTTCCGGGACTATGTCGAGCAGGGCTTCTACGACGGCCTGCTGTTCCATCGGGTGATCGACAATTTCATGATCCAGGGCGGCGGCTTCAGTTCGGGCTTGCGCGGCAAGCGCGGCGGCGCCCCGATCCGCAACGAAGCCGACAACGGCCTGAAGAACCTCGCCGGCACCATCGCCATGGCCCGCACTTCGGAGCCGCATTCGGCCACCTCGCAATTCTTCATCAATGTCGCCGACAACAGCTTCCTCGACCATCGCGACCAGACCCCCGACGGCTGGGGCTATGCGGTATTCGGCAAGGTCGTCGAAGGCATGGACGTGGTCGACCGCATCAAGGGCGGCGCGACCAAAGCCATGGCCGGCCATCGCGACGTGCCGGTCGAGGAAGTCCTCATCCAGTCGGCCAGGGTCGAAACCGGGAACGACTGAATGGCGGCGGCCGTGCCGGACGCGCCGGCCATCCTCGTATCCGACCTGCACTTGCAGCAAGCGCGGCCCGACATCACCCGCGCTTTCGTCGATTTCGTCGCGGCCGTGCCGGCCGGCCGCCGGGATTTCTTCATCCTCGGCGACCTGTTCGAACTGTGGATCGGCGACGACGCGGAATCGCCGCCGGCGGCCGAGGTCGCCGCCGCCTTGCGCTCGCTCGCCGCGCGCGGCGCCGAGGTATATCTCATGCGCGGCAACCGGGACTTCCTCATCGGCGACGATTACGCCGCGCGTTGCGGCGGCAGGCTCGTCGCCGAACCGTTCGAACTCGAAGCCGGCGGCGCGAACTGGCTCCTGCTGCACGGCGACGCGCTTTGCACCGACGATGTCGATTACATGGCCTTTCGCCGCATGGTCAGGAACCCGGCCTGGCAGCGGGAATTCCTGTCTCTGCCCCCGGCCGAACGCCAGGCCTGGGCCGACCAGGCCCGGCGCCGGAGCCGCGCCGCCGCCGCGGACAAGCCGGCCGAAATCATGGACGTCAACGCCGATGCCGTGCGCGAACTGATCCGCGCCCGCGGCTGCCGCCGCCTGCTCCACGGGCATACCCATCGCCCCGCGGTGCACGAATTGCCCGCGGCCGGCCCGCCGCCGGCGCAGCCGGCCGTGCGCGTCGTGCTCGGCGACTGGGACCGCCGCGGCTGGTATGCCGCCATCGACGGCGGCGAAGCCGAATTGCGGAGCTTCCCGCTATGACGGCGCCGCGCCCGCGCCGCGGCGCCGGACTGCGACAAAGCCCCGCTGCGGCCAGCCCGCGAAAGTTTTGTATCTTCTGAATGATTCCATCCATGGAATCATTCATTGCCGCAAGACAAAAGCGCGGTCTTGTCTTGCCCGCGGATTCGGCGGCGCAGCCGGCACCCATGCGCCGCAGAAACCCCGACTCGATCAGCGCTTTCCCGGTCTTGTCCCGCTTCCGCATTCGCCGGCTTGCAGCGGCGAATCCGGCGGCGGGGCAGCGGCCGCCGCGCGCCGGGGCGGCGCGATATAGCGGTCGAAATGGGCTTCGGCCAGGCGCAGCAATTCCTCTTCCGCCCGCAACGAGAGTTCGCGCAGATCCTGGCCCGCGCAGGGCGGCCGCAGGCGCACGCCGAAACTGTCGAGATCGTCGATTTCGTCCAGGCCCTTCTTGAGCAGGTTGTGCAGCCAGCAATATGGCGACCGATGCGGGCCGCGGGGAATGCGCAGCCGGCGCAGGCCCGCCCGCAAGCGGGCCGGCGCGAAGATGGCAAAGCGGGGCTCGAGGATGCGGATATTGAATTGCTTGATGCGCGCGAGCACGGCGCGTCTGGCGCTGTCGTCGTAACGGTTCCAATCGATCACTTCGGTCGCGTAGCGCTTGCATCCCCTGCATACGCGATCCCCCAGGGAAGTCGTGGAGCAGATGCCGATGCAAGGCGTTCGAATATCTTTCATCGCGGACTCGCCGGGCTGCGCGGCAGCATCGCAGGTCTTCGCCGGCAGGCCGGGCCAGGTGGAATTCCGGGGCCGGTTCGCCTAGAATAACGGCCGATTCGGCGAATTCCGGACCCGGCGGAACACGCCGTTCCGCGGCGTTTCGGGTCTCGTCCCGCGCGAACGCGGCCATGGCGGGCCGGACGGGCGGATATTATCTGAATAATTCCATTCATGGCATTATTCATTTGTCAAAGGCGTGATCGTCCGGGGCAATCATTCGGCGACGCGATACCGCGAGACAACAGCGCGGTCCCGTCTTGCTTTCGGATGCAATGGCCTGCGCCGTCGAATCCGGCGGTACTCTTTTGTACCGCGGGCCTGCACCGCGGGAAGTCCCGACCAGAACCAGATCAGGGCTTCCGTCATCGTCGGACAATAAGGAGGATTCCGGTTTGCTGCAAGAATATCGAGAACATGTCGCCGAGCGGGACGCGCTCGGCATCCCGCCGCTGCCCCTGTCCGCCCGGCAAGTCGCCGAACTCGTCGCATTGCTCGAAAATCCGCCGGCCGGGGAAGAAGCGTTCCTGCTCGGCCTGATTGCCGACCGCGTGCCGCCGGGAGTCGACGAGGCGGCGTACGTGAAAGCCGGCTTCCTGTCCGCGCTCGCCCGCGGCGAGGCCGAATCGCCGCTGATCGACCGCGGCAAGGCGGTGAAACTGCTCGGCTCGATGCTCGGCGGCTACAATGTCTCGACCCTGGTGGAATTGCTGGACGATGCTGAAATGGCGGCGGCCGCGGCCGACGAGTTGCGCCATATCCTGCTGGTTTTCGATGCCTTCCACGATGTCGCGGAACGCGCCGGCAAGGGCTGCGAACACGCCGGGCGCGTGCTGCGGAGCTGGGCCGACGCCGAATGGTTCGCTTCCCGGCCGCCCGTGCCGGAAAAACTCCGCATGATCGTGTTCAAGGTGCCCGGCGAGACCAATACCGACGACCTTTCCCCGGCCCAGGACGCCTGGTCGCGGCCCGATATCCCGCTGCACGCCCTGGCGATGTACAAGAACCCCCGCGAAGGCGTCGCCGACGCCGCCGGGCAGATCGCCGAACTCGCGCGAAGCGGCCATCCGGTCGCGCTCGCGGGCGATGTCATGGGCACCGGATCGTCGCGCAAGTCGGCTGTCAATTCGGTGCTCTGGCATATCGGCCGCGATATTCCCCATATTCCCAACAAACGTTCCGGCGGCGTGTGCATCGGCGGCAAGATGGCGCCGATCTTCTTCAATACCCTGGAAGACGCCGGCGCCCTGCCCCTCGAATGCGATGTCGACCAGCTCGATACCGGCGACGTCATCGACATCGACGTCCGCGCGGGCGAGATTCGCGCCGCGGCGAGCGGCGAACTGCTGTCGAGCTTCAGGCTCAAGACCGAGGTGCTGCTCGACGAAGTGCGCGCCGGCGGCAGGATTCCGCTGATCATCGGCCGGGGGCTGACCGCCCGCGCCCGCGCCGCGCTCGACTTGCCGCCGAGCGATGTCTTCCGCTCGCCGCTGACCGGCCGGGAATCGGACAGGGGCTATACGCTGGCCCAGAAAATGGTCGGCCGGGCCTGCGGCGTCGAAGGCGTGCGCCCCGGCAGTTATTGCGAACCGCGCATGACCACGGTCGGCAGCCAGGACACCACCGGCCCGATGACCCGGGACGAACTGAAGGATCTGGCCTGCCTCGGCTTTTCCGCCGACCTGGTGATGCAGTCCTTCTGCCATACCGCGGCCTACCCCAAACCGGTCGATATCGAGACCCAGCACAGCCTGCCGAGTTTCTTCCAGACCCGGGGCGGCGTTTCCCTGCGTCCCGGCGACGGCATCATCCATAGCTGGATGAACCGCATGTTGCTGCCGGATACCGTCGGCACCGGCGGCGACTCGCATACCCGCTTCCCCATCGGCATTTCCTTCCCGGCGGGTTCGGGCCTGGTCGCTTTCGCCGCCGCCGCCGGCGTCATGCCGCTCGACATGCCCGAATCGGTGCTCGTGCGCTTCCGGGGCGAAATGCGGCCGGGCATCACCTTGCGCGATCTCGTCAACGCGATTCCGTACGCGGCGATCCAGTCCGGCGACCTGACCATCGCCAAGAAAGGCAAGAAGAATATCTTCTCCGGCCGCGTGCTCGAGATCGAAGGCCTGCCCAAACTGAAAGTCGAGCAGGCTTTCGAGATTTCCGACGCCTCGGCCGAGCGCTCCGCCGGCGGCTGCACGATCCTGCTCGACCAGGAGCCGATCATCGAATACCTCAAGTCGAACATCACCTTGCTGCGCTGGATGATCGACAAGGGCTACCGCGACGCCCGCACGCTCGAGCGGCGCGCGCGGCAGATGGAAGCATGGCTGGAGAACCCGGTATTGCTGCAGCCCGACGCCGACGCCGAATACCGCAAGGTGCTCGAAATCGACCTCGACGAGATCACCGAACCCCTGCTCGCCTGCCCGAACGACCCCGACGACATCAAGCCGCTGTCGGCGGTGGCGGGAACGAAGATCGACGAGGTCTTCATCGGCTCCTGCATGACCAATATCGGCCATTTCCGCGCCGCCGGCGAAGTATTGCGCCGGATAGAACCGCCCTTGCCGACCCGGCTCTGGATCGCCCCGCCGACCCGGATGGACGAGCACCAGCTGATCAGCGAAGGCGTCTATAGCATTTTCGGCGTATCCGGCGCGCGCACGGAGTTGCCGGGCTGCTCGCTATGCATGGGCAATCAGGCCCGGGTGGCGCCGAACTCGACGGTCGTTTCGACTTCGACCCGGAATTTCCCGAACCGGCTCGGACAAGGCGCGGACGTCTTCCTCGCCTCTTCGGAACTGGCGGCGGTCAGCGCGGCGCTGGGCAAGATCCCGTCGATGGACGAATACCTGGACTACCTGAAGCCGATCGACACCATGGCGGACAATATCTACCGCTACCTCAACTTCAACGAAATCGAATCCTTCATGGAAGCGGCGGAACGCGCCCGGTCGATCCCGCTGACCGAGATCGCCGAAGTGGCCTGAGCCGCCCAAAATATAAGCTTGAAATCTTATATGAATCAGAAGTTTCTCCAGCGAGAAATCTGCTCTTCAAGACCGACCAATAATTCCGGGATCGTTTTATTCTCGGCTTCTTTCTTGCCTATTGCTCGTGCGATTTGAGGCAATGTTTGCTTGGCATGATCGGCAAACATACTCAAGGCGGCCTTTGCTTCGTCGTTTCGCTTAACGGCACCCTCGACCAAATCCGCTATTCTCTGAAATATCTTCCTCATATTGGCCTCCGAGAGGCCGAATATTGTCGCATAGCAATTCGGTTTTTCACACAGAGTTTGCCAAAGCCATTGTTCCGGAGAGGCATTCCCTGGAAGAAATAATGGTTGTAACTGATGGCCATATTCCTCCGCTACCGCCTTCAATTCATTTTCCATCGTTCGCGAGTCTCCGTCGAGCACGACGAGAAAATCCGTGAGTTTACGGAACTTCCCGAGCGTGCGAATGTGGCTTGGAAACTCATTCTTTCCGGTGTTCTTTCCAACAATAATATCCTCATGGCGCAAACCAAGTTGGTAATTGATAACATCCAATACTCCGAGGATCAAGCCTTCGGCGACATCGTCTTCACACAATATAGAGAGTCGATCTTGCGATTGTCCATACAATGACTTCTGGAAAATATCCCGGTATAGGGGCTCTTTACACACGTGACCGGATTCATCTCGATCCAGGAATATCCTGCCTTCTGGCGGCACGCTATCCAGCACGACAGGGCTATGAGATGCAACGATAATTTGCAATTTTTGTCTCAAAGCGCTTCGTTGTAATTCAAGCATCGCCTGCTGCTGTGTATAAGGGTGCAGACCAGTATCGATTTCATCGATCAATATCAAGGCATTTTCCAGATGAGAAATATCTTTGGATATGCGCACTATGGTTCGTTCGCCCGAGGACATGTGGAATTCGGAGTAGCATGTTTCATCGCTGCCATCAATCTCAGCAAATAACAGGTCACGCTGAGATTGGCCACTGATCAGATCGAGATTCTGATATCGCCACGGCAAGATGCGGTGAGCAAAAAGAAGCAAGTCGGAGCTAATATTTTTGGTGTAAACCTGTTTTCTTCCCAGCTGCAAGATGCCCCGCACCTCGGCAGGGCTAGTGAGGTTGGCAAGGGTGCGTAAATAGACTTTTCGCTCTGGATGGGGACCCGTCCGACTCCAGGATTTTCCTCGCTTCCATATCATGGATTGGCGCTCGCCCTTATACAGATAGTGAAATTCAAGTTCTGTCTGCTGCGCCAAATCCGAGCGCACGCCTTGCTGGGAGCTTGCGAAATTCGGAAACAGTTGGCTGGGTGAAAAGTTCCGAGCGCTTTCTCCGGGCACTTTGTAGGCGCACGCGCAAGTGAACAGCACTGTTGATTTGCCGCAACCATTCGGGCCAGCAAGAACGCAGACCGGATAGTTAAAGGAGAATGGAAGACTTTCAATGCCTCGCAGGTTGGTGATTCGAACTTCTACTAATTTGTCATCGCGTTGACTTGAACTTGCGCGTAGCGCATCCCAAACTTCGTAAAGCTCTCTATCAATATGTGGCATGTCCGTACCTGACAGTGAATCTGGCGTTGCCCGCGCGAAGCGGCCGAGTTATATTCATGCACAACAACGCAACAGGAGTCCTTTGCGCTTCCTCACCTCCATCCGCGACGTGTCGTGCTTCCGGATATGGAAAACTTCGTCCCGACTCCTGGCGTACAATATCGCGCTGTGAATGACTCCACGCCCACGGAGCTCATTCCAGCATGTATGGCAAGGGGCGAACTCTTGAAGGAGTCTGCCTCTGGATACATGCCGGGAAGCGAACTCCAGCGAGTTCCTGATCAGTCGAGGCTGACCAATCCACCCGAAAATGATCCTAAATTACAACATAGAAGTCAATAAAATCAATATGTTGCTGGTTTTCTGCGAAAATTATTCTTAAATTTCAATACGTTATGAAATGCTTGTTTCGATTATCCGATTCGCTTATCATGATGTCGGCGTCATCGTACGCGGTCGTCCAGACAATAGATACTGGAGAGGCACTCATGGGACATCGCATCAAGCAACTTTCACCTGAATCGTCCACTACTGTGAAGACCCGTGATGGGTCGAGCGAAAAAGCATCCTCCAATGCTATGACGCACCCAATCTTGTCCCGTCTGCTTGAAGAAGTGCGAAATGAAAACCTCGCGGAAGCCGCGTATGACCGTGTCCACAACCGTCACAACCGGGGCCGATAGCCGCGCTATCCCTCGTCGCGCTGCCAAAATTGAGGATCGGCTCGATACGGTTCTGATAAAGACCGCCAGCCGATGCAATTTTGACTGCTCATACTGCTATGTATATCAAGGACCCGATAACACATGGCGCGCCCAGCCCAAACGAATGAGTCGGCATGTATTGACGGCCATCCAGGAACGACTGGTCGAGCAAGCTGAAAAACAGCGCACGGGCTTTGCGATCGTTCTCCATGGTGGGGAGCCGCTGCTACTGGGTTTTAGCGGTCTGGCAACGATACTGCGTGGCTTGCGGACTCACCTTTCCCCCGAAAGCTATCCAATTAGCATCCAAACCAACGGAGCACTTCTCAACGAGAAAATGCTGGATCTTTTTGTTGAAACGCGCACGAGTGTATCTGTAAGTATTGATGGGCCTCTGGAAATCAATGACCTTGCAAGAGTAGACCATCTTGGCAGAAGCACTCATGCCAAAACTATGCGCGGCATTCGACTTCTATCGGCCCATTCCGAAAGAGAATTTCTGTTTTCTGGAACTCTTTCAGTGATCCATCCTGCCGTCAAGCCTGAACTTGTATATAGATTTCTTAAAACACTGGGTGTTCCCAGCATGGATTTCCTTCTACAAGATGGAAACCATGATCGCTTGCCGCCAGGAAAGAAAAGATTCTCCAGTACTGAATATGGACAATGGCTGATACAGTTGCTTGACTTATATCTTGCAGATTCTTCGCCTGTTCCTCTTCGCCTTGCTGATGACACAATTAAACTTTGTCTTGGCGGAACGAGTCGGAAGGAGGGTCATGGAAAAGAATGCTATGGAATTCTCATAATCGAGACCAACGGCGAAATTCGGAAAAACGATACGCTTCGAGCTTCCTTCGAGGGCGCGGATATGTTCAGTCGGCAATGGAACATTCTCAACACTTCTCTTTCAACAGTGCTCTCATCCAGGGAGTACGCGGCCTATGCCGGCATGCAGATATCATCCTGCAACAAGTGTCGGCGCTGCTCATTATTCTCTATTTGCGGGGGAGGAATGCCCTTATCTCGCTGGAGCGCTGACCGCGGTTACGATAACCCGTCAGTTTATTGTCGAGACTACGCGCTCTTCATTCGACATATCATTGCTCGACTGCAAGAATTTGGAATTTATGACTTCTCTTTTTCGCACGGTTCCGCTGTAGATGTTTCCTGAACTTGAATCGGTCGAATATAATTCGCTTCCCTTCGACCATTTTACCGGAGATGGGATGCTATCAAATGCTTGTCAACGGTGGCTTGACTGGTTGGAGGTGAACGCGCCGTGGCAGCTCACTACTACCGATTTTTACGAACAATATGAATTCAGCTTGCTTCATACCAACCTCGATACAGTAATTCTACCTCTTGCATGTCAAGAAACCTTGATATCGCTTCGAGATCAAATGGCTGATCTCTTCCGTCATTCATTATCCAAGCATGTAGATGTAACAGCGCACAAACTTCTTCCGAACCAAACGATTCGAATTCACAATGATTTTATTCCAGGCAAGGAAAGTCATCGACTTCTTCTGCAACTCAATCGAGGTTGGTTGCCTGAGCATGGTGGATACTTGATGTTTTTCAATGGACCAGAGCCAGAGAAGGTTTGCAAGATTATAGAACCAATACATGGATCAGTTCAGGCTTTCTCTATTTCCCCTTCCTCTTATCATGCTGTCAGCACGGTTCACGGGGGAGAACGAATTACTATTGTGTATTCTTTTTATGCAGAAGCAGATTAATTATGATCGAATTCGTAAACAAATCTTGCGGATGGAATCGAATCTCCCCCAAGAAATTGAGGCAAAAATTATATAGAGATATTTCTGCCTGGAAAGAATATTCCACTGCCAAAAATTTAACCGCAACCGACTCGATAATAGTTCGAAATGCTGAACAAGATGATCTGGGAGATGGATTAAATTTACAAATAGAAATATTGCCTAATAGACTAACTGAGAGATGGAAAGAGAAAGGTATTTACTTTGCTACTTATGATGAAATAGAAGATTTAAAATTTACGAAAATATTGAGACACTCTCTAGATATCATTCGTATGGTAGAACCGCTTATAGGAACAGTTTCTGGACTATGTCGATCACTGCATGTGCTTAAATCTCCCGGCGCTGGGTTTGATTCCAGCTATAGCGAGCCAATCTTGCCTTTTTCAATTTTTGTATCCTGTCCACTGGCTTCAGAGAAGAATCGATCTGAGCGCCTTGCAGAGAATATTGTTCACGAGGCATTGCATTTGCAACTTTCACTAGTTGAGAAGGTAGAGCCCTTGATCTTGAATTGCCATAAATCCAGCAAAATATATTCCCCCTGGAAAGATGAATGGCGGCCAGTCCAAGGAGTTTTACATAGTGTATACGTATTTGGAAATCTTCTCCATTTCTGGAAATATATTTCAAAGCAGACATCCACCTTCTCTTCGTTCGCAGAAGCAAGAATCAGCAGGATTGAAAATGAATTGACATCCGTGAGATTTCTCGCAGGCCACCCTGCCCTCACGCCGATAGGCAGAAGAGTTGCGATATCACTACTCGCACCCTGGCTTCCGACGGAAGTTTCAAGCCAATGATAGAGCTATCAAGGCGATGAAGCGGTGAACGGCGGCACCTGACCGACACCGGGGCCTTGCCGCATGCGGGAGCCATCGCCTGGTCGCGCGGCAGCCTCAGGTCTGGCCGAGCGATTTGGTCACGACTTCGCCGGTATCGCGGGAGAGGCCTTCGCGGGCGCCTATGCGGCGCAATTGTTCGCGCATCATGCGCCGGCGCTCGGGGTCGAACTTGCGCCAGCGCGTCAGCGGCGCGATCAGGCGCGCGGCGATTTGCGGGTTGATCGCATCGAGCCGCAGCGCCTGTTCGCCGAGGAATTCGTAGCCCGCGCCGGAAGCGTCGTGGAAATTGACATGGTTGCCGGCGCAGAAGGCGCCGATCAGGGCGCGCGCCTTGTTCGGGTTGCGAATCTCGAAATCGGGATGACGCAACAACTCCCGCACGCGCGTCAAGGCGCCCGGATGCGGCCGCGTCGCCTGCAAGCTGAACCATTGATCGACCACCAACGGCTCCTCGCGCCATTGTTCGCGGAATCGCCGCAGCGCCGCCTGATACAGATCCGCGCCCGCGCGGCCATGCGTCAGGATCTGCAAGGCGGCGAACTGGTCGGTCATGTTGTCGGCCTGTTCGAACTGCCGCCGGCAACGGTCGAGCCAGTCCCCGGCGCCGGTTCGAACGAGCGCCGACAAGGCGAGATTGCGCAAGGATCTGGCGGCGACGGACGCGGCGTCCGGCCGATACCCGGCCGCGACGGCAATGCTCTCGAACAACTTCGCGAACGACTCCCGGAGAGATTCGGCGAGACTGTCGAGCAGGAACTCCCGGACCGCGTGAATCGCCTCGATATCCGCGATTTCGGCCTGTTCGATCAGATAGCTTTCGCTCGGCAGACGCAGCAATTCGGCGAGCATGGCCCGGTCCGCGCCGGCGCCCGCCCTGACCGCCTCGTCCAATATGCCGCGCTGCGCGCGACGCAACACGTCCGGCAGGCGCAGCGCCTTGCCGGCGCGGAAATCGGCCTGCAAGGCCCGCGCGCAGAGCAGCGCCAGTTCCTGGCCGGCGTTCCAGCGATTGAAACCGTCGCTGTCGCGGCGCAACAGGAACAGCAACTGTTCGGGCGCGTAGTCGTAGCGCAGCCGCACGGGCGCGCTGAAACCGCGCAACAGCGAAGGCACCGGCGGCTCGGCGACATCCTCGAACACGAAAGTCTCCGCCGGCCGCGTGACCGCCAGCACCCGGTCGCAGCCCGCGGCGGCCGGCTCGCCTTGCAGGCGCAGCGGGATCTCCTCGCCCGCCGGATCGATCAGGCCCATGCGCAGGGGAATATGCAGCGGGACTTTCCGCGGCTGGCCCGGTGTCGGGGGACAGGACTGGCGCACGCGCAACTCGAACCGCCGCGTTTCGGCGTCGTGGCGGCCGTCGATCTCGAGCAGCGGCGTTCCCGCCTGGCGATACCAGGCGCGGAACTGGCGCAGTTCGACTCCGCTCGCGTCTTCCATGGCCGCGACGAATTGCTCGATCGCGACCGCCTGGCCGTCATGCCGCGCGAAATACAGGTCGGCGCCGGCGCGGAAGCGCTCGGGGCCGAGCAGGTTGCTGATCATGCGCACGATTTCGGCGCCCTTCTCGTAGATCGTCAAGGTATAGAAATTGGAGATTTCCATATAGGAATCGGGCTGCACCGCATGCGCCAGCGGGCCGCTGTCCTCGGCGAACTGCATCGAACGCAACAGGGCCGCGTCCTGGATGCGCTTGACCGCGCGCGAATTCATGTCGGCGCTGAACTCGCTGTCGCGGAATACCGTGAAGCCTTCCTTGAGACTCAACTGGAACCAGTCGCGACAGGTGACGCGGTTGCCGGACCAGTTATGGAAATATTCGTGGGCGACCACGGCCTCCACGCGCTGGAAGGCCGCGTCGGTCTGGGTGGCGGGATTGGCCAGGATGCAAGAGGTATTGAAGATGTTCAGGCCCTTGTTCTCCATCGCCCCCATATTGAAATCGTCGACCGCGACGATCATGAAGATATCGAGATCGTATTCGCGGCCGTATTTTTCCTCGTCCCAGCGCATCGCCTTCTTCAGCGAGGCCATGGCGTGACCGCATTTGTCGAGATCCTTCGGCTCGACGAAGATGCGCAGGCGCACTTCGCGGCCGGAAGCGGTGGTGAAATGGTCGTCGAGGCTGACCAGATCCCCGGCCACCAGCGCGAACAGGTAGCTGGGCTTGGGAAAAGGATCCTCCCAGGTGCGCCAATGCCGCGCCGGATCCTCGCATTCGCCCGCGGCGATGCAATTGCCGTTGGACAACAGCACCGGGTACTTTTCGCGGTCGGCCCGGATCGTGGTGGTGAATTTCGACATCACGTCGGGGCGGTCGAGATAATAGGTCATGCGGCGGAATCCCTCCGCCTCGCATTGGGTGCAGAACATCTTGCGCGACTTGTACAAGCCTTCCAGGGCAGTATTGCGCTGGGGCTCGATCCGGGTGCGGCAATACAGCGCGAAGCGGTCGGCGCCGCCCGCCGTCAGCGACCGCAAATTCGGAATCCGCAGACTTTCTTCCCCAAGCTGGTAGTCCGAGGCCTGCAGCGCCCGGTCGTCCAGCCGCAATTCCTCGAGTTCGAGTTCGCGGCCGTGCAGCACCAGCATGTCTTCATCGTCGCCGGCGCAGTCCGGGTTGCGCCGGAACCGCAACCTGGCCCGCACCACCGCATGGGTTTCGCGCAGATCGAAATCCAGTTCCGTGCTGTCGATGGTGAACGGCGGCGGCCGATAGTCATGCAGATGGGTCGCGCGCGCCTGTGCGTCTTTCATGCGATGTCGGCTCCTCGCTGGTTGCAACAGTCATATATTTGCCGAACCGTTCCGGCCATGGAATGGTTCATCGACGCAAGACGAAACCGCGGCCTTGTCCTGCTCGCGGATGCGGCGGCTCGCGCCCCTGAATCCGGCGGTGTTCCTTGTATCGCGGGCATGCGCCGCGGGCAAGCCCCGACTTGATCAGCGCTTGCCTTGCCGCCGGATGCGGCGGCCCCGGCGATCAGGACGGCAGCCTCAATTCGACTTCATAGCCGGCGAAGCGGCGCAGGTTGATCACGCCCTGGTCGAACATCAGGTATTGGCCCTTGATGCCTTGCAATACTCCTCCGGCCGCCGGCTCCTTCTCGAAATTGAAGGTCTTGAGCGCGGTCGGGGAAGCGAGCACCGGATAGCGGATTTCCACCGGCTCGAGACCGTTGAGGATGCTGACGGCGAAAAAGCCGAAGCGCTCCGAGAGTTCGTCGATCCCTTTCGCGCAGGCCTCGATCAGGCGGTCTTTTTCCGCGAGCAGATCGAGCGGCGGCGCCGTGCCCCTGAGCATGTCGCGCCAATTGGTCTTGTCGGCCACCCGCTGTTTGAACAGCACTTCGAGATAGCCCGATTGCATGCGGCTGCGGACGCGGATGATCGCCAGCGCCTGGGTCGCCCCCTGGTCGATCCAGCGGGTCGGCACCTGCGCCGAACGCGTGATCCCGACCTTGAGGCCGGACGAATTGGCGAGGTAGACGATGTGGTCGCGCATGCAGACGCGCTCGCCCCAGTCGGGTTCGCGGCAACTGCCCTGATCGAAATGGCATTTTTCCGGATGGATGATGCAGGAATCGCATTGCGCGAGCTTGCGGAAACAGGGATAGCAATAGCCCTGGTTGAAACTCTTCGAGGTCTTGCGGCCGCAATGAATACAGAAGATCCGGCCGGTATGGAACAATTGCACGGACTGGCCGAGCAATGCGTTCAGCGGCACCCGCTCGCCGGCAAGCGCCATGCTGTAGGCGACCGGCTGCTCCAGGCGGCTTGCCATCTTCCGCATCGCGCCGCGGGCCGCGACGCGAAACGCCTTGTCTTCCGGATCGGACATGTCAGTTGTCGAGTCCCCCGCCGCGGGCCTTGCCTGCCCCGCTCATCGCGATCGCCGCAACCATACCGAGGAACAGCCCCGCGAGCAATCCGCCGGCGTGCGCCGCGGTGGCGATCCAGGACGAAGCCAGCAGTTCCATCGCCAGCAGCATGGCGACAAAGACCAGGAACATCTGGTCGCTGAGAATCGGCCGCGCGCCGGGGAGCATCTTCTGCATTATCCAGGCGAAGCCGAGCAGGCCGTAGACGACGCCGGACATGCCGCCGAAATTATTGCCTCCGCCAAGCAGGTATTGCGCCGTATTGGCGGCGAACGAGGTGAACAATACCGCCGCCGGATACAGCCAGCGCGGCCGCCGCGGCTCCAGTTGCCGGCCGAAATACCACAGCCACAACAGGTTGAACACCAGATGCAGTTCGCCGAAATGCAGGAACATCGGCGCGAACGCGCGCGCCAGCAGCGCCGGGTCGCCGAGCTCCCCGAGCAATGCGCCGAGACTGTCGGTCGCCAGCATGGGATAGAACAGGAAGTCCACGCGCCAGGCCTGCGCGCCAAGCCGGCTATAAACCGCCACCGCCGCGCAGGCCAGCATCAGGCAGATCGTGATCGGACAACGCGCGCTTTCCCGCCGCGCCGCGCGCAGCAAGCTGCCGGACCGGAACAGCGGCCGGCGCGCCGGCGCCGGCACGCGCTGCTCGCGCTCGAGTTCGCTCCAATGCGCCAGGGCTTCGCGCACCAGGCGCGCCTCCTGTTCCGTCGGCGTCCAGATCGCTTGCCGGCCCGATTCCTCGATGATGCGATGCCTGACGCCTTGGCGCGAAAGCGCCTGGCTGAAAGCGAGCAGATCGACGGCGATCGGCAACACGGCCGCCTTAATCATCGGACCTGGCGAGACGGCTGCCCCAGCCGAGCTTGCTGCGGCAAGCCTGGTAACAGCTGTAATCGAGGGGATGGATGAGCCGGAGAGCGCCGGCGTTCTTGCGCACGGATATTTCATCGCCGGCGCGAGCGGTGAAACGCACTTGTCCGTCGCAACTCAATTGCGGTTCGAGCGCTTCCCTGGCGTCGACGACGATGCGGATCACGCTGTCGCCGCCGACCACCAGCGGCCGGCTGTTGAGCGAATGGGGATACATCGGCACCAGCACGAGGGCGTCGAGCCGGGGATGCATGATCGGGCCGCCGGCGGAAAGCGCATAGGCCGTGGAGCCCGTCGGGGTCGCCACGATGAGGCCGTCGGATTCCTGGCTGTAAACGAATTGCCCGTCGATGAACAATTCGAAAGAAATCATCTGCGCGGCCTTGCCGGGATGCAGCACGATATCGTTGAGCGCGCGGCCGACCGCCTCGCGTTCGCCTGCCCTGGCCACTTCGGCGTGGAGCAGGAACCGGTCTTCGCTGATGAACTCGCCGTCGAGGACTGCGCCGATGCGCCGTTCGACCTCGTCCGGCAGCACATCGGCGAGAAAGCCGAAGCGGCCGCGATTGACGCCGATCACCGGCGTGTCGGATACGTGTTGCGCCGCGTGCAACAGGCTGCCGTCGCCGCCGACGACGATCACGAGGTCGCAATGGCTCGCGAGTTCCTCGACCGGCGCCGCCCGCGCCGGCGGCCGCATCATGCCGGCGGCAATTTCGTCGAAAATGACGGCGCAGGCCCGGCCCTCGAGGAAAACGCGCAGCCGGCGCAAGGTTTCGACGACGCCGTTGCGGCCGGGAGGGCGCCCTATCACGCCGATACTGCTGAATTCCGCCATGTCGCCAAACCGGCCCGGCCCGCGGGCGAGCCATCAACGGCCTCGAAGTATAGCACGCGGACCATGGCGAACGCCGATGCCGCCGCCATGGGCGCAGCGGGCATTCGCGCCCCGGGCAAGAGGGAAATTCCGCGGCGGCCGGGTTCGCGCCGGCGGCCGCGAGTCAGTCCGCGAACCGCAGCCGCAAGGGCTGCGGCAGATAAATGACATCCCCCGGGATCTGATAAGCCAGGTAAATTTGCAATTCGACGCCGTCGAAGCCGGCGTCGACCTCGTAATTGTCGGCGATATGAAATCGCTCCACCGGCCGCAACGCCTGTTCCGGGGTCGCCGACCTGAGGCCGTCCAGGGTGCCGTCCCAGCGCGTGATGCCGATTTCCCGGTCCAGTTGATGAAATTCCCCGGAATCCGCGGTGATGAGAATATGGAACGACCCGAGCATGTCGATGTGTTCGCGGTCGACTTCGACTTCCGCCAGCAAGCGCAGGACATCGCCGACCCGGACGACATCGGTATAGCCGAGTTCGTCGTTGACCTGGCCGGCGAGCGCCAGCCGCGCGGAACTGGGGCCGGCGACGACGCCTTGCCCGTTGACCGCGGGCAACTCCGGCATTGTGCGGGCGAACCAGGCCTCGACCTGGGGCGCCACGATATTGAGCGCGGCGGTCGCGTTCGCCCCCTCTTGCGCGTCTTCGGGACGGCCGCAGGCGGATTCGCCGCAAACCAGGTCGGGATTGGAAAAGACCGAAGTTCTGCCGGGCACGGAGAACTGCGAGGGCGTGGCCATGACCGTGGCGAATTCCCCGTCGACCCCGTAGCCCGTGGCGAAATCGAAAGTGCCGCCGAGGCCGTCTTCCCGATGCGAATGCGTCAGGCCCATGTTGTGCCCGAGCTCGTGGGCGAGCGCGAGCTCTTCGGCGCAATCGACGGCGATCCAGGAGTAGCCGAAAGCCTTTTCGAGAGGATTGCCGAAATCGCCTTGCATGCCGAAGCCGCCAACCGGCGCCAGGCCGCACGAGGCGTCGCGCGCGGCGACGTCGAACAGCACTACGAGGTCGGCGCCGTAGCGCCGCCGGAGTTCGGCGACGCCGGAGAAGGCGGCATTCGATCCGTCGATCAGTTCGTTCAGCGTCTGCCAGGCATTTCCGCCGGCGATGCCGGGCACCTGCCGGAAATGCACCGGCCGCAGGCGGATGCGCGCCTTGCTGTGGTAATAGGCGCCGTTGGCCGCGTTGATGAAATCGTTTATCCGGTTTTCGATGCCGGCCGGATACAATGCGGCGGCGGCCGGCGTATACAGGGCCATCAGATCGATGTTCGCGGGCGAATCGTCGACCGAAGCGGGGTCGGCGGGGTCGGTATGGCGGAGCATTTCTATGAAGTCGCTGACGCCGTCGCCGTCGCTGTCGCTGCGGGTGTCGCGAACCACCGCCGCCGCCGCATCGACCCGCAAGTCGCCGACGAACGCCGAGGCGGTCACGGCCGGCCGGCTGTTCTCCGACGTGGCCACCGTAACCGAAAAAGACCGGCGGCCGCCGGGGGGAAAGCCGCCCCAGGCGCAATGGAGAATCTCCTGGCCCGCAAGGCTCGGCCGGCGGCGGCACTGGCTCGGCGCGGAAACAAGCCTGGTGTTCTCCAACAGAAAATAGATTTCCAGCACGATGTCCGCCCGCGCGGCCGAACCCCGATTCTCGAGCCGATAGTCCAGCGTCAGGTTTTCGCCGACGATTATGCTGGCGTCGGCGAAATGCTGGGACAGGTAGAATCCGCTCGCGTCGACCGCCGCCGAAGGGCTCGCTGGCGGCAACAGCGCATCTTGCCCGAACGCGCGCGTTGCCGCGACCAGGCACGACAACAGGAACGCAGGCCGGGCGAGCCGGCATTTTTCACGGACAGGCATGCGGCGCTTGCCCGATGGCGGACAGGAATCCGGAGCCGCGCCGGAGCGGGCGGGAATCTTGCGCAGGCAAGCTGCCCGAACGGGACGACGCGCCGTTCGGCGGCCGCCGAATAACTTCAACCATGGCATTGTTCATTGTCGCAAGACCGCAACGCGGTCTTGCCTCGCTCCCGCAGACAACGGCTTGCGCCGTCGAATCCGACGGCAATTCTTGTCAATAATCCTGCTACACTCAAGCGCGATTGCTCCAATTACACTCTGGAGCCGAAGGAGATTCAACATGGCTTACATTGACGGCTTCGTGCTCGCGGTTCCGGCGGCCAAACGGCGGGAATTCATCGAACACGCCGAATTCATCGACGCCCAGATCAAGGAATGCGGCGCTTCCCGCGTAGTCGAATGCTGGGACGACGATGTCCCGGACGGCAAGCTCACCGACTTCCGCAAGGCCGTGCAGGCGGAAGAAGGCGAAATCGTGGTTTTTTCCTGGATCGAATGGCCGGACAAGGCGACGCGCGACGAGGGCATGCGCAAGCTCCAGCAGCGCGCCGCGCAGGACGAACGCTGGGACATGGAGAAAAACCCGCCGCCCTACGACGGCAAGCGGATGATCTGGGGCGGCTTCAAGCCGCTGCTGGATGTCTGACCCTTGCGCGCGAAGACCGCATTCCCCGGGATTCGCCGGCCTGCGGCGCGCAAGTCCGGGAAGCGGATATTTCGCTGAATGATTCCATCGATGGAGCCATTCAGGCGATGCAAGGAAAGCTCTGGTTTATCAGAGCTTCCCGCAACGCATGCCTGCGGCGCAAACCCTCGGCGCATGAAGAACGCCGCCGGATTCGACGGCGCAAGCCGTTGCATCCGGGAGCCGGACAAAACCGCGTCTTGTCTTGCGGCAATGAATAATTCCATGGATGGAATTATTCAGAGAATACCTGGTGACTGGTCGGGACGGCGGGATTTGAACCCACGACCACTACACCCCCAGTGTAGTGCGCTACCAGACTGCGCTACGCCCCGATGCCGCGCCGCAAAGTCTACCACAACGGCCGGCGGCGCAAGACCGCCTCCGCCCATGGCGCGGACAACTCCGCCTGACCGCATTCGTTCGCAAGCGGTCGATTTCCCATGCGCGAAAACGCCGCGAGCCGGTGCTGCGGGGAAGTCTGATTTGCCGGAACCGACCTGCCGTCCATGGATGCGCCGCCGGCTGCGACGACGCAAGCCGCCTTCGGGAACAAAGACGAAACCGCGCTTCGGTCTCGCGGCGATGAATAACCTCCCGGATGGAATCATGCGGCGTATAACCCGGGATTTTGCGGGGCTTTCCGCGAGCCGCTACAGCAGTTCGATGACCTGTTCGAGTTCCCGCGCCAGTTCGCCGATTTCGGTCGCGACGGCCGGCGTATCCTTCTCCTTCGCATCCTTGCCCAATTTCCGGCGCGCCCCGTCGATGGTGAACCCCTGTTCGTACAACAGCGTCCTGATATTGCGCACGAGCAGCACGTCGCGCATTCGATAATAGCGCCGGTTGCCGCGCCGCTTGTCCGGTTTCAGGCCGGGAAATTCCTTTTCCCAATAACGCAGCACATGAGGCTTGACCGCGCAAAGCTCGCTGACCTCGCCGATGGCGAAATAGCGCTTGGCGGGTATCGGCGGCAGTTCCGCGCTAGTCATCGATGTCGTCGTATCCTTCCGCGCCGGCCACGCTGGATTTCAGTTTCTGTCCCGGCCGGAAGGTCACGACGCGGCGCGCCTTGATCGGAATCTCCTCGCCGGTTTTCGGATTCCTTCCGGGCCGCTGCTTTTTGTCGCGCAATTCGAAATTGCCGAAACCGGAAAGTTTGACGACTTGATCATTTTCCAGAGAAAGGCGTATCTCCTCGAAAAACAATTCGACTACTTCCTTGGCTTCGCGCTTGTTCAAGCCCAGCTGCTCGAACAGATGTTCCGCCAAATCTGCCTTGGTCAGCGCCTTCTCGCCCATGGACATCCCCGATTCAGTTACGCAAGCAAGCGTTAAATTCTATCTTTAGCGCGTTGATAATACTGCCGATTATCTGGTCGATCCCGGCATCTCCAAGAGTGCGCGAAGGATGTTGCCAGGTCAAGCCCAAGGCGATGCTTTTGTTGCCTTCCGGCACCTGGCCGCCGCGATATACGTCCAGCACGTCCAGCCGCGCCAGCAATGGCCCCGCCGCATCGCGCACGACCCGCAGGATATCGCTCGCCTCGTATTGCTCGCCGACGACGACCGCCAGTTCCCGGTTGACTTCGGGATAGCGCGACGGGGCCTCGGCCGCCGGCAATCGCCGCCGGCGAAGCGCGGCAAGGCGCACTTCGAACAGGAACGCGGCGGGCAGTTCCAGTTCCGCTTGCAACGCCGGATGCAAGGCGCCGGCGCAGCCGACGGTTTCGCCGTCCAGCAGGATTTGCGCGCATTGTCCGGGATGCAGTCCGGGCCTGACCGCCGCGACAAAGCGCAGTCCCGCGCCGCCGCCGCCGAGCCCGAACAGCGACTCAAGATCACCTTTTACATCATAAAAATCTGCCATCCTGTTGGCATGGCTCCAGTTTTTTTCTTCTCTTCCGCCTGCCACCAGGCCCGCCAGCATTGCTTCCTGGCGAAATCCGTCCGCTGTGCGGCCGAACGCCAGACCGGTCTCGAACAGGCGCAGATGTTCCCGCCGGCGATTCGCATTGTAACGCAAGGTCTGCGCCAGACCCGGCATCAGACTGCCGCGCATGACCGACATGTCGCGCGAAATCGGGTTGCGCAAGCGCACGGTCTGCGCCGCGTCCGCGGCGAAGCGGCCCGCCAGCTCCGGCTCGATGAAACTGTAGGTGACGACTTCCTGGTATCCGAGCGCCGCAAGGTGGCCGCGAATGCGGTCCAGGCCGACCTCCCGCTCCGGCGCCCGGCCCATCTCCGGCCGGTTCAGGCTCATGGTCAAGGGCAACTTGTCGTAGCCGTGGACGCGGGCGAGTTCCTCGAGCAGGTCGGCCTCGATGGCTACATCGTAACGATGCGAAGGCACCGCCACCGTAACCGCCTTGCTGTTTTCCTCGAGCATCGCGAAACCCAGCCTGGCCAGGATGTCCAGCGCTTCGCCGCGCGGAATTTCCATGCCCAGCACGCGGCGGATCGAAGCGAATTCCAGCCGCGCGCGGCGGATTGCGGGAATCTCGCCCGTCGCCTCGGCGACCGGACCCGCCTCGCCGCCGGCGACCTCCAGCAACAATGCCGTCGCCCGCGCCATGGCGCGATGTTGCAACAGGAAATCCACGCCGCGTTCGTAGCGTTGCGAGGCGTCTGTCTGCAAACCCGCGGCGCGGCCCCGGCCGGCGACGGCATCGGGGGCGAAGGCGGCGCATTCCAGAAAAACATCGCGGGTCTGCCCGCTCACCGCGGTATGCATGCCACCCATGACGCCGGCCATGGCCACCGCCCCGGCGGCGTCGGCGATGACCAGCGTATCCGGCGTCAATTCAAGTTCCTTGCCGTCGAGCAAGGTCAGCTTCTCTCCCGCGGCCGCCAGCCGCACATCGATATATCGCTGCAACTTGCGGAAATCGAAAGCGTGCAGGGGCTGACCGAGTTCGAGCAGGACGAAATTGGTCACGTCGACTACCGGGTCGATGCAGCGCAGGCCGCCGCGACGCAATTTCTCCCGCATCCACAAGGGCGTTTCCGCGTCGAGATCGATGCCCCGGATGATTCTGCCGAGATAGCGGGGACACTCCTTGCCGGCGCTGATCCGCACCGGGAACTCGTCTTTTATGGTGGCGGGGGGCTCGGCGGCGGGCGGCTCGGCGACATCGAGCCGCAACACGGCGCCGACATCCCGCGCCAGGCCGAGCATGCCCAGGCAGTCGCCCCGGTTGGGCGTGAGGTCGAGTTCGATGCTGGCATCGTCGAGCGCGAGATAGTCCCGGATATCCGCGCCCACCGGCGCGTCGGGAGGCAATTCGAGCAGACCGCCGGAAGACTCGGCCATGCCGAGTTCTGCCGCCGAGCAAAGCATCCCCGCGGATTCGACGCCGCGAATTTCAACGACGCCCACTTCCCGGTCGCCGCCGTCTTCGGCCGCGCGCCGGAATCGGGCGCCCGCCCCGGCATAGGGCGCTTTCATGCCGACTTTCGTATTCGGAGCGCCGCAGACGACCTGATGGAGCGAGTCGCCGTCATCAATCCGGCATACATGCAGGGACGGCGCCGCGGGATGCGCGTCGACAGCGACCACCCGGGCCACGACCACGCCCGAAAAGTCGCCGGCCACTTGCGCGCGGCCCGTCACTTCGAGGCCGGCCATGGTCAGGCTGTCCGCGAGTTCGCCGGCGTCGGCCGGAATATCCACCCATTGCCTGAGCCAGGATTCGCTGAATATCATCGATGCAATTCGTTGGGGGGTTTAATGAAACTGCTCGAGAAAGCGCACGTCGTTCTCGAAGAACATGCGCAGGTCGCCGACCTGGTAGCGGAGCATCGCCAGCCGTTCCACGCCGAGGCCGAATGCGAAACCGGCGTATGCCGCCGGCGCCACGCCGGACAGCTCGAGCACGCGCGGGTGCACCATGCCGCAGCCCATGACCTCGAGCCAGCCGGTGTAGCCGCAAACGCGGCAGCCTTTGCCGCCGCAATGCACGCAACTCATGTCGACCTCGGCCGACGGCTCCGTGAACGGGAAATAGGAAGGACGGAACCGCACTTCCACCGCTTCCTCGAAAAACGCCCGCAAGAAACTGATGATCGTGCCTTTCATGTCGGCCATGCTGACTTCCCGGTCCACCAGCAGGCCTTCCACCTGATGGAACATCGGGGTGTGCGTGAGATCGGAATCGCAGCGATAGACCCGGCCGGGACAGATCATGCGAAACGGCGGCTCGCCCTGCTCCATGACATGCACTTGCGCCGGCGAGGTGTGCGTGCGCAGCACCATGCCCGATTCGACGTAGAATGTGTCGTGCATGGCGCGGGCGGGATGATTCGCGGGGATATTGAGCGCCTCGAAATTATGGTATTCGTCCTCGATTTCGGGGCCTTCGGCGACATCGTAGCCGGCGGCGGCGAAAATGCGCGCAACGCGGTCCAGCGTAATCGTGACCGGATGCAGTCCGCCGCGGGCCCGGCGCCGGCCCGGCAAGCTGACATCGATTCTTTCCTCGAGCAGGCGGGCGTCGAGAGATTGCGCCGCCAGCGTCCGGCGCCGCGCGTCGATCGCCCGCTGCAAGCGGTCCTTGATCAGATTGATGCGGCGCCCGGCGGCGGGCCTTTGCCCGGCCGGCAATGCGCCGAGATTTTTCAGTTGGCCGGTAAGCGCTCCCTTGCGGCCGAGCAGGCGAATCCTGAGCGCTTCAAGGGATTTTTCGTCGGCGCTTTGCTCGACCGCGGCGAGCGATTCCGCGGCGAGTTCATCCAGATCCGTCATGCCGGCCTCCGATGCGGGGGTCAGGGGGCCAGCGAAGCCTTTGCCTGCTCGACGAGCGCCGAAAAGGCGGATTTGTCGCGCACGGCGAGATCCGCCAGCACGCGCCGGTCGATTTCGATATTCGCCTTCTTCAGACCGGCGACGAATCGGCTGTAGCTGATGCCGCATTCCCGCGCCTGCGCGTTGATCCGCGCAATCCACAAGCTGCGGAAAACGCGCTTGCGCGCCCGGCGGTCGCGATAGGCGTATTGCGCGGCCCTGGTAACCGCCTGTTTGGCCACGCGGAACACCCGGCTGCGGGCGCCGTAATAGCCCTTGGCCTGTTTCAGCACTTTCTTGTGCCGGCGTCTGGCGACAACGCCCTTCTTGACTCTTGCCACTTGCTGTCTCCTCGCAACCCGACTCTTGCGCGTCCTGCGCGCGGAATCCCGCCCGGCGCGCCCCGATATCTCCCGCATCGCCGCAAGACCAAAGCGCGGCCAGGCCTGCTCCCGGACGCGACGATCCGCGCCGGCGAATCCGGCGGTCATCCATGCTTCCATGCGCCCGGGAAAGCCCCGACTCGATCAGGGTTTTCCTGACTTGCCGCCAAGCATGCGTCTTACCGCCTTCATGTCGGCGGCATCCACCGGCGATACGCCTCGCAGGCGCCGCTTGCGCTTGGCGGTCATCTTGGTCAGGATATGGCTGCGGTTGGCGGACTTGCGCTTGTAGCCCGAACCGGTCGCCTTGAATCTCTTGGCGGCGCCGCGTCTTGTTTTCACCTTGCAATTGCCCACTGTCTAATGCTCGTCAAGTATCCTCTGAATAATTCCATCCATGGAATTATTCATTGCCGCAAGACAAAAGCGTGGTTTTGTCTTGCTCCCGGATTCAATGGCTTGCGCCATCGAATCCGGCGGCGCATCCCTGCGCCGCAGGAAAGCTCTGACTTGATCAGAGCTTTGCTAAGTATTTTCCTGAACAGTTTCATCCATTTGCGCCTTTTCTTGCGCCTTGCCGCGTTTCTTGCTGGGCGCCAGCACCATGACGATCTGGCGGCCCTCCATCCTGGGCTCCTGCTCCACCGTGCCGTATTCGTCCAGATCCTGGCGGATGCGTTCGACCAGCTCCTGGCCGATATGCTGGTGCGCCATCTCCCGGCCGCGAAACCGCAATGAAACCTTGGCCTTGTCCCCGTCCATGAGAAACCGGACGAGATTGCGCAATTTGACTTCGTAATCTCCCTGCTCGGTTCCGGGCCTGAACTTCACTTCCTTGACATGCACGCGCCGCTGCTTCTTGCGGTTGGCGGCGCGTTGCTTCTTCAGTTCGAAAACGTGTTTGCCGTAATCGAGGATCTTGCAGACCGGCGGATCCGCATCCGGCACGATCAGCACGAGGTCGAGTCTGGCATCCGCCGCCGCATCGCGCGCGTCCTCGATGGAAACGATTCCGACTTGCTGGCCGTCGGCTCCGATCAACCGCACCCGCGACGCATCGATTTGTTCGTTGATTATCGCTTTTTTCGTACCGCTCCTCATATCTTCAGCGCTTCAACCTCATGTTCCCGTCTGCCGGAAAGCGCCGTCGGAGCTTGCCCGGCCATAGGCGGCGATATCCGCGCTCAAGCGGCCGCAAAACGCATCGAGTTTCATTACACCCAGGTCTCCACCTCCCCGTTTGCGCACCGACACGGCGCCGGACCGCGCCTCGCGATCGCCCGCGACCAGCAGATAAGGTGTCTTCTGCATCGCGTGCTCGCGGATTTTAAGGCCGATCTTTTCATTTCTCAAGTCCGAACTGATTCTGAACCCCTTGTTTTTCAAAGATTCTTCCACTTTCCGGCAATACGCGGACTGATTGTCGGTAATGTTCATGATCACGGCCTGGACCGGCGCCAGCCAGGTCGGCATGGCGCCGCCGTAATGTTCGAGCAGCACGCCGATGAAACGTTCGAACGAGCCCAGCGCGGCGCGATGCAACATGACCGGAACCTTGCGGCTGTTGTCCTCGGCCACGTATTGGGCGCCGAGGCGTTCGGGCATGAAGAAGTCGACCTGGATAGTGCCGCATTGCTGCAAGCGGTCCATGCAATCGCGCAGCGAATATTCGATTTTCGGGCCGTAAAACGCGCCTTCGCCGGGCGCGAGCTCCCATTCGAGCCCGGTGGCGTCGAGCGCCCGGCGCAAGGCGTCTTCGGCCTGGTCCCACAACTCGTCCGAGCCCACGCGCCGCGGCGGCCGCGTGGAGAGCCGCAACAGCACTTCGTCGAAACCGAAATCCCGATACACCCTGAACAGCAATTGCATGAAATCCGCCACTTCCGACTGGATCTGGTCTTCGGCGCAGAAGATATGACCGTCGTCCTGGACGAAATTGCGCACGCGCATGAGCCCATGCATGCTGCCGGAAGGCTCGCAGCGATGACAGGAACCGAATTCGGCCAGCCGCAGGGGCAGGTCGCGATAGCTTTTCAGCCCCTGATTGAATACCTGGACATGGCAGGGACAGTTCATCGGCTTGATCGCGTATCGGCGATTGTCCGATTCCACGGAGAACATCTCCGCCGAGAACTTGGCGGCGTGCCCGGACTGCTCCCAAAGGGAAAAGTCCACCAGTTGCGGAGTATTGATCTCGAGATAGCCGTTTTCGTCCTGCACTTTTTTCATGTAGGCGCGGATGAGCTGGTAAATGGTCCAGCCTTTCGGGTGCCAGAAAACCATGCCGGGCGCTTCTTGCTGGAAATGGAACAGGTCCAGTTGCTTGCCGAGCTTGCGGTGGTCGCGCTTTTCGGCTTCTTCGAGCCGCCGCAGATACAGCCGCAAGGCTTTCGCGTCGGGCCAGGCGGTGCCATAGATGCGTTGCAGCATTTCCCGCTTCGAATCGCCGCGCCAATAGGCGCCGGCGACCGAAGTCAACTTGAAAGCCTTGAACTTGCCGGTGCTGGGCACGTGCGGCCCGCGGCAAAGGTCGATGAACTCGCCCTGGCGATAAAAGGAAAGCGGCTCGCCGGACGGGATCGACTCGATGATCTCGACCTTGTAATGCTCCCCCATGTCGCGAAAAAGCCGCATCGCCTCGTCGCGCTCGAGCACTTCGCGCTCGACGGCCAGGTCTTCCGCGACGATTTCCGCCATGGTCCTCTCGATGTTCTCGAGGTCTTCGGGCGTAAAGGGCCGGCTATAGGCGAAATCGTAATAGAAGCCGTCCTCGACGACGGGGCCGATGGTGACCTGGGCCTCGGGGAACAGCCGCTGCACGGCCTGGGCCATGAGGTGGGCGCAGGAATGGCGCAAGACCTCGAGGCCGTCGCGGTCGCGCCCGGTGACGATCGCCACGGCGGCGTCCGCCTCGACGACATGGGAAGTATCGACGAGCCGGCCGTCGACGCGGCCGGCAAGCGCGGCCCGGGCCAGGCCCGGGCCGATGGAGCGCGCGACCTCGGCCACGGAGACCGGCTGCTCGTAATCTCTGGTGCTGCCGTCCGGCAAGGTAACCGTCAGCATGGCTTGTTCCTGTCCATCCGCAAGGGCCGGCGACCGCGCCGCCCGCCCGCATGCATTTCCGGGATCCGTCAGGCGCTCTCCGAATGATTCCATTCATGGAATCATGCATTGTCGCAAGACAAAGGCGCGGTCTTGTCTTGCCTGCGGATTCGAGCTTGCGTCATCGAATCCGGCGGTGCTCTCTTATACCGCGGGTTCATGCCGCGGGTTTGCACCGCGGGCATGCGGCGGCGCATTCGGATGCCGCCGGGAAGCTCTGACAAATCGGAGCCCCCCCCGATTGGTAGGCACGACCAGAGTCGAACTGGTGACCTCTACCATGTCAAGGTAGCGCTCTAACCAACTGAGCTACGCGCCTGCGCATCGCCACTTTGCCGGAAAACCCGGTTTCCGGCGGAGACCTGCGATTATACGGGTTCCCGCTCGCCGCTGTCGAACCCCGTCAATGAAACAGTTGCTGTTTCAGTTGCGCGATGCGGTCGCGGGTAATGGCCGCCTGTTCGAAGGCCAGCCCGCGGGACTGTTCGTACATCTCCTTTTCCAGCCGGCCTATTTCCGCTTTCAGGCGCTCCGGATCCGCATCCCGGAGCGGTCCGTAATCGGCCGCGGCCTTTTCCGCCACCTTGCGCGTCTTGCCGCCCGCGCCGGCGAAGACGCCTTCCATGACATCGACGACGGATTTGCGGATGCCGGCCGGGGTAATGCCGTGTTCGCGATTGAATTCGAGTTGCCGCTCGCGCCGGCGGTTGGATTCGTCGATGGCCCGCCGCATGGAGCCCGTGATCCCGTCGGCATAGAGTATGGCCTTGCCGTTGAGGTTGCGCGCCGCGCGGCCGATGGTCTGGATCAGCGAACGGTCCGAACGCAGGAAGCCTTCCTTGTCGGCGTCGAACACGGCCACGAGCGAGACTTCGGGGAGGTCGAGTCCCTCGCGCAGCAAATTGATGCCCACCAGCACGTCGAAATTGCCCAGCCGCAAGTCGCGCAGGATTTCGGTGCGCTCGACGGTGTCGATGTCCGAATGCAGATAGCGCGCGCGCACATCGTGTTCGGCGAGGTAGTCGGTGAGATCCTCGGCCATGCGCTTGGTCAGCACGGTGACGAGCACCCGCTCTTCCCGCGCGCTCGCCAGCCTGATTTCCGACAACAGGTCGTCGACCTGGGCGGAAGCCGGCCGCACTTCCAGGCGCGGGTCGACCAGGCCGGTGGGGCGCGCCACCTGTTGCACGAGTTGTCCCTGCATGCGCTCCTCGTAGGGTCCGGGGGTGGCCGAGACGAAGATGATCTGGGGCGTCATGGATTCCCATTCCTCGAAGCGCAGGGGCCGGTTGTCGAGCGCCGAAGGCAACCTGAAGCCATATTCGACCAGGGTTTCCTTGCGCGAGCGGTCGCCGCGGAACATCGCTCCGAGTTGCGGAATGGAAACATGGGATTCGTCGGCCACGACCAGGGCGTCGGCCGGCAGGTAGTCGTATAGCGTCGGCGGCGGCTGGTCGGCCTCGCGCCCCGAAAGAAAGCGCGAATAGTTCTCGATGCCCGCGCAATAGCCCACTTCCCGGATCATTTCCATATCGTAGCGCGTGCGCTGCTCGAGCCGCTGGGCTTCCACGAGGCGGTTGTCCGCGCGCAGGAATTCGAGCCGCGCGGCGAGTTCTTCCCTGATCTGGTCGACGGCGTCCATCAGGGTTTCGCGCGGGGTCACATAATGCGATTTCGGAAATACCGTCAGCCGCGGCACTTCGCGGATGGCGCGGCCGGTGAGCGGGTCGAAATACGACAGCCGCTCGATTTCATCGTCGCAGAGTTCGATGCGAATCGCGTCGCGCTCGGATTCGGCCGGGTAGATATCGATGACGTCGCCCCTGACCCGATAGGTCGCCCGCCGCAATTCCATGTCGTTGCGCGTGTATTGCAATTCGGCCAGGCGCCGCAACAGGTTGCGCTGGTTGACGCTGCGCCCGCGGTCGAGATGGACGACCATCCGCAGATAGGAGTTCGGATCGCCGAGGCCGTAAATCGCCGACACGGTGGCCACCACGACGACATCGGGACGCTCGAGCAGGGCCTTGGTCGCCGACAGCCGCATCTGTTCGATATGGTCATTGATCGAGGCGTCTTTCTCGATATAGAGGTCGGCGGAGGGCACATAGGCCTCGGGCTGGTAATAGTCGTAATAGGAAACGAAATATTCCACCGCGTTGGCCGGGAAAAACTCGCGGAATTCGCCATAGAGCTGCGCGGCCAGGGTCTTGTTCGGCGCCATCACCAGGGTCGGCCTTTGCACTCGCTCGATGACGTTGGCGATCGTGAAGGTCTTGCCCGAGCCGGTAACGCCGAGCAGGGTCTGGGCATGCAGACCGTCGCGCAGGCCTTCCACCAGGCGCTCGATCGCCTGCGGCTGGTCGCCGGCCGGCGCGAAGTCGGCTTCCAGGATGAATCGACGTTCCAAGTGCTGCTCCTCCCGCCGGAAACGGCCGCTTGCCCGGCCGCCGCCCGCGCGCTCCCGAATGCGATGGCTCGCGCCGGCGAATGCGGCGGAATCCGCGCGCCCGGCCCGAAATATCGCGCGAACGGCCTGAACCGCGATTTTCGCGCGGCGGGCGAACCCGACAATATAATCCATGTCTTCGTGTTCGCGCCACGGGACGCCCGCCGGCGGCGAAAACCGCTTCCCGCGAAACACGATCCGCTCCGGTCGGGCGAGGCATCCCGATCTTCGATCCGAATCTCCTCAGGCAAGAATCGACAACGCCTTTACTTCATGATTGACGTGAATTCATATATCCAATATATTGCCAAGCTCGACTGCGTTGAACCATCTTCCCGAACTGTCATGCCCCGACTCGTCTCCGCGCCCTTCTTCAGCGCTCATCCGGTCTTCCGCCGCGCCGAATACGCCGCCGCGGTCGGCCGCTGCTCCCGGGACAAGACCGTCACGGCAATGCTCGCCCAGCATCTTCGAGCCGGCAATCTCCGGCGCATCGCGCGGGGCGTCTTCGCCTCGGTGCCCAAGCATGTCGATGCCGCGACCTGGTCGGTCGACCGCTTCCTTGCCGCCTCCCGCCTTCGTCAGGACGGCACGATCGCTTATCATTCGGCCCTCGAGCTCCACGGCTGCGCCTATACCATAGGGCATGACGTGCAGGTCATCGCGCGAGGCGAGCCCGGCATATTCGAGACGGCTGATTTCACCTGTCGATTCATCAGGCCGCCGCGCGGCTTCGCTCCGCCGGACGGCATCGCGTTGATCGACCGCCTGGGACTGGAAGTCGCCGTAACGACGATCGAGCGGACGGTCGCGGATCTGTTCGACCGCCATGATCTCGCTGGCGACGCGGAGGAACTTTTCAACTCGCTGGACCTCGTGGCGCGAATCGATGCCGAGGCGCTTGCCCGCCATGCGCGCGCGCTCGGCAAGGCCACGGCCATCGGCGCGCTGGGCTGCTGGCTGGAACGCGAACAAGAACGGTTGGGTGTGCCGAACGTTGTGCTCGGAGAACTCCGCGCGTCGATGCCTGTTCAACTCCGATACGCGCTCGGCGCCAAACCGGGCAGGGGAAAGGCGATCAGGGATTGGAACGTAATTCTCCCCTTCGATGTCGCCGAGCGCCGCTTCGAGGGACTGTAGATGGCGGCGCCGTCTGTCCAGACACTGCAGCGTCTTGCCGGCGAAACCGGCCACCAGCCCGGCACGCTCGAGAAGACGCTGCGGCTCCTCGACCTGTTGCTGGAGATCGCGCGAGATCAGTATCTGGCGAACCGCCTCGTTCTCAAGGGAGGAACGGCGCTCAACCTCTTCCACCTCGGCCTTGACCGGCTCTCGGTTGATATCGACCTGAATTATGTCGGCGCACTCGACCTGGCCGCCATGAAATCCGAACGCCCGACCGTCGATGCCGCGCTGAACCGTCTTTTCGCCTCCCGGGGATACAACGTCGATCGCATGCCCTGCGAGCACGCCGGCGGGAAATGGCTGGCCAGATTCAATTCAGCGCTTGGCGGCGAAAGCATCCTGGAGCTCGACGTGAACTATATGGCGCGCCAGCCCTTGTTCGGCATGGGGCGCATGGACTCCCTTCCCCTGGGCGGCGTGCGGGCGAGCAGTATTCTCGTTCTCGACATTCATGAAATTGTGGCCGGCAAGCTCGTCGCGCTGATCGACCGACATAATGCGCGCGACCTGTTCGATGCCCGCCGCATCCTCGCCATCGACGGGCTCGACTGGAGCGGGATCAAGGCCGCTGTCCTGGCCATCGGCGCCAGCGGGCGACGCGATTGGCGCAGAGCATCCGTCGAAGCCATCAAGGGCGATCAGAACGAATTTGTTCGGAAACTCGCGATCTGCTTGCCGCGGAACCGTTTCGCAAGCAAGGAAGGGGTCGCCGCGTGGGTCGACGAGACCGTTGCGCTTTGTCGCGAAAAGTTCGCTTTCCTGTTTGATCTGACAAGTAACGAGCGGGCGTTTCTCGACGGTGTGCTGGACCGCGGCGACATCAACGCTGACCTGCTGGATATCGCGCCGGAAATTCGTTCCCGAATCAAGAACATGCCGATGCTTGCCTGGAAGACTCGGCATGTCCGGAGGCGGCGGGGATTGGCCGTCTGACCCGGATATTGCGCGAGCAGGCTTGTTGGCGGATCCGGCGGCGCGTCCAGGCGCCGCGGGAAAGGCCCGACCTGATCGGAGCTTCCCTGACGGATCAGCCGCACCAACGATAAGGAGTCAGCCATGCCTGCAATACCGGGAACGAAACGCGATGTCTTCCTTGCCGCTTTTTTCGCCGTCGGCATCGCCGCCCAGGCGGCGGCCCAGAACACCGCATCCGCCATCCGCGGGGTCGTTTTCGACGCCGCCGGCGCGCCCGTCGCCAATGTCTCCGTCGAGGTGGCGGATCTGCGCACCGGCGCCGCGCGCATGTTCGAATCCAATGCCGCGGGCGCCTTCTACGCCGCCAGCCTGTCCGTAGGCGGCCCGTATCGCGTAACCGCGGACGGCCGCCACGAACTTGTCATTGCAAGCATTTCGCTGGGCGAGGTCTATAACCTGTCGATCAATCTCGACGAGGCCGCCTCCGTCGAGGAAATTCTGGTTGTCGGCCAGAGCGGCGCGCTGACCGGCGCGGCGCCGGGACCATCGGCGGTTTTCGGCGGCTTCGAACTGGAAACATCGGTCGTTTACGACCGCGATATCAAGGATATCCACACCCTTGACCCGCGCCTCAATCTCGACGGCGGCGCAGCGGTGAATTGCATCGGCAAGCATCCGCGCTACAACAGCATCAGCCTCGACGGCGTCGCACAGAATGATCGCTTCGGCCTCAACTCGAACGGCTACGCCACCGCCACCGGCATGCCCTTCCCCTTCGAGTCCATCGCCGAGGTGGCGGTCGAACTCGCGCCCTTCGCCGTCGACTATGGCGGCTTCACCGCCTGCAATATCAATGCCGTCACCAAGTCCGGCGCGAACGAATGGAACGGAACCGGCTTTTACGAACTGGCCGGCGATCAATGGCGCGGCGATTCCCTGACTGAAAACGGCAAGACCAGCGAATTCGCATCCGCCGACTACAAGGAGGAAAAATACGGTTTCAGCATCGGCGGACCGATTCTCGAAGACCAGTTGTTCTTCTTCGCCGCCTACGAGGAAACCGAGGAGCCCCGTTTCCTCGCCATGGGCCGCGCCGGCTCCGGCAACGGCGTCGAGCGGCCCTGGCTGAGCGAGGCCGACTACCGGCATATCCGCCGAACCGCCGTCGATCTCTATGACTACGATCCGGGCGCCGAGCCGGGCGACGGCGCCCAGACCGAACAGAAATACATGATCCGGTTCGACTGGAACATCAACGACGCCCACAAGTTTGCCGGCATCTACAACTTCTACGACGGCGTCCAGGATCGGTCTTCGGACGGCGACAACAACGAATTCGAATTCTCCAACCACTTCTATCGCAAGGGCGCGAACCTCGAAACGATCATCGTCAAGTTGTTTTCGCAATGGACCGATGCGTTTTCCACCGAGATCTTCGTCAATTCCAACACCATGGTCGATTCCCAGGTCACGACCGGGCCGGCCGATTTCGCCGACTTCCAGATCAACATCGGCAGGAACACCGTCTACCTCGGCGCGGACGACTCGCGCCAGGCCAACGGGCTCGACTGGGAATCCGCTTTCTGGAAATTCAGCGGCGAATATCTGGTCAACGACCATCTGCTGACCTTCGGCTACGAACGCGACGCGCTCTCGATCTTCAACTTGTTCGTGCAACATTCCCGCGGCGGCGAATACGACTTTTTCGACGATTCCGCCGGCAATCCGGCGCGCTGCGCCGCGTTGACCGCGCAGGGACGTTTCGACGACCCGGCCTGCGCGCTATCCGGCATCGACCGTTTCGAACTCGGCCGGCCCAGCCGCGTCTATTACGGCAACAGCAGCACCGGCAACCCGGCCGACGCGGCGGCCAAATTCGGCAACACGCTGCATGCGCTGTACTTCCAGGACGAATGGCATCTGCCCGAACACGCGCTGACCCTGACCGCCGGGCTGCGATACGAACGGTTCGCCAGCGATGATCGGCCGCCTTTCAACCAGGCTTTCGCCGACATCGGCGACGGTCTGCGCAACGACGCCAATATCGACGGCCTGAAACTGCTGATGCCGCGGCTCGGCTTCGCCTGGGAAGCGCTCGACCGGCTGAGCGTGCGCGGCGGCCTGGGCCTGTATGCCGGCGGCAATCCCAACGTGTGGCTGGCCAACGCCTGGAGCAACGACGGCATCACCAATGTGCAATTTCGATGGCGCAACTTCGACGGCGCCCGCTCGATCTTCGACGACGTGCCGCTGTCGGGCGGCGGCCGTCCCGGCTACGACGCGCCCGCGGAACTGATCGAGCGGGTCGCCGCCGCCACCGAAGCCAACGCCAACGACAGCTATCTTGTCCTGATCGACCCGGATTACGAGCAACCCGCCGAATGGAAACTGGCGCTCGGCGGAACCTGGCGCTTCGCCGCCGGCATCGATGCGGATGTCGACTACATCTACTCGCGGCAGCAAAATCCCGCCTATTACCTCGACGTGTCCCAGCAACAGCAGGGAACCACGGCGGCCGGGCAGCCGATTTACGATTTTGTCAACGGCGCCGAGAATTACATGTTGACCAATTCAGGCCGCAGGCCCGAGGCGCACAGCCTGTCGCTGGTCGCGCGCCGGCGCTACGACTGGGGGCTGGACTGGACCCTGGGGTATGCCTGGACCGATGCCGAAGACGTAAGTCCGATGACCTCCTCGGTGGCCGCCTCCAACTTCGACAACCTGGCCCTCGTCGACCTGGTCGACCCCGCTCCCGGCGCGTCCAACTACGCGACGCCGCACCGCTTCACGGCGCGGCTGAGCTACGGCCGCGATTTCATCGCCGGCCGCGAGACCCGGGTCACGGCATTGTTCTACAGCAAGCAGGGGCAACCGCAAAGCCATGTCATGAGTTCCGCGCCGCTGGAAGGCGACGGTTTCAACGGCCGCCATCTGCTTTATGTGCCGGGAGCGAACGACCCGAACGCGGTGGCCGGCCCCGACTTCGACCTCGCCGCCTTTTCCGCCTTTGTCGAACGCGAGGGCTACGGCGCCGGCTTTGTCGAGCGCAACGCCAATCACGCCGACTGGTCGTCCCGGATCGACCTGCGCATCGATCAGCAACTGCCGCTGTTGTTCGGCGCCCGCGCCCGCGGCTGGATCAAGATCTACAACTTGCTGAACATGATCGACGACGGGCTCGGCCTGCAATACGACAGCCAGTTCTATTCCCAACAGGTGGTCGTCTCCTCTCTCAACGATCGCGGTCAATATGTGTTCGAGCGCTTCGCCGACCGCGATATCTCCGACTTGCTCGAACAACGAAGCCTGTGGGAATTGCGCCTCGGCGTCCAGTTCGAGTTCTGAGCCGGCGGGGTTTATTGACGCTGAAGCGGATAGTAATTAGTATACGGCGCTACCGGATCGGCGCCGGCCCGGTTCGGGGATTTGCCCAATAGCTCAATGGTAGAGTAGGTGACTGTTAATCACTTGGTTCCTGGTTCGAGTCCAGGTTGGGCAGCCAATTTTCCAGTCACCCGAGTTCGCAATGATCCGGACCGCTGCGTCCGGCGTCTGCGTCCGCCGCCTTGATCTTGATACCGATACCGGGAGTCGAAAATATGCGAACCATTCTGTTCACCCTGCTGCTCGGCCTGGGCGCCGCGGCTTCGGCGCAGGAAAATCCGGTCGTCGTCATGGAAACCAGCATGGGTTCCATCGTCATCGAATTATGGGAAGACCGGGCGCCGGTCACGGTGGAGAACTTCCTGCGTTATGCCGACAGCGACTTCTTCGACGGCCTGGTCTTCCATCGGGTGATTCCCGGATTCATGATCCAGGGCGGCGGCATGGACGAGAATCTCGCGCAGAAATCCACTCACGACCCGATCGTCAACGAAGCGCGCTCGGACACGGGCAACGACCGCGGCACCATCGCCATGGCGCGGACCAGCGTGGTCGACAGCGCCACCAGCCAGTTCTTCATCAACCTGACGGACAATGATTTCCTCAACCATGTCGACCAAACGCCGCAAGGCTTCGGCTACGCCGTCTTCGGCGCCGTGATCGAGGGAATGGACGTAGTCGACGCGATCGCCGCGGTGGAAACCGCGCCGGGCCGGTTCGGACATCAGAACGTGCCGGTCGAACCGGTCCTCATCCTCTCGGCGAGTCGGCGCTGACAGCGCCGGAAACCCCGTCGCGGGGAAATCGACTATTCCCCGAATAGTCGCGCGATGTTTTCCTTGCGCGGCAGCGAGCGCTCCCGCTGCATGTTCCAGAGCGGATCGATCACCTCTTTCTTCGGGTCGAAACCGTCCACCGCCTCTTTCAGCACGAGCTGGATCTGCTCCAGGTCGAATTCCTCGCAGGCCCGCTCCAGCCGGATCAGCAGCGGTTCCAGCCGCTCCCAACTCAGGGTCTCCTCTTCCGCGCGCAAGATCTTGGGGTGTTCGGTGCCGGTCACCAATTCGCCGATCATCAATTCCTCGCGCAATTTTTCGCCCGGCCGCAGGCCGGTGTATTCGATGGCGATCTCGCCGCGATTGGTATTGCCGTCCCGCACGTCGTAACCCATCAGATGAATCATCTTGCGGGCCAGATCGACGATCCGGATCGGCTCGTGCATGTCGAGCACGAAGACATCGCCGCCGGCGGCCATCGCGCTGGCCTGAATCACGAGTTGGGCGGCTTCCTGCACCGTCATGAAATAGCGCGTCACTTCGGGATGGGTGACCGTGACCGGCCCGCCCGCGCTGATCTGGCGACGGAACAGGGGCACGACCGAGCCCGAGGAGCCGAGCACATTGCCGAAGCGCACCATGCTGAATTTCGTCTTGCCGCCGCCCTGGGCCATGGCTTGCAGAACCTGTTCCGCCAGCCGCTTGGTCGCGCCCATGTAATTGGTCGGCCGCACCGCCTTGTCGGTGGAAATGAGCACGAAGTCGGCGACGCCGTGCCTGCTCGCCGCCCGCGCCGCGACCAGGGTGCCGAAGACATTGTTGCCGACGCTTTCGAAAATATTCTTCTCCACCATCGGCACCTGCTTGTACGCGGCGGCGTGGTAGATCGTCTCGACGCGCAAGGCGCCGATCAGGTTCTCCATATGCTTGCGGTTGCAGACCGAGCCGAGCAAGGCGACGATTTCGACGGGCGCGGCGCCTTCGGTCGCTTCGAGGCGCTTGCGCAAGTCGTTTTCGATCTCGTACAGCCCGAACTCGGAGGAATCGAGCAGCACCAGGCGCGCCGGACCGGCATTGATGATCTGACGGCAGAGTTCGGAGCCGATCGAGCCTCCGGCGCCGGTCACGAGCACCGATTTGCCGGCGACGCATGCGCCGAGCAGCCGCTGGCTCGGCGGCACGATATCGCGCCCGAGCAGATCTTCGATATCGATTTCCAGCACTTCGTGCACTTCCACCTTGCCCGAGACCATGTCGAACAGGTCCGGCACCGTCTTCACATGCACCGGCAGGTGTTCAAGCCGATTGATGATTTCCTTGCGCTCGGCATGGGTGGCCGAGGGAATCGCCAGCAGGATCTGGCGCACCGACCAGGTTTCAATGAGTTCGTATAGCGAATTGGGGCTGTAGACGCGGATGCCGTGCACCGTGCTGCCGATCATGCGGCGGCTGTCGTCGACGAAGGCCACGGGCAGATACTGGTCGCCGTTCTGCAAGGCGACCAGCAATTGCATGCCGGAAGAGCCCGCGCCATAGATGATCACCGGCTCCCTGGGCCGGAAATTCTGGATCAGCGCCTCGACCGCGACCTTGACCAGAAAACGGCTGCCGCCGGTAAACAGCAAGGCCAGCATCCAGAAAATCGGAAACAGCGAATAGTCGAGCGCCGCGGGCGGCAGCGACAGGAAACAGGCGGCGGCGATCAGGCAGGTCGCGAAAGTCACCGCCTTCAATAACTGGAAAACGAATTGCAGTCCCAGGTAGAGAACCAGCGCGCGATACACGCCCATGCGCATGAACACGAGCAGGCTGAACGCCACCGCCGCGGCGAGATAGGCATGGAAAAGTTGATCTTGCGCGCTGAAGTCGCCGCCGAGCAGGCTGAAGGAAATCGACAGCGCCGCGACCAGCATGACCGCGTCCGCCAGCAACAGCCCGACCAGCTTTACTGTGCGGGAAAGCGGGAAATTGTACAAATGCATCCGATTATCGACCCCGCTCCGCGGCGGGAACGCCGGCGCCCAGGCGCAACGCAAGCACCACCAGCGGGGTCAGCCCCGCCAATGCCAGCGGCATGCCCCATTGTGGCCGGAGCACCGTCCACCATGCAAGCGGCGCGAGCCAGCAACAATTGAGCGCGAGCACCGCCAGGGTCACCCGGCTGTGGCCGCCGAGCCGCTCGACCGCATGCTGATAGGCGTGACAGCAATGCCCTTCCAGCCACCTGTCGCCGCGAACGATGCGGCGCAACAGGGTTACCGTGGCGTCGCTGACGAAAACGCCGAGCAACAGCAGCCAGGTCCAGACCGTCGCGCCGCCGTGCCGCATGCTCAGCAGCGCCAGCGCGCCGAGACTGAAGCCGATGAAATTGCTGCCGGCGTCGCCCATGAAAATGCGCGCCGGCGCCCAGTTCCAGACGAGGAAGCCCAGGGCCGCGGCGCCGAGTCCCGCGCTCAGCAGGCCGAGCGCGGCATCATCGACGAACACCGCGATCATGAAGCCCAGCGCATTGACGAAAACGAGTTCGGTCGCCGCCAGCCCGTCGATGCCGTCCATGAAGTTGTACAGGTTCAGCAACCAGACCAGCGCCAATACGGCCAACGCGTCGAGCAGCGGGGACTCGCCGAGCGCGAAGAAAAAGAAGTCGACCGGCGGCGCTCCCCCCAGCCACCACACGGCCCAGACGGCGGCGGCGAATTGCGCCGCCAGACGCCGGGAGAGCGGCAGTTTCCAGAGATCGTCGAGCAGGCCGACGAGGGCGACCAGGGCGCCGCCGGCCAGCGCCAGCCCTGCATGCGGCGCGATATCGCCTCGCCAGACGCACGCGGCGGCATAGGCGAGAAACAGCGATGCGATGGCGACGCCGCCGCCGACCGGCGTCGCATGTCCGTGCAGGCTGCGGGCAACCGGCACATCGAGCAGGCCGCCGCGCCGGGCATAACGCCGGATCGCGCCGGTCAACAGGAAAGAGGCGACGAACAGTCCGGCAAGAACGGGCGCGAGCGGCATGGCGCAGGTTCCCGAAAAACCGCGATTATACCCCGGCCGGACCGGAGCGGGCGCTGCCGGGACATCCGGGAAGCGTCCGCTCCCGCCGCGGCTCTCCCGGCGTCTGCCGAATAACCCCGGCATGGCATTGCGCATTGCCGCAAGACAAAAAGCGCGGTTCCTTCCTGCCGCCGGACTGGCGGCGCATCCATGCGCCGCCAGTCCGGCCCCGACAAATCAGCATCCGCCGCGCGCTACTCCAGCGCGATCCGGTCGCGATTCCGCTCCAGCGTGCCGGGTCCGATGCCTTTCACTTCCATCAATTCGTCGACGGCCTTGAAAGCGCCGAACATCTCGCGATAGGCGACGATCTCCTGGGCCTTGACCAGGCCCACGCCGTCAAGCGCCGCGGCGATGGCGGCGGCGTCGGCCGAATTGATGTCGATCACCGCGACCGCCTCGGCATCGGCATCGGCGGCCGGGTCTTCGGCGGCGAGGCCGTGGGGAGCGGCAATCAGCGAAAACAGAAACATTGCGATAGCGAACCAGTTGCTCTTGATCATGATCGTGTCCTTGTCCGTAGTTGAAAAGAGAAGCAGCCTTCCGGCTGTTCAAAAGATTAGTACGGATTCGGCAAATTGCCTGAAACGGCGGACATAAAGTCCGCAAGCGCCGCCGACGGATCTTCGGCGCGGGTGACGGGACGCCCGACCACAAGATAATCGGCGCCGGCGGCGATGGCCTCGGCCGGCCCCATGACGCGCTTCTGGTCGCCCCGCGCATCGTCGGGGCGGCGAATTCCGGGCGTCGCCAGCAGGAATTCCCGCGGCATTTCCCGGCGCAGCAGGGCGACCTCCGCAGGCGAACAGACGACGCCGTCGAGACCCGCCTCGCGGCACAGGCGAGCGAGCCGCAAGACCTGCTCCCGGGCGCCGGCCCGCGTTCCCAACTCCGCCAGATCCCCGTCGTTCAGGCTGGTCAGCACAGTCACGCCGATCACGCGCGGCCGGCGGCAATCGAGGTCGGCGAGCGCCGCGGCGACGGCTTCGAGCATCGCCCGGCCGCCGGACGCGTGCACATTCGTCATCCATACGCCGAGTTCGAGCGCCGCGACGCGAACGGCGGCCGCCGCGGTGTTCGGAATATCGTGAAACTTGAGGTCGAGAAAGACATCGAAGCCGCGCTTGCCGACCTTCTTCACCAACGCGGGACCGAAGGCGGTAAACAGCTCCTTGCCGATCTTGACCCGGCAACAGTCCGGATCAAGCTGGTCCAGCAAGCGCAGGACTTGCCTTTCGGCGGCGAAATCAAGCGCGACGATCAGGCGCTTGTCGCGCTTGCCGGCATCGGTATCGATCAGCATCGCAAGCCCCGGCCGCGATCAGTCCGTTGCGGAATCGCCGGCCCGAAGCCGCTCGATTTCCCGCCGGGCCGCGGCGAGTTGCCCGGCAAGTTTCCTGACTTGGCTGTTCCTGCGGAATCCCTGCAACAGCCTCAGCCCGAACAGGAGCCCGAGCGCGCCGCCGGCGACGAATGCGCCGAGAATCCAGATCGAGACGGCTTGCGGCGGCAGCCGCCAGGCGCCGAAGCCGACCGCCACCGGAGTATCGTTGTAATAGCTGAACGCCACCGCGGCGACAAATACGCAAAGCGCGAAGAATCCGGCCAGCAATCGCTTCAATGTGCGCATGGGCAAACGCGCGAATTCCTTGCCGGAAGCCGCCGGCCCGGCAGTCAGGCGCCGGCGGCTCCTCCGGCCGGCATGCTGTTGTTCACCCGCTCGCGCAATTCCTTGCCGGGCTTGAAATGCGGCACATGCTTGCCGGACAGCGCCACCGCAATGCCGGTGCGCGGATTCCTGCCCACCCGCGGCAGGCGATAGTGCAGGGAAAAGCTGCCGAAACCCCGAATCTCGATCCGGCGTCCGCGCGACAGCGCCCAGGCCATGCGGTCCACCGTCGCCTTGACCGCGAGTTCGACATCTTTCGCGGAAAGTTGCTGCTGCTTCGCGGCGATGCGCTCGATCAACTCGGATTTCGTCATGATTCCTTGCCGCCTTTCTTCATTTGCGCCTTGATCAGGCCGCCGATGGTGCCGGGAGAAATCTCGGCCGCTTCCTGACTCTTGTGCTTTTCGACGATATTTCTTTCCCGATCGATCTCGATTCCCTTGATCGACAGGTTCAATACGCGATTCTTGCGGTCGACCCCGACAATCTTGACTTCGACTTCATCGCCCTCGTTCAGTTCGGAGCGCGCGTCCTTGACTTTTTCGCGCTTGATCTCGGAGGCTTTCAATACGCCTTCCATGTCGTCGTCGAGCGCGACCCTCGCCGCCCTGGCGTCTACCGAAGTCACGGTTCCCCTGACGATGCCGCCGACGCCCTTTGCCGCGATATAGCTCGAGAAAGGATCATCGCCGAGTTGCTTGATCCCCAGGGAAATGCGTTCGCGCTCCGAATCGATGGACAGGATCACGGTTTCGATGTTCTGACCCTTGCTGAACCGGCGCACCGCTTCCTCGCCGGACTCGTTCCAGGAAATGTCCGAAAGATGGACAAGGCCGTCGATATTGCCGTCGAGGCCGATGAAAATGCCGAAATCCGTGATCGACTTGATCGCGCCGGCAATGCGGTCGCCCTTGCCGTGCCGCTCGGCGAAGCGTTGCCAGGGATTCTGGCGGCATTGCTTGATGCCGAGCGAAATGCGGCGGCGCTCCTCGTCGATATCAAGCACCATGACCTCGACCTCGTCGCCGAGCTGCACCACCTTCGACGGATGGATGTTGCGATTGGTCCAGTCCATCTCGGAAACATGCACCAGGCCCTCGACGCCTTCCTCGAGTTCGGCGAAACAGCCGTAATCGGTGACATTGGTGACTACGGCTCCGACCCTGGTATGGATGGGATAGCGCTTCTTGATGGCAACCCAGGGGTCTTCGCCCATCTGCTTGAGGCCGAGCGAGACGCGGCTGCGCGCGCGGTCGTACTTGAGAATCTTCACCTCGAGCTCGTCGCCGACATTGACGATCTCCGAAGGATTCTTGATCCGCTTCCAGGACATGTCGGTGATGTGCAGCAGGCCGTCGACGCCGCCGAGGTCGACGAAGGCGCCGTACTCGGTGAGGTTCTTGACCACGCCCTTGATGAACATGCCTTCTTCCAGCTTCTCGAGCAGGGCTTCGCGTTCTTCCGAACTGACCGACTCGAGCACCGCGCGGCGGGAAACCACCACATTGTTGCGCTTGCGGTCCAGCTTGATCAGCTTGAATTCGAGCGGCTGCCCTTCCAGATGCTGGGAGTCGCGAATCGGCCGCACATCAAGCAGCGAGCCGGGCAGGAAGGCGCGGATATTGTTCAGGTCGACGGTAAAGCCGCCCTTGACCTTGCCGTTGATGACGCCCTTGACGGGCTCGTCCTTTTCGTAGGCCGCCTCCAGCACCAGCCAGGCTTCGGCGCGCTTCGCCTTGTCCCGGGAAAGCCGGGTTTCGCCGAAACCGTCCTCGACGGATTCGAGGGCGACCTTGACCGCATCGCCCACGGACAGGCCGAAGGAGCCGTCTTCATCAAGGAATTGACCGCGCGGAATCACGCCTTCGGACTTCAGTCCGGCATTGACGGTAACCCAGTCGGCGTCGATATCGACCACGGTGCCGACGACGATGGCACCCGGGGTCATGTCGATATCGCGCAAACTTGCTTCGAAAAGCTCCCTGAAACTCTCAGTCATGAAATATACCAATGTTGAAATGCGACAATGCGGACCAGCGCCGCATCGTCGCGCCGCATGCCGGCATGCGGGCCGATTTTCGCCATGTTCTTCCGCAACCGACGCCGGCCGGATTTTCGAAGAACGCCGATTTCTCCTGTCCGGCCGTCAGGTTCAACGGCCGCGCCCCTGCATGATCCTGTCCATGGGATTAGCCATGGGATTGGCCATGGGGTCAACCATGGAATCGACCATGGAATTGGCCGTCGCCGCAAGACAAGCGCGGTTCTTGCCTTGCTCCCGCATATGCGGCGCGGGCATGCGCCGCAGGAAGGCTCCGGCCTGATCAGAGCTTTCCCATCGAGCGCATGACCTGGTCGACGACCTGGTCCGCGCTCAATTCCGAAGTGTCGATCCTGATCGCGTCGGCCGCCGGCCGCAGCGGCGCGACGCCGCGTTGCCCGTCGCGCCGGTCCCGCGCCCGCAAGTCTCGCAAAAGGTCGGGCAGTCTAGCATCGAGACCCTTGTCAATCAACTGCTTATATCGCCTTTTCGCGCGAACTTCGGCGCTGGCGGCGAGAAAGAACTTTGCCGCGGCGTCGGGGAAAACGACGGTGCCCATGTCGCGCCCTTCGGCGACGAGACCGGGCGCGCGGCGAAAGGCCCGCTGCCGGGGCAACAGGATCTCGCGCACTTCGGGCAAGGCCGCGATGCGGCTCGCCAGGGCATCCACCGGCGCGGCGCGGATCGCCGCGCTGACGTCTTCGCCCCGCAGCCGGACGCGGCCGGCGGCGAACTCCGCCGACAGTCCCGGCGCGAGCGCCGCGACAGCGGCGCCGTGCGCCGGGTCGACGCCTTGCCGCCAGACGGCGAGCGCGAGCACGCGATACAAGGCGCCGCTGTCGAGCAGATGGAACCCCAGCTTTTCCGCCACTCGTCTCGCGACCGTCCCCTTGCCCGCGGCCGCCGGCCCGTCGAAGGCGATGACCGGCGCTGCGCTCACGGACTCGCGTCCGTCTCGACAATATCGATCCCGGCCGCGCGCGCCAACGCGGCGAAATCCGGGAACGAAGTCGCGATATTGGCGCAGTCGCGGATCGTCAGCGCTGCGCGGCAGCGCAAGCCCGCCACGGCGAAGGCCATGGCGATGCGATGGTCGCCCCGGCTGTCGACGACGCCGCCGCCGGGCTCGCCGCCGACCACGCGGATGCCGTCGGGCCAGGTCTCGTTCTCGATGCCGAGCACGTCGAGCCCTTGCGCCATGGCGTCGATGCGGTCGCTTTCCTTGACGCGCAACTCCGCGGCGCCGCGCACCCGGGTTTCGCCCCGGGCGCAAGCTGCGGCGACGAGCAGCACGGGCAATTCGTCGATCGCCAGACCGACCATTTCCCCGTCTATGTCCACTCCGCGCAGCGGACGATAGCGCATCTCGAGATCGGCCACGGGTTCGCCGCCCGACCGCCGCTCGTTGCGCAAGCGAATATCGGCGCCCATGCGCCGCAGGATTTCGACGATGCCGGCGCGGGTCGGATTGACGCCGACATGCTCCAGCGTCACCGCCGAGCCGGGCGTCACCGCCGCGGCGACCAGGAAGAACGCCGCCGAGGAAATATCTCCTGGAACATCGATCGCGGCGGCCGCGAGCGCCTGTCCTCCCCGGATGCTGATCCTGCCCGGCCCGGGACCGGTTTCCAGACTCGCGCCGAATTCGCGCAACATGCGTTCGGTATGGTCGCGGCACGGTCCCGGCTCGCGCACGGCGGTGCGGCCTTCGGCGTACAGGCCGGCGAGCAGGAGACAGGATTTCACTTGCGCGCTGGCCACCGGCATGTCGTAGTCGACGCCCCGCAATCCGCCGCGCCCGATTTTCGGATGCGGTCCGGCGCCGGAATTGATCCGCAGGGGCGGCCGGCCGCCGGGCCCGGAGACGATGTCCGCGCCCATGGCCGACAAGGGCTCGACGACGCGATCCATCGGGCGCGCCGAAAGGGATTCGTCGCCGCGCAGTTCGCTGGCGAATCGCTGCCCGGCCAGCACGCCCGCCAACAAGCGCATGGCGGTGCCCGAGTTGCCCATGTACAGAGGTTTGCGCGGCGCCTGCAAACCCTTCGCGCCGGCGCCGTAGATCCGCAGGCGGCCGTCCTCGGGGCCGACGATGGTGACGCCGAGTTCGCGGAATGCCGCCAGGGTATCGAGCGCGTCTTCGCTTTCCAGGAATCCGTCGACCCGGGTAACGCCTTCGGCCAGCGAGCCGAGCATCACGGCGCGATGGGAAATCGACTTGTCGCCGGGCATGCGGAAGCGGCCCCCGACCGAACCGCCCGGCCGCACCAGCAAACAGCGCTCGGGCCGCGAACGCGACTTGCGGGCCTCGCCGCGGGCGCGAGCGAAATGCTCGCGCGCCGCCCGCGCCCGGCGCAGGCGGGCGCCCAGCGTTGCGCGGTCATTTTCCGCGAGCGCCCGGCGCATCAGCGCCAGATCCTCCGTCGCGGCGTCCAGCGCCTCGATCACGGCCGCGGAATTGGCGCAGAAAATGTCGCGCCAGAGATCGGGGTCGCTCGCCGCCAGCCGAGTGAAGTCGGCGAAGCCGCCGGCGGCATAGCGATGCGCTTCGGCGCCGGCTTCCCGCCGCGCCGGCAGGTCGGCCGCCGCGAAAGCGAGCAGATGCGGCAGATGGCTCGTCAAGGCCAGGACGCGGTCGTGACGGGCCGCGCTCATGGCGAGCACATTGGCGCCGAGCAGGCGCCACAGGTCGTGGACCGCGGCGACCGCCGCGGGATCGGCGTCCTCCGGCGGGGCGAGCACGACATTGCGATCGAGAAACAGATCCGCCCGCGAAGCGGCGAAGCCGCTTTGTTCCGAACCGGCAAGCGGATGGCCCGGGACCACCCGGGCGCGGAAGCTCGCCGGCAGCGTCGCCAGCGTCTCTTGCAGATGTCCCTTGACGCTGGCCACATCGGTGACCGCGGCCTCGGGCGCCGCGCAATGCTCGAGCTCGCGCAATATCCGCGGCGCCGCCAGCGGCGGCGCGGCGATGACCGCGATATCCGCCCCGGAGCAGACCTCGCGCAGGTCGCCGCCGCAATCGATCGCCTGCTCTTCGAGCGCCGCCCGCACGGTCTTTTCATCGGGCTCGACGGCGCCGATCCACAGGCCGCCGTCGGCGCGCCTGAGGGCCCTGGCCAGGGAGCCGCCGATCAATCCCAGTCCGATAATGGCGATTCTGCGCGGTTTCATGCCGTCAGGCCCATGCGCGATTTCAGGCGGCGGCCGGATAGGAGCCGAGTATCTTGACCGCGTCCGCGCAGGCGCTCAAGCGGCGGAACAATTCCCCGACCTTTTCGTCCCGGCAATGCCCCTCGAAATCCATGAAGAAGATGTACTCCCATTTTTCGTCTCGCGACGGCCGGGACTCCAGCCGGCTCAGGCTGATCCGCAAATTCTCGAAAGGCTCCAGCACCCGGAACAGCGCGCCGGGGCGGTTTTCCGCATAGACCAGTATGCTCGTCTTGTCGCGGCCGCTGGGAGCGGTCCGGTCGCGGCCGAGGATCGAAAATCGCGTGCGATTGCCGAATTGATCCTGGATCGATTCGGCCAGCGCTTGCAAACCGTATATCCGCCGCGCCATGTCGCCCGCGATCGCCGCGACGTCCGGCGCATCCGCCGCCATCCGCGCCGCCTGGCCGTTGCTCGCGCATTCGCGCAGCGGCACGCCGGCCATATGGGCGCGCAGCCACTTGCGGCATTGGGCCAGCGATTGCGGATGCGAGGCGATGCGGGCGACGGCGGCCTTGTCGGCGTCCGCGCGGGCGAGCAGATGGTGTTCGATCAATATCACCTGTTCGCCCACGATGCGCAGCGGACTGTCGATCAGGCAATCCTGAGTGCTGTTCACCGCGCCTTCGGTGGAATTCTCGATCGGCGTCACGCCGTGGGTCGCCCTGCCCGACTCCACCGCCGCGAACACCTCGTCGATGGCGCGGCAATCGAGCAATTCGCAGGCGTCGCCGAAATGGCGCAGCGCGGCCTCCTGGGTGAATGTTCCCGGCGGTCCCAGGTAGGCGATCTTGACGGATTTGTTCAAGCGCCGACTCCGGAGAGGGTTCCCGGGCATCCTCCCGCATGCGGGCGGCGGCCGCGCCCGGTCAATGGATCCGGTCCGGCGCGGGCGGCTGTTCGTCCGCGTCGTCCGCGCCCATGATGTCTTCCGATTCGCCGACCTGTTCGAGGCTCACGAGCTTTTCGCCCGGCCTGAGATTGATCAGCGTTACTCCCTGGGCCGCGCGGCTTACCACGGGAACTTCCGCGGCCCGGGTCCGGACCAGGGTTCCCCGGTCGGAAATCAGCATGATCTCGTCATTTTCGGTCACCTGCACGGCGCCCACCACCGGGCCGTTGCGCTCGCTGGCGCGCATGCCGATCACGCCCTGGTTCGCCCTGCCCTTCGCCGGAAACCGGGCGGTGTCGGTCCGCTTGCCGTAGCCGTTTTCGCTGACGGTCAGAATCTGCCTGTCGTCTTCGGGAATGATCAGCGCGATCATCTCGGCGCCCGCCCGCAAGCGGATGCCGCGCACGCCTCTCGCCTGGCGGCCCATCGCTCTTACCGCGGATTCATGGAAACGCAAGGTCTTGCCGCTGCTGCTCACGAGCATGATGTCCCGCCCGCCGTCGGTAATCGCGGTGCCGAGCAGCGTATCGCCGTCGCGCAATTCGATCGCCCGCAGACCGGCGCTGCGCGGCCTGGCGAACTCGGCCAGGGCGGTCTTCTTCACGATGCCCTTGCGGGTCGCCATGAAGACGTAATGGTCTTCGTCGAATTCCCCGACCGCGAGCAGCGCCGTGATTCGTTCGCCTTCGTCCAGCGCCGGAATGATATTGACGATCGGCTTGCCGCGGGAGGCGCGGGAAGCGAGCGGAATCTGGTAGACCTTGAGCTGGTACACCTTGCCCGCGCTGCTGAAACAGAGCAGCGTATCGTGCGTATTGGCGATCAGCATGCGGGTGACGAAGTCCTCGCCCTTGACGGCGGCGGCGGCCTTGCCCATGCCGCCGCGGCGCTGGGCGCTATAGTCGGCCAGCGGCTGGCTCTTGGTATAGCCGAGATGCGAGATGGTGACCACGCGGTCTTCGGGCGCGATCAGGTCTTCCATGGTCAGGTCGTGCTGAGTGCCGACGATCTCCGTGCGGCGGCTGTCGCCGTAATCCTTGCGCGCCTGTTCGAGTTCCTCGCGCACGACCTCGAGCAAGCGCCCGGGATTATCGAGAATCCCGATATATTCGGCGATCTTGCCGAGCAGGTCCCGATAGTCCCGCACCAGCTTCTCGTGTTCGAGGCCGGTGAGCCGGTGCAGACGCAAGTCGAGTATCGCCTGCGCCTGTTCCGGCGAAAGGAAATACTCGCCGGCGCCCGCCGCGTTCCCCCGCCGCAGGCCATAGGCGGGGTCGAGCCCGTCCGGACGGCAGGCGTCGGCGCCGACGCCGCTGAGCATCTCCACCACTTCGGCGGAAACCCAGGATTGCGCGAGCAGTTTTTCTTTCGCCGCCGCGGGGGTCGGCGAGGTCCTGACGAGTTCGACCACGGCGTCGATATTGCCGAGCGCGACGGCGAGCCCTTCCAGCAGATGGCCGCGCTCCCTGGCCTTGCGCAACAGATAGATCGTGCGGCGCGAGACGACTTCGCGCCGGTGCCTGACAAAGGCCTCGAGCATGCCTTTCAGGTTGAGCAACTTGGGCTGGCCGTCGACGAGGGCGACCATGTTGATGCCGAAACCCGACTGCATCTGGGTATGGGAAAAGAGGTTGTTCAGCACGACTTCTCCCATTTCGTTCCTGCGCAACTCGATGACGATGCGCATGCCGTCCTTGTCGGATTCGTCGCGCAATTCGGCGATGCCTTCGATCTTCTTTTCCTTGACGAGTTCGGCGATGCGCTCGATCAGCCTGGCCTTGTTGACCTGATAGGGAATCTCGCTGACGACGATGGTCTCCCTGCCGCTGTTTTCGTCCCGCAGGATCTCGGCCCGGGCGCGGACATGGATCACGCCGCGGCCGGTGCGGTAGGCCTGCACGATTCCCGCCCTGCCGTTGATGATGCCGGCGGTGGGGAAGTCGGGGCCGGCGATATGCTCCATCAGCGCGTCGACGCCGATGTCGGGCTGCTCCAGCAAGGCGACCGCGCCATCGATCACTTCCGCGAGGTTATGCGGGGGAATATTGGTCGCCATGCCCACCGCGATGCCCGAGGAGCCGTTGACCAGCAAGTTGGGAATGCGCGCCGGCAACACGTCGGGGACTTCTTCGGTATCGTCGTAATTGGGCGAAAAGTCGACGGTTTCCTTGTCGAGATCGGCCAGCAGTTCGCGGGCGATGCGCGCCATGCGGATCTCGGTGTAACGCATGGCCGCGGCCTGATCGCCGTCGACCGAACCGAAATTGCCCTGGCCGTCGACGAGGGGATAGCGCAGGGAAAATTCCTGGGCCATTCTCACGACCGTATCGTAAACGGCGCTTTCGCCGTGAGGATGATATTTGCCGATCACGTCGCCGACCACGCGGGCGGATTTCTTGTAGGGCTTGTCGTGATCGTTGGACAACACGCGCATGGCGAACAGGATGCGGCGATGCACGGGCTTGAGGCCGTCGCGCACATCGGGCAGCGCGCGGCCCACGATCACGCTCATGGCATAGGCGAGATAGGATTCTCGCATTTCGGTTTCCAGCGCGACGGGCAAAACCTGCTGGTCGGATTCCGGCATCGGGAAGAGTATCTCGGACAGTTCTTGTATATGGCCCGATCAGCGGATTTCGCTATTGCCGAACAGGCCGGGAAAGATGCGCATCATAGCACGCAACGGCGGCCGATTCCCAGCGCGCCGGCGCGCGGCCCGGCGGCGGCATGGCGGGGAAGCCGTATCCGCCTGCGCGCGAGGCGGCGCCGGGGATGCGTTATAATCGCGGGCCGCTTCGGAGATTCCCGCCTTGCATCCAGCGCGACCGGAACCAGTCGACCTGCTCATACGGGCGCGCTGGATCGTGCCCGTGGTTCCCCGCGGCGAAGTCTTGCGCGACCACGCGCTGGCGGTGCGCGACGGCCGCATCGCGGGACTGGCGCCGGCGCGCGAGGCCCGTTCCGTCTGGCGGGCCGGGGAAGAAATCGAACTGCGCGATCATGCGCTGATTCCCGGACTGGTCAATAGCCACGGACACGCGCCCATGAGCCTGTTGCGCGGGGTCGCCGACGACCTGCCCCTGCGGGACTGGCTGGAGCAACATGTCTGGCCGCTGGAAAACCGCCTGGTCGGCCCGGAATTCGTCCGCGACGGCGCGCGGCTGGCCATGGCCGAAATGATCCGCGGCGGAACGACCTGTTTCGCCGACATGTATTTTTTCCCGGACGCGGTCGCGGAATGCGCGCTCGACGCCGGCATGCGCGCCCAGCTTTGCGGCCCCATCCTGGATTTCCCCTCGGTCTGGGCGTCCGCTCCCGCAGAATATCTGGCCAAGGCGCGCGAGTTGAGCGAGCGCTGCGGCGACCATCCGCGCCTGCATTTCGCCTTCGGTCCCCACGCGCCGTACACCGTGTCGGACAGCCAGTTGCGCGCGGTGGCCGAACAGGCCCGGCAACTCGACGCGCCGGTCCACATGCACGTCCACGAGACCGCGGCGGAAGTCGACGAGGCGGCGCGCGCGAGCGGGCGGCGACCGCTCGCGCGACTCAAGGAGCTCGGCGTGGTCGGCCCGCGCCTGCAATGCGTGCACGCCGCGCATTTGCTCGACGAGGAAATCGCGCTGCTCGCCGCGGCGGGCGCCTCCGTCATCCATTGCCCCGAATCCAACCTGAAACTGGCCAGCGGCGCCTGCCGCGTCGCCGACCTGCTCGCGGCCGGAGTGAACGTGGCGCTCGGCACCGACGGCGCCGCCAGCAACAACGACCTCGACATGTTCGGCGAGATGCGCAGCGCCGCCCTGCTCGGCAAGCTCGTCGCGAACGACGCCGCCGCCCTGCCGGCGCCGGCGGTGCTGGAAATGGCCACGATCAACGGCGCCCGGGCATTGGGGATCGGGCGGCAGACCGGCAGCCTGGAAACAGGCAAATGGGCCGACCTGACCGCGGTCGACCTGGACCGGCCCAATACCAGCCCGACCTACGATGTCCGCTCCCAGCTCGTGTATGCCGCGCAATCGTCCCAGGTCAGCCACGTCTGGTGCGCGGGACGGCCCTTGCTGGCGGACAGCCGCCTGCTCGCGCTCGACGAACATGCCGCGCTCGAGGCCGCGGCGCGTTGGCGGCGGCAAGCGTCGGCCCGGGCCTGAACCGATGACGAACCTGGACCGGCAGGAAATCCGCAAATTCGAGGCGCTGGCCGACCGCTGGTGGGATCCGGACGGCGCCTTCAGGCCCTTGCACGAAATCAATCCCTTGCGCATGGGCTATATCGCGCGCATGGTCAATCCGGCCGGAAAGAAAGTCGTCGACGTGGGCTGCGGCGGCGGCATCCTGACCGAAGCGCTGCGCCGGCACGGCGCCGAGGTCACCGGCATCGACATGGCCGACGCCGCGCTGGCCGTCGCCCGGCTGCATTTGCGGGAAAGCGGTCTCGATATCGATTACCGGAAATGCACGGCGGAACAACTCGCCGCCGAGCAGCCGGAACAATACGACCTGCTGACCTGTCTCGAAATGCTGGAGCACGTCCCCGACCCGGGCGCGGTGGTCGAGGCCTGCCGGCGCTTGCTCAAACCCGGCGGGCTGGCGGTTTTCTCGACCATCAACCGCAATCCGAAATCCTGGCTGTTCGCCATCGTCGGCGCCGAATACCTGTTGCGCCTGCTGCCGCGAGGCACCCACGAATACGCGAAGCTGATCAAGCCGTCGGAACTCGCCGGCTGGTGCCGCGCCGCCGGCCTCGCACTCGAAGCGCAGATCGGCATGGGCTACAACCCGTTTACCCGACGCTATTTCCTGCAGCAGAACCTGGACGTGAACTACATCGCCTGCTATCGCAAACCCGCCGCCGCGGAGAACGGATGATGCAAACCGCGACCGCATGCGCGCCGTTCGGCCTCGACGGCGCCCTGATCGACGCCGCGCCCGATTGCGCGGCCGCCGCGGCCCGGGGCTATTTGCCCGCCGGCAGCCGAGTCGAGCAGTGGCCCGCCGATTTCATCCTGCACGAAGCGCGGCAGACCGAAAGCCCGCCGAACATGAGCGGGTTGGCCTGATGTTCGACTATCGCCCGCCGCCGGACCTGCTCGCGGGTCGCGCGATCCTCGTTACCGGCGCCGGCAGCGGCATCGGCCGCGCCTGCGCCTTGAGCCTGCTCGCCCACGGCGCGAGCGTCGTCATGTTGAGCCGCGACCCGCGCAAACTGGAAAACCTGTACGACGAGGCCGAACAATCCTGGCCGGGGCGGAGTTTCATCCAGCCGGCGGATTTCAGCCGCGCCGGCGCCGAGGATTTCGGCGTCATCGCCGCGAGCCTGGAAAACCGGTTTCCGGCGCTCGACGGGCTGGTGCACAACGCCGCCTTGCTCGGACCGCGCGCGCCGGTCGAATTCTATCCGGAACAGCAATGGCGCGAAGTAATGCAGGTCAATGTCGACGCGGCCTTCCTGCTTACGCGCGCGCTGTTGCCCCTGCTGGCGAAATCGGCCGATGCGCGCATCCTGTTCACCGCTTCCTCGGTCGGACGCAAGGGGCGCGCCTGGTGGGGCGCTTACGCGGCATCCAAGTTTGCCGTGGAAGGCCTGATGCAGACCCTGGCGGCGGAAGTCGGCACGACGACCTCGATCCGGGTCAACAGCCTGAATCCCGGCGGCACGCGCACCGCGATGCGCGCCGCGGCCTACCCCGGCGAAAATCCGGCCAGCCTGCCGCCGCCGGAATCGCTCATGCCGGTATATCTCTACCTGCTCGGACCCGACGGCGGGGATATCCACGGCCAGGCCCTGAACGCGCGGGAGTTCGACCCCGCCGCCGGATAAAGCCGCCCGGCGCGGGGCCGCGCCGCCGGTTCAGGCATCGTCCCCGGCGGGCTCGCCGCGCCCGTAATTCCGCAATTCGTCGATTTCCGCTTGCGCAAGTTCGCGGAATCTGCCGGCGCGCACCGAACTCGGAATGAAAACGGGGCCGAAACGCACCCTTTTCAAACGGCTGACCCGCAGGCCCTGGGATTGCCAGATTTTCCGCACTTCGCGATTGCGGCCTTCCATCAGCACGACGTGGTACCACTGGTTCGCGCCTTCGCCGCCGAAATGGCGAATATCGCTGAAGCGGCAGAGATTGCCGTCGACGAGAACCCCTTCCCGCATGCGGCGCAACATCTCGTCGGTCGCCGCGCCGAGCACGCGCACGGCGTATTCCCGGTCGATGCCGCTCGCCGGATGCATGAGCCGATTCGCGAACTCGCCGTCATTGGTGAACAACAGCAAGCCGCTCGTATTCAGGTCCAGCCTGCCTACCGCCACCCAGCGGCTGTTGCGCAGGGGCGGCAGGCGGTCGAATACCGTGGGGCGGCCGGCGCGGTCGATACGGGCGCAGACCTCATTATCCGGCTTGTTGTACAACAGGACGCGGCAAGGCGGCCGCTTGCCCCGGCGACGGAATTTCTTGCCGTCGACGGCGATTCGATCCTTCGGCTCGACCCGGTCGCCGACCGCGGCGACCCGGCCGTTGACCCGCACGCGGCCGGCCCTGATCCATTCCTCGAGCTGCCGGCGCGAACCGAGGCCGGCGCGCGCCAGCACTTTCTGCAATTTCTCGCTCATGTATCGTTCGCTGGTTCATCGTTCGCTGATTGCCGCGCCGGCGCGGCATTCCCCGCGGCGGATTCCGGATCGGCGGCGGATTCCGGATCGGCGGCGACCGAGTCGGGAAACAGCTCGCGCACCTTCGCGGCGAGCCCGCCCTGGAGCAGGGCTTCCCGCGGTTCCTTCGCCTCGGCCAGCGGCGGCAACTCCGACAGGTCTTTCAGGTTGAAGTGGTCGAGAAACCGCCGCGTGGTGACGAACTCCTCCGGACGGCCGGGCGCCTCGCGATATCCCGCGATCCGGATCCATTCCCGGTCGAGCAAGGTGCGGATGATGCCGGCGCTGACGGCGACGCCGCGAACCTCCTGGATATCGCCGCGCGTGGCCGGCTGCCGATAGGCGATAATGGCCAGGGTCTCGAGCAAGGCCCGGGTATAGCGCGGCGGCTTTTCTTCCCACAGCCGGCTCACCCAGCCCGCCAGCTCCTGCCTGATCTGCAAGCGGTAGCCCGAGGCGACTTGCTTCAGTTCCACTCCGCGATGCTCGCAATCGGCGGCGAGGCCGTCGAGCGCCTGCCGCAATTCATTCCGGCCGGGCCGGTCCGCCTCGTCGAATACCGACAGGATTTCATCGGCGGAAAGCGCCCGGTCCGCCGCCAGCAGCAGCGCTTCCGCGATCAGCTTGAGTTCGGCGTTCATGCGGATTTCCCGCCGCGGGCAAGGCGCAGGTGCACGGGACCGAACATGTCGGACTGCACGATTTCGATCTTCGCGTCGCGCATCATTTGCAGGATCGCGAGGAAGGTCACCACCACCCCGAGCCGACCTTCGCGCGGGTCGAGCAAACTCGCCAGCGGCAGGAAGCGGTCGTATTCCAGGCCGCGCGACAGATGGCCGATTTTCTCTTCCATCGAAATGGATTCGGGACTGACGCGATGATGCTCGGACAATTCGGCCTGACGCAAGGCGTCGGCCATGGCCGCGAGCAGCTCGGGCAAGGTCACCGCCGGCTGGGGAATGACCCGCTCCAGTTCCGGCAAGCCCGCCCGGGCCTGGCGCAACTCCCGGTCCAGCCGCGGCAGGCCGTCCAGGTTTTCCGCCGCCAGCTTGTAGCGTTCGTATTCGAGCAGGCGGCGAATGAGTTGCATGCGCGGGTCGGCCTGTTCTTCCTCCGCGGCGGGCTGCGGCTGCGGCAGCAGGAGGCGCGACTTGATTTCCGCCAGCATGGCGGCCATCGCCATGTACTCGGCGGCGAGTTCGAATTGCCCCGCCCGCATCAATTCGATATAGGCCATGTACTGGTCGGTGATCTCGGCCACGTCCACTTCGAGGATGTCGATATTGCGGCGCTTGATCAGATAGAGCAGCAGGTCGAGCGGCCCTTCGAAAGTTTCCAGGCAGACTTCGAGCGCATTGGGCGGAATGTAGAGATCGACCGGCAATTCCTCGACGGCGGTTCCGGCGACATAGGCGACGGTCGGCCGCGGCCGGTCGTCCGGCGCGGGCGGATCAGAATCTGACATCGTGCATGGCCTGGGTATCCTCTGAATAATTCCATCCATGGAATTATTCCTTGCCGCAAGACAAAAGCGCGGTCTTGTCCTGCTCCCGGATGCAAAGGCTTGCGCCATCGAATCCGGCGATGCTCTGTTGTGTCGCGCGCTTGTATCGCGGGCATGCCCCGCCGGACAGCCCTGACAAGACAAGGCTCTCCGCCTGCCGGAAATTCTATCTTATCGGGCCGCGGGATGACGACTGCCAGCGATCCAGGCCCATGACGCCGCGCACCCGCTCCATGGTCGCGGCGGCGGATTCCCGCGCCCTTTCGCTGCCTTCGACGATAATGGCGCGCACCTCGTCCGGATTCTCCTCGTATGGTCTGGCGGCCTCGCGAATCGGCGCGAGTTCGGCGAGCACGGCGTCGATCACCGGCTGCTTGCAGTCGACGCAGCCGATGCCGGCGCCGACGCATCCCTCCCGCGCCCATTGCCGGGTGCTCTCGTCCGAATAGACCTGATGAAACTGCCAGACCGGACATTTGTCCGGATCGCCCGGGTCGGCGCGGCGCACCCGCGCCGGGTCGGTCCGCATGGCGCGGATTTTCTTCTCGACCTGTTGCGGGGCTTCGCGCAAGGCGATCGAATTGTGGTAGGACTTGGACATTTTCCGGCCGTCGAGACCCGGCAACTTCGTCACCTTCGTATGCAAGGCCTGCGGTTCGGCGAGCACGGGGGTCTTGTAAAGATGATTGAATCGCCGCGCGACTTCGCGGGTCAATTCGACGTGGGCGGCCTGGTCGCCTCCGACCGGGACGCGATCGGCGCCGTAAACGAGAATGTCCGCCGCCTGCAATAACGGATAGCCCAGAAATCCGTAAGTATCGAGCGACTTGCCTTCGAGCCGGGTCTGCTGTTCCTTGTAGCTCGGCACGCGCTCGAGCCAGCTCAGCGGCGTCGTCATGGCAAGCAGCAACTGCAATTCGGCGTGTTCGGGCACCGCCGATTGCAGGAAAATCGTCGCGCAGCGCGGGTCGATTCCGGTCGCGAGCCAGTCGATCACCATGTCCGCGACATTATCGTCGAACAAGTCGGCATTGCCGTAATCGGTCGTCAGCGCATGCCAGTCCGCGACGAAATAGAAACATTCGTATTCGCCCTGCAATGCCGCCCAGTTCTTCAGCGCGCCGTGATAATGGCCCAGATGCAACTTGCCGGTGGGCCGCATCCCGGAGAGCACCCTTCCTGTCCGATTCCGCCCGGTCATCGCATGGTTCCGCCCGGCCGCCGGCTCAGGCAAAGGGACTGCTGTCGCCCTTGCCTGCGCGCAGCACCGCGGGGATGCCTTCGACAAGGTCGATCATGGTGGTCGGTTCGACGCCGCAGGCGCCGCCGTCGATGATCAGGTCGACAAGTTTGCCGATCCGGTCCCTGATCTCTTCCGCATCGCCCGGCGGCCCGCTGTCGCCGGGCAATATCAGGCTCGTGCTCATGACAGGTTCGCCATGTTCGGCGAGCAGCGCCTGGGCGACGCCGTGAGCGGGCACGCGCAGGCCGATGGTCTTGCGCTTCGGGTGCATCAGGCGGCGCGGGACTTCGGGGCTCGCCTTGAGGATGAAGGTATACGGGCCCGGCGTGTGGGCCTTCAGGATCCGGTAGGCGCTGTTGGGCACCTGGGCGTAGCTCGCCAGCGAAGACAGGTCGCTGCACACCAGGGTGAAATTGTGCCGGTCGCCGAGGCGGCGGATGCGGCGAATCCGGTCGAGCGCGTTCTTGTTGCCGATGTTGCAGCCGAGCGCATAGGTGGAATCGGTCGGATAGACGATCACATCGCCCGCCCGCAAGTGCTTGACCGCAAGCCTGACGATGCGCGCGGAAGGATTGTCCGGATGGACCTTGACCAACTGGCTCATGACGCCCCCGAGTCGAAAACGCGCGCATGATGCCATACTTCCGCGAACGGCACCAAGCTGCGCATGGAGCGAGGAACCCCGTCTCCGCCAGCTTGACAGCCTTTCGCCCGCTCCCTAGCATGGCAGCCTGTTTGCGCGGCGGCGCCGCAAGCGCCCGCCGGGCGTCCGAATTCACCGACTCTCTCGCCTTTATGTTCCCGAAGCTCCTGGCGGCGATCGAAACCGACTTCGCGGCCGTGAACCGCGCCATTGTCGAGCGATTGCGGTCGCGGGTCGGGCTGGTGGAAAGCATCGGCCATTACATCGTCGACGCCGGCGGCAAGCGGCTGCGGCCGATCCTCGTGCTGCTGGCCGCGCGCAGTTGCGGCATCCGCGACAATCGGCATATCGACATGGCGGCGGTGATCGAATTCATCCATACCGCCACCTTGCTGCACGACGACGTGGTGGACATGTCGACCCTGCGCCGGGGACGGCCCACCGTCAATGCCGAATGGAACAGCGAAACCAGCGTGCTGGTCGGCGATTTCATCTATTCCCGCGCCTTCCAGATGCTGGTCGAAATCGGCGACATGGACATCATGGAAATCATGGCCGACACCACCAACCGGATTGCCGAAGGCGAAGTGCAGCAATTGGCCAACAAGAACAATCCCGATATCGACGAGGCGGGATATCTGCGGGTCATCCGCGACAAGACCGCGATCCTGTTCCAGTCCGCGGCCCAATGCGGCGCGCGGCTGGCCGGCGCGCCTCCGGCGACCGGGCAGGCCTTCAGGACCCTCGGCCTGCATCTCGGCGTGGCCTTCCAGTTGATCGACGACATGCTCGACTATGCCGGCGACAGCGGCGCCATGGGCAAGAATATCGGCAACGACTTGCTGGAAGGCAAACCCACCTTGCCCGTGATCCATGTCATGCGCCGCGGCGACAGCAGCGAGGCGCAACTGATCCGCTCGTGCATCGCCGACGCGAAGTTCTGCCAGGCGAATCTGGACAAGGCGATCGAAATCGTGCGCGGCGGCGACGCGCTCGAATACGCCGGCAGGCTCGCCGGGGAGGAAGCCGGCAAGGCGCTCGCGGCATTGACGGACATTCCCCCGTCGACCTATCGCGATTCGCTCGAAACCATGATCCGGCTGGCAGTTGATCGCAGCAATTAGGGAAGCTCCGATTTATCGGAGCTTCCCTGCGGCGCAGGCCCGCGGCGCGAATCAGGGCGGGGCGGGCTCGACAGGCGTGCCCCGCCGCAATTGGATGCTCAATCCCGGGGCGGAGTTGCGCAAGATCGAATCGCGGTCGAAGATGCGCAACCTGCGGTTGCCCGGCCGGTAAATTGTCGCGTTCGATGCGAGGATGTTGTCCGCTTCCTCGCGGGCGTCCCGCGCCAGGTCGAGTTCGCCGAGTTGGACATAGGCCATGGCCAGACCGGCATGGAAGCTCGGCTCGAACGGTTTCAGCCTTGTCGCGCGGCGGAAATAGGAACGCGCGGACTCGAAATTGCCCTGCTCGTACGCCGTTTGCCCCTGGGCATACTGGTAATAGGGATTGCGCTGGTTGAATCCGGCGATGACGCTCGCGTAGCGCCGGGCGCGAGCCTCGTCGCCCCGCTCGCGAAAGAGCTTCACCAGATTGTTGACGGCGGTCGCGTTGGTATTGTCCGCGTTGAAGGCGTAGTGGTAGCTGTATTCGGCCAGTTCCGCATCGCCGAGCCGCTTGTAGGCGGTGCCCAGGTTGTTCCAGGCGAAACTGTTCGCCGGGTCGATGAACAGCGCGTTCTTGATGTAGGCGAGGGCCTGCCCGGTTTCGCCGGCAACCAGCGCCTCCACGCCCAGGTTGTTGAAATAAAGCGCTCTTGCCGCCTCGTCCGAAACAATGGCTTCGGTCATCGACTGCAAGGCGATTTCGGGAGTGAAATCGACCACGTAATACCGCCTCGCGCTCAGCCGTCCGGTAGCGTTGATGTGCTGGCTCACCACGAGCAGGTCGCCGCGGCGGTCCCAGCTCGGCTGCACTTCCACGGTCTGGAAGTTGGCGTCGAGACCCAGGTGGCGGGCCATGGCGACATAGAGATTCATTACCGACAGGCAATTGCCTTGCCGGGCGTGAAAGGCTTCGACCGCCGTGTGGGTCTTCGCATCGGAATATTGAATATTCAGATGGTCTTCGCCATAAAGCAGATTCTGCAAGCTGCTCACCAGATATTCGTCGCCGCGCCCCTCGGCCTGGATGCGCCGGTCGAGCCAGCGCTTGATTTCGTCGTCGAGAAACAGGGGGTCGATTTCGGGATAGTTGTCGCTGGTCTGGTCGATCGCCCGGGCGTGGAGAGCGGGGTCGAACGCATAGTCCGGCGCCAGCTCGATGCGCGCGCAGCCCGCCGCCAGGAGCAGGCCGCACAAGACCATCGCCATGTCGACTCGAATATTCATCGCGCCATTCCCCCGCCCTGTTCCAGGCATCTCCCGAGTAATGCCATCCATGGAATTCGCAAGACCAAAACGCGGTCTTGTCTTGCTCGCGGATGCGACGGCTCGCGCCATCGAACCCGGCGACGTTCTCTTGTACCGCAGGCCTGCGCCGCGGGAAAGCCCCGACCTGATCAGGGCTTCCCTATCGGAAACGGCGCGGCGTCTCCCTGCCCGCCTTGTCGATACGCATGAATTGATAGCGCCCTTTCAGAAAAGGCACGGAATCCTGCGCCAGCCGGCGAAACAGCGCGACCCAGCCGGCATGACGGGCCAGTTCCGCCAGTTCCGCGCCGAGGCCGTCGACATCGGTGCTCGCGCGCAGGCGCGAGCTGTAGCGGCCCCAATTGCCCTGGTAGCGGACCGCTCCGCTGGCCGAGTCGTAGGCGTATTCGAGCGCGAGCCGGGTCCGGGCGATGCGCATGTTGTCCGCCGACAGCAAACGCACCTCGAAATCGGTCGCGAATTCCTGCGCCGAGCCGTCTCCGGCCTCGCTCCGGCGCCAGGACGCGCCGGTATCGATGATCACGCTCTTGGTGACCGGCAAATAGGCGAGATGCTCGAACGGCAAGACATCGGCGAACAGCATCGCATAGCCGACATCGGTATCGCGCAAGGCCGAGGAGATCCTGACCCGCCGCTCCGCGTCGAGATCCGCCACGGCATCGGAGCGGGTGCCGAGGGAACGGGCGGAGAGATCGAACAGGGCTTTCAATACGCGCGGCTCGTCTGGCGGCAAACGGCGCCGGATATCGCCGCTGCCGGTTTCCGGGCCGACGCCGCGCAAGATGAAAAAGTCGCCGTTGAAAATCAGTTCGGCGGGCGTAAAGTCCAATTCGGCGCTTTCGCCGAAAGCGATGCCGCCGGGCACGACGATTTCCTCGATGGTGGACTGGTTGAACTCGTCTCCCAACGTGATCTTGCGAAAAATTTCCGGTTCGCGGCGCGACAGGCCGCGGTCGTCGCGATTCGCCGGGTCGCGAAAAACCGAGTCGGAATTCCGCCGCCGGCGCTTGCCGAGCAATTCCAGTTCGGTCGCAGCGGCGCGCAGCCGGCGCGCCGCGCGCGAATCGATGGCCAGCCGATGCCGCGCGGTGGCGTAAAACTCTCCGGCGCCGGCCGCTTCGCCGGGGCGCAGCGGCAGGGCGTCGTAGCCGCGCCGGCCGGCGACTCGCGCGACCAGCAGGGCTGTCTTTTCGTCCTCGGCGGCGAAACTGACGAACAGGCGCTCGCGCTGCGGCTCGCCGAGCCAGACTGCGCGGAAATATTCCGCCGCGACATCGCCGGCAGCCCCGCCGTCCGGACGCGAGGCAATGGCCGCGGCGGGGCGCAAGGCCAGGCCGCCGATTTCCCCCGCGCGATAGGCGGTTTCCCAAGCCTCGATTTCGGCGCTGCCGGGATACGCGCCCGGCGGCAGGTCGAAGAATCCGCCCAGCCGGGGAACTTGCGGGCCGCGGGAAAAAGCTGCCCGATCATTGAGATTCGGCAGCACTTCGACCTCCCGCGCCGGCAAGGCGTCGGCGACGGCGGCCAGGAAGTCCGCCGCGCCGGACGCGGCGGAAGCCTGGACGCAACAACCGAACAGCAGGCACGGCAACAGCCGTTTCAATCCGGCTGTCCGGGCGGCGCGCGGCTGCCGGCGCGCAAGCTCGCCGCCGCGGCCCGCCGCCGCCGGGACGGCCTCAATGATTCGCGCAAGGGTCATGATCGATACCGCGTCGCTTGTCGAGCAGGCGCAGGCGCAAGTCGCTCACCCAGCCGGGTTCGCCCCACCAATGCAACGGTTGCGCGAGTTCGGCGATCAACCGTTCGGCCGTATCGAATTGCCCGGCCTCGATGGCGTATTTCACGGCCTGCTCCATGATGAAGGTATCGGCCGGCAGCAACTCGAAGGCCCGGCGCTGGTATGCGACGCCGTCCCGCCAGTCGCGGCTTTCGAACAGGTGGATTTCCCCCATGGCGAGATTGGCTTCCGGATTGTCCGGCTGCATGGCGATCGCCTGTTCGAAAGCCTGCTGGGCCGCGGCGAGACGTTCTTGCGCCCGCGCCGGCGCCCACTCGTTCGCGCAATCCTCGAGTTCGGCTTCCCAGTATTCGCCGAAATCGAGCAGGATATCGGGGTTGTCCGGCTCCAGCGCCATGGCGCGGGCGAAATAGCCGGCGACCTGCGAGTCGCTTTCGCGTTCCGCATCGTCCCGATGGCGCACCGAGTCGCCCAGTCCGGACCAGGCCCGGGCGATGGGGGAATCCCGCTCGGTCAGGCGGCGGAAGAACATTTCCGCCACTTCCGGGCGGCCTGCATTGAGCGCGAGTTCGCCGAGCCGGACGGCGACCTGGTCCGGCTCCGCCGCGACGGGTTCGAAATCGAAATCGGCGCGCGGGCCGGCCGCCGCCAGCCGCCGGTCGCCGGCGCGGGTGTTGCGCAGATAATCCCCCAACTCGTCTTCGAGATGCTGCGGGCGGATCCTGAAAGACTGATCGAAAGCGAAACGCGGATTGCGGCCCGCCAGCAAATGATCGAGATAGGATTGCAATTGCTCGCGCCGGTCGGCGAAACCCTCCTCGGCGCCGTGCCGCAAGTACCGCAACAGGGCTTCGGACTTGAGATTGGCGATCTGGATCAGCCGCGGCGAAGCGAGCGCGGCGTCCTGATACAGCAGGCGCTCCATCGGCAATTCCCGCGACAGTTCCGCCAGCTGTTCATTGGCGGCGGAAGAGTAGCCGGGCAATCGCAACTCCGCGCCGTCGACCTCGATCCGGGCGTAATACCCCGCCAGTCCTTCCTCGTACCAGCGCGGCATGCGCAGATCGACGAAATTGCGTATCAGGAAATGCATGTAATGATGCAATCCCTGCCGCCAGGCCCCGTCCTCGTCCAGCGACATGGCCAGGTAATTCGCCCGCGGCGTCGGCAACTGGAAGCCGGCGTCCCGCTGCAAGCTGAAATGCCGGAACTCCTCGAAATCGTCGAACAGATAGACCAGGTTCGGCACCGCGGCCCGCGGCAAGCCTTCGACATGGCCGAGCAGGCGGCCCGCGGCCCGCCGCCAGGCTTCGAGTTCGGCGGCCGCATCGGCCGTGCGCCGGAAGGAAAGGCGGCTGAGGATGCGGAAATGTTCGGTTTCCAGTTGCCGCCACTGTTCCCGGGCCAGTTCCTGCTGAGCGGCGGCGCCCGCGCCCCCCAGGCAGGCGCAGGCCGCGGCGATCAGGCAGAAAAGTCGATTGCGGCAGTCTCTCATGTCGCACCATGCGGGCGCGGGCACGTTCAGGGACTACTTTAGCACAAGGGCGCTCACATCGCCGGGTAATTCGGCCCGCCGCCGCCTTCCGGAGCCACCCACGATATGTTCTGGGCCGGATCCTTGATATCGCAGGTCTTGCAATGCACGCAGTTCTGCGCGTTGATCCGGAAGCGCTCGACGCCGTCCTGCTCCAGCACTTCATAGACGCCCGCGGGACAATAGCGTTGCGCCGGCTCGTCATATAGCGGCAGATTGACGCCGATGGGCACCGCGGGGTCCGCGAGCCGCAAATGGCAGGGCTGGTCTTCCTCGTGATGGGTGTTGGACAGGTATACCGAGGACATCTTGTCGAAACTGAGGACGCCGTCCGGCTTCGGATATGCGATGCGTTCGCTGTCCTGCGCCGGCCGCAGCCGGCGGTGGTCCTCGCCGGCGTCGCGCAGGTCGAGCGGCAGGGCCGCGCCGAACAGGTTGTGTTCGGCCCAGGCGAAGGCGCTGCCGAGCCAGAATCCGAACTTGCGGAAGGCGCCGCCGAAATTGCGCGCGCGATGCAGTTCGTCGCGCAAGGCCGAGCCGCGGAAGCGCTCGCTGAAATCGGTTTCCCGCGCGTCTTCCCCGAGGGCGGCGAACAGGGATTCCGCCGCCAGCATGCCGCTCCTGAGCGCGGTATGGCTGCCCTTGATCTTGGCGGCGTTGAGCGTGCCCGCGTCGCAGCCGATCAGCAGACCGCCGGGAAAACTCATCTCGGGCAGGGAATGAAGTCCTCCCTTGATGATAGCCCGGGCGCCGTAGCCGATGCGCCTGCCGCCTTCGAGATAGCGCTTGACGACCGGATGATGCTTGTAGCGCTGGAACTCGTCGAAGGGGCTGACATGGGGGTTGCGATAGCCGAGGTCGACGATCAGACCCACATATACTTGCCGGTTCCCGGCGTGATACAGGAAACCGCCGCCGGTCGCCCCATAGTCCGGCCCGAGCAGGGGCCAGCCGGCGGTATGCACCACCAGGCCTTCGCGGTGCCTGGCCTCGTCGACTTCCCAGATTTCCTTGATGCCGATGCCGTAATGCTGGGGGTCGCGGCCCTTGTCGAGTTCGTGGCGGGCGATCACTTTCTTGCCGAGGTGGCCGCGGCAACCTTCGGCGAGGACCGTGAATTTTGCGCGGATCTCGATCCCCGGCTGCCAGTTCGACTTCCGCTCGCCCCCGGCGTCGACGCCCATGTCGCCGGTGACGACGCCGCGCGCGCGGCCCGCGTCGTCGTAGAGCATTTCGGCGGCGGCGAAACCGGGAAAGATCTCCGCGCCGAGCGCGGTCGCCTGCCGGGCCAGCCAGCGGCACAGATTGCCCAGGGAAATGATGTAGTTCCCGTGGTTGCGCATGGGCCGCGGCACGAGCGCCCCGGGAAAGCGATACGAGGTCTTGTTCGAGCCGAGATAGTAGACCAGGTCGCCGGTGACGCGGGTATCGAGCGGCGCGCCGCGTTCTTCCCAGTCGGGGAACAGCATGCGCAGCGCGTCCGGCTCGAAGACGGCGCCGGAAAGGATATGCGCCCCCACTTCCGAGCCTTTTTCCAGCACGCAAACGGAAAGTTCGCGATCCGCTTCCCGCGCCAGTTGCAACAGCCGGCAGGCCGCGGCCAGACCCGCGGGCCCGGCGCCGACGACAACCACGTCGACTTCCATGAATTCCCGTGTCATGTGTGCTCCTCGCAACGCGGCGGTTCGGCCATTTCCCGCCTTCCCGCCGGCCCCTGCCCGCAGGCGGGGAAACTCCGGCCGACCCAGAATGCGGATATTCTCTGAATAGTTCCAGCCATGGAATCACTCATTGTCGCAAGACCAAAGCGCGGTCTTGTCTTGCGCGCGGATTCGGCGGCTCGCGCCGTCGAATCCGGCGGCGCTCTTTTGTACCGCAGGCTTGCGCTGCGGGCATGCGCCGCGGGAAAGCTCTGGCTTGATCAGAGCTTCCCTGAAGATGCATGGTACCAAGCACGCGCTTTTCCTGCCGCGCGCGGCCGGGCAATCCGGCAACGATCCGCCGGCCGCCGCATCGCGAGACGGCGAAAAGCCGCGCCGCGGGGATGCCCGCGGATTCCGCCGCCGGCGTCGCGGTCGATCCGATGCGGGGATCAAGCGCAAAATACCCCGGCAGGGCACAAAATGTCACAAAAATCGAGAATCGAAATCTGCCGCCGCAACCGTAACCAAGAGATAATTGAGAGCTTGCTATTTCCCGGCGGACCAGGAGCGACGATCATCCGCCGGATACCGCCGCGATGACTTGCGGGCCGCCGGGGAAGCGCCGGCCTGTCGGAGTTTCCCCGCGACGCAGGGACATGTCGCCGAACCCGATGGCGCGAGCCATCGACTTCGAAGCAAGGAACGCTCTGACTCATAAGAGCTTTCCTGCGGCGCATACCCGCGGCGCAAGCCGCGGCGCAGCAAGAGCCCCGCCGGATTCGATGGCGCAGCCATTGAATCCGGGAGCAAGACAAAACCGCGCTCTTGTCTTGCGGCAATGGATCGCCATGGATGGAATTATTCAGAGGATCCCCGGCATGGCCCGATTCGACAGGAAGATCATCCGTCAGGCGCTGTTGTGCGGCCTTTGCGCCGGCGCGGCGGGCGGCGCGGCCGCCCAGGACGCGCCGGTCATCGCCGAAGACTCGACGGTGACCTACCCTTCTTCATTTTTCGCGCAATACGAGCCCTTTTCGGTCAACGACATGCTCGACCGCATTCCCGGCATCAATCTCGCCCGCCAGGGCGGCGGCGGGGGCGGCGGCCCGGGATCTTCGGGCGGCAACAACCGGCGCGGACTCGGCATGGGCGGCGGCCAGGTGCTGATCAACGGACGCCGCGTCGCGGGCAAGGAAAATGAAGGCAACAGCCAGCTGGCCCGGATTCCCGCCAGCCAGGTGGACTATATCGAGATCATCCGCGGCACTTCGGGCGAACTCGACGTGCGCGGCGGCGCCCAGGTCATCAATATCGTGCTGCTCGAAGCCGAAACGCGATCCTCGGTCGCCTACGAGTTCAATACGGACCATTATCACGACGACGCGCTCAAACCGGGCGGCAAGATCGCCTGGTCCGGATCGCGCGGCGGACTCGACTATCTGGTCAGCGCCGAATCGGAACCGCGTTACGAGCATCGCATCGGACACGAAACCAGCGTGCTGGCGGACGGCGGCCCGAACGAGCGCGTCAAGCGCGTCAGCACGCGCAAGGCCCAACCCCTGGTGCTCAGTTCGAATCTGGCCTGGCGGGCGGGAAACTCCGACCTGTTCCATCTCAACCTGCAATACGAGAACAACGACTCGCCGCTGACGGAAAACCGCGACATCCTGAATACCAGGCGCGATCCGCCGCTGGTGTCCCTTGAACTCGACACCACCGACCGGAGCGAGGATTTCTGGGAAGTCGGCGGCGATTACGAACATGTCTTCCATGGCGGCCAGCGCTGGAAAACCCTGTTCATCGTCAATCGCAGGGACGACCGCAGCTTGCGGGACAGATACCTGCTGGAACTGTTCGACGACGACGGAATCCAGGATCTCCATCTCGATTTCGCCAATACCTACCAGGAACGGATCCTGCGCACCGGCTACATTTTCGACTTCCCCGGCGCGAGCGGGCAAAGCCTGGAAATCGGCGTCGAGCGCGCGCAGACCATGCTTGATTCCCGGCTGCGGCTCGACCTCTTGCCGAGCGGCGGGACAGGCCTGACGCCGGCCTCCTTCTCCGACGCCGCGGTCGAGGAGATTCGCTACGAGTCCTTCGCGGTGCACAACTGGCGACTCAACGACCGCATGTCGCTGGAAAGCACGCTGATCTTCGAACAGTCGGAGATCGTCCAAAGCGGCGATGTCGGCAAGTCGCGGGATTTCGAATTCCTGCGGCCGAAAATCGATTACCGCTTCGATATCACGCCCGCGATGCAATTCCGGGCGACCATCGAAAAGGATGTCGCGCAATTGAGCTTCTCCGACTTCACCGCCAATACCAGTGAAGGCGACGACGATCAGGACTCGGTGGCCGGCAATCCCGACCTGCGGCAGGAGCAGTCATGGCGCTACGACTTCAATCTCGAATATCGCTTCGATGACGATAACGGCGTTCTCAACACCAATATTTTCTATCACGAACTGATCGACGTGATCGACAAGCTCGACGTGTCCGCGCCGGATCGGATCCAGTCCGCCAACGGCAATATCGGCGACGGCGAAAGATACGGCGTCGCGCTCGACGGCAGCTACCGCTTCGCCGCGGCCGCCGCTTCCCAGATCCTGCTGACTTCCGGGTTGCGCGTGGAAGACTCGAATGTCGTCGACCCGTTCCTCGGGATCGACCGGCGCTTCAGCCGCCAGGGCCGCGGTTCGGCGCGGCTTGGATTCAGGCATGACTTCCCCGAGCGCAACTTCAATTACGGCTTTTCCTGGAATCACGGCTTCAGGGGCAACCGCGTCGCCTACGATATCGACAAGATCGAGTCCTACAACTCGGGCGATTTCATCAGGCTGTTCGCCGAAACCCAGAGTTGGGGAGAATTGATCTATCGACTGGAAGTTTTCAATCCGATCGAGAACAAGCGCTGCCGCATCCGCTCAAGGTATCTCGGCGGCACCATCGCCACCGGCTACCTGAGCGAAATCGAGGATTCCTGCAGTCATACCGGCCCCACGATCGCGATAAAGATACGCGGGACCATTTAGGCATCCTCTGAATAATTCCATCCAGGGAATTATTCATTGCCGCAAGACGAGCGTGGTTTTGTCTTGCTCCCGGATTCAATGGCTTGCGCCATCGAATCCGGCGGCGCATCCCTGCGCCGCGGGAAAGCCCTGACTTGATCAGAGCTTTCTTCAGGGTTTGCCTAATCCAGCGGCTGTACCCAGACATTGCGGAAGCGGATCATGCCGCGCCCCCATTGCAGGGCGATCGGTCCTTCCGCGAACTGGCCGTCGCGCGCGTCGACCGTGGTTTCGTTGTTCAATTGCACCAGCAGGCGGTCGCCGCGCAAGGTGATGTGATAGACGTTCCACCGGTCGCCCGCTGTCGGCCGCGGCTCGTCGACCGAGGCGATATGGACGATAGCGCCGGTGCCGTACGAGGGGTCGGGCCGCTGGTCGAAGATATTCACTTCATAGCAATTGCGGTCGGTAATGTTCTCCCGGTCCTGGCAACGCAGGTAAATGCCGCTATTGGCGTCGTGACTGGCCCAGAATTCGACGTGCAGCACGAAATCGCCATAACTGTCCCGGGTCACCAGCCAGGACGCGCCGCTGCCTTCGTCGGCGCGAATCGAACTCGCGTCGGCGGACCAGTCGGCATCGCCGACGACAGTGAAATTTTCCATTCCCTCGATTCCGCTGATCAACTGGATCCGGTCATTTTCAGCGGCGCCCGCGGGCGACAAGGCCAGCCAGGCCGCGGCGGCGACCGGCAAACGGAACAAATTGCGAAACGTTGTCATTCGATCACTCCAGAACAAGTCCATGCGCGCAACTTTACAGAATATCGCCGGACAAGTTAAGGGATAAGCCCTGATTGCGCCAAAGCTTCCCCGCAGCGCAGAGACGCGCCGGCGCGAACCGGCGCCTGCGGGAACAAGCCGAAACCGCGCATTTGCCTGGATGAACAGGCACTTGAAGAAAGTGTCCGGATCGGATCTTGCGGCGAACAGCTATCCGATCTTGCCTTGCTCGGGCAGGATTGGTGGGTCTGGGTGGATTTGAACCACCGACCTCACCCTTATCAGGGGTGCGCTCTGACCAACTGAGCTACAGACCCGCCAGCGACGGCAAGCGACGAATTATAAGCAAATTCGGCCACCAGGGAAGCGCCGATTTATCGGGGCTTCCCGGCGGCGTAAGCCGTTGAATCCGGAAGCAAGACAAAACCGCGCTCGTCTTGCGGCAATGAATAATTCCATGGATGGAATTATTCAGGGAATACCGGGGAAGCGTCGATTTGTCGGAGCTTCCCTGCGGCGCAGGCCCGCGGTGCAAGAAAGCGCCGCCGGAGCCGGCCGGCGGCATGCGGGCGCTTCAGGGGCTGTTCGCGGATTCGTCGTCCAGCAGCAACTCCTTGGCGGCATTGATTTTCTTCGAGAAATAGTCCGAACCGCCGCGGTCGGGATGAAATTTCCGCATCAACTTGCGATGCGCTTCGATGACATCGGCGCGGCCGGCGCCCTCTTCCAGGCCCAGTATTTCCAGCGCGAGTTGCCGGTTCATCGTGACTTCGGCCCCGTCGTTCGCCGAGCTTCCGCCTGGTGCGGCGCCGTCGCGCCAGTCGGCATGGCAGCGGTCGAGATAGGCTTCGAGCACCTGGCGGGAATCCGCATCGCCGCGGCACTCGCCGTGCAGTCGCCGCAATTCCTCCAGGCTCAGGCTGCTGAGCCGGCGGCCCGAGAACGCGCCTTGCAGGATATTGCCGTCGAGTTCCCCGGAACCATGCACGAGCTCCATCTCGAAATATTCGGTGCGCAAGGTAGAGGTGCGGCGGCTTCCTCCGGCGACTCCCGGCGACAGACGGCCGCCGAACATTTGCCATAGCGGCAGCAATCGCAATGCCGCGGGCAGCATCCGCAACAGGAAGGCGCCGGCGGCGCCGAGCGGCGCGAGGATCCAGTGAACGGGCAGGCGCCCCAGCATGATCAGCAGGACGACCAGCAGCAGCGCGGCCGTCAGCGCGAACAGGTAGCGATTCTGCTTCGCGTTGAGCGAATAGCGCTGGCTGACGGATTTGGCCGCGTACCAGGCCAGCACCGGCAGCGCGACCAGCAACAGCAGCCGGACAATCATGCGGTTCCCGTTCCGCCGCTCATTTGAGTTGCCCCTCGAGCAACTTCACTTGCCGCCCCGAGCGCTTGCTGAAATCCCGCAAGGCGGCGCGCCCGCCGGCGGCGAATACCGCCACGGCCGCGAGCAATTCGCGCAACTGGCGCGCGCTGCCCGCCTCGAACCGGCAGCAAGCGCCGCCCGACAGTCTGGCGAGTTCCGCGAAAGCCTTGCGCGCATGGTCGTCGCATCCTTCGTGAAACATGAACAAGGGCACTTGCAAGACGCCGAGCCGACCCGCCAGCGGCGCAAGCCGGTCGAGACTTTCCTCCATGGCGTCGCCGACATGGACCACGGCTTTCACCCGCCTGGCCTTGTTCTCGGCCAATACATGCCTGAGCAGGCGGCCGATCTGGGTGGCGCCGGCCCGACAGCGGATTTCCGTCATCAGTTCAAGCAATCGTCCGCTGTCGTCATGCCAGTCGCTGGCATGGAATTCGCCGAAGCCGCGGAAATAGCAAAGTTGCACATCGAGACCGCCGAGCTCGCGCGCGGCCCGGAACATCTCGGCCTGTTGCTTCGAGGCGACATCCCAGGCGAACTCGCGACTCGCCGTAGCATCGAGAGCGAAAATGAGCCGCGCGTCGCCGGCGCCTCGGGGAGTCGCGGCAAGTTTGGCGAGGAATGCCCGCACGTCCTGCTTGCCCGCGGCCGCAGGCTTGCCGGCGCCGGCGCGGGCGGGCTGTCGCTTGCGGTCGGGCCGGAACAGATCTTTCATGCGAATCAGTATAGCGGGAACGGCGACGCAACGCCGCTTTCGGCCTTGCCGCGGCGCATCCCCCGGACTGCCTGGTGCGGACGGAGAGACTTGAACTCTCACATCTTTCGATACTGGAACCTAAATCCAGCGCGTCTGCCGATTCCGCCACGTCCGCGCATGCCGGCGGCGTCCCGGTTGCGGAATCCCCCTTTCAGGTTATACTCCGCGCCGTTGCCGACAATCGGAGTTTACCATGCCCGATCTGATCCGCGAGGTCGAAAACGGCGTCGCCACGCTTACCATGAACCGCCCCGAAGCGCGCAATGCCCTGAGTGACGCGATGCGTTCCGATCTCGCGGACGCCTTGCACGACGCGGAGCAGGATCCGGCCGTGCGCTGCGTGGTGCTCACCGGAGCGGGCGAACATTTCATGGCCGGCGGCGATGTCAAGAACATGGCGGGCAGTCTCGCGGGGAAGACGCCGGAAGAGATCCGCAAGTCCTTTCTTTACCGCATCCACGAGCTGCATCCCATCATGTTCGCCATGCGCCGCATGCCCAAGCCCGTCATCGCGAGTTGCCGGGGCGCGGCCGCCGGCGCGGGCGTCAGCATGGCCCTGGCCTGCGATCTGGTCATCGCCGCCGAGGACGCGTTCTTCACCCTGGCGTATTGCCGCATCGGCACCAGTCCCGACGGCTCTTCCTCCTTCCACCTGCCGCGCGCCGTCGGCATCAGGAAAGCCATGGAGATCGCCTTGCTCGGCGACCGCTTCGACGCGCGCGCGGCGCGGGACATCGGCATGATCAATTTCGTCGTCGAAACCGGGCGACTCGCCGCGGAGACCGCGCAACTCGCCCGCCGGCTGGCGAACGGCCCGACCCATGCCTACGGCAATACCAAGGCGCTGCTCTATCGTTCGCTGGAAAGCGAATTCGAGGCGCAATTGCAGGCGGAAGCGGAACATTTCGCGGACTGCGCCGCGCGCGCCGATTTTCGGGAAGGCGTGGCCGCTTTCAGCGAAAAGCGCGCGCCGGTGTTTACCGGCAACTGAGCTTCCGGCAAACGGCGGGATTCGGGACGGCCGGCAAGCTGTCCGGCCTGTCGCGCGCGGTGCCGGCTATTGCGCGGCGCCCCCGGCGGCGTCGCCGCGGGGGACGACCAGGGTCTGCAAGGATTCGATCTGTTCCTGCAGCCGGAACAGCGACTGGTTGATCTGCAAGCGATGGGCGTTGACCGACTCCATGGACTGCTCCATGTATTCGAGTCTTCCGACCAGGCCGAGCACGGTGCTGTCGCCGCTGCTGAGGGCTTCGCGAATCGACTCGAGGTCGTCCTCCATGCCCGCCAGGTTCCGCATTTCCCGATCAAGTCCGGCGACCGAATCGCGCAGCGACTGCAAATCGCCATCAAGGCCGTTGACGCGCCGCTGCGCTTCGGACAGCGCTTCGCCGACATCGGCGATCTGCCGGCTGTTGGCGGCGGCGAGTTCGTCCTGGCCCTCGTTGACCAGCGCGAGCCGGGCGAGTTCGGACTGGATATCCTCGAATTGCTGATTATTCGCGCGCCAGTTGGCCCAGAGCAAATCGTATTGCTCGATGGTGCGCTCGATGCCTTCGCGCAGGTTGGTGGCCTCTTCCGCGGCTTCCTGGCCGGTCACGTTCAATTGCAGTTCGAGGTCGCCGAGGCGCAAGTCGGTCCGGCGCAGGTCGGCCCGATATATCTCGTTATAGAAATACCAGCCCGCATAGCCGCCTGCGGCGGCGGCCAGGGTCAGCAGGGCCAGCATGATCCGCGCCGGCCAGACGGCGCCGGAGCGCTCGGCGCGGGCGCGATAATAGCCCGGCGGGGCGATTTCCTGCTCCCCGGCGCGCCGGTTGCCGAGATGCGCATCCATGTGGTCCCGGTCGGGAACCATCGATGGAATTTCGTGCATGTCGTCGTCCTGGCCCATGGCGGGCATTATCGTAGAAAGCGGACAGTCTCGACAAGCGCAAACAGACGCGCCGGCCGCCGCTGTCTTCGAAACCCGCCCCTGTCCGGAAACCGGGCAATGAACCCGGCAACCTCATCAACTGCGGGACGCGGCTGGATGACAGGACAACGAAAAGCAATCGGACGGAGATGCGCTCACGGCTTTTCCTCAAATGCTGAACGCGGCACGCCCGATTGGCGCAAGATCGACAGCAATGCGCCGGTGCGCAGTTCCCGATGATCGGGCACCGGGACCGTCGCCGCGCCGGCGGCATCGGTCCTCTGCATCGAGATATGGCTGCCGCGCCGGCGAACCTCGACGAAGCCGTGGACGGCGATAATACGGCAAACCTCGCGCCCCGAAAGGACACGCAGCCTACCCGACCGCAACCTCGATCCGGGTCACATAGACCTCGCCGCGCAGGCGCCGGTCAATTTCTTCGGCAGGCGCGGTCTCGAAAAAGAGCGCAAGCGCCTCGGCAAGGTTATCGCGCGCATCAGTCACGGTCCCGCCCTGGCTCGCAACATCGACCTCCGGGCAAAGCGCCACGTAACCGTCTCCCTCGCGTTCGACGATCGCGGTCAATTGTCTGTTCATCGTATCCCTGTATCGGTTCGAAGCCGTCCGGCACCCACATCGCACATTATCACAAGTCGGGCGCCGCCGAATATTCCATGAATATTCCATCCCTGGAATTATTCATTGCAGCAAGACAAAAACGCGGTCTTGTCTTGCTGCCGGATACAATGGCTTGAGCCGTCGGATTCGGCGACACATGCAAGTGCCGCCGGTCCGCTCTGACAGTCCTGATGCAGCGCATCTTGTCGCCCGCAAGCCGGGCGAGCCCGATCCGGCATGACGATTTCGGCGGCGCGGTGTTACTATCCCGGAACCAAGGCGCCGCGCGAACCGTGCCGCGCGGCCGGGTCAGAAAATATCAACCGGAAGGACGCAACCATGGAACTCGCAAACCTCATCGACTACCTGTTTCGCTGGATACATTTCTTCGCCGGCGTAACCTGGATCGGGCTCTTGTATTACTTCAATTTCGTGCAGACCGAATATTTCAAGGAAGCCGGCGACGCCAAGGCCGACGCCATCGACAAGCTCGTGCCGCGAGCGCTATGGTGGTTCCGCTACGGCGCGCTGCTCACCTTCCTGTCGGGACTGGGGCTGGCGTATTTCATCGAGATGTCAGGCGCCGGAATCAATTACTACATCACGCTGGGAATGGTCCTGGGCACATTGATGTTTCTCAACGTCTGGCTGATCATCTGGCCCAACCAGCGGATCGTGATCGCCTCCAACAGGCAGGTGCTCGACGGCGGCGCGCCGCTGCCCGAAGCCGCGGCGGCCCAGGGCAAGGCCGGGCTGGCGTCGCGCTCGAATACCCTGTTCTCGCTGCCGATGCTGTTTTTGATGGGCGCTTCCGCGCATCTTGGCGGCGCCGGCCGCGTCCCGATAGTCCAGGAAGGCAGCGCCAGTCTGATCGCCATCCTGCTGACCCTGGTCATCGTCGCGGCGCTCGAAGCCAACGCCGTCGCCGGCAAGACCGGGCCGATCACCAGCGTCAAGGGCGTGATTCATTGCAGCGTCTGGCTGACCGCGGCGCTCGTGCTGATCATCGAATTCCTGTAACAGGAAAGCCGAGCGGCGCGACTACTGACGAGAAGAATTTCGGCGCCGCGCGCTGGTCGTCGAGTTTCCGCAACAAGAAAAAGCCCGGATCGACTGGCGCCGATCCGGGCTGTTCGTTGCCGGCGCCGCTTGCGCGGCGACGGAATTACATCATGCCGCCCATGCCCCCCATGTCGGGCGCGCCGCCGGGTGCCGCCGCGGCCTTGGGCTCGGGAATTTCCGACACCATCGCTTCGGTGGTGATCATCAATCCGGCAATCGAACCCGCCGCCTGCAAGGCGGTGCGGGTAACCTTGGTCGGATCGAGAATTCCCATTTCGATCATGTCGCCATAATCGCCGGAGGCGGCGTTGAAGCCGAAATTGCCTTCGCCCGCCTTGACCTTGTCGAGAATGACCGAGCCTTCTTCGCCGGAATTTTCGACGATCTGGCGCAAGGGCGTGGATACCGCCTTGAGCAGCAAGGCGATGCCGACGTTCTGATCCTCGTTGGCGCCTTTCAAGCCTTCGACCGCTTGCAGCGCCCGCACGAGCGCGACGCCGCCGCCGGCGACCACGCCTTCCTCGACCGCGGCGCGGGTGGAATGCAAGGCGTCTTCGACGCGGGCCTTTTTCTCCTTCATCTCGATCTCGGTGCCGGCGCCGACCTTGATCACGGCGACGCCGCCGGCGAGCTTGGCTACCCGCTCCTGCAACTTCTCGCGATCATAGTCGGAAGAGGTTTCCTCGATCTGCTGGCGGATCTGGGCTACCCGGCCCTCGATATTGCGGGGCTCGCCGGCGCCGTCGATGATGGTGGTGTTTTCCTTGCTCACCTGGACGCGCTTGGCCGAACCGAGATCTTCCAGCTTGGCGCCGTCGAGGTTGAGGCCGACTTCTTCGGAGATCACCGTGCCGCCGGTAAGAATCGCGATGTCTTCCAGCATGGCCTTGCGGCGGTCGCCGAATCCCGGCGCCTTGACCGCGGCGACCTTGACGATGCCGCGCATGTTGTTGACCACCAGGGTCGCCAGGGCTTCGCCCTCGACGTCTTCGGCGATCACGAGCAGCGAACGGCCGGCCTTGGCCACGTTTTCGAGCAGGCCGAGCATGTCGCGGATATTGGAGATTTTCTTGTCGACCAGGAGGATCATGGGGTTTTCGAGCTCGGCGCCCATGGTGTCCTGGTCATTGATGAAATACGCGGACAGATAGCCGCGGTCGAACTGCATGCCTTCCACCACATCGAGTTCGTTTTCCAGTCCGGAACCGTCTTCCACGGTGATGACGCCTTCCTTGCCGACCTTTTCCATCGCTTCGGCGATGATCTTGCCGACCTGCTCGTCGGCATTCGCGGATATGGTGCCTACCTGGGCGATCGCGGTGGAATCCTCGCAAGGCGCCGAGAGCTTGCCGAGTTCGTCGACGATGGCGACGACCGCCTTGTCGATGCCGCGCTTGAGATCCATCGGGTTCATGCCGGCCGCGACCGACTTCAGGCCCTCGTTGAGGATGGACTGCGCCAGCACGGTGGCGGTAGTGGTGCCGTCGCCGGCGACATCGGATGTCTGGGAAGCGACTTCCTTCACCATTTGCGCGCCCATGTTCTCGAACTTGTCGGGCAACTCGATTTCCTTGGCGACGGAAACGCCGTCCTTGGTGACGGTAGGCGCGCCGAAGGACTTGTCGAGCACCACGTTGCGGCCTTTCGGGCCCAGGGTGACCCTCACCGCGTCAGCAAGAACATTAACGCCGGCCAGCAGGCTTTGCCGCGCCGTGTCCCCAAATTTCACTTCTTTAGCCATTTTCGGTTTTTCCTATGTCATCAATAAGATTGCTTTCGCGCGCGGACCGCGGATCAGTCCTCGAGCACGCCGTAGATTTCGCTTTCCGCAAGAATCAGCAACTCTTCATCGCCGACCTTGATGGTATTGCTGGAGTACTTGCCGAAGACAACGGTGTCGCCGACCTTGACGTCCACCGGCTGCGAACCGCCGTCTTCGAGACGTTTGCCCGGGCCTACCGCCAGCACTTCGCCTTGCGCAGGCTTTTCAGCGGCGGAGCCCGGAAGCACGATACCACCTGCCGTGGTGGTTTCCTCTTCGTTGCGTCGAACGACGACACGATCTTGCAGGGGGCGGATTTTCATTTTGATCACTCCTAGTCACGCGATAATTGAACGGAACCGAAACCGGCCCCACCCGGTTCGATTCAAATGAATTCAGGTCCAACAGCAGTCCCGGGCGGCCGCGCCGATGGTCCGGAGCAAGCCGAGCCGGTCGCCGGTCAGGTTTATGGGGATATTGCCCGAAAATTCAATAGCGAATTTCGCGACATGCGCGCCGGACGCGAAATACAGGGAAGTTCCGGCAGGCCGGAGCTTTCCCGCGACGCGCGCAGGCGGCCGGGTCTCTGCGGCGCGAGGCCGCGCTGGTCAATGCCGGCCGGAGTCGTCGAGCCGGTCCGAATCCGGGGCCTGCCGGGAATATTCGCCTTCGTAGACATCGCCGGCGCTGTCCCGGCCCCGCTTCGAACGGAAGCGAAATCCGGCGCGCCGGTCGAGCTGCATGAACCAGACGCCCCGCCTGGCCAGCCGGGCCGCGGCGAGTCGGCGCAATGGCGGGCTCAACAAGACCAGACCGAGGATATCGGTCATGAAGCCCGGCGCCAGCAGCAAACCGCCCGCCGCGGCGACCAGCGCGCCTTCGACGATTTCCCCGGCGGGCGATTCGCCGACCTCGACGCGGCGGCGGGCGCGCGATAAAGTCCGCAACCCCTGTCGTTTCAATATCCGCACGCCGACAATGGCGGTCAGGACTATCAGGGCGACGGTCCAGAGGCCGCCGATGCGCGCCGCGACTTCAAACAGCAACAGCAATTCGAGCAGGGCGGCGGCGATGATGAGAAACAGCAAGGGCATGCGCAAGATCAACCTTCCCGGGCGAGCCGCGGCGATGGCCGCCGGCACCGCGCGCGCGATGCCGGCGGCTCAGCGGACATGAGCGGCGACCAGGAAAAAATATGGCATATCGTGTCCCGCATTCCCAGCGGCAGGGTCGCCACTTACGGCCAGATCGCCGAACTTGCCGGCCTGCCCGGCCGCGCCCGCCTGGTCGGCTACAGCTTGAGCAATCTTCCCGCGGGAAGCAAGTTGCCCTGGCATCGCGTCGTCAATAGCCGCGGCCGGCTTTCCCTGCCGCCGGGAAGCGGTTCGTACGCCCTGCAGCGGCGGCGGCTGGAAGCCGAGGGCGTTTGCTTCGAAAACGGGCGCTGCTCCCTGCACCGGTATCGCTGGCGCGTATAGCATTCCCCGGACCATGGCGTCCGCGACATTACATCGCCGCAGGACCAGGGCATCTTCCGAATGATTCCATCCACGGCATCGTTCATTGTCGCAAGACCAGGGCTCGATTTTGTCTTGCTCGCGAATTCAGCGGCTTGCGCCATCGAATCCGACGGTCTCCGCGCCGCCGGCGACCGGCCGGTGGCTTGCAAGCAACTTCGATATCCCGACGAGAATGATCAGGGCCGGGATCACCATCACCGCGGTGAGCGCGAAAAACAGCGCCCAGTTGCCGCCGAGGCCGTCGACTATGGCCCCGCTGCCGGCCGCGAGCGTGGTGCGGCCGAAATTCGAGATCGAAGTCATCAGGGCGAACTGGGTGCCCGTATAGGTGCGGCCGGCGAAACGGGAAATGAAGGAAACCGCGCAGACCGCGGCGAAAGCGGTAGTGAAATTGTCGATCACCAGGGTAAGCATGAACAGCCAGGGCAGCGGTCCCGCCGCGGCCATCGCGGCATAGAGCAGATTGCTCGCCGCCATGGCCGCGCCGCCGGCGAGCATGCCGCGCACGATGCCGAAGCGGGTATTGATGAACGCGCCGACCAGCGAGAAGACGATGGTCGCGGCGCCTCCCAGAAAATTGCGGTATACGGCGATTTCATCGTTGCTGAAGCCCAATTCGACATAAAAGACCAGCGACATCCTGCCGAGCATCGCCTCGCCCAGACGGAAACTGAACAGGAACAGCAGGATGCCGACCGCCAGCCGCCAGCCGCAACGCCGGAAAAATTCGCCGAAAGGCTCGACCAGGGTCGCGCGCAGCCGCGAATATATCCCGGAGCCGGACGCCGCTGCGCCGGCTTGCGCCGCAAGATCGCCGGCGTCGGCGCGGGGCGAAGGCGACAGCGCCACGATCAGCATCAGCGCCAGCACGAACACGGTCAGCAAGCGATAGACCTCGGGCCAGCTGAAACCGAGCGATTCGCCGCCGAGCAGCAAGGCCAGGGTGCCGCCGAGAAAAGTGAAGCCGGTTTGCCAGCCGGCGCTCGCCAGGGCCGAGGCGTACGGAATCTTTTCATCCATTTCCTCGCGCGCGAACAGTTTCACGCGATAGGCGTCGATGGCGATGTCCTGCGTCGCCGAGACCGCGGAGACGGCCAGGGCGCAGAGGCCCGCCAGCAACAGGTTGTCCGCCGGATTCGCGCCGCTGAGAAGCCACATCAACGCGATGAGCGCGCCCTGGCACAACAGGATCCAGGAGCGGTATTGCCCGAACAGTCGATACAGCAGGGGGATGCGGAACTGGTCGACCAGCGGCGCCCAGATCCAGTTGACCGAGTAAATCGTCGCGACCACGCCGATATAGCCGATAGCGCTGCGCGACAGGCCTTCGGACTGCATCCACAAGGTGAGCACCGAACCATGCAGAACCCAGGGGAAACCGCTGGCGATGCCGACCAGGAAGGCGGCCGCGAGGCGGCGGTCGGACAAGGACTTGATGAAATGAGCGGCTCGGGGCTGCATGTCGCTCCCTGAAAAGCCCCGGCGCGGGGACACTTGGGAAAGTTCTGATCAAGTCAGGGCTTTCCTGCGGCGCAGGGACGCGCCGCCGGATTCGATGGCGCAAGCCATCGAATCCGCGAGCAAGACAAGACCGCGTCTTGTCTTGCGGCCGCGTTTTGTCCTGCGGCAATGAATAATTCCATGGATGGAATTATTCAGGGAATACTCAGTCCCTGAAATTGACGTATTGCAGCGGAAGTTCCGGTCTGGCTTCCTTGACCAGGGCGATCGCGGCTTGCAGGTCGTCCCGCTTCTTGCCGGCGACGCGCACCTGGCCGCCCTGGATCGAGGCTTGCGTCTTGCCGCTGGCGGTCTTGACCAGCTTGACCAGCTCTCTGGCCTGATCGGGCTCGATGCCCTGCCGCACCGCCAGCGCCATGCTCGCGACCTTGCCGCTGATTTCGATGTCGCCTTCCTCGAGGCTGCGGGTGTCGACGCCGCGCTTGACGAGTTTCGCGCGCAAGATGTCGAGCATCTGGCGCAACTGGAACTCGGCTTCCGCCCGCGCCCGGACCACGTTCTTGTCCGCCAGTTCGAACCCGGCGTCCACGCCCTTGAAGTCGAACCGGTTGCCGATTTCCCGATTCGCCTGGTCGAGCGCATTGGCGACTTCGTGCATGTCCACTTCGGAGACGATATCGAACGACGGCATTGGCGAATTTCCCCGGACGGCGAAGATGACCGCAGTTTATCAGAGCTTCCCCAAGTATCCTCTGAATAATTCCATCCATGGAATTATTCATTGCCGCAAAACAAAAACGCGGTTTTGTTTTGCTCACGGATTCAATGGCTTGCGCCGCCAAATCCGGCGGCGCTCTTTTGTATCGCGGGCATGTGCCGCAGGGAAGCTCCGACTTGATCAGAGCTTCCCTAAAGCAACAGCCGCCGGACATCGCCGAGCAGGGCCGCGAGATGCGCGGCGAAGCGGCCTCCGTCGATGCCGTTGACGACCTTGTGGTCGTAAGTCAGGGTCAAGGGCAACATTGTGCGGGGCGCGAATCCCCCGTCGCGCCAGACCGGCTTGACCGCGGCGCGCGCGACGCCGAGGATCGCCGCTTCCGGAGCGTTGACGATGGGAATGAATCCCGTGCCGCCGACGGCGCCGAGGCTCGAGATCGTGAAGCAGGCGCCTTGCATGTCTGCCGGCGTCAATTTGCGTTCGCGCGCCTTGGCCGAGGCCGCGGCCGTCTCTTCCGCGAGGCGCCAGATATGCTTGCGGTCGACATCGCGGATGACTGGCACGACCAGGCCCGCCCCGGTGGCGACGGCGACGCCGATGTGCGTGTATTTCTTCTGGACGACGTATTCGCCGGAAGAATGGACCGACACGTTGAACTGGGGAAATTCCCGCAGCGCATGCGCGCAGGCTTTCAGCAGGAACGGCAACAGGGTCAGTTTCGCGCCGCGGCTTTCGGCCTCGGCTTTCAGTCCGGCGCGGAATGCCTCGAGTTCGGTGATGTCGGCTTCCTCGAATTGCGCCACATGAGGCACGGCAAGCCAGTTGCGATGCATGTTCGCGGCCGTCGTTTTCGCCAGTTTCGAACGCGGCGCCTGTTCCACTTCCCCGAACCGGGAGAAATCGATATCGGGCGCGGATGCGGCCGCGGCCGCCGGGCGACGGAGGCTGGACTTGACGAATGCATGGATGTCTTCCTTGACGATGCGGCCGCGGGCGCCGCTGCCCTCGACCAGGGCGAGGTCGACGCCGAGTTCCCGCGCGAGCTTGCGCACGGCGGGACCGGCATACACGGCGGATTCGGCAGGAATTGCGGCATCGCCATGGATGTTCGCGCCCGGCTCCGCGCGCGCGGCGCTTGCCGGGGCCGGCGCGGGACTCGCCGCAACGGGAGCCGGCGGCGTCTGTTCCGGTTCGGGTTTCGACGCCGCCGGTTTCGCGGCGGCGGCCGCCCCGCCGGGTTCGGCAGCCGGCTCTTCCTGCGCCGCGCGCAGCCGCAAGATGGGGGAGCCGGTTTTCACCTGCGCGCCGAGCGCGACCAATACCGACTCGACCACGCCGGCGCGGGGCGCGGGAACCTCCATCGCGGCCTTGTCGGATTCGAGGGTGAGCAGCGGATCGTCCGCGGCGACCGAGTCGCCGGCCCGCACATGGATTTCGATGACGTCGACTTCGTCTTCGGTGCCGAGATCGGGGATTGCGACCTCGATGCTCCCGGAGGCCGCCGCGGAACTTCGCCCCGACTCCCCGGCGGCGGCCGGCGACGCCGCGGTCTCGCGCGGTTCGGCGGCGGCCGGCGGGCCGGGCTGTTCAGGCCCGGATTCCGTCGCCGCGGCGGACCCGGACGCCGCCGCGGACACTTCCAGCGTCAGGATTTCGGCGCCGGCTTTCACCTCGTCGCCGAGATTGACCGCGATGCCCTTGACCACGCCGGCCATGGGCGCCGGAATTTCCATGGCGGCCTTGTCGCTTTCCAGCACGAGCAAGGAGTCGTTTTCCGCCACCGCCTGACCGACCGATACGGGAATCTCGATCACTTCCACGGCTTCCGCATCGCCGAGATCCGGCACCTTGATGATTTCCTTCGCCAATTGAGTCCGCTCCCGTATCGCCTGTGCGCCCGTCGCAGTTACTGATCCAGCGGATTCGGCTTGCCGGAATCCAGCCCCCTGCCTTTCATCCAGGACTTGATTTCGGCATTGCCGACAACGCCCCTGTCTTTCAATTCGGTCAGCGCCGCCAACACGATGAAGCAACTGTCGACTTCGAAGAACCGGCGCAGGCGCTCGCGACTGTCGCTACGGCCGAAACCGTCGGCGCCCAGCACCCGATAGCTGTCCGGCACGAAATCCCGAATCTGGTCCGAATGCAGTTTCATGTAGTCCGTGGCGGCGATAACCGGCCCTTCGCGGGCGCCGAGCTGGGCGGTGACCCAGGGGATTTCGGCCGCGGCGGCCGGCGCCAGCAGGCTGCGGCGGCTGACCGCCAGCGCGTTCCTGCGCAATTCGGTAAAACTGGTGACGCTCCAGACATCCACCGGAATCCTGTAATCCTTGCGCAGGATCGCCGCCGCCTTGCGCGCTTCGCGCAAGATCGCGCCGCTGCCGAGCAGGCGCAAATGGAAATCCGCCGCGGCCTCGCCGGCGACCTTGTATGCCGGCGCGGCGCCGTCTTCGAGCAGGTACATGCCCTTGACGATGCCCTCTTCGCTGCCTTCGACCAGGCCCGGCTGGCGGTAGTTCTCGTTCATCGTCGTGATGTAGTAGAACACCGATTCGCCTTCCCGGCACATGCGCCGCAAGCCGTCCTGGACGATGACCGCCAACTCGCAGGCGTAGGCCGGGTCGTAGCTGACGCAATTGGGAATCGTCGAAGCGAGCAGATGGCTGTGGCCGTCCTGGTGCTGCAGGCCCTCGCCGTTGAGCGTGGTGCGGCCGGCGGTGGCGCCGATCAGGAAGCCCCGGGCCTGACTGTCGCCCGCCGCCCAGCACAGGTCGCCGACGCGCTGGAAGCCGAACATCGAGTAATAGATATAGAACGGTATCAGCGGGAAATCGTTGGTGCTGTACGAAGTCGCGGCGGCGAGCCAGGCCGAGAAGGAGCCGGCCTCGGTGATGCCCTCTTCCAGCATCTGGCCCTTCTTGTCCTCGCGATAGAACATCACCTGGTGGGAATCCGCCGGGTCGTACAGTTGACCGACCGAGGAATAGATGCCCAACTGGCGGAACATGCCTTCCATGCCGAAGGTGCGCGCCTCGTCGGGGATGATCGGCACCACGCGGTCGCCGACCCGCTTGTCCTTGCACAAATTGCTCAACATGCGCACGAAGGCCATCGTGGTCGAAAGTTCCCGCTTGCCGCTGTCGCGCAACTGGGCGTCGAAAATTTCCAGCGCGGGAACCGGCAAGCTTTCGGCGCCGGTTCTTCGCTGCGGCACCGGACCGCCGAGATGCTCCCGCATCGCGCGCATGTACGTCAGTTCCGGGCTGTCCTCGGGCGGACGATAATAGGGAACTTCCTGCAACTGCTCGTCGCCGATGGGTATGCCGAAACGGTCGCGGAATTTCTTCAGTGATTCCAGGTCGAGCTTCTTCACCGAATGGGTCGCGTTCTGTGCTTCGGCCGCGGCGCCGAAGGCGTAGCCCTTTACCGTCTTGACGAGAATCACCGCGGGCTTGCCGTCGGCGCGCGCCGCCCGCGAATAGGCCGCGTAGACCTTGAAGGGATCGTGCCCGCCCCGGTTCAGGTTCATGATGTCCTCGTCGGACAGGTGGTTCACCATGTCGAGCAATTGCGGGCTCTTGCCGAAGAAGTGCTCCCGGGTGTAGCCGCCGCCGCGGCTGGCGTAATTCTGGAATTCGCCGTCCACGACCTCGTCCATGCGCTGTTGCAGGACGCCGCGGGTATCCGCCTGCAACAGCGGATCCCAATGCCGGCCCCAGACCACCTTGATCACCTGCCAGCCCGCGCCGCGGAACACGGCCTCGAGTTCCTGGATGATCTTGCCGTTGCCGCGCACCGGACCGTCGAGCCGCTGCAGATTGCAGTTGATCACGAAAATCAGGTTGTCGAGCTGTTCCCGGCCGGCCTTGCCGATGGCGCCGAGGGACTCGGGCTCGTCCATTTCGCCGTCGCCGAGGAAGGCCCAGATCTTGCGGTCGCCGGCGTCGAGCAGTCCCCGGTTGCTCAGGTACTTCATGATATGCGCCTGGTAGATCGCCTGGATCGGGCCGAGTCCCATGGAAACCGTCGGGAACTGCCAGTAGTCGGGCATCAGCCAGGGATGGGGATAGGACGACAGGCCGTTGCCGTCCACTTCGCGGCGGAAATTGTCGAGCTGTTGTTCGGTGATCCGTCCTTCCAGATAGGAGCGCGCGTAGATCCCGGGCGAGGAATGGCCCTGGAAATACACCAGATCGCCCGGATGATCTTCGGTCGGGCCGCGAAAGAAGTAATTGAAGCCGATTTCATACAGGGTCGCCGCGCTGGCGAAAGTGGACAGATGGCCGCCGATGCTGCTGTCGCGCAGATTGGCGCGCATGACCATGGCCAGGGCGTTCCAGCGCACGATGCCGCGAATGCGGCGCTCCATGAACATGTCGCCGGGGAGGCGGTCTTCCTCGTGCGGCGGAATGGTATTGCGATAGGGCGTGGTGAGGCCGGCGGCATGGCCATTGCCGTCGCGGATCGAAATCCAGTCGGAGAGCCGCCGCACCAGGTAGTTCGCCCGTTCCGTCCCCCACGCTTCGGCAACAGCCCGCAGCGCGTCCAGCCATTCCTTCGTTTCCTCCGGATTCGCGTCTTTCTCCCGAATCATGAAATTTCCCTGGCCCGCTCCATCCTTTCCGGTTCTGTAGATAAATTACAAGATTCCGTGACTATAACTCAGGGAAGTCGAGGAATGAAACCCCGGAATATGTCTCTTGTAGTTTTGCTACAAGACAACAAGCTTCGCGCTGACCTCGACCTCGAAAATTAACTCCAGTAATTACAGAAAGTTACGCTTGCCGGGAGGGGAAATGTGGCAACAATCCGGCACAAATATGGGTCAAATCAGGCCGATACTACAACCAAAGCGCCTCCCGCAATGCCGGAAATCCCCGCAGCGCCGCTCAGACGACCGGTCCGAATATCGTGAACAGGGCCAGCAGGCCGAGCCAGAGCAATTGGCAACGTTCGAGCAGGGCTTGCAGGGATTCGATTTCCCGCGCCTGGCGCTTGCCGCCGGCCGCCGCGTCCGCTCCGGCATCCGCGTCGCCGCGTTCGGCGATGCCGGACAGCGCGGAATCGGCGAAGCCGTAGAGCAGGCCCGCGTTATCGACCTTGGGGCCGAACGCCAGCAACGACCCTTTCAGTTGATTGAAGCAATGCACGAAATTTCCCGTCAGGGCGAAACTCAGCGCCAGCAGCCGCAAGGGAATCCATTCCAGCGCATGGATGACGACCGCGACCGTCGCCGCCGCCCGGGGATGGGTCTTGTCGTCGCCGCTGTCGCGCAACTGGTAGCTGATATAACTGGCGAGCACGCCCGCGGGACCCGCCGCCATATACCAGAAGAATTGCGCGAACATCCTCTCGAACGAACGATAGACGAGATATTTGCGAAAGCAATCGGCGATCTCCTCCCGGTTCGCGAAATCCCGCTTCCGGGCGTCGCGAAATTCCCGGCGCAGGAAGGCCCGCGCGGATTCCTCGTCGCCCCCGGACCAGATGTCCAGGAAATCCCGCGCCAGCCTGCCGGGCTGGACGCGGTCGAAAGCAACCAGCACGACGAGGATGTGCAGGAGCATGGTCGGCAGTCCGAAGGCCTGCTCCCGCGCCAATTGCAGCAGCGCGCCCAGCAACAATAGCGGCAAGGCGTAGATCAGCGCCGGGGCCGGCCACCAGGCGGCGGGCGCCGCGCGCCGGGCGGCGGCTTCCATGCGCTCGCGAAAGCGGAAGAACCAGCGGTCGTCGAACCGGTCGCGGTTCCCGAGCCAGAGATGGTTCAGCGCCAGGCAAATCAGAATGACCAGGAATTTCATCGCCCGCCTCCGGTCGGCCCGGGCAATCCGGACCGGTAGCGCCGCCAGTCGAAATACGGGCCGGGGTCGGTCTTTCGGCCGGGAGAGATTTCGCTATGGCCGACGATCCGGTCCGGACCGAGCCCCGGATAGGCGCGGAACAGGGCTCGCGTGACCTGCGCCAGACATTCGTATTGCGCGTCGGCGAAAGCCTCGAAATCGGTGCCCTCGAGCTCGATGCCGATGGAAAACTCGTTGCAGCGCTCGCGACCGCGAAAACTGGACCGGCCCGCATGCCACGCCTGCATGGTGAAAGGCACGAACTGGGTCACTGCGCCCGCGCGGTCGATCAGCAGATGGCTCGAAACGCGCAAGCTGGAAATTTCGGCGAAGGAAGGATGCGCGGCCGGCGGCAGGCAATTGGTGAACAATTGTTCGATGCGCCCCGCGCCGAACTCGCCGGCGGGCAAGCTGATATTGTGGATCACCAGCAACTCGACTTCGGTCCCGTCCCTTGCGCTGCGATTCGGGGACGCGAGCCGGCGGCAGCCGCTCAGCATGCCGTCCGCTATCGTATATTCCACGAGCCCCCCGACTCCCGCCGCCACTGGACAGCGGAAGTCTAGCAGACCCGGCCCGGAATGCGCATCAGGCCGGAACGCGACGTTCGCCCCCGCGGGCGGGCGGGGCTCGCTCAGGGCTGCCGCAAGGCCAGCAATTCGCCGGAATAGGCCCTGCCGCTGATCGCCAGCACCAGATATTGCTCGCCGTCGAGCATATAGGTCATGGGGGAGCCGGTCTGGGGAGCCGGCAGCGGCAGCGCCGCGACTTCTTCGCCGCTGGCCTTGTCGTAGGCGCGCAACATCGCGCGCGAGACGCCGTCCTCGCCGGTGGTCATCTCGGCCTCGCCGGCGATCAGCAGCGTCTTCGTCACGAGGGTGCCCACCGAGGCGCCTTGTCCCGTGCGCGGCAGGTCGACCCCCGCCAGCGCGGGATGGTCGCGGATCCGGTCCGGAGTCTGGCCATGAGGGATTTTCCAGGCGATCTCGCCGCGATTCATGTCGATCGCGGCGATCACGCCATAGGGAGGCTGCAACAGCGGCAGGCCGTCGACCAGCAGGCCGACCGGCGGCCGGCCGCGGCTCGAAGTCGGAATCCGGCGCTGCGCGGCGTCGAATTCGGCGCGCCCGCCGCCGGCCGCGGAGCCGGCGCCGCCCGAAGTGCGCGGACCGGTGGCGGCGCTGCCCTGGATATAGGCCATGTCGGATTGGCCGGGGTAAGGCGGCACGATGCCGAGACTGCCCGCGGAACTGTTCGAGGACACATAGAGCATGTTGGTTTCCGGGTCGTAGGAACCGCCGGGCCAATTGGTGCCGCCGGCCGCGGCCGGCGCCGTCAGCGTGCCCAGCGGGCCGTCGATATCGCTCACCACCGGCGGCGTGAACAATGGGCCCAACTTGTGCCAGGAAGCGATTTCCAGCGCCCTGGCGCGCAATTCCGGCGTAAAGTCGATCAGGTCGTCTTCGGTCACGCCCTGCCGGTCGTAGGCCGGCGGCCTGGTCGGGATCGGCTGGGTCGGCGAGTACCATTCTCCCGGCACGTCGCCGATGGGCACGGGCTGTTCGACGATCGGCCAGACCGGCTCGCCGGTCTCCCGGTCGAATACATACAGGAACGCCTGCTTGGTGGGCTGGGCCACCGCCTTGATCAGGCGCCCGTCCACATTGATATCCATCAGGATCGGCGCGCAAGGAATATCCTGGTCCCAGATGCCGTGATGCACGAGCTGGAAATGCCAGCGCCGCTCGCCGGTATGCAGATCCACCGCGAGCAGGGTTTCGGCGAACAGGTTGTCGCCCGGCCGATAGGCGCCGTAATAGTCGCCGGTCGCGGCTTCCACCGGCAAATAGACCATGTTCAGTTCTTCGTCCACCGAGATCTGCGCCCATACGCCGGTATTGCCGGTATAGGAAGCGGAGTCGCCTTCCCAGGTCTCGTAGCCGTATTCGCCCGGCATGGGCACGGTATGGAAGATCCACAGCCGCTCGCCCGTGCGGACATCGTAGCCGCGCACGAATCCCTTGACGTTCTCCCGGCTCGACGGATTGCCGCCGGTGCGATGGGCGGCGCCGACGATGATCACGTCCCCGGCGATGATCGGCGCGGCGTGCAGGCCGATTTGCCCCGGCGCGAGGTCGAACGGCTGATCGAGCTGCCGCATCAGGTCGACGACGCCGTTCTCGCCGAAATCCGCCGCCGGCCTGCCGCTGGCCGCGTCGAGCGCCACCAGCTGGTAGCCGGGCGTCACGTAAACCACCCTGGCTTCGCCGTCCCGCCGCCAGAACGCGAGGCCGCGGCCGGACAACTGCCGCGGCGCGATCGCGCCGCGTTCGCCTTCGCGCAGACTGAAGGTCCAGAGCAATTCGCCGGTCGCGGCGTCGAGCGCGAATACCGCCCGGCGCGTGCCGCCGGTCGAATAGAGCACGCCGTCGACCATCAGCGGCGTCGACTGGAAACGATATTCGGGCGACGGGCCGAGGTTGTCGGTCTTGAAGCGCCAAGCGACTTCCAGTTCCGCGAAGTTGGAAGCATCTATGCCGGCCAGCGCGGAATATCGCGTATGTCCGAGGTCGCCGCCGTAAGTCGGCCACTCGCCGCCGGGAGCGCCATATTGCGCCGCCGCGAAGCCGAACGGCAGCAATGGCAGGAAACAACTGCCGGAAATTAGGATTTTGCGCGCAAGTGTCATATTATCCCGTCCGTTTCGACAAAAAAAATCGCTGTCCGTCCCAGTCCAGCACGATGGTTCGGAGCCGGGCGGGCGCTCCATTTGGACAGCAGCAATCAACAGTGTCAAGTTTTCCCCGCGCTTGTAATGTTGCCGCGGGCCTGGAGAGTTGGCCGAAGCATGTCCGTTACGCCTGAGCAGCGCCACATGGCCCGAGCGGCTTGCAGCGGACCCGAATCAGCGGCCTCCGGACCGTTGGCGAGTCGACCGCCGGGCGCGCGCCCCTTGACCGCAATGAGGCGAATCGATTCATGCTGCGAGTAACCGAAGAACTCCTCCTGCTGATCATGGACGCCGAAAGCGGCGAAATCCAGTATTCCCTGCCGGCACATCGGCGGGATGCGCTGATTGCCAGCGCCGTATTGATGGATCTGGCGCTCGAGAACCGTATCGACACCGATACGGAGCGGCTGTTCCCGATCGACCCGAAGCCGGTGGGCGACGACCTGCTTGATCCCGCCCTTGTCGACATCGTCGGCGAAACCGGCACGCACGACACCGCGTACTGGATCCAGCGCACGGCGGAACAGGGCGGCGCCATCCGCAAGAAGGCGCTTGATCGTCTGATCGGACGGGGCATTCTCGAGACGGAGGCCAACGGGCTCGTGTTTCTGTCCCGGTCGGTGGCCAGGGCCCGCCGCTACCCCGCCTCGGACGGAAAAACCCAACAGGATGTCCAGTCCCGCGTGATGGAGACATTGTTCAGCGAGGATATCCCGGACCCGCGCGACATCATGATCATTGGCCTTGCGGCCGCATGCGGCGTGTTCGAGAGCATCCTTTCCCGGGAAGAGCGGGCCGAGGCGCAGGAGCGCATCGACGCCATCTCCCGGCTCGACCTGATGGGCCGCGCGATCAGGGAGAGCATTCGAACGATCAAGCCGAAAGCCCCTGCCGCAAAGACTGTTCGCCCCCCGGGGGAGATACCGGAAGTGCCGGGGCTGCCGGTCGCCGGCAATGCGTTCGGAATGGCGGGGGATGTGCGCGCCTTTCTTGCGGAAAATTATCGGAAGTACGGTCCGATCTTCCGCATCCGCGCCTTCGGTTATCGGTTCATCGCTCTCGTCGGGCCTGAAGCGAATATCCTGTGCAGACATATCTCGAGCACGCATCTTCGGTCGCATGAGCCGTATCGCGAATTCGGCATCGCCATGGGAGCCCATCGCGTCATGTTGAACATGGACGGGCCGGAGCACCTTCGGATGCGCAAGCTGCAGGTCAACGGCTATTCCCCCAAGAAGCTCGAGGCCAGCCTGGGCCTCATCCACGACATCACGCAGCGCATGATCGAGAGCTGGCCGCAGGGGCAGCCGATCGGGGTTCAGCACACCATGCAGCAAGTGATCGCCGAGCAGATCGGACTGTGCTGCACCGGCGTATCCCCGAGCGAGTACGTCGACGACCTCGTTTATTTCCTGGGGGCGGTGGTCAGCGTACACATCACGAAGCGGTGGCCTACGCAGATGCAGCGCCTGCCGAAATTTCGCCGCGCCGAACGGCGTCTGGGAGAACTCTACGAGAAGATACTGGAAGCGCATCGACCGGAACGGCAAGGCGATCATCAGGCGGACTTTGTCGACGATCTTCTCGAGATGAACCGAACCGACCCGCAACTGCTTCCGGAAACGGATTTGCGGGCGAACATCCTGGCTCCCTATCTGGTCGGCATCGATACATCCGCAAGTGTCTGCGCTTTCATGCTTTACGCGCTCCTGAAGCATCCGGAGCTGCTGGCGCGGATGAGAGCGGAGGTCGACGAGATGTACGAGCGCGGGCCGCCAACCCCGGAAGGACTGCGCAAACTCGACGTCACTCACCGGATCGCGCTCGAAACCTTGCGCATGTATCCGGTCGTCCCGGCCCTGACGCGCACCGTATCCAACTCGTTCGAATTCGAGGGATACCGGGTTCCCGCAGGGGCGCAGGCGATGCTCGGCACAACCGTCAGCCATCATCTGCCGGAGTGTTTCCCCGATCCCGATCGCTTCGATATCGAGCGTTATACGAAGAGCGAGCTGCAGCACCGGAAGCCGGGCGCGTTTGCGCCGTTCGGCGTGGGGCGGCACCGCTGCATCGGCAGCGGGTTCTCGGAAGCGCAGATCGCGCTCACCATGGCGGCGATCGTGCGAGAAACCGAGCTCGTCCTGGACCAGCCGGAGCGCCCGCTGAAGATCAAGCGCACACCGGCTCCCCACCCGGACGAGTCGCTGCGATTTCGTCTTGTGCGCCGCCGGGGCAAACGTCGCGCCGCCGCATGAAGACGCCTTCGCGGATTCGGCGCGCGCGGCGGCAAACAGTCATCATTATCCGGACCTGTCGACATGGAAAGAATCCCACTTCCCGAACGCGCTGAAGACATCACCGCCGCATGGTTGCAGCAGGCGCTGGCCGCGGGCGGAGCAGCCGATTTTCCCGCAATGGAGGCGCTCGAAGTCGAGCAGTTGTCGGATGTGGTCAACGCGCTTGGCAATCTCTTTCGCTGTCGCCTGATTGCCCGCGGGGGCGCGGCGGCCGATCCTGCCTCGGTCATCGTCAAGTTGCCCACCTCCAACGCCCTCTCCCTGAGGTTGGCCCGGTGGCTTTCGCTCCACCGGCGCGAATACGTGTACTACCGCGACATCTCGCCGCACGCGCCGGTGCGGGCGCCGGCTCTTCTCTACGGCGATTTCGACGCGCGCAGCCACCGGTTCGCGCTGGTGCTCGAGGATCTCGGCGGCATGAAGTCGATCCCCCAGAGCGCCGGCGTGGGCGTCGAGCGGGCGCAACGCGCCATTCGGGAAATCGCGGGACTGCAAGGGCGGTTCTGGGAGGCTGCCGGGGACCCCGCCCTGGCCGCCTGCGGCGCGTTCCTCACAGCCAGGCATCGCCGCATCATGCAGACGCTCTATCTGCTGACCCTCCCGTTGGCGTTCGAACGCTTCGACGACCTGTTCACCGCCGACACGCGCCGGCGGGCGGAGGCGTTCGGATCGAAAATCGATGCCCATTTCGCGGCCGTCGGCAAAGGGCCGAACACCGTCGTTCACGGCGATTACCGGGGCGACAACGTGTTGTTCGGGCGCGAAGGGGAAGACGACTTCGCGGTGATCGACTGGCAGGGTTGCGGCCTCGGCTGCGGCATGTACGATGTCGCCTTCTTCCTCGCAACCAGTGTTTCCATCGACGACCGGCGTCGGGTCGAGCGCGATGCGGTGGCCGAGTACCACGACATCGTGTGTCGCATGGGAGCGAAGAACTATTCGCGCGACGACTGTTGGCGCAGCTACCGGCAGAACATGCTCGGCCCGCTCATGCCCATGGTGCTCGGATCCGGCGGAATCGACATGAGCGACCAGACGCTCCGGCGCCAGACGCATGTGCTGCTGGAACGGACATTGACGGCGGTCGAAGACTTGAACGCGTGGGAGTTCCTGCCGGATCGCGACCGGCTTTTCTCTTTTGGCGGGGCTTTCTCGATCCTGTCGCAGGGCGGCTACAAGGCGTACCGCTCCATTCTCGGCATGCGCAAGCGAAAGGAAAATTGATCGGTTGCGCTCGTCAATCGCGAGGCAGGGGCATCAGCTGGCAATGGCCGCAATAAAACCGACCGGCGGGAAACAGCCTGGCGACCCGGAGGCGAAGCCCGGTTCGGGGGATAGCGGGCGGACGGGCGGCGCGCCCGAGCACGAAGAGCGCTTCGCGCCGCCGCCGCCGCGACAGGCCATGGCGGCGATGGCCTGCGTGTTGCTCGCCATGTTCCTGGCCGCGCTGAGCCAGACCGTGGTCGCCACGACGATGCCCCTCATCATCGCCGACCTCGGCGGTTTCGACCGCTACACCTGGGCGGCAACCTCATACATGGCGGCGGCCACGCTCGCGTACCCGATCGTCGGCCGGTTGAGCGACATCCATGGCCGGCGCCTGTTCCTGTTGTTGGGGCTGGCCATTTTCTGCGCCGGCTCCATCCTGCTGGGGTTCTGCCAATCGATGACGCAGGTCGTGGTTTTCCGCGGTGTTCAGGGTGTGGGCGGCGGCGCCGTCATGACCTGCTGCTACGTGTCCGTCGCGGATCTCTTCAAACCGCAGGACCGGGGCAGATTCCACGGCGTCCTGAGCGCCGTATACGGCGTGTCGTTCGTGGTCGGGCCGGTGCTGGGCGGCTTTCTCGCCGATGTCCTGTCGTGGCAATGGGCATTCCTGATCATCGGACTTGCCGGCATTCCGGTGCTGGCGCTGACGGCGCGGGTATTCCCGAAGCCCGCAGCCCCTCCCGGGGACCGCGATCTCGATCTGATGGGCATGATCGCGCTGGCGCTTGCAGTGCCGCCCCTTCTGGCGGCGCTGTCTTCCGGGGGCGTGCAGTACGAGTGGGGATCGCCGTTCATCCTCGGCATGTTGCTGTTCTCGCTGACGATGACAGGGGTCTTCGTGGCCATCGAGGCACGAGCCAGGTCTCCGATCATGCCCCTGTCGCTCCATGCCGACCCGGTCGTCGCCCTTGCCGTCGTCATCATGCTGCTGGCCAGCTTCGGGCTGTATGGAAGCGTTCTGTTCCTTCCCCTGTTCTTTCAGAGCACATTCGGCGTTTCGGCGGCGCAAAGCGGCGGCCTGCTCACCCCGCTGCTGTTGGGAATGGTGGCGGGAGGGATCGCGGCGGGGCAAGCCCTGTCCGGAGCTGCGGGAAACTACCGTATCCAGGCGACAGTCTGTGCGGGCCTCATGACCGCGGGGCTGTTTCTGCTTGCGACGATGGACGCGGCAACCGGCATCTGGCAGAGCCAGCTCTACATCGTGCTCGCGGGACTTGGCGTCGGCGGCATTGTGGCGACGCTTTCCATAGGCGTGCAGAACCACGTTCCGTTCGGCATTGTGGGAACGGCCACGTCCGCCTTGCAGTTCTACCGGTCGGTCGGCGGCATGGTGGGCCTTGCCGTGCTGGGCGTCGTGCTTGCGACGCGATTCGCTTCGAGCCTGGAGGAGGCAGTGCCCGAAACGGCGAAGGCCGCGCTTGCCGATGGCCGGTTCGACGACTTGCGAAGCGACCCCCGGGCCCTTGTCGATTCCGCCGCGGCGGAACGCTTGCAGGCGGAGCTCGCGGCGGTCGGCCCCGACGGCGCGGCGCTCGCCCGGGATCTGCTGGTCTCTCTCGACATCGCGCTGCGGGAGGCGCTGGACAGCGTATTGCTCGTTGCCTTCTTCGCGGCAGCCTTGTCCATGGGCGCAGCCTTGTTCTTCCGCGTTACAGTGCGTTCGGAACCTGTGCCCGAAGACGCCGGCAACATCGGCAACAAGCAGAAGCCGTAGCGGATCCCGATACAACAATTGCAAGGAGAGGTATTGAAAGATGAACCAGTTCGACAAACCCGCCTGCGAAATACGCCCATTCGCCCGCGCAAGCCTTTGCGCCGCCATATCGCTGGCCGCGCTGGCCGCGGCGAAGCCGGCCGGCGCGCAACAGGATGAAGCAGTAGAGGTAGAGGAAGTCATCGTCACCGGCTCCTATATTCGCCGTTCGGAAGGCATTTCCGCCGCCTCGCCGATCGTGCAGTTGACCGCCGAGGATCTCGAGGCCGAAGGCACCATCAATCTGGCGAACGTGATCCAGAACCTGACCTTCAACAACGGCACCGGGGTCATCAATTCGATCCAGGGCTTGACCAACCAGATCACCAATTTCAACTTGCGCGGACTCGGCGCCCGCGCGACGCTCGAACTGATCGACGGCTACCGGGTGCCGACCGGCAACGTGCAATTGCTGCTGCCGACCATGGCGCTCGAGCGGATCGATATCGTCACCGACGGCGCCGCGGCGCTGTACGGCACCGACGCCGTGGCGGGGGTGGTCAACATGGTCCCCTACACCTCGTACGACGGCTTCAAGGTCGAGGTCTACGAAGAGAACGACAGCCGCGGCGACTACTGGAAACGCGAGACTTCCTTCCTCGGCGGCTGGAACTACGGCGATGTCGACCTGGTTCTCGCCGGCTCCTATATCGTCAACGATACCCTGGCGTGGCACGACCGCCCCGAATACGTGCGCGCCGGCCTGACTCACAACAGCGGTTCGAACCCCGGCAACTTCGAAGTCCCGTTGCGCGACGCCGACGGCGACCTTACCGGGAGTTTCGCCAATCGGCCGGACCCCAACTGCGGCCTCGAGGAGTCCGACGATCAGGCGCAACAATGGAACTCTCCCTGGGGCACGCTGGCGCTCGGCCGCTGCTGGCTCAGTTTCGGCGATACCCGCGATTTCATGGAAGCGATCGATTCCTCCAACCTGTACGGCAACATGAACTGGGACGCCAGCGAAGACCTGACGCTGAAAGCCCAGTTCCTGTATAACCGGCAGGTGGTGCGCGGCCGCGAGAATCCCGGCAACCCCGGCGCGCGGATCGACGACTTGCCCACCGTGCCCGGCGAACTGCCTGGCAACACCTTCCGCGCGACCACCTCCGAGGGCGTGCCGCTGTTCGCCGAACCGCTGCGCGACGCGAGCGGGATGATCGTCACCGACGCCTACGGCAATCCGCAATGGCGGCGCGACGGGAACGGCCGGACGATGCTGGCGCGCAACCGCTTCGCGTATATCGAACACGATCCGATGGGCGGCGTGCCGTTTTCCGAGGACGTGCGGATCGGCGCCTGGCTCCCCTTCGGCAAGCCGCCGGCCAATACCCAGCCGGCTTCCTTCGCCGAAAACGACGGCCTCAATGTGGAGCACGACGACAAGCGCACTTACCGGCTGGCGCTGGCGGCGGACTTCAGCGTACCCGTGCTCGAAGGCTGGGAGGGCACCGCGACATACAGTTTCGGCGCCACCGAACAGATCGATATCGCCAACCAGGATTTCAGTTTCAGCGCCGTCGCCCAGGGCCTGACTTGCGATCCGGTGAACGACGCCGATTCCTGTTTCAACCCCTTCGCCGCGGTCGACCCCCGCTATCGCACGCCGCAACACGTGGCGGACGCGGTTTTCACGCGATGGAACGAAGGCAATCGCGACGAATTGCAGACCATCGACCTGATCGTCAACGGCGATATCCCGCTGGGCGGCTTCGAACTGCCCGGCGGCCCCGTCGGCGCGGCCCTGGGCTATCAGCGCCGGGACGAAACCGACGAGGACAACCCGCCGGCGGGCGATATCGCGAACGACCAGCTGATCGGCAATCAGGAAACGCCGCAGATCGTGAAGCGGCATAGCGACTCCTGGTTCGCCGAGTTCGCCTTTCCCTTGCTGGACAACCTGGAATTGAACGCGGCGGTGCGCGACGAAGCCTACAGCTCCGGCCAGGGCAAGGTCGTCGACAAATACGGCCTGATCTGGAACGCGACCGATTGGCTGAACTTGCGCGCCACGACCGGCGAAGCCTTCATCGTGCCGACCCTGTCGCAATTGAACCGGCCCGAACAATGCGGCCTGAGCAATGTGGACGACCTTTTCTCGACGTTCCAGGGCTTCATTTCTTCCTGCAGGACGGGCAATCCGGAATTGAAGTCGGAAACTTCGGACAGCGTTTCCGTCGGTTTCGACCTGACGCTGTTCGACAACCTGCTCTGGTCGGTCACCTGGAGCGAGACCGACTTCAAGGACCGCATCGTCAGCACCACCACCCAGGACATCGTGCGCACGGACTTCCGCAACTTCCGGGAGGCGACCGGATTCGCGCCGAGCGCCGGTCAGCCGCTGCCGACCGAGGACCAGTTGCGGGCCTGGGTCGCCGACCCGCGGTCCGACAAGCGCATCATCCGCAGCGCCAACGACATCACCACGCCGGTGCGCATCAACCAGAGCGACTCGAATGCCTCCACCATGCTCGTGAAAGCCTGGGACACCCAGTTGAGCTACGGTTTCGGAATATCCGACCTGGGCCTGCCGGATTGGGGCGCTGTCGATATCAGGCTGCAAGGCACCTATGTCGACACCTATACCTTCCAGTTGCAGGCCGACGAACCCGTTCGCGAAGCGGTGGGCAACCAGAACAACGACTTCGGCGCCGTGCCGCCCATCCCGCAACTCCGGGCCAATCTGCGCATCAGCTGGAACATGGGGCCGCATAGCGTCTCCGCCACGGGCCGCTACGTCGACGAGGTGGTGTTCGATGCCAACGAGTTCAGCTTCCAGGCGTTTTTCCCGGGCTCCGAATGGGTGCGCACCGAGATCCTCAAGGACTGGGCGCAACTCGACATGTTCTATAGCTATCGCGATTTCGAAGCCCTGGGCGGCAGCTTCAATTTCATGGTCGGGGCGCGCAATCTCACCGACCGCATGCCGCAGAAAACCGGCATGATCGCGGGCGTGGCGGCGTCTTTGCAAGACCCGCTCGGCAGGGTAATCTATGCGCGGGTCAATTATAATTTCTGAATGCGGCCGATGAGACATCTGTTGCGCGCGCTCGCGTCGACTTGCTGCGCCCTGGCGGCCGTCCCCGCCGGCGCGCAGCAGATCGGCCTTGCCGAGCAGGTGTGGTCGGGAGATGTCCTCAGGCCTGCCGGGCAGCCGCTGGTTCCCATCTATGACGGCTGGTTCACCAACCCCGACGGCACGCATACGCTCTGTTTCAGCTATTACACGATGAATACCGAAGAGTCCTTCGATATTCCCGTCGGCGAACGCAACATGATCCTGGACGAGCGTTTCGCCGACGCGCTGATACCTACCCATTTCGATCCGCTGCCGCCGGCATACCGTCACGTATTCTGCGCCTTCACGGTCGACGTGCCGGCCGATTTCGGCATCGACGAAAGAGTGGTCTGGCGGCTGACGAGCAACGGCCAGACGCTCGAGGTGCCCGGCAAGATCATTCCTCCCTATGTAATGGACGAGCCGTTTTCCGGCGGGCGCGGGGAAATCGCGCCCCTGGTCGCGCTCGAGCAAGGCGGGGAAGCCGTCCGGGGCCGGCGCGGCATTCGCGCCGCACTGCGGGCCGATGTCGGCGAGCCGCTTGCGCTCAACGCCTGGATCGAACACGAGGCTGCCGAAATCTGGGTCGGCTGGGCGCACCACAGCGGCCCCGGCGATGTCGTTTTCGACCGCAAGGAATACGAATTCGATCCGGCGTCGGGGCCGGCCGCGACAGAGGTCAGTTTCAGCGAGCCCGGAGACTACGTGATCCGAATGCAGACGATAGCGTCGGTCGCCTCGTTCGAGTTTTACTGTTGCCACACGAACGCCTATTTCCATGTCGCGGTCGGCGATCGGGCGATCGATCAATGAATAATTCCATGGCTGGAATTATTCAGAGAAGACTGGGGCAAGCTCCGATTCAGTCAGCGCTTGCCCGCGGCACATGGATGTGCCGCCGGATTCGACGGCGCCAGCCGTCGCATCCGGGAGCAAGACAAAACCGCGCTTTTGTCTTGCGGCAATGAATAATTCCATGGATGGAATTATTCAGAGAAAAGAAGATATGAATATTCCGTCAACTTGCAGGAGCAGACCATGAACAAATCGAAGATCAACGGTTTCCGGCTGTCGCTCTTGTTCGCCGCAGGCGCGAGCCTGTCCGGCTTTGCGGCCGCCCGGGACGACCTGAGCTATTCCCGCGATATCGCGCCCATACTGCAAGAGAAATGCGTCGCCTGCCACAATCCCGACGGCATCGGCCCGATGCCGCTGATGAACTACCGGCAAGTGCGGCCGTTCGCCGCCCTGATCAGGGACCGGACCGTCAAGCGCATCATGCCGCCATGGCATGTCGATCCGGATATCGGCATCCAGCAGTTCAAGAACGATGCTTCCCTGAGCGATGAACAGATCGAGCTGATCTCGGCCTGGGTCGACGCCGGCGCGCCGGAAGGCGATCCGGCCGACCTGCCGCCGCCGGCGGAACTTCCTTCCGGCGCGGACTGGCAACTCGCGGAGCAACTCGGGCCGCCGGACGTGATCGCGCGTTCGAGCCCGTACGACGTGATCGCCAACGGCCAGGACCAATGGTGGGAGCCCAGGGTCGAGTTCGCCGGACTGGAACAGGAACGCTGGCTGCGCGCGGCGGAATTCAAGCCCTCCTATCCGTTGGGCAAGAAAGTCGTCCATCACGGCCACGCGGTGCTGATTCCCGAAGGCGAGCGCCGCCCGGTGGCGCTGGCGCGCTACGGCGTCGGCAAGTCCTGGGAAATCTATCCCGAAGGCACGGGGATGCTCGTTCCCCCGCGCGGCACGATCGCCTGGAACCTGCACTATTTCCCGATCGGCGTCGAAGCTCCCGGCGACGTGGTCGAAGTCGGCCTCTGGTTCTATCCGGAAGGCGAACAGCCCGAACTGGCGACCGTCGGCGAGGCGATGTTCCGCGTCGACGGCCTCAAGGGCAGGGCCCGGGGCCAGGACATTATCATTCCCCCGCACGGCTACCAGGTGCTGCAAGGCGTCCACGTGCTGGAACAGCCGGCGGTCATTCACAGTTTCCGCCCGCATCTGCACATGCGCGGCAAGGTCATGACCATGGAAGCGATCTATCCCGACGGCGGGCGGGAAGTGCTCAGCCAGGTCGACAAGTACGACCACAACTGGCAGATCGCCTATATGTACGCGGATCACGTCAAGCCGCTGCTGCCCGGGGGCACGGTGCTGCAATTCACGTCGGTCTTCGACAATACCGCCAATAACCCGATCAATCCCGATCCGGAGCAATGGGTGATCTTCGGCCGCCGCGGCGTGGACGAAATGAGCCACGCCTGGGTAGGCATAACCTATGTGAACGAGGAGCAGTTCGCGCAAGCCGTCGCCGAGCGGCGGGCGCGGCAGGAAACCCTGGGGCTCGAACCATAACCGGCCGCGCGGCAAACGGGATTCGGATCTTGCGACGACTGGCCTCATCAGCTTGCGCCCTGGCGCTTTCGCTCGCGGCGGCCGGCGCCGGCTCGGCCCAGCAACTGGACCAGGCCGGCTACCAGGCCGCCCAGGCGGAACGCGGCGCGGCGCTCTACCGGCAGCATTGCGCCGCCTGCCATCTGCCCGACCTGCAAGGCTCCTTCGAAGCGGTCGCGCTGCGCGGCCGCGCCTTCGCCGACAACTGGCGCAACCGCGCGCCAGCGCAGATGCTCGACCTGCTGCGGCGCACGATGCCGCCGCAGGCGCCGGGCGCGCTGTCCGAAGACGCATACCTCGACATCGTCGCCTTCCTCCTGCAGGCCAACGGCGCGGCGGCTGGCGAGACAGCGCTGGCGGCGAATTCGCAAGCGGTGCTGTTTATCGGCGGCGGCGACGGCGACGCGCCGGCCGCGCCGGCGCGCGTTCCGGTTCCCGGCCTGGCCGGCACCGCGCCCACGCCGGGCGCGCGCAATTCGATCCCCGAGGTCGCGACGGTCTATCGCAGCGACAGCGCCCTGACCCGCATGTGGCGGGAAGCGGAAGGATTTCGCAATGTGCGCGCGGCGGAACTGATCGATCCGCCGGCCGAAGACTGGATCTGGTGGCGGCGCGCGCCGCACAGCCAGGGCTTCTCGCCCCTCGACCAGATCAATACCGAAAACGCGCATCAGCTCAGCCTCGCCTGGGTCTGGGGCATGGAGCCGGGACGCAGCCAACCTGCGCCGCTGGTGCGCGACGGCATTGTCTACCTGCCCAATTTCGGCAATGTCGTGCAGGCGCTCGACGGCCGCAACGGCGACCTGCTCTGGGAATATCGCCGCCGGTTCCCCGCGGGCGGCCGCCAGGGCGCCTTGCTGCGCACGCTGGCGATGTGGGAAGACATGATCTATGTGGCGACCACCGACGCGCATATGGTGGCGATCGACGCGCGCACCGGCGCCGAACGCTGGCAAACGGCGATCGCCGACCCCGGCCTCGGCTATTCGAATACCAGCGGGCCGATCGTCGCGGACGGAGTCGTGGTCAACGGCATTGCCGGCTGCGGCCGCTTCTTCGAGGACAGCTGTTTCATCACCGGCCACGACGCCGCGACCGGCGCCGAACTCTGGCGCACCTATACCGTCGCCCGGCCGGGCGAGCCCGGCGGCGACAGTTGGGGCGAATTGCCGCTTGCCTTCCGCGGCGGCGGCGATGTCTGGATGACCGGAAGCTGGGATCCCGAACTCGGACTGGTGTTTTTCGGCGTCGCCCAGGCCAAGCCCTGGATGGCCGTCAGCCGCGGACTGACGACCGACGACGCGGCGCTTTACACCAATTCCACCCTGGCGATCGATCCGCGAGACGGCCGCATCGTCTGGTATCGCCAACATGTGCCGGGCGAGTCGCTGGACATGGACGAGTCGTTCGAACAGGTGCTCGTCGACCTGTTCGACGAACCCTATCTGCTGACCATCGGCAAGAGCGGCATCCTCTGGAAACTCGACCGCCGCACGGGCGAATTCCTCGGCTTGCAACAGACAGTCTTCCAGAACGTGTTTTCCGAAGTGAATCTGGAAACCGGCCAGGTGCGCTATCGCGAGGATATCCGCAACATGCGGGTCGGCGAATGGCTGTCGGCGTGTCCTTCCACCGCCGGCGGCCATAACTGGCAGGCGAGCGCCTATCATCCGCCGACCCGGCGGCTCGTGATTCCCCTGAGCCAGTCCTGCATGGAGATTTCGCCGCGGGAGACCGCTTTCGAGATCGGTTCGGGCGGCACCCAGGCCGACCGCGTATGGATGGAAATGCCCGGCACCGGCGGGCAATTCGGCAAGCTCGCGGCCTATGACGTGGAATCCATGCGCGAGCAATGGAGCATCGAGCAGCGCGCGCCCTTCCTGACCGCGGCGCTGGCGACCGCCGGCGACCTGCTTTTCATCGGCGATTTCGACCGTTACGTGCACGCCGTCGACGTGCGCAGCGGCGAGTCGCTCTGGCGCAGCAGGCTGGGCACTTCGGCCCAGGGCTTTCCGCTGAGCTATGCCGTCGACGGCAGGCAATACATCGCCATTGCGGCGGGACGCGAGGGCGGCAGCCCCTGGCGCATAGGCAATTTCCTCGCGCCGGAACTGCGCAGCCCCGACGGCCACAACGCCCTGTACGTATTCGCGCTGCCCGAGCGCTGATCAAGCATTCATGTTGTCCTTCGACCGGCAAGACGGGACCGAACCGGCGCGAGTCGTCTATTCCGTTTCCGAAATCAACCGCTTCGCTCGCGAAATGATCGAACACGGCTTGTCTCGCGTCGTCGTGGAGGGCGAGGTCAGCGGTCTGAAACAGTCCCGGCCGGGACATTGGTATTTCAGCCTGAAGGACAGCGAGGCCCAACTGCGTTGCGTAATGTTCCGCGGCAACAATCTGGCGGCGCGATTCCGGCCGGCGGACGGCGACCGCGTCATCGCCCGGGGCGGGCCGACGATCTACGAGAAGAACGGCGATTTCCAATTGAAAGTGACGGCGCTGGAGAAATCCGGCAGCGGCGAATCGCACCGGGCTTTCGAATTGCTCAAGGCGCGCCTGCGGGAAGAAGGCCTGTTCGAGCCGGGGGCGAAACAGGCGGTGGGGAAGCATTACCGGCATATCGGCGTCGTCACCTCGGTTTCCGGCGCGGTATTGCGCGATATCCTCAGCGTTTTCCGGCGTCGTTTCCCCGCGACCCGCATCACCCTGATTCCCGCCGCCGTGCAAGGCGAACAGGCCCCCGCCGAAATCTGCCGAGCCATCGAGACCGCGAACGCATTGCGCGGCGAGCTCGGCCTTGAAGCATTGATCGTCGGCCGCGGCGGCGGCGCGCCGGAAGACCTGCGGGCATTCAACGAGGAGCGCGTCGCCAGGGCCATTTTCGCCAGCGCATTGCCGATTGTCAGCGCCGTCGGCCATGAAACCGATTTCAGCATCGCCGATTTCGTCGCCGACCTGCGCGCGCCGACGCCTTCGGCGGCGGCCGAGTTGACGAGTCCATCGCAAGACGAATATCGCGCCCGGCTGCGCTCCGAACTCGGCAAATTGCGGCATCGCATGCGGCAGGTCGCGCGCAGTCGGCGGGAGCGCCTGCGCCTGATCGCGAAACGCCTGCGCAGCCCGGCCGGACGTCTCGAAGACCGCGCCCAGACCCTCGACGAACTCAGTCGGCGCATGGAGCGGGCGCAAGGCAATCTGTTCGCGGGCAAACGGGGGCTGCTCGACTTGCGCGAGCAAGCGCTGCGGCATTGCTCGCCGGCGCGCTGCATCGCCCGCCTGCGCGCCGGCCTCGACGAGGCGCCGCGCCGCCTGCGCCGGTCCATGCGATCCCGCATCGAACGGCGCGGCGCCTTGCTCGCCGAATTGCGGCGCGCGCTGCATTCCGCCAGTCCCTTGCATACGCTGGCGCGAGGCTACAGCATAAGCATGGACGAATCGGCCAAAGTTATCCGCAGCGTCGACGATATAACGCGAGGAAGCCGGATAATCACGCGGCTGGCCGACGGGCGAGTGAAATCGACCGTGTTCGCGCTCGAAAGCGAACCGGGCGCGGAAGCGGAGACCGAATGCGCATGAAACAATTCGCGACGATCATTCTGGGAATCGTTGTCGGCGGCGGCGCCGCCGCGCAAGTCGACGTGGATTCGCTGCCCCGATCCTCGACGGTCCCCGGCGGCGTCGCTGTGGCGCCCGTCGGCGACAACGCGGTCTCGGGCAGTTACCGCGGTCAGCGCATCCTGCTGGCGCGTCATGAAGAAAAACTCTATGCCGTCATCGGCATCCCGCTTGATGTCGAACCCGGTTTCCAGCAATTTTCGGTTGCGGGCCCGAATGGCGAGGAGAGCTTGTTGCGCTTCGAAGTCGTCCGCAAGCAATATCGCGAGCGGCATCTGACCATCGCCAACGAACGCCTGGTCAATCCCGCCGCCGAAGACATGGAGCGCATCAATCGCGAAAGCGCCGAGATGCGGCGGGCGTTCTCGACCTGGTCCGAGCGGACGGCGCCGAAGTTCGCGATGCGCCTGCCGGCGGACGGCGTCCGCAGCAGTTCGTTCGGCTCCCGCAGCTTCTTCAACGGCCAGCCCCGCAGTCCCCATTCCGGCATGGATATCGCCGCGCCCGCAGGCACGCCGATCCATGCCCCGGCGCCGGGAGTCGTGCTCGCGACCGGCAATTATTTCTTCAACGGCAACACCGTCATCATGGACCACGGCCACGGCCTGATCAGCCTGTATTGCCATATGGAAGCGATCGATGTCGAAACCGGCGCGGAAGTCGCCGCGGGCGAACAGATCGGCCGGGTGGGAAGCACGGGCCGCGCGACCGGACCGCATCTGCACTGGAGCGTCAATCTGAACAATGTCAGGGTGGACCCGGCATTGTTCCTGGGCGAAAATCCCGACCCATGAACCGGCGCGAAAAACAACGGCGGATCCGGGCGGCCAAACAGCAGGCCGCCCGGCGGAAAGAGCAGCGCACGCGCATCCTCGGCCGCCTCGCGCTATACGTGGCGCTGCCGGCGCTGCTGATCTTCGCGGTTCTCGTGCTGCTCAGCCAGGGCCCTACCTATTCCCCGGTCGAAGTCGCTCCCGACGATCATGTCTACGGCGACCCCGAGACGCCGGTCGGCATTGTCGTCTACGCCGACTTCCAGTGCCCCGCCTGCGCGACCGAGGCCCGACTCATGAGCCGCATCTGGCCGCGCATCGAGGACCGGGCCCACCTGATCTTCCGCCATTACCCCCTGACCGCGAGCAATCCGCACGCCTGGACTGCCGCGCTTTACGCGGAAGCGGCCGGCCGGCAGGGCCGCTTCTGGGAAATGCACGATATGCTGTTCGCGAACCAGTCGGTCTGGTCATTCCTGCCGGAAGCGGAAAGCGAATTCGATTCCTATGCCGAAATGCTGGCGCTTGATCTTGCGCAACTGCGGGCGGACCTGGCAAGCGCGGAAGTGATCGACAAGGTGCGCAACGACCAGCGCGGCGGGAATGCCGCCGGAGTTCGCTCCACCCCCTCGATGTTCATCAACGGCCGGCGCGTGGCGCAACTGACCGCTACCAGAATCATGGAACTGGTTGGAGAACATGCCGTGGAGGCGACGCCGAATTAGGGAAGCTCTGATCAAGTCAGAGCTTCCCTGCGGCACATGGATGTGCCGCCGGATTCGATGGCGCAAGCCATTGAATCCGGGAGCAAGATAAAACCGCGCTTTTGTCTTGCGGCAATGAATAATTCCATGGCTGGAATTATTCGAAGAATACCTGGCATGCCCGACCGCTCAGGGCTCCGCGGCCGCCAGATAGCTGATCATGCCGACCGCGGCTTGCGGTTCGCCGCCGCTCAGGGCGGGCCTGAAACGCAATCGGCCGAGATTGCGTTTCAGCGGTTCGATTTCGAGGTCAGCCGGAAAATCCTCCACTTGCACCAATTGCAGATCCTGCGCTACGCCGAGCGCGTTCTCGCGCCGCCAGCCGCGGCGCGTCTCGATATCCTCGACCCCCGGCAAGTGAAAGGAAAACAGGGCCACGGCCCGCCACCTGCCGCTTTCCGTCAAGCCCAGTCTTGCGGCCGGGAAAGGCTCGTCGGCCCGCGGCCTTTCCTCGTCAAAGAAAATTTTCACCGGAACGCCTTTCTCGAAAGCCGCCGGCGCATCCGCGGGCGCCCCGGCGCGAGCGGCGAGCGCCTTTTCCACGCTGTCGTGAAAAGCCGGCTCCGGGATCAGGGAAGGCTTCGCGAACAGCCGCCTCACATCCTCTTCCCGCGCGCCGGACCGCAACAGCATGTCCCAGGCCTCCCGATAATATTGCAAGGCCCTGAGCTTGCGGTCGAACAGCAGATACCAGTCGGCCTGATACAACTTGACCATGGCCAGGGCTTCGGATATTTCGCGCTCTTCCTCCCCGGCGTATATCCGTCGCAAATGTTCCAGCAAGTTCACGCCGTTGCTGCGCAACATGTTCAGCGCCCGTTCGGGGCTCATCACGCGTTCCGCGACATAGCTGTTTCCCGGAATCGGATAATTGTCGGCCACAGTCCTCAGACTCTGGCCGACCGCCCCGCCCTTGCTGATGGCGCTGGCCTGCAGATACATGATCCGCAATTGTTCGTATATCAGTCCGGCCTTGCGTTGTTCCAGCCGCGGCCAGATCCGTTCGGCCACCACCAGGGCCACGCGACTGCTGAAGGCGGCGCGCAGGTAGTGGTAGCCCTGGTTGTCCATCCCGTCTTCGACAATGCCCCGCATATGCTGGTAGGACAGATCCATCAATCCGCGCATCATGGCCTGATCCGGCCAGGTGTATTTGTTGAGATAGAACCAGATGAGATGATCCTGCAACTTGCGCGCTTCGCGCCAATCGCCGGCATTGATGAAATTCTCGATTCTCTTGTGCAGGAACGGCAGTTGATTCCTGGTAAAGAGACCTTCCTCGATGCGCACGATCTGTTGCGCGCGGTCGAGCGTCGCATTGGCCTCGGCGAAGCGGTCCAATGCCATGTAGCTGTCGGCGATGCGCGACAGGGGCTCCACCAGTTGCGGGCCGTGGTAGACGCCGGCCGCCTCGAAACGACGCAGGTCGGCTTCGTACAACTCGAGCCCGCGCAAGGTCTCCGCAACGGCGTCGTCCTGGGCGGCGAGCGGCGTCCAGGCGCATGCCAGCAAGGGGGCGAGCATGATCGAAAGTTTGCGGGTCAACTTTCCCACTGCCGTCGTCGCGCAGCCGAAACAGGCCTGTCTTGCATGGAAAGCCCTGATTTATGAGAGTTTTCCTGCAGCTTATGGATGGAACTATCCAGAGAATATCCGGTTTGGCCGCTCCGGTCCAGCCTTGGCGCGGCCCCGGTCAAGCGCAACCTCCGCTGCCGAGCAAGCGGCCCGACTCGCCGCGGTCGAGCGAAACATTGCCGCCGGCGTCGACCAGGATATGGACCGCGAGCCGCACTTCGTCGTCCCGCGCGAGATCGATTTGCGGCACCGTCAGGCTGCCTTCCTGCCAGAGCACGCTGCCGCGCACCTCCGGCCGCGACCGGCCGCGTTGCGTGAACAGCTTGTAGCAGACCCGATAACGGCCGGGTTCGGCGGCGGGATGCAGCCAGACTTCATTGCCGGGCCCGTTGATGTTGTCTTCCTCGAAGGCGGCGTTCGAGCCGGGATGGCGCCGGTCGGCGAAATAGAACTCGCGCCCGGCCGGATCGACCACGTGCAGGTCCACGTCGTCATTGGTCGACCAACTCATGATCACCAGCACAAAGCGCAGCCGCGCCAGTTCCCGGCAACTGCGCAATTCCGCGTTGATTTCCGCCAGTTGCGCGCGGGCCGCGCCGGCTTGCGCCAGTTGCGCTTGCAGCTCCGCCGCGTTTTCCCGCGTCGCCGCCAGACTCGCCTCGCATTGCGCCAGCACCGCGGCGTCGACCGAGTCGGCGACTCTTGTCCGGCATCGGGCCAACTCGCTGCGCGCGCCGCCGCGTTCCGATTCGCATTGCGCGAGCAAGCCGGCGTCGACCGAGGCCGCGACTTCGGCGCGGCATTGCGCGAGATCGCCCTCGGCGCTCGCCAGCGCCCGGTTCGCCAGCGCGCGCTCGTTCTCGCATTGCGCGAAGACTTCTGCGGCGATGCCCTCCTCGCGCGCTCTCATCGAGAAGAAAACCATGAATATCAGCGACATCAGGATGAAAGCGCCCAGCGCCGAGGCGAACAGATCCAACGCGGACACGCTGAAGATATTGATTTCCCTGCTGCGTTTGCGCATCTTCGCGCCAACCTATTTTTCGTACAGCCGGTTGATCAGGTTGTCGAGGCAATATTGCCCCGCCTGATTGAGCGCGGTTTCCTCGCGGCCTTGCGCCAGATGCATCAGGAAAACGAGCACAGCCGAAAGCAGCAAGGCGAGCAATGTCGTATTGAACGCCAGCGCCAGACTCCCCGTCAACGATTTCATCCAGTTCTCCAGCGCGCCGGCCTGCTCCAGATCCGGCATATTGCCGGCCTCCCCCAGCGCCAATGCGATGCCGACCACGGTGCCGATGAATCCGAGCGTCGGAATCAGCCACACCATGTAGCGCATCATGTTGTATTTCAGGTCGATCTCGTGCTGCAGCAATTCCAGGCTCGAATTCAGCAGGTTGTTCGCCTGATCGACCGAGCGGCTGCTCTGGAACTGGAGGATTATGCGTCCGATCAGGCGCTGCAGGAAACAGTGTTCGCCGTCGGCGAGCGGACGCGCGCGCTCATAGAACTGTCCGAGATCCCCGGCGCGCAACATCGTCTCCCGGTCCTCCGGCAATAATTCAAGCCGCATTTGCCGCAGTTCCCTGGTGCTCTGGACAAAGCGCAACAAGACATCGGCGAGGCCGACGAAGAACAGCAGCCACATCAGGTTCTGGATGGTGAAGGGGTAAATCGGACTGGCGCGGTCGAGCAGGATGCCGCCGGCGGTGATCTCGTTCGGTGCGGACGGCAGCAACTGGCTCATGACCAGGACAAAACAGATGCCCGTCAGGAGTCCGCCGGCAACGAAGCAGATTCTGTATGTCGTTTCATCCATTTCGGATTCCAGTCCGGACGCGCATGGCAAGGAAAGCCCCGATGCGCCGGAGCCTCCCTGCGGCGCATGCCCGCGGTACAAGAGAGCGTCGCCGATTTCGACGGCGCAAGCCGTTGCATCCGGAAACAGGACAAGATCGCCCTCCTGTCTTGCGGCAATGCGCCATTCCATGGATGGAACTGTCCAGGGAAGCTCTGATCACGTCAGAGATTCCCTGCGGCATATGGATGGAATTATTCAGAGGATACCCCTGTCAATCCCGGATTACGTCTCCGGTCCGCCGGTCGCGCTTGACCCGGCCGGAAGGCAGCGCCTTTTCCGCTGCAGGCGACGGCTTCCCGCCGGTCCCGCCGCCGCGGACGCCATCCGCGGCGGCGCGGGAAGCGCCCGGGTTCTCGCGGCGCCAGCGCGCGAACAAGGCCTCCGCCGTCGTCTCCCAGTCGCCCAGGCGCAGCGGCTCGTCGGCCGACAGCGCCGTATCGCGAACCGGCAGCCAGCGACCGGCGCGATACACGCGGCTGCCATTGCTGCTCTCGCAGTCCCGCAGCCGGTAGCGGAGCCGGCCATCGACCGCATCGCGGGTCGCCGTCAGCTCGGCGTGCCGGCGCGACACCCCGGCGGAATCGAGGCGCAAATCCATGTCGCGGCCGCGACCGATGCGTATCTTCACCGCGCTGCGCCCAACTTGCCGCAGCGGCAACGCGCCGCGGCGAGATTCCGGCGCCGCGAAATCCGCATCGGCCCGGGCGGCGACGGCGCGCCGGAACGGCCGGCGCCCATCCCGATCGCCGCCGACAAGTTCGGCGACATCTTCATCGCAGGCGCCGCGCCGCACGACGAAGACCGTGGCGTTGTCCTGTCCCGCGCGTCGATTCGCTTCGACGCGTCCGATGATCGCGTCCGCGGTCGTGCGCGCGGTCGCGCGCGCCGCGCAGATTTTCAGCAATTCCGACTGTTCCAGGGTATCGACGCCATCGGTCGAAAGCAGCAATATGTCTTGCGCCAGCAAGTCTTCCTCGCCCTGGGCGATCTCTTCGATCCGGCCTCCGAGCACGACGCTGGTCAATGCCGCCCGGTCGGGATGGCTTGCCGCGAACTCGGCGGAAATCTCGTTGCGGCGCGCTCTTTCATCGAGTTCGACGGCATACGAATGCAATGGATTGACGCGCGTCAGCACGCCTTGCCGATAGCGCAGGAGCAGCGAATCCCCCACGCTGATCCAACTGAAGCGGTCGGCGAAGAACAGCGCTGCGACCAGCGTGCTGCCCGGCGACCCGCCGTCGACATCCCGCAAATTCCCGGGATTCGGGCGAGCCGCCTCGCCCAGGATCTTGTTGGCGTGGTCGAGCGCGCAGCGCAGGCGCCCGGCCGCGTCATTCGGCGCCGCGGCGGCGAAGCCGTCCAGAAACCCGTCCACCACGATATGACTGGCCTGATCGCCGGCAGGCGCGCCGCCCATGCCGTCGGCGACGACCGCCAGCAATCCGGGTTCGCCTTCGCGCAGCGGCGGCGGCTGATCGTCGAGCCCCGAGCAGTCTTCCTGCCGGCGGCGCGCGCCGATGGTGGCGGCGACCGCGAAGTCCCGCTCCTCAATCATCGGCGTCCGGCCAGTCGAATTGTTCCGAACAGAAAGCCTGAAAGCGCATGACCGTGTCGCCGATCCGGATTTCCGCTCCGGACTCGATGGGTTGCGTCTGCATCACCACCTCGCCGTCCAGATAAGTCAAATTGACGCCTTCGCCGTGACTGAGCAAAAAGCAGCGCCGGCGCGGGTCGTAGGCGATGCGGGCGTGATTCTCGCGCGAGATGCCGTCGTCCCCGAAGTCCACCCGCAAGCGCGCGTTCGCGCCGCGGCCGATGGCGTTCATGCCGTTGCCCAGGGTCAACGCGCGGCCCTTGCCGGGTCCGCGGATGATGACCAGCCAGCCGACCGGCGGATCCGCCATGGGATCTTCGCGCGCGTGCGCCGCGTCGCGCCCGAGCGGCGTCAGGATGCGAGTTTGCTGTTCGCTCCGGCGCCGCAAGGGCTTGATCGGCTCGTCCCGCAACGATCCGTCCTCGCCGCGCCGCCGGTCCGGCCCGAATAGCGAATCGCCGGCATCCGCCCGCTCCGTCCGCAGCGGTCGGGTCGCCGGCTCGGGCTCCGCTTCCGAACCGCGCCGCCTCGCCCTCGCGGGCCGAATCGGTTCTTCGCGCAATTCACCATCTTCGTCGCGCTTGATAGCCATGCGTCTCGCTCCTCGGGTATCGGATACAGTTTCTGATTCTTCTTGCAACATACTGAAAAGTCAATTTATTCCCCAAGCTGCCGGCGCCTGTTTGCCCGCCAGGACCGCGCCGGTTCCGGCAAATCGCGGCAAGCGGACGGTCCGCATCAAGTATCCTCTGAACAATTCCAGCCATGGAATTATTCATTGCCGCAAGACGAGCGTGGTTTTGTCTTGCTTCCGGACCTCGCGCGAGCGGTTGACAGCGGACCGCCGCGACCGAGATATTGTCGCAGTCGGCGCCGCCGGTCGCTCTGGCCCGGCGGACGAGCCCGTCCAGGCCGGCTTGCAGGTCGCCGGCGCGCATGGCCTGTTCGAGTTGCGAATCCGATACATTTTCCCACAGCCCGTCGCTGCACAGCAGGAATCCGTCGCTTGCCCGCGCCGGCTTCCGGTCGAACTCGAGTCGCGGCGGCGCGGAACCTCCCAGGGCTTCGAGCAGGCGGTTCCGATCCGGATGCGACTTCATTTCCGCTTCGCTGATCCTGCCTTTGAGGCGCAACAGTTCGACCACGGAATGGTCGAGCGTACGCCCCGACAACCGGCCGTCGCGGAAGCGGTACAGGCGACTGTCGCCGACATGGGCCCATATCGCCCGGCGACGGGTCAGATGCAGCAACAGACAAGTACAGCCGGGACCGGCCGCCGCGACGCCGGCACCGCGGCGCATGCGCCAATGCGCCCCGCAGGCGATGTCCCGCAATAATTGTTCGGGCCCGGCCGGCAGCGGCCCGGTCGCTGCCGCGGATTGCGCCGCGCCTCTCCCGACAAACAGCCGTCCGGCTTCGTCGACGACTGTCTGCGCCGCCTCGGCGCCCCCTTCGTGGCCGCCGAGGCCGTCCGCGAGCACGAGCAGACATTCGCCGCCGGAACGGAAAATCTCCACCCGGTCCTGTTGCTCCTCGCGAGCGCCGACCAGACTTGCGAGCGCCGTTTCCGGCGCAAACGGGGAATCCGGGTCGGTCGGGCTCGCCATGGTCCGCGCGCAGCTCCGGCGACCAGGTCAGGGAAGCAGCGAGCGCGCGACGCGGAAGCCGAGGAAAGAGCCGCTTTCCGCGGCGGGATTGGCGCCGCGGTTGGCGATGCGGTTGAGTTCCGCATTGGTGGCCCAGGAGCCGCCGCGCATGACGCGCTGGCCGCAATCGCCGTCCAGCGCGGGGCTGCCGTCGGCAGGCGCCGACGCATAGTTGTCGGAACGGCAGTCGGCGACCCATTCCCAGACATTGCCGTGCATATCGTGCAGTCCGAAAGCGTTGGGCCGATAACTCGCCGCGTTCGCGGGAAACACATTGCCGTCGCTGCATTGCGTCGGATTGCCCCAGGCGAAGTCTTGCGGCAATTCGGTCTGGTCGGCGACATTGGCGAAGTCGCACAGGTCTTGCGCATTGTCGCCGAAATGGTAGCGCGTCCTCGAGCCGGCGCGAGCGGCGTATTTCCATTCGGCCTCGGACGGCAGGCGGTACGGCTCGCCCGAGGTTTGCGCCAACCATTCCGCGAAGGCCCGGGCATCGTGCCAGTTCACGCAGACCACCGGTTGCGCATCGCGCAAGCCGTATTCCTGGTTGCGCCAGTTGCGGCCCGCAGTGTAATCCCAGCGCTGGCGCTCGAGCAGTTCCAGCGTGCGGCAGCCCCGCGCCGGAAACCGCTCGGCCGCGGTCAGGTAGCCGGTAGCGTCGACGAAGGCGCGAAATTCGGCGACCGTCACTTCATGCCGGCCGAGCGCGAAACGTTCGCCGACGGCTACATTGCGCACCGGCAATTCGTCGACATCGCAAGCGCCGCTCATGCAGCCCATGTCGAAACGACCGCTATCGAGCGCCACCATTTCCGGACATAGCGGACAGTCGCGGAAACGCTCGCCGGGCGCCGGCAATTCGCGCGGCAACTCGATGCTCGCCATCGTGGGTTCGGCGCCGTGGACGATGATTTCTTCAACCGTCACATGGCCCGGCGCGGACACGCGCAGGCGATACTCGCCCGGCGCCAGGGCCATGCCGGCGCGATACTCCCCGGCGAAGCCGATGAATTCCACCTCGGCGTCCGGCGGCGTCGCCGCCACGGCAAAACTCTGGGGCGCGCGCTCCAGCGCGATTTCGGTCCGCGTCGGCGCGGCGCCGTGGGCGATATCCAGTTCGGCGGGCAGGAAGCCCGCGGCGCTGACGCGCACCGGATAATTCCCCGGCGGCAACGACATGCCGTCGCGATAGACCTCGTCGCGCCCGATAAACTCGACGACCGCCCCGGGCGGGTCGACCGTTATGGACAAGGGCTGCGGCTGCCGGGCGAGAACCACCCGTTCGACCGTATCGCCGCGCACGACGACCGACAATCGCGATGAGACGAAGCCGTCGCGGTCCACCGAAATCTGGTATTCGCCTTCGGCGAGACGCATTCCCGGACTGTACTCCGGCGCGGAATCGGGCATGGACACGACGGCGTCCGCGGGTTCGAGCCGCAAGGTCAACGTCCCCGCGGGAATCGGCCGCAATGCGTGTTCGAGCACGCCGACATCATCCTTGGGCACATTGAACCGCACGACTTCGGCAAGATAGCCGTCCGCGCCGATGGTCAGGAAGATCTCGCCGGCATCGATATTTTCCAGGGTAACCGGCGTCCGGTCCGCGAGGCGCGCGCCGTCCCGCTCCACCCAGGCGTCCGCCGGCTCCGCCAGCACGGTGAGGTCGCCCCGGCCGCGCAAGAGCGATTCGCTGATCGTCAATACGCGGCCTTCCCGCAAGTCCTGACTGTCCAGCCAGGCCTCCTCGTAAGCGGGATGCCGGATGGCGATGTCGTAGGTGCCGGCGCGCAAGTCGATACGCCGCAACGGCGTTGCGCCGACCCGTTCCCCGTCGAGCAGCACTGCGGCGCCCGGCGGCTCGGTTTCGACCACGAGCATGGCGCCGCCTCCGCCCGCGATGGGCAAGCCGGGTTCGATCGCGGGCGCTTCGACGGCGGCCGGGCGAGGCGCGTAAAAGAGCCACGCGGCGACCGCCGCCGCGGCCATGACGATCATGACGGCCGCGGCCGCCGCGGCGGGCGCATACCTCGACACGCCTCGCCGGGCGGACTTGTTTGCCCGCGGCGGCGGCGCGGCGCGACCGCGGCTTTCCCGCGTCCGGTCCGATGCCGGCGCCGCCTCGACGGCGGCCGTCCCGGCCGGCTCTCGCGCTCCTTCGATCAGGGCGAGCCATTCGTCCGTGGATTGCGGCCGGCGTTGCTCCACCACTTGCAGGCCGGCGTCGACGGCGCCCAGGAACTCCCGCGAATAGCCGGGCAAATCCATCGTCGACAGGCTTTGCAACGGGTCGGGCTGGTCGCGCAACAGCTGGCTTTCGCGACGCGTGGCCTCGGGCGGGGTCCGGCCGGTGACGGCCTTGTAGCAAACCGCGCTCAGCGAATAAATGTCGGTCCAGGGCCCCTGTTCTCCCGCGCTCTCGTATTGCTCCATCGGCGAATAGCCGGCCGAGGCGACCGCATGCATGCTGCGGGAGCGGCTGCCGAGATCCTGGCGGGCGGCGCCGAAATCGAGCAGCACCGGAGTTTCGTCGCGCAGGCGCACGTAGATATTGCCCGGCTTGATGTCGCGATGCAGATAGCCCGCCGCGTGCACCTGACGCAGGCCGTCGGCGATGGGCAGCGCGATGCGGCGCAATTGCGCTTCGGTCAACGTATTCTTGCGCGCCAGGATCTCTTCCAGCGACTCGCCTTCCTCGTAATCCATCACGATATAGGCGGTATTGTTGGCCTTGACGTAGTCGGAGACTCGCGCCAGGTTCGGGTGGCGGAACCGGGTCAGCATGCGCGCTTCCTGGTCGAAGCGCTCCAGGCCCCAGCTGAAATCCTCGTCTTCGGCCGCGGATTTCGGATGCACGGCGCGCGCGTCGCGCACGGCGAACTCGTTGGGCAGATATTCCTTGATGGCCACGCGATGGCCGAGCACGAGGTGTTCGGCGAGGTAGGTCACGCCGAAACCGCCGACGCCGAGCACGCGCAACAGTCGGTATTTGTCCAGTTCGTAACCTTCGGGCAGCGCTTGCTTGTAGTTCGCGTCGGATATGGCCATCGTCTGATCCGCTCTTCTTGCGCGACTCGCGCCCGGCATTCCTGTCGCCGCGAAACCGGGGCGCGGGCCTGTCTCGCTCCCGAACGCAACGGCTCGCGCCGTCGAATCCGGCGACGCATCCACGCGCCGCGGGCCGGCCCCGGTCAATCAGCGTTATTCTCCGGCATCCTCCGAATAATTCCATTCATGGAATCATTCATCGCCGCAAGACAAGGGCGCGGTCTTGTCTTGCTCGCGGATGCAGCGGCTCGCGCCGTCGGAAAGCCCCGACCTGATCGGGGGCTTTCCTTATTATTTCACTTTTTCCGGGAAAGTCAGCAACCTGATCTGCCCGGCTGTTTCCCCGGCGGCGAAGCCGGCGGTCCAGGCATCTTCCGCGCGACGGGCCGCGGGGGATCGGACGGCCGCGGCCGTCAGGCCGGGAAGTCCCTGAGGCAGGCGGCGAACAGGTCGCCGTCGATATTGCCGCCGGAGGCGACGAGCGCGACTGTCTTGCCGCGCAACGGCAGCTTTTCATGCAATACCGCCGCCAGCGCCGCGGCGCCGCCGGGTTCGAGCACCAGTTTCAGGTGACGGAAGGCGTAGCTGATCGCCGCGCCGACTTCTTGCTCGCTCACCGCGAGGAAATCGCGAACCGCGCCCTGATTGATCGACCAGGTGATCTCACCGGGAATGGGCGCGGTCAAGGCATCGCAAAGCGTGGCGGCGCCGCCCTCGACGCGCACCCTCCGGCCCGCCCTCAGCGAACGCCGATGATCGTCGTAATGTTCCGGTTCGACGCCGTAAATCCCGGTATCCGGGCTCAATTCCCGCATCGCCGCGACAATGCCCGCGAGCAGTCCGCCGCCGCCGCAAGGCGCCAGCAGCAGGTTCGCGCGCAAGCCGAGCTCAGCCAATTGTTGCGCGAGTTCCAGACCCGCGGTGCCCTGTCCGGCGATGATATCGGGATCGTCGAAGGCCGGCACCAGCGTCGCGCCGCTCGCCCGCGCCAATTCTTCGGCGATCGCCTCGCGCGACTCGGCGCGGCGGTCGTAAGCGCGCACGGTCGCGCCCCAGGCGCGGGTGCCCGCCAGCTTCACCCGCGGCGCGTCCGCCGGCATGACGATGGTCGCGGGAATGCCGAGCAGATGCGCGGCATAAGCGACGCCCTGGGCATGATTGCCCGAGGAATAGGCCACGACGCCCGACTTGCGCTGTCGCGCGTCGAGTTGCGCCAGCCGGTTGCAGGCGCCGCGGAATTTGAACGCGCCGATCCGCTGCAGGTTCTCGGGCTTGATGAAAACCCGCGCGTCGAGCCGCCGGTCCAGCGCCGGACTGTTCAGCAGGGGCGTGCGCACGGCCATGCCCCGCAACCTCGCGGCCGCCGCCCGGATATGCGCCAATGTCACGGGCGGATCGTTCGCCTGCGGTTTCATCAGGTATCCTCTGAATGATTCCATCCATGGAATCATTCATTGCCGCAAAACAAAAGCGCGGTTTTGTTTTGCTCCCGGATTCAATGGCTGACGCCATCGAATCCGGCGGCACATCCATGTGCCGCAGGCGAGCTCCGATAAATCGGAACTCGCCTCATATCCTCTGAATGATTCCAGCCATGGAATCATTCATTGCCGCAAAACAAAAGCGCGGTTTCGTCCTGCTCCAGGACTGGATGGCTTGCGCGGTCGAATCCGGCGAGATTCGACCGCGCGGACCGGGGCGGCCGGTCAGCGGCGATTGCGCTCCGGCCGCCGCTTGCGGGCGATCCGGCGCGGACTCGGCCGCGGTTCATCCCCGACATAGGGATTGTCGTCGTTGCGCAATTCGATTCTCGCCGCCGCGCCCGTCAGTTCGAGCATCTGACCGAAACTGTTTTGCAGATAGCGGCGATAATGCCCCGGCAGTTTATCCAGTTGCTTGCCGTGAATCACGATCAACGGCGGATTGCGGCCGCCCATATGGGCATAGCGCAGCCTGATCCTGCGGCCCTGGACGAGCGGCGGCGGACTCGCGGCCGCGATCCGTTCCAGCATGTTCGTGAGCGCATGCGTCGAAACCGTCTTGCGGGAAGATTCCCAGGCGGCATGGACGGATCTGAACAGGTTGCCGACGCCGGTTCCGTACCTGGCGGAAATGCAATGCGCGGGAACGAAATCGACGAAGCCGAGGCGCCGGTCGATCTCCCTTTTCAGCCGTTGCCGCTGCTCGGCTTCCATGCCGTCCCACTTGTTGAAGGCGATTGCCAGCGCCTTGCCCGTTTCCGTCACATGACCGAGCAGGCGCAGATCCTGTTCGACGACGCCTGCGCGGGCATCGGCGAGGAAAACCACCACGTGAGACTTCTCGATCGCCTGCAGGGACTTGATCACCGAGAACTTTTCCACTGCGCCGCGGGTCTTGCCGCGACGGCGGATGCCGGCGGTGTCGATCAGGACGTAGCGGCGGCCGTCGCGTTCGAAAGGTATCTCGATACTGTCCCGGGTCGTGCCCGGCTCGTCGAAGACCAGCATCCGGTCCTCGCCGAGCAGCCGGTTCACCAGGGTCGATTTGCCGACATTGGGCCGGCCGGCGAAGGTGATCCTGATGCTGTCTTCGTCTGCCCCGGACCCGACCGGCTCCGCCTCCGCATCGAAGCCGGCGAGCGCGCGGCGCATGAGTTGCCGCACCCCCGCGCCCTGGGCGGCCGCGACGGCGAATATCTCCGCCGCGCCCAGCGCATGGAATTCGGCCCGCGCCTGATCCGGATCCAGTCCGTCGGTCTTGTTCGCCGCCAGCAAAACGGGCTTGCCCTGCTCGCGCAGGAATTGATGAATCCTGCTGTCCTCGGGCGTCAGGCCGTCCCTGGCGTCGACCAGGAACAGGATGCGGTCCGCCTCGGCTATGGCCTGCAAGGCCTGGTACGCGACTTCCTGCTCAAGCCCCGCGGGGCTCGGAACGATGCCGCCCATGTCGACGGCCAGGAATTTCCGGCCGTCGATCTGGCCTGCGCCGTATTGCCGGTCCCGGGTCAATCCGGGCAGATTCGCCGTCAATGCGTCGCGGCTGGCGGTGAGGCGGTTGAACAAGGTGGATTTCCCGACGTTGGGCCGGCCGACAATGGCGATGACCGGTTTCACCGGACGCCCCCGCGGCGCGGCGATCCGGCGGCGGCGAGTGCCGGGGCAGTTCGCATGGGAAATATGCCGGACTACCGGATGGCCAGCGCCGTCAGCGCGCCGCTGTTGCCATAGACGTAAATCCGGCTTCCGGCGGCGAGGATATTGGCCCGCACGCCGTCATTATCCACTCGCGCGCGGCCGACGATGCGGCCGTCGACCTGCGAAATGACATGGAGATAGCCTTCGAAATCGGCCACCGCGATATAGTTGCCCACGGTTTTCGGTCCGGTAAGCGCGCGATTCTCGAGTTCTTCGTTGGTCCAGACGATTTCGTTGCTGTTGTCGCGCACCGCGACTACATGGCCGGCGTCGGAACTGTAATAGATATTGCCGAATCCCCGGTCGAGGCCGTGATAACTCGAAGCCTCCATGCCCCAGACGATCCTGCCGGTCGCCGTATCGAAGGCCATGACATTGCCCTGGTAGCTCGAAGCCAGGACGCGATTGCCGTCGAGCCGCAAGTCGCCGTCGGCGTCGATCACGCGTTCGATGTCATAACGCCCCTCGGGAATCGCGATGCGCTCTTCCCAGCGCCAGATGCCGTCTTCGGCGGCGACGCTGACCAGGGTGCCGTTGCTGAAGCCGGCGATGACGTAGCCCTGCGGCGTGATGACCGGACGATTGGTTCCGCGCAAGGTCAGCGCCGGCAAGCTCGTCTCATAAATCCAGCGCCGGGAGCCGTCGACCGCGTCGAGGGCGATCAGTTTGCCGTCGACGGTCTGCGCGACGACCACGTCGCCATTGGTCTGGGGCGGGGAAAGCACTTCGCTGGTGACCGCGCCGCGCCAGAGCTCCTCGCCGGTGAACTGGTTCAATGCGATCACTTCGGCGTCGGCCGTGCCCGCCAGCACGAGGCCGAGCGCCGCGCCGACGCCGCCGGTGAGCACCTCGTCGTCGAGCCGGACGCGCCAGACAACAGCGCCGGATTCCAGTTCGAGTCCGTAAATGTTGCCGTCTTCGCTGGCCGCGAAGATGCGCTCGCCGTCGATGGCCGGGGTCAATTCGAAATAATCGCGGCCCTGGCCGTTGCCGATATCGACGCTCCAGACGCGGCGCAGTTCGACTTCCTCGTCGATGCTCCGCAATTCCGCCGGCGGATTCGCTTCATCGTCCGAGAACCAGGTCGCCGGATTCAGGTTGACATTGGAACAGGCCCCGAGCAGCGGCAAGGCGAGCAAGGCGAGCATCTTGTTCATGACGGCGGCCTCATTCCCAGGTTTTCGATTTTCAGGCGCAGCACGTCGCTGGCCGAACCCGCGTCCTGCGCCGCGAGCCAGGAGTCCCGCGCGGCTTCCGGGCGGTCGAGCGCCAGATAGATGTCGCCGCGCAACTCGTGAAAACCGGGTTCGAAACTGCGCGGGTCGACGCTGTTCACCAGCAGCAAGGCGCGCTCGGGATCGCCGCGGGCCAGAATGACCCGGCCGAGGCGCAAGGTCGCGGTCAATACCAGGCCTTCATCGGCGCGCTGGAGGATGCTGGTCGATGCGTTGTCGACCACCCATCGCAACGCTTCCTCGGCGGCGGCGAGGTCGCCCTGCCGCACCGATTGCTGCGCGCTGTACAAGGCGCCGTAGCGCGCGTACATGGAATCGGGATGTTCCTGCCGCAATCGCGCGGCAAGGTCGATGACGGGGGCGGCGTCGGGCTCGAGGGCGGCGTCGGCGGGTTCGACGGCTTCCAGGATCGCCTCGTACAGGTCGGACGCGGCTTCGCTGCCGGCGGCGCTCGATTGCCGCCACAAGTTCCAGCCCCCATAGCCGGCCGCGGCGACAACGGCGATCAGCAGCAGGAACTTGCCATGCTCGTCCCACCACCTGCGCAAGGCTTCTATGTTCTCTTCTTCGGCGGCGCTGATAGCCACGCTCGGCTCCTGTGCTGCAATTGATCAGGTATTATACGGGAAGCCCCGATCCATCAGGACTTCCCCGACAGCAATCTGCCGATTTCCGCCCCGCATTGGTCCAGGGGCACGGCCAGGGTTTCGAAACTGTCGTCCAGCGAGCGCAATCTGACCTGTCGCGGCGCTCCTGTTTCCGGCCGCTCCATGACGGCCACGAGACGGGCATTCAGTTCGTAGGCGCGCTTGACCTGTTGCGAATATTTGCCGCCGCCGCATTGGCAGACGACGCGCAAGCCGGGATATTGCCCGCGCAGGCGGCGGGCGAGAGCCTGGCTTTCGGCGACGATGCCCGCGCCGAGCGCGACGATGCAGACATCGGCGCGGAATCGCGCGGCGGCGGGAATCCTGTCCAGGGTTTCGAGCAGCAAGACCAGCCGTTCAACGCCGACGGCGAACCCCGCCGCCGGAGTCGGGCTGCCGCCGAGCCGGGCCGCGAGTCCATCGTAGCGGCCGCCGCCGCAAACCGCGGCCTGGGCGCCGAGAGCGCTCGCGGTCCATTCGTAAACGCAATTATTGTAATAGTCCAGCCCGCGGACGAGCGAGGGATTCTCCACGAAGCCGATTCCCGCCGCGGCCAGCAACTCCTTGAGCGCTTCGTAATGGTCGATGCTTTCCCGGCCCATGTGGTCCGCCATCAGGGGCGCTTCCCGTATCACCTCCCGATTGCCGGGATGCTTGCTGTCGAGCACCCGGAAGGGGTTGGTCGCGATCCTGTTGCGGGCCGAGGGATCGAGCCGCTCCGCCCTGGCGGCCAGATATTCGCCGAGCACCGCTCCATATCGGCGGCGATCCTCGGCGCTGCCGATATTGTTCAATTCCAGAACAAGACTGTCCGCCAGACCCAGCCGCCGCCAGAAAGCGGCCGAGACTTCGATGATCTCGGCGTCGATATCCGGGCCCGCCATGCCGAAAGCCTCGAGCCCGAATTGATGAAACTGGCGATAACGGCCCTTCTGGGGCCGCTCGCGCCGGAACATCGGCCCCCGGTACCAGAGCCGCTGCTGGCGATGGTACAGCAGGCCGTGCTGTTGCGCCGCGCGCACGCAGCCGGCGGTGCCTTCGGGGCGCAAACTGATCCGGTCGCCGCCGCTGTCCTCGAAACTGTACATTTCCTTTTCGACGATATCGGTCGCCTCGCCGATGGAGCGCTGGAACAGCCGGGTCTGCTCGAGCAGCGGAAACCTGATTTCGCGATAGCCGCAAGCGTCGACGGTCGCGCGGAAAGCGTCTTCGACATGCTGCCAGAGGGCGGCCTGATCGGGGAGAATATCGTTCATGCCCCGGATTGCCTGAAGTCTCTTCATCGGTTCAGGACATGGCTTTCAGGCGCTGGCGATCATGTTCCCGGCGGCGGCTTCCTTCTCCGCGACCCGGCGCCGGACCATGGCTTCGAGTTCGTCGAGCAATTGCTCGTTGCGCAACTTGCGGCAGGGAGCGCCGTCCAGATAAGCCAGATTCGCCGGACTGGCGCCGGTGAGCCCGACTTCGGCTTCCCTGGCTTCGCCGGGACCGTTGACGATGCAGCCGATGACGGCGACATCGATCGGAACGACGATATCCTCGAGTCGCGTCTCGAGCTGATTGACGATGTCGATAACGTCGAAATTCTGTCGCGAGCAACTCGGGCAGGCGATCAGGTTGACGCCCTTGCGACGCAAGCCGAGGCTCTTGAGGATGTCGAACCCGACCTTGACTTCTTCCACCGGATCCGCCGCCAGCGAGACGCGAATGGTGTCGCCGATGCCTTCGAGCAGCAAGACGCCCATGCCGACGGCGGACTTGACCGTGCCGCCGCGCAACCCGCCGGCCTCGGTAATGCCGAGATGGAACGGGTTGTCGACCTGGTCCGCGAGTCCGCGACAGGCGGCCAGGGTCATGAATACATCCGAAGCCTTGAGGCTGACCTTGAAATCGCGGAAATCGAGCCGGTCGAGAATTTCGATCTGCCGCAGGGCGGATTCGATCATCGCTTGCGCGTTCGGTTCCCTGTACTTGCGCAGCAAGGCCTTGCTCAACGAGCCCGCATTGACGCCGATGCGCATGGGAACGCCCTTGTCCCCGGCGCTGCTCACGACGGCCCGCACCCGCTCCTTGCCGCCGATGTTGCCCGGATTGATGCGCAGGCAATCGACGCCGTATTCGAGCACTTTCAGCGCGATGCGGTAATCGAAATGGATGTCGGCCACCAGCGGCAGGGAAACCCTCGCGCGAATCTCGCGGAAGGCTCCAGCGGCGTCCATGTCGGGCACGGACACGCGGACGATATCGGCGCCCGCCGCCTCCAGGCGCGCGATCTGGGCGACAGTGCCTTCGACATCGCAGGTTTCCGTATTGGTCATGCTTTGCACGGAGATCGGCGCGCCGCCGCCGACCGGCACCTTGCCGACCATGATGCGGCGCGTCTTGCGCCGCTGGATCTCTTGCCGGGTTTTCATTGCCCGAATGTTCCCCCGTTTCCCGCCGCCAGCTGCGCCAGGATGCCGGCGATGCCTCCGAAAGCCTGGTATGCCCACCAAGCGGCCGCCGCGACAAGGCCGAGCAAGACCGCGGTCAACAGCGGCATGAACCAGTTGCGGCCGGACCGCGCCGGCTTCGCGCGGGCCGGGCTGACGCCGGCGGCCGGCGCGGCGGACTGCCGATAGGCCCCCATTACCTGTTCCGGGTCGAGTTCGAGAAATCGCGCATAGCTCCTCATATAGCCCTTCACATAGACTTCGCCGGGCAATTTGTCGTAATCGCCCGATTCCAGCGCGCGGACATAGTGTTCGGTCAGGAACAGCCGTTCGGATACCTCGAAAATGTTCAAGCCGCGTTGTTGCCGCGCCGCGCGCAGCATCGCGCCGGCGCCGACCGCCGGCGGCTCCATTGCAGCCGGCTCCCGTTCGAGCGGCGGCGGTTCCTGTCCGGAGTCTTCCGCCGCGGATTCCCGCTCCCGCGACCGTTCGGGCGAAACCGCGTCCTTTTCATCCTCGTCAATTTCCATCTGTCAACTCCAGGTACGCGCGATATTCCGCCGTCTCCGGATAAAGTTTACCGAGAATCGTCCCGAATTCCTCTACCTCGTCGCGGTCGCCGGACCGCCAGGCGAACTCCGCGCCGACCAGCAAGGCTTTCGGACCATGAGGCAGGCGCTGCCTTTCGGCGATAGCCAGATAGTCGCGATAAAGGCGCCCGGCCGCGGGCAGGTTTCCGGCGCGCCGATGCAACAGGGACGACTCCAGCGCCGCGACCGGCAGTTCGCCGTTCAGGTCCAGGGCGGCGGAAAACGCCGCCAGCGCCGCATCGGGGCAGCCCCGGCGCAACAGAACCCTGCCGAGATTCTCCAGCGCATGGGCGCGCCCCCGATAGGTTTCGTCCGCCGCCGCGGCGCGAAACCGCGCCAGCGCTTCCTCGTCGCGTTGCAGCGAATATAGCAGCACGCCGTAATTATTGCTGAGCGCGGAATCGTCCGGCGCCCGGCGCAAGGCGCGGCGGAAATGGTCTTCCGCCAGTTCGAAGTCGCCCTCGGCGGCAGCGAGCAAGGCGGCGATATGATCGATTTGCGCCGGGTCGGCGTCGTTTTTCCGGGCATTGTCCAGATGGCGCCGCGCGGCCGCCGGATCGCCGGCTTCGAAATAGCCCATCGCCAGCGCCAGATAGTCCCGGGCCGCCGCGCCGGAAGCGCCGCCTTCCGGGCCGCCGCCGGGCGCGCCGGCGCAAGCCGCGAGCGCCGCCAGGCAGCAAGACAGCGCGCAGCCGCGGCCCGCGGCGCGCAAGCGGCGCATTTTCGCCATGGTCATCGAACCTGCTCCCGGGAGCCGGCCGACCGCTCCGAATCGCTTCCCGCGCCATGGATAAGTTCGCCCGCGAACAAGTCGCCCAGGCCGCGCCGCCGGGACCGCTCCCGCCGCCTGGTCTGATCGCGCACGGCCCCGGTCAGTTGACCGCAGGCCGCCGCTATTTCGTCGGCGCGGGTCGCGCGAACCGTCGCCACATATCCCGCGTCCTGCAAGATCTCGCGGAAATTGCCGATCGAACTCGAACTGGGCCGCCGGTAGCCGACCTCGTCGAACTCGTTGAAAGGAATGAGGTTGATCTTGCAGGGAAACCCGCGCAACAGCGCGGCGAGTTCCCGGGCATGGCGGCGATGGTCGTTGATTCCCCGAATCAAGGTGTATTCGATCAGGGGCTCGCGTTTTTCCCCAAGGCTCGATACATAGGCTTCGGCCGCCGCCAGCAGCGCGGCGATCGGGTATTTCCGGTTCAGCGGCACCAGTTCGTCGCGCAATGCGTCATTGGGGGCATGCAGGGAAATCGCCAGCGCCGCGTCGGTCCGCCCGCGCATGCGGCGGATGCCGGGAACCACGCCGGCGGTGCTGATCGTGACCCGCCGCTTGGACAGGCCGTAGGCATTGTCGTCGAGCATCAGGTCGACGGCGTCCATGACATTATCGAAATTGAGCAGCGGCTCGCCCATTCCCATGAATACGACATTGGTCACGGGCGGGCCGGCGCCGTCCTCGAAACTCCCCAGTTCGCGCCGCGCGAGCCAGAGTTGGCCGATAATTTCCGCGGTTGTCAGATTGCTGTCGAAACCTTGCTTGCCGGTGGCGCAAAAGCTGCAATCCAGGATACAGCCGGCCTGGGAAGAAACGCACAAGGTGCCGCGGCCGCCGTCCGGAATATAGACCATTTCGAAGAAACTGCCGCCGGCGGCGCGGATGATCCATTTCACGCAGCCGTCCGCCGCGTCGCGCCGGCTGACCAGCGCCGGCGGCGCAAGCATCGCCTCCCGCGCCAGCTGTTCGCGCAGGGACTTGCCCAAATCGGTCATCGCGCCGAAATCGATCACGCCGCGACGATGCGCCCAGCGCATGAGCTGGCGCGCCCGGAACGGCCGCTCTCCCTTGCTTGCCAGCAGGGCGGCCAGCTTGACCGGGCTCGATCCGAGCAGATTCGGCTTCGCTGCTGTCGACACGTGCGAACCACCTCGCGATTCGCGCGCGGCTCAGGAATCGAGCTCCATGGCCGCGAAAAAGTAAGCCACTTCCCTTGCCGCCGAGGCAGGCGAGTCGGAACCATGCACGGCGTTCGCGTCGATGGAGTCGGCGAAATCGGCGCGTATCGTTCCCGGCGCGGCTTGCGCCGGATCGGTCGGCCCCATCAACTCGCGGTTCCGGGCGACAGCGTCCTCGCCTTCAAGCACCTGCACCATGACCGGACCCGAAGTCATGAACCGGATCAGATCCTGGTAGAACGGCTTGCCCTTGTGTTCGGCGTAGAATCCGCCGGCGCTCCGTTCGTCCAGCCGCAGCATTTTCGCCGCCGCGATACGCAGTCCGGCCTGTTCGAACCGGCTGTAGATCGCGCCGACCGCGCGCTTGCCGACGGCATCCGGCTTGATAATAGACAAAGTGCGCTGAATCGCCATCATATTCCCCAAGTATCCTCTGAATAATTCCATCCATGGAATTATTCATTGCCGCAAGACAAAAGCGTGGTTTTGTTTTGCTCGCGGATTCAACGGCTTGCGCCGTCGAATCCGGCGGCACATCCGTGTGCCGCAGGGAAGCTCTGACTTGATCAGAGCTTCCCAAAATTTCCCGAGCGGGCGCATTATACGGCCAATCCCGGAGGGAAGCTAAGTATCCTCTGAATAATTCCATCCATGGAATTATTCATTGCCGCAAGACAAAAGCGCGGTTTTGTCTTGCTCACGGATGCAATGGCTTGCGCCGTTGAATCCGGCGGCGCTCTTTCGTACAGCGGGCCTGCGCCGCAGGAAGGCCCTGACTTGATCAGGGCTTTCCCGGCGATTCCCGCAAGTCATCTTGCGGCGCTGATGGGGCGGCATTTTGACGCGGATGACCGGTTGGCGGGTTGATTGGGAAAGAGCGCCTCTCCGGCCGGCGCCGGATGAGTCGTTTGGCCGCGCTGTTTCCCGGAAAACCCGCTCGCCGCGCACTCGACCGCGGCGAGGGGCGCGGAAAAGCGGAACCCCCGGCCGGGACCGGGGGTTCCGGGTCTGGCGGAAAAATCCGGTTCGCCCAGCGTCCCGGCTGCGGGCGGCGCAGCGCCGGATCAGCTGAAAACAGTCGCATCCAGGTCCATATGACCGGCCAGCGCAATCGCCATGTCGGTGCCGGCGCTGAAATCGCCGTCTCCGTCCACATCCACCAGCACCCAGGTCAACTGTATATTGTTGCCCGTAATCCAGTCGACGTCATCGTCGATGCTGAAGAAAACAGGATGACCCTTGTTGATTTTGGTCTTGTCCTCGGTCGTCTTGACAATCGCGACGGAGTTGGCCCTGGCGAATGCGGTGCCAGTCGCTTCGGTCACGAACACATCCTTGCCATCGCCGACCACCGTCTTCAGATTACTGCCTTTTACACTGTCGTCCGCTGGTTTGACGCTCCCCCTCAGATCCAGCACCGGGCTCAACTGGATACTGTCTTTATTGTCGCCGCTGCTGCTAAAGGTGAAGATCATGTCGAAACCAGTCATCTTTTCGAGATCGACCTGAGAATCAGACGCCGCTTTGTAGATAAATGTGTCCTTGTGAGCATCAGGTTCATCGGTACGGTTTGCATGCGACACTGCACCAAGTTCACCTACACCGACACCGCCCGTAAAAACCAGGATGTCAGCGGCGTAAGGAAATAGTCTGTCAGCCCCCGCACCGCCTGTGATCTTGTCTTCGCCATTAAAGCCAACGATCACATCGTTGCCGGCATTGCCCACCAGCGTGTCGGCCTTGCCGCCGTCTACCCCCCACAGCAAATCGTCGGCTGGACTGCCGAGAATTGTTATCGCTGGGGAGCCAGCCGCAGCCGTCCCGGATGCGTGGATGAAAAAGCCTCCCGTGTTCTCCGAGGCGTCTATTTCAGTCAAGGATCCGTAATTCCCGTCTCTAATTTTTGCGTTTCTGTTGATATAAAGAGCGGCGTCTCCGGTAACCACCAACTCCTCGACCCTGTTGGTGTCGGTACTGTTGGTGATGGTGAGCCGGTTGACGTAGTCGCCGACCTTGACTGTCTTGTCCTCGGCCCTGACAGTCGCCGTGGAGCGCACGGTCACCTTTTCCACTTCCTTGTCCACAGTAAGGGTCAGATTAAGTATCCCCTGGTTTTTGACCCCCAACTCCCCCTTCTCATCCTTGGCGCCGCCATCGGTGTGCAGATGCAGCATCAACTCGTCATCGTCGCCGTCCGCCAGCATGTAGCTTGCCTCAACATCGGTGGCGGCAGACCTCTTGCCGGTCGCGCTGTCCGGCGCCTTGCTGGAAACCTTCAGCTCAGTGCCGGAAGCCACATCCTTGAACGTGATCTTGCCGGCGGCTCCCTTGCTGATCATCAGTTTGTCGATGTCGAGTCCCTTGAGGTCGTAGGTGCCCGAGCCGCCGCCCGCGTCCAGGGTGATGGTCTCGAAGCCCGTGTAGGCGTCTCCGGCGCCCTTGAGATTGGCGCCGGTCTTTTCCTTCAGCACCAGCGTGTCCATGCCCGCGCCGCCGTCGATCCGGCTCTTGCCGGCCTTGACGTTGGCGACGGTGAACATGTCGTCGCCGGCGCCGAGGTTCGCCGTCAGGCCCTTGGCGTTGAACGCCGTCACGCTCACGTCGTCCTTGCCCATGCTCCCCATGTAGGACATGACGCTCTTGTTGAGAGCGGCGATCTTGACGGCGCCGCTCGCCTCGCTCGCGTCGATGCTCTCCAGCGTCTCGGACGGCTTGACATCGGCCGCTTTCTCCGCCACCGCCGGAGCGAATTTGGTCACGTCCAGCGTCAGGTCGCCGGCGCCGGAAACGGCGACCGTCTTGATCTGATCCGAAGCCAGGCGGATGTTGGAATCGCCCTTCACCTCGATCATCAGATCCTCGATGCCCTTGAGGCACAACTTGCCGTGCCCGTTGGCCGTGTTGCCGAACCGATCGACCATGGCCGTCAGTTCCGTCATGTCCCTGGCGGCGTTCTCCACCAGCAAGGTGGTGTTGGTGTTGCGCAGGTCGACGGACTCGATCGCTTTCGAATAGATGTGCACCGGCACGCTGTCCTTGTTGTTGACCGCGGCTACCGCGGCTTTTCCGTCTGCGGCTTCCTTGGCGGCCGTGTTGGCGCCGTAGCGCTTGCCGTCGTCGCCCATGCCGTCGCGCACGCCGTCGAGCGTCACGCTCTTGACCGTCTCGGAATGCGCGGTCGACTTGCCCACCTCGACGCCCTTGCCGCCCTCGACCATGACCGAGGTCGTGGTGTCCGTGTCGAAGATATTCACCTGCGCGCGGGCGTTCACGTCCTCGAGATTTACCATGGCGGCGTTCATGATCTCGACGGTGTCGCCTTCCAGGGATTTGGACGAGACATCGGCGCCGCCGGCGTCCAGTTCGACATCTCCCGCGACATCGCTCAGGACCACATCCGTCAGGCCTTCCCAGCCGCTCAGGTCCGCCGAGAAGTCGCCGCCGCTGTCGACCGTCAGCGTCTCGACGTGCATGACGCTCGCCCCGGAAGAGACGCTGACATCGTCGTCGGAGCCGCTGGAAGAAAGCTCCAGCGTGTCCATGCCCTCGCCGCCGTCGAGCCGGTCCACGCCGGTCAGGGTCTTCTCGGTGGCGACGAAGGTGTCGTCGCCCAGGGTGCCGTCGAGCCGGTCGACGCCCGTGGTCAACTCGAAGCTCTTGCCGGGCCGTTGCATCATGTCGATGGCTTCCTTGGCCGCGGTCACGCTGTCGCCGTCGCCGGTCACGCCGCCGAGCACGCTCGCAGAGTCGCCCTCCCAGCGCTTGGTAACGGTGTAGTACGTGGCCACTTCCACCTTGTTGGCGAACATCATGGCGAGGGCGCCGAAATCGCCGTAGGCGGGATGGCTTTCCCCCTGCATGCGGATCTCCAGCAATTGCTGGACGGCCAGCAGGCCCATCTCGCCCCGACCCATGCCGCCGTTGAGCAGGCCCGTCGCCAGGGCCAGCACTTCCGCAGACGGCGCTTCGCCCAGGGCCGCGGTCAGAAAATCCCGGGCGAACTCCGCGTTCGTTATAAAAAAGGGATACATGGACGTGAAGGCATCCGAGGCGGCGATGTGATTCGCCAGCTCCAGCAAGGCATCTTCCGGGCTCATGCCCTTGCCGACGCTCGCGTTGTAGACACCGTACCATTCGTTGAGCAGTTCGGTGCCCGGGGCCTTGCCCAGCATCGCTACCGAAAGGCCGATTATCGCATCTCTGGTTTGCGCTGTTACCGCCATTTTGGAGTGCTCCTGTAAAGTCAATGAAGAGGCTCGCGTAGCGGCATTATACAACGGCATCCGCGCCGTGCGCATGTGACCGGGATCACAAGTTGGCGAAATTTTTCGGCCGGCCAAGCGCCCGCGAAACGCCGATATCCTGTTCGGCCGCGACGCGCCCTGGCCAGCCGCGCGACCCGCCTCAGTCCCGATCTGGAAATCAACACGAGCCGCCTCGCAAGCCGAGGGAGGGCTTTCGAGAAAGCCGTCGAGCGCCGAGCCTCGGCTTATTTTATTACTTGTAAATCAGATAGTTGTCGATAAGTCTCTTGCGCCGCCGCAGGCGGATCGGTTTTCCCGAGGCCTGCCGGACCGGGACGGCGGGCGATTCGGCCGCCGGGCCGCCGCGCGCGTTTCCGGGGAGGGATTCGCGCGAAGCGCGCCTTTTTCGCGGCCGCGTTTCGGTCCGCCGCGCGGCACCGCTGCCCGAAAAACGCGATGTCGCTGACCCGAAAATTATTCGGCGAGCGCCGCGAGACTGCCCCGGCCGGCGGCCGCGCGGGCCGGAATTTTTCGTTCATGTTCGCGACGGCGATTCAGCGGCCGATCCGCGCGAATCCGGCAAATACGCTGGCATATCAACAAGTTCTGATTGGCGGTAACAGCGCATACCGCGAATTGGCTTGTTCGGACCTCTGCGACACGCCCCTTCCCGAGCGCTGCCGGGGACCAATAGCCCGCGCCGGTTCGGCAATCTGTCTGTCGGGCCGAATCGTCGTTGCGGCGTCAATTGGCGAAACGCGGCGTTTTTCTGGTTTGCAAGATACTCGAGTATCCTCTGAACAATTTCATCCATGGAATTATTCATTGCCGCAAGGCAAAAACGTGGTTTTGTCTTGCTCGCGGATGCAATGGCTTGCGCCGTTGAATCCGGCGGTGCTCTTTTATATCGCGGGTTTGTACCGCAGGCATGCGCCGCAGGGAAGTTCCGACTTGATCAGCGCTTCCCCAAGTATCCTCTGAAAAATCCCGTCTATGGAATTACTCATTGCCGCAAGGTCGGGGCGCGGTTCTGTCTCGCGCCGGGAGGCAAGGGCTCGCGCCGTCGAATCCGGCGGTGCTCTCTTATGCCGCGGGCTTGCGCGGAGAAGCCCTGACGGGCCAGAGTTTCCCTTGCTCGCGCATGCGGAGGGAGGTTTCCATGGGGCGCGGGCCGAACCCGACAAATTCAGCGGCGGCCCGCGCGATGTCCCGCAACGGGCGCTTCAGTCGGCGGCTTCCTCGATCCAGGCCGCCTGAATCGCCTCGAGAATCTTTTCGCCGCTGCGGACGGGGTCGTCGTCGAAGTCCTCCAGTTCGCAGATCCAGCGATGCATGTCGACGAAATTCACGTATCGCGGATCGATATCCGGATGCCTCTCCGCCAGTTCAATGGCGATATCGTTCACGTCGGTCCATTTCATCTCATCCGCGCCTCCCGGGCTCCGGTAAAGTATTCTTGCGCAATTCCATCTGCGGCATGGTTCGTCGCCGCAAGACAAAAGCGTGTCTTGTCTCGCTTCCGAATGCAACGGCTTGCGCCGTCGAATCCGGCGACGCTCTCTTGTATCTCGGCCATGTGCCGCAGGGAAGCTCTGACTTGATCAGAGCTTCCCCAAGTATCCTCTGAATAATTCCATCCATGGAATTATTCATTGCCGCAAAACAAAAGCGTGGTTTTGTTTTGCTCCCGGATTCAATGGCTTGCGCCATCGAATCCAGCGGCACATCCATGTGCCGCAGGAAAGCTCTGACTTGATCAGAGCTTTCCTAATGATTTTCAGAAACCATGTTGATCGTGTATTTCGGGATTTCCACCACCAGATCTTCATCGGCGACAACGGCCTGGCAACTCAGGCGCGATTCGGGCTCCAGCCCCCAAGCCTTGTCCAGATAATCTTCCTCGTTCTCCTCCGGCCCGTCCAGGGAATAATAGCCCTCGCGCAAGATCACGTGGCAGGTGGTGCAGGCGCAGGATTTTTCACAGGCGTGTTCGATATGGATTTTCCGGCCAAGCGCCGCATCGAGGATGCTGACCCCCGGATCGACTTCGATTTCGGCCCCGTCCGGGCAGATCGATTCATGTGGCAAAAACGTGATTTTGGGCATGTCGCCTCCCCGGTTCGTTCAATCGGTCCGTCCGTCGATCGCATCAATGGACTCGCCGCGCAATGCGGCGCCCGCCGCCATGTTCATGCGCCGCGCGGCGAAGTCTTCGCCGGCGCGATTCAATTGCTCCGCGCGCTCCCCGATCAGGGCGGCGTCTGTTTCCGCCATGACCTGCCGCAGCGCATGCATGGCCCGATCGATAGCCGCTCTTTCGCCCGTTTCCAGCAATTCCCCGTCCGCCGCCAGCGCGGCGGCGGTCGCTTCCAGCAGCCGCGTCGCTTCCAGCCGGGCTTCCCGCAAGGCGCGCGCGGCCATGTCGGCCCCGGCGTGTTCATGGGAATCCTTGAGCATTTTTTCAATCTGGTCGAGGTCGAGCCCATAGCTCGGCTTGACCTGGACCTCGGCCCTGCGGCCGGTGCTCGCTTCTTCGGCGGTAACGCCGAGCAGGCCGTCGGCGTCGATCTGGAAAGTCACTTTCACTTTCGCCGCGCCGGCCGCCATCGGCGGGATGCCGCGCAAGCTGAACCGGGCCAGCGACCGGCATTCGCCGACGAGCTCCCTTTCGCCTTGCACGACGTGCAAGACCATGGCGGTCTGGCCGTCCTTGAAAGTGGTGAATTCCTGCGACCTGGAAACCGGGATCGCGGTATTGCGGCGGATGATCTTTTCCACCAGTTCGCCCATGGTTTCGATTCCCAGCGACAGCGGATTGACATCGAGCAACAGGAAATCGCCGGCGGCCTTGTTGCCGGCGAGCACTTCCGCCTGGATGCCCGCGCCGAGCGCGACCACCCGGTCCGGATCGATATCCCGCAAGGGTTCGCGGCCGAAGAACTCTGTCACCGCCCGGCGGATCACCGGCATCCGCGTCGCGCCGCCGACCAGCAGCACGTTGTCGACGGCGTCGATTTCCATGCGGGCGTCGCGCAGGACGCGACGGCAGGCCAGGACGGCGCGCCGCACCAGCGCGGCCGTCAGCTCGGCGAACTCCGCCGCGGACAGCGCGAAACTGGAGCCGCCCCAGTCCAGTTCGACCTGTTCGACTTCGGACAAGGCTTCCCGCGCGCGGTTCGCCGCCCGCAACATCGCCGGATAGTCCCGCGCCGCAATGCTTTCCATGCCGCATCGCCGCGCCAGCCAGTCGGCGACCGCGCGATCGAAATCATCGCCGCCGAGCGCCGTATCGCCGCCGGTGGCGAGCACTTCGAATACGCCTTTTCGCAAGCTCAGCAAGGACACGTCGAAAGTGCCGCCGCCAAGGTCGAAGACGACGATATTGCCTTGCTCGCGCGTATCCAGTCCATAGGCCACGGCCGCCGCCGTCGGCTCGTTGAGCAGACGCAATACCTTGATGCCGGCGAGACTTGCGGCGTATCGCGTCTGTTGTCGCTGGGCATCGTTGAAATAGGCTGGCACGGTGATCACGGTGCCGTCGACCGCCTCTCCCGTCCTCGCTTGCGCGCGCCGCGCGAGCGCCTTGAGGATGTCGGCGGACACCGCGGCCGGATCCCGCGGCCCCGCCGCCGTGACGAATGCCGGCGCGCCGGCTTCGCGCCCGGGATCGAAGCGGTATTGCCGGTAGTCGCCGCCGGCCTTCAGTTCATCGAGGCTCTTGCCGAGCGCGCGCTTGACCGACACGATGACATTCGCCGGGTCGACGGCGGCCTGCGCCTTCGCTTCCGCGCCGACCACGGGTTCGCCGTCGGCCCGATAACGCACCGCCGAGGGCAGCAGATGCGCGCCGGCGGCGTCGGCGAGAGTCCGCACTTCGCCGTCCACCTCGGTGGCGATCAGGGAGTTGGTCGTGCCCAGGTCGATGCCCGCCGCGCGCTTGCGCGCGCGGCGGGCTGCGGGTTGTCCGCCGGGCTCTGAAATCTGCAACAAGCTCATGGGCCGGCCACTCAAGTATTCTCTGGATAATTCCATCCATGGAATTGCCCATTGCCGCAAGACAAGAGTGCGATCCTGTCTTGCTTGCGGATTCAACGGCTCGCGCCGACGCAGTCGGCGGAGTTCTCTTGCATCGCGTCCTTGCGCCGCAGCAAAGCTCTGATAAATCAGAGCTTTGCCAAGTATCCTCTGGATAATTCCATCCTTGGAATTATCCATTGCCGCAAGACAAGAGTGCGATCCTGTCTTGCTCCCGGATGCGACGGCTTGCGCCGCCACATCCGGCGGCGCATCCATGCGCCGCCGGAAAGCTCTGATAAATCAGAGCTTTCCTAGTCAATGAGAGCGTCTTCCGCTTTTTCGATTTCGGTTTGCAACTTGGTCAGGAACTGCAATTCGTGGAACAGTTTCTTCGCCTGTCCGAGGCCGCCTCCAGCCAGGGCGGCGGCGAATTCCCGCTGCCGCCGCGCCAGCCTGGCGCGGGCGGAGCCACGCAATGCGTCGAGCTGTTCAAGCGCGGATTCGTCTTTCGGCAACTCGGCGAGCGATTCGCGCAAGCGCATCTGCTCGAGCAGCAATTCCGGATCGAGCTCGGACTGCCCGACCTGTTCGACATCCACACCTTGCAATCGCAACAGATAACCGGCCCGGCGCAACGGCGACTTCAACGTTTCGCAAGCCTCGTTGAGATAGCTGCTGAGCTTGACCGCACGCAACCGCTGCTCGTCTCCGGCGGCCGCATGACGGTCCGGATGGACGATGGCCTGCAATTCGCGAAACCGTTCATCGAGCCGGTCGAGATCGATGTCGTAGCCCACCGGCAAATCGAACTGGGAGAAATAATTGTCGGCGATGGACAGCACGACTGCGGCTCGGCTCGGCGGCGGATTCAGACGGTCAGACGGTGAAGCTTTCGCCGCAGCCGCATTCGCCTTTCACGTTCGGATTGCGAAATTCAAAGCCTTCGTTAAGCCCTTGCTTGACAAAGTCCATTTCGGTGCCGTCGATATACACCAGGCTCCTGGGATCGACCAGTATCTTGACGCCGTGCTCTTCGAATACCTGGTCGCCCTCTTCCATCTGGTCGGCGAATTCGAGCACATAGGCCATGCCCGAACAGCCGGTGGTGGTGACTCCCACGCGAATGCCGAGGCCGCGGCCGCGTTCGGCCAATTGCCGCGCGACATGGCCGGCGGCGTTTTCAGTGATGGATATGGCCATGAAGCTACTTTTCCGATCCGCCCCGTTTCTTCCTTACGTCGTCGATCGCCGCCTTGATGGCGTCCTCGGCGAGCACCGAGCAATGAATCTTGACCGGCGGCAGTCCAAGTTCATCGGCGATGTCCTTGTTGCGGATCCGCGTGGCGTCGTCGAGCGACCTGCCCTTGACCCATTCGGTCAGCAGGGAACTCGAGGCGATCGCCGAGCCGCAGCCGTAGGTCTTGAATTTCGCGTCTTCGATGATGCCGTCGCCGTCGACCTTGATTTGCAGGCGCATGACATCGCCGCAGGCGGGCGCGCCCACCATGCCGGTGCCGACATTGGCGTCGGCGTCGTCGAGCCGGCCGACATTGCGCGGATTTTCGTAGTGGTCCAGTACCTTGTCTGAATATGCCATGATGCTGTTTCTCCATAGCGTGCCTAGTATCTTCTGAATAATTCCATCCATGGAATTATTCATTGCCGCAAGACAAAACGTGGTTTTGTCTTGCTCCCGGATGCAATGGCTTCGCCATCGAATCCGGCGGCACATCCATGTGCCGCAGGGAAGCTCTGACTTGATCAGAGCTTTCCTAATGCGCGGCCCATTGAACCTGATCGAGATCCACGCCGTCCTTGTACATGTCCCAGAGCGGGGAAAGTTCCCGCAACTTGGCCACGGCGTAGCGGATTCGCCCGATCGCGTAGTCGATATCTTCCTCGGTGGTGAAGCGCCCGATGGAAATTCGCAGCGAACTGTGCGCCAGTTCGTCGTTCCGGCCGATCGCGCGCAACACGTAGGACGGTTCCAGGCTGGCCGATGTGCAGGCCGAACCCGACGACAGCGCGAGCTCGCGCAGCGCCATCATCAGCGATTCGCCTTCCACGAAATTGAAGCTGATGTTGAGGTTGCCCGGCGCCCGACGCGTCAGGTCGCCGTTCACGTATACTTCCTCGATGTCTTCCAGGCCGCGCAGCAACCGGTCGCGCAAGGCCCTGGTGCGGCGGGCTTCCTCGCGCATCTCTTCCCCGGCGATGCGATAGGCTTCGCCCATGCCGACGATCTGGTGCGTCGGCAAGGTGCCCGAGCGCATGCCGCGTTCGTGGCCGCCGCCATGCATTTGCGGTTCGATGCGGACGCGCGGCTTGCGCCGCACATAGAGCGCGCCGACGCCTTTCGGTCCATAGATCTTGTGCGCGGTCAGCGACATCAGATCCACCTGCATCCGCTCCAGGTCGATATCGAGCTTGCCGGCGCTCTGGGCGGCGTCGACATGGAAGATCACCTTGCGCTCGCGCGTCACCGCGCCGATGGCCTCGATGTCGTTGATCACGCCGATTTCGTTGTTGACGTGCATCAGGGAGACCAGGATGGTGTCCGGCCGCAGCGCCTGTTCTACGGCTTCCGGCGAGACCAGGCCGTCGCTGTCCGGGTCGAGATAGGTGACCGCGAACCCTTCCCGCTCGAGTTGCCGGCAACTGTCGAGCACGGCCTTGTGCTCGATCCTGGAAGTGATGATGTGCTGGCCCTTGCGGCGATAGAAATGCGCGGCGCCTTTCAGCGCCAGATTGTCGGCCTCGGTGGCGCCCGAGGTCCAGACGATCTCGCGCGGGTCGCAATGGATCAGATCGGCCACGTTGCGGCGCGCGTTTTCCACCGCCTCCTCGGCCTTCCAGCCGAATTGATGCGAACGCGAGGCGGGATTGCCGAAATTCGATTCGAGCGTAAGGCATTCCGACATCGCCCTGGCCACCCGGGGGTCGACCGGCGTCGTGGCCGCGTAATCGAGATAAATGGGAAGTTGCATGGCTTGCTCCGCGCAAAAACAGCTACAGCGAGGCAGCCGATATGCGTATTTCGTTCATGTCGCCTGTTATCATTTTCCTGTCCTGGCGGCCGGCGATGCGGCGCACGTCGCGCCGCGACACGAGTTCCGCCAGACTGACGCCTTGCAGGAAATCGAGAATCCGCTCGCTCAGATCCTCCCAGAGGAAATGCGTCAGGCAGGTTTCGCCTCCCCGGCAATCCCCGGCGCCCCGACAGCGGGTCGTATCGACCGACTCGTCGACGGCGCCGATGATCTCGGCGACGAATATCGACTCGGGCTCCCGGTCCAGTTCATAGCCGCCGCCGGGACCGCGCACGCTATGGACGATTTCGGCCCGGCGCAATTTGCCGAACAGTTGTTCGAGATAGGCCAGGGAAATATCCTGGCGCCGCGATATGTCGGCCAGACTCACCGGACCGCAGCCGTGGCGCAAGGCCAGATCCAGCATGGCGGTCACGGCATATCTGCCTTTCGTGGTCAACTGCACGGCGTCACCCGCTGTCGAAGTCTCCTCTGAATAATTCCACCCATGGAATTATTCATTGCCGCAAGACAAAAACGCGGTTTTGTCTTGCCGCAGGAAAGCTCCGACTTGATCAGAGCTTTCCCGACATCGGGCCGATTATCAAATACCCTAGCAAATTGGTCAAGTATTATTTCGCTTGATTATCCGCCTTGCCGGCGGCGCCGCGCGGACTTCCGGGAATCGGGCGGCGAGGCCGGCCGCGGCGAACGCGTTTTCGGGGAAAGGGCCGCGCCGGCGTTATTCGGCGGCGACCGTGGAAGGCGCCTTGCCGAGATTCGCCGGCACCGGGAAACCGCCGGCCCGGGCGATCATCGCGATGATCGCCAGATGATGGATGCTGTGGGTGATCAGGCCCATCAATTCCCGATCGAGAGTGCTCGCCGCGACGGCAGGCTCGCCATGATAATGCACGAGTTCCCGGACCGAGATCCCGCCGCCGCAGGCGTCCGGGTCGAGGTTTTCGAATCGGCCGCGGGTTTTCGCCAGCGCGGCGGCGGCGACTCGCGCGTCGGTCTCCACGCCGGTGCCCCGCCTGCGGTCGTCGTAATCGATGCAGCCCCCGTCGAGGCCGTTCAAGAAGCACTGACAGCGATCCACGATGTGGCGCATGTGGGCGCCGATGGAAGAATCGCCGTCGCCCCGGCTGGCGAAGACATCGCCCGGCATGCCGTCGAGCAATTCGCCGCAACGGTCGACGCAGTCGATGCAGCCGGCGATCAACCGCGCTGTCCGGCCGCGGGAATCGGCGCGGTCGCCCATATTCGGGCCCTCAGCGGCGTCGGATCAGCGCCAGCAGACCCCGAAACAGATCCAGGGGGGTCTCGTGCTTGTAATCGGTGAACTCTCCGGCGTCCATGAACATGCCGTGCTCCTCGCAGACTTCGTAGCGCAGATGGGGCTGGCTCGGATCCTTGACGTGTTTCATGGGCTTGCCGCAACGCGGACAATTGACATCCCGCACCACGTTATAGCTCTTGCCGACTTCCGGATCCCCGGAATCGGCGAAATCCGCCATCCAGTTCCCTTTCAATGCTTCGGCCTCGCCATGATCGAACCACAGGCCCTGACAATTTTCGCACTTGTCGATGATCACCTGACCATGAAGGATTTCTATCTTGATTTCCTTCATCGACGAATTGCATTTGGGGCATTCCATCCGGCTCTCCTCAGATATCGCCATGACGCAAGGCGCGGAAGGTTGCGACATTCTAAAAGATTATCTCGCGCATGGCCACGCCGGCGGGATCGGGAAGGTCCGGCGCGGGCCGGATCAGTAACTGTAGCGTCCGGAGCGTTCGCCGAGGGTTCGCGAATCCAGTTCGCCTTCGGCGCAAAGCAGCAGATCCGCCTTGCTGAAAGTATGCACGAGGTCGGCGCGGCCGCCGCCGGCCGACTCGTCTCCCAGTCCGTTCAGGATTACGGCGACATTTTCGTTCGCGGGCAACTCCCGCAGGCCGGCGCCGTACTCGCACATAGCTCCGGCAAGTCTCGACTCCAGCGCCGCCACGTCTTGCCGCCAGCGAGCGGCGCGTTCGGCCTGGGCGTTTTCGCTGCGCGCGCGCAAGTCCTCGGCCATTGCCTCGGCCCTGCGCCGCAACTGCTCCATTTCCGCCGACAACTCGCCGAACGCTTGTTCAAGACGCTCGCCCCGTTCAGCGGCGCCGGCGCGCCACTCTTCGGTCAATTCGCGCAGGCGCTCGGCCCCAACCCGATTTTCCCGCCGCAAACTTTCGATTTCCATGCGCAACCGCTCGAAGGCGGCATCGTCGACGCCGTCGACTTCGCGCAAGATCCGGGCGTATTCGCCGGCCCGGGAAACCGCCGTCTCGACGGCGGCCGGGTAATCGATCTCGCGCGCCCGCAACAGGAATTCGAAAGGCGGAGCCTGGTCGCCATCTCCGGCCGGGCGCTGCGCGGGCCCGGCTTGCTCCCGCGCGCGGCGCGCCAGCATCGCGAAAGGATTGTCGCCCTGGCGCAAGGCCATCACCGAGTTGTTCAATACCGCCAGGTCGAGCCTGCTGCGGGCATTCGCCAGCTTGCTGCGCACTTCGAGCACGAGGCCGTGACCCGCCAGATACATGCTGTCGATGCGTTCGCCGCCGAATCCGAACAGGCCGCCGTCGAGCTCCAGTTCGAGCGCCTGCTCCAGCATGCCGGCGAAAGCTTCGGCATTGCGCTTCAGCGGATCGTAAGGATCTTCCTGGGCGGCGGCGGGGACCGCCAGCAAGGCGGCCAGCGCCGTTGCCGGCAATGCGATTCTTACCATCCCGCGACCCCCGTCGACCCGACCAGACTGGCCAGTTGCCGCAGCGAACGCACGGTTTCGTAATCGCGATCCGCCAGCCATTCGTAACTGACCTGCATGGTCTCGAGATCCTGCATGCGCAATTGTTCGAAACGGGCCAGCATGGCGGCGAACTGTTCCCGCTCTTCGGCCTGCAAGCGATCGAATTCCGCCAGGCGGCGGTCGACCGCGGCCAGCCCCCGCGCGCCGAACCCGATTTCCAGGACGCCGTCCCGATAGACAACGGAAGTATCGAGCAGCATCAGCCCAAGCATGAGCGCGCAGGCCGCGGCGGGAATCCATTGCCGGGCGAGCCGCCAGCCGCCTCTCTCTCTCTCTCCCTTTCTCGCCGCGCCGCGTTCGCGCCGGAACAGCGTCATGTGCCGGTCCCAGCGGGGCGGGGGAATTTCTTCCCAACGGCGCAATTCGCGCTCCGCGCCGGCCAACTCCCGCAGTTGCGCGGCGCAGTCCGGACACGCGGTCAAGTGAGCTTCGATTTCGGCCCGGACGACAGGATCCGAATCATCGGAAAAATATTCCCGCAGCAAGTGGTCAGTTCTCGAGCAGGGCATTTTCTTCCTCCGGCATCAAGCGCATCTTCTTCAATGCGGCATAAAATCTGGTTTTCGCGGTATTGACGGAAATCTCCTGCATCCGCGCGATTTCCTCGAACGTCAGGGACTGGTATATCTTCAACTCCACCACCAGCCGCTGTTCCAGCGAAACCCGGCTCAGCAGCTCCAGCGCCAACCGCCGCCGTTCGCATTCGGCGACCCCGCGGTCGGGTTCGGACTCCGGCCGCGCGCGCGGTTCGCCGCCGTCGAATTCGCCCGCATGGTCCAGGCCGCCCGCAAGCAACAGCAATTTCTTCTTGCGGTTCAGGTCGACGGCCTTGTTGTGCGCAATGCGGAACAGCCAGGTGCGGAAACCGGCATCGCCGCGAAAGCGGCGCAGATTGCGGTAGACCCCCAGGAATACCTCCTGCATGAGATCCATCGCGTCCTCGCCGTTGCCGGTGAGCCGATATCCCAGATTGTAGACGCGGCTTTCATAACGCCGCACGAGCCGCCGCCAGGCCCGGGCAGAGCCTTGCAGCGCGCCGGCCACCAGTTTTTCGTCGCTGACGCTCACGCGCATACCCCTACTGTCGCGCCGGATGACGGAAAAGTTTGCGCCATGGGCCGGCGGCGGCGGCGCGCGGGCGGCCGCGGCGCAAGGCCGCGCCGTCGGGTTCGACAGCGCAAGCCGCCGCATTCGGAAGCAAGGCGAGACCGCCTTGTCTTGCGGCAATGAACCATGCCCGGACGGAATCGCCCGGAGAACGCCCGGGAGAAGCCGGCGGCCGCCCGGATCCAATGTGCCGCCGACGGGCATGCGGCCTTTTGAGCGCTGCCCGAGGAGCCCGCGGATCCGGCCGGCCGCCTGTCCCGCGCCGGCTCAGGCGGCGGCCCTTTGCCTTGCGAGCAATCGGCTGACCGCCGCCATCAGGGCGTTCAGCGACGAACTGACGATATCCTCGCTGATCGCAATGCCGGTGTATCGCCTCCCCTGGCTCTTGATCTGGATATAGGTGACCGCTTCGGCGTCGGCGCCCTGGCTGAGCGCGTGCTCGCCGTATTCCATGACTTCGAAATCGACCTGGATCACCTTGCGCAGGGAATGCACAAGGGCGTCGAGCACGCCGTTGCCCTGCCCCTCGACCTGCATGCTCTTGCCGAAACAGGTGATTTCGCCCTTGAAGATCTCGACCGATTCGTTGCGTTCGATGGTGAAATTGCGCAAACCGACGACTTTTTCATTTTCGAGATAATGCTGATCGAACAACTCCCGGATATGGTCGGGCTGAATCTCGCCGCCGGTCTTCTCGGCGACATCCTGCACCACCCGGCTGAATTCGATCTGCAGCCAGCGCGGAAGCTGGAAGCCGAACTTGTTCGCCAGCACATAAGCTACGCCGCCCTTGCCGGACTGGCTGTTGACGCGAATGACGTCCTGGTAGCTGCGGCCCAGATCCCGCGGGTCGATGGGCAGGTAGGCGATTTCCCAGGTTTCGCCTTCGCGATGCTGATCCAGGCATTTCTTGATCGCGTCCTGATGCGAGCCGGAAAAGGCCGTGAATACCAGGTCGCCGGCATAGGGCTGGCGCGGATGGACATCGATCCGGGTGCATTCGCGCACGACGGAGACGATGCGGTCCATGTCGGCCAGCCGCAGTTCCGGGTCGACGCCCTGGCTATACAGGTTCATCGCCATGACCACGATATCCATGTTGCCGGTGCGCTCGCCGTTGCCGAGCAATGTGCCTTCGACGCGTTGCGCGCCCGCCATGACGCCGAGTTCGGCGGCGGCCACGGCGCAGCCGCGGTCATTATGCGTATGCAGGCTGACGATGACGGCGTCGCGGCGGGAAACGTGCCGGCAGAACCACTCGATCTGATCCGCGTAGATATTCGGCGTCGCCATTTCCACGGTGGAAGGCAGGTTCATGATCGCGGGCCGCTCCGGCGTCGGCTCCCATATTTCAATCACCCGGTCGCATACTTCCACGGCGAAATCGACTTCGGTGCCGGTAAAGCTTTCCGGCGAATACTGGTAGGTCCATTCGGTTTCCGGCGCGCTTTCTGCGCAGCGGCGCACTTCTTCGGCGCCCGCCGCGGCGATATCGGCGATGCCCGCCTTGCCGGTCCTGAAAACCTTCCGCCGCTGCACCTCGGAAGTCGAGTTGTAGACATGCATGATCGCCTTGCGCGCCCCGCGCAGGGATTCGAAAGTGCGCCGGATCAGTTCGGGCCGGGCCTGGGTGAGCACTTGCACCGTGACGTCGGCGGGAATCGCGCGCTGTTCGATCAGGCTGCGCACGAAATCGAAATCCGGCCGGGAGGCGGCCGGAAAGCCGACTTCGATTTCCTTGAAGCCGAGTTCGACGAGCAGGTCGAACATCTTTCGTTTCTGGCCGACCGACATCGGCTCGATGAGGGCTTGATTGCCGTCGCGCAAATCGACGCTGCACCAGCGCGGCGCGCGGCTCGCCGCCTGATCGGGCCAGGTCCTGTCTCGCAGCCCGACCGGGGGAAAAGGCTTGTATCGGGTATGGTCGAACATCTCCTGCGCTCTCTTGTTTCCCATGTGTTTCCCATGCCTGCCGGGGCCGCGAACGCGGCCCCGTCCAAGGCGTGCAGCATAGCCCGGCCGCGTTGGTTTTTCAATTCACATTTTCTAACTTGTTTGCCGTTTATTGCTATTTTTCACTAATTTATTTAGTGTTTATGGTTTTTCATGTCAGGAAAGCTCGAATCACGTCGGAGCTTCCCTGCGGCGCAGGATCGCGATACAAGAGAGCGTCGCCGGATTCGACAGCGCAAGCCATTGAATCCGGGAGCAAGACAAGACCGCGCTTTGGTCTTGCGACAATGAATAATTCCATGGATGGAATTATTCAGAGAAGACTTGGCTTCCGGCGAATGCCGGATTTGTTGCGCGGAGACGTTCCCATGCAGCTCGACCCGCTTGACCGGCGCATATTGCGCCACTTGCAACAGGATGGCGGCATCACCAATCTCGAACTCGCCCAGCGCGTAGGACTGTCGGCGACGCCTTGCGCGCGCCGGGTGAGGCAACTCGAGGACGCCGGCGTCATCGTCCGCAAGGTAACCTTGCTCGATCCGAACAGGCTCGATCTGAAACTGACCGCGCTGATCCAGATCGCCATGGACCGTCACACGCCCGAACGCTTCGAAGTGTTCGAAAAGGCGGTGAGGGCCTGCCCCGAAGTGGTCGAATGCCTGCTGATCACCGGCCAGGCGGCGGATTACCTGCTCAAGGTCGTTATCCCGGACATGGACTATTATCAGGAATTCCTGCTCGAGAAGATCACCCGCATCCCCGGCGTCAGCGATGTGCATTCGAGTTTCGTGTTGCGCAAGGTCGTCAGCACCACGGAATTGCCGCTCGAGCACATTGCATCGAAATCCGGCGTTTGACGGAGCTTGCGGGAGTTTTCCGCAGCCGGTCACAGCAAGTCGGCGACGGCGTCCCTTTCCTGTTGCAATTCGCGCTCGGTGGCCGACATCATCTTGCGGCTGAACTCGTTGATCGCCAGATCCTGCGCGATCCGGTAGCCGCCGTTTTCGCAGATCACCGGATAGGAATACACCAGCCCCCGCTCGATCCCGTAACTGCCGTCGCTGCGGACGCCCATGCTGACCATGCGCCCGCCGCTGCCGAGCGCCCAGTCGCGCATATGGCCGATCGCCGCGTTCGCCGCCGAGGCGGCGCTGGACAGGCCCCGGGCCTTGATGATCGCCGCGCCGCGCTGCTGCACCCGGGGGATGAACTCGTTTTCCACCCAGTCGGCTCGCACCAGGGCGGTCGCATCCCTGCCGGCGACGCTGCAATGATGGATATCCGGATATTGCGTCGCCGAATGATTGCCCCAGACGATCATGCCTTCGATATCGGAGCCATGGCTGCGCGTTTGCGTCGCGAGCTGGGCAATCGCCCGGTTATGGTCGAGCCGCGTCATCGCGGTGAACTGGGCCGGGTCGATATGCGGCGCGTTGCGATAGGCGATCAGGCAATTGGTATTGGCGGGGTTGCCCACCACCAGCACTTTCGTCCCGCGGCTCGCCCGACGGTCGATGGCCGCGCCCTGGGTCGAAAAAATCTTCGCGTTGGCCTGCAGCAGATCCTTGCGCTCCATGCCGGGACCGCGCGGCCGCGCGCCGACCAGCAGGCAATATTCGGCATCGCGAAACGCGATATCGGGATCGTCGGTCTGCACGATTCCGGCGACCAGGGGAAAGGCGCAATCCTCGATTTCCATGACCGTGCCGGCCAGGGCTTCCAGCGCCGGCGTGATTTCAAGCAATTGCAGGATGACCGGCTGGTCCTTGCCGAGCATTTCGCCGGCGGCGATGCGAAACAGCAAGGCATAACTGATCTGGCCCGCCGCGCCCGTGACCGCGACCCGAACTGGCTCTTTCATTTGCGCGTCCTTTTTTCCGATGTGTCGACGATTCCCCCGGCGGCCGACCGCCGCCGCGCCGAGCCGCCCGATGCGGGGCAGACGCATTGTTTCCGATTCATGCGGATAGTTCAACAAGGAAGATCCTGATTAATCAGAGCTTCCGGGCGGCAAGACAAAACCACGCTCTTGTTTGTGGCAACGAATGATTCCATGAATGGGATTATTCGAAGGATGTCGAGTTTGCCGGGCGACGCGGGATTCCGGACATGTGTCTGATCCCGGCGTATTCGCTGGAGGTGCCGGGATGACGGACGTTCCGCACGCTATTTGAGGCCCGAGGAAATGGCTCATCAGATTCAGTTCGCGTTGTAGCCTTGTTTTCCACGTGATCGCAATACTTTTTTCCAGTACGATTCACGCAAGTTTATCGTTTCGTCAGCGATACGGGCAGTATGGCTCTCAAGTAGCGAAAACCGGAAATACTTCCGAAAATATTCCGAACCCCTATCCTCGTACAATTTTATCAATTCTCTATTGCCGCCATGGCATGTATTGATGTAATCGCGCCAACGATACCAGATGCCCCCATCACTGTATGCCGCCCCCACATATTTTCGTTCCGTATGCGTGTCGGTAATCAAATATACACCCTTCGTATTCTTCAATGCACCACGCCAATCTTTTCGATCATTACGTATGAGAGATTCCAATTCATTGAAACTGATATCGATCCAGTCATGGCCGGGGAATGGGGTCCCTGTATATTCCTCTCGCAATATTTCACTAACTGTAAATTCGTTTACATAGTTTTCGAAATTCAAGCGGGTCCCGCGCCCTCGGTGAGAATAATGCAGTTTTAGGCGTCCAATAAACCCTTGACCTTGATTCGTCAGGGAGACGACGTATTTTTCCGGCAACCTGTCCATGATTTCCCAAATGCCGCCGAACAACCAAATGTCGGTCTCTGGATAGAATTGAATGACCGAAAAGATAAACGGTCGGTTAAATTCATTTCTTTGAGGCTTATACTCCTGCCATCCTTGCCATTCTTCTCGGCTGCGAACGAAGACATCAAGTGGCTCAATATTATTAGTTTTTTCGTATCGGGCGAAATGAATCTTGTAGCAGGAAGGCTTTTTAATCGGAAAAATATCAATGAGCGGAAGAATCTCCATCGCAATCCCATTCCCAAGAAGATGAGTTTATTTTAGCGGCACTATTCCGCCAATTGGTATGGCTTGGTATTGGCATTTAGGATTTGTTTTATATGCCATTTGCTCGATCAAGACGGAAACAAGTTTGAACCCTACTACCGGAGTCGTAGTTGAAAGTGCTTCTGCAATGCCCCAGAAAGAATGCCTAGACAATTCTATCGGGTTATCTAATCTGACAGACTCTTTGGCACTCTTTCCATTGGACAATGTTGCCTTATTCAGGCTTCTGGCAGCGACCAGGAGAGCAAAAACCGCATTTATATGCTGGCAGGGAGATGTTGAAATTGTAGTAATAGGTGCCGCCGCAACCCAATGGCAAACAAAATTCGCCGCTTTCTTGAACGGGCTGGCATCACTAAATCCTCCTTTGTGCGGAAAGGGCATTCTCATTGAGAATACCACACCATTAATTTTATTATCATCCAATTGGAATTCGTGATCTGGGAATTGGGCGCAAAAACCTGTCAACAACCCGTACAAGGTCAATATGTCTTGTTGGGCTGCTTCAGCAGAATCAGCAGAAGGGTCACTGAACAACATCTATAACAATTCTTTTAGCGTGAGGGCGGCGTGTTGACCTTCGACACATGCACCTTCAATGGAGGACATGGAACGAAGGTCTCCCGACCTGTTCGATTGCGAAAAAGGAGCGGCGGGCCTCTGAATAGCAAGTGCCCCTCCGGCAGGCCCACTCACTGGGGATATATTTGCCGGGGTGAGTAAAATTACATGCTCATTATGCTCTATCAGCTTGTCAGGACTGATAATTTCATCTGATGACATGGTTGTACCCTCCTGATTGCGTGACTGGAGTTGGTCGTGCGGAGCGAATTATGCCCAATCAGCCAGAACCCTGCAACAAAGTGCCGGTCTTGAACAGGACCATCTTGAAGTCGCCCAACCGCGGCTCGGGCTTATCGCGACGGTTCTGGGGTCCAGACGTGCTCGGGATCAAGGCGACTGTCGGTCACGCGTCCGTGCGGCCGGCTCGTCGGGCGGTCCCGCTCCGTGCGCTCGACCGCGTCCCGAACCGGCCGCACCTCAACTGCCGAAAGCGGAAAACCCAGGCTCCCCGCCGCATGAGGGTGCGGTCGCGCTGCGCTGCTGTCCGTCCTGTCCTTCGCCAAAACCGCGGCGGGCGCGGATTGCCGCGAGAGGGTTCAACGCGGCTGGTCGCATTTCCATTTCGTGTCGCGTTTTCGGGCTCTCGCCGCGTTTCGCGCGCGAGCGGATTTTCCGTCCGGCCGCCGCAAGTCTCGCGTGTAGTCGCAAGCCGGATAGTTCGCGCAGCCGAGGAAGCGGCCGTATTTGCCCATGCGGCGCTCGAGCCAGCCCGTCTCGCATGCGGGGCAGATTTCGATTTCGCCGCCGCAGTCCCGGCAGCGGCAGGAGTCCGCGGCTCTGACCGGCAGTCCGTTGCCGCAGCGAGGACAGGCGCGCGCCATGTGCCGACACAAGGGGAAGTTCGAGCAGCCGTAGAAGACGCTGCCGTTGCCGGCTTTTTCCCGGCGCTCCATCCGGCCGCGCAGGCATCGCGGACAATGCGCGACGGCTTCCGGCGGGCGCCCGAAGACGGCGACATCGTAGCCGCCCGCGAGCAGTTCGTTGACGAATTCCGACGGCGGACCGCCTTCGGCGAGCAGGAAGACCTGTCGTCTCGCCCGCGTGAGGGCGACATAGAACAAGCGGCGCTCTTCGGCGTTCGGATGCGATTCGGGCGCCGCCAACACCAGCTCGAGCAACGGGTCGTCGGCGATTTCCGAGGGAAATCCGTATTTGCCCGCGCACAACCCCAGCACCACGGCATAGTCGGCCTCCAGGCCCTTGGCCGCGTGCGCGGTCTGCCAGCAGCAGCGGAGGCCCGGATACCGCCTCTCCAATGCATGCATGTCGCCGGGCCGCAGATGCCGGTAGCGACTGAGCAGCAGCACCTCGGATGTCCCGTCGTGCCGGCGGGCATCCTCGGCGATCCGGTTCAGGGCTTCTTGCAATAGCGACAGACCTTGCTCGCCGGGCAGGCCGACATGAATCGCCGGCCGGCTCGCCGCGCGCGTCGCGCGGACCGTCTTGGGTATCTGCGCCGGGTTCCGCAACACGAATTCGGCGGCGGTCTCGGCGATGCGGTCGGCGCAGCGGAACGTGGTCGCCAGATCGATGCGCTCGAATGCGCCGAAATGATCCCCGAACTCCCGCATGATCGCGATATCCGAGCCGCCGAACCGGTAAATCGCCTGCCAGTCGTCGCCGACCGCGAACAGTTGGGCGCCCGGGACGCTGTCGAGCAAGGCCCGCAACAGCCTTGCCCGCGCCGGCGAGATATCCTGGAACTCGTCGACCAGGATATAGCGGAAGGGGCTGCGATAGCGGCCGGCCTCCGCCAGTTCCGCCGCGCGGCGGATCATGTCGTTGAAGTCGATCTCTCCCGCAGCGGCGAGCTTTTTCTGATAGCGCTCGTATATGGGTTGGAACACTTCGAGAAATGCCCGCTCGCGCGCCCGCCCGGCGCGTTTCCGGAGATCGGCGATGGTCTGCCCGCTGCCCTTGAAATGTTGCAGGAAGGTCGCGACCAGACGCGTGAACGGAGCGATGCGGCCCTGTTCCTCGAGTCGGGCGAATGTCTGCTCGCGCGGAATCGGCGCCAGCGTCACGCCGCGACGCGCGAGTTTCTTCGAGAGATTGGCCGATAATTTGCCCTCGGCCTGTTCGTGACTGAAAGTCTCGATCAGCGCGGTCTTGTATCTCGCATGCACCTCGCGTTTCCATTCCATGTCCCGCAGGTATTGATCCTGGTCGACGAAAGGCGCCGTGTTGCCCTCGGCGTCGATGCCGAAATGCTCGATGTAGATGTCGTGATCCGGCAGATGGAAGTCGGGCTTGTACTGGCGCTTTTCCGAGGTCGCCAGATCGTGCTCATAGGGGGCCTCGTACTCGTAGTTCACGCCGTTGAGGAAGAGGAAGTTCGCGATCTCGCATTCCTCGAAGCTGCGCACGGCCTCGCCCTTGAGCGAGCGGATGTCGAACTTGCGGAGGTAATCCCAATACTCGCCCCAGTTCCGGAATTCGTGTTCGCTCCGGCAAGGCGCGAACCAATTCCGGAACCATGCGAGCAAGGCGGCCGGGAGTTCGGCGTCGGCGAACAAATCGGCGATGATCTGCTTCAGCGAATCGAGCAGCGTCCGTTCGTCCTCGGCAACCCGGGCCAGCGCCGGACGCTTGCCTTCGGCCTCGCCGATGATCCGCAGGCCGAGACTGTGAAAGGTGCAAACCGTCATGTCCTCCGCGACTCCGGCGCCGAGACGGTCGCGGATGCGATCCTCCATTTCCTCGCGGGCGGCGCGAGCGAAGGCGAGCAACAGCAACTCGGACGGCTTGCGGCGCATTCTGCGAACGAGCCATCCGGCCTTGGCCACGATGACCGAAGTCTTGCCGCTGCCGGCCGCGGCGACCACGAGATTGCGGCGATCGTCGACGACAACCGCCTTGCGCTGCTCCTCCGTGAGCGGGCGGGACTCGACCCGGTCGAAGAACTCCCGCGAGCGGACCAATTCCCGGGCGAGGAAGGTCTTGTTGGCTTGCGCGCGGGCATCTTTCGGGGTCGCCAGGAACCGGCGGATATCCTCCAGCATCCGGATCCCGACAGCATCCGCCAGCGCCTGCGGCCACCGTCCGGCCAGCCCGACAACGGCCGCCCGCGCATCGGCCTCGAGTTCGCGATGGGCGTCGACGGCGAGGTATCGCGGGGGGTCGGCGAGCGCCGCGATGCGTTCGCGCACCGGGCGGAGCGCGCCGGCCCTGGCGGCGACGACCCGGCTCCACCATGCATGTCTCGCCTTTTCGAGCGCCTCGGCCAGCGCGCTCGCGCGCTTTCGGGGCAAACCCGAAATACGCGAACTGCCGGCGACATGACGAATCCGAATGCCGGACCAGAGCAGGCCGAGCGAGATATCGACCGCTTCCACTTCGCCCAGGGACAACTCGGCGCGCCGCAACGCGAACGTCAAGCGGACGGTTTCGGCGGTCACCGACGCCGCCCCGGCGCGGCGCGGATGCAGCAGCGCGAACAGCAACGAAGCCGGCCCGGATCGTCGCGCCTCGAAGATGATGTCCGCCGCCTCCGATGACCGGAACCGCCCGTCCCGCTCTTTCTTCGCCGGTTTCGCTCTCGACCTTCTTTCCGGGTCAATTTCGCAGGCAGGCATTTTTGATCGCTCCCCCGCGCGCGCGACCGACGCGCCGGCGCAACTCCGCGGTTACGGTTCGTTGCCTCTTGGATAAGTACGCCGGGCGGGTCATGTGTCGGCGGCTGATTTGATACAGCCCGAACTCGGCGCCGAGCTTGGCCGCCTTTTGCCAGTCCCCGCGAGTGGCGGCTCGGTATGCCGCGCTCAACCTTCTTGGTCTCGCATCCACGCCGCAGACGGAGGCGAAGGACATGTCGCCGCCTGACCGAGCTTCGTTGACCTGCCTGTTCGTCAGCTGCGCCGTCATCGCTCCCCCGCGCGGTCGCGGCGAGAGCAGCCCGGAAATAGCCGGATATCCGCTGCATGACTCCATCCGTGGAATTATTCATTGCCGCAAGACAAGAGCGCGGCTTTGGCTTGCTCCCGGATACGCCGGTTCGCGCCGCCGGATCCGGCGGCGCTCTTCTGTACCGCGTCTGTACGGCGAGCCTATACTGCGGGCCTGCGCCGCAGGCAAGCCCTGATAAATCAGAGTCTGGCTAAAACGAAAACCCGAATACAAGGGCCGCGCTGTCCGCGTTCTCGCCTTCTATCCGGAATCGGGTGTAGTCGAGACGGATATGCCAGGAATCCGTCAGTTCGAAGACCGCGCCGACGCCGGCGGCCGCCGATGTATCGGAGCCGCTGTCTTGCTGGGGACTGGACGCCGCGACCGTGAACTTGCCGTAGACGCCGCCCAGCCGGCCATGCAGGGCGACGCGGTCCGAGATCGGGTATCGCGCTTTCGCGAAGACGCCGGCGATCCGGTTCAGTTCCACGGGCACGTTGATCGTCACGTCCCCGTCGACGGCCGAGGCGGTCAGGGGCACATCGGTGTCCATGGTGCCGAAAGTCGCTTGCGCTTCAAGCCCGAGATATTGCGTCAGATCCCAACCCGCACGGCCGCTGACGCCGCCGATGCGGAACGAGGGCGTGGAGACGGTCAGGATCTGGTCCAGGATCTGGTCGGATCGCGATGCGCCCGACACCGAAAGGCTCTCGAAGCCGAATTCCGCGTACGCGCCCTGCGCCGCAGCCTGGGCGGACAGTCCGGCGGCAACGAGGAAGACGGCCGCGCGATAAAGGTTCTTGCAGTTCATCTTGTCATGCTCCTTCTCCTTTTCCGGCTCCTTTTTCGGCTCCTTTTTCCGGAGCTGCTTCCGGGATCGCCCGCCCCGGATTTCATCTGCGGCGAGCCGAGCGCCGCTCCGGGCGATATTCTCCGCCGCGGCCATTCGGCGCCGCACTTGCGGCAAGGGTTTCCCGGACGAACCGGGCCATTTCGACGGACCGAACCATTTCCTGCGGCACCGCCGAATGTTACCACGACCCATCCGGTTTGCTAATTTGCAGCCATATCCAATAATTCCCCAACGAGTGATCCCGGAACGACATCCGGCACCGACGAACAGGCCGCCATCAACAAAACCGACAGGGGCGCTCGCCTGCATGACTTTTCGGCACGACACGGAAAGATCGATGAAAAACAAAAACCTGGATTCGTCTATTTCGGAATGGTCGTTCGTCCGATTCGGAATCTGTCTACGCCTTCTCCGGCGGTTGCGTTCGAATCAGCGCGACCACGCAACATGATTCCGCGATGCCGGCGGCTATCCGCCTATGCGGGATTTGGCGCTTTCGGCAACGGCGGCAATAGCATCTCGAAACACCTTGAAACTGCGGGAACTATTGATCTTCGGATCGAAATATTCGCCGATAGCGGCAGCGGCTTGCATTTTTTCCAGTCCTTGCATGAAATACCCGTGCCGTTGCAGAACTCTCTCAAATGTCTCCCACGCATGGCTGATCGCATCGGGATCCCGATAACGGGCTTTGCCTGGAATATTCGCGGGCACTCTGGGATATACCTTGCGCACGGCCTGCCAGTCGCCGAAATACCAGGCTTCGAGTTCCCGGACGACAATTCTTGTGACGATCTGCCAATCCGGATCGCCGACGGTTCGCCTTGACCGAAGTCCGGCACGCTCGCAAAGTCGCTCCAGCTTGCCCTTGAGTTCCCCGCATTCATCCGCGTCGAGATCCACGAGCACCACGATGCGGTATCCGGCTGGTATCCATGCCGCGTAACCCTTGAGGCGGTCTCCGATCTTCCGCAAGAGCGCAGGCTTGCCTGGATACTGATAGATCTCGAAAGTACAACCTTCCGGCAGGAAACTCGACAGCCAAGCATTGAGGAACACTTCCATGGAGCGCTCCTCCACATGGAACTCGAAATGAACAGCAGGCATTTCAGTCCTCGCCCCGCGCCATCACTGTGCTCCTGGCCAGTGGATCTCCCACTCCAAAATGGCCCTCAACCCAGAGGTCGCTCAGTTGGGCTCCGGCTTCCATGAATGCCTTGACCTTCTTGTTCTGACCCATGGAGCTGCATTGCGTGTAGCCGGATTCGTCGCGCCATAGCACTCGTACTTCATGAGGTCGCAACGCGTCGAGGAAGAACGGTGAATGGGTGGTCACAAGAACTTGCGCGAACCCTGCCGCTTTCCGACACTCCTCCGCGAGCCCATAGAGCACGCGGTGATGCAGGAAATTCTCCGGCTCCTCGATGCCGATCAAGGGCGGCGGCGCAGGGCCGCGCAACAATATCAGATAGGCGAGCAACTTGAGCGTGCCGTCGGACGCGAAACGGGCCATAATCGGGTCAGGGAACGGAGCATCTCTGATTTGCAGCAATAGCCTGCCATCCGGCATCGGATTCGCGGCGACATCCTTTATGTTGGGAATTCTTTCCTTGAGACTGCGAAAAATCGACTCCAGGCGTTCGGGGTGCTCTCGGGACAGGTGCTGAATCACGTTGGCGAGGTTGTCTCCCGTCTTGCTCAGACGTTCCTGTGGTCCAGATTCCGGTTGTCCTCTCGCATCTTCGGACGAAAGACAGGACAAATGCCACTCCTTGATGAAATCGCGCAGCGCGACAACACGGGGGTTCTCTGCCAACTGGCCTAGCGCATTGACCGCCAGAGTGTCTGGAGAACTCAGGGGAACTTTGACTCGCTCGTCCCGCGAGTCCGGCCGTTCGCCCGAGATGACCCTCCCGTCTCCATCCCTATAGTCGAGAAAGTGGAATATCCCGCCATGCTTTCCCAGTTTCCATCGAAGCCATTCCCTGACCACAACGGGTCGATCATTTTTCTCGTCGACTTCAAGATGGTAGGTAATCAGAGACTTGTCCGGTTTTTCGCGATAGGCGATCTCGATCAGAACAGGGCCCTGGCCGCCGCGCGACTTCAGTTCCCGGGCCCTGCCGCGCTTTTCCCAGGCCCGCGACAAACCGCTCTCGAAGCATTCGGCAAGAAAGGCGAACACATCGAATACCGTGGATTTTCCGCTGCCGTTGGGACCGAGCAACACAGAGAGCGGAGTCAGCTCTTTTAGCTCGACATCCCGAAGCACGCGGAAATTACGCACCTTGAGGCGCTCGATCCGCGGCGGCACGACGCCTGTCCTTGTCATCCCGTTCATCTCTCTACTCCCATCGGTCTTGAAAGCTTGCTCGCTCTCAATTTACCCGAAATCAGCTTCAGCAAGAGTATCGCGCACAGAGTCGGCCGACAGCATCTCCTCAAGACTTGCCGTCATCCGGTTCCGAAAAACGCAGTCCCGAAAAACGGCGATCACTTTGCTGTCCGGCATCGCAAAATCAGTATCAGGCCGCCCAGCCGGAGGACAGCGCCTCGGCCTGTTCGAGCACCGTCAGCGTCGCCCGGTCTTGCTTGTCGGGCGGGTAGCCGCACTTGCGCAGCACTCTCTTCACGAGTCGCCGCAGGTGGGCGCGGACGTTCTCGCGCAGCGTCCAGTCGATGGCGACATTGCCGCGCACGGTCCCGACGAGTTCGCGGGCGATGTCGCGCAAGGTCTCGTCGCCCAGTACCCGGACCGCGCTGTCATTGGGTCTCCAGCGCGATAGAAGGCGAGTTTGTCCTCCGACAGTCCCAGCGTCTCGCCGCGCGGGTTCGTGGCGCGCAGGTCGCAGGCGAGCTGGATCAGTTCCTCGATCACCTGCGCGGCCTCGACGGCGCGGTTGCGATAGCGCTTGAGCGTCGGGGCCGATCTCCGAACCATGCGCGACGGCCCAGCCGAGGCCCGAAAGCCATTCGAGGGGGGCGGCTTCGAGTTCGGACTCGGTGAAGGAAATCATGCGACGGGAGTCGTCAAGAGGTTCATGATCAAACGGATCATCAAGCTCTTGTTGCCCGCTGCGCTTTCAGCGATCAACAGGGTGAGCGCGGTCAGTCCGCGAGGATCGAGCTGGTGCGGGATGCCCTCCTGCTTCAGATAGAGCAGGAACAAGAGCGCGCCGATGCGCTTGTTGCCGTCGGTGAAAGGATGGTCCTTGACAATGAAATAGAGCAGGTGAGCCGCCTTTTCCTCGCGCGTGGGATAGAGCGGTTCGCCGAACATGGTCTGTTCGATATTCCCGAGAATCGCTTCCAGCCCGTGGTCTCGCTGATTGCCGAAGAGCGCTGAAGCCTCGCCTTTCGCCGCGAGATCGCGCCTGAATGCGTCGATCGCAAGGATCGCGCGGTCGGCGGCCAGCGCCGCCCCGGCCGGTTTCGCGCCGGATGGACTGCCCAACCGACCCTCGTCGTATTCCAGCAGAAGGCGCCACGTGTCGGCATAATCGACGATGAGCCCCAGCACAGCCTCGCCCGCATCATCCACCAGCGCATGGTTCCGCAAGGTTCGGGCCAGCAGGTCGAGAGCTTCGCGGGCTTCGTCCAGTCCGCGCTCGGCCAGCCGCCGCTCGTTCAGCGTGTGGCCGCGGACCAGATGCTCGCGCAGGACTCGGTTTGCCCATTGACGGAAACGCACGCCTTGCTTCGAATTGACCCGGTAGCCGACGGAAATGACGGCGTCCAGGTTGTAGTGCCGGATACTGCGCTGAACACGCCGCTTGCCCTCGGTTTGAACTACTAAGAAATCCTTAGTAGTTGCCGCTGCCTCCAACTCTTCGCTGGAGAACACATTGCGCAGATGCATCAGGACATTTTCCGGCGTAGTGTCGAACACCTCCGCCATCTGCCGTTGCGTCAGCCAGACGGTCTCGCGCGCCAGGCGCACGTCCACCCGCACTTCGCCTTCCGGCGTGTCATAGACGACGACTTCACCGTCGGGATCCGCTTGCCGCACGCCGGTCATCGGACAAACACGCTCTGGAGTGCGTCATGGCCGCTCCGGACATGCGCCGTCGCGCCGGGAGCGATGCCGGGTTCGCGAGCGACACGCCGGTCGCGGCTTGCAAGTCGTTCAAGGGCGGCGCCTTCGACCTCGGACTCGGAAACGCCGAGTCGCGACCATTCCTCTACAGCATCCGGTCTGGCGAATCGCCTTGCGCTCATGTCGATTATGTCTTGTCTCCCTTCGTCCCGGAATTTATCTGCTGATCCATGAGCCGCACCATAGCCGAATAATGCGCTTCATCCAACGATTTGATCATTTCCAACAGGTTATCGAGTATGCTTGGCCTTTCAGCGAGCGCTGTCAAATCCTGCTCTGGTTCATCGCCAGCCAGTCGCTGGGATCCCTGTTCCGAAGCTGATCGGGCGAGTGACATCGCCGCCGACGCTCCCGTCCTTCCGGATAACCTCAAATGAAGGTTCCTGGCCTGAATGAAGACGTTCGAAGCGATGAGACAGGCGCTCGCCCCGTCACTCCGGCTTCGCGTCCGAGATTGCTGAAGTTCTGGGCATTCCTGACACCCGACATGCGGAATGCATCCCGATAGAGCGTCCGTCCTTCGAGCGTGCTCACGACCAGCGCGCGCACCGCAAAAGTGGTCCACAACTGCCATTGCCTGTCATGAACGAGACTCAAAATACGTCTTCGCCCTCTGCGGCATTCAACAGGTCGGGGAACGCCAGAGCGGAAGGCCGGCGCGGCAAGATGACCGGCGCCGCGGGACAGTTCCGGCGCAGCTTGCGGATCAGGACACGAACATGGCGTCGCCGTAACTATAGAAGCGGTAGCCCTCGGCGATGGCTTCGCGGTAGGCGTCGAGCAGCATTTCCCGGCTGCCGCAGAAAGCGCTGACGAGCATCAGCAGGCTGGACCGGGGCAGATGGAAGTTGGTGATCAGGGCGTCGACCGCGCGGAATTCGAAACCGGGGTAGATGAAGATATCGGTTTCGCCGCGATACTCGCGCAGTCCCCCTGCTCCGGCGGCGGCTTCAAGCGCGCGCACCACTGTGGTGCCTACCGCGATGACGCGGCCGCCGCGCTCCCGACATGCGTCGATAGCGGCGCATGCCGCTGCCGGGACTTCCGCATATTCGCCGTGCATCCGATGGCTGGATATCCGCTGTTCGCGCACGGGCTGGAAGGTGCCGGCGCCGATATGCAAGGTGACGCATGTCGATCGCGCGCCCGTCGCGGCGATGCGCGCGAGCAGTTCGCGGTCGAAATGCAGGCCGGCGGTGGGCGCGGCCACGGCGCCGTCGCGGCGGGCGTAGACGGTCTGGTACCGTTCGATGTCGGCGACCGCGGCCCGCCTGCGGATATAGGGCGGCAGCGGCACTTCGCCGATGCGTTCGAGCACGCCCGCGACATCTTCCCCGAAACGCAACTCGAACAACGCGTCGCTTCTGCCGAGCACCTCGACCGCGACTTCTTCCCTTGCTCCGGCGCCGCCCGCGAGCAGCAGGCGGCTGCCCGCCCGCGGCGACTTGCCGGCGCGAACCTGGGCCAAGGCCCGGCGCGCCCGCAGAATGCGCTCGATCAACACTTCGACGCGCCCGCCGCTTTGCTTGCGGCCGCGCAAGCGCGCGCGAATCACCCGGGTATCGTTGAACACGAGCAGATCCTCGGGCGCCAACAGTTCGGGCAAGTCGAAAAAACGCCGATGGCGGATATAGCCCGTCGCGCGGTCGAGACCGAGCAGCCGGCTCGCCGAGCGGACGGCCGCGGGCCGGTCGGCGATCTGTTCCGGCGGCAGGCGGTAGTCGTAATCGGACAACAGTTCGCTCATGGGTCTTTCCGGCGAAACGGATTGCTGCGTGCGGGAGGCGCGATCCGATTGAATCGCGAAGGGCGATTACTATACCATTCCGTGCCCGGGGCCTCCTTCGCGCCCCGGCCTGCCAAGTGCCGGAGTGGTGGAATTGGTAGACACGATGGATTCAAAATCCATTGCTAGCGATAGCGTGCCGGTTCAAGTCCGGCCTCCGGTACCATTCCCGCTTGCGCGAGGAATGCCGCGAACCACCGGAAATACCAAAAATAACAATATCTTGCAGGGTTTTCCCGCACTGACTCCTGCGCGGAAATCCGCTGCATTTCGCTCTTTTTCATTATACAAATCAGGTTGCGAAAAACGTGGTGCAAGGAAAATTGACCGTCAAGCTGGCGCGCGATCAGCGAGCCGGGATTTTACGGCGACGGCAACACGCTTTTCTTGCGGGTCGCGCCGGGCGGCTCCAAACAATGGGTCCAGCGGCTCACCGTCCGCGGCAGGCGGCGCAACATCGGCCTCGGCGGCGTTCGCTGGGTGACGCTCGCCGAAGCGCGCGAGGCCGCCTATGAGAACCGGCGCGTCGCGCGTCGCGGCGGCGACCCGTTGGAACAGGCTTTACGGAGGGCATATGTACGATTTTCAGAGCCGATCACTTAATCGTCGCCTTGCCGTTTTCGACGCACCCTTCCAGTAACACGGAATAGAGCCTTGCGATGCGCCCCGATTCGGTGTCGGCATGGCTGCCCAGATCGTTGAACATTTTCGCGGTGCCCTCGGTGGTTTCGAGGTTTTGCATCATGAAAGCGATCAGAGCCTGGTCGACGCGGCTGTCGATGGTCTGGCGCTTTTGGGCGGTCGTCATTCCGCGCAGTTCCGTCCGTCGGTGAGCATGTGCAAATTCCTAAAGCACGGGCGAAACACGTGCTCTTCCATCTCGTCGTACACCTCGCCGACCGAGATTTCGGCGAAGGCGACATTGGTGAAAATGACGGTGCCCGCAACGGCGAGCAGGCATGGTTTTCTCAACATGGCTTCATCTCTTCAAACATTTCATCATACATGACTCGAGAGGATTCGGCCGCGCAAAGGTGCGGTGTATCAAACCAAAGTTAAAATGTCCCCTTCGGCCTTGCGCGCAGGGAGCGTAGCGACCGGAGCGCAAGGCCGCGCCGCCGCTATCGGGCGGCCGCCTGCGCATCGGTCCCGAACGGTCGCCGCGCGCGGCAAGGCCGTCGGCCGCCTGGGCCTGAGTTGCGAGACCGTGCTGCGCTGCGCCGTGATCCGGCATTTGCGTCAATTGAGCTGGCGCGGGCTGGAGTTCTGTCTGCGGGACTCGCGGTCGACGCGCCGGTTCGCGCGCCTGGACCGGCATCGCGCGCCGAAGAAATCCGCGTTGCAGGCGACGGCGGGGGCGGTGCGGGCCGAGACCTGGGAGCGGCTGAACCGCTGTCTGCTGGAAGCGGCGCGCTCGGCCGGCGTGGAAACCGGCTCGCGCGTGCGGGTCGACAGCACCGTGACCGAGACGCACATCCCGGCGCCTTCGGACAGCCGCTTGCTCCGCGACGGCGTATGCGTGCTGACGCGCCTGCTGTCCGGCGCCCGCCGTCGTCTGGGGGACGGGATCGCGTACCGCGATCACCGCCGGGCCGCGAAGCGCCGGGCGTTGGAGGCGCGCACGCGACGCGGGGCGCAGCAGCGCAAGCGCACGTACCGCAAGCTGTTGCGGACGGCGGTTGCGACCTTGTCTTATGTGGACGCCGCGCGGCCGCGGGTGGCGGCGTGTCCCGATCCGCGGGCCGCGGCCTGGCTGGCGCGGACGGAGCAATACGCGGCGTTGCTGCGCGCCGCAATCGCGCAGGCGGCGCGCCGGGTGCTGTTGGAGGAGAACGTGCCGGCCGCGGAGAAGATCGTCAGCCTGTTCGAGCCGCACACCGACATCATCCGCAAGGGCGGCCGGGAAACCGCGTACGGACACAAGATCAATCTCGCCGCGGGCCGCAGCGGCCTGGTGCTCGATGCGGTGGCGGAGCGCGGCAATCCCGCGGACAGCACGCGTTGTCTGCCGATGCTGGAACGCCATTGCGCGCACTGCGGCAAGGCGCCGAGTCATGCTGCCTTCGACGGCGGCTACGCCGCGAAGGAGAATCTGAAACAGGCCCGGGCGCTGGGGGTGGCGCACGCGGTCTTCAGCAAGAAGCGCGGACTGAAAGCGGACGACATGTCCCCTTCCTCCTGGGTGCGCGATCAACTCAGGCGCTTCCGCGCCGGCGTGGAAGCCGGCATCTCTTATCTCAAGCGCTGTTTCGGTCTGGGCCGTTGCCGATGGCGGGGGCTGCCGCGCTTCAAGGCCTGGGTGCACTCGGCCGTCTTCACGCACAATCTGGTGCGACTGGCGCGACTGGCGCGACTGCGCCCCACCTGATCGGAAGATAAAGACGGGAAACGCTCGAAACCAGTCCGGGCAACGATGCCGGAGAGTTGGCCGCGGCGGCGATTCCCGTTCCGTCGGATCCGCTGCGCCAGACACGGAAAAAACGGCACAACTTCAAGTAGAATAAAACGAAACAGGGGGCAGGCTGTATCCGCCCGGACGCGAATCGTCGGCTGATTGGAATAAGCCAGCGAGAAACAGGAGCGTTTACGGACAGGAACTACTTAGCCGAATGACTCGCAGCGGATCACGCTATAGACGACTTCTTCATGAGGATGGGCTTTTTCAGCGCGGCGACGGCCTCGGCCGCCAGCTTCGCCTCGCAGACCATTTCCACCTTGAACTCGGCCGCGGTTTCCACCTCGCCGGTCCGGCCGAGGAAGGGCGAACTGCCCTCCAGCGGCCGGTACTGGCCCTGCCCCGGCATCTGCCAGACGCAACTGTCGTAGTCGCCGACGCGGCCGGCGCCGGCGGCGAACATGGCGGCCTTCACCGCCTCGACATGGGATTCGGGGACATAGAACTCGATCTTGTACATGCTGCCTCCCGGCCGTTGTTCCGCGCCGGCGCCGACGCCGTCCAGCGCGGCGATGATAGCAGACTCGTCCGCGTGAACAGGCGATATTTCGAACGGAAACTCCCTGTCCGCGCTGCAAGGGATGTCCACCGCCCGCCTCGAATGTCAAGGCAATCCGGACGGCGCGCGGACGGCGCAATGGGCCGGCCCCGCAAGTCGCAGCCCCCCTTCCCGCAAACGAACTCGCTTTCCCCCCGCGAATTCGCCTCCTTGCCCCGGTTGCCGGCGCCTCCAAAGCAAGGCAATGCCGAAAACCGACAGTTCGTCTCTCTCGTTCCGACCGGCGCATCGTCCAACCGGATATCCGAACTCGAATATCCTCTGAATCATTCCATCCATGGAATGGTTCATTGTCACAAGGAAAAAGCGCGGCCTTGTCTTGCACCCGGCGCCCGGATCCGATGGGACAACCCGGTAACGGATGCCCGCCGCATTGTTTCAGCCCGCGAGATACTCGACGCCGGCGGCGGCAAGGCCGGCGAAGTCGATATTCGCGAGATTCTGCGCGTCGTCCGCGACCAGACTCGCGAGCTCGAGCGCGGACAACTCGCCGTCGTCGACCATGCCGCCCCAGCGCGCGGCGACCTCTTCCGGCGCTTCCGTGCCGGTCAAGACCTTGTGGAAGTAGCGCACCATGCGAGGGCCGCCCGGAGCTGTTCCGAAAACGGCGTCCAACGCTGTTTGCAGCAAGTCCGCATAGGCCATGCCTTCGTCGAGCAGGCGCAGCGCGTATCCCGCAAGCCGGGCGTTGTGGATCCCGTCCGGCCCGAGAAATGCGCCGAGAACCCTGGCCGCCTTGCCGGCGTTGCCGTCGAGGTCGAAGGCGAGACGGATGTCGGCGAAGGCGATTCTCTCGATCCCCTCGAGAGCGTCCCTGCCTGTTTCCGGCAGTGGATTTCCACGCGCGGTCTCGAGCGCGGAAACGATGATTCCATCCCGATCCGACAATATCTCGTATTGACCCCTGTCCCCGGCGTAAATCGCGTAATCGAGGCCGTCGCCGCCGTCAAGCATGTCGTCGCCGGGACCGCCGTCAAGCATATCGTCGCCGGGGCCGCCGCGCAGGCGGTCGTCGCCGGAACCGCCGTCCAGACGATCATTCCCTTCCTTGCCGTAAACGACATCATCGCCGTCGCGGGCGCGGATATCGTTGTCGAGACGATTTCCGGTCAAGTTGTCGCCGTAATCGGAGCCGATCAGGTTTTCGATTTCCGAGCCGAAGTTGACGGTAATCTGGCCGGGGGCGGTAATTCGCCTGTCGTCATGGGTCGCGTTGAAACCCTGATACCCGGGCTCCAGGAACAGGGTCACCGGCTCGGGAGACCCGGAAGCGTCGATGGCGTCCTCGCCCGCTCCGTCCCAGATGAAGTTCGCCGACCTGATGTCGTAGCGGTAAGTATCGTTTCCGGCGCGGCTGGCGGCGCTGGGGCCGTACAGGTATTGCAGCGCGGCGATATCGAGCTCGCTGAAAGTCAACTTGTATTCGTCGGACGTTTCCGTATAGGACATCATGGTCCAGCGGGCGTGGTCTTCGGAGCCTCGCAGGTACGGGGGATCGGCTATGTCGCCGTCGGTATCCGGCTCGTCGAACGGATGCTTCAGCCCGAGGGCGTGGCCCAATTCGTGAATGATGACATAAGCTCCGCGGCTGCCGACATCCTAAGGTGGCATTCGAGCTTGTGTCAATGTTGAAAAAAATATCAGATCCGCCGCTGCCCGTACGCGGATACCGGGCATAGCCGCTGCTACCCTCTTGCTGATTGAGGGCGATGGCAAAGGTGTTGGGCTGGTCTGCATCATTGGTCTCTTGCACCTTGACGTCAATAATCTCTTCGAGATACTTCAGTACGGCGACAGCATTCTGTTGCTGCGTTGCGGATAATTGCCGGTAGCCTCTCGCATATTTCGGGTCGGCACCGTCGTAGTAGGCGGGAACAGCAGCGGGAAAAACATAGCGGAAAGTCTTTTCCTCGCCCAACAGCGTCAGATAGCGGGATCCGTTCGCGGAATCGGGAAGCAAGGCGTCGATCCAGTACGGCAAGGGCATCGCCCCGCCCACATGCTCGACGTTTTCAATGTCCGAGGGGATTTTCGCGAATGAGACGGAAACGACGGCGGAATCGTTGCCAGCGGAATCCCATATATGATCGCGCAGATCCTTGATGTAATAAGTGTCGTTTCCGTCGCCGCCCCGCAGTTCGTCGGCGCCGGGGCCGCCGATCAGAATGTCGTCGCCGTCGTTGCCCCGCAGGTTATCGTCGCCGGCGCCGCCCTCGAGCCTGTCGTTTCCGCCCCAGCCGAGTATCCGATCATTGCCGGGGCCGCCAACCAGGATGTCGTCGCCGTCCTTGCCGCCGATCAGGTCGTCGCCCGGACCGCCATAAGCCGCCAGCAAGCCGGCATAAACATAGTAGCGGTCATCGCCCGCTTCGTTGTAAAAGGCGTTGATCCAGTCATCGCCTTCGTCGCCGCGGACAATATCTTCGCCGTCTCGCGACTGGATCCTGTCGTCCCCTTCGTCGCCGCGGACGATATCGTTGCCCTGGCCGCCGCTGAGAATGTCTTCGCCTTCGCCGCCCTCGATCCTGTTGTTTCCGTTCCGGCCCCATATGCGATCATTGCCGGGCCCGCCGAGCAGGATGTCGTCGCCGTCCTTGCCGCCGATCAGATCGTCGCCCGGACCGCCATAAGCCGTCAGGGAGCCGAAATATTGATAATAGCGGGCATCGCCCGTTGCGTCGTAATAGGCGTTGATCCAGTCGTCGCCTCCCTCGCCATGGACGATATCCTCGCCGTCCCCCGACCGGATCTTGTCATCCTCCGCCGTGCCGTTCAGCGTTTCGGACTTGTCGCCGCCTCTGATTTCAGCCATTTTCAGTCGAACCAGACTCTCGCGTTGCGGAACAGCCGCATTGCCGGCGCGTCTTCGCCCAAGTCTTCGGGATGCCAGGAGTTCTGGCATCTGCGGAATACGCGCTCCGGATGCGGCATCAATATGGTGACGCGGCCGTCCTCGTTGCAAACCGCGGCGACGCCTTCGGCGGAGCCATTGGGATTGGCGGGATAACTGTCCGCTGTCTCGCCCCGATTGTCAACATAGCGCAATGTCAAACCAAAGTTAAAATGTCCCCTTTTCTCCAAAGTTAAAATGCCCCCTTCGGCCTTGCGCGGAGGGAGCGTAGCGACCGCGGCGCCGTGCCCGCGATGGAGTGAAAACGGTTATCGGCAACCGGACATTTTATTTGTTTTAAAACCGGACAGTTCTATTTGTTTACAACAGGGATGGTGCCTGCGGAGGCCGAGCTCGAGAAGCGGGCCACGAATTCTGGGAATAATCGTGTCCGGGCGCGAGATCAAGCGAATACGGCATCAATAATCAAGCGGTTGCCCGGCGGTCAAAGAAGTGTCATTGGTCAAGCGGAGCCGCGGTTGACGATCTCCGGTGCGTCTTCCCGATCAATGCGGCCATGGTTTACCAGCTGCGCCTGAATCACCCACGGGGAAACCTTGAAGTGTTCTGCGATTTCGTTCTGCTTTTCTTCGGAGTAATCGTCGCCCAGCATTTCGTCCACCGAGAGAAAAGGACTTAAGAACTCCGCAGCAAACGCTCGTTGCGCCTTTTGCCTGTAGCTGTAGGAGCGCGTTGCCGGGTGTAGCCGTTCATTTGCGTAATTCATTTGGCGGCTGAGCATACGATCACCCACCAGACGCGCCAGATCGAACCGCCGTCCCGTTTCCCATTTCGGCCTGAGCGCTATGCGAGCATGGTTGCCGCCTTGCTGCCCCAACACAAAGGACACGCCATGCGACTGCCTGTCTGTACTCGTAATGGCGCTGATTGTCGTTCCCGCGAGTTCAGATAGCCTGCGGCTGGAAAGCGTTTGACCATCCAGCCTCAGCTGGTCGCGCAGGCTGCGGGCAGCGGTTCCTCCGACACGCCACGCCGCGGCATCCTGAGGCTCTGGAATGTCCATTTCGCATTCCAGGGTGACGGCATCGTCCATACTGGCATCGAAACCGCTGTTGTGCGCAATATCCGATAGCTCTGCGGCCGAGAGCATTTGACCTTGCCCGGAACCGTGAAGCGCGGCATCGCAGGCCATTTCGCCCAACGCCCATTCGCCAAGCGTTACCGCATCGCCAAGACGATCCCGCAGCACGTTTTCGTCCACTTCGTCCGGGTCGTGCCCCAACTGCGCTTCCAAGCGCCGGAAACGAGCGGCCTCGGGATCTCGCCGTTCCTCCTTGAGGTCGTTCCAAAGACGATGGAGGTTCGAATCCCGGATGCTGTGGTTGTCCAATCGGTCCAGGATAGTCTCAATGAACTCGTCAATCGCCACTTCCAGTTGCGCGGCGGGAACAACCTCGGGCTCACCCGCGCCGATGTAGCGAAACGAGACGGACCCAGGGTTCCGGGTCGGTCCAGACTGAAGAAATGCTTGGATCCCATCCGAAAAGATCGAGATATTCGGCCACGCATAGCCCTCGCCGACAGCGGCCATCGCGTGAGCAAAGTCCCAGCAGCGCCGGGCGTCTTCTCCCGAGGGCCGTTTTCCTTCCCACCGAATTCGCCACCAGTTCCAGATGAACCACTCGGCGAGTGGATATCCTGCAACGTACGGGCCGTGACGAAGTGCGTTGCCTTCGATATCCTGACCGGCAGTCAGCAGTCGTTCGCTTGCGGTCAGCGAGAGCAGACCGAAGGTTGCTCTTTCTTGCGCCGAGCCCGAAAGAAGTTCCTCGGAAGAAAGTGAAACAATCAGCTTTTTCGGCATCTCAGCCCCCATTCTTCCAGCACCAGACGCCGCATGGCGTCATCGTCCTCGCCCAACTCGTAACCGTGGTAGTTCCGGCTGCCTTGCTCAAGCTTGGATTCGTAAGCACGGCCCTCGGCACTTACCGCCCAAATATATTTCGGAAATCCGCCTTCGCCAGTGCTGCTGATCATCCCTCGCTTGATGCCTTCGCGGAAGAGAGCTTTCGCCTCGGTCGAGCGCACGGTGCGACCGTTGCTGCCATTGCATAGCGACTTGTGCGGACGAGGACTTGCCGGAGGATGAAAGTTGTAATCAGAGCCACCTCGTTTGTGAAGCGGGCTGCCTGTGTAGCGTGCTTCGCTCAAGAGGCGGCTCAGGACACTACGGTCAATCTCGTCTCTCGGAACAAATCTGCGCTTTGGGTGTTACCCTGACGTTTGGGCATCTTGATCGACTCCTGATCCAGACTTGGCGCCAAATTCGGCGTACGGGGCAACATGCCGCGCAAAATGCTACGGGCACAGTAGAGTCTATCTCAAGCGAACATGGTTGTGTACCGGTTCACTACATATGAGCAGGACCATTCCAAAGTCGCGGCGAGTCCAGGTTCGTGCGCCGAGGTGCAGCGAGATGGTCCGTCCGTGGTCCGCTGGCGCGTCGAACAGTCGGGTATTTCGGCAGGTCGGCGCTTCCCGGGCCGTCGAAAGCGGTCTGACCGGCGACTACGCCGGCACCGTGGACGACGGCCGCCAAGCCAACCGCGCGCCGAGCTTGATACGATCCGCCGGATCTTCCTTGCCGCCGGCAGGCCTGAATATTCGTTGCACAAATCGTTATATCTAAACTGATTTTTGTTGAAATATAATGAAAAAACAAATAGTTAACTCGATTTTTAACTCTGGCCTCCGGTGCCATTCCTGCTTGCGCGAGGAATGCCGAGCACCATCGGAAATACCAGAAATAACAATATCTTGCAGAGTTCCCCCGCGCTAACTCCTGCGCAAGAATCCGCTGCGTTTCGCTCCCATGCGTCATGCAAGTCAGGTTGCGAGACAAGTGTTGACGAGACATCGCGCGCGTCTCGGTCTCGGCAAGCTCTTCCGCGTCGGGGACTATTCCGCCGGCAGGAGAACGTCGTCCGGCCCGATAAGGGAGCCGGACATCGGGAAAGTCGGCGGTCCGCCGCGGACGCCGCGCTTCCGGCAGGGACGAATCAGGCCTGGTCCCGATACATGCGTTGCATGATGTCGACAATATCGGGCGCCGAGTCCAGGAAGCGCTGGCGGGCGGTCTTGATCAGATCGTCCGGGATTCCGTGCAGGGCCTCGGCGATCGGTCCCGCGATGGCGGCAAGGGTGTCGGAGTCGCCGCCGAGCGATATGGCGTTGCGAACGGCGTCTTCGAAACTCTCGCTTTCCAGCGCGCTGGTGATCGCTTCGGGGACGGTCCCCTGGCAGGTCTCGTTGAAGTAGTAGTCCGGCCGTATCTGGTCGACGGTGCGCGAGAGGTCGTATCCATACGTCTGTTCGATCGTTGCGCGAATGCGTCCGGCATCTTCCCGCTGAAACGCGAGCCAGATCGAATGCGCGGCGGCTCGCGCGCCCTTGACGCCTTCGGGATGGTCGTGAGTGACGACGGTGACGCGGTCGGCTGCGTTCAGCGCCTCTTCGAGGGTTCGGTTCCGATTGAGGCAGGCGGCGGGAGACACGCGCATGGCCGCGCCGTTGCCGAAACTGCCGTAGGGCGCCGGCTCGTCGGCCTCGATCCAGCCGGCGAACATGCCGCCGTAGCATCGGCCCGGATGCCGGCGGCACCACTGCTGCAATGCGGCGGCGGGAGGCAGGTCGTTGAGGAGGATGTCGGCGACGGCGGCCGTGCATACCGAGTCGTCGGTGTATTTGCAGGACTGCGCGAGGAACTCGAATGTCCTGGTCTTGATGCGGCTCCATTCGTACATGGATCCCGCGATGTCGCCGATGATCGCGCCCCACATGGAATGGCTCCCCCTCCTCGCCGCGGCGCGGGCAAGATACCAGATAACGGCCGGCCTTTCCACGCGTCGCGCCCGATAGTCCGTTCGCGCCCGGCGCGGCTTCGCCGACGGCCGCAAGAACGTCTGGAACTCCCCCTCGGCGCATGCCCGCGACACAGGAGAATACTGCCGGATGCGACGGCGCCAGCCATCGAATCCAGAAGCAAGACAAGACCGCGCTCTTGTCTTGCGGCGCTGTCATTCCATGCATGGGATGACGGAGCGGATACCTGGAGTTCCCCGCGCGGCGGCGACCGCGGGCCTGTCCGTCCTGTTCCCGCTCAATTGGCTTGAGCGGGCTGTTCCTCGATGATTCTCGCCTCGCCCGACGGAAAATATCTTGCGAAGTTCGCGGGAGGTTCTTCGATTTCGCCGAATTCCGCGGCCCAGCCCATGGGCACAATGCTATTGTCCGCGCCCATATCGTAATACAGGGTTATATTGACCGAGTCGCCTTCGCGATCCTGGATAATCACCAGGGCTTCCCGCGCGCCGTTCGCAATGTAAATTCCGGAAACCGGACCGGCAGCGGCGGGATGCAGAACCAAATCCACGCTTTCGCAATTGGACAGCACCTGTTCGAGCGCGTCCCTCTCCGCCGCATCGACAGTCAGCCCATATTTCCGCTTCACGCGGACAACCCGATTCGCGAACCAGCAGCGGTTATTGTCCGGCAGCCAATCCGCCGCGTCCTTTTCCCGCTTGATGTCCCGGTTCGTGCCGGGGTCTGCAAGCGTCAGATTGAGCAAGTCTCCCGCGAATGCCGTTCTGGTTTCTTCCGGCGCGGCGCAAAGCCCGCTGTCGTGCGCTTCCGCCCTGGCCACTATATGTTCGATATCCGTCTTCGCGCCCGAATCGAACCAGTTCCCGGTATACGGACTATAAACGCCTCCATAGGATGCGATGATTTCATCTTCGACGGATTGCGGGTAGGCATAGTCGCCGACGCTATAGTCGGCGCAACGGTCTTCGTCAGCCACATCAAGGCCGCGCCACGATTGGGCGTGAGAATTTATCGCGCAAGCCATCATTGCTGCTGTAATGGCGAATCGCAGCTTCTTGTTCATCGCGTTCTGATTATTTGTTTTTGGTTTGCCTACTTTCCGCAATGCGGGCCGCTGCGGCCCCGGTGCGAATTTTTTTCAGCGCCCGCCCGCGACCATTACGGTCTTCGGGCGCGCCGGTCATTGCCCTGATCATAGCACCGGCGTCCCGGGGAATGAAAATGCGGAACTCGACCGCTGCGGGGACATCCCCGGATTCGATGGCGCAAGCCATTGAATCCGCATGCAGGACAAAACCTCGCTTCTGTCTTGCGGCAATGAATCATTCCAGGGATGGAATGATTCAGAGGATGTTCAGCAGCCGCGGAATGTCCGCAACGTCAGCGGCTTGCGGACCGCCGCCGCGGCGGCCGCGCGATGTTTCGCGCTCAGCGCTCGAATCTCGTCGCCAGGATGATCGAGGACACAGTCTTGTCGACGCCGGGCACATGGCCGATCCGGTCCAGGGTGTCGTCGAGCTCCCGGGTCGAGCCGGTGCTGACCATGGCGACCATGTCGTATTCGCCATTGACCGTATGCAAGGCGCGCACCGCCGGAATCTGTCTGAGCGCGCGAAATATGCCCGCGGCCTGCTTGGGGTCCGAACGGATCATGACGTGGGCCTTGATCTGGCCCGCGGCGAATTCCTCGCTGAAGCGGATGGTATAGCCCGATATCACCCCCGCCCGTTCGAGACGTTCGATGCGGCTGGTGACGGTAGTGCGGGAAATGCCCATCTTGCGCGCCAGTTCCGCGGTCGACTCCCTGCTATTGGCGCTGAGCAGGGCGAGCAAGGCCTTGTCCTTCCCGTCAATGATCATTTCGACGTATTTCTCGTCATGATGGCAATTATTTGTATGCGAACTTGTTAATTCAAGCATTCATTCTGTCTGATTTCACGATTATGCTCAATTCTCGCAAGCTTGGGTCGGGGGAACGATGTTGCAGCTCCTGTTGCCGGTCGCCGGCAAGACAGGTTCAGGGATCGCCGGGTTTCTTGCGGCCGCGAGAGATTGCGAAATCGCGGTCGCCGACAGGGATTCAGCCAATCCGGACAGGCTGCCGCCGGTTGCCGGCATCAGGACGCTGCACCTGGACGCGGGCGCCGCGCTTGCCCCGGAAGCGGCGGTCGCCGGCAAGTTCGCCGTCGTCGACGCCGCGACCGTCAAGGCGGTCGGGGACGCGCCGCCGCCTCGCCTGCGCGCGCATGGCGCGCGAACGCGCAATCGCCGCGCGATGATCTCCCAATGCGGACTCGCGCCGGAATTCGCCTTCATCGCCGCCTGCGAACCGGCGCGAAAGGGAAGCTCCGATCAAGTCAGAGCTTCCCTGCGGCGCATGCCCGCGGCGGTACAAGAGCGCCGCCGAATCCGGGAGCAAGACAAAACCGCGTTTTGTCTTGCGGCAATGAATAATTCCATGGATGGAATTATTCAGAGAATACCAGCATCACCGGCAAGCCATGGAGCGCCATCGGGCTGACCACCACAGCCGGCGTCTGCGCGGCAATGGATCTACTCGCGCAGGGCAAATTGCCAGGGAAAGGACTGATCCGACGGGAAGATATCCCATTTCGCGCATTCATCCGCAACGCTTCGCCGGCAAGCCTGGAACCGTCGGTCCGGCGCCGCCCGCTACCGCCGGGACTTCCTTCGCGGCATAATCGGGCGCTCGAGGCCGCCGGCGGCCGCAATCGGGAAATCGCATGAGATCATTCACCATCGCCCTGCTGGACGGCGACGGCATCGGCCCGGAAATCATGGCCGAGGCCGTCAAGATCCTGCGGCTGGCGGAATCGCGCAACGATATTCAACTGGAACTGGCCCATGGCGCTTTCGGCGCGGCCGCATGGTTTTCCGACGGCGATTCCTTTCCCCGGGCGACCCGGGAACTTTGCGACCGCGCGGATGCGATACTGAAAGGGCCGATCGGGCTCGACCACGAACAGACCGAAAAGATCCCGGTCGACATGCGTCCGGAACGGGGCGCGCTATTGCCCTTGCGCCGCCGCTTCGACACTTTCGCCAATTTTCGCCCGGTGCGGCTCGCGGGCGGTCTGACGCATTTCTCGCCGCTCAAGCCGGAAATCATCGCCGGCGGCATCGATATCATGATCATCCGCGAACTCGTCGGCGGCCTGTATTTCGGCGCCAAGGAAAGCGGCCGCAACGCCGCCGGCAAGCGCTATGTCAAGGAAAGCCTCGAATACGACGAGGACCAGATCGAACGCATCGCCCGGGCGGCCTTCGAGACCGCCCGGGGCCGCAAGCGGCTGCTGCACAATATCCACAAGAGCAATGTGCTCAAGTCGAGCGTATTGTGGAATGAAGTGCTCGGCGAAGTCGGACAGGAATATCCCGAGGTCGAAGTGCGCCACATCCTGGTCGACGCCGCCGCGACCTATCTGTGCCTGGATCCTCGCCAATTCGACGTCATGGTCATGGAGAACATGTTCGGCGACATTCTCAGCGATCAGGCCGGCGGCATTCTCGGCTCGCTGGGATTGATGCCTTCGGCCTGCCTCGGGCCGGAGAAGGCCTATTACGAACCTTCCCACGGCTCGGCGCCGGACATCGCCGGCAAGGATATCGCCAACCCCTATTCCATGATCGGTTCGGCCGCCATGTTGCTCGAAATGAGCCTGGGACTGCGGCGGGAAGCCGACCTTGTCTGGCGCGCCATGCAATCGGTGTTCGACCAGGGCTGGACAACGCCCGATCTGGTCCGGCCGGGAACGGACAGCCGCGCGATCAATACGCGCTCTTTCGGCGATCTGGTGGCCGAGCATTACGCGGCCGCGCCGGCAACTGCAAATTGATCATCCGCAAACTGGCCTTGACCGCGGCGAGCACCTGGTTGGAATCGACGCCGCGCGTCTTGAGCGCGCGCTCCGGCAATTGCCAGGTGATGATGCATTCGGTCAGCGCGTCGGTCTGGCCGCCGCGGGGGATGTGGACTTCGTAGTCGACCAGCTCGGGGATCTCGAATTCCCGCTCCCGCATGATCTTTCCGAGCGCGTCCATGAAGGCGTCGAAGCCGCCGTTGCCCACGCCCGAGGCCTGGAATTCCCCGTCGCCGACCGCCAGCCGCACGCTTGCGGTGCTGTCGACATTCAGGCCGGTATTGATATAGCAGTTGAGCAGGCGGACGTGCTGCTCCTCCCTGCCTTCGAGCACGTCGGCGATGATGAAAGGCAGATCTTCGGCGGTAACGACATGCTTGGAATCGCCGAGTTCGACGATTCTTTTCAGTACGGCGGCCTGCTCGTCCCCGGTCAGGCTGATGCCGAGTTCGTCGAGATTATTGATCAGCGAGGCCTTGCCGCTCATCTTGCCGAGAGCGTAGCTGCGCTTGCGATCGAACCGTTCCGGGCTGAGCCGGGATACGTAGAGGTCGCCTTTCAGATCGCCGTCGGCGTGAATGCCCGCGGTCTGGGTGAATACGTCCGCCCCCGTCACCGGCGTGTTCGCGGCGACCCATTTGCCCGAGAAATTCTCCACCATGCCGCTCAGGGCGGCGATGCGCGTCTCGTCGATGGAAAGCTCCGCCCCGGCCTTGTCCCTGAGCACGACGGCGACTTCCGCCAGCGAAACATTGCCCGCGCGCTCGCCGAGGCAATTGACCGTGCAATGGATGCAGTCGACTCCCGCCTCGACCGCGGCGAGCACGTTCGCGGTGGCCAGGCCGTAGTCGTTGTGGGGATGGAAATCGAATCGCAATTCGGCAAAACGCCGCCGCATGCCCCCGATGTATTCCGCCACCTCCCGCGGCGACAAGGCGCCGAGGGTATCGGGCAGCATGAAATGGCCGATGCCGAGCCCCGACATGCCTTCGACCAGGCCGAAGACATAATCCCGGCTGTCGCGATAGCCGTTGGACCAGTCCTCGAGATAGACGTTTACCCGCAAGCCCCGGCCGCGAGCGTGTTCGACGGTGCGCTCGATATCGGCCAGATGCTGCGCCAGGGTCTTGCCGAGTTGCTTGCGGCAATGTTTCTCGCTGCCCTTGGCGAGCAGGTTGACGACCCGGCAGCCGGCGCCGGCGATCCAGTCGGCGCTGCGCTTGTAATCGACGAATCCGAGCACTTCGACGCGGTCGCCGAAGCCCTGCTCCCCGGCCCAGGCGCAGATGCGCGCCACCGCCTCGCGCTCGCCCGCGGAAACGCAGGCCGAGGCCACCTCGATGCGGTCGACGCCGAGCGTCTGCAACAAGGCGCGGGCGATGCTCAGCTTCTCGTTCGCCGAAAAGGACACGCCCCGGGTCTGTTCGCCGTCGCGCAAGGTCGTGTCCATCAGGGCGACGCGGCGGGAACCGGCTGGATTGGTCATGTCGCGACTCTGGTTGAAAGTAAAGTCTCCTCCGAATAATTCCATCCATGGAATTATTCATCGCCGCAAGACAAAAGCGCGGTTTGGTCTTGCTCCCGGATGCAATGGCTTGCGCCATCGAATCCGGCGGCTGCCGGATGTGCGCGGCAGGCGGGGATTCTAGCAAATCGGCGTCACGGAAGCGCGTCGCTTGCAACGGAAACGCTTCCGGCTATACTGCGTGCCCAACCAACGGAGTCCGACTCGGGAATCGGCATGACCATTCGAATCTGCGTTCCGAAAGAAAAGCGCGCGGGCGAACATCGGGTCGCCCTGACGCCCGATGCGGCGCAACGGCTCGCCGGCAACGGCATCCAGGTGAGCGTCCAGGCGGGCGCCGGCGAACTGGCCGGCTACGCGGACGCAAGTTACAGCGATGCCGAGATCGTCGCCGACGCCGCCGAACTGCTCGGCGAAGCCGATATCTGCCTGACCGTCAATCCGCCCGACAGCGAACGGATCGCGCAATTGCGCGAAGGCTCGGCGCTGATCGGTTTTCTCGACCCGCACGGGGATCCGCGACGCTTCGCGCAACTCGCCGAACGCGGCGTCAGCGCTTTCAGCGTCGAACTGATTCCGCGCATTTCCCGCGCCCAGGCGATGGACGCGCTGTCCTCCCAGGCCAGCATCGCCGGCTACAAGGCGGCGCTGCTCGGCGCGAGCCGCCTCGGCAAGTTCTTCCCCATGCTCACTACCGCGGCGGGCACGATCCGGCCGTCGAAAGTGCTCGTGATCGGCGCCGGGGTAGCCGGCTTGCAGGCCATCGCCACGGCGAAGCGGCTGGGCGCGGTAGTCGAAGGCTACGACGTGCGCGCGGCGGTCAGGGAGCAGGTCGAATCGCTCGGCGCGCGCTTCGTCGACACCCGGGTGCAAGCCGAAGGCGACGGCGGCTATGCGCGCGAATTGACCGCCGAGGAGCAAGCGCGGCAACAGGAAATCCTGGCCCGGCATATCGTCCAGGCCGACGTGATCATCGCCACCGCGGCCATCCCCGGCCGGCCGGCGCCTCGCATCATCGGCCGCGAACTCGTGGAAGGCATGCGCGGCGGCTCGGTGATCGTGGATCTGGCGGCGGAAGGCGGCGGCAATTGCGAACTGACCCGGGCCGGCGAAGTCGTCGACCACGCCGGCGTCGTCATCGACGGGCCGGTCAACCTGCCCGGCCGCATGGGCAACCACGGCAGCGAATTGTACGCCAGGAACCTGCTCGCCCTGCTCGACCTGCTGATCAGCGACGGCGCGGTCAATATCGACCTGGCGGACGAAATCATCAACGAGAGCCTGACGACCCACGCCGGTTCCGTGCATGACGCGGGAATCGGGGAACGGCTGCGCCCCCCTCCCGCGGCCCCGGAGCGAAATCATGATTGAAGGACTCGCGGCGATCTATATTTTCCTGCTGGCCGGCTTTACCGGATACGAAATCATCGCCCGGGTGCCGGTCATTCTGCATACCCCGCTGATGTCGGGCTCCAATTTCGTGCACGGCATCGTGCTGGTCGGCGCGATGTACGCCCTGGGCATCGCCGAAACCCCGACCGAACAGCTCATCGGCTTCATCGCGGTGCTGTTGGCGGCGGGCAACGCCGTCGGCGGCTACGTGGTCACCGAACGCATGCTGGAGATGTTCAAGTCCAGCAAGAAATCCGGCGCAGCGGCGGGAGACTGACGCATGGACCTGATCATCGACGCCAGTTATCTCGCCGCCGCGGTGCTTTTCATTGTCGGCCTCAAGCAGATGAGTTCGCCGGTGACGGCGCGGCGCGGCATCGTCTGGGCCGGACTCGGCATGCTGCTCGCCACGCTCGCGACCTTCGGCACGCCGGAACTGCTCGCCAGCGAACAACTCGCGGTCAACCTGCCGCTCATCATCGCGGGCATGGCCGTCGGCGGCGGCTATGCCTGGATCAGCGGCAAGCGCGTCGCCATGACCGACATGCCGCAGATGATCGCCATGTATAACGGCATGGGCGGCGGCGCGGCGGCGGCCATCGCCGCGGTGGAACTGCTCAAGGCCGCGGGCGAAGCCGGTCCCGGCGACGGCGTCGCCGGGCCGCTCGGCGTCGATGTCGCCATCCTCGCGATTCTCGGCGCGGCGATCGGCACGGTCTCCTTCAGCGGCAGCATCATCGCCTGGGCCAAGCTCGACGGCCGCCTGCATCTGAGCAAACTCGTGCCGGGACAACACGCGGTCAACGCCGTATTGGCGCTCGCCGCCGCCGTGTTCGCGATTCTGGTGTATTTCTCCGCCGATCCGGCGATCATCGCCATTTTCTACGCGCTGGCCCTGATCGTCGGGATTTTCATCACCGTGCCGGTCGGCGGCGCCGACATGCCGGTGATCATTTCCCTGTTCAACGCGCTGACCGGACTCGCGGTCGGTTTCGAGGGCTATGTGCTCGGCAATGCCGCCATGATCATCGCCGGCATCGTCGTGGGCTCGGCGGGCTCGCTGCTGACGCATCTGATGGCGGTGGCGATGAACCGCTCGGTGGCCAATGTATTCTTCGCCGGAGTCGGCACGGGGCCGGCCGCCGCGACCGACGGCGGGCAGCGGGAAATGAAGGAAATCCAGGCTCAGGACGCCGGCATCCTGATGGCCTTCGCCGATCAGGCGATCATCATTCCGGGCTACGGCATGGCCGTGGCCCAGGCCCAGCACAAGATCTGGGAACTTGCGCAACTGCTGAACGGGCGCGGCGTCGCGGTCAAGTTCGCGATCCATCCCGTAGCCGGGCGCATGCCCGGCCATATGAATGTATTGCTCGCCGAGGCCGGCGTGCCCTACGACATGATCTACGACATGGAAGATATCAATGCCGACTTCAGGAACACTGCGGTGACCCTGATCATCGGCGCCAACGATGTGGTGAATCCCTCGGCCAGGACCGATACCTCGAGCCCGCTTTACGGCATGCCGATTCTCGACGCCGCGGACGCGGAAAACGTCATTGTCATCAAGCGCGGCCGCGGCGCGGGCTTCTCCGGAGTCGAGAATCCGCTGTTTTTCGCCGACAACACCAGGATGCTGTTCGGCGACGGGCAGAAAGCCGCCAATGAACTGATCCAGGCGGTCAAGGCGTTATAACGGACAACCCCGTGGACGACGCCGCGCCGCCGCCGACCGCCGGATTGCCGCGGCGGCTCGCGGCCCTGCTTTACGACGCCTTTCTCGTATTGGCGATCTGGATGGCGCTGGGCTTCGCCGCGCAGTTCGTCGCCGGCCCCGGAATCAATCAGGTAGTCGACGGCCGCGTGCAGACCAATCCCGCGTTCGGCCTGTTGCTGTTCTCGCTCATGTGCGCCAGCGCCGCAGCTTTCTATACAGGGTTCTGGACCCGCGGCGGCCAGACCCTGGGCATGCTCGCCTGGCGCATCCGGGCGCAATCGCGCGACGGCGGACCGCTGACGGTCCGCCAGGCATTGCTGCGCTTCCTCTGCGCCTGGCCCGCCTTCTTCCTGTTCGGTCTCGGCTATCTCTGGCTCTATTTCGACCCCGAAGGCGACGCCGTCCACGACCGCCTGTCCGGAAGTCGCATCGTCGTCCTGCCCCGCCGTCAGCGCTGATCAAGTCGGGCGGCCGCCATCATGATGTGGAAAATCACGTGCTGCTCCATCACGCCGCGCACGAGGTCCGCGCCCGCGCCCGCGGCATAGACCGGCACATCCTCCCCGGCGTGGGTTTCCGAGCCGAGCGGCACCAGGGTCTGGGACAGGAAGCTTTCGTGGGCGGTGTCGATATCGCCCAGATCCGTCCTGCCCGGATTGGGTCCGTTGATATATCCCAGGGTGGTATAGGGCAAGCCGTCCTCGGCCAGCGCCGGCTCGGCGGCGCTGTCGGCCACCTTGCCCAGGATCGGATTGCCCCGGGCCGGATAGCCGGCGATGGTGAACACATGGCTATGGTCGGCGGTGACGATGATGAGCGTTTCGGACAAATCCACCATTTCGTAAGCGGTCCGCACCGCCCGCGCCAGTTCGACGGCGTCGATCAGCGCCCGTCGCGGATTGATCGCGTGGTGGGCGTGGTCGATGCGGCCGGATTCGACATTCAGGTAATAGCCGTCCGGATCGCGCGCGAGGATTTCGATGGCCTTGGCCGTCATTTCGGACAGGCTCGGCTCGCCGCCCGCGTCTTGTTCGCGGTCGAGTTCGTATTCCATGTGCGAATGCTCGAACAGGCCGAGCAGATGGGAGACTTTGTCCGGCTCCACCGCGGCGAACTGCTCGGCGTTCCAGACATAGGCGGCGGCGTCGTGGCGCTCGACCCACTCGCGGGTCAGATCCCTGCCGTCGAGTCGGATGCCGGCCCGGCCGTCTTCGGGGTCCGCGCCGGCGCGGTCCGGCAGGAAAGCGCGGCGCCCGCCGCCGAGCGCGATTTCGAGACCGTCGGAGCCCGCCAGATTGTCCGCGAATTCGACCAGTTGCCGCGCGATATCGACGCAATCGCCCGGCGCGGCAAGGCCGGCAACCTCGGCGTCGGACTCCAGATTGCGCTGCAGATGAGCGTAATTCGCCGCCGGCGTGGCGTGAGTGATGCGCGCCGTGCTGACGATGCCGGTAGCGAGCCCGCGCATTTCCGCGCGTTCGAGGAAGGTGGTCAGCGCGGCGCCTCGCTGGGAGGCGCAATCGCCGCGCCGCGCGACATCGCTGACGCTGAGCAGGCCCGCCCGCGTTTTCACGCCGGTGACCATGGCGGTCATGGTGCCCGCCGAATCCGGCACCTGGGCATCGGTATTGTAGGTCTTGGCCAACGCGACATTGGGGAAGTTCTCGAAGAACAATTCGTTTTCTTCGCCGGTCTCGCCGCGCAACTGGCCTTCCAGGATGCGCGCGGCGGTGACCGTGGACAGGCCCATGCCGTCGCCGACGAAAAGAATCACGTTTTTCGCCGTCGCGCCGGCATCGGCCGCGCCGCGCCGGGCGAGATTGCGCTCGACCGCCGCGCGGCCCTGTTCGAACCAGTCTTCGGCGGATTGCTGGGAGCGGGCGGCATGGGGCGAAAACAGCAGGCCCGATAACGCGATCAGGCAAAAGATGCGGTTCATGAGAAACATTCCTGTCTTGTCTTTCATTGGCCTTCCGGCCGGGATTCCACGACCGGGCATCCTCCCGGACAATTCCGGCCATGGAGTTGTTCTGTTCGCCGCCGCGAAACAAAAGCGCGGTCTTGTCTTGCTCCTGGATGCAATGGCTTGCGCTGTCGAGCCCGGCGGTGTTCTTTTGTCTCGCGTTTGTGCCGCAGGCATGCGCCGCAGGGGCTCCGAGCCGATCAGAGCTTCCCTTGCATCGTCGAATCCGGCGATGTCTGCGCGCACCGGGAAACGTCCCGGCAAGTCGGAGCTTGCCCGGGCCGAGACGGCGACGGAACCGCGACCGTCAGGCGGCGCGGGACGCCGCGAGCTGCACCAGTTGCCTGAATTGCCGGGGCACGGCAACCATCTGATGCTTGTCGAAATCGAACAGGACGACGCCCATCTTGGCCACGCAGACCACTGCGTCGAGCGCGCTGTTGGTGACCTGCGAGCAGATATCGAGGCCGTAGCGGTTCACCTTGCCGACGCCGACATCGACGACCAGCATGTCGCCGGCGAAGGATTCGGAGCGGAAATCCACCGAGAGGTCGGTCACCACCATGCCGAGTCCAAAGATGTTTTCTTCGGTGAAACCGAGACTCGCCAGATATTGCAGCCGCGCCTCGTGCAGTATCCCGACCATCGACAGGCTGTCGAGGTGTTTCGCGTAGTTCAGGTCGCTGAGGCCCACGCTTCGTTCCATCCTGAAGGAGAATTCTTCCGGGAGGCTGAGCTTGATGCGAGGCATGACGACGACTCCTGCAATTTGAGTATCCTCTGAATGGCTCCGGCCATGGAATCATTCATTGCCGCAAGACAAAAGCGCGGTTCTGTCTTGCTCCCGAATTCGACGGCTCGCGCCGGCGCATCCATGCGCGGCGGGGAAGCGCCGGTCAACCGGGGCTTCCCTGAGTATCCTCTGAATAATTCCATCCATGGAATTATTCATTGCCGCAAAACAAAAGCGTGGTTTTGTTTTGCTCCCGGATTCAATGGCTTGCGCCATCGAATCCGGCGGCACATCCATGTGCCGCAGGGAAGCTCTGACTTGATCAGAGCTTCCCTAAGTATCCTCTGAATAATTCTATCCATGGAATTATTCATTGCCGCACGACAAAACGCGGTTTTGTCTTGCTCCCGGATTCGGCGGCTTGCGCCGTCGAATCCGGCGGCACATCCGTGTGCCGCGGCCAAGCTCCGATAAATCGGAGCCTGGCTGACGAACAACACTGATCATGAGACAGCGCGCAAGCGGATTGGTTCAATCTCAATCCGATTTTCGTCTCCCGGTTGCCTGAATCGCCCAATCTACTTAGCATTACGCCCCTGCGTCAATACCGAACCCGACTTTGGAGGAGAAGGCTCATGCATTATTCGGTCACGCCGGCGTCCAGCGCGGAAATCGCGGTCGACTGTCTCGTGGTTCCGGTCTGGAAAGACGGCGGACTGGGCAAGGAAGCGAGCGCGCTGGACGCGGCGGTCGCGGGAGCCCTGGGTCGGGTCGCCGCCAGCGGCGACTACGTCTGGGATATCGGCGATGCGCACTTGCTGCACGGCCCGGAACATTGCGCCGCCAGCCGCATCCTGCTCGCGGGCGCCGGCGCCCCGGACGAGTTCGACGCCGCGGCGGCCGCGAAGTTGCTCGCGGCCGCCGTCCGCTTCGTATTGGCCCGCAACATGCCGCGAGTCCATTTCGCGCTGGCCGACCTGCAAGCGAACGGCCCCGGCGCGCAATGGCTGGCGGCGAGACTGGCCCGGGAAGCCGAAGTCGCCGCGTATCGCTACACGACCACCAAGGCGAGCGCGAGCCGGGAAGCCGTGCTCGAACACCTGTCGGTCGCGGCGCCGGGGGAGGATCTCGACCAGGCCTTGCGCCGGGGCAAGGCCATCGGCAGAGGCATGAACCGGGCCCGCCAGCTCGGCAACCTGCCCGGCAATATCTGCACGCCGGAATATCTGGCCGCCCATGCCGGGGAATTGGCCGACGGTTTCGCCGCCGTCGATGTCGAAGTGCTCGACGAAGCGCGAATGCGGGAGCTGAAAATGGACTGCCTGCTTTCGGTCGCCGCCGGCTCGGCCGAGGAGGCGCGGCTGATCGTGCTGCATTATCGCGGCGCCGGCGACGACCGCAGGCCCGTGACGCTGGTCGGCAAGGGCATTACCTTCGATACCGGCGGCATCAGCCTGAAACCGGGTCTCGCCATGGACGAAATGAAGTTCGACATGTGCGGCGCGGCCAGCGTGTTCGGCGCGGTCGCCGCCGCGGCCGAATTGCAATTGCCGATCAACCTGATCGGCATGGTGGCGGCGGCGGAAAACATGCCCGGCGGCAAGGCGACCAAACCGGGCGATATCGTCGCGAGCATGTCGGGGAAAACCGTGGAAATCCTCAATACCGACGCCGAAGGCCGGCTGGTGCTATGCGACGCGCTGACCTATGCCGAACGTTTCGATCCGGCCTGCGTCATCGATATCGCCACCTTGACCGGCGCGGCGGTGGCCGCCTTCGGCAACGAGGCCAACGTGATGCTCGGCAACGATCAGGCATTGATGGACCGTCTGCTGCGATGCGGCCTGGATTGCCTCGACCGCGCCTGGCAACTTCCGCTCTGGGACGAATATCAGCAACAACTCGACAGCAATTTCGCCGACATGGCCAATATCGGCGGCAAGCGGGCGGGCACGATAACCGCCGCCTGTTTCCTCTCGCGCTTCGCGGAAAAGTTCTCCTGGGCCCATCTCGATATCGCCGGCAGCGCCTGGCATTCCGAAGGCGCCGGGAAAGGCGCCACGGGCCGGCCCGTGCCCTTGCTGATGGAATATCTGCTGAGCCTGGCGAACGAAGACTGAAATGGAAAAGACCTTCAAGCCGCGAGCAATCGAGGACCGCTGGTATCGCGCCTGGGAGCAGGCCGGCTATTTCGCCCCCCGCGGCGACGGCGAACCCTACAGCATCGCCATCCCGCCGCCGAACGTCACCGGCAGGCTGCACATGGGCCATGGTTTCCAGTTGGCCATCATGGACGCCTTGATCCGCTACCACCGGATGCGAGGCCGGGATACGCTCTGGCAGGTCGGCACCGACCATGCCGGCATCGCGACCCAGATGGTGGTCGAGCGGCAATTGAACGCCGAAGGCGTCGGTCGGGAAGAGATCGGCCGCGAACGTTTCGTCGAGCGCGTCTGGGACTGGAAAAGGGAATACGGCGACATCATTACCCGCCAGTTGCGGCGCATGGGCGCCTCGCTCGACTGGTCGCGCGAGCGATTCACCATGGACCCCGACCTGTCGGCCCTGGTCGAGAAGGTGTTCATCGAGCTCTATCGCGAAGGGCTGATCTATCGCGGCCGGCGCCTGGTCAACTGGGATCCCGCGCTATTGACCGCGATTTCCGACCTGGAAGTCATTTCCGCGGAGGAAGACGGTTCGCTCTGGCATCTGCGCTACCCTTTCGCCGACGGCGCCGGCGGCGGCGCGGACCATGTCGTCGTCGCCACCACGCGCCCGGAAACCATGCTCGGCGATACCGCCGTGGCGGTGCATCCGCAAGACCCGCGCTATCGGGGACTCGTCGGCAAGCTGCTCGAATTGCCGCTATGCGACCGGCGGATTCCGATTATCGCGGACGAACATGTCGACCCCGAATTCGGCAGCGGCTGCGTCAAGATCACCCCGGCCCACGATTTCAACGACTACGAAATCGGCCTGCGCCACGACCTGCCGATGATCAATATCCTCACGCGCGACGCGCGCATCAATGACGAGGCGCCCGCGCGCTATCGCGGCCTGGACCGTTTCGAGGCGCGCGAGCAGGTGCTGGCGGATCTCGGGCGGGCGGGTCTGGTGGAGCGGACCGAAGCGCGCAAGATGAAAGTGCCGCGGGGCGACCGCAGCGGCGCCGTCATCGAACCTTTCCTCACGCGGCAATGGTATGTGTCGGTCGAGTCCCTCGCCAGGCCGGCGATCAAGGCGGTGGCGGACGGCGCCGTCGAATTCGTTCCCCGTAATTGGGAAAACACCTATTTCGCCTGGATGCGCGATATCCGGGACTGGTGCGTCAGCCGCCAGCTCTGGTGGGGCCACCGGATCCCCGCCTGGTACGACGAGCAGGACAATATCTATGTCGGCGCCGGCGAAGCCGAGGTCAGACGGGAATACGGCTTGCCCGACAGCGTCGCCCTGCGCCGGGACGAAGACGTGCTCGACACCTGGTTCTCTTCCGCGCTATGGACTTTTTCCACGCTGGGCTGGCCCCGGGAGCGCGAATATTTCGACCGCTTCCATCCCACCAGCGTGCTCGTGACCGGTTTCGACATCATCTTCTTCTGGGTCGCGCGCATGATCATGATGACCCTGAAATTCACCGGCGAAATCCCGTTCCGCAAGGTCTACATCACCGGTCTCGTGCGCGACGAACACGGCCGGAAGATGTCCAAGTCCAAGGGCAATATCCTCGACCCGATCGATCTGATCGACGGCATCTCCCTGCCCGACCTCGTCGCCAAGCGCACCGACGGCATGATGCAGCCGCAGCTGCGCGAGAAAGTCGAAAAACGCACGCGCGAGTCATTTCCCGAGGGCATTCCCGGCTATGGCGCGGACGCGCTGCGCTTCACCTTCTATTCGCTCGCCTCCACCGGACGCGATATCAAGTTCGACATCGGCCGCATGGAAGGCTTTCGCAATTTCTGCAACAAGATCTGGAACGCCGCCCGCTATGTGCTGATGAACACCGAAGGCAAGCCGGTGGCGCAAGCCGTCGTCGCCGCCGATTGCGCGACGGCGGACCGCTGGATCATGGACCGTTTCGAATCCGCCGCCGCCGACATGCGCCGGGCCATGGAACAATATCGTTTCGACAACGCCTCGCGCTGCCTGCATGATTTCATCCGGCACGAATTCTGCGACTGGTATCTGGAACTTTCCAAGCCGGTGCTCTGGAACGAGGACGAGAATCCGGCCGCCGCGGCGGCGAGCCGGCGCGTATTGCTGACCGTGTTCGAATGCTCGCTGCGCCTGCTGCATCCCTTCATGCCCTTCATCACCGAGGAAATCTGGCAGCGCATCGCGCCGCTGCTCGCGATCGAAGGCGACAGCATCATGTTGCAGCCCTATCCGGAGCCCGCGGCCGCCGCGCCCGACGCCGAGGCGGCCGCGGCCATCGAATGGCTCAAGCAGGTGGTTTCGGCGGTGCGCAATATCCGCGGCGAGATGGATATCTCTCCGGCGCGGCAAATGTCGGCGCTGCTGCGTTGCCGGCGGCCCGAACACGAAGCCGCCGACAGGGCGCGGCTGACGCGATATCGCCGCTTGCTGCTGCAACTGGCGAAACTCGAATCGGTCGAATGGCTGGAAGGCGAAGCGCCGGCGGCGGCCACCTCGCTGCAGGCGAGAACCGAAGTGCTCGTGCCCCTGGCCGGACTGATCGATATCGACGCGGAAAAATCCCGGCTCGACCGGGAAATCGACAAGCTCGCGAAAGGCCTGCGCGCGGCGCGGGCCAAACTCGACAACCCCGGCTTCGTCGCCGGGGCCCCGGCGGCGATCATTGCCGGGGCGCGCGAAAGCGCGGCGCGAATGTCGGATTCGATAGCCGCCTTGCGGGCGAAACGATCCAGCCTGGAACAGTTGCGCAGGCGCTGATCAAGTCGGAGCTTTCCTGCGACGCAAAAGAGCCCGCCGGATTCGACAGCACAAGTCATCGAATCCGCAAGCAAGACAAAACCGCGTTTGGTCTTGCGGCAATGAATACTTGCCGCGCTGAACCTTCGCGGGACTCAGCCGCGCAGACCCGCGGGCATGTTGAAAGCGATATCTTCCCTGATGCCGTCAAGTTCCTCGACCCGGCATTGCCGGCGCTCGCGCAACCAGGCGACGACTTCCCGCACCAGGGATTCGGGCGCCGAGGCGCCGGCGGTGACGCCGATGCGCGTCTTGCCTTCGAGCCAGTTCGGGTCGATGGCGGCGGCGCTGTCGATCAGATGCGACCGGCAGCCGAGCCGCTCGCCGATATCGCGCAAGCGGTTGGAATTGGAACTGTTGCGGGCGCCGACGACAAGTATCAGTTCGCATTCGAGCGCCAGTTGCTTGACCGCGTCCTGGCGGTTCTGGGTGGCGTAGCAGATATCGCTCTTGCGCGGCCCGGCGATGCGCGGAAAGCGCTCGCGCAACGCTTCGACGATCTGTTCGCAGTCGTCCACCGACAAGGTCGTCTGGGAAACATAGGACAGGCGGGAGGGATTCCCGACCTCGAGCCGGCGCGCGTCTTCGACAGTCTCGACCAGATGGATGGCGCCGCCGGCGGCGCGGTCGAAATTGCCGATCGTGCCTTGCACTTCCGGATGGTTGGCATGGCCGATCAGGACGCATTCGTCTCCCTTGCGGCTCGCTCTGGCCACTTCCATATGCACCTTGGTCACCAGCGGACAGGTAGCGTCGAATACCCGGAAGCCGCGCGCGGCGGCATCCGCGCGAACCTGTCTGGCGACGCCGTGCGCGCTGAAAACGACGGTCGGAACGCGGCCGGCGGAATCGGCGGCGGGAATTTCCTCCAGTTCCTCGACAAAAATCGCGCCTTGCGCTTCGAGACTTGCCACCACGCGGCGGTTATGCACGATCTCGTGGCGCACGTATATCGGCGCGCCGAACAAGGCCAGCGCGCGTTCGACAATGTCGACGGCGCGGTCGACCCCGGCGCAGAAACCGCGCGGATTGGCCAACTTGACCCTGATGTCCGGCGCCGCGGCGCTAGCGGAGCCGGTCGTCGCCGCCGGTGTTTTCAAGGCCTTGCTCCAGTTCCAGTCTGCTCGTTCCGGGCGCCAGCACCGAGACGATCAAGGCGCGGAAGACGATTTCCCTGCCCGCGAGCGGATGATTGAAGTCTACCTCAACTTCGAGGTCGCCGACGCTTCGAATGACTCCGGGACGATCGGATCCGCCCGCATCCCTGAACATCACCACGCTGCCCGGAACCAGCGGCGCGAGCGCGTCCCGCAACAGCGAACTGAAGTTCGCCGCCGGAAAACGATGCAGGTTGGCGGAATTCACAACGCCGAAAGCCCGCTCCGGCGGCATGGTCCGCTCGATTTCATCGCCCGCTTCCAGGCCGAGCAATTCCTGCTCGAAAGCCGGCGGCAGGCTGCCGTCGCCGATCATGCAGGTCGCCGGCTTGCCGGCGAAATTCGAATCGACGACGGCGCCGTCGGCCAGCGCGAGCGAGAAATGCAAATTGATTCTGGCGCCGCGTTCGACCTTCATCGCCGCAACTCGCAATTGTGCCTGTCTTCTCTTCTCTGAATGATTCCATCCATGGAATCATTCATTGCCGCAAGACAAAAGCGCGGTTTTGTCTTGCTCACGGATTCAATGGCTTGCGCCATCGAATCCGGCGGCACATCCATGTGCCGCAGGCGAGCCCCGATAAATCGGAGCTCGCCTTGTCTTCTCTGAATGATTCCATCCATGGAATCATTCATTGCCGCAAGACAAAAGCGCGGTCTTGTCTTGCTCACGGATGCTGCGGCTCGCGCCGTTGAATCCGGCGGCGCGTTCAGGCGAACAGCCGCTGTTCGCCAGGGCCTTCGATATTGAGGATGCAGCGGCCGCACAGGTCCGGATATTTCCCATTCTCGCCGACATCGGGGCAATGGTGCCAGCAGCGCGCGCATTTGCGGCGGGAGGTCGCCGCCGCGCGCACGCGCAAGCCCTCGATTTCCGTCGCCGCGCTGTCCGCGCCAGCGGCCGCCAGCGGATGCGCGTCGGCGCGGGAAACGATCAGGACAAAACGCAGTTCGTCGCCCAATTCGCGCAGGCGCGACAATAATTCGTCGTCCGCGTACAAGTCTACTTCGGCGCCGAGGCTCGAACCGATGGTCTTGTCCGCGCGCCTGGCTTCGAGTTCCCGATTGAGCGCCGCCTTCACCGCCATGACGCGTTCCCAGAACGCGTCGGAGAACCTGCCTTCGGCTTCGAATCCCGATCCGGCCCCGTCCATGTCGGCCAACAATACCGAGGCCGCGCGCTCGCCGGGAATGTTCTCCCAGATCTCGTCGGCGGTGAAACTGAGGATCGGCGCGATCATCGGGCCCAGCATTTCGAGAATGCGGTACATGGCGCTCTGGGTCGAGCGCCGCGGCAGACCATCGGCCCGGGTGGTGTATTGCCGGTCCTTGACGATGTCGAGATAGAAGCCGCCCAGTTCGACCGCGCAGAAATGATGCACTTTCTGGTAGATCGCCAGGAAATTGTATTCGCGATAATGCGCGATCACCTCCGCCAGCAGACTTTCGGCGCGCCGCACGATCCAGTGGTCGAGCGCGACCATTCGCGCGGGCTCCACCAGGTCGTGGTCCGGATGAAAGCCGTTCAGGTTGGCGAGCATGAACCGCGCTGTATTGCGGATTCTCCGATAGGCGTCGGCGACCTGGCCGAAAATCGCCTCGGAAACCGCCATTTCGCCGCGATAATCGGTGGCGGCGACCCACAGGCGCAGGATATCGGCGCCGTATTTGCGGAAGATCTTGTCCGGGGCCACGGTATTGCCCAGCGACTTCGACATCTTGCGTCCTTCGGCGTCGACGAAGAAGCCGTGGGTCAGCACTTCCCGATAGGGCGCGGCGCCGTACATGGCGACGGCGGTCTTGAGCGAGGACTGGAACCAGCCGCGATGCTGGTCCGATCCTTCCAGGTAGAGGTCTGCCGGAAAGGCCGACTGTTCGCGCCGCCTGAGCACCGAAAAGTGCGTGACGCCCGAATCGAACCAGACATCGAGCGTGTCGGTCGTCTTGTCGTAATGTTCGGCGTCGGCGCCCAGCAATTCTTCGGCGTCGAGTTCATGCCAGGCCTCGATACCGCCCTGCTCGATCCGCCGGGCCGCCTGTTCGAACAACCGCCCGGTGTCGGGATGCAATGCGCCGGTTTCCTTGTGGGTGAACAAGGTGATCGGCACGCCCCAGGCGCGCTGCCGCGAAACGCACCAGTCCGGGCTGCCGCGCAACATCAGTTCCATGCGCGCCCGGCCCCAGTCGGGCACCCATTCGACGCCGCGCGCCGCCTCGAGGGCCGCATCGAGCAGGCCGCGCTCGTTCATGCTGATGAACCATTGCGGCGTCGCGCGATAGATCAGCGGCGTCCCGGTGCGCCAGCAATGCGCGTAGCTATGGGTGATGCGATTCTCGCAGATGAGTTTGCCGCGCTCTTTCAGCGTTTCGATGATGTCGGCGTCGACCTTGTAGACATGGGCGCCGGCGAAGCGGCCCGCCGCGGCGCGAAAGACGCCGCGGTCGTCGATCAGGTCGAGCGTCTCCAGGCCGTAATCGCGGCCGGTGTTGAAATCGTCGACGCCGTGGTCGGGCGCGGTATGCACCGCGCCCGTGCCGCTTTCGGTAGTGACGTGCGCGCCGAGCACGATGGGCACGTCGCGTTCGCAAAAGGGATGACGCAGGCGCTGCGATTCCAGTCGCGCGCCCTTGCACGAGGCGAGCGCTTCGAACCGCTCGCAGCCGAATCGCTCCATTACCTGCGCGACCATTGCCGCCGCGATCACGAACAGTTCTTCCCGCCCGGCGTCGAGTTCGCAGCGGACCAGGGCGTAATCGAGTTCGGCATGGAGGCAGACCGCCTGGTTCGCCGGCAGGGTCCAGGGCGTGGTGGTCCAGATCGCCACCGAAACAGGCAAGGCGGGATCCGCGGGCTCCGCTCCCTCGAAACAGGCCAGCAAGGCGGCGCGGTCGGCCGCGGCGAAACGGACATCGATGGCCGGCGAAGTCTTGTCCTTGAATTCGACTTCGGCCTCGGCCAGGGCCGACGCGCCCGCGACGCTCCAGTACACCGGCTTGTAGCCCCGCACGAGATGGCCGTTGGCGACAATCCGCGCCAAGGCGCGCACGGTATCGGCCTCGGTCCTGAAATCCATGGTGAGATAGGGATTTTCCCAATCCCCGAGCACTCCCAGGCGGATGAAGCCCGCCTTCTGCCTTTCGACCTGGCCGGCGGCGTATTCGCGGCAGGCCCGGCGGAATTCGGCATGGCTGATCTTCCGCCCCGCCTTGCCCTGTTTCTTTTCGACATTGTGTTCGATCGGCAGGCCGTGGCAGTCCCAGCCCGGAATGTAGGGCGCGTCGAAGCCCGTCATCGCCCGCGATTTGACGACGATGTCCTTGAGGGTCTTGTTGATCGCGTGGCCGAGATGAAGATCGCCGTTGGCGTAAGGCGGCCCGTCGTGCAATACGAAAAGCGGCCGGCCGGCGTTCTTTGCGCGGACGGCGCGATACAGGTCGAGTCGCCGCCATTTGCGCAGGCGCGCCGGCTCCCGGTGCGCGAGGTCGGCCCGCATGGGGAAATCCGTATGCGGAAGATTCAGGCTGTCCTTGTACTTGCTCATGACTCGGAACTTCCCCGGATTCCCGCGTCGGCGAGAACGCGCCTGATTTCTTCCACATCGGCGGCGATTTGCCGCCGCAGTTCTTCCAGCGAAGCGAATTTTTCCTCTTCGCGAATCTTCCGCCGGAAAACGACCTCGATGGTCTCGCCGTAAAGCACGCCGTCGAAATCCAGCAAATGCGCCTCGAGCACCGGCGCGCCGTCATCGCTGACCGTCGGCCGGCAGCCGATGCTCGCCGCCGCCGGATATTCGCCGCCGGCCGTCTTCGCCACGCAGGCGTATATGCCGCGCAAGGGACTTCGCCGGCGCGGCAATTCGATATTGCAGGTGGGGAAGCCCAGCTTCGCGCCGAGTTGTTCGCCCCTGACCACCGCGCCGCTGATCGAATAAGGACGGCCCAGCAATTTCTCCGCCATGACGAAATCGCCTTGCGCCAGCTTCTGCCGCACCAGGGTGCTGCTGACGCGCATTGCTTCGACTTCCCGCGTCGCGGCCCGCCGGACATCGAAACCGAACTCCCCGCCCTTGCGTTCGAGCAAGGCGAAATCGCCCGTCCGCCGGAAACCGAAACGGAAGTCGTCGCCGACAATGAGCGCGGACACGCCCAGTCCCTCGACCAGGACATCGCGAATGAAGTCTTCCGCCGAAGCGCGGCTCAGCTCCTCGTCGAAGCGCAACACGAAACAGCAATCGACGCCGTACTCTTCGAGCAGCCGCAACTTCGTCCGCTGGTCCGTCAATCGCGGCGGACAATCTCCGTCCGCGCCGGCGAAGAATTCCTCCGGATGCGGCTCGATCACGATGGCGAGCGCCGGCAGGCCTCTCGCCCGCGCCTGCTCCCGCAACTGATCGAGTATGCGTTGGTGGCCGAGATGGACTCCGTCGAATTTCCCGATCGCGGCCGCGCATCGGCCGTGCTTTCGCGAAAAACTGCCGGCATCTTCAACAAGGATCACGGCGCGAGCCCGACCTGCGCAAAAGGTTCGGATTATACTCTCTTTCCCGGCCCGCAGGACAGGCGGCGTCGTCGCCGAGGCCGCCCGTCAGCGTGTCGTCGCCGGCGCCGCCGGTCCGGGAAATATCCTGTGTCATCGTTTCGTCCCCTTCAGGTCAAGCGAGCCTATCCGCAGCGTCCATCGACCGACGGACGCCGGGGCAGGTGCCCGCCGGGGCGGCAGGTCAGTGCGGATGAGGGGCGGAGCCACGGCCTCGGGAAGGCCGCGACAGGGGCCATGCCAGGTGAGGCCGGTCCGGTCGGGAGGCGCTCCTGCCTCCGACACGGCGTGCGCGCTGCCGGGCAACGCGTTGGCGCTCCTCCGGGGAGGGCGCACGGGCGGGGAAGACAACATTCAGGCGGGAGCGGCTCTCCCGAGGGCGACCGAGCTGGCCGGCGCCGAAATCCGCAAAACACGAAGAGGCGCGAGGCGCGAATCTACACCGTGATCAAGGCAAGAAGTCAAGTCCAGAATACACCCGGCGCGCGGCCGTCATGCAATCGAATTTCCCGGTTCCTGGCAAGTTGCAGCGGTAACTCGCGTCGAGCCCCCGACGCTCCTGTCCCCTCTGGCTGGCCCGGCGCTTCTCGCATGGCTCTGGCGGCGCGGCGCGTCAGGCGCGTCAGCCGATGAAGTCAAAATCGGCCGCGGTCAGTTGCGATGCCTGTATACCCTCCAGGGTGACAGTCCCCAACCACCAGGTGATGACGGCATCACTGCCGGACTGGCGGATATCGAGGTCGTCGAAGCCGAGTTCCGAGTCGACCGAATAGAAGGCGATGCGGTCTTTCACGAGCCTCCCGTGATCGAAGTCGAGGATCGTGTCGTCGCCGCCATGCGTGAATCCGAACCGGTCGCTGAGGCCCGCGCGGCCCTGGAGCGCGTCATCGCCCATGCTGTCGTCGAGTTTCAAGTGGGGCTCGTGTAATTCGACCGGGACGTGGGCAAGGACATCGGCCTTGCTCAGTTGCGACGCCTGAATCCCCTTCAGAGTGATGGTCCCCAGGGACCAGGTGATGACGGCGTCACTGCCGGACTGCCGGATATCGAGGTCGTCGAAGCGGTACTCCCCATCGACCGAGCCGAGGACGATGTAGTCCGTCCCGTCCTCGAAGTCGAGGATCGTGTCGTCGCCGCCATCCTTGAATCCCCACTTGCCGGCGTAGCCCTCCGTTCCGAAAACGAAATAGTCGTTGCCCGCCCCGCCCCGGAGCGCGTCATTGCCCAGACCGCCCGAGAGCCAATCCCAGCCTTTGCCGCCTTCCAGCAGGTCGTCGCCGTCACGACCCCTCAGCGTGTCGTTGCCATCGCCGCCCCGGAGCTCATCGTCGCCCGAGTTGCCGCGGAGGAGGTCGTTGCCCCCGCCGCCATGGATTATGTCATCGCCCTTTCGACCGTAGAGCTTGTCGTCACCCGAGTTGCCGTAGATCGTGTCGTCGCACGCGGTGCCAAAGAGCGAATCGGCGCCCCAGCCGCCATGAATGGTCTCGCCGCAGACCTCAACGTCGAGCGGATTATCTCCCGAAGCGCCCGGGATCGTGTCCTCGCCGCCGTCGTTGTCGGCATTCGGGTCACCGCCGTCGTTGTCGTTGTCGAGAGGATCACCGCCGTCGTTATCGTTATCGTTGTCGTTGTCGTTGTCGAGGGGGTTGCCGCCGTCGTTGTCTTCGTCTTTCGTACTGGTGCCGTAAACAACCGTTTCGCTGTCGCCCGCGGCGGCCGGCAGGATGAAGTCGTCATCGCCGAGGCTGTCCGCCGACACGCTCGACAGGGTGATCGTATCCGCACCCTCGCCATAGCGGATGACCGTATCGGCACCGTTCTGCTCGATGATCAGCCCTGCGAAACCGCCGGATACGCCGTCAAGGCGGATCCTGTCGCCGGTCCCGAAATCGGTGATCGTGTCGGTGCCGTCTCCGGCCGCGAATACGAAGGTATCAGTGCCGCGGCCGCCCGTCAGCGTGTCATCGCCCGAACCGCCGATCAGTATGTCTTTGCCCTTGCCGCCGCCCAGCGTATCGGCGCCCTTGCCGCCGGCCAGCGTGTCGTTGCCCTTGCGGCCCCACAGCGTATCGTCGCCGTCGCCGCCCGTCAGCGTGTTCGCGCCATAGCCGCCCTCAAGCACCCTGCCGCCGGCGGACCCGCCGATCAAGGCTTCGTCGTTGCCGTCCAGCGGCACACCCTGCGCAAGGTCGTCCTGCGAAGCGGTGTCCTCGCCGCCGTTCTGCGGCGGGGTTGCCTCGACGGGAAGGAACCGGAAGTCGTTCGCATCCAAGCTGTCCGCCGACACGCCCGACAGGGTGATCGTGTCGCCGTCGCCGTAGCGGATGACGGTATGGGAGCCCTTCTGCTCGACCACCAGATCCTCGAAACCGCCCGGCACGCCGGCGATCTCGATGATGTCGCCAGCCTCGAAATCGTTGATGTAGTCGGCCCCGTCGCCGACCGAGAACGCAAAGATGTCATGGCCGTTGCCGCCATAGAGCGAGTCCGCGCCCCGGCCGCCGGTCAGCCTGTCGGCGCCCCGGCCGCCAAACAGGACATCGTTGCCCGCGCCGCCATCGACCGCGTCGTCCCCGTCGCCGCCATAGAGCGTGTCGTCGCCCGTGCCGCCATCGAGCGTGTCGTCGCCGGCGCCGCCGTCCAGCGTATCGTCGCCCGCGCCGCCGTCCAGCGTGTCATCGTCCGAGCTGCCGGGGTTCATGGCGAGAAAGTCCGCGTCGGCACCCGCGCTTGCGGTTCCGCCCGTCAGCGTGTCGTCGCCGTCGCTGCCCGTCAGGGTGTCGTCGCCAAGGCCGCCCGTCAGGATGTCGTCGCCGAGACCGCCCGTCAGGGTGTCGTCGCCGGCGCCGCCGGTCCGGGAAATATCTTGAGTCATTGCAATGCTCCTCTGTTATTCACCGGATGTGATTCACCCAAGACATGAAGAGGCGCGAATCTACACCGTTATCAAGGCAGGAAGTCAAGTCCAAAATACACTCGCCGCAGCGGTTGTGCCGAACTGTAACCCGGCGCGCGGCCGTCATGCAATCGGAAAATTTGCGCTGCGGCGCCTGTTCGGCCGCGGGAGATGATGGTCCAGGTCCGGTCGGTCTTGTGTTCCGGCGTGTTGGGTTGTCCGGCTGCCGGGGTCCGGCGGGCCTGATCCAGCGCTGGCGGCAGGCGCGACAGCGTTCCGTGCTCGCATCCGAGACGCACCGCCGTCCCGGTCACGTTCCAGCCCGCATCGTCCATGCTCTCGCGGATGAGTTCGCCCGGATGCGGCGGGTTCCGCATCGGGTCGACGAGATCGCCTGCAACATCGTTCATGGTCATCGCCCCCTTTTGTCAGTGACAGTCGATCAGGTCCACGGCCTCGCCGTGCTCGAAGCGGAACACCACACGCCAGTTGTCGGAGATGCGGACGCTCCACTGGCCCGCACCGCCGCCGACGGTACGGGCCGGGGGAATGACGCTGCCGATGAACGGGCCTTCGCGCATTGAATTGTTCCCTCGTGCTTCCTATAGTGCCGTTCGGAAGCCGCGCGGTGGTTCGCAGGACTGTCTCCGCAAGTGCGCGGCGGGCGCTGCCGCTCAAGCGCCGCTCGGGCTGAATGCCGATGACATAACGGCTTGCATCGCCCGACGGGTTGAGCAGTCAGGAAGCGCGATTGGAACGCCTTTCGGCGCGTCGGTTTTCACGCCCCATGCCGCAGGCAGGCGCCGCAGGGAAGTTCCGGCTTAATCGGGGCTTTCCTGTTCCTTCTTGCCTCGCAAGCCGGCGAGTCCGCGCCGGGCGAGATAGCGGGCGAGGGCGAGCAGGCAGGCGATGAGCACGACCTGCCCCACCAGCAGATGCACCACGGAAATCGTATCGGACATGCGCGCGACCATGACCATGTTGCCGACGGTTATCGCGGCCAGTCCGGCGCACGCCAGGGCGCCCAGGAGTTGCAGGCAGGCGACGAGCCTGGTCATGAAACCGAAGCCAGATCCGTCAACTTGTGGCGGGCATAGAACTTCCGGTAGCCGTCGGCGCCCATGAAGCGCGTCACCGTCTTCGGATCGGTCTTGCGCACGTCGACGACGATCAGGCCTTCGAGCGAATCATTGAAATCCGAATGGATATTGAAGCAGACCATGCGGCCCTTGAGCGAAAGGTAATGTCGCAACAGCACCGGCACGGCCTTGCCCGGGTCGCAGCGGCCGATGAGCTTGCCCAGCATCTTGATATTGACCAGTTCCTTGAGCATGTCCTCGGACCAGACCCGATGCGCGATCTTGTGCGGCGTCAGGGGCTTGACCAGCGGCGCGAACTCGCTGGCCCTGAAATTGGCGAGCAAGGCGTCCGCGATCAAGGCCCGGGCCAGGTCGCTGTATTCGCGGGAGATGCTCACCGAACCGAACAAGGTGTGATATTGCGGGCGGTTGGCGAGCACCCGGCCGATGCCGCGCCAGAGCAGGGTGAGCGAATCCGGCCGCCGCTGGTAATCGGGATGGATGAATGAGCGGCCCATTTCGATCGCCGAACCGAGCCGCCCGATGAATGCCTTGTCGTACTTGTAAAGGGAGCGGCTATATAACCCCCGCACGCCGTGTTCGCGGATGATTTCGTCCACCAGTCCGACCCGGTACGCGCCGGCGACCCGGGCGTTCTTCTTGTCCCAAAGGAAGAGATGCAGGTAATGCGGATCGTACTGGTCGGAATCGCGAGTCAGGCCGGTGCCTTCGCCTGCCGCGCGGAAGCTGACTTCCCGCGCCACGGCGATCAATTCCATGATGATGCCCAGACGCTCGCAGGGGGCGCAATAGACATCGAACTCGTCGTGTTCGATCAGCCGGAACGTCTCGAGCCCGGCCAGCGCGGCGGCGAGCTTGCCGCTCGCGGCGACCGGACATATGTCCGCCACGCGTTGCTCGAATTTCGCCGCCGGCGCGGGCCTGCGCGCCAGCGCTTCGGTGCTCACGCGCAGGTATTCGGTAACGGCCCCGGGCTTTTTCAGCAGGCGCAGCTCCTGGGCGAGCACGGGCTTGCCCAAAGCGAGCTCCAGCGCGAATCCCCGCTTGTTCGCCAGTTGCCTGGGCAACAGCAAGGTGCGCAACCGCGGATGGATCAGGCCCGCGAGATAGAAACCGGCGCTGTTGTATCCGCTCACATGGACCGGCACGCTGGCGCATTCGTAACGCTTGATCAATTGCCCCGCAAGCCGGCTCCATTTGCGGTCCTGGATGCGGCGCTGGCGCAACTCGATCGCGGAAACCATGCCGGCCGGGAAAATCAGCACCGCCCCGCCGCCGCGCAAATGCCTGTGCACTTGCTTGACGCCCTTGACATTGGCGCCGGCCGCGGCGGACGACAATACGTCGACGCCGATGAAAAGCGGCGCCAGTTCGGGTATGCGGCGCAAGAGTTCATTCGTCAGCACTTGCAGATCAGGCCGGATCCCGAGCAATATCCTGGCCAGGGCGATGCCTTCGAGGCCCCCCAGGGGGTGATTGGCGACGATCAGCAATGGTCCTTCGCGCGGAATCAGTTCCAGATATTGCTCGTTGTCGAGCCTGGGGCTGACGCCGAGCGAATCGAGCGCGTATTGCAGGAATTCCCGCGGCTCCAGTCCGGGCGGCCTGGCATCGTAAATATCTCCCAGTCGATCCAGTCCCAGCAGCTTTTCGACCAGCGCGGCCAGCGCCCGCGGTCTGAAATTCAGGCGGCAGGGATTAGTCATTGGCGGGATACCGCTTTACCAGTTGCGATTCGCGGCGCCAGGCCTTGTAGAGCGGCCATAACCCGGGCGGTTCGCAGCCGCGTTTCCTATGCGCCGCGCCCAGTTTAAATAGCGTTCGATATTGCTGCAACAATGTTTTCACCGCATCGGGGAATCCGGTCCGGCGATCCCAGATATGGATCGATTCGGAACTGGCGCCGTTGATTTCGATGATCTGCAAGTCGCGCCCGGCCCGCAGGCTTTCGATATCGCGGAACTTGACATCGAGCCGGCCGTAATAGAAACCCGGCATATCGTCGAAAATCCGGTCCAGCGCCCGGGTCAGCTCCCCGGTGACGAAGCGGCCGCCGTCGCGGAAGATCGCGCCGCGGCAATGGCTCGCCGAAAATACCAGGCGATAGGGGCTGCCGGCCGGAATCACCGCATGCCAATGCGCGGCGTTGCGCTCCTGGTAGAGATGCGGCAAGCCGCCCGCGCGCGGGTCGGCCGCCACGAGTTCGGCCAGGGTGCGGGCGCCGTCGCCGACGACGTAAGGCGTATATTTCAGCGTCAGCGAAGTGATGCGGCCCTTTTCGCTCGCGGGATCGCGCACGTAGAACACTCCGGCCTCCGCTTCCCAGTCGCTCAATCGCTGCAACATCAGCAAACCGCCGGTGGGGAAGCGCGCCAGGCAGGACTCGAGCGCCGCGCGGTCGCGCAGCAACTTGACGCCGGCGCCGCGGCAGCCGATATCCGGCTTGCCGACCACGGGATAGGTCAATCCGGCCGCGGCCATGGCGGCTTCCGCGCGCGCGCGCTGCGCGGCCGGCGCATCGCCGCCGACCTCGAACACGGTCCAGGGCAGGATCGACTTGTCCGCGGTCTTCCCGGCGAGCTTCAGGATCGAGGACTTCGGCACGCCGACCATGCCCGACAAGGGCACCGCGGGGTTCGCTATCAGGGGCAGGCTGATGCTGCGATGACGCAGGGCCAACAGCAGCCAGAGCGCCGCCACCGGGAAATACATCAGCCAGGAAGGCCAGAATTCGAAAAAGGAAAAGGCGCGCCCGCCGAGGTCGAGCGCCGGCATGCCTGCCGGCACATGGACGGATTTTTCGCATGTCGACTGTTTCAATATCCGCGCCCGCGAAAGTCCGGTTCGCCGAATTCGACCGGCGCCCGGGGCATCTTCCGGATAATGCCGTCCATGGAACTGTCCATCGCCGCAAGACAAGAGCGCGGTTTCGTCTTGCTTGCGGATGCGATGGCTTGCGCCGTCGAATCCGGCGGCACTCTTTCATGTACCGCGGCCTTGTACCGCGGGCATGCGCCGCGGGAAAGTCCCGACTTGATCAGAACTTTCCCGGATAACCGCGATTATCTCACTCGCGCCCCGACGATCAAGGAGTTCCCGGAGCCGCCGGTCGATTCGCGCCGCGAATTGCGCCGCGCAGGTATTCGACGGCGTCGCCGACGGAGCGGCCTTCGACATCGACCATGCGATTGGCCTCGCGCATGACCTCGTCGGAAATGCGGCCCTTGAGGTCCGCCAGCGCCGCGACGAATTCGGGATTTTGCGCCGCTTGCGCCGAAGCGAGCAGAAAACCGTCGTACGGCAACATGGCGCCGCGGGGATCTTCGAGCACCAGCAGGTCGAAATGGGCGATCCTGCCGTCGCTGGTATAGGCGGTGATCAGGTCCACCTGGCCCTCGTCGACGGCGGTATACATCAGGGCGGTGTCGAATGTGAGTTTCCGGCCGAAGTCGATGCCGTAAGCGTCGCGCACCGAAATCCATTCGGGACGGCCGAAGAATTCCAGGTCGCCGCCGGCCGCGAGCTGGTCGGCGACGGGTATCAGATCTTCGATGGAGCGCACGCCGAGCGCGGCCGCCCGATCCTTGCGCATGGCGAAGGCGTACAGATTCTGAAAACCGAATTCGCCGATCACGGTCATGCCGCCAGTCGTTTCGACAAAGTCGACGACTTCGGCGAGCACTTCGGCCCGGCCCGGATTATCGTCCCGGTTCATGTAATTCGCCCAGACCGTGCCGCTATATTCGAGATAGGCGTCGACGGCATTGTTGGCCGCGGCCTCGTAGATCACCTGGGTGCCGAGGCCGAGGCGCCGGTCCACGCGAAAGCCCGCTTCCTCGAGTTCCGCCGCCAGCAGTCCGGCGATGATGTGCTGTTCGGTGAATCCCTTGCCGCCGACCACGAAATCCGCTTCCGGCTCGGGCAGCAAGCTCCAGGCGGATACGCCGACGCCCAGCGACAACGCGACGGCGACGACGGCGAACACCCGGCGGTAGCGGCCGGCGAGTTGTTCGTTGTTGCGATTTTCCGCGAGCCATTGCATGCCGCCGATAACGGCGTCGAGCGTCACCGCCATGACCGCGGCGGCGACGCTGCCCACGGTGACCGCGACGAGGTTGCGCGTTTGCAGGCCGGTGAAAATATAGTTGCCAAGACTGGCGGCGCCGACCAGGGTGGAAAGCGTGGCCAGCCCCACCGTCCAGACGGCGGCGGTGCGAATGCCCGCGATGATGACCGGCAGCGCCAGCGGCAGCCGCACCCTGGCCAGGATCTGCGCGCGCGACATGCCGATGCCGCGGGCGGCTTCGACCACGTCGTCCGCGATGGTTTCCAAACCGGTGACCGTATTGCGCACGATCGGCAACATGCTGTACAGCAACAGGGCGATCAGCGCCGGCAGCAGACCGATTCGCCCGCCGAGCGCGGCGACGGTCAACGCGAGAATCGCCACGCTCGGGATCGTCTGCAAGATGCTGACGGAAACCAGCAGCGGGCGTTTCAGCGCCGGCCGCTGGTTGGCGAGAACGCCGAGCGGCACGCTGACGGCGATGCCGAGGCCCAGAGCGATCAGGGTCAGCAGCAGATGCCCTTCGAAATATTCGGGCAACAGCTGCAATTGCTCGCGCAGATTGTCGCCGATCATGCCCGCGCGCTCTCTTCCCGGATCAGACGATCAAGCCGAACCGCCTCCTGCCGGGGCATATCGACCATTTCGCTGACGTAATCGTGTTCCGGCGCCGTCAGCAATTCGCGCGGGGCGCCGACCTGCAGCACCGCTCCCTCTTTCATGACCGCGATGCGGTCCGCGAGCAACAGGGCTTCCATCATGTCGTGGGTGACCAGGATCACCGTCAGGCCGAGCGTCCGCTGAATTGTCCTGAATTCTTCCCGCAATTGTCCCCTGGTGACCGGATCGAGGGCGCCGAAGGGTTCGTCCATCAACACCACCTCGGGCGCCGCCGCCAATGCGCGCGCAACGCCGACGCGCTGTTGCTGGCCGCCGGAAAGTTGCAGGGGATTGCGGCCGCCGTATTCCGCCGCCGGCAGGCCGACGAGTTCGAGCGCCTCGCGACAGCGAAGTTCGGTTTTCTCCCCGCTCCAGCGCAGCAGCCGCGGCACGGCCGCGACATTTTCCATGACAGTGTAATGGGGAAACAGGCCGATGCCCTGAAAGACATAGCCGATATTGCGCCGCAAGGCCTGGGGATCGCGCTCCATGACATCGCGGCCGCCGACCAGAACCTCTCCCGCATCGGGTTCTTCGAGCCGGTTGATCATCTTGAGGGTGGTTGTCTTGCCGCAGCCGGACTCGCCGATGAGGCCGAGCAATTCGCCTTTTTCGATCTCGAGGCTGACATCGGCGACCGCGAGGGTCGCGCCGTTGTCGTAGCTCTTGCTGACCTTGCGCAACTCGATCATGCGAGGGCCGCGGCGGCGGCCAACCCTTTGCGGAAAGTCGCGATGCTAACAGATCGACCGCGCAGTTCGCGAACTCCCGGGCGCGCCGCCATGAACAAAACCCCCGGCCGGGGCCGGGGGTTTCGGTCGAGGGCGGCGAACCGCCGGATCAGATGAAGTCTTCCGCATCGGGCCAGCCAATCTTCTGAATTACATTACCCAGCAGCGCAATGGCCATGTCGATGTCAGCCTCGAAATCCCCATCTCCGTCCACGTCCACCAGAACCCATGTAATCAGTACTTTGCCATCAGCAAAACTATAACCCGGGGGCTTGAACGATCCTTGGTCTATATTGAAGCGGCTTTGCGTTATGTTTTGATCCTCCTTGGTTTGAACGAACGCAATGGAATTCAGATCGCCGAATACACGGCCCTCCGCATCACTCCTGAACAGGCCCTCTGCCTGATCTGCGATGACCTTTTTCAACGAATTCGCATTGTCGGCCGCGCCGTTTTCCAAATGGATGACCTCTCCCCGCAATTCCAGCACCGGGCTGAGCTTGATCCTGTCTACCCCTTTGTGGAATCTGTGGATGATGTCGAAGCCGGTCATCTTCTCGAGGTTGACTTGAGAATCGGAAGCAGCATTGTACACGAACGTGTCTACCCCGTTATTGCCATCGTTGCCAGGAACCTGAGAAGTTATGAATAACTGATGGCTGGCCGGAAAAACGTTGGTCTGTCCACCGCTCAAGACATCGGCGCCCGGGCCGCCTATGAGCGTGTCCGAACCCTTGAATCCCAACAACACATCGTCGCCCTCGTGGCCAAAAAGCTTGTCATCGGCCTGCCGGGCGGCAATACGATCATTGGCAGAGCTGCCGTGTATTTCCATGGCTTTGGTTTCGCCCCGCGCTCGGAACACGAGGCCTCCCGTGTTCTCTCTCGCATCCAGGTAGGTCAGGGAGAGAAATCCTGAAGGAGCCCATGCGGAAGATGACGGCGTAACATAGACTGCGGCATCGCCAGTGACTGTCAGTTCTTCGAGTTTGTCGCTGTTCGCCAGATTGAACCCGTTCAGGTAATCCCCCGCCTTGGGCCGGTCCCCGGCGGCCACCGCAGAGGTTACGGTCGCCGTAGAGTGAAGGGTCATCTCTTCGATGTCGGGGTCCAGGGTCAGAGTCAGATTCAGCTTCGGGTTCCTGGGCGATATGATTGTCACCAGGTCCGATTTCTTGTCATTCTTGCCGCCCCGCGCATGCAGCGTCAGCGTGAATGCGCCGTCTTCCCCGTCCGCCAGCATGTAGCTCACTTCAGCGTTCGTAGCCGTGGTCGTGGACTTGCCGGAAGTACTGTCGGGCATCTTGCCGGAAACCTTCAGGCTGGTGCCGGACATCATGTTCTTGAACGTGATCGCGCCGGCGCCGCCGTCGCTGACCATCAACTCGTCGACCCCGAGTCCCTTGACATCGTAGACGCCCGAGCCGCCGCCCGCGTCCAGAGTGATGGTCTCGAAGTTCATGTAGGCGTCCCCGGCGCCTTTGACATCGGCGCCTTTCTTGTGCTTCAGCACCAGGGTGTCCATGCCCGCGCCGCCGTCGATCCGGCTCTTGGCGCCGGCGGCGGCATTGTCGACCGTGAACGTGTCGTCGCCGGCGCCGAGGTCCGCCTTCAGGCCGTCCTTCGCGAACGCCGCCACGCTCACATCGTCCTTGCCTGCGCTTCCCATGTAGCTCATGACGCTCGCGCCCAGATTGCTCAACTTGACGGCGCCGCTCGCATCGCTCGCGTCGACCGTCTTCAGCTTCTTCAGCCCCATCGCGTCCAGGGTCGTCTTGCCCGAGCCGGACAAGGTCAGTTTCTCCAGCGTCTCGGACGGCTTGACATCGGCCGCTTTCTCCGCCGCCGCCGGGGCGAATTTGGTCGCGGACAGCGTCAGGTCGCCAGCGCCGGAAACGGCGACCGTCTTGATCTGGTCCGAAGCCAGGCGGATGTTGGAATCGCCCTTCACCTCGATCATCAGGTCCTCGATGCCCTTGAGGCACAATTTGCCGTGCCCGTTGGCCGTGTTGCCGAACCGGTCGACCATGGCCGTCAGCGACATCATGTCCTTGGCGGCGTTCTCCACCAGCAAGGTGGTGTTGGTGTTGCGCAGGTCGACGGACTCGATCGCTTTCGAATAGATGTGCACCGGAACGCTGTCCTTGTTGTTTACTGCGGCTTTTTCGCCTGCGGCCGCCGTGTTGGTGCCGTAGCGCTTGCCGTCGTCGCCCATGCCGTCATGCACGCCGTCGAGCGTCACGCTCTTGACCGTCTCCGAATGCGCCGTCGACTTGCCCACCTCGACGCCCTTGCCGCCTTCGACCATGACCGAGGTCGTGGTGTCCGTGTCGAAGATGTTCACCTGCGCGCGGGCGTTCACGTCCTCGAGGTTGACCGAGGCGGCGTTCACGATCTCTATCGTCGTGTCCTTGTCGTCGTCGCCCAGGGATTCGGACACGACGTCCGCGCCGCCGGCATTCAGTTCGACATCCCCCGCGACATCGCTCAGGACGACATCCGTCAGACCTTCCCAGCCGCTCAGGTCCGCCGAGAAGTCGCCGCCGCTGTCGACCGTCAGCGTCTCGATGTGCATGACGCTCGCCCCGGAAGAGATATTGACATCGTCGTCGGAGCCGCTGGAGGAAAGCTCCAGCGTGTCCATGCCCTCGCCGCCGTCGATCCGGTCCACGCCGGTCAGGGTCTTCTCGGTGGCGACGAAGGTGTCGTCGCCCAGGGTGCCGTCGAGCCGGTCGACACCCGTGGTCAATTCAAAGCTCTTGCCGGGACGCCGCATCATGTCGATGGCTTCCTTCGCCGCGGCCACGCTGTCGCCGTCGCCGGTCACGCCGCCGAGCACGCTCGCAGAGTCGCCTTCCCAGCGCTTGGTAACGGTGTAGTACGTGGCCACTTCCACCTTGTTGGCGAACATCATGGCGAGGGCGCCGAAATCGCCGTAGGCGGGATGGCTTTCTCCCTGCATGCGGATCTCGAACAACTGCTGGACAGCCAGCAGACCCATTTCGCCCCGGCCCATGCCGCCGTCGAGCAGATCCGTCGCCAGAGCCAGCACTTCCGCCGAGGGCGCTTCGCCCAGGGCCGCGGTCAGAAAATCCCGGGCGAACTCCGCGTTCGTGATGAAAAAGGGATACATGGACGTGAAGGCGTTCGAGGCGGCGATGTGATTCGCCACCTCCAGCAGGGCCGCTTCCGGGCTCATGCCCTTGTCCACGCTCGCGTTGTAGACACCGTACCACTCGTTGAGCAGTCCGGTGCCCGGGGCCTTGCCCAGCATCGCTACCGACAGGCCGATTATCATATCTCTGGTTTGTGCAGTTACCGCCAATCAGAACTTGTTGATATGCCTGCGCATTTGCCGGATTCGCGCGCGCCGTCCGCTGAATCGCCGCCGCGAACATGAACGAAAAGTCCCGGCCCGCAGAGCCGTCGTCCGGGGCGGTCTCGCGGCGCTCGCCGGACCATTTTTCGGGAGGAAGGCACCACGAAGCCAGACCGAAACGCGGTCGTGAAAAGACGCGGGCCGCGCGAACGTTTCCCCGAAAACGCGCGCGACGGCCCGACGGCCGAATCGCCCGCCGCTCCGGTTCGGCGGGCCGAAGGGAAACCGCCCCGCCGCTGTCGGCGAACCGGAAATCACCTGCAATTATTTGATTTTCAGTCAATAAATATATAGAAGCTCGGCATCCGACGACTTTCCCGGAAGCGTCCTCTCGACCTGCGAGGGGACTTGGGATCATTTCCGGACCGGGACGGAGGCGAACCGCGCAACCGACCGGGACGCGCCGCGGCCGGTCGCAATGCCGGTATTTCGCGGTCGCCGCAGCGACCGAAAAATTTCGATAACTTGTGATCCCGATCACATGCGAGCAGAGCGAATGTTGCTATATAATGCCGTTCCGCAACATCTTTTCTGCAATTTCAGGAGCGCTTCAAATGGCGGTAACTGCACATACCGCGAACTGGTTTGCGCAGCCCGTCGTCGGCGATGCCGGGGCCGCTCTCGCGGCAACTCCAGATATGCGCTCGGGTCTTCCCCGAACAGCGGTTTGATCACATTATTGAAGACCCTCCTTGGGCGCGGTGCTCCGCTCCGCCGCATTCATCGCCGACCGGACAGTCTTCCGCTCGTCGCGCCCGGCGCTTTTCCGTTCGATGGACAATACCCTCGGCCGGAACGGGTCGATGAAGCCTGAACGGTTGTTCGGCTCGGCGACATGTTTCCCGCGGCCGTCCTTCCATTCGCAGCGCGTCAGCGCAAACTTGCAGTTCTTCCGAGTCCAGTAATCGGCTTTACTTCCGGATGAATGATTTCATGGAGGAAATTACTCGGAGAGGATCGGGGAAGCTCTGATCAAGTCGGGGCTTTCCCGCGGCGCGGGGATGCGCCGCCGGATTCGATAGCGCAAGTCATTGCATCCGGGAGCAAGACAAGACCGTGCCTTTGTCTTGCGGCAATGGATAATTCCATGGACGGAATTATCCAGAGGATGCTCAGCAATCCTCCTCTTCCGTCCGCTCCTGGTACTCGGAAAGTTCCTCGATATCGAAGTAGCGGCCGAGGGCGCCGATATCGTCGAAGCTGATGTTGCCGGCGATATTCGCAAGCACCATTTCGCCGTCTTCGGAAACGACCATCACCGCAATGCCGTGCACCACTTGGTCGGCTTCCGAATAGCGCAGGAAAATATCCACCTGGTCGTCTTCGCGGACGCGGACCACGCGCTCCCAGCCCCCGTCTTCAAGGTCCGCCGCGATCCCGTCCACATTCTCCGCTATCTGTCGCATATCGTCGCCGATGTTTTCATAGACATGCAAGCGCACATCGAGCAATCTGGAAATGAGGCTGACGGCTTCCTCGTCTTCTTCGGGTATGACCTCGGTCAACAGGCGGAGCAAAGGCTCCCGCAAGGTAACTTCAACCACGGGGTCGGTATCGACCAGGCCCCGCAGACCGGAAAAATCCACATAGCCGGGATGGTTTTCGGCGGATGCCGCGAGAGCGCTCCAGGCGGCCAGACTGAAGATGGCGGCGACTTGCTGTACTGCTTTCATTGCTACTCTCCTTGGCAAGTTTGACGGCCGGCGTCAGATCGGGTCGTCCGGAACGGGAGCGGACGCGCCGCTATCCGTCCGGTCCACCGACAACGCCGGCAAGCTGAGCACCGGCAGGCCGACCATCCTGTCGCCGAGCCGGACCCGCATGGATTCGGAAATTTCGTTCAAGGTCCGGATGGTGGTGTTCAGATCCTGAATCGCCGCGGCCAGATCTTCCCGCGTATATTGCTCTTCCGCGGCGAGCGGCGGCTCCGGCGCGACCGGCGCGCCGAATCGCAGCCAGACGGCAACCGCCGCCAGCGCGGCGAATGCCGGCACCGCCAGCCGCAACCGCGCTCCGCCGAGCAGCAGCCGCAGTCGCCCGAGCAAGCCCGCGGACTGAGCGCCGGCCTGCTCGAATACCTTTGCCAGCAAGGTCGGCGGCAATTCCGGCCGGGGCAGATCCAACATGACGTCGCGCAGCGAGCGCGCCAGCAGAAACTCGCGCGCGCAATCCGGACAGGCGCGGACATGCTCCAGCGCCGATTGCTGCTGTTTCGGCTCCAGTTCGTTGTCGAGCAAACCGTCGATCTGCAACTGGACGATGACGCATTCCGTATCATGACTCTCGTTCATACGCATCTACCTGCTGTTGCTGCTGTTTTCGACTCGCGCCGCCGCCAGCGACACCGGAACTTCCTCCGTTCCGTGCACGCTGTTGAACGCGCGGCGCAAGCCCTCGTCTTCGCGCAGTTTCCTCCTGCCCCGATGCAGATACACCTTGACCTTGCTTTCGCTCATTCCCAGCGCGCCCTGCATGTCCGCATAACTCATGCCCTGGATGTCGCGCATGATCAGCAGCGAGCGGAACGGCTCGTCGAGCGCCCGGATCGATCCGAGCAAGACTTCGCGCAACCGTTCGCGGTCGCGGGACTCGCCATGGTCTTCGCCGCCGGCCCGGGCGTCGGGCTCGATGCGGTCGTCGCGACGGGACTCCGCGAGTTGCCGCTTGCGGATATGGTCCACCACGGCATTGCGCGTCACCCGCATCAGCCAGGCCATGATCTTGTCGGGGTCGACTTTTCGCCAGTGCCGCCAGAGCTTGACGAGCACCTCCTGGGTGATGTCGTCCGCATCCTGCCTGCTGCGCAGGCTATGGCAGGCAAAGGCGTAGACCTTCTGTCCGTATTGTTCCACCGCGCGCCTGTACTCGGAATTCATGTGCCCGCCGGCGACCTTCCGCGCCGCTCCCCCGCCTTTCCGTTTTTGCTGTCCGTATGTGCTGCTAGACGAGCAATCGCGACAAAGGTTACCGCGGAGCGACCGGCGCCGCGCGGAGGTCGGCGCCGGTCCGTCCCGCCTTGCCGCGCGCGGACTCCGGCAAAGGCCGCAGCGCTATTGTGGCCGCTTGCCGGGGCGCGGGGAAGAGGAAAACGGCAAAAAATGACAGAGTTGTCAATACTGCGGCAGACAATGGAGCAGGCGCCGTTCCGCGCCGGGCCGGGATGCGCCCGCGACCTCGGCCGCCGCTGCGGCCGCGATAATGGCGGCGGGCGGACCGCGAAGTTGCGGATGCCGGATTTTGTTCGGGAGATGCGGCGTGGTAGAGTCGGGAAACGCATCGGCGGCTTGCTGAACAGCTGTCCTGGAACGGGAGGAAACCCATGAAACTGATTGTTGCGATCATCAAGCCCTTCAAGTCGGACGACGTGCGGGAAGCGGTGTCCGAGCTCGGCGTCAGCGGAATGACGCTCACCGAAGTCAAGGGTTTCGGGCGCCAGAAAGGCCATACCGAGCTATATCGCGGCGCCGAATACGTGATCGACTTCCTGCCCAAGGTGAAACTCGAAATCGCCGTCGAGGACGATCTGGCCGACCAGGTGGTGGACGCCATCTGCAAGACGGCCAACACAGGCAAGATCGGCGACGGCAAGATTTTCGTCAGCAACCTCGAGCAGACCATTCGCATTCGCACGGGCGAAACCGGCAACGACGCAATCTAGGCGGACAACTCATGATGAAACCAGATTCCAGACTCGCAACAGGCCTGATTTTCCCGGCGCTGATCCTGTTTCCCGGCGTCGCGCTGGCCCAGGACGGACTGAACGGCGCCAATACTGCCTGGATCCTGACCTCGACCGCGCTGGTGTTGTTCATGACCCTGCCCGGCCTGTCGCTGTTCTACGCCGGACTCGTGCGGACCAAGAACGTTCTTTCGGTGCTGATGCAATGCTTCTCCATCGCCGCGGTGATTTCCGTCCTCTGGCTGCTGGCGGGCTACAGCATCGCCTTCGGCCCTTCCGAATCCGCCTGGTGGGGAGGCCTCGGCAAGGCCTTTTTCAACGGCGTGGACGCGGCCGCGATGTCCGGCGATATCCCCGAGACGGTCTTCGCCGCCTTCCAGATGACATTCGCCATCATAACCCCGGCGCTGATCGTCGGCGCCTTCGTCGAACGCATCAAGTTCGGCGCCATGCTCGTCTTCGCCGCGCTATGGGCCTTGCTGGTCTATTTCCCCGTGGCCAACTGGGTCTGGGGCGGCGGCTGGCTGGGACAGATGGGACTGATCGACTTCGCCGGCGGCACCGTGGTGCACCTCACGGCGGGCGTCGCCGCTCTGGTACTGGCGCTGGAACTGGGCCGGCGCGACGGCTTCCTCACTTCATCGGCAGTACCGCACAATCTCGCGATGAGCTTCACCGGCGCCGCCATGTTGTGGGTCGGATGGTTCGGCTTCAACGCCGGCAGCGCGCTCGCCGCGGACAATGCGGCCGGCATGGCGCTCTATGTGACCCATACTTCCGCCGCCGCGGGAGCGTTGACCTGGATGGCGCTCGACTGGTTCAAGTTCGGCAAGGCCAGCGGCCTCGGCGCGATCACCGGCATGGTCGCGGGTCTGGCGACGATCACTCCGGCGGCGGGGTCGGCAGGCCCCATGGGCGGCCTGCTGCTGGGCGTGATCGGCGGCGTGATCTGTTACTTCGTCACGATCTACATGAAGCAAGGCCTGAAGATCGACGACTCGCTCGACGTATTCCCGGTGCACGGCGTCGGCGGCCTGACCGGCACCCTGCTCGCCGCGGTACTGGCGTCCGGCGGCCTGGGCGTATTCAGCGGCACCGGCTTGCCCGACGGCATGACCGCGGGTTCCCAATTTCTCGTCCAGCTTGCCGGCGTTGTTTCGATCGGCCTCTATACCGGCGCGCTGACCTGGATCATCGTCAAGGTCGTGGCCGCGGTCATGGGCCTGCGCGTCAGCGCCGACGAGGAGCAGATCGGACTCGATATCGTCGAGCACGACGAAAAGGGATATTCGATGTAGGCGGCGGCGCGGCCGGCGCTCGACCCGGCATCCCCCGGATCATTCCATTCATGGCAGGGTTCGGTTGCCGCAAGACCGAAGCGCGGTCTTGTCCCGGTTTTCAAATATCCTCTGAATAATTCCATCCATGGAATTATTCATTGTCGCAAGACAAAAGCGCGGTTTTGTCTTGCTCCCGGATTCGGCGGCTTGCGCCATCGAATCCGGCGGCGCTCTTCATGTATCGCGGGCATGTGCCGCAGGGAAGCTCCGACTTGACCAGAGCTTGCCTGTATCCGGCGACAAGTCGGCGTCAGTTCCGCAGCGCGGCCGCCCCGGCCGGAAGCCGGGCGGCCGCTTCCGCGGTCGCGGAAGATTCCAGCTCGAATCGCACATAGCCGAACATGGCGGCGACGAGCAATGCGCCGAGCATCAGTCTGGTATTGTGATTCCGTATCCTGATCATTTTCCCGCTCCGGGCCGCGTCTTCGACATATTCGAAGCAAATTGCCTGCCAGTTTTGATTTTCCGGCAAGAATCGGACAACCAGAGCTTCTCCGCGGCGCATGAACATGGATGCGCCGCCGCGTTCGACAGCGCATTCATTGCATTCCAGAACAGAACAGCGCTCTTTTCCTGTGGCGATGAACCATTTCATGGATGAAATTATCCAGAGGATATTTGGAAAATCGCCGGCTAGCGGGAAGCCCGGGAAGGTCAAATCCGCCAACTTCCGGCGAAGCAGGCCCGCCGCGGGAGACATGCCCGGTTTACACGGCCGGAAGCTTGGGCTAATGTGGTCGAAAGCTGATGCGGTCTTTGCCGGCGGGGAGCCTCGATGAAAACGACGATGACGGGAATGCGCCATTACTGCCTGCTGGTCGCGGTGCTTGCCGCCGGACCAATCGCCGCCCAGGAGCGGATGGTCGAATCGGACACCCATCGTTTCGAGCAAGTCGCCGCAGGCGTCTGGCACGTCAGCGGGACCGGGGCGGTGCATACCATGAGCAATGCCATGGTGCTCGTCGGCGAGTTCGACGCCCTGGTGGTGGACTCCCATGTCACGCCGGCGGCGGCAAGGGCGCTGCTCGACTCGATTCCGGCGATTACCGACAAGCCCGTGCGCTATCTGGTCAACAGCCACTATCATTTCGACCATGCCCACGGCAACCAGGCTTTCCCGCCCGGCATCGAGATCATCGGCCACGAATTCACTCGCGCCAAGCTGAACGGCGATATCGGGAATGTGCTGGAAGAAACCACCTTTCGCAGTTTTTCCGACCCGGTGCCGGGCCTGGTCGCCCAGCTCGAGGAACAGATCGCCAATGAGCCGGATCAGCGCCGCCGAGCCGAACTGGAAGAGCGGCATCGCGTGCAGGGCGATTACATGAACGCGATCCGGGAAGTCGCGCCCACGCCGCCCAATATCACGCTCGACCGCAAGATGACCTTGTTTCAGGCGGTCGCCGACGGCAGCAGGGAAATCCAGCTGCACCATTTCGGGCGCGCGCATACGGGCGGCGATGTCGTGATTTTCCTGCCCCGGGAAAAAGTCGTCTTCACCGGCGACATGATGTTGCCCTTTCTCGCCTACATGGGCGACGGGCATGTCGATGAGTGGCCCGACGCGCTCGAGCGGCTCAAGGCGCTCGATTTCGATATCTGGCTGCCCGGTCACGGTCCGGTCATGCGGACGCGCGAGCCGATCGATCATTTCCAGGCCTATCTGCGCGACCTGTGGACCGCTGCGGCGGAAATGCGCGAGCGCGGCGTCGGCGCGGCCGCGGCCGCCGAACAGATCGACATGAGCGGCCACGCCGGCAACTTTCCGCAAATTCAGGGCCCCGGCGTCGACCCCAGGGCGATCAACCGGATTTACCAGTTGCTCGACAGCCGCCGGTAAAGCGCTGATCGATCAGGGCCTCCCCGCGGCGGCATCGCATCAGGGAAGCTCTGATCAAGTCAGAGCTTCCCTGCGGCACATGCCCGCGATACATAAAGAGCGCCGCCGGATTCGACGGCGCAAGCCATTGAATCCGGGAGCAAGACAAAACCGCGCTTTTGTCTTGCGGCAATGAATAATTCCGTGGATGGAATTATTCAGAGGATACAAGCCAAGCTCCGATTTATCGGAGCTTGGCTGCGGCACACGGATGTGCCGCCGGATTCGACGGCGCAAGCCGCCGAATCCGGGAGCAAGACAAAACCGCGTTTTGTCTTGCGGCAATGAATAATTCCATGGATGGAATTATTCAGAGGATACATAGCGCGCGGTTCTGGCCTGCTCGCGCAAAAGGTATTTTTGCACCTTGCCGGTCGAGGTCTTCCTGATCGGACCCCAGACGACCTTCTTCGGCATCTTGAAGCCGGCCAGTTCCCCGCGGCAATAGGCGACGAACTCCTGCTCGGTCATTTGCTCGCCGTCTTTCAGGCAGACGAAGGCGCAAGGCACTTCTCCCCATTTCTCGTCCGGCGCGGCCACTACCGCGGCTTCGAGAATCTTCGGATGGCGGAACAGCGCGGATTCGAGTTCGAGCGACGAGATATTCTCGCCGCCGGAGATGATGATGTCCTTGGAGCGGTCCTTGATCTGGCAATAGCCGTCCTCGTGCCAGACCGCGAGGTCGCCGGAATGGAACCAGCCGCCCCTGAACGAGGCTTCGGTGGTGCGCGGATTTTTCAGATAACCCTTCATCACCAGGTTGCCGCGCAGGAAGATCTCGCCCATGGTCTTGCCGTCCCTGGGCACCGGCTCCATGGTTTCCGGATCGGCGACCATGAGCTCGTCCTGCAAGGGCGCGCGCACGCCCTGGCGCGCGAGCATTTCGGCGCGGCCGTCCACATCGAGTTCGGCCCACTCGTCCTGGGGCTCGCAAACGACGCAGGGACCATAGGTTTCGGTCAGGCCATAGGCGTGAACCACTTCGAAACCCATGTTCTCCATGCCGGCGATCACCGCGGCCGGCGGCGCGGCGCCCGCGGTCATGACGCTGACCTTGTGTTCGATGCCCCGGCGCAATGCCTCGCGGGCGTTGATCAGGGTATTGAGCACTACCGGGGCGCCGCAGAAATGGGTGACCTTGTGCCGCTTGATGGCGTCGAACATGGCCTGGTCGCGGACATGGCGCAGGCAGACGCTCGTGCCGGCGACGACCGCGAGGCTCCAGGGGAAGCACCAGCCGTTGCAATGAAACATGGGCAGCGTCCACAGATAGACCGGATGCGCGGTCATCTTCCAGCTCAGCACATTCGACACGGCGTTCAGATAGGCGCCTCGATGATGGAACACCACGCCCTTCGGGTCGCCGGTCGTGCCCGAAGTGTAGTTGAGGCTGATCGCCTGCCATTCGTCTTCGATCCGGAAACAGCGATAGTCCGGATCGCCGGTGCGAATGAACGCCTCGTAATCCTGTGCGCCGAGCAGTTCGCCGCCTTCATGGCGGGGGTCGTCGATATCGATCACGCGGATCTCGTGTTCGACGAGCTCCAGCGCCGCCTTGACCGTGGCGCTGTGTTCGCGGTCGGTGAACAACACCCGGGTTTCGGCATGGTCGAGAATGAACGCGATCGCCTTCGGGTCGAGCCGCGTGTTGAGCGCATTCAGCACCGCGCCGGCCATCGGCACGCCGAAATGCGCTTCGAAAGTCTCGGGCGTATTCGCGCCCATGAAGGAAACCGTATCGCCCTTGCCGATGCCGGCGCGGACCAGGGCCGAGGCGAGCAGGCAGCAACGCGCATAGGTTTGCGACCAGGTATGCGTCGTGTCGCCGTGGATGATCGAAGGCCGGTCCGGATATACGCCGGCGCAGCGCTCGATGAAGCTCAGCGGCGTGAGCTGCGCGAAATTGGCGGCGTTCCGGTCAAGCGACTGTTCGTAGATGTTCTCGCTGTTCATGGGCGTTCGATTCCTTGCATTGCTTGCCGGAGCGGGCGGCCTACATGGAGTCCATGTCCCCCGCGGTCAACCACCACGCCCCGTACGGAAGCGTCGAATCCGGGCCCGGACTCCAAGCGTTGAAGGGTATCTCAATCTCCGGTTTTTTCTTAATGCGATCCTGCCAGCACAGGCGTTCCGCCCAGGCATGGGTGAGCCACATCCCGAGCGCTCCGGGCCGCTCGCGCGAATCGGCCCAGCGCCGCAAGGCCCGGACGACATCATTCATGCGCGCGAGCGGCGCCACCACGTCCATCAGCAGCCATTGCCGCTCGCGGCGCTTGAGCGCGGCGACGGCGAAAGCTTCGCCGTCGCGCTCCAGCAGCAAGAGAGAATACGCCGCCGCGCGGGGATGGCGGAAATAGCGGTAGTCCAGATATTCGGCATGGCGCTTGCCGATCACGCCAGCGCGAAAATCCCGCCGCATCGCCCGCCACAAATCATCGGCGGATTTCCTGTGCGACGGATTTTCCAGCCGCAGCGGTTCGATTCGCAACGCCGGATCCGTCCCCGGGAAGTCGCCGAACGCCAGTTCGACATAATCGTCGACCTTGCCGTAAAGCCCGAGCCTGACCGCGGTTTTCATGACCCGCGCATTGGGGAAGCCGAAGCCGAGCACATGATCGGCGGTATAACCGATTTCGCGTTCGAACAAGGTCGCCGTCATATGGAAATAAAGGCTGGCGCGGCCGTATTGCCGGCGCGCGGCCGGCTTGACCATGACATCGCAGCCCTGGAAGGCGAGCTGGTCCGCGCCGAAATAGTCGATCTCTCTTCCCGCGCCGCCGTAATGGGCGATGACCGGGCCGCCGGGTTCGGCGCGGGCGACAATGCAAGTGCCCCTGCCCTCGCCATATTTCCAGCGCCATAGCGCCGGATCGAATTTCTCGCCGAAACTCTCCTCGAAGATCTCCGCGACTTCCTCCGGCTCGAAAGAGTCGATATCGCCGAGGACAAGTTCGCTCCACGGCCCGGCTGTCCGCGCATCGAGTTCAAAGGCGAAGTACTTGAATCTTCGATGTCCGCTCGCGAGTTCCGCGGCCAGCGCATCGAGTTCGCCCGCAAGCCTGCGCGCTTCTTCGTCCGGATCCGTCCGAACGGCCCCGCCGACGCCGCGCAGCAAGGACCGCAGCCAGGCCGCGGGAGGGAACCGGGAAGCCGGCCGAGGTTCGGCGGCCAGCGCGCGCGCGGCGGCGACGGTCCGCCGCGCGGCATCGGTCCGGTCGCGAGCTTCCAGCAAACGGAACCCGAGCCGCTCCGCCAATTGCAACAGCGAAAACTCCGTCGGCAGACTCGAAGGGAAAATCGACTCGACATCCGCCAGATACTCGCCGGCGAGGATCAGCCTGCCACCGTCCCTGAGCAAGCCGCGCGCCCGGGACAGCAGCCGCATCTGCTCCTTGCGATGTCGGGTTCCCGCGAGCGCGATACAGTCCCAGGATGCCGTCGCGTCCGCCGACTCCCGGCCGGACAGATCCCGCAGGATTTTCGCGTCCGGCGCCGTCCATTGCCGCAACCAGTCGGAAAACGCCGCCGCGCCGTCTTCTTCCGCCGCCGGCGGGCAACATGATCGACGGCGGTCCGAAATCAGGCCGCGCGATGCGACATACCGCCGCAAGATTTCCCGGTATTCCCCGGCCGGTCCAGAATTCATGCGTTGCGAGCCAAGCGGATCAAGGCAGGGCAATATAGCCCGCCGGTCGCTTTTTTCCCAGCGGTCGAACCCTGCCCGACAGCAATGATGAGGGTCCCCTCGCCGTCTCTCGCCGCCGCATCCCGTCGCTGCATTTGATGGATGTCCCATCGCCACCTCGGCGGGTGCCCCATTGGCATCCTCATTGGCATCCTGGTGGGTGTCCCATCGGCGCGCACCATCGGCGGCACGGTGGGTGTCGCGGTGGGTGTCCCATCGGCGGCGCGTCGGCGGCAGCATTGGTGGGTGTCCCATCTGCGGTGTCCCATCTGCGGCGGCGCATGGTGGGTGTCCCATCGGCGGTGTCTCCCGGTGGGTGTCCCATCGGCGGTGGGTGTCCCATCGGCGGTGCCATCGGCGGTGTCCCATCGGCGGCGGGAGCGCGCCGGTCGGGAGCGAGGCATGTCGGACAGCGACGATGTAAACTGGGCGCCATGCGCCGACTTCCCGCATTCAACCGCCTGGCCGCCGCGCTGGTTCCCGTGCAATCAGGCGGCAGTCTCGCCCGCCAGGGGCTGCAGCGCCTGCTGCTGTTGCGCGCCTTCGCGACCGGCGCGAGCTGCGCCGGCATGTTCGCGCTGATGCTGTTGTCCGAACTGGAAATTCCCTGGGCCTTCATCGCCGGCCTCGTCGCCGCCATCGTCGCTTCCATCCTGTTCGGATATTGGCGGCTGAAGCTGAGCCGGCCCATCGGCAACACCGAGTTGTTCCTGCACATCCTCGTCGACGTGGCGTTTCTGGTATTGCTGCTGCTGAATACCGGCGGCGTCGGCAATCCGCTGATTTCCTACCTGCTCGTGCTGCTCGCCGTCACCGCCACCTTGCTGCCGCGCGGTTTCGTGAATTGCGTCGCCGTCGGCGGCATTCTCATCTACACTTTTTTCCTGCTGCTCGACCTCTCGGCGGAACAGAACATGCCCGGCATGAGCGGAAACGCTCAGGACATGTTCGAGTTGCATCTGGTCGGCATGTGGGTGATATTCGTTGTCAGCGCGGTGCTGATCGCCGTTTTTATCAGCGCCATGGCGACCGCCGTGCGCGACCGCGAGCACCATCTCGCCGAAGCGCGCGAGAATGAAATGCGCAACGAACAGCTCGTCGCCATCGGCACCCTCGCCGCCGGCACCGCCCACGCGCTCGGCACTCCGCTTTCCACCATGTCGGTCATCCTCAACGACCTGGACGAACTCGACCGGGAACAGCTCGCGGGCGAATCCGCGAAACAGGAAATCAGCCTGCTGCGCGAACAGGTCAGCCGCTGCAAGCATTCGATAAGCCAGTTGATCCGCTACTACCGCAAGGACGATCCCGGCGCCCGGGAAACGGTCGCGCTCGCTCGCTTCGCGGCGGATATCCAGGACTACATTCTCAACGTGCACCCGGCCGCGAGGGTTGCATTCAAGTTGGCGGCCGGGCCGGAAACGCCGCTGGATGTCGAGCCCAGCCTGCGTCACGCGGTGATCAATATCATCGAAAACGGCATCAAGGCGGCGCGCGCGACAGTCGAGGTCGATTATGCCCTGGATCCGGAAAATGCCCGGAACCTGCTGATCAGCGTCGCCGACGACGGCCCGGGAATACCGGAGGAAGTGCTCGAGCGGATCGGCGAACCATTCGTTTCGCGGCGCAAGGACAGCATGGGGCTCGGCATCTTCCTGGCCAATGCCGCGCTGCGGCGGGCGGGCGGCAATATCGAAATGTTCAATCGGCAAGCCGGCGGCGCGCTGACGCTGATTCGCCTGCCGCTGGCGGCCGAGGCGGGTTCATGAGCGAAGGCGGATTGCTGCTGGTGGAAGACGACGAGGCCTTCGCCTGGGCCGCGAGCCGGGCGCTGCGGCGCAGGGGCTACGCGGTGCTGCACGCCGGCGAGATCGGGCAGGCGCGAAAGCTGGCGCAAGACGGAGAATTCGAATTCGCCGTGCTGGATCTGAATCTCGGCAATTGCACTTCGCTCGAACTCATCCCGCTCTTGCGCGCGCGCAATCCCGCAATGCGCATCCTGGTGCTGACCGGCTACGCCAGTATCGCCACGGCGGTGCGCGCGATCAAGCTGGGCGCCGACAATTATCTGGCGAAACCGGCGGATACCGACGAGATGCTCGCCGCCTTGCTGACCGATTCGGAACCGGTCGCGGAGGCCGGGTTGCAGACCATGTCGGTGCGCCGGCTCGAATGGGAACACATCCAGAAGGTGCTTGAGCAGAACCGCGGCAACATCTCGGCCACCGCCAGGCAACTCAACATGCATCGCCGCACCTTGCAGCGGAAATTGCGGAAGCGGCCGGTTGCGCGGTAAAAGGCGGAACCGCATTGGCATGTGATCCGACGATGGTTACAATGCGTAACAACTCGCATGGTCTGGAATTGCATCGGCGCAACGCATATTATTGACGCAACGCATATCAAGGGAAGCTCTGATCAAGTCAGAGCTTCCCTTCGGCACATGCCCGCGATACAAAAGAGCGCCGCCGGATTCGGCAGCGCAAGCCATTGAATCCGGGAGCAAAACAAAACCACGCTTTGGTTTTGCGACAATGAATGATTCCATGGATGGAATTATTCGGAGGATACTTGAGGTACACTTCGTGTCGGCCGGGATTCCCGCGACCCTGGCTGATCGGCGGGTAACTATTTTACGACCGGTGTCGTTTCTGTACGGACCGGCGGCGCAGCGGCGCCGCCCGCGGCGCGACCAGGCACCAGTCAAGGAGCGGTTCGAGTGAAAAAACAACAGATAGTGGCGGGCTTGCTGCTGCTTGCCCTGTGCGTCTGGCTGTTCATTCCGCGCCCGGCCGAAAGCGTCGACGACGAAGAACTTGCGGGCACAGAAGGTGCGGCCGCCCCGATCCTGGCGCTGGCCGCGGACGCGCCGGCGGAAGATGTGGCGGCGGATGTCGCCCTGGTCCGCGTCGCCCGCATATCGCCCCAGGTCTATACTTCGATGGTGCGCGTGCGCGGCCGCACCGAGGCCTGGCGCCATGTCGAAGTCCGCGCCGAACAGGCCGGCCGCATCGTCAGCGACCCCGTCCCCCGCGGCGCGCGGGTGAATGCGGGCGATGTCCTGTGCGAAATCGCCGTCGACACGCGCCGGGCCGACCTCGCGGAGGCGATCGCCCGGCGCGAGCAGGCGGAATTCGAATACCAGGCCGCGCTCGACCTGCAACGTCGCGACTTGCAGTCCGATGTCGCCGTATCGCAATACAGGGCCGCGCTCGAGTCCGCCGCCGCGGCGGTCGTCCGGACCGAACTCGCGCTGGAGAAAATCAGCATCGTCGCGCCGTTCAACGGCATCGTCGAATCGCGCGCGGTCGAGATCGGCGACCTGCTCAATATCGGCACGGTTTGCGCCTCGGTGCTCGACGACGACCCCATGCTGCTCGTCGGGCTCGTGCCGGAACAGGATGTGGGCCGCATCGAGCTCGGCGCCGAAGTAAGCGCCGAACTCGTCAGCGGCGAAACCATCGCCGGCCATGTCATCTATCTGGCGCGCGCGGCGGATCCCGCCTCCCGCAGCTATCGCATCGAGGTGGAGGTCGAGCCCGGCCCATTCGCGATCCGTTCCGGCATCACCGCCGAAATGCAGGTCGAGGCCGCGCGCGTCAACGCGCATCTGATCCCTTCCTCCGCCCTGACGCTCGACGATTCCGGACTGCTCGGAGTGAAGATCATCAACGAGCGCGATATCGTCGAATTCCGCATCGTGGAAATCGTCGGCGACAATACCAGTCTGCTCGACCCCGGCGTCTGGGTGACCGGCCTCGAAGGCGAAACGAACCTGATCACTATCGGCCAGGAGATCGTCTTTCCGGGGCAAGCCGTCGCCGCCGAACTCTCCGCGGCCGAATAGCGCAACCGGATCGGGACCATGAAATACATCGACGCCGCCGTCGCCAGATCCCGCACCACGCTTACCGCGTTCGCGGCGATCATGTTGACCGGTTTCGCCTGCTATCTGGCGATTCCCGTGGAATTGAACCCGGACGTGCAAGTGCCGATCATAGTCACCACGATCATTCACGAAGGCATTTCGCCGGAAGATTCCGAACGCCTGATCTCGAAGCCGACCGAGGTCGAGCTCAAGGCGCTCGACGGCATCACCGAATACACCACTTTCTCCAGTGAAAACGCGGCGACGATCATCGCCGAGTTCGATATCGACTTCGACTCCCAGACCGCGCTCAGCGAATTGCGCGAGGCTATCGACCGCGCCAAGGTCTGGTTCCCGCCGGATACCGAAGAGCCGATCATCCAGGAAATCTCCGCCGGCGGCGTGGCCGCGGTGAACATCGCGGTCACCGGCGACGGCGTGCCCGAACGCACGCTGTTGCGCATCGCCGAGGAATTGCAGAGCCGCATCGAGATCCTGCCGCAAGTGCTGGAAGCGCCAATGGTCGGCAACCGGGAAGAACTGATGGAAGCCGTCATCGACCCGAACAAGCTGGAAACCTACGGCTTCTCCAGCACGGTCATCGGCCAGGTCGTGCTCGGCAACAACCGGCTGATCCCGGCCGGACAGGTGGACACCGGCAGCGGCAGCTTCTCGGTCAAGGTGCCGGGCCTGATCGAAGATCCGGACGACCTGTTCGATCTGCCGCTGGTATCCAGCGACCTCGGCGTCCTGACCGTCGGCGACGTGGCCAGCGTGCGGCGCACCTTCAAGGACGCCACGCGCTATTCCTACGCCAACGGCTCGCAGTCGATCTCGCTCAATGTAATGAAGCGCAAGGGCGCGAATCTGGTCGAGACCATGGCGGCGATCGACGAAGTGGTCGAACAGATGCGGCCCCAGTTGCCGCCGGCGGTCATGATCGCCTATATCAACAATACCGCGCCGCTGGTGATCGAGCAGAACATGGGCCTGCAAGGCAATATGGCCACCGCCATGGCGCTGGTGCTGATCGTCGTGATCGCGGCCGTCGGCGTCCGTTCCGGCATGCTGGTCGCCCTGGCGGTGCCGTTCTCGTTCTTTTTCGCTTTCATCGTCGTCACCATCATGGGCTTCACCTACAACTCCATGGTGATATTCGGCCTGCTGCTCGGGCTCGGCATGCTCATCGACGGCGCCATCGTGCTGGTCGAATACGCGGACCGCAAGATGGCGGAAGGCCTGGACAGCCGCCAGGCCTACAAGGCGGCGGTGGAGCGCATGTTCTGGCCGATCACGGCATCGACCGCGACGACGCTGGCGGCCTTTCTTCCGATCATGTTCTGGCCCGGCGTCGCCGGGCAATTCATGAGTTATCTGCCGATCACGGTATTCGCGGTGCTGATCGGTTCGCTGTTCTACGCCCTGCTGTTCGCGCCGACCATCGGCGCCTTGATCGGCAATTCGAGCCGGACCGACAGCAAATACCTGCGCATGCTGGAATCGGGCGATCCCAGGCAGGCCGGCGGCGTTACCGCGGCATATGCGAAATTGCTCGGCCTTGCCGTGCGCTTCCCGGCCAGCGTGTTCGCGCTTAGCGTCCTGACGCTGTTCATCATCGTCGGCTCCTATGTCTCCTTCGGCAGAGGCGTCGAGTTTTTCACCGGGGTGGAGCCCAGCCAGACCACGGTGCGGGTGTTCGCCCGGGGCAATTACTCCCCGGCGGAATTGCGCGACATCATGCTCGAGGTGGAAGACCGCATCAGCGAGGTCGGGCATTTCAAGGGCATAGTCACCCAGTCCGGCGCCGGCATGCAAATGGGCGGGGATTCGCAAAGCGCGCCGGATCTGATCGGCTCGATCTTCATCGAGATGACCGATCGCAAGGACCGCGACATCAACGGCTTCGAGGTGGAAAACCTCTATCGCGAAGCGATCTCCGACCTGGCGGGCGCGCGCACCGAAATCGTGCCGGTCGAAAGCGGCCCGCCGGTGGGCAAGGAAATCCAGCTTGAACTTTCCGGCGAAGATATCGACCTGCTGTTCTCGGAAGCCCGGCGCATCCGCGCTCACATGGAAGAAGGCATGACCGGCCTGATCGATATCGACGATACCGCGCCGGTGCCGGGCATCCAATGGGAAATCACCGTGGACCGCGCCCAGGCCGCGATCATGGGCGCCGGCATGGCGGAAATCGGCTCGGCCATCCAGATGATGACCAACGGCGTGTTCATGGGCGTTTATCGTCCCGACGACAGCGAGAACGAAGTCGATATCCGCCTGCGCTATCCGCGCGAATACCGGGGCCTGGACCAGATCGACTCCATCCGCATCGCCACCGCGAACGGGCCGGTGCCCATCAGCAGCTTCATTACCCGCGAAGCCAGGCCCAAGGTCAGTTCGATCCAGCGCGTGAACGGCAGCCGCGTGGTCTATGTGCGCGCCAATCCGGCGCCGGGCATCGTGACGGACAACAAGGTGCGGGAACTCGAAGCCTGGCTCGAGGACAATCCGCCGGCGGCCGGAGCGGATTACCAGTTCCGGGGCGCCAATGAAGAGCAGAATGAGTCCGCCGCCTTCCTGACCCAGGCATTCTCCCTGGCGATGGCGCTGATGGCGATCCTGCTGATCACCCAGTTCAACAGTTTTTACCAGTCCCTGCTGATCCTGTCGTCGATCCTGCTGTCGACTTCCGGCGTATTGCTCGGGCTGCTGATCACCGGCCAGACCTTCAGCGTCATACTGACGGGCATCGGCATCGTGGCGCTGGCGGGAATCATCGTCAACAACAATATCGTGCTGATCGACACCTTCAACGTGCTGCGCCGGGACCACCCGGAATGGGAACTGCGCGACGTGATCGTGCATACCGGGGTGCAGCGCCTGCGGCCCGTATTCCTGACCACGTTCACCACCGGTTTCGGCCTGTTGCCCCTGGCGATGCACGTTTCGGTGGATCTCATCAGCGCCGAAATCGAAGTCGGCGGTCCGATCACGTCGCAATGGGTCGCGCTGGCGTCGGCCATCGTGTTCGGCCTCTCGTTCGCGACCCTGTTGACCCTGGTGGTTACTCCGGCGATGCTCGCCCTGCCCGAAAGCCTGCGCCGGACGCGGGACGGCCTGATGCGTCTGGTCCCGCTGCGCGCGCCGCGTTACGGCGGTGTTCAGGTATCCTCTGAATAATTCCATCCATGGAATTATTCATTGCCGCAAGACAAGAACGCGGTCTTGTCTTGCTCGCGGATTCGGCGGCGCTCTCCTGTACCGCGGGCATGCGCCGCAGGAAAGCCTCCCGTCGGCTGCTTGTAAGCTTTCGCAGGACTATGTGAGAATCGCGTTTCGAACATTGCGGTAACATCCATGAGCCTCCTGCTCGCCTTCTTTTTCATCAGCCTCTGCTTCTCCTTTCTGTGCTCGATCCTCGAAGCGGTGCTGCTCAGCGTCACGCCGACCTATGTCGGCATTCTCGAAAAGCAGGGCTCTCGCCTGGCCGAAGATCTGGCCGGATTCAAGGAAGACATCGACCGTCCGCTGGCGGCGATCCTCACCCTGAACACCATTGCCCATACGGTCGGCGCCATCGGCGTGGGCGCCCAGGCGACCGTGCTCTTCGGCAGTTCGGAGATCGCGCTGTTCGGCTTCGCGATCGCGATGAACTGGGAAGCCGTCATCGCCGCGGCCATGACCCTGTCGATATTGATCTTCTCGGAAGTCATCCCCAAGACCATCGGCGCCAATAACTGGGAAGCGCTCGCGCCGGCGGCGACGCGGACGCTGAAGGTCATGCTGATCGCCTTGTGGCCTCTGGTCTGGCTGAGCCAGTTCATCACCAGCAAGTTGAAAAAAGACAAGGACCGGGCGGTGCTGAGCCGCACCGACCTGGCGGTAATGACCGATATCGGCACCGAAACCGGCGTCCTCGAAGAAAGCGAACGCAGGATCATCCACAACCTGCTCGCTTTCCGCGGCATCCATGCGGCCGACGTGATGACGCCGCGCATCGTCGTGGTGGCGGCGAGCGAAGACATGAAGTTGAGGGATTTCCACAAGAGCCGCGAGGATCTGCCCTTCTCGCGCATACCGGTCTACCAGGGCAAGAACGACAACGTCACCGGCTATGTGCTCAAGGACGAAGTACTGCTCAACCTCGTGGACGAGCAGCATGACGACATGGTGCTGAAGGATCTGCGCAGGGACATCATCGCCGCGCACAAGACCGCCACCGTGCCCGACCTGCTCGACATGTTCATCGCCAGGAAAGAGCAGATGGCCGTCGTGGTGGACGAGTTCGGCGCCATGGAAGGCATCCTGACCATGGAAGACATCCTGGAAACCCTGCTCGGCCAGGAGATCGTGGACGAATCCGACGATACCGAAGACATGCAGGCCCTGGCGCGCAAGAACTGGAAGCGGCGCGCGCAGAAGCTCGGCGTCACTCCGGCGAAGAGTTGAGTCCGGCGCGGCGGCGCCGTCGTTCCCCCGCCTGGACCGTCAAGTCTGGCGGATGCCGGCCATATGCATCGATCCTTGGTCGAGGCAGGGGAAAATTCCCCTTGCCGCGCCCCCGGTCCCGCTGCCGAGCAGCAACGGTTCGCGCCATCGAATTCGTCGACGGCGCATCCATGGGCGCGCGGAAGCTCCGATGCGTCGGGACTTCCTTATTGTGATAAATTGTTACCTGACGGGAATCCGGCCGGCCCCGTGTTAAGATCGTTGGCAGTCCATTCGCTGCATGCCCCCCCGTAAACAGCGAATGGATAGCTGAAGGCGGGGCTCGCGAGCTTATTTTCTTTATCGTTCCCCCTAAACGACTGGAATTGCTGGCGACGCTTCCCTTCAGCGCCTTTTGACTCCCTCCTCAATCCAGACTTGAAAGCAGCCAGGCTCCATGCAGGGCGCGCCGCTTGCGCAATGCGTCCATGTGGTTGTCGGACTGGATGAGCAAGTGCGTTTCGGCGATGCGAATGCCTTCCTGCAAGCGGTCGATCTTGCGGATATCGGGAACCTTGGCTTGCCGGGCGAGCCGCAGGCGCGCCTTGAACAATTCGCGGGCCTCGCGCAAGTGCGCAACCGCGCGGCCGTCGAGGTCGTACCGCAAGGCATCGACATGCCAGCGCGTGATCTTCTCCAGGCCCTGTTCCAGCTTTTCGGAGTCGCCGGCATAAAGACGGCCGTACAGATGCAACAGCAATGCATTGAGCTCGTCCACCCGCCGCCAATTCTCCCGGGCGACTTCGCTGGCGACCAGGCTGTCGATGATTGCCAGTTGGTCTGCATGGTGCAAACCCAAGGTCATGCGGGTCGCCTGCAAGGCTTGCCGCAACAGGGCGACGGCCTGTTCATGTTCGGCTTGCTCTTGCAGCAATCGCGCGCGCAACAGCGCGTCGCGCGCAAGGCCGCCGCCCGACCGGAAAGTCCGGAAATGACCCGCCGCCGCGGTCTCCCGCGACTCGACGCTCTTCGACGGAACGGCCTGGGCGCCGCTCTCAAGGGAGAAAACCGCGGCGGCGGCGAATACCAGCCAAACCGCCGCGCCGGATGCGGATATGGTCCCCAAGCGCTCGCGGAACATGACGAAAACCTCCGGGATACAGGATCTTGCCCCGGAATATCGCCCGCCTGACGTTCTGAATCAAGAAAAACCGGCAATATTTTTCAGTAATATTACAGATGTGTGACAAAAATTTCTGCAACTTGTTGTTTTGCAAGGAGTGAAATTATGACGCACCATTTTGGTGCTATCTGCAGGTGCTATCTGTAGGTTCTATTCGCCAGAACCGATTCGGCCAGCAGCAGCAACATCGTCAGCCCGAGAATCCACCACCAGATCCGCTGCGGCCGCTCGAGTTCCTCGACCAGATCCGCCATCTGCGCCTCTCTTGACCGCACGATGTCGGTGTCGGGATTGATAATGGCGTCGGTCAGGGCGGAGACGGCGACGCGCGCCAGAGCGGATTCGCCGGGGTCGGCATTCACCGCGAAATATTGCTCGGCGCCTGCGACTTCCGCGCGGATGACGCCGGGTCTGGCGGCTTCGACGACAAAATTTCCGTTATCGAATTCCAGCGCCTCGCCATCGGGTCCCCGCACCGCCGCAACGGCGCCGGAGCCGTCGAGGTCGACCGAAAAGCGGTCGCCGACCCGATAAGAACGCTGTTTCGGTTCGGGCTGCGCGAGATGGCGCAAGGTTTCATGCACGAAAGGCAGGAACAATCCTTGCAGCGGCAGGTTGTTCCATTCCAGATCCATGCTCGAAGCGAACAGCAAGACCTTGCCGGCGCCGAAATCCTGTTCGACCAGGGCGGGCATGGCGTTGTCGAATTGCATCAATACGTCCGCTTCGGCATTGGGCGCGAGGCGCCAGTGATCCTGGAATCGCGCCGACCAGTCGGTGTCGAGCGAGCGGAATACGGGATGGCGCCGTTCGTAATCGGCGATGACCAGATAATCCCCGGCGGCCGCCGTCTCGGGACTCGCCAGCGCGGCCGGACTGATCGCCCCGAATTGCCGATTGAACTGTTCCGGGTCGACCTGGTCCCCCGGCGCGATCAGCAAGGCGCCGCCGGCGCGCACGTAGTCGGCCAGCGCGGCGGCCTGGTCGTCGCCGAGAGAGCCGACATTGAGCAATACCGCCACATCGCTGCGTTCGAGCGCCGCCGCATTCAGCTCGGCCGGCTCGAGCGCCTGCAAGCGGAACGGCGACTCGTCCGAACCGCCGACCGCGAGGCTGAACCAGTGGCCCTCGTCGTCGAACCATTGCTCCGAAGCCTCGCCGTTGACGAGCAGGATGCGGATGCCGGGCATCACGTCGACGGTGAAATACCAGGCATTATCCGCATGGAAATCGTCTCCGGCGAGTTCGATGCGGCCGATATGGTTGCCCTGGTCGGGAAAGCTCGCATTGAAAGCCGCCACGCGCTCGGAACGATCATCGAGTTCGACGGAGCGGCTGTCGACGAATTGCCCGTCAATGAACAGGCTGAGTTCGGCGCGGTCGCGGAACAGCGAGCCCGTGGAACGGACGCGGGCGAGTATCTGTTGCTCGAGTTCGTCCTCGAGCAACTGTTCGGGCGAGCGAACGTCGGTGAGCGCGAGATTGACTGATTCGGGCGCGCCGACATCGATGCCGCTGAAACGGATTCCCGGCGCCAGCTTCCAGTGTTTGCCGATGTCTGCCGCGCCAGCTTCCTGAAAGTCGGAAATCAGATACACGGCGCGGTTCTCGAATCGCGAAGACTCCAGCAACTCGTTGGCCAGACGCAGCGCCGGCAGATAATTCGTGGCGCCGTAGCCCGGCTCGATCTCGCGCAACAGCGCGCGCAGGCCGTCGAGGTCGGTATCGAATTCGCGCGCCATGCCCACGCTCTCGTCGAATGCGACCAGCGCCAGTTCGTCGCCGGCATCGAGTTCGTCGAGCAGGTCGAGCGCTTCCGCCCTGGCGTTCTCGAACACGTCTCCGTAACGCATGCTCATCGACACGTCGAGCAACAGCACCGCCGATTGCGGGTCGGCGTCGAGCAGCCGCGCCAGGGACTGGTTGATCAGCGGCCGGGCAAAGGCGAACGCCAGCAAGGCGATCAGGCCGGCGCGCAAGGCCAACAGCAACAATTGCCGCAAATGCTGGAACAGCACGAGTTTGCGCGAGGTCTGCTTGAGAAAGCGCACCGTGCTGAACATCACCTTCGGCGGCTTCTCGCGGCGGATGAGATGGATCGCCGCGGGTATCAGCGCGGCGAACAATCCAAGCAGGAACAGGGGCGCGAGAAAGACCATCAGCAACTCCTCGCCCGCCGCAACATATAGGCCGACAAGGCCTGGTCGAGAGGTTGGGCGGTATCCATCAGGCAATAATCGACGCCACCGCCCCGGCACTGCTCGCGGCAATAGTCGAGGAACTCGTTCACATGCCGCAAATAGGACGCGCGAATCGCCGTCGGCGAAGCGATGAAACTTTCGCGGTTCTCCATGTCGATGAATTCGGCGGCTTCGGTGAAAGGGAATGCAAGCTCGGCGTGATCCATGATCTGGAACGCGATCACGTCGTGGCCCATGGCGCGCAGGTTCCGCAAGGTGCCGATCACGCGCTCCTCGTCATCGAGCAGGTCGGAGATCAGTATGACGAAACTTTTCTTGTAGAGCGACATCGCCAGATCGGCAAGCGGCTTGACGACATCGGTCCCGGCGCCGTTTTCGACCTTGGCCAGGGTGCGCAGGATGCGCATCAGATGCATTTGCCGGCATTTCGGCGGGATGAATTCGCGGATCTTCTCGTCGAAGACGATCAGGCCCGCGGCGTCGCGCTGGCGCATGATGAAATAGGCCAGCGCCGAGGCCAGGGTCATGCCGTATTGCAACTTGGTGAAAGCGCCCGTCCCATACGCCATGGAAGCGCTCGAGTCGAGCAGGATGACGCAGCGCACATTGGTCTCGTCCTCGTATTGCCTGACGTAGAATTTGTTGCTGCGCGCATACAGCCGCCAGTCGACGTGGCGCATGTCGTCGCCCGGATAATAGTGGCGATAATCGTTGAACTCGGCGCTGAAACCCCGGTCGGGACTCTTGTGCAATCCGGCCAGGAAACCCTCCACCGCCACGCGAGCGCGCATTTCCAGATTGGAAAGCCCCGCCAGCACGGACGGATCGAGAAAATTGAAAGTTTCCGACACGGGGTCTAGTCCTCGAGCTCCGCGGCCGGGGCGGGCACGGCGTCGAGCAACATGGAAATGACGCGGTCGGTAGTTATCCGTTCCGCTTCGGCATGGAAGTTGAGCAATATCCGATGCCGCAGAATCGAAGGCGCCAGCGCGCGCACGTCGCCGAAGGAGACATTGAAGCGGCCGGCGAGCAAGGCCCGCACCTTGCCCGCCAGGATCAGGTTCTGCGAAGCGCGGATGCCGGCGCCCCAACTGATCCAGTCCTTGATGAATTTCGGCGAAGCGTCGGAATGCGGCCGCGAGGCATGCACCAGGCGCACCGCGTAGCGGATGACCGCTTCCGCCGCCGGAACCTGCCGCGCGATGCGCTGGAAATCGAGAATATCCCGGCCGCCGAGCGGATGCGCCAGCGGATTGTCATGGGTCTGGGTGGTCGTCGCGACCACGGCGACCTCGTCCGATTCCGACAGGTAATCGAGTTCGATCTTGAACATGAAGCGGTCGAGTTGCGCTTCCGGCAGCGGATAGGTGCCTTCGAGTTCGATCGGATTCTGGGTCGCGAGCACGAAGAACGGCGCCGCCATCGGATGGGTCTTGCCCGCCGCCGTCACCTGCCGTTCTTCCATCGCTTCGAGCAGCGCCGACTGGGTTTTCGGCGGCGTCCGGTTGATTTCGTCCGCGAGCAGGATATTGGTGAAAATCGGTCCGGGGACGAATTTCAGGCTGCGGCGGCCCTCGGCCTCTTCCACCACTTCGGAACCGACCACGTCCGCGGGCATCAGATCCGGAGTGAACTGGATGCGGCTGAAATCGACCTGCAGGATATCGGCCACGGTCTTGATCAATAGCGTCTTCGCCAGGCCCGGCACCCCCGTGACCAGACAATGTCCGCCGGCGAACAGGGCGATCAGCAATTCATCGACGATTTCATGTTGTCCGATGATCACCTTGCGGATTTCCTCCGTAATCTGTTTCCTGCCCTCCTGCATGCGTTTGACCAGGCTCAGATCGTCCTGACTTTCCATTGCCGCCGCTGCTGCTTCTGACATGCCTCTGTTTCCCGTTATTGGGGGAAATCAACGGATTTCCCGAATTGATGAAGACAGGATATTCGCCTGCCCAGGTATTCTCCGAACCATATTGCCCATGAAATTGTCCATGCGCCGCAGAAAAGCTCTGATAAATCAGAGCTTTCCTAATGGCTGAAAGCGTAGATCAGGAAGTTTATGCCGATCTTGTAAGCCTCGTTCGTATAGCGGGTCGGATAGTCGGCGTAAAACGTGTGCTCCCAGCCGTCGCCGAGATCCGTATTGTAATTGGCCAGCATCATGATGCGGCCGTCGTCGTCGAGCACCGCGTAGACTTCCGGCGGATAGTCGGGGTCGTCGAGGCTCATGTAGCCGCCGAAGTCCCAGGTCACCATGCGTCCGGGCACTTGGGCCACTTCGTCTATATCGAAGAATATATGGAAAATCTCGTGGCTCGTGTCCAGTTTGACGATCTCCCGTTCGGGAAAGATCTTGCCGATTTCCATATACATGTCGTCCAGATGCGGCTGTCCCCAGAAATCGTCGACCATGACGAAGCCGCCCCGGAACATGAACTCGCGCAGGATCTCTATTTCCTCGGCCGTGAAATTCGGCCCGCTATGGCTCGAACCGATCGGCACCCGCTTCCAGTTCATGTAGAGAAAGATATGCTCGAAGATGCGCGGGTCGGTCAATTGCAGATACGTATGATTGCGGGGATTGGTGTCGATATTGGTGTAGCGCTGCACCCCGCGCAGGAAATTCTCGTCGGAATCGGGATAGTCCGTATCCCACCAGCCGCCGCGACGGCGCCAGGAAAGGCCCGCCCCGCCATGATTGGCGTATTGGCCGCGCACCCAGGTGAACTCGGTAATTTCGTCGCCGTAGATGGAGAGGTCTTCCGGGTCGGCGGCGCGCGGCGACTGGGCGCCGGCAGGCGCCGGCGCGGACAATATCAGATATAGCGAAGCGGCGAGCAAGGCGGCGCGGCGCGCCCGGCCCGCGCCGCCGCAAGGGCCGTCAATTCTCGTCACTGGCGGAGTTTCCATCCAGCGACCGCAGCAGGATCTGTTGCGCGCGCAAGTAGCTCGGCGCGGTTTCCAGCGCCCGCAGGACCTGCTGTTTCGCCTCGGCGGGCCGACCGTCGCGCATATAGGCTTCGGCCAGGCTGGTCCTGGCCGCCACGGGATCGGCAACCTCGAGTTCCAGCAGGATCTCGTATTCGGTCGCGGCCAGCGCGGAATCCCCGGTCATGTCCGCCAGCCGGGCGCGCAAGGCGTGAACATCGCTTTCGTACGGATCCACTTGCAGCGCGCGATCGATATAGTATCCGGCGCGTTCGAAATTCGCCTGCTCCAGCGCGGCCTCGGCCAGGGTCAGCGCGGATCGGTCGTCGTGCTGCTGATTGTCGAGCAGAATCTCCAGCCATCGGTGCTGCTGCGCCCGGTCGCCTTCGCGTTCGTATATCTGGGACATCACCAGCGCCGGACTCGGATAACCCGAATAGCTCGGCAGCAGTTCGTGGGCGGCCTCGAGCGCCGCCCTGGCTTCGACAAAGTTCTCTTCCTTGAACAGCACGATGCCGAGTTGCAATTGCGCCATGAAATCGCGCGGATTCTGCTCCAGCCGCGTACGCATGTACTGTTTCAGCGAATCATTGTTGTACAGCTCGGAAAGCACCGCGCTGGAATTCTCGCGGATGCCGTGACCATGGCCTTCGCCTTCGTCGGGCAAGTCTTCCTGATGCGCATGGACATCGATCTCCGCCACGCGCTGCTCGATCCAGTCGCGGAAACCGGCGTCGAATTGATCGGGCGACAGGTCGAAGACTGCGCGAAAACGCTCGCTGTCCTCCTTGATCAGGCCGTATTGCAGCACGAGTTCGCGCAATTTCCCGAAGCCGTAAGTCTGCTCGATATAGTCCACCACCAGGTAGGACTGGAAATAGGCGAAGCCGAGGTCGGCATTGCTGCGCGCCCCGCTGAAGGCCGCGTTCAGTTCCGATACCGGCAGATACTTGTCCTCCTGGGCCGCGCGCACGAGGTCGAGCCCCTGCCGGCGCCCCCAATAGGGCCGCCCTTCCTGTTCTTCCCAGACCGAAATGCCTTCCGACAGCCAGCGCGGGATGCGATTGCCCGTCATCTGCAAGGTGATGACGTGAGAGAATTCGTGCCAGACGATTTCCTGCCAGTTGGCGCTCAAGGTGTCGGGCGAGATCAAGGTCACCACCTTGCCGAAGCAAATGCCCACCAGCGGACCGATATCCGGCAGGCCCACCGAGCGCACGGCAAAATCGCGAGTATCTTCGAATACTTCGATCAGCACCGGATATTCCGGTTCGAAGTCCCATTTGGCCGTCAGGGAATCCCAGGCTTCCTCGAGCAGGGCCTCGAGATAGGGCCAGAGGATTTCCGCGTCGCGCGGCGACATGCGCGCGAGGAAATGTTCGCTTTCCAGCGCGGCGTATTCTTCCAGCGTGTCGAACACGGTCAACAGATTCGAAGACAACACGTTGAAGGGATCGTTCTCGAAGCCGATTTCGAGATTGGCCCGGCCTTCCTCCTCTGCGCCGAGACGAATCAGATTGCTGCCGAGCAAGGTATAGCCGCGCCAATATCGCGGGTCGGCCCCGATCGCGGCGCGGGCGTATTCCACGGCTTCGGCGAAGCGGTAATTGCCGCCGAAATGCTCCGCGATATCCGCCAGGAAAACCGGATTGGCGGGACTGAAGGCTTCCACTTGCGCGGCATGCGCTGCGTAATCCGCCATGCGCTCTTCCATCGCCGCCTGCGAGGCCATGGCGCTGAGCACGCCAAGCGCTTCCGGATTCAGACCGAGCGCGCGGGAAAAATGGGCGGCGGCTTCCTGTTCTCGGCCGCTGCCTTGCAGGATGCGCCCATAGACTTCCATCGCCGGCACCGAATTCGGATTGACGGCCAGGGCGCGCTGCAAGGCGCGCTCGTCGCCGGTGATCCGCGCCATGCCGACTAGGGCCGGCACATGGCGGTCATTGATCTCCAGCGCATCCCGATACGATTGTTCCGCCTCGCCTTCGTTGAATTTTTCCAGGAAAAGATCGCCCCACAGCACATGGGCTTCGAGATTTTGCGGATCGGCCCGGACCGCTTCCTGAAACAGGCTGTTGGCGTCGTGGAAACGGTCGAGCATCCAGCTCGCCAATGCCGCCATGGCGATGTCCGGCGAGGCGAACACCAGGCCGGCATCATAACGGTCGACCACCTCTTCAAGCAGCGCAAGGCTTTCCGCCTTGCGGCCGACGAATTGCAACAGGCCGGCGTATTGCGTCAGCGCGCGCGCCGGGGCGCCCTGGACGCCGAGACCGTCGACGACCGATTGCAGAATCGACAGCGCCTCGGCCGAGGCGCCGGTCATGCGCCTGACTTCGGCCAACTGGGTGCTGACCAGCGGAAAAGCGGCATGGTCGTCGCCGATCAATTGCTCGCAAACGCGGATCGCCTCGCGATAATTGCCCATGCCGGCGAGGGCCCGGCTGGCGCCGATCACGCCCGCGTTGCGGTCGAGCCCGTCGGTCTGCAGGAATATCTCGGCGGCGGCCGCATAAGCGCCGGTCCGCAGCAATTGCTCGCCGCGATAGAGCGGCGAATCGTTCGCGGAATCGGGTTCGTCGAACTGGGCGAACGCGGCGCCGGCCGGCAGCATCAGCGTCGCGACCAGCAAGATGGTTCGCGCCGGGAATTTGTTCATGGGACCAACTCGTTGAATCTGGCGGTAGCGCGCGCCAACTCCACCAGCAGCTGTTCCAGCCGGCGCCAATAATCCTGCTCCAGGAATTCGGTCTTGCGGCCGCGCAAGATAAAAACCGAACGCTCCAGTTGCTGCATGCGGGTTTTCAGCGCCAGCGCCTCGCCGCCCAGGTTTTCGCTTTCCGCCGCGACGGCGTCGAGATAGGCGATTTCCGCCAGTTTTCCGTCCGGGTCGTCCGGACCGGGGCCGAGGCTGAACACCGAATCGCCGTTATCGTCGAGTCCGGCGTGTTCCGAGGCGAGCCTGCCTTGCGCCTCGTACCATTGCTCGACATTGGCCCTGGCGTAATTGAAGGCTTCCAGCATGGACACCCGGTTGTTCCGGTCGAGGTCGCCGGCGCGGCCGTCGAGCGCTTCGATGAAATAACGGGAAAATATCGGGTCGTATCTTTCCGAAGGCGACCGCGTGGCCGAGATCACCACCCGTCCTTCGCCGGACAGGAAAGTTGAAAAACCATAGCTGGCGCTGGTGGTGTTGATCACGACCATGTCCTGGCGCCCGAACGGGTCGAGCAGTTCGCGAAATTCCGCGCCGGTGATGTCGGGGCCGACGATGTTGAATTTCGCCTCCTCGCCCGCGCCCGAGCCGTGGCCGATCAGATATACGGTGATCTGGTCGCCCGCCTCCGCCCGCGCGAGCAAGGCCGCGAAGGCCGCTTCGATGCCCTCGCGGTCGCTGACGCCGTCGACCCGGTCGCCGGGATTGGGGCCGGCCTCGTCCGGGTCGCGCAACAGCGTGATCTCGTCGCTGGAATAACCGTAGTCGCGCACCAGGACATCGTGCAGGGAATAGCCCCATTGCCGAAACCGGGAGATGTTTTCCTCGCCCACCGAGGGCCCCACCACGATCACCGCGTATTTGGCGGAATCCGGCGACTCGAGAAAGAAATCGCTTTCCAACGGCAGTTGCGCCCATGCGGGCCGCGCCGCCAGGATCCCCAGCAACAAGGCCGCCGCGGGCAATCGCGCCCATGCGAATCGGGCCGCCGCGGGCAATCGCGGCGGCGCGGCGCTCGCCGGCGATGTCCGCCGCAAGCTCATGACAGGCCCCGCAGGCGGCGCGTCGCCCAGTCCAGGCACAACAGGCCGATGATCAAGGCGAGCAGCCACGGCTCGTTCCACAACTCGACCTGCGTTTCCCTGGAATAGGCGTTGGGGGTGAATTCGATCGCTTCGGGCAATCCGCCGACATCCTCGAGATCGAAATAGCTGCCGCCGGACGCCGCCGCCATGCGCTCGAGCAGGCCGCGGTCGAGGCCGGCGTTGTTGTATTCGCGCAAGGAAGGCGTGACGACGACCGCGGCCTGTTGTTCGGCGCCTTCCTCGCCGGCGGCGCTGGCGACATCGACCAGCAGGTCGAATACGCCCTCCTGGTCGGCGACGAAAGCGGCGCGATAGACGCCGTCTTCCTCGATATCCCATTCCATCGGCGCATCGGCGACCTCGTCGAGCGGATTGGTCGTCTGCAGCCACAGGCTGGCGTCGTTATCGGGCTCGTAGCGTTCATCGAGCACCCGCGCGGTCACCCGCACCTCGTCGCCGATATTGTAGAACTCGCGGTCGAATTCGAGCGTTACCCGGTTCGGCGCCGCGCCTGCGAGCCAGCGCAGCATCTGGCGCCAGAGAGTTTCATGGGACTGGTCTTCCGAGCGCATCATCATCTGCCAGCGCCAGGTGCTCGCCGTGGTCAGCGCAATCACCCGGCCGCTGCCGTAACGCTGGGAGACGATTACGGGCAGGGGCTGATTCTGATATTGCAGCGCAGGGTGCTCCAGCAGCACCTCGGCGCCCGGCTTGATGCGGCCGGTGACGTAGACCCCTTGCAGATCCGGCAATTGCGACCAGGCGAACAGATTGTCGGAATCCTCGCCGGCGAGCCGCAGCAAAGGCGAGAACTCTCCGCCTCGCGTCAGGCGCGGCCGGAAAAGCCGGCCCGCGGGATGGTCGCCGCGGCGGATGCCGCCGCGCAGGCGGGCCGGCAGGAAATCCTCCTCGACCAGGGTAACCGGCAGGATATCGACCAGGGGCGTGCCGATAAACTCCTCGTCGACCATGCCGCTCTTGAGCAGGCCGCCGCCGCGTTCGGCGACGAATTCCCCGATCATCCGCAACTGGTCGTCATTGAAGAATTCCTGTTCGATATCGCCGAGGATGATCGCTTCGTATTCGTAAAGCTGTTCCTTGCCGCGGGGGAAGCCCTCGGCGAGTTCGGTGGGCGACTTGATGCCCTGGCGATAATATTTTTCGGGGCCGGTCTGCAAATAGGTCGCCAGCCGCAGGGACTCGTCGTCTTCGAGGGCGCGCCTGATGAATTTGTATTCGTTGCGCGGATGTCCTTCGAGATAGAGTATGTCGAGCGGCGGCTTGTCGGTATTGTCCACCAGGAAACTGTAGCTGTTGTTCTGCTCGATGATTTCTCCGGGCTGCACCGCCACCTTCAGCTCGTATACGATGCGTTCGGCGCGGTCCGGCTCGACGTCCAGGCTGACTCGCCGGGATACGCCCTCGGCGCCCAGCACGAGGACATCGCTGCTGACTACGGCATCGCCGTCCATGACCGAAAGCTCCACTTCCCGGCCGGCGAAGCCCTGGTGGCGCAAGGCCGCCGTCACGGCGAATACCGAGCCTTCCAGCACGGTGCGGGCGGCGCCGACGTCGACGATGCCGATATCGAGCGGAATATCCTCCTGTCCCACTCCCACGGCAAACACCGGAATCCGCCGATTGCCGAATTCCTGCGCCGCGATCAACGGGTCCGCGCCGCTGTTGTCGGCGCCGTCGCTGACCAGCACCACGCCGCCGAGCGGCAGGCCTTCCAGTTGGTCCGCGACCGCTTCCAGCGCCTGGCCGATGGCGGAACCGGCGCCGGAAGCGCCGAATTCGCCGCCGGCGCCGACGCGCCTCGTGTCCTGATCGAAAGCGAATATCCGCAACTGGAAGGATTCGGCGAGTTGTTCCATCTCGGCGCTTTCGAGCAACTCCGCCGTCGCCGCCTCGAGCCGGTCGCGACCGCCGACGTCAGCGATGGTCATGCTCCGGGAATTGTCGACCAGCACCGCAAGATAGGTGTCCTGGGGCGAAACCTGCTGGATATTCGCCACCGGCCGCAACAGGCAAAAAAGGATCAACAGCAGCGCGGCCGAACGCAGGCCGACGAACCAGGCCTTCCAGCCCGGCGAGACGGGCCGCGTGGTGCGGAAATAGCTCAGCCAGACAGCGGCGACGAGCAGCAGCGCGAACAGTCCGAAGAGTTCGGGGCCGACGCCGTGGGCAAAGCCCAGCGTGCCTTGTCGCAGGGCGGAAAGAAGAGTGGGCTCGGTTGCTTGCATGCTCAGCGCGCCGGATCGTCCGCAACCTGCTGTTCCGACAACACGCGATAGTATTCCTGCACCAGATCGCGATATTCGTCGGGGATGTCTTCCTCGACGGTCGCGTACAACCTCTCGTTGATCTGCTCGAGTTCGGCCTGGGCGCGCAGCGCGCCTTCAAGTTCGATCACCGGTTGCAGCAAGGCCCTGAGCAACTCGGGCTGGCCGAGAAAGTCCTCGATATCCCGGCGGGCAATCTGCCGGGCGACCGAACGCGCGTCGCCCCAGGGCAGATTGCCGCCGTCGGCGCGGATTTCTCCGCCCGGGCCATAACGGTCGGCGCCGGGCCGGGCCGGGCCGCCCCGGGCGTTGCCGCCTTGCCGGGCCTGCTGTTGCAGTTGTTGATCGATCTGTTGCGCCAATTGCCGGGACTGTTGCAACTGTTCGCGCAATTCTCCCACCGACGGCATGCCCGCCGCCGGCTGATCGCCGTTCTCGCCGAGGGCCAGGATCTGTTGTTCGAGGTCTTCCAGTTGTTCGCGCAGTTCCTGCGCATTGCTCGCGGCCTGGCGCAGGGAATCGCCGCCGGCGCGCTCCGGGTCGAGCGCGGCCAGACTGCGGGCGAGACCTTCCAGCTGGTCTTCGATGGCCTGTTCGATATCGGCCGCGAGATTGACCATGCCGTTGCGCAGGATGCGGCTGCTGGTCTGCATTTCTTCCCGGATGGGCCGCAACTCGCGGGTCGCCTCCTGGGCCTGGGACAACAGGCGCTGGTCTTCGTTGCCGCCGCGGGCGATCACGGCGCGCAACATGTCCTCGATTTGCTCGAGATCCTGCTGTTGCCGCTGCTGACCCTCGATCAGTTCTCGCAATTCCGCGTCGTCGCGCACCGCCTGACGGGTCTGGCCGAGTCCCAGTTCGCGACTCGCCTCCGCCATGGCTTCGCGCAATTCGCGTTGCCGATCAAGCAATTCCCGGCCGCGCTGGCCGAGATTGCGCGCCAACTGGTTGACCGAACGATCGGCCTGCTCGCCGAGGCGGCGCTGCTGGCGCCGCAGGTTCTCGAGCGCTTTCTGGCTGCGGGCGGCCGCCAGCGAAGGCGAATCGCTCCCGGCGGCTTCCTGCATCTGGCTCGCCGCCTGCTGCAAGGCCGAAGTCTCCGCGGCGGCGCCGCCCGCGGCCGGCGAATTCTGCTCTTGCCGGGCGTCGGAACGCTGCTGGCCGCGGGACATCTGTTGCGCCAGTTGCCGCGCTTCCCGGCTCAATTGTTCCTGTTGCCGCATCAATCGCTCCAGTTCCCGCCGTTTCTGTTCTTCGGTCAACTGTTCGGCCCGACGGGCAAGGTTGCGCTGGGCGCGGGTCAGGCCCTCCTGGCGCCGGGCCAATTCTTCGAGCTTGTCCGCTTCTTCCTGCTGTCTCGCGTTGCGGCCGCGGCTGTTCGGATTTTCGTAGCGGTTCTCGAGTTGCCCCAATTCCATTTCGAACAGTTCGCGCAGATTCTCGCGTTCCTGTCTCGCCGCCGCGCCGCCTCCGCCGCCGCCCTGCTGCATGCTGATCTCGGTGCGGTTGATGCTCGCCTCGGCCTTGAGCAGGTATTGCAATGCCGCCTGCTCGGGCTGCAAGGCGCTGATGACCTGCAGGAGGTCGAGCTCGCCGGCGGCCAGATTCATCTGTTCGATCGCCAGCGAAAGGTTCGCCACCGCCTGATCGTAGGAATCGTCGGAGAAATTGAGCCGTTCCGAGAGCCGGTCGATCGACATGCGCGCCCTGCCGACAGCTTCCTGTTGCGATTCGGCGATGATTTCGGCGTCCGCGGCGAATTCCTCCGGAGTCGCCCGGCCTTGCCGGTTCTTCAATTTCCAGGTGGCGGCGATGATGTCTTTCTGGATCGTCACGAGCGCGCTGCTGTCGCCGCCCTGGCCGCCTCCGCCGCCTCCGCCTCCGCCGCCGCCCTGACCGCGGCGGAACTCCTGATCAGTGGGGATCACCTGCAAGAAATAGATATCGGAGACGATCTCGCTGGGGCCGTCGAGACCGTTGTTGTCGGCCAGGGTCAGGTAGTAGCTGACGAAATCCCCCGGCTCGACCCCGAGTTCCTCGAGATAGATCAATTGTTTCCCGGAGACATCGCGCGCGCGTTCCCGCGGCAGGAAATCGACCGCGACCTCGTCCCCCCCCGCCACGCTGTAATTGAGGTCGAAGCGCGTCAGGCCGTAATCGTCGCTGGCGTCGACCTCGAGCATCACTTCTTCCAGCGGCATGACGTCCTGGTCGCGGCCGGGCCGGCGCAACGCGAGTTCCGGCGGCTGGTCGGCGATGGCCCGGATGTAATAGTCGAGCGGCTCGAGGCTGGCGAGTCCGGAATGATCGGTGGCCCGGACGCGATAGACGGCGTCCCGGTCGATCGCGAGCGCCGCGGTTCCGATATTGCCGGCGATGGTCAGCGGCAGGTCGGGCATCGGCTCGCCTTCCACGGCCGCGTCGAATTCGAGGCGCGCTTCCGCGACCGGCTTGTTGAAGGTCACGCTGAGTTCGACCGCGGTGCCCGCGGGCGCGATCAGGTCGCCGCCGTCTTCCTCAAGCAGGTCTTCCATTCCGGTGTAGTCCGGATAATCGAACGCGACATCGATCTGTTCGACTTGCGGCAGGTCGTAGACGCTGATGCGGAATTGCCGCGAATTGCGCGCCTCGTCCTGGTTGAACGCGACGTAATAGATCGTGTCTTCGCGCAGGCTCGGGATGAAATAGCTGAAAGAGGCGCTGTCGCTGCCGCGGCCGTCCCGCCGCATGGGCAAGTCGCGCCAGTTGACGTTGTCGTCCTGCAAGCGCAAGGTGAGCGCTTCCGGCCTCGCGCCTTCGACTCGCGCCGTCACGGCGAGGCCGTCGCCGCGCTGTACTGTCGCGTCTCCCGGCTCGATGAATATCTCGATATTCGGCGGCGGTTCGCCGACGACAACGGCGTCGGCGGCCTCGAACGGCCTGAGCAGGCCGGCCAATGCGCCCGAGAGCGACTCGGAAGCGAACAGCGCCGCCGCGACCGCCAGCACGGCGGCCATGCTCGCCGCCGGCCCCAGCCAGGAGCGCCCCGCCGGCGCAAGGGCCTGCATTTCATGCTGCTGGCGCGCCAGGTGTTGTTCCGCGTCCCGCCAGAGTTGCGCGATGAACTGCCGGGACACGCCGCGACGGCCGAAACGAAGTTCGTCCTCGGTGAATTCCAGCGATGTGAGCAGACGCTGCTCGAGATCCGGAATATGGTCTTCGACATAATGCGCCAGCCGCTTGAACGTGGCGCGGCGGCGGCGCAATACGCCGTACAGCCGCCAGCAAAGCAGTCCGACGCCGGCGAGGAGGGCGGCGAACATGAGCAGGCCGGCCGCGGGGCCCGGCCGCAGCGCGTCGTACGCCAGCGCGAAGCCGAAAACCAGCAAGGCGCCGGAAACAAGGAACAGGCTGAGCTGGCGCAACACGAAAAATGCGACGCGATGCCGGCGCAGGTCGTCGAGAGTGGCGTGCAAGCTGGCGACAGTGGGATGCGTCATGAAGTTTCCGCCATTTTGATTCGCAGTGCCGCGAAGTATCCTCCGCGCTGATCGGGCAGTTCCGGCCAAGCCCAAATATCCCACCAACCCGACCGCGATTGCAAGCGGGAAGCCCGGAGATTTCGCGGCAAGCGCCATGACCTGCGGGGGCGGGGCATGGGATTTCCCGCGCGAACCCGGCCTGCTTGCGACGGACAGCCCTTTTCGGAGGGTCGATAATGATCGATCGGAGCCGGGAGGAAACACCCGGCTCCGACAATTCGCGAATCAGGCGGCCTGCTGCTCCGCCACTGTCCGCCCGATGGACTCGCGCCGGTCGAGCAATTCGAGCAGCGCCCTGATGTTCGGCAACTCGTTGTACGCGTCCCAGTCCAGCGCCTTGCGGCAGACCGCGGTCGCCAGGCCGACGGTGAAGCGAAAATAGAAATCGGCGTAAGTGATCTGGTCTCCCGCGAGATAGGGATCGAAGCTGGCCAGCGTCGCGAGGCTGGCGAAGCCGCGTTCGAGCAACTTGCGCACGGCCTCTTTCTCTTCCGCGCGCGCCGGACGGTTGAAAAACACCTCGCCGTACAGGCGTCGGGCGGGCAACTCGATATACAACTCGATGTGACGCATCAATTCCCGCGTCTTCGCCCGGGCGAAGGGGTCGGCGGGATACAGGCCCGGCCCCTCGCCCACCGCGTCGAGATAGTCGATGATGACGCCGGTTTCGGTGAGAAAGCCCTGCGCTGTCTCGATGCAAGGCACCTTGCCCATCGGACTGCGCGCCAGGAAGTCCGGCTCCCGGTTCGGCTTGACTTCCACCTCCTCGAAGGCGATGCCCTGTTCCAGCATGATCGCTTTCAGGATGCAGTAATAGTTGCTCAGGCTTATTCCATGGAGTTTGATGGTCACTTCATTTTCCTGTTCGCAAGCCGCCCGGGACCGCCCGGCCGCGGGTTCGGCAAGGATCATGGTACGGGCTGAAGTCGCGGAAACACGATTTCCTGGCCGATTCGCAGCCGATTCATGTCGAGCCCGGGATTGTATTGCCGCAATAGCCAGATCGGCGTCGAATAGCGGCTGCCGGCCAGCGTGCTGATGTTCTCGTCGGCTCGCACCCGGTGACTGATCACGCCCTGGATGTGGTAATTGGCGAAGAATTCCTGTTGCAGGCCCAGGTGGTATGCGCGCCGCGCGCGTTCGAATCCGGCGATATTGACGCGGGAGAAGTCGAGCCGCAAACGCTCGCCGACGATGACCGGATCGCTGAACGCCAGATTGTTGAGGCGGCGAATGTCCCGCGCGCGAATATCCAGCCACTCCGCATAATGGCCGAGCGTTTCGGAGGCCTGCACTTCGATGGTGTTGTTGCCGTCGACACCGTAGTCCGAAGGATCCGCGGCCAGTTCCGCGCTCAGCATGCGGTCGCCTTGCGCCGCATCCAGCGCCGGGTCGATGGCCACCGCCAGTTCCTGTTCGCCGGCGACCGGCGCGTCGAGTTGCTGGTCGTCGGGCAATACGGCGGCGGGCGGCAATATCGGTTCATTGCGCGCGAGCGGCGCCGGTTCCGCCGCGCCCGAACCGGCGTCGACGGCGGACTCCGGCGACTCCGGCGCGCTGTCGTTCGGGGTCGGGCGCGGCGCGGACGGCGCGGACGGCTCGGCCAAGGCGGCGACTTGCGGCGGTTCGGGGGCGAGGCCGGGAATCCGCAATTGCTGGCCCGGATAAATGCGGTCCGGGTCGTCGACGCCGTTGGCGCCGAGCAGTTCTCTTGCGCCGACGCCGAATCGCGCCGCGATCCGGGAAACCGTATCGCCGCGACTGACGCTATATACGCCGTCGACCGGCGCCGCTCCCAGGGTCGCCGCCTGATTGTCCTGCGGCAGCAGCAGCCGCTGGCCGATGCTGATCCTGTGCCGGTTGGGCAATTGATTCAGCGACGCCAGCCGCGCGACGCTGGTGTTGAAGCGTTGCGCGATGAACGACAGGCTGTCGCCGCGTTCCACCACATAAGCCACATCGGGAGTCTGGACCGCGAATTTCAGGTCGCCGGGCACCAGCGCCAGCAGGTCTCCGGCGGGAACCCGACCGGCCCGGAACTTGACCGGAAAGCCGCTGGGGATGCGTTTGGAGCCTTCCCAGACCGCCGGCCGCAACGCCGGATTGTCGGCGCGCAACTGTTCGAGGCCGACGCCGACCGCATCGGCGAGCACCTGGGCGTCGACGAATCCGTCCACCCTGATTTCGCGGAAATCCGGCGCGGGATCCATGGCGAAATCGCCGAAATAGCGTTCCAGGTCATTTTCGATCTGCAATACCGCCAGAAACTGGGCGTAGAAGTTGCGCGAGGCGAAACCGAACAGGCGGCCCCGATATTCGGCGATGATGGTTTCGATGTCGGAGACGCCGGTCTCGCGCACCGCCCGGCTCATGCCGCCCGCGCCATGGTTGTAGGCGGTCAGCGCGAGCGGCCAGGTGCCGAGCACGCTGTAGTTGTATTCCAGCAGGCTCATGGCCGCATAAGTCGCGATATAGGGGTCCATGCGCTCGTCGACGATATGGTCGATGCGCATGAAGCGCTGGCCGGTGGCGCGGCCGAATTGCCACATGCCGGCGGCGGAAGCGCTGGAAACCGCCGCCGGATTGAACGACGACTCCACATGGGGAAGAATGCCGAGTTCCTGCGGCAGGCCCTTTTCCGCGATGACCCGGCGGATATGTTCCCGATAGGCGCCGGAACGCCGCAGGCCGCCGAGAAAGCGGTCGGACTGGCCCAGCTGGAAACGCACATTGGAGGCGGCGGCGCGCAAGGTCCGATTGCTCGCGTCCGCCGGAAAAAGCGCGAGGATCCGCTGCTGCTCCGGATCAAGCCGCTCGCGCTCGCCGCTGCCGAGCACGCGCAAGTCGTCGCGGATCCGGTCCCGGGCATCGTCGATGCTGCGCTGGTCGTACGGCACGGTCCGGTAAATGACGGACAGATCCCGGGCGTCGTGGAGATAGCCGTTGCGGGTATTGATCTCCGTATATACCTTGATCCAGAAATTCACCGCCGGCTCGATTTCCGGCGGCCGCGGAAACAACTCCGGGGATTGGGCGCAGGCCGCGGCCGGCCAGCTCAGGAAGGCGGCAAACAGGAAAGCCGCGAGCCCGCGGCCGCGATGACTTCCCTGCGCCGAATCACCTGACATCTCTGCTTCCGATTCCTCAAGCATCCTTTGAATGATTCCAGCCATGGAATTATTCATTGCCGCAAGACAAAAGTCGGCGCGGTTCCGCCGCCCGCGCTCACGGCGCGCCGTCCGCTTCCGCGCCTTCCTTGACCGGAACCAGCAGATCCTCGCGCGTGACCTTCATGAAGATAATAACGTTCGATGCGACGTAAATTGAAGAGTAAGTGCCGACGATTACGCCGATGATCAGCGCGACGGCGAATCCCTGGGTGGATTCGCCGCCGATCAGAAGGATCGAGCACAACACGAGCAAGGTCGTGAACGAAGTGATCAGGGTCCGGCCCAGGGTCTGATTCAGCGAGATATTCACCGTATCGACCGGCCCGGTCTTGCGCAACATGCGGAAATTCTCGCGAATGCGGTCGGAAACGACGATGGTGTCATTGAGCGAATAGCCGATGATGGCGAGCAAGGCGGCCAGGGTATTGAGATTGAACTCCATGCCCGCGAGCGAAAAGATGCCGAGGGTGATGACGAGGTCATGGGCCAGCGCGACCACGGCGCCGACGGAAAACTTGAACTGGAAGCGCACGGCGATGTAGACCATGATGATGCCGAGCGCCGTCAGCATGCCCAGACCGCCCTGTTCGGCGAGTTCCTCGCCCACTTTCGCGCTGACATAATCGGAGCCGAGCAAGGTGACCGTCGCGTCGCTGCGCTCTTGCAGGTAGGCCGCGATGGCTTCGCCGGCAAGCGCGGCCTGTTCCGCTTCGGTGGCCGCTTCGGCGGCGGGGTCGAGGGGCAGCAGCACGCGAATATCCCGGTCGGAGCCGAAATTGACGACCACGGCGTCCGCGTAACCCGCCTCTTCCAGTTGGGCGCCGATTTCATCGAGCGGCGCGGTCTGCGAATAATTCAGCCGCACCGACATGCCGCTGGTGAAATCGAGGCCGAACTCGAGGCCGCGCGAGGCGAGCGAAACCAGCGCGGTCAACACCGCGGCCATGGACAGCGCCGCCGCTATCCGGCGATAGCCCATGAAGTCGACATTGAACTGTCGCGTCGCCATCGTCCCGCCCCGTTCAGGTCCTGTCGCCGGCCGGCTTGATCGGAAGTATGCCGATCGAAAGGCTGCGCAAGTCGCGCCGGCCGCCGTAAATCAGGTTCACCAGCGCCCTGGTGCCGACGATGGCGGTGAACATCGAAGTGAGGATGCCGATCATGAGCGTCACCGCGAATCCCTTCACCGGACCCGTGCCGATGGTGAACAGCACCGCGGCCACGAGGAAGGTCGTCAGATTGGCGTCGAGAATCGTGGTGAAAGCCCGGTCGTAGCCGGCGCTGATCGCCTGTTGCGGCGGCAGTCCGTTGCGCAACTCTTCCTTGATCCGGGTAAAGATCAGCACGTTCGCGTCCACCGCCATGCCGACGGTCAGCACGATGCCGACAATGCCGGGCAAGGTCAGCGTCGCCGGCAACACGGAAGACAGCACGGCGAAGATCAGCACGATATTCATGATCAGGGCGACATTGGCGGCAAGACCGAAAACGCGATAGTAGAACAGCATGAAGGCCACGACGAGAACGGCCGCGACCTGCACGCCGCGGATCCCCTGCTCGAGGTTTTCCCGGCCCATGGTGGGTCCGATCACCGATTGCTCGACGATCGTCATCGGCGCGGCCAGCGAACCGGAACTGATCAGCAGCGACAGGTCCATGGCCTCGCGCTGGGTCAGGCCCGTGATGACGAACTGCCGGCCGAGGGCGGAATTGATGCGGGCGTGGCTGATCAGGCGGCGGTCTTCGTAAAACTCGACTTCCTCGACTTCCTCGCCGTTGCCGTCGACGGTCGCATTGGTGCGCGAGCGCGTTTCGATCAGCAATATGTCCATCATGTTGCCGACATTGTCGCGCGTGACGCGGTTGATCTGGTTGCCGCCCTGGGCGTCGAGGCTGATCTGCACCTGGGGCAGGCCGTTCTGGTCGAGCGAGGGGCGCACATTGCTGACCCGGTCGCCTTGCAGGATGACGTCGTTGTCGACATTGACCGCGTATGCGCCTTCCGGCGTCACGTAGTCATAGGTTTCGTAACTGGAGCGGGGCGCGCCGGGCGCGGCTTCGAGATGGAATTCCAGCGTGGCGATGCGTTGCAGGATGCGAATCGCCTGGGCCGGATCCTGCACGCCGGGCAATTCGACCACGATGCGGTTCGAGCCCTGCTGCTGCACGGTCGGTTCGGCCACGCCGAGGGCGTCGACCCGGTTCAGCAAGGTTGTGCGATTGGCCTGCAAGGTATCGCGCTGTATCTGCAACATGGTGTCTTCGGTCATGTTCAGGTCGAGGATGAAGACATCGCCGACTTCGCGATTCTGGAATTGCAGTTCGGGGAAATTGTCGATCAATTCCGAGCGCGCCCGGGAGCGGTCGCCGGCAGCGGCGAAGCGGATTTCGATGCGGGAATCATCGATCAGGTTCAGGCCGCGGGTGCGGATGCGCAACTCCCGCAGGATGCTGCGCACATTGCCCAGGTTGTCTTCCATGCGGCCGAGCACCGCGGCCTCGATGTCCACTTCCATGAGGAAATGCACGCCGCCTTGCAGGTCGAGCCCGAGATTCATCTTGCCGGCGCCGATGGCCTGCATCCAGCCGGGCGTGGTGGGCGCGAGGTTGAGCGCGACGATGAAATCGTCGGTCAAGGCTTCCTCGACCGCGGTCTTGGCGCGCAATTGCTCCTCCACGGTGTCGAACCGCAACAGGATGCCGTTGTCGTTCAGTTCCGCGGCGAGCGGCCGCAGTTGGGCGGCTTCCAGCGCCGTGTCGACATTGTCGAGGTCGGCCTGGACGAGTTCCCGGCTTTCGTGCGTGATCTGCAGCGCCTCGTCGTCCGGATACAGGTTCGGCACCGAATAGAGGACGCCGAGCGTCATCGCGAGCAGGACCAGCAGGTTTTTCCACGCCGGATATCGGTTCAGCATGATGCGGAGACCCCCCGCGCCGCGCGGCCGGCGCCGATGCTCATATCTGCTCCAGCGTGCCTTTCGGCAGCACCGCCGCGACCGAAGTCTTCTGCAACTTGATTTCCACGCCGGCGGCGACCTGGACCGCCATGTAATCGCCGCTGACCTTGACGACCTTGCCCAGCAGGCCGCCGGAAGTCATCACCTCGTCGCCCCTGGAAATGCCGGCGACGAGTTCGCGATGTTCCTTCGCGCGCTTCGACTGCGGCCGGATCAGCAACAACCAGAACAGCAGGATCATGCCGCCGAACAGGATCAGGTTGAAGAGGAGCGAAGGTGTTTGCGCCCCGCCCTGGGCGTGGGCGGTACTGAAAAGCAGGTCCATCGGATATCCTCGCGGTCGTTTTTCCGGTCAGGCCGGCATGTTAATGGGTGCGCGCTGCTATTCTCAAGTCCTCAAGTTCTCCCGGCGAGCGCGCGCCGGAATTCCCGGACGAAAGCCTGCAATGCGCCTTGCTCTATCGCCCGCCGCAATCGCGCCATCAATCGACCATAGAAATGCAGATTATGCACCGTGTTCAGCTGCGAGCCGAGGATTTCTCCGCATTTGTCGAGATGATGCAGATAGGCGCGGCTGAAATGGCGGCAGGTATAGCAGTCGCAGGCGGCGTCCACCGGCGCGTCGTCGGCGCGGTAGCGGCTGTTGCGGATGCGCAGCACTCCGCCGCCGGTAAACAGGTGGCCGTTGCGGGCATTGCGCGTCGGCATCACGCAATCGAACATGTCGACGCCCGCGCAGACCGCCTCGACGATATCTTCCGGCGTGCCGACTCCCATCAGATAGCGCGGCCGGTCCGCGGGCATCAACGCCGCGCAATGGCGCATCGCGGCGGACATTTCCTGTTTGGGCTCTCCCACCGACAGGCCGCCGATGGCGTAGCCGGGAAAATCGAGTTCGAGCAGGCCTTGCAGCGAACGTTCGCGCAAGCGCGGATACATGCCGCCCTGGATGATGCCGAACAGCGCGGCCGGATGCTCGCCATGGGCCGCGCGGCAGCGCGCCGCCCAACGCAGCGAAAGCTCCATCGACTGCCGCGCCTGCTCTTCGGTGGCGGGATAGGCCGTGCAATCGTCGAACGCCATGATCACGTCGGCGCCGAGCTGGTGTTGCAAGGCGATCGCCGATTCGGGGCCGAGCAGGATCCTGTCGCCGTCGACCGGCGAGCGGAACTCGACGCCCGCCTCGGCGATCTTGCGCATGGCGCCGAGGCTGAAAACCTGGAAGCCCCCCGAATCGGTCAGCAGCGGCCGGCTCCAGCCCATGAAGCCGTGCAGGCCGCCATGGCGGCGGACGACTTCCGCGCCGGGCCGCAACATCAGATGGAAACTGTTGGCGAGAATCATTTCCGCGCCGAGCTCTTCCAGTTGGCGCGGATTCAGGGCCTTGACGGCGCCGTAGGTGCCGACCGGCATGAACGCGGGCGTGCGGACCTCGCCGCGGGCGAAGCGCAGCACTCCCGCCCGCGCCTTGCCGTCGACCTGTCGCAACTCGAACTCCATGTCCGCTCAATGCTCCCGGGTTTCGCTGAACGCCACGGCGGGCCATTTTTCCATCGCCAGATTCAGGTTCACCTTGCTCGGCGCCAGATAAGTCAGATGTCCGCCGGCGTCGAGCGCCAGATTGTCGCGATACTTGCCGCGAAAACTTTCCAACTCCCGCGGATTCCCGCATTCCACCCAGCGGGCGTGCCGCACCGCCACCGGCTCATAGTCGCAATCGACGCCGTATTCCTCCTTGAGCCGGCCAGTGACGACTTCGAATTGCAAGGCGCCGACGGCGCCGATGAGCAAGTCGTTGTTGCGCAGGGGCATGAATACCTGCATCGACCCTTCCTCCGCCAATTGCGCGACGCCTTTGCGCAATTGCTTCCATTTCAGCGGGTCGCGCAATCGGATGCGCCGGAACAGTTCCGGCGCGAAATTGGGAATGCCGCGAAATCTGAGATCCTCGCCGCTGCTGAAAGTATCGCCGACCCGGATCGCGCCGTGATTATGCAAGCCGATGATATCCCCGGACACCGCCGTTTCCGCCATTTCCCGCTCGCCGGCCAGGAATGTGAGGGCGTCGCTCACCCGCGTCGTCTTGCCGGTGCGGCAATGACGCATTTTCATGCCCTGGCGATATTCGCCGGAACAGATGCGCAGAAAGGCGACGCGGTCGCGATGTTTCGGATCCATGTTGGCCTGTATCTTGAAGACGAAGCCGCAGAACTTCTCCTCCAAGGCGGAGACTTCCCGGCTCTGCGCGGCGCGGCCGCGAGGCGGCGGCGCCCATTCGACGAAATCGTCGAGCATCTCCCGGACGCCGAAATTCGCCAGCGCGACGCCGAAATACACCGGCGTCAATTCGCCGGCGAGATAGGCTTCCCGGTCGAACTTCGCGCCGGCGCCGCGCACGAGTTCGATCTCCTCGCAGGCCTGTTCGCGCCAGTCGCCCAGCAACCGCCGCGCCTGCTCGCCATGCAGGCCCCGCAGCCCGGCCGCAGCGCCCGGCCGCCCTCCCGTCGCCGCCGGGAAAGGCGACAGCGAGTCCGTCGCCAGATGGTACAGGCCCTTGAATTCCCTGCCCATGCCCAGCGGCCAGTTGATCGGCGCGCAGCGAATGCCGAGCACGCTTTCGATTTCATCGAGCAGTTCCACCGGGTCGCGGATCTCCCGGTCGAGCTTGTTGACGAAAGTGAACAACGGCGTGTCCCGCAGCCGACAGACATTCATCAACTTGATCGTGCGTTCTTCCACGCCCCTGGCGCCGTCGACCACCATCAGCGCCGAATCCACCGCGGTCAGCACGCGATACGTGTCTTCCGAAAAGTCCTCGTGGCCCGGCGTATCCAGCAGATTCACGACCCGCCGCCGCCAGGGAAACTGCATGATCGAGGAAGTAATCGAAATTCCCCGCTCCTGCTCCATCCGCATCCAGTCCGAAGCGGCCAGCCGCCCGGACTTGCGCCCTTTCACGGTGCCCGCGACCTCGATGCGGCCGCCGAGCAGCAGCAACTTCTCGGTAATCGTGGTCTTGCCCGCGTCGGGATGGGAAATGATGGCGAGCACCCGGCGCCGTTCGATTCTGTCCCGCAAGGATTCCATAGGTATCTATTCTCCGAACAATTCCATTCATGGAATCATTCATCGTCGCAAAACCAGAGCATGTTTTCGTCCTGGTATCCCCTGAATAATTCCATCCATGGAATTATTCATTGCCGCAAGACAAAAGCGCGGTCTTGCCTTGCTCGCGGATTCGGCGGCTCGCGCCGTCGAATCCGGCGGGGCTTTTTGGTGCCGCGGGCCTGCGCCACAGGGAAGCTCTGACTTGATCAGGGCTTCCCTTGCTTCCGAATGCGATAGATGCGCCGCGGGGAAGCGCTGCTTGATCAGCGCCCGGAGGCATGTCCGGCATCGGGCCGGCAAGGCGGGCGATTATAGCAGCGCGAGGCGAGACGCATCCCGTCGGGGTAGAATCGCCGGACATGCCGGATATTGCGGGAGGCGGTACATGGATTTTTCCCTGAGCGCGGAACAATTGGCCTTGCGGGAATCCGTGCGGCGCTTCGCCCGGCGGGAGTTGCCGGCGATCGCCGCCGAGGTCGAGCGCGACGACGAGCCGCCCGGGCCGGACTTGCGCAAGCGCTTCGCCGAGTTGGGTTATCTCGGCGTAAATCTTGAAACGCGATACGGCGGCGCCGGGCTCGGCCACCTCGACGCCGCGCTCGTGCTCGAGGAAATCGCCAGCATTTCCATCGCCGTCGCCTTTCCCGTATTCGAGTCCTGTTTCGGACCCGCCCTCGCCATCGCCCATCTCGGCAGCGAAGAAATGCGGCGGCGGCTGTTGCCCGCGGTCTGTTCCGGCGCGATCGTCATCGCCGTCTCGATGTCCGAACCCGACGCCGGTTCCGCGCTCACCGACCTCGGCGCGCGCCTGCGCCAGGAGAACGGCAAATTGCTGCTCAGCGGCACCAAGCGCTGGTGCTCCGGCGCGGGTCATGCCGATGTCTACCTGGTCTATTGCCGGATGTCGGACCAGCCCGGCGCGCGCGGCATCGGCGCCGTCATCGTGCGCAAGGGCGCGCCCGGTTTCAGTTTCGGCAAACGCGACCGCCTGCTCGGATTCCGCGGCGTGGGCAGCGCGGACATGCATTTCGACGATGTCGAGATCGAGCCCGCCGACGTGCTCGTCGCCGCCGGCGGTTTCCGGCGGCTCATGGAAACTTTCGACCTCGAACGCTGCGGCAACACCGCGATGTCGCTGGCCACGGCCCAGTCGGCCTTCGATTACGCGCTCGATTATTGCCGGCGACGCGAACAGTTCGGCAAGCCGCTGGTCGATTTCCAGGCGGTGCAAATCCACCTCGCGGAAATGAAGATGAAGCTCGACGCCGCGCGCCTGCTGCTATATCGCGCCGTCACCGGCGCCGCGCGCGGGCTGCCCTCGCTGGCCGACAGCTCCATCGCCAAGTGTTTCGCCAACGAGACCGCGCGCGAAGTGACGGGCAAGGCGATGCAATTGATGGGCGGCTACGGCTATTCGCGGGAATTCCCCATCGAACAGAAATTCCGCGACGGCTGGGGCTGGGGCATCGCCGGCGGCGCCATCGACATCCAGAAAATCAATATCGCCGCGGCCCTGGTCGGACGCCGCTTCGACCAGCGGCGTTGAGCGGCGGCCCGCGCCCGGCATTTTCATCGCCCCGCAAAGCGGAACCCCAGGCCGGGGGTTCCGCTTTGCGGGGAACGCCGATCAGAGCAGCGTTCCGGTTGGAGGCGGTGAGCCGCCGAGCCGTCAGAGGATGAAATCATCCGCGGTCAAGCTGCCCGGTTTCAATGAACCATCATTATTGAGCATATAGCCGTCAATCTCTTCTTCGGTTCTTCCCGCTAGCCCGATGGCCATGTCGGTCTCCTTGTCGAAATCGCCGTTTCCATTGATGTCGACCAATATCCAGAGAAAATGCGCGAATTGCTCATGCGAGCCACGCGATATTCCGATTTGGTTGTCCACGTAGGTGTCTTCTTTGGTTTTGATAGCCACGATAGTGTGCTGGCCAAATGTATGGCCGCCCTTATCGTTGACAGCTTTGAAAACCCCTTTCGCTTTTGCCTCGTTTTCATATAGATAGTTCGACAGATTATTGTTATGGGTTATGTGTTTAATCTCCTTTCCCCCTACCTTTATCGCCAAGTCAAGAGCGCTGAGGTCGATCTTGTCGGCATACGGTTTTAAGGTGCTGCCGCTGCCGCCGGACGAAACGAAGTTGAAGATGACATCCATGCCTGTCGGATTATCTGCATTGCTGCCCGTAAATGCGACTTGAGAATCGGATGCCTTTTCGTAAACGAACGTGTCCCTCTCAGATTCAGTTCCGTCACTTTCTCTTGCTGGATGGAAGACGCCGCCCGTCAACTCGTCCCCGCCGGCACCGCCCGCGATTCTGTCCTTGCCCTTGCCGCCGGCGATAATATCGTCGCCGCCGTAGCCCCACAACTTGTCGTCGCCGCCGCCGTTGTACACGATGATGTCGCCGCCGCCGTCGGAGCCGTGAATTTCCATGTCGTTTTCAAAGGTGACGCCGTCGCTTCCATAGGTGGGAGCCTCGGAATCGCCAAAAGTGTTGCCGGTCCTCAATGACAATCCGCCGGTGTTGTCGCGGGCGTCTATCATGTCCAGATCGCTGGTTTTGCCGCTGGTTTCGCCGCCGCCGTTGCCGGACAGATAGAATCCGGCGTTGCCGGTAATTGTCAGCGTTTCGAGGCCCTCGCCCTCAAGATGGGAAATCTCATGCAGGTAATGCGAAGCCTTCAAATCCGATTTCCCGACGACAACGCTGGAATCCATGGTCAACTCCTCGATGTCCTCGTCCAAAACGAGCTTCGTGCTCGTCAAGCCCAGATGCGTTATGGTGGAAGGGTCGAGTTCTTTATTCCTTGTGGGGTCTGCGGTGCTGATGACGACATCTTTATTGAACGGCACTTTTTCGCCCGAGACCGTTGTGCCGGCGCCGTCGGCGGCAACTCCATAGCTTTTCAAGACGAGACTGGTTTCGGCATCGTCGGCGTCTTTTTCCAGCATATAGCTTACATCGAAGTAATATTCATCGCTGCTTGATGATCTTTTGGCTTCGATGGCGAGACCCGACGCGGACTCCCCGACATTCTCGAACTTGATCGCGGGCGCGGTGCCGGACGTCACGCCTTTGGTCACCGTCAGCTTATGCAGCATGAGTTCCTCGAGATCGTACTTACCGGCAGCGGCGGACTTGTCGGCCTCCACCGTCAGGGTTGTCTTTTCAAAATTCATGAAGACATCGTCGTCGACATTCTTCAATTGGCTCGCCTTGTTCGCCGTCAGCGTCAGCGTGTCCTCGCCCGCGCCGCCGTCGACCCGGCTCCTGGCGCTGACGACGACGCCGGCGCCGATCGTGAACATGTCGTCGCCTTCGCCCAGCTCCGCCTTCAGGCCGTCCTTATGGAATTCCGTCGCCGCGACATCGTCCTTGCCCGAACCGCCCATGTAGCTCTCGACGCTTTTGCCGAGCCTGCTCACCTTGACATCGCCGGTCGCCTCGCTCGCGTCGATGCTCTTCAGCGTCGCGGATATGACGATCGGGTCGGCCTCGGTCGGGTTGACCGCCGGCTTGAACTTGGTCGCGTCCAGCATCAGGTTGCCGGCGCCGGAAACGGAGACCGTCTCGATCTCGTCCGAAGCCAGGCGGATGTTGGAGTCGCCCTTCACCTCGATCGCCAGATCCTCGATGCCCTTGAGGCACAACTTGCCGTGCTCGCTCGCTGTGGAATACAGGCCGAACTTGTCGACCATCGCCGTCAGCGATGTCGGGTCGTCGCCCTTGACATCGTTCTGCACGAGCAGGGTGGTGTTGGTGTTGGCGAGAGAGATATCCGTGATCGCCGTCGAGTAGATGTGCACCGGAACCGTGTCTGCGCTCGCTGTGATTTGATCTGCGGTGACCGTTGTGCCATCTATTTTGTCGTCCGTCTTGAACTTGCCTCGTTTGTCGGGCGTGCCCAGGCCGTCGTGCACGTCGTCGAGCGTCACGCTCTCGACCGTCGCGGAAGGCGCGTCCTCCTTGCCCACGTCGACGGTCTTGCCGCCTTCGACCATGATCGAAGTCGTCGTATCCGTGTCGTAGAGGCCCACATCCGCCATCTTGCTCACGCCTTCAAGCTTGACCGCGGCGGCGTTCATGATCTCGACCGTCGTATCCTTGTCGTCGTCGCCCAGGGATTTGGACATGATGTCCGCGCCGCCGGCATCCAGTTCGACATCTCCCTCGACATCGCTCAGGACGACCTCCTTCAGGCCTTCCCAGCCGCTCAAGTCCGCCTCGAAGTCGCCGCCGCTGTCGACCGTCAGCGTCTCGACGTTCATCACGCTCGCCCCGGAAGAGACGCTGACATTGTCGTCGGAGCCGCTGGAAGAAAGCTCCAGCGTGTCCATGCCCTCGCCGCCGTCGAGCCGGTCCACGCCGGTCAGGGTCTTCTCGGTGGCGACGAAAGTGTCGTCGCCCAGGGTGCCGTCGAGCCGGTCGACACCCGTGGTCAATTCAAAGCTCTTGCCGGGACGCCGCATCATGTCGATGGCTTCCTTCGCAGTATCGACGCTGTCACCGTCGCCGGTCACGCCGCCGAGCACGCTCGAGGAAGCACCTTCCCAGCGTTTCTCCACGGTGTAATAGGTCGCCACCTGCACCTTGTTGGCGAACATCATGGCGAGGGCGCCGAAATCGCCGTAGGCGGGATGGCTTTCCCCCTGCATGCGGATCTCGAACAATTGCCGCACAGCCAGCAAGCCCATCTCGCCCCGGCCCAGGCCGCCGTTGAGCAGGCCCGTCGCCAGGGCCAGCACTTCCGCCGACGGCGCTTCGCCGAGCGCCGCGGTCAGAAAATCCCGGGCGAACTCCGCGTTCGTGATGAAAAAGGGATACATGGACGTGAAGGCGCTCGAGGCGGCGATGTGATTCGCCACCTCCAGCAGGGCCATTTCCGGGCTCATGCCCTTGTCCACGCTTGCGTTGTAGACACCGTACCATTCGTTGAGCAGCTCGGTGCCCGGGGCCTTGCCCAGCATGGCCACCGACAGGCCGATTATCGTATCTCTGGTTTGCGCTGTTACCGCCAATCAGAACTTGTTGATATGCCTGCGTATTTGCCGGATTCCCGCGGGCCGGCCGCTGAATCGCCGCGCGAACATGAACGGGAACTTCCGGCCCGCGGAGCCGTCGGCCGGGGCAGCCTCGCGGCACTCCGTCGAATAATTTTTCGGGGCAGCGACATCGCGTTCTGCGGGCAGCGACACCGCGCGGCGGACCGAAACGCGGCCGCGAAAAAGGCGCGCATCGCGCGAATCCCTCTCCGGAAACGCGCGCGGCGGCCCGACGGCCGAATCGCCCGCCGTCCCGGCTCGGCGGGTCGCGGGAAAACCAAACTGCTTGCGGCGGTGCAAGAAATTTGTCGGCAACTATCTGATTTGCAAGTAATAAAATAAGCCGAAGCTCGGCGCTCGACGGCTTTCTCGAAAGCGCTCCCTCGGCCTGCGAGATGTCTCGCGTTCACTTCCAGGCCGGGGCCGAGGCGGGCCGCGCAACCGGCCGGAACGCGTCGCGGCTGGGCGCAATACCGGCGTTTCGCGGCCGCTTGGGCGGCCAAAAAATTTCGATAACTTGTGATCCCGGTCACATGCGCGCGGCGCGGGTACTGTCGTACAATATCGCCATGCGAAACCCTTCCCCAATTTTACAGGAGCACTCCCAATGGCGGTAACAGCGCTTACCGCAAATTGGTTTGCCCGGGCTGCCGGCGGCGATGCCGGACAATGCGCCGGGCCGAAAAGTCAGGAGAAAAGGGAACAGGCTTCATATTCGCCGGCGCCGGGAACGGCATTCCTCTTGATGTGAAATCAGCGTCGATGGCGGAAGAAAGCAATCCGGTGTCGCAGGCAGGCGGGTTTTGATGCGGATACATCCGCGGTCATGACCAGAAGCCGGGCCGAGACACTCGTCAAACCGGATTCGACGGCGCAAGCCATTGAATTCGGGAGCAGGACAAGACCGCGCTCTGGTTCTGCGGCAATTGAACAATTCCACGAATGGAATTGTTCAGCGAATGCTCAGTGCACGGTCGCGGATGCGGGCCGGCCGCCGGTCTGGGCGAATGCGGGATGCAGCAAGTCCGTGCGTCCTACCACGAGCAGGTCGTTGCGATACAGGCTTTTCCCGCCGGTTTCGCCGTCGATCCGAAGATCGTCGAGCAGCACGCAGGCAACTTCCTCCTCGGCGACTTCAACGACGACGCAGGGCTTGAAACCGCCGACTGTATTGAGCGAGGCGAGGCAGCCGACCGCGGCTTCGTGGCGCGGATACTCTCCGGCGGCGGTCTTGAGCGCGCCGGCGGGAAGATAGGGCGCGCCGAAACCCGCGGCGGCGACGATGTGGATGATTTCAATTACTTCGGGGTCGGTCAGGTCCAGGCGCACGGTATCGGGCTGGTCCGTGCCGCGTCCAAGCCGGCGCTGGTTGACCAGGCGCATGAACAGGTCGAGATCGCTCTGGTTCCATTCCAGGATCTCTTCGCCGGCGGAAATACCCGGGTCGGAGGCGAGCCTGAGGATGCCGGTTTCTATGGTGAGGTCGAAAGTTTCGGAATCGTCGGGACCGGGCACCACCATGGCTACGGAATACGAGCCCTTGTCTTCGTTCGCGCACAACCGCCAGAGAAAAGGCACTTCTCCCGTCAATTCGATCATCGGCGACTCATCAACGCCATGGACGGAGAGGCGCGAGCAGGACTGCGAGGAGCAACATTGCCGGACATTCCACAGGAAGACCTGCGCGGATAGTACCACAAAACCCGGCGCCGACCGCCGGCGCGCTTCCTTCCAGCCGCTTCGCTCCTTCCATCGGAAGCGCGCGACCCCGTTTTCCCGAACTGAATCAACCGTTGTCAAAACGGCGATTCAGCCTCATATGCATCTGAACCGGCGCACGCGCTGGCAAGGCGGAGCCGCAGCCACTATAGTCGGACCATTGCCGAAAGGGTATTTTCCAGCCTTGCGCGGTCAGCTTCGCCATCCACAGAATCTGTGGATAACTTGGTGAATAAGTCCGGGCGATGTTGCGGAAACCTTGCGGCGACGGGAATTTCGGCAAAATTGCACAAATTTTGATCAAAAATATAATTTCATTGTATATCAATGAGTTAAATCTTATTTGCCGATCATGAAAAAATATGAAGCTGCAATTGTCAGCGTTTTGTTTCAGTACGGTCGTTTTTGTGCATAAATTTCCGATCTTGTGCCGGTTCGGGAAAAAGCGGCCATTTGTTGCTTGCTGTTTTTATTGAATTTTTCCTGAAATAAAAAACCATTCGTTCCAGTTCGCCATGCCGGGAAACGGAACAGCCGCAACGGCGGACAACGGATCGCGACGGACTTGCGCCATGTCATTCGAAAGATACAACATCGCACGAATGCGGGGCTACGCTCCCGGCGAACAGCCGGATTCGCCCGCGATCATCAAACTCAATACCAATGAGAATCCGTATCCGCCGCCGGCCGCGGTCGCCGCGGCCTTGCGCGCCATGGACGGCGCCGAACTGCGCCGCTATCCCCCTCCCCTGGCCGACGATTTCCGCGCTCTCGCCGGGCTGGTCCACGGCCTTGCCCCGGAGAGCATTCTTCCGGTCAACGGCGGCGACGAGTTCCTGCGGCTGCTGCTCGCCACATTCGTCGATTCCGACGAGATCCTGGCGGTGATGCGGCCGTGTTATTCGCTGTACCCCGTGCTCGCCGCGGCCGCCGGTTGCGGACTGCTGAACATTCCCCTGACCAGGGATTGGGGGGTGCCGGACCGCTTGCCGGCGTTATTGCGCGGACACGATGTCAAGATGCTGGTCCTCGCCAATCCCCACGCGCCGACCGGCGGATTGCTGCCGGTCGACCGCCTGCGCCGGCTCGCGCGGGATTTCGAGGGCCTGCTGGTGCTCGACGAAGCCTACGCCGACTTCATCGACCCCGCCCTCGAGTACGACTCGATGCCGCTCGTCAGGGAATTCCCGAACGTGCTGATCTTGCGCACCATGAGCAAGGGTTATTCGCTCGCCGGACTGCGTTTCGGCTACGGCATCGGGCCGCCCGGCCTGATCCATCCCATGGCGACCAAGACCAGGGACAGCTACAACACGGATCTCGTCTCCCAGAAGTTGGCCAGGGCGGCGCTGGAGTCCAGAGACGAGGCCGCGCGGACCTGGGCGCGGGTCAGGCGGTCCCGCGAATGGCTGCGCGGCCAACTTGCCGGGCTGGGCCTCGAAACCCTGGCCAGCCAGGGCAATTTCCTGCTGGCCGCGATTCCTGCCGCCGTCGGCGCCGTCAACCTCTATCGGGCCCTGAAGGAGCGCGGCGTCCTCGTGCGCCATTTCGCCGAGCCCCGGCTCGACAACCGGCTGCGAATCACCGTCGGCAGCGAAACCGACAACGAAATCCTCATCGACAAGTTGCGGGACATCCTGCAATGATCTTTTCCCTGTTGAAGACCAACAAGAAGACTTCCGCCGCCCTCGCCGGCATCGCCATCGGCATCGCGAGCCTGTGGGGATTGTCGCTATGGCAGGATATTTCCGTCGGGGAATTGCTGCGCCTGCTGCTTGCGGTGCTGGCCATGCTCGGCGGGCTCGCCCTGGTCGCGTTCTGCGCCGTCGCCCTGGGCAAATTGTCATTCGCGGGCGTTGCGCTCCTGATCCGGCGCCTGCGCTCCTGAGAGACGGCCGAGACGGCCGCGCAAGGGCTGCAGATCCCGCCAGCAGAGCTTCTTCAGGTCGGGAAAGGCGAGCATTTCCCGCAAGCCGCGAGTAATGGTCACTTGCATGCGGACGCCGCCGACGAGACGGGAAAAATCCGTCGCCGACGGCGCGGCCTGCGGAAACAACTCGCTGTCGTCATGCGCGAAAATCAGCAAATTGGGACAACGGTCGCGCTGACACAGGTCTTCCAGCAAACGGCCCCGGGCCGCGTCCGTTGCGGCGGGATCCCGATGCGGAACGGCGATTTCGGCGCCGGCGGCCAGCGACCTCCCCAGGGCTTGCAGGATATTCGCCAGCAAATCGCGGCATTGCGCGCCTTCCGCGTTTTCCCATTCGTCTTGCGCGAGCAATGCCAGCGAATCGTCGACGCGCAGATAATGCAGGACGGCGCGCGCGGCGCCGGCCGCGGATTCCGCCGGCGGCGGCCGCGCCCGAACCGGGCGCTGCGCCGGCGCGGCGGCGCGTTGCGTCGGCTGGCCGGAACGGCGCGCCGGCGCGTCCGGAGGGCGCGCTCGCCGGGGCTTCGGAGATTCGACCGGGAAGACCGGCGAAGGTCCGGCATTTTTCGGAACCACCCGCGCGTACCACGGCTGAATTCCCATCAGCGCCAGGTATTCCCGCCGCCTGCTCTCGTTCCTGTTGCCTTCGGTTTCCGTCATGAGCGCACCGCCTCGACCGGCAGTCCCGGGCGGGAAAATAACCCTTGTCCCGCCGCTTGCGCAAGCGTTCCGGAGCCGTTGCGCCGGTCCAGATAACCATGAGACCGGATCGCCGTCTCGACAACGGCCGGTTCGGACGGATGCTCGCGCCGCACATCCCGGAGCAGACGCCTGACCGCAGCGCGGCGCATCCTCATTATTCAGGGGATGCGGCCGTACGACCGGTATTTTCATCGCCTCGAACAGCAAAACCCCCGACCGAAGCCGGGGGTTTTTGGGTCTGGGAACACCGAATGACCGGGTTCCGGTTACGACCGGCGAAGCGCCGGGTCAGATGAAATCCCCTCCTTGCAAATCACCGGTGCCGCTGTAGGGCTCCAGCGCCAGCAGCGCAATAGCCATATCAGTGGTGGCGTCGAAATCACCGTCCCCATCTACATCGACAAGAACCCAGGTCACACCCACTGTACCCGTACCCTCAGCTGAATTACCGATCTTTCGGAAGTCGACGCTCTCCGCGGTAGTCTTGATAGTGGCAACGGTGTTTTTTTGCGGAAACGAATTGCCATCCGCTGGCGTTTCGAAGGCGCCGGCAAGCTTACCTGAAGTCAGGTATTCCTTTAGCGATGTCTTTCCATCAACAGTCGCATCCCTGACCTGTCCATTCAAGTCCACTACACCGGAAAGATCGATCTTGTCTTCCCCGCTCCTGAAACCAATGATTCTGTCAAAACCAGACGCCGGATCCCCTGCCTGATTGAATTTGATTCGAGAGTCGGATGCATGTTTGTAAATGAAGGTATCTTTTGCCTCGTCAACACCAGCCGCATAGGTCCCCCCCAAGTAGGAATTGCCAGAATCACCAAAAGACGCAAACTGAAAGTAAATGTTTGGCTCGTTGTTCAAATTGATGAGCCACAACCAAACTGAACGCGGAATTAATACATCTCCCCCGGCACCGCCGGTAAGCATGTCTTCTCCCTTGCCGCCAGCCAGCACATCATCTCCCCCGCCACCTTTCAGCTCGGTTTTCATTTCGTGGCCATTGTTGGTCCCATTAAGATTTGCTACCACCCAATCATTGACCGGACTACCCTCAACTACCAGTTTCTCCGACGATCCGCTCTTTGCTGCTCTCAGCAAAGCAAGCCCTCCAGAACTTTCTCGCGCATCCACCAATTCCAGGGATTGCAGTCCAGCCTTGTCGTAATCCCAAGCTCTGTTTTTCCTGGCTATGGTTGTGTTTATGAAGGTTTTGGCTTCGCCAGTGACTTTGATTTCCTCAATCCCATCGCCCTGCCTGACGACAACCCTGTTGACGTAGTCCCCGGCCTTGGGGCGGTTATCGGCAACCGTTGAAATGACTTTCGCCGTGGAGCGCACGACCAGTTCCTCGATGTCCTTGTCCAAAGTGAGGTCCAATGCCGTCATCTTTACGTTATGCTTTACACCGAAATCCCCTTTCTCGTCCTTCGTGCCGCCGTCGGTGTGCAGATGCAGCATCAACGAGTCGTCGTCGCCGCCGTCCTCCAGCATGTAGCTCACCACAGCGGTCGTGGCCTGCGCCTTGGTCTCCTGCGGCTTGCTTTCGTCGTCGGGCTTCGGCTTTTTGCTCGAAACCGCCAGACCGGTGCCGGACATCAGGTTCTTGAACGTGACGCCGCCGGTGCCGGTGCCGCCGGTCACCTTCAGGTTGTCGATGTCGAGCTCCTTGACATCGTAGGTTCCCGAGCCTTCGCCCGCTTCCAGTGTGATGGTCTCGAAGCCCGTGTAGGCGTCTCCGGCCCCCTTGAGGTTGGCACCGGTCTTTTCCTTCAACACCAGCGTGTCCATGCCCGCGCCGCCGTCTATCCGGCTCTTGCCGGCCTTGACGTTGGCGACGGTGAACATGTCGTCGCCGGCGCCGAGGTTCGCCGTCAAGCCGTCCTTCGCGAACGCCGCCACGCTGACTTCGTCCTTGCCCGCGCTGCCCATGTAGCTCGTGACGCTCGCGCCCAGATTGCTCAACTTGACGGCGCCGCTAGCCTCGCTTGCGTCGACCGTCTTCAGTTTCTTCAGCCCCATCGCGTCCAGCGTCGTCTTGCCGGAGCCGGACAAGGTCAGTTTCTCCAGCGTCTCGGACGGCTTGACATCGGCCGCTTTCTCCGCCACCGCCGGCGCGAATTTGGTCGCGGACAGCGTCAGGTCGCCGGCGCCGGAAACGGCGACCGTCTTGATCTGGTCCGAAGCCAGGCGAATGCTGGAATCGCCCTTCACCTCGATCATCAGGTCTTCGATGCCCTTGAGGCACAACTTGCCGTGCCCGTTGGCCGCGTTGCCGAACCGGTCGACCATGGCCGTCAGCGACATCATGTCCTTGGCGGCGTTCTCCACCAGCAAGGTGGTGTTGGTGTTGCGCAGGTCGACGGACTCGATCGCCTTCGAGTAGATGTGCACCGGAACCCTGTCCTTGTTGTTGACCGCGGCTGTGTCGCCTGCGGCCGGCGTGTCGGTGCCGTAGCGCTTGCCGTCGTCGCCCATGCCGTCGTGTACGCCGTCGAGCGTCACGCTCCTGACCGTCTCCGAATGCGCGGTCGACTTGCCCACCTCGACACCCATGCCGCCTTCGACCATGACCGAGGTCGTCGTGTCCGTGCCGAAGATATTCACCTGCGCGCGGGCGTTCACGTACTCGAGGTTGACAGAGGCGGTGTTCACGATCTCTATTGTCGTATCCTTGTCGTCGTCGCCCAGGGATTCGGACACGACGTCCGCGCCGCCGGCATCCAGTTCGACATCTCCCGCAACGTCCAGCTCGACCGTCGCGAGGCCCGTCCAGCCGCTAAGGTCCGCATCGAAGTCGCCGCCGCTGTCGACCGTCAGCGTCTCGACGTGCATGACGCTCGCTCCGGAAGAGATATTGACATCGTCGTCGGAGCCGCTGGAAGAAAGCTCCAGCGTGTCCATGCCCTCGCCGCCGTCGATCCGGTCCACCCCGGTCAGGGTCTTCTCGGTGGCGACGAAGGTGTCGTCGCCCAGGGTGCCGTCGAGCCGGTCGACGCCCGCGGTCAACTCGAAGCTCTTGCCGGGACGCCGCATCATGTCGATGGCTTCCTTGGCCGCGGTCACGCTGTCGCCGTCGCCGGTCACGCCGCCGAGCACGCTCGCAGAGTCGCCTTCCCAGCGCCTGGTAACGGTGTAGTACGTGGCCACTTCCACCTTGTTGGCGAACATCATGGCGATGGCGCCGAAATCGCCGTAGGCGGGGTGGCTTTCTCCCTGCATGCGAATCTCGAACAACTGCCGCACGGCCAGCAGACCCATCTCGCCCCGGCCCATGCCGCCGTCGAGCAGGTCCGTCGCCAGGGCCAACACTTCAGCCGACGGCGCTTCGCCCAGGGCCGCGGTCAGGAATTCCGTCGCGAACTCCCTATTCGTGATGAAGAAGGGATACATGGACGTGAAAGCGCTCGAGGCGGCGATGTGATTCGCCAACTCCAGCAGGGCGTCTTCCGGGCTCATGCCCTTGCCGACGCTCGCGTTGTAGACGCCGTACCATTCATTGAGCAATGCGGTGCCCGGGGCCTTGCCCAGCATGGCCACCGACAGGCCGATTATCGTATCTCTGGTTTGTGCAGTTACCGCCAATCAGAACTTGTTGATATGCCTGCGTATTTGCCGGATTCGCGCGAACCGGCCGCTGAATCGCCGCGCAAACATGAACGGGAACTTCCGGCCAGCGGAGCCGTCGGCCGGGGCGGTCTCGCAGCGCTCGCCGAATAATTCTCCGGAGCAGCAACACCACGTTTTCGGGACGGCGACACCGCGCGGCGGACCGAAACGCGGCCGCGAAAAAGGCGCGCATCGCGCGAATCTCTCCCCGGAAATGCGCGCGGCGACCCGGTCGCCGAATCGTCCGCCGTCCCGGTTCGGCGGATCGCGGGAACACCGCCCCGCCTGCGGCGGCGCGAGAGATTTGCCGGCAATTGTTTGATTTATCAGTAAATAAATAAGCCGGCGCACGGCGCTCGACGGCTTTCCCGGAAGCGTTCTGTCGACCTTCGAAGAGGCTCGCGATCATTTCCAAGCCGCCGCCGAGGCGGGCCGCGCAAGCGGCCGGAATGCGCCGCGGTCGGACGGAGCATCGGCGTTTCGCGGTTGCCTGGGCGGGCGAAAAATTTCGATAACTTGTGATCCGGGTCACATGCGCGCGGAGCGAATGTTGCTATATAATGCCGTTCTGCAACATTTTGTCTTTAATTTCAGGAGCGTCCCAAATGGCGGTAACTGCACATACCGCGAACTGGTTTGCGCAGCCCGTCGCCAGCGATGCCGAAGGAATCGACGGGCAGTCCGACGGTCCGAATCCTCGATAGCAAGATGTCCGGCGTCAACGCGCCGACCGCCGGTCCGATGGCGGGGGAAAGCGCGACGGCCGCAACCGCGCGGCAGCTACCGGATCCGCGGCCGACGGTCAGGCCTTGGCCGCGCGGATGATGTTCCATAGCGCCCGGGGCGTGGCGGGCATGTCGACATGATCGACGCCGTGCTCGCGCAAGGCGTCGGCGATCGCGTTCATGATCGTCGGCGGCGCGCCGATGGCGCCGGCCTCCCCCGCGCCCTTGATGCCGAGCGGATTGGTCTTGCAGGGAACCAGATGAAGCGAGCAGTCGATATCGACGCAGTCGTCGGCCCTGGGCATGGCATAGTCCATGAAACTCGCCGACAGCAGTTGGCCGGAAACCGGGTCGTAATGGCAGTCTTCCAGCAACGCCTGGCCGAGACCCTGGACGACCCCTCCATGGATCTGGCCCAGCAGGAGATCGGGATTGATCGCCTTGCCGAAATCATCGACCACGGTATAACGGACAAGGCCGCTTTCGCCGGTGTCCCGGTCGATTTCGACTTCCGCGACATGGACGCCGTTCGGGTAAGTCGCCTGCCGCGGGGCGAAGCCGTCGGTTTCGTCGAAAGCGGAGCCGCCGTCCGCCGGCGCCGCCCGGGCGGCGACTTGAGCGAAATCCAGGCCGCGGTCGGTGCCGGCGATGCGGAACCGTCCGCCGTCGAAGCGGATATCCGCGACCGCCGCCTCGAGCATGTCCGCGGCTTTCCCGCTCGCGGTCCGGATCAGTTTCCTCGCGCAGGCGGCGATCGCCGCTCCGCCCACCGGCACGGATCTTGAGCCCGCGGTGCCGCCGCCGCTGGCGATGATGTCGGAGTCGCCCTGGACAACCTCGATCCGCTCCGGATCGATGCCGAGGTATTCGCACAGAATCTGGCGAAATGCCGTTTCGTGTCCCTGGCCGTTGGACTGGGTGCCGATATGCAGGCTGACGCGGCCATCGGCCGCGACGATCAGCCGGGCCTGTTCCGGCGCGCCGCCGGCGCAACGCTCGATATAGCTGGCAAGGCCGATGCCGCGCAATTTCCCCCGTTGCCGGGCTTCTTCCCTTCTTGCTTCGAATCCGCGCCAGTCGGATCGTTCCAGCGCCAGTTCGAGCAGCTGCGGGAATTCGCCGCTGTCGTAATGCGAGCCCAGCACGGTCCGGTACGGCATCTCGCCGGCGCCGATCAGATTGCGGCGGCGGATTTCCGCGGGCCCGACGCCGAGCCGGCGCGCCGCCACGTCCACCAGCCGCTCGATGGCGTAAATCGCCTCGGGCCTGCCGGCGCCGCGATAAGCGTCGACCGGCGCGGTATTGGTGAAAACTCCCTGCACGCGGACATATGCCGCCGGAATCCGATAACAGCCGGTCAACATCGGAACCCCCGCCGCGGTCGCGACGAACGGCGCCAACGGGGACAGACTGGAACCCAGATTGGCGATAGTGGCGACGCGCAGGCCGGTGAAGCGGAATTCTTCATCGAAACCGGCTTCGAGCCGGGTCACATGATCGCGGCCGTGACTGTCGCTGAGAAAGGACTCGCTCCGCTCGGCTACCCATTTTACCGGCCGGCCGAGTTCCCGCGCGGCATGCAGGATCGCCGCGTATTCCGGATAGCAGAATATCTTGCTGCCGAAACCGCCGCCGACATCCTTGCAGATCACGCGGATATCCTCTTCGGCGCAATCGAAAACTCCGCGCAGCAACATCTGCTTGATGTAATGCACGCCCTGGCAGGAAACGCGCAAGACCATGCGGCCGTTTTCGAGCGAGGCGATCGCTCCGCGAGGCTCCATCGAATTCGGCGCCACCCGATTGTTGACCAATTCGAGTTCGACCCGATGCGCGGCGCCGGCAAGCGCGGCATCGGCGGCATCGGCATCTCCCGCGCGCCAGTCGAAACAGCGGTTGTTGCGCGCCCCGTCCCATAATCGGGGCGCGTCTGCGGCCATCGCCGCGCCGGTCGCGCTGACCGCGGGCAAGGGCTCGTAATCGACGAGGATCGCCTCGGCGGCATCGAGCGCCTGCGCCCTGGTCTCGGCCGCGACCAACGCCACCGGTTCGCCCGCGTGGCGCACGCGGCCGAGCGCCAGCGCCGGTCGCGGCGGCTTGCAGCAGGGCGAGCCGTCCGCGTTCGACAATTCCGTCAGGCAAGGCAGGTCGCCGACGCCGGCGGCGCGCAAATCCGCGCCCGCGAACACGCCGAGGACGCCGTCGGCGGCGCGGGCGGCCGACAGGTCGATTCCAGTTATGCGGGCGTGGGCCCAGGGCGAACGCAAGAACACGCCGACCGTTTGCTCCGGCAGGTTCTCGTCGTCGAGATACGAGCCGGCGCCGACAAGAAAGCGGCGATCCTCGAAGCGCGCCGCCGGTTGGCCGATACCGAATTTTTTCATGGGATTTCCTTGTCGCGAACGCGCCGCGCCGGAGTCCGGCGCGGCATTCCATCGATGCGCGGCGGACATCGCGCGAAAATCCTTCCCGCGAAAACTTTCGCCGCGGCGGCCGGACCGGCGCCGGTCCCGGGGAGCGCGCCTGTTTTCGCCGCCGATCTTGCCGGAATGGCGCTTCATTGTGTTAGGCTGCTTCGCAACCAGTCAATAGCAGACTGGATTTTCCCTGAATAATTCCATCCATGGAATTATTCGGCGCCGCAAAGCCGGGATACGGTTTTGCAATGCTCCCGGATTCAACGGCATGCGGCGCGGGAAAGCCGAGCGGAGCAAGGCGTATTGTGATCGATTCCGGAATTCCCGGCGGCGACGAAATCGGATCCTCCGGGAAACAGCAAGCCAGCATCAAAAAATTCGAATTTCACGGCAACGGCGCGGACTATTTCCGCATCTGGATCGTCAACTTGTTGTTGAGCATCCTCACGCTGGGGATCTACTCCGCCTGGGCCAAGGTCCGCAGCAAGCAGTATTTTTACGGCAATACCGAACTCGCGGGCGACCGCTTCGAATATCTCGCCGATCCCGTCGCGATTCTCAAGGGCCGGTTGATCGCCGTGGCGGCGCTGCTCGCATACACATATGCGAGCTACCTCAGTCTGCTGGCGGCCCCGATCACCTTGCTGCTGCTGTTGCTGCTGATTCCCCCGGTCGTGGTGCAATCGCTGCGCTTCAATGCGTCCAATTCCGCTTGGCGCGGCGTGCGCTTCGGATTCGACGGCGGCATTCGGCAGGCATATCCGCCGCATTTTTTCTGGCCCTTGTTCGGCGTCGCCACCTTCGGGATCGGACTCCCTTTCGCGCTATACAAGATCAACCGGTTTCAATACAACAATTACCGCTTCGGCGCCGTCAACTCGACTTCATCCGCGACCGCGCTCGGATTTTACGGTATCGGGCTCGGCGTTCTCCTCGCGATCATGCTGGCGTTCTTCCTGACCAGCGTCTCGATAACCCTTGTCTATTACCTGTTCGGGATCAGCGGCGGCGAAGAATTGCCGGAATCGCCCGAACTGCTGGCGGCGATCACCCTGTTTCCCGCCTATTTCATCTTTTATATTTGCGTGGCGGCGCTTTACCAGGCCATGTCTTATCGGCTGGTGTTCAATAACCTGGCGATCGGCGACAATCGCTTGCGGAACAGCATTTCCATCGGCTACATCGGCGTGATCCTGGTCAATTCCATCCTGATCGTCGCCACGCTCGGCTTCTTCTATCCCTGGGCGGCGGTGCGCCGCGCGCGCTATCTGTTATCCAACATGCGCGTGGAAGCCGCAGATCTCGATACCTTCATCGCCGGCGAACTCGATCATGTCTCGGCCCGGGGCGAAGAGTTCGGCGAAGCCTTCGATCTCGGTATCGGATTTTGAATGCGGTTCGCGGAAAGTATTATGACGGCGTCCGCAGCAAGGGCCTGGCCGCGAGCCTGTGCTGGTCCGCCGTCGGGGCGGCCGTCGTCACCGACGCGGGGCTGCGCATCGATATAGACCGCGCGAAGCTGGAAGTTCCGAGTCCATTGCCGGGCACGCCGACGCGCATCGCTCTGGGCGAAAAGGAGAGCTTCGTCACCGGGGACAATGCCGCTATCGAGGAGTTGCGCCATGCGCTGGCATTGACCCCCGGCCTTGCCGGGCGCATTGAACGGCGCATGCCGGCGGTGGCGGCCGCGGCGGCGCTCGCGATCGCCCTGCTTGCCGGGCTCGGCGTCTGGGGCGTGCCGGCGCTGGCTTCGCGACTGGCCTTGCACGTGTCCGAGGATGTCAGCGCGCGGATGTCGGCAGCCCTGCTGGCGCAATTGGATACCTTTCTGCAACCCTCGCGAATCGAGCCCGAACGGCAGCGGGAGTTGACCCGGTATTTCAACTCCCATGGCGAAATCCGCATACTCGAGTTCAGGGACGCCGGCATCTTCGGCGCCAACGCCATTACCCTGGGCGCGACCATGATCGCCTTTTCCGACGCGCTGGTCGAACTGGCCGATACCGACGAGGAATTATTGGCGGTCTACTTCCACGAACTCGGCCATGCCCGATTGCGGCATGTCGAGCAGAACCTGTTTCGCGGCTCGGCCTGGCTGGTTCTGCTGACCGTGCTGACCGGAGATGTCGGCGCGGTCGGCGAATTGCTCGTGAGTCTGCCGCTGGCGGCGGGACTGGCGGCCTATTCGAGGGAGTTCGAGCGCGAGGCCGACGCCTTCGCCGTGGACCGCCTCATCGAAGCGGGCGTATCGCCTACAGCCCTGGCGAGCATCCTGCAAAAGCTGGAAGACCATCACGCGCGCCGCGGCGAAGCGGCGCGGTCGGCCGAGACCGGAAACCCCGGACAGCAAACCGATACAGCCGCCGGCGAGCGCTCGACCTTGCTCTCCCTGCTGGATTACCTCGCCAGCCACCCTCCTGCCGACGAACGCGTCGACTATATCCATTCCCGCATGCGGGAAATCCTTCGGCAGCCGGCGCCGTAGCGCGATTTCCATCAGGAAAGCCCTGACCAAGTCAGAGCTTTCCTGCGGTACAGGCCCGTGGTACAGGAGAGTGCCGCCGGGTTCGACGGCGCGAGCCGCCAAATCCGGGAGCAAGACAAAACCACATTCCGGGAGACGAGGAAAACTTGCCAAGGCAACACGATTGAGACAGTATCGAAATTCCTGCAATCAAAATTCTCCAACCCATCGCAAGGTCCAGTCATATCCGGATTTCAGGCTCATTTCCTTGCTGGAAATCGCTGGCCGTCAACCGCCTCGACAACGAGAAACCGGCGGTGTCCCGGATGTGGCGGGCGACCGATACGGGAGCGATTCCGATGGAACTTGAAACGACTGCGAAGGTGCCGGTCGAAAGGCTCCGCCTCGATCCGTTGAATCCAAGGCTGATCGGCGGGGATGAGAAAGCGTCCGACGAGGCGATTATCGCCCGGCTCTATCGCGCCGCTGAACTCGACGAGTTGCTCCAGTCGATCACTGCCAACGGTTACATGGACATCGAGCCGCTGGTCGTGATGGGTGATCTCGACTCGGAAAGCGGCGCCTTGACGGTGCTGGAAGGAAATCGGCGGCTTGCCGCACTGCGTCTGCTGCGAGAGCCGGATTTGGTTCAGAGGATTCGGGACTCGGAGGGGGTTCGCATTTCAGTGCCGCGTATCGACGACCTGCGCCGAGCCGCCACCCTCGACGCGGTGTCGGTGTATCCCGTCGCCAATCGCGAGCGCGCGCGGTCGTTCATCGGCTTCAAGCACATCAACGGCCCGGCGAAGTGGGACGCGTACGCGAAGGCGCGGTTTGCGGCGGAATGGTACAGGTCGGGGCGAGCCGAGGGCATTGGTCTGGCGGCTATCGCCAGAGCCATCGGCGACAAGCATGACACCATCAAGCGAATGGTTTCCGCCATCTACGTAGTTGGAGCAGGCCAAGGATGATTTCGCGTTATGGGAAATGTACTTCACCGCCTTCGGGTGCCTCGCCGCGTCGCGGAAGCGGCGCAGCTCGCGAAGGAACCCGGAACGATGATCGAAGAATACGGCCAGCTGGCGGAAGCCGCGCGGTGGGTCGCGGACTATCGGGGTCGAGCGAGGGTGGCGGCATGAGACATCGATTCCATTCGATCTGTCCTTATTTCGCCATGTTTCCAGAGACTTTCGTCGAGAAGCATCTCGCGGCGAGCCAGCACCGGGGCGTTGTGTTCGACCCGTTCTGCGGGCGCGGGACGGCGGTTTTCCAGGCGCTCTTGCAGGATCGGGCCGCGGCCGGCTGCGATATGAACCCGGTTGCGGTCTGCATCTCCGGCGCGAAATGCGACCCGCCCGCGCAGCCCGAGGTCGAAACGCGGCTGGCGGAACTGCGCGACGGAGTCCGCTTCGGGGAAAATCGCGAATGGGACGGCGCCCATGCGGACTTCTTCGAACACTGCTTTCACCGCGACACGCTGTCGCAAGTGCTCCATTTGAGGTCGGCGCTCGACTGGCGCCGCCGCAGGGAAGACCGGTTCATCGCCGCGCTTTGCCTGGGTGCGCTGCATGGCGAGTCCCACCGGTCGCCCAATTGCTTCAGCAACCGCATGCCTCGCGCCATCAGCACGAAACCGGACTATTCGGTGCGATGGTGGCGAAAGAACGGGTATGCGCCGCCGCCGCGCAATGTGTTCGATATCCTCGAACGAATGATCGAGTATCGGTTTCGGTCGCGCCCTCCGCAACGAACAGGCAGCGTGGTCGAGTCGGATGCGCGACAAGTCGGCGACGTATTTCCGGGATTGAAGGGTCGCGTGACCGACATCATCACCTCCCCGCCCTACCTCGATACAACGAATTATCGCGAGGATCAGTGGCTGCGCCTGTGGTTCCTCGGTTACAGGCCCATGGCTGCGCGCGACCGCGCCGACGACCGGCACTACAGCAAGGAAATATACTGGGAATTCTTGCGGGCATCCTGGAGAGGACTCGCTCCGTTGCTGGCGAAACAGGCCAGACTGGTTGTGCGCATCGGCGGACGGCGCCTGAACAAGGCCGAGTTGCGAGAAGGACTCGCGCGGTCGCTGGAAGCAGGCCTGGACCGCAGCGCGCGGCTCGTCGATACCGGCATCAGTTCGAGAATCGGCAACACGCAGGCAAACGCATTTCGAGGCGCGAAGGCATCGCAACTCATGGAACATGATTTCACATTCAGTATCCTTTGAATAATTCCATCCATGGTTATTCATTGCCGCAAGACGAGCGCGATTTTGTCTTGCTCCCGGATTCGGCGGCTCGCGCCGTCGAATCCGGCAGCGCTCTTCTTGTACCGCGGGCATGCGCCGCAGGGAAGCTCTGACTTGATCAGAGCTTCCTTTGCTGCCGGAATTCGCCTTCGGCGATAAAAATCCCCGCAAGGAGTTCGAGGCCGGTTGCCGCTCCCGTCCGCCTGACGGATAATCCGGGCCATGGCTGTCTATCCCGAATCCAGACCTCCCGGCCGGCGTATCGGCCAGGGCATGCTGATATTCGCCTTCGCCCTGGGGCTGGCCGCGCTGACCCGCCTGTTCGACGGCTGGCTCGGCGGCCAGGTCAATCCGAACCGGAACCTGCAAGGCCTGATCAATCCGGACGGCGCCCGCGAGGTCGTGCTCGAACGCAACCGCCAGGGCCATTATGTCGCCGACGGCGAAATCAACGGCGTGCCGGCGACCTTTCTGCTCGACACCGGCGCCACCGATGTCGCCATTCCCGACCATGTGGCGCAAGCGGCGGGACTGCAACGCGGCTATCCCGGCCGCGCCTCGACGGCCAACGGCACAGTGACGGTATACGCCACGCATATCGACGAACTCGTCATCGGCAATATCGTGTTGCGCGAGTTGACGGCGAGCATCACTCCCAGCATGGGCGGCGACACGATCCTGCTCGGCATGAGCGCCTTGCAACGCATCGAATTCTCCCAGCGGGGCGCGCGACTTACCTTGCGTCAGCCCGCCTCCGCCGACCAGCCCGCAGCGGCGCCCGCCCCGCCGGGGCCGCGGCGGGGCGGGCTGTGAATCCGGATTCCCGCTCCATCCCGGACGACCTGCGGGAACAGGTGAGCCGGGCGCTGGCCGAGGACATCGGCGACGGCGATATCACCGCCGCCCTGCTCGACGAGACGGCGACAGGCTCGGGCCGGGCCATGGCGCGCGAAGACACGGTGCTTTGCGGCCGCCCCTGGGTCAATGAGGTCTATCGGCAACTGGAACCGGCGTCGGCGCCGGACTGGCATTTAGCCGAAGGAGCAAGCGTCCGCGCCGGCGCGGCGCTCTATACGGTTCGAGGCAATATCCGCTCCTTGCTCGCGGCGGAAAGAACCGCGCTCAATTTCCTGCAATTGCTTTGCGGCGTCGCCGCCCGCGCCAGGGAGTTGGCGACCGCTGTCGCGCATACCGATTGCCGGCTGCTCGATACCCGCAAGACCTTGCCCGGCCTGCGCGGCGCCCAGAAATACGCTGTCCGCGTCGGCGGTTGCCGCAATCATCGCATGGGGCTGTACGACGCCTTTCTGATCAAGGAAAACCATATCCGGGCCAGCGGCGGAATCGCCCGGGCCATCGCTCGCGCCAGACAATCGCGGCCGGACAAACCGTTGCGGATCGAAGTCCGCGACCTCGACGAACTCGAGCAGGCGCTGGCGGCGGGAGCGGATGTTGCGCTGCTCGACAATTTCAGTCCCCGGCGGATTCGCCGGGCCGTGGCGCTGAACGGCGGTCGCCGCAAGCTCGAGGCGTCGGGCGGCATCGACGAGGCGACGCTGGCGGAAATCGCCGAAACCGGCGTAGACTATATTTCGCTGGGTTTGTTGACCAAACATTGCCGCGCCGCGGATCTGTCTTTCCTGCTCGATCAACCTTGGCCGGAACGAGAGACGACATGAAGCGCATGCATCGAATATTGCTGGCCCTGTTCATGCCGGCGGCATCGGCGCATGTCGGCAACCTGGACCGCAACGCCATGAACGACATTCTCGGGGATTGTCCGGGTTAGGCCGCATTCGTTCGGCCGTTGAAATTCCCGGCCAACTTGCTACCATCGACGTATCTCCGCAGAAGTGGAGGAGCGGCGGTGACCGATCCGGCAGAAGTTCAGCGGATCGCCCTGGCGGCGTTCTCGGCGGGCGCGATAGTGCTCTTCGGTGCTTGCTACGCCGTTTTCCTGGCGCTGGCGCGGCTGCGCCGTCTCGATATCCTGCGCCGCCTGTCCAACCTGTCCTATCTGGCCCTGGCCGTTGCCGTGCTGGCGCTGGCCCGGCTGCTGCGACTCGAAGGGTTCTGGCTGGCCCTGGCGGCAATTCTGCTGATCGGCTACTACCTCGCTCCGCGCTTCATCTGGCGGCTTTCCGTCGCCACCCACGATTCCGGCGAAGATCAAACAGGAGGACATCATGACTGATCCGGTCTGGTGGGCAAGCGAGAATTTCTGGCGCAAATGCGCGATCTTCGTGACCGCGTTCATGGCCGTGATTCTCATCTTTCTCACCTTTCATTCGGTCGACGCGATTACCGCCGGCGGCGAGCGCGTGCCGGCGTATTCGGTGATCAACCATCGCATCGATTACGAGTTCGACGACGAACGCGGCATGTATGCGCCGGTGATCGGCGCCGAAGCGCCGCTGTTCGGACGCATGCATACCGAAGCCGAGGCGCGGGCGCTGGTCGACCTCGGCAAACTCACGGTGCAGGCCAAGAACTGCATGAATTGCCATACCCTGTACGGCAACGGCGCCTATTACGCGCCGGATCTGACCAAGGCCTGGCTCGATCCGGGCTGGGGCAACGAACAGGCGCGGGAAACGCTGATGCTGATGTTCCTGACCGACCCCGTCGGCAATGCCCGCACTTTCGGAACCGGGCGGCGCATGCCCGACCTCGACATCACCGAAGACGAGGCGCGCGGCATCATGGCCTTCCTCAAATGGATGTCCGCGGTGGATACCAACGGCTTTCCCTACGGCTTCGAGCCCCTGCCCCAGGGAGGTGAATAGTCATGGCGCTATCCGCTGATATCCCGGCCGCAACCATCGATGTCGCCGAGCCTCGCGCGGCGGCGCTTTCCGCCGGCCAGCAGCTGGCGCTGAAATATTTCGTTGCCGCCATGACGCTGTTCGCGGCCCAGACCGTGTTCGGCCTGCTCGCCGGATTGCAGTTCATCTACCCGGAATTCCTGTTCGGCATTCTCGATTTCAGCGTCAACCGCATGGTGCATCTGAACGCGATGATCTTGTGGATGCTGTACGGTTTCATCGGTTCGATCTATTGGCTGGTGGAAGACGAGGCCGGCACCGAACTGGTCGGCAAGAAACTCGCCAATATCAATTTCTGGGTGCTGACCTCGGCGATCGCGGTAGTGGTGGTCGTCTATCTGCTGGTGCAGACCGGCGCCGGCAGCCTCGCCAGCATCTGGTTCATCAACGAAGGCCGGGAATACGTCGAGGCGCCGCGCTGGGCCGATATCGGCATCGTCGTCTGCACCGGCGTGTTCTTCTACAATATCGCCGCAACCTTCATCAAGGGCCGCTGGAGCGGCATCTCCGGCACCCTGGTGCTCGACCTGATCGCCCTGGCCGGCCTTTATCTGGCGGGCATGTTCTACACCACCAATCTTTCGGTCGACCAGTACTGGTGGTGGTGGGTCGTGCATCTCTGGGTGGAAGCGACCTGGGAGGTGCTGGTGGGCTGCATCATGGCCTGGGGTCTGATGAAGACCCTGGGAGCGCGCCGCCGCATCGTCACCACCTGGCTCTATATCGAAGTGGCGCTGATGTTCGGCTCCGGCATTCTCGGCCTGGGCCACCACTATTTCTGGATCGGCACTCCCGAATACTGGCTCGGCCTCGGCGGCTTCTTCTCCGCGCTCGAACCGATTCCGCTGGTCGCGATGGTGGTGCATGCGGTCTACGACGCCGGCCGGCACGGTTTCAGGAGCAATAATCATCCGGCGCTGGCCTGGCTCATCGCCCACGCCTTCGGCAATTTCCTCGGCGCCGGCGTCTGGGGCTTCATGCAGACCCTGCCCCAGATCAATCTCTATACCCACGGCACGCAATGGACCGCTTCCCATGGCCATCTGGCATTTTTCGGCGCCTACGCGACCATCAACATCGCCTTTATCTACATCGCCCTGCAACACTGGCGCGGCGATGTCTGGATGTCGAGCGATCTCGCCGACGGCGGCTGGAAGTGGAAATGGTCGCTCGGACTGCAACACGTCGGCGTCATGGGCATGACCATAGCCTTGCTGATCGCGGGCTACGAACAGTCATTTGTCGAGCGCGCCATCGGCGGCTCGACCTGGAGCGCCTTCTTCGACGGCCAGACCCGGCCCTGGTTCCTGCAAGCCATGCAATGGCGCGTGGTGTTCGGCGCGGTGATGAGCGTCGGCATGGCGATCTTGTTCTGGGATTTGCTGACCATCGGGCGAAACGAGACCCGTCCGGCGAAACAGGTGCCCGACCCGGAAGCCGAGCCGGCCCTGGAGGGGCTCTGATCCAAGTATCCTCTGAATAATTCCATCCATGGAATTATTCATTGCCGCAAGACAAAAGCGTGGTTTTGTCTTGCTCCCGGATTCAATGGCTTGCGCCATCGAATCCGGCGGCGCATCCCAGCGCCCTGGTTTTGCGGCAATGAACAATGCCGCGGATGGCATTGCCCGGAGGATGCCGAGCGGACTGGATGATGCGAATCGGAGGAACAAATTCATGAAAGAAGGTTCAGGAATATTGCTCGCCGCGCTGCTGCTGGCGACCCCGGCGCTGGCCCAGGAAGGCGACGCGGATGCGGGCCGCGACAAGGCGACGGCCTGCGCCGCCTGCCACGGCCCCAACGGCATAAGCGCGAATCCGCTATGGCCCAATCTCGCGGGCCAGCAGGAAGCCTATCTGGCGAAACAGATCAGGGACTTCCGCGACGGCGTGCGCGAGGATATCTCGATGCAGCCCTTCGTGGCGCAATTGTCGGAACAGGACATAGCCGATCTGGCGGCCTGGTTCGCATCCTTGCCGGCGGGGGGCTGAACGGCGGCGCCGGTCACGGCTGGACGATATTGATCTCTTCCATGCCGTTGTCGGGGTCGAGCGGGGTTTCTCCGGCGGGAAAACCCTGCTCGGCGAGGATATAGGCGACCACATCGGTGTATTCATCGAACATCAGGGAGCCGGGATTGTCGGCCGGCATGGTGCCCATGATCGACTCCCACAGCCATAACAGCGGCTGGTTATTCCAGGAGCGCAAGGCGTCGCGATAGAAGCGCATGTCGTGGCAGGTGCGGCAGACGCTGTCGTAAACGGGCTTGCCCGCGTCGGCCTGGGCCTGGGTGAAGACGCCGTCGAGCACGGTCTTTTGTTGCGCGAGAGACCATTGCGCGCCAAGCAGGCAAACCGCGAACATCGCAATCCGAAACGCTGTTTTCATTTCAACACTCCGCCCGGGCCGGCGCGCGGATCCCGACCAATCCTGTATCCGAACAGGGAAGCTCCGATCAGGCCGGAGTTTCCCTGCGGCGCATGCCCGCGGTACAAGCCCGCAGTATAAGAGAGCGCCGCCGAATCCGCGAGCAAGACAAAACCGCGCTCCTGTCTTGCGACAATGAATAATTCCATGGCTGGAATTATTCAGAAAGCTTCGAACCTTAACCCACATCGCTGTTTCTTGCAAGCCTTGCCGGAGCCGATTTCCGTCTGCAAAACAACCGCTTACCGGCAAGATTGCGGCCCTCCCGCTGAATGGCCGCTGAACAGGCAGGGCGCGCGGCCAAAAAAATTTTCGGCGGTTTTTTCTCATTTGCCGGGATTTGCGCCTAGGCTTGTTTCCGCAATCACCAGGAGACGGAAACCATGCAATACTCCCAACGGGGCTTTACCCTGATCGAATTGATGATTGTCGTGGCAATCATCGGCATTCTGGCGGCAGTCGCCCTGCCCTCCTATCGCAATTATGCGGAACGCGCCGAGTTCGCCGAACTCGTGCTGGCGGCAACGCCATTGAAAACCGCGGTGGAACTGGCGATCCAGACCCGCGGCCCCGCCTCGCTGGCGGAACTCGACGGCGGCGCCCTCGGCATACCCGCCAATATCGAGGCGACCGCCGCGGTCCACGGCGCCGACGTGACCGACGGCGTCATCACAATGACCTGGCGGCAGGAAGAAGATTCCAATCTGAGCGGGGCAACCTATACCTTGAGCGCCGCCGGCGCGACTGCGCCGGTAACCTGGACCGAAGGCGGCAGCTGCCTGGACAACGGCCTGTGCTGACCGCCGCGACAGACCAGCGCAGCGCGGAAATCCGGGCGGCCGCGGCGGCGCTCGGCGCGCCCCTGCTTGATCTCGACGCTTTCGACCCGCAACTGATCGAGCGCGGCCTGCTCGACCGCAAGCTGATTCGGCAGCATTGCGTATTGCCGCTGCTGCGCAGCGGCGACCGGCTGCTGCTCGCGCTGTCCGATCCCGCGGCGACGGCCGCGCTGGACGAGGTCAAGTTCCACACCGGCCTTGCGGTGCAGCCGGTGGTCGTGGAAGCGGACAAGCTCGAACGGGCCTTGCGCTTGCAGGGGCGCGGCGAGGGGCTGCTCGACGAACTCGGTCTCGACGAGTTGCAGGCCGAGGCGGCGCCGGAGCCCGGCGCCGCGGGCGAGGCGGCGGGCGCGGACGAAACGCCCATCGTGCGCCTGGTCAACCGGCTGCTGCTGGACGCCTTGCAGGCCGGGGCGTCGGATATTCATTTCGAACCATTCGAAACGACCTGCAAGGTCCGCTTCCGCATCGACGGCGTCTTGCGCGAGATCACCCGCCCGCCGGTCAATATCGCCCGGCGCATTGCCTCGCGGCTGAAAATCATGGCGCAAATGGATATTTCGGAGCGGCGGCTGCCCCAGGACGGCCGCATCCGGCTGCGCATGGCGGACGGGGGAGTGGATTTCCGCGTCAATACCTTGCCCACGCTGTGGGGAGAAAAGCTGGTGCTGCGCGCGCTCGACGGCGGCGGCGAGCAAATGGATATCGAAGCCCTGGGCCTGACGGACGCCCAGCGCGAACAATACCTGCGCGCGCTGCGAAGGAGCCAGGGCCTGATCCTGGTCACCGGTCCCACCGGCAGCGGCAAGACAGTCACGCTCTATGCCGGGCTGCGCCTGCTCAATACCCCGGAAAGAAATATCGCCACGGTCGAGGATCCGGTGGAAATAAATCTCGAAGGCGTCAATCAGGTCGCCGTCAACAATCGCGTGGGGCTGGATTTCGCGCTGGCGCTGCGCGCCTTCCTGCGGCAAGACCCGGACGTGCTCATGGTCGGCGAGATCCGCGATCCGGAAACGGCCGAAATCGCCGTGAAAGCCGCCCAGACCGGCCATCTGGTACTTTCGACCCTGCATACCAACAGCGCCGGAGAAACACTGGCCCGACTCAAGAACATGGGCGTGCCGGCTTTCAATCTGGCGACTTCGGTGCGATTGATCATCGCCCAGCGCCTCGCCCGCAAGCTTTGCCCGCATTGCCGGCAACCCGCGCGGCTGCCGCGCGAAACCCTGCTCGAGGCGGGCTTCCCGCAAGCCGGGGTCGATGAGCTGGAGTTGTTCGGCGCCCGGGGCTGCGAACATTGCAAGGACGGCTACCGGGGCCGGGTCGGCGTCTACGAGGTATTGCCCGTCAGCCCGGCCATGGCGGACCTCATCATGCGCGACGGCGACGCCCTCCGGATCGCCGCCCTGGCAAGCGAGGAAGGACACGGCGACCTGCGCCGGGCGGCGCTCGACAAGGCCGCGGCGGGACTGACCAGCCTCGACGAAGTCAACCGCGTCGCTTGAGGGAAGCTCTGATCGAGTCAGAGCTTCCCTGCGGCACATGGATGTGCCGCCGGATTCGGCGGCGCGAGCCGCAGAATCCGGGAGCAAGACAAAACCACGCTTTTGTCTTGCGGCAATGAATAATTCCATGGATGGAATTATTCAGAGGATACAAGGAAAGCTCTGATCGAGTCAGAGCTTCCCTGCGGCACATGCCCGCGGTGCTGGAGAGCGTCGCCGGATTCGGCGGCGCAAGCCATTGCATACGGGAGCAAGACAAAACCACGCTTTGGTCTTGCGGCAATGAATACTTGAGACGGCGGAGGCGGGCGATATTGAACGCGCAGATCGATTTCATCTGGCGGGGAACCGACCGCCGGGGCAAGCCGGCCCAGGGCGAAATCGCCGAAGCCAGCCTGGCGCTGGCCAAGGCGCGATTGCGGCGGCGGGGGATCCGGCCGGCGCTGGTCCGGCGCAAGCCGCGGCCCTTGTTCGGCATCGGCCGGGAACGGATCTCGGCAGCCGATATAGCCATCTTTACCCGCCAGTTGGCGACCATGATCAGGTCGGCGATCCCGCTGGTGCAGGCGCTGACCATCATGGCCGCAAGCACGGACAATGCCTCGTTGCGCGCCTTGATCCTCAGGGTGCGCGACGATGTCGCCGGCGGCCGCGGACTGGCCGACAGCATGGCGCGTCATCCGCGCCGGTTCGACTCGCTTTATTGCAGCCTGATAGCGGCCGGAGAATCGTCGGGCACGCTGGAAACCATGCTCGACCGGCTCGCGGGCTACCGGGAAAAGTCGGAAAGGCTCAAGTCCCGCATCCGCAAGGCGCTGACCTATCCGGCCGCCGTGGTCTGCGTAGCGCTCGCGGTGACCATGGTGCTGCTGACCCGGGTCGTTCCCGTCTTCGCCGAAACTTTCGCGGGATTCGACGCCGAATTGCCCCCGTTCACCCGGTTCGTCCTGCACCTGTCCGACCTTGCCGCGGCGCGCTGGCGTCATGCCGTCGCGGTCGCCCTGGCCGCGGCCGGCGCCTCGATCTGGCTGCCGCGCCATTCAGCCCGGGCCGACGCCTTGCGGCAACGCCTGCTGTTGCGCCTGCCGGTGGTCGGGCCGCTGTTGCGCAATGCCGCCGTCGCGCGTTTCTCCCGCACCCTGGCGACGCTGTTCCGCGCCGGCGCGCCGCTGACCGACGCGCTCGAGCGCGTCGCCGAGGCGACGGGCAATGCGGTTTACGCCGACGCGGTCCGCGTCATTCGCGAAGACGTGCGCAACGGCCAGTCCCTGACCGGGGCGATTCGCGCGGCGAAGCTGTTTCCGCCCATGCTCGAACAACTTGTCGGCATCGGCGAAGAATCCGGCGCGCTTGACGACATGCTCGACAAGTGCGCCGGTTTTTACGAGGAAGATGTCGAAAATCGGGTAGACCGCTTAACGGCCTTGCTCGAGCCCTTTATAATGGCCGCGCTCGGCCTCCTGGTCGGCGGGCTGATGATCGCCATGTACCTGCCGATTTTCCGACTCGGTTCGGTCCTCTGACTTGTCGCGCGTCCATGCAATTTACGGAATTCCTCGCCAGCTCTCCCGGCCCGACCTTCGCCGTTTTCCTGATTTTCGGCCTGTTGCTCGGAAGTTTCGTCAACGTCGCGGCCTATCGGCTGCCGCTCATGCTGAATCGGCGATGGCAGATCGAAACCAGGCATTTCCTCGGCCTGCTGGAGGATCCCCGCGCCGCCGAGGGCCGGCCCTTCAATCTGCTTCGACCCCGGTCCCATTGCCCGGATTGCAAGCGCCGGATCAGACCCTGGGAAATGATCCCGGTGTTCAGCTATGCGCTGTTGCGCGGCGAATGCGCCGGTTGCGGGCGGCGGATATCGCCGCGTTATCCCCTGACGGAACTCGGTTGCGGCCTGCTGGCCGGAGCGCTGGCGTTGCTCTTCGGGCCGGGCTGGCTCGCGCTGGTCCTGCTGCTGTTCTGTTGCGCGTTGATCGCGCTCGCGATCATCGATATCGAAACCCGGCTGCTGCCCGACATGCTTACCTTGCCGCTGCTCTGGCTGGGCCTGCTGTTGAACGCATTGTTCCCCGACCTGCTCGGAACCGGCGCGGCCGACGCCGTCATCGGCGCGGCCGCCGGCTACCTGTCGCTCGGCGGATTCCATTACGCCTATTACCTGTTGACCGGCAAGGAAGGCATGGCGCCCGGCGACTTCAAGCTGCTGGCCGCCATGTGCGCCTGGCTGGGCTGGACCGCGTTGCCGTTCATCGTGCTCATTTCATCGGTTGCCGGCGCGACCCTGGGCCTGATCCTGGTCGCGGTTCGCGGCCGCTCCTGGTCGCAGCCGATCGCCTTCGGCCCATTTCTGGTCTGCGCCGGCCTCGCGGTGTTGTTCGCGGGGCCGGAACGCATGGCCGGCTGGCTCGGCTGACGGAGTTCCGGACCCATGTTCACGGTGGGGCTGACCGGCGGCGTCGGCAGCGGCAAAAGCACGGTCGCCCGCATTTTCGCCGGACTGGGGGCGGAAATCATCGACGCGGACCAGATCGCGCGCGCGGTCGTCGCGCCGCCGAGCGCCGCGCTCGACGCCATCCGCGCGCGCTACGGCGAGGAAATCCTGACCGGGGAAGGCATTCTCGACCGTCCGCGTCTGCGCCGGCTGGTCTTCGCCGACAGCGCCGAGCGCGACTGGCTCGAGCGCTTGCTGCATCCCCTGATCGACGAGCGCATTCGCCGGCGCATCGGCGCCTGCGGGAGCGCCTATTGCATGCTCGTTTCGCCGCTGTTGCTGGAAACTTCCCAACGCCGACTGGTCGACCATGTGCTCGTGGTCGATGTCTCGCGCCAGACCCAATTGCGCCGCAGCTTGTTGCGGGACCGGGACGAACGTGCCACCATCGAGGCGATCATCGATGCCCAGACAAGCCGCGAGCGGCGCCTGCGCGCCGCCGACGACGTGATCGACAACGAGGGCGCGGAAACCGCGCTGGCCGCCCGCGCGCGGGAACTGCACGCACGCTATCTGAACCTGGCGCAAGCCCATGAATGAAGACGAACCGGTCGCGGTGAACTGTCCAACTTGCGGCAAGCTGGTGGAATGGATACAAGGCAATCCCTGCCGCCCCTTTTGCGGCGAGCGCTGCCGGCTCGTCGACCTGGGCGAATGGGCCGCCGAAAGGTATCGCGTCCCGGGCGAACCCGCCCCGCCGCCCGGCAAACCCGATTCCGAACCCCTGCAATAAGCGCATTGGACGCGCGAGCAAGGCAGCAAGACCGCGCTTTGGTCTTGCGGCAATAAATCATTCCCATGGATGAAATGATTCAGAGGGCGCCCAGGGACGCGCGGCCCGCTTCAGCAGACAAAACCGCCGATGCCGGCGACGCCGAACGCGCCATGGGCCCGCGCCTGGCGCGCCTGCTCCGGACGCATGCCGCCAAGCGCGTATACCGGCAGGCTGGCCTGGTCCGCGAGCCGGCGGAAACCATGCCAGCCGAGCAGTTGCGCGGCATCGTATTTCCCGGTTGCGCGCACCGGCGAAAGCAGGGCGAAGTCCGCCCCGAGCCGCTCGGCCCGGCGCAGTTCCTCCCGCGTATGGCACGAGGCCCCGAACAAGCGCCCCGGCGGCGCCGGGCGCGCATCGAGTTGCGCCAGCACGCGGCTCGAGGCGTGAAATCCGCTGTCGGCCCATGCCGGTTGATAATATTCGGGGGGGTTATTGAACAGCAGCCGCGTCCGGCTGCCCGCCGCCAGTTCCATGGCCAGCAGGAACCATTCCCGATATCTGTCCGGCGACAGCTTCGGCTGGCGCACCTGGACCAGTTCCCGGCCGGCGGCGACCAGTTTGCGCGTCAATTCGAGGAATTCGCGCTTGCTTTCGACCGCGGGCGTGATCGTGATCGTATCCGGCAAACGCAGCAACTCGACAATGCGGGCGTTGGCGGCCGGGAAGTCCGCCGCGAACAGTTCATGCCGCGCCCGCCATTCGATCTTCTGTCCTTCCCTGCCCGCGGGCGCGCCGACATGGCGACTTGCCAGGCGGACATCGAGCAGCACGCGCTTGTCGGCGTAACGATGCTCGACCCGGCATAGCGGATGGCTGGCCAGCACTCGCAGGCCGGTTTCTTCGCGCAACTCGCGATGCAGGGCCTGCAAGGGCGGTTCGCCCGGTTCGCGCTTGCCGCCGGGAAATTCCCACAGACCGCCCTGATGGCTGCCCTGCTTGCGCAAGGCGACGAGCACTTCGTCCCGGTGGTTGAAAACCACGGCCGCCATGACATGAATCGGCGCCGCGGCGTCCGGGGAGGCTTCAACTGCGATATTCGGCATTGATGCGCACGTAGTCGTGGCTCAGGTCGGAGGTCCAGACCGTTTCCCGGCAATCGCCGCGGCCGAGACGGATATCGATATCGATGTCGGCGCCGGCCATCGCGGCCAGGCCCGCCGCCTCGGAATAGTCCGGATGCGGTTCGCCGCCGGCGACAACCGGGACGCCGCCGAGGAAAATCCGCAACCTCGCCGGTTCCAGGTCCGGCAGCCCCGCCCTGCCGACGGCGGCCAGAATGCGGCCCCAATTCGGATCCGAAGCGAAACAGGCGGTTTTCACCAGCGGCGATTCAGCCACGGCATAGGCCACTTGCAGGCATTCGCCGGCAGTGGCGCCTTCGCTCACGCATATGGCGATGAACTTGCAGGCGCCTTCGGCGTCGCGGATGACCGCCTGGGCCAGGCGCCGGAATACTCCCGCCAGCGCCGCCCGGAAACCGTCCCGGACAGCGCGGTCCCGTTCGTCCAGCGCCGCGCCGGCGCCGGTCGCGACCAGCACGCAGGCGTCGTTGGTCGAAGTATCGCCGTCGACGGTGATGCGATGGAAACTGTGTTCCACCTGTTCGCGCAACAGCGAATCCACCCGGTCGCGGCCGAGCTTCGCGTCGGTGGCGACGAAAGCGAGCAACGTCGCCATGTCGGGCCGGATCATGCCCGCGCCCTTGGCGATGCCGGCGATGCGCACGGTCTCGCCGCCGCAATCGAATTCGGCGCCGGCGATTTTCGGCCTGGTGTCCGTGGTGAGAATGCCCCGGGCCGCCTCGGGCCAGGCCGCGGCGTCGAACCGGGCGGTCAATCGCGGCACGGCGTCGATTATCCGGTCGGCCGGGAGCGCCTCGCCGATGACGCCGGTGGAAAACGGCAATACCTGCTCGACTTTTGCGCCGCAGCGACGCGCCAGGGCCTCGCAACACGCGAGCGCGGCCGCGCGGCCCGCGCGCCCGGTCCCCGCATTGGCGTTGCCGGCATTGATCAGCAGGTAGCGCGGCCGGGCGACGCGCAGGTGCGCCCGGGCGATTTCCACCGGCGCGGCGCAGCAAGCGTTGCGCGTGAATACCGCCGCGGTCTCGCTGCCGGGAGCGAGTTCCATGGCGACCAGGTCGAGCCGGTCCCGATAGCGGATATTGGCGCGCGCCGCCGCAAGGCGCACGCCGGGAACGGAGCCGACGGACTCCGACTGCGAGCCGCCGTCAGCGGATGCGGCCATGGCAGAGCTTGTACTTCCTGCCGGAACCGCAGGGACAAGGCGCATTGCGGCCCACTTTCGGCACTTCGCGGACGAAAGGTTGCGGCCGCGCCTGCTGTTGCGGAGCTTGCCGGGATTGCGGCGGCTGAGGCTGCTGCCGGGCGGCCGCCGCGCCGCTGAGCGCGGATACGCTCTGATGCTGGAAGCTCATGCGCGCCCGCGCCGCTTCCTGTTGCCGCCGCCGCTCGATGGCGGCGGCTTCATCTTCCTGGCGGATAGTCGCCTGACTCAACATCTTGACCACTTCGAACCGGAAATTCGACAGCAGCTCCTGAAATAGGGCGAAGGCTTCGCGCTTGTATTCCTGGCGCGGATTCCTGCCGCCGTAACTGCGCAGGAAGATGCCCTGGCGCATATGATCCATGGTAGCCAGATGCTCCTTCCACAAGGTGTCGAGAATCTGCAACATGATCTGCTTTTCGAACAGGCGCATCTTGTCGCCCACCGCGGAACACTTGGCGCTGTATTCCTGCCTGAGAACCGCGTCGATCTTTTCCTTGAGCAGTTGTTCGCGCAGCGATTCGTCCGCGTCCAGCCATTCGCGAATTGGCTGTTTCGAGCGGAACTCGATTTCGACGGCCTTTTCCAGACCTTCGATATCCCATTGTTCCGGAATGCTTTGCGGCGGGATGAAGCGGTCGACGAGCTGCGCGACCACCTCTGCGCGCATGTCGTCGAGCAATCCGGTGACATCCTCGTTGCTCATCAGTTCATTGCGCTGCCGATAAATGATCGTGCGCTGGTCATTGGCGACATTGTCATATTCAAGCAATTGCTTTCTTGTGTCGAAATTGCGTCCTTCCACCTTGCGCTGGGCCTTTTCGATCGAACGCGTGACCATGCCGGCCTCGATCGCCTCGCCGCGTTGCATGCCGAGGCGGCGCATGAATTTCTTCACGTTTTCTCCAGCGAAAATCCGCATCAGGTCGTCTTCCATCGACAGGTAGAAACGCGAATGGCCCGGATCGCCCTGGCGGCCGGCGCGGCCGCGCAGCTGGTTGTCGATGCGGCGCGATTCATGACGTTCGGTGCCGATGATATGCAGGCCGCCGGCCGCCACCACCTGGTCGTGGCGCTCCCGCCACGCGTCGCGAATGCGCTGGACGCGGGCCTCGTCGGGCGACTCCAGCGCTTCGACTTCGGCCTCCCATTTGCCGCCGAGCACGATGTCGGTGCCGCGGCCCGCCATGTTGGTGGCGATGGTCACCGCGCCGGGGCGCCCGGCCTGGGCGATGATATGCGCTTCCCTTTCGTGGAACTTGGCGTTGAGCACTTCGTGCCTGATGCCGTTCTTCTCCAGGAAGCCCGAAAGCAGTTCCGAATTCTCGATCGAGGCCGTGCCCACCAGCACCGGCGCGCCCCTGGCGCTGATCTCGCTGATGTCCCTGGCCACGGCTTCGAATTTCTCTTCCATGGTCAGATAGATCAGATCGTTGTCGTCGACGCGGATCATGGGCGCGTTGGTCGGAATGACGACAACATCGAGGCCGTAGATCTGATTGAACTCGAACGCTTCGGTATCCGCCGTGCCGGTCATGCCGGCAAGCTTGCGGTAGATGCGGAAATAATTCTGGAAGGTGGTCGAGGCCAGGGTCTGGCTTTCGCTCTGGATCGGCAGCCGCTCCTTGGCTTCCAGCGCCTGATGCAGGCCCTCGGAAAGGCGCCGGCCCGCCATCGTGCGGCCGGTATGTTCGTCGATCAGCACGATGCGCTGATCCTGCACGATGTATTGCACGTCCTTCTGGAACAGGTGATGCGCTTTCAGCGCGGCGTATATGTGATGCAGCAAGTTCAGGTTGGTCGCCGCATATAGCGATTCGCCCGGATCGAGCATATTGCGGTCGGCCAGCAACTGCTCGACGAAGGCGTGGCCGCCCTCGGTCAATTCGACCTGCCTGGTCCTCTCGTCGACGGTGAAATGGCCGGATTCCTCGGCCACATAATTGCGATCCATCATTTCCAGCCTGGATCTCTCGACCCGCTGGCCGCGCCTGAGCCGCTGCGCCAGCTTGTCGATGTCCTGGTAAAGCCGGGAACCGGCTTCGGCGGCGCCGGAAATGATCAACGGCGTGCGCGCCTCGTCTATGAGGATCGAGTCGACTTCGTCGACGATGGCGAAATTGAGCGGCTTCTGCATCCGGTCTTCGAGCCTGAACGCCATGTTGTCGCGCAAGTAGTCGAAGCCGAATTCGTTGTTCGTGCCGTAAGTGATGGAACAGCCGTAGGCGGCCTGCTTTTCCGCCACGCTCATGCCGGCCTTGATCACGCCCACGCTCAGACCGAGGAATTCGTAGATGGGACGCATCCATTCGGCGTCGCGCTCGGCCAGATATTCGTTCACCGTGACGATATGCACGCCCTCGCCCGCGAGCGCGTTCAGATAGGCCGGCAAGGTCGCCGCCAGGGTCTTGCCTTCGCCGGTGCGCATCTCGGCGATCGAGCCCTCGTGCAATGCGATGCCGCCGATCAACTGCACGTCGAACTGCCGCATTCGCAAGCTGCGCCTGCTCGCTTCGCGCACGGCGGCGAAAGCCTCCGGCAGCAGTTTCCCGAGCGTCTCGCCCTGCTCCAGCCGGGCGCGCAGCGTCTCGGCGCCGGCGCGGATTTGCTGGTCGCTCATGGCCTCGAATGTCGGCTCGAGCCGGTTGATCGCGGCCACGGTCCTGCGCATCCGCTTCAGCTTGCGCGAATTGCTGCTGCCGAAGATCCTGCTGAATAATTTCATCTGCCTTCCGGATTCGGCCGCAAACCGGCCGGCGCCGGGGCGGCCGCCGCTCGCGGCGGAACAAGGGCTGATTATAATCTGGAAGCGTCCTTGATTCAGTCAGGGATTCAGGCGGCGAGCACGGGCCTGACGTAGGAAATGGGCGCGCTGGCTTCCTGGTCGAACCGGACGATTTCCCAGGCGCCGTCGGTCACCTCGAGCGTTCGCAACAGCGCGTTGTTCAAGGCGTGTCCCGACTTGTATCCCTTGAATTCGCCGATCAGCCCCCGCCCGAGCAGGTAAAGGTCGCCGATCGAATCGAGGATCTTGTGCTTGACGAACTCGTCCTCGTAGCGCAGTCCGTCCTTGTTGAGCACCTTGTAGTCGCCGACGGCAATGGCGTTGTCCATGCTCGCGCCGAGCGCGAGATTGCGATTGCGCAATTCCTCGAATTCGTGCATGAAGCCGAAAGTGCGGGCGCGGGATACTTCCTTGACGAAGGAGGTGCTGGAAAAATCCACGGTGGCGGACTTGGTGTATTTGCGATACACCGGATGGTCGTACAGCAATGTGTAACTGACCTTGAAACCGTTGAAGGGTTCGAGGCTGACGGACTTGTCGCCCTGGCGCAGGCAGACCGGCTTCCTGATGCGGATGAAACTCTTGCTCGCCTGCTGTTCTTCGATGCCGGCGGACTGGATGAGGAACACGAAAGGTCCGGCGCTGCCGTCCATGATCGGAATCTCGGCGGCGTCGACCTCGATGACGGCATTGTCGATGCCGAGACCGCACAGGGCGGACATGAGATGCTCGATCGTGGCTATGCGGACGCCGTCCTTGACCAGGGTCGTCGACAAGGTGGTGTCCCCGACGTTGTCCGCGCGGGCGGCGATCTCGACGATCGGATCCAGGTCCGTCCGGCGGAATGCGATGCCGGCATTGGCCGGCGCCGGACGCAAGGTCAGGTTCACCTTGTTGCCGGTATGCAGGCCGACGCCGGTGGCGCGAATCGGATTCTTCAGGGTTCGCTGCTTCAGCACGGGATCGGGGCCCAGCCTCAAATTGTCGAAATGCTAACAGACTCTGCGCGGCTTCCCAAGATCCGGGACAGCCGCGAACGCGCCGATTCTAGCAGCATTTCTCTTGAGACCGGCGAAGAAAGGAAAAGTTCACGACTCCGAAGCTTCTGTCAGTCCACGTTCCAGCGAAGAAAGGCCGGAATATCCAGGTAATCCAGATTGGCCGGAGCTTCCTTCGCGGCCTTTTTCGCGATCGCCCGATCCAGGGCGACCGGCGCGGCGGCCCCGGTTTTTTCCGCGCCCTGGTCGCGAGCCGCCTGCCGCGAGCCCGCGCCTTGCTGTGCGGCCGCGCGCCTTGCCGCGCGCGGCGGCTCCAGCGACTGCTCCTCTTCCCGCATCGGTTCCGGCGCGCCGTCATCCTGTTCATTCTGGAACGCCTTGCCCCGCAGCCCGGTGGCGACGAGGGTGACCTGCACCTTGTCGCCGAGTTCGGCGTCGACCACCATGCCGGAAATCAGCATGTCCCCGTCGAGGTCGCAGACCTCCCTGGTTACGTCGCCCACCGCGGTCAGGTCGCTGAGGGTCAGATATTCGCCTCCCGAAACATTGATGAGAATGCCGGCGGCGCTGCTGATATCGATATTTTCCAGCAACGGACTGGAAATGGCCGCGCGCGCGGCGGCGGCGCCGGGATCGGCGTCTTCCCGCGAGGCGATGCCGGTTCCCATCATGGCCATGCCGCGCTTCGACATGACGGTCTTCACATCGGCGAAATCGACATTGATATGTCCGGGCTTGGTAATGATATCGGAAATCCCTTTCACCGCGTCCAGCAGGACATCGTTGGCGGCCGCGAAGGCCTTGATGATGGTCGTGTCCGGCGGCAGCACTTCGAGCAATTTCGAATTGGGCACGATGATCAGGGAATCCACCTGCCGGGCCAGGTTGAAAACGCCCTTTTCGGCCACGGCGATGCGTTTCTGCTGTTCGAAGGGGAACGGCCGATTGACGATGGCCACGGCGAGCACGCCCATGTCCCTGGCCACTTCGGCTATGACCGGCGCGGCGCCGGTGCCGGTGCCCCCGCCCATGCCCGCGGCGATGAACACCATGTCCGCTCCCTGCAGGATTTCGCGAATCTGTTCGCGGTCTTCCAGCGCCGCGGCGCGGCCCACCTCCGGGTCCGCGCCGGCGCCGAGACCGCGGGTTATCTTGCTGCCGAGCTGGATCTTGTTGCTTACGCTGAGCAGCCCAAGCGCCTGGGCGTCGGTATTCGCGCAATAGTATTCAATGCCGGTGACATTCTCGTTGATCATGTGCTCCACCGCATTGCCGCCCGCGCCGCCGACGCCGATAACCTTGATCCTCGCCGCGCGCATCGGATTCTCAAGAATTTCGAATGTTTCAGTTCTGTCTGCCATTGCTGCACTCCTGACTATAAAACCGCGCACAGGTTGCGCTTCCATATCCTCCGAATAATTCCATCCATGGAATTGTTCATTGCCGCAAGACAAAAGCGTGGTCTTGTCTTGCGCGCGGATGCGACGACTCGCGCCGTCGAATCCGGCGGTGCTCTTTCATACCGCGGGTTCATACCGCGGGTTCATACCGCGGGTTCGTACCGCGGGCATGCGCCGCGGGGAAGCCCCGACTTGATCTTCCCTACATGAATCGTCCGAAAAACTTGCGCGCGGCGCCGAAAAAATCGAGCTTCGCCTCTTTTTCTTCTTCCTGCTCCGCCAGGACGCTCCGCTCTTCGAAATCCTTCAGTCCATACAACAACAGTCCGATGCCGGTGGAGTAGATCGGATTGCTGGTTATATCGGCACGCCCCCTGACATTCTGAGGCTTTCCGACGCGAACGGGCTCGTGAAAAACCTCCTCGGCCAATTCCGCCGCGCCGCGCATCTTGCTTGATCCCCCGGTCATGACGATGCCCGCCGCGAGCAGGTTTTTCATCCCGCTGCGAACGAGCTCCTGCTGCACCAGGGAGAAAAGCTCCTCGTACCTGGGCTCGACCACTTCGGCCAGGTTCTGCAGCGACAACTTCCGCGGACCGCGGTCGCCGACGCTGGGGACCTCGATATCCTCTTCCGGGTCGGCCTGCTGCACCAGGGCGCAGGCATGCCTGATCTTGAGTTCGTCGGCGTTCTGCCGCGGCGTGCGCAAGGCGGTCGCGATATCGCTGGTAACCTGATCGCCCGCGACCGGAATGACGCCGGTATATTGCAATGCGTCCTGAGTGAAGATGGCTATGTCCGTGGTGCCGCCGCCGATATCCACCAGGCATACGCCGAGTTCCCTTTCGTCGGGAGTGAGCACCGCTTCGCTGGAAGCCAATTGCTCCAGCACGAGTTTTTCGATTTCGAGACCGCAGCGCCGGATGCATTTCTCGATATTCTGCGTGGCGTTCATGGCGCAAGTGACCAGATGCGCCTTGGCTTCGAGCCGCACTCCGGACATGCCGAGAGGCTCTTTCACGCCGCTCTGGGAGTTGATCGTGTATTCCTGGGGCACGATGTGCAGGATGCGCTCGTCCGGCGGAATGGCCACCGCCCGCGCCGAATCGATCACCCGGTCGACATCGGCCCTGGTCACTTCGCCGTCGCGCACCGATACCGCGCCGCTCGAATTCATGCTCTTGACATGACTGCCGGCGATGCCGGCATAGACCGAGACGATTTCGTGGCCGGTCTCCTCCTGCGCCGCATCCACGGCGCGCTGGATCGACAGCACGGTGGATTCGATATCGACGACGACGCCTTTTTTCATGCCGAGCGAGGGGTGGCTGCCCATGCCGACGACGGTCAATTCGCCCTTTTCGGAAACCTCTCCCACCAGCGCCACCACCTTGGTCGTGCCGATGTCCAGTCCGACGATGATGTTGCCTTTCCTGCCTGCTGCGTCATTCATTTCCGCGTACCCGTATCAGCGCCGCGCGAGACCGGCGCCGGAATCTTCTTCCCGCAATCTGATGCTGAACTGGCTGCCATAGCGCAAGTCCACCGCCGCATGCCGGCGGCGTTCGCGTTCCGGCAGGCCGCGATAGAAATCGACATAGCGCTGCAGCCGGTCGACCAGGTCTTCGCTGCCCAGCACAACCTCGGTTGCGCCATTCAATTGCAGCCGCCAACTGCGCCGCGGACTCGCGCTCAGACCGCTCAGGCGCAGGTCGGCGGGAAAGAGGATCTGGTTCAGTCGCTGGTACTGCCGCATTACTTCGAAATGCGAGTCCGGCGGGCCGCTCAGGCGCGGCAGCGACGGGTCGATTCCGGCGAAGGTCGGGCTGATCACCGCGCCGCGCTGGGTGATCAACTGATCCTCGCCCCAACGCGCGATGACGGTTTCCTCGGTCAGCCGCACGCTCAGCGTGTCCGGCCAGCGCCGGCCGACCTCCGCGGTTTCGACCCACGGCAGGCTCTCGAGCTGCTTGCGCAGCTGATCGAGATCAAGGTCGAAAAATCCTTCTCCGGCGCGGGGCTCCAGCACCGCCTCGAGTTCTTCCGCCGTCAGATGACGCAATCCGCCCTCGACCGCGACCCGGGCCAGCGGCGGATTGAGCCACGGCTCCAATTCGCTCCAATATCGTTGCGCGAGCAGGCCGGCGCTCGCGGCCGAGGTCGCCAGCAAAAGCGCCGACAACACGCGGACAAGGGTCGCGCCGCGGCGGACCCGCCGCGCGGCCGTCCTGTCGCCGGCGCGGCTCATGGCCGCGGGGCCTCCGCCTCGCAAGTCAGTATCCGCGCCATGAGATCGTCGTAACTCCTGCCCAGGCGGCGGGCCGCCATGGGAATAATGCTATGTTCGGTCATGCCCGGCACCGTGTTTACTTCCAGCAGGAAGAGTTTTCCGTCCCGGTCCCGCATCAGGTCCACCCTCGCCAGCCCCCGGCAGCCGAGGCCGCGATAGGCGGCGCGAGCCAGGCTGCGCAGTTCCCGGTGTCTTGCTTCCGGGAGTTCGGGCGGGCAGATGTATTCGGTTTCCCGATCCTCGTATTTCGCCCGATAATCGAAAAACAGGCGCCGCGTGCGCAGTTCCACCGCCGGCAGCGTTTCGTCCTGCAATACGCCGACGGAAAACTCCCTGCCCCTTATGTATGTCTCGGCCATTACCGGCGAACCGAAAGCCGCCGCGGCCGAAAACCGGCGTTCGAGTTCGGCGGCGGCGCGCGCGATGCCGACCCCCAGGCTGGAGCCGCCGGAGACCGGCTTCACCACCGCCGGGCCGAGCCGGGCGATCGCCGCGTCCCAATCGGTATCCGCCCGCAGTTCCATGAAGTCCGCGGTGGCGAGGCCGAGCTGCCGCCAGACGAGCTTGCTCTTGATCTTGTCCATCGCCAATGCCGAAGCGAGCACCCCGCTGCCGCTATACGGCATCCCCATCGTTTCCAGCAGGCCCTGGATCGAACCGTCTTCGCCGCCGCGGCCATGCAACATGATGAGCGCGAATTCGGCCTGTTCCGCGGCCAGCCGGTCGGCTACGCCCCGGCCCGCGTCGATCGCGGCCGCCGGCAAGTTCAAGCGCCGCAGGCTGCTCCAGGCTGCATTGCCGCTGAGCAGGGAGATTTCGCGCTCGGGCGAGTCGCCGCCCATGAGCACCGCGATGCGGCCGAGTCCGGTTACGCTGTCCGGAAGCGCCGGCCCGCTCATCGTCCGCTCGCTCCATCGCCGCGGACAAAACCCTTGTCCGCCAGTTCCCGCGCCAGCGCGCCGACATTGCCGGCCCCCTGGGTGAGCACGATATCGCCGGGCCGCAACAGGCCGCGGAGAATTTCGCGCAATTGACCGTCTTCGTCCACGCGAATCGGATCGATCTTGCCGCGCTGCCTGATCGAACCGCATAGCGAATGCGAATCGGCGCCCGGCAGCGGCTTTTCGCCGGCGCCATAGACTTCGAGCAGCAAGAGCAGATCGACGCCCGACAACACCTTGACGAAGTCCTCGTACATGTCGCGCGTGCGGCTGTAGCGATGGGGCTGGAACACCATCACCAGGCGGCGGTCGGGCCAGCCCGTCCGCACGGCGGCGATGGTCGCCCCGAGTTCGGTGGGATGATGACCGTAATCGTCGATCAGGCTCACGGCCCCGCCGGGCACCGCGAACTCGCCGAGTTGCTGAAAGCGGCGGCCGACGCCGGAGAAACCCGCGATGCCGGAGCAGATGTCGGCGTCGGCCACGCCTTCATCGCTGGCGACCGCCACCGCGGCGGCCGCGTTCAGGGCATTGTGGCGACCCGGAATCCGCAACTCCAGGGACAGGGGCTCGAGTCCGTCGGGACGGCTGATATCGAATTCGATCCGGTTTCGATCCTGCTCCAGCCGGGTAATGCGGTAATCCGCCCGCTCGCCGAAGCCGTAAGTGATCGTCGGTCGGGAAATCCGCGGCAAGATGTCGCGCACCGCGGGATCGTCGATGCAAAGCACGGCCAGACCGTGAAAAGGCAGGTTGTGCAGGAACTCGACGAAATATTGCTTCAGGTTTTCGAAATCGCCGCCATAGGTGGCCATGTGGTCGGGCTCGATGTTGGTCACAACCGCCACCAGCGGTTGCAAATGCAGGAAAGAGGCGTCGCTCTCGTCGGCTTCGGCGACGAGGTAGCGGCTTTCTCCGAGGCGGGCATTGCTTTCGGCGCTGTTCAGGACGCCGCCGATGATAAAGGTGGGATCCAGTCCGCCCGCGGCGAATACCGAAGCCACCAGGCTGGTGGTCGTGGTCTTGCCGTGCGTTCCCGCGACCGCGACGGCGTGGCGGTAGCGCATCAGCTCGGCCAGCATTTCCGCCCTGGGGATCAGGGGTTTGCCGGCCCGTTCCGCCGCCCGCAATTCGACATTGTCATTCGGCACGGCGGAGGAATAGACCACTACGTCGGCGGCATCGGCATTGGCGGCGGCGTGCCCGGCGAAAATCCCGATGCCCATGCGCGCAAGCCGCGCGGTCGCCGCCGACGGGCGCAGATCCGAACCGGTCACCGCATAGCCCTGATTGAACAGCACTTCCGCGATGCCGCACATGCCGGCGCCGCCGATGCCGATGAAATGTATCGTCCTGATACGGCGAAAATCGGGCGGAAACCGATACCGGGCGGACTCAACCATCGGCCGCCTCCAGGCAGGATCGCGCAATGCGTTCGGCGGCGTCCGCGGTCGCCATGTCCCGGGCGCGCCGCGCCATTTCCGCCAACCATTCCCGGTCGCCGTCGAGCCGCAACAGGATGTCGCGCAAGCGTTCGACCGAAAGCTCCGCCTGTTCGACGATTTCCGCCGCCTGCCGGGCGGCCAGCCAGCGCGCGTTGAACCATTGCTGCCGATCCTTGTGGTGCGGATAAGGCACGAAAACCGCCGGCAGGCCGCAGGCCGCGACTTCGGCGACAGTGCCGGCGCCGGAGCGGCACAGCACGAGGTCGGCCCAGGCGTAGGCGTCGGCGATTTCGCGGATGAATCCCACCACCCGGCAGGAATCGCCGCGCTCGACGCCGAGTTCGCGATAGCGTCGCAAGGTCCTGGCCATGGTGGCGCCGCCGCATTGATGCAGCACTTCCGGCGGCCGCGCGCCGGGCCAGCTCGCCACCAGTTCGGGAATCTGCTCGTTCAGGACCGCGGCGCCCTGGCTGCCGCCGAGCACGAGCAGGCGCAAGGGATCCTTGCGCGGCAGGTAGCACCGCTCGCGGCCGACCCTGACGATTTCCTCGCGCACCGGATTGCCGGTGAACTCGACCTTGTCCGCCGTTGCGAAAGTCCCGGGAAACGCCTCGAAAATGCGGTCCGCCCAACGGGCTATCAGTTGATTGGCGAGCCCCGGGACCGCGTTCTGTTCGTGGATCAGCAGCGGAATTCGCAACAGCCGTCCGGCAAGCGCGCCGGGGCCGGAAACATAGCCGCCCATGCCCAGCAGGCAGTCGGGACCGACCCGGCGCAGAATCCGCAGCGCCTGCCAGCAAGAGCGCGACAGCATCGCCGGCGCCCGCAGCAGACGGCGCGCGCCCTTGCCGCGCAGACCGGCGGCGGCGATGGTGTGGAGAGGATATCTCTCGCTCCGCAGCAACCTGTTTTCCATGCCGGTCCGGGTGCCGAGCCAATGGATGCGGGCGCCCGCGCGCTGCAATTCCCGCGCGATGCAGATCGCCGGAAACACATGGCCGCCGGTGCCGGCCGCCATGATCAGCACGACCGGAGCCCTTTTCGCCTTCATCGCGGCCTCCTGCGCGCGGCCGCGCGCGGGGCGGATATGCATTCGGTTTCGTATTGAATGCGCAACAGCAACCCGATCATGCCGCAGCAGACGATCAGGCTGGCGCCGCCATAGCTGATGAAAGGCAAGGTCAGGCCCTTGGTGGGCAACAGGCCCAGATTGACGCCGATATTGACCATGGTCTGGCCCGCCAGCAGCAGGCCCAGCCCCCAGGCCAGGTAAGCCGAAAAGAATCGCCCGCGCAAATGCGCCTCGCGGGCGATGGCGAAGCAGCGCCAGACCAGCACGCAAAACAGCAGCACCACCAGCGCCACCCCGCCGAGCCCGAGTTCCTCGCCGATAACCGCGAGCACGAAATCATTATGCGCCTCGGGCAGGAAATCGAGTTTCTGGATGCTGTTGCCGATGCCGGTGCCGAACAGTCCGCCGCGGCCGAAAGCGATTTGCGCCTGACCGAGCTGATAGCCCGCGCCATAGATGTTTTCCGGCGCCCAGGGATCGAGAAAGGCGGCGAACCGCCTCACCACATAAGGTTCGGTATAGGCCAGCACGGCGATCGAGACGGCGGAGAGCAGCAACAGGGACAATACCCGCCGGATTCCGGCGCCGGCCAGGAAAACCATGCACAGCGCGGTCAGGGCCATGATCGCCATGGCGCCGTGGTCCGGCTCCATTTGCAGCAATAGCACCGCGATGCCGATGAGGAACAGCGGCACGAGGAAGCCGAGCCAGGTCGTCTGGACGCGCTCCCGGTGCCGTTCGAGATACGAGGCCAGATAGATCACCAGCAGCACTTTCGCGGGCTCGGAAGGTTGCAGGGCGAAGGGACCGAGATCGATCCAGCGCATCGAGCCGTTCACTTCGCGGCCGATTCCCGGCACCAGCACGATGACGAGCATGGCGTAGGAGCCGAGCAGCAACAGCCAGTTGAGCCGGTTCCAGAAATTGATCGGCACGCGCAGGAGCATGAGCGCGAGCCCCGCGCCGACGGCGGCGAAAATCAACTGCCGCTTGAGGAAATAGAATGGGTCGCCATGGCGGCTCTCGGCGATTTCAACCGACGCCGAGGTCATCATCAGCAAACCGAACGTCAACAGCAACATCGCGACCAGCAGCACGGAACTGGGCCGGGACTCCCGCAACGTCGCCGCGCCGGCTTGCAGGCGGCCCGCCATGGCGGCGGGGACGGTCATCGCAAACGCTCCACGCAGCGCATGAAAGACTCGCCGCGATGCCGGAAATTGTCGAACATGTCGAAACTGGCGCAGGCCGGCGACAACAACACCGCGTCTCCCGGCAGCGCGCCCGCCCGGGCCAGGTCGACCGCTTCCGCCAGATCGGCGGCGAAGCGCAGCGGTATTTCCGGCTGCAATACGGCGGCGATCCGTTCCGCGTCGCGGCCGAAAAGGATCGCCGCGCGCGCCGATTCGCGCGCGGCGGGGGCCAGGGAAGCGAAATCGGCGTCCTTGGCGACACCGCCGGCGAGCAGCAAGATCCGGCCGTCGCGGGCGGCCGCCAGGTTCCGCACGGCGGCGGCGGCGGCGTCTGCGTTGGTCGCCTTGGAATCATTGAAATAATCCACGCCCGCGATATTCGCCACCCATTGGCAGCGATGCGGCAGCCCGGCGAACGCGCCGAGCCCGGCGACGATCGCGGCCTTTTCCGCGCCCGCGACGAGCGCCAGCGCCATGGCCGCCAGCGCGTTGGAAATATTGTGGGCGCCCGGCGCCCGCAAGGCGCTTGCCGGCAGCCAGCGTTGTGCGCCCAACGCGAGCCAGGGCTCGCCTTCATGCGCCAGCAATCCGACCTGGCCGGACGCCGGCGCATCGAGTCCGTAACTGATCGCCGGCGCGGCGACGGAATCCGCAGGACGGCTGAACGGCTCGTCGCGATTGAGCACGATCCGGCGACAGCCGCGAAAAATGCGCCGCTTGGCGCGGGCATAGTCGTCCAGGCCGGCATAGCGGTCCAGATGGTCGGCGCCGAGATTGAGCAGCAATGCGATCTCGGCATTCAGCCGGCGCGTCGTTTCGAGCTGGAAACTCGAAAGCTCGAGCAGGTACCAGTCCCTCTCTTCTTCGAGCAAGTCCAGCGCCGGACAGGAACGGCTGCCGTCGAAATTGCCGCCGAGACCGTAGTCGATATCGGCCTCGTCGAGGATCCGGGCCAGCATGGCGATCACGGTGCTCTTGCCGTTGGAGCCGGTGACGGCGACGATGGGGCCGCGCGCCGCGCGCGAGAAGATGTCGATATCGCCGGTAACCGGAACGCCGGCGTCGACCGCGGCGGCCAGGGCCGGAACGCGCAGGTCGACTCCGGGGCTGACCACGAGTTCGCGCGCGCCGATCAGGCGCTCGGCGCGGAACGCGCCGAGTTCGATTTCGACATCCGGCTTCAGCCTTTCCAGATCCGCCAGCCGCGGCGGCCGCAGACGCGTGTCGACCACCCTGAAATCGACACCGCGCCGGATGAAATAGCGCGCGCAGGAGAACCCGGTATCGCCGAGACCGACGATAACGCTGGCCGGATCTTGCCGCGAACAGCCGATCATCTTCAGTTCCTTCTCCTCAGCGCAGTTTCAGCGTCACCAGCCCGAACAGGACCAGCATCAGGGTTATTATCCAGAAGCGCACGATCACCCGCGGTTCGGGCCACCCCTTCAGCTCGAAATGGTGATGCAGCGGCGCCATGCGAAAGATGCGCCGGCCGGTCAGCTTGAACGAGGCGACCTGGATGATCACCGAAGCCGTTTCCACGACGAAGACCCCGCCCATGATGAACAGCACGATTTCGTGACGGGAAATGATCGCCATCGCGCCGAGCGCCGCCCCGAGAGCGAGCGCGCCGATATCGCCCATGAAGACCTGCGCCGGATAGGTGTTGAACCAGAGAAAACCGAGACCGGCGCCGAGCAGCGCCCCGGCGAAGACCGAGACTTCCCCGGAACCCGATATGTAGGGAATGTTCAGGTAAGCCGAAAATTCGCTATGTCCGGCCAGGTAGGCGATCACGCCCAGCGCGCCCCCGACCAGCACCGCGGGCAGGATGGCGAGCCCGTCGAGGCCGTCGGTAAGATTCACCGCGTTGCTGAAGCCGACGATCATGAAATAACTGATGACGACGTAGACGATGCCGAAGTCGAGCGCGACATCCTTGAAAAAGGGCACGATGTATTCGAGTTCGACGCTGCCGGGAGCGGAGCCGTACAGCGCGGCCGCGCCGGCCAGACCGAATACCGACTGCCAGAAATATTTCCATCGCGCCGGCAATCCCGCCGCATCGCGCTTGACCAGCTTGCGGTAGTCGTCGACAAAACCCACGGCGCCGAACAGCAAGGTCATGGCGAGCACGATCCAGACGTAATGGTTGCTCCAGTCCGCCCACAAGATGGTGCTGACGGTAATGCTGAGCAGGATCAGGGCGCCGCCCATGGTGGGAGTGCCGGCTTTCCCGAAATGCGTCCGGGGTCCGTCCGCGCGCACGACCTGGCCCACCCGGGCCACGTTCAGCCGCGCAATGACGGCCGGGCCGAAAATCAGCGAAGCCACCAGCGCGGTGATGACGCTGAAGGCCGCGCGCACGGTGATGTATTGCAATACCGCGAAACTGCTGTCGATCCGCATCAGGTATTCGGATAACCAGAAAATCATCGGGTTGCGCCTCCATCCCGCAGCGCCGCGACCACTTCATCCATGCGGGCGCCCCGGGAACCTTTCACGAGTACGGCCCAACCCGGCTCGAGCGCGGCGGCGAGCGCCCCGATCAATTGCCGCCGGTCGGCGAAATGACGGCCGTTCGCGCCGAAGCCCCGGACCATCTGGCGGCAAAGTTCGCCTGCGGCCCAGAGTTGCTCGATGCCCCGGCTCGACGCATGGCGCCCGGCTTCGCGATGCATGGCCTCCGCGCGGTCGCCCAGTTCGAGCATGTCGCCGGCGACCAGCAGGCGCGGACCCGGCAGCGCCGCGAGCAAGTCGACGGCGGCGCGGAACGAGGCCGGAGCGGCATTGTAGCTGTCGTCGATGACGCGCAGGCCGTCCCGCCCCCCGACCGGACAGAGCCTGCCGGGAACCGGGGCGGCCGCCTCGAGTCCCCGCCGCACCGCTTCCGGTTCGGCGCCGGCCTCGAATGCCGCCGCCGCCGCCGCGACGGCATTGGCGATATTGTGTTCGCCGAGCAATCGCAGGCGGACGCCGAGCCGCCCGCGGGGACCGACCAGCGTGAAAGCGGGCCGGCCGCTGTCGTCCAGGGCGATATCCGCGGCGTAATAGTCCGACCGGCCGGGAACCTCGCGCAGACTGAAAAGACGCGAGCGGAACGCGGCCCCGCGCCGGCGCCACTGGTCGACGCTGGGGTCGGCGGCATTCAGCAGCAAGGTTCCGTCCGGCCGCAGTCCCCCGATGATTTCGCCCTTGGCCCGGACCACGCCGCGCAAGCCGCCGAAACCTTCGGCGTGCGCCATGGAGGCATTGTTGATCAAGGCGATATCGGGTTGCGCCGCTTCCGCGCTGAAAGCAATTTCTCCCGCTCGATTGGCGCCCATCTCGATCACCGCGAAACGGTGCCGGGCTTCGAGCCGCAACAGGGTCAGAGGCACGCCGACGGTGTTGTTCAGGTTCGCCCGGGTCGCCAGACATTCGCCCGCGGCCGACAATATCGAATGCAACATCTCCTTCACCGTGGTCTTGCCCTGGCTGCCGGTAACGGCGACGACCCGGGCCGAAGACCGCTCGCGATTGATCCGCGCGAGCCGCCCCAGCGCCAGACCGGTATCGGCGACGAGCACTTGCGGCAGGTCTTCCCCGGAAAGTCGGCTGACCACCGCGCCCGCGGCGCCGCGCCGGCGCGCCTCGGGCGCGAACTCGTTGCCGTCGAAGTTCTCTCCGCGCAGCGCCACGAACAACTCACCCGCGCGCAAGTCGCGAGTGTCCGCGCAAACCGCGTCGAAGACGGCGTCGCCGCCGATCAGTTCGCCGTCCAGTTCCGCCGCCAGCGCGGCAAGTCGCATCGCGCCTATCAATGTTCCGCTCCCGCCCGTCCGGAAGCGCGCTCCAGCAAGGCCTTGCCGGCCGCGCCGGCGTCGCTGAACCGATTTCGCCTCGCGCCGACTTCCTGGTAGTCCTCGTGTCCCTTGCCCGCGATCAGCACCGCGTCGCCGGGGCCGGCCGCGGCAACGGCATGGCGGATCGCCTGTTCCCGGTCCCGCTCGACATGCGCCGCCGCGGGCGCCGTCATGCCGCTGAGAATCTGGCTCACGATCGCGGCGCCGTCCTCCAGTCTTGGATTGTCGTCGGTGATCACGACATGGTCGGCGAGTTTTTCCGCCAGCGCGCCCATGGTCGGCCGCTTGCCCTTGTCCCGGTTCCCGCCGCAGCCGAACACGCACCACAGCCGGCCGGCGAAATGCTCGCGCAGGGCGCGCAGGGCGCCTTCGAGCCCGTCCGGGGTGTGGGAATAATCGACCACGACGGCGACATCGTCGCCGCCGCCCAGGAGTTCCATGCGGCCGTCGACCGGATGCAGGCCCGAGACGAGTTCGCAGACGCGTTCGATGTCCGGGCCGCCCGGCAATTCGCGGCAGGCGAGCAAGGCGCCCGTCGCCGCGAGCATGTTGCTGACGTTGAATCTGCCGAGCAATTTGCAGTCGATGAGGCCGACGCCCGCCGGCGTGTGAATTTCCGCGCGAAACCCCCGTCTGGCGACAGTCACGTTTTCCGCCCGGATCGTCGCCTGGCGGTTGCCGACGCCGAAGGTCGTCACTGCCACTCCGGGACCGAGATCGTTGACGATCCTGATGCCGCAAGGGTCGTCGAGATTGACGACGGCATGGCGCAGTCCGGCTCCGGAGAACAGTCTGCGCTTGCTCGCGCCATAGGCTTCCATGCTGTCGTGATAATCGAGATGATCCCTGGTCAGGTTGGTGAAAACGGCGATCTCGAAACGGACGCCTTGCACGCGCCGCTGATGCAATCCCACCGAGGAAACTTCCATCGCCGCGGCGCGCAGGCCGGCATTGGCCATTTCCGCCAGCGCCCTTTGCGTGAATACGGCGTCCGGAGTAGTCAGGGGACACTCGGCGAGCTTGCCGGGAACGCCATAGCCCAGGGTGCCGATGACTCCGGCCGTCCGGCCCATGCCGGCGAGCAGGCGGGCGATGTATTGGGTGCAGGTGGTCTTGCCGTTGGTGCCGGTGACGCCGATGACCGACATGCGCCTGGAAGGCTCGCCGTAAAATCGGCCGGCGATTTCGCTGGACTTCGCCAGCAGGCGGTCGACCGCTATCACCGGCACCTTGCCCAGCCGGCGCGAACCGCGCCAGTCCCGGCCGGATTCGGCGAGCACCGCGACCGCCCCGCGGCTGATCGCCGCGCCGATGAATTCGCGGGCGTCGTGGGTGCCTCCGAAAGTCGCCATGAACAGATCCCCCGGCCGCACCTTGCGGCTGTCGAGCTGCACTCCGCGTATTTCGATATCAGGTTCGCCTTGCTGCGGCCCATAGTCCGCCAGCCCGCGAACCAGAGCGGCGAGACTGGTGTTGACCGGCGGCGGTTCGGCGGAGTTCATGGTTCGGACAGCCCCTCTGCTCCGGTCCGGGCGCCGCTGCGCGCGGCGGGCTCCGGCGGCGGCGCGGCGTCCGGAGCCACATTCAGCAGCCGCATCGCGCCGGCGGCAATGTCGGAGAATATCGGCGCCGCGACCTGGCCGCCGAGGTGTTCGTCGCCCTTGGGCTCGTTGACAATGACGACGACGACGATTTCGGGCCGCGTCGCCGGCGCAAGTCCGACAAACAGCGAATTGTGCAGATTGTCCTCGTATCCCGAAGCGCCCACCACATGGGAAGTGCCCGTCTTGCCGGCCACCTGGTAGAACGGTATGCGCGCCGCGGTGACCGCCCCGCCCCGGGAACGATCCACCACGGTTTCGAGCATCTCGACGACCTGTCGGGCGATAACGGGGCTGATCACCCGCTGGCGCGGCAACGCGCCGATTTCGTCTTCGCTCAGCCTGAGCAGGGATACCGGCTTGCGACGACCTTCGTCGGCGAAGATCGAATAGGCCTGAGCCAGATGCATCGCAGTCGCGGACACGCCGTAGCCGAAGGAAAGCACCGCGGTGGCGTGTTGGCCGAGACGCCCCGGATCAGGCAACACGCCGGCCTGTTCGCCGGGAAACCCCGTGCCCGGCGGCCGGCCGAAACCGAATCGCTCAAGCAGGTCGACGATGGAAACAGCGCCGATTTCAGCCGCGATCAGGCTGGTGCCGACATTGCTCGACTTGGTAATGACGCCGGTCGTGGTCAAGGTGCCGTAACCGAACAGATCCTGGACCGCGCGGCCGGCGACGAGCATCCAGCCGTTGCCGGTTTCGATGACGGTATCGGGGGCGAATCGTCCGGATTCGAGCGCGGCGGCCACGGTGAACGGCTTCATGGTCGAGCCGGGCTCGTAGATGTCGGTGAATGCGCGATTGCGGGTCACGCCGAGGTCTTCGATCAGCGTCTTGTTGTGGGGGTTGTAGGACGGCTGGTTGGCTACCGCGAGCACTTCGCCGGTTCGCACGTCGAGCACGACCGCCGTGGCGGCCCTGGCCCGGCGCGCGAGATATGCCGATTTCAGTTCGCGGTAGACGAGGTTCTGCAAGCGGATATCGATACTGAGCCGCAGATCCTTGCCGGGCTGGGCGAGTTCGATGGTATTCAGTTCCTCGATGATATTGCCGCGGCGGTCCTTGATCACGCGGCGGCTGCCGGGAACGCCCTTGAGCCAGTCGTTCCAGGCGCGCTCCATGCCTTCCTGGCCATTGTCGTCGATATCGTTGAAGCCGATCAGGTGGGCGGTCACCTCGCCATGCGGATAGAAACGGCGATATTCCTGCTGTTCGTACACTCCGGGGACTCCGAGGGCCAGCGCCTGTTCGGCCTCGAACGGCGCCAGATGGCGTTGCAGATACAGGAAACGGCGGTCGCGATGCTCGGTCAGGCGCGCGCGCAAGGCCGCGGCATCGAGGTCGAGCAAGCGCGCGAGTTCGCCGATTTTCTCCCCGCGCGGATCGATCTCGGCAGGGTCGACCCAAAGCGACTTCACGGGCGCGCTCATGGCCAGCGGTTCCCCGTTGCGGTCGGTAATCAGGCCGCGATTGGCCACCAGCGGCACCGAGCGCACGGTGCGCGCATCGCCCTCCTGTTGCAGGAAATCGCGCTGCAGCACGTGCAGGGCCACCGCTTTCAAGCCGGCGACGCCGATGCAAAGCGCCATCGCCAGCAGCAACAGCGCCGGCCGCCAGGCGCCGGAGGAAGGCATCGATTTTCTCGTTTCAGTCATTGCGCACCACCACGATGTCTTCCGGGGCGGGCATGCGCATCCGCAACTCCTCGCGGGCGACGCGCTCGATCCTGTCCGCGAGGGCGAAAGTGCTGATCTCAAGCAGCAGGCGCCCCCTTTCCTCTTCCTGCGAATAGACCTGTTCGCGCAGTTCCTGCAACTCCCGGGACATCTGCCGGTGCTGCCGGGTCGAGTCGACCAGGGCCAGCCCGGTCAGCAAGATCGTCGCCAGGATCGCCAGCAGCACACAAGCGGAAGTCTGGCCCAGCCCGATCCAGGTCCAGGGCGAAGGATGCCCGCGGCCGCCGCGCGGGCGGGCATGATGGTGCCGGGGTCCGGCTGCGGCTTTCATCGCAATTTCTCCGCCGCGCGCAAGATCGCGCTGCGGGCGCGCGGATTGCGCGCCACTTCGGCGGCGCCGGCGCGCCTTGATTTGCCTATCGGCCGGATGCGCGCGCGCGGCGGACCTTCCGCGACCGGCAGATCCCGGGGGAAATCATCGTTCCGGGATTGTTCGCGAATAAAGCGCTTGACGATGCGGTCTTCCAGCGAATGGAAACTGATCACCGCCAGCCGGCCGCCGGCGCGCAATACTTCCAGCGCGCCCGCCAGGCCCCGGCGCAGTTCGTCGAGTTCCTCGTTGACGCGGATGCGGATGCCCAGGAAGGCGCGGGTGGCGGGGTGCTTGCGGCGTTCCCGGCCCGGCAAGGCGGCGGCGACGATGGCGGCGAGCCGGCCGGTAGTCGCGATCGGCGCGCTTTTCCTTTCCTTCGCCAGACGCGCGGCGATGCGCCGGGAATGCCTTTCCTCGCCATAGCGGAAGATCGCGTCGGCCAATTCCGCCTCGGACGCCCGGTTGATCCATTCGGCGGCGCTGACGCCGGCGCGCGGGTCCATGCGCATGTCGAGCGGTCCGTCGCCGCTGAAACTGAAGCCCCGGCTGCTGTCGTCGACTTGCGGCGAAGACAGGCCGAGGTCGAACAGGATGCCGTCGAGCGCGCCCTCGAGTCCGCGCCCGGCCAGTTCGGCGCGCAATTCGCCGAAGCGCCGGTCGATCACTTCAAGGCGCGGTTCGCCGCGGGCCATCTCCCGCGCCGCGGCGACGGCCTCGGGATCCCGGTCCATGGCCAGCAAGCGGCCGCCGGTTCCGAGCCGCTCGAGTATGGCCGCGCTATGGCCGCCGCGACCGAAAGTCGCGTCGAGATACACTCCGTCCCGGCGCAGATTCAATGCTTCCACGATCGCCGCCCTCAATACCGGCTGATGTCCGAATGCGTCGCGCATCGCCGCCCGCCGTTATAAAGCCAGACTTCTCAGTTCTGGCGGCAACTCTCCCTGTTCGTGCACTTCCGCCAGCCACTCGTCGCGCTTGTCGAGCCAGTTTTGCTGGCTCCAGATTTCCAGTTTCTTACATTGGCCGACTAGGCAAACCTGTTTTTCGAGACTGGCATAGCGGCGCAACTCCTGCGGCAGCAGCACCCGGCCGATGCTGTCGAGTTCGAGGTCGTTGGCGTGGCCGATGAGCAGATGCTTCATGCGCCGCACATGTTCGTCGAGCCCGGACATGCCGTCGATCTGCCGTTCGATCTTCTCCCATTCGGAGGGAAGATAAAGCGACAGGCAGCGATGTCTGGTATCGAGGTCGATGGTCGCGACGAGACGGCCGCCATGCTCGTTCGACAGGCGCTCCCGATAGCGGGCAGGCATGGCGAGTCGTCCCTTGGCATCGAGGCTGACGGTGTTCATACCGCGAAACATGGCTGTCCCTCGACATTCCCCGACATTTTCTTGTCCAATATCTTCTGAATAATTCCATCCATGGAATTATTCATTGCCGCAGGACAAAAGCGTGGTTTTGTCCTGCTCCCGGATTCAATGGCTTGCGCCATCGAATCCGGCGGCACATCCATGTGCCGCGGGAAAGCTCCGACTTGATCAGAGTTTCCCTAATAAACCACATCCGCCCACAAATTACCAATTTTTTCCACTTTTCTACATAAAATGTCCTCCAGATCATTCCGTCCATGACGCGAAGTATTGCCGCAGACCATGGGGTTCGGCTTTTTTTCTTTCAAATTCAATGGGTTGCGCCATGAAATTCGGCGGCGCTCTCTTGTGCCGCGGGCATGCGCCGCAGGTCGGCCCCGATACCTCCCCGGAGCTTTCCCCGATTTCCTCAAGCATCCTCTGCATAATTCCAGCCATGGAATCATTCATTGCCGCAAGACCAAAGCGTGGTTTTGTCTTGCTCCCGGATGCGATGGCTTGCGCCGCCGAATCCGGCGGCGCGTCCATGTGCCGCAAGGAAGTCCGTTTTTACGGCTGCGCCCGGGGCCGCGACGCGAAGCGCGGGCGGCGCATCCCGGCTGCGCGCGGGTCGGCGAGAGAGAGGAAAGGTCGAGTCAGCCTGTAAGCCGGGTTCTGTCGAGGGCAATCATTCATCTGCGGCCCGCGTCGCCGCGAACCTGTAGCGGCCTACCCGAATCCGGCGCGAGCAGCGCCATGGGATTCCTATTTGGCCTTGCTCCGGGCGGGGTTTGCCTTGCCGCGGACTGTTGCCAGCCGCGCGGTGCGCTCTTACCGCACCATTTCACCCTTGCCAGACAGCAGTCTGGCGGTATGCTTTCTGTTGCACTTGCCGTAGGCTCGCGCCCCCCAGGCGTTACCTGGCGCCCTGCTCTGCGGAGCCCGGACTTTCCTCCGCCCGCGCCGGAAGACGCGAACAGCGATTGCCCGGCTGACTCGATTTCCCAGATTAATGAAGTTGCCCGGCCATGACAAGCGAAATTCGCGGCGCCGGCGGACGAGGTGATGCGAATGGCGGGTCGGTATCGGACGCGGTTCTGTTTTGCTTCCGGATGCGCTGGCTTGCGCCATCGCATCCGGCGGTGCTTTTTTATATCGCGGGTTTATATCGCGGGCTTGTATCGGGGGCGTGCGCCGCGGGGAAGCCCCGACCAAATCAGGGCTTCCCCGCGGCATTCGTCAAACATCGTCGGATATGCGCTGGAATTTTCCTTCTATATGAAACCCCCGGCCGAAGCCGGGGGTTTTGGTCGAGGGCGGCGAACCGCCGGATCAGATGAAATCGACCGGAGTCAAGGGACCATCAAACGTGCCCGCCAGCGCGATGGCCATATCCGTGCCGGCGCTGAAATCGCCGTCCCCGTCGACATCGACGAGCACCCAATCCAAGGTTATGTTATTGCCGGTGACAAAACCCAGATTGGTATCGAAACCGTCAAAAAACGGCGGCGATTCAAATTTCGTCCTGTCCTCCGTCGTCGTGACGAGCGCAATGGATCTGGCCTCGGCGAATGCAGTCGCTGTCGCGTCGCTCATGAACAGGCCGTCGCCATCGCCGACGACCGTCTTCAGGTTTTTGCTATTCCCGCTGTTGGTTATCTGCTTGATGCCTCCCCTCAGGTCCAGGACCGAACTGAGATCGATCTTGTCGACGCCTTTTTCGAACGAGACAATTATGTCGAAGCCGGTCATCTTGTCGCCAAAGTTGACTTGAGAGTCGGATGCCGCAGTGTATATGAAAGTGTCTTTCTTGCTATCCTTGAGATGAGATTCTTGCGATATTTGCCAGTGCCAAATCAATGATGCATCGTTTTGATCTAACCATACAGCTATCGCGCGAGCAATAATATCTCCTCCAGCACCGCCTGTTATCTTGTCCTCGCCGGATTGGTGGACGATCAGATCGTTGCCGCCATGGCCCATGACAGTGTTGGATGCCTGGTAACCGACGCCGAGAATGATATCGTCGACAGGACTGCCGTCAACTTTCAAGCCGGGAGGCGGATTTGCTGCCGAGCCTGCGTTCGAATCCAAGTAAACGCCTCCCGAACTCTCTCTGGCGTCCAGGTAGGTCAGGGAATCAAGAACCCCCCTCCCCTCCCCTTTTGTTCTTTCGATATAGAGAGGGGCATCTCCGGTAACCTTCAGCTCCTCGATTTCATTGCCTTTGGCGACAGTGAGGTGGTTGACGTAGTTGATCGCCTTGGGCCGGTCCTTGGCGTCGACGGTCGAAGTGGCGGTCGCCGTGGAGTGCACGGTCAATTCCTCGACATCCTCGTCCAGGGCGAGCGTCAATTTCATCCTTGCATCTGGTTCCAATCTCGCCAAATCCGACAGCTTGTCCTTCTTGCCGCCGCGCGTATGCATTTTCAGCGTGAGCGAGTCGTCGTCGCCGTCTTCCAGCATGTAGCTCACGTCGGCGGTCGTGGCCGTCGCCTTGTCGGTGTCCTTGTCGGGCGCCTTGCTGGAAACGGCGAGGCCGACACCGGACAGGACGTTCTTGAACGTGACTTTCGCCGTAGTGCCGTTGCTCACCATCAACTCGTCGACCCCGAGATCCTTGACATCGTAGGTCCCCGAGCCTTCGCTCGCGTCCAGAGTAATGGTCTCGAAGTTCATGTAGGCGTCCCCGGCGCCTTTGACATCGGCGCCTTTCTTGTGCTTCAGCACCAGGGTGTCCATGCCCGCGCCGCCGTCGATCCGGCTCTTGGCGCCGGCGGCGGCATTGTCGACCGTGAACGTGTCGTCGCCGGCGCCGAGGTCCGCCTGCAGGCCGTCCTTCGCGAACGCCGTCGCGCTGACTTCGTCCTTGCCCGCGCTTCCCATGTAGCTCGTGACGCTCGCGCCCAGATTGCTCAACTTGACGGCGCCGCTCGCCTCGCTCGCATCGACCGTCTTCAGCTTGCTCAGCCCCATCGCGTCCAGGGTCGTCTTGCCGGAGCCGGACAAGGTCAGTTTCTCCAGCGTCTCGGACGGCTTGACATCGGCCGCTTTCTCCGCCACCGCCGGCGCGAACTTGGTCACATCCAGCGTCAGGTCGCCGGCGCCGGAAACGGCGACCGTCTTGATCTGGTCCGAAGCCAGGCGGATGTTGGAGTCGCCCTTCACTTCGATCATCAGATCCTCGATGCCCTTGAGGCACAACTTGCCGTGCCCGTTGGCCGTGTTGCCGAACCGGTCGACCATGGCCGTCAGCGACATCATGTCCTCGGCGGCGTTCTCCACCAGCAAGGTGGTGTTGGTGTTGCGCAGGTCGACGGACTCGATCGCTTTCGAATAGATGTGCACCGGAACGCTGTCCTTGTTGTTTTTCGCGGGCACAGCCGCTACAGCGGGTGTTCCTTCGCCTCCGTCCTGGGTGGCGGGCACGGCGGCCACGGCCGCCTTGGCGGGCGTGTTTTCGCCGTAGCGCTTGCCGTCGTCGCCCATGCCGTCATGCACGCCGTCGAGCGTCACGCTCCTGACCGTCTCCGAATGCGCGGTCGACTTGCCCACCTCGACACCCATGCCGCCTTCGACCATGACCGAGGTCGTCGTGTCCGTGCCGAAGATATTCACCTGCGCGCGGGCGTTCACGTCCTCGAGATTGACCGAGGCGGCGTTCACGATTTCTATCGTCGTATCCTTGTCGTCGTCGCCCAGGGATTCGGACACGACATCCGCGCCGCCGGCGTCCAGTTCGACATCCCCCGCGACATCGCTCAGGACGACCTCCGTCAAGCCTTCCCAGCCGCTCAGGTCCGCCGAGAAGTCGCCGCCGCTGTCGACCGTCAGCGTCTCGATGTTCATGACGCTTGCCCCGGAAGAGATATTGACATCGTCGTCGGAGCCGCTGGAAGAAAGCTCCAGCGTGTCCATGCCCTCGCCGCCGTCGATGCGGTCCACGCCGGTCAGGGTCTTTTCGGTAGCGACGAAAGTATCGTCGCCCAGGGTGCCGTCGAGCCGGTCGACGCCCGTGGTCAACTCGAAGCTCTTGCCGGGACGCCGCATCATGTCGATGGCTTCCTTGGCCATGTCCACGCTGTCGCCGTCGTCGGTCACGCCGCCGAGCACGCTCGAGGAAGCACCTTCCCAGCGTTTCTCCACGGTGTAATAGGTGGCCACCTGCACCTTGTTGGCGAACATCATGGCGATGGCGCCGAAATCGCCGTAGGCGGGATGACTTTCTCCCTGCATGCGGATCTCGAACAACTGCCGGACCGCCAGCAGGCCCATCTCGCCCCGGCCCATGCCGCCGTTGAGCAGGCCCGTCGCCAGGGCCAGCACTTCCGCCGACGGCGCTTCGCCCAGGGCCGCGGTCAGAAAATCCCGGGCGAACTCCGTATTCGTGATGAAGAAGGGATACATGGACGTGAAGGCGCTCGAGGCGGCGATGTGATTCGCCAACTCCAGCAAGGCCATTTCCGGGCTCATGCCCTTGTCCACGCTGGCGTTGTAGACGCCGTACCACTCGTTGAGCAATGCGGTGCCCGGGGCCTTGCCCAGCATCGCTACTGAAAGGCCGATTATCGTATCTCTGGTATGCGCTGTTACCGCCAATCAGAACTTGTTGATATGCCTGCGCATTCGCCGGATTCGCGCGGGCCGGCCGCTGAATGGCCGCGCGAACATGAACGGGAACTTCCGGCCCGCGGAGCCGTCGGCCGGGGCAGTCTCGCGGCACTCCGTCGAATAATTTTTCGGGGCAGCGACATCGCGCTCTTCGGGCAGCGACACCGCGCGGCAAATCGAAACGCGGCCGCGAAAAAGGCGCGCATCGCGCGCATCCCTCTCCGAAAACGCGCGCGTGCGGCCCGACGGCCGAATTGCCCGCCATCCCGGCTCGGCGAGTTGCGGGAAAACCAAACTGCTTGCGGCGGCGCAAGAAATTTGTCGGCAACTATCTGATCTATCGGGCAATAAATAAGCCGAGGGCCGGCGCCCGACGGTTTTCTCGAAAACGCTGCCGCGGCCTGCGAGACGGCTCGCGTTCACTTCCAGGCCGGGGCCGAGGCGAAGGCCGCGCAACCGGCCGAAAAATTATTCGCGGAGTGCCGCGGAACGCCGGCGTTTCGCGGCCGTTTGGGGGCCGAAAAGTTTCGATAACTTGTGATCCAGGTCACATGCGTGCGGCGCAAATGCCGTCGTATAATGCCGCCATGCGAAACCCTTCCTTGACTCTTTACAGGAGCACTCCAGATGGCGGTAACAGCGCTTACCGCGAACTGGCTTGCCCGGACTGCCGGCGGCGATGCCGGCTGCCCGCATGCGATGTTCCGCTTCGAGCCTTGGGCAGCCTCGCGGTTCAGGCAGCCGCCGGTTCCGCTGCTGCGGCCGCGGCGGCGCTGAATTCGAGTTCGCCGTCGTCGCCGAGGTCGATGTCTATGGCGGCGCCGGGAGCGAACTTGCCCGCCAGCACGTGTTGCGCCAATGGATTCTCGATGCGGTTCTGGATCGCGCGCTTGAGCGGCCGCGCGCCATATACGGGATCGAATCCCGCTTCGGCCATGTAGCGCAACGCGCGCGGCGAGACGATGATCTTCAACTCGCTTTCGGCGAGCCGGCGATTGAGCAGCTTGATCTGCAAGCCGGCGATGCCGAGGATTTCTTCCTTGCCGAGCGGATGGAAGACCACGATTTCGTCGATGCGATTGACGAATTCCGGCGAAAAATGCCGGACCACCGTATGCAATACCGCCTGTTTGACGGTTTCGTAGGCGTCCCGCTTCGGCGCCGCGTCCCGCATCAGTTCCTGTATGCGCTCGGAACCGAGGTTGGAGGTCATGATGACGACGGTATTGCGGAAATCTACGGTGCGGCCATGACCATCGGTCAGGCGGCCGTCGTCGAGCACCTGCAATAACACGTTGAACACCTCCGGATGGGCTTTCTCGACCTCGTCGAGCAGCAGCACCGAATACGGTCGCCGGCGCACGGCTTCGGTGAGATAGCCGCCCTGCTCGTATCCGACATAGCCCGGCGGGGCTCCTATGAGCCTGGCGACGGAATGTTGCTCCATGAATTCCGACATGTCGATGCGGACCATGGCCGCTTCGGTGTCGAACAGGAATTCGGCCAGCGCCTTGCAAAGTTCGGTCTTGCCGACTCCGGTGGGGCCGAGAAACAGGAAGGAGCCGTTCGGACGATTCGGATCCGACAGGCCGGAACGCGACCTGCGCACGGCGTTGGCGACGGCGGAAGTCGCCTCGTCCTGCCCCACCACCCGCTTCCGCAAGGCGTCTTCCATGCCCAGCAGGCGCTCGCGGTCGCTTTGCAGCATCTTGCTGACGGGAATGCCGGTGGCCCGGGCGAGAATGTCGGCGATCTCCTCTTCCGTGACCCGGTTGCGCAGCAGCTTCTTGTCCGAAACCGCGGTCTGGTTGGCTTCCGCCAGTTTCTTTTCCAGCGCCGGAATGACGCCGTACTGGATTTCGGACATGCGCGCGAGGTCGCCGGCGCGCTGGGCCGCCTCGAGATCGATCCTGGCCTTCTCCAGACTCGACTTGATCGAGTGGGCGCCGTGCAGCGAAGCCTTTTCGGCTTTCCAGATCTCGTCGAGATTGGCGTATTCCCGCTCCAGGCTCCCGATCTCCTCGTTCAGCTTCTGCTTGCGTTTTTTCGCCGCCGCGTCGCTGTCCTTCTTCAGCGCCTCGCGCTCGATCTTCAACTGGATCAGGCGGCGGTCGAGCATATCCATCTCTTCCGGCCTGGAATCGATCTCCATGCGGATCATGCTGGCGGCCTCGTCGACGAGGTCGATCGCCTTGTCGGGCAGTTGCCGGTCCGCAATATAGCGCTGGGACAATCGCGCGGCCGCGATGATGGCCGAGTCCGAAATTTCCACGCCGTGGTGCACTTCATAGCGCTCTTTCAAGCCGCGCAGGATAGCGACCGTGTCTTCTTCGCCGGGCTCCTCGACCAGTACTTTCTGGAACCGGCGCTCGAGCGCGGCGTCCTGTTCGATATATCGCCTGTATTCGTCGAGCGTGGTGGCGCCGACGCAATGCAGTTCGCCGCGGGCGAGGGCCGGCTTGAGCATGTTGCCGGCATCCATGGCGCCTTCCGCCTTGCCCGCGCCGACCAGGGTATGCAATTCGTCGATGAACAGGATGACCGAGCCTTCGCGCTTGGCGATTTCCTTGAGCACGCCTTTCAGGCGTTCCTCGAACTCGCCGCGGAACTTGGCGCCGGCGATCAATGCTCCCATGTCGAGGGCGAGAATGCTCTTGCGCTTCAATCCTTCGGGCACTTCGCCGTTGACGATGCGCTGGGCCAGACCCTCGACGATGGCGGTCTTGCCCACGCCCGGCTCGCCGATCAGAACCGGATTGTTCTTGGTGCGGCGCTGCAATACCTGGATGGCGCGGCGGATTTCGCTGTCCCGGCCGATGACCGGGTCGAGTTCTCCCGCGCGCGCTCTCTCGGTGAGGTCGATGCAATAACGGCTCAGGGCCTGGCGGCTTTCCTCGGCTTCCGCATCGGATACCGTGTCGCCGCCGCGCAGGTTGGCGACGGCGTTTTCCAGCGCCTGCAAGCTGACGCCGCTTGCCTGAAGCAATTTTCCGACCGGGCCGGAGTCTTTCATCGCCGCCAGCAGGATGGTTTCGCTCGCGACAAAACTGTCCCCATGGTCGCCGGCGATGGTTTCCGCGCGATTGAGCAATTTCGCCAATTCCGGCGAGAGCGCAAGTTGGCCGTCGTGATCTTTCACGCGCGGCAGATCCCGCGCGATGCGCTCGAGTCCCGCGCGCAACTCGCCGATATTGAATCCGGTCTGGGCCAGCAAGGCGCGCGCCGAGCCGCCCTGCTGGTCGATCAGGGCAAGCAGCAGATGCGCCGGCTCCATATTGCTGTTGCGGTTGGCCAGCGCGAGCGATTGCGCATCGGCAAGCGCCGCCTGCAACTTGCCGGTAAATTTGTCTGTTCGCATTTGCGATCGAGCCTCGAAAAAACTGTTCAATGCGACTGTAAATGCGGTCGCGACGCGGCGAATTCAAGCGTTGCCGCCCGCAAGCCCGTTGCGGCCGCAGACCGCGGGCAGGCCGTTCCGCATGCCCGGACAACATGGATCGCGCTGGGCGCCCGACGACTGTTCGGCGTCCTCGCGCCGCGGGAGAGCCCTGACTTGATCGGGCAAGCTCCGATCAAGTCGTAGCTTGCCTGCGGCACATGGATGCGCCGCCGGATTCGACGGCGCGAGGCGTCTGGCGGGTTTCGCGGGAGTTATTCCGCCGCGGGCCTGATGCCGATCATGTTCGCCATGCGGCCGCAGCGGCGGTCCCGGCGATGGGAGAAGAAACGATCAGGCTCGCAATACGTGCACAATCCGCCGCCGCTGATCGCGGAAACGCCCAGCGCCCGCAACTTGATCGCGGCCATGCGGGCGAGGTCGACGCGATATTTCCCCCCGGCCGGCAGCGGTTCAAAAGCGGCGTCGACCCGGTCTCGCTCGGACGGGCTGGCGGCGCCGCCGAGAAAAGCCGCGCGCACGTCTTCGCCCACCTCGTAATGACAGGACAGGATCGCCGGACCGAGCCAGACTGACAGTTGCTCCGGATCGCTGCGCATGGCGGCCAATGTGTTCTCGATGATCCCCGCGCTCATGCCGCGCCAGCCCGCGTGAATGATCGCCGCTTCCTCGCCCGCGCGGTCGCAGACGAAAACCGGCAGGCAATCCGCCGCGAGCACGCAAAGGACAATGCCGGAAACGCGAGTGATCAGGCTGTCCGCCGCAAGCGGCTGTCCGGGCCGGGAAACGAGCGCCGGCCTGTTGCCGTGAACTTGCCGCAACCACTGGAAGTCCGCATCGGGCGCGAACGCCGCGGCCGCGAGGCGGCGATTGCGCCGAACCCTGCCTGCTTCGTCGCCGACATGCAGGGCCATGTTGAGACCGGCGAATGCGCCCTCGCTGCAACCGCCGCGCCGGGTAGTGACCGCGGCGCAGACGGCTTCCGGCGCGGGCCAGTCCGGCCGCAGGAGTTCAATCCCGGACATCGGCGCCGCCGCGCGCCGCCGCGTCCCGCCTCAGCAGGTCGAGCAACGCGAGCATGTCCGGGGGCAGTTCCATGGCCAGGCTTATCTTGTCTTTCTGCACCGGATGCATGAACGAAAGCCGGCAGGCGTGCAAGGCCTGGCGCCTGAATTGGCGCAGCGCCTCGACTAGTTCATCCGGACCGGCGGCGGGCGGCCGCGGGCGGCCGCCATAAACGCGGTCTCCCGCCACCGGATATCCGAGCCAGGACATGTGCGCGCGTATCTGGTGCGTGCGGCCGGTTTCCAATGTGATCTCGACAAGGGTATGAGAACGGAACCGCTCCAGCACCCGATAATGCGTGCGCGCCGGCTTGCCTTGCGCGACTACCGCCATGCGGGTCCTGTGCGCGGGATGCCTCGCCAGCGGCTCGTCTACCGTGCCGCCGGCGATGAGAACGCCTTGCAGGAGCGCCTGGTATACGCGTTCGATGCGGCGTTCGCGCAATTGCCCGACCAGCGCCCTGTTCGCGCGCAAGGTGCGCGAGACCAGCATCAGGCCGGTGGTGTCCTTGTCCAGGCGATGGACGATGCCCGCCCGCGGCAATCGCGCCAATTCCGGGAAGGCGTGCAGCAAACCGTTCAGCAAGGTGCCCGCCTCGCGACCGGCGGCGGGATGGACGACCAGATTCTCCGGTTTGTTGACGACCAGGACATCCTCGTCCCGATATCGTATATCGAGTTCCATCGCTTCCGCGGCCAATGCGTCTGCCGGCGCGAATTCGGCGTCGATTGCAACGACATCGCCCGCCCGCAAGCATTCCCTTTGTTTCATTTTTCGCGAATTTACCGTCAAATTTCCGTTTTTTATCCACATTTGCAGACGAGATCGCGAAAAATCGGGGAACAGCCCCGCCGCCGTCCGATCCAGCCGCAGGCCGGCGAGCGATGCGGGGACTGTTTCCCTGCGCAGGATTCTGTTTGCTCGCATCAGGTCGCGGCGCCGCTTGCGGTGACGATGGGCGCAGGTTGACATGTTCCCCGATGGTTCCGCAAGGCGCGCGGCTGCGCCGCCGGATTCGACGGCGCGAGCCAGCGCCTGCGGAAGCAGCGCAAGACCGCGTCCTGTCTTGCGGCGACGAACAATTCGATGAACGGCATTATCCGGGGAATTCCCGGCCGGAGGACATTTCGCCTTGGACCATGACCGGCGACGGCGTTACAATCCCCGACTGCGAAGATACCTGGATGCAGAACCGATCCATGACCCGATTCCCGCGATATACGAGACTCTGGCTGTTCCTGCTCGCCGCCGCGCTGTCGGCGTCCTGCGCCTGGTTCGGCGACGACGAAGAGGAAGATGAATTCGCCGGGCTCAGCACCGAGGAGCAATTTTACCAGCGCGCGCTCGATCAGCTCACCAACCAGAATTTCCGCGGCTCCATCGCCACTTACGAGGCGCTGGAATCGCGCTTTCCTTTCGGCCGCTTCGCCGAGCAGGCCCAGATCGAAATCGTCTACGCCTATTTCCGCAGCGGCGACGAGGAAGCCGCGCGCGCCGCGGCGCAGCGCTTCATCCGCTTGCATCCCGACAGCGACAATATCGATTACGCCTATTACATGCTGGGACTGTCTTCATTCGACGACAACACCGGCTTCCTCGACCGCTTCGTGCCGATCGACCCGACCAAACGCGATCCGGGCCGCACCGAGGAATCCTTCAATGATTTTGCGCAATTGCTGACGCTCTATCCGGACAGCCCGTACGCGGCGGACGCCAGGGCCAGGATGATCTATCTGCGCAACAACCTGGCCGCCTACGAGATCCACGTGGCGAACTACTACCTTGAACGCAGGGCGTTCATCGCGGCCCAGCGCCGGGCGCAATACGTGGTGGAAAACTTCCAGGGGACCCCCGCCGTGGCGGATGCGGTGGCGATCATGATCGAATGCTATCTTCGCCTCGGGCTGAACGATCTCGCGGACACCTCGCTCGCCCTGCTGCACGAGAACTATCCGGACCATCCCGCCATCGACCAAGACGGGGAATTCGTCATCCGCACGGAGATCTCCGATCCCTCGCTGCTGTATACCGTGACTTTCGGCCTGCTTGGCGACAATCGCGGCAACCCGCCCCTGGCGCCGACTTCGCGGCCGCCCGTGTCGAGCAGCCAGCAGATCATCGACAACCAGGAAACGCCGGAAGAATCGGGCCGCTCCTTGCTGAGCATCATCACCTTCGGCATCTTCGACTGACGGCCTGCGCCGGGGGCATTTCTCAAGTATCCTCTGAATAATTCCATCCATGGAATTATTCATTGCCGCAAGACAAAAGCGCGGTTTTGTCTTGCTCCCGGATGCAACGGCTCGTGCCGTTGCATCCGGCGGCACATCCCTGTGCCGCAGGCAAGCTCTGACTTGATCAGAGCTTGCCTAATCTCCCGGCGGCCAGGCGTTGGTGATCGGATAGCGGCGGTCGCGGCCGAACGCCTTCTGCGTCAGACGCACGCCGGGAGGGGCCTGGCGTCGCTTGTACTCGTTGCGATCAACCATGCGCACGACCCGGGCGACGAGTTCCTCGTCGAAACCATCCTCGACAATCCGGTTCGCGCTCCAGTCCCGCTCGACATAACGTTCAAGCACGGAATCCAGCAGATCGTAAGACGGCAGGCTGTCCGCGTCGACCTGGCCCGGAGCGAGTTCGGCCGAAGGCGGCCGCTCGATGACTTCGCGCGGGATGGGCTCGGGCGCTGCGCCGGCGAGTCGATTGCGATATTCGGCGAGACGATAGACCATGGTCTTGGAGACATCTTTCAACACATCGAATCCGCCGGCCATGTCGCCATACAAGGTGGCGTAGCCGACCGCGAGTTCGCTCTTGTTGCCCGTGGTCAGGACGAGCAGCCCCTTCTTGTTGGAAATCGCCATCAACAACGCGCCGCGGCAACGCGCCTGCAAGTTCTGCTCGCTCGCGTCCGGCGCCGTGCCGGCGAACTCGTCTTGCAGCGCGGCGAGAAAGGCCGAATAGATGTTGTCGATGGGAATCACGTCGAATTCGACGCCGAGCGTCCGGGCCTGACTCGCGGCGACGCGCTTGCTCAGTTCCGAGGTATGCAGGGAAGGCATCATCACGGCCCGGACCCGCCGCGGGCCGAGCGCGTCGACTGCGACAGCCAGCGCAAGCGCCGAGTCGATGCCGCCCGACAATCCGAGGACCACGCCGGGGAAGCCGTTCTTGCCCGCATAGTCGCGCACGCCGAGCGCGAGCGCCTGATAGACCTGCTCTTCCATCGCCGGCGGCGGCTGAATCGGCCCATCCGCCAACTTGCAGACGCCGTCTCGCGCGTCCACGTCCAGTTCGACCTGATACAGCCCTTCCTCGAAGGCAGGCGCCTGCGACCGGGTTTCGCCTTCTGCGTCGACCGCCAGCGAAGCGCCGTCGAACACGAGTTCATCTTGCCCGCCGACGAGATTCACATAGATGATCGGAAAATCGCCTTGCCTGCATCTTCGCGCGAGCAGGGCTTTCCTCTCTTCGGCCTTGCCCATATGGAACGGGGAGGCATTGATATTGATCAGCAATCCGGCGCCGGCGCTGCTCGCCTGCAATGCGGGGAATTCCTGCCACAGATCCTCGCAGATGGTGAACGCCACCCGGGCGCCGAAAAGTTCGACCAGACAGGGACTGTCGCCGGCGCGGAAATAGCGCTGTTCGTCGAAGACCTGATAGTTGGGCAACCGCTGCTTGCGATATGTCGCGACCCGCCGGCCCCGGTCGATCACGGTCAAGGCATTGAACAGGCCCTCTTCGGCGACCTCCGGAAAACCGATCGCTATCGGGCATTCGACCCCGGCGCCGGCGATCCGGGCGAGCGCCCGGTCGACTCGCCCGGCAAGACTGGGACGCAACAACAGGTCTTCGGGCGGATAGCCGGTCAGGGCCAATTCGGGAAACACCACCAGGTCGGCGGCGAATTCGGCTCGCGCGCGCCGGGCGTTTTCCGCGATCCGCGCCGCATTGCCGTCGATATCGCCGACCAGGAGATTCAATTGCGCCATCACGATTCTTGCGCGCATGCGATTGTTCCGGAAAATCCCTGCAATTCGCCGAAGTCCGACTAGACTTCGAGCAAGGATCGCGAATGAATGAAGAAGGTGGAAAAATGCTCCGAAATGCCGGAATGACCTTGCTGGAACTGATTCTGGCGATAGCCTTGCTGTCGATGCTCGCGGCGGCGACAGCGCCGTCGCTTGGCGGAATTATAGAACATCGCCGGGGCGACGCGATAACCGGCCTGTTGCGCGACGCGATCGAACTTGCCCGCGCCGAGGCGATCAGCAGCGGCGGCTTCGCCACCTTGTGCCGTTCCGGCGACGGCGCAAGGTGCGGCGGCCGCTGGGAAGACGGCATGATCGTCTTCGTCGATAACGACGGCGACCGCCTGCCCGATACGCAAGCCGCCGTCGCGCGGGTTTTTCGCTTCCCGGCGCCGACCGGAACGATCCGCTGGCGCTCCTTCGGCAATCGCCAATACCTGCAAATGACCCCGATGGGCTTTACCCGCAATCAGAACGGCAATTTCACATGGTGCCCGGCCAACGGCGATATCCGTCAGGCGCGGCAGTTGATCATCAATGCCGCGGGCAGGGTCCGGGAAGCCGTCGACAGCGACGGCGACGGCGTGCGGGAAGACAGCAACGGCAACCCGATCAACTGCGGCTGAGCCGGATTCGGGACGGCGAGCGGCCTGCGGCGCATGCCCGCGACAAGAGAGCGCCGCCGGATTCGATGGCGCGAACCTTTGCATCCGCGAGCAAGACAAAACCGCGCTTTTGTCTTGCGGCAATGAATAATTCCATGGATGGAATTATTCAGAGGAGACTTACCGCCAGCAAACAGCGACAGTGTCGCCTTCGGCCTCGCGACTGCCGTCGCTGGACAAGCTGAACCAGCCGCAAACATCGCGCGCCTGTCCGCCCCGGGGCCGGGCCACGGCGATGAAACATACATCGAGGGCGCGGCCGGAACAGGCCCGCACTTCAATTTCGTAATGCCCGCCCCGGGTCGACCTGCGCCGTCCCGCCGTCGCGGGCGCCAGCAGCGGCCGCGCGTCGTCGACATAGCGCCCGTTGCGCGCATGATACCGCTCCAGGTCCGTCGCCACTTCCACCAGTTCCCGGCCGGCTTCCAGCCTCGCCGACCGGAACAGGTGGTCCCGATAGGCCGGCAGCGCAAGCGCCGCCAGAATCCCGAGAATCGAAAGCGCGATCAGCGCTTCCAGCAAGGTGAAGCCGCGATTTTCGCCGCTGTCCATTTCCTTTCCTCTCCTCTCCGCGCCTTTGTCCTGCGGCAATGAACAATTCCATGGATGGAATGGTTCGGAAGATGCTCAGTCCAGCCGCCGCCAGGAAAGCCGGGTCTGCGCCATCGTGCGCGCGCCGTCGCAAATCGCCACTCCGAGGACTTGCAAGACGCTTGCGCCCGCCGCCGACCGGGCCGAACCGCGCGCCGTGATCCGGTAATACACCGGCGCCGGATCATTGCGCGAGATGATCGGCGCCGGCCATGTTTCCACGAAATAACGCGGCGGTCGCGGCGCGCCGCCGGCAAATTCCGCATCGACGCCATGCGCTTCCCACCATTGCTGTCCGGTTTGCGCGACCTGGCTCCAGGTTGTCTCGACAGTCGGCGGATTGTCGGGATCCGCCCCGGGACAGCGGCGGCCGATCACTGTCTCGGCTTCCCGCAACGCGGCCTCGGCGGCTTCGAAGCCGTCGTGGAAACGCCGCATGTTCGCTCCCATGCGCTCGTGCAGCAGCAGCGATTCCATGCCGGCGACCGTCATCAGCGCGAGCAAGGCCAGGAATACCAGACAAATCGCGAGGATCGCGCCGCGTTGCCGTTTCATGAGTCGTTTCCCGCCGCGCCGGGTCCGGCCGATGGAAAGTCGGCAGGGTCGACAGGGCGATTGCGCAAGGAGACCGTCCGGCCGAATTCGCGGCGCATGTCCGCGACAGCCAGGCTTTGCAAACGCAACTCGATGCGGACATTGCGCAAGTCCCGCCAGTCTCGCACTTGATGCGCGGGCAAATAGGCGCCGTCGTTCGCGACTCCATAGAAAACCCGCAGCGCCGCCACGCCTTCGACCAGTTCCCTGGCGGGGCCGGGATTGTCGAAATCGGACAAATCCCGCATGAACAGGGCCGGCGGGTTGCGCGGAGAGCCGCCGCGCCGGCCGATATAAAACAGGCTGCCGCGCAGTCCCCGTCCCGCTTGCGTTGCGGATGCCGGCGGCGGCTGCAATGCGGGAGGCCCGCCGGCGCCGCAGCCGGCAACCGACCACCAGAACGCGACCGCATCGCTGCCGGACGCCAAGTCGAGAGTCGCGTGCGGCCGTTCCCCATTCCAACCCTCGACGGCGTCGAACCGCTGCGGACCCGCCCAGTCGGGACCGAGCGGCGAGAATTCCGGCACTTCGCCCAGACAGCCGGGGAATCCCGCCAGATGCGCGTTTTCGCTGAAGACATGCATGGCGTAGCGCGCGCCTTCATGCAACCGCAATTCCGCGGTCATTTCCGCCTGCAAGCTGTTGCCGGCCAGATAAGCGCGCAAGGCCAGGGTCGCCAGCGACGCGCCGAGCGCGGTCGCCACCAGCAATTCGACCAGGCTCCAGCCGCCGACCGCAGCGCGCGAACGCGGCGGCCGGCGGCCGGCGTCACAGCCGCAGCGCCGTGAGCTGCATTCTTTCCGGATGTCCGTCGCGATCATCATCCCACCAGATCTTGATAGCCCAGACCGCCCCCGTCCCGTCGCACGAGGGCATGTCGGCGGCGCCGTCGCGCGGCGTGCTGTCGATGCAGACCGTCGCCCGGCCCGCGGGCAGCGAGGCGCCGACTTCTTCCCGCCAGCGCGCAACGACGGCGTCGGTCGATGCTCCGGCGCCGGCGGCGCGCAGCAATTCCGCCATGTCGGCCCCATGCAGCGCCGCGCGCGACTGGCGGACGACCGACCCGAGATGCTCGAGCGCGGCCAGTTGCATGGCGGACAGGCCCGCCAGCCCGAGCGACAGGATCGACAGCGCCACGAGCACTTCGATCAAGCTGGCGCCGGCGCATGCCGCGGGCAAGACTCTTCCTCTGCTGGATTTCATGTGCTGTTGTCTATGTGTCCTCTGAATAATTCCATCCATGGAATTATTCATTGCCGCAAGACAAAACGCGGTTTTGTCTTGCTCCCGGATGCGACAGCTCGCGCCGTCGAATCCGGCGGCACATCCATGTGCCGCAGGCCAGCTCCGATAAATCGGAGCTGGCCTCGTATCCTCTGAATAATTCCATCCATGGAATTATTCATTGCCGCAAGACAAAACGCGGTTTTGTCTTGCTCCCGGATGCGACAGCTCGCGCCGTCGAATCCGGCGGCGCTTTCTGCTATCGCGGGCTTGCGTCCCGGGCATGCGCCGCGGGAAGGTTCTGACTTGATCAGCGCTTTCCTGTAAGCTGCCGCTTTCTCCAATCTCCGCTGGAAAGTATAGGAAAGCTTTGCAAATCGAGCTTGATCCGGGCGCAATTGTCCTGCTTTGCCTGACCGGATTCCTTGCCGGCGGCATCAATACCGTTGCCGGCGGGGGTTCCAACCTGACCTTGCCCGTGCTGATGATGCTCGGACTGCCGGCCGATGTCGCCAACGGCACCAACCGGGTGGGGGTCTGGCTGCAATGCCTCATCGCCGCGCGCGCTTTCGACCGGCACGAGGCCTTGCCCCGGGCCGCGGTGATTCCGGTTTTCATTCCGACCTTGTCCGGCGGCCTTGCCGGCGCCCTGCTGGCGGTGATATTGCCGAATCTCTATCTGAAACCGGTGCTGCTCGGCTGCATCCTGGCGATGGCGGTGGTGATGCTGGTCAAGCCGTCGGCGGTCGCGCCTCCCCCCGGAACCGCCGCGCTTTCCCCCGCCGACAGCAGCCTCGCCTGGTGGGGGCTGTTCGGCGCCGGCGTCTACGGGGGGTTCGTCCAGGCCGGCGTCGGCTTTATCCTGCTGGCGGTGCTGGCCGCGGGCCTTCGCTACGACCTGCTGCGCGCGAACGCGCTGAAGGCGAGTTGCGCCCTGGCGTTCACCACGGTGGCGCTCGGCGTGTTCATCGTCTCCGGCAAGGTCGACTGGCTGCCGGGCCTGATACTGGCGGCCGGCGCGGCGACCGGCGCCTGGCTGGCGGTCAAGATCGCGGTCAATGTCTCGCAATCGGCCTTGCGCCGGATATTGTTCGCATTGACCCTGGCGGCGGTCGCGGGCGGCTTCCTGAGTTGATCCGGCCGCGGGGTAGCCCTGATTCGCCGGGGCTTCCCCGCGACGGTCGAACGCGCCGCCGGATGCGACGGCGCAAGGCAAGCCATTGCATCCGGGAGCAGGACAAAGCCGCGCTTTCGCCTCGCGACGATGAATCATTCCATGGATGGAATTATCCGGAGGATGCCCGACTCATTCGGCGACAGCGGCCCTGGACGCGGGCAGAACAAGCCGGATGCGCGCCCCGCCGGCAGCGCTCGCGCCGATGTCGATGCTTCCCCGATAGCTCGACACGATGTCCTTGACCACCGCGAGCCCGATGCCTTCGCCGGCGGCCAGGCTGTCCGCCCGGGCGCCTCTTTGCAGCACGAAGTCCCGGCGCCCTTGCGGGATGCCCGGTCCGTCGTCTTCCACGGCGATCTCGAGACCGCCCGCGACGGGCTCGGAAACCTCGATCGTCACCTTGCTCTTGCCGTATTTGAACGCGTTGTCGAGCACATTGCCGAGCATCTCCATCAAGTCCCGCTCATCGCCATTGAACACGGCGGCGGCGGGACAATTCCCGACCACCCGCATGGCCTTGTCCGCGTATACCTTTTTCAGGGCGCTCAGAACCTTGTCCAGCACGGGCGCCGCGGCGACGGCCTTGCCGAGAGAACTGCTGTCGGCGGTGCGCACCGCTCGCTGCAATTGCCAGGTCACGATCTGGTTCATGCGGCCGACCTGTTCGTCCACAGCCCGCAATGTCCTTGCGACGACATCGGCGCCGGGGTCGGGCGCGGACAGATTGCGCACGGCGCCGGAAATCACGGCCAGCGGCGTTTTCAGGCTATGGGCGAGGTCGCCGAGGGTTGTGCGGTACCGTTGCTGTTGTTTGCGTTCGCTGTCGATCAGCATGTTCAGATTGGCGGCGAGGCCTTGCAGTTCCCTGGGATATCGCGGGTCGAGCCGGTCCTTGCCGCCCTCCTCGATCCGCTTCAGATCGAGCGCCATGCGTTGCAGCGGCAGCAGTCCCCAGCGCAGCAACAGGAGCTGGATCAGCAGCAGCAATGCGGCGACGCCGCCGAGCCAGGACCACAGGTCGTTGCGGAAGTTCCGGATCTCCAGGTAGTACGGTATCGAATTCTCCATCACCGTGAAGCAATATTCGGTGATGCCGTTTTCCCACAAGATGCCGTACTGGAACACGAAAAGTTCTTCGCCCCGGCCGGAAACGGTCGTGAAGAAACGGGATTCGCCTTCGTTGATGGGCTGGATCAGGATGTCCGGGTCGGTCAGGCTCAAGGTCCGCGCCGAATCGCTGCGCCAGAGTTCGCCCAGCGCGCGTTGGCTGATGAATCCGTACAGGCCCGAATCGAGTTGTCCGAACCGCGGCTCGGGCAGGTCTTCGAGAAAGTAGAACTCGCCGTCCGCCAACTCCACCTCGCCGAGGATAAGATAAATCTGGCCGCGCAGCCGCTCGGCGGCGCCGGCCTCTATGCTGTCGCGAAAGGCCCGGTCGAGCACGACGCCCGTCAGCCCGAGAAAGACGAACAGCAGGATGCTGGAAGCGAGCAGCAACCGGCTTTGCAGGGAATAACTACCCGCGCTTCGAGGCTGCGTCATGTCCCGCTTCACCGAGCACGAAGCAATAACCCTGGCCCCGGAGGGTCTCGATGGGGCTCAGGTTTCGGTCCGGGTCGAGTTTTTGCCGCAGCCTGCGAATGAAGACTTCAAGCACATTGCTGTCCCGATCATGGTCTTCGGCGTACAGGTGCTCGGTGAGTTCCGACTTGGAGATCACCTGGCCGGGATGCAGCATCAGATATTCGAGCAACTTGTATTCGTAGGCCGTCAACTCCACGCGCTTGCCATTCTTGCTCACCTGCTTGCCGACGGTATCGAGCATGATCGGCCCGAATCGCAACTGCGGCTTGCTGAACCCCGCCGCCCGGCGCAGCAAGGCATTGAGACGCGCGAGAATCTCTTCCATGCGAAAAGGCTTGAGGACATAGTCGTCGGCGCCGGAGTCGAATCCGGACACCTTGTCCTGCCAGTCGCTGCGCGCGGTGAGAATCAGGATCGGAAACTGTTTGCCCCGATCCCGCAATTGCCGGATCAGCGAGATCCCGTCGATCATCGGCAGGCCCAGATCGATAATGGCGGCGTCGTAGGCGTATTCGGTCGCGTAATACAGCCCCTCCCGGCCGTCTTCCGCCACGTCGACGACATAGCCGGCTTCCTGCAAGCTCTTCCTCAATTGCTGATTGAGAAATGATTCGTCTTCGACAACGAGCAGACGCAAGATCCCAGCCTCTCCTGTTCGACCGGCTCCGGCGGAATCAGTCGCCGCCGCTGACCGCGCCGGTGCTTGCGTTGACGAAGACGGTAAATACCTTGCCTTCGTTTTCCATGCGGATCTGATAGCGGCGGTTCGCGGCTTCGCCGATCAGGCTGATACGCAGCACAGTGCCTGAAAAGCGCTGCCGCACGAGATCGATCGCTTGCGATTCATTGATCTGGAGCGGCGCGGGAACCACCCCGTTGCGAATCCGGGGCGAAAGATTGTTGCGGTTGGCATCGTCCTGATTCTGTTGCGAGAGCGTCTGGCCCCAAGCCGGGGGCGCCAGCATCGACAGCATCAGGCCGAGCAGCAATAGTCTTCCCGGATTCACCTCAACCGGCCTTCCGCGGCGCGCGCGGATATGGAATGGTCGCAACCCCGCAAGCGCGGACATCGCGAGCGGAATTATAACATGCGCCCGAAAATTCCCGAAAGCCGCGCGCCGCCGGCCTGACGGACTCCGGCCGCATGAGCCCCCGCCTTGCGCGGCCGAGGATTTGCCGCGACCAGGCCGGGCATCCCGCTCTCGCCGCCGGCCGATGGACCGAATCGCGATTCCCGCTGAGCCGCCCTGTCCGCAGCATTGTTCATTGCCGCGAATTGACGCAAGACAAGAGCGCGATCATGGCTTGCGCCGCCGAATCCTGCGGCGCATCCATGCGCCCCGGGAAAACTCCGACTTGATCGGAGCTTTCCTAAGGCAGGATTTTTACATCATGAGCCTGTTCGCCTTTCTCGCTCATGACTATGCCGAACTCGACTTTTTGTCCTTCCAGCAACACGCGATGGCCGCGCCCGCGAATTGAGCGGAAATGCACGAAAATGTCCCCGCCGTTCGGGCGGCTGATAAAACCGAATCCCTTGTTGGCATTGAACCATTTGACAACTCCGGTTTCGCGTCCGGCGGCCTTTGCGCCTGATTGCGCGGCCGTGGCGCTCCAGAAGGCCGTGACCAGGAAAAATACAAACAGGGAGCCCGCGACCATCGGGAAGTTGCTCGAATCGAGCTGAAAATCCTGCCGCGAAAGCAGATACAGGGGCATCCCCGCCAGCGCTGCCATGATGATCCCGATAGGCAGAGGACGATTGAACATGGAATTCTCGTTTTCTTGCTATATCCGACGCAAAAAATACACCAGCCGCCATGGTTTGAAAACCATGGCCCGGGGCAAGCCCCGATTCGTCGGGGCTTGCCCCGGCGCAGGGATGCGCCGGCGGAATTCCATGGCTGGAATGGCTCGGAGGATGTCCGGCCCGGGGCAAGCCGCCGCGCGCTTCAGTCGGCCGCCAGCGCTTCCCGGACAGCGCGTTCGATCTTCTCGATGTCGCCGTCGCGAAAGCCCATGTGCACGAGCCTGATTGCGCCGTCGCGGCCGATCAGATATGAAGTCGGCATGCCGTAAACAGCGTACAGATCCATGACCTCCCCCGCGGGGTCGGCGGGAATGGGAAAGTCGAGCGGGGTGTCGGCGAGGAATTCCAGTCCGTCTTCGATCGGATCGTCCACGGTGATGCCCATGACTTCCAGGCCCTGGTCCCGATAGCGATGATAAAGGTCGTTGTACAAGGGCAATGAAGTCAGGCAGGGAGCGCACCAGGAAGCCCAGAAATCGATATAGACCACCTTGCCCGCCAGGCTGGAAAGGCTGATATCCGGCTGGTCCGCATAGATGGAAGGCAAGGTGAAGTCCGGCGCCTGCTCGCCTTCCTCCGCCGCCAGGGCTGGAATGCTCGCCAGCAGCAGGATAATCGTCGCGAACGGAAACTTGCGAATGACCTTGTTCATCTGGCTGGTCCCTGGTCGGCCCGCGCGGGGCATCGGCGCGATTATAACGCCGCGCTTCGAATCCGGTCCACAATACGGCGGGACACCCCCGGGCATTCCCCGAACCGTTCCGTCCGCGGCATTGCTCATGGGCGCCAGACAAGAGCGCGATCAGGTCTCGCCCGCGGATTCGAATATCCTCGGAATAATTCCATCCATGGAATTATTCATTGTCGCAAAACAAAAGCGTCGTTTTGTTTTGCTCCCGGATTCAATGGCTTGCGCCATCGAATCCGGCGGCGCTCTCTGTGTGTCGCGGGCTTGCGCCGCAGGGAAGCTCCGACTTGATCAGAGCTTCCCTAGTCGCTCTTGACGTGATCGGCCTTGCCCCCGATATACGAAATCGGGAGCGGCGTGATATTGTCGCCGCTCGATATCTTGGCGACGCCGCCCTTTTCCACCTCGTCTATGCGGATCACCGACTGCATCGGAATGAAGCTGCGCCGCACGCCGGCAAATTCGCTCTTCAGTTTTTCTTCGCTCGGATCGACGACGACCTGGGTGACCTCGTCGAAGATGTAGTCCTCGATTTCGATGAATCCGTACAAATCGCTCTGATAGACCTGACGGACGAATAATTCGTAGACCTTGCCCTTGTTGAGAAAGGTCACCTTGTAGATTTCGGAAGACGTTGCCATGGAGTCGGCCCTGATGCGAATGGTGCGAGAGTATCGCGAATATCAGGCCGATTCGAGATATTTCAAGCAGTTCGCCATGTTCCCGCTTCCCCGGCAAGCAGCTCCGGCGCAATATCGACCGCCGATGCAAGCCCTCGAAGACTCGCCCCAGACTTTTTTTCGCGATTTCCGGGCTTTTTGAAAAAGTCGCGCTAGACTGCGGTCGTGGAGAAACATTGCTTGCGGGAAGGAGGCGAATCGATGAACAATGCTCTTCACGACACCTTGACCATTGCGAAGAAACTGAAAGACGCGGGTATGGACGAACCACAGGCAGAAGCGACGGCCGAAGCCGTTCACGGCAGCGTCAGGGATGCGACAGCGCATCTGGCGACGAAGAAAGACCTGGACGCCCTGCGTCTGGCGACGAGGAACGACATGGACACCTTGCGTCTGGCGACGAAGAAAGACATGGACGCCTTGCGCCTGGCGACGAAGAAAGACATGGACGCCTTGCGCCTGGCGACGAAGAACGACCTGGACGCCTTTCATCTGGCGACGAAGAAAGACATGGATGCCTTGCGCCTGGCGACGAAGAGCGATATGGAAGCCTTTCATCTGGCGACGAAAAACGACATGGACGCCTTGCGATCAGAGACGAAGAGCAACATGGATGCCTTGCGATCAGAGACCAGGAACAACATAGGTGCCTTGCGATCAGAGACAAAGAACAACATAGGTGCCTTGCGATCAGAGACGAAGAACGACATGGCCGCCTTGCGATCGGAAATGTCGGCCATGGAGTCGCGGCTCGAATCCAGGATGTCCGCCCTCGAATCCCGGCTGGTGTGGCGGCTCTCGGGCATGATGCTCGGCACTGCCGGACTTGTCGTCGCCGCCCTGCGCCTGCTGCCGCCCTGAATTCCGGCGGTCCGCCGGACGCTTCGCGCGGCCGGGCAATTCGGTATACTGCCGCCAGGATATTCTTGCAGGGAATTGTCATGACCTTTCCGAATCCGACCGACTTGCGCGGCGGCCTGCCGCCGCTGTTGCTCGCGTCGATGCTGCTGGCCGCCTGCGGCGCGGAAGAGACCGCGCCGGCGTCGGGCGAGGCCGGCCCGGCTTCCGCGCCGGCAACGGCGCAAACCGCCGCCGGACCCGCGCCCGAACTCGGCGCTTTCGGCATCGACCTGAGCAGCCGGGATCCCGCGACGCGCCCCGGCGACGATTTCTTCCGCTTCGCCAACGGCCGCTGGCTCGACGACTTCGAATTGCCGCCCGACCGCAGCGATTACGGTTCATTCTCGGTGCTCGCCGACCGTTCCGACGAGCGCGTGCGCGCCATCGTCGAAGATCTTGCGGACATGGAGCCCGCCCGGGGTTCGATCGAACAGAAGATCAACGATTACTTCCAGAGCTACATGGACACCGAAACGCTGAACGAACTGGGCATCGGCCCCCTGCTTCCGGGCCTGGCCGCGATCGATTCGATCGCGAACATGGAGCAACTCGTCAACGCCTTCGGCCGCGCCCGGCTCGACAATACCGCGAGCCCATTCGTCTTCTATATCGCCGCCGACCGCAGCGACCCGGACCGGCATCAACTCGTGCTGACCATAACCCCGCTGAGCCTGCCGGATCGCGACTACTACCTCGTCGACACCGAGGACTACCGGCGCGCGCGCGAGGAATACGCCGCCCACGTCGCCCGCATTCTCGATTTCGCCGCCATCCCCGACTCCGCCGCCCGGGCCGAAGCCGTCCTTGCGCTGGAAACCGCGATCGCCGAACACTTGTGGCCGCGGGCCCAACGGCGCGATCGCGACCTGACCTATAACCCCATGTCCCGGGAAGCGTTTGTCGCCGACTATCCCGGCTTCGACTGGGAGGCGTATTTCAGCGCCGCCGGCATCGACGCGCTCGACAGCCTCAACCTGAACTACCCGAGTTCGATGGCGCCGGTCATCGCCCTGATCCGGGACATTCCGCTCGACGACTGGAAAAGCTATCTGAGCTATCGGCTGATCGCCGACAGCGCCGACCTGCTGTCCGAAGAGATCAACCGGGAAGCCTTTCATTTCTATTCGACCGTGCTGCGCGGCGTACCCGAACAGCGCGAGCGCTGGGAACGCGGCGTCGCCCGGGTCGGCGCGCGCGACAGTCTCGGCGAAGCGGTCGGCCAGATATACGCGCGGCGGCATTTCCCCGAATCGGCCAAGTCGCAGATGCGGGAACTGGTCGAGAACCTGCGCGTCGCCCTGCGCCGGAGCATCGAGGAGAACGACTGGATGAGCCCGCCGACCCGGGAAGAGGCCTATCGCAAACTTGAGGCTTTCCGGCCCAAGATCGCCTATCCCGATGTCTGGGAAGACCTTTCCGCCATCGAGATCACGCGCGAATCGCTGTTCGACAATGCGCGCAACATCCGCGAATTTCGCTATCGGGAGGAAATCGGGCGTATCGGCCAGCCGACCGACCGCGAAGAATGGGGCATGACGCCGCAGACGGTGAACGCCTATTACAACGCCTCGTTCAACGAGATCGTGTTCCCCGCCGGCATCTTGCAGCCGCCCTTCTTCGACCCGGCCGCCGATCCGGCGGTGAACTACGGCGGCATCGGCGCGGTGATCGGTCATGAAATGGGGCATGGTTTCGACGACCAGGGCTCGAAGTCGGACTGGGCCGGCGTCCAGCGCAACTGGTGGACCGACGAGGATCGCGCCAATTTCGAAGACCAGGCTGCGGTGATCGCCCGGCAATACGCCGAATTCGAGCCGGTGCCGGGCTATTTCGTCGACGGCGAATTCACGCTCGGCGAAAACATCGGCGATGTCGGCGGCCTGTCGCTGGCCTATCGCGCCTATCGCATGTCCCTGGGCGGCGAGGAACCGCCGGTCATCGACGGCCTGACCGGCGACCAGCGCTTTTTCCTCGCCTGGGCCCAGGTCTGGCAGCGCAAGTATCGCGAGGACGCGCTGATCCAGCGGCTGAGTTCGGATCCGCATTCGCCCGCGGAATTTCGCGTCAACGGCGTGGTGCGCAATTTCGACGCCTGGTACGAGGCTTTCGACGTGCGGCCGGCAGACGATTTGTACCTGCCGCCGGAAGAGCGCGTCACGATCTGGTAGGCGGCCGCCATGCGCATGGACATCTTCAATCGCGTTTTCGCGGCCGCGCTGCTGGCGCTTGGCGGCGGCGCGGCCTCCGCCCAGGATTTCGACATCCTCATTCGCGGCGGGCGCATCGTCAACGGCAGCGGCAATCCCTGGTTCGAAGCCGATGTCGGCATTCGCGGCGACCGCATCGCCGCCATCGGCGACCTCTCGCGGGCCGCCGCCGCGACAGTCGTCGACGCGTCCGGGCTCGTCGTCGCGCCCGGATTCATCGACCCGCATACCCACGCCCTGCGCGGCGTCTTCGACGTGCCCACGGCCGACAGCGCCTTGCTGCAAGGCGTGACCACCCTGACCGAGGGCAACGACGGCTCCTCGCCCTGGCCCATCGCCGAACATTACCGCGCGATCGGGGAACTTGGGATCAGCCCCAACTGGGCTGTTTTCGTCGGCCAGGGCACGATCCGCTCGCTCGTGATCGGCACCGTCGACCGCGACGCGACCGCGGCCGAGCTCGAACAGATGAAGGAGATGGTGGCCCAGGCCATGGAGGAAGGCGCCCTCGGCATCTCCACCGGGCTTTTCTACGTGCCCGGCAGCTTCACCCCGACCGGGGAAGTGATCGAACTTTCGCGGGTGGCGGCGGAATACGGCGGCGTCTACATCTCGCACATGCGCGAGGAAGCTTCGCGATTGCTCGATTCAGTCAACGAGACCATCCGCATCGGCGAGGAAGCGGGCATTCCCGTGCAGATGACCCACCACAAGGTCATCGGCGCGCCGAACTGGGGCGCTTCGGCGGACAGCCTGCGGCTGGTCGACGAGGCCCGCGCCCGCGGCGTCGATATCAGCATCGATCAATATCCGTATACCGCTTCCCAGACCGGCGTCAACGCCCTGATTCCGCAATGGGCCCAGGAAGGCGGCAACGACGCCTTGCTGCGGCGACTCGACAGCGACGAAACCCGGCAGACGATCAAGAACGAGGTCGTGGAGCGCATCCTGTTCGACCGCGGCGGCGGCGACCCGGCCAATGTCTTCATCTCGCGCAATAGCTGGGATCCTTCCATGGCCGGCAAGAATCTGGCCGAACTGGCGCTCGAGGCGGGCCTGGAGCCTTCGCCCGAAAACGCGGCCGAAATCGTTTTCGACATCTTGCGCAATGGCGGCGCCACCGCGGTCTATCACGCCATCGACTCAGACGATGTCGACCGCATCATGCGGCATCCGGCCACGGCCATCGGTTCCGACGGCCCCCTGGGCATTTTCGGCGAAGGCGCGCCGCATCCGCGGCAATACGGCACTTTCGCCAGGGTGCTCGGACGCTATGCGCGCGAGCGCGGCGTGATCTCGCTGGAAGAAGCGGTTCGCAAGATGACGAGCCTGACCGCCCAGCGGCTGTCGATTCGCGACCGCGGCCTGCTGGTCGAGGGCTTCTTTGCCGACATCGCGATATTCGATGCCGGCGAGATCATCGACCGCGCCACATTCGAAGACCCGCATCAATATGCCGAAGGCATGGAATACGTGCTGGTGAACGGGGAAATCGTCGTGGCGGACGGCGTCCATACCGGCAGCCGGCCCGGGCGAATCCTGCATGGTCCGGGCTACGCGGGAACGCGCTGACGCAGTCATGGGGAAACCCCGATTGGTCAGCGCTTCCCCGCGGCGCATGGACGCCCCCGAATTCGACGGCGCAAGCCATTACATCGGAAGCAGGACAAAACCACGTTCCGGTCTTGCGGCGATGAATGACGCCATGGCTGGAATTATCCAAGGAAAGCTCCGATCTATCAGCGCTTTCCTGCGGCACGCGGATGTGCCGGTGCCGCCGAATCCGGGAGCAAGACAAAACCCCGCTTTTGTCTTGCGGCAATGAATGCTCAGCCCTTGCGGCAAAGGAACAATGCCATGAATAGTTCAGGGAACGCTCGGGAAACGGCAATGACTCCCATAATCAGAGCCGTCGATCTGGTCAAGCGCTATCCGCTGCCGGAAGACAAGTCGCGCACTTTCGCCGCGGTCGACGGCATCAGCTTCGAGATCCGCGAGCGCGAGATTTACGGCATTCTCGGCCCGAACGGCGCCGGCAAGACCACCACCCTGGAAATGCTCGAGGGACTGAACGATATCGACGGCGGCGCGGCTTTCGTCGACGGCGTCGATGTCGCGCGGGATCCCCGCGGCGTCAAGCAGGTCATCGGCGTGCAATTGCAGGAAAGCGAATATTTCGACAAGTTGAACCTGATCGAGTTGCTCGACCTGTTCGGCGCGCTGTACCGGCGCGATATCGACGCCATGGAAATGCTCGCCAAGGTGCAGCTGACCGAGAAGGCCAGGGCGCGGCCGGCGCATCTTTCCGGCGGACAGAAACAACGCTTTTCCATCGCCTGCGCGCTGGTCAATACGCCCAAAATCCTGTTTCTCGACGAACCCACCACCGGGCTCGACCCGCAAGCCAAGCGCAGGCTGTGGGAGTTGGCGACGGAATTGAACAGGGCCGGCATGACCATTGTGCTGACCACGCACAACATGGAAGAAGCCGAGTTCCTCTGCGACCGCATCGCCATCATGGATCACGGCAGGATCGTCGCCGAGGACACGCCGGAAAGCCTGATCCTGAAACACGCTCCCGACCCGCCGGCGGCGCCGTCGCGCGGCAATATCGAAGACGTTTTCCTGGCCCTGACCGGCCACGCCTTGCGGGACTGACAGGGAGCCCATCATGTTGAGCAAATTGCAAAGGCATCTGGCGAAAGATTTCATGAAGATCTTCCTGCGCGACCGGCAGTCGATCTTCTTCAGCCTGTTCTTCCCCGTGGTTTTCATGAGCATCTTCGCCTTCGTCCGCAGCGGCGGCCAGGAACCGATCCCGCTCGGCGTGACGAACCAGTCGGACAGCGCCGCGGCCGCGCGACTCGTCGCAATGCTGCGGGAAGATCCCGCTTTCGCCATGATCGCCGGCGCCGAGGACGAATTGCGCGAACAATTGATCGCCGGCGAACAGATGCTCGTGCTCGTGCTGCCGCCGGACTTCAGCGAACAGGCCGCGGCCGGCGGCGGATCCGCGGCGCTGCGCCTGCTCGCCGACACCTCCCAGTTCAATCAGCTGCCCCTCGTCGAACCCTTGCTCGAACAGAAGCTGGCGGCGATCGAGCGGGATTTTCGCGGCGCGGAAGCGATGTTCTCGATCGATGTCGAGAACGTGCAGGCGCTTTCCCAGGACTATCTCGACTTTCTGCTGCCGGGCCTGCTCGGCATGATGCTGATGCAATTGAGCGTGGCGGGGTCCGGCTACAATGTCGTCGAATTCAGGCGCAAGGGCATCCTGAAGCGCCTGTTCGTGACGCCCATCCTGCCGCGGGATTTCGTCGCCGCCATCGTCGCGGCCCGGCTCGGCATCGTACTGATCCAGTTGACCGTGCTGCTCGCCTTCGCCCTGTTCGCGCTCAAGGTGCGGATCATCGGCAACTTGCTCGAGTTCTATCTGGCGGCGGTCATGGCCAGCCTCGTGTTCCTCAACATCGGCTTCTGCATCGGCAGCATGGCCAGGACCCAGCAGGCCATCATGGCCATCGGCAATATCGTGATCTTTCCCCAGATCGTGCTCTCGGGCGTGTTTTATCCGATCGACGCGATGCCGGGCTTCGTGCAGCCGCTGGCCCAGTTGCTGCCGCTGACTTTCGCCGTTTCCGGCTTGCGCGATATCGCCGTGGCCGGAGCGAACCTGACAGAAATCGCGCCGAGCCTGATCGGCATGGCGGCCTGGTTCGTCATCGGCTTCGCGCTGGCCGCCCGCCTGTTCGTCTGGAAAGATGTCGCCGCCTGAGCCAGGTATTCTCTGAATAATTCCATCCATGGAATTATTCATTGTCGCAAGACAAAAGCGTGGTTTTGTCTTGCTCCCGGATTCGGCGGCTTGCGCCGTCGAATCCGGCGGCACATCCATGTGCCGCAGGCAAGCTCCGATAAATCGGAGCTTTCCTCGTATTCTCTGAATAATTCCATGGATGGAACGGTTCAGGGAATATCCGGCGCGAAAGTGCGCCCGCGGTTACATTCGCGTCCCGATTGCTATATATTTTCCGCACTCGCCGAGGCGAAAAGGGCCGGGCGGGGCAACCCTTGACTGAACAGGAGATTGTCGAGAATGAAGAAGTTTCCGCAAGTACTGGCAGTTCTGATCGCAGCGAGCATGTTCTGGACCGCTTCGGCGCAGGACCAGCCGACGCCCGAACAACAGGCCGCCGACGCCGCCGCAACGCGGCAGGCGGTGTTCAAGCTGTTCCGCTTCAATATCGGCCCCATTCTCGCCATGACCCAGGGCGCGCCTTTCGACGCCGAACTGGCCGAGCGCAATGCCCGCCGCATCGCTCAGGTCGCGCCGATGATCCCGGACGTGCTCGGCGCCATGGACACCCGCGGCCATGACATCGAAACCGAGGCGCTCGACCTGATCTGGGACAACATGGACGATATCGAGGTCAAGACCCAGGCCCTGATCGACGCCGCGAACGAGTTCGCCGACACGGCGTCCGGCGGCGACATGGCCGCCACCCTCGGCGCGGTGCGCAACCTGGGCGGCACCTGCGGCAACTGCCACGAAACCTACCGCGAAGACAGCGACTGACGGCAACAGGCGCCGGCGCGATCCGGCGCGGATTCCCTTTCGAAACAGCCGTCCCGCGCGACCATGAAACCGCGCTGGACGGCTTGCCCGACATGTTTTCCGAACCTGATCTTCGTAAGCCATGCCGTCGGCATCGCTGAAGCGACTTGCCCGACATGTGCTTTCCGAAACGTTCCGTCCATGCAATGGTTCATTGTCGCAAGACAGGAGCGCCGGACTGACTGCGTGAAACCCGAAAATGACGGCAATTACGGTTCTGCCGCAAGCTGCAAATCAGCAAATGACAAGGGTTCTTGCTCCGTCTTTGCCGACAAAAACGATGCCCGGCCGTGTTTTCACAGTCCGGCGCGTTTTGTCTTGCTCCGGATTCGATGATCTGCGCCGTCGAATCCCTGCGGCGCGTCCCTGCGCCGCCGGGAAGTCCTATCGGAAATGCCAATTCGGCAAGATGCCCGGCAGGGCAAGGCCCGGCTCCACCGGCGTCCCGAAGGTTACCGTCAGCGGATCGGGCGGTTGCGTCAACTGGTAGCGCTGCGACAACCGGGGCGGCCTGTGCGGCGAATATCCGCCGGCAATGGCATTGATTTCTTGCTGTGCAAGTTCTCTCATCTTTCGACTCCTCATGATGCTGCTGATATGTTGCTGATCCAGGTCTTGCAGCAAATATATAGTCGAAGATCCCGCCCCTTGCCATGTATCCTGCGAACAATTCCATGCATGGAATGGCGCATTGCCGCAAGACCAATCATGGCTTCCCTATGATTCGGCCGATTTCTTCAGCAGCCAGATCCCCTGCCTGTGCAGCCACGCGCCATGCAGATGCCTGTGCCATTCCTCGACCACCAGCCGGGCGGCCACCATCGTGAACAAGACCATGGCGACGGCGGAAACCCAGGGCGCGAACCCCGTCGCGGCGCTTTCCGTCTCGCGCCAGGCGACGAGCGCGGTTACCGCAAGCCAGAATAGCGCCTGGGAATTGAGGAAGCCCCGGTAGGTTCCGTGTTTGCGATCATAGATCGTCAGCGGCACGAACATGACCGCCAGCAATACAGGCAAACCGTCCAGCAAGAATCCCAGAATGGCAAGCGGCATCGAAATACCCGACAAGTCCATGACAGCCTTCATCCTTTGCGCAATATCGGAAGTTCGGAAGGATACCGATCCGGGAATACTATTTCAATTTATCTTCCCGCATTGAAACCCCATTCCGGAAAAGTTCCGATTCATCAGGGCTTTCCCTGCGGCGCATGGATTCGACGGCGCAAGCCATTGCGTCCGGGAGCGAGGCGAAACCGTGTCGGGCTGCGTGAAAACAGGGTCGGGAATTGCCGTTGCCGACAAAGTCGGAAGATGCCTGCGCCTGTCCGGCAGACAGGTGTTTGCTTTCGGTTTGCGCCCGCCGCGCGGGGAGGCAAGGATCGCTTTTTCGCGTTTCACGCGCGGCATTGCGCCCGCGCATGAGGAAGGCGGGACGAACGAAAGAGCCTTGGCGCACCCGCCGACGGCTGGCGCGAAGCAACTCAATCGGCCATTCGCAGCTCGTCGAGAAACTCGGACGCAGGCTCGACTCCCGTGACAAGAAGCTGATCCCGGGCTCGCGTGCAAGCCACATAAAGCAAGTGCCGCTCCGTACTGTAGGTATCTTCAAGATCGCCTTGGTCGGCGATTTTCTCGATGCGCGACTGCAAAGGCAGTATTTCGTCGTCGCACGCGACGACCGCCACCGCCCGAAATTCCAGACCCTTGGCGAAATGCATGGTTCCCGCGGCGACTTGGTTCGATGTTCCGGTCGAGTTTTCATCCAGTCCCCTCGCCGACAGCCCCGCGCGACGAATGGATGCCCGCGCCCTGGGCATCTCTGCTTCCGACCGGACGAGCACTGCGATTTCATGCGGCGCACAACCATCCCGGCAGCGCGCGGTGAGCCAGTCGGCAACGGCCGCGGTCTCCTTTTCGGACGATTCGAGAACCATGATGACTGGTCGCGGACCGTTGAATGCGGAAACCGTACCGCCCCGCCCTTCCGTAATTCCGTCTACATCGGCGAGTTCGGGCGGCAACAAGCGATCTGCCTGCCTGCGAATCTGATGAGAGGTCCGATAATTGACGCGCAGATTATGGGAGCGTCCGCGCACATCGACTCCCAGAGCGCGCCAGGAAAAGGGCGTTCGGAAGATGCGCTGGCCGAGGTCGCCCGCAAAGAACAGACTATCGGCCCGGCTGCGGCCGATAGCCGACAGGAAACGCAGTTCCGCAACGCCGATGTCCTGGGCTTCGTCGATCACGCAGAAATCGAACGGCGGGCAGGCCGTTGCAGCGAAGTAGCGTTCCAGACGGCGGAACATGCCGGACTCGGTAAGAAGCGCTCGTTCGTCGAGACCTTCTCGCACGGCGGCGAAGATCGACCAGAGCGCGGCGCGTTGCGCTTCCGGCAGGCGGGTCTTGCGGCCAAGCCGCTTTACATCCCGATAGTCTTCCCAGCTTTCCAACTGCCAGGCATCCACTACCCGGCTCCATTCGGCCCAAAGAAAATGCGAACTGAATTTGTTTCCCTCGCAGTCCGCAGCAGCTCGGCCGATCAATTCCCGGATGTCGTCTTCGGCGGCCAGCAGAGGCGGCCCGAAGTTGGCCTCGTAGAGATGCCGTCCCATGCTGCTTGTCGAATGCACCTCGAGGCGCTCCGCGATACTCGGCTGGTTCCGCACCAGGCATTCCAGCCTTGCGCGAAGCGCGTTGGCGAGCGTCCGGGAAAAAGTGGCGAGGAGAATCCGGGCATCGGGATGCGTCTTGGCCAAATGGACGGCGCGATGCAAGGCCACAATAGTCTTGCCGGTACCAGCCGAACCGGAGACGCGCGCCGGACCATTGCATTTGCGCTCCACGATCCGGCGCTGCGCCGGATGCAGAAAAACGATCCACTTTTCCCATGGAAATTCGAGCGCTCGCTCCAACTCCCCCATGTCCGCCACCAGCCGGAACCGGCGCTGAGCATCGGGATGAGCGAAGGGATCCGCGCCGGCCGCCGCCGGCACCGACCGCGCCGGCGTGCCGCCGGTCGCGAGTTCCAGCAGCGCTTCGGCCGCCTCGGCCGGCAGATGGTCGGCGAGATCGAGCAACGTATCCTCGTTGGCCCTCCGCATTTCATCCAGCCAAGTCTCGGGTACGCCATATCCCAATAGTTCGTCATCGGAAACGTCGGCGAAGAGCGCAGGCTTGCAATCGGGCCGGGCATCGGTGAGCGCTTCCGCCGCGACGGGTCGCGGGACTTCGATCTCGCGTACAGTCTCGCGAATCTCGACAATCTGGGCCGCGCCGGTTCTGGAATGCTGCTCGATTCTCCTTCTTTCCGCCCAGCGATACGCGGCATCGTGATGGTCGACATAGACGAGCATGATGCTGAACGCTGTCCGATGCACGATCAACCGGATATCCCGACTGACCCGGGCCGACCAGAAATTCTGGTCCCGGACCCGCTCAATGCGGTGCAACGAGAGACCCGTCGCCGACGGATCCACTTGCAGGTCGAAGGCCGTGGTCTTTACGGCCTTCTGCTCGTCCCTGGTCAGCTTTGCGAGGCTTGCAGTGAAGCTGGCGGCGATACGGAACTGCATATCAGGCTCCAACGGTGATCGGCGCATCTATTCGATTCGCGACGGCGGCGTAAAGATTGATGTCGGTTTCCGGCACTCTGATACTGACCGCCAAAGCGTATCGCGCGCTTCGATCATACCGTTCGAGCCTGGGACGCGTCTTCCACCAACCGGCGGCGGGGTAGACGGCAATGTAGCCCCGACTCGCAAGGTCGGCGGCGCTTCCGCGCCAGATATCCCCATGCAGAGAGCCCTTGTGACGATTCCGCGTGCCGATCAGCCACTCCGGATCTCCCTGACCTGATGCAGCCCCTTTATCTTCATCTCGAGCTGCTGCGTTAATCCGGCCTCGAAACGCGCGGATCGACTCCAAAGATCGCTTTACGTCAAAACGAAGGCCATGGGATGGGTATCGGTATCGTGAAACAACGCCTCTCTGCGAAGGATTAGGTTCAACAAAATAGGAGAGCGTCACACGCATCGACCTTCGCCTCCCCCAGTTCCTCAAGCGCATCGACCGGCCATGGCAGAACATGGAGATGCATATCGCGCGTTGCGGGCAGGTTTCCAGGATTCTTCCTGAAGGGCTGCAAACTCTCTTGCACGACCATGGTCAGCGAGTTCGAGATGCTCCAAAGCGCGCGACCGAGGTCGGGAACTCCAAACCCGCAACACCTTACCAGCTTCTGGTAGTCGTCTTTCGATGAACTCTTGCCTGCGGGCAAGAACATATGCTTCATTGCGTCCGTCCACTGCGCAGAGTGAACGATAAGAGCGCGGACGGTTTCTGGCCATAATTCCGGGTATTCGGCCATCACTTGAGCCGCGAGCCGCGACACGAGCGCAGTTGCCGCGCTTGTGGCATTCGTGCATGTAAAGGACTGATGAGCAGGACGGCGGCAGGTTGTCAGAAGGCTGAGGCTTGGCATTGAGACGCAGCCGAGTGCGTCTTTGGCCGCATTTCCTCCTTCGCACACCACATCCGGCTTGAACGGCCAATGCCGCTGCCATGTAACCGATGTAGTGCTGAATGGGCTCAAGCCCCCCTTGGGAGCGACCGCCTTGTAGCTGCCCATATTCGGTCCAGTGATCTGAACAAGTTCCGTAAAGGCGCCGACCGCCAGAGTGTTCCAGGCCTGGGCCGGGTCGTGCACTCCGTCCGTCTCGTTACTGTACGGGTAGTCGGACCACGCGTTGAGATCGTTGATGTTCCCGACCGACACAATGAACAGGCGCGGTCGAGCGCCGTATTCATCGGCATCCGCAGCCAGCGAATCGAGTGCCGCGGACCACGCGGACGGCTGTCCCCGATCCCGGTTGTCCCGGGCTGTCACGGCCATGCCGAAGACCCTCGCCCGATCCGGGGCGGCGACCTCGGGCCTGCTTGCAGCCTCGATCGCGAGAAGGCCATGGAGGCGAGCATCGTTGCCGCCCGCGCCGTCCCGCGGCAACAGCTTTACAGACTCGAGGCGATGATCAAGTTGAATCCGGCCTTGGCTGGCGAGCAATTCCGTCAGATTTCCCGCCAGCGCCAATCCGGCCATTTCGGTGCCATGACCGTCGATGTCGTTGGTTCCCCAAGCAGGCTCGACGGTGTGGAGGTCATTTGCGGCCAGCGCAGGCTCGAGCAGGGGATGGCCCCGGTTGACCCCGGTATCGAGCAGGCAGACATGGGCCGCCACCTTGCTTTCGGGCGTGAATCGGGTTCGGGCCAATAGCTCTTCAAGCCATTCCTCTTGTTCCTCGGGCGGCAGGGAATCGAAGAAATCTGCCGTCTCCTTGGGCCGCCGCAGTTCCGCGATACTGTTGAGCACAAGGATTGAGGCGCGCATCTGGGCAACGGTCGCGCGGATCAAGAGCACTGAGCGCTCCGGGAATCGCAACTCTCCTTGTGCGGCCTCCATTTTCCGGGCTTCGGCCAGGCGCCGCAAAGAGGCAAGCGCAATCTCTCGCTGCGTCCGAGCCGGCAGCCAGACCTCCCACCACAAGGATCCTTCATCTTCGTCCGGAAATGCGTCTGCGGTATCTGTCCAGAGCGCCCGCAGGCTTGCCGCCCGAATCTGCCGGATGGTATCGATCAGGCGCCGGTTGTCGCGAGGCCGTCCAATGCTGTCTCGCTTCTCGGACAGGTAATCGCGGACAAGGCCTTCGAAGTGATCAAGCTTCCCATCAGGAACGAAAACGGTGGCGTGCGTACGGTTCTCCTCATGGCGGATATTCAACAATTCTATGCCTTGTCTTTCCCTGGCGAGGCTCTCGAACGCCAGCTCGATATCCGGAAAACTCTCGAACTCGACCTGAAGCCCCAGCCCGTCCTCAAGCCCGGCTTCCCGTTGCGCCTCGCTTGCCCTCGCAGCCTCAATCCGCAACTCTTCAATCTGACGCAGCAGCAAGCCTCCATGTCGAGCGCGGTCTTGCATGGGAACTGGCGATCTTCCGCCGCCGCCTCGTGATTGAAAAGCCTCGGTCTCGGTCACTCCGTCAAGTATGAAGTGCCGATACCTTTCGTCGGTTCCATTCTCCATGCCGAAGCCGAACGCCCCCTATGACACAGCCTTCTCGTTCAGCCTGCGACGGATCTCCTTGCGCTCCTTCAGCATGGCCATGATATCGGATTCGCAGACACAGTCGCGGTGGCGTATCAGGGCATCCTTAAGCACTTCATCGGCGGCGCGCGCGACTTCGGCATAGCTCAATCCTGCCGCCGCCTCGGCAGGCCCCGCCCAGTGAATCGCCTTCCCGACGCGGGCCGCAAGGCGCGTCTGGAGGAGTTTCGCGATCTGCGAGCCGTCGGGAAGACCGTAGTGCAGCACATCGTCGAAGCGTCGGAAGAGCGCCGGATCGAGGATATCCTGATGATTGGTCGCGGCGACCACAAGGCTGTGCGACCGATCTTGCTCGATCATCTGTAGAAAGCTGTTCAAAACCCGGCGGATTTCGCCGATGTCGTTGGCAAGCCCGCGCTGTGAGCCAATGGCATCGAATTCGTCGAAGAAATACACGCCGCGCGTTCGTCCAGTGGCATCGAAAACTTGCCTGAGCTTGGCCGCCGTCTCGCCCATGAACTTGGTAATAAGGCCGTCAAGCCGGATCTGGAGAAGCGGCAGGCCCAGTTCGCCGGCGAGGACGGATGCGGTCATTGTCTTGCCGGTGCCCGGCGGTCCCAGCAGCAGCAATTTGCGTCTCGGGGCAAGGCCATGTTCCAGAATTCGGCCGGCATGACGCTGCTCTCGAATGACGCGTTGGATTTGCCTGGAAAGCTCCGTCCCGAGGATCATGTCCCCCAACCGGGTCTTCGGATAGGAATCTTCCAGCAGAGACGCCAACTCACCACGCGGGCGTCCAATGGGTACGGGCAACCTCGGAGCCCGCCGGCCTTTTGCATCGTCGATGATGGCGCGCAATTCCCGCGCCAATTTGCCATGGCCGTGTTTGGCCTCATGGGCGGCAAGCTGCATCGCAACCGAAAAAAAGCGGTCGTCATCGCCTTCCATGTGCGATTTCAGCAACGCCTTGAGGTGCGCGGCGCTAGCCATGGGATCGGTTCCGGCGAGGCGCGAAATGCATCATACCCGAAAGACCTTCATCGCCTCGTCGCCGAGGTGGTTGATGACCTTGACGGCGATGCGGCCGGAGGCGGGCCGCGGGAAGGAGCGCGAGGTGTCGCTATGCAGCGCGGCCCAGGCGTCGCGGTCGATTTCCGCCTTCAGCGTCGTCTTGAGCGCCTTGTAGGGGTCGTTCGCGCCCAGGAAATAGGCGTGGCGCACGAAGAAGCTCTCCTCGTTGTAATCGGTGTCGACGAACCAGCAGGCGATGCCGTCGGCGCCGTCGCTGCGCACTTCGCCGGTATTGGGATGGAAGACGTCGACGCCGTTGATCCGCACCCGGATGGCCGCGTCGTCCTGCTCCAGGATGTCGATGTCGGGCTCGCCGAAGATAACGAAGAGGTTGCCCTTGCCGGTGTTCTTGAGTTCGCCGGCCATGTGCAGGTCGGCGTTCATGCGCGCCTTGAGCACCGGCATGCGCCCGAACTGGTCGAGCTCGACGGCGTGGGCGTCGTAGCTGAAGGCGCAGGCGACGAGCACGTCGAAGCCGGCGTCGGCGGCCTCGCGCGCGGCGGCGACCAGGTCGGGCCGGGCGACGGTGCCGAACTCCGGCCCGACGAAGATGCCGGCGCGGCGCGCGGCGCCTTGCTCGCCGCCGCCCTCGAAATAGCGGCCCTCGGCGCAGACGTAATGACCCGGCCAGGGGGTCAGCGCCGCGAAGGCGATGCGATCCTCCTTGCGCGCCTGCTGCACGCCGGCCGTCCTGAGGTGCTCGAGGATCATGGCGGTGAAGTTGGCCGCCGCGCCGTAGCCGAGTCGCTGTTCGGCGACACCGGTGATGAGTTCGTCGTGCTCGTCGACCGCCAGCATCCGATGCGGCGCCAGACTCTCGACCGTGAAAGGACCGGCGACGCGGATGCGGGACTTGTCTTCATGGGGCTTGTCGTACAGGTATTCGGTGTCCGCCCTGGCGGCGATGGAGGCATCGATCTCCTGCTGGCGGGCGATGCGCGCTTGCCACCATGCGGCATGCGCGGATACGGCGTCGGCGGGCCATTTCTCTCCGACCTCTCGCGGGACTTCCCATTCTTCCCAGCTCTTCCCAAGATGGTCGTTGAGCTGGACGCGGAGCGGTTCGAGGGCCTGCTGCCAACGTTCCCAGATTACATCGATCTCGGCGTTGTTGGCGATGGATTTGAGGGTGATGTGAGGTACTCGTTCGTAGACGAAGCCCTGGCGGATGTCGCCATGGGTCGGCGCTTGCGACGGCGCGCGCCGCGCGACCTCGGCCTCCTTGCGTTGCCCCTCGGGGCTGTCGGCGAGCAGGTACCAGGGATAGCGAGCGCCCATGACGCGGGCGCGGGCCAGCGCGAGCGCGACGCGGGAGGTATCGATGGTGATCCAGCGGCGGCCCCATTGTTCGGCGACATAGGCCGTGGTGCCGGAGCCGCAGGTCGGGTCGAGCACCAAGTCGCTGGGATCGGTGGTCATCAGGATGCAGCGCTGGATTACTTTCCGTGCTGTCTGGACAACATATGTTTTGTCTTCACCTGAAAAACCCGCAATTGCAGTATCTGACCAAGTATTATTAATGGGGATAATAGGGAAGTCTTCTTGGTATCTAACATAGTTGAGACTACTTCCTGCAATCAATAACCGATTTGCCTTTACTAAATTGTCCATACCGTTCGTATTGGTCTTCCAGAAATTCTTCTTCGGGAAGAATATCGCACCCCTAAAATTAACCGAAAACCTTGATTTTTCTCCTCCGCTTTGAGAGGTCATATTTTGGGCAGAGAATAAGCGAAACTGGTCAGGAATGTTCTGATGGGCGATTTCTTTGCTTGTAAGTCGTCTTCTCTGGGAATGGTCTTGAGCTTCAATCCAGACATAGCTTGCCGCTTTTTCACCACCGAACAACTTTGGGAAGTAAATCTGTCGATATTTCAGGTTTTCCTTGTCACATGCATACCACAATACAAAATCATTCACCGTATCAAGGAGAGCACTTCCCTTGCCACCTGTCTTAACAAATGAAATAAGGCTGACATAATTCTCCTCCCCAAAAACCTCATCCATCAACGCCCGCACCCGATGGACATTCTCATCGCCGATCTGCACGAACACCGAGCCGCTTTCCGTCAGCAAGTCCCGCGCCATGGTCAGCCGGTCGCGCAGGTAGCCCAGATAAGAATGGATGCCGTCGCGCCAAGTGTCGCGAAACGCCTTCACCTGCTCGGGCTCGCGGGTGATGTGGGCGGCCTTGCCGTCCTTCACGTCGCGGCTGGTGGTGGACCACTGGAAGTTGGAATTGAACCGGATGCCGTAAGGCGGATCGATATAGATGCATTGCACCTTGCCGCGCAGGCCCTCGCGTTCGGCCAGCGACGCCATCACCTGCAAGCTGTCGCCGAGAATCATTCGATTCGACCAGTTGGCGTCGTGCCGGTAGAACTCGGTGTTCGCCGCGCCGTCGGGCAGGCCGTTGAAATCAGCAAACAAATCCGGGGTCGGCGCCTCTTCCTCCCGCCGCGCCCTGCTCTGGCGCAACAGGTCGTCGATCAACACCTTGGGGTGCACTTTCTCCTGAATGTAGAGCGGCGGCGCCTGCACGACGAGGGCGGCGGCGTCCTGCTCGTCCTTGCCGCGCCAGACGAGTTGCGGGTCGAGGTCGCGATTGCGGCGCTCGCAGGCGACGCGGATCGGCATCTTTTCCTGTTCCGTCATGACGGGATGGCATTCCGCCGTCGGGATGTTGCGCCGCGCCGCCTCGTCGTGGATGAGCGTCTCGATTTTCTTGCTGCGGGTTTTCTTTTTCGCCACGATTTGTCTCGTTTGTCCTCAGATATTCTCTGAATAATTCCATCCATGTAATCATTCATTGCCGCAAAACAAAAGCGGGGCTTGTCTTGTTCGCGGATTCAATCACTTGCGCCATCGAATCCGGCGACACCCTTTTGCACCGCAGGCATGCGCCGCTGGAAAGCCCTGACTTGATCAGGACTTACCCAATTTTCGGATTGTTCTATTCAAGCATTTCGATCAATTGGACATGGTCGACATTTTGCGCCTCGAACTTGAGATCGAAAGGGCTCTTCGATTTCACTTCTTTCAATTTTCTCTCGGCATGCGTCGTCGTTCCCTTGCGTATGGATTTTGCGCGAGGCTGCCAGATCAGCAATCCGACATGCTGTACCGTCTCGTTCAGATAGCCATGCTCCCGGTACAAGGCCTCGAGCCAACTCCAGAAATGTTTCCCATTGGCAAGCTGTCTGTTATGACCGTTCTTGTTCGCCGTTTTCACCTCGACGGCAAACAGGTAGAGCGCATCAACATGCCGGACAGCGATCAGGGCATCGCACATTTTCGCCAAGTGCCTTGGCGGGTTGTCGCCGAAAAATGCCAGAGCCCTGGATTGGGCGTGCTCAAGGCAGAAGGCTGCGGTGTATCTGTGCGGTGATCTTACTTTTATCTCCGGTGTGTTTTGCAATACCCAATCCTTGTCTTTGCGAGATACATGGTAACGCGAATCGATAGTATCTCGAATGGCGTCAATCACGACCCTGCCCATGCCGCTTTTCCCGCAGGCTGTAATAGATATCGTCATTCACGGTGTTCAGGCTGCGAATGACCTCGTCGAAGGTCGTCGCGTGAATGCCGTCCTGCGGCGTAACTTCAAAAGGCTCGATTTTCTGGTCATCAAACAGATAGGCGGCCACTTTGTCGGCTTCGATCACTTCTTCATCAAGATATTCATATTTCCTCCGCAGCTTTCCATCGTCCTGAACGAGCATGATCAGGGTATTCAGTTCGCGCACGATATAGTCGCTGTGGGTGCTGATCACGACATTGATTCCCGCATTGACGAGTTTCGCCAGCATGCGGGCTATTTCTCGCTGATTTTCAGGGTGAATGTTCAGTTCCGGCTCGTCGATCATCAGCAGGTCGCCCTTCTTCGCCTGATTCTCCAGGTAAAACCAGAGACCGAACAGGCTCTTGACGGTGCTGGAAGCCATATGCAGCCCCAAAGTCCGGGCAGGCTGCCCATCCCTTTTCCTCTGATAGGGCCTGAACGCGATATCGCCGGTGCGTTTGTCGACGCTGTAGACGCCTTGGGCAAGTCTTTTTTTCAAGGTCTGCGCAACGTCGTGGAAATCGCTGGAATTCCCGCGCTGAATGTCGGCAAGCTGGTTCAACCAGTCGATGTAGGCGGCGATGGGAATCGCATAGCGGGAGCGAATGACATCCTTCAACAATTCATTGAGATCAATGTTCTCCCTGGAAGCATGGTGCAACAGCGCCGTGCGCCGGGTACTGAGTTCCCGGAAAAACAGGTGCAGCCCATTGCGCTCGGCGGGCATGAGAAATACCTCGGGAGGCAAACGCTTGAGCATGTCCTGATCCCAAGCGGATTTTCCGCCAAGCTCAAGAATATTGAAGTGGGCTCCCTCGAGTTTTTCAGGCGATGTGTTGAAAACCCGCGGCAGAGAATCGGATATGCGCTTGCTCAATTCATTCAGGCTGCGCGAGGTTTCCGGGCGGCCGTTTTCCTCGTTCCTGTTCTCTTCTCTCAAGTGATATAACCATTGATAACAATGATATAGCGAATACATGACCCAGGTTTTGCCGCTATTGTTCGGGCCGCAAAAAAGCGTCAGCGGTTTCTGGGTAAATTGCCCTTGCCTGACCACTCCCAGATTCTCGACGCTGATAACCGGATTCAACATGCTGTCAAACCTTCAATAATCCTTATGATCTATCCGCAAAAATATCTTTCATTGACTGATCCAGCCTCTTTCGCTCTATCACATACTCATGCCATGCTTCCGCGCGAGAGCAGCGCCAGGCCGCAGACCCGGGTCAAGGGCGGCCGCGTCGATTGTCATCGGAACAGTCCCGGTTGATCGCGACGGGCATCCGGTCTTTTCCCGTTGCAATCTCCCGTCCGGCGCGCCGGAGCGCCTGCCGCGGATGCGAACCGGTCCGGCCCGGCCGCTGCGGAGGATTCGGCCCGCGACGGCGCGGGGCGGGAGGCGCGGAGGTTCTCGACCAGGGCATGGAACCCGACCTCGATTTCGTATACGTCGGTGAACTCCGCGAAAGCCCAGCGGCCGAATTCGCCGAGCGCGTTCACGCCCGGCGTCCAATAGGCGTCCATGGTGTTTTTCTTGTCTTTCGCGTCCTCCCCGCGGTAGCCCTTGATCTCGACGATCAGGCGCAGAAAGTCTTCATCGCCGCGTCCGTCATCCACCAGCAAGATGAAATCGGGAAGGTAGATGCGCGCTTCGCCGCCGAGGCGATAGGGCACTTCCAGCCCGAGACCATGGTTTTTCGCATAGGCGCGCACGCGGGGGTGGCTTTCCGCGACGCGGCAGAACTCGGCTTCCCAGTCGCTGTCGCAGACGACATGGTTGATATGGCACTTGCGAGCGTCGGTCCTGTAGAGCTGCTTCGAGGTCGCGAAGCGGACGTGCCTGGTGGAGCCGGTTGCGTTGAAGGGGTCGAGCACCGCCTTGACCGGACGTTCCTCGAGGTGGCGGGCGACGATGGCCTGCGTAATGCGTTCGCAGGCCATGTCCGCAAATTTCAGATACATGAGTTGCGCCGGCCAGGTGTCGCCCTTGCAAACGAGATGCTGGTCGAGCCAGCGGCGCGCGATGCGTTTGAGCTGGCCGAACAGGTGCAGTTTCGGTTCTCCGCCGGGGTCGCGCCATTTGGTCTCGAGCAAGCGTTTGGTCAGATGGAACAGCAACGTCGAGTCGCGCAAGCCGCGGGTGTGAACCAGATCGAGGTCGACTCCTTCGCCGATTATTCCCTCGTTGCGAGTGACGGACGGACCCACAAGTTCCGGGGTCAGCACCAGGGTCGAATCGGCGCTGAAAGTTGCCTCGAGGCGCTCTTCCGGCAGCTCGACGCGATAGCCCGCGACGCGCGGGAAACGGATTTCGCAGGCGTCGCGATCAGGCGAGACCGCCTTGACCTCCACCGTCTTGCGCGGCTTCTGCGGCGGGGCGACCATGGGTCTGGCCGTGAAGTCGAAGGGAATGCCGAGCACGTCGGCGTACTCGACGGGCAACACGCCGTCTTCATCCAGTTCGTAGGACTGGCGGCGCAGCGACCGGCCGACCGCCTGTTCGCAGAGCAGTTGCGTGCCGAACGCGCGCACGCCCAACACATGGGTGACGGTGTTCGCGTCCCAGCCTTCCGTCAGCATCGACACCGAAACGACGCAGCGGGTCGCGCCGCCGAGGCGGCCTTGCTTGCCGACCGTGTTCATCGCCTCGCGCAGCAAGTCCTGGTCCGAGAGTTTCTCGGCGCGTTTCCGGTCGCCCGTGCGCTCGACGATCTCGCGGCGGAAGCGTTCGATCTCGTCGGCCGCCATGGCGCGGAAGTTGCGGTCGAGCGCTTCCCCCGACTCGAGCTGCTCGCTGTCGATCAGCAAGGTGCGCGGCCGCGGGATCGCGTTGCCGTGTTCGTCGAAGTTGCGGAACAACTTGAGGCGGCCGTGCTCCAGCGTCCTGGAGCCGTCCGGGCGCTCGCGGCCGAAACCCGAGATGTAGTCGTAAATCAGCTTCGAGGTCGATGTGTTGTTGCAGACCACGATGAAACAGGGCGGCACCTCGATGCCCGCCTCCTCCCAGAGCGCGAAGGTCTTTTCGTAATGGCCGTACAGGGCCTGCAGCGCCGTCTCAAGCGTTGCGGGAAGATGCAGCGGATCGAGACTCGAAGCCTTGCCGCGGCCCTTCTTCGGCATGTCCTTGCGGATGTGCTCCCACAGGTTGCGGAACTTCGGCATGTCGCCGCCGGGGATGTTGTCGGCGACCGGGACGCGAGGCAACTTGACGATGCCGCTCTCGATGGCGTCCATCAACGAGAAGTCGCTCATGGTCCAGGGGAAAAGCGTCCCTTCGGCGTAGCCCGAACCGCGCAGGAAAAACGGCGTCGCCGAGAGGTCGAGCACGCGGGCGAGTCCGAGCTTGCGCCCGACCGCCTCCAGCCCGGAGATCCACAGTCGCGCGGCCGCGCGATTCTTCTCGGCCTCCTTGCGGTCGTCTCCCGCAAGCTTGCCTTCGTCGTTGCCGCCCGGTTTTTCGCGGTAACAGTGGTGCGCCTCGTCGTTCAGGGCCAGCACGTTCCTCGTCCCCATCAACTCCGGCATGACGCGCTGGAGCATCTGGCCTTCGGTTTCCAGCGAGCGAATTTCAGCGCCGCGCCCTTGCAACAGCGCCCGGCCGCCCCTGGAGACCTGCATCGTCTCGCGCCGCTTGAATGCGTGGAAATTGGTGATGACTATCCTGGCGCGTTCGAGATCGCCCAACATGTCGCCCGGCACCAGTTCCCTGCTGCGGTAATAGCTGTCCGGATCGTTGGGCTGAAGCACGCGAAGGCGGTCCTTGATCGTGATGCCCGGCGCGACGACCAGAAAACCGCGCGTGAACCGCCGGCTGTTCGGGCGGCGGACCGCGTTTATCGTCTGCCATGCAATGAGCATGGCCATGACGGTGGTCTTGCCGGCGCCGGTGGCGAGCTTGAGGGCGAGCCGGGCAAGGCCGGGGTTGGCGTCCTGGTTCGCCGACGCGAGATGATCCAGGAACTGCCTGCCCCCGGCGCCGAGCCCGGGGGCGACCTCGGTCAGCCAGATGACCGTTTCCGCCGCCTCGACCTGGCAAAAGAACGGGCGGATATCGTTGAACCTGTGACTGCGCCAGTGACGGAGCAGGCGGGCCGTTTCCGGCGTTACCCGCCATTGCGCCGCCGGCAACGCGCGCCACTGATCGACCGCGCCGCGGATGCCGTTGATGGTCTGCGCGAGCTCGTATTGCTGGTCGCCGGTCGCTATCCGCTGCGCTTCCTCGTCGAAGATCAGCGCCCCCCGCTGGCCGCCCTTGCCCCGCTTCGGCGCCGGAATCGGCGTGATGAACGACACCTCGCGGCGGCGGTCGACGATCCGGTTGGTGGGTTGTCCGCTGTCGTCGAGTTCCCAATGGCGCGCCGGGTACTCGTATGGAGAGTTGAGGATCGGGCGGTCGAAAAACCGATTGCCTGCTGCCATGTTGTCATACCGACTCGCGCGACTTCGGCGACCAGCCCGACGCCTTCAGTGGGCCGCGCCGTATCGGCCGATGCGGGATGCCGCTCCCGTCGCCGCACCGGCCGGCAAGTTGCCGCCGCTTGCCGGGCAGGCGCGGCAAGGCGGCATGGTACCTTATTGGTCCTGCCCGCAAAAGTCGTTTTCCAGGCGCGCGGAAGCACTTCGATCCAGGCGCGCCCGGCCGGGTCGACGGCGGTTAGCCATTTACCCTCTGAATAATTCCATCCATGGAATTATTCATTGCCGCAAGACAAGACGCGGTCTTGTCTTGCTCACGGATACAACGGCTCGCGCCGGCGAATCCGGCGGCGCTCTTTTGCATCACGTTTGCATCACGGGCTTGTACTGCGGGCATGCGCCGCAGGCAAGCGCCGACTTGATCGGAGCTTGCCTATGCGCCTGCGCCGCCTCGTTTCGCGGCGCCGGACTTGCGGTGCAGCCATTCTCCGAACTGTTTCCGGTGCCATAGCTCCACGGTGATGCGCGCGACGATCAGCAGCACCAGGAAATTCACGATCATGTATTGCGGCAGATTGCCGCCCGCTGTTCCCAGCGGCCATGCGAAAATCCCGATATAAAGCCCGAAAACCAGCGCGTGCGCGAGAAACTCCCAGTTCAGGAAACCCCGATAGCGCCCGCTATCCTTGTGCCAGATTATGCGGGGGAACAAGGTCGAACCCAGAATCAGGGCGAGCCCCCAGATTTCAAAATGCGCGAACCTCAACAGGTCGATCATTGCAAGCCTCCATGTAGCCGGCGCGGCCAGCGCCTCAGGTATCTTCTGAATAATTCCAGCCATGGAATTGTTCATTGCCGCAAGACAAAAGCGTGTTTTGTCTTGCTCTCGAATGCAACGGCTCGCGCCGTCGAATCCGGCGGCGCTCTTTTGCATCTCGGGCCTGCGCCGCAGGAAAGCCCCGGCCTGATCAGAGCTTTTCCGGCGAAAAAGTCGGGGGCAAGCCCCGGAGTGGAGCCGCCCCCGCAAGGTAATCAATCATCAGACACCGCAATCAAATGCTGCGATGCGCATCTGCCGGGCTTGCGGCTCAGGAGCCTCTATCCTTGACATCATCCTGGAATCTGTCGTTCAGATAGTCGGTTCCATACGAATAGCCTGCGAAGACTACTCTCGTGAAGCCCGAGGTCGCGGCCGCGACGCCGCCGAACACGCCGGTCGCTGCTCCCAGGGCTGCGCCGCCCATGATCGCGCCGGCCCCGCCGCCCGCTTCATAAGCCTTGTACCCGCCGTATATCGCGCCCGCCGCCGCGCCGAACCAGACTACGCCGCCATCCACCTGATCCATCTCTTCGATCGTGAGTTCTCTCATGTCTTGCTCCTTGAAATGAAATTGAAATTGAATCGCGTCTTGCGGAGTAAACATAGGCGCGATCCGCCGGAAGCGCATAATCGCGGCGGAAAATTCCGCCGGCGCATGGATGCGATGCGCCGCCGAGCGCAATGGCGCGCGCCGCATCCGGCAGCAAGACAGAACCGCGCCGAACTGCGCGGCAACGCAGCCGGAAATTGCTGTCGCCGGCGAAACCGCGAAAACCCCGCGCCATGTCGCAGTTCGCGCCCGCAGCATGCAAAGCCGCGATTGCTGTCATTTCCGGGTTCCCGCGCTTTGGTCTTGCGGCAATGGGGTATCGCGCAGAGGATGTCCGGCGCTCAGGAGCGCGCCGGCGGGGCGCCCTTGCGGGGGCGCGTGCGATATCGTTTCCAATAGGCGGTCACCGTGACCAGCCAGCCGATCAGGAAGGTGGCGGCCACCATCAGCGCGGTTCTGGCGACGGCTTCCCAGGCATCGTAGTTGGCGGCGACCCCGCCGCCGACGAAACTCACCAGGAAAACGAAATAGAGCAGCACGAGGTTGCTCTGGAAGCCCACGTATTCGCCGGTGCGGCGGCGCCACATGGCTTTCGGAATCAGCGAAGCGGCAAAGCAGGTAGCGACTATGGTTTGCAGCAGGACTGTGTCGGTCGGCATTTTTCCTCCCAGCAACAGCGGCCCGCCTGGCCGCCGGTTGCCGTGAAAGCCTAGTCGCTCGCTGCTGTTTCCGCCAAATTCCGGGCGCAAAAAGTCAGTCTTCCCGCCGGTGGCGGGTGAAAAATGCCGCCAGCGCGTCCCGGTCTTCGTCGCTCAGCCGGCTCGTGTTGAATTCGACGACCTCGTTCATGTCGCCGCCGACGAATTCGCCGTCGGGTTTGAGGCCGATCAGCAGGAACAGGTCGAAATTGTCGAAAGTCCAGTCCTCGAGCGCGGCGGCGTCGATCGCCTCGACCGTGTCCTCGCCCAGCTCGGCGCCGGCGAATTCGCGGCTGCCGACGGGGATTCCCAGGCTGTTGCGCGGCGTATGACATTCGCCGCAATGGCCGAGGTTGCGCGCCAGATAGGCCCCGCGCCGCGTCAGTTCGTTCCCGAACTCTTCCGCCGGCGGCTCGTGGAAGCCCGCCAGCAGATTCCAGCCGGCCATCAGCGGCCGCGCCAGCCACCAGGGCGTTTCGTGCGCGGGCGCCGCATGCCGCGCCGGCTCCAGCGACATCAGCCAGGATCCCATCGCCACCGCGTCTTCATCCGTCAATCCGGCATAGGAGCGGTACGGAAACGACGGGAAATAGAACCCTCCCCCCGGACTGCGGCCATGTTTCATGGCGCGCGCGAACTCTCCGGCGCTCCAGCCGCCGATGCCGGTTTCCGCATCGGGCGTGATATTCGGCGCGTAAAAAGTCCCGAAATCCGATTCCAGCCCGAGGCCGCCGCTGAACGCCGCTTCGTTCTCCGCGCCGCGATGGCAACTGATGCAGCCTCCGGCCGTCACCAGGTATTCGCCCCGGGCCAATATCTCCGCGTCGTCGGAAAACGCCAGGTCGTCCGATATCGGCGGCGGCGCGAACAGGGCCGCCGCCAGCAACGCCGCCGCCAGCGCGGCCAGCGCCCATTTCAGCTTGTTCGATCGCATCAGACCAGTTCCTTCACTCATTGTCCCGCCTCATGCCCGCGGGGAAGCTCTGGCCAAATCGGAGCTTCCCCGGCCGGGAGCATCCGGATATCGAGTTGGCCGAGTCAAGTTCACTATATGCCGCATGCGCCCGACTCATCAATGCGATTCCCTGCGATTCCCTGCGATTCTACCCCGCTTCCGGAATTTGCCGCCGGACTCGCCGACCGCCCCGGCCGCCCGCGCGCGATTGATTTGCGCGAAATTCCGGGCTTTGCGCGCAAGCTGGTCTATATAGTCTCCATCGAAACGAGCCTGTAGAGAGAAGACCATGGATAACCTGTCGCGACTGGGCGGATTGCTGTGCTTGCTGGCGGCCGGCCTGGGCGCCCCGGTTGCCGGCGCCGAATGGGCCGGAGCCGCCGAACGTTTGCTCCATGACCGCACCCGGCAAGACCCCCTGATCATGCCGGCGGGCGGGCGGGATGCGGTCATCTGCCGCTACCGGTCCCGCGCCGGAAATTGCTTCCGGCTGATGCGCGCCGATCATTCGAGGCCGGTCGGCGCGGTTTCGGCGCCGTTGCATGGCGAACTGGAGTTCAGGCAGTTTGTCGGCGAACTGCTGTTCGAAGCGGGCGGATTGCGGATTTGCGAAATCGCCGAAAACTGGAGTCCCTGGCGGGCGGTCGCGGCCGCGGCGCGGCAAACCCCGAAAGTCGCCGCCGAGGAGCGATTTTGCAGTCCGGGCATTGTTTCCGACGCGCCCGCCTGCCCCTGCCGATCATTGCGCGAATCGAGAAGGCGGCCGGCTTTTCAGCCGCGGCAGCCCTGATTGATCAGCGCTTCTCCGCGGCGCATGGATGCGACGGCGCAAGCCGGCGCATTCGGCCGCGAGAAAACCGCGCGCTGGCCTTGCGGCAACGAACCATGATGTTCCCGCTGTCCCAGTTCGGCGGCGACGGGCGCATCCCGGCCGACCCGACCATGCCGCGGACGGCATTGCGCGGGGAATACCCGGCAATCCGAACCGGACAAGTCGGGATTTGCGGCGGCGCTCCGACCCGGGCAAGTCGGAGCGCCGAGATAGAAGGCCGCGCTCAAGGCGGGGAAATCGCCAGCCGGAAGCCGATGCCGGGATTGCGCACGCCCGGATCCGCCGCGCCGCGCACGGCGGCGCGCGCATTGTTGGCGGTATCGGCAAAGGAGCCGCCGCGCATGACGAACAAGGCGTCCTCGCCCAGGGTCGATGCGTCGTCGGCGGGGTCGAAGGGATAGTCTTGCAAGGGACTGGCCGTCATCTCCCAGACATTGCCGGCCATGTCCGCAAGTCCATAACTGCATTGCGGGCAGGCGCCGGCGGTGACCTCGCGCGGACCGCCGCCGCCGAAATTGGCGTTGCCGGCGCCGGGGTCCGAACCCCAGGGGAAGATGCGGCCGTCGACGCCCCGCGCGGCTTTCTCCCATTGCGCTTCCGAGGGCAGACCCACGCGCCAGCCGGAATCGAGCGCGGCCCTGACGGCCCGCGGCGTCGCGGGCGAAGTCCGCAACTGCTCGCCAAGCCAGCGCCCGTAAACCAGCGCTTCGGGCCAGGTCGCCCCGGCGACGGGATGCGCGGGCGCGCCTGCGCGCGGCGCCGCGCCGCCCGAGCGCGCCGCGAACACATTGAATTGCGCGACGGTGACCTCGTACCTGCCGATGTAGAAAGCCGGCAAATACGGATTGCCCTGGCGCTGGTCCGCGGACCAGCGCTCATTCTCATAGGCGGAAGGATCCTGGCGCGGGTCGCTGCCCATGATGAAGGCTCCGGCAGGCACTTCGACGAAGCCGAGCATGGCTTCGTCGGGCAGCATCCAGGCATCTGCGCGAAAGCCGTCGGGCGCGGCCATGGGCGCGGTCGCCGACGCGGGCTCGGGCGCGGCGCCGTATCGATAAAGCCGGACAAAGACGAAGACGACGACAAGCGCCAGCAAGACGAGGCCGGCGCGGCCGGCGGCCGGCGCGCTTTCCCCGGCGGCCGGCGCGCTCATGCGGGCCGGTTCCCGCAGGCGAAGCGCCAGTCGTGTTCGCAGGCGCGCCGGAACAAGTCGGCCGCTGGCATTTCCATCAGATTGAGTCCGCCTTCGCGCAATAGCAGGCGCAGGTCGAGCTCGCCCGGCGGCGGCCGGTAAAGCGCGCCGTCGCGAAGCAGGTTCTGGCAGGCCGCCATCGATCGCAATTCGCAGGCGCGCGCGAAGAAACTCCGGGAAAGTTCCGCGTCGGGCGCGACGATGCGGCCTTCCCGATAATGCGCCCCGAGTTCATTGCAGGCCCAGGCCGAGTTGTCGCCGCAATAGGCGGATTGCAATTGCAGCAGTCGCCGGCAAGCGTTCGGCAACGAATCGGCGCAAGCCTGTTGCCAGAAGGGGACGCTGTCGCCGACATGCCTGCCGTCGGTCTTGCCGGCAAGGGAAGCCGTCGCGAATACCGCGATCCATAACGCCATATGCGCCGCATTGGCGCGCGCCGGATTCCAGCCGCGCCGCCACATCGAGGCCAGGGATGCGGAGGGAATCGATTCCACCGCCCGATCGATGGCGATCACGCAAAGATTGAGCAAGGGCACGCAGAGCAACTTGTCATAGAAGGTCGGCGCGCCGAGCGCCCCGAGCAAGGAGTACAGCGCGAATACTCCCAGGCCGTACAGCGCGCCGAACAAGGCCTTGCCGAGCGGCGTGCGCGGCGAGGTCGAAGGGTCGGTCACGAGCAGATGCAGGCCGAGGAAGACCGCCGCCGGAATTTCCGAATCAATGAAATAAGGCACGCCCGTGAAAGCGAAATACGCGGCGCTCATCGCGAACAGCGAGACCGCCGCCATGCCCGCCACCAAAGTGATCGAGAAGAAATACATCACCACCAGGCCGGCCAGGAACAGGAAGGTGTAGATATTCGGCGCCAGCGTCAGCGTGGAGGCGATTTCCTGTCCCCAGGTCAATTCCGTCGTGCCCGTGACGATCAGCGCCAGCGAAAACAGTCCCAGCGCGAAGGCCGAAGGATTGAAGATATGCGCGTCGCGGCCTGCGCGCGTCCAGCGGACATATTCCTTGCCCATGAAACCCGCGGCCAGCATCAGGTATTGCAGATAGAACCAGTCGTCGCGAAACCAGAGGAACAGATTGATGCTGAAAATGATCGGGAAAGGGCCGAAGCCCAGCAGATAATCCCGCTTGCGCGACCAGGCCAGCAACATGTCGAAGCCGTAGGCGAACAGCAATTGCGCGCCGAGCAGCCAGAAATGATCGTAGACCGGGCTCCAGTAATAGCCCCAATACAGGAACACGCCGCCTTGCACCAGCGCCTGCACATAATGCTGCGGGCGCAACAGAATCCGGATGCCCGGATATTGCCCGCTTCGCCGGAATCCGATCCATTGCCAGCCCAGCCAGAGAAACAGCGTCGCGGCCGCGCTCAGCGTCGAAGCGAGCAGCACCTCATTGCCCCGCACCCGCGAAGCCAGGCTCAGCAACAGGATTCCGCCCGCCGCCAGCGCCGGCAAGGCGAGCACTTTCTCGCCCGCGGCCTTGCGCCGCGCATATCCGACGACAGTGTTCGTCACCGCTTCCATCGCTCCATACAACGCCGACAAGCATAAACTACGCGCGCGACCCGCAACAAATCCTTGAAAACCGCGCTGGATCGGCGTACTTTCCGGAATTGGCAAGACATTTCCGCCAGTCGCATGGACGCGCCGGCGCATCAGGAAAGCTCTGACCGAGTCAGGGTTTTTCCTGCGGCGCAGTCTCGCGGTACAAACCTGCGGTACAAACCCGCGGTACAAACCCGCGGTACAAACCCGCGGTACAAAAGAGCACCGCCGGATTCGACGGCGCAAGCCATGGAATTCGGGAGCAAGACAAGACAGCGCTTCTGTCTCTTGCGGCAATGGATGATTCCATGGATGGAATGATCCGGAGAAATACACGAGAGGATTACCCGGACAACATACGCCTGGAGGTTCCCATGACCTGCGACATCATCGGCAAGACGCTCGCCGCATTGGCCGGCGGCCTGCTTTCCTGCCTCGCGCTCGCCCAATCCGGCGACATCCCGCGCACCGAATACGGCCATCCCGATTTCCAGGGCACCTATACGTTCCGCACCCTGACGCCCTTGAACAGGCCGGCCGAACTCGAACATCTCGAAGTGCTGACGGAAGAACAGGCGGCGGAATGGGAAGCCTATGAAAACCGCCGCCAGAACCGCGACCTGATCATCGACAGCGTCGGCGGCGCGGGTTACCCGCCGGGCGTGATCTCCTATAACGAATTCTGGTACGAGCGCGGCAGCGAGACCATTTACGACCGCCGCACCTCGCTGATCTATGATCCTCCCAATGGCCGCATGCCGCCCTTGAACGAAGCCGGCCGGCAGCGACGCGACCAATACCGGGAAATGATCTTCAACAGCGCCGGGCCCGAAGGCCGCACCACGGTCGACCGCTGCATCACGGGATTCGTCGGCGGACCGCCCATGATCCCCGGCTCCTACAACAACAACATGCAAATCGTCCAGACCGGGGATTCGGTGATGATCCTGAACGAAATGGTGCATTCAGCCCGCATCGTCCGGCTCGACAGCGAACATCACACCAGGCAGCTCAAGTGGGAAGGCGATTCCATCGGCTATTGGGACGGCGACGAACTCGTGGTCCACACGCAGCATTTCTATCACGACTACAATCTGCGGGGCTTGTCCGATCAGGCCGTGATCGAAGAGCGTTTCCGCCATGTCGACGAGAACACGATCGAATACGATTTCACCGTGACCGATCCGCTGTCCTGGGACAGTTCCTGGTCGGCCAAATTGCCCTTGCGCAGATCTCCCGACCCGGTATTCGAATACGCCTGCCACGAAGGCAACCACGGCCTGCACGGCATCCTGGCCGGCTGGCGGCGTTATGAAGTCATGGGCTTCAACGGCGACGGCACGCCCAAGGGCACCCGTGGCGAAGTCGACACCGACGAAAACTAGGGAAGCTCCGATCAAGTCGAAGCTTTCCTGCGGCGCAGGCCCGCGGTATGAATCGAAGCCGACCATGTTGCGCCGGGCGTTGTCATTGCTGGTTCTGGCTGTTTTCGCGGCCAGGGCCGGCGCGGCGGTTGAATCTATCGAGATTCGCTCGCGGCTCGACCCGAATGCGATCGAGATCACCGGCGTCGATGTATTGTTCCTCTACGACGAGGCGACCGCCGCCCGCATCCCGGCAACCAGATCCGCGTGGTACGGCAACCGCAGGACGCTGACCGGGGAACTCGGCGAGGCATTCGATCTGGTCAGCACCTTCATCCCCCAGGGCTTCGATTCGGTCCGGCTGCGCTTGCCCGAGCGCGCCGCCAGCGCGATCCGGGTGCTCGTTTTCGCTGAACACGAAGCCTCCGACTCGCCGCCCGCGGAGATTACCGGCATGACCGATGTGCTGATCGAAATCGATCCCTTCGGCATCCGCGTTTCCGGCGAATGACGCGACCGCGACGCGCGATAATGGCCCGCTCCGGGCGATACGCGCCCTGTACCGGCGCCCCGCACCGACGCATTGCGGCGGACATGATGCGGCGGTCATGGGCGCGCCTTGCCCGGGGACGGCGGGCATGTGCAAGCCCGCGGCGCAAAAGAGCATCGCCGGATTCGATGGCGCAAGCCATTGAATCCGGGAGCAAGACAAAACCACGCTTTTGTCTTGCGGCAATGAATAATTCCATGGATGGAATTATTCAGAGAATACAAGGACCTTTCATCATGAGAACAATCGGCAGTCTTTTCCTTATTCTTGTCGCGTCGGGCCTGTTCGCCGTTCCGGCGCGGGCCCAGACCAATCCGACGGCGCAATTGCTGAGCGAAATCATCCGCATCGACACTTCGAATCCGCCCGGCAATGAAGCCGCCCTGGCCGAGTTCCTGCGGCCGCGGTTCGAAGCGCTGGACTTCGAGGTTTCCATCGTCGAGACGCCCGTCGCCGGCAAGGCGCATTTCATCGCAAGGCTGCGCGGCGACGGCTCCAGGCGTCCGATCCTGCTTGCCGCCCATGCCGATGTGGTCGGCGTGGAGAGGGCCCTGTGGACCGTGGACCCCTTCGGCGGCGATATCGCCGACGGCTATGTGCACGGCCGAGGCGCCATCGATTTCAAGGGCGGTCTCGCGGTGTTCGCCGAAGCCGTCATGCGGCTCGCCCGCGACGGGGTTCCCCTGGCGCGCGATGTGATCTTGCTGGCCGAGGCCGACGAGGAAGGCGGGAGTTACGGAACGGGCTGGCTGGCGCGGGAGCATTGGCCCCTGATCGACGCCGAATTCGTCCTCAACGAAGGCGGCTGGATCATCAAGCGCGCCGGCGCGGACGAAGTGCGCTACGTGAGCATCTCGACCGCCGACAAGTTCATGCTCAGCTTGCGCGTAACCGCATCCGGCCACAGCATCCATTCGTCGATGCCGCGGCCGGACAATGCGATCTTCGCCCTCGCCCGGGCGCTGGACAAGTTGTCCGAATACGATCCGGGCGTGCAATTGATCCCGATTACGCGGCAATTTTTCACAACCCTCGCGCAGACCGCCGAGGAACCGGAGCAAACCTGGTTCGAGGATCTGGTCGCTGGAACCGACGCGGCCCGCGTCGCCCGGGCCGACCGACAACTCGGCGTCGACCCGCTATTGCGCGCCTTCATGCGCAATACCATCGCGCCGGTGATCATCGAAGGCGGCTTCAGGATCAATGTCATTCCCGGCACCGCCAGCGCGCTCGTCAATTTCCGCCTGATCCCGGGAACCGATGTCGCGGCCTTCATCGGGGAAATCCGCCGGGTGACGGCCGACCCGGCGATTTCGGTCGAAATCGTCACCGGCGATAGCCAGCAAGCCGCGCTGGCCGGATTGCAGCAACGTTCGCGGCAATCGCCCTCGCCCGAAGACACCGAGTTGTATCAGGCCCTGGCCGCTTCCGCGCGCCAGCAATACCCCGAAGCGCTGGTGACTTCCTACCTGTTCCAGGCGGGCACGGACGCCGGCGCCTGGCGCAACCGCGGCATTCCGGTTTACGGCATCTACCCCTACCCCATCGATCAGGAGGACCTGTCGCGCATGCACGGCAACGACGAGCGCGTCTCGGTACGCTCCCTGGCGGAGGGAAGCGAAATGATCTACCGGGTGCTGGTCGAGGTGGCGGGAGCGGACTGAACCGCGCCGGGCCGGCCCGCCGTCCGCTCAACCGGTGAAATAAGCCCCGTTGAGCAGGAAATGCGCGCCGATGCTCGCGAAATAGCCCAGCGCGATCGCCCAACTCCATTTCAGGTGCGCGAAGAAAGTGTAGACGCCTCGCGCCTGGCCCATCACGGCGACGCCCGCGGCGGAGCCGATCGACAGCATCGAGCCGCCCGCGCCGGCCGTCAAGGTGATCAGCAGCCATTGTCCGAGATCCATTTCCGGCGCCATTTCGAGCACGGCGAACATGACCGGGATATTGTCGATCAACGCCGACGCGAATCCCACCAGGATATTGGCCGCGGTCGGCCCGAGACCTTCATAAGTGAATTCGGAGACCACCGCCAGATAGCCGAAGGCCCCGAGGCCGCCGACGCAAAGGATGATGCCGTAGAAAAAGATCAGCGTGTCCCACTCGGCTCGTTGCAGATTATGAAAGATGTTGTAGGGCCCGTCCTCCTGCTCGATCTCGTGTTCGCGCATCGAATCGCCGAACAGCGCCGCATCGCCGCTCACCAGATCGGTGGCCGCGCCCATGTAGCCGGCATCGCGCATTTGCAGATAGTAACCGTAGAGCTTGAGCACGCCGAGCCCGGTCATCATGCCGAGCACCGGCGGCAAATGCAGGAAGTTATGGAAACTCACCGCCATGGAGATGGTGAGGCCGAACAGGCCGACAACGACCCAGCCGCCGTACTTGACCCGGACCTCTTCCCGAACCGATGCCGGTCTTTCGGCGGGAACCGCCAGGCTCATGACGCCCGCGGCGACAACCCAGTTGACGATCGAAGGAATCACCAGCACGAAGAATTCCTGGAACTGGACATGGCCGGCCTGCCAGATCATCAGCGTGGTGATGTCGCCGAAAGGACTGAACACGCCGCCGGCGTTCGACGCCACCACGACATTGACGCAGCCCAGCACGACAAAGCGGGTATTGTCGCCCCCGATCGACACCACCACGGCGGCCATGAGCAAGGCCGTGGTCAGGTTGTCCGCCAGCGGCGACATGCAAAAGGAAATCAGGCCGGTGACCCAGAACAGCTGGCGCAGGGAATAGCCCGAACTGACGAGTTTCGCGCGCAGCAGATTGAAAACGCCCCGTTCTTCCATGGTATTGATATAGGTCATGGCGGCGAGCAGGAACAGGAACAGTTCGACGAACTCGAGCAGGTTGTGCCGCACGAGTTCCTCGGCCAGCGCCGACTCGCCGGCGGCGGCGTAGGCCAGCGCCGCCAGCACCCAGATCACCCCGGCGGCGACCACCACCGGTTTGGATTTGCGCAGATGGATATTCTCTTCGCTGATCACCAGCGCATAGGCGAGCACGAAAACCGCCAGGGCGGCGATGCCCAGCCCGCTGCCGGTCAACTCCAGGGTCGCCGCCGCTTCGGCGGCCGACGCCGCCTGGGCGAACAACAGCAGGGAAAGAAACAGGCCGGCGCGGCCGAACAGGAAAGAAACGCGCGTCATCGAATGGACTCCATGTCAGAATGGACAATTGCCGAGATGCGCATTCTATATTTCCGGATCGAGAAAATCCCCGGATTCCGGTCGACCGGAACCGAACCAGGGACACGGATCGCGCCCGGCGGCCCCGACAGGCGCTGGCCGGCGGGCCTCCCGCTCTTCATTGGCCGAACCAGGCAGGCGGCGCGACCCGACCGGCTTGCAAACAGCCGCCCGCAGCGCGACGTTCAGATGCGGCCGGCGGGAAAGGCCAGCACTGCGTCGATGGAACTCGCGCCGGCGAGCAACATCAGCAAGCGGTCGACGCCGAGCGCCACTCCCGCGCAGGCGGGCAATCCGTGTTCGAGCGCCGCGAGCAGTTTTTCGTCGATCGCCGGCGTCGGGCGGCCGAGCGCGGCGCGCCTTTGCCGGTCGCGCGCGAAGCGGCGGCGCAATTCCCGCGCATCGGTCTCCTCGTCGTAGCCGTTGGCGAGTTCCATGCCGCGGCAGAACAACTCGAAGCGCCGCGCCACCGCTTCTCCTTCCCGATCCGCCTCGATTTTCGCAAGCGCCGCCTGGGCCGCCGGATAATCGTAAATGAAACAATGCCCGGACAATTCCGCTTCCATCAACCGGCCGAGCAACAATTGCAGACAATCCTCGGCGTCGAGCGCGGCGGCGTCGAGCGACAGTTTGCGGCGCGCGAGTCGGCGCAAGGCTTCGAGTTCGATGCGGTGAGGGTCGACGCCGAGCCGCCGCCGGAACCATTCGCGATAGTTCAGCCGCGACGGCGACGCCTGCGGCAGGAACTCGCGCAACAGTTGTTCCGCCTCGTCCATGAGTTGTTCGAGACTGAAGCCGGGCCGATACCATTCGAGCATGGTGAATTCGGGATTGTGCCGGGCGCCGATGTCGCCCTGGCGGAAACTCTTGCAGATCTGGTAGCAGGCGCCGCTCCCCGCCGCGAGCAAGCGTTTCATGGCGTATTCGGGAGAAGTCTGCAAGAAAAAGGTCTGCCGGCCGCCCTCGATTCGCATTTGCGCGGGAATCGAATCGACATGAAGGTCGGTAACCGTGGCCGGCGCGAGCAGGGGCGTTTCCACCTCGAGCACGTCGCGCGCGGCGAAGAACCGCCTGATGCGCGAGAGCGCATCCGCTCGCAGCCGCAGCAAATCGGGTTCGGCGGCGGGCCGCCAGTCGGTCATGGCGGGGCTTGTCTGGCGACCCGGTTCTGGTATTCCCCGGTGCGGGTGTCGACGCGCAGCAAATCGCCCTGGTTGACGAACAGCGGCACCTTGACCACGGCGCCCGAACTCAAGGTGGCGGGCTTGGAGCCGCCTTGGGCGGTATCGCCTTTCAGGCCCGGGTCGGTCTGCAAGACCTCGAGTTCGACGAAATTGGGCGGAATCACCGAGATCGGCTTGTCGTTCCAGAGCACGACCTGGTAGGCCTCTTGCGGTTTGAGCCAGTTCTTCGCTTCGCTGACGGCGCTTGCGTCGGCGGCGAGTTGTTCGTAACTGCCGTCGGTTTTCATGAAATGCCAGAATTCGCCGTCTTCGTAGAGATATTCCATGTCGAGCTCGAGCACGTCGGCGCCTGCCAGCGATTCGCCGGACTTGAAGGTGCGCTCCCAGACGCGGCCGTTGAGCAGGTTGCGGAACTTGACGCGGTTGAAGGCTTGGCCCTTGCCCGGCTTGACGAATTCGTTTTCCAGGATCGAGCAGGGTTCGCCGTCGACCAGCAGTTTCAATCCGCCCTTGAACTCGTTGGTTGAATAGGATGTCATAATCGCCTTTCGCTCATTTGCCTGTTGACCGCAGTCCATGCCTCCAGCCAGCCAGCCGGCGGATCAATGGCAGGAATCCCTGTCCGATCTGATTACCGACCCGCGGGAACTCGCGGATTTCCTGCAACTCGACCCGCGTCTCGACCCCGCCGGCGAGCGGGCGCTGGCGCAATTTCCATTGAAAGTGCCGCGGGCCTTCGCCGAACGCATGGAAAAGGGCAACTGGCGGGATCCCCTGCTGCGCCAGGTCTGGCCTTCCCGCGCAGAAGAGCGGGAGGCGCCCGGTTTCGCGGCCGACCCGCTGCGGGAGCGCCATTATAATCCGCGTCCCGGCCTGCTGCACAAGTACCGGGGCCGGGTGCTGCTGGTCGCCGCGCCGCATTGCGCGGTCCATTGCCGCTATTGTTTCCGCCGCGAATTCGATTATCGCCGGAACAGTCCGGCGCGCGCGGAATGGCGCTCGGCGCTGGACTACATCCGCGCCGACGCCGGCATCGAGGAAGTGATCCTCAGCGGCGGCGACCCCCTGGCGCTCGGGGACGGCCAATTGCGCTGGCTGCTCGAATCCATCTCGGAGATTCCCCATGTGACCACCGCGCGCATCCACACCCGCCTCCCCGTCGTCATTCCCGCGCGAGTAAGCGACGGACTGCTCGCCCTGTTGCGGGACTGCGGGCCGCGGCTGGTGGTCGTCATCCATTGCAATCATGCGCAGGAAATCGATTCCGACCTCGCCCGCGCGCTGGCCGCGCTGCGCGAAACCGGAGCCGGCCTGCTCAACCAGTCGGTGCTGCTCAAGGGCGTCAATGACGCCGCCGCGGCGCTTTCGCTGCTGTCGAAACGGCTTTTTGCGGAAAATGTCCTACCTTATTATCTGCACCTTCCGGACCGGGTCGCGGGCACTGGTCATTTCGCCGTGACGCTGGAGGCGGCCGCGGCGATCATGCGGGAATTGCAGGCCTCCCTGCCCGGTTACCTCGTGCCCCGCCTGATGCGGGAAGACCCGGGCGAACCCGCCAAGACCCGGCTGGTCTAGGAACGCTCCGATCAAGTCATAGCTTCCCTGCGGCGCAAGCCCGCGGTACAGAACCCGCGGCACACAAAGAGCTACGCCGGATTCGCCGGCGCGCGCCATTGCATTCGGGCGCAAGACGAAACCGCGCTCCTGTCTTGCGGCAATGAACCGTTCCATGAGCGGAATTGTTCAGGAATACCCGGAGATTCAGCGCATCAAGGAGAATCAGCCCATGGACCGTCCCTTGCAGACTGAAACAACGCGCTTGCAGAATGAGGCAGCGCGCTTGCAGACCGAAGCGGCGCGCTTGCCGAACGAACATCTCGACCCGCTGACGGGGTTGCCGAACCGCGCCTTTCTCGATGACAGCCTGCGGCGGGCGCTGGAGGACGGCCGGCCCGCGACCCTGGCCTTGCTGCAACTGGAAAACTTCTACGAAATCCGCTCTTGGGTCGGCAAGTCCGACGCCAGCTTGCTGCTTTGCGATATCGCCCGGCTGCTCCGGCATAACTTGCCGGACGGGATCGCGCTCTGCCGCTGCGAACATTACGAGTTCGCCTTGCTGCTGCGCAATGAAAACAGCGTCAACGCAAGACCTGTTACCGACCGGATCAAGCATGCGCTGCAATCGGCGGTATCGGAATCGATTCCGCCGCAACTCGAACTGAAATGCGCGGTGGGTCTGGCCGCCGCCGAGCCCGGAGTGACCGGCCCCGAGGTGCTGTTCGCCCGGGCGCGGCACCAGTTGAGCGTCGCCCTGTTTCGCCGGCACGGCGAACAGCGGCTTTCGGCGATGCACGAAGTCGACGGCTTCGACCCGCTCGAACTTGGGCCGGCGCTTGAACGCCGGCCGCTGGCGCTGAATTTCCAGCCGATCGTCAGTCTGTTGCCCGACGGAGTCGAACGTTATGAAATACGTTGCCAGCTGCCGCTCGAAAAGGGTCGGCTCGCGCCGGTGCGCTTGTTCGAAATCGCCGTGCAGAATGCGCTCGGCGGCCGTATCGACCGGCAATTGATCCGCCGGGCGCTCGGCATATTGCGAGAGCGGGACCGTCCCGCGCTATGTTTCTTTGTCAGCCTGACCCAGAACTCCATGGTCGACGCAAGCTTCTTCCGCTGGCTGCGGGACGAACTCGCCGGACAGGCGCGACTGGCCCGGCAACTGGTCTTGCAGATCAGCGAGATCGATGTGCTCATCGCCCAGCACTACCTGCAATATCTTTGCGAACAACTTGCCGGTCTCGAAATCCGCCTGGCCGTCAGCAATTTCGGCCTGACCGACAATCCTTTTCGCTACTTGCCCCTGCTCAATGCCGATTACGTCAGGATAAACCTGCCCGCGGCGGACGGCGTCGGCATCGGGCGGCGGCAATTGCAGCAGACGCTGCAAAAACTGCGCGAGTCCAGGTTGCAGGTGATCGCGGCGCTGGCGGAAGACATGAACATGCTGCCGCTGTTATGGCGTTCCGGCGCGCTGCTGGCGCAAGGCTACTGTCTGGCCGCGCCCGCCGCGGAGCCCGCCTACCGCTTCCCGCGGGAAATGCGGATCAGGGCGGCCTGATTCGCGCCGCGCCGAAGCCGGGCATCCTCCGCGCGCCCGGAAGAAATTGCCATCGCGCGCGCCGGCCATTATGCTTCCGCCATGAATTTCGCCCGCATCGCCTCCCGCTTTTCCCTGATCGCCTGCCTCGCCCTGTTGTTCGCCATGAGCGTGTTCTGGCTGATCAGCAGCTACCACACGCGGCTGGTATTGCAGGCCCAGGCCGACCGGCTCGGCCCGGTCATCGCGCGGCAGGCGGCGCAATTGCTGGCGGAACACGTGCAAGCCGAAGACCGCATCAGCATCAACGTGATTCTCGAGGAACTGGCCGCCGACCCGGCGGTGACCGAGGCGGCGCTGCTCGACGACGAGGGCCGGCGCGTGGCGAGCGCGGGCGTTCCCAATGCGAGTCCGCCGATTTCGCTGCTGACCCGGCCGCTGCTGCGCGGCGAGTATTACGTTCGCGCCATCGAGTTTCTCGGCGTCACCCACGGCGCGGTCAGCGTCGGTCTCGACCTCGGCTATTTGCAAGCCGCATTGAACGACAATCTGATCCTCATCGGCGCCGCCGCGCTGGTCATGATGCTGGCGGCCGGCCTCTTCATCGCGGCCTATTGCCGGGTCTCGCTCGGATTCCCGATGAATCTCCTGTCCTATTCGCTGGGCAAGATCAGGCGAGGGGAGATCGTCGAATGCCCTGACATTTCCGGGCGGGACGAACTCGCCAATTTGACCAGGCAATTCAACGCCACGGCGAATTTCCTCGCCCGCCACACCTTCCTCGACCGTTTCGGCGAAGACGAGGAGCCGCCGCCGGATGCGGAGTCCTGGCGCTCGCAAGAGATCAGCCTGCTGGCGATCCGCATGAGCAATTATTTCTCCCTCGCAACGGCCATGAGCCGGAACCACGCCCTGCAATTGCTCGAGCGCTATTATTTTTTCGCCGGCCAGGTCAGCCGCATCTGCAAGGGCCGCGTCTGCTCTTGCCGCGAAGACGAAATCCTCATCTCCTTCGACCGGGCGGGCGCGGTCGAAGAGCAGGCGTGCCGCGCCATTCATGCGGGGCAATTGTTCCTGCGCCTGATCAAGCATCTGAACACTCGTCCGGAGGGCGTTCGCACCAATGCCAGCTTCGCCCTGGCCGCCCATAGCGGCGCCGTGCCCGCCAGGCTGTATTCCCCGGTGTCCGGCGCCAACGACAGCCTGATAGGCGAAACCCCCGACCGCGCCCGCCAGATCTGCAACGCGTGCCCCGACAACAGCCTCCTGATCAGCGCCGACTGTCACCAGCTCGCCGGCGGCGACTCGCGCGTAAACACCGAAGTTTTCAATGCGGAGTCCGACGACTCTCCCTTGCTGTTGGCGCTGGACCCCCCCGACGAACACGCCGAATTGCTCGACAGCCAGGCCGCCCGCCTGATCTCCGCCTATTCGAACCGGTAGAGGTGGAAACGAAACTGATTATTTTTTCACCCAAATATCCGTCGAATCATTCCATCCATGGAATTGTTCATTGCCGCAAGACAAAAACGCGGTTTTGTCCTGCTCCCGGATGCAATGGCTTGCGCCGTCGCATCCTGCGGCGCCGGGGCGGCTCTGACGAATCAGGGCTGCCCCAGCATATGCCGGACATATAGTTGACGCAGCCGGCGGGCGACCGGGCCGGGCTTGCCGTCGCCGATCTGATTGCCGTCGATGCTGATCACCGGATGGAGAATTGTCGTCGCGCTGCTGATGAAGGCTTCATCGGCGGCCATGGCCTCGTCGAGGCCGAATGGTCTTTCCTCGAAGGCGATGTCCGCCCCGGCGGCCAGTTCAAGCAGTCGGCGGCGGCGGATTCCCGGCAGGATGCGATTCGACAGCGGCCGCGTGATCACCTTGCCGCGCTTGACGATGTAGGCCGTCGACGAAGCGCCTTCGGTGACGAGGCCGTCTTCGATCATCCAGCTCTCCCCGGCGCCGCGCTCGGCGGCATATTGCTTCGCCAGCACCTGGGCGAGCAGATTGAGCGACTTGATGTCGCGCCGCAGCCAGCGGATTTCCGCGACGGTGACCACGGCGACGCCCCGGGTCGCCGCAGGGTTTTCGAGCAGGGGCATGTCCTGGGTGAACGCCGTCATGGTCGAGGGCGTATTTTCGGGAAAGGCGAACGCGCGGTCCGAAACGCCCCGGGTGACCTGGGTGTAGACAATGCCTTCCTCAAGCGAATTGCGCGCCACGAGCTGCTCGAGCGCGGCCTGATATTCCGCTGCGGAGCAAGGCCAGGCGATGCCGAGTTCATCCAGGTTGCGAGTCAGGCGCTGGAGAAAGTAATCCCGGTCCGCCAGCCGGCCGCGAATCACCGGCACGACTTCGTAAATGCCGTCGCCGAAGACGAAGCCGCGATCGAAGATCGACACGCGCGCCTGGTCTTCGGGCAGATATTCGCCATTTACATAAACGATCCTGCTCAAGAGCCGCCCTCTTCTCCTTGCCCGAATTTCTTCGCCGCCACCTCGTCGAGGGCCGGGCCGGCCAGCCGCTGCACGGTCCATTCGTCCATGGCGACCGCTCCGAGCGAACGATAGAACCGGATCGACGGCTCATTCCAGTCGAGCACCGACCACTCCATGCGCGCGCATTCGCGTTCGACCGCCAACCCGGCCACGTGGGCCAGCAGGCATTTGCCGTAACCGCGTCCGCGCATTTCGGGTTTGACGTAGATGTCTTCGAGATAAATGCCGGGCCTGCCGGTAAAAGTGGAGAAATTGTGAAAAAACAGCGCATAGGCCACGGCGACGCCCCGATGCTCGCCGATGACGACCTCGGCGCGGGGATGTTCGCCGAACAGCGTCTCGCGCAGCACTTCCTCGGTGGCGACGACTTCGTGGGCCAGTTTCTCGTATGCGGCCAATTCCCGGATCAGCGAGAGAATCAGTCCGCAATCCTCGGACCGCGCCTCGCGCAGCGCGAAATCGGCCAAGCCTGTCGCGATCATCCCAATCCGTCCTGTTCGATCCCCGCGTCCGGAACGAGGCTCCGGCAAGGGGAAAATGCGCGATAGCGGAGCTCCCGCAACGCATGGACGCGCCGCCGGATTCGACGACGCAAGCCCTTGCCCTGGAGCAAGGCAAGCTCCGATCAAGTCGGAACTTGCCTGCGGCGCATGCCCGCGGCACCGGAGAGCGCCGCCGGATTCGATGGCGCAAGCCATCGAATCCGGGAGCAAGACAAAACCACGCTCTTGTCTTGCGGCAATGAATAATTCCATGGATGGAATTATTCAGAGGATACCAAAGGATCCTCGCCGGACCGCTGCTATAATACGCGATTTTTCGAGCCGGGGGCCAAGAGCCCGCAACCGGCGCACTTCGCCAACCAGTCAGGAAAACCGAATGCCGGAACAAGCCACGATCATCTACACCAGGACCGACGAAGCGCCGGCGCTGGCGACCTGTTCGCTGTTGCCCATCATCCGCAGCTATTGTTCCGTCGCGGGCATCGAGGTGGAATTGCGCGACATCTCGCTGGCCGGACGCATTATCGCCGCGTTTCCCGATTTTCTGGAACCCGGCCAGCGCCGCGAAGACGCGCTCGCCGAACTCGGCCGCATGACCCGGGAGCCGCTGGCCAATATCATCAAGTTGCCCAATATCTCCGCCTCGATTCCGCAAATGAAGGCCGCGATCCGCGAGTTGCGGGAACAGGGCTGCGACTTGCCGGACTATCCCGACGAACCCGCCGACGAAAAACAGGCCGAGATCAAGGCGCGCTACGACCGGATCAAGGGCAGCGCGGTCAATCCGGTGCTGCGGGAAGGCAATTCCGACCGTCGCGCCCCGCCCGCGGTCAAGGCCCACGCCCGCAGGCATCCGCATTCCATGGGCTCCTGGTCGGCGGATTCCGCCTCCCACGTGGCTTCCATGAGCCGCGGCGACTTCTTCGGCAACGAGCAGTCGACGACAGTGAAGCGGGACTGCCGCTTGCGCATCGAATATCGCGCCGCCGACGGCGGCGCGAGCGTATTGAAAGAAGACATTCCGGCGGCGGCCGGCGACATCGTCGACGCGAGCTTCATGAGTTGCAAGGCGCTGCGGGAATTTCTCGCCGAATCCGCGGCCGCCGCCAGGGCGGAAGACGTGCTGTTCTCGCTGCACCTGAAAGCCACCATGATGAAAGTCTCGGACCCGATCATCTTCGGCCACGCGGTGCGGGTCTATTTCGCCGAACTGTTCGACAAGCATCAGGCGCTGTTCGACGCGCTCGGCGTCGATGTCAACAACGGCTTCGGCGACCTGTCGGCGCGCATCGCCGAACTCCCCGCCGAACGCAGGCGGGAGATCGAAGCGGATATCGAGCGCGTCTACGCCCGGCAGCCGCCCCTGGCCATGGTCGATTCCGACCGCGGCATCACCAACCTGCACGTTCCCAGCGATATCATCATCGACGCCTCGATGCCCGCGGCGCTGCGCGCCTCGGGCAAGATGTGGGGACCGGACGGACAACTGCGCGACATGAAGGCGGTCATTCCGGACCGTTCCTATGCGTCGGTCTACCAGCAGGCGATCGAATTCTGCAAGGCCAACGGCGCATTCGACCCGACCAGCATGGGCAGCGTGCCCAATGTGGGCCTGATGGCGCAAAAGGCGGAAGAATACGGCTCTCACGACAAGACCTTCGAGCTCGCGGGCGACGGCGAAGTCGCCGTCGTCGACGATGCCGGCAATGAACTGTTCCGCCACCAGGTGGAGGCGGGCGATATCTGGCGCATGTGCCAGACGCGCGACGCGGCGATCCGCGACTGGGTCAAGCTGGCGGTGAAACGCGCCCGGGCCGCCGGTTCGCCGGCGGTGTTCTGGCTCGACGAGAACCGCCCCCACGACATCCAGCTGCTGGCCAAGGCGCGCGACTGCCTGTCCGGACACGACCTCGGCGGCCTGGAAATCCATTTCATGGCGCCGGCCGAAGCCGCCCGTTTCTCGCTTGCGCGCGCGAAACAGGGCAAGGACACGATTTCGGTGACCGGCAACGTATTGCGGGACTATCTCACCGACCTGTTCCCGATCCTGGAACTCGGCACCAGCGCGAAAATGCTCTCCATCGTGCCCCTGATGAACGGCGGCGGCCTGTTCGAGACCGGCGCCGGCGGCTCGGCGCCCAGACACGTGCAACAATTCGCAAGGGAAAACCATCTGCGCTGGGATTCGCTGGGCGAATTCCTCGCCCTCGCCGCCTCGCTCGAACATCTGGCGGCCGGCGCGGAAAACGAACGCGCCGGGGTGCTGGCCCGGGCGCTCGACCGCGCGACCGGCAGTTTGCTGGACAACAACAAGTCGCCTTCGCGCAAGGTGAATGAACTCGACAATCGCGGCAGCCACTTCTATCTGGCGCTGTATTGGGCGCGGGAACTCGCCGCCCAGCAAGAAGATGTCGAAGTCGCCGAGCGCTTCCGGCCCCTCGCCGAAGCCCTGCTCGAGGCCGAAGACCAGATCATCGACGAACTGAACGCGGTCCAGGGCGCGCCCGTCGATATCGGCGGCTATTATGCCCCGGATCCCGCGCTGGCGACCGCCGCCATGCGGCCGAGCGCCACGTTCAACCGGATCCTGGAAGGCCTGTAGCGCATGCTCGACATCCGGGCCCCGGAATGCCGGCAACAATAGGAGCAGGAATGAGATTCGACACGGCAAGATCGACGGGGAACCGCAGATGACCGCAACGGCGACCAACCCGGCGCGTCCGCTCCCGGACCGCATGCAGACCGCCCTGAATCTTCCGAGCGGCGCGCGGTTCTACCGCTGCGCCTTGCAGGTGAATCCGTTCGACTATCTCAAGAGACACAGGAAATCGACCCCCTTCGAGTCGGAAGCCGAATACAACAAGGCGATCATCGAAACCTGTCTTGAAATCGGCATCGAAGTCATCGCGGTCACGGACCACTATCGCGTCAGGCATTCGACAAACCTCGTGCAAGCAGCGCGCAAGGCGGGTCTTCATGCGTTCAGCGGTTTCGAGGCCGTCACGAAAGACGGCTTTCATTTCCTGTGGTCGGGGAAATCCTCGAAGGCGGCAAGATCGCGTTCGAGATGCGACGTTCCAGGTACGGGTTCCGAGGCATGACGACGCGCACCGAATTGCTGGAGATGATCGCCAACGGCGAGAATTCCGGAGTGGAGTTCAAGCGGGATGACCTGCGCGCCCAGGATCTCGCGAAGGAGTTGGTCGCTTTCTCGAACCTGGAAGGCGGCGTGGTGCTGCTCGGCGTGGAAGACGACGGAAAAATTGCGGGCCTGACGCGGCCGGACCTCGAAGAATGGGTGATGAATGTATGCCGCGACAAGATCAGACCGGCAATCGTCCCGTTCTTCGAAGTGGTTCGCCGCGCCAGGGACAATGAAGATATTGCGATCGTCCGCGTGACCCGCGGCTACGACGTGCATGCGCTCCGGCACAACAATGCCAACCGGTATTTGATGCGTGTCGGCACGCAGAGTCGGGAAGCAAGTCCGGAGGAGCTCGCGCGTCTGTTCCAGCAAAGAGGCTCTGTACGGGCCGAGCTGCGGCCCGTATCAGGCGCCGCGCTCGCAAACCTGGACCGAAGGCGGCTGCGGAACTATTTCGGCCATATCCGCCAACAGGATGTGCCCGCCAACGACGATGAGGAAGCGTGGCAATCGCTTCTCGTCAATACCGAGATCATGACCGAGGAAGGCGTAACCGTCGGCGGCATGTTGTTGTTCGGCAGGACTCCAAACCGGTTTCTGCCTCACGCGGGGATAGACGCCGTCGCATATCCCGGAACGGAACAGGACTATGACGCACAGGAGCGCGCGACGCTTCGCGGTCCCATGACGCCGCTGCTCGACGAAGACGGAGAGATCGTTGAAAACGGCCTTGTCGAACAGGCTCTGGCTTTTGTGCAACGCAACACGCGCATGGTCGTCGAAGCAGCAGGCGGAAGACGGATGGAGCGCCCGGCCTATCCCCCCGATGCGCTTCGCGAGAGCATCGTCAACGCCCTTGTTCATCGCGATTACCTGCTCACGAGCACAGACATCGAATTGGCGATTTACAGCGACCGGCTGGAAATTATCTCGCCGGGCCGACTGCCGAACGGCATAACGCCGGACCGCATGCGGCTGGGGACGCGGGCAGCGCGAAACCAGTTATTGAAGGACGTGATGCGCGATTATCGATATCTGGAACATATGGGAATGGGGATTCCCCGAAAAATCGTCGCGGGCATGAGGAAGCACAACGGCACCGAACCCGATCTGGTCGAACTGGACGAGCGGTTCCTTGTTCGGCTGCTCGCGCAAGCCCCGAAACAGCAGTCGGCCGTCTTGTCTTCATGATCGGCAACGCCGCCGTTATCGGCATTGTCGCCCACCCCGTCGCTGTCCCGCTATTCAGTCGGATCAAGCGGGAAGGGGTCGTATTCATTTGTCATTCTGTTATCGTCAAGGTCGGCAATGCTGCGAACGCCATTGCTGTCGCCCGCGCGACAGTCGCTTTTCAACCGCAAGGAACGGCGCGATGGAATCATTCGTTGTCGCAAAACCAAAGCGCGATTTTGCATTGCTCGAATGCGATGACTTGCGCCGTCAGATCCGGCGGCGCATCCGCGCGCCGCGGGGAAGTTCCGATGAGAAGTTGCGATGAATCGGAGCTTCCCCGGACCGGCAGCGCGGGCGACAGACAGGTCCATATCCGTCGCCGATGATGATCAGCTTGCGGGTCGCACGTAGCGCTTGATGCCGCCGACGGGGCCGACTTCGGCGCCGTAGATCACGCCGTTGTCGTCGGCCACCACGCCTTCCGCGGTGCAGGTTCCGCGGCAATCGGGATCGGGGTCGGGAATCAGGAACTCCACTTCGCCCGTCTCGGCGCTGCCGATGCGGATGCCGCGCAACCAGTCGCCATGGGCCGGATTCACCGAGCCCGATTCCGAATCCGCCGAATAGAGCACATCGTTCTTGTCGATATAGATGCCGCTCGGCCGACCGAACTGGTACCACATGTCGATGAAATTGCCGTCCTGATCAAAAATCTGGATGCGGTTGTTGCTGCGGTCCGCGACAAACAGCCGGCCCCTGGAATCCATCGCCAATGCGTGAGGCTGGGTAAACTGGCCGGGGCCGTCGCCCATTTCCCCGAAAGACATCAGGAATTCGCCGTCGCTGTTGAACTTGAGCACGCGCGCCGGGGTGCCGGGATTGTTGGAATGCCCCTCGGCGACAAAGATGTCGCCGTTGGGCGCCACATGCACGTCATTGGGCGTATAGAAATACGCTTCGTCCCGGCCGCCGCCCCGCGAGCCCAGCGCCATCAGATGCACGCCCGTGGGGCTGAACTTGTGGACCTGGTGGCCATAGGCGTCGTCGGGCGGATTGTCGCCGGCCTGATTGTCGCGCCCGTCGGCGATCCAGACATTGCCGTCGCGGTCCACGTGAATGCCGTGGGGCCAGGAAATATAGCCGGCGCCGAAGCTGCGCACGAGGTTGCCGTCCTTGTCGAACAGCATGACGGGATTGACATCGGGATTTCGGACGCAGGCATTGATATTGGCGCCGCATCGCTCGGCCACCCAGATGCTCTCGCCGTCGGGATGCAGGTCGACGGTGCTGGACGAGCCCCAATTGCGCCCGGCCGGCATTTTCAGGTAGCCGGACTGGGTGATGTACGGATTGGGCAGATCATTGGTGGGCGGCATATCGGCCTGCGCGAGGACGAACAGGGGCGCAAGCAGGATCAGCGCTGTCAAACTCCGGATTCGGATCATGGATCGGTCTCCCGCGGTCATTTAATGAAGATGCCGAAGTTAACCAAAGCCGGACGACATTTCAATCGCGAATGCCCGGGGAGCTCCGGTCCGGCGGCCCTGCTCGAAGCGCGGCTCCGGCCAGGCGTCAGCGAGGCATGCGCTCGAGGCGGTCCACGTGCTGGAATCCGCGCGGGAGTTTGCAGCCGCGACGGCCGCGCGCGCCGAGATAGCCGGCGAAGTCGTCCGGCTTCATCTTGCGATAGCGCGCGCCCGCATGGACTATCAGGATGTCGTTCGGCGCAAGCACCGCCGCCGCCGCCATGTATTCCCGCCGCTCGCGCGCCTGCGCCGGGGGAATGCCGATGATCCGGTTGCCCTTGCCGCGCGCCATCCGCGGCAGTTCCGAAAGCGCGAAGATCAGCATGCGGCCCGCGTTGGTCGCCGCGGCGACGAATTGACTGTCGTAATCGTCGACCGGCAACGCGGGCAGCACCCTGGCTCCTTCCGGCAGCCGCAGCGCCGCCTTGCCGTTGCGATTCTTGCTCGCCAGCTCTTCGATGCGGCTGACGAAACCATAGCCCGCATCGCTCGCAAGCAATACTTCCCGGCTCCCGTCGCCGATCGCGACCCCTTCGAAAGTCGCGCCCGAGGGCGGATTCACCTTGCCCGAAAGCGGCTCTCCCTGGCCGCGGGCCGACGGCAGCGCATGGGCCGGGAGCGTATAGGCGCGGCCTGTCGAATCGAGGAAGATTACCGGCTGATTGCTCTTGCCGCGGGCCGCCAGCTTGAAGCCGTCGCCCGACTTGTATCGCAGTCCCGCAGGGTCGATGTCGTGGCCGCTCGCCGCGCGCACCCAGCCGCGCTCGGAGAGCACGACGGTGACCGGTTCGGTCGGCAGCAGTTCGGTCTCGCTGAAAGCGCGCGCCTGCCGCCGCCGCCTGATCGGCGTGCGCCGTTCGTCGCCGTATCTCGCCTTGTCCTCGCGGATTTCCTGCTTGATGAAAGCCGTCAGCCGGGCCTTCGACTGGAGCAGTTTTTCCAGTTTGTCGCGTTCCCCGGCGAGTTCCCGCTGTTCGCCCTTGATGCGAATCTCCTCGAGTCTGGCCAACTGCTTCAGGCGGAGGTCGAGAATCGCTTCCGCCTGCTGCTCGTCGAGTCCGAAGCGCGTCATCAGTTCCCGTTTCGGCTCGTCCTGCTCGCGCACGATGCCGATGACTTCGTCGATGTTCAGGTAGGCGACGAGCAGGCCGTCGAGGATATGCAGCCGGGCAAGAATCCGTTCCAGGCGAAACTGGAGCCGCCGCCGCACCGTGCGCGTCCGGAACTCCAGCCATTCGCGCAGCAAGGCGGCGAGATCCTTGACCTGGGGCCGGCCATTGTTGCCGATGACGTTGAAGTTGACCCGATACTGTTTTTCCAGATCCGTGGTGGCGAACAGGTGCGACATCACCCCTTCCCCGTCTACCCGGTTCGATTTGAGCGCGACGACGATGCGCGTCGGGTTTTCGTGGTCCGATTCGTCGCGCAAATCCACCACCATGGGCAGTTTCTTCTTCTGCATCTGGGCGGCGATCTGTTCCAGCACGCGGGCGCCGGAAACCTGGAACGGCAACGCGGTGATGATGATCTCGCCGCTTTCGAAACGGCAGCGGGCGCGGGCCTTGAGCGCGCCGCGGCCGCTGCGATAGAGCGCGAGGATTTCCTCTCGCGAATTGACGAGTTCGGCGCCGGTGGGAAAATCAGGCCCCTGGATGAACTCGCAAAGCTGTTCCGCGCCGGCGTCGGGATGGTCGAGCAGATGAATGCAGGCGTCGGCGACCTCGCCGAGGTTGTGCGGCGGAATATCCGTGGCCATGCCCACGGCGATGCCGCTGCCGCCGTTGAGCAATACATTGGGCAGCCGCGCCGGCAGGATTTCCGGCTCGCGCAGGGAGCCGTCGAAATTCGGCTTCCAGTCCACAGTGCCCTGGCCGAGTTCGGACAGCAGCAATTCGGCGTAGCCGCGCAGTCTCGATTCGGTATAGCGCATGGCGGCGAAGGATTTGGGGTCGTCCTGGGAGCCCCAGTTGCCCTGCCCGTCGACCAGCGGATAACGGTAATTGAACGGCTGGGCCATGTGCACCATGGCTTCGTAACACGCGGCGTCGCCATGGGGATGGAACTTGCCGATGACATCGCCGATGGTGCGCGCGGATTTCTTGAATTTCGACGCCGCTTTCAGGCCGAGTTCGGACATGGCGTAGACGATGCGCCGCTGCACCGGCTTGAGCCCGTCGCCCAGACTGGGCAGGGCGCGGTCGTTGATGACGTACATCGAATAATTCAGATATGCCCGGCGAGTATAGGCCTGCAGCGGCATGCTCTCGATTTCGTCGGCCGGGATGTCGATGCGCGAATTCATGTTCGGGTCAGTCCGTCAGTTCGGCTTCGCTGCCGCTATGTTCGAGCCAGTTCTTGCGGTCGGCGGCGCGGTTTTTCGCCAGCAGCATGTCCATTACCGCCTCGGCGGATTCGCTCGCGCCGGCCGCGTCGTCGAGAGTCAGCCGCACCAGCCGGCGGGTCTCCCGCGCCATGGTCGTCTCGCGCAACTGCATGGGGTTCATTTCGCCGAGGCCCTTGAAGCGCTGCACGTTGGCCTTGACGGTTTTCTTCTCTGCGGCGAGCCGGTCGAGAATGCCGTTCTTCTCTTCCTCGTCGAGCGCGTAGTACACATTCTTGCCCGCGTCGACGCGAAACAGCGGCGGCATCGCGACATGAACATGGCCGGCTTCGAGCACCGGCCGGAAATGCTTCAGGAACAGCGCGCAAAGCAAGGTCGCGATATGCAGGCCGTCGGAGTCGGCGTCGGCTAGAATGCAGATCTTGCCGTAACGCAGACCGCGCGCGTCTTTCGAGCCGGGGTCGACGCCGAGGGCGACGGCGATATCGTGCACCGCCTGGGAGGCGAGAACCTCGCCGGAATCAACCTCCCAGCTATTCAGGATCTTGCCGCGCAAGGGCATGATGGCCTGAAATTCCCGATCCCGCGCCTGCTTGGCGGAACCGCCGGCGGAATCGCCTTCCACGAGAAACAACTCGCCCCGCATCGCGTCCTCGGCGGAACAGTCGGCGAGCTTGCCGGGCAGGGCCGGACCCGCGCCGACCTTCTTGCGCACGACCTTCTTGCTCGCCCTGGAGCGGCGCTGGGCATTGCCGATGACGAGTTCGGCGATGGCCTCGGCCGCGGCGGTATGCTGGTTCAGCCACAGGCTGAAAGCATCCTTGACGACGCCGGCGACGAATACCGCGCATTTGCGCGAGGCGAGCCGCTCCTTGGTCTGGCCGGAGAATTGCGGATCGAGCAACTTGGAGGAAAGCACATAGTTCAGGTTCTCGAACACGTCGTCGGGCGCGAGCCGCAAGCCGCGCGGCACGAGGTTGCGGAACTCGCAGAACTCTCTCAGCGCATCGAGCAGGCCGGCGCGCAGGCCGTTGACATGGGTGCCGCCGAGCGGCGTGGGAATCAGGTTGACATAACTTTCGCCGACCTGGACGCCGCCCGAGGGCAGCCATTGCAAAGCCCAGTCGACGGCTTCGTCATTGCCCTGGACCGAGCCGGCGAAAGGCTCGGCGGGAACGGCTTCCCATTGTTCGACGACCTGGCCGAGATAATCCTTCAGGCCGTCCTGGAATTGCCAGGTTTCGCTCGCCGACTTGCCGTCGGCGGCGGTATGGTCGAAAAAGTCGACTTTCAGGCCCGGACAAAGCACGGCCTTGGCGCGCAAGACGTGTTTCAGTCTGGGAACGGACACCCGGGCGGCGTCGAAATAGATTCCGTTCGGCACGAAGCGGATCCGCGTGCCGGTGTTGCGCCTGCCGATCGCGCCGGTGACGGCGAGGTCGCCGGTCTTTTCGCCGTCGCGAAAAACCATGTTGCAGACCTTGCCGTCGCGTTTGACCTCGACTTCCAGGTCGCTGGAAAGCGCGTTGACGACCGATACGCCGACGCCGTGCAGGCCGCCGGAAAAGCGGTAGCTGCGGTCGGAGAACTTCGCCCCGGCGTGAAGCCGCGTGAGAATCAGCTCTACCCCGCTGACGCCTTCTTCGGGATGAATATCGACCGGCATGCCGCGGCCGTCGTCGCTGACTTCGATGGAGCCGTCCCGATGCAGGCTGACGGCGATCGCTCTCGCGTGGCCGGCAAGGGCCTCGTCGACGCTGTTGTCGACGACTTCCTGCACGAGATGATTGGGCCGCGAGATATCGGTGTACATGCCGGGATTCTTCCTGACCGGGTCCAGCCCGCTCAGTATTTCGATGGCGTCGGCGTTATAGCTGCTTCCCATGCTCCCGTGTTCCAAAAACAGCAATGAATTCGCGCGCGGACAGGTATTCGCCGGAGGGGGGCATGCATTCTTCGCAATCCGGCCGCGCTATCCGGTTTTCTCCGGCCCGGACGACCCGGTCCGCTGCCGTCCCCATCAGTTTATCGCGCGAGCGGTGTTTTTCTTGAAAGCGCGAGGCTCAGACCCGCAACGCGGTTTCCATGTCGAGCCGGACGCGCCCGCAATGCAGGCAATGGGTCAGCCATTCGCCGAGAAAGCGGTTGATCCGGGCTTTCTCGTCAACCTGGTACATGCGCTTGTCGGGCTGTTTGTAACGCCTCTTGAAATCGCGGTGGCCCTGGTAGGAAAGCACTTCGGCGGAATTGACGTCATGGTAGGCGCGCACGCGCATGGTGGGGTTGACGATGCGGTCCGGGTCGCCGGGCTGCTGCGCGATTTCAAGCCCGGTGGTGAAGCGGAAGGCCTCGGTGACGCGAATCCGCAAGATCATGTCCTCCCCGTCCCGGCCGGGGAGCAGGAAGGTCGCGTCATGGCCCCGCAGCCCGGCCGCGGCCTGTTCCTCGACGAATTCGGCGCGAGGCAGGCGCGCCAGCTCGCGCCAGGCGCGCAACTCGGGCAACAGGCGCAGCAGCCGGATGTAATTGGCGTCGCGTTCGGCGATGTCTTCGGTCATGCTGGCATTGTATTTCCGCTTGGCCACGGAGGTATCCCGGTTGCCGGATTGAACAGGAGCGGCCCGCGCCGTTCCGCGAATCATTGTAACCATTAAACAGGTTGCGGAAAAACTCCCGCAAAATTCGCGCAACGCCGGGTTTCGGCATTTCATCGATGGAAAATTCGACGCGTCCATGCGCCGCGGGGAAGGCCCCGACAAATCAGGGCTTTCCCGGCTGGTCCCAGAGGCGGAGGAGTTCGGCGTGATGGAGCTGGAGCCATTGCGCGGCGATGATGGTCATGGCGTTGTCGATGACGCCGTCTTCCACGGCGGCGACGAATTCGTCATAAGGCATCGCGACGACTTCGATGTCTTCATGTTCTTCGTCGAGACCGTGGATGCCGCCGGCGGCGCTCGCGTCCACCTTGCCGCAAAAGAGGCTGATGCGTTCATTGCCCACGCCGGGACTGTTGTAATAGTCGCAAATGCGCACGACGCTCGCGGGTTCGATGCCGGATTCCTCGCGGCTTTCTCGATGGGCGACCTCGAGCGGGTCCTCGCCTTCCTCGACCATGCCGGCGACAAGCTCGAGCATCCAGGGACTGCGCGGCTCGTCGATCATGCCGACGCGGAACTGGCGCACGAGCACGACTTCGCGGCGCGCCGGGTCGTAGAGGAGCACGCCTACGCCGCGCGGACGGACGATCAGTTCGCGGCGGATGGGCCGACTGTCGCCGCCGGCATGAAGGCGGTGGCGCAGCAACAGCTCGTCCACGCGGATATAGCCGGCGTGCAAGGGTTTCCGCGAGAGAATCCTGACGTGTTCATGACCGAATCGCGAGCGCGGGCCGCCGGACACGATCAGTCCTCGCCGCGGCCGACTTCGACGAGAAAGCGGGCGACGCCGGCCTTGATTTCAAGGCAGGCGCGGTCGAAGCCGGCGCGGATCTCCGCCGCGGATCCGGTCAGACCCGCGGGGTCGTCGAAGGGGAGGCGCAACTTGCGTTTGCCGGGCGGAATCAACGGGCAATTGGCGTCGGCGTGAGCGCAGACGGCGACGATCAGATCGGCCTGCCCGATCATTTCGTCCTCGAGCGCGTCGGAGGTCTGGCCGCCGATGTCCACGCCCTGCCGGGCCATGGCGGCGACGGCGCGCGGGTCGACGCCGTGCGCTTCGAGGCCCGCGGAACGCACCTCGCAATCCGGCGCGAAGGTTCTGGCCCAGCCCTCCGCCATTTGCGAGCGGCAGGAGTTTCCGGTGCAAATGAAAAGGATCTGCAAGCGGCGGCGCTCCGATGCTGTCGGGATGCCCCGGCGAGGTCGCCGGGAAGCGCATTATAACGGGTATGTCGGCCATGTTCTGGACCAGCAAGACCGTGTTGGTGTTGCGGAGGTCGACGGACTCGACCGCCTGCGAGAAGATCTGCGCCGGAACGCTGTTCCTTTCACGCTGCGATTCGGCGAACGGCCCGCGAGAATCCGGCGAATGCGTTCATATATCAATAATTCATGGCCAGGGAAGCTCCGATCAAGTCAGAACTTCCCTGCGCGGCACGAGAGAGCACCGCCGGATTCGACAGCGCAAGCCATTGCATCCGGGAGCAAGACAAACCGCGCTTTTGTCTTGCGGCAATGAATGGTTCCAACGCGCCCTGGAAGCAAGTCGGGGCTGAAGGTTTCGGGCGAGGAATTGCGTTACAATGCCGATCTTCGCGAGCTGGCGCGGCGCGCCGGATCTTCCCGCGCCGCGCTTCGCGCAGCGCCAATCAGGAACCAGCAAATGCCATTGCCTGCGCCCGAGGCGAGGAAGCCTGTCCACATTCGCAGCATCACGTATCAAGGCTACCGGCGCGAAGACGGCCTGTGGGACATCGAAGCCTGCATGACCGATGTCAAGTCCTACAGTTTCCGGAATCATTTCCGCGGCATGATCGAGGCCGGCGAGCCGCTGCACGAGATGTTGCTGCGGGTCACCATCGACGACGATTTCGTGATCCGGGAGGTGAGCGCGGCGACCGAAAACAGCCCGTTCGAGATCTGTCCCGATATCGTCGACGCTTACCGGTCGCTGGCCGGCATAAAGATGGGGCCGGGCTGGCGCAGGAATATTCGCCAGCGGGTCGGCGGCGTCGGCGGCTGCACGCATCTGACCGAATTGCTGTTCCCGATGGCGACGGTAGCGATGCAGACCTTGTGGGCCTTCCGCAATCATCGCCGGCGCAAGACCGACCAGGACCACGCCCGGGAGCGCGCCCGGCCGGAAATCCTGGACACCTGCCACGCCTGGGCGGCCACATCCCCGGTAGTGAAGCGGAACGCGCCCGACTTCTACACCGGCCCGTAACAGGCTGCGCTATCGACTGGCGAGCGGGATCGAGACGGTAATCGTCACGCCTTCGATATCTTCGCGATTGTCGGCGCGGATCTGGCCATTGTGGAAGTCGGTGATCAGGCGGGCGATATGCAGGCCCATGCCGAGATGCGGCTGTTTCTGTTTCTGGCGCGGCCGCACCGAAACCATGGATTCGAAGATCCGGTCCTTCATTTCCTGCGGCAGATAGGCCCCGGCGTTGCTGATGCGGATCACGGCCCGGTCGCGGACGATGCGGCAATTGACGACGACGGGCTGCCCCGGATGGGAGAACTCCACGGCGTTCGCGATCAGCTTGTCGAGCAACTGGGCGATATATTCCGGCACGCCCTTGACCAACACGGGATAGTCGCCGATGTCGAGCAGGAATTCGGAATCGGGATAGGCGAGCCGATAGCCTTCCACGCAGCCGTTGACGACTTCGGCGAGATCGATGATTTCCTTGTCCGAGGTCTGCAACATCTGTTCGAGGCGGGTGGCCTCGCTCATGTTGGTCAGGATCAGGTTGAGCCGGTTGATGCCTTCCTCGGCGCGCTTGATATAGACTTGGGATTCTTCCGGATTGCCGGTGCTGCCGAGATTCTCGATCGACGAGCGCACCACGGTCACCGGCGTGCGCAATTCGTGCGACAGGCGCGAAGACATGTTTTCGAGATAGCTGGTGTACTGGCTCAGGCGTTCGACGATATTGGAGAAACTGCGCGAGAGGTCGCCGATTTCGTCGGAATCGGGCGACGGCACGATGGTGTTGCGCACCCGGCCGCTGTCGTCGATGATGCTTTCGGCCTGGTTGCGCAGACCGCGCACGCGATTGGAAATTCTCGAGGCGAAGAAGAACAGCCCCAGCGTGACCGCGAGCATCACCGCGATAATGGTATTGAACAGCCCTTCGAGCGCCTGGTTGCGGAAACTGCGCAGGCCGTTCATGTTCTGATCGACGATCACCGCGCCGATCACCTCGTTGCCGGCGAAGATCGGATGGCTGGCTTCCAGGATCGCGGTGCGGGTGTCTTGCGATTCCCGGAAACGGGTGAAAGGTTCGCCGTCGAGGGCCGCGGCGATGTGGTCTCCTTCGCGAGCGACCCCGGAATAGAGATCGTCGATGAAATTGGTGCTCGGCTGCGTGAGGATCAGGTTGTACAGCGGCGACAGCACATTGTTCTGGACGAAGGCCCAATAGCCGCTGTCCGGAGAATTGTTGATGTTGGACAGGATCAGGCCGGTGGCGCTCTGGATATCGCCCACGGTCAGCAGCACGCGGCCGGAGCGGTCGACGACCTGGATGTGGGAGTTGCTGCGGCCCATGCCGGCCACGATGCGGTCGATTTCCGGAGTCGGCCGCTGCAGCGAGCCGAGTTGCCGGCCGGCCAGGGATTTGTGGGTGGCGACGACCGTCGCGATATCGCGGCTGACCGGGTCGTCCACGTCGAAGATCGCGAAGCCGATTCTCTCGCCGAGCATTTCCATCGGGATCTGTAACTCCACTTCATAGCCGCCGTCGACTTCGTACCATTGTCCGCTGATGCGTTCCTCATAGACCGGATCGCTATAATCTTCGGCGACGCGGAAGGGATACAGGAATTCGGGTTCGTGGGGAGCGATGACGATGCGCTCCACATCGCGCCCGTCCGCCGTCAACATGGAAATCTGCAGGAAGTCGCTGCGAATCACGCTCAGCGATTCCCGCGAGCGATAGACAATCCGGTCGTCGCGCACCTTGAAATAGGCGTATAGCGAGCCATTGTGCTCGCCCACCATGCTGCGAAAGGAAAGCGAATCGTCATTGGCGTAGACGCGGGCGGGATTGAGCGGCGTGCGCAGATAGTCGGCCTCGTTGTAATCAAGTTCGTATTGCTGGTAGGCGCCCCAGTCCACCAGCGAGCCGTCGTTCAGCGACAGCGGCGAATAGACGGGGTAGATATAGAGATCCCCGGTCCTCGTCGCGCGGCCGAAAGTGCCTTCGTCGAACAACTCGGGCCGGTCATTGAGCGCGGTGGCCAGCGCCCGCGCTTCGCCGAGCACGGTCAGTTCCTGGCCGCTGCGCAGGTATTCGTCCATGGCGAGGATATACTGGTAGACCAGCGCCGGGATGAGCAGCAGCAGGCTGGAGAGGAAAATCAGCTTGAAGCGGATGCTGGCCAGAATATTGAACAACTTCATGTTTCAACCAGACGCGGAATCCGCGGGCGGTCCAGATATTCCCCGAATCACTCCATCCATGGAATTGTCCATCGCCGCAAGGCGAAAACGGTTTCGCCCCGGCGGCCCCGGAAGTGCCTGCAATCATTCTACGGCGCAGGCTCCTGGGCGGTATTCCAGCGATATCCGATTCCGTAAACGGTCTCGATGCAATTGAAGTCCGGATCAATCTGCATGAACTTCTTGCGGATCCGCTTGATATGCGAAGTGATCGTGCTGCCGTCGACGAAGATCTTCGACTCCTGCATCAGCGACTGGCGGCTTTTCACATGGCCGGGAAATTTCGCCAGGGCGTGCACCATCCAGAATTCGGTTACGGTCAGCGGCGCCGGCTGGCCCGACCATTGCACCGCCAGCCGCCCGATGTCGAGCGTCAGCTTGTCGCGCCGCAACAGGTTTTCCGGCGACGCGGGCTGGTCGAGAATATCCTGCCGCCGAAACAGCGCCGCGATGCGCGCGCTCAGGTGGGGCAGGCTGATGTCCTTGGTGAGATAATCGTCCGCGCCCATGCGCAGCCCGCTGACGGTATCGAAATCATTGTCGCGGGCGGTCAGGAAGATGATGGGCAAGGTGTTGGACATGGACCGCAATTCCTGGCACAGGGTGAAGCCGCCGTCGATCTCGTCCTCGAGCCCGATATCGATGATCGCCAGATTGGGCAGGCGCACGCCGAACGCGCCCATGGCCTCCCGGCGGTTGGCGTAAGTCTGCACATCGTAGCCCTGGCGGCGCAACACGTCCGCGTAATTCTCGCGGATCGCCGCTTCGTCCTCGACTATCGCGATTCGTCTGCTCATTATCCTGATCCGCGAAGCTCTTGCCGCCGGCACGGCAAGTATCCTCTGAATAATTCCATCCATGGAATTATTCATTGCCGCAAAACAAAAGCGCGGTCTTGTCTTGCTCCCGGATTCAATGACTTGCGCCATCGAATCCGGCGGTGCATCCCTGCGCCTAATATAACCCGATCAGCGGGAGCCCTGAAAAATGGTTCCGGACACCCGGCGCCATTGCCATCATTCTGCCATATTTAATCAGCGCATGGGCTCAATCGAAGCCTCGGGCCGCAAGAAAGCTGCTGTTAAATGGAGACCGTTCGCCAGAGCTTCGCTGGCGTCTGTTGCGGGGTTCCTCAGTTGGAACCCGATAGGGAGATGGTGATGAAAGATATTCGACTCGTTATCGGGGACAAGAATTATTCTTCATGGTCGTTGTGCCCCTGGCTGCTGCTCAAGATGTACGACCTCGAATTCGACGAGATCCAGATCGCGCTGTACCAGGACAATACGGCGGAGAAACTCGGACCGTACTCGCCCTCCCTGAAAGTGCCGGTGCTGTTGCATCGGGAGATCACCGTCTGGGACTCCCTGGCGATCTGCGAATACATCAACGAGGAATTCCTGCAAGGCATCGCCTGGCCGGCCAGTCCGCGCCGCAGGGCCAGCGCGCGTTCGGTCAGCGCCGAGATTCATTCCGAATTCGCCGCCCTGAAGAAAAGCTGGCCGATGGACTGCAAGGCGTCGGTCAAGTTGTCGCTGTCCGAACAGCTTTACAACGAAGTGGCCCGCATCGATGCGATCTGGAGTTGCTGCCGGCACAAGTTCGGCGAGAACGGCGACTACCTTTTCGGCCGCTTCTCCATAGCCGACTGCATGTTCGCGCCGACCGCGGTGATCTTCAACAGCTATCAGCCCGAACTGAGCCAGACCGCCGCCGGCTATCTGAATATATTGCTCGACAATCCTTTCGTGCAAAAATGGATGGCCCAGGGCCGCGGCGAGGTCGAACGGCTGCCGGCGGCCTGGGCGCACGCGAGCTAAGCATGCCAAGCATCTTCTGAATCATTCCATCCATGGAATGATTCATTGCCGCAAAACCAAAGCGTGGCTTTGTCTTGCTCCGGGATCCAATGGCTTGCGCTGTCGAATCCGGCGGCGCTCTTTCGCGCCGCGGGCTTGCGCCGCAGGGGAAGCTCTGACTTGATCAGAGCTTCCCCTGTTTCCGGGCGGCACCGATTTCAGTCAAGCCGGCCGTCGCAAGAGCACATGCGACCCGTTTTCCTTTCTTTCGGTTCACGGCACTTGGGCCGACACCAGGCATCGCCGTCGACGGGCCGAACAAGCCAATTCGCGGTATGCGCTGTTACCGCCAACCAAAACTTGTTGATCTATCTGCGTATTTGCCGGATTCGAGCGGGCCGGCCGCTGAATCGCCGCACGAACATGAACGAAAAATTCCGGGCCGCGCGGCCGGCATCCGGGATGGTCTCGCGGCGCCCGCCGGGCTATTTTTCAGGAAAGCGGCATCGCGAAGCCAGACCGAAACGCGGCCGCGAAAAAGGCGCGCATCGCGCGAATCCCTCCCCCGGAAACGCGCGCGGCGGCCCTGCGGCCGAATCGTCCGCCGTTCCGGTTCGGCGGGCCGCGGGAAAACCGATCCGCCTGCGACGGCGCAAGAGATTTATCGACAACTATCTGATTTACAAGCAATAAAATAAGCCTAGGCTCGGCGCTCGACGGCTTTCCCGGAAGCACGGCCTCGGCCTGCGAAACGGCGCGCGTTCATTTCCAGGCCGAGGCTGAGGCGGGCCGCGCAACCGGTCGGGACGCGTCGCAGCCGGACGGAATGCCGGCGTTTCGCGGCCGCCTGGGCGGGCGAAAAATTTCGCCAACTTGTGATCCGGGTCACATGCGCGCGGCGCGGATGCCGTTGTATAATGCCGCCACGCGAGCCCCTTCATTCACTTCACAGGAGCACTCCAAAATGGCGGTAACAGCGCAAACCAGAGATACGATAATCGGCCTGTCGGTGGCCATGCTGGGCAAGGCCCCGGGCACCGCATTGCTCAACGAGTGGTACGGCGTCTACAACGCGAGCGTCGGCAAGGGCATGAGCCCGGAAGATGCCTTGCTGGAGCTGGCGAATCACATCGCCGCCTCGGACGCCTTCACGTCCATGTATCCCTTTTTCATAACGAACGCGGAGTTCGCCCGGGATTTTCTGACCGCGGCCCTGGGCGAAGCGCCGTCGGCGGAAGTGCTGGCCCTGGCGACGGGCCTGCTCGACGGCGGCATGGGCCGGGGCGAGATGGGCCTGCTGGCCGTGCGGCAGTTGTTCGAGATCCGCATGCAGGGGGAAAGCCATCCCGCCTACGGCGATTTCGGCGCCCTCGCCATGATGTTCGCCAACAAGGTGGAAGTGGCCACGTATTACACCGTTACCAAGCGCTGGGAGGGCGACTCCTCGAGCGTGCTCGGCGGCGTGACCGACGACGGCGACAGCGTGGCCGCGGCCAAGGAAGCCATCGACATGATGCGGCGTCCCGGCAAGAGCTTTGAATTGACCACGGGCGTCGACCGGCTCGACGGCACCTTGGGCGACGACACTTTCGTCGCCACCGAGAAGACCCTGACCGGCGTGGACCGGATCGACGGCGGCGAAGGCATGGACACGCTGGAGCTTTCTTCCAGCGGCTCCGACGACGATGTCAATATCTCTTCCGGAGCGAGCGTCATGAACATCGAGACGTTGACGGTCGACAGCGGCGGCGACTTCGATGCGGATCTGAGCGGCTGGACGGGCCTCGCAACGGTCGAGCTGGACGTTGCGGGAGATGTCGAACTGGACGCCGGCGGCGCCGATGTCTCGTCCGAATCCCTGGGCGACGACGATAAAGACACGACGGTGGAGATCATGAACGCCGCCGCGGTCAACCTCGAGGACGTGAACGCCCACGCGCAGGTGAATATCTTCGACACGGACACCACGACTTCGGTCATGGTCGAAGGCGGCAAGGGCGTCGAGGTGGGCAAGTCGACCGCGCATTCGGAGACGGTCGAGAGCGTGACGCTCGACGGCGTACACGACGGCATGGGCGACGACGGCAAGCGCTACGGCACCGACACGCCGGCCGCAGGCGACACAGCCGCGGTCAACAACAAGGACAGGGTTCCGGTGCACATCTACTCGAAGGCGATCGAGTCCGTCGACCTGCGCAACACCAACACCACCTTGCTGGTGGAGAACGCCGCCAAGGACATGATGTCGCTGACGGCCATGGTCGACCGGTTCGGCAACGCGGCCAACGGGCACGGCAAGTTGTGCCTCAAGGGCATCGAAGACCTGATGATCGAGGTGAAGGGCGATTCCAACATTCGCCTGGCTTCGGACCAGATCAAGACGGTCGCCGTTTCCGGCGCCGGCGATCTGACGCTGTCCGCGACCAAATTCGCGCCGGCGGTGGCGGAGAAAGCGGCCGATGTCAAGCCGTCCGAGACGCTGGAGAAGCTGACCTTGTCCGGCTCCGGCAAGACGACGCTGGACGCGATGGGGCTGAGCAAGCTGAAGACGGTCGACGCGAGCGAGGCGAGCGGCGCGGTCAAGTTGAGCAATCTGGGCGCGAGCGTCACGAGCTACATGGGCAGCGCGGGCAAGGACGAAGTCAGCGCGAAGGCGTTCGCGAAGGACGGCCTTAAGGCGGATCTCGGCGCCGGCGACGACACGTTCACGGTCGACAACGCCGCCGTCGGCGCCAAGAGCCGGATCGACGGCGGCGCGGGCATGGACACCCTGGTGCTGAAGCACAAGAAAGGTGCCGATGTCAAAGGCGCCGGGGATGCCTACATGAACTTCGAGACCATTACTCTGGACGCGGGCGGCGGCTCGGGCGTCTACGATGTCAAGGATCTCGGAGTCGACGAGTTGATGGTAAGCGGCGGCACCGCGGCGAAAGTCACATTCAAGAACGTCATGTCCGGCACCGATCTCGTCGTTTCCGGCAAGCCGGCCGCTGACGATTCCAGCGACCCGCCCGTCAACAAGGCGACGGCCACGACCGCCGAAGTGAGCTACATGCTGGAGGACGGCGACGACGACTCGCTCACGCTGAAACTGCACGCCCGCGGCGGCAAGGGCGACAAGAAAGCGGATTTGGGAGTAAGAAATCCAAAAGTGCATTTGACGCTTGCCCTGGACGAGGAAGTCGAGGAAATGGCCGTGCACTCCACAGCGACGGTTACTTCTACGGTTACCCCCGCCAAGGACCGGCCCGGATTGACGGATTACTTCAATCGGGTCTCTTTGAAAGCGGGCAATGGGCTTGAGAAAGTCAAGGTCACCGGGGATGCTCATATGCATCTCAAAGGGGCTGAAGCGGATGCTGCTTCCTCGTTGAAGGTGATTGACGCAAGGGGGAGCTCAGGAGGCGTCACTTTCAACAACACTGCTGGCGCTTCAGACCTTGAATTCCATGGCAGTCCTGCCCGGGACGTTGTTATAGGCGGGGAGGGTAAGTCGACTCTTATGGGCAACGGTGGCAACGATGCGTTGATAGGGAATGGCCCCGCCCCCGGCGAAGACACGCTTATTGGCGGAGCCGGGGGCGATTCCCTCTTGGGATCCGGCGCTGGGTATCTAAACGAGGTGCTCTTTATATTCTTCAGTTGGGGAGAAACAGCTGCTAATGGAATAACTCCTGATGATGATCGCAAGGATACTTTTGTATACAATGCGGAATCCGACTCGCAGGTTGACTTGGACAATATGACTGGCTTCGACTCGATCTTTTACTTCAAATCAGGCCAGGACAAGATCAAGCTCAGCCCGGTGCTGGATTTGCAGGGACAGGTTTATTACAGGGAAGCTGGTGCGCCAGGGGTCAGCCAGGGTGACTCCCAGGTCATTGATCACACGAAATCGCTCAAGCAAATTGTTGCCGACCACGGCGAAGGCATGTTCGTCACTGAGCCCTCGGGTAATTCGTTTGGCCAATTCAACTCCATTGTATGGCTTAAGTCGACGGAGAAGAGGAGCAATTTTTCCGTTTCCATGACCATTGATAACCATGCCAACTTCGCCGATGCGACCAATATAACGCCAAACTGGCTGCTGGTGGATGTGGACGGGGACGGTGATTTCAACGCCGACACCGACATGGCCATAGCACTGATGGGCAGCAGCGATTACCTGGATGCGGAAGACTTCATCTGATCCGGCGGGTTCGCCGTTCTTTGCCGAAACCCCCGGCTCCGGCCGGGGGTTTTTCATATTGAAGGAAAATTCCTGCGATATCCGACAATGTTTGACGAATGCCTCCCGGGAAGCTCTGATCAAGTCAGAGGTTGCCTGCGGCGCATTCCCGCGGTACAAGCCTGCGGTGCAAAAGAGCGCCGCCGGATTCGACGGTGCAAGCCATTGCATCCGGAAGCAAGTCAAGACCGCGCCCGGGTTTCGCGGCGCCGGGCCGTTTCATGGACGGCATGATCCGGAGGATGCCCGGCGCGTTTCTTTCCGGCGAACTTATCTGCTAGTCTCTGGCCGTCGCCAACTCGCCCGGGAACAATATCATGAGCATCGGCGCGCTCGCCCTGCTGTCCCTGCTGCCGATCGCGTCGGTGGCCGTTTTCCTGGTATTGCTGCGCTGGCCCGCCAGCCGCGCCATGCCGATCGCCTATGTCGTCGCCTTCGCGCTGGCCTGGTTCGTCTGGCAATTGCCGCTGACCAAGATCCTGGCGGCGAGCGTCAACGGGCTGATCGTCGCCGCGACGCTGATCTACATCATTTTCGGCGCCATCCTGCTGCTCAACACCTTGCGCCGCAGCGGCGCGATGCGCGCCATCCGCGAAGGGTTCTCCGACATCAGTCCCGACCGCAGGGTGCAGGTCATCGTCATCGCCTGGCTGTTCGGCTCGTTCATCGAAGGCTCGGCGGGGTTCGGCACTCCGGCGGCGGTCGCCGTGCCGCTGATGGTCGGACTCGGCTTCCCCGCCATGGCCGCGGTCGTCGCCGGCATGATCATCCAGAGCACCCCGGTATCGTTCGGCGCCATGGGCACGCCGATCCTGGTCGGCGTCAATACCGGACTGTCGGCGGATCCGGAGATGGCCGCCTACGCCTTGCAGCGCGGTTTCGCCGAATGGGACGCCTTTCTCGCCTTCATCGCGACCAGGGTCGCGATCATCCACGCCCTGGCGGGCACTTTCGTGCCCTTGCTGGTGGCTGCGGTCATGACGCGCTTTTTCGGCTCCGAACGCAGTTTCGCGGCCGGCTTCCGAATCTGGAAGTTCGCCCTGTTTGCCGCCCTGGCGATGACGATCCCCTATGTTGTCGTCGCGGCGGCTTTCGGCCCCGAGTTCCCTTCCATGTTCGGCGGCCTGATCGGCCTGGCCGTCGTCGTTTCCGCCGCGCGCAAGGGTTTCCTGGTGCCCGGGAAAGAAGACTGCTGGGATTTCGACGAGCGGGCGAACTGGGAAGAGGAATGGACCGGCGTCTTGCAGGACCGCGGCCACGCGCCCGACCCGGACCATCGCATGAGCCTGCTGAAAGCCTGGTCGCCCTATCTGTTCGTCGCCGGCCTGCTCGTGCTGACCCGGCTGCCGCAATCGGGGCTGGAACCCTTGCTGCGCGCCGCCAACCCTTTCGTCACATGGTCCTGGCCGCAAATTTTCGGCAGCGACATCAATGCCTCGTTCCAGCCGCTATGGTCGCCGGGCACCATTTTCATCATCGTTTCCCTGTTGACGATCCTGCTCCACGGCATGCGCATGGGCGAATACAGGGCGGCTTTCGGCAGTTCCCTGCGCACCTTGCTGCCGGCTTCGGCGGCGCTGGTATTCACCGTGCCCATGGTCCAGGTCTTCATCAATTCCAGCGGCGGCGCGGCCGGATACGAACAGATGCCCATCGCCCTGGCGGAAGGCGTGGCCAATATCGCCGGTTCGGCCTGGCCCTTCTTCTCGACCTTCATCGGCGGCCTCGGCGCCTTCGTGGCCGGCAGCAATACCGTCAGCAACATGATGTTCTCGCTGTTCCAGTTCGGCGTCGGCGAGCGCATTCTGGCCGATCCGACCTGGATCGTGGCCTTGCAGGCGGTCGGCGGCGCCTCGGGCAATATCATTTGCGTGCATAACGTGGTGGCCGCCTCCGCCGTGGCGGGGCTGATCGGCAAGGAAGGCGCGGTAATCCGCAAGACCCTGCTGCCCTTCCTGTATTACGCGCTGGTTACCGGCTCGATCGGCTACGGCATCGTCGCCGGCGGCGTCTTCAACGCCGGCTACCTCGTCGTCGCGATGATCGCGGCGCTGATGATCGCCCTGATTCGCCATTACAACCGCCGGACGGCCTGAGCCGGCGGCCGTCCGACGGGCGCTCGCGCGACGCCATGACCGACCAGCCGCCTCGTCGTTCGCTGACGGTCGCCACCGCGGGTCATGTCGATCACGGCAAGACCCTGCTGGTGCGCAATCTGACCGGCATCGACACCGACACCCTCGCCGAGGAGAAACAGCGGGGCCTGTCGATCAATCTCGGCTTCGCCTACCGGCAATATGAAGCGGACGGCCATGACTGCCTGCTCGGTTTCGTCGACGTTCCAGGGCACATCGATTTCATCGGCAACATGCTCGCCGGCGTGGGCGCCGTGGACGCCGCGCTGCTGGTGGTCGCCGCGGACGACGGCGTCATGCCCCAGACCGAAGAACACGCGGCGATCCTCGATCTGCTCGATATTCGCGCGGGCTGCGTCGCCCTGACCAAGAAAGACCGGGCGAGCAAGACCCGGCTGCGCAAGGTCAAGGCCGAGGTGCGCGAATTGCTTGCCGGCGGCTGCCTCGCCGGCGCGCCGGTATTTCCGGTTTCGAATATCGACGGCGAGGGCGTCGACCGGCTGGGCGATTTCCTGCGCAAATTGCCGTTGGCCGGACACCGGCGCGGGCGCTCGGGCGAGGATCGCATGTTCCGGTTTCTCGTGGACCGCAGTTTCAGCGTGCGCGGCATCGGCACCGTGGTCACCGGAAGTTGCCGCGCCGGCGAAGCGGCGCCCGGCCGCTTGCTATTGCATGGCGGCAGCGGGAGCGAAACGCGGATCCGCGGCATCCAGGTCCACCGGCAAGAGCGGGACCGGTTGCGGCAAGGCGAACGCGCGGCGCTCAACATCACGCTCGGGCAGGGCCGCGCCGGCCGCGGCGACTGGCTGCTCGACGCCCGCTTGCGACATCCGGTCGCCCGCTTCGACGCGCGCCTGCGGCTGTTGCGGGGAGCGGCCGAACCCCGTCCCGGCGCGCGCTGCCATTTGCATATCGGCGCCAGCCATCAGCTGGCGACCCTGCGCCGTCTCGGCGACAGCGATTTCTTCCAGCTGAAAACCCGGGAACCGGTAGACGTCTTGCACGGCGACCGCTTCATCTTGCGCGACCCCGCAGCCAGCCGCACCCTCGGCGGCGGCCGCGTGATCGACATCTTCGTGCCCGCGCGCGGCCGCGAGACCCGCGCGCGACTCGCATTGCTCGCCGCCATGGACCAGGAACCCGAAGCGGCATGCCGGGCGCTGATCGAGTTGCTGCCCGAGGGGCTCGATCTCGACCGGTTCGGCCTGTGCCGCAATCTCGGCCCGGCGGCGATCGCGCGGCTGGCGGAAACCGCGCGCCAGGCCCCGACCGCTTGCATCGCCCTGGCCATGGCGGACTGCGATTACCCGCGGCTGCTGGGCAAGCAACATTACCTGCGCCATCGGCGCGCCGCGCTGGCCGCGGTCGCGGACTACCATCGCGCCCATCCCGACCGCGCGGGCATCGGCGAATCGCAATTGCCGCAAACGATGAAGCCCCGCATGCCGCGGCCCTTGCTGCAAGCCCTCGTCGCGCGCCTGCTCGACGAGGGCGCGCTGGAGCGCAGCGGCTCGCTGTTGCGCATGCCCGGCCGCGGCGCAGGCATCGCGCAGCCGGTCGAACGACTGTTGCGCGCGCTGCGGCCCGTATTGCGAAAGTCGGGCAAGATTCCCCCGCGCACGCGGGAACTGGCGGAAATTACAGGATTGCCGCTTGCCGAGCTGGCAAAGATCCTGCGGCAGGCGGAAATCTCGGGCCAACTCGTGAAGGTGGCCGACAACCGGCATTACCTGCCGGAAACGGTCCGCGAACTCGCCTTGCTGGCGGAAAAACTGGCCGGCGGCCCGGGCGGCAAGGCAAGCTTCTCGGTAGTCGACTTCCGCGACGCGAGCGGCGTCGGGCGCAATCTGTGCATCGAGATCCTCGAATACTTCGACGGCGTCGGATTCACGCGCCGGCAAGGCAATGTCCGATTCGTGCGCGCAAGCCGCGAGCAGTTGTTCGGCCCGGACTCCTAAAGCCGCGCGCGCGATGCCTGACACATGACGACTTCCTTGCGCGGCCGCGTGGTGCGCCCAGGGCCGCGCGAGCGATGCCTGACAGGCTTGCCCGACCCGGCGACCGGCCTGCGGGAAAGCGGCGGCGAACAAGGCAAGCTCTGATCAGGTCAGAGCTTGCCTGCGGCGCATGCCCGCGACACACAGAGAGCGCCGCCGGATTCGATGGCGCGAGCCGCAGAATCCGGGAGCAAGACAAAACCACGCTTTTGTCTTGCGGCAATGAATGATTCCATGGATGGAATCATTCAGAGGATACAAGGAAAGCTCCGATTTATCGGAGCTTTCCTGCGGCACATGGATGTGCCGCCGGATTCGATGGCGCAAGCCATTGAATCCGGGAGCAAGACAAAACCACGCTTTTGTCTTGCGGCAATGAATGATTCCATGGATGGAATCATTCAGAGAATACTTGCAGCTTCCTTTACGGAAAGCGCCTGAAACTGTAGTCTTGCGCTCCGTCGGGCGAGCGCGGGGAATGCACGAGGCGCACGGGAAGAATGGGTCGGGAAATCAGCGAATACGCGTTCAGCGAGCAGGACTTCCGGCATTTCGGCAGCAGGCTGCGGGCCAATCTCGCGGCGCTCGAACTGCTGTTGCAAAGGCCGGATTTCGGCGAGGGGGAATTGTCCTTCGGCGCCGAACTCGAATTGTATATCGTCGACCCGCAAGGCCAGCCGCTGCATGTGAACCAGGAAATCCTCGCCGAGCTCGACGACCCGCAACTCACGCTGGAGCTGAATCGCTACAATCTCGAATACAATTTCAGTCCCTGCCTCATTTCGGACGACTGTTTCCGCAAGACCCGGCGGGAAGCGCTCGCCGCCATCGACAAGATCAACGCCTGCGCCGCGCAATGGGACGGCTCGGTGGTTCCGGTCGGCATCCTGCCGACCTTGCAGCAATCCGACATCGGCTATCAGGCGATGACCAAGTTGCCGCGTTTCGAGGCCCTGACCCGGGAACTTACCCAAATCCGGGGCGGACCTTTCACCATCGCCATCGCCGGCGCCGACACCTTGCAGCTCGCCATGGACGACGTGACCCTGGAAGGCGCCAACACCTCGTTCCAGATCCACTTGCGCGTCCCGCCGAGGGAATACGCCGAGTTCTACAACGCCGCCCAGTTGATCACCCCGCTGGTGGTGGCGCTGGCGGCGAACTCGCCCACCCTGTTCGGCCATCGCCTGTGGCAGGAAACGCGCATACCGCTATTCAAGCAGTCGATCGACTGCCGGCCGAAGGATTCCATGCACCCGATCCCGGCGCGGGTGAATTTCGGCAACAACTGGATCCGCTCCGGCGCATTCGAACTGTTCGCCGAAGCCGCCATGCTGTACCGGCCGATTCTCGCCGCCTGCGACGACGAGGATCCGGTGGCCGTGGTCAAGTCCGGCGGCATTCCCGCCCTGCGCGAGATGCGCCTGCAGCAAGGGTCGATCTGGCTCTGGAACCGGCCGGTTTACGATCCCGCCGAAGGCGGTCACCTGCGCATCGAATTCCGCGCGCTGCCGGCCGGACCCAGCGTGGTCGACATGCTGGCGAACGCGGTGCTCGCCATCGGCCTGACCAAGGTCATGCAGGAGCATATCCTAGACCTGTTGCCGGCGATCCCTTTCAACTATTGCACCGCCAATTTTTACCGCGCCGCCCAGAAAGGTCTCGACGCGCACCTGTTCTGGCCTTCCCTGACCCAGATTCAGCCGGAATACTTCCCGGTGCCGGCGCTGCTCGAGCAGCTGCTGCCGCGAGTGCCGGAGAAACTCGCGGCGATGGGTTTTCGCGAAGACGATTTCGCGCCCCTGCTCGATGTCGTCGAAGAGCGCCTCACGGCGCGCAAGACCGGCGCGCGCTGGCAACTCGAGAAAGTCGCCGAATTGCGCCAGGACATGCACAAGCGCGAGGCGCTGGTCGAGATGCTCAATCAATATCGCGCCAACAGCGCCGCGAATATTCCGGTGGCGCGATGGAAATAGCAGGCGACGTTCGGCAACGGTTTGATCACTGGCGGGATCCGGATCCCCACTCGCTCGGCGGCAGCGCGACGGAATTCCTGCAGCGCCTGCGCGGACCCACCTGCATCCATCTGACCGGCAACGACAGCAGCCGCTGCCGGGCGATGGCGACGCTGATGCACGGCAACGAGCCCGGCGGCTTTCGCGCGCTATACGAATTGCTGCGGCTCGGCCTGCGGCCGGCGGTGAACATGATCTGCTTCATTCCCTCGGTCGACGCGGCCAGGCAGGCGCCGGGCTTCGTCTATCGCATGCTGCCGCGCGACAAGGATCTGAACCGCTGTTTCACGCCCCCCCGCGGGGATACCGAAGTGGATCATCTGGCGCGGGAAATGATGGCGCTGATCGAGGCCGCGCGGCCGGAATGCGTGGTCGACATCCACAATACTTCGGGCTCAAGCCCTTCGTTCGGCATCAGCACGGTCATGGAGCCGCGCCATGCCGCGCTGATTTCGCTGTTCACCCGGCGCATGATCGTCACCGACCTGCGGCTCGGATCGCTGATGGAGCAAACCGGCGCGGACATGCCCATCGTCACGATCGAATGCGGCGGCGCCGCGGACCGCGAGTCGACCCTGGTCGCCCGCGAAGGGCTGACGCGCTTCTTCACCTTCGACCAGGTGCTGGAAGCGAGCCCCGCCGAGATGTCGCTCGAATATTTCCACCATCCCATGCGCCTGGAATTGACCGCGGGCAGCGAGATCGCCTACGGCGAGCACAACCTGCTCGAAGACGGCGTGAGCTTGCTGCCGTCGCTGGAGAACCATAATTTCGGCCATGTCGGGCCCGATACCTTGCTCGGCTTCGTCGCCGGGGAACTGGAAGAAAACCTGCGCGTGCGCAACGGCGAGGGCGCGGTGCCGGCAGGCGAGTATTTCCGTCTGGCCGAAGGCCGCCTCTATCCCCGCCGCAAGCTGAAACTGTTCATGGTGACCACGAACCCGGAGATCGCCCGCAAGGACTGCGTGTTCTATCTCAGTATTCTCTGAATAATTCCATCCATGGAATTATTCATTGCCGCAAGACAAAAGCGTGGTTTTGTCTTGCTCCCGGATTCGGCGGCTCGCGCCGTCGAATCCGGCGGCGCATCCGTGCGCCGCGGACATGCGCCGCAGGAAAGCTATGACGAATCAGAGCTTTCCTGACGGAACTGTAACAAAAAAGTCAGCCCGCGCTATGGCCGGGCCGGCTTATCGATGGTCTAATACCGCCGCGCCGGCTTCCAGCCGTCCGCGACCCATTCCCGAACACGACTTGATCTATTCCGCGAGCATTGCGAACAGGAAGGACGATGTCTGAAATCATTGCTCAGCACGGCCCGATTTTCCTCGCCATGGCCGTCCTTTTCGGTTTCTTCATGGCCTGGGGGGTAGGCGCCAACGATGTCGCCAACGCCATGGGCACTTCGGTCGGCGCCCGGGCGATCACCATCAGGCAGGCGATCCTGATCGCGATGGTGTTCGAGTTCGCCGGCGCCTATCTCGCCGGCGGCCAGGTTACCGAAACCGTCCGCAGCGGGATCATCAGCCTGGAGAACTCGGGCCTGGAGGAAACCCCCGAGTTGCTGGTCTACGGCATGCTCTCGTCCCTGCTGGCCGCGGGGGTCTGGCTGCTGGCGGCTTCCTGGCGCGGCTGGCCGGTATCGACCACCCATTCCATCGTCGGCGCCATCATCGGCTTCGCGGTGGTCGGCATCTCCTTCGATTCGGTGATGTGGGGCCAGGTCGGCTCCATCGCCTCGAGTTGGGTCGTCTCGCCGGTATTCTCCGGAGCGATCGCCCTGGGCCTGTTCCTCAGCGTGCAGAAACTGGTGCTCGATACCGGCGACCCGCTGGCCAACGCCCGGCGCTATGTGCCCTGGTACATATTCCTGGTGGGCTTCGTGATCTCGATGATGACCATGATCAAGGGCCTGAGCCAGACCGGGCTGAGCTTCAATTTCGGCCAGACGCTGCTGGCCGCCGTCGTCATCGGCTTCATCACCATGGGTCTGGGCGTATTGCTGTTGCGGCGGCTGGCGCCGGACGCGCGGGCCGAAGGTCGGGAACTCGACAATCTGGAAAAGGTCTTCGGCGTATTGATGATATTCACCGCCTGTTCGATGGCCTTCGCCCATGGCTCGAACGATGTCGCCAACGCCATCGGCCCGCTGGCGGCGGTGGTCGGCGCCGTGGAAACCGGCGGCGCATTGGCCCGGCAGTCGGCGGTGCCCGACTGGATCCTGCTGCTCGGCGGCGTCGGCATCGTCATCGGCCTGGCGACCTGGGGCTATCGCGTGATCATGACCATCGGCCGCAATATCACCCACCTGACTCCAAGCCGCGGATTCGCCGCCGAATTGGCGGCGGCGACCACCGTGGTGCTCGCCTCCGGCACAGGCATCCCGGTTTCGACGACGCATACCCTGGTAGGCGCGGTGCTCGGCGTGGGCCTCGCGAAAGGCGTCAGCGCGCTCAACCTCGGCGTGGTCGGCCGCATCGCATTGTCCTGGGTCATCACCCTGCCCGTCGGCGCCGCGCTGTCGATCCTGTTCTTCTTCATCTTCAGGGCCGTCTTCGGATAGGGAAAGCCCTGACTCGATCAGGGCTTCCCCAGAGCTTGCCGGCGGCTCCCTTCGGGCCTACTGCCGCGTCCATTCGACCCGGATCGGTTCGCTGCCGTATATCAGCAGTTCCGGGTCGGCCGCGCTGCTGTAGCCGACCCAGAATTTCAGCCGTCTGCCTTCCAGTCCGAGGCGGATGCCGGTCAGGGCCTGGCGATAGAGCCGGTAGCCGTGGCGGCGGTCGTAGACGGGCCGGCCGCGGGCGATGCCGTTTCTGCCGAGCACGACCAGTTCCTCGGCGTGTTCGAGCAGGCCGGGGGCGGTCGCGGCAGGCAACTCGCCGCCGGCGAAGGGATGCCACTCGCCGGCGGCGTCGCGCGCGAAATAGCGGCCGTCTTCGGTCTCCGCGACGACATGCAGCCGGCCGGAGCGATACCGGTGCGCCGGATCGATCAGCACCGTGGCGTAGACATTGAACTCCTGCCAGGGCCGCAGCGTTTCCCGCGCCGTAAGGCCGGCGTCGGCGCTGGCGTAGCCGGAAAAATGCGCCTGCGAGGCCGCGCCGTCGCTCGCCGTCGCCGCGCCGAGCGCGACCGGGCAATATTCCCGGTTGCCCGAGATCACCGCGACACCGCAGATATCGTCCGGAGACAGCCGCTGGTACGATCTGTGCGTAGGGCCGTAGGCCATCATGGCGCCGTCGAACACGCCGTGTCCGAGCCCGAGGTTATGGCCGATCTCGTGCAGGGCCACTGAATAGAAACTGGTTGCGTCGTACACCATCTGTTCGGGGGCGCCGCCGTCGGCATGTTCGAACATCTCGTTGAAAAAGATATCGCCTTCTTCGATCGCCCCCGCATCCGCGAAGCCGTTGATATAAGTCAAGGCCCAGCCCGCGACATCCGACATCGGGCGCCCTTCGCAGTCCGTCTCGCGCCAGGTCACGGTATTGATCCGATTGCGCGAACTCATGTAGCCGGACGGATCGTAGCCGCAGTCGGCGGAGTTGCGGGTGACCGCGCCGAGATTGAAATAGGACAGCGCGGCGTTCCAGTAACGCACCGAATCGTGAAACAACGGCCCCCAGGCGTCGCCGTCATCGGACTCCCCCGGCAGCCAGACGTGCCATGTGAGGCTGTTGCCGGCCAGGGGGAGATTGTCGATATTCTCGTATAGCGGCTTGTAGGGAAAAGCCGGGACGCAGGCGGCGGCCAGGACGACGGCGGCTATCCCGGATGCGATGCCGCGTCCGTTCGTCCTGCCCGCGGCCCGGCCCGCGGGGACCGGCTTTTCGCGGGAAACCGCGGCGGCGCGCCGGCGGCGCGGTCCCTGGCGCCGTTCATCGCAGCGCGGGATGCGCATATCCGGTCGGCAGCACCTGATCATGATCGACCCGGATGCTGAGATAGGTGATCTGTTCCTGTATATGCCGGAAGCCGTGGGGCACGCCGGCGGGAATGACGACGATGTCGCCGGCCGCCACGGCCTGCTCCTGGCCGTTCGTCACCGTGCGCCGGCCGCTTGGCCCGATCAATTCCCGGACCGAAACGCTGTCCGCGGGAAATTCGGCGGAATCCGACTCTTCGCCTCCGGTCACCAGGATGCCCGACCCGGACAATATGTAATACACCTCGGTCACCTCGTGATGCAGGATCGCGGTCACTTCCTCGCCTTCGACGCGCGTCCGGACGCGGCGCAATATGCCGACGGCCACGTTCAGGTCGTCGCCGATATCGACGACCCGCACCTGCTGGTCGATCGTGTCGCCGAGGTTCTCGAAGACGGTCATGATCTCGCCATAGGGAATATGCGTGGCGTTGTCCGGCTGCTGGGCGAACGCGCCGCCCGTCGCGACGCCGAAAACGACTGCGCCGATGCCTGCCTGGAATATCCTGCTTTTCATTCTTGCGTCTCCTGATGAGATGAATGGTTGCCTCCGGAGTATACACGCCCCGAGGGGGAGCGCTTTCGGCAAGACATGGGCGGATATCGAATCATGCGTCCGGTATTGCCTGAATGGCCGCCCCATCCGCGGCATTGCCCATCGCCGCAAGGCGAAGGCGCGGCCTTGCCTCGCTGACGGAGCCGCAAGACAAAAACGTGTTTTGTCTTGTTCACGGATGCAATGGCTTGCGCCGTCGAATCCGGCGGCACATCTCATGTGCCGCAGGAAAGTTCTGACCGATCAAAGCTTTCCTTATGCTACCATGCGCGCTCCCGTATTGAATCGGCACACTGGACTGGACATGAGCTTGCAAGCGGTTGCCGCGCGCCCGGACCTGTTTGATCGGCTCAAGCGCATCGTCGGACCCGCCGGCTATCGCGAAGGCGGCGATATCGAGCCGAAGAACTATGCGGATCCGATGCAGGATCGGGCCGTCCGCCCGCCGTTGCTGCTGCGTCCCGCGTCGACCGGAGAAGTTTCGGCGATCCTCGCCCTGTGTCATGCCGCGGGCCAGCCGGTGGCGCCCCAGGGCGGCATGACCGGCCTCGTTTCCGGCGCCGCGCCGCTCGAGGGCGAGATTTGCCTGAGCCTCGAGCGCATGAACAAGGTGATCGAACTCGACCCTCGCGCCGGCACCATGACCGTCGAGGCCGGCGTCCCGCTGCAGTTGATCCAGGAACAGGCCGACGCCCGGGGCCTGCTGTTCCCGCTCGATCTCGGCGCGCGCGGCAGTTGCACCATCGGCGGCAATCTCGCGACCAACGCCGGCGGCAACCGGGTGATTCGCTACGGCATGGTCCGCGAACTCGTCGTCGGCCTCGAAGCGGTGCTCGCCGACGGCGCGGTCATCGAAAACCTGCGCAAATTCCGCAAGAACAATACCGGTTACGACCTCAAGCAATTGTTCATCGGCAGCGAAGGCACGCTGGGCGTCATCACGCGGGCCGTGCTGAAACTCTTTCCCAGGCCCGGCGGCCAGGCGGTCGCCATGTGCGGCCTGGGCTCGTTCGCGCAAGTCGCCGACCTGCTCGTCCACGCCCAGGCCCGGCTCGGAGCCAATCTGAGCGCCTTCGAGGCGCTCTGGCAAAACACGTATCGACTGGTCGACCGCCATGTGCCCCACGCCCGCGCGCCGCTGCCCGACAGCCACGCTTTCTACGTATTGATCGAAAGCATGGGCGCGGACGAGACCGCCGCCGGCGAACTGTTCCTCGACGCGCTCGATCAGGCCAGCCGCAAGGGCCTGGTCGACGAGGTCGTGGTCGCCGATGCTCCCGGCAAGATCAGGGATCTGTGGGCCGTGCGCGACGCCGCCGCCGAAATCGCGCCCGGGGTCGGCTACCTGCATACTTACGATGTCAGCCTGGACTTGGCCGACATGGACTATTTCGGCGCGGAGCTCGAACGCCGACTGCGGGCGCGGTGGCCCGATACGATCCTCGGCCTGTTCGGCCATATCGGCGACGGCAACTTGCATATCATCGTCAACGTCGGCCCGCAAACCCGCGCCTTGCACTTGCAGCTCGACGAAGTGGTCTACGGCCTGATCCGCGAACTCGAGGGCTCGGTTTCGGCCGAACACGGCATCGGCGTCATGAAACGCCCCTTTCTGCCCTATAGCCGGAGCAGCGCGGAAATCGAACTGATGCGCAAGCTGAAACAGGCCCTGGACCCGCGCGGAATCCTCAACCCGGGCCGGATATTCACCTGAGGAAGCTCTGATCAAGTCAGAGCTTCCTGCGGCACATGCCCGCGGTACAAACCCGCGGTACAAAAGAGCACCGCCGGATTCGACGGCGCAAGCCGTTGCATCCGAAAGCAGGACAAAACCGCGCTTTTGTCTTGCGGCAACGAATAATTCCGTGGATGGAATCATTCGGAGATACCTGACAGAGGAAACTCATCGGCAATGAACGAACTGGACGGAAAGACCGTGGTCATCGTCGGCGGCACCGCCGGCATCGGCCTCGCCGCGGCGCAAGCCGCGGCCGAGGCGGGCGCGAAAGTCTGGGCCGCCGGCCGCAGCCAGGCCCATCGCGACCGGGCCGCCGCCGCGGCCGCCGGCGCCTTCGCGGTGCGCGCAGCGGACACTCACGACGCGCAAGCGCTCGAAGCGCTGTACCGGGAAGCCGGCCGCATCGACCACCTGGTCTCCTGCGCCATCGGCGGCGAGCGCACGCTCAAGCCTTTCCTGGAACAGACCGAAGCGCAATTCAAGGCCGCCTACGGCAAACTCTGGGGCTACGCCAAGGCGGTGCGGGTCGGCGCGCCTTTTCTCGCGCAAGACGCCTCGGTCACGCTGGTCAGCGGCTCCCCCGCGCGCAAGATCAAGCCGGGACAGTCGGCGCTCAGCTGCGTCGGCGCTTCGGTCGAGAATCTCGCGCGCTGTCTGGCGGTTGAAATGGCGCCGGTCCGCGTCAATATCGTATCTCCCGGCACCATCGACACGGCGATGTTCAACTGGATGGGCGACGCCAGGGAAGAACGCCTCGCGGCCATGACCGCCGATCATCTGATCAAGCGCGCCGGCAAGCCGGAAGAAGTCGCCCAGGGCATTCTTTTCGCGATGAACAACCGCTTCGTCACCGGCACCGTCGTCGATGTGGACGGCGGCCGCATCCTCGCCTGAGGTCGCGGCGGGACAGCGGCGGGATGCAAGAGAGGGGAACGAAATCACCATGACATCCACGAACCAGGCGTTCTCGCCTTCGCCCGACGCCGCGCAGCCGGCGGATCCGGCCATGACGCTATGCGAGGCCGTCGCCGCGCGGCGCTCGGTGCGCGGTTTCCTCGACCGCGAAGTCCCGCCCGAAATCATGCGGCGGATTTTCGATATCGCCCGCTTGGCGCCGTCGAACTGCAACGTGCAGCCATGGAAAGTCTATGTCGCCTCGGGCGCCCTGAAAGACCGTCTGCGGCGACAGATGCGCGCACGCGCGGCCAATGGCGACCCGCCGAATCCGGATTATGAATATCGCGGCGATTTTCGCGACGAATATCGCGCGCGCCAGGTGGAATGCGCCGTGGCGCTCTATTCGCGCATGGGAATCGGCCGCCATGACCGCCCGGGACGCATGCGCGCGGCCCTGCGCAATTTCGAATTCTTCGACGCGCCCCACATCGCCTTCATCGGCATGCATCCGGATTTCGGCGCAACCGTGGCGGTCGATGTCGGCATGTACGCCCAGACGCTGATGTTGACCATGGTCGCCTTCGGTCTGCATAGTTGCGCCATGGGCAGCATGCGCAACTATCCGGATCTGATCAGGGAAGCCTTCGATATCAGCGACGGCACGAAGTTCCTGTTCGGCGTCAGTTTCGGCTACGAGGACGCCGCGGTGCTCGCCAACGCCGCCCGCACCACGCGCGCGCCGCTGGAGGAGAATGTCGTTTTCCGTTCCGGATGAAGGATTTTGGCTCTCAAACCCGTTATCCTGCTGCACGACCTCGACAACCGGATGGTGGACCGCTGGGCGCGGCTGATCGGCGCAAGCGGACGTTACGCGACCATCAATACCTATAACGAGATCCACGCCCGCGAGGCGATGCGCCAGTACGACCGCGGCTTCGGCCTGCTCACCAACCGCCTCGCCTGCCTGGTTACCGGCTGGAACAGCCACCGCCGGCCGGCCGAGCAATTGCTGTTCCAGTTGCGGCGCGCAGAACGGCGCAGCCCCTTGCGCCGCTCGACGCCGGTCATCGTCATCACGGAAGACCATCGTCGCGACCTCAAGTCCGGGGCGCTCGACCCGGAACACGGCCGCGTCGCGGCCTATCTCGACGCGGAAGATTTCGAAGCCTCGCTGGTGCGATTGCTCGACCGCATCGTGTTCGAACAAGGCGCGGACGAACTCAATTCGATCGCTTACGCGCGCTTGCGCCGCGAGGCGATGGAACAGGCCGACTGAGCGCGGTTCCCGCCTGGAGCCCCGACCCCGCGGACCGCCCATGCCCCGTGACAATAAGTCGCACTTATCCGATTGCAATCATTTCAATCCATTGGCAATCTATCCAGGAAAGCTCTGACCAGGTCAGGGCTTTACCTGCGGCGCATGCCCGCGGTACGAACCCGCGGCATGAGAGAGCACTGCCGGATTCGACGGCGCAAGCCGTCGAATCCGGGAGCAAGACAAAACCACGCTTTTGTCTTGCGGCAATGAATAATTCCATGAATGGAATTATTCAGAGAATACTTGGCTGAATTTCCCGACAAGCAACCATGGAGTCGCCCATGTCCAGAAGCATATTCCTCCGCGCGACGCTGCTCGCCGCCTTCGCAGCGTCGGCCGTCCAGGCCGCCGACCTGGACTCCATCGGCAGTTTCGACTTCCCGAGTTCCGCCGCGCCGGCGGCGCAAGAGCATTTCATCCGCGGCGTGGGATTCCTGCACAGCTTCGGCAGAACCCAGGCGCGCGAGGAATTCCTCAAGGCGCAGGAACTCGACCCCGATTTCGCGCTGGCCTACTGGGGAGAAACCTTCACCTACCAGCATCCTTTCTTCGGCCCGACCGACGAGCGGCCCGGCCGGGCGCTGATGAAACTCGGCGCCACCAGCGAAGAACGGCTCGCCAAGGCGCCGACCGAACGCGAGCGCGGCTTCGTCAAGGCGGCCGAGGCCTATGCGCTGACGCCGGGCGGCATGCCCGAGCGGCGGCGGGCGTGGATGGAAGCCATGGCCGAACTGTATGAGCAGTATCCCGACGACGACGAAGTGAAAGCCTTTTACGCCGTCGCCATGCTGGCGGGCGCCACCGCCGCCGGCCCCATGCGGGAGCGGATCAACATGCGCGCGGGCGCGCTGGCGCTGGAATTGTTCAAGGACAACGACAATCATCCCGGCGCGGCGCATTACGTGATTCACGCCTTCGACGACCCGCTGCACGCCCCGCTCGCGCTCGAAGCCGCGTTCAAATACGCCGATATCGCGCCGGCGGTCTCTCATGCCCGCCACATGCCGACGCATATCTTCATCCAGCACGGCATGTGGCAACAGGTGGCGCAATGGAACGATTCCGCCTTCCAGGCGGCGCGGGACTTGTGGCGGCCGGGCGATACCGTCGGCGACCAGAATCATTCTTCCGACTGGGGGCAATACGGCGACCTGCAACTCGGCGACCGGGACCGTTCGCAGTTGTGGATCGAGCGGGCCGCCAGGACCCTCGAGGAGAATCCGGGCGACCCGCGCTCGATCAACACGCTGAAAACCATGCAGGCGCGCCACGTCATCGAAACCGAACAATGGGAGTTGGGCGAACCGGACGACGAACTGTCGGCTTCCCAGTTGCTCGCCCTCGGCCTGAGCGCCGCCCATCTCGGCGAACTCGCGCTGGCCGAAGAAGTCGCGGAAATGCTCGGCGCCCGGGCCTCGGACCAGCCCGACAACGTCAACTTGCAGGTCATGCATGCCGAAGTCGCGGCGCTGACGCTGGCGCAACGCGCCCAGCGGCAACTCGGCGAAGGCCTTACCACCGACGGCCTGCCGCAACAGCAGGAAGCGATCAATCTGCTGGATCGCGCGGCGGCCCTGAAAGAGGCCCAGCGGCCGCCCAACGGCGCCGCCGACCCGCTCAAGCCGATTCATGAACTCGCCGGCGAAGTGCTGCTCGCGCTCGGCCAGCCGAAAGACGCCGCCGAACGTTTCGAGCAGTCGCTCTTGCGCATGCCGAACCGGCCCCTGTCGCTGATCGGCGCCGCCCGCGCCTACGCCGCGATGAATCTGCAAGACAAGGCCGGCGAGAAATACGCGGCCTATCTGGCGGCGCGCGCCGACGACTCGCGGCCGGCGACGCGGGAAGCCAGGCAATATCTGGGGAAGCTCTGAATCAAGTCGGAGCTTCCCTGCGGCACATGCCCGCGGTACGAACCCGCGGCAAGTAAAGAGCAGCGCCGGAGGCAACGGCTTGCGCCGTTGCCTCCGGGAACAAGACAAAACCATGCTCTTGTCTTGCGGCAATGGATGATTCCGTGGATGGAATTGTTCAGAGGACACATGAGCTATTGACCGAGGCGCGAATCATGAAAGCACCGCAATGGGAAAAGGTCGCCGGCAACGGCCTGCTCAACCGCCGGCATTTGCTGCGGCTCGGCCTGGCCGGCATGGGCGCCGCCGGCGCGAATGCCGCCTTCGGCCAGGACGCCGGGGCGATCTTGCAGATTCCGGAATGGTCGCGCGCCCCCGGCCCCGGCGCCAGCGCCTACGGCGAGCGTTCGCCTTTCGCCGGCAACCTGCGGCGCATGGCGGGCGCGCCCGATCCGATCTATCCCGGCGGCGGCGCCTCGCGTTCCCCGCTGCAATTCCTGCAAGGCACGATCACGCCGAACGCATTGCATTTCGAGCGGCATCACGCCGGCGTGCCGGCGATCGATCCCGCCGGACACATGCTCGTCATCAACGGCCTGGTGCGGCAGCCGCTGGTTTTCAGTTACGAGAACCTGCTCAAGTATCCGATGGTCAGCAGGATCCATTTCCTCGAATGTTCCGGCAATAGCGGCGCCCTGTTGCGCGGCGGCAACGCCGACGGCACCGCCCAGAGCCTGCACGGACTGCTGTCCTGCGCCGAATGGACCGGAATCCCGCTGTCCGCCCTGCTCGACGAGGCCGGCGTCTTGCCCGAAGCCCGCTGGGTCGCCGCGGTCGGCGCCGACGCCGCCAGCATGGGGCGCTCGGTTCCCATCGCCAAGGCGCTCGACGACGTGCTCGTGGCGCTCTATCAGAACGGCGAGCCGATCCGGCCGGAACAGGGATATCCCGTACGTCTGTTTTGCCCCGGCTGGGAAGGCAATATCAGCGTCAAATGGCTGACCCAGTTGAAGCTGATGCGCGAACCGGCGCAATTTCGGGACGAGACGAGCAAATACACCGACACCATGCCTGATCGCAGCAGTTTGCAATTCACTTTCCCGATGGGCGTGAAATCGCTGATCACCTCGCCTTCGGGCCAGATGAACCTGCCGCGGCCCGGGGTTTATCAAGTCACCGGCGTGGCCTGGTCCGGCAGCGGCGCCGTGCGCCGGGTGGAAGTCAGCGCCGACGGCGGCAATACCTGGGCGGAAGCCGCGATGCAGGCGGAACCCGGCGCCAAGGCCCTGGCCCGCTTCACGATTCCCTGGCAATGGTCGGGCGGCCCGGCGGTGCTGCAAAGCCGCGCCGTCGACGCGGCCGGCAATGCGCAGCCGGTGCGCGACGAAGTGCTGGCGGCGCACGGCTCGATCAGCTTCTACCACAACAATTGCATCCAGAGTTGGGGCGTGGACGACAACGGAGCGGTCAGCAATGTCTACGTCTAGCCCCGTTGCGATAGCGGGCAAGATACTGGCGCTGGCGCTGCTGGCCGCGTGGATGATGCCGGCCGGCTCCCAGCAAGCGCGCATCCAGCTGGGAACGCCCATCGGCGAAGAACAGTTGCGCGACTTCGACCTGATCGCGGCGCCCGACGGCAGCGGCATGCCGCCGGGGGCCGGCACCGCGCGCCAGGGCCGCGAAGTCTATAACCGGCGTTGCCTGGCCTGCCACAACGCCAATGGCGAGGGCGTATCCGGCAATACCGTCATCGCCGGCGGCGATATGCAGTCCCGGGAGCCGCCGCTGCGCACCGTGGGCAGCTATTGGCCCCATGCCAGCACCCTGTTCGATTTCATTCGCCGGGCCATGCCGGCGGACGCGCCCAAGTCCCTCACCGATGAAGAGGTATACCAGGTAACCGCCTATGTGCTGTTCCTCAACGGCATCGTCGGCGAGGACCAACCCATAAACAGCGAGACGCTCGCGACGGTCGTCATGCCCAACGGGGACGGCTTCGTCGATCAGAGCCGCCTGCATTGATTTCCGGCGCCCGAGGGCGCCGCCGCAGTTCGGAATGGAGTTTCGAGCAAATGTTCTGGAAGAATGAAATTTCCCGCCGGGCGCGGTTGTCGTGCGCCGGCCTGTTGCTGTCTTGCGCCCAGGCCGCATTCGCGCAATCCGGTCTGGTCATCCCGGAAATCGGCGCCGCGCCGGCGCTGGAGGATTTCGCCGGCATGGCGCCCGCGACGCCGCTGGCCCGGTCCATGGCCAGGGTCGAGAACTTCATCCAGCGCGAGCCCGACGACGGCGAACCCGCCAGCCAGCGCACCGAAGCCTATATCGGCTACGACCGCGCCGAATTGCACGTGGTGTTCCTCGCCTTCGACAGCGAACCCGAAGGCATCCGGGCGAACATGTCCTCGCGCGAGAATATCGAGGGCGACGATTCGGTGGAGATCACCGTCGACACCTTCAACGACCAGCGAGCGGCTTTCACTTTCCGCTCGACGCCGCTGGGCATCCAATGGGACGCCCGCTGGACCGAAGGCGCCTCGCGCAGGGGCGGCTTCGACACCACCCTGGAAGCCGTCTGGGACAGCGAAGGCCGCCTCACCGACGAAGGCTACATGGTCAGGATGGCCATCCCCCTGCGCAGCCTGCGCTTCCCCGATACCGCGGAACAGACCTGGCGGGTGCAGTTCGCGCGCATCATTCCGCGGCTGAGCGAGCAGTCCTTCTGGCCGGCCTACACGATCGACATCGAAGGCCGCCTGAACCAGACCGCCCTGCTCAACGGCATTCGCGACGTTTCGCCGGGCAACAACTACCAGATCATTCCCTTCCTGTTCGCGCGCGAAGCCGACGCCCTGAACCCGCGTCTGGCGGGCGGACCGGGCTTCGAGACCACCAGCGAACAGGATCTCGGCGTCGACGCCAAGTTCGTCTTCAACGACAGCATGGTGCTTGACCTCACCTTGAACCCCGATTTCAGCCAGGTCGAGTCGGACGAGCCCCAGGTGACGGTAAACGAACGCTTCGAAGTGCAATTTCCCGAACGGCGGCCTTTTTTCGTCGAAAACGCGGACTTCTTCGCCACCGACTCGACCCTGGTCTTCACGCGGCGCATCGTCGACCCCGAGGGCGGCCTGCGCTTCACCGGCCGCGCGGGGAATTACGGTTTCGGCAGCATTCTCATCAATGACGCGGCGCCGGGCCAGAATCGCGCCGACGACGACCCGCGGCACGGCAAAAAGGCGAATATCGCCATCTTGCGCGGCTTTCTCGATGTCGGCGAGCAGGACCGCTACGGCTTCCTCGTCAGCGACCGCGAATTCGCCGACGGCTATAATCGCGTCGCCAGTCTCGACGGCCGCATCAAGTTGAGCGAGAACTGGATCAGCCAGGTTCAGCTGGTCGGCAGCGATACCGACCCTTACATCGCAGACGGCGAAAGCTATACCGGGGTGCAGCGCAATATCCAGGTCAACCATGTCGGCCGCAACTGGAATACGCATACGCATTTCATCGAAGCCAGCCCGGGTTTCCGCGCCGACCTCGGCTTCATGAACCGTTTCTTCCGGCCCGACACATCGGGCATGCACCAGCGCGTCGCCTATACCTATTTCCCGGAAGACATCCCGCTCAACCGCATCGGCGCGGCCTGGTTCGGGGTTTATCTGGAAGACTGGCAAGGCACCAAAATCTATCACCAGAACGGACCCGGCTTCGATTTCGCGACCGACACCACTTCGCTGAGCGTGAACTGGACCGGCTATAACGAAATCCTGCGGCCGGGCGATTACCCCGGCGTCATGGTCACGCAGAATCACAACTACGACGACTGGCAGATTGAGCTGGAAAACAATTCCCTGAACACGCTCGAATTCGAGTTCGGCTATCGTTGGGGCTCGACCCTGAACCTGGTGCCGAGCGTTGGCGCGCTGCCCTATGTGGCCGACCACTCGCGCGTCTCGGCCGAGGCACTCTGGCGTCCCACCGACCGGCTGCGGGTCAACAACACCTATTTGCGCACCGAAGTGGAAAGTTCCGCAGGCGCCCGGATTTTCGGCAATGAGATTATCCGCAGCAACTGGAACTACCAGTTCACCCGGGAATGGTCGCTGCGATTCATCGCCCAATACGAGGAAACCGACGGCGGCCCGCTGACCAGGCTGGAAGACGAGCGCAACCTCAATTTCGACGTGCTGCTGCGATACGTGATCAACCCCTGGTCGGCCTTCTATGTCGGCTACAACTCCAACAGCAGCAATTTCGAAATCGTGGATTTCGAGGGCGAACGGGAGCTGATCAACACCAGCGACCTGCGCCGCGACGGCGACCAGTTCTTCGTCAAGTTCTCCTACCTGTTCCAGCGTTAGGAAAGCTCTGATCAAGCCGGAGCTTTCCTGCAGCGCATGCCCGCGGCGCACAGAGAGCGCCGCGGGATTCGACGGCGCAAGCCATTGCATCCGCAAGCAAGACAAAACCGCTCTCTTGTCTTGCGCCGCTGAATAATTCCATGGAGATGGAATTATTCAGCGGATGCCCGGGAACTTGCCCCGCAGGATGACCCCGGGCACTTACAAGGCCATATGTTGATGCATATGACAGTCGGAGGTTCCTGCGGCGCAGACTCCTGGCGCAGGGCGCGGTTCGAGCGAACCGGCCCTGCGCTGTCTTGCTGTCACAAAAAATCACATTGCCCGCAGACCGGCGGCGACTCCGGGACGGGGCGCGCATGGCCTGCGAACCGGCAAATGTTTATACTTCAGGCTGTTCGCGCGCATGCGCCAGCAGATCAAGTCAAGGGGAATCCAGCATGAGCTTCACGAGAATTTCCTGGTTGCGCGTCCGGCTCCCTGGCCGGGCGGCCGCCCTGGCGCTCGCGGCGGCCGGCGCCGCCTGGGCCCAGTCCGACGCGACCATCCGCGACGCCTATCCCGAAATCGCCGACCTGTTCAACGCCTTCGACGCGACCCAGGCCGCGGCGCTCGACGCTATCGCGGAAATCAATGCCGATCCGGAAACCGCCGATGCGCGCATGGAACTCGCCATGCGCCTGGAGATGATGGCCAACATGACCATGCAGGAAATGATGGCCATGGGCGGCCACAGCGCCGGGGAAATATCCATGGGCATGGGCATGGAAAATCCTTACGGCGAACGGGAAACCGAAGTCCGCGTCGCCCTGCTCGAGCAATTGCGGCAGCGGCGCGACCCTGCGGAAGCCGCCGCCTCGTTCCAGAACAGCGCATCGCTCGACCGCCACACCGCGGAGATCATCGAACGCGGCCGCCGCTTCGAAAACCAGCTGTTCGCGATCTATGCGGACGCTGCGGTCAGCGACAAGCGCGCCGCGGTGCGGGACGCCGTCGCCGATTACATGACCGACGACCGGCACGCGGTATCGAGCACGCCGAAGAATGTCGGCCTGCTGCTCACTCATCCCCAGGCGGGCGCCTTCCAGACCGGTTTTCCCATGTTGCGCGGATTTCTCTGGTCGAACCAGTGGCTGCAACTCGCCGCCCTGGAAGCAGTCGTGCTGGAAGCGGTCGACAGCAATATCCGGGACGGCATCGCCACGACGCTCGAGCGCTTCTGGAACAAGATGGGTTCCGCCGGCGGCATGACCATGTTCCCGGCGCCGGTCGAATTGCCCATGGCGCCGGCCATCGCGCCGAACCTCTATAGCCAGTCCATGGAAGCGGCGGTCATCCTCGACAATCTGAATGTGCTCGAAGCGATTGTCGCCGACATCATGGCGTATCCGAACCTCGACAATCGGGCCGAATTGATCGAAGCCGCGACCGCGGATTTCACCAACAAGACCGAAAACCTCGCCGACAGCATGAACTATCTGCTCTTCGCCCTGCGCGGCGGCATCTACAACCAGGGCGGCCCCGCGGTCGGCGAGCTGATGCAATCCGAGCGCAATCGCAGCCGTTCGGCGATGGACATGCAACACGCCATGATCATGTCCCAGCCCATGTGAACGCCTCGCCGCCGGCCGGTTCCCGCAACGCCGGCCGGCCGGATATTCCGCCTGCATGCGACCGCGGCCGGCAAGAGGAGCAATTGCATCGATCGGTTGACAGCGCGATCACCTGGTATTCTCTGAATAATTCCATCCATGGAATTATTCATTGCCGCAAAACAAAAGCGTGGTTTTGTCTTGCTCCCGGATTCTGCGGCTCGCGCCGCCGAATCCGGCGGCACATCCATGTGCCGCAGGAAAGCTCCGACAAATCGGAGCTTTCCTCGTATTCTCTGAATAATTCCATCCATGGAATTATTCATTGCCGCAAAACAAAAACGTGGTTTTGTCTTGCTCCCGGATGCGACGACTTGCGCCATCGAATCCGGAAGCACATCCGCGCGCCGCGGAAAGGCTCCGAGATATCAGGGCCTCTCCGATGGCAATGAATTCCAGAAGAAACGGCATGCGGCGGATACTGCTGCTTTTGCCGCTCTTGCTCTTGCTACCGGCGGCACTGCTCTGGCTTTTCGCCGCGCCGCTCGCCGGCTGGGTCGCCGGAAAATATCTCGACACCCTCGATTTCGAACTGCGGCGGCTCGACCAACTTGAGTTGCGCCTCGACGGACTCGACCTGGCCGGACTGGCGTTGGCCGGCGAGCAACTATCGTTGCAAGCCTCCGGCATCAGCGCCGATTTCGCCTGGCCCCGCATAGCCGGGATTGAAATCGCCGAGTTGCGCCTGCACGTTCCGGCCCGCGAAGCGGGCGGCGGCGGACCTGCGCCCGATATCGCCGCGATGCTGCGGACTTTGCGCGAGTTGCCCATCGGCGGCCTCGAGATCGCCGCGTTGCGCCTGGTCGCGGGCGAAACCGAATTTCGGGGCCGCTTGCGGGCATTCACGGCCCCCTTGCGAGTCGAGTGGGACATCGAGTCCCCATGGCCGCTTGCGTTGCGATTGACGAGCGCGGAGCCGGACCATATCAGCGGCGCGGTCGCGATGGCCGCGCCTCAAGGTCTGCGCGGGGAATTCGAAGGCAAAGTGACCGGCGAAGTCATCGAAGGCGCGCTGGAGGCCGCGCTGACGCCGCGGGAAATCGCGGAACTGTTCGGGGTCGAAGCCAACTTGCCGGCGGGTTCGCTGGAAGTCGCCGGCCCATTCGCGCTGCGCCTCGCCGAGTCCGATTTCACTTTCACTTCGCCGAGTCTGGACCTGAACATCAGCGAGTTGGCCGCGGGCGACCTGCCCGCCGTCCGCGCCGACTTGCAACTCGAGCAAATCGTCGTTCGCCACTGGCGCGCCGCCGCCGCGGAAGCCGGGCGCTGGTACGCCCTCGGCCACTTCAATGCCCGGACGCTGCGATTGCCCTGGCTCGCGCAACAGGCCAGCCTCGACGGCTCCCTGCAATTGAGCGGCAGCGGCCTGCGCGGGACCGCCGTTCTCGCAACGGCAGCGCCGGCAAGCAGCCGCGGCTCGGGCGGCACAGGCGCACCAGCGACGGGCGGCAACGCCCGCATCGCGACCGGCGCGACCGGCGCGACCGGCGCGACGGCGAGCGTACACGTCGAACTGCTGCATCGTTTCGACGACGGTGCGGGATTCGCCGACATCGAATTGCCCGCGTTCCGCCTGAGCGGCGAAAGCCCCTTGTCGTCATTGCTGTCGCTGGAACTGCCGCAAGGCGACATGGCGAACGGCGATATCAATGTCGAGCGGCGGGAGCCCGGGAATCAGCCGGCCGGAACCGCCGGCCCGGGCGCGACATTCGGCATCGACGCGGACATGGTAGCCGGCGACATCGCCGGAGCCGGCAGCATCGAGTGGAACGGCGGCGATATCGCCGGCGGCTTCCTGCTTCGGCTCGAAGACCTCAGCGGATTCTTCGCCGAAACCGCCTTTCTCGATCTCGACGCCGATATCGAACTCGAACTCGCCGAGGATTTCAGCCTGCGCAATGCGGCGCCGCTCGAGGCGAGCATCGCCCGGGTCGACCTGGGCCTGCCGCTGGAAGACGTGCGCTGGAATTACGCCTTCGACAGCGCGAGCGGTATCCTCGAAATCCGCCAATGGCAGGCCGCCGTGCTCGGCGGCACGATCAGCCTGCCGCGCTTGCGCCTCGACCGCGACCAGTTGCGGACAAGGCAGCCTCCGCCTGCCTTGAATCTGGTTCTCAGCAATGTGGACCTCGCCGAAGCAACCAGCCTGGCCAAGCAGGACGACCTGACCGTCACCGGCCGGATCAGCGGCTATCTGCCGGTGCGCCTGGAGCCCGCAGGCATCCGCATAGAAGACGGCCTGATCGGAGCCTTGCGGCCGGGCGGCACCATCCGCTACACGCCGCCGCAGCCCGCGAGCGACCCGCGCATGCAGACCGTCTACGATTTCCTGTCCGACTACCGCTTCGAAACCCTGAACAGCTACGTGCAACTGGACGCAACCGGAGACTTGCGGCTGCAAACCGAAATCACCGGAACCAACCCCACCGTCAATCCCGACCAACCGGTCAACCTGAACGTGAACATCACCGACAACATCCCCGAATTGCTGCGCAGCCTGCGCGCGAGCCGCGAGATTTCCCGACTGCTGGAAGAGCAACTGAATCGGCGATAGGTTGTGTGCGGCTCCGGTCAACCAAAGACATGAGAGCAGGCGGTGAGAACGGAGAAGCATTGAAGCAGTGGCCGAAGCCTGTGTAGTCAAGTGAGCAGCAAGAATTGCGACAGCAATTCCCGCTAAATCTGTTGAGTGAGTGATTTCAAGGGTTTTGAGCGTTTCGAGAAAAAGTTTTTCGCAAACTTTTCTTCCGAAAACCGTATGATATGGGTGATTGTCGGAGCACGGGGAATGAACCATGTCCAGGAACCAGTTTCGCAAGACGCTCGGCGCCCCGGGATTGCTCCGGATTGCGCGCGATTGTTTTGATCGCATCGAGGACCCGGTTGCGAGCCGCGGCCTGACCCTGACGGACTGTCTGATGTCGGCGCTGGCGATGTTCGGGCTGAAGTATCCGTCGCTGTTGCGTTTTGAGCAGGACGCGCGGGGCGAGGAGCGCATCCGGTCGAACTTGAAAAGCCTGTACGGGGTGGAGCGCGCGCCGTCGGACACGGCCATGCGCGAGCGTCTGGACCAAGTGGACCCGCGCGCGCTGCGGCGGGCCTTCAAGCGCGTGTTCGCGGCGTTGCAGCGCGGCGGGGGGCTGCGGGACTTCGCCTGGCTGGACGGCCACTATCTGTTGTCGGTGGACGGCACGGGCTACTTCTCCTCGGAGCATGTGCATTGCGCGCATTGCTGCGAGCGGCGTCACCGGGACGGTCGCGTGAGCTACTATCACCAGATGCTGGGCGCGGTGCTGGCGCATCCGGCGCATCGCGAGGTGTTTCCGCTGGCGCCGGAGCCGATCCTGCGCGCGGACGGCGCGCGGAAGAACGACTGCGAGCGCAACGCGGCCAAGCGTTTGCTGCGGGATGTGCGTCGCGAGCATCCGCACCTGAAGCTGTTGGTGGTGGAGGATGCGTTGGCCTCGAACGGTCCGCACATCCGGCTGTTGCGGGAATTGGACATGCGCTTTGTGCTGGGAGTGAAGCCGGGCGACCATGCGGAGTTGTTCGATCGGGTGGCTTCTTCGCCGGCGACGCGGGTGGTCGAGACGCAAGGCGAGGACGGCGCGCGGCGCCGGTATCGCTTTCTCAACGGCGTGCCGCTCAACGACGCGAATTTCGACCTGGAGGTGAACTTTCTGGAATATTGGGAAACCGGACCCAAGGGTCGGGAACAGCACTTTTGCTGGGTTACGGACCTGGCGGTCACGGCATCGAATGCGGAGGCGCTGATGCGCGCCGGACGGGCGCGCTGGCGCATCGAGAACGAGACGTTCAACACCCTGAAGAACCAAGGCTACGGCTTCGAGCACAACTTCGGCCACGGCAAGCGGCATCTGGCGACGGTGTTTGCCGGTTTGACGATGCTGGCCTTTTTGATCGACCAGATTCAGCAGCGCTGCTGCGCGTTGTTTCAGGCGGCGCGGGAGCGGGAGGGCCGCCCGACATACTTCTGGGAACGGCTGCGCCGCTTGTTTCTGGAGTTCTTCATTCCGGGCTGGGAGGCCCTGTACCGGGCCATGGCCTTCGGCTACCGCCGAACCGAACTGGTGCCCTTCGACACCTCCTGACCCCTCGCCGTGGCCGGGTGTGCGACGAGCGGGTTCTTCGGGGAAACAACGCAGCCAAACGACTCATCCGGCGCCGGCCGGAGAGGCAACCTTCCCCAATCGATCCGCCAACCGGCCATCCGCGCCAAAATGCCGCCCATCAGCGTCGCAAGACGACTTGGCGGGAATTGCTGGAATTGCGATGTAAAACTGTTAGCCCAAAGCAGTAATGTCCCCTTTGAGCAAAGTTAAAATGTCCCCTTTTTGTTGTTTGAGGAGGGGCTGTTTTGTCGAGCGAGGAGGTGGTTTTGAGCTTGCGGGAGTTGGATCGTGCCGGCGTGATCCGGGAGGTTGTGGAGAGGCATCTGCCGCAACGGGAGGCGGCCTTGCGGCTTGATCTGAGCGTGCGCCAGGTGAAGCGTTTGGCGTCGCGCTATCGGGACTGCGGCGCGGCGGGTCTGGTTCCGGTTCGCCGGGGGAAGCGTTCGAGCAACGCGATCGACCCGGCGGTTCGGCGTTCGGCGCTGGCTCTGGTTCGGGAGCGCTACCCGGACTTCGGTCCGACCTTCGCGCGCGAGAAGCTGGTGGAGGCACACGGTTACCGGCTGTCGGCGGAGACGTTGCGAGGCTGGATGATCGAGGACGGGCTTTGGCAGCCGAAGGCGCGGCGCGGGGCGCGCGCGCATCCGAGCCGGCCGCGTCGGGAGTGTCTGGGCGATCTGGTGCAGATTGACGGTTCGCCGCACGACTGGTTCGAGGATCGGGGGCCGCGGTGCACGCTGATCGTGTACGTGGACGACGCGACGTCGCGGCTGTTGGCGCTGCGTTTTTTCCCTGCCGAGACGACCGAGGCGTACATGAGCGCGACGCGCGCGCATCTGGCGGCCCACGGCCGGCCGGTGGCGTACTATTCGGACCGCTGCGGCGTGTTTCGGGTGAACCGGCGGGGCCGGGAAGACGCGCCGACGCAGTTCGCGCGGGCGCTGCGGACGCTGGATATCGCGCCGATCCACGCCGGCAGTCCGCAGGCCAAGGGCCGCGTGGAACGGGCCAACCGGACGCTGCAGGACCGGCTGGTGAAGGAACTGCGGCTGCGGGGGATTTGCGGCATTGCGGCGGGGAACGCCTTTCTGCCGGCGTTCATGGCGGACTACAACCGGCGCTTCGGGGCGGCGCCGCGCAACGCCTCGGACGCGCACCGGGCGGTATTGCACGATGCCCGGGAACTCGACCTGATCCTGTGCGAGCAGCATGTGCGCAAGCTGACGAGGAACCTGTCGATCAGTTTCCAGGGGCGCACCTACCAGGTGACCGGGCAGGGCCGGGGATACCGGCTGCGGGGCGCCGCGGTGACGGTGTGCAAGGGCTACGACGGCGCGGTGACCGTGTTGCGCGACGGCCGCGAGCTGCCGGTCGAACTGCTGGCCGAGGGCGAGGAGCCGGCGCCGGTCGAGGACGGGAAGGGCGTGCGGTCGCGGGTCGACAGGGCCAAGGCGCGGCAGCAATCCCGGCCGGCCTGGAAACCGCCCCCGGACCACCCCTGGCGGCGACCGTTCAGGACCGATGCGCAGGCGGTCGCCCGATAGCGGCGGCGCGGCCTTGCGCTCCGGTCGCTACGCTCCCTGCGCGCAAGGCCGAAGGGGACATTTTAACTTTGGAGAAAAGGGGACATTTTAACTTTGGTTTGACAAATTGCGATGTAAAACTGGACACATAAGCAACATTGTGGTATGTCTAACGTTTTGAGTCCTTTCACTCACTGTTTGATGGGCCTCGCAGAAGTTTTTCAGCAATTGGAGAAATAGAAAATGCTTTATAATTTGAAATTGGGTGATGTCAAATCAAGTAAAAAGGTGCAAATTAGAGTTCCAGAGTATTTTGATGTAAAAGAGAAAGATATAGAGAATTTTTTTAGCACGCGATTGTCAGAGCTTATTGATCATACCGATCTGTTGCTGATAGGACAAGAGCGTCCTTTCCAAAGGGAAGCCGATCTATTGGCGCTTGACGAAAAAGGGACACTTTACATTTTTGAATTGAAGAGATGGAAATCCACAAATGAAGATATGCTACAAGTTCTGCGATATGGCCAAAAATTTGGAAGATGCGATTATGAAGAACTGAATAACTATGCAAAGAGCGTTGGCAAGATTAGCAGGGATATTTCTGACTTGCATCAACTTCATTTTGGATTGGATAAACCTCTGGAGAAGTCAGCATTCAATGCTAACCAGGTTTTTGTTCTTTTGACCTCTGGAACTGATTCAGACACGCTATCTGCTGCGGAATACTGGAAGGAAAAAGGTTTGAAAATAAGATGTATCCCCTACAGAATTTATGATGTGGAAGGCGACCCTTTTATTCAATTTGATACATTTGACCCTGATAAAGAAATAGCGCCCGAGGAAAATACGAGTTACTTTATTGTCAACACCAACAAGACATGGGATGAAAGTGCCTGGAAACACATGATCAGCGACGGCTCGAAAGGAAGGGCTTCGGCCTTTGGGGATCGAAGTCCTGCGGTGCAGCCTATATCAAGAGGCTCCACCGTTTATCTTTACCATACCGGCACTGGCGTTATTGCAAAGGGCGAGGCAAAATCTTCTCCCCAAGGGCCCACTACTTACCAAGGAGATGGTACAGAAAATTTTGTTCCATTAAAATTTGAATGGGCATTGGTAAACGAAAAGGACTGGAACGACCAAGCAATCAGACCTTGGGAAATCAATGGAAGACTGAACTCCGGTCACAGATTTAGGCAAACTGCATTTTCAATCTCTCAAGAAATGGCTGATGCAATCGATTCAATTAGAAGCGATAAGCAGCAAAATAAACGATAGCACTATTTCGAATCCAGGAGCGCTTTCGTGACCGATCTCGATAACCGGCCGGAGCCGGATATGCTCGCAGCCGAGGTCATCGAGAACCTTCCTTCAGCGGAGAGCAGCTTCGAGGAGCAGCGGGAAGACTGGTCGCCTTCAGAAGCCGCTCATGGCTCCCTGAACATCGTCGCTGCCCGATCCTGTTTGGACTGCCGGGAATTCAGTCATTGGCGCAGGTATCAAGCCTTGAATCGACAGCACACAAAATCATGTTGAAAATTCCGCTCTGAAAGCGGATACATAGACATGATTCGCGATCAGCGTTCTACCTTGTCAGGTTATGTCAGCGGCCTGCTCTCAATGGGTCGCGTGGTCTTCACCGCCGAGCAGGCGGAAGAAGCGTTGGGCATCGGGCACGGCGCGTTTCTGGATGCTGCGGAACGGCTGCAGCGCCGCAAGATGTTGCTGGCTCCGCGTCAAGGCTTCTATGTCGTCGTTCCTCCGCAATTTGCGTCTTGGAGAGCGCCGCCGCCAGCTTGGTACATTGATGAACTCATGCGCTGCGAGGGCCAGGCGTACTATGTCGGGCTGCTCAAGGCTGCGGAATTGCATGGGGCGACCCACCAGGCCGCAATGGAGTTTCAGGTCGTCTCGGCCAAGCGCTTTCCCAAACTCCGCGCCGGCCGCAGCCTGATTGTCTTTTATTTCCGCAAGGACATGGAAGCAGTCGCAGCGGGAATCGAGGATCACAGGACCGATACCGGCACGATGAAGCTCTCGTCGGCCGCGCTCACCGCCCTTGATCTGTTGCGTTACCCGCAGGCCTCCGCCGGGATCGACAATGTCGCCACGGCGCTCTCCGACCTCGGCCGGAAGATTGACGCCGACCAACTCGCCGTCTTGTCGGTCACAGCGCCGCGGCCGGTCGTCCAACGTCTCGGGCACCTGCTGGATCGCCTCGGTCATGAGACGCTGACAGGCCCGATGCTGAGCGCGTTGCAAGCGCGGGGAGCATGGCCCTGGACCGAACTCGACCGGCGGGAAGTTCGCGACCCGGACTTTACACCCGAACCCCGGCAGCGCGATGCGCGCTGGCGGATCATCGCGCGACGCGCGCCGGAGGTCGACGAATGATCCCGGCACAGCACATCGTCGCTTGGGGCAATGTCGTTCCCTGTTGTAAACCAATAGGAACTATCCGGCTCCAAACCGAAAATGCCGTCATTGCCCCGGCCGCAAGTCCAGACCTGCAAGGCTGAACGCGGTCGATTACAATGGCCGGCGCGACCGATGTCGGCAGCGCGCAAGGCGCGACGCTGCGGCGCGGACGCCTCGCGCATGCGATGCCCGGCACCGGCGCGGCCGGATCGGGCGATGTTCTGCGGCGCTTGCCGCGCGCCCGCGCCGACCATCGAGGATTTGCCGGATGCTGACCAGGCTGACTGTCCGCAACTTCAAACGCTTCGGCGAAGTCGAGATCGAGTTGGGGAACCCGGTGGTGTTCATCGGCCCCAATAACTCGGGCAAGACTTCGGCCATGCAGGCGCTGACGCTATGGGACATCGGCGTGAAGCGTTGGCACGAGAAGCGCGCCGGCAAGAGCGCGCCGGAGAAGCGCCCCGGCGTGACCGTCAACCGCAGGGATCTGTTCTCCGCGCTCCATCCCAGCGCCAGACACCTGTGGCGCGACCTGCGCGTGCGGGAGGTCCGGCGGACCGATGGCAGGCAGCGAACGAACAATGTGCTGATCGACCTGATCGTCGAAGGCGTCAGCGAGCACAAGCCCTGGCGATGCGGCCTGGAGTTCGACTATACCAACGAGGAATCCTTCTATTGTCGGCCCTTGCGGCTCGGCCAGGGCAAGTCCGCCGGGAGGATGCCGGTTCCGCGCGAAGCGAGCGACCTGCGCATCGCCTTTCTTCCGCCCATGTCCGGCCTCGCCGCCAGCGAAACCAGACTCGACCAAGGCGCGGTGAATGTCAGAGTGGGCGAAGGCCGCACAGCCGAAGTCTTGCGCAACTTGTGCTATAGCGTCGCGGAAGCGAATCCCGACCAATGGCAACTATTGGTTGAGCGGATCAAGGCGCTGTTCGGAGCCGAACTCGACAGGCCCCGCTATGTGGAGCAGCGCGGCGAGATCGCAATGGGGTACCGGGAGCAAGGCTCGGTCGCCCTCGATCTTTCGTCGAGCGGGCGGGGATTGCAGCAGACTCTCCTGATTCTCGCTTACATGTACGCCAATTCCGGCGCCGTCATCCTGTTGGACGAACCCGACGCGCATCTCGAGATCCTGCGCCAGCGCCAGATCTATGACCTGATCAGCGAAGTCGCCGGCGACAGCGGCAGTCAGATCATCGCGGCCAGCCACTCGGAAGTTCTCCTGAACGAAGCCGCCGGCAAGGACATGGTGATCGCCTTCGTCGGCGAGCCGCATCGGATCGGCAATGAAAAGAGTCAGGTGCGCAAGGCCCTGGCCGAGGTCGGATTCGATCAGTACTATCAGGCCGAGCAAACCGGCTGGGCGCTATATCTCGAAGGTTCGACCGATCTGGCGATATTGCGCGCCTTCGCCGGGCGGCTCGGCAAGAACGAGGCCATGCAAGCGCTGGAAAGGCCCTTCGTGCGCTATGTCGGCAACCAGCCGGCCGTCGCCGAGCGCCACTTCCACGCGCTCAGGGAAGCGCGCCGGGATTTCAAGGGCATTGCTGTCTTCGACCGCCTGGACCGCGACGAAGCCGCCGGTTCGCCTTTCCGGCAACTGTGCTGGAAGCGGCGGGAGATCGAGAATTATCTATGCACGGAAGCGACGCTCGAGAACTACGCGCGCGCCTCGGCCAGGGCGGCGGAACCGCTGCCGCTCTATGCGCCGGTGGAAGTCGACAAGCGGCTGGGCGCCATGCGGAAGGCGATCCGGGAAGTCGGCGAAGCGTTGAGAACCCTGGGCAAAGGGTCGCCGTGGGATGCCGGCATCAAGGTCAGCGATGAATTCCTCAAGCCTCTGTTTCAGTCTTACTTCAAACAGCTCGGCATGCCCAACCTGATGAACAAGAAAGCCTTCCACGAACTCGCGGAACATGTTCCCGAGGACGAGATCGACCCCGAGATCGGCGAGAAACTGGATGCGATCACCGCCGTCGCCCAATGCGCCAGGCCACGCATCGACGGATAAGCGGCGGCATCGCGCCATCATGTCGCATTGCTGCCGGACCGCGCGATTCACATGAGCGGGAACCGTCCGCGGCGCAACTCTCGGTCACGCCGACTGGCCGGGTACGCCGCCCGCGAGCACGATGCGGAACACCTCGGCGTCGACATTGCCGCCGGTGAGAATGACGCCGACCTTGCGTCCGGCCTGTTTTTCCCGTTCCCGCATCAGCGCCGCGAAGGCCGCCGCGCCGGCGCCTTCGGCGAGATTGTGGGTGCAGCGATACAACATGCGCATGGCCTCGGCGATTTCCCCTTCGCCGACTTCGACCAGTCGCGCCGCTCCCTGGCGCACGATCGCCAGCGGTTCCTCCATCGGCACGCGGCAGGCCATGCCGTCGGCGAAGGTATCGGCCGATTCGGTCGCCACCACCCTGCCCGCTTCCAGGCTGCGCGCCATCGCCGCCGCGTTCTTCGCCACCACGCCGACGACTTCGGTTTTCAGGCCGAGCAGATCCCGCGCGCGAATGACCCCGCAGATGCCCGACCCCATGCCGACAGGCACGTAAACGGCGTCGAGGTCGGCGGCGGCCTCGAACAGTTCGAGCGCATAAGTCGCCACGCCGCGCACGAGCGCGGGATGGAACGGCGGCACGATCATCGCGTCTTCGGCTTCGGCGACCCGCACCGCCTCGAGCCGCGCCTCTTCGAAATCGTCGCCGAACTCGATCAATTCCGCGCCCCAGCCCGTCATGGCCGCGTTCTTTTCCACGCTGTTCCCGCGCGGCGCGTAAACCGCGACCGGAACGCCGAGACGGCAGGCGGCGAATGGAATGCTCTGGCCATGATTGCCCCGGGTCGCGGTGACGATCTTGCGCGGCAGGCAGGGTCCGCGCCGCAGTTCGTCAAGCAGCACGAGACCGCCGCGCACCTTGAATGCGCCGATAGGCGTGTGATTTTCGTGTTTCAGCCAGACCTCGCAGCCCGCGAGGCCGCATAGCCCGGGCCAGCGGTATTGCGGCGTCGGCAGCATATGCCGCGCAACGACATCTTGCGCCCGACGAAGTCCATCCAGATCAAACATCAATCGTCCCCCCGCATCGAGGCGCGCAATTTTGTCACCTCCGGACAGGCGGGGTCAAACCGTCCGGGAACAAAAGGACAATGGATGTCCAGAACAATGGATGTCCCATCCATGACTGCATCCATGACTGCCAAGTATGCAGTGGTATTCGCAGGGCCGAGTCGGCAAACTGTATCCACATTGTCGGCCAGGGATTCAGACTATATGGCAAAGCAGGCGACCAGCAACGGTGCCAATCTCGGGTTCGAGGCGCAACTCTGGGCCGCGGCGGACAAGCTGCGCGGCAACATGGAGCCGTCCGATTACAAGCATGTCGCCCTGGGTTTGATCTTCCTCAAGTACATCTCCGACGCCTTCGAGGCCAAACGGGCGGCGCTGCTTAAGGAAGACCTGGCCGACCCGGAGGATCCGGAGGAATACCTTGCCGAGAATGTCTTCTGGGTCCCCAAGGCAGCCCGCTGGCCGCATCTGCAGGCGAGGGCCAGGCAACCGACCATCGGCAAGGACATCGATGACGCCATGCTGGCGATCGAGGCCCGGAACGCATCGCTCAAGGGGGTCCTGCCCAAGGACTACGCCCGCCCGGCGCTCAACAAGGTCATGCTCGGCGAACTGATCGACCTCGTGAGCGGGATCGGCATGGCCGAGGAGGCCGACCGCTCCCGCGACATCCTCGGGCGGGTCTACGAGTACTTCCTGGGCGGCTTCGCCGGAGCGGAGGGCAAGCGCGGCGGCGAGTTCTACACGCCGCGTTCCGTCGTCCGGCTGCTGGTGGAGATGCTGGAGCCCTACAAGGGCCGCGTCTACGACCCGTGCTGCGGTTCCGGCGGCATGTTCGTGCAGTCCGAGAGCTTCGTCGAGGAGCATGGCGGGCGCATCGGCGACATCGCGATCTACGGACAGGAGAGCAACTACACGACCTGGCCGCTCGCCAGGATGAACCTCGCGGTGCGAGGCATCGACGCCGACATCCGCTGGAACAACGAGGGCAGCTTCCACAAGGATGAACTGCCGGACCTCAGGGCCGACTTCATCCTCGCCAATCCGCCGTTCAACGTCTCCGATTGGGGCGGCGACCGACTGCGGGAGGATGCCCGCTGGACGTTCGGCGTCCCGCCCGCGGGCAACGCCAACTATGCCTGGCTCCAGCACATCCATCATCACCTCGCCCCGAACGGGACGGCGGGCGTGGTGCTCGCCAACGGCTCCATGTCCTCGGCACAGTCCGGCGAAGGCGATATCCGCCGCGCCTTGGTCGAGGGCGACGCGGTGGACTGCATGATCGCGCTGCCGGGGCAACTCTTCTACTCGACACAGATTCCCGCGTGCCTCTGGTTCCTGACGCGCAACAAGAATCCGGGAGGGGACTGTCGCGACCGACGCGGGGAAGTGCTGTTCATCGATGCCCGCGCGCTCGGGCGCATGGTCGACCGAACCCGGAGGGAGTTCTCCGACGAGGACATTGCCAGAATTGCTGGTGCATATCACGCTTGGTGCGGCGGGCCGGATACGCCCCCCTACGAGGACGATCCAGGATTTTGCAAGTCCGTCACGCTGGAGGAGATCAGGGAACACGACCACATTCTCACCCCCGGCCGCTATGTCGGCACCGCGGCAACCGAAGAGGACGACACGCCCTTCGAAGAGCGGTTCGCGGAATTGAAGGAAACATTGACGGAGCAGTTTGCGGAAGCTGCGGAATTGAGCACACTCATACAGAGGAAGCTGGCGGAAATCTCTCCCCATGACTAAGATGTTGCACGCGAGACTAGGCGACATTTGCCGGTTTAAGGCTGGCAACGCCTTTAAGAAAAAACTTCAAGGGCGCAGTACGGGCGACTATCCCTTTATCAAAGTGAGCGATATGAACCACAGTGGGAACGAGATTTCAATCACTCGATCTGAAAATTGGGTAGACCAAGAGGATGTTGATGAAAATCGTTATAATCTGCATGAAGCTGGCTCAGTTGTTTTTGCAAAGATCGGTATCGCTTTGACGTACAACCGTCGTTGTACCCTTCGCCAACCAACGATTATTGACAACAACATGATGGCGGCGAAGCCAAAAACAAATCTAGTAACCGATAGGTATTTCTATTACCTCCTCTCCACTCTGGATTTCAATGAAATAGCCTCTGGCAGCGCCTTGCCCTACCTGACTCAGAAGGATCTACAGAGAATAGATGTCTCACTTCATCAGATACCAGAACAGATTCTTGTGGCATCGCTGCTTGGAGTGATCGATGACAAGATCGACTTGAACCGCCGCATGAACGAGACGCTGGAGGCGATGGCGCGGGCGATCTTCAAGGACTGGTTCGTCGATTTCGGGCCGGTTAGGGAGAAGATGGGAGGTCGCGCTCCTTACCTCGCTCCCGAAATATGGAAACTGTTCCCCGATGCGCTGGACGGCGAGGGCATTCCTTTCGGTTGGGAAGTTTCAGAAATCGGTAGAGAAGTCAATACTGTCGGAGGTGCTACCCCGAGCACGAAGGATTCCTCGTTCTGGGAAGGCGGCGAGTTCCATTGGGCCACGCCAAAAGATCTGTCGAAATTGTTGTCGCCGGTTTTGTTGGAGACAAATCGAAAAATAACCGAGGCCGGGGTAAGGAAAATCAGCTCCGGTCTCTTGCCGATCGGCACTTTGCTCATGTCCTCGCGCGCACCAATCGGCTACCTTGCAATTTCCGAGGTGCCAACCGCAGTGAATCAAGGCTTCATTGCCATGGTTTGTGAGAAGCGGATACCCAACATCTTTGTGGTGTTTTGGTGCCATGAGAACCTTGACCACATCATCGGCATTGCTGGCGGATCGACTTTCGCTGAGATAAGCAAGAGAGTGTTCCGATCCATTCCTGTAGTTGTCCCGACACAACGGATTGTCGAGGAATTTGAGCGGCTTGTTCGTCCGCTTTATTCCAGAATCGTTGCGAACATGAAGGAAGCCGAATCGCTGGCCAATATGCGCGACTATTTGCTCCCGAAACTGATGTCCGGCGAAATCCGCCTTCGTGATGCCGAAAAGGCGGTCGAGGCTGCGGCATGATTCGTGCTCCCGTGAATCCCGAGCTTCTGCGGTGGGCGCGCGAGCGTGCCGGGATCGCGCAGGAAGACTTGACGGGGAAGTTCAAAAAACTTCCCGAATGGGAAAGCGGCGACATCCAGCCCTCGCTGAGGCAAGTGGAAGCGTTCGCTCGCGCCGTGCATGTGCCGGTCGGCTATCTGTTCCTCTCGGAGCCGCCGAAAGAAGCTATTCCCATTCCGGATTTCCGCACTTTCGCCGGTCACGCGGTTGCGCGGCCCAGCCCCAACCTGCTGGACACGATCTACGCCTGCCAGGAGCGGCAAGGCTGGTACAGGGAGTTCGCGCGCGTCGCTGGCGAGTCGGAGCTCGATTTCGTCGGCAGCGCCTCGGTCGATGCGGCCCCAGAGACTGTCGCCGCACAGATCCGGGAGACCCTGGGTTTCGATCTGACTGCCCGCCGGGAGTGTCCCACTTGGACCGATGCGCTGCGATTGTTCATCCGTCAGGCCGACGAGGTCGGAGTCCTTGTCATGGTGAGCGGTATCGTGAGGAGCAACAACCGCCGCCCTCTTGATCCCGCCGAGTTTCGCGGCTTCGCCCTGTGCGATTCGCTCGCGCCGCTGGTTTTCATCAATGGCAAAGATACGAAGGCGGCGCAAATGTTCACGCTCGCTCATGAACTCGCGCATGTCTGGCTTGGCGCCTCCGCCCTGTCGAACCTCGGCGCTGCGCCAGGAACGGGTTTCCAGCGGGAGGAAGTGTGGTGCAATGCGGTGGCGGCGGAGCTTCTGGTACCACTGGAAGCCCTGCGGTCCGATCTGCGACGGAACGAGCCGCTCCCGGACGCGCTGTTCCGACTGGCGCGGACCTTCAAGGTCAGCACTTTGGTCATCCTGCGGCGCCTGCTCGACGCAGGATGGTTGACTCGCGAGCGCTTCGATGCTGCCTGGGCGCAAGAGAACGAACGCCTGCGTACATTCGGACAGACGGGCAGCGCGGGAGGCGGCGACTTCTATCGCACTACAGTCGCGCGGGTCGGGCGACGGTTCGCGCGCGCGCTGGTCGCGAGCACGCTTGAAGGGCAGACGCTCTATCGGGATGCGTTCCGGATGTTGGGCGTCAGGAAAACCGAAACCTTCGACAACCTCGGACGCGAAGCCGGAGTGATGGGATGAGCGCCTATCTCATCGATTCAAACGTCTTCATTCAGGCCAAGAATCTGCACTACGGCTTCGATTTCTGCCCCGCCTTCTGGGACTGGCTTGTTGAGCAGAACAGTGCGGGCACCGTAGCAAGCATCCAGAAGATTGCGGACGAACTGCATGCCGGAGACGATGAACTGACGGAGTGGGCCGCAGATCGAGGCGGCAAGTTCTTCCTGCCTCCAGATGACGCTGTGTTGCCGGCGCTTCGCACTGTGAGCGATTGGGCGAGCGGGAATGGATACCGTCCGGCCGCCGTCGCAACCTTCCTGCAGGTCGCCGACTACTGGCTCATTGCTCACGCGCTGGCTCACAAGCGCATCGTGGTCACGCACGAGGTTCCAGCCGACACCGCCGGCAAGATCAAGATTCCGAACGCTTGCATCGGCCTCGGCCTGCGCTGCATGAGCCCGTACGAGATGCTCCGCCGCGAGCGCGCAAGATTCGTCCTGGGAATGCGCAGAGTCGCGGCGTAATGACCGGAATCACCGAAAGCGAGGTCGAAGACGCGGCTCTCGCATGGCTTGCCGGACTGGGCTATGCCGTGGTTTATGGGCCGGACATCGGCCCGGAAGGCCCGGCGCCGGAGCGGGGCAGCCACGACGAGGTGCTGCTGACCGGCCGGCTCCGGGAGGCGCTCGCCCGCCTCAACCCGCACCTGCCCGCCGCGGCGCTGGAGGAAGTGCTGCGCAAGGGCGCGGCAGGCGGAGACCCCCTCCCTTGTCAAGGAAAACCGCCGCCTGCACCGCTAACTCCAGACCTGCAAGGACGAGATACCTTCCCTGTTCCGCACCAACGCGGCGCTGATGACATCGGACGGGCTCCAGGCGCGGCTCGGCTCGCTGACGGCCAGTCTCGAACGGTTCATGCCCTGGCGCACCGCGGACGGCGCCGCCGTCGCCCCGAAGGGTTCGCCGGAATTGCAAACCGTCATTCAGGGAGTGTTCGAGAAGCAGAGGTTTCTGAGCCTGATGCGGGATTTCACCGTGTTCGGGGACACCGGATCGGGCATCGTCAAGATCGTGGCCGGCTATCACCAGTTTCACGCCGTGCGCCGCGCGGTCGCGTCCACATTGCGCGCGCTTCCCGGGCAACCGCGGGCACTGCGCGAGGATCCGGCCCCATACGGGCTGCCGTCCGTTGAGTCGCAGCCGGAGGGCGACAGGCGCATCGGCGTGATCTGGCACACGCAAGGCTCCGGCAAGAGCCTGCTCATGGCGTTCTACGCCGGACAGGTCATCGTCCACCCGGCGATGGAGAACCCGACCATCGTGGTCATCACCGACCGCAACGACCTCGACGACCAGTTGTTCGGCACGTTCTCCATGTGCCGCGACCTGCTCCGCCAGACCCCGCGGCAGGCCGACAGCCGGGACGATCTGCGGCAGGTTCTGACGCGTCCGTCCGGCGGCGTCGTGTTCGCGACCATCCACAAGTTCGCGCCCGAGTCCGGCGAGACCGAATACCCGGCCCTCTCCGACCGCCGCAACATCGTGGTGATCGCAGACGAGGCGCACCGCAGCCAGTACGGTTTCCGCGCCAGAGTGGCCCGCAAGACCGGAGAGATTTCCTACGGTTTCGCCAAGTACCTGCGCGACGCCCTGCCGAACGCTTCCTTCATCGGCTTCGCCGGCACGCCGATCGAAAAGGAGGATGCGAACACGCCTTCCGTTTTCGGCAATTACATCGACATCTACGACATCAACCGCGGCGTCGAGGACGGCGCGACCGTACCGATTTACTACGAGAGCCGCCTCGCCCGCATCGAGCTCGACGAAGACGAGAAGCCGACGCTCGACGACGAGGTCGCCGAGCTGACCGAGGACGAGGTCGAAGGCGAGCAGGAACGGCTCAAGAGACGATGGGCGAACGTCGAGGCCGTCGTCGGGACGGAAAAGCGCCTGCGCCTGGTTGCCCGCGACTTGGTCGAGCACTTCGAAAACCGCGTCGTCGGCATGGAGGCGACATCCAGGTATTCAGCAGCGGTTAATGCAATCATGCGACAATGTCGGCGAGTATCGGACAGACTGGACCAAAGCGGCCGGAAAAGGGGAAACATGAAATGAACCTGATGCGGACATTCGCGTTTTCGCTCGCGCTGGCGGGCTGCACGCCCACCGTGCAGGTCGCGGCGCCGACAGAACCGATCACGATCAATCTCAACGTGCGCATCGAACACGAGATCCGGGTGCAGGTGGAAGAGGAACTCGATACGCTGTTCAGCGAAGACAGCGGTCTGTTCTAGGGAAGCTCTGATCAAGTCAGAGTTTCCCTGCGGCACATGCCCGCGACACACAGAGAGCGCCGCCGGATTCGATGGCGCAAGCCATTGAATCCGCGAGCAAAACAAAACCACGCTTTTGTTTTGCGGCAATGAATAATTCCATGGATGGAATTATTCAGAGGATACCTGGCAGCTTGCGCCGCAGGAGGACACTTGGTCTTGCGGCAATGAAATGAACAATCCCATGGATGGAGCGGCGCAGGGAATACCCGGGAGACGCTCATGAGAAAACCGACTATATGGACCGCGCTTGTATTGCTCGGGCTGCTGCTGGCCGGGCCGGCCTGGGCCATCAGCTTGCAAGAGGCGAAAGATCAGGGTTTGGTGGGGGAACAGCGCGACGGCTATGTCGGCCTCGTGGCCGCCGCGGTCGACGCCGAAGTTCGCGAACTCGTGCGCGAGGTCAATGCGGAGCGGCGCCGGCGCTACGAACAGATCGCCCGCGACAACGGCATTACCGTCGAGCAAGTGGCGGCCGTGGCCTGGGAGCGCGCGGCGCAAGCGACCCGTTCCGGCCATTACCTGCAAGACGAAAGCGGCAACTGGGTCAGGAAGTAATCCCCGGTCGACCGGAATGCGGACGCGAGCGGTTCAGCCGCTGCGCGGGCGCAGGATCGCGCGATGGTCCGATCATCCGCGGTACGCCAGATGATCGGCCCCTACGCGGGCGCGGGAATCGCACTTCGGCCGGCCTGACCAGCCCTGCTCGCCGGGATCAGCCGCCGCGCGGGCGCAGGGCCGTATCGCATCATTCAACGCGCGTCGAAATGCAGTCGCGAACGGTTCAGCCGCTTCAGCGAAGCGCAGCCCATCAGGATCATGTCCCGCTCGATCTCCTGGCGCAATTTGCCCAGGGCCCGGTCGACCGCGGGTTCGCCGCCGGCGGCGAGCGCATACAGGTAAGCCCGTCCGATCATGCACGCCTTCGCCCCCATGGCCAGCGCCTTCAGGACATGGGTGCCGCGGCGCACGCCGCCGTCGAGAATGACTTCGACGCGGTCGCCCACGGCGTCGACGATTGCGCCGAGTTGATCGAAAGGCGCCGTCGCGCCGTCGAGCTGGCGTCCCCCATGGTTGGAAATCATGACGGCGCTGGCGCCGATATCCACCGCGCGGCGCGCATCGTCCACCGACATCACGCCCTTGATCGCGAAAGGTCCGCCCCAGCGTCGGATCGCCTCTTCGGCATCCTTCCAGGTGATCGAACGGTCGAACTGGCTATTGATGTAGTCGATGACCGAGATCAGCTTCTTCGTTCCTTCTTCGATATTCGACGCGACATTGGCGAGTTCGAATTTCCTCGAAGCGAGGTAGTTGAGGCTCCAATGGGGATGCGTGAAAAAGCTGAACATGCTCGACAGGGTGAAACGCGGCGGCGTGGTCATGCCGGTATGCAGGTCGCGCTCCCGATTGCCCGCCACCAGCGTGTCCACGGTCAGGCAGATGGCGGAGAAATTCGCCTCCTTGCAACGCTCGATGAAGTCCCAGCTCATGGCCCGATCCTTGTGGATATATAACTGGAAGCATTTGGGGCCGGGAGCAAGCGCGCCGATTTCCTCGATGCTCGTGGTGGCGATCGTCGACAGGCTGTACATGGTGCCGTGGCGATGGGCGGCGCGGCAGACCGCATTTTCGCCGTGATGATGAAACAGCCGCGACATCGCCGTGGGCGAACAGAATACCGGCCAGTCCAGCTCCTGGCCGAGCACGTTCACCGACAGGTCGAGATTCGAGAGATCCGCGAGCGCGTCGGGAATCAGCCGGACCTTGTCGAACGCGCTGGTATTGCGGCGCAAGGTGACTTCGTCATCCGCGCCGCCGTCGATGTAATGGAACAGGGGCGCCGGCAGCCGCTTCCGCGCCAATTCGCGGAAATCCGCCGGGTTATTGCAATCGCTGATGCGCAAGTTCTTTTCCTCGCATGCGGCATGATGGTCAGGAAAGCTCTGATCAAGTCAGGGCTTTCCTGCGGCGCAGGGATGCGCCGCCGGATTCGATGGCGCAAGCCATTGAATCCGGGAGCAAAACAAAACCACGCTTTTGTTTTGCGGCAATGAATAATTCCATGGATGGAATTATTCATAGGATACTCAGCGGTCCCGGCCCCGCACGTCGCGCAGGCTGTCGCCGTAGGTCTCGCTGAGCGTCCATACGCAAAGCAGCGCTATCAGCGAGGCCAGGGCGATATAAACCGATACCCAGACAACGGAATACTCGCTCCAGAGAATGGTGGCGATCGTCGGCGCGAAGGCGCCGCCGAGAATCGCGCCGATCTGGTAGCCGAGGGACGCGCCGGAGTAACGCACTTCGGTGCTGAACAGCTCGGTGTAAAAGGCCGCCTGGGGTCCATACATCATGCCGAGGAAACAGAGTCCGCCGCTGACGGCGAGCACGATCAGCCAGAAGTCGCCGGTATCGATCAGCGGAAACAGGGCGAAAGCCCAGACCCCGGTAAGCACCGCGCCCAACATGTAGATGCCGCGGCGGCCATTGCGGTCGGAATAGCCCGACGCCCAGAACTGGAATGGAATCATGATCGCCGAAGCGATCAATACCGCGCTCAACATGTCGTCGCGGCTCATGCCGGCGACGCCCTCGCTGCCATAGGCGAGCACGAAGGCGATCAGGATATAGAAGGAAACCTGGATCGAGAGAAACGCTCCCGCCGCCAGGGAAATGGTCTTCGGATACTTGGTCAGGGCTTCGAGCACCGGCGAACGGGGCGGCGGAGCGGCGCGATTTTCGTCCTTGCGCGCTTCGCGCAGCAGTTGCAATTCGCGAAAGGCCGCGGTGTCTTCCAGCTTGAGCTGGACGTACATGCTGATCCCGATCAGCACGACGCTGGCGAGGAAGGGAATGCGCCAGCCCCAGGTGCGGAAGAACTCGTCGGAAACCGAGGCGCTGATCACGATGAACGCGAGGTTGGCGAGGATCACGCCGACCGGGGCGCCGGCCTGGGCATAGGCGCCGTACCAGCCGCGTTCGTTGGCCGGGGCGCTTTCGGTCACCAGCAGCATGGCGCCGCCCCATTGGCCGCCGATGGCGAGACCCTGGCAGAACCGCAACAGCGTGAGGAGGATCGGCGCCGCGACGCCGATCATGGCATAGGTCGGCAACAGCCCGATCAAGGTGGAAGCGACGCCCATCAGCATCAGGGCGACCACCAGGGTCCGCTTGCGGCCGATGCGGTCGCCGAAATGGCCGAACATGACGCTGCCGAGCGGCCGGGCGATGAAGCCGAAGGCGAAAGTGCCGAAAGAGAGGATCAACGCTACGGTCGGCGTGCTCTCCGGAAAGAAGGCGGCCGGGAAAACGAGCGCGGCGGCGGCCGCGTAAAGGAAGAAGTCATACCATTCGATGCTCGTGCCCGCCAGCGCCGTGAGGGCGACCGTGCGCATGTTGTGCTCGCGATGAGCCTCCGCTTCCTGTACCGTGGTGGTTCCGCTGACGGCCATGCCCCCTCCTGTTTTTCGGTTTCGTCCAACTCGATTGCCGCCGCGCGCCGGAGACCGCGGCGGCAATCGAGAATAGCAGGAAAAATCCCTTGCTGTACAAGGAAGAATCGCCATGCGCCCTCCGCCTGATTCCAGCCGAACCATGCGTTGCCGCAAGACGAAGGAATTATTCATTGCCGCAAGGCAAAAGCGCGGTTTTGACTTGCTCCCGAACGCAATGGCTTACGCCATCGCGTTCGGCGGCGCATCCTTGCGCCGCAGGCAAGCTCCGATAAATCAGAGCTTGCCTATCTGGCGGAATATCTCGTGAAGGCGCCGCCTGCGAGCGGCAGGGACGCCGGGCCTTCGGCGGCAAACACGTTGCCGTCGGCGTCGACGGCGACGCCCTCGCCCGCGGTGCCCTGCTCTCCCCGGCTTTCGGTCTGGTAGCCCGGAATGAAACCGACAATGCGGTCTTCGTCCAGCGGACCGATGCGCACGCCGCAATGCCAGGCGGTGTGGCGCATCGGACCCGATTCGGAATCGATGGCGTAGACCATGTCGTCGTCGGTGATGAAAATCCCGCTGATGCGGCCATAACTGTAGCGGGATTCGAGATAGTTTCCGTCCTGGTCGAAAATCTCGAGCCGGTGATTGCCGCGGTCGGCGACCCACAGGCGACCGCGGGAATCGAACTCGAGAGCGTGCGGGGTGCGGAATTCCCCGTGACGCGTGCCGAGGCGGCCCCATTCCTTGATGTAAGTGCCGTCCGGCGCGAATTTCACGATCCGGGCGGTCAGACCCGCGTCGAGGCCCTGCTGCAAGGCCTCTTCGGTGATCATGTTCTGTCCGCTATGGCCGTCCGCCACGTAAATGCTCCCGTCCGGCCCCACGACCACATCGTTGGGCTGATTCAGATGGGTGCTGCCGTTGCCGGGCTGTCCCGCGGTGCCCAGGCTCATGAGCAACTCGCCGTCCGGGCTGAACTTGTGCACCTGATGGCCCTTGGTGCCCGCCGCGTTCCCGGCGAAATCGGCCACCCAGATATTGCCTTCGCCGTCCACGTGAATACCATGGGGAACGACCATGACGCCGGCGCCGAAATTGGCCAGCACTTCGCCGGTATGCCGGTCGAACTTGAAAATCGGATCGACCGGATTGCTGTCGCAATTGCGGCCGGAGCCGCCGAGCGCTCCCGCCCCGCAACGTTCGTAAGCGACGATATGGCCATCGGTGGGGTCGATATCGATGCCCGCGGTGGAACCCCACTGGCGCCCCGCCGGCAACTCGCCCCAATGGTTTTCGATAACGGGATTGGGGTTGGGAAAGCCTTCGCCGGTGACAATATTGCCTCCTGTCTGGGCGAATGTATTGCCGACGATCAGCATTGCGGCGCCGAGGCCGACGGGTAGCAGATACTGTTTTGACATGACCTTGCCTCTTGGTATCTTGAATCGCAGATTCGGAACGGCAAGTCTTGCACGATTTCAGGCTTTTGTCAGGCGGACGCGGCAGTTGACCATCATTGCGCGCAATGCCCGCCGCAAGAATGAACAGTTCCACGGACGACATTGTCCGGAAAATAGCCGGCGCCTGGGGTACGATAGCAGGCGAAACAGGTTCGCCGGGGCGCTCCCGGCAAGGAGGCGAAGATGATCAACACGGTCGGAAGCGCGCTGTCGCGTTATTCGGGCGAACTGCTCAGCGTCCTGCGAATTCTCTCGGCTTTCATGTTCCTGCAACATGGAACGCAGAAAATGTTCGGCTTCCCTGTCGAGGCGAACGCGCCTTACGAGCTGATGACGCTGGTTCCCGGTCTGGCCGGGCTGCTCGAAGTAGTCGGCGGTTTGTTGCTGTTGGTGGGCTTCTACACGCGCGCGACGGCTTTCGTTCTTTCAGGACTGATGGCGGTCGCGTTCTGGATGGCCCATGCGCCGCAGGCCTTTTTCCTCTGGACCATCGCCAACAGGGGGGAACTCGCAGCGCTTTATTGCTTTGTTTTCCTTTACATGGCCGCGGTCGGCGGCGGCAAATGGAGCATCGACAGGCTGAGAAGGTAAGTATCCGGATTTCGGTTCCCGGCGCGTTTCGCGGAAGCTCTTCAGGAACTACTTTGGCGGCCCGGCGGGGCGCGGCGAACAGGAGCAAGGCAACTGCAAACGTACATTCTCGCAATTGACCAGGGCACATCTTCCAGCCGCGCGCTGGTGTTCGATGCCTCCGGGGCGCCGCGCGGCCTGGGCCAGCAGGAGTTCACCCAGTATTTCCCGCGCGACGGCTGGGTCGAACACGACGCGAACGAAATCTGGCGCACCACCTTGTCGAGCTGTCGCGCGGCCTTGCGCGACGCGGGCGTCGACGGCCGGCAACTCGCCTGCGTCGGCATCGCCAATCAGCGCGAAACCACCGTAGTCTGGGACCGGGCCAGCGGCGAACCCGCGCACAAGGCGATCGTCTGGCAGGATCGCAGAACCGCCGGCCGCTGTCGCGAACTGAAGGACAATCGCATCGACGAAGCCGACCTGCAGCGCAGGACCGGGCTGCTGCTCGACCCGTATTTCTCGGCCACCAAATTGCAATGGCTGCTGAACGAAGTCCCCGGCCTGCGCGAACGCGCCGAACGGGGCGAGCTCGCCGCCGGCACCGTGGACAGTTTCCTGTTGTGGAAATTGACCGGCGGGCGCGGCCACTATACCGACGCGAGCAACGCCTCGCGCACGATGCTGTTCAACCTGGAGTCCGGGGATTGGGATCCGGACTTGCTGGAGCTGTTCGAAGTCCCGCGGCAAATCCTGCCCGAAGTGCTCGACAGCGCCGCCGATTTCGGCGCATGCGAGCCGGAGTTGTTCGGCGCCGCGACGCCGGTGACCGGCGTGCTCGGCGACCAGCAGGCCGCGGCCTTCGGCCAATGCTGTTTCAGCCCCGGCGCGGCCAAGAGCACCTACGGCACCGGCTGCTTCCTGCTGATGCATACCGGCGAGACGCCGATGTATTCGAGCAATCGGCTATTGACCACGGTGGCGTATCGGCTGGAAGGCAGAACGAGCTACGCCGTCGAAGGCAGCATTTTCATGGCCGGCGCGACCATGCAATGGCTGCGCGACAAGTTGCGGCTGATTCGCGAATCGTCCGAGTCGGAAGCATTGGCCCGGGCCTGCGCCGAAGATTCCGGGGTCTATCTCGTGCCCGCCTTCGCCGGCCTGGGCGCGCCCTATTGGGATCCGGACGCCCGCGGCGCGATCCATGGCCTGACCAGGGACAGCGGCATCCCCGAAATCGTCGCCGCGGCCCTGCTTTCGGTGTGTTGCCAGACCCGCGACCTGACCGGCGCCATCGCCGCCGACGGGGTCGAACTGAATCTCTTGCGCGTCGACGGCGGCATGGTCGCCAATGACTTTTTCCTGCAAAATCTCGCCGATATGCTTGCCTGTCAGGTACATCGGCCGGCAGTCGCCGAAACCACGGCGCTCGGCGCCGCCTGCGCGGCGGGACTGCAAGCCGGCGTGTTTTCGTCGCTCGACGCCGTAACAGGGCTCTGGCGGCTCGACCGCGGCTTCAGTCCCCGGCGCGACGCCGGCTGGCGCGAGGCGAAATACGCCGGCTGGCAAGACGCCGTGCGCCGCACCTTGAGTTGAGGCCGAATTGTGGAACTGCATCTGATCCGGCATGGCGAAACCCAGTGGAATCGCGACCGGCGCGTGCAGGGGCAATGCAATGTAGGCCTGAACGAGACCGGCAACCGACAGGCGGTCGAGCTCGGCGAGCAACTGCGGGACATCCGCTTCGACGCCATTTACAGCAGCAGTTCATTGCGCGCCCGGGAGACGGCCTGGCTGGCCTTCCCCGACCGCCACGAGGACATCGTGTTCCTGGACGACTTGCGCGAGATCGACCTCGGCCCCTGGGAAGGCCGCCTGCATGCCGAAATCGCCGTCGAGGATCCAGAATCGCAACACCATTTCTGGCACATGTCGCATCTGTTCCGGCTGGAAGGCGCGGAGACCTTCCATGAATTGCAGGAACGGGCGATGCTGGCGATTCGCGACATGTCGCGCCGGCATGCGGGACAGCGCATCGCCGCCGTCAGCCACGGCGCGCTGATCAAGTCGGTGCTGTGCCGCCTGGAAGGGCTGCCGATGCGCGACCTCTGGTCCTGGCTGCCCATGCGCAATTGCGCGCACAACATTGCGCGCCTCGGGCGGGACGGCGCCGGCGAAATCCTGCAATACGCCGGCCAGCCCTTTGCTCATGTCAAGGGAATGCGAGTTGTCTAGCGCCTTGCCGCCGAAAAGCGTCGACTTCCTGTGTTTCTGCGCGCTCGCCGTCTTCGCGCTGGCCTGTTCGCAGGTCGCCGGCTGGTGGGTCGACGCCAATATTCCCGTGCACGGCACGGTGCAATGGAACCGCTTTGTCCATTTCACCCATATCCGCAATTACGGCGGCATCTTCGGCCTCTTTCAGGGCCAGGGCTGGCTGTTCGGCGCGCTCGGCCTCGGCCTGATCGCGGGCATCGTCGCGTGGCTTTATCTCGGCTCCGGCGTGTCGCGATTCGAGTTCTGCTGTTTCGGCTTCATCGCCGGCGGCGGACTGAGCAATGTGCTCGACCGGCAAATCCACGGCGGCGTGATCGATTACATCGACTTGCAACACATTCCCTGGTGGAATTACATTTTCAATCTCGCCGATGTCATGATCCATGTCGGCATCTGGCCGATGATCCTTTACGGATTGCTGGCGCGCAAACCAGACAGGCATTCCTCCTCATGAACGCGAACCGACTCGACGGCGCGCTCGCCCCGGTCGTCACTCCTTTCGATGAAAACCTGGCGCCGGACGCCGAACGATTCACCCGTCTGTGCCATTGGCTGCTCGGCCATGGCGTGAAACTGGCCGTCTTCGGCACCACCAGCGAGGCCAACTCGCTGTCCCTGGCGGAAAAGACCGGCCTGCTCGAACGGCTGCTCGAATCCGGCGCGGCGCCGGACAGCATCATGCCCGGCACCGGGCTGTGTTCGCTGAGCGAAACCGCGGCCTTCACCGCCGCGGCCGCGGACCTCGGCTGCCGCCGCGTGCTGCTGCTGCCGCCCTTTTATTACAAGAAAGTCAGCGACGACGGCCTGTTCGCCTATATCGCCGAACTCATCGACCGGGTCGGCCGCGAGGATCTGCAAATCTATCTCTACCATTTTCCGGCCATGTCGCGGACACCGTATTCGCTCGAACTGATCGACCGGCTGGTGAGCGATTTCCCCGCCGTCATCGCCGGCATAAAGGACAGTTCGGGCGCATGGGAGACAAGCGCCGCCCTCAATGCGGCCGGCTGGCCGGATTTCCGGGTGTTCAGCGGTTCCGAGAGATTCCTGCTGCGCAACATGGAAGCCGGCGGCGCCGGCTGCATTTCCGCCACGGCCAATATCAATCCCGCCGCCATCGCCGCGCTTTGCGCCGACTGGCGCGCCGCGGACGCCGCGCAACGACAGCGGCGACTGACCCGCTTGCGCGACCTGTTCGAAAACATTCCCATGGTCGCCGCGGTCAAGGCCGCCATCGCCCTGTCGAGCGGAGACCCGGCCTGGGCGCGCCCGCGCCCGCCCCTGATCCCCCTGAGTCGGGAGCAACGCGAGACCTTGCGCGCCGGGCTCGCGCGAGATGGTTTCGAAATGCCCGGAATCAGCGCGGCGCGCAACGATTCGCGGCTATAACGGCGCCAAGCCTGTTCCCTGTCTTCCCAATCCACCAACCGGCAAAAACGCGATGCGGTCCCGGGACGCGGGACGTTCCGCGACCAGCCCCTGCGGAAAAGGTTTCCGCCGCGCTGGAAGAACTCGCCGATTTCGCGCTTTTCAGCTTTCCCGATACTCGGAGAACCTCCCGGCATCGTCGCCGGCGGTCCGAACAAACCAGTTTGCGGGCCGGCGGGCGGGATACGGGAACTTGAACGACCACTCGGTTCAGGCTCCCTACGTCTGGGCGACGCAAGCCCATCGTGGGCTGCCGTGTCGATATTCAGTCTGTATCCATTTGCGGCATCGAGCACTTTCCTTGGGAGAGCCTCGGTGCCGCCATTTCGCAAAGGCTATCGTTGCGGGTGCCTCTACATTGAAGTTGTCGGGTTGCGCCATCTCGACTGGCATGATCTGCGGCCTGGCGAGGACGCTGAGGCTCTGGTACGTGGTCTCGTAGTGGCGGGTGACGAGATCGGCACGCTGAGCCGCATGGGCGGGATGGGCTGCCCGATAGGGCTCAACTGCCAAGATTCCAACCGTGTGCGGCTGGCGAGGTTGAATTCGGCGATTATAACCCCAGATGTAGTGCTTTGGGCGAGGGAAGGCTATAACTCGTCGTGTTCGGTGGATTTGGCCAGTCAGGAGAATCCAAGTGTCGGAGAGCAGATCTCACAAGACAACGGCGAATCGTTTGGCGTCCTTGTACAACACTGAGTACAACCGTGGACCGGGGGCCGACATCAAGGCGGAAGGCATCACGATCGAGGTAGAGACACCCGACACGGTCGCTGACGCGGGCAGGCAACTGGGCGGTCATCGTGGTCCGGTATATGTCGCGGGGACAAACCAGAAGGCGGTAGAGCAGGCGTTGGACCGGTACGAGGACTCGACCATCGGCATCATGGACAATCAAGGAAATATCATCAAGCCGTCGACGCGGTAGACTGCGGCGCTTGGCAAATCAAGGGTCTGAAGACCCGCGATTGTGCCTCGCTCCAACGTTCTATGTGCCATCCGGGCCGAATGAGGTGGATAGCCCAATCGGGCCATTGTCACTTTGGAAGCAGAGGAGAACGCTTAGATCATGGCACGATATTTCTCGGCTACGAGGGCCGAATCTCTGACACTCGATGCTGCAAGGGCATTAGATCTGACGTGGGATGTCTTTGTTTCGCACACGACTAGGGACGATGCCCTCGCGGAAGAAGTGGCCAAGTGCATCCAGAGTCTCGGGCTGACGGCGTGGGTGGACTCAGACAATTTGCCGGCCAATCATGACGGACCGCGAATGGCATCGAAGATTCAGGGAGCGATTAGCCGTTCATACTGCTTGTTGGCCATCGTGACGAACGCGACCTACGCGTCATGGTGGGTTCCGTTTGAAATTGGCGTCGCTTGGGACATGAGGAAGTACCTGTCAACATACGGCGACCGACAGGTGACTCTGCCGTCGTTTCTTGCAGCGTGGCCACACGTGAAGGACCGCCAGGGGTTACGCTCATGGTGTGAGGCGATCAACAGCAAGAAGGCAACATATCAGCCCACCGTCCGTAGGGCGTTCGTTGAGGTGGCGAGCGAACAGCGATCAAGCTACGCGCGCGATATGAGAGACATGGCACGAAGATTCCCGGACCGCCGATGACCGAAGAAGAGAACGAGACCGCGACGTTGTTTGGCATTTACAAGATTCATACCGAACTCGCGGAACAAGCAGCATCCTCGAGAGAAAGCTTGAACAGGCTCTACTCGGGTATGGTCACGACGATCATCGCGGGTTCCGTGCTAATTCACCGTGTGGCCCCGGATTCCGATACGATGTGGGTACTGCCAGTTCTTGGAATTACTGTATCCCTGTCTTGGATGATGTCGCTTCATTCTGCGACGGGACGGCTGTCCGCCAAGCACGCGGTTCTGTTGGAATTGGAATCTAAGCTACCGTTTACCTTCTTGAAGCGTGAAAATGACGAGTTCAATAAGCTGCGTATCGTTAGAAGGAAGTGGTCCGGGCTGCTGATGCCAGGGGCGTTTCTAGTTATATCCGGCGCATGGCTTATCACGCTTATAGTCGATGCTGTTTGCTGATGCTCTCAGCGCGTATGGGGTATAACACGCGAGCGTCAGCACTGACGTGGAGATAACCGCTCTGGGGAACTTAAGATGTCAACAGTAAAGAACGTGTTCGTCAGCCACATACATCTGGATGACGCTGGGCTTCCTGATTTAATGAATCTGCTCGGCAAGCATGGAATGGAGGCGCGAAACTATTCGATTACTTCTGACAAGGAGAACAATGCAAAATCTCCTGACTACATCAAGAACGATATTCTCGCTCCACGTATCGACGCATGTAGCACGCTTGTCGTCTATATCACTCCGGACACGAAGGACAGTGATTGGGTGAACTGGGAAATCGAATATGCTTTCCAACAAGGCAAGAATATCGTTGGAGTGTGGGAGTTAGGTTCCAAGGGATGCGAAATTCCGGAGGCCTTGGAGGAGTTTCACGACGCGATTGTTGGATGGAATGGTGAGAGTATTGTGGACGGGATAAACGGAGATATACAAGGTCCACATAGTCCCGACGGTGCACCGGTAGGTAAACCGGTTCCCATTACGCGACATCCTTGCAACTGACCAAATGCCGCGCAGCCTGTTTTCTTATATTGTTCGCTATGATAGCGGATTTGCTCCGAATCCGTTTCACGGTTATTGCACCCTCGCTACCTGCAAGCCGAGAATCCGTGAGCATGCGGAAGTCGGCGATTGGGTGGTTGGAACCGGCAGCAACGCGAGCGACGTTCGGCGCGGAGGGCACTTGGTCTATGCCATGAGAGTCACTGAGATTTTGACTACAGCGGAATTCTGGACCGACCCTCGGTTCGAGAAAAAGAAACCAAATATGTTCTACAACTTGGTGGCAGCATCTGGAGACAACATTTACGAACCACTTGGTCCAGACCGCTGGCGTCAACTAAGTTCCTATCACAGTCACGAGGACGGCTCCCGCCGGGACGATCATGTTAGGCGGGACACTAGTGTAAAAAGGATTCTCGTGAGTGACGATTTTGTCTATTTTGGAGGGGAAGGTTCGCAACTACCAGAACAGTTTCTGGGTGGAGGCGGTGTGCCAATGATCTGCTTGCACAGAAACTATAGGAGAGTACGAGATGAACCCGTCATTGGGGCGTTTGAGAATTGGATCAGGTCGCTGCCTAAAGAGGGTTTCCAAGGGAAGCCATTGGATTGGGTGAAGAGGCGCGCATGAGTACTAGGATGGCTGTACGGCCAGGGCTGTCGATCGCCGAGTATGAGGCTGGTAGCGCGGATACCGACCGCCTCGCGCCTGACGCGCTGACACCCATTCGGCTTGGCCTCTTCGGTGAAGTGGGTGACTTGATGACCACGTCCAAAAAGTATCATCGAGAGGGCGAAGCATTCGCGGCGCACAGGGATGCTGTCACTGAGGAGTTCGGCGACACACTGTGGTATCTCGCGGCTCTCTGCCGTCGCTTGGGGCATAGTCTGGAAGAAATTATGGGTGAGGCGTCGCAGGGAGATGACGTTAGCCGGAAGATCGTCACCGGCACTCTGCCGAATGCCCCCATAGCATCCGTTAGGACATTCACCGAGCAGACGGAATTTGATGAACTTCTAGTGCGCTTGGGTCAGGAAGCCGCAAACTTACTGACCACCATTTGCGGAATAGAAGTGCAGAGAGACTGCCTTGTCTCTTTCACGAAAATTTATTTGCATGCGGTACAAGCATGCAAGATTCCGCTAGCCGTGATTGCTAACAATAATCTCGCAAAGGTCAGGGGAAGATTTCTTGAATACGATGTGCCTGCACTCCCGGTCTTTGATGCAGAATTTTCGGAAGAGGAGAGACTCCCACAGCAATTTAGGATCGAAATCAAACAGAGAGAAATCGGAAAGTGCTATCTGAGATGGAATGAAGTGTTCATTGGGGACCCATTGACTGACAATATAGAAGCTTCGGATGATTATCGATTTCATGATGTATTTCACTTTGCACATGCAGCCATACTGCATTGGTCGCCTACATTTCGCGCACTCATTCGGAAAAAGCGCAAAAGTGATAAGAAGTTCGACGAGAATCAAGATGGAGGGCGAGCGATCGTAATTGAGGAAGGTTTAACAGCATATATATTTGCGTGCGCAAAGGAGTTAAATTTCTTCGAAGGTCAGTCGTCGATTTCTTTTGATCTCCTCAAGACGATTGGAAATTTCGTACGAGGTTACGAAGTGGAGAAATGTCCCCTCAAGCTATGGGAAGATGCGATATTACAAGGCTATGCTGTTTTCAGACTATTGCGTAAGAACGGCGGCGGCGTAGTTGTGGGCGACAGAGTAAAGCGGAATATCTTCTACGAAGAGGACGGATGATGGCTGTTACGGATCCGTGGGGCATCGTCTCTATGGTGAGGGAATTGAAATTCCCAAACACGTTCAATCCGTATGTCGAGCGGTGCGAGCAGTATGATAAGCCAAAGGCACCAGAGATTCGAACCGGCGTGCTTCTTGATATTTTGTGTGCGGCGGGTAAGGCCGACATCGATGCAATATGGATTGGTCGGGATCTAGGCCATCGCGGTGGTCGACGGACTGGCTTGGCGCTGACTGACGATATCTGGTTTACCGCCCATACCAAACGATGGGGGGTGGGGGTGGACGTGGACCGACCCACATATGGCCCGATGGTGCGGGAGCGGACCGCAACTATTGTGTGGGAGATGCTAGAGCTAATCGAGGAAAATGTTTTTTTGTGGAACGTGTTTCCACTTCACCCGTTTCCAGAAGACGATATGTACCGAAATCGCGCGCATATTGCGATTGAGCGCGACGCGGGCATGGCATTGCTACTCAGGTTGGTATCGTTCTTGCTGCCACGACGGATTATCGCAATCGGCAAGGATTCGGCACGAGCGTTGAGGAACGAAAAGGTGGAGGTCGACGTGTGGGATGTACGACACCCCAGCTACGGGGGTGAGAGGCGGTTTCGGGAGCAAATCGCTTCGCTCTACGGCTTAGGGATTTCTGGTTCCCATCCAAGCCTCCAGTTGTAGGATACGGAAGTACGAGTCGGAAGTCGGAATGAGGATGCCGGTGCGCACGTCTATGGATGGCTGCGTGTCGGAAATAGCCAACCCGCTCGATCATGGAATTATTCATTGCCGCAAGACAAGAGCGCGGTCTTGTCTCGCTCCCGGATTCGGCGGCTCGCGCCGTCGAATCCGGCGGCGCTCTCTGTGTGTCGCGGGCATGCGCGGCAGGGAAGCTCTGACTTGATCAGAGCTTCCCTCGCTTCCGGCATCGGCGCCTCAAGACGGCGGCGCGATGTCGCCGCGCCGCCAATCGGCTATCGGGATTGACCGAGCGGGCGGCGGGCCACCCGCGCCGCAAGGCCTGTCGCCGCCATGCGGCCTTGTCGATGATCCGGCAGCGGGTTTGCGGGCCGGCGGGCGGCGGCCAGGGACAGCAGGTTGTGAATCAGCCGCGGGCCATGGCCGTCTTGCAAGCTCATGATCGACTCCGGATGGAATTGCACGGCCCAGACCGGCAGTTCGCGATGTTCCGCCGCCATGATCGCGCCGTCTTCGGCCGTTGCCGTAACTTGCAGGCAATCCGGCGCGGCCGCGGCGACCAGCGAGTGGTAGCGCCCGGCCGGGAACGATGCGGGAAGACCGGCGAAAAGCGCGCTGCCTTCATGGCGAATGGTTGATTGCCTGCCGTGCGCCGGCGCCGGCATTGGCCGCAATTCGCCGCCGAAATACTCGACGACGCCTTGCAAGCCGAGGCAGACGCCGAACAGCGGGATGTTTCTCTCCAGCGCGCCGGCGATGGTCGCCGCGATATCGAACCGTCGCGGGGTCGAGGGACCGGGCGACAACACCAGCAGATCGAAACTTTCCCGTTGCAGGCAAGCGCGCGCCGCCGCGGGCCGCAAGGTCAGCAATTGCGCGCCGATGCGCCGGAAGCAATCGCCGAGGCTATGCACGAAAGAATCCTCGTGATCGACCATGAGCACGCGCATTCGCGCATGTTCGGGGCGCACCTCGCAATCGACCGGCGCCGCCGCGACCGCTTGCACCGATACTCCCAGGGCCTGCATCAGGGCGCGCGCCTTGAGCCGCGTTTCCTGCTCTTCGGTTTCAGGGTCCGAATCCATCAGCAAGGTCGCGCCGGCCCTCACCTCCGCCACTCCGTCCTTGATGCGCACCGTGCGCAAGGTCAGGCCGGTATTGAGATTGCCGTCGAAGCCGATATGACCGATGGCGCCGCCATACCAGCGCCGGGCCGATTTCTCGTATCGCTCCAGATATCGCATGGCCGACAACTTGGGCGCGCCGGTTACGGTCACCGCCCAGGCATGCGACAAGAAGCCGTCGAGCGCGTCGAAGCCTGCTTTCAGGGTGCCCTTGACGTGGTCGACGGTATGGATCAGCCGCGAATACATCTCGATCTGGCGCCGGCCGACAACCTGCACCGAGCCCGGTTCGCAGACTCGGGCCTTGTCGTTGCGGTCCACGTCGGTGCACATTGAAAGTTCGGATTCGTCCTTGCTCGAATTGAGCAGGCGGCGCACCTGCTCGGCATCGCTCAAGGCATCGCCGCCGCGGGCGATGGTTCCCGAAATCGGGCAGGTTTCGATGCGGTTCCCTTCGACCCGGACGAACATTTCCGGCGACGCGGAAACGAGATATTCCTGCTCGCCGAGATTCATCAAGGCGCCGTAAGGCGCCGGATTGCTCTGGGCCAGACGCTTGAACACCTTGGCCGGACCATGCTTGCAAGGCGCGAAAAAAGTCTGCCCGGGCACGACCTCGAACAGGTCGCCGCGGCGGAAATACTGTTTCGCGCGCGCTACTCCGGCCGCGTATTCGCCGGGCTCGTGATCGCATTCCCTGCTCGCGCGGACCGCCGGCAGGAACCTTGCCGCGGGTCCGCTGCGCTTGAGCCCGCCGGTGGTTTCCCCATGATGTTCCCGGCCGGGCGCGCGACAGATGAAATCGTAATTGCAGGCCTGGGCGTGCTCCAGGCGATGGTCGGCCACCAGGATCCGGTCCGGCAGATAAAGCACCAGATCGCGGTCGTCCGGAGCGCGTTGCCGATGCCGCTCGATATCCTCGAACTGGAAAGCCAGGTCGTAGCCGAAAGCGCCGTACAGTCCGAGGAAAGGATCCTCTGGGCTGCGGAACCAGTGAACCAGCGCCCGCAGCGCGGAGAACACGCTATGCCGGCGGCTGCGATTTTCCTCGCTGAAGCCGGCTTCGGCCGGGCGGATCCCCGCGCGAATCGCCGAGCGCTCCCGATGCAGTTCGCGCACGGACTCGCAGCCTGCGAGCGACCGCTCGACTTCGGCGAGCAATATCGCGCCGCGGCGATTGAGCGCCTCGACAGTCAACTCGCGGCCGCGGCCGGTCAGCCGCAAGGGCGGATTGACAAAGCCGATGTCCCAGCGCGTATAACGGCCCGGATATTCGAAACCGGACCGCAACAGCACGCCGGGCGACTCGTCGAGCGAATCGGCGAGTTCGTCCATCGCGGTCGCGTAGTCCAGCGATTCGACCGACAGGTGCACGCGCACGCCGCCGGCAGTCTCGTGCCGGTATTGCCGGCCGGGTTGCAATTTTCTGATTCGATTCGTCTCCATGACGGACTCCTCCGCTTGGCCTGCCGGAGCCGCGACTGGGACGATTGCTGGAAAGAAACAGAACGACCGCCACAACTCCGGGCGGCCGGTGAAGAATTATTCGCGATTCTTCCGGCAGCCCGCGTCGGGAAACTGCCAGAAGCTGAAAAGCGCTCTGCTCATGGGCGGCGATATTGCGCCCGCCCAGGGCAAATGTCAAGCGGCAAACCCGCTTCAGGCATCCTCTGAATAATTCCAGCCATGGAATTATCTGTTGCCGCGAGACAAAAGCCCGGTCTTGTCTGGCCCCCGGATGCAATGGCTTGCGCCGTTGAATCCGGGGATGCTCTTTCTTTCGTACCGCGGGCATGCGCCGCCGGGAAGCCCCGACTTGATCAGAGCTTCCCTGATACAGTAATCAGCGGTTTCTACGGCGCGGGCTCCCGGCCCTGGATTCCAGTCTCGTCGAAATCTGCAAAGGCATCCCGGACAATGTTTTCCAGTCCATGGACCTCATCGTCTGTCAGGGCGGAAAAGTCCTTTTCGCGTTTGTTTCCCGATAGCTTGCCGTTATCCCGGCGAATATACAGGATCAGGTTCTGCGCCGACCGATCCGGCATTTCGACCAGATCCTTGATTCGAGCCATCGCCTCGTCGCGCCGGCGAAGATAATCGATCTCCCGGGGAAGGTCGCGCTCGACTGCGCGGCGGACGCAGTCATAGAGAAATTCCGCGGCGTCCGTGCAATCGAAATATCGATAAAGGTCGGCGGTGTCGTTCAACACTTCGACATTGCGCTCAGGCGTCGGGCGCCATTCGATATAGTCCATCAGCGGCCCCGAGTGCGCCTGCAATGTCGCGCGATAGTCGTCGATCCGATCCAGCATGACAGAAGATACGGGGAAGACCATGCCGGGCGGCGTGTATCCGCGCTCCGCCAGCACGTGATGAATCAGGCAACGCTGCACCCGTCCGTTGCCGTCCTGAAACGGATGGATGCAGACAAAACCGAAGGCGGTCGCCGCCGCCTGCAGGACGGGGTCGAGTTCGTTCTCCCGCATGCGAACGTTGGCCGCCAGCATGCCGGCGCACAGATCTTCCAGATCCTGCGGGCGGGCGCCGATGAATTCCGGCAGCGGGTCGCCAAGGCGATCGCGTTCGCCGAGAAAGACGCCGTCGGAGCGCAAGCCGGGGCGGACAAACCGCGTGTCCTCGATCAGCGCCCGGTGGAGGCGGACGATCTCTTCCAGCGTGAGTTCATGCCTGCCGGCCTGGAGCACCGCCCAACCCCAGCGTTCCAGCCGACCGCGCGGCGCGCGTTCGCCTTCGATCTCGAAACTGGCACGGCTGTCGGCCAACAGCAAAGAACCGGCGGCCCTCTCGATCAGGCGGCGCTCCGCGCCTGCCGCCGTCTCCGCGGCGCGTTCCGCCAATCCCAGCGCGGCGAACTCCTTGAGCTTTTCGGTTCTGCGCACGACCGGACAATAGTCGCCGGCGCCGAGCAGGTTGTCTCGCACCCGGTGACGCCGGGAGAGCCGCGCCTTTCCCGTGAAACAGGCCCTTGCATCGAGCGCGTCGACCGCTGTGACTGCAGGCGCGTTTTCCACGTCCAGCATCTGGCCTGTCAGGGTTTCATGGAAGAACCAGGCGCGGCGCGTCTGGATGCCGCCCGGCGCCGATCTGACATATTCTTCCAATACGGCTTTGGGCATCGCCACAAAGGCGCGCTTCAGGATCAGCAAATCGATCGCTTCATGGCGCAGGGCGAAGGCCAGATGGTCCGCAAACCGGTCGCCGGGCCGATAACGTTTATCGAAAATGCGAAAGTCGCCCTGTTCCCGCTGACTGCCCCGGACATGTTTCCCGGAAATACAACTCGGCTGCCGAACAGGCGCCTGCAGGCCGAGGGCCTGGACGAGCGCCGCCCAGCCGGCAAGTTGCGTCCCCTTCGGGACCAACTTGTCCTGGAAATGGATTGGCGTTTCAAAGTCCAGGCGCATTGATCGAAAATCTCCGGTTATGGTCGAACAGGGCCATGTTTCAGGCATCCTCCGAACAAATTCCACTTGGCATCCTCTGGATAATGCCATCCACGGAATTACTCATTGCCGCAAGACAAAAGCGCGGGCTTGTATCGCGGGCATGCGCCGCAGGAAGGCTCTGAATTGATCAGGGCTTTCCCATGAACAATGCCGTCCATGGAGTTCTCATTACCGCGAAACAAGAGCGCGGACTTGTCCTGCTCCAGGATTCAACGACTTGCGCCGTTGAATCCGGCGGCGCTCTTTTGTACCGCGGGCATGCGCCGCCGGGAAGCCCCGACTTGATCGGGGCTTCCCTATCAGAACTTCCCTGGGCGTGAAAGTCGAAAAATACTCAGCATTGTCGATAAAGGCAAGTTTTTGAGAGACAATGTCGAAAAACGCTCTTTTCGTCTGATCGCAGCGCGCTGGACCGGCTTCGCTCGTCAACCGCGGATAGTACGAAAACGGCAAGTTTCGCGACAGGCGGAAGAGCCGCCGCGCGGCGAGCGCCGGCCCCGCCGAAGCCATGTTTCGCCCGCGCGCCGCGTTCGCGAACATGGCACCCGCATTCCAGCAGCCGCCTGATCTTGCTAAGCTTGGACGCAATCGGACAGCAACCAAGAGAACTTGATCATGGCAATTCTCCATCGTGTATCGGCCGGCGTACTGGCGCTCGTTTTCTCGACGGCGGCGCCGGCGTCGGAGTTCGGCGCCGCCGTCCCGGAACAGCTCGGCATGTCCGCCGAACGCCTCGAAGTGCTTGACGCGAGCCTGCAAGCCTATGTCGACGAAGACCGCGTCGCCGGACAGGTCGTGCTCGTGCTGCGCCGCGGCGAAGTCGCTTTTGCCGCCGCCAACGGCTGGCGCGACAAGGAAAACGGCGTAGCGATGACCGCCGACACCATTTTCCGCATCGCTTCCCAGACCAAGGCCATCGTCAGCACCGGCGTCATGATCCTGCAAGAGCAAGGCAAGCTCGATATCGGCGACCCGCTCGGACGCCATATCCCCGCATGGCGCGACATGCAGGTAGCCGTGCCCGACGGCAACGGCGGCTACGCGCTCGAGGACGCGGCTCGGCCCATCACGATTCGTCATCTGTTGACCCATACCGCCGGCATCGGCTATGGCGGCGGACCGGCGCAGGACCGCTGGGAAGAAGCCGGCTTCCAGGGCTGGTATTTCGCCAATCGCGACGAGCCGATCGCGGAAACCATCGCCCGCATGGGTTCGCTGCCGCTCGACGCGCATCCCGGCGAACAATGGGTCTACGGCTATAGCACCGACATCCTCGGCGCCGTGATCGAGGCGGCCAGCGGCATGGACCTGCAAAGCTTCCTGCAACAGGAAATTTTCGATCCCCTCGACATGCGCGACACGCATTTCTATCTGCCGCCAGCCAAGCGCGAGCGGCTGGCGACGGTTTATCGGCCCGGAGCGAACGGCGTCGAGGCGATACCGGCCGCCGACGGCATGCAAAGCCAGGGCATGTACGTAGACGGTCCGCGGCGCAGCTTCTCCGGCGGCGCCGGCCTGCTGTCCACAGCGCGCGATTACGCCCGTTTCCTGCAAATGACGCTGAACAGCGGCGAACTCGACGGCAAGCGCGTGCTTTCGCGCAAGTCGGTCGAGTTGATGACGGTGGACCATCTGGGCGAAATCCCCTTCCGCGAGGGTCAGGGCTTCGGCCTCGGCTATTCGGTGCTGGAAGACCTCGGCGCGCGCGGCAGCCTCGGCTCGGAGGGCGAATACGGCTGGGGCGGGGCCTATCATTCGACCTATTGGGTCGACCCGGCGGAAGGGCTGGTCGTGGTCTATCTGACCCAGATCATTCCGGCGACGGGGCTGACCGACTACAGCAGCTTGCGCAACGGCGTCTATCAGGCAATTATCGACTGAGACGAGCCAGGGAAGCTCTGATCAGGTCAGAGTTTCCCTGCGGCACATGCCCGCGATACAGAACCCGCGGTACAGAGCCTGCGGTACACAAAGAGCACCGCCGAATTCGACAACGCAAGCCATTGCATCCGGGAACAAGACAAAACCACGCTTTTGTCTTGCGGCAATGAATCATTCCATGGCTGGAATTATTCAGCGGACACCCGGATATTCCCTGAGCCATTCCATCCCTGGAGCATCCCGACATATGCCTGAACAGCCGAAAATGATCTTGCGGGCGCTGTTCCCGACCTTCCTGCACGAAGCCTGGTATCCCGACTTCGCCGCCGAAAAGGAAAACCTGATCCGGCGCATCCGCGAAATCCGCGACGAGGACCAGGCGGGCCGGGAGTATTCCGCGCGCCATTATCCCTACGGCTTCACTTCCTTCCGCAGCCGCGACCGGCTATATAGCGAACCGGCCTTCCGCAAGCTCGTCGATTTCATGTTCCAGGTCGCCTTCGACTATGGCCGCAAGCAATATTGGGATCTGGAGAATTTCGAGTTGGCCATGACCCAGCTCTGGTGCAATACCAATTCGCGCTATAACTACCATCGCGATCACGTGCACCCCTATTCCCAGATCAGCGGCGTGTTCTATATCCAATGCGAAAGCGGAGCCGCGCCGATCAGTCTGAAGGACCCCCGCCCCGCGCGCTGGATGGTGCCCGCCCCGTTGCGCGAGAACCGCGCGGAAAACACGCTGATCACGACACTGCCGCCGGAAGAAGGCAAGTTGCTGATGTTTCCCGCCTGGCTCGATCACGGCGTGGGACAGCAACATGCCGAGGCCGAACGCATCAGCATGTCCTTCAACTTCGAATTGCGGCAGAAAAATCCTCCCTGACAGGTCAGGGAAGCTCTGATCAAGTCAGAGCTTCCCTGAAAAAACGGCGGCGGTCGTCTGTCGTACCCGCCGCCGTTTTCTCCAACCGCCTTGCGGCGGGTCAGAAGTTCCAGCGCGCCCGGGCGTAGATGCGGCGTCCGCGCGGGTCGAACACCGTGGCGTCGTAGTTCAGGCCGCCTGTTTCGCGATAGGGTATATCCTGGTCCAGCAGATCCAGCACGCCGAACGTGAAGGTCGTTGTATCGCCGAACGCGGGATTTTCCCAGTCATGGGTGTAATTGAATTGCGCATCCCAAGTCTGGTAGCTGTCGACCTTGCGGCGCAACAGGGAGCGTTCCAGATCATTGCCTGTCTCATACTCGAAATCGTAGGCCAGATCCTGATAGGAACCGATATGCCTGTTGATCAAGGTGACGCCATATCGGTCGCGCAGCCAGGAGAAAGTGATATTGCCCTTGTTGTCGGGCAATGAGCGAACGTGCAGACCATTGCCGGAAGTGCCCGCGGCATCGAAAACGCCGGTATCCAGCAAGCCGAGTTCCAGCCCGGGAACGCCGATCAACTTGTATTGGCGCACGTGCGTATAGTCGGCGCTGATCCGGAAGCGGCCCATATCGTTGGTCCAGTTGTAAGAGACCTTGGCATCGACTCCGTCGGCCTCGATCCGGCCGGCGTTGATCGCCGCCAGCGTCAAGGTAATCAGGTTCGCCACTGAAGAGCGTTCGGAGCGACTGATGCCGCCTCCGGGTATCCTGTACAACTCGGGATTCACAACGCAATTGAGTCGTTCTTCGGAATCGCGGCCGAACTGCGTTTCCAGCGCGTTGGGGTCGCAAGGCACGTCAAGCACATCCGAATCGGCCGGGATCGTGTCATTCAGGATGTAGTTGTCCGGATTGTCCCGAACTTGCAGAAACCGATCGATTTCCGGCTGCACTGCGGAAATGCCCGGCTCCGGCAGCACCCTGTCTTCCACTTCGAAGCGCCAGAAATCGGCTTGAACCTGAAGTCCGTCCAGATAACCCGAAGGCGTCCAGATGAATCCAAAGGACCAGGTGTCGGCGTATTCGTTCCCTACCTCGGGAGCCGGCCCGCCCAGGGTGAAGGTCTGCTCGACTTCGCCATTCTGCGGAGTCGGATCGATGAGACCGGCGCGCACCATCTGATTGGAAAGCGGATCCCTGAAATTGATGCTGCCCGCTTCAAGGCCCTCTTCAACGATACCGATATTGGGCGCGCGGAAAGATTGCGACCAGGAACCGCGCAGCAATACATCTTCGACCGGTCGCCAGCTCAGGGCGATCTTCGGCGATAGTTCGCTGCCGATATTGCCGCCGTAATCTTCCCAGCGAAGGGCTATCTGGGATTCCACATTTTCCATGAACGGCAGCGCCAACTCCCCGAACACGGCGTTTGTACTGCGTATGTTGTTGTAGTTGAAAATACAGTTGGAACACTCGTAGTTATTGGATACGTAATGGAATTCGTCGGGCACGCCGTTTTCGTCATAGCCCAGAATCCGATTTTGCAGGCCGGGGAAGTTCAGATCGGGCGCAATGGAATCCGCGGTGCGTTCGCGATATTGCGCGCCGACCGCGACCGCCGCCTCGCCGCCGGCCATGTCGAACAATCCGCCGCTGACTACGGCGTCGAATACTCGCAACTTGTTGCGCTTGTCGGCCCGCAACACGGTCTGGTTCATCCAATCCATGAGTTCAGGGCTGTTGGCCAGGTTCGGATCGGTGAACTGGGTCAGGAACGGATTGTAGAACATGCAGCCGTCCTGGCCGTGGTTGTTGCTGGTAAGCGCGTAGGACAAGTTCTCCCGGGTAGTGAAAACGTAACCGGGAAAGAAAGTCTGCGTCAACGCTCCGTACCAGTTCCAGGCGGAAGGCACGAGGCCGCCCAAGGCGCCGGGCGCGTTCGCGAAGTCGAAATCCGGCCGGCCGTTCGGCGTGCAATTGGGGCCGCCCAGCCCGTTGGCCGCAAGTTCGGTCCGCTCGCGGTTGAAGACCTGGTAGGACTGCTCATTGCTGGTGATGGACCAGGACAGGCCCACATCATAGTTCCAGTCCCGGTCGTTAAGCTGGAAGTCGCCGCGAAAACCCGTCTGCAGCAAGGTCGCTTCCGTATCGGTGAAGTTGGACCGCTGTCCGTTTCTGGGAATATTGTCCCGGGGATTGGCCCAGAACGCGACATTGGGTCCGCCATTGGCCAGGGAAACCGGGGCATTGGGGATTTCGGCGGGACGCTCCAGTCCGGCCTCGGGAGCGAAATATCCCAATTCCATCGTCTGGCCGATGGAGTTGAAGCCAAAGGCGGGGTTGCGGATGTACGCGCCCGGCTGGGCCAGGAAAGCCGTGGGGCCGCGCGTCGTGCTGGAGCCGCCCGTGTTGTTCAGGCCGCCGCCTTCGAGAATGACATGGTTCTCGGAGTGGTTGGCGAACAGGTAGAACTCCGCCGACTCGCTGAAAGTGTGGTCGAACGAGAGGGCGATGCTGTTGCGCTTTGTTTCGCGCGCAAGAAAGTTGAAGCGGGCGACATCTTCCCGGCAGGCGCCGTTCCGTTCTCCGCGTTGTTCGCGCAAGGTGCCGAACCTGAAGGGAATGCCGGTCGTGCCCTGCATGGTTTCGCATAGCGGATCGCTGAAAATCGTCGTATCTTCGCCGCCCTGCGAGACATTGTAATCGGTGATCTCCTGATTGACGTAAGCGGGGTTGACATTCGCGCCGAATGCCGCGGAAGCGATCGCGCCGCCTATGGATGAAACCGTCGCCAGGTACTCGGTGTTCTCGTCGATATGGTTGCCGTATTGCACGTTCAGCTTGTCGCGCTCGAAACGCTCGGCGGAAATGACGAAATGCGTGTTGCCGTCGTCGCTGGCCCAGCCCCAGATAGCGCTCGCGGTCCGGTCGAACGAGTCGCCGGCCTCCTCCACGCCCTGGATGTCGCCATAGAGTTCAAAGCCCTCGAAGTCGTTGCGCATGATGATATTCACCACGCCGGCCACGGCGTCCGCGCCGTAAAGCGCCGAACCGCCGTCGGTGAGAACTTCGATGCGGTCGGTCATCACGATCGGGATGGCATTGATATTGACGAACTCCCCGCCGGTGGTGGTCTCGCCCGCATGCGGCGCCATGCGCTTGCCGTTGATCAGGGTCAAGGTCGAGTTTTCGCCCAGATTCCGCAAGTTGACCACTGCGGTTCCTTCCGTCTGGGAGCGCTCGCCCGAACCGGAGTTGGTGAATGAACCGGAATTCACCTCCAGATTCTTGATCACATCCCAGATGATCGCGGCGCCTTGCGCTTCGATGCTGTTGCGGTCGATCAATTGCACCGGCGACGGCGCGTCCAATGGAGTGCCCCGGATGAAAGAGCCGGTAATCACCACTTCTTCAATGGCGCTTTCGTCCTCTTGCGCCGCGACGGGCATGGACAGGCCGGCCAGTACGGCCAGGGTGATCGCCTTGCGCGCACCCGGAAATTTGCTTTGCATCTCGATTCCCCTCGATTATGTGAAAATAATGCAATTGTATCGAAATCGCTCCGATCCTGGAGCCGGAGCTTTCTGGACCGGCTAGTCTACTGCGTTTTTCTCCGAAGATAAAAAGACTTCCGCAGGAAATCCTCTCTCGCCGCGAAAGTGTTACAAATCTTCCCGGATTGCGAAGCGGCTTCAATGGTCGCGGCGAAGAAAATTGAAACAGTGTGTAATCTTGCTGGCAAGCGCGCGAGCGTGGATTTAATCTTGTTGTCCTCTGAATGATCCCATCCATGGAATTGTTCATTGTCGCAAGACAAGAGTCTGGTCTTGTCTTGCTCCCGCATTCAATGGCTTGCGCCATCGAATTCGGCGGCGCTCTTTATGCGCTGCGGGCATGCGCCGCCGGAAAGCTCCGATAAATCGGGGCTTTCCTTGCGGCCCTGAATGGGTTTTCTCGGCCGGCGCTCGCGGCCGATCCGGTTTCCCGAACCGGCGCTACGGTTCCGGAAGGAGAATGATCGATGAGGAATCTGTTGTTTTCCGCTTTCATGCTTGCGCTCGCGGCGCCGGCGCTCGGGCAGTTGGCCGTGCCCAACCCCGCCGGCCTCGCGTATGGCCACGTCCATCTCAATGTCTCGGACCTGGAACTGCACAAGCGGATCTGGGTCGAACATTTCGGCGGCGCGGCAGTGGAAAAAGGCCCGCTGACCGCGGTGCGGCTGCCCAATATGCTGGTCGCCCTGACCGAGCGCGCGCCGACCATGGGCTCCCGCGCGACCGTGATGGATCATTTCGGCTTCAAGGTCCGCGATATCGAAAGCTTCCTGGAGCGCTGGAGCGCGGCCGGATACAAGGTCGGGCGCGTGTTCACCGGCGCCGAAGGGCAAACCAACGCTTATGTCATGCTGCCGGACGACGTATACGTGGAATTGCAGGAAGACCAGTCATTGCACGTGGAAATCATGGGCTATCACGTGCATTTCCTCACCCCGGGGCATGAAGAGCTGCTCGAATGGTATACCGAGATATTCGGCCTGGAGATTCGTCCGCGCGGCTCGATTCCCACGACCACGAACGCGCCTGGAATGAACCTGAGTTTTGGTCCCGCCGACGAAGAGCGCGCCGCGACCGAGGGCGCGGCTATCGATCACATCGGTTTCGAACTCGAGGATCTCGAAGCCTTCTGTCGCGAACTGGAAGCCAGGGGCGTCGAATTCGACATGCCCTTCCGCGAAATCCCGTCTATCGAACTCAAGATCGCCTTTCTCACCGACCCCGCCGGCGTCCGCATCGAATTGACCGAGGGCTACGACGAATATTGATCTCCGGCCTTGCTTGCGGAAGTCGTTCGCAGTCGCGGCGGGAACCGCAGATGCCTGCGCCATTCCTCGACCGCCAGCCGCGCCGGTCCGCAGGCGCGCTGGAAACCGTCGCTCCGCAGTCTCGACAAGGGCGGCCGGCGCCCTTCTTGGCCGGCGCCCTTGACTCGACATTCAGCGCAAGGACTCGTGGCGCGCTTCCAGCGGCATGAGGGCGGCGCGGATGACGCTGCCCCAGATCAGGTTGCCGAGTTCGTTGAAGTGCAGGTTGTCCTCGACGAAGATGTCGGTCATTACTGCGCCGTCCGCTTTCAGGAAAGGCGTCGCCGCATCGACGTAATGCACCAGCGGGTCGGCGGCGGCGATCGCTTTCAGCCCCCGGTTCACATGCTGCGCGGCCGGCCAGACCTCCATTCGCGCGACGCTCGGCTTGACCGACATCACATAGATGCGGGTTTCGGGCAATTCTTCATGCACCCTGGCGACGATCCGCCTGAACTGGTCGACGATGGTTTGCTCGGGCACGCGGGACCAGGTGTCGTTATCGCCTTCATAGATGAGAATGGCGCGGGGCCTGTAGCGCAACGCGACCCGGTCCAGATGGTGCAGGGCGTCCCGCATCGTGCTGCCGCCGAAGCCGCGGGCGATCACGGTCAGCGGCGCCAGCGCCGCGGCGGCCTGATCGTTCCAGCGCGCGATGCTCGAACTGCCGGTCAATACGACGGCGCCTTCGGGCGGGGGCGAGGCCCGGTCCTGTTCATCGAAAGCCAGCATCGCCGATTCCCAGCGCGCCGGATCGGCGTCCTGCTGGGCGAAGCCGGCCGGGCCGGCGAGCAACAACAGCATCGCGGCGGCGAAAAAAGTGATCCTGCGCGGAATTTGCATTGTTCTCCTCCTCTTCCCGCTGACGGTTCAGCGACGGATTCAAGTATTCCTGAATAATTCCATGGATGGAACTGTTTATTGCCGCAGAGCCAAAGCGCGGCCTTGTTCCAAGTATTCTCTGAATAATTCCATCCATGGAATTATTCATTGCCGCAAGCCAAAAGCGTGGTTTTGGCCTGCTCCCGGATTCAATGGCTCGCGCCATCGAATCCGGCGGTGTTCTTTTGTACCGCGGGTTTGTGCTGCAGGCAGGCGCCGCAGGAATGTTCCGGCGAATCAGGGCCTTTCCCGGGCCGACTCCGCGACGAGCACTTGCCGCCCTTCCACCTTGCCGGCTTTCAGATCCGCCAGCGCGGCGGCGGCTTCGCGCAACGGCCTTTCGGTGATGCGGATCGGATCGATCCCGCCGGCGCGCACGAGTTCCATCAATTCCGAGAACTCCCGCAAGCTGCCGACATAACTGCCCTGGATGACGCGCGCATTCATGGGCAGGAAGGGAATGGGCAAGCGCAAGGCGCCGCCGTACAGGCCGACCACGACCAGGGCGCCGCCCTTGCGCAGGCAGCCGAGGCCGAAATTCACCGTGGCCTCATTGCCGACGAAATCGAGCGCCGCGAGCGCGCCGCCGGTGGCCTTGCGGATTTGCTTCGCCGCCCGGGCCTCGCCCGCGTTCCAGGTTCGGCTCGCGCCGAGGTCCCTGGCGGCCCGCAACCTGGCTTCGTCGATATCGACCACGATGGGGTCGATCCCCATGGCCGAGCGGGCAATCTGGATCGCCATCATGCCGACGCCGCCGGCGCCGATAATGACGATCTCGTCGCCGGGACGGATTGCGCCGACTTTCTTCAAGGCGCCGTAAGCGGTCAGGCCGGAACAGGCATAGGTGGCGGCCAGCGCGCCGGAGACCGGACCGCAATCGAACAGATATCGCGGATGCGGCGCCAGCACGTGATCGGCGAAACCGCCGGGAGCGACGATGCCGAGCGCGCGGCCCGGCGTGCAAAGGTGTTCTTCGCCGCGCGCGCAGGTCGGGCAGTCGCCGCAGCCGATCCAGGGAAACACCACCCGGCGGTCGCCGACCGCAAGACCTTCGGCCGCCGGGCCCAGGGCGACGACCTCGCCATATATTTCGTGACCGAGCACCTGTCCCGGCCGGCCCACTTCGAGTTGTTCGCCGCCGCCGAGCTCGAACACGCCTTCATGCAGATGGACATCAGAATGGCAAACGCCGCAGGCAAGCGTTTTCAGCAGCACTTGCGCGCCCCGGGGCGCGGGCGTCTCGGCGGCCACTTCCGCCAGCGGGGCGCCGGGACCGGTAGTTTGATAGGAAATCATCGCGCTCACTCAATAGTTCAGGCAATCCCGGCGCAAGCGGGGCTCCCATGGACATCCGGAGCGGGGATCCCAAGATGGAATCATTCGGGGAATGCCGGCTCCGGCCGAGGCCGGCGATCAGCCTTGCCGGCTGTCCCAGGCGGTGAAACTGTCGCCGCTTTCGGCGAGTTCGCGCAACAGGTTCGCGGGTCGCCAGTTCTTTTCCCCATGCCGGTCCCGGAATTCCAGGATCTGCTCGTATACGTTCTTCAGCCCCGTCTGGTCGGCATGGAACATCGGGCCGCCCCTGGCGACCGGGAAAGCGTATCCGTAGACGTAGACAATATCGATATCGGACGCGCGCTGGGCGATGCGCTCCTCGAGAATCCGGGCGCCTTCGTTGACCAGCGGATAGATGCAGCGGGCGATGATTTCCCCTTCGCCGATTTCCCGCTGTTCGATGCCGAACCTGTCGGCTTCCTCGCGAATCATGGCCTCGACTTCGGGATCGGATTCGCGCGCCCGGGTCTCGCTGTCATAGCGATAATATCCGCCGCCGGTCTTTTGCCCGAGCCGGCCCGATTCCACCAGCCGCGCGCTGACGGCATAGGGCCGCGGGTCGTCTTCCCCGGTCCTGCGCGACTGCCGCGCCTTGTAGCCCACGTCGAGGCCCGCCAGATCGCCCATGGCGACCGGCCCCATGGCCATGCCGAATCGCTCCAATGCCGCATCGACCTGCCGCGGCGAGCAACCTTCCAGCAACAGCAACTGGGCCTCGCGGCCGTAGCCGGCGAGCATGCGGTTGCCGATAAAGCCGTAACAGACGCCCGACAAGGCGCACACCTTGCCGATGCGCTTGCCGAGGCCCATCACCGTGGCGAGGACATCGTCCGCGGTTTGCTCGCCGCGCACGACTTCGAGCAGCCGCATGACATTGGCCGGACTGAAAAAATGCGTTCCGAGCACATCCTGCGGCCGGGCAGTGGCGGCGGCGATGGCGTTCACGTCCTGATAGGAGGTATTGGTGGCGAGAATCGCGCCCGGCTTGCAGGTCGCGTCGAGCCTGGCGAAGATTTCCTTTTTCAGGCCGAGGTTTTCGAAAACCGCCTCGATCACGATATCGGCGTCGGCGATGGCCGCGTAATCCGTGGCGCCCGCGATCAGGGCCATGCGCTTTTCCACTTCGTCCCCGGCAAGTTTGCCGCGCTTGACGGTGATCGAATAATTCTTGCGAATGATCTTCAGGCCGCGCTCGAGCGCCTCTTCGTCGATTTCCAGCAATACGACCGGAATGCCCGCATTGGCGAAACACATGGCGATGCCGCCGCCCATGGTGCCGCCGCCGATGATGGCCGCCTTGCCGATCTCCCGCAGCGGAGTCTCGCGCGGCAACCCCCTGATCCTCGCCGCCCGGCGTTCGGCGAAGAAGATATGGCGCATGGCGGCCGATTCGGGCGAGGCGACGAGTTCGCGGAACAACTCCCGTTCGCGCTCCAGCGCCTGTTCGAAGGGCAGCTCGACCGCGGCTTCCAGGCAACTGACGATGCGATCCGGGGCGATCTGGCCGCGGGCGCGGGCGTTGACCCGCTTGCGCGCCTGCTCGAAGAAACCGGGCTCGATCGCGGCCGGGTCGATATTCACGTCGCGGATGCGTTGCAGGGGAGCGCCGGAATCGACCAGATCCCGGGCGTAGCCGAGCGCGCCTTCGATCAGGTCGCCTTCGATGATTTCATTGATCAGACCCATCTCGCGGGCCTGTTCCGCCGCGACCGGATTCCCGGAAATGATCATGTCGAGCGCCGCCTTGACGCCGGCTATGCGCGGCACGCGCTGGGTGCCGCCCGCGCCGGGCAGCAAGCCCAGCTTGACCTCGGGCAGCCCGACCCTGGCGCCGGCGACGGCGCAGCGGTAATGGCAGGCCAGCGAGACCTCGAAGCCGCCGCCGAGGGCCGTGCCGTGGATCGCGGCGATGATGGGCTTGTTCAGGTTTTCCATGGCGCCCAGCACCTCCGGCAAGCCGGGTTCCCGGGGCGGCTTGCCGAATTCGGCGATATCGGCGCCGGCGATGAAAGTCCTGCCGGCGCAACATAGCACGACGGCATCGGATTCATCGTTCCGCGCTTGCCCGACGGCCTCGAGAATGCCTTGCCGCACGGGCTGGGAGAGGGCGTTGACCGGCGGATTGTCGACCCTGACGACGCCGATCCCGTCCCGAATCGAATAGCTGACTGGCTGTGGCATATTGGCGGCTCCCTGGTATTTTCCGGCCGGTTTCGGCAAGTTTGAACGGAAGTTTGCGGAAGGTCGATGAAATATGGTGCCGAACGGCGGGGCGAACACGATAATAGCACAGCAAATGACGGCCTGGGCCCGTACCGTGGGGAAGCTCCGACATGTCGGAGCTTCGCCGTGTTAACTTGGGCATCTTTTGCCGCGATTGCGCAGACATGATCAGAGACCCGGAAACCCTGAGCCAGTTGCTCGCGTTGATCGAGCGATTCGTCCGCGAGCGGCTGGTTCCGGCGGAAAACCGGCTGGCCGAAGACGAGAGCATTCCCGAGGAAATCGCGAGCGAAATGAAGCGGCTCGGCCTGTTCGGGCTGACCATTCCGGAAGCATACGGCGGCCTCGGCCTGACCATGGAAGAGGAAATCCTGGTTTCGATCGAACTCGGCAAGACCTCGCCGGCTTTCCGCTCGCTGATCGGCACCAATAACGGCATCGGCTCGGCCGCGATCGTATTCAGCGGCAGCGAGCGGCAGAAACGGAAATATCTGCCGAAATACGCCAGCGGCGAATGGATCAGCTGCTTCTGCCTCACCGAGCCCGAGGCGGGCTCGGACGCGGCTTCGCTGCGCGCCACCGCGCGGCGCGAAGGCGACCACTACGTGCTCAACGGCGTCAAGCGCTTCATCACCAATGCGCCGCTCGCGCATACTTTCAACGTCATGGCGCGCACCGACCCGGCCGACAAGGGCGCGCGCGGCATTTCCTCGTTCATCGTCGAACGCGGCGCCGAGGGAATCGCGCTCGGCCCGGTCGACAGGAAAATGGGGCAGGCGGGTTCGCTCACCTGCGACGTGATTTTCGAGGACTGCCGGGTGCCGGCGGAAAACATCATCGGCGAGGAAGGCGAAGGATTCGTCACCGCCATGAAGGTGCTCGACCGGGGCCGGCTGCACATTGCGGGCGTCGCCGTCGGCCTGGCCGAACGCCTGATCGCCGACGCGCTCGATTACGCCATGCGGCGCGAGCAATTCGGCAAGCCGATCGCCGCGCAGCAACTCGTGCAGGCCATGCTCGCCGATTCCCGCACCGAAGCCTGGGCTGCGCGCTGCATGGTGCTGGAATCCGCGCGCAAGCGCGACGCCGGCGAGAACGTCACGCTGGAATCGGCCGCCTGCAAGCTGTTCTGCGCCGAGATGGCTGGCCGCGTCGCCGACCGCGCCGTGCAGATTCACGGCGGATCGGGCTACATGGCCGAATTCCCGGTCGAGCGTTTCTATCGGGATGTCAGGCTATTGCGCCTGTACGAAGGCACCAGCCAGATCCAGCAACTCGTCATCGCCCGAGAGATGATGAAGAATGCCTGACCGGAGCGAATGATCCGCGGCCGCTTTTCCGGGGGAACCGAATGAATCGTTGTCAAAACGGCGATCCCGTCTCATACTGTGTCTGAACCAGCGCGGTGCTTGTCCATCATGATGCAGAGAACAAGTAAATGGTCCGCAGGCGGGGAAGTTCTGATGCAGGAAAGCTCTGATCAAGCCAGAGCTTTCCTGCGGCGCATGTCGCGGCGCAACCGCGATACAAGCCCGCGATAGAAGAGAGCACCGCCGGATTTGACGGCGCAAGCCATGGCATCCGGAAGCAAGACAAGACCGCGGTCTTGTCTCGCGGCAATGAATGATTCCCATGGATGGAATTATTCGGAGAATACATTCTCCGTCGAGTTCAAATGGAGATTCTCGCGATGTACCACAAGATTCTGGTGGCCATAGACCTGTCCGACGATTCGCGCAAGGTGATCGCCAAGGCGGCGCAACTGGCCGAAGATCCGGCCAAATTGTATCTGGCGCACGTTGTCGAGCCCGTCGCGGCGGCCTACAGCATGGATTTGTACGCGGTCAATATCAATGAACTGCACGAGGAAGCCATCGCCTTCGCCGCGCAGCGGCTGAAAAAGATCGCCGCGGAGCAAGGCCTGCGGGAAGATCAGATCTTCGCCCTCCCCGGCTCGCCCGCCGTCGAAGTGCCCAATCTGGCGCGGGAAATCGAAGCCGACGCCATCGTCATCGGCAGTCACGGCCATTCCGGCTGGAAGGCGTTGATCGGCTCCACGGCGATGAAGCTGCTGCATCATGCCAGATGCGATGTGCTGACAGTCCACGTTTGCTGCGATTGAATAAGAGAAGTTCTGATTTATCAGAGCTTCCCTGCGGCACATGCCCGCGATACAAAAGAGCGCCGCCGGATTCGACAGCGCAAGCCATTGCATCCGGGAGCAAGACAAAACCACGCTTTTGTCTTGCGGCGATGAATAATTCCATGAATGGAATTATTCAGGGGATACAAAAGGGAAGCTCCGATAAATCGGGGCTTCCGGGCGGCGCCCGTCAGTCGCGCAGCAGGTTGCCGGGCGAATATTGATCGGTCAGCACGCGGCGGCTCATGTCCCAGTCGACCCGGGTCGACATGCGGGCAGGGTATTCCAGCAGCGGGATGTCGTATTTTTCCAGTCGTCCCGCCAGCCGCCGGGCCGCGGCGACGAGTTCGCCGCGCGGCGGCAATGCCGCGGTCCGCGCGACGATGATACGATTGCCCGAGGCTGGCAGCCTGAAATTGTAGAACTCGTTCCATACCCGCTGATACGTGACCGATTCATGGTCGTACAGTCGGCTGGTGGAGAAAGTATTGGCGACGAGGACCCCGTCCGGGCTCAGGATTTGCCTGACCTCTTCGAGGAACTCCCTGGTCAGCAGGTGTTCCGGAATATAGTCGCCGGTGAACGCGTCGAGCATGATGTAATCGTATTTCCTGCCTTCGAGGCCAGCGCGCTTGACGAATACCCGGGCGTCGTTCACATGGACCCGCATGTTCGGGGTTTCCTCGAACAGGAAAAATGCCTTCGCCACGCTGACCACGGCCGGGTCGATTTCCACCACGTCGATGCGCGCACCGGGATAGAGGTCGCTGAAAGTCATCGGAATCGAGCCGCCGCCGAGCCCGGCGACGAGAATCGATTCGGGCTCGGGCGTCAGCAGCAGCCCCGCGAAACTCATGCGCGTATAGCTGAACACCAGGCGCTCGGGCTCGTCGAGATCGATGCAGGTCTGATTGCGGTCGCCGCGATGCACATTGAAAATCAGGCAGCGGCGCGGCCCGTTCTGCTCGACGACGATATCGCGATACAGCGAGCGCTGCTGGTGAATGATCTCGCCCGCGGCCGGCGCCGCCAGCGCCAGCATCGCCAGGGACAGCATCGCGCCGGCTTTCACGAGCGCGCTCGCGGAACGAGAGAGCCGCGCATGTACCCGGCCGCCAGAATGACGGCGGCCGCGGCCAGCAAGGCGGCGACCGCGCCCCAGAGAATCCGGTTCAGTTCGAACCAGAGCACGAAATAGAACGAAGTTCCCAAGGTGCCCGCGGCGCTGCCGACAGTCGAGACGAAGAACAGCAGCCCGGCCATCTGTCCGCTATGTTCCTCGCTTTCCACCAGCAGCCGCACCGAATAGGGCGAGATCATGCCGAGCAGGGTCGTGGGCGCGGCGAACATGAAGATCGAAGCCAGCAGGGAGCCGTAGCGGGCATCTTCGACGGCGAGAAAGATCGGCCGCATGATCGCGTCCGCCGACAGGATGATCGGCAAGGACAGGAGCGCCGCGCTCACATAGAAACTCGCGAACACCAGAGCGTTGGGATTGTGCAAGGACAGGCGTCCTCCGAGCAGATAGCCCAGCGCCAGGGCCAGCATGAACACCGTGATGATGCTGCCCCACACCGAAACCGAGCCGCCGAACCAGGGCGCCATGATGCGCGCCCCGAGCATTTCCACGGTCATGATGCAAAAGCCGCTGACAAAGGCCATCGAAGCGACCACAGGCCGAGGCAATGGAGAGGACGCGGCGGCTTTCACAATGCATGACGCTATCGACGGTCGGAGCCGGACAAGGTACCAGACCCGGCCGGGCAATGGAATGATCCGCGGCTTTCTCAGCAATTCCCGTTGCGGTTGCCGAAAGCCGGTTTCGGGAAGGCGGACATGGCCGCGCGAGCGCGGGATATCCGATTCATGGTTGATCCGCGCCCAGAAGACGTTAGGGAAGCTCTGATCAAGTCAGAGCTTCCCTGCGGCACATGGATGTGCCGCCGGATTCGATGGCGCAAGCCATTGAATCCGTCAGCAAAACAAAACCACGCTTTTGTTTTGCGGCAATGAATAATTCCATGGATGGAATTATTCAGAGGATACTTAGACATGGCCGCGCAGGCGCGGGACACCCTTCAAGCGTCTTCCGAACCATTCCATGATGGAGCGGCCTGTCGCCGCGAAACCGAAGCGCGGTCTTGCCTTGCTCCCGAATGCGACGGCTTGCGGCGGCGCATCCATGCGTCGCAAGGAAGTTCTGACAGATCAGCGCGCAGGCGCGGGACATCTTTCTGATAACGACTGCGCCGAAAACACCGTGCTGCCGCCCCTGACGGCGGTCCCGCCGGCGACTTTCACGCCCTGGAATCTGCGCGCTCCCGCGACCGGCGCCGGACGGCTATATTCCATTCCCCGCCAAGTACGGCGGTCGCAGTGCAATCCGGCGACCACAGTGCAATCCGGCAGTCCGAGCAAACCAATTCGCGGTATGTGCTGTTACCGCCATTTGGGGTGCTCCTGAAATTACAGACAAGGTGTTGCGGAACGGCATTATACGACGACATCCGCTCCGCGCGCATGTGACCCGGATCACAAGTTATCGAAATTTTTCGCCCGCCCGGGCGACCGCGAAACGCCGATGCTCCATCCGACCGCGGCGCGTTCCGGCCGCTTGCGCGGCCCGCCTCGGCAACGGCCTGGAAATGATCGCGAGCCTCTTCGAAGGTCGACAGAACGCTTCCGGGAAAGCCGTCGAGCGCCGCGCGCCGGCCTATTTATTTGCTGATAAATCAAATAATTGCCGGCAAATCTCTCGCGCCGCCGCAGGCGGGGCGGTGTTCCCGCGATCCGCCGAACCGACACGGCGGACGATTCGGCGACCGGGCCGCCGCGCGCGTTTTCGGGGAAGCGTTCGCGCGCCCCGCGTCTTTTTCGCGGCCGCGTTTCGGTCCGCCGCGCGGCGTCGCTGTCCCGAAAACGCGATGTCGCTGCTCCGGAGAATTATTCGGCGAGCGCCGCCAGACCGCCCCGGCCGACGGCTCCGCAGGCCGGAAGTTCCCGTTCATGTTCGCGCGGCGATTCAGCGGCCGGTTCGTGCGAATCCGGCAAATGCGCAGGTATATCAACAAGTTCTGATTGGCGGTAACAGCACAAACCAGAGATACGATAATCGGCCTGTCGGTAGCGATGCTGGGCAAGGCCCCGGGCACCGCATTGCTCAACGAGTGGTACGGCGTCTACAACGCGAGCGTCGGCAAGGGCATGAGCCCGGAAATGGCCCTGCTGGAGGTGGCGAATCACATCGCCGCCTCGAGCGCCTTCACGTCCATGTATCCCTTTTTCGTCACGAATGAGGAGTTCGCCCGGGATTTTCTGACCGCGGCGCTCGGCGAAGCGCCGTCGACGGAAGTGCTGGCCCTGGCGACGGGCCTGCTCAACGGCGGCATGGGCCGGGGCGAAATGGGCCTGCTGGCCGTGCGGCAGTTGTTCGAGATCCGCATGCAGGGGGAAAGCCATCCCGCCTACGGCGATTTCGGCGCCCTCGCCATGATGTTCGCCAACAAGGTGCAGGTGGCTACCTATTACACCGTGGAGAAACGCTGGGAAGGTGCTTCCTCGAGCGTGCTCGGCGGCGTGACCGGCGACGGCGACAGCGTGACCACGGCCAAGGCAGCCATCGACATGATGCAACGGCCCGGCAAGAGCTTCGAGTTGACCACGGGCGTCGACCGGCTCGACGGCACCCTGGGCGACGACACCTTCGTCGCCACCGAGAAGACCCTGACCGGCGTGGACCGGCTCGACGGCGGCGAGGGCATGGACACGCTGGAGCTTTCTTCCAGCGGCTCCGACGACGATGTCAATATCTCTTCCGGGGCGAGCGTCATGAACGTCGAGACGCTGACGGTCGACAGCGGCGGCGACTTCGATGCGGACCTGAGCGGCTGGACGGGCCTCGCGACGGTCGAGCTGGACGTTGCGGGAGATGTCGAACTGGATGCCGGCGGCGCCGATGTCTCGTCCGAATCTCTGGGCGACGACGACAAGGATACAACGATAGAAATCATGAACGCCGCCGCGGTCAATCTCGAGGACGTGAACGCCCGCGCGCAGGTGAACATCTTCGGCACGGACACGACGACCTCAATCATGGTCGAAGGCGGCAAGGGCGTCGAGGTGGGCAAGTCGACCGCGCATTCCGAGACGGTCAAGAGCGTGACGCTCGACGGCGTGCACGACGGCATGGGCGACGACAAAAAGCGCTACGGCGAAAACACGCCCGCCAAGGAAGCCGAAGGCGAAACACCCGCTGTAGCCGCGGTAAACAACGAGGACCGGGTGCCGGTGCACATCTTCTCGAAGGCGATCGAGTCCGTCGACCTGCGCAACACCAACACCACCTTGCTGGTGGAGAACGCCGCCAAGGACATGACGGAACTGACGGCCGTGGTCGACCGGTTCGGCAACACGGCCAACGGGCACGGCAAGTTGTGCCTCAAGGGCATCGAGGACCTGATGATCGAGGTGAAGGGCGATTCCAACATCCGCCTGGCTTCGGATCAGATCAAGACGGTCGCCGTTTCCGGCGCCGGCGACCTGACGCTGGACGTGACCAAGTTTGCTCCGGCGGTGGCGAAGAAAGCGACCGATGTCAAGCCGTCCGAGACGCTGGAGAGCATCGACGCGAGCGAGGCGAGCGGCGCCGTCAAGATCGCCGCTCTCAACAAGAGCGTCATGTCCTACATGGGGAGCATGGGCAAGGACGATGTGAGCGTGACGGCGTTCAACGCCAAGGGTCTGACGGCGAACCTCGGCGCCGGCGACGACATGTTCACCGTCGCCAACGTCAAGGCCGGCAAGAGCCGGATAGACGGCGGCGCGGGCATGGACACGCTGGTGCTGAAGGAGAAAACCGGCGCCAACCTCAAGGGCGCCGGAGATGCCTACACGGGCTTCGAGACCATTACTCTGGACGCAAGTGAAGGCTCGGGCACCTACGATGTCAAGGAGCTCGACATCGACAACCTGAAGGTGACCGGCGGCACCGGCGCCGGCGGCGTCACCTTCAAGAACCTGATGTCCGGCACCGGTCTGGCGGTTTCGAGCAAGAAGCCGAAGCCCGACGACGAAAGCAAGCCGCAGGAGACCAAGGCGCAGGCCACGACCGCCGTAGTGAGCTACATGCTGGAAGACGGCGACGACGACTCGTTGATGCTGCATCTGCACAGCGACGGCGGCACGAAGGACGAGAAGGGAGATTTCGGTGTAAAGCGCGGAGACGACAAGATGAAGTTGGATCTCACGCTGGACAAGGACATCGAGGAACTGGTCGTGCACTCCACGGCGAAAGTTACTTCAAAGGTTGCCGATACCGATAACCGCCCCAAGGCCGGGGACTACGTCAACAGGGTTGTCGTCCAGAAGGACGACGGGATTGAAGAGATCAAGGTGACCGGCGATGCCAAAACCTTTATAAGTGCACTTATAGGTATGAATCAGGCGGCGACAGCATTTGTTTACGACAAGGTCGGACTGAAATCCCTGGAGCTGGTGGACGCGCGAGAGAGTTCCGGAGGGCTTGTTCTCCTGAAAGGGGAATCGTCGGGGACATTGACAGTTGAAGGCAGTCCTGTCGATGATTGGGTGGTAGCGAACCTGAACGCTGGAGAGTCAATCAAAACGGATCTCAAGGGTCACAATGGCGACGATGTGTTGACTGGCAGTAAAGGGGAGGACAAGTTGACCGGCGGCGCGGGAGGAGATGTATTGATTGCTGCTGCATCACCTTATTTAATTGCATCAGGAGGGGTATCGGATATTGGCCTTACGTTTGCGCGTTATGCAGACGATGACTATTCTGGAATCACAGATACTGCGGAAGACACTTTCATCTACACTGACAAGTCCGACTCTCAAATCAAGTTCGGCGACGACGGGAATCCAAAGTCCGGCTTTGACAGAATCTTCGGATTCGATAGCGGAGGGGACAAGATTTCCCTTTCCGATATCGTGGACCTGGCGGGAAGCATCAAGCTGATACAAACCGACAGCGACGATTCTTCGCTGAAGGCGCTCATGGACGCGAAATCCCTGGATAACGCGTTCGAGACGGAGGCGAGCGGTCAGAACTTCAGGCAAAAGCATGTCGTCGCGGCTGTCACGACCAAGGAGAGCGCCGACTTCAGGGTGATCGGCAATTCGGTAAAACCAAACGAGGTGGAAACCATATCAACAGATACAACCAAAGTGACCGTGACCTGGGTTCTTGTCGATGTAGACGGGGACGGCGATTTCGACGCCGATGCCGATATGGCCATCGCGCTGATAAATTTGGATGGGGCCAGTGGGACCACTCTCGCCTCCTCCCATTTGAGCGCGGCGGATTTCATCTGACCCGGCGCTTCGCTGCCCGCAACCGGAACCCGATCATTCGGTGTTCCCAGACCCAAAACCCCCGGCTTCGGCCGGGGGTCTTGCTTTTCGAGGCGATGAAAATACCGGGCGCGCGGCCGCATTCCCCGAATAATGCCGTCGATTGGAATTGTTCATTGCCGCAAGACAAGAGCGCGATTTGGTCTTGCCTCCGGATGCAATGGCCTGCGCCGTCGAATCCGGCGGTGCTCTTCATGCACTGCGAGATGTACTGCGGACATGCGCCGCAGGAAGCCCTGACTTGATCAGGACTTCCTCAACTGACGATCTTGCCGCTGGCGACCATTTCGCACATGCGCTGCAAGACGTAAGCCTTTTGCAGGAATCCGGCGAATCGCGCGTCGCGCGTGTGGCCGTGATAATAGCGATAATATATCTGCTGGCCGATCACCAGCAGGCGAAACAGGCCGAAACAGAAATAGAAGGGGAAATTGTCGACCGCCAGTCCCGTGCGCTGCCGGAAGCGGTCGATGATCTCCGCCCGGCTCGGCGCTCCCGGCGCGTCCGACGGCATGGCGCGCGCCGCGCGAAAGAAATCCGGATCGCTTTCCTGCGCCCAATAGCCCAGGGTGCAGCCCAGATCCATGAGCGGATCCCCAACCGTCGCCATTTCCCAATCGAGCACTCCGATCAACTTGAGCGGATCGTCCAGCGAAAAGATCACGTTGTCCAGCTTGTAATCGTTGTGGATAACGCTCGCGCGGCCGCTTTCCGGCGGCATGTGGTCGAGCAGCCATTGCATCGTGCCGTCGCAATTGACCGTATCGTCGGTCGCCGCGGCGGCCCAGCGCCGGCACCAGCCCTCGACCTGGCGGCGCGCATAGCCGGCCGGACGGCCGAAATCGCCCAGCCCGGCCGCGGCCGGATCGATCGAATGCAGGTCGCCGAGCACATCGAAGAAGTTGCATAGTTGCCGGCGCGTCTGAGCCGGCGTCAGGTTCAGGCCCGGCGGATATTCGCGGCGGACGACCAGGCCGCGAATATAGTTCATCAGGTAGAAATCGCAGCCGATGACATCGCGCTCGCCGCAGAAGTGCAAGGGCGCCGGACCATGGGGGAACACGTCTTTCAGCGCCGCGAGAATGCGATACTCCCGCGACATGTCGTGAGCCGATTTCACCTTGCTGCCGAAAGGCGGACGACGCAGCACCCATTGTTCATCGCCGCCGGCGAGCAGGTAGGTAAGATTCGAATGGCCGCCCGGAAACTGCGCGACCCGGAGCGCGTCGACCGCCGCGCCGAGCACCGGACGCAGGTATTCCCGCAGCCGCTCCAGCGGCAATTCCTCTCCGGGCCTGACCCGGCCCGCGCGGTCTTCGAGGTCGGCTCCGGTCACGGCGGCGCTCAGCGATAGGTAATCATCGATCGGTCGGCGGCCCTTGCCAGATGCGGCAGGCAGTTGAATTGCATCAGCGAGATCCTGCCGTTGCCGTACTTGATCCGGGTAACCGAACTGTTCCACACCATCCAGTTGGTGGCGATGGCCGCGGCGTCCGGGTAACGCAACGTCCGCTGCAAGGCCAGGGCGATGACGCCGCCCGAGGTCGAGATCAGCACCCGGCTGCCGCGCGCGTGACGCGACATGATGCGATCCAGCGACTGATGCACGCGCAACTGGAAATCGGACCAGCGCTCGAAGTTCGCGGCGCCGCCCGCGCAGGTCAGACGGCCCGCGATCCATTTGGCCGCGGCCGCCTCGAACAGGCGCTGGAACAACGCCCGGTCGCGCACCGGCCATTGCGGCACGGGATCGAAACCTTCTTTCCCGGCGAACTCGCGCAGGTACGAGCAAATCAGCGAATCGCCGTCGTACTCGTTCAGCGCCGCGTCCTCGCGCAGACTCTCCCCGTCATCCGGCAACAGGCCGAGCAACTCGCCGGCGGTCTCGCGCTGTCGCCGCAGGCTGCCGCAATAGAGGCAATCGAAAGTTTCGCCCGTCTCGCGCCAATGCGCGGCGAGCTTGCGCACCTGTTCGCGCCCCAACGGACTGAGCCGGTCGTAGGACTCCGCGCCGAAAGTCGCCTGCCCGTGGCGAACCAGGATCAGTTCGCTCATCCGGCGACTTGCAGGCGGGCGAACCGGCGCGAGTGGAAGTCGGCGTCGCCGAACAGCAATTCGAGCCCGGTGACCTGGCGAAACAAGTGCGAGGTGTCGATCTCGTCGGTCATGCCGATGCCGCCATGCAACTGGACGGCTTCCTGCCCCACGCGGCGAATCGCCTTGCCGACCCGGCTCTTGGCGGCGCTGACCGCGGCCGCCCGCGACCGCGGCGTCGCGTCCGCGTCGAGCCGCAGCGCCGCCATCACCGTGATCGAGCGCGCCAGCTGACATTCCATGAACATGTCCGCCATGCGATGTTGCAGCGCCTGGAAGCTGCCGATATGGACGCCGAACTGCTTGCGGGTCTTGCTGTATTCGACGGTTTTGCGCAATAACGCATCGAGCGCTCCCACCGCCTGGGCGCAAACCGCGATGGTGGCGCGGTCCACTACCTGCTCGAGCGCCTCGAGCGCGCCGCCGGCCGCCCCGAGTCGCGCGCTGCCGGGAATCCGCGCCTCGCTGAATATGATCTTCGCGGCCCGGCCGCCGTCGATATTGGCATAAGCCTGCGCGTGAACGCCGTCCGCTTCCCGGTCGACGAGAAATACGCTGATCCCCTCGCGGCCGGCGACGGGGCCGCTCTCGCGCGCGGTGACCAGCAATTTGTCCGCGCCGGGGCCATTCAGGACGTTGATCTTGGCGCCGTCGAGAATGAAGTTCTCGCCTTCGCTCCTCGCGGCGAGCCGGACATTGGCCAGATTGTAGCGCGAGCCGGACTCCGCCCAGGCCAGCGCGAGTTGCAGCTTCCCCGCCATCAGCGAAGGCAGCAACCCGGCCTTCTGCCGCTCGTCGCCGAGCGCGGCCAGCAGGCGGCCCGCGAGCACCACCGAGGCAAGATAGGGTTCGACCAGCATGACCTTGCCGAACTCTTCCATCATCACCATCAGGTCCGCCGCCGAATCGCCGAAACCGCCGTCGGCCTCGCTGAAGGGCACCGCAAGCCAGCCGAGTTCGGCGAACAGCTTCCAGTTTTCCTCGTCATAGCCGTTTTCGCTCGCGGCGATTCGGTTGCGGGCGTCGAAATCGTATCGCTGCCGCGCGAATCTGGCGACGCTTTCCCGCAACATCCGCTGTTCTTCGGAATAGGAAAAATCCACTTGCCGGCCTCCTCCGGGTTTCGCCGCGCCTACAGGCCGAGCACGGCCTTGCAGATGATATTGCGCTGAATTTCGTTGGAGCCGCCGAAAATCGACAGCTTGCGGTCATTGAGATAGATCAGGCCCTGCCCGGCCGGAACGCCCGGCTGCAAGGGCGCGCCCTGAAAGCCTTCGTCGAACTGTTCGGGCAGATACGGCAGGCTGTGGTAAGCCGCGAGTTCGAAGAACAATTCGTCGATGCGCTGCGCCAGTTCGGTGCCGGCGATTTTCAGGATCGAGGACTCGGGACCGGGCGACTTGCCGGCGCTCAACGAAGCGAGAGTGCGCAACTCGGTGTATTCGAGCGCTTGCAGTTCGATTTCGAGTTCGGCGAGCCGATGGCTGAAAAGCGGGTCGTCCAGCATGCTGCCGCCGCAGCCGTCGTCGAGGCTCGCCGCGGCCCGGCGCAGCGCGCGCAGACGGCGGGTGCTGCGCGGCACCAGCGCGATATTGGTGCGTTCATGGGTCAGCAGCACCTTGGCGTAGGTCCAGCCCCTGTTTTCCTCGCCGATCAGGTTCGCCGCCGGGACGCGCACATCGTCGAAGAAAATCTCGTTGACCTCGGCATGGCCGTCCATGAGCACGATGGGTTTGAGCGAAATGCCGGGCGATTTCATGTCGATGAGCAGGAAACTGATGCCTTCCTGCTTTTTCGCCGCGACATCGGTGCGCACAAGACAGAAAATCCAGTCGGCGTATTGGCCGTAGGTATTCCAGGTCTTGCAGCCATTGACGATATAGTCGTCGCCCTCGCGCACCGCGGAGGTCTTGAGCGAGGCCAGGTCGGAACCGGAATTCGGCTCGGAATAGCCCTGGCACCACCAGACATTGCTTTGCAGGATATCGGGCAGGAAACGCTGTTGCTGCTCCTCGCTGCCATAGGCCATGAGCACCGGCGCCACCATCTTCATGCCGAAAGGCACCGGCTCCGGCGCGCCGATCAGGCCCATTTCCATCGCGAACACATGTTTCCGCGCGGCGCTCCAGCCAGTGCCGCCGAACTCGACGGGCCAGTCGGGGGCGGCCCAGCCTTTCTCGTAGAGAATCTTCTGCCAGCGGACGATCTCGTCCTTGCCCAACCGGATGCCGGCATCGACTTTCTCGCGCATCTCCGCCGGAAACTCGTTTTGCAGGAACTCCCGCACTTCATCCCGAAAAGCAATATCCTCGGGCGTAAAATCCGCATTCACCTCGACTCTCCCGCGCTGGATTTTCCGAAGCCGGCCGGCGTTCGAAGCGGCCTCCGCGACCTTCGATCATTCTGGCGTCGCGCCCTTGAAGAAGATGCCCGACATCTCAGAGTATTCTCTGAATAATTCCATCCATGGAATTATTCATTGCCGCAAGCCAAAAGCGTGGTTTTGGCTTGCTCCCGGATTCGACGGCTTGCGCCGTCGAATCCGGCGGTGCTCTTTTGTACCGCGGGCATGCGCCGCAGGGAAGCTCTGACTTGATCAAAGCTTCCCTGACCAACTTGCGACCAACTTGCCGGAGACGATGGCCGCCCTTTCCTCCCCCGCCGGGCGGACAGATTAACACGAGCGGCCGGGACGGCGCGAGTCGCCGCCCTGTCCAAATGTCCCGCGCGCGGGCGCCGTTATCGGCGGAGCTACAGCAAGATGGCGTTTTCCGCGCGCCGGAAGCCGCGTTGCCAGATCAGAACGATGCCCAGCGCCATGGGCGCGAGCAGCCAGGCCGTCACATTGGACAGATCCTGTCCGCCCAGCCCGCCCAGGCTGACGACGAGATACGCCGCCATGCCGAGCACATGGGCCAGCAGGTAGTAATTCAGGTAAGGCGCGCTGTGCCGGTCGAGCACCCAGGGCGATTTCAGCAGCAGCCAGCGCAGGGATGCGACGACGCCGAACAGGTCGGTGGGCCAGAACAGCAACAGATTGAAATTGCGATGCAGATCCTCGTGTCCCGACCAGAACCAGCTTCCCAGCATGAGACAGCCCAGCGCGCCGCTGAAAATGCTGCCGATCAGGGCCAGCAAGCCCAGCGCCCGGTATCCCGCCGGGGACAGGGTTCGCGACGGATTGCGCCCGGCGTCGAGGAACCGGCTGGAGCGCGGCCTCCTGCTCGCGAACAACAGCCAGAGCATGAGCAGGGCGAACATGGCCGCGAAAACCGGATAAGCGTTCCATTGCCGCGCCGGCGGCGCAAACTCGCCGAGCAGCCGCGATTCGGCAAGCAACGGCGCCCGCTCGCCGGCGACCGCCGCGTCGCTGTCCATCCGCGACAGCCGCCGTCTCAGGTTCAGGGGCAGGAACATGCTTTCCCATTCGCTCATCGCGCGGTCGATATTGCTGTTCATGCCGATATCGAGCAACATGGCGACCGGCGACAGCGACGCGTAATGCGACTGCACCACCTGCCGGTAAGTAATTCCGGTCATGCCCGAGTATTGGTCGCGCAGCCTGCCTTCGAGCGCTTCGTCGAGATAGTCCCGCAGCCGGGTAGTACAGTTGTCGTCGAAGTAATCGTAATCGTAGGCGAGATTTTCCGGCTCCAGGTTCCACATCAGCCGCTGATACAGCCGCGCTTTCTGGGCATTGTTGAGGTTGATGCGGTCTTCCCGGACCGTCCTTCGCTCCGCCCGGTACAACGCGTAGGCCTGCTCGGTCGGAACCGTGAACAGCCGGTATTCCATTTCGCCGAGGAAGAAGCGATAGCCGAATCCCGACATGCCGCCGCCGGTATCGAACCCCCCCCAGTTGAACAACACGTCGACACCGCCGCGCTCATCGCGCATGCGCAAGGCGGAATGGCCGAAATTGTCCCATAGCCGGTTGCCGACATCGACGGTGACCAGATAGAAATGCAGGCCACTGAAATCCGCCGGCTCGGGATACCGGTCCAGGTCGCTCAAGAGCGGCACCGCGGCTTGCGCGGCCAGCGGGCAGAACAGCGCGAGCAGGATGCCTGCGGCGCGCCGCGCGCGGCCCGGCGCGCCGGGGCGGGTCTGCCGCGATGCGAATGTCATGGGCCGCCGCCTTACAGTTCCCGCAACCAGATATTCCGGTAGGAAACGACCTGGCCGTGGTCCTGCAGGATCAGCGGCATCCTGCCGCCGCAATCCTGCAAGCGCTCGCCGGCATAGGGAGCGCATCGCGCCGCGTAGACGGGTTCGGGCGTGAAAGTGGCGCCGGCCAGCCGCGCATTGTTCTGCACCAGCACGCCGTTCTGGAATACGGTCACATGGGCCGGCGCGACGAGTTCGCCCTGCTCGAACACCGGCGCGGTAAAGATGATGTCGTAACTCTGCCATTCTCCCGGCCGCCGCGCGACATCGACAAGCGGCGGGTATTGCAGATAGACGGCGCCGGCCTGACCGTTGACATAGGTCGGATTTTCCCAACTGTCGAGAATCTGCACCTCGAACAGCGAATGCAGGAATACTCCGCTATTGCCCCTGCTCTGGCCGCTGCCGCGGATGACAGCGGAGGGGCGCCATTCCAGATGCAATTGCATGTCGCCGAATGACCGGCGCGTGCGGATGCTGCCGCTGCCGGGGACAACCGTGGCGGCGCCGCCGGCGATTTCCCAGCGCGCGGGCGCACCGTCTTCCACGCGCGCCCATTGGTCGAGGCCGGAGCCGTCGAACAGCACGATCGCATCCGATGGCGGCGAACCATTGCCCGGAGCATCGACCCGCGGCGGCGCGGGTTCCTGGATTTCCCGATTCTCGCCGTCCTGGGCGGCGACGCCGGCGACGGCCAGGACGGCAATTGCCAATATCAGTTTCTTCATGAAGGCACCAGGCGATCGATTTGTCAGGTTCATGCGCATGGCTTGAGTATCCTCAACTCCGACGGGCGATGATATCGCATGGCGTGTGCGCGCTCACGAAAGGCCGAATCCGGGTCGATATTCCTTGTCCAGCATGGCGTTGGCGGCATCGTCGTTGGTGAAGCGCATCGCCGCGCCGTCATATTCGAGCACCTGGTGCGCGAACGCCCGGCGCACCGCGATATTGCCCAGCAACATGGTCTCGGTGAGGCGGGCGGCGTATGCGAAATCGGAGGAAGTGAGCCTCGAGCGGTCCTTGACGGCGTCGATCCATTCCTGGTAGATGCCGTTCGACCGGGGCAGGGTTCGCGGCGGCGCGGGCGTTTCCAGTTGCGCCGATGCGGGAATCAGCACCGGGTCGCGGCCATAGACGCCGTGCATCAAGGTCTTGCGCTCCCCGAAGATGAGCGCGCCGCCGTCGTCGTTTCCCAGCTGTCTGCCGTTTTCGAGTTCGGCGGGACGCTCGGGCAGCAGCCCGCCGTCATGCCAGGTCAATTTGACGCCCGGCCTCTCCGCCGTCGCCGCGAACTCGAAATGAATCCTGGTGGCCAGCGGGAAACTCTCGTACCCATCGCCCCAGCGGGTCGAGCTTGCGCTGATGCGGCGCGGCAAATCGAGCCCAAGCGCCCAATAGGGATGGTCGATGACATGCGCGCCCATGTCGCCGACGACGCCGGTGCCGAAATCGACCCAGCCGCGCCAGTTGAACGGATGATAGGCGCGGTCGACCCAGGGCCGCCGCGGCGCCGCGCCGAGCCACAGATCCCAGTCGAGCGAGGACGGCGCGCCGGCGCTGCCTGGAGGCCGCGCGATGCCCTGGGGCCATACCGGGCGGTCGGTCCAGCAATGCACTTCGCGGATTGCGCCGAGTTCGCCCGAAGCGACCCATTCATTGATCAGGCGGGCGCCTTCCCCGGCATGGCCCTGGTTGCCCATTTGCGTGACGACATTGGTTTCCCGGGCGCGGCGGTCGAGGTAGCGGGCCTCGGCGACGGTATGGCAGAGCGGCTTTTCGACATACAGGTGCTTGCCGAGGTCCATGGCCGCCGCGGCGACGGGCGCGTGCATATGGTCCGGCGTGCTGATCAGCACGGCATCGATCTCGGGATTATCGTCGAGCATCTCCCGATAATCGCGATAGACCCCGACCCGGTCGCGGAACGGCGCGGCGAACTCCTGCCTCAGCGTGGCCGCCAGCAGTTCGTCGTCCACATCGCAGATCGCGTAGATATTCTCGTGGGCGACATCGCGGATATTCGACCTGCCCCTGCCCCCGGCGCCGACCGCCGCGATGTTGAGCTTGTCGCTCGGCGCGACGAAACCCTGGCCGCCAAGCACATGGCGGGGCACGATCAGCAAAGCCGGCGCCGCCGCCAGCAAACTTCTGCGCTTGCGGTCCACGGCCGCCGGCCGCTCGGGTTTTCTCGCGCTCATGTCCGCCGCTCCCCATGTCGCAACCCGCCCATGCTAGCAAAGTTGCATGACAGTACAACAGCAAGAGTTGTCCGGCGCGGAATTTATGCATCCCCTGAATAATGCCATCCATGGAATGGTTCATTGCCGCAAGACAAGAGCGCGGTCTCGTCCTGCGGCCGGATGCAACGGCTCGCGCCGTCGCATCCGGCGACGCATCCCTGTGCCGCAAGAAAGCTCTTCCAATTCCAGCCGCCGGACGCATCGTCCGACACCGCCGCCGGCAGTCCGAGCAAGCCAGTTCGCGGTATGTGCAGTTACCGCCATCTGAAGTGCTCCTGAAATTAAAGACAAGGTGTTGCGGGACGGCATTATATAGCAACATTCGTCCTGCTTGCATGTGACCCGGATCACAAGTTATCGAAATTTTTCGCCCGCCCGGGCGACCGCGAAACGCCGATGCTCCAAAGGAAGCCATCAACATGATGCAACGTCCCGGCAAGAGTTTCGAGTTGACCACGGGCGTCGACCGGCTCGACGGCACCCTGGGCGACGACACCTTCGTCGCCACCGAGAAGACCCTGACCGGCGTGGACCGGATCGACGGCGGCGAGGGCATGGACACGCTGGAGCTTTCTTCCAGCGGCTCCGACGACGATGTCAATATCGCTTCCGGGGCGAGCGTCATGCACGTGGAGACGCTGACGGTCGACAGCGGCGGCGACTTCGAAGCGGACCTGAGCGGCTGGGAAGGCCTGACGGATGTGGTCCTGAGCGATGTCGCGGGAGATGTCGAACTGGACGCCGGCGGCGCCGATGTCTCGTCCAAATCCCTGGAAGGCGACACCGTCGAGATCATGAACGCCGCCATGGTAAATCTCGAGGACGTGAGCGAGAGCACGCAGGTGAACATCTTCGGCGCGGACACGACGACCTCGGTCATGGTCGAGGGCGGCAAGGGCGTCGAGGTGGGCAAGTCGACCGCGCATTCCGAGACGGTCAAGCGCGTGACGCTCGACGGCGTGCGCGACGGCATGGGCGACGACGGCAAGCGCTACGGCGCCAACACGGCCGCCAAGGAAGCCGCAGACGGAAAAGCCGCGGTAGCCGCGGTCAACAACAAGGACAGCGTGCCGGTGCACATCTACTCGAAGGCGATCGAGTCCGTCGACCTGCGCAACACCAACACCACCTTGCTGGTGGAGAACGCCGCCAGGGACATGACGGAACTGACGGCCATGGTCGATCGGTTCGGCAACACGGCCAACGGGCACGGCAAGTTGTGCCTCAAGGGCATCGAGGATCTGATGATCGAGGTGAAGGGCGATTCCAACATCCGCCTGGCTTCGGATCAGATCAAGACGGTCGCCGTTTCCGGCGCCGGCGACCTGACGCTGGACGTGACCAAATTCGCTCCGGCGGTGGCGGAGAAAGCGGCCGATGTCAAGCCGTCCGAGACGCTGGAGAGCATCGACGCGAGCGAGGCGAGCGGCGCCGTCAAGATCGCCGCTCTCAACAAGAGCGTCATGTCCTACATGGGGAGCATGGGCAAGGACGACGTGAGCGTGACGGCGTTCAACGCCAAGGGCCTGACGGCGAACCTCGGCGCCGGCGACGACATGTTCACCGTCGCCAACGTCAAGGCCGGCAAGAGCCGGATCGACGGCGGCGCGGGCATGGACACGCTGGTGCTGAAGGAAAAGACCGGCGCCAATCTCAAGGGCGCCGGAGACGCCTACACGGGCTTCGAGACCATCACCCTGGATGCGGGCGGCGGCTCGGGAACCTACGATGTCAAGGAACTCGACATCGACAACCTGAAGGTGACCGGCGGCACCGGCGCCGGCGGCGTCGTGTTCAAGAACCTGATGTCCGGCACCGACCTGGCGGTTTCGAGCAAGAAGCCCGGCAGCACCACCAACAAGGCGACGGCCACGACCGCCGTGGTGAGCTACATGCTGGAAGACGGCGACGACGACTCGTTGATGCTGCATCTGCACAGCGACGGCGGCACGAAGGACGAGAAGGGAGATTTCGGTGTAAAGGTTGCGCAAGACAAGATGAAATTGAATCTCACGCTGGACAAGGACATCGAGGAACTGGTCGTGCACTCCACGGCGAAAGTCACTTCGACCGTTGCTGCCGCAAGCCGCCCCAAGGCCGGGGACTACGTCAACAGGGTTGTCGTCCAGAAGGACGACGGGATTGAAGAGATCAAGGTGACCGGCGATGCCAGAACCTTTATAAGCGTAATTGTAGAGGCGGGTACGGCATTGACTTACGACAAGGCCGGACTGAAATCCCTGGAGCTGGTGGACGCGCGCGAGAGTTCCGGAGGGCTTGTTCTCCTGAAAGGAGAGTCGTCGGGGACATTGACGGTTGAAGGCAGCCCTGTCGATGATTGGGTGATAGCGAACCTGAACACTGGAGAGTCGATCAAAACGGAGCTCAAGGGTCACAATGGCGACGATGTGTTGACCGGCAATAGAGGGGAGGACAAGTTGACCGGCGGCGCGGGAGGAGATGTATTGATTGGCGATGCAGCTATAATACTTGCAATTCGGGGGCAATCGGATATTGGCCTCGAGTTTTCGCGTTATGCAGACGCTGATTATGCTGTAAGCGCCGATACTGCGAAAGACACTTTCATCTACACTGACAAGTCCGACTCTCAAATCAAGTTCGGGGCCGACGGAAATCCAAAGTCCGGCTTTGACAGAATCTTCGGATTCGATATAGGAGAGGACAGGATTTCCCTTTCCGGTGTCGTGGATCTGACGGGAGGCATGCATTTTATAAGCAACGGCGGCGAGCTTTCACTGAAGGCGCTCATGGACGCGAAATCACTGGATAACGCGTTCGAGTCCGATCCAGGAGGTCAGAGCTTCAGGCAAAAACATGTCATTACAATTGTCAGGACCAAGGAGAGCGCCGACTTCAGAGTGATCGGCAATTCGATAAAACCAAGCGAGACGCTTACAGGTATAGCAGCAGACACAACCGCAGTGAACGTGAGCTGGGTTCTTGTCGATGTGGATGGGGACGGCGATTTCGATGCCAACGCCGATATGGCCATTGCGCTGATAAATGTGGACGGGGCCAGTTTCACCTCCATCAACAATTTCAGCGGGTCGGATTTCATCTGACCCGGCGCTTCGCCGACGCAACCGGAACCCGGTCCATTCGGTGTTCCCAGACCCAAAACCCCCGGCTTCGGCCGGGGGTTTTGCTTTTCGGGGCGATGAAAATACCGGCCGCGCGGCCGCATCCCATGAATAATTGCCGTCGATTGGAATGGTTCATTGCCGCAGGACAAGAGCGCGGTCTTGTCTTGCCCCCGGATGCAACGGCGCGCGCCGTCGAACATGGCGGCGCTCAGTCCGACAAGGCGCGGGCGAGGTCGTCGAGGCTCGCCAGATTGTGGGCGGAGCGGAATTCATCGACATGGGGCAACATGGCCTTGACACCCTGGGCGAGCGGTTCGAAGCCGTCCCAGCGCAACAGCGGATTGAGCCAGATCAGTCGCCGGCTCGATCTGGCGAGCCTTTCCATTTCGACTTCCAGGCGCTCGGCGCTGTCGCATTCGAGGCCGTCGGAAAGCACCAGGGTGCTTGCGTTCTGGCCGAGCGCGCGGCGCGCCCAATGCCGGTTGAAAAGATGCAGGCAATGCCCGATGCGCGTGCCGCCCGACCAGTCCCGCACCGCTTCGGCCACCCGTTCGAGCGCGATATCGACATCGCAATGAACCAGTTGCCGGCTGATATGGGTCAGCCGGGTGCCGAACACGAAACCGCGCACGCGGCGACGGGCGGCGACGGCATGCATGAAATGCAGGAACATGCGCGAATAGGTGCTCATCGAACCGGATATGTCGCATAACACAACCAATGGCGGCTGGCGCCGCCGGCGTTTGCTGAATTTCAGCGGCACGCCTGCGCCCGCGCGGGCCAGCGCGCGCAAGCTGGCGCGCCGGTCGAGCACGCGGCCGCGCGGGTCGGGGCGAAAGCGGCGGGTGGCAATGCTGTCGCGAGGCAGTCGCAAGCGGGCAATGGCCCGTTGCGCCTGTTCCAGTTCGGCGCTCGACATGTCCTCGAAATCCCGCTCGCGCAAGGCTTCGGCGACCGAACTTGCCGGCCGGCCATGCAATTCCAGCCGCTCTTCGGCGGCTTCGCCCATGCCGCCCGCGGCGCTCGCGGCATCCGCGAGCCGACGGCGCAACTCGGTCATCCGCCCATTGTCCCCGCTCGGCGTCCCGGGCAGCGCGGCACCCAGCATGCGGTCCATGAAGGCGGGATTGCGCCAGAAGATGTGGAAAGCCTGATCGAACAGTTCGCGTTGCTCGCGCTTGCTGACGAAGGTCGCGAACAGGCAACTGCGGAAATCGCCGCGACTGCCGACACCGACCAGTTCGACCGCGCGCACGGCGTCGAGCACCTTGCCGGGGCCGACCGGCAGGCCGGCGGCGCGCAGCAGGCGGGCGAAATGCATGATGTTTTCGGCCATGCGGCCGCCGTCGGGCGGGGACGGGTCGCCGGGAATTCGCACGATTCCGCTCAATTCGGCCGCAGGGCGAGTTCGGCCTTCACTTGCTCGAGTATCCGCGCCGCCTCGCTGCCGCGAATGCGGGCGATGTCGTCCTGGTATTTCAGCAAGGCGCCCAGGGTGTCGTCGATGGCGTCGCCGTCGAGCGCGACCTGGTCGAGTTGCGACAGGGCCTGGGCCCAGTCGAGGGTTTCCGCCACGCCCGGCGCCTTGTACAGATCCCGCGCGCGCAAGCCTTGCACGAAGGCGACCACCTGGCGGCTCAAGGCGGCATCCAGGTCCGGCAGCCGCGCTTCGACAATGCGCAATTCGCGCTCGGCGTCGGGATAATCGATCCAATGGTAGAGGCAGCGCCGCTTGAGGGCGTCGTGTATTTCCCGGGTGCGGTTCGAGGTGACGACGACGACGGGCGGCTCTTTCGCCGCTATCGCGCCGATTTCGGGAATCGAGATCTGGAAGTCGGAAAGCAATTCGAGCAAATAGGCCTCGAACGGCTCGTCGGTGCGGTCGAGTTCGTCGATGAGCAGCACCGGCGCGCCGCGTTCGTCATCGCGCAAGGCTTGCAGCAGGGGCCGCTCGATCAAGAACTCCGCGGCGAACACATTCGCCGCCAGTTGCCGCCGGTCGACGGCTCCGGCTGCTTCCGCGAGCCGGATCTCGATCATCTGCCGGGCGTAATTCCATTCGTACACGGCCGAGGAAATATCGAGCCCCTCGTAACATTGCAGCCTGATCAGCCGGCGGCCGAGACCGGCCGCGAGCACCTTGGCGACCTCGGTCTTGCCGACGCCGGCTTCGCCTTCGAGAAACAGCGGGCGACGCATCCGCAACGCCAGCAACAGCGTCGTCGCCAGCGGCCGGTCCGCGACGTAGTCGCCGTCGCGGAGCAGGCGCTGGACTTGCTCGATACTGTCTGGTTCCGGCATGCTCAGACGCAGGCCGCCACCGCGCGCCGGGCCATGACCTTGACGAGGTGGGCGCGATACTCGGCGCCGGCGTGGATATCCGAGTTCATCTTGTCCGCCGGCGCCTGGAAATCATCGAGCGCGCTCGGGTCGAACCTGTCCCGCAAGGCCTCTTCGAGCCGATAGGCGCGATGCGCGCAAGCCGTGGCGCCGGTGACCGCCGCGCGCGGTCCGGCCGCGGTCCTGGCGATGAATACCCCGACGATGGCGTAACGCGAGGCCGGATTCTCGAACTTCATGTAGGAAGCCGCTTCGGGCCGCGGGAAGTCCGCCGCGACGACGAGCTCGTCCTCCTCGAGCGCGGTTTCGAACATGCCGGTGAAAAAGTCCTCGCCGGCGATTTCGCGCCGGTCGGTGCGCACGACCGCGTCCAGCGCGATCACGGCGGCGGGATAGTCCGCGGCCGGATCGTTATTGGCGATGGAACCGCCGAGCGTGCCGCGATTGCGCACCGCGGGGTCGCCGATATTGCCGGCCAGCGCCGCCAGGGCGGGAATCGCTTCCCGGACCTCGTCCGAGGCCGCGACTTCGGCATGGGTCGTCATCGCGCCGATGGTGACGATATTGCCGTTGACGACTATGCCGCTCAATTCGGCGATCCCGCCGAGATCGATCACGTCGGACGGGCTCGCCAGCCGATGCTTCATGGTCGGCAACAAGGTCTGCCCGCCGGCGACCAACTTGCCGTCGGCCGCATCGGCCATGAGTTCGACCGCCTCGGCAACCGAAGCGGGCCGATGGTAAGAGAATTCATACATTGCTGTCTCCCGCTTGCGCTTGACCGGCGGCGCGACAGGCGCGCCAGACCGTTTCCGGCGTTGCCGGCATGTCGATATGCCTGACGCCGACGGCATCGGCGATGGCGTTGACGACCGCCGGCGGGGCGCCGATCGCGCCGGCTTCGCCGCAACCCTTGACGCCGAGCGGATTGTGCGGCGGATCGGTCGGCGCATAGCCGATCCTGAAGTCCGGCGCATTGTCCGCCCGCGGCATGGCGTAGTCCATGTAGGACGCCGTGACGAGTTGGCCGTCTTCGTCGTAGCGACAGCCCTCGAGCAGGGCCTGGCCGATGCCGTGCGCGATGCCGCCGTGCACCTGGCCTTCGACGATCATCGGATTGACCAGCTTGCCGAAATCGTCCACCGCGGTGTAATCGACGATCTCGACCGCGCCCGTGGCCGGGTCCACTTCGACTTCGCAGATGTGGGTGCCGGCGGGAAACGAGAAGTTCATCGGGTCGAAGAACGCGTTCTCGTCGAAGCCCGGCTCGACGCCTTTCGGATAATTGTGCGGCACATAGGCGTTGAAGGCGACTTCGGCGATATTCATCGACTTGTCGGTGCCCGCCACCGTATAGTCGCCGCCGGCGAACTCGATATCGCCCTCGGCCGCTTCCATGGCGTGGGCGGCGATCTTCTTGCCCTTGGCGATGAGCTTGTCGCAGGCCCTGGCGATCGCCACGCCGCCGACGGCCAGCGAGCGCGAGCCGTAGGTGCCCATGCCGAACTGGGTTCTGGCGGTATCGCCGTGGATCACTTCGATATTCTCGAACGGAACGCCGAGCTGGTCGCAGACGAGCTGGGCGAAAGTGGTCTCGTGGCCCTGGCCGTGGGAATGCGTGCCCGTGAACACTTGCACATTGCCCGTGGGATTGAAGCGGACCTGGGCCGACTCCCACAGGCCGACGCCGCCGCCGAGTTGGCCGACCGCGGCCGAAGGGGCGATGCCGCAGGCCTCGACATAGGAAGAGAAGCCCATGCCGCGCAATTTGCCGCGGCTTCCGGCCTCGGCCGCTCTCGCCTCGAAACCGGCGCGGTCGGCGAGTTCGATCGCCTGATCGAGCGCCGCTTCATAATCGCCGCTGTCATAGCATTGCACCACGGGGGTCTGATACGGAAAGGCGTCTTTGGGAATGAAATTGCGGCGCCGGATTTCCGCCGGGTCGAGCCCCATGTCCGCCGCGCAGACATCGACCAGGCGCTCGAGCAGATAGGTCGCCTCCGGACGGCCCGCGCCGCGGCTGGCGTCGACCGGCGCGGTGTTGGTGAATACCGCCTTGACTTCGGAATAGATCGACGGAGTCGAGTATTGGCCGGCAAGCAGGAAAGCGTACAGATAGCTCGGCACCATGGTGGCGAAGGTCGAGAGATAAGCGCCGAGATTGGCCGTGGTATGCGCGCGCAGGGCGAGGAATTTGCCGTTTTCGTCGAGCGCCATCTCCGCCCGCGTCACATGGTCGCGGCCATGGGCGTCGGACAGGAAGGCCTCGGTGCGGTCGGCGGTCCATTTCACCGGCCGGTTGATCTTGCGGCAGGCCCAGCCGACCACGAGTTCTTCGGCGTAGACGAAAATCTTGGCGCCGAAGCCGCCGCCCACGTCGGGCCCGACCACGCGCAACTTGTGTTCCGGCGCCAGCTGATTGAACGCCGCGAGCACCAGTCTGTGCACATGGGGGTTCTGGGTCGTCATGTGCAGGGTGATTTCTTCGGTGCCGGCGTTGTATTCGCCGAGCGCGGCCCGGGGCTCCATCGGATTGGTCACCATGCGATTGTTGACCAGTTCAATGGCGGAAATCCTGTGCGCCGAGGCAAAGGCCTCATCGTTCGCCGCCTTGTCGCCGAACGGCCAGTTGAAGCAGATATTGCCGGAGGCTTCAGCGTGAATCTGCTGCTGGCCTTCGTTCGCCGCGGCGGCCGTGTCGGCGACCGCCGGCAGCGGCCGATAGTCCACTTCGACAAGTTCCGCGGCGTCGCGGGCCTCGGCCAGGGTTTCGGCGATGACCACGGCGACATGATCGCCGACGTAGTTCACCTTGCCCCGGGCCAGCGCCGGATGCGCCGGCGCGCGATGGGGCTGGCCGTCGTCGCTGGTCACGACCACGCCGCAGATCAGCGGGCCGATGCCGTCGGCGGCGAGATCCTCGCCGGTGAATACGGCCACCACGCCGGGCGCGGCGCGGGCGGCCGCCGCGTCGACGCCTTCGATGACGGCGTGGGCATGGGGAGACCGCACGAAAACGGCGCGGGTCTGGCCCGCGACATCGATATCGTCGGTATAGCGCCCCTTGCCCAGCAGGAAGCGCCGATCCTCCTTCCGGCGCACGCTGGCGCCGATACCGTTCGCTTGCATGACTATTCTCCCATTGCCCGGGCGCCGGCCCGGATCGCCTTGACGATATTCTGGTACCCGGTGCAGCGACAGATATTGCCGTTGAGTTCCCTGCGCACCGTGGCCGCGTCGAGTTCGTTGCCGTGGCGGTTGACGATATCGAGTCCCGACATGACCATGCCGGGCGTGCAAAAGCCGCATTGCAGGCCGTGATTGTCCATGAAGGCCTGTTGCATCGGATGCAGCCCGGCGCCGTCGGCCAGACCTTCGATCGTGGTGACCTCGCTGCCGTCGGCCATGACCGCGAGCATGGCGCAGGACTTCACCGACCTACCGTCGACCATGACCACGCAGGCGCCGCATTGGCTGGTGTCGCAGCCCACGTGAGTGCCGGTCAGGCGGAGCTGCTCGCGCAGGAATTCCACCAGCAAGACGCGCGGCGCCACTTCGCCCGACACGGACTTGCCGTTTACTGTCAGATTGATTGCCGACATGTCATCTCATCCTCGTATTCGCAGGTATTTCAAACCATCGCGCGGGCTCGCCGCGGCATCGTCAAAGTCCCGTTCAGGCAAGCCAGTAAAACAATATCGCCGCGATCAGCAGGAGCGCGGCGAGGCGGATCAGGGCGCCGGCCGCCGGCCGGGAACCCGCTTGCGGCTCTTCGTCTGTTTCGGCGCCGCCGGCCTCGACGGCATCCGGCGGCGACGCTTCCCTGTCGGCGATCGCCTGGCCAAGTCTGGCGAAGAACTCGTCGGCCAGTTTCTTCGCGGCGCCGTCGACGAGCCGCCCTCCGAGTTGCGCGAGCTTGCCGCCGACGCTCGCGTCGAGTTCGTAACTGAGCGCGGTGCCGGCGCCGTCGTCTTCGAGCGTCACCCGCGCGCTGCCATTGGCGAAACCGGCGGCGCCGCCCTGGCCCCTGCCATGCAGGACATAACTGTTCGGCGGGTCGAGCTCGGCCAATTCGATGACGAAACTGAAGCTGGCCTTGACCGGCCCGATGCGATTGGTGATGCGGGCGATGAATTCGTTCTCTCCCGCGCGCTCGAAACTCTCGCAGCCGGGAATGGCGGACTTGAGCGCCTCCGGATCGTTCAACGCATCCCACACCCGCTGCCGGTCGGCGGCTATGCCGCGCCGCGCTTTCATTTCCATGTCATTGCCCTTGTCTATTCTGAATAATTCCATCCATGGAATTATTCATTGCCGCAAGACAAAAGCGTGGTTTTGTCTTGCTCCCGGATTCCATGGCTTGCGCCATCGAATCCGGCGGCACATCCATGTGCCGCAGGAAAGCTCTGATTTGATCAGAGCTCTCCTTGTATCTTCTGAATAATGCCAGCCATGGAATTATTCATTGCCGCGAAATGCGAGCGCGCGGGCTTCCGGCGATGTTCGCGCGTCTTGTTTCCCCCTGTCTCCCGAGCATATCATCCTCGCGCGAAAAGCAATACGATGACGCCCGGAGCGAAGACGTTCCGCCGCCCGGCAAGACAGGAAAAGGAGCCCGCATGAACGGAGCCAAGGCCCTGATCGAAACCCTGGCCGATTGCGGCGTCGAGTTCTGTATCGCCAATCCCGGCACTTCCGAAATGCATCTGGTGCAGGCGCTCGACAGTACGCCGCGCATGAAGTCGGTGCTCGCCCTGTTCGAAGGCGTTTGCACCGGCGCCGCCGACGGCATCGGCAGGATGACCGACAAGCCCGCGGCGACCTTGCTGCATCTCGGGCCCGGGCTGGCGAACGGCGTCGCCAATCTGCACAACGCCCGGCGCGCGAACTCGCCGATAGTCAATATCGTCGGCAATCACCCGCATTCCCACATCGGTTTCGACGCGCCGCTGACTTCCGATATCGAAACCCTGGCGCGCAATTGCTCGTGCTGGATCAAATCCTGTTCCGCCAGCGACACGCTGGCGCGGGACGGCGCCGACGCCGTCGGCGCCAGCTTGCGCAGCAGCGGCGGCAGTCGCGGGCAGATCGCCAGCCTGATCGTCGGCGCCGACGCGGCCTGGGGCGACTGCGCGGGTCCGGCGGCGCCGAATCCGCCGCCGGCGCGGGCGCGCGTCGACGAGCGGGTCATCGAAGACATCGCCGCATGGCTCGACAATGGCCGGCCGACCGCGCTGCTGCTCGACCATCAGGCAAACACGTCCGCCGCCCTCGAGGCGGCTGGCCGCATCGCCGCGAGAACGGGTTGCCGGCTGCTCAACAGCACATTCCCCGCCCGGGTCGACGGCGGGCCCGGCCGCATCGCGGTCGAACGCCTGCCCTATTTTCCCGAACAGGTGCTCGCGGAAATCGCCGGCGTCAGGCAACTTGTGCTCGCGGGCGGCGATGCGCCGGCGAGTTTCTTCGCCTATCGGAACACGCCGGGACTGCTGGTTCCCCCGGACTGCGCGGTCGGCCGCCTCGCCGCCGTCGAAGAAGACGCGGTCGATGCGCTCGAACGGCTGGCGGCAAGGACCGGCGCCGGAAACGCGACGGCGCGGCGCTTCGAACGCCGGCGGATTCCGCCTCCCGCAGGCCCCCTGAACACGCGCAATATCATCCAGGCCATCGCCGCGACGCTGCCGGAAGATGTGATTGTCTGCACCGACTCCGGCGGCGGCAACGCGGCCTATCCTCACTGCCAGCACACGGCGCCCAACAGTTGGCTCAGCCTCACCGGCGGCGCCATCGGCCAGGGCGGACCGGTCGCCGTCGGCGCGGCCCTGGCCTGCCCGGACCGGCCGGTGCTCGCCCTGCTCGGCGACGGCGGCGCGGCCTATACCAACCAGTGCCTGTGGACCCAGGCCAGGGAAGGACTCAACGTCACCACGCTGATCTTCGCCAACCGCGCATACAATATCCTGAACGTCGAATATGCCCGGCTCGGCATCGCCGAAGCGGGCGCGGTCGCCGCGAGCCTGTTCGACATCGGCAAGCCCGATATCGACTGGACGGCGATGGCCGCGAGCTTCGGCGTGCCGGCCGCGCAAGCCGACACCGCCGGGGAACTGGCGAATTTGCTGCGGCGCGCCTATCGCGAACCCGGGCCTTTCCTGATCCAGGCCAACGGCGAAATGCAGCGCCGGCCCGCCGCTTCCGCCTGAAATCGCGCGGCCCGCGCGCAAGGCCCGGCGACCGCGCATGACGATCCCGATCCTGATCGGCCCCGGCGACGCGGGAAAACCGCATGGGCCGCGGCGCGCGCATCGATTCCGCCGGGAATTTCCCGTCAGGAAAGCTCTGATCGAGTCAGAGCTTTCCTGCGGCGCAGGCCCGAGGTACAAACCCGCGGTATAAAAGAGCGCCGCCGGATCCGGGAGCAAGACAAGACCGCGCTTTTGTCTTGCGGCAATGAATAATTCCATGGATGGAATTATTCAGGGGATACCTATGGGTCCAGCACCTGAAAGGCAGCGTCGCCGATTCGCAGATCGCGAAATTCGGGTTCGACGACTTCGATCGCGCTGTCGGTCAAGGTTTGGCCGGATTCCGGTTCCGCCGCGTTCATATCCGGGCGCGGCATCAGGGTCAGTTCCCGCCAGACGCCTGCTTCCAGGCGGAATCCGGAAACGATCAGGCGGCGGCCTGGAAACTCCGCCGCCAGGATGTATTCCGGGCCTTCTGCAAGATCCAGTTCCGCCCGGAACAGAACGATCGCTTCGGGCCGCTCGAATCGCAACATGGACGCGACCGCGGAACTCTGCATCGCATCGTGCAGCTCGTCGGAGATGGCGAAGGGCGCGGGACGATAGCTGGCCCAGCCGCGGAAATCGATCCTTTCCGCCGGTTCGTCGATGGAGAAGGTCGGCCTGGCGGGTTCCAGCACCAGTTGCGCGAGTTCGGGGTTCGATTGCCGGTTTTGCTCGACGATTTCCCGCATCCACAACCAGGCCGGCCGGCCCATGTTGGCGCGGGCGTCGAAGAAATCGAATTCCTCCAGCGCGATCTCGCCCCGCTCGACCCGCGCCTGCTGGCTGGCGAGCGAAATCTTGCGGAAGTCGAGCGCGGGCGAGTTCAGCAGCAAGACGAGGGCTAGCATCAATACGCTCATCGGCAGATTGACGCGCGCCAGCTTGCCGGTCCAGCCTGCCCGGAAACGAACGATGTTGACGCAATAGCCGAGCGAGAACAGGGTGATCAGCAAACTGATCAGCAGCGCCCAGCAGCGCGCCACGGTCCAGCCGTATTGATCGACTCGCAGGTACAGTCCGTATAGCGCGAGCAGGGAAATCGCCGGCAACAGCGCCGCGCCCAGGCACAACAGACGATGCGGCAGCGGCGGATAGGGCGCGCGGTCGCCGCGCTGATAGACGGCGTTCAGGGCGAACAGGGCGAACAGGTTCAGGGCCATGAGCAAGGCGGTGCCGTTGCCGGTATCCCAGAGCGGTTCCAGACCGGTAAACGGCAATGCCGCGAGAAACAGGACGGCGACCGCCAGCACCAGCGGCAGCAGCAGCCACATCAAACCTTGCAGGAGGCTCGCGATGCCGCCGATTACATTCGCCAGGCCCCTGAAAATGAAGACGCCGAGCCCGACGGCGACAGACAGCGCCGGAAACAGGAACCAGTCTTCGGTGAACAGGTCGCTGAAGAAATCGATGCCGATCGCGCGAAACAACTCCCCCCACAACATCAAGACGCCGGCAACGCCGAGGGCGAGCGCCCAGGACAGCCCGGCCACCAGGGCGTTGCGCCAGGAATCGGCGAAAATTTCCGCGTAGTCGGGCGCCCTGCCCTGCACCAGGGGCCGGAGAAACAGCAAGGCGAGAAAACACCCGAGGAGCAGCGGCAGGATATAGGCGGCGATGATCGATTCGACCGGAAACTCGCCGAACGGCGTCGCCTGCCGGCCGATATAGACTCCCAGCAGCGCCAGCAGCGCGCAGAACAGGCCGGCGATGATCGCCGTCTTGCGCCCGTTGCGGGCTTCCAGACCAAACAGGAGCAGCAGCGGCAGGACTACGGCGATAGTCCAGAGCGGAAAATTCGCCATCGGGGTCTGGCTCGGCCAGACTTCGTTCTCCCCCGCCCGCCACAGCAGGAACAGGGCGAATCCCTGCGCCAGGGAAATCAGCAACATGACGGGCAGGCGCGGTCGGGTCGTTGTTTCGTCGGTCATGCAAGCCTCCTGCGTCTTTCGTCGCGGCGGCTTCAAAGCCGCGCATTCAGCGCCTTGCCGGCGCGAATTTCTGTACGCGCCGCCCTTCCTGTTCGGCGATATAAACGTTGCCGCGGGAGTCCACGGCAATGCCGTGGGGCAGTTCGAACTGCCCGGGATAGCGTCCGGGGCCGCCGCCGAAACTCGCCAGCTTCTCGCCGGTCGCGCGGTCGAGCACATCGATCATGACGCTGTTCTGGTTGACGACATAGAGATGCCGCTGTTCCGGGTCGGGGGAAAAGCCGAGCGCCACGGCGCTGCCGCGCAGGCCGCTCGCGCGTCCCGCGGGATCGGTCACCGGCGTGAAGCCGACCGGAATATGGCGCAGGAACTGGCCCCGGCGGTCGAAAACCTGGATCCGATCCGCGCGCCGGTCGCAAACGTAAACGAGCCCGTCGCCGGAGACGCGGATGCAATGCGGCAATTCGACGATATGCTCTTCGCCCGGTTCGCGGCGCAAGCGCCATTGCCGCAGAAAACCGCCATTGCGGTCGAGCACCGCGACGCGGGTATTGCCGCCGGGCAATTCGCCGTCCGCGACATAGATCGCGCCATCGGCGTCGGTATCGACGGCGGCGGGCAGGAAGAACCGGGCGCGGTCGGAATTGAGCGGCGCGCCGCGACGGGTGCCGTCGGAAGAATCGAAAATTCCGGGTTCGCCGAGTCGCAGCAACAACCTGCCGGAGGCGGGATCGTATTTCTGGATATGGCCCGCGGCCGCGGGCACGATCCACAGATTGCCCTCGGCGTCGGCGCTGCAATCGTGCAGGCGGCCACCGAGCAAGTCCGGGTCGCCCCAGCCGCGCACGACCTCCCCCGCCGGATTCAGTTCGATGACCGGCGGGGCGAGCCGCGCGCCGTCGAGATCGTCCTCCGCGACATTCTGCCGGTTGAGCAGGTAAACATGGTCCCGGTCATCGACGCATATGCCGCCCAGGCCGCCGGTAAGCCAATGGTCTCCGAGCGGCAATCGCGGCCAGGAAGGATTGAGCTCGAACGCCGGCGACGGCGCGCAAGAAGCGCCGGCGCAGGCCGACAGCAACAGGCCCGGCAGGACGCGAATACTTCGCCGCGAGGGCAGCCGCGGTTTCATTTCAGCCATTGCGCTTTTCCAATTCACGTCACGGCGCGCCGGGGAGCGCGACTTCCTCGCTTTCGACGGCCCTCGCCCTGGCGAAGGCGGCCATGGGCTGCGCGGCGCGCAACTGCTCCAGCCAGAATACGCCGTCGTATGGCCGACTGTTGCCGCGAGTGCCGAGGAAGTCGATATCGCCGTCGCCGTCCATGTCGCGGGCGATGAACTTGTCGAACATGCCGCGCTTGCGCCGCGAGATATCGTGCCTTGTCCAGTCGGCCCCGGCGACGCCCGGATTTTCGAACCAGCCGATCCTGCCGAGCGGGTCGTCGACGCCGGCGTCGTCTCCGGTGCGCGAACCGCGGCTGTAACTGCCGGCCATGACGTCGAGGTCGCCGTCGCCGTCGATATCGGCCAGCTCCATGCCCGTGACGCTGTCCGGCGCGAAACTGCCGATGGGAAATGCGTTCCAGGCATCGCCCTTGCGCGCGGGCTGGGCGATCCAGGACAGGCCGCGCGCGGCCGCGCCGACGATATCCAGCCGCCCATCGCCGTTCAGGTCGGCATATTCCAGATTGAAGCCGGCCATGGCCGGGCCATTGATGCCGACGGCGTGTTCGGCGAATTCCAGATCGCCCCGCCCCAGGTTTTCGAAAAACACCAGCCGGCTTTCGCCCCGGCTGCCGACCACGATATCGAGGTCGCCGTCGCCGTCGAGGTCGACCGGTTCGGCATTTTGCGGAATGCTGTAGTTGCCGAGCACCCGGCGCCGCCATGAGTCGCCGTCGAGCGGGTCGCCGTCGAGCCGGTACAGCTCCACCGGCGTGGAGCGCGCATAGTCCTCGGGGCCCGGGGACTGGGCGCCCTTGTTGGGCGCGACGACTTCGGGAACGCCGTCGCCGTCGAAATCGGCCGCGAACACGCGGATGTAGGAGCCGCGGTTCCGGGTCATCGGCAATATCAGCCGCCGCCAATGCTCCTCGCGGGCGCCGGGGCCCGGATTCTGCAAGTAGATGATGTGAGACAATTCCGCGGCCGCCAGCACGTCCGGATAGCCGTCGCCGTTCATGTCGGCGAGCGCGACATCTTCCGGCGCCGGCGCTTCGGCGCCTTCGGCGATGGTGATATTGGTCCAGCGGTCGGGCGATTCGGATGCGAAAGCGATGCGCACATGTCCGGCGAGCGGCGGCGAGAAGCCGGCGACATATTGCGCCGAATCGTATTCGGCGTCGGACTCGTGAACCGAAACCACGTCTTCGCGGCCGTCCTTGTCGATATCGCCCGCGACAAGGCCGTCGCTGCCGCTGAAAGGCACGCCGGCAAGCGCGGGATCGTCGATGATGTGTTCGCGCCAGCTGATGAAACTGCCGTCGGCGGCCCGGGCGCGCGTGGGCGTATCGCCGACCGGCGTCTGGGCGCCGGCGGCGCCGGCAAGAAGCGACAGCATAATGCCAATGCGGGAAACAGGCTTGATCATGTTCGGCCTCCCGGCGACAGGTCAATGGTAACAGAAAGAGGCCGGCCAAAGGGAAACTGATCAAGTCAGGGCTTGCCTTCCGCCGGGACTTTCTGCGATCCGCATTTTCCCAAACACCCGCGACCTGTTGATTGCGGAAATTCCGGGAACAAGACAGGAATTGCCGGGAATTCATGGACGCAACGGCGCGGCGCCGGGATAATCTCGCCCAAAATCGCCGGTTGCGCTCATGGCCTCGAACAAGTTCCGTTTTTTCACCGTCATCGCGGTAGTGGTCGCCAACATGATCGGCACCGGGGTCTTCACCAGTCTCGGGTTCCAGTTGCTCGACATCCGTTCCGGTTTCGCCTTGCTCATGTTGTGGGCGGTCGGCGGGCTGGTCGCGCTCGGCGGCGCGCTGACCTATGCCGAACTCGGCGCGGCCCTGCCGCGTTCCGGCGGCGAATACAATCTGCTGCGCCGGATCTACCATCCCGCGGCCGGATTCGTGTCGGGCTGGATTTCCTCGACGATCGGCTTCGCCGGGCCGACCGCGCTCGGCGCGATGACTTTCGCCGCCTACCTGTCGTCCATCTTCCCCGCCGGCCTGAGCGACAACATGCGCAAACTGGCGGCCGCCGCGCTGGTAATCGCCATGGCCCTCGCCCACGCCACCAATCACCGCACCAGCGGCGGCGCGCAATTGGTCTTCACCCTGTTCAAGATCATCGTGATCGTCGCATTCTGTCTGCTGGCGCTGATCGTCGTCGACGAGCCGCAGCCGGTGAATTTCGGCCCGCTGGCGAGCGACGGCGCGATATTGACGAGTTCCGCCTTCGCGGTGGCGCTGATCTATGTCAGCTTCGCCTATACCGGCTGGAACGCGGCCACCTACCTGAGCAGCGAAATCGACAATCCGCAGCGGAACCTGCCCTGGATCCTGGCCGGCGGCTCCCTGGTCGTGACGCTGCTGTACCTGGCGCTCAATTTCGTTTTCCTCCATGTCGCGCCGATGGATGCGATGGCGGGCCAGGTGGAAGTCGGCGCCATCGTCGCCGAAGCGGCATTCGGCCCCGTCGGCGGCCAGTTCGCCGGCCTCGTATTCGCCTTGCTGCTGATTTCGACCGTCAGCGCCATGACCATGGCCGGACCGCGGGTAATCCAGGTCATCGGCGAGGATTTCCCCGCCCTCGGCTTTTTCGGCCGCGCCAATCGCCACGGCATCCCCGCCGTCGCCATCTACACCCAGACCGGCATCGCGCTGGTCTTCATCCTCACCTCGACTTTCGAATCGGTGCTGGTCTTCGCCGGCTTCACCATGGCCCTGAACAGCTTTGTCGCGGTATTCGGCGTTTTCGTGTTGCGCTGGCGGCGGCCGGAACTGCCGCGGCCCTATCGCACTTTCCTGTTTCCGCTGCCGCCGCTGACGTATCTGGCGGTCACCGGCTGGACCCTGACCTTCACCTTGATCAACCGCCCCGCCGAGGCCCTGTTCTCGCTGGCGATCATCGGCAGCGGACTGCTGTTCTATTTCCTGACGACGAGACTGCCGCAATGAACCATTGCGCGGACAGGATTATTCATTGCCGCAAAACCAAAGCGTGGTTTTGTCCTGCTCCCGGATTCAACGGCTTGCGCCGTTGAATCCGGCGGTGCTTTCTCGTACCGCGGGCATGTGAGCTCTGACTTGATCGGGGTTTCCTTAGCCCGGCCCTTCGGGCGATGGTATATTGGCGCTTGCCATTCGCCGCGATGAGCGGCAACCGGACCGGAACCGGAGGATCGAAACCATGAGCAAGTCCCGAATTTTCCTGCTGAAACTCTCAGTCTTCGCCGCCGCCCTGCTGTCGGTCTCGCCGGGCGTCCGGATCGCCGCGCAGGAATTCCAGGCGCACCCGTCGACCCGGGATCCTTCGGTGCTGGTAACGCTGGACAAGTTGGCGGACTGGGAACAGGAACTTTCCAACTGGGGCCGCTGGGGCCCGGACGACCAGCGCGGCACGCTGAACCTGATCACTCCCGAAAAAACAATACAGGCCGCGTCGCTGGTGCGGGCCGGAGAGACGGTCAGCCTGCAACATTTCGTGCTGAAAGAGCGAGCCATGGACAGCCAGTCCTTCGGTCCTTACGAACATTGGATGAGCCGCGTCGATCCGGTGACCGGCGAACCCTCTTTCGCCCTCGACGAGATCCAGTTTTCGCTCCACGACGGCATGCTTTCCCATATCGACGCGCTATGCCATTACCGCGCCGAAATCGACGGGCGCTACGTCATATTCAACGGCTACGACCAGAATCTCACCGCCGACGGCTGCGAAGATCTCGCGATAGACCGCATGGGCGCGTCATACGTAACTCGCGGCGTGCTGGTCGACATCCCATTGCTGCGCGGCGTCGACTATCTCGACCCGAGCACGCCGATCTATGTGGAAGACCTGGAAGCCTGGGAGGAATTCGCCGGGGTGACGGTCGGCAGCGGCGACGCATTGCTGGTGCGCACGGGCCGCTGGGCGCGCCGCGACGATGTCGGCCCCTGGGCTTATGGACAGGGGGGCGCGGGCTTGCACGCGTCGGTCCTGCCCTGGCTGCGCGAACGGGATGTGGCGATCCTGGTGGGCGACGCCGTCAACGATGTCCAGCCTTCGGGCGTGGCAGGCATCAATCGCCCGATCCATCAACTCACGCAAGTCAATATCGGGCTGCCGCTGGTGGATAACGGCTACTTGCAGGCGGTGGCGGAAGCGGCGCGGCGGCATCGGCGCTGGGAGTTCATGGTGTCGATCCAGATCAACCAGATCGAAGGCGGCACCGCCAGCCCGTTCAACGCCAACGCCACATTCTGACCCCGCCGGCCGTCGCGGACGCCCCGAACGCTCCCGGCCGAATTGGCCGAACCGACATCTATCTTTGCGCGCGCCGGCGGTCGGGGTTTTCGATGTCCAGCGCGAAAGAGACCGGGACCGACTGGGGCAGGTAGCAGATCGCGTCGTCGCAGGCCTGATACTCGAGGAAGCCCGACAACGTAACGGCATCCATTTCCGCCAATTTCGCCTCGGTGTCTTCGGTCGCCGCCATCACTACTTCCTGCAATAGCGTGAACGGCTGCTGGAATACGGGAACATATTCGTCGAGCGGGGCGAAATAATAGATTTCCGAGTCCGGGTATTCCGCGGGCTCGAGCCGATACAGGTCCGAAGGCGCCAATTCCAGTCCGATCACGCGATAGCCCCCGGCCTCGGCTCCCGGAGCGTAGACATGCATGTTCTCGCCGGGACGCACTTCGACGGCGATGGAGAAGCGCGTGCCCACCGTGACCGTCGTATTGCTCGGCCAGGCGGTAAAATCGAGTTGCGGCGACGAGCCTTCGATCGCCTCGATGGGCGAAACGCCGATGCCTTCCTTGAGCAGCACGTTCGAGGCGGTATTGCGTTCGCGATAGAACTCCTCGAAATAGCGCGAAGTCACGCGGCCGTCCGCGTCCAGCATGAAAGTGCCCGGATACGGCGTGCCGACAACCAATCGGCTCGCGCCGAAGGCCGATACATAACGAGCCACGTCGGCGACTACTTCGGGATTGTCGCGGTCGGGACCGAGCCCTTCTTCGGCGACGGTATTGAGGATGCCGTAACGCGCGATAACCTCGGAGCCCTCGTCCGACAGCAACGGAAAATCAATGCCGCGGCGCCGGGCGAAATCGCGCAGCACCGCGGGAGAATCATAACTGATGGCCGCAACGCCGACGCCGGCGCCTTGCAGCTCGTTCAATCGTCCTTGCAACTCCACGAGTTGCGCCTTGCAATAGGGTCACCAGTCCGCCGAACGGTGAAACAGCAGCATGGCGCCGTTCGGACCCATGATCGACGCAAGATCATGGGTATCGCCGAACTGGTCCGCGAGGGCGAAATCCGGAACTCGTTCGCCGACCTGCGGCCCGAGGTCGGCCACTACAATTGGTTGCCGCTCGGCGCCGCCGGCCGCATCCTGGCCCGCGGCGCCGCCGGCAAGAGCCAGCAAGGCCGCGCAAGCCGCCGTCAAGGGCAATGCGTGTTGTTTCATGATCGCGATTCTCCCGTGAATGCATGTATGCCGCCGATTCCGGCGGGCTTCGTCGCTCGCCGCTGTCGATTATTCGGTATCCGCCACCTGCGGCTGGCTGCCGTCGCCGGGCAGGCCCATGGATTCGAGGCGGCGCCAGCCGGCGAGTATGCCGCGCAGACCATGATTGCCTTCGTGGCAGGCATATTCGTAGATCGGATCTGCGATGCGCCGCAACGGGAATTTCGCCGACCAGGGCCGAGTCCAGGTCAGCGGATCCTCGATGGTGAAATCATACTCGAGGGTATCGGCGTCGAGGCGGCGGATGCGTTCTTCAAGCGCCATATGGCGCGAAGCCCCGCCGCGGCCATTCTCGTCGTAATAGAAATGGCGCGTGTTGATCACCAGGGTATCGCCTTCCCAGCGGGCGATGGAATCGCCGTCCCATTTTACATGGCGAGTCTGATGCTCGTCGTCGAAACGGATGATTCGCGCGCGATGGATCATTTCGCTGAGGATCATCACGTGATCGGCGGTCTGCACGATCTGGATATTGTTGTTGTAGGAGCCCGGCGCCAGCGGCGGCCCGGCGCCGCCGCTCATCAGGCAGCGATCCTGCAAGGTGCGCGCTTCCGGCCCGATGCTGTTGGCGCGGACATCGGCGCGAATGCGGGCGCGTTCCCGGCCGGACTCGCTCAGCGCCGGCATGCGGCCGTCGGGCGGGTCGTAAATCAACGATGTGCGGCGGTCGCGGATGGTCTCGACGCCGCGTTCGTACCAGAACTCGTTATAGGAAATCACGCCGGGCGGATAGCCGGCGCCGCCGACCGAATCGATGATCAGGTCGCGGTTCTGGCGGCGGTTTTCGAAGGCTTCCCATTCTTCCGCTTCGGCTTCGCTCAGCACTTCGCGGTCCGCCAGTTCGACCGGGCGGTTGAGCGGCGTCAGCGTTCGGTAGGTATAGGTGCCTTGCAGGTCGGGATGCCCATGCCCGGTGCGGGCGAATTCGTCCGCCTGGGCGAAACCGGTCTGGCCGAGCGGCAAGACGCCCGGCCCGAGCAGCAGGACGGCGAGCTTCAATGCCGAAGTTCGGATATGCACGATTTCCTCCTCTCGCCGCGATGCGCGGTAATGACCGAAGTTACGCCAACGGCGAAATTATGCAAGCAAAATCCCGCCCGGAAGTTCCCGGCGCGGCGAGTTTCAGGCGCGCGGTTCGCCATGCGGGGCGATCAAGCCGCCCAGCGAAGCAAGCAACCGGCGCCGGCCGCCATATGGGCCAAGGCCGACCGTCTCGGTCAAGACGGGCGCCGCGCGTTGACCCCGGCGGCCGGGCTGGCACAATGACTGTCCCGTCCGGGCGCCGACGAGAAAGCAGCATGCGGTTGACGAGGATTGCGCGATGGCTGGTTCCGCCGCTGACGCTGGCGGCGTGTTCGAACGTTGTCCATATCGAATCCGCCAACCAGAACAGCCGCGTGGACTATGTGGTGATTCACGCCACTTCCGAGAATTTCGCCGAATCGCTCAGATTGCTCGCCACGCCGACGGAGAATCCGGTCAGCGCGCACTACCTGATTCCCGCCGGGAACGACCCGACCTATGATCGCGGCCGGCTGCTCCTGCACCAGCTTGTCGATGAACAGGAAAGAGCCTGGCACGCGGGCCGCAGCTATTGGGCGGGAGAGACGGCGCTCAACGACCGCTCCATCGGGATCGAACTCGTCAACGAATTCGATTGCGCGACCGCGCCGAACGCGAATATCGACAGCGACCTCGACTCGCTGCGATGCGAATTCCTGCCCTTCGACGAAGCCCAGATCGAGTTGTTGATCGAATTGCTGCGGGGAATACAACAGCGCTTCCCCGGCATCGACCCGCTCGACTTCGTCGCCCATTCCGATATCGCGATCATGCGCCGGTCGGACCCGGGCCCGCTGTTTCCCTGGCGGCGGCTGTATGAAGCAGGCATCGGCGCCTGGTACGACGAGGAAACCAGGTCGCGTTACGAGGCGCGATTCGAAAATCGGCCGCCGAGCATCGCGAGCTTGCAAGCCGCCCTGCTGGGGCTGGGCTATCGGGTCGAACCCACGGGCGAACTCGACAACCAGACGCGCTTCGCCGTGCGCGCGCTGCAATTGCGGTTTCGCCCGGCCGATTATTCCGGCGATCCCGACCTTGCGACTTTGGCGATCCTCTGGAGCCTGCTCGAGAAATACCGCCCGGGGGAACTGCCCTGATTGCATTTGCCGGCGCATTTGCAGTATCAGGCAGTTGCCGGGTATTCTCTGAATGGTTCCATCCATGGAATTGGTCATTGCCGCAAGACAGGATCGCGGTCTTGTCTTGCTCGCGGATCCGGCGGCGCTCTTGATGCGCCGCGGGCATGTGCCGCAGGAAAGCTCCGACTTGATTGGCGCTTTCCTGGTTTCCGGTTTTTCCGCGTCCCGGCAAACCCCGGGGCGCGCGTCTTCAAGGGGGAGCGACCATGCGGCTCATTATCTTCGCGGCCGGCCTGGTTTTCGGCGCCGGCGCCTTCGCCCAGGTTCCGCCGGAAACAATCGGCGTCGAAACCATGCCGGATCACGGCGCGAACTGGTTCATCGCCAAATCGGGCAACGGCGCCCGGATCTACGATGCCGAAACCGGCGCGATGTACGGCACGCTTTCGCTTTCCAGTCGCACGCCGGCGGTAGCCCCCTATCTGCCGCGCGGCGAGTTCTACGCCGCGGAATCGTATTATTCGCGCGGCGTGCGCGGCGAGCGCACGGACCTCGTGGCGATCTACGACTACGCCAACCTGAGCCCGGTCGCCGAAATCGAGATTCCCGACCGCATGGCGCGGCTCGGCGTGCGCAACCACCTCGGCCTGCTCGGCAACGGCCGCCACCTGGCGGTGCTCAACATGAATCCCGGTTATTCGGTGAGCATCGTCGATGTGATCGATCGCGAATTCGTCTACGAGATGTCCACGCCCGGCTGCGCCGTCATCCTGCCGGTGGCGGAAAATGATTTTCTGCTGATCTGCGGCGACGGCAGCTTGCAACTGAGCCAACTCGATATCAGCGGCTTCGAGGAAAACCGCGTCCGCAGCGAAGTGTTCTTCAATGTCCAGCAAGACGCGGTTTTCGACCGCGCCGCCAGAACCGCCGGCGGCTGGCTGCTGATCACCCATGCCGGCGTCATTTTCGAAGTCGGCGCCGATGACGACGAGATCGTCATCGGCGAGGGCTGGAGCATCGTCGCCGAAGACGAGTCCGGCTGGCGGCCCGGCGGCGGCGAATTCCTCGACGTGCATCGCGCCAACGGCCTGCTGTACGTGGCCATGCATGAAGGTCCGGCGGACACGCATCACGACCCGGGCGAGGAAATCTGGGTGATCGATCTGGCGGACCGGCGGCGGGTGCACAGGCTCGAGATCGAAGACCTCGCCGACCATGTCACCGTGACCCAGGAAACCGCGCCGAAACTGATCGTCGGCACCGGCGACGGCGGCACCGAGATCTATGACGCGCTGAGCTTCAGGCACGAACGGTCGATCAACGGACCCGGCGCTTCGATGTACGAGGACTTCTGATTCATGCTCGACCCGTTCGTCATCAAGTTGCTGTCGCTGGCCTTCGCCCTGTTGCTGGCCGCGGCCGCATGGCACAAGGCGGCCGGGCTCGCCCGCTTCCAGGGGATCCTGGCGGCCTACCGGGTGCTGCCCGAACCGCTGGCGGCGCCCGCCGCCCGGCTCGTCGTCGGACTGGAAGCGGCGCTGGCCGCCGCCTGGGCGCTGGGCTGGCATCTCGCCGCGACGGCGGCCGCGACCGCCGCCCTGCTGGGCGGCTATACGCTGGCGATAGGCCTGAATCTGGCGCGGGGGCGCGCCTATATCGATTGCGGCTGCGGTTTCGGCGGCGCCGGGGGAAACGGCCAGCAATTGAGCGGCCGCCTGCTCTTGCGCAATGCCCTGTTGATCGCGGCGGCGCTCGCGGCGGCATTGCCGCCCGCGGCCAGGGAACTGTTGCCGATCGATTACGTCGCGCTCGCCGCCGCCTGCCTCGCGCTGGCCCTGCTCTACGCCGGCGGCAACCAGTTGCTGGCGAATGCCCAGGCGATCCGTTCCTGGCGCAAGCCGCCGGCCGGGAGCGACAGGTCATGACCGAAGCCCTGCTCGTCTCCAATCTGGTATTGTGGGCGCTGCTCATCGGCCTTGCCTTGCTCTTGCTCGCGCTCGCCCGGCAGGTCGGCGTATTGCACGAACGCGTGGCGCCCGCCGGCGCCTTGTTGCCCACCACCGGACCGAAAGTCGGCGAGTTGACGACCGCAATGGATCTCGCGGCGCTCGACGGCGCCAGCGTCACCATAGGCGGCGAAAGGCCGGGCTCCGGCGCCATGCTGGTGCTGTTCATTTCGCCGACCTGTCCGGTCTGCAAATCGCTCGCGCCGACGGCGAAATCGCTGGCGAAATCCGAGCAGGGCCGGCTCGCGCTCGTTTTCGCCAGCGACGGCACCGAAAATGAACGGCAATTGCAACAGCACCGAGCCTATGTGAAGGATCTGCGCATCGCCGATTATCCCTATGTCATTTCCATGCAACTCGGCATGGCCTACCAGGTCGGCAAGCTGCCTTTCGCGCTGCTGATCGGCAACGACGGCATACTCAAGAGCAAGGGACTGGTGAATTCCCGGGAACATCTGGAAAGTCTGCTGGAATCCATGGAATCGGGCATCGCCAGCATGCAGGACTTCGTGGCGCGCGAGGCGCGATCTTAGGGAAGCCCTGATCAGGTCAGAGCTTCCCTGCGGCGCATGACGCGGTACAAACCCTCGGTGCGAGAAAGCACCGCCGGATTCGACGACGCAAGCCGCCGCATCCGGGAGCAAGACAAGACCTTGCTTTGGTTTTGCGGCAATGAATGATTCCATGGCTGGAATTGTTCGGTGGATACTTGGCGGAAAGATCGGGACGCATGCGAGTCCGCGGCCCTGGACCTGACATCATGAACGCACATCGGATTACGGAGCGCGGCTGGCACTGGGTAGACGAACAGGCCCGCCGGACCACGCTGGCGCTGGCGCGGCGCCTGTCGCGCCGCAACTTTCTTTCCCGGCTGGGGCTGCTGCTCACGGGCGCGGCGGCATTGCCGCTCTTGCCGGTGGCCCGCGCCTTCGCCCAGGAAACGACCTTGCGGGAAATCGGCGACCCGCAAACCTGCGAATATTGGCGCTATTGCGCCTTGAGCGGGCAGTTGTGCAGTTGCTGCGGCGGCAGCCATCGCAGTTGTCCGCCGGGCGCGGAGCCCTCGCCGATCACCTGGGTCGGAACCTGCCGCAATCCGCTCGACGGCCGGGAATACCTGATTTCCTACAACGATTGCTGCGGCAAGGCGGCCTGCGGCCGTTGCGGCTGCCACAATACCGAAGGCGACAAGCCGGTATACTTCAACAGCAACAGCAGCACGGTGCTGTGGTGTTTCGGCGTCGAGCATACCAGCTACCATTGCACCGTGGCGCTGGTGCTCGGCGAGTCGAACCAGTAGCGCGAGCGGATCATGACAACGACGAGAACCTTTGCCGCGCTGCTGCTCGCCATTGCCCTGGCCGCCGGCAATGCGGCGTCGGGGGCGAGCCCGCGCACGAACTACCTGCTGTATTGCAGCGGCTGCCACCTGCCCTCGGGCATCGGCAATCCGCCCAATGTGCCGAGCTTGCACGATGAACTCGGGCGCATGATGGCCGTCGGGGAAATGCGGCCCTATCTGGTCCAGGTGCCGGGTTCATCGCAGACGCCCCTGACCGACGCCGACCTGGCCGCCGTGGTGAACTGGGTGCTCGAAGAATTCAATGCCGGCACCTTGCCCGCGGATTTCCGGCCGTTCACGGCGGAGGAAGTAGCCGCCGCCCGCGAGTCGATCCTCGCCGACCCTCTCGAATATCGCATCCGGCACTGGAAGGACTACGACGAATAGCAGGCCGCGAAAAACTCCCGCGGCTTGCGCCGTCGAATCCAGCGATGCTCTCCAGCTATCTTCTGAATGACTCCATGGCTGGAATAATTCGGAAGATACTTGGAAATCAACCCATTGCGGACGAGGTCCAACCTGCCTGACCGAGACGGGGAACCGTCCGCGCAACGTCGGCTGCAAGCGGCCGCGACATCGGACCGACCGAATCCCGCCGCCGCGCAAGAGCCGTTCGCGAAAGCATCTACTTCACGCGGCCTCGACAGGCTTGCTCGCGGCCCACAGATACGCGGGCAATGCGCAACTCAGGCCGATGAACAGGTTGATCAGGATGAACGGCCAGGGCGCCGGTCCGGCGGAGCGGCGCGAATACATGTATATCCAGAAAACGAGAGACGAAATCAGCAGGTCGGCGACGAAGCCGGCGGCCACGTCGTTGGCCGCGGCGGCCGCGAAGAAACCGGCGAGGTCGAGTCCATTCGCGACCAGGAAGCCTGTCAGGTAGTACCAGGGCGCGACCGCGCCGGCGATGGCCAGCAGCAGCCAGATATTCCTCAAGTTCATTTTGCCCTCCTCAATCCCCGCACGCCGGGAAAATTGCCTCAGGTATCTCCTGGACAATTCCAGCCATAACAAGATTATTCATTTGCCGCAAAACCAAGGCGCGGTTCTGTCTCGCTCCCGAATGCGATGGCTTGCGTCATCGTATTCGGCGGCCCATCCATCTGCCCCGGAGAAGCGCTGACAAATCCGAGCCTTCCAGGTCTATGTATCCTCTGAATAATTCCAGCCATGGAATTATTCATTGCCGCAAGACAAAAGCGCGGTTCTGTCTTGCCCCCGGATTCAATGGCTTGCGCCGTCGAATCCGGCGGGACTCTTTTATACCGCGGGCTTGTACCGCAGGCATGCGCCGCGGGGAAGCGCTGAGCAAATCGGAGTTTCCCCAGTCTATCAGACACGTCATTGCCGGCCATCAGGTCAAGGCGTATTCAGAGGGCCGGATATTTTTACCGTGCGTGATTATTTATCGATTATTCTCTGGCAAGAACCAAGAATTATCCCGCTCGGGATATATCCCTTGAATCAGGCGAGTTTTGTTGCTAATTTTTATCGCACGGTAAAAATTTTCAGGGCATCGAAAATGACCAGGAACGATATTTCCCATGGGCGAGTCCGATCGGCCGGGGAACTCGGCCAGTTGGTGCGCGCCCATCGCAAAGGCAAGGGATTGACGCTCGAAACAGTCTCCGGCCTCGGCAACTTGAGCACGCGCTTTCTGTCCGAGTTCGAACGCGGCAAGGAAACCGCCGAGATCGGAAAGATCCTCAAGGCCTTGCGAACCCTGGGGCTGGACATCGTCGTGCGGCCGAGGGGCGGTCCAACCCCGCCCGCGCGGCCGGAACTTCGTCGAGTCGCGACGCAAGGCGGTCAAGCGCCCGCGCGCGCCGGCCGCGCAGACGGAACCGGATCGGATGAGCCATGACCGACCCGGATCTGCTCAACGTCTGGTTTGAAGACCGGCTGGTGGGGCACTTGCGGCGAACTCCCGCAGGTGCCGTCGGCTTCAGCTACGCGCCCGACTGGGCGGCAACCGGCGGCTTCCCGATTTCCTGCTCGCTCCCGCTGGCGGCCGGCGACATGTCGGGCGCGGACAACCTCGCCCATCGCTTCTTCGCCAACTTGCTGCCGGAAGGCGAGTTTCGCGCGCAACTTGTCGGCGACCGGAAAATAGCCAATACCGATTTCGATTTATTGCGCGCCATCGGCGGCGAGTGCGCCGGCGCGCTTTCCATCCTGCCGGCGGAACGCGCGCCGGCGCGCGACGCAAGCTATCGGCCGCTTGCGGACGCGGACCTGGCCCGGCTGGTCGAACAGCGAGGCCGACTTCCCGCCGGGTCGGCGGAAAACGCAAGGCCGCGACTATCGCTGGCCGGCGCGCAACACAAATTCCCGGTGCTGATTCGCGACGGCCGGTATTTCCTGCCGCAAGGCGAAGCGCCGACCAGCCATATCCTCAAAATCGATTCAGTCAACTACAAACATGTACCGGCCTTCGAGACATTCACCAGCGATCTGGCCAGACAGGTCGGTTTGCCCGTGGTCGATATCGAACTCTGCTCCATTGGCGAGAGATGCTATGCGCAAAGCGAACGCTACGACCGCGTGCGCGATGCGCGCGGGAACGTGCGGCGGCTGCACCAGGAAGACTTTTGCCAGGCTCTCGGCTACGGACACGAAAAGAAGTACCAGACATCGGGCGGCCCGACATTCGCGGACTGTTTCCGGTTGCTGCGGGAAGTATCGACGGACCCGGCGGTCGATGCGCAATACTTGCTGCGCTGGCAAATCTTCAATGTGCTGGCCGGCAATGCGGACGGCCATGCCAAGAATCTGTCGTTGCTGTATCTGCCGGACGGCGAAGTCCGCCTCGCGCCCTTTTACGACCTGATTTGCACCCGCGCCATTGAATCCATCGACCGCCGGCTCGCTTTCGACGTTGGCGGACAACAAGACCCGGGACAGGTTTCGAGCGCGCACTGGCGGTCTTTTGCCGAGGCCTGCGATGTGGGAGCGCGTTTCCTGGAACGGCTGCTGCAAGAAACCGCGATTTCGCTGCGGGAGCGATTCGATGAAACGAAAGCCTTGTTCGAGGTGCGGCACGGCGAGTATCCCGCGCTCCAGCGCATCGAACGATGGGTCAAAAGACAATGCCGGCGCGCAATCTGACGCAGTTGCGGCAAGTTCACGCCGCGCGCCGCGGTCTGCTTGCCGGAAGGCGCCCGGGCACGGCGCGAAGGGAGCGAAGCGACCGGCGCCCTGCCCGCGCGGCCGCGATATTCTTGCCGGCAGTCTCATTGACTTCAGGGCGAGCGGACATCTCGCTTTCCGCATGCGCCGCGCGCAAGGCCGATCAAGGCCCGTCCCGTCGACTCCGGGCCGAGCAGATGTCTCGCTTCGGCCTGCGTCGGGCGGCATCTTTTGTGATATAAGAATTCGTCGAAGCCCGGATATCAGAGGAGAGAAAGCGATGCTTCCGGCAAGCCGCCGCATCGCGGCGATCGGCTGCGCTTCGCTATGGCTGGCCGCCTGCGGCGCATCCGAACAATACCAGGCGCGGCTGGCCGAGTTCCAGCGCACGATTCCCGTCTGCGCTTCCGCAGCCGAATGCGAAACCAAATGGAATGCGACCCGGGACTGGGTAATCGCGAATGCCGACTTCAGCTTGCGCACCGACAGCGAAACGCGCATCGACACCTTGAACGCCGACAGCACGCGCAGCGGAACGGCGGTCCAGGTCGACCGCGTCGAAGGCCCGGACGGCGAATTCCGGATCGTCGTGGATGTCGAGTGTTTCGCGGCCTACGGCTGCCCCAGCGAACTCGACATGAGACTCGATTTCAATCGCGCGATCAATGCGGCGCGATAGGCCCAGCCGGCAAGGCCAGTTGCGCGTCCGGGCGATATCGGCGGCGCCGGCGCTGTTGCTGGTCGCTGCCTGCGGCGCGGCCCCGGAGGAGCAATGGATCAGCCTCTTCAACGGGAGCGACCTCGAAGGCTGGACTGCCAAGTTCGCCGGCTACGCCGCCGGCGTGAATCATTTCGACACCTTTGTCGTCGAAGACGGACTGCTGACGGTCTCCTACGACAACTGGAGCGACTTCCAGGGCGAGTTCGGCCACCTGTTTCACGAACTGTCCCTGTCCCATTACCTGTTGCGGGCGGAATATCGCTTTGTCGGCGAGCAGGTGATCAATGGCCCGGACTGGGCGTTCCGCAACAACGGCGTGATGCTGCATAGCCAGACTCCCGAGTCCATGACGCTCGACCAGGAATTCCCGGCCTCGATCGAAGTGCAATTGCTCGGCGGCAACGGCCGCGATGCGCGCGCGACGGCCAATATCTGCACGCCCGGCACGCATTTCCGCCGGCGAGGCGAACTCGTCGTCGAACATTGCGTCGACTCGAGTTCGGCCACCTTCCATGGCGACCAATGGGTGAGGCTTGAAGTCGAAGTCCGCGGCGACGAACTGATTCGCCATATCGTCAATGGCGAGACCGTATTGGAATACTCGGGAACGCAACTCGACGCCGGCGACCCGGACGCCCGCCGGCTGCTCGACGCCGGCGCGCCGCTCGCGCTCGACGAAGGTCTCGTCGCGATCCAGGCCGAAAGCCACCCGACCCAGTTCCGCCGCATCGACGTGCTGCCCCTGCCCGTCGAACCTTGATGGATCAAGCATCCCTGAATAATTCCATGGGAGGAATTATTCATCGCCGCAAGACAAAAGCGCGGTTTTGGCTTGCTCCCGGATGCAATGGCTTGCGCCGTCGAATCCGGCGGCGCTCTTTATGTGTCGCGGGCATGCGCCGCAGGAAAGCTCTGACTTGATCAGAGCTTTGCTGATGTCTACAGCGTTCCTTCCGCCAGCAGGTCGGCGGCGTAATTCGCCGCCCGGGCGCTGAAGGCCATGTACGTCAGCGAGGGATTCTGGCAGGCCGACGAGACCATGAAGGCGCCGTCGGTGACGAACAGGTTCGGCACGTCGTGGGCCTGGCACCAGCCGTTCAGCACCGAGTCCGCGGGGTCGCGGCCCATGCGCGCGCTGCCCATTTCGTGGATGCGATTGCCCGGTTTGGTCAGGTTCACCGGCGCCGAGCTTATCTGCTCGCAGCCCGCGGCTTGCAACATGGCGACGGCGTCCTTGCGCGCCTCTTCGAGCATGATTTCCTCGTTGCGGCCGTAACGCACTTCGAACAGGGCGAGCGGATTGCCCCAGCGGTCGCGCCGGGTCGGATGCAATGTCACCCGATTGTCCGGATTCGGCAATTGCTCGCCGAAAGCGCCGATGGAAATGCGCCAGGGGCCGGGCCGGCGATGGGATTCCTTGAATTCGCGGCCGATGCCCGGGAGCTGGCCATTGGCGTGGCCGAGGGGGCTGGCGCCGCCCTGGTAGCCGAAGCCGCGGCTGAAGGGCTTGTCGTGCTCGGTGATATTGGCGTAGCGGGGGATATAGATGCCGCCGCTCGGCCTGCGGCCGAATACCTTGCGGTCGTCGAAGCCGCGCATGATGCCCGCGGCGCCCGCGCCGCTGACATGATCCATGAGATTGCGTCCGACCTGGCCGGAGCGGTTGGCCAGGCCGTCGGGGAAACTTTCCGACTTCGATTGCAGCAGGATCATCGCCGAAGCGATGGCGGAAGCGTTCAGGAACACGATCCGGCCGGTATAGGTTCGCGTCTCGCCGGTTTCGGCGTCGACCGCCCGCACTCCGCTGACGCGGCCGGCTTCCGCGTCGTATTCCAGCGATTGCACGATGGCGTTATGCGCCATGGTCAGATTGCCGGTGCGTTCGGCCGCCGGCAAGCTTGCATTGAGCGAGGAGAAATAGGCTCTGAAAGTACAACCGTGATGGCAGCGATCGCGCGCCTGGCAATTGCTGCGGCCCAGCGAGCGCTGCTCTTCGGTGGCGTCGGTGAGATGGGCGACGCGCGCCGCGATCACCTTGCGGCCGGGAAAGCCGGCTTCGACTCGCTGCCTGAAGGCTTTTTCGGCGGCGGTCAATTCGAATGCCGGCTGGAACACGCTGTCGGGCAACTGTTCCAGGCCTTCCGCCTCGCCCGCGATGCCGATGAACGTTTCGACCTTTTCATACCAGGGGGCGATATCGGCATAGCGCACCGGCCAATCGATGGCCACGCCTTCGCGCTGGTTTTCTTCGAAGGCGCGCGGGCCGAGGCGATAGCTTTGCCGGCTCCACATGATCGAGCGGCCGCCGGTATGGTAGCCGCGCAGCCAGTCGTAGCTCGTGCCCTCGGCTTCTTCGTAAGGGTGTTCGTCGTCCTTGACCCAGAAATGCCGGGTCGATTCCCGGATGGCGTAGGAAACGCCGGGATATTGGCGGAAATAATGCCGCGCGATCACGTCCTGGGGCACATAATCGAGATTTTCGGTATCCCAGGGCGCCAGATTATCGGTGTAGTCGCGCGCGGGAATGATCTGCGGACCCCGCTCGAGCACCAGCACCTTCAGGCCGCGCTCGCACAACTCCTTGGCGGACATGCCGCCGCTCATGCCGGAACCGACCACGATCGCATCGAAATCAGTTGCTTGCGCCATGCTCAGACTCCCTGCCGGCCGCTTGCCGGCACATCCGGATCCCAGCGGCCGGGAACCGCCACCCATCGCAGTTCCTCGCGCGCGCCGCTTTCGGTGGCGAAATAGCAACGCGCGACATAGCCCTTGAAGTCGCGATAGCCGTCGAGTTCGGCCGCGGCTTCCGCGAACGCGGACCGGTCGAGTTCGGCCAGCGCGCGGGCAGCGTCGACTTCGGCGAGCGCCGGGAAATCGCCGCCAGCCGACAGGCGGCGCCTGATTTCCGCCAGCGCACGGCGATGCGCTGTTCGCGTCTCCTCGCTGGCCCAGTCCGCCATCAGGCCGTCGATATAGCCCGGCACGTTGACATCGAGCGCGCCCGGGGTTTCAGTGCGGGGAATGATGAGTTCGGCCAGACGCGATACCAGTTCCAGCTCCTCTGCCGTATAGAAGCGTCCGGGTCCGCCGGGCGCGGCGGCGACCAGGTCCGGCGAGTCCCCGCATGCGCTCAACAGGGAAACGCCGCCGACCGAAATGATCAATTCGCGCAATAACTCGCGCCGGGTTTTCATAAGCATTTCCCCGCGGTCAGAATTCCAGCTCGCGCAAATATCCCAGGCTGTTGGCGACGGAAGCGAAGCCGTCGCCGGGATTGTCGTGTTCGACGAAATAGTGCCGGAAGCCGGCGCTCTGCACCTGCGCGAAGATGCCGGCGAAATCGATCTCGCCGCCGCCGACATCGACCATGGCGCCGGCGGCGTCGCGGTCCTTCACGTGCAACATGCCGAAGCGGCCCGGATGGGCGGCGAACAGGGCCAACGGGTCGAAACCGGCATGGACGACCCAGAACAGGTCGAGTTCCATGTCGACCAGCTCGGGATCGGTTTCCTCGAGCAGGACATGGTAGGGAATCCGGCCATCGGCGGCCTCGAATTCGAAATCGTGATTATGATAACCCATCTTCAATCCGGCGCGGCGGCATTCCTCGCCGGCGCTGTTCAGGGTTGCGGCGAGGCGGCGGTAGTCGTCGAGGCCGCGTTCGTCGACGGGTAGGCTCGGCACCACGAGATACCGCTGCCCCACCGCTGCCGCGAATTCGATTTCCGCGGCCAGGTTTCCGCGAATCGCGTCCAGCGGAACATGGGCGGCGGGCGAGACGAGTCCGTTATCGGCGAGGGCCTGGCGCACTGCGCTCGCGCCGCGGCCGAAATAGCCGGCGAACTCCATCTCGCGATAACCCATCTCCGCGACCCTGGCCAGCGTGCCGTCGAAATCCCCGGCCATCTCGGCGCGCAAGGTAAACAGTTGCAGCCCGACCTTGTCTACCCGGCGACCCTGGGCCAAGGCATTGGAACCGCCGAGAGCGGAAGCCGCGAATGCCGCGCCCAGCGCGCGAAATAGCTGTCTCCGTCGCATGACCATCCGATTCCTCCGCTCGGCCTTGTCTTGCGCGCCAGCCTAAACCGATTCCCGCGCAGGGGCAAACGGCGCCTCGCTCGCCAGACAGGCTGCTCCGATTCGCCGGAGCGCCTGCCCGGAGGTTGCCTGCGACACATGGATGGATGCGCCGCCGAATCAATTGTCCATGGAAGTTATTGTCGTTTGCACAACAGCCATGGATGCTTCCAGGGATGAAATTCTGCTTTCCAGCGATGAAACCCTGTCGTCCAGTGACGAAACCCTGCTTTCCAGCGACGAAACCCTGTCCTCCAATGACGCAATCCTGCCTTCCAGCGACGAAACCCTGTCTTCCAGCGACGCAATCCTGCTTTCCAGCGACGAAACCCTGTCTTCCAATGACGCAATCCTGCCTTCCAGGGATAAAACCCTCTCGCCCAATTCGGCGATGACGGACTTGAGATTGCCGATCTCATTTGCAAAATCGCCTTCCAAATCATCGAAACGTTGATTCAGACGAGATTCGGACAGCTGTTGGAACTCGAACAAGAGCTCCACTTCCCTGGAAATGCCATTGGTGGCGAAAAGAACGACCGTCGTGATGGCGACAATGTTCGCCAGGAGCATGCCGAGAGGTTTCTGCAACTCGGAAACGAGCGACATGGAATTATCGGGCTGTAGCATTGGGCTTCTCCCTTGTCGGCAAAATGACAAAGCCCGTCAAGGTCCGGAAGGATCCGTCAGAGTCCTTCGCGTCGCGCCCGCGATGGATTCATCAAGGGCATCGCAGGTCCATGATAGGCGGCTCGAGCGCTGAAGGGCAAGAATTCGGCGAACAACGGGCCGGCGGGCTGATGTCTGCGCGACGGCCGCAGGGGGGCCTGCGTGTCGCCGCCGTTGCGTGTCGCCGCCGTCGGCCGCAGACCGATGTCGCCTCGCTGCGGCAAAGCTTGCCGATATCGGCCGGCACCGACATGAACTTGCTTGACGCGCCCCATTCGGCGGCAGCGGGGCTGGCGGGGTTTTCCTGTCCTGCTCTGTCCTGCCCCGCTCTTCCCTGACCTGGCTTGGGCTGATCTGTCTGTACTGCCCGGCTTCGACCAGCGATGCGCTGGAACCGCGCGACCTTCCGCCCGCTGCGATTGCTCCAGCAGAGACTCGACCTCCTGCGTCAATTGCCTCGTTTGCCCGCCGTTTCAGGCGTTGCGCCCGCAACAGCTTCGTGCGTTGCAGGATAAAGGGTAGTCCAGGATTCGCTGGATTCCCCTGTTTCGGGCTGAATTCGGGGAGATCTGAGCCGAACCGGGCATTCCGCTCTCCGTGCCGCCCCGAGGCGGTCGAACTCAACGGCAGCACCGACCGCGCCAATGACTATATCCGCGTCGATTGTTCGAATTGGCGCAAGATGACAAAGATATGAAATTAGGTTAATTTGGCCGAAAATCGCTGCAAAAAGTGAATTTCTGCCAACCTGCTTGGCAGCCAACTCTCTTTCGATCAACAGTATGGACGAAGTCGCCATCTATCGGCTTGCCCTGGGCGAGAAGATTCGGCCAGACCCGTGGCAGCAAGACCTCATGAAAGACGAGTGGCCGCAGGTTCTGATCGCGCCTACCGGTTCGGGCAAGACTGCGGCTGTCACGCTTGGATGGGCTGCCCGCCGACTGCGATCACCCGACACGACTCCACGCCGTCTGGTGTGGTGTTTTCCGATGCGAACCCTGGTCGAGCAGACCGCAGAAATCGTCAAAGAATGGTTTTCAGAGCTGGCAGTAAAGGCGAATGGAGCTGCCAAACTGCCGAGGCCAGAGGATGTTCATGTCCTCATGGGCGGTGTCGAGGCAAGCAGATGGATTGAGAATCCCGAACGCCCGGCGGTGCTCGTCGGCACCCAGGACATGCTCCTCAGCCGCGCTCTCATGCGCGGCTACGCTGTCTCGCGGGCCAAATGGCCGATGGAGTTCGCGCTGCTTCACGACGACACCCAGTGGGTCTTCGATGAAGTCCAACTCATGGGGGCGGGCCGCGCCACCTCGGCACAACTCGAAGCCTTTCGTCGACAAGAGGCCGTGCGCGCGGATCGCCCGAACGGCAATCTCGCCCGCAGCCTCTGGATTTCTGCCACCCTGAATCCGGCATGGCTGAAGACCGTGGACCATGCCGAACCACCGCCGCGATCCGTAATGCGAGTCGATCCAGAGGCGACGACAGGCAACCGGCTCGCGCGTCTCGCGCAGGCAAGGAAGGTGCTTTGTCGTTCCGACATCTCGCCGGCGTCTTCGAAGTCCGATGACAGCAAGCGCTATATCGGGGAGCTCGCAAAATCGATCCTGGCCGCTCACCGCGTCGGGCGCATGACCCTCGTCATCGTCAACCGGGTGGCGCGGGCGCAGGATCTCCATGCGGCGCTCAATCGATTGCCGAGAAGTCGAGAGTCCGCGCCGCCGGCAATTGCTCTCGTTCACTCGCGCTTTCGCCCGGCCGAACGCGAGCGCGAGATGAAGAAGGTGGTCGGTGGCGAGTCGAAGAACATCATCGTGATCGCCACGCAGGCTATCGAAGCCGGCATCGACATCTCCGCCGCCGTCCTGTTCACCGAACTCGCGCCCTGGCCCTCCCTGGTGCAGCGCTTCGGTCGCGCGAACCGGTACGCGGAACTTGATGACGGCGCCAACATTCACTGGATCGACCTGCTCGACGAATCGGGGGGCAAGAAGGACGAGGACAAGCTGGCGCTGCCCTATACGGTCGAGGAGTTGCGGACGGCACGGGAACGACTTGCGGAGCTGGACGATGCGGCCCCCATAAATCTGCCCCCGCCGGATGACGTAGATCCGCCATCGCGTGTCATCCGCAGGAAAGATCTGGACGATCTCTTCGATACAGATCCGGATCTGACCGGCTTCGATGTCGATGTCTCTCCCTACATCCGCGATGCGGACGACACCGATATCCGTATTTTCTGGCGCACGCTGAACGATGGGTCCGGGGCCATCCAGAAGCCACCCCGACCCCATGCGGGCGAACTGTGCGCCGCTCCCATCGGCCAAGTCAGAGACTGGCTGAAGAAAATGCCTAGATCGCACGGTGACCATCTCGTATTCGTGCGCGACCCGCAGTGGCGGAGTGCAGAGGGAGCGGCCAGCAAGGCACCGCCCGGCTGGAAGTTCTTTCGGGATGACCCGTGGCCGGGAATGACCCTGCTCGTCAACACGGAGGCCGGCGGGTACGATCAGTCCATCGGATTCACGGGCAACCCCAAGCATGTTCCGCTGCCGGTCGACGGCTCAACGAATTTTCACTCCGCTGCCGCTTCGCCTTCGGACACGGACGAGGAGGGTCACGACGAAGATCCGCGAAGCATGATCGGCGTACCGGTGCCGCTCATCGATCATCTCGATCATGTCGCCAAGGAGGCGGCGGCTCTCTGTAGCGCCCTTGATATCGATGCCGAGACCCGTAAATCCATCATTCGGGCGGCGCGCTGGCACGACTTGGGCAAGGCGCATGATGTCTTCCAAGACACCATGCGTCGAGGGCTTCCTGACTCCGACGACGGCGCATACGGGCTTCTCGCAAAGACGGTCGCCCCGAATCTGCGTCATGACCGCGCCTTCTTCCGGCACGAGCTTGCGTCCGCACTCGCGTTCCTCCGCCATGAGCGCTGGTCGCGCGATGCCGACCTCGTAGCCTATTTGATCGCCGCTCATCACGGGAAGGTGCGAATGAACTGCCGCCCCCTACCCCGCGAACGGGAACCGACAGGCGAACAAACGGGTGCTCTCTTCGCCCGCGGGATATGGGAAGGCGACAAGCTTCAGAGTATCGACTTGGGTGCCGGCGAACGCTGGGACGGCGGTCCTCTCACCCTGTCGATCATGGAACTTGGCTGGGATGAAACGACGCGCGAGAGCTGGACCGAACGCACGCGCGATCTGCTGGAACAGTTCGGCCCCTTCCGTCTCGCCTGGATGGAGACCATCGTTCGCATTGCCGACTGGCGAGCGTCGGCGAAGGAACGGGAGGATAGCGATGGCGGAGTCTGAGCCGTTGGTGCTCGACGGATGCACCCCCACGCCGCTGGCGTCCTACCTGAAGGCGCTCGGCATCTTGCGTTTGCTTTCGTCGCCAACCAACAATATCGGCGGTAAAGCCGCCGACCCGCATGTGCGAGGCTGGTGGGAGAAAGAGCGCTTTCACCTGAGGACGACGCTCACCCGCGAAGATGTACTGCGCTTCTTTCTGGAGGATTACGCACCAAGCCCGATCATCGCTCCCTGGAATGGCCGCGCCGGATTCCTCGAAGGGAACAGGCAGGAAGATTCAACACGCGCCGGTGCCGGTCTCATGTGCAGGTTCGAAGCAAGCCCGGCCCCTCGTTTCGTGAACATGCAGCGGACTATCAAACGTATGCGTGTCAACGATGAGCTTGCCAGACTCAACCACCTTCGTGCGAGAGCGAAGGCGCTCGAGAACGAATTGAAGACATTGCAGGGAGAGGAGAGAAAGTCCCGGGAGGAGGAAAAGAAACGGGTGGAGAAGGAAGAGAAGCTATCCAAGCGGGTACTGCTTCCGGCCCTGCGGTCGGCGACGGAGCCGGAGCATGTCTCGTATGTCGACGCCTGCTATGTTCTCTCGACCAAGGAAGCTCCGATGCCCTTGCTCGGGTCCGGCGGGAACGACGGCAGCCGCGATTTCGGTGTCAACTTCGCGGATGCACTGAACCTCCTGTTCGGGGTGGACAACGGCTGCGCTGCGGAATCCGGAAAGTCGTCGCTGGATGGTGCGCTCCTCGGCGGAGGCCGTCTGGTCCACGCGGGAACGATGGGCCAGTTCAGTCCCGGCCAAGGTGGAAGCAATGCGACGACCGGATACGCGGGCAAGAATCCCCTGAACCCGTGGGATGTCGTGCTGGCCATGGAGGGAACCATTGCATTCGCTGGCACCCTGACCCGAAGCTGGGGGGCGGCGGACGGGAGCCGAGCCTCCTTCCCTTTCACCTTCGAACCTGTCGGGGCCGCCACCGGGAGCTTCTCGCCCGAAGACCCGAACCGTCCTCGCGGTGAAATCTGGGTGCCACTGTGGAAGAAGCCCGCTACGTTCACCGAGGTCATGGCCATCTTCTCGGAAGGCCGGCTCACCTTGGGAGGCCGTACCGCACGAAACGGCCTGGATGCTGCCCGTGCCGTAACACAGATTGGGCTCGCCCGGGGAATCACTAGCTTCGAGCGCTATTCCCTCATTCAACCTGATACAAAGATGCCATATCAGGCGACCCCTCTGGGCCGAATTGCCACACCCGACCATCCACGCCAAGACATGATCTTGGATTTGGAAGATGGCTGCTGGCTGGAGCAGGCACGGCGGCTTGCCGGAAACAGAAAAACAACTCCAAGTCGAGCCCGGCATGCAATACGTCGACTGGAGGATTCGCTGTTCCAGATGACGGATGCGGCCCAGACATCTGAAGGAACCCGCAATGCACTGATGGCTATCGGTGGCTTCATCGACTGGCTGACCACGAATCGGAAGGCACGTGAGGAGCTAGATCCTCCACCGATATTGTCACGAGACTGGATCCGACAAGCGGATGATGACACGCCTGAATTCCGGGTCGCGGCCGCCCTCGCCAGCCTCGGACTCCCACCATTGATGCTTTCCGGCAGGTCCATGTCTGCGCCGGAGGATGCCACCTCAGCATCGGATTCAGTGTCCGTATCGCATGATGAGACGCAGGAAGAAGCCTCCCAATCGCCTGTTGTGCCCGCGCTGCCGATGGCAGCCCACCTTGCCCCGATCAACGAAGAGTACTTTTTCAATGGCACGGGTCTCCACAAACGTAGAGCATGGCACCCCGACTCCACGCCCACTGTCGTCTGGAGATCCGGAAGTCTCATCTCGAATATGATCGCGGTCTTGGAGCGGCGGATGGTCGAGGCGACGATGCGCGGGTTGCCAGACAAGCCACTCGCAGGCGCTGCTTTCGCAAGAACCGCAGATGTGTCCGCGTTCATCGAAGGCGAATTCGATGATGCACGATGTGCGGCGCTGCTTGCCGGCTTGGTATGGGCGGCACCAGCGCGGTGGAGGAAACGGCCAAAGAACCCAAAGCTACCTGATGGCGCACCCACCATGAGACCGCCCTTCGCCTACGCTACTTTGAAACCGCTTTTCTCCACGGACGCGGCCCTCCGGCGCATTGGAGCACTCGACAGCGAGACTCGCCTGCCGTTGCCGCCCGGGTTGCTGGCTCGCTTGCGCGCGGGCGGCAGTAGCCGGGGCGGGCGTATGATCGACAAAGCGGTCCATACTGCATTGGCCCGCGCGCGCGCGTCGGGCCTCGCCTCCCCTTTCGATCCGGCGGGCTCGTACGGCCACGCCGCCAGTCGGGTCGGCGCTGGCATACGGGCCGACCGTCTGGCTGCCTCGCTTCTGATCCCGATTGGAGAATACAGCCTGAGGGCGCTGCTCGCTCGCGTCTGGCCCAATACGTTACCTCATGACAATTTTTCTACGGAGTGAAACACCGATGCCACTTGACCTGACCCCACTCGACGGCGCGCCGCGCCTGCTCATAGAGGCGACACTGAAGCCTGTCCAAGGCAGTCGATTCCAGCCCACGGGATTCCCCAATCTCGGCCATGCCGTCTACGAGTCGCCGGACGGGCAGGGACGGATCGTGCTGGTCGAGAGTGCGCAGTCCATGGCGAACCGCCTGGAAGCGGTGTGCTGGGACGAAAATGCCGACGACTGGGTGGACCCCCTCAAGGGGCTTCCGGTCGTGAAAGTGGTGGATGAGCAAGGCGATCCTCTCACAAACTCGCTGCTTGATGCGCATCGCCTCAACTCGCCGTACATCCTGGAAGGCAAGGACAAGTCGGTCGTGGAGGCTCTGAAGCAACGCCTTGCGTCGATGGAGGTCGGTCGCGTCGATCTGGGAGAGCTTGCGAAGGTGCTGCTTGAACTCGACACCAACGCCTTGCTGCACGGGGTCTTCCTTGTCAAGAAGGAACTCGCCGGAGGTCGGTTACGCCTTCCGAGATCGCTTTCCGCCTTCATCGAAGCCACGAATGCGAGGGTGGCTGCGAGCGGCGGGGTCAAGAACGACAGCGTCAACCCCAGTGGAGACACGGCCAAGGGCTTCGGCAACGTCCCCTTCGCACGGGACGAGTGGGTCGCGGAGCGGATCACGGCCTTCTTCAACCTTGATCTGCGTCAGATTCGGGCATTCGGTCTGGGCGATGCGGTCGAACGGCTGCTCATCGCGATAGCTCTTTTCAAGATTCAGCGCTTCTTCTTTGAGGGTCTGCGATTGCGCACCGCCTGTGACCTCGACATTCACGAGATCGCCGTCACGCGCCCCGATTCTTTTGACCTCCCCGACCTTTCCGACCTGGAAGCCGCGCTTCCCGCCATGATCGAAGCCGTCGGGGCGCGGGGGCTCTTTGGAGAGCCCCGCGAGTTGACCGTCACCTATCGGAAGTAGGGAGATGTTCGCCCTGACTTTCCAGTTCCCCGCCGGTCGCTACCACGCGACGCCTTGGGGCCGCAACGTCAACGAGGCGGATATCGCGTGGCCGCCGGAGCCTTGGCGACTATTGCGCGCGATCATCGCCGCATGGTGGCGCAAGGGCGACCGCAAACGCTGGTCGCAGGACGACCTCGCCGCCCTTATTGACGAGCTGGCCGAGACACCGCCCGTCTACTATCTGCCCAAGGGGGCGGTCCACGCCCACACCCGTCACTACATGCCGCAAGGGAAGTTGGAAAAGGGGAGGGAAAAGACGGCGCTCGTCTTCGATGGCTTCGTTCACCTGCCGGAAGGGACGAATATCGTCGCCGCCTGGCCCGAGCTAACCCTGAACGAGAATCTGTTCGGACTGGCGGCCGACCTCGCCGAGGCAATCGGTTATCTGGGCCGCTCGGAGAGCTGGACGGAATGTCGGGCCCTGGATGACTGGAACGGCGAGGCGAACTGTCAATTCGCGGGAACCGAAAATACCGGAACTCCAGTGCGCCTGCTCGCGCCGCTCTCGCGCAAGGCATATGCGGCCGAACGACAACGGCTGCTCGCAGATGCCGATCAAGAATCAGCCAGCGCCGCATCAAAGCAGCAGCGAACATCGAAGCCCCGCAATACCAAAGTCGACGCAGGGTTTCGAAGCAAGGCGACCGGCACAGACACGCTGCCGGCGCGGCTCGTCGATGCGCTGGCGCTCGATACCGCGGAATATCAGGATCGAGGCTGGAGCCGACCGCCGGCTGCGCACGAAATTGTCTACATGCTCGACTCGGAAGCAAGCCCCGGCGTATTGCCTCGCAACTTCGATTCGCGTCGTCGCTCCACCCAAAGTGGAAGCAGGCCGACCATCGCTCGTTTTCTGGTAGCCGGACGGCCCCTTCCCCGCATTGAAGATGCGGTCAAGATCGGCGAACTTATGCGCCTCGCCGCGCTCGCGCAGTTCGGCTGGAGGAAAGACGAGGCGAAAGGGCGTTCGATTCCGCTCGCGCCTTGGCAGATTTCGGGACGAGGCGCCGATGGCCGGCCCTTGGCGAATCCAGCGCACACCCACGCTTTCTGGCTGCCGGAAGATGCGGATTCCGATGGTTGGATCGACCATATCTCGGTCTACATCGAAAGCGGTATCGACAACGATGTTCGTGCGCGGCTCGACCGGATAACACGTCTCTGGCTTACACCAAAACAACGAGTGAGCGGCGACGGACCCGAGTCTGCGCCACTGAAGGAATGGCGGCTCGCGCTTGAGGGCTTCGGCCGTCCGTCCTGCTTTGCCGATAGCGCGCGGATCTTTGGCGTAGCGATCCGTTGGCGAAGCGTAACGCCGTTTCTGGCTTCCGGCCATCTCAAGGCAGCCGGCTATCCGGGCGAGGTTCGCCGCCTGCTCAAGCGTCGCGGCATGGATACGGACGGAATCGAAGTCGAGGAGTTGAAGAGTATCCCCGTCGGCGGAACCGAACGCCGCTCCCTCCATTTTCACCGATTCCGTTCCCGCAGCGGCGAGAAGCAGCCCGACACCGCAGGCGCCTTCTTGCGAATTACTTTTCCGAGGCCATTCACCGGGCCGCTCGCCATCGGATTCGCCAGCCACTTCGGTCTTGGGCTCTTTATGCCTGACGCATGAGAAACAGCGGAGCGAACCTGGGGAAGTGAAAGAAGCCTCACAGGGCGCAGGCATCACTGCAAATCGATCTACTGAAGAGGCGGCCGATGATTGACTATTGCGAGCGCGAACTGCTGGTCTGACGGATCTTGAACTCAAGGCAAATCGAACTTCATCTTCCCGCACCGCCGGCGACCGACGAGGAGCCGCTGGTGCCCGCGCGAATGGTGAACGAGTTTGTCTACTGTCCGCGTCTCGCTTATCTGATGTGGAGTCAGGCCGAATGGGCGGAGACCGGCGACACCGTGGACGGGCGGCGGGTTCACAAGCGGGTCGACCGTCCCGGCAAGCCGTTGCCCGACCCGCAAGACCTGGAAGCTGACGACGCCAAGGTGGTCAGCCGCTCCCTGACTCTCTCGTCGGAAAAGCTTGGCGTGATCGCCAAGATGGACATCGCCGAGGCCGAGGACGGCGTGGTCACGCCGGTCGACTACAAACGCGGCAAGCGGCCCCATGTGGCGAAGGGCGCCTATGAGCCGGAGCGCGTCCAGGTCTGCCTTCAGGCGTTATTGCTTGAAGAGCATGGCTACAGGGTCGAGGAAGGCGCCATCTGGTATGCCGAGAGCCGCGAGCGCGTCCGGGTCGTTCTCGACGACGAACTGCGCCTCGCCGCCCGGGAGGCGGTAAGCCGCCTGCGCCTGACGGTCGCTTGCGAGAGTATTCCGCCGCCGCTGAGCGACAGCCCGAAGTGCCCGCGATGCGCTCTCGTGTCCATTTGTCTTCCCGATGAGATGCGTTCGCTTGGAGGATCGAATCTGGCCCCCCGCCCCATCGCAATTGGAACCGAAGAGGCCATGCCATTGATCGTCCAGTCCCAGCGGGCGCGGGTCGCCAAGAGCGGCGAGACCCTCAAGATCGCCGACGAGGAGCAAGGCGATACCGCCGTGCGGCTGAACGAGATCTCCGATGTGGCCCTGTTCGGAAATGTCTCGATTACCACGCCTGCGCTGGCGACGCTGATGGACCGGCAAATTCCGGTCGCCTTTCACAGCCACGGCGGCTGGTTTCGCGGCATCGCCCACGGGGTCGGCCACCGCAATGTCGAAGTTCGCACCGCGCAGTACCGACGCAGCTTCGACAAGAGATATTGCCTGAGTTTCGCCCGCGATCTGGTTGCCGCCAAGATCGTGAATCAACGAACCATTTTGCGCAGGAATTGGCGAGGCGACCGCGAGAAGCGCAAGACCGCGCTGGACCGGCTCGATGCCGACCGCAGGTCGACAAAGGTCGCCGCCTCGACAAATGCGTTGCTGGGACTTGAAGGGGACGCGGCGGCAACGTATTTCCGGGCGTTCGCCGATATGCTGGCTTCGCCCGGGGCCAAGGAATCGACGAAAGAAGGAGAAGGATTGGCGCCGTTCCGCTTCGAGTCACGCAACCGCCGACCGCCGACCGATCCCGTGAACGCGATGCTGTCGCTCGCCTACGCCATGTTGACGCGACATTTGACCGTCGCGCTCGCCACCGTAGGACTCGACCCTTATCGAGGCTTCTTTCATGCTTCGCGTTACGGCAAGCCCGCGCTGGCCCTCGATATCATGGAGCCGTTTCGCCCGATCATCGCGGACTCGGTGGTCCTGTCGGCGGTCAATACCGGCGAAATCTCGGCGGGCGATTTCGTCAGCGCCCCCACCGGCACGTCGCTGACGCCGGCTGGTCGCCGCCGATTCGCAGGAGCATTCGAACGGCGACTCTCTCAGGAGACTACCCACTCGCTTTTCGGCTATCGCCTCAGCATGCGGCGGCTCATCCTGTTGCAAGCTCGTCTGTTGTGCCGCCACCTCCTGGGCGAACTGCCCAGCTATCCGCATTACCTTCCCCGATGATGAGCGACCTTCCATGAGCGACGAGCGCGCTTATATCGTTACTTACGATATCTCCGACACCCGGCGCTGGCGACGCGTCTTCAAGACCATGCACGGATTCGGCGAGTGGCTCCAGTTGTCCGTTTTCCAGTGCCGTCTGTCGCGCCGCCGCCATGCGGAGCTGGAAACCAGGCTGCGCGAACTCATCAAGGCGGGAGAGGATCATGTCCTGGTAATCGACATCGGGCCTGCGGACAAGACCGATATCGCCGTCATGAGCATCGGCAAGACCTTTGCGACGATAGAGCGTCAAGCCGTTGTAGTATAATCGCTATCCCCCCCCAGAGAGCTGCGGGCCTGATGTCTGATTTTGAAAACAACTGTGCAGATTCCGCCGAGTCGGTTCGAGCGGCGCGACGACGCGCATATTGCGGGAGTCTCTCGAACTTTTGCAACATGTTGATAATTGGATGTTTCGGAGCTTTGGCCAGACTACGCAAGGCACCGATTTTGGTCTGCGACAAGAAAATTCCCCAACCGCTCGAAATCGACCGGATTTTGTCTTGGCCGTCAAAGAGTTGTAGTGTGCCGGGGTATCCGGGGTGTAAAAGCCCCGGCCTCATTGAACTCCCGATAAAGCGCCCGGAACAGCTGAATGTATCCGGGGGTATCCGGGGTGTAAAAGCCCCGGCCTCATTGAAGCCTGGGCGTGGCGCTTGTCCTGCGCCAGCTTTTGGATTGGTATCCGGGGTGTAAAAGCCCCGGCCTCATTGAAGCTTCGCCCGGCTGTTCCGCAAAAAACAGCCGGATTCGCGGGTATCCGGGGTGTAAAAGCCCCGGCCTCATTGAAGCCACGACGACCGTTTTCTCAGAACATCCGATCCGGATCGGTATCCGGGGTGTAAAAGCCCCGGCCTCATTGAAGCAGTCGAGCTTCACCATGTCGTTAGAGACTTCCAAAACAGGGTATCCGGGGTGTAAAAGCCCCGGCCTCATTGAAGCGCCGCAATAAGCGCCATTGCGCCGCTATTGCGGCAATGGGTATCCGGGGTGTAAAAGCCCCGGCCTCATTGAAGCCTTTTGAAACATCGGTCTCTGCGTCTGTAATAGGAACGGGTATCCGGGGTGTAAAAGCCCCGGCCTCATTGAAGCCAGAGATTCTCCCGCGCATACGTTGAATAGTCCGAGGTATCCGGGGTGTAAAAGCCCCGGCCTCATTGAAGCAACAATGGATGTATCAAGCTCGCTGCCTCTCTCATAGGGTATCCGGGGTGTAAAAGCCCCGGCCTCATTGAAGCCGGACCTGAACAACGTCCAGTTCCGCAAAACGCCGCCGGTATCCGGGGTGTAAAAGCCCCGGCCTCATTGAAGCAGTTTCAAATTGATCCGCGCCCCGCGCCGCCCGAATTGGGTATCCGGGGTGTAAAAGCCCCGGCCTCATTGAAGCCGCGCCGTCGACGGCCGCTGGAAGATCCGGCTCGGCGAGGGTATCCGGGGTGTAAAAGCCCCGGCCTCATTGAAGCAGCCTGCGTCCCCGCTCGCTGGAGAGATAGCGCTTTGGGTATCCGGGGTGTAAAAGCCCCGGCCTCATTGAAGCTCGGCGAGATAGAGCACCACGCTCGGCCCGGTCAACTCGGTATCCGGGGTGTAAAAGCCCCGGCCTCATTGAAGCCCGGTCACCTCGGGATGCAGCCCGAACACGTGCTCGGGGTATCCGGGGTGTAAAAGCCCCGGCCTCATTGAAGCGATGTAGGCGTAGCGGAATCTGCGCCGGCCGCGCTCGGGGTATCCGGGGTGTAAAAGCCCCGGCCTCATTGAAGCCACCTCTGCGGCATATCGCCGCTCATCGCGAATCGCCGGGTATCCGGGGTGTAAAAGCCCCGGCCTCATTGAAGCAGGTTGTTGCCGCGCGCGAAATCGATCACTTCCGCGGTATCCGGGGTGTAAAAGCCCCGGCCTCATTGAAGCAGGGCTATCGACGGCCGCTGGAAGATCCGCTTGGGCGGGTATCCGGGGTGTAAAAGCCCCGGCCTCATTGAAGCGAGCATTTTCGAGGAACGGGTTTTGCTTGAGATTCCGGGTATCCGGGGTGTAAAAGCCCCGGCCTCATTGAAGCTGGCGTTGCGCGAGCAGCGGATTGCCGAGCCCGACGGCGGGGGTATCCGGGGTGTAAAAGCCCCGGCCTCATTGAAGCGCCGATATCGCTTGTGCCGTGAGGCAGAAAAAATGTGGGGTATCCGGGGTGTAAAAGCCCCGGCCTCATTGAAGCTCCGGATCGTCGATCACCGTTTGCGGGTGCGGCAAGGGTATCCGGGGTGTAAAAGCCCCGGCCTCATTGAAGCATGCCTATTCCCGCCGCGGTGAAGCGCATCGAACCAGGGTATCCGGGGTGTAAAAGCCCCGGCCTCATTGAAGCGTCGCCTCGGCCAGGCGCCCGCTCAGCTCGCGGAATGGGGTATCCGGGGTGTAAAAGCCCCGGCCTCATTGAAGCACTTGCCTTCCTGGAGGAACTTCACGCGGCGGCGCAAGGGTATCCGGGGTGTAAAAGCCCCGGCCTCATTGAAGCCCCTCGCCGCCGATCGCCTCCGAGATCGCCTGGCTGAGGTATCCGGGGTGTAAAAGCCCCGGCCTCATTGAAGCGTCGCCGGACTAATGCTCGGCATGGGCGTGGTCATGAGGGTATCCGGGGTGTAAAAGCCCCGGCCTCATTGAAGCGTTGCGAAAGAAATGTCACCCCGCCGAACATGTCCGCGGTATCCGGGGTGTAAAAGCCCCGGCCTCATTGAAGCCTCGAACCCTGCGATAGCCGCCGCCCGCTCGTCGCCCGGTATCCGGGGTGTAAAAGCCCCGGCCTCATTGAAGCAAGCTGGACGAGACGATCATCTACCTGCCGAGCACGGGTATCCGGGGTGTAAAAGCCCCGGCCTCATTGAAGCTTTAATGGCCGCTTCCATGTCTCCCTTGGCCCGGGCGGGTATCCGGGGTGTAAAAGCCCCGGCCTCATTGAAGCGTCCGCCATCCGCTCACAAAATTCCATATCGTCGACGCGGTATCCGGGGTGTAAAAGCCCCGGCCTCATTGAAGCAAAACGGGAATTACGCCCGCCTCGGCCGCGTCGGCCAATGTATCCGGGGTGTAAAAGCCCCGGCCTCATTGAAGCAACGCTTTTAACGGCGTTCTAAGCCAAAATAAACCCAAGGTATCCGGGGTGTAAAAGCCCCGGCCTCATTGAAGCAACGCTTTTAACGGCGTTCTAAGCCAAAATAAACCCAAGGTATCCGGGGTGTAAAAGCCCCGGCCTCATTGAAGCCGCGAGGATCCGGCTGTGATTTGGCAATTCGTCGCCGGAGTATCCGGGGTGTAAAAGCCCCGGCCTCATTGAAGCCCCACACCAGGTTGTTTCAATAATGACTGGAAACTCGGTATCCGGGGTGTAAAAGCCCCGGCCTCATTGAAGCGCTAATCAGCTTGCTTTCACTCAATCGCAAGCTGCTCGTATCCGGGGTGTAAAAGCCCCGGCCTCATTGAAGCAACAAGATCGAGCGGCGCCTGGATTCCGTCGGCCGCAGTATCCGGGGTGTAAAAGCCCCGGCCTCATTGAAGCTTGCCGCGCACTTCGCCGCCGAAATAAACAGGCGAAAGTATCCGGGGTGTAAAAGCCCCGGCCTCATTGAAGCGCTTCGGCCTGGTCGGCGCGCGCGCTTTCCATCAGGAGGTATCCGGGGTGTAAAAGCCCCGGCCTCATTGAAGCAGCGGCCTTTCGCGGCTCGCTATTGGCCGGAAATTTGGCGGTATCCGGGGTGTAAAAGCCCCGGCCTCATTGAAGCCGCCCGGACTATACCCCTAGAGTCCATATTTAGGTAAAAGGTATCCGGGGTGTAAAAGCCCCGGCCTCATTGAAGCAAAGCCGCACAAAGGCTTTCGCCGAATTGGAATACGCCATGGGTATCCGGGGTGTAAAAGCCCCGGCCTCATTGAAGCGGCATTCTTCGCCGAGCCTGGACGCGAAATCCTTGAGGTATCCGGGGTGTAAAAGCCCCGGCCTCATTGAAGCCCGCTTCCCTGGGATTCTCGCGTGGATTATCAGCACAGGTATCCGGGGTGTAAAAGCCCCGGCCTCATTGAAGCCCAGAAGCTTCCGTCTGTCCGCCGATTCATCGCCGCGGTATCCGGGGTGTAAAAGCCCCGGCCTCATTGAAGCTCGGCGATTGCACGCACGAACTGGCGGGCCAAAAAGGTATCCGGGGTGTAAAAGCCCCGGCCTCATTGAAGCAAACAATGACTACGCCAAACGAACTGATCCGAATATAGTATCCGGGGTGTAAAAGCCCCGGCCTCATTGAAGCCGCTAGGCGGCCGATCCGGAATGTTTCGGCCACAGGATGTATCCGGGGTGTAAAAGCCCCGGCCTCATTGAAGCGTCAAGAGCTTCGTCGCGGGTTCGCAAGCGTTCGTTGTATCCGGGGTGTAAAAGCCCCGGCCTCATTGAAGCCGCCACCGCTATCAGCGTGACGGAAAACGGAACGCCGGGGTATCCGGGGTGTAAAAGCCCCGGCCTCATTGAAGCCTGTCGATGCGTTCCCGGTCCTCTTTGGGAGCCTTGGTATCCGGGGTGTAAAAGCCCCGGCCTCATTGAAGCATCCTCGTAAGTGATTGCTATGTCGGCGGAATGAAACGGTATCCGGGGTGTAAAAGCCCCGGCCTCATTGAAGCAATCCCGATATTTTCATCACCTGCACGCTGGCTTCCTGGTATCCGGGGTGTAAAAGCCCCGGCCTCATTGAAGCCGGTCGAATGTCGTCGACAACGACAGCGGCCAAATCAGGTATCCGGGGTGTAAAAGCCCCGGCCTCATTGAAGCCGCGGAATCGACGTCTTGCAATGCGCCGAACAGGCCGGGGTATCCGGGGTGTAAAAGCCCCGGCCTCATTGAAGCCCGAGGTATTTCCGCATGATGATGTGATAGCGGCGGGGTATCCGGGGTGTAAAAGCCCCGGCCTCATTGAAGCATAAGCCTCGGGCCGGACAAATCGCAAATGTTGTCTGGTATCCGGGGTGTAAAAGCCCCGGCCTCATTGAAGCTGGGCGATCATGCGAACGTTCGCGCGGGTGCGCTGCGGTATCCGGGGTGTAAAAGCCCCGGCCTCATTGAAGCCCGGCACCGCCGCGGGCGGCATGGTCGCCGGATTGGGTATCCGGGGTGTAAAAGCCCCGGCCTCATTGAAGCAATCTCCCCGAGAATCTCCAGGCTTGCGGCCGCGGCGGGTATCCGGGGTGTAAAAGCCCCGGCCTCATTGAAGCACCAAAGAATCGGCCGCGTCCTCGGCCTTCTTCTTGATCGTATCCGGGGTGTAAAAGCCCCGGCCTCATTGAAGCTACGACGAATCTTTGCCCGGAAACGTCAACGCGAAAAGAGGTATCCGGGGTGTAAAAGCCCCGGCCTCATTGAAGCGATGCTGCCCAGCACTTCCTCTTCATACGTATAGCCTGGTATCCGGGGTGTAAAAGCCCCGGCCTCATTGAAGCTCGGCCGGCGGCGGAACCGCCGCCGGCACCTTCACCGCGGTATCCGGGGTGTAAAAGCCCCGGCCTCATTGAAGCGACCTGAACGACGTCGCGGACCTGAACGAAATTCTTGGTATCCGGGGTGTAAAAGCCCCGGCCTCATTGAAGCGATGATATTCCGCGCAATTAATGCAAAGCGCGCGTCCGGTATCCGGGGTGTAAAAGCCCCGGCCTCATTGAAGCGATTACGAGCTACGAGATTCGCTATCGCCAGACCACCGCGGTATCCGGGGTGTAAAAGCCCCGGCCTCATTGAAGCTCCCCCAAGAGCGACGAAAGCCGGGGACTCGTAATTGGTATCCGGGGTGTAAAAGCCCCGGCCTCATTGAAGCGTGCCGCAAGCTGCCCGTGCCCCTACGGGGGTTAAAGCGGTATCCGGGGTGTAAAAGCCCCGGCCTCATTGAAGCGATGATCGGAGCGACCGCGGCTTTCGCCTGCGCGTGCGGGTATCCGGGGTGTAAAAGCCCCGGCCTCATTGAAGCGCTCGAAGCGCGATACGGGGCCGAAGACCGGAAACGGTATCCGGGGTGTAAAAGCCCCGGCCTCATTGAAGCGGGCAAGAAACACAAGCGGCAACTCGGATTGGGGCGCCGGGTATCCGGGGTGTAAAAGCCCCGGCCTCATTGAAGCCTTGATGAAGTCTATCCAGTCGTCTCCGTAGCAATGTCGTATCCGGGGTGTAAAAGCCCCGGCCTCATTGAAGCACGATTACGAAATCCGGCCAAAAAAAAAGCCCCGCCGGTATCCGGGGTGTAAAAGCCCCGGCCTCATTGAAGCTGGCCTAGAGCGCCTCTGAGCGCGTCTAAGGTCCTTGTATCCGGGGTGTAAAAGCCCCGGCCTCATTGAAGCCTCAGCGACGACCTTTTTCCATGTCGCGCCCAAAGCGGCGTATCCGGGGTGTAAAAGCCCCGGCCTCATTGAAGCCGCTTATAGGGATCGGCGAACTTTTTCGGCCCTGCCGGGTATCCGGGGTGTAAAAGCCCCGGCCTCATTGAAGCACGCCGGGGCGAACGTGGACCGGCGACGACGAGGGCGGGTATCCGGGGTGTAAAAGCCCCGGCCTCATTGAAGCCCGCCGCAGAGGCGATTCGTGCGCTTCGTGCTGCGCTGGTATCCGGGGTGTAAAAGCCCCGGCCTCATTGAAGCTGGCTTTGTTACCCATAACAAAAACACCTTATATGGGTATCCGGGGTGTAAAAGCCCCGGCCTCATTGAAGCGTCTACGCGGACGCGCGCATAAACGGAGGCGGGAAAGTATCCGGGGTGTAAAAGCCCCGGCCTCATTGAAGCGCCGAACTCCTTCATGGCGGCGCAGACGGCCGCGACGGTATCCGGGGTGTAAAAGCCCCGGCCTCATTGAAGCTGCCGTCTAGCAACTCGTCCGAAGTCATGCCGTCGGCGGTATCCGGGGTGTAAAAGCCCCGGCCTCATTGAAGCCAGTAGATTTGGCACTGTATGCAATTTTCTCTCTCCAAAGGTATCCGGGGTGTAAAAGCCCCGGCCTCATTGAAGCTTGGTCAACATCGAAGGGAGATTCATGCTGGACGGAGTATCCGGGGTGTAAAAGCCCCGGCCTCATTGAAGCCTGAAATCCGGGGGGGGGGGGGGGGGGGGGGGGGGGGGGCGTGGCCAAGAATTAAACGCTTCCATCCTTTTGATCTTGTGTCGTGAACCAAGCGTTTTCCTGCACTTAGATTATCGGCGTTGGTCGAGCAAAGCAGAGCGAATATGCGCTGCGCTCGTGGCTTGCTGTGGCTCCTCTATGTCCGTCCTTCGTCCAGCCAGCCCTTGACAAGCAATGTCCGCTGATAGCGCTTGTCCTTGGAAGGATTCCTCGCGGCGCTCTCCTCCCTCCACTGCTTGGCGGTTTTCATTTGACTTTCAAGCCACTTTGCAACCCGAACTCGCTCGGGGCCGCTCCAGCGTCCCTCTCTGGCTTCCCGGAAGATGGCGGCGACTTTCGGCTCGTTCCGGTCTGGGCGCTCTTCAAGAACCTCCTCAATCTCGCGCTCAATCGGGTCCATCGTGGCGAGCCTTGCTTCACGTTCTGCCGCTGCTCGTTCTACCCGAATTCGTTCCTTACGCTTGCTCTCCTGGTCTTGTAGCCCCTTTATCAAGCCGTTCGTCCTTGCGTCGTCCCTTCGGAAGCGCCCATAGCCAACCGCAGTCTTCGCACCGCTTCCTGACCAAGCAAGCGCTGAACATAGCCAAGACATCACATTTTCCAAATCATCGCCAGTGACGGCACTGCGCGGAATGATGCCGAAAAGAAGCGAAGTTCCTGGGGCAGCAACCAAGAACGGAACCGGAACAGGCGAGCGCCAATCACCCGGCAGGTCTTTCTCGGTCCAACCGGCATAGTGGGGTGTCATCACGTCCGATTCGAGTTGCACGGGTGTAATCGGGACGGCATCCAAGAAGCAGAGACTGCCCGCAACTCCGGCATCGCCGAGCAATCGCTTGACAGTTTCGCAAGAAACTGGCGGATCGGCATCCCGCTTCATCCAAGCTCGCACCGCCCCCTTGACCGAACTGCCGGGCAGATACGGTGTTCCCAATGTTGGATGCCAAGCAAAGCCGTTCTCAACGGGATGGCTGCGGCCAAGCCCGGTCACGAAGCGCGATTCGGAGGTGAACACCGAGAACCGGCCTCTGCGCCTGTCTACCAGCTTTGCCATACGCACCGCAAGCTCGCCAGTATGAACCTCCGCGCCAATCTTGCTGTCCGTAACGGTGTTGATCCACTTGAGCTTCAGACTCCTTTTCTGATCATTTTCCTTCTTGCTCTCCATAGTCCATGAGGAACCCTGGACGTTCCACTGGTTGCAGAACTTGTCGAACCACAGGCCAGCATGTCCGTCGGGCGGTCGTTGGGCCGGAGCGTGAGAGGCGCCTTTATGGAGCGGCCGGATCACTCGTGATCTCCTTCGTCCTTGGGAAAGGAAGCCCGACAGCATTTCTTGTGCCACTCGAGCCAAGCCAAGGCTTCGGTCTGGGCGCGAAGATAGTGTGCTTCGTCATTATCCGTTATGGCGCGCAGGAGGTCGCCACCTGACGGATACACTCCTCCTTCGTCTCGACAAAGCCACTGTTGCAGGCTCCGGTAGAGTTCGCGATGCGCTTTCTCGTCTTCCTTCTTCGGCTTCTCGCCGGCAGCAGCCAGCTCGGTCGCAAGCGCCTGTCCAAGACCGTTCATGACAATGGTTGGCCCCAGGCGGTCCGCGTAGGCGCGATACCGTGTCTTGAAGCCGGGCGGTTGGTTGTCCAACTCGTTGACACGATGCAGCGCATTCGCGGCTCGTTCCTGCTTGATCGTCCTCACTGCACCTCCTCCGTATCAGATTGGCGGACGGTCACGGCGAACCAACCTTGCCCCACCGTTTCGTTGCCGCCGGCCTGCAGGTACCGATCATTTTCAGAAAAGAGCGCATCAAGGGAGTCGAGTGATCCGTCGCTGCGGCCCGCCACCAAGGCGTACATGACCGAGTCCGGTGGCAGCGTCTCTTCATACCAGAGGTTTGTGCTCTTCTTCGTTTTGCTTTTCAAGACGTTGCGCGCCTGGATGGCGAGACCGTATCGGGCGAACCAGGCAAAATCGTCGTTGCAGAGGACGGCAAGCTGGCGGGATAAACGAGCTCGTGTTTCTTCATGGAGAAGGAGGGGCCGCACAGCTTTCACCAGATCGTCCGGCAGTTCGCCGTCGATGGTGAACTGCCGTTCTTCGAGAAACAGATCGCTACTGCCGGCGGGGCCAGCGGTCAGCGCCGAGCCGCTCTTCACATCCGGGACTTTCGGACGAGGCTGCAATCCGGCTCTTTCAAGGTCTCGACAATAACGCTCGACGAGATGAGGGCAAGTAACCCAACGGTATGAACCAGTGAGGCTGCGCACGGGAAGCAGAAGCAGCCGGGCATCGGCGACCAGCAAGCCGCCGGCCTTGTCCCGTTCCCCGAACAAGGCATTTTTCTCTGCCTCCTTCGCTGTGGCCATTTTGTCCTTGAGCGCTCCCTTCAGGCTTGATCCCACGAGCACCGGGTAGTCTGTTGCCGCCTCGCGCGCCACCGGCAGGTCAACGACCCCCATACCGCGCCCAGTTCCCGGATGGATCGGGGTCTCGGCCAGCAGACCGAGCATGGCTGTATTCATCAGTTTTCCTCCTTTAAAGCGGGCCAGACTCCGGGAGCCACGAGGCCGAAGCCCCACTCTTGGCGTAACCCGACATGGGCCAGTCCGTTCTTCGCCGACACAACCTCATTGAAGCGTTCCGGCTCGCCGAGTTCGCAGAAAAGCGTGCTTCCGGGCGGCAGTACCGAGCGAAGAGGCAACGGGCGACGCTCCAACGAATCCCAGCCGCCGACCTGCTGCGGGCGGTCCAGGCAGGCGGAGACGACGCGGGCGTTTCCCAAGGCTTCCATTGGCTGGTTGCCGACGCAGATGTCTTGGGGAAGCTCCAAGGGTGTCAGCGCAACGAGCGCCACTCGGCGGGTATTCACGATCTCGGCCAAACGCGTCTTAAACGCCAATTCGGCTTCCCATTCCCGAAAGGTTCCCCATTCCCGGCATTCGGCCAGCCGGCCTTCTCCGCCCAGTGTCAACAACCCGTCAAAGGGCGGTGTCCATCCAGCTGGCAGTCCGGCAATCCAGACCCCAAGGGAGACGCCGCGCGCCGGGCGGACGTGCCGGGTGCTGTAAAGCATTCCTTCCCTGGCGGTACGGGTTCCGCCGTCACGTTCCAGTCCGATGCGCGACTCGACCGACCAGAGACATTTATCCGACACCAGATCCGCATGATTCGGAAAGCGGCCGTCGAGGGCTGCGCAAAGCCCTTTCGACGTAAGCCGGAAGCCGTCGCCAGACTTCAAGCTGAAAGCAACCGAAGGCGGAGTACCGACCAACTCCGGAAGCCGAATCGCATCGCCGAGGTCGCAGGCCACTGGATCTCCGGGGCAAAGGAAAGCGTTCGGCTTCCAGTGCGTTCCACTGGAGACACCAAGGAGATGTCGGGGTACGCGGAACAGTGGTCGGCAGTCCCGCAGCAGAAACGGACCATCCAGGGACAGGACACCGAGGTTCTCGGGACCATCACCGAGCACCTCGCAGATATCGTCCGGCCACCTCCCGCGACCATTCCAATCCTTGCCCGAGGCCAATGCCGCCCGTAGCGCTCCCGCCACTGTGGGCGGATGGGGAGGGAACAAGCTTGCGACATTCTCCTGCGGCGTGCTGCCCATGGTGAACGGGGTACCGTCGCGGAAGAACCAGGTGTCCACCGATTGCAGTTGGATACCAATCACCATCCAGACTCCTGTTCTTCGGGATCGGCCAGAAATCGGGCAAGCAGCAATCCATCGACACCGGCCTGCGAGACGCTGGCGGTGCCGTCGCTGGTTGCCGTAGTCCCGGCACCGTCGCCTTGCGAGTTGCGCGCGGGCGAAAGGAGGTTCCAGATACCGGCTGTCAGATGTTCGACGCTTGCTGCCGCGCCTTCATCCATGCGTGTTTCCAGGCTGTGGGCAATCTCCGCGCGCAGGAATGCACGAAGATCGAGATCTGCCGGAACATCGCCCCAGCTCCCGGGCTGCCACCGTTCCCAGCCGCAGACCCGGACGAGCAGATCCCGTATCCGGTAGACCAGCGCCGACGACAGCCTCGGCGTAGCCGAATCCCACCCAACTTCAAGTTCCCTTGCCAGCGTTTCGACGAGGCTGACGGCTCCGACTCCAGCTTCGTCCTCCCGAATGCAGCGCGTCCATGTGGTCGACCACTCGCAGTACAGGCCGCCGGGCTTCAACACGGCCGCCGCCAGCGAATCCCGCCCGTTGCGGTCCTTGGCAACATTGTCGAGCAGCCGGTGCGCCTCGCCAAGCACATGGTTGAGCGGCGATCGAACATGAGCGAAGACGACCGCGGCGGAAAGAGTCGCGTCGGGGAGGATCGCTGCTGCGCCATCGTCAATGTTCGCGAAGGCCTTCCGGTAGGCATCCGAAAGAGCCTCGGCACAGGCCAGCGCCCTCGATATCGGAAGCATGGCGAGCACGTCGTCTCCGCCAGCATAGACCGTCACCCCATCGTGGTTGCGAACGACCTCGGGTGCCTTCCTGGTGAATATTGTCAACGTCTTGCTGACCGACCTGCCTCCGAGTTGGCCCACCAACGCTCCCAGCCGGTCGCCGTCGGCAAGGAGCAGCGCATGGAATGTCGGCGGCGACCCCAGCCGGCGACCCTGCTCGTCTGCGGTGTCGCAAAGATGCTTGAGCCGCTCCGACAGCTCCTCGCGTACGACGGGTGACGCTTCGCCGCCGAGAGGATACTGCCGCTCGTCCGTCACGAACTCGCGATACAGAAAGTTCGCATCAAGTCTCGAGAAGCCGCCGGCGGACGATACGTCGGAATCGGGATCTAGCGGTCGCGTCGACCAGGCCGCATCGCCCGCGACCTGCCTTACGACCTCTGCGTACTCCGCCGCCGGCTGCGGTATGGCGGACATGACGCGGCGCATCCATGGCAGTGCACCGACATACACCGTCGACGGCCAGCGCGAGGCATCCACCTCCCAACCCAAGGCCTTGCGAGCGGTCTTGGGAAACGTCCGCTTCACGAACGCGACCGCGCAGAGGCGCTCGTTCTCGCGCAGGTCCAGCAATCCGAGCCCGCTTCCGGACTTGCCCCGGATCCGATGCCAGAACTCATCCTGCCGTGCTCCGTCCCGCGCTCGCACGAACCCCGAGAGCTCCTGCAGGGTGTGCATGACCGTACACTTGTCACCCGGTTCCTCCGGCGGATGATGGCTGCGCCAATGCTTGCGGCGAGCGAGCAACCCGCCGGCGGCCTTGGCATCGCTGGCGGTCCACATGACTTCCCAGAACGAATCGACCTGTCGGCTCCAGATGTCCTCGGTGCCGTTGCCTGCGATACATGCGGGCTCGACAAACCTGCTCCAAACAGCATCGCACACCCGCTTCCACGCGGTCTGTAGCGAGCGGATTCCGGCCCGGGCGACCTCGGACTCGTTTCCCTCCACTTCGACGACAAAGTGGTTCGGAAGCGAACCGATCCGGGGCGGCTCGCCCTCATGGCGACCTTGGATCCACTGGTAGAGTCGGTCCTGCTCCGCAGCCTCCGCAGCTGGCAAGACGAGCCGTCCACCCGCTTCGACAGCGCCATGCATGGCGTGCGCGGACAGGAACGCCAAAAGGTAGGAACTGCCCCAGAGATCGCGCGTGCGGCGCGATTGAGCGACGAAACCCTGGACGGGGCCGACAGATATATCAAGGCGAATGGTCACAGTACGACCTCCATGACATCACCGAAAGGTTCCTTGCGCCTGTCCTTATCGTGGTTCCTATTCTTGTCGAGAAGGCGGTCGAGGAATGCGTTGACCGGACGATACAGTTCCTCTTCTCTTGCCAACTGAACCTTCGCTCCACCTACCGAAATCGCTGACTTTTCTTGCGGTAGAAACTGGGACGGCAGGAACGACACAACCGCAATGGGCATCCCACCACACTCATGGATATGGATGAACAGCGGGCTTGCGCGCCGGTCGATACCACTGGCGAAAGGCCCAACTTTTACCTCCCTGCTGTTGTGCGGCAGACCGAAGGCAATACGACATGGATGTTTCGTTGGTCGGCCGCCTTTCATCAGATTGTGGTCTTCCTTGAATCTTCTTTCCGCCTTGATTTCACCCAAGAGCTTTCCGTTCCGGCCCCAACTTCGGTATCGCACCATCTCCCGACCCACCCGATCAAGCAGTTGCAACGGAAGCGGATTCTTATCCCCGCCCGACAGCAGAATGTGGCGAGTGCCGGATGAAAAAGCCGTGTACCCGGGGGAGCCTTCCGTCTTTCGGTCGCATCGCAGATGTCTGATCGCTGCTTTGAGACCGTCCATGGACTTCGGCACGCTCCAGCATGCGTCGTTGCTCGCAATAAGCGATTTAAGCACCAGAGAACCATATCCCTTGCGGCTTTTTGCGCCCATTCCGCCGAGAGTCCCTAATGCGACCAGCGCCTCCCGAAGCAGCGCAAGGTCCATCTCGCTCAGGTCGCGGCAGCGCAGTTGAACGGTGAATTCGAACGGAGCGCGCAGGCAACCGCGCGTCAGTTGACCTGCCTCCGTATTCCGCTTTTGGCTGCCGAACGCCTCCATGACACCATAGCCCAGATAGCGGGCTCCAGCGCCGACAGTTTGTTGGTTGCCACGGCTTACTTTCAGCACCGAACCCGGTTCACAGTCCTTAAGTTCTTGGTATGTTCGCGCAAGGCGCATGAGCACACGCGACTGGCCTTCGCTCGCATTCCCGAACAGCTTGTCTTCCTGTTCCCGGATTTTCCGAAGATCTCCGGCGCATCTCGACCACGCCAGCGCCCGCCACCAGAAACGCAATACTCCCTTGAAACTCGCCAAGCGGAGTTCGGCACCTCTTTCAGGGTCGGAGCCGCCGCAGAACATTGGAGTGACGACGCGGTAGGTGACTTCAATCTCAATCGCCATCGTGATCCTTGAGGTTGTCGAGCCAGAACGGCTCGCCTGCCTGATATGGATCGGTGTCCTGCTGTTGCGTTGATCGACGGTCGATCAGGCCGAAACGACGGACCGGACACGCGAGGGAATGGGCTTCGGCTGCCAGCTTCTCGGCACCGAGACCCATGAGCGTCGTCCCGCCCGTGACGTTCACGACCACCTCGGCTGCGCCGACGAGGTGCTTGCGCGCCGCCTTGGCGACCCGCTCGACCTCGGCGGCTCCGCCGGCAAACGCGTCTTCCATAACCAACAACTCGCACTGGCCTGAGAATTCGGCGCGTCCGAGCGCCTGTGCAATCATCCCTTCGGTTTTGTGCGAGGCGATGACGAGACACAGTGCCGGTTCCCCATGCTGCGCGCGCACTGCCTGCACCGCGCTGAACAGCACACCGGGGCGCCGGCCAATGGGACTGACCAGCACGCGGCGACCGGAAGACTCGCCAATTGATAGGAAAATGGCCGGAGACGAACGAAAGGTGTACTTCCAGCATTCCACTACGCGGTCACGGACTTTTGCGGCTTTCGGATCCTGAACAAGATCGCCTCTGCGCATGCCGTGATGCGCGTACGCATTGCGGACTCCAGTCAGATCCTTCCAGAACGCACCCAGTTGTCGCTGCTTCTCGGTGAGAACACCGCCCAAGTCCTGGTCATCGCGTATCGCCCTGATCGCATGCAGAATCCTTTCCGCCCGTTTCCGTACGTCGCGGTCCAACCACTCATCATCGGGAGCTTGCTGGTGGACTGCCCACGAGACGAGCCACTCACGCATCAGACGAAAGGCAGTTGCAAAATTCTCGCGCTCAAGCAAACTGTCGATGATTCCGGCTTGGCGCTTCAGTTCATTTGCACACAGCCGAATTTTTCGTTTCCATCCATCGCCGGGCACCGGTTTGTCAATGGCATACGGTTCCAAGATATCCGCGAGGCGCTTGACCAACTCTTCCGCGAGCGCGAGCGGTAGACGATAGTTTTGGCCGAGGAGCCTTCGTAACGGCCTGCGGCGCTGAGCGAGATCTCTTGCCAGCCGTCCGAACTCCAAGGGCAAAGCGGAGAGATACGTCTCTGACAAGCGCGTCAGATCGCGGGCGATGCCCTTGGTCGTTTGATTCTCCCGACCATCGCGGAGATTCTTCGCCATCGGCAAAGTGCTTCCCGTGTCTCGCAGTACCTCCAACGCATACACCCAGCGGGGCAGTTCCAGAAGCGGCCGCAGGTCGATGAAGGGGCTCGGAAAGTTCGAATTCAGCATCCCGTAGTACGCGCCACGGACCGTCACCCCGCGAAGAGCGACCAGATAGAGAACGGCGACATACATGAGAAACGAAAAATGTCGAAACCCATGGGTTACATCGACAGTAATGTCGGTATTGTCGGGGATGGCTACAGCGACCTGCTCTATATACTTGTCAATATCTTCCCGGGTTCCGCCCGCAGGCACGCGAACCAATTCTGTCGCGCATCGGCCTTTCAGCTCTGTTTCGAGCAAAGGCCAGCTTTGCTGTTCCGCTTCCGGCGTGCAGAGCGCCGCAACGCGATCAGGGCGGGCGGGCGGCGCAAGCAATTTGTATAGCGCGAGAGGCGCAAGCTTCGCCTCGCGAACCCGGTCTTCGCCTTCGAGACAATAGCGCACGGGTTGCGGCGACTTGCCGAGCACCGTCAACAACACATGTTCTCGCGCCGACTCACCAGCGACCGTCTGGCCATTTCCGGTTTTATGGTCGTCGCCTGTCATCCGGACTCCCTGGCACGGCGATTCCGACCCGGCCATCGATTCGGTGGCGGGCTGCTTTCACCTCGCCGGGCTTCCTGGCGAAGAACTGTTTGGGTGATCAAAATATCTTTTCCGACATTCTGTTTCTTGTTGCTACTTCTTTTTGCTGTCAACATCCAAGAAGGTAGGTCAGCGCTCCCGTGTTTGTCAATTGGCGACATCATCCTCTATCCGCCTACTCCACAACCGGATAAAACGGCATCCCCCAATCCCCGTCGGGATTATCCATCATCAGGTCGACGAAAATCGGCACCAGGAAACCGAGGATGGCGGCGCCGTCATTCACTTGCCGGCGATTTACCTGGCTGTCCCAGGTCGCGCCGCCGTGCAGAAGCTGATTGCGAAGCACATAGAGGCGGTCGAAGACCTCGGCCAGCACGCGGCTGGTTTTCTGGCTTGCGAAGGCGGAATTGAATCCGTGTCTGGATTTATCAAACCATGATTCCCAGTTTTCGAATCCGGTCGCGCCGTTGTGATGTTGCCAGAACGGGCTGTACACGAACTTGTTCGCCATGAGCAGCCGGACCGGCCCTGAAAAATTCTTCCATATCGCGCCATAAATCCGCTTGTCGCTATCCAGCGCGACGACTTTCTCGAAATAATCGGCGAATATCGATCTTTCGTTTTGTCCGCCGCGGTTCCCGGAAGGCGAGTGTCCCACTTTCTGTTCATCCGCATAGGCCGCATTGAAAGCGATCCAGAGCAGGATGAATCGCGCGTCGCTGTCCTCAGCCTGCTCCGCCCGGCCGATCCAACTGATCGAGCGATGGACGCGCAAACCCATGGTCTCGGGAAAGCCGGCTCTCGCGCCCCGCTGTTTGGTCTTCAGTTCGCGATGTGTCAAGGATGTCAGCATGCGTCATTCTCCGGATCGGCGTGTATCGGCTTCTCTTCGGGTTCGACTGCGAGGCATCGTTTCTTGTTTCGTCATTGCTGTCCGGCAATGGACTTCGGCAGCCGGCGCGCGGGCCGAGTCGGCGCTGCGGCGATTCGAGACAGTTCGCCGCGTCGCTCCGCGACGCAACAATGGCCGGCGGCGCGGTTCCTTGCCGAGAGCCGGGCGAGGCGGGACTTGCCCCGCGCGAAGTCCAATATGACTCCGCGCGGGACTCCGATGTCGTCGCAGGACTTGCCGGCGCCGCATCCCGCGGGCGCGGGCAGGAGACTTGCGGAGGAAACCGCGCCCCTGGATCGGCCAGGCTTACAATCGCGAGCGTTCGAGTTCGATATCGGCATTGCGCCAGAGCGATTCGAACTGCCGCTTGACGATGATGGCCTCCTGGGTCTTGCCTTGCGCTTCCAGCGCCTGGGCGAGGCCGAATGTCGACCAGCCATTTTGCTGGTTCCATTCCAGATCCTTGCGATAGACCGCTTCGGCGTCCGCCGCCCGGCCCGCGGCCAGCATCGCCGCGCCGAGATACAGGCGCATGGATTGGGACCAGTCGGGCGGCTCGGTGTAGTTGTTGGCGTCCTGCATGTCCGCCGCGGCCTGGTAATGGGCGATGGCCGAATCGAGATCGCCGCGCGCTTCGGCGATTTCGCCTTGCAAGGCGTGCGTCGCCAGTTCCAGGATGTGGGAGGCGGGCGTGGGGCCGACTCCGGTGTCGTCGACTCCGTCCGCCCGGGCCTGGGCCTGGATATTGGCGAGTTCCGCCTCGGCGGCGTCGAGTCGCCCGTCGGCCACATGGGCGCTGCCGAGCACATAGCTCCACATGCCGTCGAGATACGGCGTGCCGCCATGGCTTTGCTCGCCTTCGAGGATGCGGTCCCAGCGGCCGAAGACCTTGTCCACGACCCAGGCGTGCACCACTCGCTTCTCGCCCCGGTTGACGGCCTCGGCGGCCCTGCCGACGCTGGCCGCGCCGCGCTGGGCGGCTTCGGAGGCGGCCGCGTAATTGCCTTGCAACATGTTGGCGTAACGCACGAAGTCGAGCGCGTGCGGCGCATGGGATTTGTGCGACAGCGCGTAAGTGCCGATCATCGGAAGGTTGTTGTCGCCCCAGATTTCGGCGAATTGCCGGTCCACGATCTGCGACCGCTCGTTGGCGGAGATCGCTTTCTCGTATTCGCCCACGCGCAGGTAGATATGGCCGGGCATGTGCACCATGTGCCCCGAAATCGGCACGCTGCCTTCAAGTTTCTGCGCCGAAGGCATGGCCAGTTCCGGTTCGCCGGAAGCTTCCATCAGGTGGATGTAGAGATGGTTGGCGCCGGGATGGTCGTGTTCGACAGCCATGGCCGCTTCGAGCGCGGCGCGGGCTTCGGCGACGCCCGGGCGCGGCGAACCGTCGGGCTCCCAGTAATCCCAGCGCGTGGTGTTCATGAAAGCTTCGGCGAACAGGGAAGCGATATCGGCGTCGTCGGGATACTTGTGATGCAGGCGGCGCATGGTGTCGACATAGGCCTGATCCCGCTCGCGGTCGTCGCTGATCGCGTCCTTGTTGTAAAGCGTGAAGAGCGCGTTGACCATGTCGCGTTCGCGCTCGCTGCCGTTGTTGGCGCGCTCGAGCGCCTTGCGAATGGCCGCAAGTCCGGCGCCCTGGGGGTCGTCCGGCAGACCGGCGTAGCGGCTGTTCGGGTTGGGGCCGGCGGCGTGGGCCAGGCCGAAATAAGGCATGGGGTGGTCCGGGTCGCGGCGCGAAGCTTCCTGGTAGGAAGCGATGGACTCCGGAAAGTAGAAGCTCCAGGCCATGCGCAGGCCCTGGTCGAAGAAGGCCTGGGCCTGCGGCGAATCGGTCGAAATCGGCCTGCTGTAAGTGCCGCCGCCGGGCACCAGGATGGCGAGGGCCTCGCCTTCCTGGGCCGCGGCCATATTCCAGCACATCGCGAGCGCCAGCCAGCCGGCGACCGGAATCATGAATTTTTTCACTGTGCGTACCTCGTCAGAAAATCTTGATCCGTGAACTTGGTATCCTCTGAATAATTCCATCCATGGAATTATTCCTTGCCGCAAGACAAAAGCGTGGTTTTGTCTTGCTCCCGGATTCAATGGCTTGCGCCATCGAATCCGGCGGCACATCCATGTGCCGCAGGGAAGCTTTGAATTGATCAGAGCTTCCCTTGCGAACGGGTGAAGTATAACCCCGCGACGATTGCTTGTCCGGTTGCGCGGCGGCCTGTTTCCGGGAATGATCCGCAGACCGCGCGGACATGGCGGGCGGCAAGGCGGACAGGAGACCGATGTCCTGCGAAGATGCGCGCGACGATATGGGCGGCGCGGCGGTCGACGCAGTCGCGGCGGCGCAGTTGCCGCGCGCGAACGGGCGAATCCCCCGGCTCCCCTCCCCGCCGACATCGTCGGGAAATCGACTGCTCCTGGAATCAGGCACATGGATGCGCCGCCGGATTCGATGGCGCAAGTTATTGAATACGCATGTCAAACAAGACCGCCTCGGTTTGGCGACAATGGAAAATTCCATGGACGGGAGGATGCCTGACGCGGGGCGGAGAGGTTGAGCGCTGATTCGACGACATTGATGCGCGCCATCGCGGTCGTATCCGGTCCGCTGTTGACGCTATAATCCGCCGCACTCCATCCCTCGACGCGCGAAAATGGATTCCGGACGGAGGCCGGCACGTGAAACCCGATATTGAAATCGCAAGGAACGCGGCAATAAGACCAGTGGCCGAAGTGGCCTCCAAACTCGGCGTTCCTCCCGCAGCGCTTGTTGCATACGGCCGGCACAAGGCCAAGCTCGCGCTCGATTATATCGATTCCCTGCAAGACCGGCCCGACGGAAAATTGATCCTGGTGACGGGCATCAGTCCGACGCCTGCGGGCGAAGGCAAGACAACCACGCTGATCGGCCTGGTCGACGCCCTGAACCTGTCGGGCCGGAAGGCCGTCGCCTGCCTGCGCGAGCCCAGCCTCGGCCCCTGTTTCGGCATGAAGGGCGGCGCCACCGGGGGCGGCCATGCCCAGTTGATGCCCATGGACGATATCAATCTGCATTTCACCGGGGACTTCCACGCCGTCGCCGCCGCCAACAACCTGCTCGCGGCGATGCTCGACAACCACCTCTATTGGGGCAACAGCCTGCATATCGACGAACGCAAGATCCAGTTCCGCCGCGCCATCGACATGAACGACCGGGCGCTGCGGGCCTTCGCCAGCTCGGCCGTCGGAGTCGCCCGCACGAGCGGCTTCGATATCGTCGCGGCCTGCGAGGTCATGGCGATTTTCTGCCTGGCCGACAGCCTGTCCGATCTCGGCCGGCGCCTCGGCAATATCGCCGTCGCCGCCGACATCGACGGCCGGCCGATTTTCGGCCGCGACATCGAAGCCGCCGGCGCGATGAGCGTGCTGTTGCGCGACGCGTTCGCGCCGAACATGGTGCAGACGCTGGAAAACAATCCGGCGCTCGTGCACGGCGGCCCCTTCGCCAATATCGCCCATGGATGCAACTCGGTGATGGCGACCCGCGCGGGCCTGAAACTGGCGGACTATGTCGTCACCGAAGCGGGCTTCGGCGCGGATCTCGGCGCCGAGAAATTTTTCAATATCAAATGCCGCGGCGCCGGGCTGCGGCCCGCCGCGGCGGTAGTCGTCGCCACCGCGCGCGCGCTGAAGATGCATGGCGGAGCGGAACGCGAAAATCTCGCCAGGTCCGACCCCGCGGCGCTCGAGGCCGGCATGGCCAACCTGCTCCGCCACGTGGAGAACGTGCGCAAGTTCGACCTGCCCGTGGTCGTCGCCGTAAACCGGTTCAGCGGCGATACCGACGAGGAGTTCGATGCCATCCGGCGCGGCCTGGCGAATCTCGACGTGGAAATGTCGGTCTGCTCGCATTGGGCCGAAGGCGGCAAGGGCGCGCTGGATCTGGCGCGCAAGACGCAACAGCTCGCCGACAGCGGCGAGGCCGATTTCAAGCCGCTGTATCCGGACGACCTTCCCTTCGAGGACAAGATTCGGACCGTCGCGCGCGAAGTGTATCGCGCCGGCGACATCGCGATTCCCGAGGACGCGCGCGAACGCCTGCGGCAATGGGAGGCGATAGGCCGCGGACACTTGCCGATTTGCGTCGCCAAGACGCAATACAGCTTCTCCAGCGACGCCGCGGCCAAGGGAGCGCCTTCCGGACACACGCTGCCCGTGCGCGAGGTGCGCCTGTTCAACGGCGCCGAATTCGTCGTGGTCATTACCGGCGACATCCTGACCATGCCCGGCCTGCCGCTCGCGCCGGCGGCCAGGGATATCGCGCTCAACGACGCCGGCGAGATCGTCGGCCTGTTCTGAGCGGCTCCGCGCGATTCTCCGGCGACGAGTCGACAATTGAGCGGCGCGAAGATGACGCCGATCAGCGCCGGACTGAAACAGGGAAGCTCTGATCGAGTCAGAACTTCCCTGCGGCGCATGCGCCAGCGGTCCGGGCTTCGGCGCGGTTCGTCACAAATGTCCGATCATGGAGACGCTGCAGATGTTCTGGTGCGGGAAGCCGCCGAGATTGTGACTCAGCCCCAGTTTCGGATCCGCCAATTGCCGCGGGCCGGCCCGGCCCTGCAATTGCAGGTAATTCTCGTAGATCATGCGCAGGCCGGAAGCGCCGATCGGATGGCCGAAGCATTTCAGGCCGCCGTCGATCTGGCAGGGCAATCTGCCTTCGGCGTCGAAGTCGCCGTCGAGCACCGCCGCGACGCCCTTGCCTTCCTCGATCAGCTGCAGGTCTTCCATGGTCACCAGTTCGGTAATGGAAAAACAGTCATGCACTTCGGTCATGCTGATTTCCCGGGCCGGGTCGCGCACTCCGGCTTCGTCGTAGGCGCGCCGGGCGGCGATGCGGGTGGTCTTGAGACAGGAGCCGTCCCAACTCTCGTGACCGGATTCGACGCCGTTCGATACTGACAATTGCAGCGCCTTGACCGCGACCAGCTGTTCCTTGCCCAGGCTGCGGGCGATTGCCGGGGTCGCGACGATGGCGCAGGCGGAGCCGTCGCTGACGCCGCAGCAATCGTACAGCCCGATGGGTTCGGCGATATACGGCGCCGACAGCGCCTGTTGTTCGGTGATCTCCCGGCGCAGGTGGGCCTTCGGATTCTTCGCGCCGTTGGCGTGGCTCTTGACCGAGACATGGGCCATGGCCCGTTTCAGGTCTTGCCTGTTCACCCGGTGCCTGGCGCGATAGCCCGCGGCCAGTTGCGCGAAAGCGCCGGGGGCGGACAGATTGGGCCAGTACATGTCGTTCTCGATGCCTCGCGAACGTTGCGGCAGGCCGCCGTAGCCGGTGTCCTTGAGTTTTTCCACGCCGAGCGCGAGAGCGATATCGCAGGCGCCCGAAGCGACCGCGTACACCGCGCCGCGAAAAGCCTCGGTGCCGGTGGCGCACATGTTCTCCACCTTGGTCGCGGGGATGTAGTTCAGGCGCAGGGCGATGGCCATCGGCATGGCGCTCGCGCCGACGTGGAAGGCGTCGATGCCGGCGCCGAACCAGGCCGCCTCGATTTCGCCGCGTTCGATGCCCGCGTCGGCGAGACATTCCTCGAAGGCCTCGACCATCAGGTCCGACGGGCCGGCATCCCAGCGTTCGCCGAACTTGCTGCAGCCCATGCCCAGAATCGCCACTTTGTCCTTGATGCCTTCGGCCATTGCCTCTCGCCTCGTTTTCTGTGCAGGTATTCTCTGAATAATTCCATCCATGGAACTATTCATTGCCGCAAGACAAAAGCGTGGTTTTGTCTTGCTCCCGGATTCAATGGCTTGCGCCATCGAATCCGGCGGCACATCCGTGTGCCGCAGGAAAGCTCTGATATATCAGAGCTTTCCTCGTATCCTCCGAATAATTCCAGCCATGGAATCATTCATTGCCGCCTTGCGGGAGACCGCGATCAGTCGATGATCCTGGCTTTCCAGAAGTACTTTCTGAATCCGCGTTGCGGGTCGAATTGCCGCACGCGGAAATGCACCGAGACCCTCGCGCCCGAATCGACGCCGCCCTCTCGCACTTCGGTGAAATCCATCATCAACTTGCCGCCGCCGTCGAATTGCACCATGCCGAAATACGCCGGCGGGCTCCAGTCGAAAGTGAGGCGGTCCGCCGTCCAGGTCAGGACCACGCCTTGCTTGTCGGCAAAAGAATAGCTGTCCTGGCTGTCGAGCGCGTTGCAGTCCGGATTCACGCAATATCTTTCGCGCGGGATCTGCGCCGCGCCGCATTCCCGGCATTTGCCGCCGACGAAGGAAGTCACCAGGTCGCGGCGGCGATTGTAGCTGGACAGGTAAGTCTGCTTGTCGGTTTCGCCGCGTTTGCCGAGGTCCCGCTCGACCAGGTTGTTGAAAGCCAGGAACCTGGCGTAGCTCGTTTCCTCGCGGCCCGCCGCGAGCGCGCCGGCGATGCCCGCGGCGGGCCTGAAGCCGCCGACGGCGCCGGTGACGCGGAACAGCAAGGCATCGCAGCCCTGGCCGAATCCGACGAGCAATACGAGTTCGCCGGGCTTGGCCGATTCGAGTGTTTTCGCGAGCAGCAGGATCGGTTGCGCCGCGCCCGCCGCGCCTACCGTCGCGGCCTGATTGTCGACCACGGCGCCGGCGGCGATGCCCAGCCGCTTCGCCGCCGCCGGCGGCGTGCGCGGCTGCTCCGCCGGCAAGATGAAATGCGCGATATCGCCGGCTTCGATGTCGCATTTCCCGAGCAGGCGGTCGACCGCTTCCGGCACGATCTTCAGATAGCCTTCGTCCCGGATCCAGCGTTCTTCCCAGCCGTAGTCGAACTCGCCGCCGCGATAATGGTCGACGAAATCGGCGGCCACGCTCTCGCCGCCGAGAAATTCGGCGAGTTCCGGTCCGCCGCCGACGGCGATAGCGGCCGCGCCGTCGCCCCAGAGCATTTCGGCGCGGGAACCGGCCCTGGCGCGGCGATGTTCCGAGGCCACCAGCAGGCCGTCGCGGTCGCCTCGCAGCAAGGCGAGCAAGGCCGAGGTCGCGGCGCGCTGGGAAGCGCCGACATCCATCGCCAGCAACTGCCGCGGCAGGTCGAGGGCTTCGGCGAGCACGACGGAATTCTGCCGGTCGAGGAAAGGAAAGGTCGTCGACGCGAAATAGAGGCTTTGCGGCGCGAAGCCGTCGAATCCGGCGAGACAGTCGGCCGCGGCTTCGACGCCCATGGTGATCGCGTCCTCATCCCAGTTGCACATGCTGCGCCGGCCTTGTCCGAGGGACTTCAGGCCGGCGTCGAACCAGGCATTCGCTTCGGCGATCACCGACCGCGACAGCCGCGCGCGCGGAATGTAGGCGCCGAAACCGCTGATTCCCCTGCTCAATTCACCCTCTCCGGCCGGGCCGCGGGCATGCGCCGCAGGCAAGTCCTGACTTGATCATCGCTTTTCCGAACCGCGGATTCTATGGAAAACATCCGGCGATCGCAGCCGTCCGCCATGTCCGGAGTCCGCCGCCGCAACCATCCCGGACCGACAGCCGCAACGGGAATCGACGGCGCCGCGTCGACGGCAAGCTCGGCTTCGGAGTGAGCGAGCCGCAACGGGGACCGCCGCCGCTCATCGACGATACCTGTCGTTGAGGCCGGCGCCGGCGAGGATCAGCGGCCGCGCCTTTTCCAGCCGCGACCGGCGCGTTTTTTCCTGTTTGGCGCCGCCGACGTGTTCAGCGTATTCCTTCTGCCTGCCGGGCGTCAGCTTGCTGAAAGCCGCGCGCAAGGCGGCGTCTTCCCGCATGGCCTGCTCGAGTTCCCGCGGCATGCGCAAGGGTCGGGAAACCGGTTCGTGTCTTGTCCCCGCGTCGTGATTTGCGATCGCTTCCGCCGCGTAATCGCGCAACAGCTCGCGGGGCACTTCTTCCCCGGCCGCAAACTTCCATTGCCGCATGGCCTTGGTCTTGCCTTCGCGGGAGTCGCTCAATTTGCTGGCCGCATCTTCGAGGAATACGCCCTGATGGAACCAGAGCGCGCAATGCCGCTTGAATCCGGCGAAGCCGATCAGAATGGCTCCCTCGCGGAGATAGGCGGGAATCCCCCAGCGGATCGTCTCGTCGAGCCCCGCCGCCAGCAGCGCCTCGCGGAACGCCCGCATTTGCTGGCGCCATTGCCCGTGTCGCGCCAGATAGTCGTCGACTCGGCTGTCGCGTTCGCCGCTTGCCATATTCCTTGCTTCAGCCGCCGCGCTTTATCGTGGCCGCGTCGACGAGGCACCTGAAATTCTCGCGGAAGCCGCCGCCCGCGGCGGGCGAGACCTGGCTCATGATCACCATGACCATGTTCTCGCCGGGATCGATGAAATAGCGCGTGCCCGCCGAGCCGTCCCACCAGATCACGCCATTGTTCACCGGAAAATTGTAGGCGCTCGCGTCCATCACCAGGTTGAAGCCGCCCAAGGTCCAGCCCGAGCCGCGCCAGTAGCCGCCGGAACCGATGGGCATGGCCGCATCCGGTACGGCGTTGCGATAGATCAGTTCGGCGGTTTCGGTCCGCAGCACGCGGCGCCCGTCGAGTTCGCCCTTGTTCAGCACCATCTGCGCGAAGCGCATGAAGTCGGGCACCGTGGAAAGCAGGCCGACGCCGCCTTCGATCAGCGGCGGCCGCGCTGTCCACGGCACCTGTTCGATCCGGTAGGGGCGCAGGCGGCCGTCCGCGGGCCGATACACGACCGCCAGCCGTTCGGCGTCGGCGCCTTCGGCCCAGAACATGGTGCTGTCCATGCCGAGGGGCTCGAACAGGTGCTCTCGCAGGTATTCATCGAACGGCCGGCCCGACCAGACTTCCACAAGCTTGCCCAGGATCGTGGCGTGAATGCCGTAGCGAAATGCCGTGCCGGGATCGTGAAACAGCGGCATGCGCGCGGCGTTGGCGGTCATCTCGTCGAGGCTGATCGACTTGTCGCGCACATTGTGTTCGCGATAGAGCGCCGAACCGCGCGACCCCAGCCCGGAAGTATGGGTGAGCAGGTGCGCCACGGTCATGTCGCCGACGCGCTCGCGGGTGCGGCCGATGTCGGCGCCGCCGGGGTCGAGCAGCACGCGCTGCGCGGCGAATTCGGGCAGATACATCGAAACCGGGTCGTCGAATTCGAACCTGCCTTGCTCGTATTGCTGCAATACCGCGATGCTCGTGATCTGCCGCGTCATCGAATAGATTCGAAACAGCGTATCCGGGCGCATTTCCCGGTCATTTTCCAGATCATGGCGGCCGAGCGATTCGAAATAGACCAGCTTGCCGTCGCGGGCGACCGCCGCCACCACGCCGGGTATTTCGCCGTCGTCGACATGTTGTCGCAGCCGCGCAGTCGCCAGTTCCAGCTTCGCCGCGTCCATGCCCGCCGATTCGGGCGCGGCCGGCTGCAATTCCTGGGCGGCGGCGGAACCGGCGGCGAAAGCCGACAACACGAGAAGCAAGCCGAGAGAATGTTTCAAACCTGATCGCATTTCGGCGCTCCGGAAGTTTGCCCCGCGGCATATCGATCCGCGGCGGCCCAGGTCGGCGCTTTTCTCCGGCGGCCGCTCATCCCTGGTCCATGACCGCCGTCAGGGACCAGACCAGCGCCCCGACCCAGCCCAGAAAGGTCCAGCCGAGGAAGAGATTCAGAATGAATATCGCGGCCTTGTTGTGGTGATCGCGCCTGTGCGCCACGATCGCGGGCAGGAAATACAGGCAAAAAAACAGCGCCACCACGAAAAGTATGGCTATTGCTTCCATGTTCGAGCCCCTGGTTCGGAGATTCAGCCGAAGTCGACCCAAATTAACAACCTTTGCCGGCCGTGACAAGAATCGGCGGGGAAGCCCTGATTGTCAGGGCTTTCCGGCGAAGGCCTGGATGCCGGTCTGGGCGCGGCCGAGGATCAGCGCGTGAATGTCCTGGGTGCCTTCGTAGGTATTGACGACTTCGAGATTTTGCGCGTGGCGCATGACCGGATATTCGTCCGAGATGCCGTTGCCGCCGAGCATGTCGCGGGCCTCCCTGGCGGCGTCGAGCGCCTTGAGGCAGGAATTGCGCTTCAGCAGGGAAATCAGCGGCGCGGCGAGCTTGCCCGCGTCGCGCAGGCGCGATGCGCGCAGGCAGGCTTGCTGGCCGATGCTGATGTCGGTCTGCATCTGCGCGAGTTTTTTCTGGATCAACTGGTTCGCCGCCAGCGGCCGGCCGAATTGCTTGCGCTCGAGGGTATATTGCAAGGCGGTATGCCAGCAGGTCCGGGCAGCGCCGAGCGCGCCCCAGGCGATGCCGAGGCGGGCGGAGTTGAGGCAACTGAAAGGCGCGCCGAGGCCGCGCGCGGCGGGCAGCAGGTTCGCTGCGGGAACGAATACCTCGTCCATCGCGATCTCGCCCGTGACTGAAGCGCGCAAGGCCAATTTGCCCTCGATCGCGGGCGCGGCGAGACCGGGCATGCCTTGTTCGAGAATGAAGCCGCGAATGGCGCCGGCGTCGTCTTTGGCCCAGACAATGAACACATCGGCGATCGGCGCATTGGTGATCCAGGTCTTGGTTCCGGTCAGCCGGAATCCGCCGTCGACGCCCCGCGCCCTGGCGATCATGCCGCCCGGGTCGGAACCGTAATCGGGTTCGGTGAGTCCGAAGCAGCCGATCAGTTCGCCGCGAGCGAGGCCGGGCAGGTATTTCCGCTTTTGCGCGGCGCTGCCGAAGGCGTTGATGGGATGCATGACCAGGCTCGATTGCACCGACATCATCGAACGGTAGCCGGAATCGACCGCTTCGATTTCCTGCGCCGCAAGCCCGTAACAGACATAGTTCATGCCGGCGCAGCCATGACCTTCGAGCATGCAGCCGAGCAGGCCCAGCTCGCCCATTTCGCGGAAGATGCCGGGGTCGGTTTCTTCCTTGCGATAGGCTTCGCGCACTCGCGGCAGCAACTTGTCCCGAGCGTATTGCCGCGCGGTCTCGCGCACCATCCGCTCCTCCTCGTCCAATTGCTCGTCGACGAGAAAGGGGTCGTCCCACTGGAAGGGGAATGCGTCGGGATTGCTGGACATGCCGGCCTCCGGGCCTGTATCGCGATGCGGCGCGAAAGTCTACCAGAATATCCCGCCCGGCGGCGCGCATGGCCCGGGAATGTCCCCGAAGGCCATTCTCCAACGCACAATCCCGCCGCATGATCCGATGACCCGCGCGCGTACGGGATGGGTGTCCCATTCCTGCGTCCCATTCCTGCGCGGGATGGGTGTCCCATTCCTGCGGCCTGTCTCAGCTGCTGAACCAGGTTTTTCAAGGGATGGCGGCAGGAACGTTCTGATTTATGGGAACTTTCCCGATTCATATTCAGCAAATTTCCCACGACAGGTCGGAAGAAGAATCAACGATTCGAGAGATCAAACGCCGTAAAATCCGACGGATTGCCAACCCGGATATGTACAAGCGACCCGAATCGGCGAGGAGCCGCGGTTTCACGCGCCGGCGGGTCGCCGACGCGCTCAAATTCAGCGCAGTCCCGGGCGAAGTCTGGCGAACCGACGTTCTTCGCTCCGGTCTGCGGCAGCTTCCTCTTCGCGAGCACTCGGGCCGGTCCCGGCATAGCCGCCGACAAGCCGCGCAAACCAGTTCGCGGTTTGTGCAGTTACCGCCATTTTGGAGTGCTCCTGAAAAGTAAGAAAGGGCTTCACATGGCGGCATTATACGACGATATTTGCGCTGCTCGCATGTGACGGGGATCACAAGTTGGCGAAATTTTCGGCCGCCCAAGCGACCGCGAAACGCCGGTGCTCCGTCCGGCCGCGGCGCGTCCCGGCCAGTTGCGCGGCTCGTCTTCGCGGCGGCCTGGAAATGATCGCGAGCCTCTTCGAAGGTCGACAGAACGCTTCCGGGAAAGCCGTCGAGCGCCGGGTTTCGGCTTGTTTATTATTGATAAATCAGATAGTTGCCAATAATTCTCTTGCGCTGCCGCAGGCGGGACGGTTTCCTCGCGGGCCGCCGAACCGGGCTGGCGAACGATGCGGCCTTGTGGGTCGCCGCGCGCGTTTCCGGGAAGGAGTTCGCGCGGGCCGCATCTTTATCCGCGCTCGCGTTTCGGTCCGCTTCGCGGCGACGCTCTTCTGGAAAATGATCCGGCGGACATCGCGAGACCGTCCCCGAACGGCGGCCTCGCGGGCCGGAATTTTTCGTTCATGTTCGCGCGGCGATTCAGCGGCCGGGCCGCGCGAATCCGGCAAATACGCCAGCATATCAACAAGTTTTGAATGGCGGTAACTGCACAAACCAGAGATACGATAATCGGCCTGTCGGTGGCCATGCTGGGCAAGGCACCGGGCACCGCATTGCTCAACGAGTGGTACGGCGTCTACAACGCGAGCGTGGACAAGGGCATGAGCCCGGAAGATGCCCTGCTGGAGTTGGCGAATCACATCGCCGCCTCGAGCGCCTTCACGTCCATGTATCCCTTCTTCATCACGAATGCGGAGTTCGCCCGGGATTTTCTGACTGCGGCGCTCGGCGAAGCGCCGTCGGCGGAAGTGCTGGCCCTGGCGACGGGCCTGCTCAACGGCGGCATGGGCCGGGGCGAGATGGGCCTGCTGGCCGTGCGGCAGTTATTCGAGATCCGCATGCAGGGGGAAAGCCATCCCGCCTACGGCGATTTCGGCGCTCTCGCCATGATGTTCGCCAACAAGGTTGAAGTGGCCACGTACTACACCGTTACCAAGCGCTGGGAGGGCGACTCTGCGAGCGTGCTCGGCGGCGTGACCGGCGACGGCGACAGCGTGACCGCGGCCAAGGAAGCTATCGACATGATGCAACGTCCCGGCAAGAGCTTCGAGTTGACCACGGGCGTCGACCGGCTCGACGGCACCCTGGGCGACGACACCTTCGTCGCCACCGAGAAGACCCTGACCGGCGTGGACCGGCTCGACGGCGGCGAGGGCATGGACACGCTGGAGCTTTCTTCCAGCGGCTCCGACGACGATGTCAATATCTCTTCCGGAGCGAGCGTCATGAACGTCGAAACGCTGACGGTCGACAGCGGCGGCGACTTCGATGCGGACCTGAGCGGCTGGGAAGGCCTGACGGATGTCGTCCTGAGCGATGTCGCGGGAGATGTCGAACTGGACGCCGGCGGCGCCGATGTCTCGTCCGAATCCCTGGGCGACGACGACAAGGATACGACGATAGAAATCATGAACGCCGCCGCGGTAAACCTCGAGGATGTGAACGCCCGCGCGCAGGTGAACATCTTCGACACGGACACCACGACCTCGGTCATGGTCGAAGGCGGCAAGGGCGTCGAGGTGGGCAAGTCGACCGCGCATTCCGAAACGGTCAAGAGCGTGACGCTCGACGGCGTGCACGACGGCATGGGCGACGACGGCAAGCGCTACGGCGAAAACACGCCCGCCAAGGCCGCCGTGCCCGCCGAGGGCCAAACACCCGGAACGCCCGCTGTAGCCGCGAAAAACGACAAGGACAGCGTTCCGGTGCACATCTACTCGAAAGCGATCGAGTCCGTCGACCTGCGCAACACCAACACCACCTTGCTGGTGGAGAACGCCGCCGAGGACATGACGGAACTGACGGCCATGGTCGACCGGTTCGGCAATACGGCCAACGGGCACGGCAAGTTGTGCCTCAAGGGCATCGAGGATCTGATGATCGAAGTGAAGGGCGACTCCAACATCCGCCTGGCTTCGGACCAGATCAAGACGGTCGCCGTTTCCGGCGCCGGCGACCTGACGCTGTCCGCGACCAAGTTCGCCCCGGCGGTGGCGGAGAAAGCGGCCGATGTCAAGCCGTCCGAAACGCTGGAGAAACTGACCTTGTCCGGCTCGGGCAAGACGACCCTGGACGCGATGGGCCTGAAGAAGCTGAAGACGGTCGACGCGAGCGAGGCGAGCGGCGATGTCAAGTTGAGCAATCTGGGCGCGAGCGTCATGAGCTACATGGGCAGCGCGGGCAAGGACGATGTGAGCGTGGCGGCGTTCGCGAAGGACGGCCTGAAGGCGGACCTCGGCGCCGGCGACGACACGTTCACGGTCGACAATGCCGCCGCCGGCGCCAAGAGCCGGATAGACGGCGGCGCGGGCATGGACACCCTGGTGCTGAAGCAAAAAACCGGAGCCAACCTCAAGGGCGCCGGGGATGCCTACACGGGCTTCGAGACCATTACTCTGGACGCGAGCGAAGGCTCGGGGGCCTACGATGTCAAGGATCTCGGGGTCGACGAGTTGATGGTGAGCAACGGCACTGCGGCGAAAGTCACGTTCAAGAACGTCATGTCCGGCGCCGGCCTCGCCGTTTCCAGCAAGGCGCCCGGCAAGGACACCGACAAGGCGACGGCCACGACCGCCGACGTGAGCTACATGCTGGAAGACGGCGACGACGACTCGCTGACGCTGAAAATGCATACGCGCGGCGGCACGAAGGACAAGCTGTCGGATTTGGCGCAATTGGAAGCGCAGGCTTCAAAAATGAAGCTGACACTCGCGTTGGACAAGGATATCGAGGAATTGACCGTGCACTCCACGGCGACCGTCACTTCGACCGTCGCCGCCAAGGAACGGCCCAAGGCAATCAATTACGTCAACCACCTCAAGGTAGCCGAAGGCAATGAAATCGGGGAGCTGAAGGTTACCGGAGATGCTCCTCTCTATGTCGAAAGAGGAAAAGAGAGATCGGGGTTTCTTGACTTCCTGACCTACCTGGATGCCAGAGAAAGTTCGGGAGGCGTTTACACACTTTCGCATGCAGGCTCTGCAGCAAATCCGCCTCCCGGCTTGAAAGTGGACGGCAGTCCTGTCGACGATATCATTTCCGGTGCCGGTTACTCGGCGAAAGACACTCTCATGGGCCATGGCGGCAACGATCTGTTCGTCCATCACTCCGGCGAGGACAAGATTACAGGCGGTGCTGGAGGAGATATTATTCTTCGTCATGCTAATGTTATTGCTCTGGTGAACGGTGGTGCTCTTTCTTCCGTAGTGTATGATTCGGGTGCCCATATCAAGGATAACCACAAAGACACGTTCATATACACTGCCGCATCCGACTCTCAAGTCAACTTTGCCGACAAGATGACCGGCTTCGACATAATTGCCGGGTTCGAAAAAGGCGTCGACAAGATCGATCTCAGTTCGGTCCTGGACTTGAGGGGAAGCATCAAGCAGATAACCAACAGCGGGAATAGCAAAAACCTGAAGACGGTCGTCGGCGATGGCGACGGCCTGTTCATGAGCGACGCGACAGCGACTGCATTCTCCCAGGCCAGGTCCATTGCGCTCGTCACGACGACGGAAGACAGGACGAAATTTGAATCGCCGCCGTTTTTTAGTTTCGCTACCAATCTAAGCTATGTCACCGGCAATAACATCACGTTGGATTGGGTGCTCGTCGATGTCGACGGGGACGGCGATTTCAGCGCCGGCACGGATATGGCCATCGCGCTGGCGGGCGTGTTCGACGGCCCCTTGACTCCGGTCGATTTCATCTGACCCGGCGGTTCGCGACGGTCGGCGTACGGACCCGACCCGGAGCTTGGGGGAAATCGGTCTCGGCGATGAGAAATGTACTTGCTTGCAATAACTTGTAATGTGCAAGCGCCCCGGCGCAGGCAGGGCCGGGTGTCGCGTCAGAAGAGAGTTTGTCTTCTGTTCCCCAATGCGGCGGCTGGCGCCGTCGAATTCGGCGGTGCTTTTCTGTACCACGGGTTTGCACCACGGGTTTGCACCACGGGTTTGTACCGCGGGCATGCGCCGCAGGAAAGCTCCGATAAAGCAGAGCCTTCCTGCATATCGCATGCGGTCGGCCGATCCCTGCAATTCCCTCGCGGCGTAACTGGAAGATCTTCCCGCAACCTGTCAAGCGCGATTCCTCAGTCGAGTCCACCAGGTCTCGTTGGCGAGATACCAGTCGATGGTGTCGGACAGTCCCGCGGCGAAGTCGGTGCGCGGCCGGAAACCGAGTTCGGCGCTGATCTTGCCGGCATCGACGGCGTAGCGGATGTCGTGGCCGGGACGGTCGCCGACATGGGTGATCAGCGTATCCGAGCGCGCGCCTCTGGCGGGCGGGGCCGCGGGATAGCGCCGGCCGAGATTGCGGTCGTTCGCGAAGCGCTGGTCGACGCCGGCGCAAAGCAACTTGACCAGGTCGATATTGGCGTACTCGTTATCGCCGCCGACGTTATAGCTTTCGCCGCGCCGGCCCTTGCGCATGCACAGCTCGACGGCGCGGCAATGGTCCTCGACATGCAGCCAGTCGCGCAGCTGGCGCCCGTCGCCGTATACGGGCAGCGGCGCGCCGGCGAGAATATTGGTCAGGAACAGCGGAATGAGCTTTTCCGGAAACTGGAAGGGACCATAGTTATTCGAACAGTTGCTCGTGACCACCGGCAAGCCGAAACTGCGATGGTAGGCGCGCGCCAGATGGTCGGAAGCGGCCTTGCTCGCGGCGTAAGGCGAATTCGGCGCGTATGGCGTGTCCTCCCGAAACGGCGGGCCGCCGGGTCCGAGGGAACCGTAGACTTCATCGGTGGAAATATGCTGGAACAGGCCATCGGGACGCGGCCGGTCGCCGTCGAGCCAGACCGAACGGGCGGCCTTGAGCAAGTTGTGAGTGCCGACGATATTGGTTTCGACGAAGGCGTCGGGGCCGGAGATCGAGCGGTCGACATGGCTTTCGGCGGCGAAATGGACGACGGCGTCGATGTCGTGGCCGCGCAGCAATTGTTCGACGAGCGCCTGGTCGCGAATATCGCCATGGATGAAATGGAAATCGGGAGCGCCTTCGAGGCCGGCCAGATTGTCGCGGTTGCCGGCGTAGGTGAGCGCGTCGAGCACGACGACGCGGTCCCCGGGATGTTCGCGCCGCCAATAATGGACGAAATTCGCGCCGATGAAGCCGCAGCCCCCTGTGATCAGCAATGCGCTCATTGCCGGACTCCGCAGGCGCAGGAGGCGTCGAGGCCGGCGGCGGCCGCGTTCGGCGGCGCGCTCATTGTCCGCCTCGCTGTTCCGCCACGGCACCGACTACGCGGATCAGTTCCGAGCGCCAGTCGCGTTCGGGCATGTCGAAATCCCGCAAGGCGCGCGCGCGATCCATGACGCTATAGGCCGGCCGCGCGGCGGCGGCGGGATATTCCGCGCTCGCCACCGGCCTGACCGGAATCATGTCTTGCAACACGCCCGCCGCCTGCCCCCATTGCTGAATCTCCAGCGCGAATTCGTACCAGCTCATCGCGCCGCCATCATGCCAATGATACAAGCCCGAGCTTGCCGGGCGAAGCACCATGCGCCAGATCAGGGCGGCCAGCGAATGGCCCGAGGTCGGGCAGCCGACCTGGTCGTGCACCACGGCGAGTTCATCGCGTTCCGCCATCAGTTCGAGCATGGTCTTGACAAAGTTGCGACCGAACTCCGAGTACAACCAGGAAGTCCGCACGATCAGGCCCTGTCCGGCGGGCAACTTGTCCAGTTCGCGTTCGCCGGCCAGCTTGCCGCGGCCATATTCGCCGAGCGGCGCCGGTTCGTCTTCGGGCCGACAGGGCTCCCCGGCGCGCCCGTCGAACACGAAATCGGTCGAGACATGGATCAGCCGCGCGCCGTTCGCCGCGCACCAGCGGACGAGATTCCCCACGCCTTCCGCGTTGACGCGCCAGGCTTCGCCGGCTTCGCTTTCGGCCCGGTCGACGGCGGTAAAAGCGGCGGTATTGATAATGCAATCGGGCCTGGCCCGGTTCAGCGCGGCGCGCGCCTGCGCCTGATCGGCGATATCCAGCTGGTCGCGGGCGAGAAACGCCGCGCGCCAGCCCGGCGGCGCGCCGGCCATGCGCAGGCAGCGCGCCAATTGGCCGCGCGCGCCGGTAACCAGCGCGGCGCGCATCATGCGCCGAACGCCATGACCGGACGCCGGCGGCCGGAATTGCGCGCGGTCCGGGTCATTTGTCCTGCGCCATGTCCCGATGACCGCAAGCAGCGCCGCTGTGTCAGGGCTTCCCCGCGGCGCAAAAGAACGCCGCCGGATTCGATGGCGCGAGCCGTTGCATCCGGAGCAGGACAAGACCGCGCCCTGGTCTTGCGGCGATGAATCATTCCATGGCTGGAATGATTCAGGGGATATCTGGTTTCGCCGGGTCCGGAATCGGTCATCTGGCGCGAACTTCAATGAGGCAGCGGGGCCTGGGCCAGCGGCGGGGCCTTGCGGTCCCGCTCCGAGAGTATCGGAGACGGGTCGAGCAGCGGCCATTCGACGCCGATCCCGGGATCGCTCCACAACAGGCTGCGATCATCTTCCGGGCGGTAGTATTCGGTGCATTTGTAGCACAGGTCGGCGCTTTCGCTGAGGACGTAGAAGCCGTGGGCGAAGCCGGGAGGGATCCACAACTGGCGCCGGTTGGCCTCGCTCAGGGATGTGCCGAACCATTGGCCGAAAGTCGCCGACCGATGCCGCAGATCGACCGCGACATCGAATACTTCGCCGCGCACCGCGCGCACGAGCTTGCCCTGGGGATATTCGAGTTGGTAATGCAGCCCGCGCAAGGCGCCGCGCAGCGAGCGGCTGTGGTTGTCCTGGACGAAACGATGCGCAATGCCATGTTCGACGAAGAAGGACTCGCGCCAGGTTTCCATGAAAAAGCCGCGGGCGTCGCCATGCGCCACCGGCTCCAGCAACAGCAATCCGGGTATGGGCGTGCTTGCGGATTTCATGGCGATTCTTCCAGCAACTTCAACAGATATTGGCCGTAGCCGCTATTGATGTGGTCTTCGGCCAAGCGCTCGAATTGCGCGTCGTCGATGAAACCCTGGCGCCAGGCGATCTCTTCGGGACAGCCGATCTTCAGTCCCTGGCGGTCTTCGAGCACGCGAATGAAATTGGCCGCGTCGAGCAGCGACTGGGTGGTGCCGGTGTCGAGCCAGGCGGTGCCGCGGTCGAACAGCTCCACCTGCAACTCGCCTTGCCGGAGATAGATCTTGTTGACATCGGTGATTTCGAGTTCGCCGCGGGCCGAGGGTCGAATCGACTTGGCGATATCGACGACCTTGTCGTCGTACATGTACAGACCGGTAACCGCATAGTGGGACTTGGGCCGGGCGGGCTTCTCCTCGAGGTCGACCGCGCGATTGTTCTCATCGAGCACAACCACGCCGTAGCGCTCCGGATCTTGCACGTAATAGGCGAAGATGCTGGCGCCGTTGTCCTGGGCGACGACATGGGTCAAAGTGTCTTCGATGCGATTGCCGTAAAAGATATTGTCGCCGAGGATCAGGCAAACGCGGCTGTCGCCGATGAATTGCTCGCCGATGAGGAAGGCCTGGGCCAGACCTTCGGGACGCGGTTGTTCGGCGTAAGTGATCGATATGCCCCAGGCGCTGCCGTCGGCGAGCAGTTTATGGAAGGCTTCGCGGTCGCGCGGCGTGGTGATGAGCAGGATCTCGCGAATACCCGATTGCATCAGCGTCGACAGCGGATAATAGATCATCGGCTTGTCGTAAATGGGCAGCAACTGCTTGCTGATCGTCGTGGTGATGGGATACAGCCGACTGCCTGCGCCGCCCGCAAGAATAATGCCTTTGGTCATTCATGCCCCCGCGCGGCCGCTTGCCGTCCGGTCAGCTCCCGGATGATTGCCGGCAATTGTTCATACAGGACGCCCGTGGGGCGGAAATCGAGCGCTTCGCAGATTTCCCCGGCCGGCCAGGTGCGCTCGCTCGTCAAATTGCGCCAGATTTGCAGGCCCGACTCGGCTCTCCCCCACCCGGCAAACCGGCCGATTTGCAATACGGCGGCCGCGGCGAAGAATATCACAGCCGGCGTGCGCCAGGCGGGATTTTTCCGGCCGAGCGTTTCGTAGACCGCCTGTTCGACGGCCTGGGCGGTATATCGTTGCAGGTCGGTCAACAGCCAGCATTGGCCGGGGGCGAGCAGACTTTCCGAAGCGAGCATCGCGGCGCGGCAGAGGTCGTCGACGCCGACGAGGGAAAAGCCGTGCTCGAGTTTCGGCAAGGGCGGCAGCCGGCGGGCATGGATCAGCCGGATCATTCGCGCGATGCCGCCTTTCATGCCGGGGCCGTACACCGGCGCCGGACGCAGCGCCGTGGTCAACAACCCCGCCGCGCCGTTCGCTTCGAGCACCAGTTGTTCGGCCTCCCATTTGCTGCGCGCGTAATCTCCGACCCGGGCCGCCCGGTCATGGTCGAGTTCGGCCGCCAGGGCGCTGCTGACGAACACCAGGCGTCTTGCGCCGGCGGCGCGGGCGGCGGCGAGCAGATTGCGCGTGCCTTCGATATTGGTCCGCATCGCCTGCGGATTGCGCGACGCCGCGGTCTGCGCGACGCCGGCGAGATGAAACACGACGCCGACCCCGGCGCAAGCCGCCCGCAAGGCTTGCGGGTCATGCATGTCTCCCTGGAAGTGCTGGAACCGGGCATCCGGATTCAGGCGGACGCCCCTTTCCGGATTGATCCCGGATTCGGGTGGGTGTCCCATTCCATTCTCCATCCCGGATTCGGGTGGGTGTCCCATTCCATTCTCCATTCCATTCTCCCTTGTGACCGCGGAGCGGCAGAAGCCGCGGACGCTGCGACCGGCGGCCAGCAGATGACGGCAAAGATGGCGGCCGATAAAGCCGCCGGCGCCGGTGACCAGCACCGGCCGGCGGTCCGCGTCCGTCACAACCACCTCCAGCCATGCAGCCTGAAAAACCGCCAGGCCGAAACGGCGAACATGCCGATATGGCTCGGACCCTTGCCGGCGGCGGCGCCGCCGGCATGCCGGACGCGCATGGCCGGCACATGGGCCAGTTCGCCGAGGCGTCCAAGCCGCAGCGACAGGTCGAAGTCCTCGAAGTAAAGGAAAAAACGTTCGTCGAAACCGCCGGTTGCGCGCAACGGCTGGCCCCTGCACAACATGCAGCAGCCGCTGGCGATGGGGATGCCGGCGCTGGGCCGGTCGCCGGGCAGTTCGCGCATCTCGTAGGCGGCGAGTTTGCGGGCGAAGGGCGCGCGCAGCACCGCGGGAGCGAAGCCGCGCAATAACAGAATCAATACCGAGGGATAGCGCTTGCAAAGATATTGCCGCTCGCCTCCCTTGCTCGCCGCCGGACTGACCAGCGCGGTCGCGGGATGCGAATCGAGATAGCCGAGACCGGCGCTGAGCGCGTCCGGGTCGAATTCGATATCGGGGTTGAGCAGCAAGTAGTAGTCGGCTTGCGACGCGCGAATGACCAGGTTGTGCGCCGCGCCGTAACCGATATTGCCGTGACCGCGCAGCAGGCGCAGTTCGCAGCCGCGCAACTGCGGCGAGTCGGCAAGTTCGGCGCAGTCGGCGGGAGAGAAACTCGCGGCGTCTGCGATATCGCTATTGTCGACAATGGTAATTTCGATCTTTGCCAGGGGCAGCGCGGCCCGCGCGCGTTCGCAGGCGAGCGCCAGCGAGTCGAGCAAGGCAAGCACTTGCCGGCGGGGGGAACGGAAGCAGACGACCGAAACGGCCAGCGCGAAAGCTGTCATTGCACCGGGCGCCCTCTGAATAATTCCATCCATGGAATTATCCGTTGCCGCAAGACCAAAGCGCGGTTTTGTCTTGCTCACGGATTCGGCGGCTTGCGCCGTCGAATCCGGCGGCGCTCTCTTGTATCGCGGGCTTGTATCGCAGGCATGCGCCGCATGGAAGTTCTGACTTGATCAGGGCTTACCCGATGTCCCGGGCCGCCGTCCGCGTCCTTCAGTCGATCTCGACCAGACGGTCTCCGAACGGCGTCGAAACCACGCGCATGCCGGGCGGCACCTCGGACGAGTCGATCCGGCGGGGACGGAACCGCGGCGCAGGCGGCACATTCTGGCCCAGGGCTTCGGCGCGCAAGCGGGCGAACGGATTATTCGGATCCCTCGCCAATTCCTCGCGCGCGTCGTCAAGAGCCCGGGTCACCGGATCAGGCTCCTGTTCCTGCCCTGCATCGAGTTCGACCGCGAATTGTTCCGGCGCCGGCGCGGGACGCAAGGAAAGCCAGGCGATATTGGCGGCGGCGTCGCAACCGACGCCGCGGTCGGAAGCCTCCGCGCAGGGCCTGTCCGCCGGATATTGAATCGCGACCCTGCCGGCGGCGCTGGCGACAATGCGAAACTGCTCATGGCCCGGGATAGCGGTTCGCCCCTCGGCCGCCAGCGGCACGTTGACGACCGCCCCGCTGCGATGCGTCAACACCACCCGCCGCCGGTCGCCGATTCGCGAGGAGCCGACAAGCACGAATTCGGGCTCGGCGAGCGCGGCCGACACCGCGTTGCCGGCGCCGCTGCGGCCGGCGCGCAGGTCGCCGCCGGAACTGGTCCGCTCGATATCCTCGAATAATTCCAGTTGCTGCGCGCCAGCCGATCCGGCCCACATGAGCATGGCGACACATCCGGCCCATGACATCGCCATCGCGACCGCGCGCCATGCGATTTGCCCGGGAAACAGTCTCATCGATTGCATGAATCTCATGATCCGCCGGTGTTTGCCTGGTATCCCCGAATGATTCCATCCATGGAATTGCTCATTGCCGCAAGACAAAAGCGCGGCCTTGTCTTGCTCCCGGATGCAACGGCTTGCGCTGTCGAATCCGGCGGCGCGTCCGGGCGCCGCGGGGAAGCTCCGAAAAATCGGACCTTTCCCGAGTCGCCTATTGTATACCAAGAGCCGCCAAAACAGGTCGTTCCTTGCTCAGGAATTCTTCGGCCCGCTTCTGCAAATACGCCAGGCTCTCTTCTTCGGTTTCCAGCGCCTTGCCGTCTTGCATCAGGCGCAGGTTGCGAACGGACAGGTCTTGCCAGGCGAAACGCGCCAATTCCTCGTCGGTTGCGGCTTTATTGTTTTCCAGCGCCGTCATGAAAACTTGCATGATGCGGCTGACGGGAATCCCCCCCCCGGTCACCGGGCTCGCCAGGAAATCCATGCTTTCGATATCCTGGCTGCGATGCCTGATGTACTTGTTCAAGCGGGCGCATTGCCGCTTGATCCTGGTCGACGGATTGGGGTTGGCCGGGCCGACCTGTTTGTCGCCCATGAGAATCAGCAACGCTTGCAGCAAATTGACGACGGTGCGCTTGTCCGACTGCAACTGGCGAATGATATCGCCGATGGTCCTGGCCTTGTTGTCCGACAGCAAGTCCAGCAAGGGCTGATAGATTTCCTTGTCCAGACTTGCTTCGCCGATAGGCCCTCTCACGGTCAGCGAGGCATTGTCCGCATGGCGAATGAGCACTACCGATTGTTCATTGAGCTGTTGCATTTGCTCGGTCGCGCTGAGGCGGCGAACGCCTCTTGTCCAGTAGTCGCGGCGAAAATCCTGGTCGGTCATGAAATCGACCAGTTGCTGGCGCAACATCTGGTCCGGAATAGTGTCGATGAACTCGCGTTGCTTTGCGGTCGCGGTCAGGCCGGGCAGTTGTTCGAACGGGTTCGCCGAGCAAGCGAAACTGAGCTTGGCCTGGCCGAGCCATCGGCTCATGTCGAAAAAGGACATGGGGTGCCAGTCCCGATTGAAAAATTCATGCGCCAGATAGCTGCGCTCCTGCGTCTTGATCTTCGCCAGCCGCTCGACGGCCATGGGATAGTTCTTGGCGAAGAACGGCTCGGTTTCGATCATTTTTTCGGCGAACTCGAGCGTCTCGTCGATGCGGGCGATCAAGCCCTTGCCGCGGGGAGAGTTCCGGTCGAGATATTCCATCATCAGGTTGCGCAGCGGAACGAATCCCGCCTGGCCGGGCAAGGTGTTGTAGCTGACATAAAGCACGCCGCCGACCTTGAGCTTCGCTTTGACGAAATCGACGATTTCCTGCCGGTTCTGATCCGAGATCCAGCTCCATACGCCATGCAAGCCGATGTAATCGAACTGGGGCAGATCCTGGCGCAAGCGGAAATCCGCGAAAGACTCGTCGGTGACGCGGATCGCGGCGCCCGAATGCTCCGACAGTTCCCTGGCGACGAAGGCATGGGTCGGATTGAAATCGTTGCCGCGCCAATCCGTCTCGCTGGCCGCGGCATGCATGTTCAGGCTCACGCCCTGGCCGAAACCGAGTTCGCAGGCGGTCTTGATCTCGGGACAGGCGATTCTGCTGCAAGGCAGGGCGATCTTCGCGAGCAAGGGATTGAGTTCAGGGAAATATCCTCTCGTGTAGCTTATTTCCGTTACGTAGCCCGCGCTCCAGTCTTCCATCATTGTATTTTCGCCAGTCGTGAAGTGAGCGGGATATTACCCCAAGCGCCCCGAACGGAACAGTGTCGAATCGGTTTATAATCCGCGCTTCCCGATTCGGCGCGGCGCGCATGAAACCATGAGCAAACTGATTCCCGTTTCCAGGAAGACGCATGCCGGCCTGCGCTGGAGCAGGCCGGCGAATTGCCTGTTCGCGGCCGGCGACCACCTCATGCCGCTGGGTCTGAAAGAAATGCAGAGAGCGGCGATGGGTCTGCCGGCGGGTTTCATCCATTTGCGGGACAAATACCTGCTGGTCGCGATTCAGGGCTTGCGCAACGGCGAAAACCTGGTCGCGGACGCATCCGGAAACTGGCTGGCGGCGCATTTGCCGGACGCATACCAGGGCTATCCGTTCCACATGGCCCGAATCGATCAGGATCGCTACCAGCTTTGCATCAGGGAGGAACCCGAATTCGTCCGCGAGGCCGGAGACGTGCCGCCCGGAGCCGATAGCTGGCGGCAATTTTTCGATGCGGAGGGAAACCTGGAAAAGTTGCTGGAGGAGCTGATCGAGAAAATGCGGCAACATGCGGCCGACCTGGCGGCGGCCGAACGCGCCGCGGCGAAACTGGCCGAACTCGGCTTGCTCATGGACTGGGAAATCGCCGTCGGCGACGAGGAAGCTCCGCAGCCCGTAAAGGGGCTATACACCATCGACCAGGGGCGTCTGGCGGAACTGGACGGCGAATCCCTGATCGCCATGCGCGACAGCGGCGCGCTTTATCTCGCCTATACCCAACTGCTTTCGGGCCACCACATGTCCGCGCTGATCCAGATCGCGCGCCGGCGGCGGCAGCAGCAGAAAGAGTCCGGAGAGCCCGAACTCGACTTCGACGAAACCGACGACGACGGCAATATCAGTTTCGACAATCTCTAGCCCATCTTTACCGCTATTGGGGTAAATCTCCTTACATATCATTCGGTTGCGGCGGGTGGACACGGCGAGCGGCGCTACAGGCGCGCGTTCGAATCCGACAGTGCTCTTTTGTATCGCGGGCTTGTATCGCGAGCATGCGCCGCCGGGAAGCTCTGCGGGAAGCTCTGGCTGAATCAGGGCTTTCCCGGGTTCGACAGGCTGCCGGGCATCCGCTGAATAATTCCATCCATGGAATCGTTCATTGCCGCAAGACAAAAGCGCGGTTTGTCTTGCTCGCGGATGCAATGGCTTGCGCCGTCGAATCCGGCGACGCTCGTTTTGTATCGCAGGCTTGCGCCGCAGGGAAGCTCCGACTTCATCGGAGCTTCCCTAGGAGCCTGCGCCATAGAAACTGCCGACCACCATATGTGGTATGCGAGCACAATCATCAACACAACATATGGCCTTGGAAGTGCCTGTAATCATTCTGCGGCGCAAGCTCCTAGTCTGTTAACCCATCTTTACCACTACTGACATAATCTCCTTTTATATCATTTAGTTGCGGCGAACGGAAACGGCGAGTGGCACTACAAGTGCGCGTTCGGGGGTCGGTCGGCTGCTACACGAGCGTCTTGCTGATGCCTCCCGGATCGGAGTCGATGCCCAAGGCGTCGTAGACGGCCTGCTGGGCCGGTTCGGCGCGGGTTGTCTTGCGCACGTGGAGGGCGCGGCCGTCGGCGCGGCGGAAGGTGGCGGTGACGCGCTGCTGGCCTTCGAGGATGCGGCGCAGCGTCGTCCAGCTGGCGTGCTCGCCCGCTTGCCGCAGGCGGGCGCGGATGACCTGCACGAGTTGGTACGCCAGCACGCTGATGAACAGATGGCCTTCGGCGCGAATGGGCTTGTGATGATAGATGGGCCGCAGGCCGAGTTCGGATTTCAGCGAGCGGAACACCGCTTCGAGGTCGGTGAGCATGAAGTAGGTGCGCCACAGGGTAGCTTCGTCCCAGTCGGTTTCGCTGCTGCGCAGGCAGTACACGCCCGGATGGGTCATCATGGAACCGGGGAGCGCCCGGCGGGTGAAGCGCACGGCGGCGGCGCGTTGTCCGGTCGGATCGGTGTCGAGCGCGATGTCGTAGTGTTGGGCGATGCCGCGGCTTTGCTCCTTGAGCCGCCCGATGCGCTGCCAGACCTGGTCGACGCGTTTGCGGGTGCGGGGTTTGGACAGTCCTTCGGAGAGTTTGTTCAGCGCGTCCTCGAAGCGTCGGGCGAGGCGTTCTGCGATGCCGCGCTCTTTCGCTGCCCGTTGTTCGGAGAAGCAGTACAGGCGCGTCTCCCGGCCGTCGTCGGAAAGCGTCTTGTGCAGTTGCACGCCGTGCTTCGAGGCGGTCTCGATGCGCAGCGCCGCTTCGGGGTCGAAGTGGCGCGCGCGTTCGCGGCTGACGACCAGGTAGCGGCCGCCCCGCGCGCGCAGCCAGCGGAGGCGCTCTTCGGTGGCGATGCCGCGGTCCATCACCACCAGGGCGTCGCGGGGGGCGTCGAGCGCGTCGAGCATTTCGGCGAGCGTGCGTTGCTCGCGGGCATTGCCGGCGAAGACGCGGGAGCGGCGCACGAAGCCGCTGGCGTCGAGCACCAGCGCCAGGGTGAGCAGCGGGCGGTCGGCGCGCTTGTCCTTGGAGTGGCCGCGCCGGGCCTTCGGCTGGCGGCGCGCATCACCTTCGAAATAGGTGTTGGTCAGGTCGTAAAGCGTGACGGCGGGGCGGAGGTCGAACAGGCTCGCCGCCCGGTCGAACAGATGGCGCTCGATAGCTTCGCGGCGGGCCATCAGCGCGTCGGAGGCGCGATATAGCCGCATCGCCCCCATGGCGGCGAAGTCCGTCCCGAGCAGTTCGCCCAGGGCGCTGCGTTCGCCGAGCCAGCGCCGGGCGGCGCGTTCGGAGCCCGGCCGGGCCATGCGCGCGATGATGGAGCCGACGGCGGCGGCGCGCATCGAAGTGCCGAGGCCGAGTTCCCGGAGCAAGGCGCGCAGGCCGAGCTGGTCCATCGCCCACAATCCCGCGTGCTCCACGCCGACCGAGCGCGGACGCATCAACTCCAGGGAGTCGATGTCGACGCGCTGGACATCGCGCCCCGCGCGCGCCGGCTCGGCGGCGCCGGCGCGTCCTCGGGCGAGCAGTTGGGCGGCGATGTGCTGCGCGCGCGATTCCAGCGCCGCGGGGCAGTCCTCCGGCGCCAGGGGAAGCTGGCCGGCGAGAATGTCGTCGACGCGCCGGCACAGGGCCGGCCAATCGTCCGGATCGACATCGAAGTGTCGGCCGAGATTGAGCAGGGTGCGTTGCCGCACCTTCGCGCCGTCGCGCTCGGAGCGCACGAGGCGGAAGGTGAAGTAGTGCTCGTCGCTGCGACGAGTGCGGGTGCGCCGGATGAACATGGGAGGACGATAGCAGGGCGCGGAGCAGGTGACAATATCTGGATATTATTTTATGGCACTACATCAGGCTCGCTCACGACAGATCAATGGGTTGCGCGCGAAAATCGGCAGATCCGGCCCGAATTCCTGTTCAATCGCGGGTTCAGGTGGTAAAGATGGGTTAACCGAACCTGCTCACGGCCGGGACCGGATCGCCGACTTCGCGGACGGCGACATCATTCGCTTTGAGAGAGTCCGTTTCGGTTATGACGACCTGGACATCCGGCAGGACGGCGACGATACCGTGATCGCCTATGGCGACGGCGACGACACGATCACGCTGGACGGCGTGAAGGCCGCTTCCCTGGACGCGGACGATTTCGAGTTTATCGGCGTCTCGGTGAGAGGCACGGAAGGCGACGACATATTGCGCGGCAGCGTGAACGGTGAAGACCTGGTCGACTTCGAGGGCGACGACACGCTGTACGGTGCCGCTGGCGACGACCATCTGAACGCCCAAGCGGGCGACGACGATCTGTTCGGCGGCGACGGCAACGACAGGCTGTACGGCGGCACTGACGACGACGAACTGTACGGCGGTCCCGGCGTGGACGAACTGCACGGCGGCGACGGCTGGGACTGGCTGGAAGGCGACGCCGGCGACGACTTGCTGTACGGCGGCGATGGCGGCGACGATCTGTACGGCCGCGCCGGCAACGATACGCTATACGGCGACGCGGGCGGCGACATGCTGTACGGCGGCCGCGGCGACGACAAGCTGTACGGCGGCGCCGGCCGGGACGAACTGCACGGCGGCCCGGGCGACGACGTGCTGGACGACGGCGCGGGCGGCGGCTTTCTGTATGGCGGTGCCGGCGACGACGTGTTCGAGATCACGATGTCGGGCAACAGGCGGGCCAAGGGCGGGCCAAGGGCGGCCCGGGCGCCGATCATTTCAAGATCGGTTCGGTTCAGGACGGCGCGGCCTCGCAACTCACCATCGAGGACTTCGCACGGGGCGAGGACGCAATATCCTTTTCGGCCGGCGGCGTCGGCTGGAACGATCTGGACATTGTCCAGAGGGAGCACGGGGCGGTTGTCTCGGGCTTCACGCTGGACGACAACGGCGATCCCGTCCGCGAAGACACGATCACGCTGACCGGCGTTGACGCGGCGGCGCTGACGGCCGCCGACTTCGGCCTGGACGGATAGGATCGCGGCCGCGGCCGCGGCGCGAGGCTGTCCAGTCAGAGACTTGCGGGCGACTTCGGGACCGCGGCCGCGGCAGGCGACCACCAGCGCCGGGGGCGCCGGGAGTGCAAATCGCAGCCTGAACCGTGCACACGATGGCGGTGCCGCGGGCCGCGGCGGCCCGAGATTCGGGCATTTGGTCCGGATCACGGCCCGCAGGCCGCGCAGGAAGGCCATAGGGCGATTTAATCGGCCTGGTCCATATCATGACATGGACGAAAAAACCGCCGCCAGAATCGATCTGACGGCGTCGTCGTCATTCCGCCTCATTGCGCTTGCTCTCTTCCCGGACCCACAACAACCTGCCAATTAGTATCCAGACGAACGCCACCAAGAAAATAGGCAGAAAACCAACCCATTCGATAAAACGGGCGGAAAAAAGATATATGGTCACCGTGAAAGCAAAGGCGCATATGGCCGCTAACGCAATACTAATCAGCGATTCCCTAAGAAGTTTCGTGATACTCACTTGATCCCCTCCCGAGCGCAGAGCGCCTGCAATTTGCAGGATGCGCCTGTCGGCCGTCAAAAATTGCATGGTGCAGGCTGCCAATTGCGCTCTCGCGCCGCCGCCGGCTGGTGGTCGCCTAACGGCGGATCTGCCGCCTTCGGCATGTGCGCCGCGATGAACGCCGTAGTACGCGATATGCGGCGGCAGCGGACAGCCGACGCTCACGGGTTCCGGCCGGGCTCCGACCCGGCCAGGTCCAGCAGATGCGTTATTACTTGATTGCTCATGATTCGCCCTCCTCAATCCTGTAACAGCTCTGCGGCACGTCTGCGTAGTTCATCACCCCACACGGTGCCGCCGATATTCTCACACCGATCACCGATCATCTGGCCGCCGAGTTGTCGGCAAACTTCCCGCGCTTGCCGCTCCCGCGCTTGCTGCTCCCGGGTTTCCCGATAATCGCGTGAATCGTCATTGCCATTGCCGCCGACGAGGACCAAGAAAATGACGAGGGCTACCGTTGCAAGCAAAATGCCTTTAATCGCTTTATCGTTCGCGGGCTTGACTTGATTGCTCATGCTCGCAGGCCCTCCGCTGCCAGTTTGCGGCGGCGGGCGAAATCCCGCGCCTGCTTCAGATCGCCGAGGCGATACAGCTTCCGGCGGTATCCGGCATACCGCTTCGGCTTGCCGACCAGCTGCCCTTGGTCGCTGGCGTTCGAAGACACCTGCGTCGAGACGATCAGCTGGTTCGCTCCGTCCACCGTCAACTGCGCGTTGCAGCACTGCTGATACCCTTCCGCGGAGGTCTTCATGATGCGGCTCTGCGGATCCGTGAAATTGTCCTGCGCCTTCTCCTCGGGTTCCCCATACGCCCGCTTGTAGCGCTGCCCGCCTTTCGGATTGCGTTCTTCGTCGGGCCGACGGCCCCGGGCGTCGTCCGCCTCGCGCGCACGCGCCTCGATGCGGGCCTTGGCCTCGCGAATCGCCGTCAACCGATCCTCCCGGCGACGCAACTCCTGCGGCAACTCGTCGCCCCGATATTCTTTCCCGAAGCGCTCGTCCTCCGACTCGTCCATCGCCCGCGCCCGATCCAGCAACAACCCGATCTCCGACTCCAGACGACGCTCCTCCTCCCGCATCCGACCGTAGCTCATCGCCTTGCGCTTCGATGCGTTCGCGCGAACCTTGGTGCCGTCAATCGACAACTTGCCAAAACGCGCCACGCCCAACTCGGACGCCACACGAACCACCTCCACAAACAGCCGCTTGAAGTCCGGCAAATGACGACGCCGAAACTCGCAGATCGTCCGGTGGTTCGGAAAATTCCCCGCCGCCAATACCCGAAACGCCACGTCTTCCTCCAGCTTGCGCGCCAGCGCGCGCGAGGAAAACACGCCCGTCGCATACCCGTAGACCAGCACCTTCAGCATCATCCGCGGCTCATACGGCGACTTGCGGCGACCGTCGCCCTCATACGGCGCGTAAAACACCGCCAAATCCAGATCGTCCACCAGATCGCTGACATGGTGCGCCAGATGACCCTCCGGCAGCCAATCCTTCATATTCGACGGAAGCAACAAACCCTGATCCGGGCAATACGGGCGAAATGTCGTCGGCATCTCAAAAACCTCAACTTTTCAACATGGGGTATTATCGCATGCTGGTTTCTACGGCGCAGGCTCCTAGCCCGGATATTGCACGAGCAATCTGATCGGACAAGGAATCCGCGATTTTCGCGCCTTGACGGGACGTGAAAGCTCCCGCCGGGCGGGAGCCGGGCCGTCCGGCGCGGATTTCGGCGCGCGCGCCGCCATTTTCGACCTGTTTTCGAGGCGGCCGGGGCCGGTCGGCGGATTGCGGGCGAGGGGATTCCCGGGCGGAAACCGCCCGCAGCGAAAATCGGGGCCGAAACGCGATTATCCGGGCTCGAGCCGCGCGGCGGCATCGAAAAACAGGGCCTGGTTCGGGCAGGACGAGGACAGCAGCAAGCGCACGCGCCGGGTGTTGCGCAACACCACGGCGCCGATCTTGAGCAGCTTCAGCCGGACCGTGCCGACATAGGCGCGGGCGAGGTCGCTGTCGGCCAAAGTGATCCGGCGCGTCGACTCCAGCAGCACGTAAGCCAGGGAAGAAAACAGCAGCCGATACTGGTTGGGCCACCACTTGCTGCAACTGGTGCGGTCGGCGAACAGGTCCAGCTGCTGCTCCTTGATCCGGTTCTCCATGTCGCCGCGGGCGCAGTACATCTTGTCGTACAGCCGCTGCGGCGCGCCTTCGAGGTTGGTGACGATATAGCGCGGGTTGGCGCCCCGCGCGGCATGCTCGGCCTTGACGATCACCCGCCGCGGCCGCTTCCAGGTGCCGGCGGCGTAGCGAAACGCGCCGAACAGGCGCTGCTTTTCGCCGCTGCGCTCGTACGCCCGCGCCGCCGCCTCCGTCCACGGCGCAGCCGACTCGCTCAGCGCCGCGTTGCGGGCGATGCCGACGATGTATTTCACATCGTTGCGCTCGCACCAGGCGAGCATCCGCCGGCGGCAAAAGCCGCTGTCGCCGCGAAACACGATCTCGACCCGCGGCCAGGCTTGGCGCAGCCGCTTCGTCAGCAAGGCCAGCAAGGCCCAGGCGTGCCTGGCCCCGTCGATGTTGCTCGGCCGCAGATAGCTCGCCAGCAGCTGGTCGCCGCAGAACACGTACAGCGGCAGGAAGCAGTAATGGTTGTAATATCCGTGGAAAAACCGGCCGATCTGCTGTCCGTGCACCCGATCATCGGTGGAATCGAAATCCAGGATCAAGCGCCGCGGCGGCCGCCGGAAGGATGCGATGAACTGTTCTACCAGGACTTGGTGCAGGCGAAGCGCCTCGTCCCGGCCGGCGCGCTGCTCGAACCGGCACAGGGTCGAAGCGCCGGCCAGCACCTGGTCGCTCCCGACCGCGGTTTGCAGCGCCGGGTCCCAACGCAGCTCCTCGTGATCGTTCAAGTCCTCGCAGCCCAGCGCCAATCCGTAAACCCGCTGCCGGATCATCGACAGGGTCGTATGTCGGCAACTGGCCTTGCGGCGCGGATCGTCCACCGCCCGCGCCGCCCGCTCGGTCAATCCCGGCAGCCGATCGGCCTGACGCAGCAGCAGCGCGCCGCCGTTGGAGGTGACGGCGCCGCCGGAAAAAGAGGCTTCCACCAAGCGTCCCTTGCAGCGTGGAAAATGGATGGAGTCTCGATTACAATTCGTCATGGGCAAGGCATCCTTCGATATCAGCTTAAGTAACTGAATTATATCGAAAATCAGGGTGCCTTGCCCGCCTTTTCATGCAATATTCGGGCTAGTCCTGCAGGTCGTTGACCAGATGAAACAGGGGGGAATCCTGGATGTGTTCCATCCTCGGCGGCTCTTCGGGATCGAAGCGCATGCTTTCGATGTATTCGAGCAGCCGCCGCCGCGCTTCCGGATCCACCGGCGCGACGGGCGCGTTATCGACCTCGGCGAGTCGCGCCGCAGGCGCGGGCGCCGGCGCCTCGTCCGCGATTCGCGGCATGGCCGGCTCCCGGTCGAGACCGGCTCGCAGGCCGATGAAAACGGCCAGCGCGACTGTCGCCGCGATGGCGAACTTGCCGGCGAACCGACGGCCGCGCGAAAGCGCGCTAGAACCGCTTTTCGGCGCGTTTTCGGCGCGCAGGCGCCGCGCGACTTTCTGCTCGAAACCGTCGCCCAGGCGGGTCAGACGGGACCCGCGCATCAGCGATTGCGCCAGACAATAGCGCTCCCAGGCGCGGCCGAGTTCCGGGTCGTCGCCGGAAGTTTTCAGCAGCCGGCGCAATTCAAGCTCGCCGGCCTCATTATCGAGCATCGCGGAAAGCGTTTCCCGCTCCGATTCACTCATGCTCCGCCTCTGCGTGATTCCGCATTCAAATCAAATCGCGAATCTTCCTGTCCATCGCCTCCCTGGCGCGGAATATTCTCGATCTTACCGTACCTGCCGGGCAATCCATGACCGCGGCGATCTGTTCATAACTCATGCCTGAAAATTCGCGCAATGTAAAGGCTGTGCGCAATTCTTCCGGCAGTTCCTCCATGGCGGCTTCGATCGCCGCCCGCAGATGCTCCATTTCCAGTTCGCTTTCCGGGTCGGCGATATCCCGCAGGGCCGGCGCGAGTTCGCCTTGCTCAGCCTCTTCCAGGTCCAGGCTCAGGCTCCCGGCCATCAGCCGCCGACTCCGCGACACCAGATAATTCTTGGCGGTGTTGACCGCGATCTGGTATAGCCAGGTGTAGAACGAACTGTCGCCCCTGAATGCCGACAGGGCCCGGTAAGCCTTGACGAATGCTTCCTGGCTGATGTCCTCTATTTCGTGCGGGCTCTGGACGAACCGGCTGAGCAGGCCCGCGACCCGATGCTGGTAGCGCAATACCAGAAAGTTGAACGCATTGGTTTCTCCGGCCAGTACCCTCTCCACCAGTTGCCGGTCAGTATCCCGGGACATTCGCTCCTCTCAGTATCCTCTGAATAATTCCATCCATGGAATTATTCATTGCCGGATTCGATGGCTTGCGCCATCGAGTCCGACGGCACATCCATGTGCCGCAGGCAAGCTCCGACTTGATCGGAGCTTGCCTCGGTCTTTCTTCCCGGAGGCTTTCGATCAATCCCCGCAGCACCGACACTCCATAACTGAGACAGGGCCGCGGGAGAAAAGTTCGGGCGGATATTGCGGCAGTCGGGAATAACGCTCCGGGCAATGCGCGCGTGTGGTAATGTACGTTCGCATTGTAATCCGCCCGCGCCGCCGCGCGCCAAGCTCGCGCCCTGTCGCATGACCTCCGACCCATCGCACAGATTCGATATTCTCATCATAGGCAGCGGCGCCGCCGGGCTGACCCTGGCCTTGCGCGCCGCCGCTTTCGCCAGGGTGGGCCTGCTCAGCAAGTCGAGCCTCGAACAGGGCGCGACGTTTTATGCCCAGGGCGGCATCGCGGCGGTGCTCGACGACCGCGACAGCCTCGAGTCGCATGTCGCGGACACGATCGCGGTAGGCGGCGGCCTGTGCCATCGGGACATGGTCGAACATGTGGTCGGCAACAGCGCGGCCGCGGTCGAATGGCTGGTGCGGCAGGGAGTCCCCTTCAGCATCCGGCCCGGCGCGAACATCCGGCGCGGCAGCGGCGACGATGCCGCCGTCGACTTGAGTTCCCTGCATCTTGCCCAGGAAGGCGCCCATAGCCACCGGCGCATCATCCATGCCACCGACGCCACCGGCAAGGCGGTATTCCAGACCCTGCGCCGCCGCGCGAGCGAAAATCCCGCCATCCATTTGATGGAAGGCCGCACCGCGCTCGACCTCGTCGTCCGCGAACCGGGCGGCGGCGCGCCGCGGCGCTGCGCGGGGGTTTACGTGCTCGACGACGCCACTCGCCGGGTCGCGGCGATCGAAGCCAGATTCGTGGTGCTGGCCACCGGCGGCGCCAGCAAGGCCTATCTGTATACGACGAATCCGGACAGCGCCAGCGGCGACGGCATCGCCATGGCCTGGCGCGCCGGCTGCCGGGTTGCGAACATGGAATTCAACCAGTTCCATCCGACCTGCCTGTTCCATCCGCATGCCCGCAGTTTCCTGATCACAGAGGCCATGCGCGGCGAAGGCGCCAGGCTCGAACTGGCCGACGGCACCCGTTTCATGGAGCGGTTCGATCGCCGCGGCGAACTCGCCTCGCGCGATGTCGTCGCCCGGGCGATCGACCATGAAACCAAGCGGCTGGGAGAAGATTGCGTATTTCTCAATATCTCCCGCCGGCCCGCGAAGCTGGTGCGCGAACGCTTCCCGAATATCTACCGGCGTTGCATGGAGCTCGGCGTCGACATCACCCGCGACCGGATTCCGGTCGTGCCGGCGGCGCATTACACCTGCGGCGGCGTGATGATCAACCGGGACGGGGAAACCGATATCGAGAACCTCTACGCGGTCGGCGAAACGACTTTCTCGGGCCTGCACGGCGCCAATCGCATCGCCAGCAATTCGCTGTCGGAATGTTTCGTCATCGCTTTCAGCGCCGCCGACTCGATTCGCCGCAAGATCGCCGACACGGATTTCTTCGGGTCCGCTCCCGGCTGGCCCGACAGCCGCGCCGAATCGGGCGACGACATCCTGATCTCCCATAACTGGGACGAGTTGCGCCGCTGCATGTGGGACTATGTCGGCATCGTGCGCAGCGACAGCCGCCTGCGGCGCGCCGCGCGGCGCCTGCAAATGCTGCGCGAGGAAATTCACGACCATTTCCGCCGCTATCGCATCAGCCGCGACATGCTGGAATTGCGCAACCTGGCGCTGGTGGCCGACTTGATCGTGCGCAGCGCCGGCGCGCGCAAGGAAAGCCGCGGCCTGCATTTCAATCAGGACCATCCCGGCCTGCTGCCGCAGGCGGCGGACACGGTGCTGACCCCGCCGGAGCACGCCGACCCGGCGCAAGGAGATCAGGGAAGCTCTGGTCAAGTCAGGGCTTCTGCGGCACATGGATGTGCCGCCGGATTCAATGGCGCAAGCCATTGAATCCGGGAGCAAGACAAAACCACGCTTTTGTCTTGCGGCAATGAATAATTCCATGGATGGAATTATTCAGAGAAGACAAGACACATGGATGTGCCGCCGGATTCGATGGCGCAAGCCATTGAATCCGGGAGCAAGACAAAACCACGCTTTTGTCTTGCGGCAATGAATAATTCCATGGATGGAATTATTCAGAGAAGGCCTGGCCGCTCTCGTAATGGATCCAGCGTCGCAATCTGCGCAACTCCGCGGCCGGCAGGGAATCCGGCAACAGCACGAGAAAGAACTTGCGCCGGCCCGATTCGGCGCCGCGCACCGGGAATTCGAGAATGACCATCCATTCCGAGCAATGCCGCGCCCGCGGCAGGCCGGCCTCGATCGCTTCGCCGTCGATCCGCATTTCCGCCGCGCCCGCGCCGAGCCGCAATTCCACCGCCTCCCTGCGGCCGAGAAAGATCAGCGCTTCGCGCCACAGGCCGATGGGCACGAGGGGCGTCAGGCCGAACTTGAGCCAGAGCGGCGCGCCGGAATGGAACACCGCCGCCAGCGCCAGCCCATGCAGGACCAGCGCGAGCAACCAGCGCAGCCGGGAAGGAACAGGTTGAATTCGCAACATGCGGAAAAGCCTGGACTGTCTTGTATCCTCTGAATAATTCCATCCATGGAATTATTCATTGCCGCAAGACAAAAGCGTGGTTTCGTCTTGCTCCCGGATTCGGCGGCTTGCGCCGTCGAATCCGGCAACGCTCTCCATGTACCGCGGGCCTGCGCCGCAGGCAAGCTGACTTGATCAGAGCTTGCCTTTCTGCGCGCGCGCCGCATTATGGGCCAAGATGCGATCGATGAGCGAGCGCCAGCCCGCCGCCGACTCGCGCCGCAGCAACCAGGCGAACAGCTCCTGGTCCTCGCGCTCCAGCAATTGCCGGTACCGGGCCTGATCCGCCGGCGACAGGCCGGCATAAGCCTCCAGGGTAAAAGGCACCAGCAACAAATCGAGTTCGAGCATGCCCCGGCGGCTGCGCCAATAAAGTTGCCGCAGTTCGCCGGAAAGCCGGTTGTCCGGCGCCATGACACAAGTCTCCCCTGAAGTTCCGCAGACCGTCGCGCGCAAGCTAGCATTTCGGCGGCGGCATTTCGAGACCGGCCGGCGCTTGCGCAAGGACGGCTGCGATCGACTGCTGCTACACTGCGCCTTTCTGACAAGGCGCGGGGAAGCTCCATGGCTGTTTACGCACTGCCGGAACATGAATTCGTCGAGGTTAGCGGCCCGGACGCGCGCAAGTTCCTGCAAGGCCAGGTAAGCTGCGACGTGGATTCGCTTGCGGCGACCCGCTCCCTGCCGGGCGCCATCTGCAATCTGCAAGGCCGCGTCATCGCCGATTTTCGCCTGGCGCAACAAGGCGATTCGTGTCTGCTGCAGACTGCCGGCGGCATGGCCGGCAAGATCATCGAAACGCTCTCCCGCTACGCGGTATTTTCCAGGGTCGAACTGCGCCGGATCGAACCGCCGCTGGTGCTCGGCATGCTCGGCGGCGGTTTCGCGCGCGCGCTGGCGAAAATTTTCCCCGCGCTGCCGGCCGCGGTCGACGAAAGCGCGGTTTCCGCCCAATCATGCCTGTTGCGGCTGCCGGGCGGAAGACAGGAATTATGGTGCCTCGACGAAGCCTTCATACCCTCGCTGCGCGAATTGCTGGGCGAATGGGGGCCAGGCCCCGGGCGCGAATGGCTGGCGGCGGAGATCAGGGCCGGCGTCGTTCACGTAAGTCCGGCGCATAGCGAGCGATATACGCCGCAATTGCTCAACTACGACATTTCCGGCGTGGTCAATTTCAGCAAGGGCTGCTATACCGGCCAGGAAGTCGTTGCCCGCATGCATTTCCGGGGCAAGCCGAAGAAGCGCCTGTTCCTGTTCGGCGGCGAGGCGGAATTCGCCCAAGACAGCCGCATTTGCGGCCAGGCGGGAGCGAATCCGGCACAGGGCGAGCCGGTGCTGGCCCAGGCAAACCGGAGTCGGAGCGGCAATCTCGCGCTGGCGGTCGCCAATATCGAGGCGGTCGCCGAAGGACGGCCATGGTATCTGGACGGACGCGCGGACGCGCCGCTGCGAGCGGAATCCCTTGCCGACGCCTACATCGCCGCCGGCGAGCCCTGATCTGGTCAGAGTCCCCCTGCGGCCGTCCCGAAGCTACAACAGGCTTTCGATCCGGTCCATCAGGTCTTCCATCCTCCGCAACACCGGCTCGTAAGCTTCGGGCCGGGTCATGTCGAGTCCCGCCTCGTCGAGCAGGATAGCGTGCGGATAGTCCGACCCGCCGGCGCTGAGCACGCGAATGAAGGTGTCGCGCACCGTCTCGTCTCCCGCCAGGAACTGCTCGGCGAACCAGGCCGCGCCGCTGATCGAGGTGGCGTATTGGAAAACGTAGAAGTCGTAATAGAAATGCGGAATGAAAGCCCATTCGACGGCATAGGCGTCGTCGATGGTCAGCACGCCGCGGTCGTGGCCGTGATAACGCTTGAGCAACTCGCCGTAGAGTTCGGTCAGGCGCGGGCCGGTCAGGGGTTCGCCGCGTTCGGCCGCGCGATGGATCGCGAGTTCGAATTCGGCGAACATCGTCTGCCGGAACAGGGTGCCGCGAATCTGTTCGAGCGCGCCGCCGAGATAGAACAGCCGCTCGGCGTCGGTGCTCGCATTCGCGATCATGTATTCCTGCAACAGGATTTCGTTGATGGTCGACGCAAGTTCCGCGGTGAAGGTCGAATAGCCCGCGGTTTCGAAAGAGTTGGCGGCATTGGCCAGCAGGCTGTGGACGGCGTGGCCCCATTCGTGGGCGAAGGTCGACAGGGACTCGTAATCGTCGTTGTGGTTCAACAGCACGTATGGATGCGCATCGTAGACCGAGCCGTTCATGTAGGCCCCCGAGCGCTTGCCCGGCTGCGGGTGGCTGTGCATCCATTGCCGGGAAAGTCCGTAGGCGAGCAGTTCCAGATATTGCTCGCCGAAAGGCGCGAGCGCGGCGGAAGTGATCGCCGCGGAGCGCTCGAGATCGAAAACGCCGGTTTCCGCCTGCGCCAGGGGCGGATAGATATCGTAATAACGCAGGTCGTCGATGCCGAGCAGGCGACCGCGCAGTTCGAGATAGCGATGGAATAGCGGCAAGGCATCGTTCACCTGGGCGACGAGTTGCGTGTAGATCTCGGGCGGCAGGCCGTCGGCGAACAGGTTGGCTTCGAGCACGCCGGGATGGTTGCGCGCGCGGGCGCTGAAGACATTGGCCTGCACTTCGGCGGCGAGCGTCGCGCCCATGCCGTCGGCGTATTGGTTCCAGGCGGCCCAGAAGGCGTCGAACACGAGTTTGCGGTCGGCGCGGTTCGGCGCGGCGCGCCAGAAAGAATAACCGGCCTGGCTCAAGGTCGCTTCGGTCCCGTCGCTCAAGGTCACCGTCGGCCAGGGGATATCGGCATTGGCGTAGTTCTCGTAGATCTGTCCCGGGGCCGACAGCACCATGCCCGCCTGGGCGAGGAGCGCCTCGCTCCGCTGGTCGAGGGTATGCGGCGCCTGGCGCAAGATGTCGTCGAGCATGAAGCCGAACTTCGCGAGTCGCGGCTCCTCTTGCCGGAAATCGCCGATATTGTCGGCGCCCAGCGCCAGAATCTCCGGGCGGACCCAGGAACCGGCCTGCTCCAGGTTGGCCAGCATCTGCCGGGCGCGGGCGAAACGCGCCTGGGCCGCGGGCTCGCGCTGGTCCGCGTCGCGCGTCAGGCTGGCATGGGCGTAGACCCGGTAAGCTTGCCGGGTCGTGTCGGACCGGGCTTCGAGGGCATTCGCGAGTTCGGCGGCGCCGTTGTCCAGCGTGCCGCGATATCTCGACAAGGCGTCGATGCGGTTGGACACGGAATTGATCGCTTCCTCCCATGTCTCCGCCGTCGGATAGATTTCAGTCAGATCCCATTCGCGGCGCTCGGTATCCGACTGCGCATGGCCATTGGCGGCAAGTCCCGTCAATAGCGCGAAAACCAGCAAGACAGACATTCTGATCGATCGCATGGCAGCTTGATCTCTTCTGAATCGATTGCGGGATTCTAGCGGAATCGCGCAGTTCGGGCATCAGGGAAGGCCTGCGCAACTGCGGTTTCGGCCAATATCGGGCACATGGATGCGCCGCCGAATCCGGGGGCAAGACAAAACCACGCTTTTGTCTTGCGGCAACGAACAATGCCATGACTGGAATTGTCCGGAGGGTACTTGCGGCATCCGGGCCAGCGCGCCGCGTCCGATGTTTCTCGCAGTCCTGCTCCAACTCCGCGAAAGTTGTCTGTTGCGTCGCTCGCCCGCCATCCGGCGCCGTTTCGTATATCATGGCGGAAAAGACCTGTTCAGGCCTTCCCTGGCCCATGCAAGGGATCCGCGGCATGAGTTCCCGTTCGGCAACATCAAGTTTCTTCCCCAAGTTCGCCGTCGGTTCGGTCGGCTACAACCTGATGCTGTTGCGGGGCGTGTGGCACGATCATGTCGAACTGTACCGGCTCGACGGCGAGCCGCTGGCGAATGATCCTCTCGCCGGCAGTCCGGGCCCCGGCCCATTCGACAATCTGGTCTACATCGATTTCGACGGCGAACGCCTGACCGTCACCAACGTGCATTTTCGCGGCCGCGCGGCCGCCGCCAAGACCTTTACCGGGAAACTCGCCGGCGACCTGCTGGTGTTCGATTCTCTCGGCCGCGGCGCCTACGAGAATATCGGCATGTCGGGCGGGCCCGGCGTGCTGACTTTCAGCGCGCGGCAACTCGGCGCACACACCGGCGTCTATTTCGAGCCGGATTTCATCCTGCTCACCGGTCCCGGCCAGCGGCTGCGGCACACGGTGCTGTACCGGGACGGCAAGGCCGTGCGGACCTTGACCGCCAGGGGTACGCGCTTGTCGCCAAGTTGCGGCCGACGTCACCCGCTGGATCCGAGAGGCCCGGACGGCGCGGTTCACGAAGCGCGTTTCGAATCCGACATCTGGTCGAAAACGGATCAATCCTGATTTCCCGGACGGCAAATTCGGCGCGAGCGGCAAGGAGTCGGAGGAAGAATATCCGGCAAATCCGGCTCTGCGATCAAACGCTGGCGGCAGCGGCCGGTTTGATCGGCGGCACCAGCGGCACGGCGTCGATGACCCAACGCATGTTCGGCAGTTGCCGCCTTGCCGGCGAAGGGATTGCAAGCGCTTTCTCGCCGCGATGCTCCGCCACGGCTCGACCGTCGATCTTCCAGCCGCGCTCCTCTATCAGATTGCGCCGCGCCGCGCGGAACGTGCGAATGAACTTGTCGTCGCCGAAGGACATCTCGTGGGCGAGGTTGTCCGGCAAGTAATTCGGCGAAGCCGCCTCGACGATGGCGGCATCCTCGCGCAGGATGCGCCGCAGCCGCTTCAGCGAGCCGCGGTCGAAGAATCGCGACTTGAAGAAGTTGCGGAACTGCAAGGCGAAGGTGCGGGTGGCGTTTTCGTCGACCGGCGTGTTGGCGTCGAACATGACGATGGACATGCGTTCGTTGATGTCGATGCGGATACGGGCAATCATGCCGGGCAGATACCAATGCGGAAAAGTCGAGGTGGGCTGTCCTTCCTTGCGCATGCGCCGCCGCAGCCAACTGCCCTTTAACTGCGGCGGGAATTGCAGGTTTTCGGACTTGCCCCACCAGGCGCCGGTTTCTATCTTGACAATGCGGTTCTCCTGCGCCGACTCGGGCTTGCCGAAGGTGGGGTGGACGAAAGAGGCGTGGGCGATGTCGGTGCCGTTTTCGACGATGCGGGCGGCATCCGCCCGCCAGCTGAATTCGCTTCTCAGCATTCGCCATCGCGGGTCCTCGAACTCGTCGCAGGGAGGAATCGGAAACCGCTCTGTCTCCGGCAGGTCGCCGAGGAATACCCAGATCATGCCGTAGCGCTCTTCCACCGGGTAGGAATCGATCCGCGCGCGCTCGGGTATGGTCATGCTTTCGCCCTCGGAAGGGACGAAGGTCACGGCCCCCGAGTCGTTGTAGCGCCAGCCGTGATATGGACAGACCACGCAATCGCCGTTGACCCAGCCGCCAGACAGGGAGCCGCCGCGATGCAGGCAGATGTCGCTCAGGCAATGCGCCTTGCCGAGCCGGTCGCGGAAAAGCACGAAGTCTTGCCCCAGCAACTTGCACTTGACCGGCTTGCGGCCGACCCGATCCGACCATTCGGCGACATACCAGAGATTGATCAACATGGCCGGGTTCCTCCGATTGCGATTGGTTGCGGCGAGTCTAGCGAGAGCCGCGGCCGGCAATGATGATAATTGTCAAGGTCGCAGCGGCGAAATGACTTAAGCTTGCTGCTTTCCGGAAGCAGCGAAAGCAGATCGCGCCAATGATTCAGACCATAGATCCGCCGCGGCAAGCGTTCGACGCCGCCGATTTCAGAACCGCATTGAGCAGCTTCGCCACCGGCGTCGCGGTCGTATCGACCGCCGCCGCGACCGGCAAACCGGTCGGCATCACCATCAACAGCTTCGCATCGGTTTCGCTTTCGCCGCCGCTGGTATTGTGGAACATTGCGAAGTCGGCCTTGAGCCACGATATTTTCGTGCGCGCGAGATACTTCTGCATCAATGTGCTCGCTATGCACCAACGCGAACTGTCGCTGACTTTTTCGCAAACCGGGGCCGACAAGTTTTCGGGCCTGAATTGCGGCGCCGGCATTGGCGGGGCGCCGAAACTGCCGGAGTTCGCGGCCTGTTTCGAATGCGAGACCGAGGACTGGCACGAGGGCGGCGACCATACCATCATCGTCGGCAGGGTCCGCGCCTTCGAAGACCGCGAAACCGATCCGCTGATCTTCTATCGGGGCAGATTCCTGCGCAAGGGCGGGCCCTATCCGCAAGACCCGCAAGACGGACAGCGGGACTGAGCCGCCGCGGTCATGCTATCTGCCGGAAACGCCGCCGAGGCTTTGCACCGCATCCGGCTTGAGGAGATACAACCGACGGTAACTGCTTTCCACTTCGATCACGCCGTCGTCGCGCAAACTTCGGATCGCCCGGCTCACTGTCTCGACCGTCAGGCCGAGGTAATCCGCCATATCCTGCCGGGACATCGGCAAGTCGATCACGGTATCGTCGGGACCGACACAGCGCTCGCGAATCTCCTGCAGCAGGTAGCATACGCGTTCGTGGGCTTTCTTCCGGCCAAGCGCGAACATGAGGTTGATGGCGTGGGAGGAGATCGATCCGCGGATTCGCCGCATGTTGGTTTCCAGCGCCGGCGATTCGCTGGCGCAGCGGGCCAGGCGGGAAATGGAAAATTCCCGCAGTTCCGCCTCGCTGAGGCTGCGCAGCGAATACTCGAAGCGACCTTCATTCGGAGACAGGCCGATGCAATCGCCCGGCCAGGAAAATCCAAATACCTGGCGTTGTCCGGCAGGCGTCGACCGCTCCACCATGACCACTCCCTTTTCCACCACGTAGATGCTTTTTGCCGGAGAATACTGGTCGAACACGTAATTCAGGGCGCGCACCCGGCGCAGCCCCGAACAGCGCCTGAGCCAAGCCACGGTGCGCGGGTCCACGCCCTCGAAAAGACGCCCGCACCAGTCCGGGGCGGGCGGCGGCTTTGCCGACATCGGCCCGGCGGCATTTCCCCGCGCATGAGCTTGAGGCGCTCCAGCCATGATATTCCGCGCTGCCCGAACGTGAATGAAAAGAAAAAGTGTGCAGCCCGACCCAGGGAAGCTCTGATCAAGTCAGAGCTTCCCTGGATCACATGGATGCGCCGCCGGATTCAGCGGCGCAGGCCGTTGCATCCGGGAGCAAGACAAGACCACGCTTTTGTCTTGTGGCTGTCTTGCGGCAATGAATAATTCCATGGATGGGATTATTCAGAGAATACCTGACGCCTGTCAATAGACGGCATCGAACATGGAACGCGTCGACCGCCAGCCGCCTCATGCGGCAGGCGGTCGGCAAGCCCGTCATCAAAAAGGAATGGCCCATGGAAACCCTGGCGCGCCAGCTAAGTCAACAGACACTCGAGCAGATCGTCGACCGACTCGCTCTCGAGGAGATAACCGCGGCGGAAGAGCCGTTCCTTGCATTGGCCTCGCCCGCCTTCGGCAATGCCGGCGTCGGCGCCATGCGGCTTTGGCGCGGCGGGAAGTTGTCGAAGATGGTCTATGTCGGCATGACCGTGCCGCCCATCGGTCTGGATTCGCATATGATCTTCGCTTTCTCCGCGCCGGATTCGCCGGTGCCCAATTTCACGCTCGATTCGGTTTGCGCCGGGACGGCGGAAGACGGCGAACAATACGCCTTTCATCTCGACCTGATCCCGAAATGCGACCTGGGCGTCAACCTCGCCTATCTGCGGAGCGTGTATCAGCCCTTGTCCGGGATACGGCAGGAGTTTCTCGGGGCCGAGGGAACGCGGGCGGCCCATCTCTCGACTACCCAATGGGCCATCATGTCGCCCTGGATGCTGGCGCGGCGCGCAAGCCCGGAAGCGTTCCGCGAACGGGTTTATCCGGCGGTGGAGTCATATCTTTCACATTGGTTCGGGCTGTTGGACCAGGGTCTCGACGATATCGCCGGCGATATTTTCGGCGCGATGGGAGCCGCCCGCGAGGCGGCCAGCCGGGCCTTGATATTCAACCGCGAGATCGACCCGGTCTGGACCAGGGTGGATCGGCTGCTCGGCGAAGAAACTTCCGCCCGGATCCTCGCCGCGCTGCGCGGCCTGGAAGCAGAGCCTCCGCCCTGACCGGCCCGCCGTTGCCGCAACATGACAATTATCAATTCTGGCGCATTGCTCTCTTGCTAGGGTTGATCGCGAAGATCCCCATTCCCATGGGCTTTTTGTCATCAGGGGAAAACATGTGAACGCGACCGTCGCCATAGCCAAATCAATACGCAGCCGACGGGCCTGTCCGCCGCTGCTCGGCTGTCTGTTGACGGCCGCCGCCAGCGTCGGCGCCCAGCAACCGCAGCCGGCGCCTGCGCTTGAAGAAGAGCGCGCAATAGAAGCCATAACAGTAACCGCCCGCAAGCGAGAGGAATCGACGCAGGACATATCGCTGTCCATCTCCGCCTACGACGAAGAGGCCATCCGCCGTCGCAACCTCGGCCAACTCGAAGACATAGCCATGCAAACGCCGGGGCTCGCTTTCGAGGATTTTTCCAACGGCGGCTACGGCCTGCCGGTTATTCGCGGCGCGACGCAATTCTACGTCGCGCAACTCGAACAGAATGTTTCCGTATTCCTGGACGGCATCTACATCCCGCGGCAATACGCCTTCGATCTGGGCCTGGCCAATATCAGCCGGATCGAGGTGGTCAAGGGACCGCAGTCCGCCCTGTACGGCGCCAATGCTTTCGCCGGAGCGATCAACTACATTTCCAGAGCACCCGAACCTGACGGTTTCGCCGGCAATCTGGAAGGAACCTTCGGCAACGCCGGCCGCCAGGATTACATCGCCGACATCAATATTCCGCTGGTCGAGGACAGGCTTGCGGTGCGCCTCGGCGCTTCCAGTTCCGAATTCGAAGGAGATTTCGCCAACAATCATCCGAACGCGGGCCGGCTCGCGAACGCCCGCAGCGACGGGACGCTCGGAGGATGGGAGAAAAATGCCTACTCCGTCGGCGCGACGGCGCTGCTCGATTCGGTCGAGTTGAAACTGGACTGGCGCCGGTTCGAGACCGATTCGGAGGAGGGCCCGCAATTCGTCATGAACCGCGGCAACGGCGACACCAATTGCAGTCCGACGTTGTCCGGATTTCCCGTGCCGCGGCCCAACAACGCCCTCTTCTGCGGCGAATTGCCCGTCACTCCGGTGCCGGGTCCAAGCGGCATATCGGGCCTGGTCAGGGATCCGAGAAATATCGGCATGCTGCTCGATACCGAAATGTTGCGCGGCGAGATCGACTGGCAGTTCGGCGACCGTTCGCGGATCGACTACATTTTCGGCAACATCTCCAGCGATGTCTTTTCAGTGGCGGACTCTTCCCGCGACGCGCTCGCCGGAACCCCGAATTTCTTCGTCTTTCCGCCTGTGGTCGAAAATATCTTCGCCAGTCTGCCGACCGGGGATTTCGACTACAGCAGTCACGAATTGCGCTACGAATACGAATCCGACAGCGGATTCTATCTTACGGCGGGCATCTTCCAGCTCGACGGGGAAGACAACGATATCCAGGTATTCCAGGGAGTGCCGCTCGCCGGCACGGAACCGATCACAAGCGTAACGCCGCGGCCGCCCACGGATGCCGAAGCGCTCACCGAAACGGAACGCAGATCCCTGTTCGGCCGCGCCGAGTTGCCGTTCGCCGACGGTGTCTTCGTACTCGGGATCGAAGCGCGCTTCACCAGGGAATCGAAAGAGGTCGCGGAGCGGCTCTTGCGACAGAATTTCAACTTCGAGGACGATTACGTCACGCCGCGCCTTACGCTCGACTACAACCTGAGTCCGGAGCGGTTGCTCTATGCCTCCGCGGCGAAGGGAGTGAAATCGGGGGGAATCAATATCAGCGGTTTCCCCGGATTGCTGGAGGAGGAGCGTTATTACGCTCCGGACGAAAATATCACTTACGAAATCGGATCGAAAAACATTCTGGCGGACGGCGACGTCACCCTCAACGCCGCTTTGTTCCTGATCGACTGGAGCAATCTGCAAACCCTGACTCTCCCCACCGGAGCGCGGACCGAAGTGGCCACCATTGTCACCAACCTCGGCGCGGCGGAATCGCGCGGCGTTGAAATCGCCGCCACCGCCCGACTTTCGGACAATTTCGCCGTCAACGGCGGCGTGTCCTGGATCGACGCCACTTACGGCGGCGGCACCAGAACCGGTCGCGTGGTCCAGGCCGGCGTATGCGACGGCATGGTCTGCGCGCAGGACGGAGATGTCAGCGGCAAGGAACTCGCGCGCTCGCCGGCCACGCAATGGAACATGGGCGCCGAATTCACAGGGCGGGTCTCCGCCGACATCGACTTTTTCCTCCGCGCCGATTTCACGGGACAATCGGAGATGTGGGTTTCGGAACTGAACCTGGCTACCGTGAGTCCGCGCCGGCTCGGGAGTCTGCGCGCCGGCTTCGGCTGGAACGACCTCTCGCTTGATCTATGGATGACCAATGCGTTCGACGAGGAGTACGTTTCCAACGCATTCTTCATCGCCAACCAGTTCACGGTGGACTACCGGCCGACCCTGGGTCCGCCCAGGCGCTACGGAGCGACATTGCGCTATGTATTCTCTGAATAATTCCATCCATGGAATTATTCATTGCCGCAAAACAAAAGCGCGGTTTTGTCTTGCTCACGGATTCAATGGCTTGCGCCGTCGAATCCGGCGGCACATCCATGTGCCGCAGGGAAGCTCCGATAAATCGGAGCTTGCCTCGTATTCTCTGAATAATTCCATCCATGGAATTATTCATTGCCGCAAGGCAAAACGCGGTTTCGCCTTGCTCCCGGATTCGGCGGCTCGCGCCGTCGAATCCGGCGGCACATCCATGTGCCGCAGGGAAGCTCCGATAAATCGGAGCTTGCCTCGTATTCTCTGAATAATTCCATCCATGGAATTATTCATTGCCGCAAAACAAAAGCGCGGTTTTGTCTTGCTCACGGATTCAATGGCTTGCGCCATCGAATCCGGCGGCACATCCATGTGCCGCAGGGAAGCTCCGATAAATCGGAGCTTCCCTATTCGTTTTGAGCCGCGACCATCGCCTCGAGCAAATTCCAGGGCCGCGCATCAAGCAGATGAGTGCCGGGCGAACAGAACTTGTTCGCCGCCGCTTGCGGATGAACCGGCGCCAGCGTCACCGGGCCGCTGGCGCGGGTAACTTCCGGCGCGGTAAGCAGGCCGTCGTAGCTTCGATTCCGCCATGGCCTGGTGATGGTGAAATCGCGCTGCAGCGAACAGATCAGTCCATCGCCGGCGCTGTCGCGATGGCTGGCGGCGACGATATTCACGCGATTTTCCGCAGCGCGCTCCACCAGGCCGAGTTCCGCTTCCCAGGCTTCCAGGAAATCCGCCGGAACCAGCACGGTATTGACGCCTTCCAGCGCGAGCAGCCGGAAAGTTTCCGGATAGACGGCATCGTCGCCGCATACCACCGCCAGTCTGCCGCAAGCGGTATCGACGGTTGCGAAGCCGTCCCCGACGACAGATCCCGCGTAGCGCGCGCAAGCATGCACCAGCGGCTGTTCGAGCATCACGCCGCCGCCATTGACCAGCACCGCGACGTGCGCCCAGACGGCCGCGGCCGTCGCCGATTCTTCGGAACCGCCGGCAGCGGCGGCGCGCGAACGCGCGAGCGATGTGGCCACGATGCAATTGCGGCCGGCCGCAGCGGCGATGCGTCCGATGATTCCGTCCGATCGCTCCGGGTCTTCGAGCCCGCCGCTGCCCGGCAAGGCGGGCAAGCAGACCAGCCCCGCTCCGCGCGAACGCGCTTCGCGGATCTGATCGCAAGCCTCGTCGAGCGCCGCGTCGCCCTTGTTGAAGAGCGATATCGCGGCCGCAAGCATCCGCTCCGGCCCGGAGACGCCGCGCGCGCCGCCCGCCGTTGCAGGATCCCGAGCCAGCCGCGCGTAGAGCGACGGACGTCTGGACGCGAAAATGTCGGTTCCGTCCGCGCGAAGTTTGTCGTCGCCGCGCGTTGCGTCGATTTCCGCCGAGATCACCTGCTCGCCCTTGCCGGCGCGGGCAAGCACCGTCCCGTCCGGCGCCACGATCTGACTGTCCCCGGCGCCCGCGAGGAAATGGGCGGGTATGTGAATGGCCTTGCTGGCGGCGGCGAGCGCGGACTCCGGAATCAGCGGTCCCACCTTGTTCGCCGCAACCACCCATACCCGATTCTCCGCCGCGCGCACGGGAACATGCAGGTCGCCTTCGTCCAACGCCATGGAATTGAGACTGTTGCAGAGAATCCGGGCGCCGCGCAACGCGAGGCAGCGGGGCGTCTCGCTGATCACGCCGTCCATGCACGCATACATGCCGATACGTCCGAACGGCGTGTCCGCCAGCGGGCCGCTGTCCGATGCCCGCCCGAGAAAGTCGTTCTCGTGGCCGATCAGCACCTGCTTGTCGGCGACCGCCGCGACTTCGCCGGCGGGCGAGAAAAGCACGCTCGACCCGGTTACCCGCGCTTGCCGCCGCAAGGAGCAATTGATCACCGTCCAGGCGTCGATGTCGCGGACGGCCTGCGCCACCGCGGCGAGGAAGCCGCCGCCGAGTTCGACCGAGACCTCGCGGCAATGTTCCGGCCCCAGATACCATGAACAATGATTGGAGAATTCGGGCAGCACCAGCAATTGCGGTTCATGTTCGCCAGCGGCGCGGATCATGCGCAAGCAGTTGCGCAGATTCGCCGCCGTGTCGTCGCCGACATGGAATTGGGCGGCCGCCGCCCTGACGATATTGCTCAAACTCCACTCTCCTGCGCCAATATCGGTCCGATACCGTCAAGTACGCTCTGAATCGTTCCGTCCATGGAGTTATTCATCGCCGCAAAACAGCAGGGCTTCCTTGACTTATGTCATATGATCCGCAATCCGGGGCAGGTCTGATAAGTCAGGCAAGCGCTGATCAGGTCAGAGCTTCCCTGCGGCATGCCCGCGGTACAAGCCCGCGGTACAAAAGAGCGCCGCCGGATTCGACGGCGCAAGCCATTGAATCCGGCCGCAAGACAAGACCGCTCTTGTCTTGCGGCAATCAATAATTCCATGGATGGAATTATTCAGAGGATACCGGGGATTTCTTCGACCAAATATAGTCTCAAGCCAGTTGCGATATTGCCGCGCACGGATCGCAAGCCATGATTGCCGAAACAATGCGGCCGCCGGTCAGATTCTGGGGCGTCGACCTGAGCGACGGGATTCGCCCGCGCCATCTGGCGGCATTTTTCATGCTGGTGCTGATGTCCTCCGGCTACGCCGGGGCGATGTCGGCGCTGCAGCCCGGCCTGCTGCAGACGATGGGAATCGAACCGGGGGCCCAGGCCGAGATCACTGGCTACCTCGGCGCCGTGCAGGAAATCATCATGATCCTGACCATGAGCGTGTTCGGCGCTTGCGCCGACCGTTTTGGTCGCCGCCCGCTGTACATTTTCGGATTTCTGGTCACTGCGGCCGGTTTCGCGCTGTATCCTTTCGCCGGCTCGGTGGCCGAGCTGGCCGCGTACCGGGCGGTCGTCGCCGTGGGCGGCGGCGCCATGTTCTGCATGATGGTGGTCGTCATAGCCGATTACACGCGAGATTCGACCCGCGGCCACGCCAACGGCCTGCAAGGCTTTGTTGCGGTGCTCGGGGCTTTCATCCCGCCGCTCATCGCCGGTTTGCCCGCATCCTTCGTCGCCGGCGGCGCATCGGAAATCGATGCCCAGCGCATGACTTTCGTCGCGGTGGCACTGCTGTGCGCCGTTGCCGCGGTGGTCGCCGCCATCGGACTGGCGCCGCAAACGGCGCACTTGTCCAGGGCGGCAGGCGAAAGACTTTCGGTCATTCTCCGCGACGGCGCCATGGCGGCGCGCGAACCCGGCATCGCGCTTTCCTACGGCGCGGCTTTCATTTCCCGCGGCGACCTTGCGGTAACCACGGCGTTCATCGTGCTCTGGCTGGTGCAGTTCGGTGCCGCGCAAGGCATGCAGCCGAGCGAGGCGATGGCGAGTCTCGTCGCTCCGCGACTGTTCGCCACGGTGTTCGGCGCCTTGTTCGGCGCCGTATTCATCGGCTGGCTGGCCGACCGGATCGACAAGGTCGCCGCGGTGGCGGTCGCCGCCGGGCTGGCGAGCGCGGCCTATCTCGGCATGGGTTTGGTGGAAGATCCCTCCAGGCCCTGGGTGTTCGCCCTGCTCGGATTGATGGGCGTGGCGGAGATCAGCGCTTTCGTCAGTTCCCAGGCCCTGGTCGGGCAGCGGGCGCGGCGCGACCGCCGCGGCGCGATCATAGGCTTCTTCAGTGTTTGCGGCGCCGCCGGCATTCTCGTCGGCACGGCCGGCGGCGGCTTGCTGTTCGCCAATATCAGACCCAGCGCGCCATTCGTGTTGTTTGGTTTCTTCAATCTGGCCGTATTCCTCTGGGCGCTGGCGCTGCGCCGCCGGGAAGCTCTGACCTGATCAGAGCTTCCCGGCGGCACATGGATGTGCCGCCGGATTCGATGGCGCAAGCCATTGAATCCGGGAGCAAAACAAAACCACGCTTTTGTTTTGCGGTAATGAATAATTCCATGGATGGAATTATTCAGAGGATACTTAGCATGCTTCGAGCAAGCGGCCAAAACCGTTGACCCTGTCTTCAATGCCGACCGACCGCAGCGCGTGCCAGTAGGTCGCGGTATTGATGGCGATCACCGGCTTGCCGAGAAAACGCTCGGCGGCCGCCGCCAGGCGGATCATCGACAGATTGGTGCCGACTTGCAGCAGCGCGTCCACATCGTCGCCGTCCAGTTCCCGCAACGCAGCGCCCGCGGCGCGCTCCGGCACTTGCGCGATAGCGGTCCACGAGGGGCAACGCAGGCAGATGTCGCGTACCGTCTCGTATCCGTAGTCGCTGAGATAGTTGGCCACTTCGCGGTTGGCGACCGGAAAATAGGGCGAGAGGAAAGCCACTTTCCTGATTCCGCCGCAAGCGCGCAAGGCCGCGCAAAGGGATTCCGAACCGACCGAAATTTTCAGTCCGGCGGCATCCTCGATGCGCTTTTTCCATCGGGCGCCGCCTTCGGCGCCGCCGTAGAAAGTCACCGCAGACATGCCCATCACCAGATAATCGGGTTCGCAACTCAACACGCCGCGCACGGCATCAAGCGTGTTTTCCGATATCTGCCGCGTTCCGGCCATGAACGTTTCGTCCGAGACCGCATCGGCGTTTTCGATAACGATGCGGCTGTAATGATTGGTCACGCCGGCAGGGCGCAGGTCGTCGAAGTCCGGCTGCACGATGGTGTTGGTCGAGGGACCGAGCACGCCGAACTTGCAACGCGGCCCCAATGCATCCGTCATTGCCGATATCCTCCTTCAATCGACGCGGCCGGCGAGTTCCAGACTCTGAAACATCGATTGTCGCAGCAGAAAATCGCGTCTGAGCGCGTCATCGCGGCTGATCGCGCGCATCTCCTCGAAGCGCTGCCGGTGGGCTCCGGCAGCGCCCTTTCTTCGCTCCATCATCTCCTTGTTGTCGATGGTCTGTTTCTGTACGAAGTCGTTGGCGACCTTGCGGCGCTGCCGGTCGAACAGTCCGAACAGCGCCGGGTCGTGGCCGTGTTCCAGGCAGCGGACGATCTTGCCGCGCAGGTTCCAGACATCGTGAATGCCGCTGTTCATGCCGAAACCGCCAAGGGGATTGTTCAGGTGCGCCGCGTCGCCGACGAGAAAAATCCTGCCGTGATCCATCCGTTCCGCCACGCGCTGATGTACGCGATACACCGTGCGGTGAGCCGTGGCCACCGCCGGGTCGCCGATCAGACGATCAAGGAATCGTTCCTTGAAGCGGTCGGAAACCAGTTCCGCGTCGGGCGTTTCCTCTGCCGCGGGCAATAGAATGCGCCAGATTCCCGGCACATTGAGGAGCACCAGCCACTGTTCGGGATCGGAGATATAATTTACCGGCGCCAGGTCGGGGATATGGCGTCGCAGGTCGTGTTCCGTGGACAGGCAAAGGAACTTCTCCGCCCAGGTAAAGCCCTCGAACGCCACGCCCAGCCACTTGCGGATTATCGAGTTGGCGCCGCCGGCGTCGATCACGTATTTTGCCGAAATCCTTGTCATCGCGGTTGGAGTCTCCAGCGTCACCGCGACTTGCCCGCCGGATTGCTCGACCGTTGTGACGCGGTGGTTGAACAATACTGCGGCGTTGCCCTGCCGCTCAAGCCGCCGGGTCAACTCCCGCGCCAGCACATGTTGTTCGCATTGCACGCGAAAAGGGAAACGCGTCCGGTCGGACAATTCGCTCATGTCGAATGCAATGAATTCTCCACTGCGGCGATCCCGGTATTGATATACCGGCGCCTTCAGGCCGCGCTCGATGAGCAGTCGCGCGACTTCGAGCTCATCCAGCATTTCCAGAGTCGGCGGATGAAAGGTCGAGGCGCGCAGGTCGCGCGAGCAATCCGCGCCCGCTTCGCATAACGCAACCTCGACCCCAAGCGCCGCCAGCGAACAGGCCGCGACCGCGCCCACCGGACCGGCGCCGGCGACCAGCACCGCGACTGATTCCATTCGGGGAGCTCCGATCAGCGCTATCGAATCCTGATTCTAACCGCCGCTGCGCCGGCCGAATTGACAATCGTCAATTCGGCCGGCGCAGACGAAAGAGCGCGCCGTTTCCGCCTGGCACTCCGTCTCCGCATGATAAATGTCAAGAGAAAATGAGACGTTCCGGATAAAATTCCATTCGTTTTCATTCCTGAACGCGGCAGAATCTTCAATGTCATCTTTCCTCGCCCTGAAATATCTGCATCTCGTTCTTTTCGCCTATTGGCTTGGCGGCGACCTGGGAACTTTTCTCGCCAGCCGGCAAGTGGTCAATACCGAGCTGAATCCCGAATCCCGCCGCACCGCGCTGCGCATCATGCTCGCCTGCGACATGGGGCCGAAGCTCGCCATGCCGCTGGTCCTGCCGACCGGTCTGAACATGGCGGCGGTCAGCGGCTTGCTTCCGCTATCCGCCGCCGCGCTGGCCTTGATCTGGGGCGTCTGCCTGTGTTGGTTCGCATGGGTGTTGACAATTTACCGCAAGGAGGGCAGCGCGCTCGCCGGACGCCTGACGCAATTCGACCTGTACTTCCGCATAGCCCTCATAGCCTTGCTGCTCGCCTGGGCGGCGAGTCTGGCCGCCTCCGCGACACCTCCGGTCTGGGTCTTGCTCAAGCTGTTCATTTTCGCATTGCTGGTAACATGCGGCATCGCGATAAGGTTCAACCTGAAAACCTTCAAGCCGGCTTTCGCGCAAATGATGAGCGACGGCGCAAACAAGCGGTCGGACACCGCCATGCGCCTTTCGCTGCAACGCTGCCAGCCTTGGGTATGGTGCATCTGGGCCGGACTTTTCGTCGCCGCCGCCCTCGGCGCGCGCCTGCTTGGCTGAATGGACGATACGCAATCTCCCATGGCAAGCAAGCGAAGTCCGGCGGCCGGCGGCGACAAGCGCTTTCCTGGACTGCTGTTGAGTTCGGGCACCGCCGTCAGCCATGCGCTGTTTTTCTATCTGGCCTGTTACGCGGCCATCATGCTGGCCTCTTTCGTGCCGCAGACCCAGCCTTTCCTGCTCGCCGAGGTGCTGCGTCTCGACACCTCGCGCCAGGGCGTCGTGAGCGGCAATCTGAATTTCGCCGGCGAGATCGTGATTATCGTGGCTGTAGGCCTGTGGGGATCCCTGTCCGACCGCATCGGGCGCCGCCATGTGACGGCGGCGGGATTTCTGCTCGCAGCGGCGGGACTGCTGCTTTACGGAGCGGCGCAGAGTATCGCCGGCCTGCTGCTGGCGCGGGTCGTGTACGCGGCCGGCATCGCCGCCGTCAGCACCATGCTCATCACATTGATGGCCGACTACTTCGATGACGCGAGCCGCGGCAAGGCGACGGGTCTGCTCGGCGTCATGAACGGCCTGGGGGCGATGACGGCGGCCCTGTTTCTGCTGCAATTGCCGGCCGCTTTCCAGGCGGCCGGAATGAGCGCCGAAGGCGCGGCGCAGGCGACCTATGGAACAATGACCGCGGTCACCCTGCTGATCGGGGTCGCGATGTACGTCGGGCTGCGCAAAGACGCGGCGGCGGCGCGGGAAAAGCACGCGCCGCTCCTGCGGCGATTGGGCGAAGGGTTTGCCGAAGCGCGCCGCCAGGCAATCGCGCTCGCTTACGCCGCATCGTTTCTGGCGCGGGGAAACCTTGCCATAGTCGGGACGTTTTTCACCTTGTGGGCATCGGTCTACGGAACCACCGAACTTGGGCTCACCGCCGCCGAAGCCGTAGCGCGGGGCGGGGGAGTGTTGGCTGTTTCCTATGCCGCATCGCTGTTGAGCGCGCCGCTGTTTGGTTTGCTGACGGACAGGGTCAACCGCGTCAGCGCCCTCGCCGCGGCCCTGCTGATCAGCGCTGTCGGCTATGGCGGCGCCTTGTTCCTGGAAAATCCGTTCAGTCCGGCGACTGTCGTCTGTCTGGCAATCATCGGCATGGCCGAGGTAGGCTGCATCGTCACAAGCGGCGTGTTGATAGCGGAACGGGCGCCGGATCGGATCAGGGGTTCGGTAATCGGCGTTTTCACGCTCAGCGGCGCCGTCGGCATCCTCATCGCCAGTCTGGCCGGCGGCTACCTGTTCGACCATTGGCGCATGACCGGACCATTCGTATTTTTCGGCCTGATCGCCGCCCTGGTCTTCGCATGGGCTCTTGCGTTCCGATTGGGTTCGCCGGAATCGGCGCCGCATTGGACAAAAGTATCCTCTGAATAATTCCATCCATGGAATTATTCATTGCCGCAAAACAAAAGCGTGGTTTTGTTTTGCTGCCGGATTCAACGGCTTGCGCCGTCGAATCCGGCGGCACATCCGTGTGCCGCAGGGAAGCTCTGACTTGATCAGAGCTTCCCTGAAACCGATTGACATTGTTTTCTCCCCGGCCTTGGTTCAAGATATATTGATATATAGATATGCTTATAGCGCAATTGAGGATCGTCGCCCATGGCGAAGTCTACCCGGCCCTTTTCCGATGAAATCGCCGCCAGACCGAATGTGGACCAGAGTCGGACATTCGAGATTTTGTGGGGAATTCTCGGAGACCTGTTCGACAAGCTCAAGGCGCGCTTCGAACTGAGACCGGATCCGTCCAGCTCGGGCCTGCAGCCTTATAAGGCCATGGACGGCAGCGGCGGCGCCGGTTGGCTCAGTACCTATGCCGGCCCGGAAATCGATTGGCTCGTGCATTCGTGGGTAGGCAATCCGAGGGCGAGTTTCACCAACATGCACCTTACGACAAGCCTCGCCAGCAAGTTTGAAGCCCCCAATCTCGGAGTCGCGCTCGGAACGGTGCCGGATCTGTTCATGTATCTGGATTTCATTCCGCGCAAGGATCTGGCGGTCAACCCGGAGTACATGGACAAGTATTACGGCGAGTTGAATGAAGAACATCTGCGCCTGCAGGAAGATCCGGAATTGCGCAGTTTCATAAGCCGCTGCCTGTACATGCGCGTAACCCAGACGGCGGCAAGCCTTTGCATCACCGCCCCGGACAATGAACGGAACCTGCGAACGGTGCGCGACACCACGACCAGAATGGTGGACCAATGGCTCGCAAACGTCGAAAAATCCGCCATCCTGCCGGAATCGGCGCGGCCCGCCCAAGCGGCGAGGGACGAGTTGCTGCGGCGCGAGATCGCGGAACGGGATCCAATGAATGCGCATGTCGAGCGAATGTACGGCAAGAAGCTGACCGAAGAATTGGTTGCCGCGCTTTGGGGCGGCCGCAGAGTGCTGCCGAGACCGGGCTGACGAATCATGCGATCAATTCCGGTCCGAGCCTTCTATCGCGCCGCCAAGGCGCCGGACCGCGCCGCGCCGCACGACACGTTGACGCTGAAGGTCTATTACCCAAGCAAATACGGCGACACCCCGGCGGAGCGGGACACCGGCTTCATTCCCGCCGATGCCGGCCGCGCGCCTTTTCCGGCGGCGATTATCCTGCCCGGGATAAACATTTCGCCGGAGGCTTATGGTTGGCTCGCCACGGCCCTGGCGCGGGCCGGCTTCGTCGCGGTCACCTATAGTTGGGTCACGGTCGACATGGGCGATATTGCCAGCGCGAGTCCGAGCCTCGCGCTCGATGCATTGCGTCGCGACAATTACGGCCGCGAACCTTCCTGTCCCGCCTTGCCCGTCATTTTCGACGAACTGAGGCAAATGCGTGAGCGCGGATTGCTGGCCGGGCTGCTGGATCCGAGCCGTGTCGTGCTCGGCGGACATTCCGCGGGAGGGACCATGGCCTTGCTCAACGCCAACAGCGATTGGTTTCCCGGCGTTCGCGCCGCCTTCTCCTGCGCGGGGCACACCGCCGGCAATCCGCGACTGGGCTGGCCCGAACACAGCATTATGCCCTTGCCGGGGAATCTGCCGCTGCTGATCATTGGAGGCAATCGGGACGGCGTCATCCCGGGCAGCAGCCATCGCTACGGCGCGGTCGCCGATTCCCCCGGCGCCGGCCCGGTCGAGCGCACTTTCCGGGAAGGCGTGGCGGGCAGCGGCGGCGGCCGCCATCTGCTTATCGTTGACGGCGCCAACCATTTCTCTTTCGTCTGGCCGAGAGACCTAACCACCGGACGCTCCTATCTGGAGCGCCCGGCCGTTGGCGACGGCCGGCGTCTGCGAGCCTACCTGGCAGAACTGATCGTCAATTTCTGCCGCCGGGCCTGCGGCGAAGCGGCCGCGGCCGCGGTTGTGGAAAAATTGTGCGCCGCCGCGCATCCATTGGCGGCGGCAGCGGAAACGAAGTGAGCGCGGTTCGCCGCGGGAGCATTTCGCATGAGCAGCAAACAACCCAGCGATTGGCAGCAACTGATCACCGGCGAGTGGCATGGCGCGCCGTCGGTGTTCGAACCGGACGGCACCCATGTGGGCCACAACAACGTTTCGCGAGCGAGCGAACATCTCGGCGACAAGACCCGCTACTGGATGGAAACCGACTTCGACGCCATCGGCGCCTTGCGCAATCGTTTCGAGATCGGACGTTTCGATTTCGGCGTGGTCGACTCCGACAGCGACCGCATTTATACCGGACCGGATATCATCGGTTCCGGCAAACCCTATGGGGCGCTGGTGGACTCGGAATATTTCTCCCCAGCCTGGAACAGTCATCTGCGCACGGTGAATCACGTGATTCCCGAACTCGAAATGCAAGTCTATTCGTCGCTGCTGTTCGAGGGCGCGACACTGATCGCCGTTTTCAACGGACTCTATGTCGTCACCGGCGATTGCGCGGAAAATCCCGCGACGCAGCAGCGCGTCGCGGACTGGCTGGCGCGGGAACGGGTCGAGGGCAAGCGGCCTTTCGTATTGCCGCCGAAGCACGCGGGCCGCTGGGCCGGGGAACTCCAGGTGTACGATCAGGATCAACGATGGGTCGGCGCCGACCGCGTCAGCATCGACTACCGCCCGCTCAACCTGACCCGAGCCGAGACGCGCATACGCGCAAGCGGCGCGATAGAAGCCGACTGGACTTGCGAGCGCGAGCGCGACCACAATCGCCACCGGTTTCACGGCCCGGATCTGTTCGGCAATGGTCTTGCATACGGTCGCTATCTCTATAGCGTGCTGCACGCCTACGGCAAAGCGCTGCGCATCGAAACGCGCGATACGCTGATCGACCGCGAACACACATTGGTTGTGAACTGGAATTTCTTTTACTCGCAGCGACGCAAATACACCACGCACGGCGTGTTGCGATGGCTGCCGGGAGAAGAAGTCCTGGGACCGAAGTACCTGTGACGAGTATCGCGGGGTCGCATCACCCGGCTTCGTAGCCGGACAAATCGCCATCGACCGCGATCACGCGCGAACCCCGGAAAAACCCGAAAGTCTCGCGAGTGCCCTCGGCGCCGATGCCCGAAAGTTTCCAAACCGGCCGCGGCGCGTCCGGATCCGGCCCGAAAAGGGTCGCCAGGTTCACCTTGACCGTTCCCGCGTCAAGTTGGCGAGCGACTTCCAGCGCCTGTTTCCCCGAACCGAACACGTAGGCCGCCAATCCATAAGGCGGCTCGTTTGCCAATACCAGCGCCTGTTCGATGTCTGCATAACCGTGCACCGTCGCCACCGGACCGAAGATTTCGTCGAGCGCCAGTTCGCTGCGCAGACCGGAGACAAGCGTTGGCTGCGCGAACCAGCCGCCCAGTTCCGGCAATTCGCCGCAGCGATGCGCCACGCCGCCCAGGGCTTCGCACCGCTTGACCGCGGCCAGCACCGAGTCCCGATGGGCCCGGTGGGCCAACGGCCCCAATTGGGTGTCGTCTCGCAATGAAGAACCGATACGCAAGCCGTCAAGAGCGGCGATTGCCAGATCCAGCAATTGGTCCAGCATGGAGTTGGGCGCGATTATGCGCCCCGGCGCGCGACACCATTGGCCGTTGAGCGTGGACAGCAGAACGCGCACCGCCCCGGCAACCTCGGCGGGATTGGCGTCGGCAAGCACGACCAGCGGATTATTGCCGCCAAGTTCAAGCTGAGCCGGCCGCATTCGATGGGCGCAGGAGGCGGCCACGGCGCGACCCGCCGCGAGCCCGCCGGTAAAACTGACCGCGGCGACCCGGTCGTCTTCAGTCAGCGCCGCGCCGGTCCCGCCGTCCCCATGCAGCAGTTGAAAGGCGCCGGGCGGCAATCCGGCGCCGGAGATCGCCCGGGCAATCAGTTGTCCCGATAACGGCGACCATTCGGAAGGCTTGAACAGCACTGGACAGCCGGCGGCGAGCGCGCTTGCGATCTTGTGGCTGGCGATGCCGGCCGGCGCGTTCCATGGAGCGATCACCAGCGCGGGTCCGAGCGGCAGCCTTTCAAAATCGAAATTGGCGCGACGCCGTTCGCGGCTTGGCTCGACAGCGAGCGCCGCGGCGCGGCGGAAAGCCAGCGCCGGAATCTGCGCGAGCTGCCTGGTTTGGGCGATCGGCACGCCGGTAGTGATCGCGTCGACCCCGGCGATATCGCGGGCGAGTTCGGATAGCGCGTCGGCGATCGCGAGCAACTTCCCGGCGCGTTTCGCCGCAGCCAATTCGCGCCAGCCGCCGGCGCGATGGATCGACTCGGCCGCGGCGACCGCCTGATCGATCTGTCCGGCCCCGGAGCCAAGTTGCCGCGCAATGAATTCGCCGCTGTTCGCGTCCCGAATGTCATGCGCCAGCCGCGCCGCCGGACTTTCCCAGTTTCCTTCGATGTAGTTCAGCAGTTCGTTTGGAACGGGCATTCAACTATCGGAGCCGACGGCGAACGAGGACTGCTCATCTCCGGTGATTTCGAATTGCGCCGCCATCAGCCGCCCGCGTTCGGCCGGAAACGCCTGCACCAGAGACATGGCGAGGTCGCGCAAGGCTCGGGCGTGGGGTTGGCCGTTGTCAGTTCCGGAAGTGCCGGCGCACTTGAGCGCGTTGGTCGCCAGCCGGAACGAATGTTCGGCGACTTGACCCTTGCAAAGCCGCCAACGTTGCACGACTTGCCGCTTTTCCAGCAACGGCGGCGAGCTTGTCTCCAACTCCAACTGACGCCGCAACCAGAGCATGGCCGCCTCCAGGTCGACCAGCATTTCGCCGATGAGTTGCTGATGCATGGATGAGCCGCCCAGCGGCTTGCCGGTGTCGGCGAACTTGCGTTGCCGCAACAAGACGATGGTTTGACGGTAGATCGACCAGGCCGCGCCGAGGTAGCAGGCCATTCCGGCAAGCTGGTTGCCGACAAAAGAACCGCGGCTGACCCGCATGCAGCGAGTAAAGGCGTTCGGCAAGGCGAGGGCGTCCGCGGCCGCGACGAATACGTCTTTCAGCACCAGACCATGAGTCGCGGAGCCGCGCATGCCGATGGCGTTCCAGCGCTGGCGTTCCGAAACGCCATCGGCGTCCCGGTCCACGATAAAGGTGCAAAGGCCGCTGGCGTCGCTGCTTCCCTCGAGTTTCGCGGTGACAAGATAAAGGTCGGCGACTCCGGTCGCGCAGCCGAAAGATTTTATTCCGTTCAGCAGGTATCCGTCGCCGACCGGTTTCGCTTCGGTGCCGATGGTAAGCGCCGCGCCTTCGGACTTCACCGACTCGCTCGCGAAATTGGCCAGCCACTTGCGTTCGGCGCCCATGGCCCGCAACACTTTATCGGCGAAGGCCCGCACCATGGGTACTTCTTCGTCGGCAAACAGATTCTGCTCGATCGCCTCCAGCGCGAGCAGGCCGCGGGAAGCGGCGCTGCAATGAAAGAACCAGGCGAGCGCGGTCGACGGGCAGGCCGACCCCATGGCGAAAGTAGCGGCGGCCAGATCGCGCAGGCCGCCGCCCAGACCGCCATGACTCGGCGGCACAACCAGACCGAGCAGACCGGCCTCGCCGAAGCGTCGCACATGCTCGCGGTGAAACTCCCCGTCCCGGTCCACCGCGACGGCGGCGGCGCGCAAGGCGGGCAATACGCTGTCGACGATTGCCGCAATTTCGCGCTCGCGAGCCGTCATGCGTTCGACGAAATGCTCGCCGACCAATTCCATAAAGCTCTCCAGGGCGCCGGGGTTGCGCAAACGCGCAGCAATCCCGCCAGATATGCCGTTTGAGCGTATTCTCGCAGCGAGGGTCCGCTCGGGAGTATGATAAATATCAACAGCGTCGAATCGCGTCCGGTGTATGTCGAGGAAGGTCTGAACAACAACCGAGGTACAGGCAAATATTCGAACAGCAGGGCTCGCGCGCCGCGTCCGACGCTTCTTGCGGTCGTGTTCCAACTCCGCGCAACTTGTTCGTTCCATCGCTCGCCCATCACCGGCGCTATTCGGATATCATGGCGGCAAGGACTTTCCGGGCCTTCCTCAAGTATCTTCTGAATAATTCCATCCATGGAATTATTCATTGCCGCAAGACGAAAGCGTGGTTTTGTCTTGCTCCCGGATTCGGCGGCTCGCGCTGTCGAATCCGACGGGGCTCTTTTGTACCGCGGGCTTGTACCGCGGGCATGCGCCGCAGGAAAGCCCTGACTTGATCGGAGCTTTCTTAACTCCGGGCTGTCGCTGCGTTATGCTTGGGCGACTGCGGGAATGGAAGAAGCATGACTTCAAGGCGGCAATTGCTACAGGCGCTGGGCGCGCTTCCCCTGCTCGGCGCCTGCGTCGCGGGCGCGCCGGCTTCGGCCGCCAATTTCACGCCTTCCGGCGCGCCTCTGCGTCGCGTCAAGGTGTCGGACGAGCGCGTGACCCGCACCATCGCCGGACTGCGGCCGTTCCGCCGCAACGGCTTCAATGTCTCGGCCGAGCGCCGCGGCGCCAAGACGCTGATCCACAATTACGGCCATGGCGGCGGCGGCATCTCGCTTTGCTGGGGTTCGTCGAGTCTCGCGGCGGAACTCGCCGGCAACGGCGACCGCCGCGCATGCGCCGTGATCGGCGCGGGAGCGATGGGCCTGACCACCGCGCGGCTGGCCCAGGACCGCGGCTGGAACGTGACGATCTATGCCAAAGACCTGCCGCCGGACACGACTTCCAATGTCGCCGGCGGGCAATGGTCCCCCACTTCGGTCTACGACGAAGAATTCATGACGCCGGCCTTCCGGCGGCAGTTCGACCGCGCCGCGGCGATCTCCTATCGCTATTTCCAGAATCTCGTCGGCCCGCGCTACGGCGTGCGCTGGATCAGCAATTACAACCTCTCCGGCGAGCCGCCCGCAGACAGCTTCCAGTACCGCTACCCGAATCTCTATCCGCAATTGCGCGACCTGGCGCCGCACGAACATCCCTTCCCCGCCGCCAATGCGCGCCATTACGACACCATGCTGATAGAACCCGCGGTGTTCCTGCCGGCGCTCATGGCGGATTTCTTCGATGCCGGCGGCAAGATCCATGCCCGCGAGTTCGCCGCGGCCGGGGAAATCCTCGCGCTGGAAGAAGACGTGGTCTTCAATTGCGCCGGCCTCGGCGCCCGCGCGCTGTTCGGCGACGAACTGCTGATGCCGATCAAGGGCCAGCTTGCCTTCCTGCTGCCCCAGGAAGAAGTCGAATTCAATATCGTCGGCAACGGGGGACTCTACATGTTTCCGCGCAGCGACGGCATCCTGCTCGGCGGCAGTTACGAGCGCGGCGAATGGAGCCTCGAACCCGACCCGCAGGCGACGCGCCGCATCATCGACGGACATCGCGCATTCTTCGAGGCCATGCAGGATCCGTGGGCCGCCTGAAAAGGCCGGCCGCCGCTCCGCGACCGTCATGCGTCGCTTTCGTCCGGTCGGCCGGCGCCGAGGATTTCACCGGCCGCGGCGGACAGGCTGTCGCGCAGGCTTCCCGGCTCGTCAAAGCTGCGGTAACGTCCCGCCTCGATATCGGCGACCCCGATTTTCGCCGCTTCGCGCAAGGCCTGCGAGCGAAGCTCGTTCTCCGCTTCCTTGCTTTCGACCAACCTCAGACCCTCGCGCATGACTTCACTGGCATTTTGGTAGCGGCCGGACGCAACCAGCCTCGCGACCAGAGCCGCCAAATGATCGGTTAAAACCACGTTTCGCGTCGGCATGTTCAGAGTTCTCCCGCAAGCACCGATTGGCATAATATGCCAGAAAGTCAATGCCGACAACATCCATGGGTTATTCTTCAGAGTTCATGGACCGCCTGAAGTCAAGGCCGGAAGAGCTCTGCTCAAGTCAGAGCTTTCAAATCCGGGAGCAAGACAAAACCGCGTTTTGTCTTGCGGCAATGGATAATTCCATGGATGGAATTATCCAGGGAATACTTGGACATTTCAGTCGGCTCCCATTACTCTTTTGGGCTGGCCAGATAATCAAGCGAGAATTGCCATGACATCCAAGGTCGCCGGATACCTCTGTTGTCTCCCGGTTCTGTCCGCTTTCGCTTTCGGCGCAGCGGCCCAGGACGCTCCCACTTTCTATCAGGACGCGCTGCCCGTATTCCAGAAGAACTGCGTCGCCTGCCACCAGCCCGACGGCCCCAGCGTAGGCGGGATTTACGCGCCGATGTCGCTGCTGGACTACGAGGACGCCAAATTGTGGGCGCCGCTGGTCAGGAACGCCCTCGCGACCGGCTACATGCCGCCCTGGGGCGCGCATGAACGTCATCGCGGCGAATTCAAGGGCGAGCGTTATATCGACCAGGCGGAGAAAGACCTGCTGCTCGCATGGGTCGACGGCGGCGCCCTCGAAGGCGACCCCGATCAGGCCGCCAATGACGAGGGCCTCGTCGCCGCAAGCGCCGGCACCGCCTTGCCCGAGTCCGGCTGGTGGATCGGCGACCCGGATCTGATCGTCGGTTTCGACAAGCCGGTCCATGTGCCCGATCAGGTCGAAGACTGGCAGCCCACCGTGCAGATGAACTTCGAAGAAGGCGCGCACCGGGAGCCGCGCTGGATTTCCATGGCCGAATTGCGGCCCGGCGGGCCCTGGGTGCATCACATCGTCTCCAGCCACATGGGCGTCGGCGTTCCCGGGCGCGGCCCCTTCACCTATCCCGAAGGTTGGGGAGTGCTGCTGCCGGAAGATCCCTTCATCACCGTGAACATGCATTACCACAAGGATCCGGTGGCGGGTTCGGCGGTCTACGACGACACCCGGGCGGCGTTCAAGTTCTATGAAGAAGGCGCCGTGATCGATCATGTGGTCGAGACCAATCTGCTGCCGCACCGGGAATGGAAGATTCCCGCCGGCCACGCCAACTACGAAGTGAACAATACTTTCGAGGTCGAGGAAGACATCTACCTGCTTTCCATGGGCCCGCACATGCACTATCGCGGCAAGGCCATGCGCTATGAACTGGAATATCCCGACGGCGAGCTGGAAACCCTGCTCTGGGTGCCGAATTACGATTTCAATTGGCAATTCCTCTACGAATACAAGGAGCCGAAGTTCATACCGGCAGGCTCCACCATGCACATGTCCTGGTGGTTCGACAATTCCGAGAACAATCGCTACAACCCCGATCCGACCGCGGACGTGGTGTACGGGCCCGCGACCACCGATGAAATGGCCAATGCGCGCATCTATTACGCGCCTGTCGAGCCGCGCGGCATCGTCGTCGGCCGCGACCTGCCCCGGGACGTGCTCGAAACCGCGCGGGCCGCGGAACAACGGCGCCGCGAACGGACCGAATTGCTCGACCAGAGCGCGAACGACTTCTCCTGGCTGACCGAGGACAGCAATTAGGGAAGCTCTGATCAAGTCAGAGCTTCCCTGCGGCACATGCCCGCTACGAGAGAGCGTCGCCGGATTCAACGGCGCAAGCCGTTGAATCCGGGAGCAAGACAAAACCACGCTTTTGTTTTGCGGCAATGAATAATTCCATGGATGGAATTATTCAGAGGATACTTGGGGCGTGCCCCGCATGCCCGCGGCATCAAGGAGTGTCGCGGGATTCGATGGCGCAAGCCGTTGAACCCGGGAACAAGACAAAACCGCGTTGGTCTTGCGGCAATGCGCAATGCCATGGATGGAATGGTTCGGAGAATGCCTGGACGAACAGCTTGGACGAACAGACAGACGCCAAGCGCCGTCGCGCGACAGAGGAGGCAGCCATGAAAACCAGTCTCTGGAAACCGACAGCGGCGGCCTCGCTGGCCTGCATTTTCAGCGGCGCCCTGTTCGCGCAGTCGGATAACGGCTGGGTCAACAGCCGCACGCCCGACGGCCAGCCCGACCTGCAAGGCGTCTGGACCAATGACACGATCACGCCGATAGAGCGGCCGGCTTCGCTGGCCGGGCGCGAGTTTCTCGCGCCGGATGAAATCGCGGCCATGGAGGCCAACATCGCCGAACGCAGGACCGCGGCCGATAACAATATCGTCGTCAGCGTCGGCGGCAATGTCGGCGGCTATAACCAGATCTGGCTCGATTCCGGCGATACCGTGCTTTCCACCGGCCAGACCGCGATGATCGTCGACCCGCCCGACGGACGCGCGCCATTGCTCGAAAGCGCCCTGGCCGAACGCGACTTCCATTTCGCCAATGTCGAGAACGATTACATCCATCACACCGTATGGGACCGCTGCATTACCCGCGGCGTGCCGGGCTCGATGCTTCCCGCAGGCTACAATAACGCCTATCGCATCATCCAGACGCCCGACACGGTCACGATCGTCTACGAGATGATTCACGACGTGCGCGTCATCCCGCTGCGCAAGACCGAACATCTCGACCCGAAGATCAGGCTGTGGATGGGCGACCCGGTGGCGCATTGGGAAGGCGAAACCCTGGTGATCGAGACGGCCAATTTCAATGATCGCGGCATGATCGCCAACAGCAGCGCCGGCGGGCGTCTCAAGGGCGTGCCGGCATCGGATCAGCTGCGCGTGGTCGAGCGATTCACCCGCGTCGCCGAAGACACCATCATCTGGGAAGCCCGCATGTCCGACCCGGAGGCCTTTTCCGCGCCGGTGACGATCTCGATGCCGCTGACGCTGGAAAACGATTACCAGATGTACGAATACGCCTGCCACGAAGGCAATTACGCGATCTCCAACATACTCAGCGCGGGCCGCGCCAGAGAGCGCATGCAGGCCGCCGCCGGCAAACCCTGATCAAGTCGGAACTTTCCCGCGGCGCAAGCTCGCGGTACAAGCCCGTGGTACAAGAGGGTACCGGCGGATTCGACGGCGCAAGCCGCTGTATTCACCCCGCCGCGATCAGGTCGGGATGCTTGATCCGCGAACGGACTTCCGTCACCGGATGCTTGCAGACGCCGGCCTTGCGGATGAGCTTGCTTTCGCAGTCGTCGCAACGCACGCATTCCTTGAAGTCGATCTTCGCGCCGCGGATGGCGCCGGTGGGACAGGAATGCTCGCAGAGCTTGCAATAAACGCATTGCCGCACGCGCTTGATGCGCAGCGGCGAGATCATCGAGACCACGCCGAGGGCGGCGCCCAGCGGGCAGGCGTAGCGGCAATAGAAGCGGCTGACGAAGACCGAGCCCGCCAGGAAGACGAACAGGATCGCCCAGAGCCAGACCGACTGGCTGAAATAGAAGATCGTGCCGAAAGGCTCGAAATACTGGAACACGCTCAACTCGGCCCAGGCCGCCGCCATCAGCAGCAGGAAAGCCAATACGCCGTACTTGATATAAATCGCGGCATTGTGGACCGCGCGCGGCGGTTGCTGCTGGAAATGCCGGGGCAGGAGGCGGCTGATGAAATCCTGCAAGGCGCCGAAGGGGCATAGCGAGGAACAGAACACCCTGCCCCAGAACAGCGTCGTCGCCGCGGTGAAGCAGACGATGATCAAGGTCGGCAGGTCGGTGAGGAACATCGACGGCCCCTGCTTGACGGCATTGGTGATATGGGAAATCGACAGGAAGCCGCCGTCGATCCAGCCGAGATAGACCAGGGTGAAAGCGAGCGTGGTCCAGCGCAAGGCCGAATTCTTGGCGGCAAAGCTGATGCTCGCCAGGGCGAGCAACAGCAGCAATGCCCCGGTCTGCAGCGGCGCCGCGGTCTGCAACAGGTAAGCGACCCGGCCGGCATCCGTCGTCAGGGCGATGTCGTCCTCGTCGAATTCGCTGAATTCCGCCGGCAGCGCGGCACCCCGGGCCAGAGCCAGCGGCAATGCGGGCACCTGATATTCAAGGCTCGCCACGCGGCCGAACTGGGCCAACTGGTCGCTGAGGTCGTAATGCACGGTGAACGGCCGGGCGATATCGATCCGGTCGTCGAGCACCATGGCGCCGGCGAATCGCACCTGGCCGGCGATCTTGCCTTCATCCGCGCTGCCGACGTAAACGAAGCGCCGCCGCTCAAGCCGCATGAACTCGCCGTCCTGCTCGACCGCCAGCCGTTCCTGCCGGAACGGCAAGCTCGAATCGCCGTCAACGCCCACCAGCACCAGATTGCCGCCGCGCGCCCGGGCGCTGGCTTCGCGCTCGGCGCGGGAGTAATCGTCGGCGCCGACGAGTATTTCGCCGATGCCGTCATGGGCCATGAAGGCTATCTCGAGTCGCAACAGGGTGTCGTCGGGCATGTCGATATCGAGTTCGCGCACCAGACCGTCGGCCTTCAGGCCGTCCCAACTGCTGGCTTGCAGGGACTGGAGCGCGCGGCCCTCGGCATTGGTGGAGCGCGCGTAATCGGTATCGGGCAGATGCTCCAGCGCGACCCGGCGCGCGGCGTTGCGGATGCCCCGGGCTACCGCCCAGGCGGTGATCGTGGCGCGGGAGATGCCGTCGATATCGCGGCCGACGCGGAATCCCTCGCCAATTTCCTTGCCCGGGAATTGTTGCGGGAAGCCTTCGGTGTGGATGAAATCGCCGCGGATGCTCTTGTAGGACTCGATGTAATGAACGATTTCAAGGCCTGTGACCATGCCTTCGGTATCCATGCCGACCAGCATGTCGATGGGCGCGCTATAACCGATTTCCTCCGGCGGCAGATCCGGAGTGAAAAACACATAGCCGACGAGGTCGGCTTCGGGCCCGCCATATCCCGCGTAAATCGGCAGCGAGCCTGGCGCCGGCGCGAAACTGCTCGCCGCGGGCAGCACCCGGCGCATCGATTCGGCATCGATGCCGTCGATGCCGCTCGCCTGGGCCAGCGCGGCGGCGGCGAATCCCGACAGCGAGGCGGCCAGCGCCGACAACGCGGCAACGCGCGCCCCATGTTTGCGGAATGCCGCCATCATGCGGCGAGCCCCGCGCAAGTCTCGTCGATCAGGGCGTCCACCACGGCTGTCAGCGCTTCTTCCTCGCTGTCGCCTTCGAGTCGCCGCAGCCGGAACAGGTCTATCTGGCGGTCGGCGCTGGAACCGTTGCGGATGATATCGTCGACGCGGCGCAATTCGGCCTCGCAATCGAGCGCGGCGGCATCTTCGGCGAGTTGCTCCGTCAGCCACCGGGCGATATCGCCGATATCCTGGCGACCCTTGCCCAGCGGAGCGCCGAGTATCGCGAACACGCCATAGCGCTGCGCCAGCCAGCGGTTCTCGGCGATGATTTCGGTCGGAGGTTCGGGCGGCAGCGAGCGCTTGTTGCGCAACAGCCAGCGCACCAGACAGGCGTACAGGGCGACCAGGCTCATGGTTTCTTCAAGGCGGGTGCCGACATCGCAAATCCGCAATTCGACCGTGGGATATTTCTGCGACGGGCGGATATCCCACCAAAGCTCGCTGCCGTCGCGCACGAAGTCCATCGCCCGATAATCTGCCAGCAACTTGTCGTAGTCGGCCCGGGAATAGAGCGCCCCCGGCACGCTGGTGCGCGGCAAGGCGCCCATCAGATTCAGCCGGTAGGACTTGAAGCCGGTCATCCGCCCCTCGCTGAATGGCGAAGAAGCGGACAGCCCGTGCAGCAAGGGCAGATAGCGGCGCACGGCCGTCATCACGCGAACGCGGTCGTCGGCGTCGCCGAATCCGGCATGAATATGCAGGCCGCCGACCACGGCGCGGCGCACGCTTTCCTGAAAGATCACGGCGAAGCGCCGGTAGCGGTCCCCCGGCGAGGGCATTTGCTGGTCCCAGCGCGCGAAAGGATGGGTAGAAGCCGCGATCAGTTTCGCGCCATGTCGCGCCGCCGCGTCCGCCACCAGCCCGCGGGTCTCGCGCAGCGCCCGACGCACTTCGCCGAGCGAGGCGCATACCCGGGTATTGGTTTCGATTTGCGAGCGGAGAAACTCGGGCACCACCTTGTGCGGACCCGCGTTGCGCTCGCATAGCTCGAAGATGCGCGGCGCCGGATCCGCCAATAAATCGCGGCTGGCGGCGTCCACCAGGAAAAATTCTTCTTCGACGCCCAGCGTGATCGCAAGTTTGTCCATGCCCGTCGCTCGGTTCCGGCAATCCCGCCGCCGCGGGGGAATATCGCTGAAAACTGCTCCCGTCAGGCCCGGGCCGCCAGGATTCCTGTTTCGTTTTCGGACTTGCCGATCACCACGGCGCCGCAGGAATCCGAGAATATATTGATCGAAGTCCTGAACATGTCCAGCACCCGGTCGGTCACCAGCAGCAGTCCGATCGCTTCGATCGGCAAGCCGACAGCCGTGAGAATGACGGCGATCGCCACCAGGCTCGCGGCCGGAATGCCGGCGACCCCGATCGATGTCAGCAAGGCGATCATCACCACGGTGAACTGCGTGCCGAATGTCATGTCGAGGCCGTAGGCCTGGGCGATGAAGATCGCCGCGACGCATTCATAAAGCGCCGTGCCGTCCATGTTGATGGTGGCGCCGAGCGGCAGGCAGAAACTCGTCACGCGGTCCGAAACTCCGGCATTGTCCCGCGTGCATTCCATGGTCAGGGGCAAGGTCGCGGAAGAAGAAGCCGAGGAAAATGCCGTCAGGATCGCCGGCGCCATGGCCTGGAAATGGGCGACCGGACTGACGCGGGCGAAATATTTCAGGATGATCGGCAAGGTCACGAAGACATGGAAGGAGAGCGCCAGCAATACCGTAATGAAGAACTTGAGCAGCGGCTCGAAGGCTTCGAAACCGGTCGCGGCCACAGTGCCCGCCACCAGGCCGAACACGCCGTAAGGGGCGAAACCCATGATCCACATGGTGATCTTCATCATGGTTTCGGAAACGCCGACCCAGAACCCGAGCAAGGTTTGCCGGGGGCCTTCGGCAATCCGCGACATGAAAAAACCGAATACCAGGCTGAAAAAGATCAGCCCGAGCATTTCGCCTTGCGCCGCGGCGGCGATGATATTGGTCGGCACCATGCGCAGGAAGATATTGACGATGTCGCCGCCGCCGCGACCTTCGACGCTGGCCATGGCCGAAGCGAGTTCGCCGCTGTCGACGGTCAGGTTGAGCGCTTCGCCGGCGGGCTCGCCGTCGAGCATCCCCGGCGAGAACATGTTGACGAAGACGAGTCCCACCAGAATCGCCAGCGTGCTGGTGGTGGCGTAATACAGGATCGTCTTGCCGCCCAGCCGGCCGAGATCGGAACCGCTGCCGAGCCTGGCGATGCTGACGATGATCGAGGACATGATCAGCGGCACGATGATCATGCGCAGGGCATTGAGGAACAGGGTGCCGAGGAAGTCGTAAATTCCGTAGAACGTGATGCCGAAAACGGCCATGTCGGTGCCGGTAATCGCGCCCATGATCACCGCCAGCGCGATCGCGATCAGAATCTGCCAGTGCAGTTTCAACTTGCGCATGTCTTGCTCCTTGTCGAGTCTTGCCGATCAGCGCGGCCGCAAGCCGCGACATCGCCCGTCCCGGCGAGTTAGCGCGATGATACTTGAGTCCCGCGAACATGCACACCCCGAGCCTCGCCCAAACGGGAACGGGCATCCCACGCGCCTCCTTGCGGAGTGGGTGTCCCATGTTCCCTCCTGAAGTGGGTGTCCCATGTTCCGCCCCCCGAGGTGGGTGTCCCATTATTCGTTTCCGCGCCTCCTTGCGGAGTGGGTGTCCCATTCTTCGCATTCGTCCCTTGCGTCCCATGCTTTGCGGGAGTGGGTGTCCCATTCTTCGTTCCATCGGGGTGGGTGTCCCATTCTTCGATGCACCCCCATTCTTCGTCCCATTCTTCGGGGTGGGTGTCCCATTCTTCGTCCCCCATTCTTCGCCATTCTTCGCATTCTTCGCGCGGCGGACTAGCCAGCAGGTTTTGACTTGCCCCGCCGCCGCTGTTTATGCTGGCGTTTTCCGCGTATCCGGGATCTGCGCCATGCGTCGCTCGCCGTTGCTGTCCCTGGCCTTGCTCGGCCCCCTGGCCGCCGCCCAGACCGGACCGCTCGCGCCCGTCACCGACGCCATGCTGGCGAATCCGCCGGCCGGCTCCTGGCTGCACTGGCGCGGCGGCGCCGATGCCTGGGGTTATAGCGAACTCGATCAGATCAATACCGGCAATGTGCATGAACTGCGTTTGGTCTGGTCCTGGTCTTTCGACGATACGGGCGCGGGACAGGCGGCGCCGCTGGTCCATGACGGCGTCATGTTCCTGCCGAATCCCCGCGGCGTGATCCAGGCGCTCGACGCGGCCACCGGCGACCTGCTCTGGGAATATCGTCCCGGCATCACCCCCGCCATGGAAGGTTCGGGCGCGGCGCCGCTCGGTCCCGCGGAACTCGGCGATGCCGCCTTGCCGGCCCGATATTGGGCGGCTGTCGGCCGCGGCGTGCAAAAGAACATCGCGATCTACGGCGACAGGATCTTCGCCGCGACCGAGAACGCCAGCATATTGGCGCTCGACGCCCGGACCGGCCTGCTCGCCTGGGAGACGCCGGTGGCGGATCCGGCGCTGGGCTATACCTACGTGGCCGGGCCGATCATCGCCGACGGCGCGGTGGTTGCCGGCATCAGCGGCTGCGAACGCTACAAGCGCGGCAATTGTTATCTGACCGGCCACGATCCCGCTACCGGCGCGGAACTCTGGCGCACCAATATCATCGCCGAACCCGGCGCGCCGGGAGGCGATTCCTGGGGCGACTTGCCGCCGGAATTCCGCGCCGGAGGCGATGCCTGGGTCGCCGGCAGCCATGATCCCGAACTCGGCCTGGTCTATTGGGGCACGGCCCAGGCCAAGCCCTGGGCGCGTCCCGCGCGCGGCACCGACGGCGATGCGCTATATACCGGCAGCACCCTGGCGCTCGACCCGCGAACCGGCGCGATCGACTGGTATTTCCAGCATTTGCCCGGCGACTCCCACGACATGGACGAGGTGTTCGAACCCTTGCTGATCGATATCGACGGACGCCGGTCGTTGTTCAAGATGGGCAAGCTCGGCATCCTCTGGCAACTCGACCGCGCGACCGGGGAATTCATCGCCGGCGCCGATATCGGCTACCAGACCATCGTCGACCTCGATCCGGTCGCCGGCAGCGTGCGTTATCGCGACGGCATGATTCCCCGCATCGGTCAGGAGCTCGACATGTGCCCGAGCACTTCGGGCTTCAAGAGTTGGCGCGCCATGTCCTATTCGCCGCAGACCCGGGCGCTGTATATCCCGATCACGCTGAACTGCGAACTCGCGACCTTCGGCGCGGTCGAACGCGAACTCGGCGGCGGCGGCACCGGCCCCGTGCGCCGGATCAACTATCCGCATCCGCAGGCCGAAGGCAATCTCGGCGAACTGCTCGCGCTGGGAGCGCCCGGCGGCGAAGTGCGCTGGCGCTATCGCTCCCGCGCCCCGGTCAATACCGCCGCGCTGGCCACCGCCGGGGGACTGGTCTTCATCGGCGACTTCGACCGGCGCATGTTCGCTTTCGACGCCGGCAACGGCGACATCCTCTGGCAGACCCGAGTCAACACCTCGGCCCAGGGGTTCCCGATCAGCTACATGGTCGACGGCCGCCAATACGTCGCCCTGCCCGCCGGAGTCGGCGGCGCGAGCTGGTCGGGCATGTTGCCGCGAGAACTCGCTCCCGAATTGCGCCGCCCGGTCCGCGGCAATGCGATTCACGTTTTCGCCCTGCCCGAGCCATGAGTCGCGACCAGATGTCCAGTCCCGCGCCGACCGCAGTCCCGGTTTTCCTGCTTGCCCTGTTATTGTCCGCGGACCTTGCGCTGGCCCAGGACGCGGATGAACGGCCGCGGGCGCGGGAAGCCGGCGTCATCGTCGGCGTATTCGAGCCCGGTCCGCTGAACGCCATTACCGACGTGACAGGCGTTCGCGTCGGCCACAGCACGGTGATCCGCGGCGACGACATCCGCACCGGCGTCACGGCGATCATCCCGGCGCCGGGCAATCTCTACACCCGTCCGGTCCCCGCCTGGATTCACGTCGGCAACGGCTACGGCAAGCTGATCGGCGAAACCCAGGTGCGCGAGTTCGGCGAAATCGAGACGCCCGTGCTGCTCGTCTGCACCTTGTGCGTCTGGAGCGCCGCCAACGCGCTCAAGGAATGGATGTACGAGCAACCCGGCATGGGCGAGCACACCCTGAATCCGATTGTCGGCGAAACCAACGACGGTCGCGTGAACAACATGTGGGCCGATCCGATCCAGCGCGAGGAAGTTTACGAAGCGCTCGGCAACGCCGCCGCGGGACCGGTCGCCGAAGGCTCGGTCGGCGCCGGGACCGGCACCCAGGCTTTCGGCTGGAAAGGCGGCATCGGCACGAGTTCGCGCGTCTTGCCGGCCGAACTCGGCGGCTACGCCATCGGCGCGCTCGTGCAAACCAACTACGGCGGCGTGCTCGAGATCAACGGCGCCCCGGTCGGCCGCGAGCTCGGCAATTATTCCTTTCGCGCCGCGGTCGAGGGAGAAGACCAGGGCCGGGAAGACGGCTCGATCATGATGGTGGTGGCGACCGACGCCCCGCTCGACAGCCGCGGCCTGCAACGGTTGTCGATGCGCGCCATGATGGGTCTGGCGCGCACCGGGTCGTTCGCGAGCAATGGTTCGGGCGACTACGTCATCGCTTTTTCGACCAATGCGAACGTGCGCCGCCCGCGCAGCAGCGCCGCTCCGGTGCCGACCGAGGTGCTGGTCAACGAAGCCATGTCGCCGCTGTTCGCGGCCACCGCCGAAGCCATCGAGGAAGCGATCTACAACGCCATTTTCAAGGCGACCACGATCCGCAGCGCGCGCGGGGAACTGCGCGCGATACCGCTCGACGAAGTGCTCGACATCTTGCGCGAATACCGCGCGCTGGACCCGGACCGAATCGCCGACTGAAATGAATCGGATGTTGTGCCCGGTTATGCTCTGAATAATGCCATCAATCTGAAGTTCCCCCCGGCATTTATTGCCACATGATCGGCGCCCGCCTGTTCGATTTCCCACAACAGCACGCGAGGGTCACGACGCATAAACGAGCTCGCGGGACTTGTCGATGGCAGCGCGCAGATAGGGATTGACAAGCGCTCGGGTCTCAAGCAGATCGACCGGACGGCCCAACCCCTCCCGCAAGGCTTCGGCGAAATCGAAATGCCGGTGGAACGGCCGCAATTCGCTGGCGGGGTCGAATTCGACCAAGAAGTCGACATCGCTGGCGACGGGGTCGAAATCCGCGCCCCGCGCCGCCGAACCGAACACATCCAGACGCGTGACATCGAAGCGGCGGCACAATTCCGCCAGTTCGTCTTTCTTGTCGGCAATGGCGGCGTGCATGGCAAATCCTCCCGCATAGGCGGCAAACAATACCCTTTCGGCATCATCGGCAACGCTTCCAACAGAGCTTCCTTCAGTTGGTCGCGCACCGACGCGACTTCCGCTTCGGCGACGTTCAGTTCTGCGAGCAGCGTCACCGAGATCGGCGCTTTCCGCGTGCGGATTCTTGATGTCGAGATTATAACCGCGCATCTTGCCGTCCCTAGGAGACATGGTATCCTCTGAACAATTCCATCCGTGCAATTATTCATTGTCGCAAGACAAAAGCGTGGTTTTGTCTTGCTCTTGGGCGCGTTCCATGTGACTTCATCCGGAAGTTTTGACCAATGAGCAATAAATTTCCTTTACTCGCTATTGTCATCTTGGCCACCTCGCTGATGGCCTGCCAAACCGCTCCGCCTCCTCCGGTTAGCGCTTCTGAATACGACGAGGCTGAATATCTCATGCTACTGCAGGAAATCGCCTCTCTCAGGGCGATAGAAGCACAATTGGACGCGCAATGCACTGCTTCCGTGGTTGCCGCCGCTCAAGCCAACCAGCGCGAGAACATCGCTGCATTGCATGAGCGTCGGATGCCGCTGCCGCCCCAAAATCCATCCTGCGCAAGCGTATTCGGAGACCTTTCTTCCGCTGAACGTCGCCTTGAGCGTCAGAAAATGGCTCGCGAGCTCTATTTTCGTCAGCAAGTACCCAACAGTTCACAAGACATTCCCCAATAGCCTCACGTTCACTCAAACCAATCTATTGAACTCGAAGACCTTCAACGTTTCACGATGGATGCCCGTCCGATCCGCGGCAAGGTTTTGCCTCGGGCGATCATAGATATTCCCGGTTCCACAGGCGGCGCAGGAAGGTTTCCCAATGTTCGTGGCGGATGCCGCCGGCGAAGGATGCGCTCTCCAGATCCCTTGAAACAAGCAGCATCTGTCGCCAGTCCCGTTCCTCGCCGATGGCGAGCAGTCCCTTGTGGTCGCGCCGGCGCAGGCTGCGCGCTGTCAGCGGGCGTTCTGCGAGAGGAAGACCAGCAGGTTGCGCTCGATCGATTCGGACAGGCCGGGGACGAAAAGGATCGAACCCGCCACCAGCGCGGCGACGATAAGGCAGACTGTCAGATAGCTGCTGTTCGACATGGCGCTCTCTCAGGCGTCCAGCCCGCGCGGGGCAAGTTCGAATACCCAGGTGCCGCCGGCCTCGACATCCTGCCGGGTGGTGTTCGAGTTGTATTTTTCGCGCATGGCGGCGGTAACGCCGTCGAGCGCCGCGCCCTCGCGGATGCGCACGAGCCGGCGTTCGTAGCGCACGCCGTCGATTCGCGCCACGGCGAGGCCGTCGCCCGCGTCGGCCCGCACCGCCCATTGCTTCCAGATACGGCCGAGCCTGGTGCCCATATAGCCGCAGACGACGTAAATCCTGCCTTCGCTTTCCAGGATCCAGATCAGGCGCGAACTCGGCGGATCATCCATCAATTGCAATTCGATGGTGCCGACGTTCCTGGTGAAACTCCAGTCCGGCTCGGGGCCGGCATGAAGTTCCCCGGCGACGAGTTCGCCTCCGGGGAAAAGGATCGAAGGGCCGTCCGCGTTGCGATTCTCCAGCGCCAGCGTGACCCAGGCCACTGCCGGAATCAACACCAGGATACCGAGAACTTGCGAAATCAGGCGCAACATCGCGCGGCCTCCCCGTCGGATTGCCGGGTATTCTCAGAGCGTTCCTAATAGCCCGAAGACCCGGGCGCCGCGGCCGGCAAGGCCATGGCGGTCAGTTTCGAGCCGGTCTGCAAGATGATGTACTGATGCCCGTCGTGTTCCCAGGAACTCATGCCATAGCCCGAGCGGGCCGGCGCTTCGATCTCGCCCATGATCTCGCCCGTGTCCTTGTTGATCGAATACAACATGGGCGTGCCGTCGCCGGCGACATCGGAATAGACCAGCATGTTGGGCGTGATCACCATCGGCACCAGATTGCCGGTGCCGGTATTGCCGATATCGACGCCTTCGAGCGCCGGACTGCCGGCGATGCGATTCGGGGTTTCGCCGGTGGGTATCTGCCACAGATGGTCGCCGGTATTCATGTCGATGGCGACGATGCGGCTATACGGCGGTTTCCAGACCGGAATTCCCGATTGCAGCCGCGGCGGGCGGGCGGTGGCGCCGCGCACGCTGTTGGCGTATTGCGCAAGCGTGGTGCCGGTCGGGTTGGGAAACAGCAGGTCGGCCTCCTCGCCGGGAATCAGACGCAAGGTAAAGCAGGCCTTGTGCGAGGAAATATACAACACGCCGCTATTGGGATCGGCGACCGGCGGCGAGTTGATATTGGCGCCTCCGGCCCCGCCGGGACAATTCATGGCGGCGTATTTGCCCTGGTCGTTATCGGCGTGGATGGGCGGATTGAACAGCGGCCCCATGACATAGTTTTCCATCACCTCCAGCGCTTCGGCGCGCAAGGCGGGCGTGAAGTCGACCAGGTCGTCCTCGGTGATGCCCTGCATGTCGAAAGGCGCCGGATGGGTTACATGGGGCTGGGTCGGCGACAGCACTTCGCCGGGCACGATGGAAGGCGGCACCGGCCGCTCGACGATGGGCCAGACCGGCTCGCCGGTGAGGCGGTTGAAAGTGTAAACCCAGGCCTGCTTGGTGACCTGGGCGACCGCGGGAATGGCCTGGCCGTCGACTTCGATATCGAGCAGCACCGGCGCGGTCGGCGTGTCGAAATTCCAGATCTCGTGATGCACGAACTGGAAATGCCAGGCGCGCTCGCCGGTGCGGGTATCGAGCGCGATGATGCTCGCGGCATAGAGATTGTCGCCGGGACGGAAGCCGCCGTAATAATCGATGGTCGCGCTATTGGTGGGAATGAAGACCAGATTGTTGGCCGGATCGGCCGACAGCGGCGCCCAGGAAGACACGTCTCCGGTCCATTGCCAGGCATCGTTCTCCCAGGTCTCGTGGCCGTATTCGCCGGGCCGGGGAATGACGTTGAACTTCCACTTGAATTCGCCGCTGGCCTTGTCGTAGGCGAGGATGTCGCCGGGCACGTTTTCCACGCGCGCTTGCAGATAGCCCTGTTCGGCGGAATTGCCGATCACGATCGTGTCGTTCACCACGATCGGCGGCGAGGAAGAAGTGATGTAGCCGGTCTCCAGCGGAATGCCTTCGTAGGGGTCGTAAGGATGACCGAGGTCGGCGAGCAGGTCGACCACGCCGGTTTCGGGGAAGCCTTCGATCGGCACGGGATTGCCGAAGCCTTCCAGCGGCCGGCCGGTCCTGGCGTCGAGCGCGGTCAGAAAGAAACCGGGGGAGACGATATAGATCACGCCGCGACCGTCGACTTCCGCATAGGCCACGCCCTTGCCGTAGTCGGCGCGCATGGAATATTCGGCGCGCGGCGTATCGGGTTCGCGATAGGTCCAGATGGTATCGCCGCTCTTGGGATCGATGGCGACGACATGGCGCTTGTAACCCGCCACGGTATACAGGACGCCTTCGATCAGCGAGGGCGTGGAGCGGCCGCTGACCGCGTCGAAACTGGCGCCGTCCCATTCCCAGACGACTTCGAGCTCGTCGAAATTGTCGGCGGTGATTTCAGCCGCGGGAGTAAAGCGGGTATGGGCGTAGTCACTGCCCAGGGTGAACCATTGGTCGGCTTTGGCGCTGAACAATTCGCCTTCGGCGGCTTGCGCCGCGCCGGCGACGCACAGGGCCAGCGCCGGAAGCCACTTCTTCAAGTCAGCCATTTGCATGAGATATCCTCCATAAGCCGGACGATGTTCCCATATTTCCGAGGTTTAATCATCCCCTGCGCAATTCCGGCGGGGCAGCCCGGACTTGATCGGGGCTTTCCCGATCATTCGCCGCGGAGCGCGAAGGTGGCCAGCACATGGCCCGAGATCACGCTCAGGTATTGCACGCCGTCGACCATGTAGGTTATCGGCGCCATGACGATCTGGCCGCCGAGATTCCGTTTCCAGAGCAATTCTCCGTCGACGGCGTCCAGCGCGTGGACATAGCCTTCGCGGCCGCCGGTGAACAGCAAGTCGGCGGCGGTGGTCAACATGCCGCTGTCGCTGACGTCGAACTGCTCGAACTCCCAGACTTCCGCTCCGGTGCGGGGGTCGAGGGCCTTCAGCGAGGCGTGGCCTACCTCATTGGTCCAGTTATTGATCGGATTGGTGCGGCCGATGCCGACTCCGGGCGCGCCCGGCGCGGGCGTGAGCACGCTGAAGCCGCCGCCGAGAAAGGCGCGTCCGGGCTGGTATTCCGACTCTTCCGGCTCATAGATCGTGGCGTAGTCTTCCCAGGCGCTGAAATAGAACAATTCGGTGCGCGGACTCCAGGACGGCGGATACCAGTTGGTGCCGCCCTGGTTGCCGGGATAGGTCGGCATGCCTTCGGGTTGCGGCGTCGGCACGGGCCTGCCGTTGCGGTCGAGTCCGCTCGACCAGTTCACGCGCACGAAGGGGCGGCCGAGCAGGAATTCCCCGTCGCTGCGGTCGAGCACGTAGAAATAGCCGTTGCGATTGGCCCAGAGCATGAGCTTGCGCGGTTCGCCCCGCCAGTCCATGTCCGCGAGCACGGGCACCTGCACGGCGTCGTAGTCGTAGCCGTCATTGGGCGTGAACTGGAAATGCCAGCGCAATTCGCCGGTATCGGCGTCGAGGGCGATGACCGAATCCGAATAGAGATTGTCACCGGGTCGCTGGGCCGCGTTCCAGTCGGGACCGGGATTGCCCACGCCCCAATAGGTCAGATTCTCTTCCGCGTCGAACGAACCGGTAATCCATACCGGCGCGCCGCCGTAGCGCCAGTCGTCGCCTTCCCAGGTTTCATGGCCGGGCTCGCCGGGGCCGGGTATGGTGTAGGTCTTCCAGGCGAGTTCGCCGGTCTCGGCGTAAAAGGCCGCGACATAACCGCGAATGCCGAATTCGCCGCCGCCTACGCCGACGATGATCTTGTCTTTCACCGCCAGCGGCGCCATGGTGATCGAATACGCCAGCTCCACGTCGCCGACTTCGACATCCCAGAGCAACTTGCCGTTGATGCGGTCCACCGCCAGCAGGCGCGCGTCGAGCGTGCCCATGAAGACCCGGTCGTCGAGCACCGCCACGCCGCGATTGTTGGCGCCGCAGCAGACCAGGGCGTTGTCCGCGGGAGTGTGCGCGTATTTCCAGAAAACGCGGCCGGTGACGGGATCCGCCGCCATGATGCTGTTCGGGCGTTCGGTCAGGTACATGACGCCGTCGGCGACGATCGGCGTGGACTGCCAGGCGCCGAAGACCTGGTTTTGCAACAGCCAGCGCAATTCCAGTGCGCCGACATTGTCCCTGTCGATCTGCGTCAGCCGGCTGTAGCGCTGGCTCATGTAGCCGCCGTTATAGGTCAGCCAGCTTTCCGGCTCCTGTTCGGCCCGGAGAATCCGCTCGTAGGGAATCTGGCCATGCACCGGCGCCGCGAACAGCGCCGGCAATATCATCCATGCGCATCTTTTCATCGCGCGCCTCGCAAGCTCAGCAGGAAGGCCACCATATCGGCCACTTCCGTTTCATTCATGTCTGTCGGCGGCTTGCCCGGTTCGCTGCCGACCTCGAAGCTGCTCAGGTCCGTCTTGGCGAAGGACCGCAAACGCCCGGCGGAATCGAGCACTTGCACGGTATGGGTGTCCTCGTTGAGCCGGCGGCCGGCGACCACTTCCTCGTCGAGAGTGACGAGCCGCACCGGCCGGTTGATCGGCAACAGGGCCGCGGCCGGGTCGAGCAAGTTGAGTTGCAGCACCGCCGGCGTGCGGACAGCGCCGATATCGCTGAGATCGGGCGCCGCGCGCGGTCCCGCGCCATTTACCCGATGACAGCCGGAGCAGCCGCCGCGGCCGAAGAACAGCGCTTCGCCGCGGGCCGGATCGCCGATCCTCACGGCTATTCCCGCCGGGTCGAAGCCCGCGCGGATATAGGCGACGACGCCTTCCATTTCATTTTCGCCGAATTCGAACGCCGGCATTTGCCCTTCGCCCGAGCCCGTCGCGATTATCCGCCGCAGATCCTCGTCCGAGGCCGCGGCGCGAAAGACGCCGCGCCGCAAGTCGACGCCGTCCACAAGCCCGCCCTGGGGGCCGTGGCACAAGGCGCATTGGCTGGTATAGATGCGCGATCCGAGTTCGATCGCCTCGGAGGCGTATTGATGATCGCCCGCAGCCTGGGGCCGCGCCGACGGCGACAAGACTAGCAAGACCAGCAATGCCAGCAACATTGCGGCCGAACTCGTTGCGGCTCGCCGCATGACTTCGCCTCCCTCGGTCGAATCCGGAAAACCGGCAGCATAGCCGCTTGTCCGTTTCCGGTCCATGCCTTCCTGCGAACGCGCCTGCGAGAAAGTGCGGCCGCCGCGCGGAGTTTGTTATATTCTGGCATCGGATCAGCCGAGGCGGGCGCCTTGAGCCATCGAATCTACGGAGGATATCGACCATGTCCAGCGCGAGAATAAACCGCATCCCGACCCATGCCCTGTTCCTGCTGGCGGCGAGCCTGTCGCTGTTGCCGGCCGCTTACGCCCAGGACAACAGCCAAGGACGCTATCGGCCCGAAGGCCGCCAGATCGGCATCGCCGCCGGCCGCGAATTCGGCGAGCGGATCTATGAAGTCCGCACCTATGAAACGGATCCGGACATCGCCGAATTCGCCGATGTCATGGTGTTCTATCCGCTGACCCTGAGTTTCGACCGGCCCAACGGCGCTGTCGCCTTCTCGCCCGGATTCCGCGCGGCGGCGGACAACTACGAATGGTGGGGGCCGACGCTGGCTTCATTGGGCTATAACGTATTCATCCTGAATACCAACGAGCCGACCGACGGACTCGAGGCGCGCGCCGACGCGCTGGTCGCGCTGACGGAATTCATCAAGGCCGAAAACAGCAATCCGGACAGCCCGGTGGCCGACAAGATCGATATCGGCAAGATCGCGCTGATGGGGCATTCCATGGGCGGCGGCGCGGCGCTGGCCGCCGCCGACCGTCTCGGCGACGCGATCGGCGCGGTGATTCCGCTGTCGCCTTATTGCTGCGAGCCCGGCGGCTCCTTCGCGGGCGATTATGGATCGCTGGCCGCGCCCGCCCTGATCATCGCGAGCGCGGAAGACAGCGTCGCGCCGCCGGCGGCGCACGCGCGCCTGCTATACGATGCGCTGGGCGGCGAGCGCAATATCTACATGGAGTTCGCGGCCGGCGACCACATGATCGCGGCCAACGGCGGCCCGGAACACGACACCATGGGCAGATTCGCGCTGGCCTTCCTCAAGGCCCGGCTCGACGGCGTCGAAGGCATGGCGCAATACATCGCCGCGCCGGATGCGGCCCGGGCCGAAAAGTTCTCCACTTATCTCGCGCCCTGACCGCGCCCGCCCGGCCTCTCCCGCGGGAGGCCGGGCGACCGCTCGACGACCCGGTATTCCCCGCGCAATTTCGTCCGCGGCATTGCGCATCGCCGCCAAACAGGAGAACACGCTTCCGGGAAGCTCTGATCAAGTCAGAGCTTCCCTGCGGCGCAGGCCCGCGGTACAGGCCCGAGGTACAGACCCGCAGTACAAAAAAGCCCCGCCGGATTCGACGGCGCACGCAAGCGAACAGGCTCCGGCCAATCAGCGCACGCCCAGCGGCTCCACGATCGCCTGATAGACAAGCTGCCGCGACAGCGCGCGCACGTTCGGCAATCCCTGCCCCCATTGCTGGATCATTCCCACCACGATCAGCTCTTCCGCCGGATCGATCCAGAACCAGGTGCCGGCCGCGCCGCCCCAATAGTATTCGCCCGCGGAAAAGGTCTCGGCTTCGACCGGATCGGTCACCACCGCGAAATCGAGGCCGAAGACCGTGCCCGGCGCGCCGAGAATATTGTCGGGCAAGCCGCGCGGCAACTGATTGCGCCGCATCAGTTCCACGGTCAGCGGAGACAGGATGCGCACGCCGTCGAGTTCGCCGCCGTTGAGCAGCATCTGCGTGAACCTCAGGTAATCCATCGTGCTGGAAACGAGGCCTCCGCCGCCGCTCTTGAACACGGGGTCGACCGTGTAACTGTTGAGTCCGTCGAACATCTCCGCGGCGCGGAGACCGCCCTGCCCGTCATAGGTGTAGATCTGGGCGAAGCGATCGACTTTTTCCGGGGGCACGTAGAAATCGGTATCGTCCATGCCCAGCGGCCCGAACAGGCGCTCATCGAGGAAATCGTCGAACGGCCGGCCCGACAGGACTTCGACCAGATAGCCCTGCACATCCACCGCCACGCTGTAATGCCACATCGCGCCGGGCTGCTGGCGCAGCGGAATCGCGCCCAGCCTGGTCACCATTTCCTTGAGCGAGATGCCGTTATCGAGCAAGTCGGCTTCGACATACATGTTGTCCACTTCGGAGGCCGAGAAAATGCCGTAGGTAAGACCGCCGGTATGCGCCATCAACTCGCGGACGGTCATCGGATGATCGGCGGGTTCGGTAATCAGTTCGCCGTTTTCGTCGACGCCCGCCGCGACTTGCAGGTCGCTCAATTCGGGGATGTAGCGCTCGACCGGATCGGACAGCCGGAAGCGCCCTTCCTCGTAAAGCATCATCAGCGCCACGCCGGTAATCGGCTTGGTCATCGAATAGATCCGGAACAGGCTGTCGCTGGTCATCGGCGCGCCGGCTTCCACATCGCGATAGCCGGCCGCTTCGAAATGCGCGATCTTGCCGTGTCGCGCCACCGCGGTGACGACGCCGGCGAGACGGCCTTCGTCGACCAGGCCTTGCATGGCTTCGGTCAGGCGCGATAGCCGGCCGGAATCCATGCCGACGGCTTCCGGCGCCGCCATGGCGAGATCGGGAGTTGCCTGCGCCGGTTCGGGAACAGCCGGAGCCGAGGCGTCGAAGCCCGCATCGCAGGCCGCCAGCAGCCCGGCCAGGGAAAGGATCAGAACAGGCGGCCAGGCCGCCCTTGGTTGCGTCGAGTTCATTATTGCAGGATTCCTGTGCGAGAAAACCGGACCACTCTACCCTATTCGCGGCGCCCGGGGCCAGCGCCGGAGTTTCCCGGCGCGAAGCGATGGCGATGCCGACGGTCGATTCCAGGGCGAAATGACGGCGAACCGGGTGTCTGTCGCGTCATTCGAGGATGATCGCGGACATTCAGGCAAGCTCTGACTCTGTCAGAGCTTTTCTGCGACGCATGCCCGCGATACAAACCCGCGTCATGAAAGAGCGCCGCCGGATTCGGCGGCGCAAGCCGTTGAATCCGGGAGCAAGACAAGACTGTGCTTTTGTCTTGCGGCAATGAATAATTCCATGGATGGAATTATTCAGAGAATACGAGGCAAGTTCCGATTTATCGGAACTTGCCTGCGGCACATGGATGTGCCGCCGGATTCGACGGCGCAAGCCGTTGAATCCGGGAGCAAGACAAAACCACGCTTTTGTTTTGCGGCAATGAATAATTCCATGGATGGAATTATTCAGAGGATACTTAGCAGCAATGAATGATCCCATGGATCGCATTATTCAGGGGATGCGGCCGCGCGCCCGGTATTTTCATCGCTTCGAAAAGCAAAACCCCCGGCCGAAGCCGGGGGTTTTGGGTCTGGGAACACCGAATGACCGGGTTCCGGTTGCGGCCGACGAAGCGCCGGGTCAGATGAAATCCGACGCGTTCAAATTGGTGGCGGTGAAACTGGCCCCGGCCAGATTTATCAGCGCAATGGCCATATCGGCGTTGGCATCGAAATCGCCGTCTCCGTCCACATCGACAAGAACCCAGGTCACGGTCACTTTGGTTGTGTCTGCTGCTATAGTTGAATACGACTCGCTTGGTTTTATCGAATTGCCGATCACTCTGAAGTCGGCGCTCTCCTTGGTCGTGACAGCCGCAACGACTTGCTTTTGCCTGAAGTTCTGACCGCTCGCCTCCGTCTCGAACGCGTTATCCAGGGATTTCGCGTCCATGAGCCCCTTCAGCGAAGCCATGCCGCTGTTGCTTATCAGCTTGATGTTTCCCGCCAGGTCCACGACATCGGAAAGGGAAATCTTGTCCTCTCCGCTATCGAATCCGAAGATTCTGTCAAAGCCGGACTTTGGATTCCCGTCGTCGCCGAACTTGATTTGAGAGTCGGACTTGTCAGTGTAGATGAAAGTGTCTTTCGCAGTATCGGCGCTTACGGGATAATGAGTGTCTTTATAACGCGAAAACTCGATGCCAATATCCAATTGCCCCCGAGTTGCAAGTATCGTAGCTGAACTGCCAATCAATACATCTCCTCCCGCGCCGCCGGTCAACTTGTCCTCCCCTTTATTGCCGGTCAACACATCGTCGCCATTGTGACCCTTGAGCTCCGTTTTAACTGACTCTCCGGTGTTCAGGTTGGATATAACCCAATCATCGACCGGACTGCCTTCAACCGTCAATGTCCCCGACGTCCCCCCTGTCAGGAGAACGAGCCCTCCAGAACTCTCCTGCGCATCCACCAGATCCAGGGATTTCAGTCCGGCCTTATTGTAAAGAAGTGCCGACGGACCCGCCTCTACAATCACGCTTATATAGGTTCTGGCATCGCCGGTCACCTTGATCTCTTCAATCCCGTCGTCCTTCTGGACGACAACCCTGTTGACGTAGTCCCCGGCCTTGGGGCGGCTTGCGGCAGCAACGGTCGAAGTGACTTTCGCCGTGGAGTGCACGACCAGTTCCTCGATGTCCTTGTCCAGCGTGAGGTCCAATTTCATCTTGTCTTGCGCAACCTTTACACCGAAATCTCCCTTCTCGTCCTTCGTGCCGCCGTCGCTGTGCAGATGCAGCATCAACGAGTCGTCGTCGCCGTCTTCCAGCATGTAGCTCACCACGGCGGTCGTGGCCGTCGCCTTGTTGGTGGTGCTGCCGGGCTTCTTGCTCGAAACCGCCAGATCGGTGCCGGACATCAGGTTCTTGAAGGTGACGCCGCCGGTGCCGGTGCCGCCGGTCACCTTCAGGTTGTCAATGTCGAGCTCCTTGACATCGTAGGTCCCCGAGCCTTCGCTCGCGTCCAGAGTAATGGTCTCGAAGCCCGTGTAGGCATCTCCGGCGCCCTTGAGGTTGGCGCCGGTTTTCTCCTTCAGCACCAGCGTGTCCATGCCCGCGCCGCCGTCGATCCGGCTCTTGCCGGCCTTGACGTTGGCGACGGTGAACATGTCGTCGCCGGCGCCGAGGTTCGCCGTCAGGCCCTTGGCGTTGAACGCCGTCACGCTCACGTCGTCCTTGCCCATGCTCCCCATGTAGGACATGACGCTCTTGTTGAGAGCGGCGATCTTGACGGCGCCGCTCGCCTCGCTCGCGTCGATGCTCTCCAGCGTCTCGGACGGCTTGACATCGGCCGCTTTCTCCGCCACCGCCGGAGCGAATTTGGTCACGTCCAGCGTCAGGTCGCCGGCGCCGGAAACGGCGACCGTCTTGATCTGATCCGAAGCCAGGCGAATGTTGGAATCGCCCTTCACCTCGATCATCAGATCCTCGATGCCCTTGAGGCACAACTTGCCGTGCCCGTTGGCCGCGTTGCCGAACCGATCGACCATGGCCGTCAGTTCCGTCATGTCCCTGGCGGCGTTCTCCACCAGCAAGGTGGTGTTGGTGTTGCGCAGGTCGACGGACTCGATCGCCTTCGAGTAGATGTGCACCGGCACGCTGTCCTTGTTGTTGACCGCGGCTACCGCGGCTTTTCCGTCTGCGGCTTCCTTGGCGGCCGTGTTGGTGCCGTAGCGCTTGCCGTCGTCGCCCATGCCGTCGCGCACGCCGTCGAGCGTCACGCTCTTGACCGTCTCGGAATGCGCGGTCGACTTGCCCACCTCGACGCCCTTGCCGCCCTCGACCATGACCGAGGTCGTCGTGTCCGCGCCGAAGATGTTCACCTGCGTGCTCTCGCTCACGTCCTCGAGATTTACCATGGCGGCGTTCATGATCTCGACGGTGTCGCCTTCCAGGGATTTGGACGAGACATCGGCGCCGCCGGCGTCCAGTTCGACATCTCCCGCGACATCGCTCAGGACCACATCCGTCAGGCCTTCCCAGCCGCTCAGGTCCGCCTCGAAGTCGCCGCCGCTGTCGACCGTCAGCGTCTCGACATGCATGACGCTCGCTCCGGAAGAGATATTGACATCGTCGTCGGAGCCGCTGGAAGAAAGCTCCAGCGTGTCCATGCCCTCGCCGCCGTCGATCCGGTCCACGCCGGTCAGGGTCTTCTCGGTGGCGACGAAGGTGTCGTCGCCCCGGGTGCCGTCGAGCCGGTCGACGCCCGTGGTCAACTCGAAGCTCTTGCCGGGGCGCCGCATCATGTCGATGGCTTCCTTGGCCGCGGTCACGCTGTCGCCGTCGCCGGTCACGCCGCCGAGCACGCTCGAAGAAGCACCTTCCCAGAGTTTTTCTACGGTGTAATAGGTGGCCACTTGCACCTTGTTGAAGAACATCATGGCGATGGCGCCGAAATCGCCGTAGGCGGGATGGCTTTCTCCCTGCATGCGAATTTCGAGCAGCCGCTGGACAGCCAGCAGCCCCATCTCGCCCCGGCCCATGCCGCCGTCGAGCAAGTCCGTCGCCAGGGCCAGCACTTCCGCCGCAGGCGCTTCGCCCAAAACCGCAGTCAAAAATTTCGTGGCGAACTCCGTATTCGTGGTGAAAAAGGGATACATGGACGTGAAGGCGCTCGAGGAAGCGATGTGATTCGCCAACTCCAGCAGGGCCGCTTCCGGGCTCATGCCCTTGCCGACGCTGGCGTTGTATACGCCGTACCACTCGTTGAGCAGTTCGGTGCCCGGGGCCTTGCCCAGCATGGCTACCGACAGGCCGATCATCGTATCTCTGGTTTGTGCAGTTACCGTCATCTGAAGTGCTCCTGAAATTGAAGAAAAGGTGTTGCGGGACGGCATTATATAGCAACATTCGTCCTGCTTGCATGTGACCCGGATCACAAGTTATCGAAATTTTTCACCCGCCCGGGCGACCGCGAAACGCCGGCATTCCGTCCGGCCGCGGCGCGTCCCGGCCGGTTGCGCGGTTCGCCTCAGCCTCGGCTTGGAAATGATCCCGAGTCCCCTCGCTGGTCGAGAGAGCGCTTCCGGGAAAGCCGTCGGATACCGAGCTTCTACATATTTATTTGATTGAAAATCAAATAGTTGTGGATAACTTCCGCCCGCTGGCAGTGGCGGGACGGTTTTCCCTCAGCCCGCTGAACCGGGGTGGCGGGCGGTTCGGCTGTCGGGCCGTCGCGCGCGTTTCCGGCGAGAGATTCGCGCGATGCGCGCCTTTTTCGCGGCCGCGCTTCGGTCCGCCTCGCGGTGTCGCTGTCCCGAAAACGCGATGTCGCTGCTCCGGAGAATTATTCGGCGAGTGCCGCGAGACCGCCCCGGCCGACGGCTCCGCAGGCCGGAAGCTCCCGTTCATATTCGCGCGGCGGTTCAGCGGCCGGCTCGCGCGAATCCGGCAAATACGCAGGCATATCAACAAGTTCTGATTGGCGGTAACTGCACATACCAGAAACTGGTTTGTGCGGCTTGCCGGTGCGATGCCGGGTGTCGACCCGAGTATCGCGAGCCGGAAGTAAAGAAGGAAGACGGGTTCCATGCTTTTTCGCGGAAAGCAGCGAAGCGGCGAACTTCAAACCGCAAGCGCGCGCGGATGCCTGCGGCGGCGCGGCGGATATAAGCCGGCGCTTTCGTTATCGCCAGTTCGACAAGGCTGGCAAGAGCGCGGCGCTTCACTGCGACGGGCAGCGGCGGAGTCAACGGCGGCGCCGGCGCAGTTCCCATAACCTGGCGTATTTCATGAAAGCGTAGAAGGCGGCGTTCATGCTCGCGAGCAGGCCGTCGACGCCGTCGAAGACGTATCCTTTCAGGAAATAATGCTGGTGGAAGGTCAGGGGAAAGATGCACAGCAAGGTCGGCAGCGATACCTTGTCGCCCCGGTCGAACTTGTCCCGCGCCCGCTCCTCGCTATAGCGGCTGGCCTTGGCCGCGCGCTCGGTAAAGGTCAGATTCTCGTGATGTTCGATAGTGGCCTCGGTGCGCGCGATCTTGCCGTCGATGCTGATGCTTTCGTGCACGCGCCGCGCCGGATAATGCCCGGCGCTCTTGCGGAACAGCCTGACGAGCCGGTCCTTGCCGCCGGGATGCCGCGGCCGCTTGCCCCAGCGGTACAAGGTGCGGGTCGATTCGAGGGCGTCCGCCTCGTTCGCGGCGACGGTCTTGCGCACTGCCTCGATGAATGCGTCGGTGAGAATCTCGTCGGCGTCGATATTGAGCACCCACTCGTTGCGGCATAACGACAAGGCATGGGCTTTCTGGGCGGCGAATCCCCGCCAGGCATGAAACGACGCGCGCGCGTTGGGATAGCTCTCCGCGATTTCCACGGTGCGGTCGCGCGAGCCGCTGTCGACGACGACCACCTCATCGAATTCCGTCATGCGGTCGAGCGCGGCGGCGATATTCGCTTCCTCGTTCAGGGTGATCATGTAGATGCTGACGGGGATCCGGTCCGGCATTCGATTTTTCCGCGCAAGTATTCCCTGGGCAATTCCATCGATGGAATTATTCATTGCCGCGAGACAAGAGCGTGTCTTGTCTTGCCGCGGATGCTATGGCCTGCGCCATCGAATCCGGCCGCGCTCTTTTGTACCGCGGGTTTGTACCGCGGGCTTGCACCGCGAACACGCGCCGCAGGAAGGCTCTGGCTTGACCAGGGCTTTCCTCAAGTATTTTCTCCGCGCGGCTCCAGCCATGGAATGGTTCTGTCGCAAGACAAGGCGCGATTCTGTCCTGCTCCCGGATGCAATGGCCCGGGCGGTCGAATCCCGCGGCGCATTCATGCCCTGCGGGTCCGCTTCGAACGCAGGGCTTCTCCGGCTGTCCCCTCAAGGGCGAACAGCCGCCTCGTCCGACGCGGCGGCGACGCGCGCCAACACATGCTCCGGCGTCAGCGACCGCAGACAATGATAATCGTTCCGGCAATGCCACGCATCGCAATCCGCGGCGCAAGGCGACTCTCCCCGCAAGACTTCGCTATATTCGCCGAGCGGGGCCCAGATCGCTTCCCGGCTCGGACCGAACAGCGCGAACACCGGCAGGCCGGCGGCGGCGGCCAGATGCATGGGGCCGCTGTCGCAACCGATGAAGAGCCGGCTTTGCCGGAACAGGGCGACGAGCTCGGGCAGCGACAGGCGATCGCAGAAATTGATCGCCGGCGACTCCGGAAGCTCCCGTTCGATGCTGGCGACGACCTCGGCGTCGCGTTCGCCGGCGCCGATCCAGACCACTGCCAGCCCCGCCGCGCGCAGACCCCGGGCCAGTCGCGCGAAATGCTCCTTCGGCCACAACTTGTAGGACACGCTGGCGCCGGGATGGATGACCGCCAACGGGCGCTTGACGAGACGGCCGTCGAGCAAGGCGCGCAGCCGGCCGGCAAGTTCCGGCGGCACCCGGAAATCAAGCGCACTCGGCGGCGCCTCGCCGGCGGCGTAATCGCCGATGATCTCGCCGAAGGCGTTATAGCGGTGGGCCATGTAGTCCAGTTCCAGCACATCGCTGTAAAACCATCGCGCGCGCTTCGCCAGCGGTCCGATTCGCCGGCGACAGCCGCTGAGTCTGGCGAGCGCGCCCGAGAAGCGCTCGCCTTCCAGGTCGATCAGGCAATGCTCCTGGTATCGACGCAATTGCGCGAGAAAATCGAGGTAGCGCCGCGCCCGGCGGGCGAAGCCCTGGTCGCGGGCAAGTTCCCTTCGCGGGTAATATAGCGTGCGCGAGTCGACTTCCGGCAGCAGCGATACCAGCGAACGAAACCTCGCGTCGAATACGACGACCGCCCCGGCGTGCCGCGCCAGCACGCGCAGCACCCACGGCAGGCCGAGCACGAGATTGCCCAGATAATGGGTCGGAAACAACAGCAAGGGCGGTTGCGGCATGATCTGCGTTCGCATTGGCGGGCGAAAAAGGCAAGACTATCATTTGACCGCATCTATCTCGCCAGGGAGGAACTCTCGACCCATGAGCCAACTCAAGACATTGCCGAACGACGCCAGCGTGGAAGAATTCCTCGACGCCGTCGAGCACCCGCGCCGCCGGGAAGACGCCCGGCGCCTGCTCGAATTGATGCGGGAAATCACCGGCGAACCGCCGCGAATGTGGGGTTCGGGCATCATCGGCTTTGGCAGCTACCACTACAGGTACGCGAGCGGCCGCGAAGGCGACTGGCTGCTCGCGGGCTTCTCTCCGCGCAAGCAGAATCTGGCGCTCTATATCATGCCGGGATTTTCGGAAGCGGCCGACCTGCTCGCGCGGCTCGGCAAGCACAGGACCGGCAAGTCCTGCCTTTACATCAACAAGTTGGCCGATATCGACATGGAGGTGCTCGCCGAACTCCTGCGCGACTCGGTCGCGGCGATGCGAAAACGCTACGGACAGGCTGGCCGCCAAGCTTCCTCCGAATGAGGAAGTATTTGGCGCGCCTGGGAAGACTCGAACTCCCGACCAACTGGTTCGAAGCCAGTTACTCTATCCAACTGAGCTACAGGCGCGCGACCCGCGCTAATGTACCGCCTCGCGCCGCCGCTGGCAAATTGTCGCGTTCCAATGGCAAGAGGGCTGTCATGTATTCTCTGAATAATTCCATCCATGGAATTATTCATTGCCGCAAGACAAAAGCGTGGTTTTGTCTTGCTCCCGGATTCGACGGCTTGCGCCGTCCAATCCGGCGGCACATCCATGTGCCGCGGGAAAGCTCTGACCTGGTCAGAGCTTTCCCAAGTATTCTCTGAATAATTCCATCCATGGAATTATTCATTGCCGCAAGACGAGCGTGGTTTTGTCTTGCTCCCGGATTCGACGGCTTGCGCCGTCGAATCCGGCGGCGCTCTCTCGTACCGCGGGCATGCGCCGCAGGGAAGCCCGACCTGATCAGAGCTTCCTCAGTTGAAGATATCGAGGATGCGGCTGTACTTGAGGATGAACTGGCGGGCGTTCTCCTGCTCGCGATGGGGCATGTTCAGTCCGCTGAATTCGTCGACTTCGTTATAGACCAGGTAGAGGCCCGCATTGGCCGATTGCAGCCAGGCGAAACGCACGTTGGTCGCCACCACGTCGTCGCGATTATTGTATTGCACCAGGGTTTGCAGCAATATCCGCGGCGTGAACGAGTAGGACACGCGCAGCCGCGCCAGATCCACGGTGAAATCGCCGTTCGGCACCGGCAGCGATATCTCGCTGCGGTTCCAGGAAACCTCGGTGCTGAAACGCTCGTCGAGCTGGTAGCGCAGCGTGGTGTTGGTGGCTACGCGGTCGCCGCCGAAGAAGCCGCCGATGTTGCCGCGCACGTTCAGGCTCAGCGGCGCCGCCTGGTTGGTCCAGAATACCGGCTGCGCTTCGCTGTGCTCGTAGCTGCCCGCCGGAACCCAGACGCCGTCGACGATCTCGAATGGCTCGCGCACGCCTTCCTGGGTGAAATTCATGCCGGTATGGATCTCCATCCCGCTTTCGAATTCCCAATGATTGTCGACATGCAGGTAGCCGGTTTCCTGAAAGTCGTCGAAACCCCAATAGCCGCGATAATTCATGTGCGGCCGCAATTCGTGCAGGTTCCACCAGTCCTGGGGACGATAGCGGTAGCGCCAGCCGGCGCTCCATTTGCGGAACGCCCGGCGCGCCAGGAAGCCGACTTCGGGGTTGAAGTTCTCGCGCACTTCGGAATAGCCGGCGTCGAGGTTCCAGTCCTCGTCCTGGTAGGCGACCTGAACGCCGCCGGCGGCGTCGCGGCCGCGCAATCGGGGCGTGTCGGTGCGCGCCGCCCAACCGGTAATCAGCGTGGTATCGCCGAGGCCCCAGCGGCCGTCGACGGACATGGTGCGGTTATGATCCTCGCCGGGATTGCCGCGCGCCGAGCCGTCGCCGCTGCGTTCGACATACATCATGCCGATGGTCGAGCGATTGCCGAGTTCCTGATTGAGGCGCACCACCGAGAAATCGTTCTGCGAGACGCGGCCGTCGACGCCGTCGGCGCGCATCCGGAGCAGGCCGATATTGGTGTTGTCGAAAATCTTGCCGCTCAGCCGCGCGCCGCCGTCGATCGGCAACTGGATTCCGCCCGCGCCGACGCCGATGCGGCGGCTGAAGAACAATTCCACCTCGCGCGGATTGCCGACCGAGAACTGCCCGGCGTTTTCCAGGAAAAACGGACGCTTCTCCGGGAAGAACAAACTGAAGCGGTCCAGATTGACTTGCAATTCGTCGGCTTCGACCTGGGCGAAATCGGTATTGTAGGTGCCGTCGAGCACCAGGCTGGGCGTGATCGTGTACTTGAAATCGAAACCTGCTTCCTGTTCGTCCGCGGTGCCCGCAAGGCCGCCGCCGCGTTCGGCGGAACCGAGCGCATAGGGCGTGAACTGCAAGCTGCGCTGGCCGGGCACGCGGATGCCCTCGATGACGCCCGCCTCGGATACCCGGTTGATGTCGAACTGGCGTTCGAGCGGCGCCCAATAGGCGATTTCGTTGTTATGGCGGATATTGCGCTGGAAATTGATGCCCCAGGTCTGCTCGGCGCCATTGCCATAGCGCAGCGAGGAAAAGGGAATCTCCATTTCCGCGCTCCAGCCGTATTCGTGAATGCGCGCATTCACTTCCCAGGTCGTGTCCCAGTTGACGTTGAATCCGGAACCTGGACCGCGGAAACCGCCCGCGCCCTCGTTGGTGACCTGGGCGTCGTATTGCAATCCAGCGGGATTGGTGCCGAACACGAAACCGTTCTGGCGGTCGAGCATGCCGTCGATGATGACGCGGAAACTGTCCGCGTCGTCGAGCGGAGCATCGCGCCGGCTGTCGGTCACGATGATCCGCGATGGGTCGGTTTCGTAAGCGATCAAGCCGATATAAAGAGCTTCGCCGGTATACCCTACCCGCACTTCGGTGCGCTGGGTCGCCGGCCGCCCCTCGTCGGGACGCACTTGCCGGAAGCCGGTGGCCGGGGTTGCGCCTGCCCAGGCCGCATCTCCCGCGACATCGCCGTCCACCACCGGCGCGCGCTCCAGCGCATGAGCCGTGGTCGACGGCGGCACGGACAAGGTATCCAGTTCCTGCGCCTGCGCGGCGAGGCCGATCAGATTCAAAAGCGGAACCAGCAACGCGGGAGCCAGCGTCGCTCCATAACGGAAAATGTTCATGCGAACCTCTGGACAGTGCCGCGTCGTTGCAGGCAACTGCCTGATCTTTCAGATAAAAGCTGCAATACAGCTTAATCCGGAGAAGAGTTCCCCCACAAGACGGAAAAAGTTACAAATATTGTCGAAACGCCGACCGGCGACATTGCGTCAAGATGAAACGGCAAGGGAAGCTCTGCTCAAGTCAGAGCTTCCCTGCGGCATGCCTGCGGTACAAGAGAGCATCGCCGGAGCACGGAGCCGACTCCTCGATTCGCCTGGCCGGACTTGCGATGTCCTACTCGCCTTGCACAACCTCGTTGCGCAATACGCCGATGCCCGACAATTCGACTTCATAGACATCGCCGGGAACCATGGCGCGCGTGCTGCCCATGGTGCCGGACCAGATCATGTCGCCGGGCTCGAGGGTGAAAAAGCGCGAAATGTAGCTGACCATTGCTTCCATGTCGAAGATCAGGTCGGAGGAATTCTCGCTTTGCACGACTTCGCCGTTGTGGCGTCCGGTAATCTGGATATTGCTGTAATCGGCGTCCTTGTAGAGCACCGGGCCGACGGCGTTGAAGCCGCGGCTGCCCTTGGCCCGCACCCATTGGATATCGCCGGCCTGCCAGGCCCGTTCGCTGACGTCGTTGCCTGCGGTGACGCCGAAAATGTGCTCGCGCGCATCTTCCGGCGCCACGTTTTCGGCGCGCTTGCCGATCACCACGGCCATCTCGGCCTCGTAATGCAAGTTGCGGGATCCGGCCGGACGCACGATCGGATCTTCCGGCCCCACCAGCGAACTCGGCGGCACGATGAACAGGCCCGGCTCCTCGGCCGGGTCGCCCGAGATATGGCTGCGGAAATTGAACGCGGTCATGAAGATCTGCGACGGCTCCGCCGGCGCCTCGAGCTTCACCGCGCCGCGCTCGTGCCAGACACCGGTATGCTCCATGGTTTCATAAGGCGCCCCTTCGAGCTGCCATACCTGGTCGCCATGCAGCATGCCCCAGAAAATCTCGCCTCCATCCTGGGAATAGCGCACGAAAATCTCCGGCTCCGCCTCTTCTTGCGCGAAAGCCGGCGCGCCGAGGACGACGGCGGCGAATACGGTCGTCAGGAATTGCAAGCGGTTCATTCTGGTCTCCTGTTGCGGAATGGTTCGCGGCCCGGGAATCGACGCCGACGCCGGGAAAGCTCTGGTTGGGCGCAAGCCCGCAGCGCATACACAGGGAAGCCCTGATCAAGTCGGAGCCTCCCTGCGGCACACGGATGCGCCGCCGGATTCGATGATACAAGCCATCGAATCCGGGAGCAAAACAAAACCGCGCGGTCAACCGCGAAGCGATAGCCAGGATGCCGCTCAGGCGCTATGATTCGCGATCGACGCGATATGGCGGTTCTCTCCCATGCGCCTGACGAAACAGACGGACTATTCGCTGCGGGTGCTGATGCATCTGGCCTTGCTGCCGGATGAAAAGCATACGGTCCGCAGCTTGTCCGAACGCTACCGGATTTCGAGGAACCACTTGATGAAAGTGGTCAATCGGCTCGCGCGCCTGGGCTATGTCAAGACCGAAAGAGGGCGGGTCGGCGGCCTGCGCCTGGCGCGGCCGAGCGCCGCGATCCGCATCGGCGCCGTGGTCGGCGATATCGAGCCCACGCTGAACGTGATCGACTGCGACGCGGGCGAGGGCTGCCTGCTGCAACCCGCCTGCAAGTTGCGATACGCCCTGAAGGACGCGAGCCGCAATTTCATCCGCGCGCTCAATAACCATACCCTCGCCGACCTGGTCGCCAACGAGGAGCAATTGCTGCGGCTGGTAAGCTGAGCGCCGCGCTCCGTCCGGTCATTCGGCGCGGTCCGGCCCGGCGGCAAGTTCCGGCCGCTTCGCGTTCGACGCCCACCAGTAGGCCATGCCGACCAGCAGCCCGCCGCCGACGATATTGCCGAGAGTGACCCAGAACAGGTTGTAGGCCATGCCGGCGATGCTGATCGTGTCGGGATGATCGCTGAACAGCGCCAGCGACAGCAAGGTCATGTTGGCGACGCTGTGGTCGAAACCGTTGGCGAAAAAGGCGAACAGGCACCAGAAGATCAATATCAGCTTCGCCGCGTCGTTGCCGGTGCGCGCCGAAGTCCACAAGGCCAGGCACACCAGCCAGTTGCACAAGACGGCGCGGGCGAACAGTTCGGCCGGCGGCGAATTCATCTTGAACTCCGCTATCCGGTGCAGCAAGCCCACGTCTTCCCCGAACGGCGCGCCGCCGGCGCCGACAGTGAACAGCGCGGCGAGCAGCGCCGATCCCGCCAGATTGAACACCCAGGAAATCATCCAGACCCATAGCACGTCGACGGGGGCGGCGAGGCGCCGCAGCCAGCTCAGCACCATGTACAAGGTGTGGCCAGTGAAAAGTTCCGAGCCGGCGAAGACCACCAGGGTCAAGGCGACGCCGAAGGAAATTCCCATGACGAATTTCTGCCAGGCGGGATCCATCGGGCCGGCGACGGTCAAGGTGAGGATGATGCCGACGCCGACGTAAGCGCCGGCCAGCATCGAACCGACCATGAACGCCAGCGGCGCGGCGCGCAGCATATCCGCCTTCTTGCGGCCCACATCGGCAAGTCGTTCAAGCGTGTCCTGGTACATCGGTCGATTGCTCCATGGTCAGGTAGACAGTTGCCAAAACATGCATATATATTACATGTATAAAAATTCTCAAGGAGATCATGATGATTCAGGATTCGGTCCTAATACTTACCCTGGCCGCCATGGCCGCGCTGACCGGCGTCTTCATCGCGGTGGCGATCAACGCCGGCAAGGAAGCCGCGGAATACGCCGCCGTGCAGTCCAGCGCTTCCGGAGTTCGCAAATGGCTGTTCTGGATATTGCTGGTCGGCGGCGCGCTGATCGCCGTCATCACCACCCAGGACCTGCCCTATGCCGCGACCCGAGGCGATATCGCGGACGCCGATATCGTCATCGACGTGAACGGTCGCCAATGGTTCTGGGAAATGAGCGCCAATGAAGTTACCGCCGGCGACACGGTGGTATTCAATCTGACCGCGGGCGACGTCAATCACGGATTCGGCGTTTACGATCCGGACATGATCATGCTCGGACAGACCCAGGCCATGCCCGGATATACCAATTCCCTCAAGCTGACGCTCGCCGAACCCGGCGTCTACCGGCTGCTGTGCATGGAATATTGCGGCCTCGCCCATCACGGCATGATCGGCGAACTGACCGTCAACGCGCCTTAGGGAAGCTCTGATCAAGTGAGAGCTTCCCTGCGGCGCATGGATGCGCCGCCGGATTCGATGGCGCAAGCCATTGAATCCGGGAGCAAGACAAAACCACGCTTTTGTCTTGCGGCAATGAATAATTCCATGGATGGAATTATTCAGAGAATACATAGGAGAAAGGAAAATGAACGAAACCAGCAATGCGGTTCCCTTGAGCAAGGGCGCGCGCTCGGGCGTGCTCGCGTATCTCGGCATCTCGGCCCTGGTCTATGCGCTGATGATGCTGTTCGGCGTGCTGATGCGGATGAACCAGGCCGAGTGGATCGGGCTCGGGCCCGACCTGTTCTACCAGATCATGACCGCCCACGGGGCCGGCATGGTCGGCATATCGGGACTGGCCGGCGCCGCGGTGATGTGGTATTTCCTGCGCCGCTACGTCTCGTTGACGGTGGAGATATTGTGGGCCAATCTGGCCTTCTTCCTGCTCGGCGTGGCGCTTGTCCTGGGCGGCATCTTCCTGGGCGGCTACGCCGGCGGCTGGACCTTCCTGTTCCCGCTGCCCGCCAACGGCATGGGCGCCTGGGGCGCGGCGGGGGCCGCCTGTTTCCTGTTCGGCCTGCTGTCCATCGGCGTCGGCTTCCTGCTGCTCTATCTCGACGCGGCGCGGGCGATCATCGGCGAATACGGTTCGCTGGCGAAAAGCCTCGGCTGGCCGCAACTGTTCTCGGGCTCCGCCGCCGAGCCGCCGCCGGCGACGGTGGTGGCCGCGACCATGGTGCTGATCGTCAATATCGCCGGCATCGTATCCGGCGCGGTGGTGCTGACCCTGATCCTGGTGAACCTGTTCGCGCCGGCCTTCGCCGTCGACGCCTTGCTGACCAAGAATCTCACGTATTTCTTCGGTCACGTTTTCATCAACGCCACCATTTACCAGGCGGTGATCGCGGTTTATGAAATCCTGCCCGAGTACGCCAGACGGCCGTGGAAGGTCAACCGCATCTTCCTGGCGGCGTGGACGGCCTCGACCATCATGGTCATGTCGGTCTATCCGCACCACCTGCTGATGGACTACGTCATGCCCACCTGGGCGCTGATCGTCGGCCAGGTCGTGTCGTATCTGAGCGGTTTCCCGATCCTGGTCGTCACCGCCTTCGGCGCGCTGACCATCGTCCATCGTTCGGGAATCAAGTGGGACATGGTTTCCGGCCTGCTTTTCCTGTCGATGTTCGGCTGGGCGGTGGGCGTCTTGCCGGCGATCGTCGACGCCACCATTTCGGTCAACCAGGTCATGCACAACACCATGTGGGTGCCGGGCCATTTCCACATGTATCTGATCGTGGGCCTGGTGGCGATGCTGTTCGGCTTCATGTATTACGTGGGCAACCAGGGCGGCAAGACCAACAGCCTCGATCAGCTGGCGTTCTGGCTCTACGCCCTCGGCGGCACCGCGTTTTCCGTAAGTTTCCTGTTCAGCGGCTACGCCTCGATACCGCGCCGCTGGGCCCAGCACCTGCCGGAATGGGTAGGCTACAGCACTTCGGCCTCGGTGCTCGGCGCGATCGTCGCCCTTGCCGCGACGATATTCGCGTTGCGCTTCCTGGCCAGCATCAAGGACGCGCGCGCGACATGAGCCGGTCGCGTTCGGCAATGGCCGCGCTGGTCGCGGCCGTCGCCGGCTGCGCCCTGCTCTGGCTGGGCACGGACCGCGGCCGCGCCTGGACCGCCGAGTCCGCGCGCCGGCTGGCAGTGCTCGAATCCCCGCGCGAATTGCCCGACGCGGCGCTGGTCGACGCGAACGGGCGGGCTTTCCGGTTGCGCGAGGCGACCGCGCCGGATGCCGGCCTGCAGGTATTCAACTTCATTTTCACTCGCTGTCCCGGCGTATGCATCCTGATGGGCATGGAGTTCCGCGAGTTGCAGGCCGAACTCCGGCGCCGCGGCTGGGAGCGGGATGTTTCCCTGCTCAGCCTCAGTTTCGACCGCGAGGGCGACGATATCGCCGCCCTCGACGCATACCTCGGCCGGTTTTCGGCGGACCGCGATATCTGGCGGGCGGCCCGCTTCGAACATGCGGCGGAAATGCGGGCGGTGCTCGACCGCTTGCAGGTGGTGGTCATACCGGAAGAACAGATGGGCTTTGTCCATAACGCGGCCTGGTATCTGGTCGAGCATGGCCGGGTAGTCGAGATTTTCCATGTCGACGAAGGCGACCGCCTGCTGGAGGCGCTGGCATGGCGCCTCGACGGCTGAATCCCGCGGCGCTGGCGGCGCTCTGCTGGCTGGCGCTGGTGCTGACGCCGCTGCGTTCCCTGCTCGAAGCATCGCTGCCGAGCCATGTGCTGGCGCAGCTCCCCTTGCTCGCGGCGCTCGGCTGCTGGGTCGGCCATGCGGGCCGAGCGCGGCTCGAACCCTGGCAGCGCTCCTGGAACGGCGGCGGCATCGCCGGCATGCTGCTGGCGAGTTTCACCATCGCCTTCTGGATGCTGCCGCGCTGGCTCGACGCATCGCTGGAAGACCCGGTCGTCGCCGCGGCCAAGTATCTGTCCCTGCCCTTGCTCGCCGGCCTGCCGCTGGCGATCAGCTGGCCGCGCCTGCATCCGATCATCCGCGCGGTCGTGAAAATCGAAGTGGTCGCGATGTTGTTCCGGCTCGGCTGGCTTTACCTGATCGCGCCGGATCGGCTTTGCAACAATTATTTGCTGGACGAGCAGCTCATGCTCGGCCGGGCCTTGCTGGCGACGGGAGCGGCGCTGGCGCTGATCTGGCTGGCGCCCGCGTTCTTCGGCCGGCGCGACCCGGCGGCTGTTTGACTATCCTCTGAATAATTCCATCCATGGAATTATTCATTGCCGCAAGACAAAATCTCGCTGCGGGGAAGCTGCGGCAAGTCAGGGCTTTCCCCGGCGTCCATCGACGCGGACCGTGACGATATCCACGTCGTGATATTGCTGATGATTGACCGACGAGGCCGCATGCCGCAGCAGCCGCAGCGAGACTTCGCGCTCGGCCGAAGGTTGCGCGGGTCCGTCCCTGATCACCGCCAGCAGATCCTGGATATTCTCCCCGCCCGCCGAGGCGATGAACTCGAGCACGGCGTCGCCGCCGTCGCGGTAGACCACGACCTGCAAGTTGCGCGCGGGCCGCGAATCCCTGTTTTCGTCGATCAGGGTGAGCAGGGTTTCCTCGCTGGCGAGTTCCAGGCGGCCGGCGACCCGGTTGTCCATGCCGTTGCGCGCCGCGAAATGCGTCAGAAATTCGCGTATCTGCGGCAAGGTCGAAGTCGCCAGCGATACTTCGAGCCGGTGTCGGCGCGGGGCCGAGGCCATTACGAACAGGTTCATCAGGATCGCGCACAGGCCGCCGGCGGTCATGCCGTTCTGCAACAGGCCGCCGGCGAAGACGGACACGAATTCGGGAAAAATCGCCCCGTTCTGACAGCCGACGCCGATCCAGAACGACACGCCGACGATGATCCCGCTGCGATAGTCGATGCCGTGCTGGACGACGATCTTCATGCCGAGCACGAACAACATGGACAGCAGCACCGTGGTGTAGGCCGCCACGACGGGACCGGGAATCGCCAGGATCAAGGCCAGGAATTTCGGAGAGAACGCGAGGACGACGAATATCAGGCCGAGCGCGACGCCGACCCGGCGCGAGGCGACGCCGGTCAACTCGCAAACGGCGACGCTTGACGAATAGGTGGTATTGGGCACCGTGCCCGCCAGTCCCGACAACAGGTTGCCGAGGCCGTCCGCACCCACCGCGCCCTGCACGGCGCGAAAGTCGACCGCCCGCGGCCGGCGCCAGGAAACGCGCTGGATCGCGACCGAATCGCCGATGGTCTCGATCGCGCCGATCAGGGTGACGAATACGAACCCCGGCAACAAGGTCCAGAATACCGGGCTGAACTCGAGACTGACGCCGGGCCAGCCCGCCGTCGGCGCGCCGAACCAGGCGGCGTCGGCGATGCGCTGGATATCGTAAAGTCCGAACAGGCTGGAAATGATCGAACCGGCGACGATGCCGATCACGAGCGCCCACAGCCGCAACGCTCCGGCGGCCTTCAGGGCGATCGCCGCGACGACGAGCAATGTGCCGAGAGCGCTCAGGAACGCCGCGAACGGATAGGCGTCGGCCGGCACGTCGTCCAGCAAGTCGAATATGATCGGCATGACGGTGACGGCGATCAGCATGATGACCGTGCCGGAAACGACCGGGGTCAGGATCCGCCGCAACAGCGAGAGCCGCGCCGAAATCAGGAACTGGAACAGCGAGGAAACGATTACCAGGGCGGCCAGCACGGCGGGCCCGCCCTCGGCCAGGGCGGCGACGCATACCGCGATGAACGCTCCCGAAGTGCCCATGGCGAGCACATAGCCCGCGCCGATCCGGCCCGCGCGAACCGCTTGCATGACGGTGCTGACGCCGCTGACGATGACGGCGGCGAACACTGCCCAGTCGAGATAGGTTTCGCCGGCGCCGGCGGCGCGGACGATAATGGCGGGCGTCAGCACGATGCCGGCGACGCACAACAGGGCGAGTTGCAGCCCGAGACCCAGCGCCAGCAAACCGGGCGGATTTTCATCGGCCTGATAGCGAACGCCGGCGCGCTGATCGTTCTTTTCGTCGGCCATGATTGGTCCGTTGTTCTTGTCCGGCTCTGGCGCTCGCGCGGGCGGGCGGCGAGCGCGAACCCGCGTTCAGATCTCGTTGCGTTGCGCGAACCGATTGATATGGTCCGCGGCGCGGAAGGCCAGCGCCATGATCGTCATGGTCGGCTGCCCGCGACTCGATGTGACCAGGGAACTGCCATCGCACAGGAACAGGTTGGGCACGTCATGGCAGCGATGGTAGCGGTCGACCACCGAAGCGGCCGGATCGTCGCCCATGCGGCAGGTACCGAGCATGTGCGAACTGCTGTTCTGGCCCGCTGCGGGATAGCTCGCCTCGATCCGCAAGGCGCCCGCGGCGTCCATCAGTTCCATCGAGCGTTCCATGAAATAGCGCATGGTCGCCAGGTCGTCGGGATGATCCATATAGGTGCAGCGGATCGCCGGGCGACCCCATTTGTCCCGCACTTCCGGATCGAGAGTAATGTTGTTCGCATCGAGCGGCAATGAAGTGGTATGACCGTCGAAAGCCGCGGTATGGGTAAATTCTTCCCGCAAACGCGCCTTGAATTCGCCGCCCCAGCGCGGCCCGCCGAACAGGTTGCCCGCGAGCGCCGCATCCATGGGCGTGCCGCTGCGCGACGGATGGCGGCCGTCGATGCCGCCGCCGCCATAGAAGCCGGCGCCGGGATCGATCGCGTACCAGTCGTGCACGACGCGGGTCGCGGGAATGCTCTTGTGCGCGTTGACGGGTTCCGGAAACAGTCCGACCACGGAACTGAAGCCGTTGAACATGAGATTGCGGCCGACGAAACCGCTGCTGTTGGCCAAGCCGTCGGGAAAACGGGAGGATGCGGACATCAACAGCAGGCGCGGCGTTTCCGCGCCGTTGGCGCATACCACCACGGCCCGGGCGCGCTGGGACTGTTGCGCGCCGTCTTGCTCGAAATAGACAACTTCGCTGGCGCGTCCGGCCGCGTCGGTTTCCACTCGCGCCGCGACGCAATGCGTGCGCAATTCGTAATTCCCCGATTCGAGCGCGGCGGGAATCATGGCGATCATCGAAGACGATTTCGCGTTCACCTCGCAGCCATAGCCGAGACAGAAGCCGCAATGCACGCAGCTTGGTCTGCCGTTATGGGGTTGCGACAGGATCGCCACCGGCGCGGGATAGGCGGTATGGCCGAGCGCCCGGGCGCCCCGCTCGAGCAGCACGTCCGAGCCCTTCACCGGCATCGGCGGGCAGGGATAATCGCGCGAGCGCGGCGGATCCCAGGGGCCTTGCAATCCGGAAACGCCGACTTCCCAGTCCACCCTGGCGTAATAGGGCTCGAGCTCTTCGTAACGTATCGGCCAATCGGCGAAATTGGTGCCGGCGATCGCTCCGCGCACGCTGGCTTCCATGAAGTCGAGCGGCCGCAGACGCCAGAAATTGCCGGAAAAATGCACGCTGCTGCCGCCGACGTTATGCGCGTAATCGCATACCCTGTCGCGCATGGTCGCGGTTTCGTCCGCAGTCTTGCGAAAGGTCTGCGGATGGCCCTGGCGGTGATTCCAGGTCATGTCGTGATTGTGGAAGATGCCCCACTCGTCGTGCCTGAAGTCCGCCGCCTGCAGATAGGGCCCCTGTTCGAGTTGCACGACCGAATGCCCGGCCGCAGCCAGTTCCCTGGCGACGATTCCGCCGGCGGCGCCGGAACCGACAATGACGAAGTCGACCTCTTCCCGGACCGGAAACGACGCGCCGGCCACGACTATCGCCCTCCCCTGCTCAGGTAATCCGCGTCGTAGAAACCGAACGGCGGCTGCCACGAACCCCGGGGCTCGTAACCGATCAGCCGCCAGCCGACGCCGTCGCGATTGCCGCCGTATTCCGACAACGCGAACATGCCGGCGACGGCGAGATAACGGATTGTGGCGAAAAATTCGCCATCTTCGATTTCGCGCAGCAACTGGTCCTGCTGTTCGGCGCGCAAGAGAGAGAATCTGGCGCGCGCGAATCCGGCCTGGACCCGATCCTGCAGATCCCGCAAGCCATCGCGCAGGAGCCGCAGTTCCGCTTCGCGCTGGTCGCCGAGCACGACATCCATGAAATGCACGACGCCGGCTTCGCGCGCGCCGGGCGTGTCGTCCGGCGGAATGATGCGGTCGGCGACGGCGGCGAATTCCTCCGCCTCTTCTTCGTCCAGCAGTTGCAGTTCGACGCCGTCGAGCCGATTGCGCGCGGCGCGGGAACAGGCGGCGAGCACAGCCGGCGCGCTCAGCATGATCGCCGAACGGGGCAAGGCCGCCAGCGCCGACCCCAGCAATGCGCGGCGGGAAAGAATATGGCGCTCCATCTCGACGCTTCCCTGACTGCCCCCGACCGCCCGCGAGCGGATTCGGGTTGGTTCTGCTCTTGTCTTGCGGGCATGAACAATTCCATGGATGGAATTATTCAGGAGATACCTCGCGGCCAATATAACACATCGCGGGCGCGGCATGTCTCGCGCGCGAGCGCGCGCAGCGGTCCCGATTCGCCCGTTTCCGCGCCGTTTCGCGCCCGCCATTGCCGTTTCGTCGCGCGGCCGTTGCCGGCATCGGCCGCGCCGGGCTAGATTGCGACGCACATCAGCCTTCATCCGGGAGTAATATCATGAAAACGGGCAAACTCGTCAACGCGTGTCTGCTTGCCGCGACATTGGTCGCCTATGTCCAGGTCTCGGCAGAAACCTTGACCATCGTCGTCGAAGACATTCGCGACGCCGGCGGCATCGTGCAGATTCAAGTGCTCGCCGGGCAGGCGCAATTCGAAGGCGGCGGCGCGGCGGCGCAATTCCTCGAACCGGCGGTCGCGGATTCGCTGACGGTCACCGCCGCAGACCTGCCGCCGGGAGAATACGCCGTCAGGATCATGCACGATGTCAACGGCAATGACGAACTCGACGTCAATTTCGTCGGCATGCCCGTCGAACCCTATGCTTTCTCCAACAACGCCGCGGGCAGGTTCGGTCCGGCCAGCTGGGAAGACGCGCGCTTCGTGCTCGAAGGCGATGTCACCCAGGTGATCCGGCTCGTCCACTGAGGAGGAACTTGCGATGCGACGACGTCAATTCTCGAAATTGCTCGCGCTGCTGGCCTGCCCCTGGCCCGCGGGCGCGCTCGCCCAGGCGGGCGAGGCGGACTGGTCGGAACTGTTCGCCGAAGCCTTGCGCGCGGCGCCCTGGCTCGCGGCATGGGGCAATATCGACCGCGAATATTACCAGGGCGCCGCCGCCGTCTCGGGCCGCTGGCCGGATGCGCTGCGCGGCACGCTATATCGCACCGGTCCGGCGCGCCACGAGTTCCGCGGCTATCGCAACCATCACTGGTTCGACGGCGACGGCATGGTGCAGGCCTGGCGCATCGGCGCGGCCGGCGTGCGCCATCAGGCGCGGCTGGCGGAAACCGCCAAGGTGCGCGCCGAACGCGCGGCCGGCCGGGCATTGTATCCGGGCCTGGTCGCGGCGCCGCCCGACGCCTTGCGCCTGACCGGCCCGGACGACATCAATCTGGCGAATACCAGCATGCTCCACCATGGCGGGCGCCTGCTCGCGCTCTGGGAAGCAGGCAGTCCGTACGAAATCGACGCGGCGACCCTGACCGCGACGGGACCGCACCAGTTCCCGGAACCCGGCGGCGGCTCGAGCATGCGCGGCGCGCCGTTCTCCGCCCATCCGCGCGTCGACGCGGACGGCAGCGTCTGGAATTTCGGCTATGCTTCGGCGGCGGGTCTGCTGATATTCTGGCACATCGGCGCCGGCGGCGAATTGCTGCGGGCCGAGCGCCTGCCGGTCGACCCGATTACGATGCCGCACGATTTCGTCGTCACGGCGAGACATCTGGTGCTCTTGTTGCCGCCTTTTCATTACCGGCCCGAAGCCGATGCCGACGGCTTCCTCGGAATGCACGAATGGCGGCCGCAAGACCCTTGCCGGGCGCTGGTCGTCGACAAGAACGACTTGTCGAACCACTTCTTCGCGGAATTGCCCGCGCAATGGATTTTCCATTTCGGCAATGCTTGGGAGGACAACGCCGGAGTCATCCGCTTCGATGCCGCGAGAGCGCGGGATCCGGGCATCATGACGAGCACTTACATCGAAATCATGCGCGGCAATTCGATCCATCGCAGCCCGGCGCGCCATCATCGCTACCGGCTCGACACCAGGACGCGAACGATCACCGAGGAAGCCATGCTCGAACCCGAAATTTATTCCGAATTTCCCTGTGTCGACCCGCGAGTCGGTTGCCGGCGCTACCGCAAGCTGCTGTTCCTCTCGCAAAGCGCCCTTGAACCGGCGGCTCACGGGACGCTGGATGAAGTGAGCCTGTTCGACATGGAAAGCGGCCGCCGCGACTTCTTTCGCTATCCGCCGGAACAGATACCCGAGGAGCACCTGTATGTGCCCCGGCCCGGCGGCGACCCGGAGTCTGCCGACTGGATTCTCGGCACCGCTTTCGACTGGCGGCGCGGCGCGCACATCCTCAATCTGTTCGACGCCGAAGGGATCGCCGACGGCCCGGCAGCCGCGGCCGAATTGCCCTATGCGATCCCGCTCGGCCTGCACGGCAAGTTTGTAGCGGGGTGATCGCTTGCGCCTGAACTCGTTTGCGCAGGTAGGCCTGTTCTCGCTCGCCGTCGCCATTCTGGTCTGGCGGCTGACGGACTTGGGCGACTTTCCGCGAATCCTGCTGGTATCGCTGAGCATCGGCTGGTCGGTCAATCTCGCGTTCGCGCTCGCCCACGAACGGCTGGACCGATGGCTCGGTCCCTGGCTGGCGCCCGTGCCCGTGGTCGCGCTCGGCCTCGCCGCGGGCCTGGCGCTTGGCGGGATGATTGTCGCGGGACAGCCGCTGTACTTCTTCTCGCAGGATTTCGGCACCCTGGCGCTGGGACTGTTCTTCGGCATTACCGGCTTCCTGATTTTCGGCGCCCGCGAGCGCCTGCGCAAGACCAGACAATTGCTCGCCGCGGCCGAACTGAAACAATCGCGCCAGGAAAAGCTGCTGGCCGAAACCGAACTCAAGTTGATGCAAGCGCAGATCGAACCGCATTTCCTGTTCAATACCTTGTCCAACATAACGCAACTCATTCGCTCGGACCCGGAACTGGCGGCGGACACGCTGGAGAATCTCACCACCTTGTTGCGCGCCGCGCTGGCGCGCACGCGCTCGAGCGCAAGCACACTCGGCCAGGAAGTCGATTTCGCCGCGGCCTATCTGGCGATCCAGGCCACCCGCATGCAGGGCCGCCTGCGTTATCGACTCGACCTGCCGGAAGAGTTGCGCGACATTCCGCTGCCGCCGCTGCTGCTTCAACCCTTGCTGGAAAATGCCGTGATCCATGGCGTCGAGGCCGAGCCCGCGGGCGGCGAAATCGAATTCAGCGCGCGGCGGACCGATGACCGACTGCTGCTGCGCGTCAGCGATACCGGCGCCGGCATCAGCGAAAGCGGTCCCTCCAGCGGCACCGGCCTGCGCAATGTGCGCGACCGCCTGCGCCTGCGTTACGGCCGGACCGCCGCGCTCGAGTTGACGCCGGCCTCCCCGCAGGGCGTAACCGCGCTGATCAGCATTCCGCTGCGAACGGCGAACGGGACGAAGCGCGCCATCGCGGGCGGAATCGGGGCCGGGCCGTCATGACGACCGCCCTGATCCTCGAGGACGAACCGTTGCTGGCCGAACAGTTGCGGGAAAAGCTCGCGAGGCTCTGGCCGGAACTCGAAATCGCCGGCATTGCCGGCGAGGCGCGCGCGGCGCTGCGCATGGCGCGGCAGTCGCAGCCCGATATCGCCTTCCTCGATATCCGCCTGCCCGGCATGTCCGGGCTGGAAGTGGCCGCCGCCCTGCCCGCCCGCACCAGAGTGGTATTCGTCACCGCCCATGACGAATTCGCCGTGGAAGCCTTCCGCGCCGCGGCGGTCGACTACCTGCTCAAACCCGTCGGCGACGAGCGCCTCGCGGCCACCATCGAACGCCTGCGCCGCCGCGAAGAGACCCAGGACCGGGAAGAGTTGCTCGCGCTGTTGCGCCGGGTCGGCGGCGCGCCGTCCCATCTGCAATGGATTCGCGCCGGACTCGGCGATACCGTGATGCTGGTGCCGGTCGACGAGGTAGTCTATTTCCGCGCCGACGCCAAGTACACCAGCGTCATTACCCGCGAACGCGAATATCTGGTGCGACGCGCCGTCAGCCAGTTGGAGTCGCAACTCGACCCGGACAAGTTCTGGCGCATCCATCGCGGCATCATCGTGCGCGTCGACCAGATCGTCTCCGCCAACCGCGACTTGCGCGGCCGCTACGTGCTCGATCTCAGGGACCGCCCGGAAAAATTGCGCTCGAGCCAAGCCTACGGCCACCTGTTCAAGCACATGTGAACGCGCGGACGAATACCGAAGATGCGAAATCGCGCTTTCGGGATTGGCTGGAAGGCGTGGTCGAGCGAGGGTTGGCATTGTGGGAATGCTCGCTATGAGCTGAACCGCCCCGCATTTTTGCAATATCCCGGTCATACAGCCCGGCGCGCTGCGCGCCGGGGCAGCGCCTTTTGCAGGAATCTTCCCGTGTGGGACGCCGGAAATTCCGCGACCTGTTCGGGAGTGCCGCAGGTGACGATGCGGCCGCCGCCGCTGCCGCCTTCGGGGCCGAGGTCGATGATCCAGTCGGCTGTCTTGATCACGTCCAGATTGTGTTCCACGACGACGATGGTGTTGCCGTGGTCGCGCAGTCGGTGCAGCACTTTCAGCAATTGGCGGATATCGTGGAAATGCAGGCCCGTGGTGGGCTCGTCGAGGATATAGAGCGTGCTGCCAGTATCGCGCTTGGACAACTCGCGCGACAGTTTCACCCGTTGCGCCTCGCCGCCGGATAAAGTCGTCGCCGACTGTCCGAGGCGGATATAGGACAGGCCGACATCCAGCAGCGTCTGCAACTTGTTGGCGATGACCGGGATGACGTCGAAGAATTCGCGCGCTTCTTCCACCGTCATGTCGAGCACCTGGTGGATATCCCTGTCCTTGTATTTGACCGCGAGCGTCTCGCGGTTGTAGCGCTTGCCGTGACAAAGGTCGCAGGTCACGTACACGTCGGGCAGAAAATGCATTTCGACCTTGATCAGTCCGTCGCCCTGGCAGGCCTCGCAACGTCCGCCCTTGACGTTGAAACTGAACCGGCCGGGCTTGTAGCCCCGGCTGCGCGCTTCGGCGGTGGCGGCGAACAACTCCCGCACGGGCGTGAACAATCCGGTATAGGTCGCCGGATTGGAGCGCGGCGTGCGGCCGATGGGGCTTTGATCGATATCCACCACCTTGTCGAGCCATTGCAGGCCGGCGATCGACTCGTACGGCGCCGACGACAGCGATCGGGCCTTGTTTAGCCGGGTGGCGGCGACGGGATACAAGGTGTGGTTCACCAGCGTCGACTTGCCTGAGCCGGACACGCCGGTAACACAGGTGAATAACCCGAGCGGCAGGCCGACATCGAGCTGTCGCAGATTATTGCCGCGAGCGCCCTTGATCAGCAGCAGGCGCTCCTCGTCGAACGGCGTCCTGCGCGCGGGAACAGCGATGATTTCCTTGCCGGAAAGATATTGGCCGGTGATCGACGCGGCGCAACTCTCGAGCGCGCTGGTCTGGCCCTGGGCGACGATTTCGCCGCCGTGGACGCCGGCGCCCGGTCCGATATCGATGATGTGGTCGGCGCTGCGGATGGCCTCCTCGTCGTGCTCGACCACAAGCACGGTATTGCCGAGGTCGCGCAAGCGCAGCAAGGTATTGAGCAGTCGGCCGTTGTCGCGTTGATGCAGGCCGATCGAAGGCTCGTCGAGAATATACATGACGCCGACGAGCCCGGCGCCGATCTGGCTCGCCAGGCGGATGCGCTGGGCTTCGCCGCCCGAGAGCGTTTCCGCGCTGCGATTCAGGGTCAGGTAGTTCAGGCCCACGTCCATGAGGAACTGCAATCGCTGCTGCAATTCCTTGAGCACCTTCTCGGCGATGCGCGCCTGCTTGCCTTCCAGGTTCAGTTCGGTGAAATATTGCGCGGCCCGGGCCACGGTCATTTCGGTGATTTCCGGCAGATTGCGGCCCTGTATGAAGACATTGCGCGCATCCTGCTTCAGGCGCGCGCCATCGCAGTCGGGACAGGCCCTGAAACTGAGATAGCGCCTCAGTTCGCTGCGCACGCGCTCGGAGTCGGTCTCGTTATAGCGCCGGATGATATAGGGCATGATGCCTTCGAAAGGACGCCGGCGGGTGATGTCCATGCCGCGATTGCTGACATAATGGAACTTGATCTCCTCGTCCTTGCTGCCATTGAGAATGATGTCCCGGTGGCGAGGGTCGAGCAGCATGAACGGTACGTCGACACTGAATCCGTAGTGGCTCGCGAGCGAGATCAAGCTTGAGAAATACCAGAAATTGCGCGGCTCCCAGCCGGGAATCGCGCCTTCGGAAAGGCTTCGCTCGGGATCGGTGACGACGCGCGATTCGTCGAAGAACTCGCGCACGCCGAGACCATCGCAGGCCGAGCAGGCACCGGCCGGATTATTGAAGGAAAACAGTCGCGGCTCCAGTTCGCGGATGCTGTAGCCGCAATGGGGACAGGCGAACAATGCCGAGAACACCATGTCCTCGCCGCCCTCTTCCGCATCCATGTCGGCGACCATGGCTAGCCCTTCGGACAGATGCAGCGCGGTTTCGAAACTCTCCGCCAGCCGCTGGGCCTGCTCCGGCCGCACCCGCAGCCGGTCGACCACGACTTCGATCGAATGCTTCCTGTTCTTGTCGAGTTCCGGCGGATAGTCGATTTCGCAGAGCAGGCCGTCGACTCGCGCCCGAATGAAGCCGCCGGCGCGCATTTCGTTGAATACGTGGACGTGTTCCCCCTTGCGTTCGCGCACCACCGGCGCCAACAGCATCACTCGCGTGCCTTCCGGCAGCGCCAGCACCTGGTCGACCATCTGGCTGACGGTCTGGGCTTCGAGCTTGACCTGATGCCGCGGGCAGAAAGGTTCCCCGGCGCGGGCGAACAGCAAGCGCAGATAGTCGTGGATTTCGGTGATCGTGCCGACAGTCGAGCGCGGATTGTGCGAGGTCGATTTCTGCTCGATGGAAATCGCCGGGGAAAGGCCGTCGATATGATCGACATCGGGCTTTTCCATCACCGACAGGAACTGCCTGGCGTAAGTCGACAGCGATTCGACATAGCGCCGCTGCCCTTCGGCGTACAAGGTATCGAACGCCAGCGAGGATTTGCCGGAGCCCGACAACCCGGTAATCACCACCAGCTTGTCCCTGGGGATAGTGAGATCGACGTTTTTCAGGTTGTGAGTGCGGGCGCCCTTGACGAAGATGGAGTCCATGGCATTTTCGGCGACGAAATCAAACCGGCGATTATCCGCCATCGGCGTGCGGCGAGTAAACCCGGCGACGGGTCGAAAGCTTCCGGAGCCAGACCGCCACGGGCGCGCGGCGGGCAATGAGCATTTGCGTGCGCCCCGGCGTCTTGCTGGCAGGCCGCCACGGGCGCACGGCGGGCAAACCCGGCGACAGGCCGGGAATTCCGGGACCAGGCGCCGCAGGCGCCTGACCGGCGGGCGCCGGCAAGAGGATATTGCCGCATATTCCGGGGCAAGGCGTCCGGCTCGAGGAAATTTCGCCGGAAATTTAGCAAGGCCGCGCAAGGCGATATAGACTCGGGGTCGAAAAGAGATCGATATCCCCAAGTTGGAGGCATGACGCTCCGGGGCGGGGAAAGGCATGGCAATGGAACCGATCATATCTTTCGCCAGGCAAAATACAGTCACCAGCGTCACTCTGTTCGCCGTGCTGTATTTCGGCATCGGCTTGAGCAATGAAGTCGACGGGCTGAAAATGCAGGTCGAAGCCAATAGCGTCGCGATCAATGTATTGCGGCAGGATATCTTTGACCTGCGGCGGGAACTGCGGCAGGAAATGAACGAGCAGATCGGCGGCTTGCGGCAGGAAATGAATGCGCGGTTCGATGACCAGCGGCAAGAGATGAACGCGCAGATCGGCGGCTTGCGGCAAGAAATGAACACGCAGATCGGTGGCCTGCGGCAAGAGATCGACGGCCTGCGGCAAGAGATCGGCGGCCTGCGGCAAGAGATGGGCGCGCAGATCGGCGCCTTGCGGCAAGAAATGAGCGCGCAGATCGACGGCCTACGGCAAGAAATGAACACGCAGATCGGCGGTCTGCGGCAAGAAATGAGCAAGCAAATCAGCGACCTGCGGCAGGAAATGAACGAGCGGTTCGACGATCAGCGGCAGGAGATGGATGCGCAGGTCGGCGACCTGCGACGGGAAATGAACGAACGGTTCGACGGTCTGCGGCGGGAGATGGATGCGCAAGTCGGCGGCCTGCGGCAGGAAATGAACGAACGGTTTGATGGCCGGCGGCAGGAGGCGAATGCGCGATCGGCGGCCTGCGGCGGGAGATGCGTCAAGGCTTTGCCGCGGCCCGGGAGCAAGGGGGACGGGTTCGCGTCGGCATGAACAACGAACATGCCTGGTTGCGGACCGCCGTCGCGGGCGCAAGCGACGCAAGCGAAAGACCGGCCCGCGACGAAACCGCCGGCGCGGCGTCCGGCTGTCGAGACGGGAAATCTTCCGGCGAAATCAAGCGATCCTGCGCGCTATGGTATAAACTTGGGACAGGATGAAACAATCAGGAAGGCTCTGATCAAGTCAGGGCTTCCCTGCGGCGCAGGCCCGCGATACAAACGCGATACAAAAGAGCACCGCCGGATTCGACAACGCAAGCCGTCGAATCCGGGAGCAAGACAAAACCGCGTTTTGTCTTGCGGCAATGAATAATTCCATGGATGGAATTATTCAGAGGATACAAGGAAAGCTCTGATTTATCAGAGCTTTCCTGCGGCGCAAGGATGCGCCGCCGGATTCGACGGCGCGAGCCGCCGAATCCGGGAGCAAGACAAAACCGCGTTTTGTCTTGCGGCAATGAATAATTCCATGGATGGAATTATTCAGAGGATACTTGATACAACCGGAGGTGGATGTGGCGCGCGGAATCAACAAAGTCATACTGATCGGCAATCTCGGCAGCGACCCCGAGGTTCGGTACATGCCCAACGGAAACGCGGTCGTCAACGTTTCGGTCGCAACCACGGATTCCTGGAAAGACAAGAATACCGGCGAGCGCCAGGAGCGCACCGAATGGCACCGGGTGGTGTTTTTCAGCCGGCTCGCCGAAATCGTCGGCGAGTACCTGAAAAAAGGTTCCAAGGTATATCTGGAAGGCCGTTTGCAGACTCGCTCCTGGGAGCAGGAAGGCATCAAGCGCTACTCTACCGAAATCATCGCGAATGACATGCAGATGCTGGATTCTCGCGGCGAAGCAGGCGGAAGCTCGGGTTCTTTCGAGAATCGACCGCCACCGGCGAGCGGCGACGACCAACAGGAGAAACCCGCCGCCGCCGCCCAGCCGGAGCAATCCGGCTTCGACAACTTCGACGACGATATTCCGTTCTGATCAAAGTCGCAGGAAAGGTCGCAGGATCAGGGAAGCTCTGATCAAGTCGGAGCTTCCCTGCGGCACATGCCCGCGATACAAAAGAGCGCCGCCGGATTCGACGGCGCAAGCCATTGAATCCGGGAGCAAGACAAAGCTACGCTTTTGTTTTGCGGCAATGAATAATTCCATGGATGGAATTATTCAGAGAATACAAGGCGAACTCCGATTTATCGGAGCTCGCCTGCGGCACAGGGATGTGCCGCCGGATTCGACGGCGCAAGCCATTGCATCCGGGAGCAAGACAAAACCACGCTTTTGTCTTGCGGCAATGAATAATTCCATGGATGGAATTATTCAGAGAATACTCAGATCGCGAGAAAGTACGCGGGCACGCCATCGTCCATCCATGAAGCTATTTCTCGTCGGCGCCAGAAGCCCTGCCGGAAAGGCCCTGACCGAGATCTTGCGCAAGCGCAAGATCTCTTTCCTGGCGCCGGCGGAAAAACACTTCGCGCCGGACAATGCTTCGATGATCGCCGCGATGATCGGCGAATACGAGCCCACGCAACTGATCAATCTGGCGGATTTCATTTCCGGCAATCACAGCGCCCTGAAACGGGCCCAGTTCATGGAAGAGCGTTGTCGCGCGATCAATGCGAAACTGCCCGAAGTGCTCGCGGGAATCTGCGGGCGCCTGAAAATCCCCCTGATGCACTTGTCCAGCAGTTATGTTTTTGCCGGCGACAAGAAACTCGCCTATGGCGAGCACGACGAGCCCGACCCGGCCGGCGTATATGGCCGATGCTCGCTGGAAGGCGAACGGCAAGTGCGGGAGTTGCCCGAACATGTGCTGTTGCGGCCGGGCTGGCTGTTCGGGCCCCACAAGCGGGGGCTGATCAAGTCATGGATACGTTCGATCAAGCGCCGCGAAGGCAAGGTCGAAGTCTGGCGCCGGCGACTGAGCCCGACGAGCACCGAAGATCTGGCCGCGGCGATCTTCGCGATCTGCCAGCAAGTGGATTGCGACGCCAATGTCTGGGGCGTTTATCATTATTGTGGCCTGATGCCGTCGTGGGAGCGGGAAGTCGCGCTGCTTGCGCTCGAATCCGCGGCCGCCCACGACCCGGAAATCGACGGCTTGCTCGACCGCGCGGACCTGATCGAAAAGCCGGTGCGGGCGCCTGAAATTTTCAATTCGACACTATCGGGCAAGAAACTGTTCGATACTTTCGGCATCAAGGCGAAAAGCTGGGAAGAACAATTGAAGAAAACCGTGCGCTCCCTGTACGATCCGACGAAAAGGGCGGCGGCCTGAAGCGAGCATGACAAGACCAGCGGCAAGACGGGCGGATATGCGACCCATGACGACAATGTCCGGCAGCGCATTGACTCCGGTGGATTCCGCCTGCCGGCTGATCTGGGACGACGTGCCGCGAATCAGCGGCGCGGAAACCGTTGGCCTGCTCGCCGGCCAGGGCAGGATCCTCGCCCTCGATGCGCGCGCCGACATGGATGTCCCGCCGTTCGCCAACAGCGCCATGGACGGTTACGCCGTGCGCGCCGGCGATGTGCGCGCCGCGCCGACAAGTTTGCCGGTCAATCGCCGCGTGGCCGCCGGCCAGCCGGGCGGCAGCTTGCCGGCGGGCGAAGCGGCGCGCATTTTCACCGGCGCCGCGCTGCCGGAAGGCGCCGACGCGGTCGCGATACAGGAAAACTGCCGGTCCGGCGAAAACCGGGTTACCGTGCTCAAGCCGGTAGCCCCGGGAGAGCATGTGCGCGCGGCGGGAGACGCCGCGCGCGCCGGCGAGTTGCTGTTCCGCGCCGGCCATCGCTTGCGGCCCCAGGATATCGGCGTGCTCGCCTCGACCGGCCGCGCCGAAGTGGCGGTGCGGCGGAAATTGCGCGTCGGACTGCTGGCGACGGGCGATGAATTGGCGGCGCCCGGCAAGCCCTTGCGGCCGGGACAGATCTATAACAGCAATTTCTACGCCCTGGCGGGCATGTTGCAAAACCTGCCGGCGATTGTCGCCGATCTCGGCATCGCCGCCGACGAGTTGGAAAGTACGCGGAAGATCCTGCTTGAAGCTGCCGCCGGCATGGATTGCATCATAACTGCCGGCGGCGTATCCGTCGGCGACGAGGATCATGTGCGCGCGGCCGTCGCAAGCGAGGGAGAGTTGCGGTTGTGGAAGCTCGCCATCAAGCCCGGCAAGCCCCTCGCTTACGGCAAGGTCCGGCAAACGGCTTTCTTCGGCCTGCCGGGCAATCCGGTTTCGGCTTTCGTCACTTTTTGCCTGATCGTGCGGCCGGCCTTGCTCCGCATGATGGGCGCCGCGGCCCGCGCTCCCGCCGGTTACCGGTTGCCGGCGGGATTTTCCAGCCCGCCGGGCGGGAACCGGCAGCAATATCTGCGCGCGATCGTCGAGGTCGATGCCGGCGGCGAGGCAAGGGCGCGGCCCCTGCACAACCAGAGCTCGGGCGCCGGCTCTTCGCTAAGCCGCTCCGGCGGGCTGCTCGTCGTGCCCCCCCATATCGCGGTCGAGCCGGGAGACCGCCTGCTCTTCCTGCCCTGGTCCGAGTTGCTGGCTTGAGGTGACGAAATGCGCGCGACGCGACTTTCCCGCTTGCTGATCCTTGTTCCGCTCCAGGCCTGCCAGTTGCAAGCCCCGGCGCCGGCGGCGGAAGATTCGGCGACGCTTCCGGAAATGCGCCCGATTCCCGCGCAAGAACCTGAAGTCGGGGAAATCCCGCCAGACTTGCAAAGGCTCATCGCCGAACTGCTGTTCGCGGCTCTGCAAGCGCTCGACGATGACCGCTTGCTGACGCCGCAATTCGACAACGCCTACGACTATTTCCATCAAGTCCTGCAATTGCAGCCGGATAACGAGATTGCCCTCGAAGGCATGCAAGACATCGTCGAGCGCTATCTCGAACTGGCGCTGGACGCGGCCAATCGCGGCAACTTCAGCAATGCCGAGCGGCTGCTGGGCCGGGCGGAAATCATCGACGGCGCGCATCCCGACATCGCCCCCGCCCGGGCGGCGCTCGCAGCCGAGCGCAATTCGGGAGATCTGTTTTTCCCGTTCGAGGAAAGGGCCTTGCGCCGCCGGGACGATGCCGTCCGCGCGGCCCTGGCCGACATCGCCGCGCAGGCGCGCGAGCATGACGCTTTCGTGCTCATCACCGCGCCGGACGACGAACTCGCGCGCTGGATATATTCGACCATGCGCGAATCGGTCGCGGGCTATCGGCTGCGCGGCAATATCGAACTGTCCGGCACCGCCCTGATCAGGATCAGGATGCCCGACTCCTGAGCATCGACGCGTTCGGGCTGGGCGCCGGCCCGCCATGGGATGTCGCGACCGGGACCATGGCCGCGCGCGGGTTCAGGCGCGGGGCATTTGCTGTAAACTGCAAGTCATGGGCGGCTGGTTGAAACAGAAATGGAGCGATTTTCGCGCGCGCCTCGGTTGGTCGGGCATCGCCGGGCGGGCGCGAAGGATCCCGTCGCTCCCGGCCAAGGGCGGGCGGACGCGCAAGATCCTGTGCTGGAGCGCCGGCGCGCTCGTCATCTTCGTGCTGGCGCTCGGCATCTATTGGAGTCGGGAGCCGAACCCCTTCTCCGTGCGCCTGAATACCGTCGAAAAACTCGCCGCCAGCGGCAGCGATCCGGTGGTCGGCACCGCGGTCGCGGCCGCCATGATCCGCGTTGTCGAAACCTTGCTCGACAAGCCGGGCGGCTATCTGACCAACGATATCGCGCCGCCGGGCATTTATCTCGACAACATCCCGAACTGGGAATTCGGCGCCCTGGTCCAGGTTCGCGACCTTTCCCGGGCGATGCGCGAAAGTTTCAGCCGCTCCCAGTCCCAGTCGACGGAAGACCCCGACCTCATCATCGCCGAGCCCAATTTCCACTTCGACAACGACAGCTGGATCTTTCCCGCCTCCGAGAGCGTCTATCGGGAAGCCGTCGACAGCCTGTATTCCTATCTGGCCAGGATCTCGGATCCGGGCAATAGCGATGCCCAGTTCTTCGCTCGCGCCGACAACCTCGCGACCTGGCTGGAAGATGTGGAAACCCGGCTCGGCAGCCTGTCCCAGCGCCTGAGCGCCAGCGTGCGCCAGAACCGGGTCAATACCGACACGGCCGGCGAGCCCGCGGCGGCCCGGTCTACTCCCGCCGAACCGGAAATCCAGGTGCGGACGCCCCGGCTCGAAATCGACGATGTCTTCTACGAGGCCCGCGGCGCCACCTGGGCGCTGATGCATTTTCTGCGAGCGGTGGAAATCGATTTCGAAGCAGTGGTCGAAGACAAGAACGCCGGCGCCAGCTTGCGTCAGATCATTCGCGAACTCGAAGCGAGCCAGCGCGCGGTGTATTTCCCGGTGATCCTCAACGGCTCCGGATTCGGCATGTTCGCCAACCACTCGCTGACCATGGCGAATTATATTTCCCGCGCCAACGCGGCGATCATCGACCTGCGAAATCTGCTGGAGCAGGGATAGCGCTTCCGTGACATCGAAATCCCCGGTCGACTGGCTTCCCGCTCTGGCCTGGGCGCGGCGCTATCGACTTGAGGACTTGCGCAACGATGTCGTCGCGGCCGCGGTGGTCGCCGCCATGCTGATCCCCCAAGCCCTCGGCCTGGCCCTGGTGGCCGGCTTGCCGGCCCAGGCGGGCTCGTACGCCGCGATGTCGGGATTGACGACTTACGCGCTTTTCGGCAGCAGCCGCAGCCTTTCCGTCGGCCCGGTGGCGGTCCTGTCGCTGATGACCGCCGCCGCCCTCTCCCGCCTGCCGCTGGAAACTCCGGCGCAATATGTCGCGGCGGCGCTCGCGCTGTCCTTCCTGACCGGCGCCATCCTGCTGCTGGCGGGAATATTCCGGCTCGGGTTCGTATCCAATTTCATCCCCCGGCCCGTGCTCGCCGCCTTCGTTGCCGCCTCGGCCATCCTGATCGCCTTGAGCCAGCTGGAATTGCTGCTCGATGTTCCGGTTTCCGGCGGCAATGCGCTGGCGCTGTCCGTCTCGCTCATCGCCAATCTGACCGGGGCGCATTTGCCGACCCTGGCCCTGGGACTGGCGGCGATCGCTTTCCTGGCATTATGCCGGGCCAGATTGACGCGACTGTTCCTGCGGCTGGGAATGCGCCGCGCGCCGGCCCGGTCGCTTGCGCGCGCCGGCCCGATCATGCTGGCGGCGCTGGCGACCTGGCTGTGCTGGCAATTCGATCTCGAACAGGCGGGAATCAAGGTTCTGGGAGAGATTCCTTCCGGCATGCCGGAGTTGGCCTTGCCGGTTCTCTCGCCGGCGCTGCTCGGCAGCCTGTTCCTTTCCGCGCTGTCGTTGGCGGTCGTCTGTTACGTGGAATCGGTCTCGGTGGCCCAGGCGCTGGCCGTGCGCCGCCGCCAGACCATTGCACCGAATCGGGAACTGACCGGTCTCGGCGCCGCGAATCTCGCCGCATCCATCAGCGGCGGCATGCCCGTGGCCGGAGGTTTCTCCCGTTCGCTGGTCAATTTCGAAGCCGGCGCCGCAACCCCCGCCGCCGGATGCTACGCCGCCGTCATCGTCGCGTTCGTAGTGCTGTTCCTGACGCCGGCATTGTACTGGCTGCCCGAGGTCTGCCTCGCCGCGATCATCCTGGTCGCGGTATACGCCCTGCTCGATTTCTCGATCCTGGCCAAGTCCTGGCGCCACTCGCGGGGCGATTTCGGCGCCGTCGCCATCACGCTGACCGCGACCTTGACCATGGGCGCCGAAGCCGGCATCGGCGCCGGCGTGCTCGCCGCCGCGCTGACGCATCTCTACAAGACTTCGCGCCCCCATGTCGCCATCGTCGGCCGGGTGCCGGGCACCGAGCATTTCCGCAATGTAAGGCACTACCAGGTGGAAACAAGCGACAACATCCTCTCGGTGCGAATCGACGAGGCGCTGTATTTCCCCAATACCCGCTATCTCGAAAGCCTGCTGTTCCGCCTCGTCGCCGAGCGCCCCGGCCTCGAACACGTGGTGCTGATGTGCCCGGCGGTGAACGATATCGACCTGAGCGCCCTGGAAACTCTCGAAAACATCAATGATGTCCTCGCCGATTCCGGCATCTCCCTGCACCTGTCCGAGGTCAAGGTGCCGATCATGAACATCCTCTCGGGCAGCCGCTTCTTCAGCCGTCTGAGCGGCCGCGCCTATCTCTCGCAAAACCAGGCCTTCGAGGATCTGCGGGGAAAATGACCCTGCGGCGCAGGCCCGCGGCACGAAAGAGCGCCGCCGGATTCGATGCGCAAGCCATTGCATCCGGGAGCAAGACAAGACCGCGCTGCTGTCTTGCGGCAATGAATCATTCCATGGATGTAATTGCCCGGCATCCGCGCGCCGCGGCCGGCGAATGCTCAAGCCCGCGCATTCGCCGCCTCCAGGAAACTTGTGATCTTGTCCTCGATGCGCTCCATGTCGCGCACCTCGCACTCCCAGATTTCCAATACGCCCCATCCCAATGCGCGCAGTCTCTCCCGGTTGACCAAATCCCGCCGCCGATTGCCTTCGAGCTTGGGCTTCCAGTAGTCGACCCGCGTCTTGGGCATGCGCGCCCGCTTGCAATCCGGGTCGGGATGGAGATGCCAGAAACAGCCATGTACGAATATGACCCTCTTTCGGCTTGGGAACACTATATCCGGAGTGCCGGGCAGATTTCTGCGATGCAAGCGAAAACGGTAGCCGAGGCGGTGGATCAGACTGCGAACCGCCCGCTCCGCCTTGCTGTCCTTCGAGCGAATACGGCGCATCAGTTCGCCGCGTTCGGCCCTGGTCAGGGTATCGGCCATGTTCCCAGCCGTTCGAATTGCGCAAGTATTTTCTGAATAATTCCATCCATGGAATTATTCATTGCCGCAAGACAAAAGCGTGGTTTTGTCTTGCTCACGGATGCGACGGCTCGCGCCGTCGAATCCGGCGGCACATCCATGTGCCGCAGGAAAGCTCCGATAAATCGGAACTTTCCTTGTATTTTCTGAATAATTCCATCCATGGAATTATTCATTGCCGCAAGACAAAAGCGTGGTTTCGTCTTGCTCACGGATGCGACGGCTCGCGCCGTCGAATCCGGCGGCGCTCTCTTATACTGCGGGCATGCGCGGCGGGGAACCTGACACGTCGGAACTTCCCCCTGCCTTGCTGCCCGTGCCGGCGATTATTCGCCAACGGTCGCGCGAAGTCTACCCTGTTCGCCGGTCCTGGTATTCTCTGAAACAATTCCATCCATGCGGCCCGGAACCATTTGCCCGCGCGAAGACTGTTGTAAACAAATAAATTGTCCGCTTTTGAGACCCGCTTTCAGGACAACGGAAGCGGGACAAGGCCGCCGGGCGGCTCACCAGCGGAGCCGGATCTCGATGTCGAGGCGGCGGTCGGCCGGCGCCGACGAGCCCGCGCCTTCGCGCAGGCTCGCCCGGATCGCCATGCTGAGGTCGAGCGCGTCCGCCGCCGGCTCCGGCTCCAGGCGCCAGCCGAAACCGATCTCGCGCGCGCCGGACGAAACGCCGTAGCTCAATTGCGGCGCGCCGACGAAACGCCCGCGGAAGAGTCCCAGACCGTAGCCCGCCTCGGCCGTCCAGCGGCCGCCGCCGTAGCCGCCCAGGCGCCGCGCGAGCGGATCGGCTTCGAACAGCGCGGCCAGGCCGCCGCTCGCCGAACCGCCGAGGTCCCGGCGCAAGGCCAGCAGCAGGCCGCGGGTCGAACCGGGGCTGGGATCGTAGGCCAGCGACGCCGACAAGCCCCGGTCCCGCATGGCGCCGTCCTCGTGGGTCAGCAGCGCCCGTCCCTCGACGTCGAGCGCGAGACCGAGCCGCGGGTCGGCCCACGCGAGCCCGCCGCCGACCTCGATCCCGAACCCGGTTTCGGCGTCGCCGCCGTCGCGGCGGGCGCCGATTTCCAGCTTCGGCGTCAGACCGCCGCCGCCGGGCAGCGCGAACCGGCGGCTGCCCTCCAGACCGACCCGCAGCCGGCCGGCATCGCTCTCCGCGGCCGCCAGACCGTCCGCGCGGGCCGAGGTCGCGCGCGTCCACAAGGCGTCCGACACCAGCGCCAGCGAACCGCCGTCGGCGAACGCGAACAGGTCGCTGCGCGCGCCGGCGGCCGCCATGGCCCAGCCGATGTCCGTCCCCAGGGAGCCGCCGGCGCCCGGATCAAGCGCGAGCGCGCCGGCGCCGGCGCCCGCCGCGCCCCACAGCGACAGCCCGCCGGAAGAACGCCAGGCGGCATAGGGAATCGCCGCCGTCAGCGAAGCCTCGATCCCGCCGTCCGCCCCGGGAGCACCCGACCCGCCGCGGTAGCCGCCGTCGCTCCGGCTTTGCGCCAGCGCCACGCCGGCCAGCCAATTGCCCTTCGCGTAGTCCGCGCCCAGCAGCGCCGTGGCCACTTCGCCGTCAAGATCCAATGCTTCTTCCCGGCCGTCGAATCGCGTCCGCGAACCGCGGCCCCAGAAACCGAGAACGCCGCCGGCCGGGTCCTCTTCGCGGGTGTAGGCGAAATGGCTGTTCGCCGCCAGCAGCCGCTCGAAACCCGTCTCCGAGGCGTCGTCGAAATGGCCCGGCGCGCCGGCGCCGAACCCGACCGGCGCGCCCTGCCCGAATCCGACCGGCGCGCCCGCCCCGAACCCGGCCGGGCCGGACGAGAACGCCGAACCGCCGCCGAAGCCCGATCGCGCCGAATAGCCCATGGACCCCGCGGACCCTTGCAGGCCGCCGCCGAAAGTCCCGCCGCCCGGAATGCCGCCCGTCGCATCGCCGTTCATCCCGTGCCGGTAAGTCGCGCCGCCTTGCGGTCCGCGCAGGCCCGCAGCTCCGTTCATCCCGTAGCCGCCCAGCAGGCGCCCGCCGACCAGGCGGTTGCGCGGGTGGTCGGCCATGAAACCGAATTCGTCCGCCAGACATTCGCGCGCCGGTTCGAAGCCGGCGCCGACCGCTTCCGCCTCCGCTCCGGCGCCGACCGCTTCCGCTTCCGCTTCCGCCTCCGCCCCGGCGCCGGCGGCTTGCGCCGCGGTTCCGGCGCCGGCGGAAACCGTCGCGGCGCCGCAGGCGTTCGACGCCGCGCCCGGCCCGCCGAGCTGGACGCCGCCGAACGCGCCCTGGAATCCCGGCCCCGGCGCGCGGGCGGATGCGCCGGCGCGCCCGATGCGCTCGGCGATGCCGTCGAGCGCGTCCTCGGCCACCGCGCGGCCGAAACGGCCGAGCCACGCGCGCGGCATCGGGTCGGAGTTGACAATCGCGCCGGTCGCCTCGCCGTCCGCAATCACGCCGCCTTCCGCATCCGACAGCAGAATCGCAAAGGTCTCACGGCCCTCGTCGTGCGAATCGTCCAGCGTCTCGATGCGAATCTCCGCCCGCACAACGCCCGGCGCAAACCGCGCGACGCCCGAATCGCCGACAAAGTCGGAACCGGATTCCGCGGTGCCGTAACTTCCCCCTTGCGCCGGACGCCAGGCAACGCTCACCTCGCGCGCCGACGGCGCCGACAGCGTGAGCGCGAACACCAGGGTCTCCCCCTCGTCGGCGGAAGCGTCGGCAATGGAAATCTCCGGCGGCCCGAACGGCGTCGCAAACACCCGGAGAGAGCGCTCGCCCGCACCGGAGGCATTCACCGCACGAATCCGGAACCGATACTCCGCGCCGTTGTCCAGACCCGTCACCGTGTGGCTCGTGGTGGCCGCGCCGGAACCCGCCATATCCGTCCAGGCGCTCCACCCGGCCGTACCGCGACGCACCCGCAGCTGCCAGTGAGTGATCGTGGCGTCCCCCGGATCGCTCCACGAAAGCGCCACCTCGCCGTCGCCCGCCTCGGCCTCAAAACCCTGCGGCTGTCCGGGCGCCGACGCAGGCGGCCCCGCCGAACCCGCCGGACCGCGACTCCCCTCCGCGCCCCCCGGCGACATGGTCTTGTCGTCCTCGGTCACCGTGATCGTGACGCTGTCAATGCTCACCGAGTCGTAGCCGCCCCCGCTGGCCGTGTGGCTCAGCGTCACCGCCGCGTCGTCCTCCATGTCGGCGTCCTCGAGAACCCACACCCGCACCAACTGCGGAATGTCCCAGTTCGACGTGGTGAACACAAGACGACCCCAGTTGCCGCCGTCGGAACCCTGACCCTGGGTGGTGAAGGTCACGTCGCCCGATCTCCCCTCCGCAACCACCGTCACATCATCGCTCGGCGCCGCATCCAGCACCACCGTGTAGGTCGCCGTGCCCCCCTCGTCCACCGTCAGCGTCGTCGGCGTCACCGTCACTCCCTTGGGCGTCGTCACCACCGGCGGCGATCCCGATGCGCCGTCGTTGAGCGTACCCTCCGCCGCAACGTCATCGCCCAGCTTGTAGCCGTTCCAGGCGCTGTTGTCCACCAGCGTGATCGTGTAGCTCTCCGCACCCTCCGAAGCGGCCGTGTCGGAGCTGGTCGGGATCAATACCGTCCCGGTCGTGCCCCCGTCGCCGCCAAAGTCCGCATCGAAGAACTGCGTCAGGTCGCCGGGAATGTCGTCCGCGTCGAAACCGCTCGTACCCCGAGCCGAAAGCGTCAGTTCCACCGGCAACACGCCCGTCACTTCACGATCCGAAGTGACCGTCAGGCTGATGTCCGACCCCTCCGTCACCGCCGCCGGATCGTCCGCCAGCGTCAGCGTCGCCGTGGCGTCCGCCACCGTCACGGTGACATCGTCCGCCTCCACATCGGCGTAGTTGGTGCCCGGAGCGCTCACGTCGAGTCGAGTGGTCCAGCCGCGGTCGCCCACATCGTCACTCACGACGGCATACTCGGTCACCCTCTGCGGCTCGTCCCAGTTGTAGGGCTCGAACACCAGCTCGCCTATATCCCGGTCGTCAAGGCCCTCGACCACGGACGTGATCTCCACCGTGACCGTCCCGGTCGGCCTCGCTCCCGCCAGCACCACCGCGAACTTGGCCCCGCTGCCCTCGTTGATCGTCAACTCCGTCGGCGTCACCACCACGCGCGGAGCGTTCGCATCAAACGGCGTCGCCGTCACCGCCGCCGATGCCGCGCCGCTGTCGGAACCCGCCGCCGCGCGAATCTGGAAGCGATACTCGCTGCCGTTGTCCAGACTCGACACCGTATGACTCGCGGTGCCGGCGCTCGAACCGGAAATGTCGGACCACGAACCCCAGACCGCGCCCACCTTGCCGTAACGCAACTGCCACACGGTGATGTTCTCGTTGCCCGGGTCGGTCCACGACAAGGTCACCCGCGCATCGCCCGCGCTGGCGGACAAGCCTTCGGGCGCCGGAAGAGACGGCGACGGCGCCGGCTCGGTCACCGTCACTTCGACATCGTCGATGCTCAACGACGGGCCGTAGTTCGCGTCGCTGCTGGCCGACGCGTGCGTCAAGGTCGCGCTGTCGTCGGTCGTGTCCGGGTCGGCAGCCGCATTCACCGTCACCGTCTGCGCGGTCTTCCAGTTCGACGGCGTGAACGTCAACGGCGAACCCGCCACCGTCACCTCGCCCGATTCGCCGCCCACCGTCACCGTCACGTCCGACGAGGGCTTCGTGTCCAGCTTCGCCGTGTAGGTATTGCTGCCGCCCTCGGCCACCGTCAGAGAGGTCGGCGCGATCGTCACGCCCGCCGTGTCGTCGTCGGTGATCGTGCCGGTCGCTTCGAGTCTCGTCCCGCCGCCGGCAAAGACCACGCGATGGTCATTCGTGCGGATGTTGTTCAACCGCAGCGTAAAGGTCTCGTCGTCCTCGTCCGCCTCATCGCCCAGAACATGCACCGTCACCGTCCGGCTCAGGGCCGCGCCGGTCGCGTCCGCCGCGAACACCACCTTCCGGTCCGCCTGAAAATGCCTGAAGTCCTTGCCGGGACCCGCCTCGGCCGTGCCCTCCCGGGCAACCGCGTCCACCTGAACCTCGTGGCTCGGAGAACCGCTCAGCGTCACCGTGAAGTTCAGTTCCGTCCGCCCCGAGTCCCCTTCGACCGCCTCCGCGTCCGCCACCGAAATCTCATGACCGGTCGCCGTGGCGTCGTCGTCGTCGGTGATCGTGCCGGTCGCTTCGAGTCTCGACTCGCCGCCGGCAAAGACCACGCGGCTGTCGGCCGTGCGCAGGTTGTTCAACAGCAGCGTAAAGGTCTCGTCGTCCTCGTCCACCTCGTCGCCCAGCACCTGCACCGCCACCGTCTTGCTCAAGGACGCGCCGGTCGCGTTCGCCTCGAAGACAATCTTCCGATCCCTGAAGCCGATGAAGTCCTGGCCGGGCCCCCAGCCTCCCTTGGCCGCATCGCCCGAATCCTTGGCCCAGGCCGTCGCCTTGATCTCGACCTGATGACTCGGCGAACCGCTCAGCGTCACCGTGAAGTTCATGGCCTTCTTGTGAGAGTCGCCCTCCGCGACGCTCACGTCCTCCACCGAAATGGTGTGGCCGGCGGCAGTCGCGTCGTCGTCGTCGGTGATCGTGCCGGTCGCTTCGAGTCTCGTCTCGCCGCCGGCAAAGGCCACGCGACTGTCGGTCGTGCGCAGGACGTTCAGCCGCAGCGTGAAGGTCTCGTCGTCCTCGTCCACCTCGTCGCCCAGTATCTTCACCGTCACCGTCTTGCTCAGCGCCGCGCCGGTCGCGTTCGCGGCAAACACCAGTTTCCGTCTCTGGAAACCGATAAAGTCCCGGCCGGCCCCCTTGCCTCCCTTGGCCGTATCGCCCGAGTCCTTGGCCCAGGCCGTCGCCTGAATCTCGACCTGATGACTCGGCGAACCGCTCAACGTCACCGTGAAGTTCATGTCCGTCTCGCCGGAGTCGCCCTCCATGACGCTCGCGTCCGCCACCGAAATCGTCAGCGCCGCAGGCGCCGGCTGCGTCACCGTCAACACCACATCCTTCGTGTCCGTGTTGCCGTTGCCGTCCGACGCCGTCACCGTCATCGTGTACGTGCCCGGCGCCGTCGTCGTGAACGTCAGACGCGCCGCGTCCGTCGCCGTGCCGTCCGGCAGCGCCGGCGCCGTCTCGCCCGCCTTGCGCGTCCACGCGTACGTCACCGCGTCCCCGTCGCCGTCCGTCGCCGACGCCGTGATGTCCACATCCTCGCCCGCCGTCACCGTCTGGGCCGTCAGCGACGCCAGCACCGGCGAAGCGTCGTCGTCCGTGATCGCGCCGCTCGCCGTCGCCGGGTCCGGCAGCGTCGCGCCGACCGCATCGCTCAGCTTCAGCACCACCGTCTCGTCGGACTCGTCGGACTCGTCGCCGGTCACCGCAACCGTCACCGTCTTTGCCAGGGCCGCCCCGGTGCTGCCCGCGGCAAAGGTCAGCGTACCCGCCGTCAGGGCGGTGAAGTCCGTCCCCGAGGTCGCCGTCGAGGCGCCGCTGTCCACCGCGTAGTCCACCGTCACCCGCCGGCCGCTGGTCGCGCCCAGCGTCACCGTGAACACCATGTCCGCGCTGCCCGAATCGCCCTCCGTCACCGGCGCCGGCGCTGCAATGGACAGGGCCGGCGGATCGTCATTGTCGGTGATCGTGCCCGTCGCCGTCGCGTCGCCGAGCGTCACCCCGGACGACGGCTCCGACAGCGTCACCGTGAACGTCTCGTCCGGCTCGTCCAGCGCGTCGTCCGTCACCGACACCGTGATCGTCGCGCTGCTCGCGTTCGCCGCGATCGTCGCCGCGGTGGCCGTCGTCACCGCCGTGAAGTCCGCGCCCGCCGTCGCCGTGTCGCCGCTCTCCGCCGTCACCGTGTACTTGAACGTCACCTCCGAGGATGACGCCGGCGCAGCCGTCACGGTGAACGTGAAGGTGCCGTCCTCGGCCGCCGTCACGTCCGCGACGCTCAGCGACACCGCCTGCGGAGTCGCCGTCACCACCGACGACTGCGCGCCGTTGCCGCCCGCGTTTACCGCACGGATGCGGAAACTGTAGGCGCTGCCGTTCTCCAGACCCGACACCGTGTGGGTCGTCGTCTCCGCGTCCGAACTGGCGATCGCCGTCCACGAACCCCAGGCGGCGCTCCCCTTCTTCTGCTGCACTTCGTAGCGCGTGATCGATGCGTCCTCCGGATCTTCCCACGACAACGCCACCTGGGCGTTGCCGCCCGTCGCATCCAGACCCGCCGGAGCGGCCGGCGCCGGCTGCGTCACCGTGAACGTCACATCCTTCGTGTCCGTGTTGCCGTTGCCGTCCGAAGCCGTCACCGTCATCGTGTACGTGCCCGGCGCCGTCGTCGTGAAGGCGAGCTGCGCCGCATTCAGCGCCGTGCCGTTCGGAATCGCCGGCGTCGTCTCGCCCGCCTTGCGCGTCCACGCGTACGTCACCGCGTCCCCGTCGCCGTCCGTCGCCGACGCCGTGATGTCCACATCCTCGCCCGCCGTCACCGTCTGGGCCGTCAGCGACGCCAGCACCGGCGAAGCGTCGTCGTCGGTGATCGTGCCGCTCGCCGTCGCCGGGTCCGGCAGGGCCGCGCCGACCGCATTGCTCAGCTTCAGCACCACCGTCTCGTCGGTCTCGTCGGACTCGTCGCCGGTCACCGCAACCGTCACCGTCTTTGCCAGGGCCGCCCCGGTGCTGCCCGCGGCAAAGGTCAGCGTGCCCGCCGTCAGGGCGGTGAAGTCCGTGCCCGAGGTCGCCGTCGAGGCGCCGCTGTCCACCGCGTAGCCCACCGTCACCCGCCGGCCGCTGGTCGCGCCCAGCGTCACCGCGAACACCATGTCCGCGCTGCCCGAATCGCCCTCCGTCACCGCCGCCGGCGCCGCGATCGACAGGGCCGGCGGGTCGTCGTTGTCGGTGATCGTGCCCGTCGCCGTCGCATCGGAGATCGTCACACCGGACGACGGATCCGACAGCGTCACCGTGAACGTCTCGTCCGGCTCGTCCACGGCGTCGTCCGTCACCGTCACCGTGATCGTCGCGCTGCTCGCGTTCGCCGCGATCGTCGCTGACGTCGCCGTCGTCACTGCCGTGAAGTCCGCGCCCGCCGTCGCGGTATCGCCGCTCGCCGCCGTCACCGTGTACTTGAAGCTGATCCCCGAGGCGGGCGCCGGCGCCGCCGTCACCGTGAACGCGAACGTGCCGTCCTCCGCCGCCGTCACGTCCGCGATGCTCAGAGCCGGCGGTATCGGCGTCGCCTTCACATGGTCCGACCACGAAGACTGCGCGCTGCCCGCGCGCGCGAACATCCGGAACGTGTACTCCGTGCCGTTCGTCAGACCCGAGACCACCGTGCTCGTCGTGCCGCCCCCCGTCACGGTCTGCGTCGACGTCCAGCTCGTGCCGCCGTCGCTGCTCGACTGGTAGCCCCACGCCGTCACGCCCGAACCCGGCTGCGAAGGCCAGCTCAGCGTCACCCGGCCGTCGCCCGCCGTCGCCGTCACCGCCGGCTTCACCAGCACCAGGGGCGTCGCCGTCGCCACCGGCGACGGCGCGCCCAAGCCGCCGCTGTTCTTCGCGCGGATACGGAAACGGTACGTGCTGCCGTTGTCCAGACTCGTCACCGCGTGACTCGTCGTGCTCGCGTCCGAACCCGAGATCGGCGTCCACGAACCCCAGGTCTCGCCCTGCTTGCTGTAGCGCAACTGCCAGACGCTGATGCTCGCGTCCTCCGGATCGTCCCACGTCAACTCCACCCGGGCGTTGCCGGGACTCGCGCTGAAGTTCGTCGGCGCCGCCGGCGCCGGCGGCTGCGGCGTCGCCTTCACGAAGTCCGACCACGCCGACTGCGCGCCCGGACCCACCGCCGCGAACATCCGGAACGTGTACTCCGTGTCGTTCTCCAGACCCGTCACCACCGTGCTCGTCGCGCTCGCCCCCGTCACCGTCTGCGACGCGCCCCACGTCGAACCGCCGTCGCTGCTGTACTGGTACGTCCAGGTCGCGATCGCGATGCCCGGCTGCAACTGCCAGCTCAACGTCACCTGGCCGTCGCCAGCCGTCGCCGTCAGCACCGGCTTCGCAGGATTCGCCTGCGGCGTCGCCGTCACCGCCGACGACTGCGCGCCGTTGCCGCTGGGGTTCACCGCGCGGATGCGGAAACTGTACGCGCTGCCGTTCTCCAGACCCGACACCGTGTGGTCCGTCGTCTCCGCGTCCGAATCGGCAATCGCCGTCCACGAACCCCAGGCGTTGCTCCCCTCCTTCTGCTGCAGCTCGTAACCCGTGATCGAAGCGTCCTCCGGATCGTCCCACGACAGAGCCGCCCGGGCGTTCCCCGCCGTCGCCTCGAAACCCGACGGCGCCGACGGCAGCGAGTCGTCGTCCGTGATCGTGCCCGTCGCCGCCGCATCGGAAATCGTCACTCCGGCAGACGGCGACGACAGCGTCACCGTAAACGTCTCGTCGCCCTCCACCAGAACATCGTCCGTCAACGACACCGCGATCGCCGCGCTGGCCGCCGACGCCGCGATCGTCGCCTCGGTCGCCGACGACACCCCGGTGAAGTCCGTACCCGCAGTCGCCGTGTCCCCGCTCTCCGCCGTCACCGCGTACCGGAACGTGATCGGCGAACTCGGCGCCGGAGTCGCCGTCACCGTGAACGACATCGTCCCCGCAGCCTCCGCCGCCGACGCATCCGCGATGCTCAGCGAAACCGCGGTCGTTGTCGCCGCCGTCGGCGTCGCCGTGATCCCGGCGGCAGCCTTGCCGAACTCGCTCAGGGTCTCCGCCCGAACCTGGAACGTGTACTTCGTACCGTTCTTCAGACCCGTCACCGTGTGGGTCGTCGTGCTCGCGTCGCCGGAAACAGCCTGCCAGTTGCCGTACGCGCCGGCGCCCGCTTTCTGACGGTAGTTCCAGCGGCGGATGCGGTCGTCGTCCGAACTGTCCCACGACAGCGTCACCCGACCGTCGCCCGACGTCGCCGTGAAACCCGTCGGCGCCGCGGGCGGACCCCGTACCGGCGTCGCCGTCACCTCCGACGACGGCCCCTTGCCGCCGGCGTTCTCCGCCCGCACCTGGAACGTGTACTCCGTGCCGTTCACAAGACCCGTCACCGTGTGGCTCGTCGTCCCCGCGCCGGAACCGTCGATCGCCGTCCAATCGCCGTATGCGCCCCCATCCGGCTTCAGACGGTACTCCCAGCCGGTGATCGTCCTGTCCCCCTGATCGCGCCACCGCAACGCCACCTGACTGTCGCCGTCACTCGTCGCCAGGCCCTGCGGAGCCCCGGGCGGCGTCAGCGGCGTCGCCGATACCCGCGGCGACCAGTGGCCGCCCACGGTGCCGAACGCGCGCACCTGGAAGTGATAGGCGGAACTGTTCGTCAGGCCCGTCACCACCGCGCTCGTCGTCTCCGCATCGGAACCGGACACGTCCGTCGCCGCGCCCCAGGCGCTCGCGCCGGCCAGCTTCCCGCGGTACTGCCACTTCGTGATCGAAGCGTTGCCCGGGTCCGCCCACGACAGCGTCACCCGACCGTTGCCCGCCTTCGCGCCCACCCCCGTCGGCCTCGCGAACGGCTCGACGCTCGGCGTCGCGCTCAGGCCCGTCGAAGCCGGACCCGCGCCCTGGTCGTTCACTGCCCGCACCTGGAACGTGTACGGCGTACCGTTCGTCAGACCGGTGAACACATGACTCGTCGTCGCCGCATCGGAACCCGGGATGTTCGTCCACGTACCAGGCCAGTTGCCGGCGCTGTCCAGCTTCCGCCGCGACTGCCACTTCGTGACGCTCGGGTCCCCGAGGGCGCGCCAGATCACCCGCACCCGACCGTCGCCCGGCTCGCTGGACGTCAGCTCCGGCTGCAAGGGAACACCCGCTGTCGGCGTCGCCGTCACCGCCGAAGAGGCCGCGCTGGCGGCGCTGCCGCTCCTTGAGCGAATCTGGAACGTGTACTCCGTACCGTTGCTCAACCCCGGCGCCGAGTAGCTGGTCGTGGCCGCCCCGGAACCGCTCATCGCCGTCCACTCGCCGTAACTGCCGCCATCCGGCTTCTGCCGGTACTCCCAGCCCGTCAGCGTCGGATTCGCCGCGGCCGTCCAGCTCAGCTTCGCGTGCCGGTTGCCCGCCGCCGCCCGCAGACCCGCCGGCTGCGCCAGCGGACCGAACCAGATGTGAGCGACCACCGATTCCGGACCCGCCTTCGCCCCGTTGAGCGCGCGCACCCGCACGTTGCGCAATCCCGTCAGCGCCGGAAGGCCCGGCGGCGCCAGGTTGAACAGTCTGGTGACCGTCTGCGGCTGATCGCTGTTGGACAGGGCCAGGTTCCCCAGGGCAATCCAGGACACGTCGCTCCACGCCTGGGCGGCGGTCTTGACCTGCATCTCCGCCTTCGGAACCGGTCCGCAGTTGGCCGGCACGCTCACCGTCACCTGCAGTACCCGCCGATTCCGATGGCTCAACGACGAAATCGCGATCCTGCACGGCGCCGCGGTCGACGGCGTCGTGTCCGTCACCGTCACCGACACATCCTCGATGCTCAGCGACGAACCGTAGTTCGTGTCCGTGCTCGACGCCGCGTGCGTCAGCGTCGCCGCGTCGTTCGTCGTGTCCGTATCGGACCCGGCGTTCACCGTCACCGTCTGCGACGTGCCGTAGTTCGACGGCGTGAACACGAGCGGTGAACCCGTCACCGTCACCTCGCCCGACTCGCCGCCCACCGTCACCGTCACGTCCGCCGTCGGCTCCGTGTCCAGCTGCACCGTGTAGCTGCCGTTGCTGCCTTCATTCACCGTCAGGGAGGTCGGCGAGACCGTCACCCCCGCCGTGTCGTCGTCCGTGATCGTGCCTGTCGCGGTGGCCGGGTTCGGCAGGGTCGCGCCGACCGCATTGCTCAGCTTCAGCACCACCGTCTCGTCCGACTCGTCGATCTCGTCGCCGGTCACCGCAACGGTGACGGTCTGCGCCAGGGCGGACCCGGTGCTGCCGGCGGCAAAGGTCAGCGTGCCGCCCGCCAGGGCCGTGAAGTCCGCCCCCGAGGTCGCCGTCGAAGTGCTGTCCACCGCGTAGTCCACCGTCACCTGCCGGCCGCTGGTCGCGCCCAGCGTCACCGCGAACACCATGTTCGTGCTGCCCGAATCGCCCTCCGCAACCGCCGCCGGCGCCGCGATCGACAGGGCCGGCGGATCGTCGTTGTCGGTGATCGTCCCCGTTGCGGTGGCGTCAGAGAGCGTCACGCCGGAGGACGGCTCCGACAGCGTCACCGTGAACGTCTCGTCCGATTCGTCGAGGGCGTCGTCCGTCACCGACACCGTGATCGTCGTGCTGCTTGCGTTCGCCGCGATGGTCGCCGCGGCGGCCGTCGTCACCGCCGTGAAGTCCGTGTCCGCCGTCGCCGTGTCGCCGCTCTCCGCCGTCACCGTGTACTTGAACGTCACCTCAGAAGACGGGGCCGGCGCCGCCGTCACGGTGAACGCGAACGTCCCGTCCTCCGCCGCCGTCACGTCCGCGATGCTCAGCGCGGGGGACTGCGGCGGGTCGGTCAGCGTGCCGTCGGCGGTCTTGTCGGTCCCGAGCGCGTAGCCGGTCCCGTCGTTCAGCGTGATCGTGTAGGTCTCCGCGCCCTCCGTATCCGAGTCGGCGCTGGTCGGGATCGTTACCGTCCCCGTCGTGCCGGCGGTGTTGCCGAAGGACGCGGTGAAGTTGCGCGGGCCCAGCGTGCCCGGGATGTCGTCCGCGTCGAAACCGCTCGATCCCCGATCCGAAAGCGTCAGGCTCACCGGCAGATCGCCCGTCAGCGCGCGGTCCGACGTCACCGTCAGGCTGATGTCCGAGCCCTCCGTCACCGCTGCCGGATCCGTCGAAAGCTGCAAGGTCGGCGTCGTGTCGGTCACCGTCACCGAGACATCGTCGATGTCCAGGGAGGCGCCGTAGTCCGTGTCGGTGCTGGCCGCCGTGTGCGTCAGCGTCGCCGTGTCGTCGGTCGTGTCCTCGTCGGCGCCGGCGTTGACCATCACCGTCTGCGCCGTGCCGAAGTTCGACGGCGTGAACGTCAGCGGCGAACCCGTCACCGTCACCTCGCCCGATTCGCCGCCCACCGTCACCGTCACGTTCGCCGACGGCGCCGTGTCCAGCTTCACCGTGTACTCGCCGCTGGCACCTTCCTCCACCGTCAGCTCGGTCGCAGAGATCGTCACGCCGGGGGCGGGGGGCGCGCCGACCGTCACCGCCACCGTGCCCGCGGGATCGAGCAGCGCCAGCGCCGGGAAGCGGACGGCGTGGTCGATGGCGGCGCTGCCGGCGGCAACGCCCGTGATCGTCACCGGCTGCGCGGTCCGGGCGTCGGCCCGGGTGAACGTCAGCGAGGACGGGCTTGTCCGCACACCGCTGCCGCTCGTCAGCGTCACCTCCGCCGTCCGGTCCAGGTACGGCAGCGCCGCGGCGCTCAGCCTCACGCCGTAGGTGATGCTGGCGCCCTGCGCCACGCTGGCGTTCCAGGCAACGCTGGCGCTGCCCGTCCTCGTGATCCCGCCGCCGCTGAACTCCAGCCCCAGGTTGTCGGTGTTGACGACGCTCACCTCCGCCAGCTCCGACCACGGACCGAAGGTCTCCTTCTCGCCTCCGCCAAACTCGATCCGGATCGGGACGACTGTCACCGCCCGGACCTGATACTGACCCACGCCCCCGTGCAACGTGGTCCTCTTGTTCAGGGTGACGGATCGGGTCGACGCCGTGCTGTTCCTGACATCGAACGGGTTCCAGCCGCGCCAGCTCCGCTCCTTGTTCTTGAACCGGTACTGCCACTTGTCGATCTCGGAGTCGGTCCGGGCGGTCCACCGCAGCGTGATCGCGTCCTCGACCGCCGTGATGCGCAGCGAGGTCGGCCTGGCGATGCCCTCGTCGTCGTCGCCGATCGTTCCGGTCGCGGTGGCGTCCGTGATCGTCACGCCGGACGATGGCTCCGACAGCGTCACCGTGAACGTCTCGTCGCCCTCGACCTCGGTGTCCTGGAGGAGCGACACGATGATCGTCGTGCTCGTCGCGTTCGCCGCGATCGTCGCCGTTGCCGCCGTCGTCACCGCCGTGAAGTCCGAGCCCGCGGTCGCGGTGTCGCCGCTCTCCGCCGTCACCGTGTACTTGAACGTGATCGGCGAGGACGGCGCCGGATCAGCGATCACCGTGAACGACATCGTTTCGCCCTCCGGCGCCGTCTTGTCCTCGACGATCAGCGCGACCGCACCGGTGCCCAGGGCCGGCGTGCCGTCGTTCAGCGTGCCGTCGGCCGTGTTGTTGTCCTCGTCGACCGCGTAGCCGGCGCCCTCGTTCAGGGTGATCCGGTAGGTCTCCTGGCCCTCCGTGCTGTAATCCGTGCGGGTCGGGATCGTCACCGTGCCTGTTGTGCTCAAGGCGGCGCCGAAGGACGCGATGAAGTTGCGCGGACCCAGGGCGCCCCGAATGTCGTCCGCGTCGAAACCGCTCGTGTCACGGTCCTCAAGCGTCAGGCTCACCGCCAGACCGCCCGCCAGCGCCTTGTCCGACGTCACCTTCAGACTGATCGCCGCCCCCTCGATCACCGCCGCCGGAACGTGAGACAGGGACAGCGTCGGCGTCGTGTCCGTCACCGTCACCGATACGGACGGGGCCGCGCTCACACTGCCGTAGCCGGTCACGGCATGACTCACCGTGACGCTCTCGTCGCCGGTGTCGCCATCCGGCACCGCCGTGACCGTCACCGTCCGGGGCCTGTTCCAGTTGAAGCGGGTAAAGGTCAGCGGATCGGACACCGCCGCCGCTCCGGTGTCGCTGCTGCCCGGCGTGACCGTCACATCGCCCGCCGGACGGGAGTCCAGCACCACGGTGTAGTTGGCGGTGCTGCTTTCCGTCACCGTCAGCTCGGAGACGGAAACCGTCACGCCGGGCGCCGGATCGTCGTCGTCCGTGATCGTGCCGCTCGCCGTCGCCGTGCCGATGCTGGCGTTGCTCGCGTTCGACAGCTTCAGCACCACCGTCTCGTCGTCCTCGTCCAGCTCGTCGCCCGTCACCGACACCGTGATCGTCTTGCTGGTGTCGCCCGCCGCGAACGTCAGCGTGCCGGCGCCGCCCGTGAAGTCGGTATTCGCCGCCGTCGAAGTCGCATCCACCGCGTAGTCCACTGTCACCGCACGACCGCTGGCCGCGTCCAGCGCGACCGTGAAGGTCATGTCCGTGCTGCCGCTGTCGCCTTCCGTCACCGCCGCCGGCGCCGCGATCGACAGGGACGGCGAGGGGTCGTCGTCCGTGATCGTGCCGCTCGCCGTCGCCGTGCCGATGCTGGCGTTGGTCGCGTTCGACAGCTTCAGCACTACCGTCTCGTTGTCCTCGTCCAGCTCGTCGCCCGTCACCGACACCGTGATCGTCTTGCTGGTGTCGCCCGCCGCGAACGTCAGCGTGCCGGCGCCGCCCGTGAAGTCGGTGCTCGCCGTGGAAGTCGAAGTCGCATCCACCGCGTAGTCCACTGTCACCGCACGACCGCTGGCCGCGTCCAGCGCGACCGTGAAGGTCATGTCCGTGCTGCCGCTGTCGCCTTCCGCGACCGCCGCCGGCGCCGCGATCGACAGGGACGGCGAGGGATCGTCGTCCGTGATCGTCACCGTCGTCTCGACGTCGGCCAGCGCGAATCCGGCCGGCAGCGTGGCCGAGGCTGGAGCAATGGACACCGTGAACGTCTCGTTGTCCTCGTCCAGATCGTCGTCCGTGATCGGGACCTCGATGTCCTTCGTCGTCTCGGATGCCGAGAATGTCACCGACGTCACCGCGTCGTTGTCGTAGTCGCCCGCCGATGGATCGTTGGCGCCCGTCGCGCTCGTGCCGCCGTATGTCACGTTGAACGTCACCTGTTCGCCGAACGCCTCCGAAACCGAAGCCCGTACCGTCGCGCTGCTGTCAGTTCCCTCCGTCACCGACAGCGTCGAGGGCAACGACACCGTCGCCGCCGCGGACACCGTGATCGTCACGTTCTCGGTGTCCGAGTTGCCGTTCCCGTCCGACGCCGTCACCGTCATCGTGTACGTGCCCACCGCCGGCGGCCTGAACATCAGCCGCGCCACAGCCAGATCCGTGTCCCGCTGAATCGCCGGCGACATCTCGCCCGCCTTGCGCGTCCACAGGTACGTCACCGTGTCCCCGTCGCCGTCCGTCGCCGACGCCGTGATGTCCACCGTCTGGCCCAGCCTGATCGTCACGTCCACGATCTCCGCCAGCACCGGAGACTCGTCGTCGTCCGTGATCGTCCCCGTCCCCGTCCCCGCAGCAATCGTGGCGTTGGTCGGGCTCGACAGCTTCAGCACCACCGTCTCGTCGTCTTCGTCCAGCTCGTCGCCCGTTACCGGCACCGTGAGCGTCTTGCTGGTCTCGCCCGCTGCAAACGTCAGCGTGCCCGACAGATCGGTGAAGTCCGTCTCCGCCGCCGTCGAGGTCGCCGCATCTACCGCGTAGTCCACGGTCACCGCACGGCCGCTGGCCGCATCCAGCGCGACCGTGAAGATCATGTCCGTGCTGCCCGAATCGCCCTCCGTCACCGCCGCCGGATCCGCGATGGCCAGGGCCGGCGGATCGTCGTCGTCCTCGATCGTGCCCGTTGCGGCGGCGTCAGAGAGCGTCACCCCGGAGGACGGCTCCGACAGCTTCACCGTGAACGTCTCGTCGGCCTCGTCCAGGGCATCGTCGGTCACCGAGACCGTGATCGTCGTGCTGCTCGCGTTCGCCGCGATGGTCGCCGCGGTCGCCGTCGCCACCGCCGTGAAGTCCGTGTCCGCTGTCGCCGTGTCGCCGCTCTCCGCGGTCACGGTGTACTTGAACGTCACCTGCGAGGACGGCGCCGGAGCGGCCGTCACCGTGAACGTGAACGTCCCGTCCTCCGCCGCTGACACGTCCGCGATGCTCAGCGCGGTGGACTGCGGCGGGTCGTTCAGCGCGCCGTCGGCGGTTACGTCGTCGCCGAGCGCGTAGCCGGCCCCGTCGTTCAGCGTGATCGTGTAGGTCTCCGCGCCCTCCGCATCCGAGTCCGTGCTGGTGGAAATCGTCACCGTGCCGGTCGTGCTGGCGGTCTCGCCGAAGGACGCGGTGAAGTTCCGCGGACCCAGGGCGCCTGGTATGTCGTCTGCGTCGAAACCGCTCGAACCCCGATCCGAAAGCGTCAGGCTCACCGGCAGATCGCCCGTCAGCGCGCGGTCCGACGTCACCGTCAGGCTGATGTCCGAGCCCTCCGTCACCGCTGCCGGATCCGTCGAAAGCTGCAGCGTCGGCGTCGTGTCGGTCACCGTCACCGAGACACCGTCGATGTCCAGGGAGGCGCCGTAGTCCGTGTCGCTGCTGGACGCCGCATGCGTCAGCGTCGCCGCGTCGTCCGTCGTGTCCTCGTCGGCGCCGGCGTTGACCGTCACCGTCTGCGCCGTGCCGAAGTTCGACGGCGTGAACGTCAGCGGCGAACCCGTCACCGTCACCTCGCCCGATTCGCCGCCCACCGTCACCGTCACGTTCGCCGACGGCGCCGTGTCCAGCTTCACCGTGTACTCGCCGCTGTCGCCCTCTTCGATCGTCAGTGCAGCCGGGGAGATGGTCACGCCCGCCGCGCCGACCGGCGTTGCCGTCACACTGTCCGAAATCGCTCCGTTTCCGACATCGTTCACCGCCCGGATCCTGAACGTGTAAGAGACGTTGTTGGTCAGACCACTCACCGTGTGGCTCGTGGTCGCAGCGCCAGCCCCTGGCATGGTCATCCACCCACCGTAGCCGCCCCCGGCCTTCTGCTGATATTGCCAACTTGTGATGCCGGGGTTGTTCGGGTTGTCCCATGACAACGTCGCCTGACCGTCAGCCGGGTCAACGGCGAAACCCGTCGGTTTGACGGGAACGGTTGCGGGGTCGTTCAACGCGCCCTCGACTGTCTTGTCGGCGCCGAGCGCATAGCCGGTCCCGTCGTTCAGCGTGATCGTGCAGGTTTCCAGGCCCTCCGCATCCATATCGGTGTTCGTCCCGATCAATACCGTGCCCGTGGCGCTCGGGGTCGTGCCGAAGGACGCGGCGAGATTGCGCGGACCCAGCGAGCCAATGATGTCGTCCGCGTCAAAGCCGCTCGCGCCGCGGTCGGCCAGCGTCAGGTTCACCATCAGATCGCCCGTGAGCTGCCGGTCGGAGGTCACCGTCAGACTGATGTCCGCCCCCTCCGTCACCGCCGCAGGGTCGGCAACGAGTGTGAGGATTGGCGTCGTCTCGGTGATCGACACATCTACCGATGCGATCGTCGCCCCATCGTAGCCGCCGCCCGAGGCGCTGTGCGTCAGGGTCACGTCGGGGTCTTCAGTCGTGTCCTCATCGGCAGCAACCACTACCGTTATCGTCTGCGGGACACTGTAGTTCAAGGCGGTAAACCTGATCGGAGGACCCGTCACCGTCACATCGCTTGAAGAGGCGCCGCTCACGGTCAGCGTGACATCGCCGGACGGCTCGGAGGTCAGCGCTACCGTATAGGTGTCGCTACTGCCCTCCGCCACTTCCAGGCGGGTCCTGGAAACAGTGGCGGCATTGGAGACGGTGATCACCACATCTTCCGTGTCCGTGTTGCCGTTGCCGTCACTGGCCGTCACTGTCATCGTGTACGTGCCCACAGCCGGCGGCGTGAATGCCAACCGCGCCTGATTCAGCGCCGTGCCGCCCGGCAACGCAGGAGTCGTCTCGCTGGAATCGCGCGCCCAGGCGTAGGTGATCGCGTCCCCGTCCGCGTCCGTCGCCGCAGCCGCGATGTCCACCGTCTGCCCCAGCTTGACGGCGGCAGCGTCAATCGCCCCCAGCACAGGCGAGGCGTCATCGTCCGTGATCGTCACCGTGGTCACGGCATTGCCCAGCTCGGGGTTATCCCCGGACCGGCTTGCGCCAGCCGACGCAATCGTCACCGTGAAGGTCTCATCAGGCTCATCCAGCGCGTCGTCCGTGATCGGAATCACGACGTCCACGGTCGTAACGGCGGCCGGGAAGTCCACGAACGTCACGGCGTCATTGTCATAATCACCGTCCTGCGGTTCCGCAGCGCCCGTCGCCGCACCGCCATACGTGACATTGAACGTCGCCGGGTCGTCGAACGCCCTGGAGGCGGTGATCCGCACCGTCGCGCTGCCCGCCCCCTCGGCCACCGTCAGCGTCGCCGGCACCGACACTGTCCTGGTGGACGGCGTCGCCGTCACCTCGTCGGAGGCAGCGCCTTCATCATCGGGATTCACCGCCCTGTTCACTGCGCGCACCTTGAAGGCGTACACGGTGCCGTTGGTCAGACTCGTCACCACATGACGGGTAGTAGACGCGTCGGAATCGGGAATGGCCATCCAGTTGCCGTAGTTGCCGCTGCCCGCCTTCTGCTGGTATTCCCATCCGGTGATGCTGGCGTTGTTCAAATTGTTCCAGGACAGCGTGATCCGATTGTCCCCGGCGATGGCGGTCAGACCCGTCGGCCTGGCGGGGTTCGGAACCGGGGTCGCCGGGACAGTCGCGATGTTGCCCGGGAAACTGCCATCAAACCCGGCAACCTGAAAATCGTATCTCCTGTTGTTCGTCAGACCGGTCACCGTGTGATTTCCGATCGTCTGGCTCGCGGTCCCGGTGGACCCGGAGATGATCTGCCAGTTTCCGTACTGGACCTCCGGAAATCTCCTCCAGCGCACCCTCCAGTTGTCGATGCCCGGGTCCTTCGGGTTCCCCCACGACAGCGTTACCTTGCCGTTGCCCGCCGCCGCGCCAAGCCCGGTCGGCGCGGCGGGTTTTCTGGTTGGCTGTCCAGTCACCTCTGCCGCGGGGCCAGCACCGGCGCTGTTCGACGCGCGCACCTGGAAGGTATACGTGGTCCCGTTGGTCAGCCCCGTCACCGCGTGGCGATTCGTTGTCGGGCTGGAGGAAATCAGCGTCCAGGTATCGCCAAACTCACCCGCGCCCGACTTCTGCCGGAACTCCCACCTCGTGATGCTGGGGTTGTTCGGGTCGTTCCAGAGCAGCGTCACTCTCTTGTCGCTGCCCTCTGCCCTGAGACCGGGCGGCGCGGCGGGCCGGCCGAGTCGAGGCGTCGCCGTCACCTCGTCCGATTCCGCTCCGTTGCCGCGGACATTGACTGCCCGGACCCTGAAGGCGTAGGCCGTTCCATTGCTCAGGTTCCCCACCACGTAGCTGATGGTGGCGGCGCGAGAGTTCGGAATGTCCGTCCAGTCGCCGTAGTTGCCCGCGCCTTCCTTCTGCCGGTACTGCCATGCCGTGATGCCGGGATCGTTCGCATTGTCCCAGGACAGCGTCACCTGCCTGTCCCCCGGCGCGGCGCTGAGACTCATGGCTTGGGCGGGCACGGGAGGCAGCGGCGTCGCGGTCTTCTCGCTCGACTCGCCGCCGGCGCCGATCGGGTTCACCGCCCGGACCTTGAAGGCATGGATCGTCCCGTTGGTCAGATTCGCCACCACGTGACTGGTCGTCGCGGCATTGGACCCCGGAATGTCCGTCCAGTTGCCGTAGTTGCCCGTCCCTTCCTTCTGCCGGTACTGCCATGCCGTGATGCCGGGGTTGCCCGGACTGTCCCAGGACAACGTCACCTGCCCGTCCCCTGCCGTCACCCCGAAACCCGTTGGCGGAGCGGGCGGCGCCATCGGCATCGCCGTTGTCTCTGCCGAGGCCGCGCCATCGCCGTTGCCGTTCACCGCACGGACCTTGAACGCGTAGGTCGTTCCGTTGTCGAGGTTCCCCACCACGTGACTGGTCGTCTCGGCCCTGGAACCCGGAATGTCGGTCCAGCCGCCGTAGTCGCCCGCGCCTTCCTTCTGCTGGTACTGCCATCTCGTGATGCCGGGATCGTTCGCGCTGTCCCAGGACAGCGTCACCTGCCTGTTGCCCGCCGCCGCGCGCAGACCCGTCGGTTGCAGGGGGGCGTCGTTCTCCTCCACAACCACGACGACGGAGTCGATCGTCACCGAGCCGTAGTCTCCGCCCGAGGCGCTGTGGGTCAACGTCACTGCCGGGTCGGCAAGCGGATCGGCGTCCACGCCTGCCGTCACCGTCACCGCCTGCCAGTCGCCGAAATTGCTGCCGGTGAAGATCAGGCTGTCCGGGTTCACCGTCACGTCGCCCGATGCGCCGCCCACCGTCACCGTGACGTTCGCGGAAGGCCGCGTGTCCAGTCTCACCGAGTAGGTCGTGCTGTCGCCCTCCCCGACGTTCAACCTGGACTCGGAGAGCGTGACCCCGGCAGCATCGTCCTCCGTCACGACGACCACGACGTCATCAACGTCGACATGGTCGTAGCCGCCGCCCGAGGCGCTGTGCTTCAGGGTCACCGCGGGGTCCGCGAGCGCGTCGGCATCGTGGTCGGCCGACACGGCCACCGCCTGCGCGACATCGAAGTTGCCGGTCGTGAAGGTCAGGCGCTCCGGATCCACCGTCACGTCACCCGACATGCCCGAGACCGTCACGACCACGCTGGCCGCAGGACGCGCGTCCAGCGCAACGAGGTAGTCGGAACTACCGCCCTCGGCCACCGTCAGGCTGGACTCGGAGAGCGTTATTCCCGGCGGCATCGCCGTCGGTGTCGCGGTTACCTCGCCAGACCAGGAGCTATCGGTCGGCAGATGGCCGAATCTGGAACGCAACCGGAACGTGTAAGTCGTATTGTTCGAAAGTCCCTCGACTACAGCCGTGACGCTCGCGCCAGACACATCAACGGCGGCGGACCAATCGCCATTGGACTTGTATTGATACTGCCAGGACCTGATGCCCCGTCCCGGTTGAGGGTTCCAGCTCAAGGCGACCGAGCCATCTCCGGCGGTCGCGCGCAGACCGGTTGGCGCATTCACCGCGCCAACGAGTATTCGGGTCGCGTCAGATGCTGGACCGACCACCTGGCCGCTGAGCGCCCGAAAGCGCACAAGCAGCGTCCTGGTCGAGACCGGAGGCGCAACACGGAAACGAAGCAGCGCATCGGACAGTGACCGGGTCTCGGGATGGGTGGCAAGAGGGAAGCCGTCCCTGGCGATTGGCGACCACGTCGTCGCGTCATCCCAGGTCTGCTCAAGAGTCCTGGTCTGGAACTGGATTCCGGTAATCCTTCCGCAGTTGGCTGGAATGATCAGATCGGCACTTGCCGAGGCATCTCCGGAGCTGCTGAGGACGCCGCTGCCCAGGGCGCTGCGAATGCGGACCTTGCAGGGCGCCATGGCAACCGGGGTCCCGTTCACCGTGGCTGAGGCATCACCGTTGCCTACCGGGTTCACGGCGCGGACCTTGAACCCATAGGCAGTTCCGTTGGTCAGCCCCGTTACCCGGTAACTCGTGGAGCTGGCCCCGGAACCATCCATGTTCGTCCACGCGCCCCACGTCGCCGCTCCGGCGAGCTGCTGCTGGTATTCCCACCCGGTGATGCTGGCATTGCCCGGATTGTTCCAGGACAGCGTGATCCGCGTGTCGCCTGCCGTCGCGGAAAGGCCCGTCGGCGCGGCAGGAGGCGGGATCGGGGTCGCTGAAACAGTCGCGATACCTTCCGGCTTGGTGCCCCTGGACCCGGCGACCTGAAAATCGTACCTTCTGTTGTTCGTCAGACCCGTTACCGTATGACTTTCGATCGTCTGGCTCGCGGCGCCGCTGGACCCGGGGATGGGCGTCCAGGTTCCGTAGTTGACCTGCGGATGCTGCCTCCACCGCACCCTCCAGTTGTCGAAGCGCGGGTCCTTCGGGTTGCCCCAGGACAGGATGACGCGCCCGTTGCCCGGTGTCGCGGTGAGGCCGATCGGTTCCGGATATACGCCGCCTCTGGGCGTCGCCGCGCTCTCATCCGACTGGTAGCCGTTGCGCTCGGAGTCCCGTGCGCGAAGGATGAACGTGTAGGCCGTCTCGTTGTCCAGGCCCGTCACTTCATGGCGAGTCGTGGTGGCGTCGGAATCGGGGATCGGCGTCCACTCCAGATCCCATTGTGTTATTCTGATTCCCCCTTGGCGCCTGGTGAACTTGCGTCGGTACTGCCACTCGACGATGCCGGGATCGTTCGGATCGTCCCAGGACAGCGTCACCCGACCGTCACCGCTTCCAACAGCGCTGAAGCCCGTCGGTTTTGCAGGCAGGGTGATCGTCGTCGCCGCAGCCTCATCGGACTCGGGACTGTAGCTGCCGACGGTCGCCGCACGGATCCTGAACGTGTACCGCGTTCCGTTCCTGAGGCCCGTCACCACATGGCGGGTGGTCGCGGCCCCGGAGTCCGGGATGTTCGTCCAGTCACCGTAGTTCCCCGCGCCTTCCTTCCTTCGCACCTGCCAGCCGGTGATGGCGGGATTCCCCGGATTGTTCCAGGACAACGTGATCCGCGTGCGGCCCGGCCCGGCAGTGAAACCCGTCGGCTTCGAGGGCACTGGCGGCAGCGGCCTTGCCGTCGCTTCGACCGATTCGGCCCCGCCGCCGATACGGTTCACTCCGCGGACCTGGAAAACCCAGGTATCCCCGTTGACCAGGTTCACCACCACGTGACTCGTCGTGAGCGCGCCGGAGATGGACGTCCAGGGGCCATACTCGTCCAGGATCTTCTTCTGTCGGAATTCCCAACTGGTGATACTGGCGTCTTGCGGGTCTTTCCAGGAAAGCGTCACCTGACTGTCCCCTGCCGTCGCGACAAAGCCGGCCGGCGCGGCAGGCAGGGCGAGCGGGGTCACCGTGACTTCGATCGATTCCGCGCCGTTGCCTGTGTCATTCACTGCGCGGATCTTGAAGCTATGGATCGCCCCGTTGGTCAGGTTCTCCACCACATGACGGGTCGTGCGCGCATCGGAATCCGGCATATCGATCCAGAGTCCATAGTCATTGCTATCGACCTTTTGCTGGTACTGCCACATCGTGATGCTGTCGTCGGCCGGGTCGTCCCATGCGAGCGTCGCCCGCCCTTCACCCGCCGTTGCCGTCAGACCCGTCGGCTTGGCCGGAGCGGTTGCGAGGTCGTTCAGCGTGCCGTCGGCGGTCTTGTCGACGCCGAGCGCGTAGCCGGCAGCGTCGTTCAGCGTGATCCGATAGGTCTCCGCGCTCTCCCTGGTCGAATCGGCTCTGGTCGGGATCGTTACCGTGCCCGTCGTGCTGGCACTGTTGCCGAACGACGCGGGGAAGCCCCGCGGACCCAGCGTGCCCGGTATGTCGTCCTCGTCGAAACCGCTCGAACCGCGGTCCGAAAACGTCAGGCTTACCGTCAGATCGCCCGTCAACGCGCGGTCCGAAGACACCGGCAGGCTGATCGCCGCCCCTTCCGTCACCGCTGCCGGATCCGTCAAAAGCTGCAAGGTCGGCGTCGTGTCGGTCACCGTCACCGAGACATCGTCGATGTCCAGGGAGGCGCCGTAGTTCGTGTCGCTGCTTGATGTCGCATGCGTCAGCGCCGCCGTGTCCTCCGTCGTGTCCTCGTCGGCCCCGGCGTTCACTGTTACCGTCTGTGCCGTGCCGTAGTTCGACGGCGTGAACGTCAACGGCGAACCCATCACCGTCACCTCGCCCGATTCGCCGCCCACAGTCACCGTCACGTTCCCCGTCGGTTCCGTGTCCAGCTTCACCGTGTACTCGCCGCTGCCGCCTTCTTCCACCGTCAGCGACGTTGGCGAGATCGTCACCCCCGCCGTGTCGTCGTCCGTGATCGTCACCGTGGTCGTGGTGTTGCCCAGAACAAAGCCGCCCGGCAGCGTACTGCCTTCCGCCAGTTCAATCGTTACCGTAAAGGTCTCATCGGACTCGTCCAGCGTGTCGTCGGTGATCGGAACCGCAATCGTCTTCGACGTGTCGGCGCTGTTGAACGCCACTTCAGTCACCGCATCGTTGTCGTAGTCACCGTCAGCCGGCGCGCTGGCGCCCGTAGCCGAGGAACCGCCGTAGCTGACATCAAAGGTCACCGACCGGCCAAAGGCCGCAGGAGTCGTGATCGTCACCTCGGCGTTGCCCACCCCCTCGCCCACCGTCAGCGCGGTCGGCGCCGAAACCGAAGTCGCCGCACCCACCGTGATCGTCACCGACTCGCTGTCCTCGTTGCCGTTGCCGTCGGAGGCGGTAACGCTCATCACATAGGCGCCTGTCGCCGTCGGCGTGAACGTCAGCGTCGATCCGCTCAGCGTCACACCGCCCGGCAGCGACGGCCCGCTGGTCCTGCTCCAGACATAGCTCACCGTATCGCCATCCCCGTCCGTCGCCGACGCCGTGACCGACACCTCCTGACCCACCTTCCTTGTGACATTGGTCAGCGCCGCCAGCACCGGCGACGCGTCGTCGTCCGTGATCGTCCCGCTCGCCGTCGCCGTGCCGAGGCTGGCGTTGCTCTCATTCGACAGCTTCAGCACCACCTTCTCGTCGTCCTCGTCCAACTCGTCGCCCGTCACCGACACTGTGATCGTCTTGCTCGTCTCGCCCGCTGCAAACGTCAGCGTCCCCGCGCCGCCGGTGAAGTCCGTATTCGCCGTCGCCGTCGAACTCGCGTCCACGCCGTAGTCCACCGTCACCGCCTTGCCGCTGGCCGCGTCCAGCGCGACGGTGAAGGTCATGTCCGTGCTGCCGCTGTCGCCTTCCGCAACCGCCGAAGGCGCCGCGATCGACAGCGCCGGCGGATCGTCGTCGTCCGTGATCGTCACCGTCGCCGGCGTAAAACTGTTGCCCTGGAGCGTGCCGCCAATGGTGATCGTCTCGTTCGACTCGTCCGCACTGTCCGTGGTAACTACCAGATCGAAACTCGCCTCGCCCGAGGTCGCGCCCGCAGCAACGGCAAGGTCGAAGTCCGTAACCTCGCTGAAATCCGTCCCCGCCGTCGCCGTGCCGCCGGACACACCGACCGCGACGGTGGTCGGAATGGTGGCCGTCGCTGTCCCACTGCGTGTGGCCGTCACCTTGATCGCGGTGGTCCCGCTCGACTCGGTCACCGAAACCGGATCCGCCGCCAGCGTCCAGGCGGTGGACAGCACATCGTCGTCGGTGATCGTCACCGTGGTCGTGGTGTTGCCCAGAACAAAGCCGCCCGGAAGCGTACTGCCTTCCGCCAGCGCAATCGTTACCGTAAAGGTCTCGTCGGACTCGTCCAGCGTGTCGTCGGTGATCGGAACCGCAATCGTCTTCGACGTGTCGGCGCTGTTGAACGCTACTTCAGTCACCGCATCGTTGTCGTAGTCGCCGTCAGACGGCGCGCTGGCGCCCGTCGCCGAGGAACCGCCGTAGCTGACATCAAAGGTCACCGACCGGCCAAAGGCCGCAGGAGTCGTGATCGTCACCTCGGCGTTGCCCACCCCCTCGCCCACCGTCAGCGCGGTCGGCGTCGAAACCTCGGTCATCTGGATGGGCGTGGCCGAGACCGCGCTGGAGGCGCCGCTGGCGCCGCCATTATTGATGGCGCGAACCTGGAAGAAGTACTGAGTGTCGTTGGTCAGACCGGTCACGTCATGGCTTGTGGTGGTGTCCCTGGATCCCCGGATTTCGGTCCAGCCACCGTAGCCGCCGGATGGGCCTTCCTTCTGCCGGTACTGCCAGCCCGTGATGCTGTTGTCTTCGGGATCGCTCCAACCCAGGGTGACCCGGGTGTCGCCGGCGGTGGCCGTGACGCCGGTGGGTACAGCGGGTACGGCGACCGGCTTGGCGGTCACCTCGACGGAGGCCTCGCCGGCGCCGGAAGGATTGATGGCCCGAACCCGGAAGAAATACGCTTTGGAGTTGGTCAGGCCCGTCACGGTATGACTGGTAGTGTCGGCATCGGAGTTGGCGATGGGGATCCAGTTGCCATAAGTACCGCTGATGCCTTCCTTCTGCTGGTACTCCCAGCCGGTAATGCTGCCCCAGCCGCTGATTTGACCAGCCCTGGGATCGCTCCAGTTCAGGGTGACTTCGGTATCGCCGCTATCGGCAGTGACGAGGGCGCGGTGGGGCGCGGGAATGGGAGCGGCGGAAACCTCGCTGGATTCGGCGCCGTTGCCGGTCAGATTGACAGCCCGAACCTGAAAGAAATACGCCTTGTTGTTGGTGAGGCCGGTCACCGTGTGGGTTGTAGTGCCGGCATCGGAATTGGCGATGGGAATCCAATCACCGAAGGCGCCATTGAGTCCGGTCTTCTGCCGATACTCCCAGCCGGTGATGCTGTCGTCTCCGGGATCGGTCCAGGTGAGAATGACCCGGGCATCTCCGGGAGCGGCGGTCGCGGTGGGCGCGGCCGGGGCGGGCGGGGGCGTGGCGGCTGTTACTGCAACCTGACCGACACCGGACGCCACAAGATTCGGTATCAGAGGCGAGTCGTACCGAAATGCGTGATTGATGACAGCCTTGCCTTCGGCCGCCGCGGTAATGGTGACTTCTTGCGGGACATTGTAGTTGTCCGCATTGAAGCGCAATAGCGCCGGGCTGGCCCGTACCGCGCCCGGATTATCGCTTGCAATCAAGACTTCGCCCTTCCGGGCGCTGGAAAGAGCTACAGCATAGGTTTCGACCCCGCCCGGCGCCGTTATTGCAATCGTGTCCTTGCTGAGTTTCAGTAATGGCTTCTGTTTATTCCTGAAAACTGCTGTCAGAGCATTCGACCACGCGCCATTCAAAACCGTGCTGCCATAAGAACCTTCCGCCCGAATTCCTCCAACCTCGATCAATGCGCCATCAGGAATTCCGGTCAGCAATAACGGAAAACTGAAGCTACGGTCATTGACCGTGCAGGAGGGAGGGATGCAAGACACACCTGTATAGCGTTGCGGCTGTCCTGTAGAACCTTCCGCTCCCTTGATCCGGTAAATCACCCGCCACCTCACGAAACCGGTCGCGCCACGGACCAGCTCGCCGGCGCTGGCGCCGGCATGGCTCCAGGCAAGCGTGATTGATGAAGGGGAAGAAACGGTCGCCGAGGTCAAAATTGGCGCCGAGGCTACCGCACGAGGGGTTTGACTCGCTCCACGCGAAGGATTACTGTTTCCGTTGTCGTTGACCGCGCGAATTCTGAAGCCGTACAGGGTACCGTTATTCAGTCCCGAAATCGTATGTGTGGTCGTGCTTGCTGTCGAACCCGCGATAACCTTCCAGGAGCCGTCCGCTACCCAACTCACCCGGCCCCCTGCCGATATACTCCGAAGCTGCTGATATTCCCAGCGCGTGATACTGGCGTCGCCCGGATTGTCCCAGTGCAGGCGTATCTGGCGATTGCCCACTACCGCCTCAAGGCCCGTTGGCGCGGCAGGCACCGCCAGCATTGTCACTTGCACTGCGCCCGCTTTGGGAACAGAGCCGACTCTGCCGAGGAATGAGTGATTGACCGTCGCTGTGCCGCCGGCCAGTCCGGTCACGGTGACCTGCTGCGGAACGTCATGGTCGTCCGCAGTGAAGGACAAGCTTGGGGGACTTACCGACAGCTTGGGCGTATCACTTGTGATGCGCAAATCGCCCTCAAAGGCCCGGCTCAGCGCTACCGTGTAAGTCGCGATTCCGCCGGGCGCCCTTATCGTGATGGCAGGCTTGCTGATTTCCAAAAGCGATATGGCATTGTTCCTGAAAACCACCGTGCGAACATTCGACCACGGACCGGCAACCACAACGCCATCGCTGGCAAAGCCGGTCGCCCGAATGCGAACCTCGAACAGTGTGCCGTCGGGGACGCCATCCAGACCCACCGAAACGGTTCGGGCCGCGGCCCTGCAGTTCGCGTCGCAATCAGCGCCAAACCCCCCGGCCGAATCGGAAAACCAATCCGTAACGGCGCCGCCTTTCGGTCTCCAGCCTGTCTCCCATGATGCGAAGCGGGTTGCGCCACGGATAAAATCACCGGCGCGGGCGCCCGCGTGAGTCCAGTTCAGCTTGAGATACCCGTCGGGCGATGTGGCGTAGATCAGGACTGGCGCCAACGGTGCGGACGATTCCGGCGTCGCTGTTGCGGTTGTTGAGGCAATGCCGCTGCCGTTGCTGTTTACCGCCCGGACCTTGAAGGTGTATTCAGTGCCGTTATTCAGGCTGGAAACCGTGTATGTCGTCGTGCTCGCCGTCGAACGCGGAATCGTCGTCCAGGAGCCGACCTGACCCGCGTCATCTTCCTGCTGATACTCCCATCCGGTAATGCTGGCGTCGTACGGGTTGTCCCAACTCAAGGTTACCTGACGATCGCCCGCTGTCGCCTCAAGGTTCGTTGGCTGGGCAGGCGCCGCCTGCGTGGTTACCTGCACCGTGCCTGCTTCGGGAGCAAAGTCGGCCGAGTGACGGATGGTCGCTGTGCCGCCAGCCAATCCGGTCACAGTGACCGTTTGCGGGTCGCTATAGTTGTCCGGAGTGAAGGACAGACTCAAGGGGCTTACCCCCACCTTGCTGCTATCGCTCCTGAGGTTGAAGGTGACCCTCCCGATCGATTGGTTCAGCGCTACCGTGTAGGTCGCGGTTTCACCGGGCGCCGGTATGGTGATGGAAGTCTTGCTGAGTTTCAGCAGCGGCAGGGCGGCGTTCCGGTAAACCACTGTTTGAACATTCGACCACGAACCTTCAACACGGCTGTCATCGCTTTTTGCACCAATCGCCCGAATTCGAGTCTCGAGCAATACGCCGTTGACAATACGAGGAAAGCCCAGAGCCAACACACGGGCATCCATCGCGCATGAGACGCAATCGTAGGATGTCCAGCTGGTTTCTCCCTTCGCCCTGTAATGCAACTGCCAGGCAATGAACCGGGTTGCATCCCGGATGAGGTCGCCGGCGCTGGTACCGGCGTGACTCCAGACCAGAGAGATTTCCCTGTCGGCGGTTGCGGTAACCGAGTTCAGGACCGGCGCCGGCCGGGACGCGGCGGGGGTGGTGGCCGAGACCTCGCTGGAAGGCGCGCCTTCACCAAATGAACTGACAGCGCGCAGCTTGAAGAAATACTCCGTGTTGTCTGCGAGGCCGGTCCTGGTCCAGGTCCTGGTGGTGAGATTCGAGCCGGGGATCGGTGTCCAGTCGCCGTAGCTGCCGCTGGCGCCGACTTTCATTTGGTACTCCCAGCGCAGGATGCTGGCTTCGCCGTCGTTTGTCGGGTTGGTCGGATTTGTGCCCGACCAACGCAGGATGACTTGCCCTTCTCCGGCTGTTGCGGTCAATACAGATGCTGCCGGAGGCGGCAGCCAGTAGGTCAAAACCTCGTTGGATGGCATCCCGTCGCCCGCCGGGGAAACAGCTCTGATCCTGTAGAGAATCGCTATGCCCTGAATAACCGGAAATAATTGACTCCTCTTCGTGGGATCAGCGGAAAAGGGCCTCCAATCAATCCAGTCCCCGTTGCCGATCTTTCGCTGAAATTGCCAGCGTGTGATGCTGTTGTCCGGCGGAATCGTCCAACTCAGCTCGAAGTTCCTGGTAGGAACAGGAATCCCGTTTACAAGTACGGGAGCGATAAGTTGGTTGGTGCTCCTTGCTGACAGTACGGGCGCAACCGGAACCGCAGCAGGGGTGGCCGAGACCTCGCTGGATGCCGCGCCCGCGCCAAACGGGCTGGCGGCGCGGACCTGGAAGAAATACTTCGTGCCGTTGGTCAGACCGGTTACAGTGTGGGTTGTGGTGGCGGCGTCGGAGTTCGGAATTCTGCTCCAGTTGCCATAGCTGCCGCCATCGGTCTTCTGCTGATACTCCCAGTGGGTGATGACGTCATTTCTCGCATCGGGCCAGGCAAGGATGACCTGTTCACGGCCAGCGGACGCGGTCACGGCGGGCGCGTGGGGAGTGACCGTTGGAGTCGCCGAGACTTCACTGGAGGCGGGGCCGCCGCCGCCCGCATTGGTGGCGCGAACCCGGAAGAAATATTCGGTACCATTCAACAGGCCGTTCGTGGTCCAGGTTCTGGTGATAGCGCCCGCATGATGCATCGGCGCCCATGCGCTGTAACTGCCGCCGGAGCCGACCTTCACCTGATACTCCCAGCCGGTGATGCCCCTGGGATCCGTAATACTCCAGACGAGGGTGACCTGGGCATGACCTCCCGTGGCGGTGACGGTGGGCGCTACACTGGGTGGGGAGGGAGGAGGCGCGGGCGTCTGTGCCGCCGCAACCTCCAGAGTCAGCAGAAGTACTGCGCTCAGACAGTAGGCGGTTCTCCTGAAGACGCCCACCGGTTCAGCCTCGCGTCCGGATTTTTTGAGCGGAGAAATGGGGGCAAGCCGGACGGGGGGGGGGGGGGGGGCAGAAACCGGAAACAACAACCGTGCGCATGTTCTCAATAGAGGCCTTGATCTCCCCGAACCGATTTCGGAGCATCAACAGCACTTCTTCCCTTCCCTACCCAACAATCGCCCGAATCATACGGTTGTCGGATGAAATTTGCGAGGAATTTTTTCTCGAACCGCCCAAAGCCCCTGAAATTACTCGCACAACAGATTTGGCGGAAATGGCCATGGCGCGAGGCTTGAAATGTTGGGATAATTCCATCATTTATCAACAAGCCGCACAAGCCTCGCAAGAGACCCCAAAGCAATTATTTTGTTATACCCTCCCCAATATTTTATTATTCCCCTCTCTACCCCTCCCCCAAAAAATTTCAGCCAAGTGGTCTTCTTTGGCGGCGATCTGGCGGCTGTATGGGCATTGCGAGACGGAATACAGTTCTATTTGTTTACAACACAATATTTCCATCCCGGGAAGGAAGCCTCGACAAGTCAGGGCTTCCCCGAGGCCGAAGCTACAATTTCACTACCATCTTGCCGAAGTTGTCGCCGGAGAACAGGGCGAGAAAGGCGTCGACGGTGTTTTCGAGACCTTCGACGACAGTTTCGCGCGCGCGGACGCGGCCGGAGCCGATCCATTCCGTCATGTCCTTGAGAAAGTCTTCGCGCATGTCGTCGTGATCGGTAATGATGAAGCCGTTGATGCGGATTTTCTTGCCGACGATCAACATCAGGTTGTTGGGGCCGGGGACCGGCTCGGCATCGTTATAGGTCGAAATCATGCCGCAGGCGACAATGCGGCCGAAGGGGTTCATGGCGTCGAGAGCGGCTTGCAGATGTTCGCCGCCGACATTTTCGAAATAGACATCGACGCCGTCCGGGGCGGCCGCCCGCAAGGCGCCTGTCAAGTCGCCGCAGGTCCGGTAGTTGATCGCGCGATCCACGCCGCACTCCTCTTCCAGGTACGCGGTCTTGGCGTCGCTGCCGGCGCTGCCGACGACCCGGCAACCCTTCATTTTCGCGATCTGGCAGACATTGGCGCCGACCGCGCCGGAAGCGGCCGATACGAATACGGTTTCGCCCTCTCGCGGTTCGCCGAAGCGGGTCAGGCCGACATAGGCGGTCATGCCGGGCATGCCCAGAGCGCCGAGATACAGGGAAACGCGCGCGGGATCAAAGGGCTCGAGCCGTTGCACGCGAGCGGCCCCGGCGATGAAGCGGTCCCGCCAGCCGGCCTGGCTGAGCACGATATCGCCGGGCTTGAGCTGCTCGGCGCCGGATTCGAGCACTTCGCCGACGGCGCCGCCGTACAGGGGCGCGCGCAGGGCATAAGGAGCGGCGTATACGCCCTCGGCGCGCATGCGGCCGCGCATGTACGGGTCCACCGACAGGTAGCGGTTTTCCACCAGCACCTCTCCCGCGGCCGGCGCCGGCAGTTCGACTTCCGTCATCCTGAAATGTTCGCGTCCCGGCATTCCTGCGGGACGGCTGACCAGTTGCACTTGCCGCGCATTGCGAGAACTCATGGAATCTCCTCGTTTTCCGTTATTGAGGGAAGCTCTGGTTTGCCGAAGCCGGCCTGCGGCGCGCAGGGAATATCCGATCAGACATCGGCGAACCAGTGTTGCCAGACAATCGCGCCGGCCAGCAACGTCGCTCCGGCCGCATGATAATAAACCGGAAGCGGCGCCCATAACAGCAGGGCCGCGCTTGCGGCGAGCAAGACCGCGAGCGGCGCGTTGACCGGCTTTTCCAGATGCCATTGCAACAGCCCGGCGAGGGCGTACAGCCCCGGAACGGCCCAGACGAATACTTCGAAACGCTCGACGAAGGTGCCCGAGATCAGCGGCGAATATGCGAACAGCACCGGAATCAGATACAGCCCCTTGGCGATCTTCCAGCTCGTGAATCCGGTGGCGATCGGGCGAGTGCCCGCGATACCCGCGGCGGCGAAAGAAACCAGGCAGACCGGCGGCGTGACATTGCTGTCCTGGGACAGCCAGAAAATGATCAGATGCGCGCTCAGCAACATGCCCGCGAGCAAGTCGGCCGGCAACATTTCCGCGCGGATCAACTGCTTCATCTGGAGCGGCATTTCCTGCAGGGCGACCGCGGCGTCGCCGCCGAACAGGCCGATGGCGGCGGCGACATTCGACGGGATATCGGGAGCTTGCAGCGCCTCCAGCAGTTGCGACTGGCTGATCAGGTCGAAAATCAACGGCGCCGACAAGGTCGCGAGGACGATATAGGAGGCGGTGACGGGCAAGCCCATGCCGAGCACCAGCGACGCCAGCGCGACCAGCGCCAGGGTAGCCAGCAAGGAGCCCTGGGCCCAATCGGCGATCATCAGCGAAAAGGCATTGCCCACGCCCGTGGTCGTGACGACATTGATGATGATGCCCACGGCCACCAGCAGCAGCGCGGTGGAAACCATCGTCTTCACGCCGTTGACCACGGCTTCGAAGATATCGGACCAGCGCATCGGCCGCGGCGAAATCCACGAGGCCGCGATCACGCCGATCACGGCGAAAGCCGCCGCTGTCGTCGGCGTGCGGCCGCCGACCAGAAATCCCACCAGCATCGCGATGGGAATGATGAAATGCCAGCCTTCCCTGAGCACGTCGGATACCCGCTCGGCGTCTCCGGCGGACACCGGCGCCAGTCCCAGCCGTTTCGCCTCGATCCGCACGAAAAAGGAAACCGCGAGGAAATACAGCAAGGCCGGCAGGACCGAAGCGCCGATCACGGTCAGATAGGGAATCTGGGTATAGCTGGCGAGCACGAAGGCGCCGGCGCCCATGACCGGCGGCATCAACGCCCCGCCGGTCGACGAGGCGGCTTCGACGCCGGCCGCGAACTGCGGCCGGAATCCCGATTGGCGCATCATGGGAATGGTGATGACGCCGGTGGATACGGTATTCGCCACCGCCGAACCCGATACCGACCCCATCAGGCCGGAACCGATCACCGCCACCAGACCGGCGCCGCCGGTAAATCGGCCCGCGAGGCACCGCGCCAGCCGGACGATGAAGTCCCCGGCGCCCGACTTGAGCAGGAACGCGCCGAAAAGGATGAACATGAACACGAAAGTCGAGGAGATCCGGGCGGTCAGCCCGAACATGCCCTCGCTGGCGAAGAAGCTGCGATAGAGCACGGTTTCCAGGTTGAGCCCCGGAAACGCGAACACGCCGCCGATATAGCGGCCGAGGAACAGGATGTACGACAGGCTGATCGCGATCAGCGCCGGCATGAACCAGCCCGTGGTGCGGCGCGTGAACTCGATCGCCAGACCGATGGCGATGATCGAGAAAACATAGTCGCCGAGGACATATTCGGTCTCGCGCGCATATAGCGCGTTCTCGTACAGGATCAGATAGCCCGCGGTCGCCGTCGCCAGCAGCGCCAGGCCGATATTGAGCCAGTAGCGGGGAGACTTGCGCGTCATGCGCGCGGCCTCGTTGCCCATCAGCGCGCAGATCGCGACAAAGCCGCCGAAATGAATGGCCGACAGCCGCAATTCGGAAATGCTGGCGAATACATTGCAATAGACGTGGAAGAGAGCGAAGCAGAAGGCGGCCCAGCGCAGCGGCGCGGACTTCATGGGTCGGCACCGCGCACCGGGCCGTCGTCGCCGCCGGCCGGGAATTCTTCCGGCAACAGCCGCGCGGGGATTTCCAGCCCGACCTCGCGATAGTACCGCAATGCGCCGACATGCAGCGGCGCGCCGAGGCCCGCGACCGCGATTTCGGGGCGCATGTCCCGGGTCGCGCCATGGATTTCCTGCAATGCGGCCAGATTCTCCCAGATCACGCGAGTGATCCGATAGACCGCCTCTGGCGGAATATCGACCCGGGTCACGAGCACATTCGGCGAGGCCACGGTGCGCACCGGTTCGGTCTGGTTCGGATAGGTGAGCGGCGGGAAGTCGTACCAGTCCCAGAGCGGATAGCGGGCGTTGATCAGGTCGAGTTCCCGTCCGGACCAGTTCAGGATCTTGATGCGGTCGCCCATCAGCGCATAGGCCCGGGTGATCGAACTCACCGGCGCGCCGGCGGGGATATTCATGCCGACGATATTGCCGTCCTGGATGGCGCCGACGGTGGGCCCATAGCCCATGTAGGCCAGGGAGAACCTGTCTTCATAATCGATGCCCAGCGTTTCGAGTATGAAACGGCCGGTCTGCTCGGCGCCGGAATTGCGCGCGCCGAGCACGTAGCGTTCGCCGTCGAGATTGTTCAGGTCCATGATGCCGCCGGTCGTGACGAGTTCGGTCAACAACACGAAATGCTCGACATTCTTCCACAAGGCGCTGACCGAACGGATATGGGTCTGCGGCTCGCGCACCGGGCCTTCGCCCGTCCAGGACCAGGCGCCGAAGGGGCCTTGCAGGATCGCGAACTGGGCCTGGTTGTCGCGCAGCAATTTGAGGTTTTCCATCGAACCGGCGGAACTGATCGCCGTCATCGAGATATTATCGGTCGCGGACAATTCCGCATGGGCGATGGTAGCGATGGCGACGCCCACGGGATAGAAAACGCCCCCCGTGGTGGCGGTAGTCAGCACATAGGGCCGCGCCCGGCTAAGTTCGTCGCCGCAGGCGGCGAGACCCGCCAGCACGACGAGCGCCCAGACGATGCTTCTGATCATCGGGTTATCCCGCCCATATCCCATATTCGCTCAATTATTGTTCATTGTCGCAAGACGAGAGCGCGGTCCTGGCCTGCTCCCGGATGCAATGGCTTGCGCCATCGCGGCGCGCGCAGCGGTTCATTTCCGGCAATCATATATGAACTGCCTCAGGTCTTCCGCGCGGTCGATTACCCGCTCGTTGCGAAACAGCTCGGGATGCATCTCGTCCTGCGCGTAGCCGGTCGGCCGATGCGTGTCCGCGGCCACGATCCAGGATGTCGCCGGACGCTTTTCTCCGAGACGTTGCCCGAGATGCAATGGATGAATCCCGAGCAGGCCCGCCGCGGCGCCATAGGTACAGCGCGTTTTCCTCTTTTCCAGACAGGCCAGCACCTCGCCGAGCCGAAACCGGTCGGACAGCGGCCGCTCGGTTCCCAGCTTGCTGACCAGCAGCATCGATCCGGCAAAGATGGCGGCAATCGCGGTAATGCTCAGCACCAGGGCGAGGCGATGGATCATGGCGACCTGCACGCCGGCGAAATGAGCCATCGCCTCCGCCAGCGCATTGACCGCGACCAGCGCGACGAAAAAGGCAATCCAGACAGCTTTTTTCACGATGCTCTCCGCGCGACTCTGTCGATGACATTGTTCATTGTCGCGAAACGGAATCCGCGCGTTCCTGCGCCGCGGGTCGGTTTCGATTTGTCAGCGCTCGTCTTGTCCGGAGAGTAGCAACATGCCCTCGATGTGGCCAGCATCGGCGCGCGCGAGCACCAGGATATCCGCGACGCCGTCGCCGTCGAGATTGGCGGCGAGCACTTCGCCCGCATCGGCCAGCGCGCCGACATCGATGCGCAAGTCCGCGCTCCGTCCCTCCACCTCGCGCAACTGCCGGTTTTCGCCGACGGCGACAGCGTCGATCATCGCGCGCAGGTCGATGCGGTAATCGTCTCGCTCGCGGCTATAGCCGAGCGCGCCGAGGAACTCGGGCTGCCGCGGCTGCGGACGAATGCTGTCGAAGAAGACCCGCAATTGCCGATCCATCAGCACGAGCAGTTCCAGCTGGTCGGATTCGCCGTCGAGACGGGCGGCGGCGGTGGAGACGAGATCGGCGCTGCGCGTCGCGTCGGCGGCCTCGCTGAGTTCGCGATAATCGCCGGCCAGCCCGACCAGGGAGGGAATTTGCAGCGACACCGTGATCCGGCGGCTCGGACGGCGGGCGAAACGTTCGCCGTCGTTCGGATAAATCAGCGCTTCCACGGCGATGTCGCTCGACAGGACCAGCCAGAGAAATACATCGCCCAGGGAAATCGATTCCACCCGCCACAGCCACAAATCCTTCAGCCCGTCCCCGTCCTCGTCGTGCAGGAAACTGCCGAGCACATTGCCGCCGGAACGCAGGACCTGGCGCGGACTCGCCAGCTCCATGCCGTCGCCGGTTCCGGCGAACAGGGTGATCTTGCCGCCTTCGCGCAATAGCAGATCGTCGACGCCGTCGGCATCGACATCCTCGAGTATTTGCTCGTGGGTCAGCGCGAGCACGCCGGTCAGGTTGGAGAAATCGAGATTATCGACATCGAACTCGCCGAGACGCTCCTCGATCTCGGCGATATCGACGCTATAGCTGGCGGCGGCGGGAAAATATCCGGGCGCCGCCGGATCCGCCAGGAATACGGCCAGCGACGCGTCGGTTTCCGAAATCAGATCGGGGTGGCCGTCGGCATTCACATCGCGCAGGTTCAGCGCCGGAATCGTGATCGCCTGGCCCGAACGCCAGAACAGGCCGCGGGCGTTGAGATTGGTGCGCACGCGCATGTCCGACGCCACCGGCAGCGCCGGCCTGAAACCGCCGCCAGCGGCGCGCAGATGAATATGCAGCGCGCCGGGCGCCGGCGTGACCAGATCCATCAGGCCGTCGGCATTGACGTCGCGGGCGAAATGCAGCCGGTTGACGCCGCGGCCGAGAAATCCGCCCAGGCCCGCAAGCAAGGTCTCGGGCTCGCCGAGAACGCCGTCCGCCATTTGCCAGGCCTGCACCCGGTCGCCGTCGAGCAAGGCGATGATCGATGCGCGGCCATGCGCGCCGAAGCCGGGGGCGATATCCCAGCCGACCGCGCGCGCCGCGAATCGCAAGCGAATGAAGCCGTTGTCGAAATCGAATCCCGCGGGCCGCCGCGGATAGATGCGCAATTCGTCCGCCAGGACAGCGATGAGTTCGCGTTTTTCATCTCCGTCCAGATCGGCCAGCACCAGGTTTTCGGTCTCGGCGGGCAGGCGCAGCGGCTGGGACGCGTAATTCCATTCGTTCGCGCCGGCCGGCGCGAACAGCAGCACGAGCAAGACCGGCAGCCAGCGGTTCACGGCGCGGATACCAGCACTGTGGTCGCCGCGCCGTGACGCAGGATCAGATCCGGCGCGGCATCTTCGTTCAGCCGCGCTATTTCGAACTGGAATACCGATCGCGGCGAGACGTACTCCCAGAAATCCTCGCCGAGCTGCAAGCGGTCGTCGACGCGCCGCGCCGCGAGCGTTCCCTCGGCGGTCACATATAACGCATCCGAACGGCCGTCGCCGTCGAGGTCGCTGCCGAACAGGATCGGCTCGGCCAGACCCCGCACATTGTCGACCGAGAAGGTCTCCTCCAGACGCATCGTCGGACGGCGGGCGAACAACTGTCCCGCGCCGGCGCCGGCGGCGCCGTAGAGCATGGTCACCCGCTGGATTCCCGTATTGCGGATCGCTTCCAGAGCGGGCACCGCGTAGTAGGTGACCGCGAGCGCGGGCGCGCCGTGCAGCGACAGCGCCTCGACTCCCAGGTCGTAGCCGCTGAAACGCATGACCTGAGCGGGACGCCCGAGATCGAATTCGCCGTCCTCGTTCAGGTACAGGCGAGCGTCCCAGTCATCGCCCTGCTCTATCAATTGCAACAGGTCGACGCGGCCGTCGCCGTCGAGATGCGTCAATTGCCAGTCGCCTCTCGCTTCGAGCGGACCGGTCCAGTCGGCCTGCTCGCGGAACTCGCCGCCGGGCCGCTGGTAGTGGATATTGATCCGGCCCAGGCCGTCGATGTCCTGGTTCGCATAGAGCAGGTCCGGCAGCGAATCGCCGTCGAGCCGGGCCAGCAATATGCCCGGCAGCCAGCGCTCCGCCTGGAATAGCGCCCGCCGCGGCGACTCCTCCCATTCCTCGATGAAGTCGCCGAACCGGGTCGGCGTTTCGGCGCGGAACTCGAGCACGATGCCCTGTTCGGCATTGATGCTCACGCTGGCGTCGAGCTCGGTTTCGAAATTGTCGCGCACCGCCGGCGGCACATCGGGATTCTCCGTCCGGATCAATGCCGCGAGTTCGAACTGTTCATCGCCGAGGCCGCGAAAATAACCGTAGGCTTCGGCTCCCGGCACCAACAGGTCGACATTGCCGTCGCCGTCGAGGTCGGCGATATCGCGCACGAATTGCACTCGTTCCCTGTCGGGCAAGGCGGCGATCAATTCCCAGGCGAACAGCCGGCGGATATTGCCGGCATAGCCCGGCACGCCGGCCGCCAGGCTGTACACGCCGTCGCCGGCGTAAAGCAGCAGTTCCTTGCCGGGGGCGGGACGCAGGTCGGCGAAGCCGATGGCGATGATCTCGCTCTTGATTTCAATCCGCGCGGGCTCGGGCTCGAAACCGCCGCCGGGCAACTGGCGATGGATGAGCAGCTCCCTGCCGACGCCGGGGCGGAATTCGGCCAGCAGCAGGTCGGCGCGGCCGTCGCCGTCGATGTCTTCGGCGACGAGTTCGTCCCAGTCGTCCTCGCGCTGCAATTCGAACGCGGTATAGTTCTGGGCCGCCGCGCCGCAACTGCCGGTGGCCGCGGCGAACCACGCGGCCCGCAACATGCCGCCCCGATTCATTGCGTTTCCTCCGTCAATTCGCCATAACCGGAACCGAAATTCAGCAAGCCCAATATCGAATGGGACCGCTCCCCGTCGCTGCGCTCATACGAATATACCGAAAACAGCCAGAAATCGAGAATATCCAGACTCGCGGCCGGGGGGCTCAGGCTCGACCGGTATTGCAGCAGCGGACCCAGCGAAACGCTGCTGATGCGCCGGCCGGGATCCCATAATTCGACTTCGACCCGGCGCAGGGAGCGGCCGTCGTAGACATCGAAAACCACTTCGTCGCCGAGTTCGTGTTCGCGGGCGAGCCGGTTGACGAGTTCCTGGGCCGAGCCGAAACCCGATCCTTCGAGCGCCAGGATCCATTGCCCCTCGCCGATGCCCGCGGCCGGCAGCGGACTGCCGGGGAACAGTTCGGCCACCTGCGCGCCCGCCCGGGACGGCGCCCCCGCCACATCGATCATCGCCGTGCGGTATCCGGCGCGCGTCGCGACCGGATCCGCCCGATACAACTCGCGAGGCCCCGCATTCGCCGCGATTTCGCGGCCGTCGACGCCGGCCGACAATACCGCGGTGCCGCGCCGCAAGCGGAATGCGTAAGGCCCGTCGCGCAACGGCATGCGCTGGATGGCGAGCATCGCGTCGGGACTGTTGGTCGCCATGTCGTCGACGGCGAGAATGATGTCGCCCGCCTGAATCCCCGCTGAATCGGCCGGACCATTGGCCGCGACATCGACCACGCGCACGCCGGGCAATATCTCCACCGCGGCCAGGGAATCGCTCTCGTTGGCCGCGACCTCGAGACCGAAATCCACCAGCAGCCCGGCATCGTCGCGCCGGACCGCGAGTTGCTCCGGCGAGAGATTGATCGCGGGAACGAGCCGCGCCGGCTCGTACACCGCGCAAGCGCCGAGCAGGACCGCGGACATGGCGGGCAAGAAGCGCATCATTTGCCTACCAGTCGCGCCGCCGCGCCGCCAGCAGCGCGGCCAGCGCGAACGCCAGCGCCGAGACGACCGGCGTCCAGCTATTGAAAAGGAAGAACCGATCTTCCACCAGCACATCGGAAAACCCCCTGACCAGTCTCGACACTTCTCTCAGGTACGACTGATCCAGCAAGGACGGATGGAAAGTCGCGTACAAGTACCAGGCGCGCTCGCCGAGCAAGGACTTGAAGATATCCATGGCCAGCGTCGCGCCCAGCGCCAGGGCCACCGCCTGGGTCGCCGAGCGGGCGGCCACCGACACCAGCATGCCGAAGGCGATTACCGCCGGCAGCGGGATCACAGCCATGAGCAGGCCCAGGCAGATCTCGTATCGCATCTCGTCCTCGCCGATCAACTCGAAACCGTCTTCGACCACCGCGCCGAAATCCCAGCACAAGGCGCTGCCCGCCCAGGCCGCCAGGCCGAGCAGGATCAGGGACAGCAAGCCCAGGATATGCAGGCGCAGCAATTTCGCCAGCACGATGCCGGAGCGGCCGGCGCGCCGGATCAACACGTGGCGGACCGAGCCGTTGTCGCGCTCGCTGCTGAAATCGTAAGCGGCCAGCGCGACCAGCAACAAGGCCAGGATCGTCAGGCCCGTATTCATGCCGTCGACGAAATGCCCGTAGGCGTTCAGCGTCTGGGCGAGTTCGAAGGCGTCGGCGCCGGTCAGGCCGGCGCGGGCCTGCCGGCCGGCCTGGTTCAGCCAGACCAGCAGCAATCGGACCAGGCAGACGAGCGCCGGCGCGAACAGGACGGTTTTTGCCGCCAGACTATGGCGCGCCAGGAACAGCTCGAGCCGCAGGGCCGCGAGCAGATTGCTCATGCACGGCCTCCGGCGGTCAACTCGCGGAACAGATTGTCGAGCGAGGCGCGTTGCAGGATCAGTTCGCGGACCGGAACCTCGTTTTCGACCAGAAAGGCCGCGAGCTGTTCGCTGCGCCACTCGCCCAGGCGCAAGCGCAGACGGGCGGGCGAAAGACTTTCCAGTTCCGTTACCCGGCTGTCGCCTTCGAGCAATCGCATGGCGCGCCCGATTTGCGGGCTATGCAGGACGACGCGCGAACCCGAATCCGCCAGCAGTTCGCGCAATCCGCCCGCCGCGATCACGCGGCCCTCGTGCAAGATGGCCGCATGGGTGCAAATTCGTTCCAGATAGGGCAACTGATGACTGGACAACAGGAAACTGGCGCCGGTTTCGCGATTCAACTCGCCGATCAGGTCGAGCACCTGGTCGACCCCGCCGGCGTCGAGCCCGTTGAAAGGTTCGTCGAGCAGGATCAGCCGCGGCTCGCCGAGCAGGGCCTGGGCGATCGAAACGCGCCGCCGGTTGCCGAGCGACAATTGCCGGATGCGATAATGCGCATAGTTTTCGATATCGAGCAGGCGTTCGACTTCGGCGCAGGCGCGCCGCGGTTGCGGGCAAAGCAGGCGGGCATGTTCGAGACATTGCCGCACGGTCAGATGCGGCGGCACGCTCGGACTGTCGAAGACCGCCACGACATCGCCTTGCAAGCGGAACAGTTCGCCGGGGCCGCGTCCGAGCACCGCGATTTCGCCTTGCTGGAAACCTTGCAGGCCAAGGACGCATTCGATGGTCGTGGTCTTGCCCGAACCGTTCAGGCCAACGAGGCCGAACACGGCCGCGGCGGGCAACGCAAGGTCGACGCCGCGCAAGACGGCCACATCGCCAAAGCGCTTGCGCAGCCCGCGCACGCGCAATACGGGATTTGCTGCATTCATCATGTATCCTCTGAATGATTCCATCCATGGAGTCATTCATTGCCGCAAGACAAAAGCGCGGTTTTGTCTCGCTCGCGGGATGCAACGGCTTGCGCCGTCGAATCCGGCGGCGCTCTTTTCATGTACCGCGTCATGTACCGCAGGCATACGCCTTATGTACCGCGGGCGCGCGCCGCGGCGAAACCCCGATCAGGCAGGGTTTCCCTGCAAGCCTGCGATGAGAGTTATCCGTCATGACCCGTCAGGCGTCGATTTCGTTACAGCGAGACGCGGCGTCGGGCTGACGGGCTTGCGCCGCGCTGCGGCCGCATTTCCGCGTCAGTCCGCGAACAGGTCATCCACCTGGACTTCCTGGACTCGCCCGAACCGCTCAAGTTCCGCCGCGTCGATGACGGAAAGGTCGCCGACGACCGAGATCAGCTTGGGCCGGCCCCTGACATGCTCGCGCTGGAATTGCAGCAACTCGTCCATGGATACTTGCTGCAATTCGGCATATCGCCGTCGCCGCGGGTCGCCGTCGAGACCGAGCCGCTCCCAGGCGCGCGCCGCGCCGATCACTTCCCTGAAACCGATCCTGGAAGTTTGATAGCGATTGAGCGCGGCATTGACCGCCTCGTCAAGGCGCTCGTTCGAAACAGGCATGTTGTCGATCAGGTCCAGGAACGCGGTCAGCGCGTCCGCGGTCTTGTCGGTCTGGGTGCCGACGGCGCCGAGCATGAGGTTCTGTTCGTTGACGCGGCCGCCCTGGGCGTAACGCGCCGAGGCCGAATACGCCAGCGCCCGCGCTTCGCGCAATTGCTGGAATACCACGCTGGACATGCCGCTGCCGAAATAGCTCGTATACAGCGAAGACAGCACGCTGTCGCGCTCGTCGAATTCCCCGTCGGCGAACTCGATCCGCACCTGGGCCTGGGCGGTTTGCTGGTCTACCACGTAAAGTTCGGTCTCGTCGATCTCGCGAACCCGCCGGAAGCGGTAATCGGGCGGCGGCCGCAATTCGGCGTCGAACCGCAAGTGGCGGCGGGCGATCGCGGCGACCTCTTCCAGCGGCAGCGAACCGGTATAGGCGATGGTCTGTTCATAGTCGAGCAGGCCGGCGGGCAAGGACAGCAATTCGTCGAGGCCGGCCTGCATGATCTGCTCGCTGTCCGGCGCCTCGAGCAGGGGCGATTCCTCGCCATGGCGATTGTACAGATACAGGGCCCTGGCGATGGCCGGCGGCGATTGCTTCTGATCTTGCCGGGCTTTCAGGATGATGCCCTTCAATTGCGCCAGCGCGCGCTCGTCGGAAACCGGCGCGCGCACGAGTTCCAGCATCAGGGCCAAGCTGTCCTCGAATTGCTCGTCGAGTCCGGACAAGTTGAAGCTGGAGGAGTTCTCCCCCACCCGGAAACCGAACTCGCTGCCCATGCGATACCAGGCCTTCTGCAACGCCTCGTTGCTCATGGATTCGCTGCCGGCCACTTCCATCAGCGCCGCCGCCAGGCTCAACAGGCCATTCTCCCCGGCGCCCGCCTCGACCTCGATGGAAAAGGCGAACAGGTCATTGAGCGGATTGGGCGCGTAATACAATTGCATGCCCGGGGCGAGTTCGAGCACGCGGTAATCGCGATCCGCCTCGACGAATGCCGGCTCGATGGGCGCAGCTTCCATCGCCAGGATGCGGGCGGCGAATTCCGACTGGCGAGTCGGGTCGATCTCGACCGGGTCGATGACGGGCTTCTCCACCGGCGGCACTTCGTGCGGCGCATTGATCTGTTGCACGGCGACATGATCGTCGCCGAAATAACGGTTGGCGACCGCGACCACGTCATCGCGGGTCAGGCTCCCCATGCGCTCGAGTTCGGCGACCCGGTAATCCCAGTCGACGCCGCGAATGAAGGAATCGCGCATGCGCGCGGCCCGGGCATTGTTGGATTCGAGGCCGGCTTTTTCATTCCTGGCGAAATCGTTGACGATGGCGGGAATGATCCAGTCCTCGAACTCGCCGGCCTTGATGATCTCGACCTGCTCGAGCAGCAATTGCTCGACTTCCGCCAGGGTCTGGTCCTGCCTGGGCACGCCATAGAGCAACTGATAGCCCGCGTCGTTGAGGAAAACCGGCGACGAGCCCGCCTGGGCCACCCGCTGCTGCTGGTTCAGATTGAGATTGATGAGGCCGGCCGTGCGATTGTCGAGGATCATGTCGAGCAGCATCAGCGCTTCCATGTCCGGATGGCCGTAAGGCGCGGTGGGGAACGCGAGCTGCACCTGTTCCTCGCCGGGATACCGCACGGTGCTCCGGCGCACGCCGTCGAGCGGCGGATCGTTCCAGGGTCCGGTCGCGGGCAATTCGCCCGGCTCCCAATGGCCGAATTTTCCGGCGATCAACTTGATCGTCGCGGGAATGTCGATATCGCCGCTGATGAATATGCCCATGTTGTTGGGCACGTACCAAGTGTCGAAAAAGTCCTGGATATAGACCAGGGAAGGGTTCTTGAGGTGCTCGACGGTGCCGATGGTGGGTTGCTGACCGTAGGGATGCGCCGGAAACAGCAATTCGTTCAGGGCGGTATAGACGATGAAGCCGCGGTTGTCGAGGGAGCGGTTCTTTTCCTCGTAGACGGTCTCGAGTTCGGTATGGAACAGGCGGAACACGGGATCGACGAAACGGTCGGATTCGATCTCGGCCCATTGCCGCAGGCGATTGGAAGGCAGGCTCACCCGATAGACGGTTTCCTCGTTGGAAGTATGGGCGTTCAGGCCGGTCGCGCCCATGCTGTTGTAGAGCTTGTCGATTTCATTGGGAACCGCGTATTGCGCGGCGAGTTGCGCGGCGGCGTTGATCTCGGCATAGATCGCCGCGCGCCGTTCGGGATCCTCGGTCGCGAAATGTTCCTCGTACAATGCGACGATGCGCGCGAGATGCGGCGCCTCGGCTGCGTAATCGAGCGAGCCCAGATTGCGATTGCCCTTGAACAGCAAATGTTCGAGGTAATGCGCAAGCCCGGTGGCGTCGGCGGGGTCGTGCTTGCTGCCCGCGCGCACCGCGATCTCGGCATAGAAGCGCGGCTCCTCGCGATTCTCGGTCAGATAGACCAGCAAGCCGTTGTCCAGACGATAGACATGCGTATCCATCGGATCGAGCGGATTGGGCGCATTGACGCGGACATAGCCGGGCGAACCGCCGCCGGCCTCCGCCGTCGGCGCCGCGGATTCCGGCACCGACATCGGCTCGCCGCAAGCCGCCAGCGCCAGCAACCCGACGCCGAACATGAAATACCGCAACCCGGAAGACAGGACGATCATCGCATCACCTCGCGCGCCATTCTCAATTCAGGACTGAATCTTCGAATCTCAAGAAATCTCCGATCATCAGTCGATCAGTCGATGGAGTCTATCACGCGCACGGCACCGTGCGGCGCAATGCTTTGAATGACCGGAGCAGCAGGCGTTGACGGGAAGCGCCGGGCTCGCCAAGCATCGGAAACGGACGCGCAAGGCAAGTCCCTTGAGAAGGCAGGTCGGGTCTTTCCCTGGAAGCGCCCCTGCCTGATCGCGGAGCCGCGCCGCAACCCTTGTAATTACGGGGGGGGGGGGGGGGGGGGGGTAACATCCGCCGGACATTGAGCGCATCTTTCGTACTCATTGTTTTACCACGACGGCTCAACCGAGCCGATCTCGCGGTGCAGGAATCGCTTTGCGATTCACCGGCGATACAACGCTTTATCAAGATTGATCTGAATAAGGAGTTACGCGATGACAATACAACACGATGAACAACGCAACTTTTTCGCGATCTTTCGTTGCGACGAGAATGACGGGTGGCTGTACGACGAACTGAAAAAGGGTCGGCTGCGACAAGGCTGGGGCGCAGCCGGATTATATCTCGTGACAAAGGACGGAGTGCGCGTAGAGAAGAAAGATTGGGAGCAAGCACACCGGAAGCTGGAGAAATGGGGAGAGCCAAGCCCGAGACGATTTTCGATCTTGAGCCAGATGCTTTATCTTGAACGCGGGGATATCGTGGTCATCCCCAAGATGCCGCAGTGGAATCAATTCACCGTGGCGCGAGTTGCCGCAGGCTATCAATTCGAGCATGAATCAGACCTTAAGGATTTCCGGCACATAGTTGAGCTGGACCCCCAGAGCATTCGGCCCTTCGGTTACCAGGCTGACGATGATGCGTATATGGTCTCGGCCCTGTTCGCACGGGCCAACCACCGGGCAGCCGTGACTTGGTGTTACAGCCAGGCTCACCTGGAAGCGACAGGTCGCCTGCTCCAAAGAGAGAGCAGCACAAGCACCGAATCTCAAGAATCCTTGATCCTAAAAGTCTTTGACGATGCGTTGAAGAAAGCCGCGAAGGAACTGAACGAGCAGGTCGCCAAATGGAACGGACAAAGGTTCGAGGATGCCGTTCGACAGGCATTCCGCAACCAAGGGTACGATGTCAAGGACCGAGAGCGAGCCGATGGCAAGGGAGGCGATGCCGACATAGTAGTGACGCCTCCAAAGAGACCATTTGTTGACCTGTTCCTTCCCAATGAGATCGCGGTACAAGTGAAATGGAAACAGGATGTCGATAAAAGCGATGGGCATGCGGTCCAGCAGATTGTGAAATGGGCAGATTCGAAACAGAGCAGCGCGGCAAAGTATGTAATCAGTTCAGCATCGGAATTTACAGACGAAACCAGGGAGAAGGCAGCGGCCGCCGATGTCACTTTAATCAGCGGATTGCAGACGATGTGTTTCCTGTTGGGCTTTCCCGACCGATACCGATCCGATTGGGAGAAATAAGCCGCCATTGTGGCCTGTCTCAAGTGGCTCGTCGAAATCGCCGTCACGCAACTATTCTTGCGGAACCAACAAAAGCATCAATCGCGAGCTCGGATAAGCTGCCAGAGCCTATAGCATGCAACCGGCGATAGTTTCCGAACATAATATGAGCATATCTTGTGAATATCTGGCGTAAATATTCGAGCCAGAATCCACCGGCCTCGAAATGCTCTCCAGGAGAAAATAACCAGCCTTTTCAAGTTCGCATGGATGCGGACTATTTTTCGATCACTTTTTGTTATACCAGCTTTTGGCTTCTTCTCTAGACCGCTCAATACCATACATCATTACATGTGGTATCAGTTTGCTCAGATGAGAGTACCATTGATTCGTTTCAGTTTGGGCAGGTGGAGCAAGACCTATCTTATCCAATTCTCGCATAAGTAAACGGGTATGCATCTTCTCTTCCTCATTGTCAAGATTAGAGAAATAGCCACCCCGAAATCGGTTATTTTCAAAGCGTTGCTGTAAAATTTTCATCATTTCAAGCACTCCCTCACGAGTGCGAATGGCTGTATCAATTTTCTGCTGCCTGATCTGATTTGATCGCTCTTTACACCAGTAACAACATATCTGAAGAAACCAGAGACCAAAAAATGTCGTTCCTCCCAGCGCGACAATAGGTATGACAGCGCCCAGAAAAGGAAGCAGGGCTATCAATGTCGTGACCGCTTCCTGAAAATCGACGAGCAACCCCAAGAAAATAGAGAGCCCGGACAGCACCGCTATCGGTCTTCGCAGTATTGATTTCGAGCCCATCCGAGCATTATAGTTATTCCTTCTGGAATTGCAAACTGACTTCGAATACCTTCACTTATGTATTACATCGGTATTGATCTTGCTTGGGGAGAAAAGAACGAAACAGGCATTGTCCTGCTTGATTCCGCAGGAGAAGTCGTGCAAGCCGGATGGGCTGTCGGAGTTGAAGAAACTATAAGGTGGCTTGATTCGCATGCGCCCCGAAATGCATTGCTATTCGTTGACGCTCCGTTGGTTGTGCTCAATCCGACAGGTCAGAGACTATGCGAAAAGCAGGTCGGCCAACGCTACTACCGTTGGCAGGTTTCCGCCAATTCGACAAACCTTGAAACATCCGCATTGGCAGGTAAACGGCTTCTTGAACGCCTTGTTTCACGAGGCTGGAACTACCATGACGGCATTGACGGCCCACCTTCCGGTCCTGGAAAGTTTGTCAGCGAATGTTATCCGTACACCACCATAGTCGGAGTGCGTGAACTGCATTACGAAGAAGAACGGCCCCGTTACAAGCGACAACCACAAGGAATGCCCGCTGCCGAGTGGAAAGAGCTGCGCAATGGCGAGTGCGATAAACTCATACGACGCGTGAATTCGCTCAAGGATGTTGACCCGCCGCTGGATTTGTCGACACATCCCGAAACGCGGCGACTGGTATCGGAGCCGTCCCCATCGGATGATAAGCACTACAAGCATCGCGAAGACTTGCTCGACGCGGCGATATGCGCCTGGACCGCGGCATTCTGGTATAGATACGGAGAGGATCGTTGCCAAGTGCTTGGTCGCGAAGATGAATACAAGACAGACAAGGGGCAGCGAGGCACCATGATCGCTCCCGCGCGCCCGGAACAGCGCGGGAAATGACAAACTGCTTCAGTTGGACCGTTCAGTTCGGCAGGTTTTCGGCGGCTATGCGTTCGTTGCGCAAGCGCAGGCCGCCGGATGCGTCGACGCTGGCCTCGAGCACGATATCGACGCCGTTGCGGCGGGAGTCGATGAAGCGGTCGAGCTGGTTCATCTGTTCCGGGTCGAGTTCGCCCTGCAATTGCCGGCGGGCGCGGTCGTAGGCCTCGAGCTGGCTGTTGTAGGCCGTGCGCATGCTGCCGTCGGGGCCCACCAGGGCGCCGCGATTGTTCGCTTCCGAAAAGACTTGATCGAGCAGGGTCCGCACGGCGAGTTGCCGCGCCTCGCCGCTCAATGCGGCGCCCATGCGCGACAGCGTCTCGCCATAGATCAGGCGCGCCGAATCGCGGTCGAGGAAATTGCTGTATTGCTGCAACTCGGCCAGCTGGCCGCCGCCGAGCAAATTGGCGAGGTTCCTGCTCAAGGCGTCGCTGCCGAAGAAATCGAGCGCCTGTTGCGAGGTCAGGTTGCCGGCGAGCAGGTCGGCGCGCAATTGCGAGCGCGTGGACTCGAACTCCACCAGCGCGGACATCACTTGCTCCTGCGCGCCGGCATCGAGTCCGAGTTCGGACATGAAATCGCCATATAGCTCCGGCACCCGGGCGGCCGCGACCGCGCGCGCGGTTTCGGGATCCATCGATATCGCCTGCCCCGCGCCGGCGGCCGGCGCCGGCCGCCGCTCCCCGGCGACTTCCGCCCGCGCCCGCTGCAACAGGCGTTCGTAGTCCGGGCTGACCATCTCGCGAGTTTCCGCCAAGTCGTTGCTCAGGCTGAGCAACTGGTTCCTGGATTCCAGCAGTTCCCGCTCCAGTTCGTCCGCGCGCCGGGAGAACTCCCGCCTGCGTTCTTCGGAGATTTCGGTCAGTTCGAGCAATTGCCGCCGGTACTCGGCAATGTCCGCCTCGAGCCGCGCGTTTTCGTCGCGCGAGTCCATCAGGGCGTAAGCCATGAACCCGGAAATCGCCAGCAATGCGATGATGAGCAAGCCTTGTTTCACTGGCGGCTACCCAAGTATCTCCTGAATAACTCCATCCATGGAATTGTCCATTGCCGCAAGACAAAAGCGCTGTCCTGTCTTGCTCGCGGATGCAACGGCTTGCGCCGTCGAATCCGGCGGTGCTCTTTTATACCACGGGTTTATACCACGGGTTTATACCGCGGGCTTGCGCCGCAGGGAAGCTCGCGCCGTAGAAATTGCCGGCTACCTATGTAGTATGCGAGCACACTCATCAACTCAACATATGGTCTTGAAAGTGCCTGTAATCATTCTGCGGCGCAAGCTCCTGGTCATGCCCGCATGCCGCATATGGCGGCCGGGCGTTTGCGGCGCGGGCTCCCGGCCGGCGGCCTTGATCCTTGACCGCGCGCGGCGCTACCAGCGATATTCGCCGCGCAACATGAACCGCTGCGCCGGCGCGAGCAGTTCGTCCTCGCGCCGCTCGAGCTCGAACTCGAAAGAGAACGCCGATTCGAGCAGGTATTTCGCGCCGAAGCGCAAGGTCCGCTCGCCCGCCTCGCCCAGGCCGAGCCGGGCGTACGGGCTCAGCACCGCCAGGGCGCCGCGCCGGGCGACGCCGAAGCCGTAGCCGTATTCCGCCTCCATCCGCGCCCGCGGCGGCAAGGGAGCTCCGCCGTTGGCGAAGGCCGACGCCGGCGCCGCGTCGAACAGCCGCGCGACGCCGGTCTCGGTCGCGCCCCACGAAGGCGCCAGCGTCAGGAAGCCGCCGAGACCGTCCGCCGACGGATCGATCCGCAACAGCGCGCTCAGGCCCCATTCGTCGCGGTCCCGCTCGTGCGTCGCCAGCGCCCGGCCGCGGAACTCCGCCGTCAGGCCCGCGCCGGGGTCGCGCCAGCCGAGGCTCGCTCCGATTTCGAGTCCGGCGCCCGCTGCGACGTCGCCGCCGTCGTAGCGCAGGCCCGCCTCGACCGCGGGCTCAAGCACGCCGCCGCCCGCCAGTATTCGCTCGTGCGAGCCCTCCAGCGCCAGCCGCAGCCGCGACGCGTCGACCGTCAGTTCGCCCAGACCGAGTTCCGCCCCGGTCGTCGCCCGCGACAGCGAGCCTTCGCCCTTGACCGAAAACCGCGTCACGCCGCCCGCGATCCAGTCCGGCAGCGCGGCCAGCACTCGCCGGCCGCCCGCCTCCGCCCGCGCCACCGTCAGGTCCGCCGCCGGCGACGCCGCGTCCCGCAACGCCGCCCGCGCCTCGCCCGCGCCGTAGCTCGCGCTCGCCCACAGGTTCGAACCGTCGGCGAGCAGCCGCGCGGCGTAGGGGCTCAGCGACGTGAGCTCGGTCTCGTAGACGCTCTCAAAGCCGGCGCCGACATCGGTCTCGCTGCGCGAATGGGACACCGCCGCGCCGACCAGCACGTCCGGGCGCGCCCGGAAGTCCGCGCCCAGGTGCGCCGTCCACAGCCTGCCGTCCCAGCGCGCGCCGGCTTCCGAACCCGCGAACGAGGTTTGCTCGCCCCGGCCCCAGACCGTCGCCGTCGACGCGAGGTCCGAGCCGCCGCCGGCCGCCAGCGGCAGCGCGAAGCCCGCGCCGTCGAACAGCGACTCGCCCAGCCGCGACAGCGCCGACCGCGGGCCGCGGGCCGCGCCGGGCGGGTTCGAGCCGGGCGGAACTGATCCAGCTGATCCGGCCGGGCCGACCGAACTCGATCCGGCCGGGCCGACCGAACTTGATCCAACCGGGCCGACCGAACCGCCCGGACCCCATCCGGCCGAACCCGATCCGAGCGAACCGCCCGATCCGAGCGGACCGCCGAGCGGGCCGCCGGGATGCGAGCCGGCCGCGTTCGGACCGGAAGCCGCCGCCGCGCCGGCGAACAGCCGGCCGCCGCCCAGGCCGGAACGCGCCGCCGCCCGCGGGTCGGCCGTCCAGGCGCGCAAGTCAACGCCCGAACCCGGAAACGCGCCCGCCGCCGGACCCGCGCCCAGCCCCGAAACATTCCCGCGCCCGGCGAACGATTGAAGAAAAGCCCCGAACCGCGCCGCGGCGCCCGATGAGCCCGATGCGGACGAGGCGCCCGACGCGCCGGAAATCCCGCCGGCCTCGACGCGCTCCTTCACCGCCGACGACGAGCCCAGCGCCGCCAGCACCTGGGGCAGCACCGCCCGGTTCACCGCGTCGCGCTTGCGCGCCGCTTCCCGCGCCGCCGAGTAGTTCTCCGTCACCGAAACCCGCACCGAACCGATCGCAACCGCGTCGTAGCCGCCGCCCGCGGCGCTGTGCGACAGCGCCACGGCCGGGTCCGCGTCCGCGTCGTCGTCCCGCGCCGCGGACACCGTCACCGTCTGCGGCTCGCTCCAGTTCGCGCCGGTGAAAATCAGCCGCGACGGGCTGACCGTCACGTCGCCGGACGCGCCCGATACTTCTATAGCCACCTCGCCGGAAGGCTGCGAGTCCAGCGTCAGGGCGTATGCGCCGGAACCGCCTTCCGGCACCGTCAGCGCGTCCTTCGACAGCGTCGCGCCCCGGGTGTCGTTCTCCGTCACCGTCACCGCCACGGCGCCGATCGAAACCGCGTCGTAGCCGCCGCCCGCAGCCGCGTGCGACAGCGTCACCGTCGGATCCGGATCCGCGTCGTCGTCTTCCGCCGCCGTCACCGTCACCGTCTGCGGCTCGCTCCAGTTCGACCGCGTGAAAACCAGCCGCGGCGGCGATACGCCAACGTCGCCCGACGCGCCCGACACCTCCACGGCCACATCCCCGGAAGGACGCCCGTCCAGCGTCAGGGCGTACTCGGCGGAACCGCCTTCCGGCACCGTCAGCGCGGCCGCCGACAGCGTCGCGCCCCGGATGTCGTTCTCCGTCACCGTCACCGTCACGGCGCCGATCGAAACCGCGCCGTAGCCGCCGCCCGCAGCCGCGTGCGACAGCGTCACCGCCGGGTCCGCCTCCGCGTCGTCGTCTTCCGCCGCGAGCACCGCCACCGTCTGCGGCGCGCTCCAGTTCGCGGGGGTGAAAATCAGCCGCGACGGGCTGACCGTCACGTCGCCCGAGGCGCCCGATATCGCCACGGTCACATCCCCTGAAGGTTGCGAGTCCAGCGTCGCGGCGTATTCGGCGAAACCGCCTTCCGGCACCGTCAGCGCGGCTGTCGACAGCGTCGCGCCTCTGGCGTCGTTCTCCGCCACCGCGACCGTCACGGCGCCGATCGAAACCGAACCGTAGCCGCCGCCCGAGGCGCTGTGCGACAGCGTTGTCGCCGGGTCCGCTTCCGCGTCGTCGTCTTCCGCCGCGGTCACCGTCACCGTCTGCGGCTTGTTCCAGTTCGCGGGGGTGAACATCAGCCGGGACGGGCTGGCCGTCACGTCGCCCGAGGCGCCCGACACCGCCACGGCCACCTCGCCCGAAGGTTGCGAGTCCAGCGTCAGGGCGTATTCGGCGGAACCGCCTTCCGGCACCGACAGCGCGGCTGTCGACAACGTCGCGCCCTTGACGTCGTTCTCCGTCACCGTCACCTCGACATCGTCGATCGACACCGAACCGTAGCCGCCGCCCGCAGCCGCGTGCGACAGCGTCACCGTCGGCTCCGCCTCCGCGTCGTCGTCCTCCGCCGCCGTCACCGTCACGGTCTGCGATTCGCTCCAGTTCGACCGCGTGAAAACCAGTTGCGGCGGCGACGCGCTCACGTCGCCCGACGCGCCCGATATCGCCACGGTCACCTCGCTCGAAGGCCGCGCGCCCAGCACCACGGCGTAGCTGCCGGAGCCGCCTTCGGCCACCGTCAGCGCCGTCGGCGTCACCGTCGCCCGCCCGCGGCGAGGGGCATGGGGGGATGCGCCCGTCGGCGTCACGCGCGCCGGCGCGTCCGGGCCGGCGCCGGGGCCGGCCGCGTTCACCGCGCGCACCTCGAACTGGTAGGCGACGCCGCCGCGCAGCCCGCTCACCTCGTGACGGGTCGTGCCCGCGCCGGAGCCGGGAATGTCCCGCCACTCGCCCCAGGCCCCGCCGCCGGCCTTTTGCCGGTATTGCCACTTCGCGACGGTGGGGTTCGCCAGGTCGGTCCAGGTCAGCGTCGCCGAACCGTCGCCCGGCGCGCCGGCGAGGCCGGTCGGCTTCGCCGGCGCCGCGTCCTTCTCCACCACGCTCACCGCCACCGAGGCGATGCTCGCCGAGCCGTAGCCGCCCCCCGAGGCGCTGTGGGTCAGCGTCACGTCGGGGTCCGTGTTCGTGTCCGTGTCCGTTCCCGCGTTCACCGTCACCGTCTGCGGGGTGAACCAGTTCGCCGCGGTGAAGGTCAGCGGCGAGCCCGATACCGTCACATCGCCCGACGCGCCGCCCACCGCGATCGTCACATCCGCCGACGGCGCCGTGTCCAGCCGCACCGTGTAGGCGCCGCTGCCGCCTTCCGCCAACCTCAGCGCCGCGGTCGAAACCGTCGCGCCGGGCACCGTCGGCGTCAGCGGCGTCGCCGTCGCCCAGCCCGTCTCGGCGCCGTTGCCCGCGGGGTTCACCGCGCGCAGCCGGAAACTGTATTCGCTGCCGTTGTCCAGGCCCGTCACCGTGCGGGTCGTCGTGGTGGCGCCCGCGCCCGGAATCGCGGTCCAGGCCGCGCTCGCCCTGACGCCCGTCTTGCCGCGGCGCAGCTCGTAGCCGGTGATGCTCGCATCGCCCGGGTTGCTCCACGACAGCACTACCTGCCCGTTGCCCGCCGTCGCCGCGAAGCCCGTCGGGGCGGCCGGCAGGGAAACGGACTCGGTCACGCTCACCACCACGTTTGCGATGCTTACCGAGCCGTAGCCGCCGCCCGCCGCGCTGTGCGTCAGCGTCACGTCGGGGTCCGCGTCCGCGTCCGCATCCAGGGCGGCGTTCACCGTCACCGTCTGCGCCTCGCTCCAGTTGTTCACCGCAAACCGCAACTGCGAATCCGGCACCGTCACATCGCCCGACGCGCCGCCCACCGTCACCACCACCTCTCCCGACGGCTGCGTGTCCAGCTTCACCGTGTAGCTCCCGGTCCCCCCTTCATCCACCGTCAGCGCGCCGGACGACACCGTCGCCCCCTTGGTGTCGTCCTCCGTCACCGTCACCACCACATCGTCGATGGAAACCGAGCCGTAGCCCCCGCCCGAGGCGCTGTGCGACAGCGTCACGTCGGGGTCCGCGTCCCCGTCGGGATCCTGCGCCGCGCTCACCGTCACCGTCTGCGCCGTGCTGTAGTTGGTCGTCGTGAAGGTCAGGCTCGGCGGGCTCGCCGTCACGTCGCCCGACGCGCCGCCCACCGTCACCGTCACATTCGACGACGGCGCCGTGCTCAACTTCACCGTGTAGTTCCCGCTCGCTCCTTCCGCCACCGTCAGCGCCGACTTCGAAACCACCACCCCCACCGGCGTCGCCGTCGCCTGGTCCGACCACACCGACTGAACGGCCGAGGCGCCGCTGCCGCGCCGCGCGAACAGCCGGAACGTGTAGGCCGTCCCGTTCGTCAGCCCCGTCACCACCGTACTCGTGGCGCTCCCGTCCGAGACCGTCCGGGTCGCGCTCCAGCCGCCCGAACTCTTGTACTGGTAGCCCCAGTTCGCGATATCCGTCTGGGCGCTCCAGCTCAGGGCGACCGAGCCGTCGCCCGCCGCCGCCGTCAGCGCCGGCTTCGCCGGCTTCGCCAGCGCCGCCGGAGTCGACGAGGGCGTCGCCGTCACCCAGTCGGTGGCGGCGCCGTCGCCCGCGCTGTTCACCGCGCGCAGCTTGAAGCTGTATTCGGCGTCGTTGTCCAGCCCCGTCACCGTGTGGGCCGCGGTGGTCGCGCCCGAACTCGGGATGGCGGCCCACGTCGCGCTGCCCCTGGCGCCCGTCTTGCCGTAGCGCAGCTTGTAGCCGGTGATGCTCGCATTGTTCGGGTTGGTCCACGACAGCACCGCCTGCCCGTCGCCCGCCGCCGCCGCAAACACCGTCGGCTTCGCCGGAACCCGGCCCCCGCCCGAGCCCACCGTCACCGACACCGTCCCCGCGTCCGGGATGAACGTCTTCGAGGCCCCCGACAGCGTGAACGCATGGTTGATCGTCGCCGTCCCCGCCGCCACCCCGGTCACCGTCACCGTCTTCGGCACGTTGTAGTCGGCGTCGGTGAAGGTCAGGCTCGACGGACTCACCCTCGCCTTGCCCGCCGCCGAACTCGACAGCGCAAGCGTCCCCGCAAACGCCTGGTTCAGCTTCACCGTGTACGTCGCCGTCTGTCCCGGCGAAACCGTCACCGGCGCATCCGCGAACGTCAGCGCCGGCGAATCCGGCTTGTTGACCGTCAGCTCGATCACATTGGACTCCGGGCCGTTCCAGTTGAAGGAGCCGAGGCCGGCGATGATGCGAGACCCGGCCGGCTGGACGCGATACTCAAAAACCGCGCCGTGCGGCGACCCCGAAGTTGACCATTTCCGGGTGCCGGCGCCGCCCGTGTAGCTCGGCCCGCCCCATGTTGTTCTACCCCTGGCCCGGTAATACGCGTACCAGAGGCCGATGTGATTGGCGTTGTTGACGATCCTGTGCGGGCCGCCGGAGGTCGTCGTCCAGGTGAGATCATGCGCGCCGTCGGCGCCCGCCGCGCCCGTCAGCACCGCCGCAACCGCAGTCCCCGGCGTGGCCGTCTGTTCCGCCGACGCCGTACCGTTGCCGGCATCGCTCACCGCCCGAAGCTTGAACGCATAAGCCGTGTCGTTGGTCAGACTCGTCACTTCGGTGTGGGTCGTCGTCGCCGTCGAACCCGAAACCGCCGTCCACGAACCGTAAGGCCCGGTTCCCGCCTTCTGCTGATACTCCCAGCCGGTGATGCCGGCGTCCTCCGGGTCGGTCCAGGTCAGCCACACCTTCGCGTTGCCCGCAGACGCCGCGAACCCCGCCGGCGCGGCCGGTACGAGAGGCGCCTCGGTCGTCGCGCTCTCCTCCGCGGAGGCCGCGCCGGCGCCGCCGTCATTGCGCGCCCGGACCTGGAACGTGTATGTCGTGCCGGGCTTCAGGCCCGTCACGGTGGTTCCGAGGGTATCCGGGATACCCGTAGACTGAAGCGAAGCCGCCGTCCACGCACCGTAACTCCCGGCGCCCTCCTTGTACTGATATTCCCAGGTGATCCCGGATTCGATCGGATCGCGCCACCTCAGAAAGATCTCGCTCGGTTTGCCGGAAACCGGGTTGGCGCTCAGGTCCTTCGTCCGGTCGGGAACCTGCACGACGGTGAACGTGGTGGATGTCGACGCCTCCGTCTCCGCCGTGCCGTCATGGCCCTTCCAGTGCCAGCGGACCGTATGGACGCCGACGCCCAGCGCGGCGCAGGGATACAGGTTCTGGCCGACTCCCGTCCGCACGCCGTCGACATTGCCCGAGATCCGGACACCGTGGGCGCCGTGCGACAGCGCCGCATGCTCGGCGACAGCCGTCTGGCCGGGGCGCGACTCCAGATACGTCGTGTCGCCCGCCGTGACCGAAAGCAGGTTGAAGCACGCATTCACCGTCCCGCCCGGAGTCACTGTCAAGGTCCGGCTCGCAGCGGAGACCAGCGTCGGGGTCGCCGCCCGCGGCGTGGCCTCGATCCAGCCCTGGTTGTTGACGGTGCTCGACGCGATCGTGGTCCGCCCGCCCGGACCCACCAGCCGAACCCGGAAGATGCCGGTCTCGCCGTTGGTTGCGCTGTAGCTGTATTTTCTGAGGGCGACGCCGCCGGGTAAATCAAGCCACCGGCCCTCTCCATTTCGGTCCGAGAGCCGGATCCACTCGAGCTGCCAGCTCACCGCGCCTTCGGTCGTGCCGCTGTACTCCCAAGTGAAATAGAAGGCGCGGTCCCCCCCGTTCACCGTGAGGGCGACAGCCGGCAGCGTCACGGAGACCTCCGGGGTCGCAATCCACAAGCCTGTGCCTCCCCCCTGGTTGAAGTGAACATCGGCCTTGAAGTAGTAAGTCTCGCCTGCGGTCAGGCCCGACACGATGTGTGACCCCGAGACCTTCGCATTAGAGTCGGGAATGGTGATGGAGTTGCCATAACTTCCCGAGGCGGTTCTCTGGTAGTGGTCCCATCTTATGATTGCGCCCGAAACGCTCGCCGAGTAGTTCAGCGTGACCTGCCCGAGGCCCGGGCCCACCTCGACGGTGAGGGCGGCGGATGCCCGAGCGTCCCGCGGGGCGAAGACGGCGGCCAGCGCGATGAGGAAGAGGGCGGCCAGTCCCGCCTTCAGGCGGCGGGCGGTTCTCCCGAGGGCGCCCACCGGATCAGCCCCGCAGCCGGTTTTCGGGGGTGGGGGGGGGGGGGGGGGGGTACGGTACGGGGTTCGCGCGCGAGGCGCTCGCGCCCCGCCAGAACAGCCGCGGCAAGATCGCCCGTCGTCATTTGTCGCGTATTTGTCGCGGTTGCGGCCACGGCTCGCTCTCCTGTCCCGAATCTTCCGCCGCAGCGCTGGCGCGGCGAAATACTTTGACGCGACTTATAACCGAATCGCGGGGGCGATTGCAACTCGCGGCGCGGCCGCTTCCGGCCCCGGACGCGCCGCCGCGCGGGTAAACCTTTCGCCCCGCATACCGATAAACCACGAAAAGGCATACAGGAGCTTGCCGTGCGACTCGCGCGCAACCAGGAACATATCCTGCGCAGCCTGAAAACCCGCGGTCCGCAGTCGGTGCGCATCCTTGCCCGACAACTGGCGATGACCGCGATGGGCGTGCGCCACCATCTGGCCGACCTGAACGAGATCGGACTCGCGCGGCGGCTGCCGGCCGCGAGACAACATCGCGGCAGGCCCGTCTCGCTCTGGGAGTTGACCGAAAAAGGCCATGCCTGGTTTCCGGACTCCGGCGCCGACCTGGCGCGGGAACTGATCCAGGCCGCCGACATCTGCTGGGGCGGCGCAGGCGTCGAACGCTTGGTGGAGGAACGAAGCAACCGGGTGCGGCGACGCTATCGCGCGGCGATGCGCGGGCTGGGCGACGACTTGCGACAGAAAGTCGAACATCTGGTCGGCTTGCGCAGCGCCGACGGCTATATGGCGGGAGCGCGGCTCTTGCCCGACGGCTGGCTGCTGGTGCAGAACCATTGCCCGATCCGGGCCTGCGCCGAAAACTGTCCGCATTTCTGCAAGTCCGAACAACGCATGTTCGAGCGCCTGCTCGGCGCGGAGGCGAAAGTGGAGCAGACCGACCACTTGCTCGCCGGCGACCGGCGCTGCGCCTGGCGCATCAGGCGCGACGCCGCGACGGCCGGGGAAACCGCCTGAGCCGACTTCGGCGCAAAGAGACCTTTCAGCCGCGGTTTTTCAGCTTGTTTTCGATATGCGTCAGCATCCCGCGCAGGATGTTCATTTCCATGACATCGACGCGAATGCGGCCGAACAGCCGCCGCATGCGCTGCATGAGCTGGCGCGGATTGGCGGGGTCGTGAAAATCGACCGCCGCCAGCACCCGCTCGAGGTGTTCGTAAAAACGCTCGAGGTCTTCGCCGGCGGCCAGCGCCTGGTCCCATTCGCGCTCGGCGGCGCCGGGGTCGCCGTCCTCCCCGGCCAATGCCGCCTTGCGCAACTCGTAAGCGATCACCAGCACCGCCGCGGCCAGATTCAGGGAACTGTAGCCGGGGCTGGCGGGAATGCGAACGTGATAGTGGCAAAGTTGCAATTCCTCATTGCTGAGCCCGGCGTCCTCGCGGCCGAATACCAGCGCGACCCGGTTCCTGCCGCGCGCGGCCAGCACTTTCCGCGCGCATTGCTCCGGCGTCAGCAGCGGCCAGGGAATGCGCCGGGGCCGGGCGCTGGCGCCGATGACGAGGCCGCAATCGGCGACGGCTTCGCTCAGCGAGTCTGCTACTTGCGATTTTTCCAGCAACTCCGCCGCCGCCGCGGCCCGGCCGACCGCGATGCCGCTGGGAAACTGCTTCGGCTGCACGAGCGCGAGCCGGGTCAGGCCCATGTTCTTCATCGCCCGGGCGCTGGCGCCGATATTGCCGGGGTGGGAAGTGTTCACCAACACTACCGATATGTTGCTGAAATCAGGTTCCGTCATCGTCGGGGATCGCCTCCGCGCCGGCGCGGACGGCGCATGTTTTGCCTTGCAAAGTCGGCATTATCTCATTGACAGGCCGCTGAAAAACCTCTCCGGGCGCGCCCGGACAGGCCGAAACTCGTCCGCAACTTATTGATTTTTCGTTCAATGAACTCCCGAAACCCGGCGTTTCGCGGATTTTGCGGGAATCTTTTCGCAACCTGTCAGGCATCTTCCGGACAATGTCGTCCATGCAACTGTTCATTGCCGCAAAAGAAGCGCGGTCTTGTCTTGCTTGCGGATGCAATGGCTTACGCCGTCGGATCCGGCGATGCTCTCCTGCACCATGGGCATGTGCCGCAGGAAGCTCTGACTTGATCAGGGCTTCCTGAATCGATGGGCGACAATCGCGATTCTGCTATCATCTGCGCCCCGGCGCCCGCGTCCGCCCCACCCTTGCCAAGTCATGGAACCCCTGCTCAATGTCGCCCTCGTCGCGGCCCGCGCCGCCGCGCGCCGGCTCGCCCTCGGCATCGACCGGCTCGACCGCTTGAAGGTGCTCGATGATTCCGAAGAAAGCTTCGCCACGAGCATGGACCAGGATTCGGAGCGCGCCCTGATCTACCAGATCGGCAAGTTCTATCCGGAACATCGGATCGAGTCGCGCCTGTCGGGCAGTTGCGGCGGGGCCGACGAGCGCGTCGTCTGGCTGCTCGAGCCCCTGGCCGGCAGCCGCAATTTCCATGCCGGCCTGCCCTGTTTCGCGGTTGCCGTCGCTTGCCGCGTCCAGGGCGCGCTGCGTCATGCCGCCATAATCTTGCCTCGAACCGACGAGGAATTCAGCGCCAGCCGCGGCCGGGGCGCGCAATTGAACGCGCGCCGCATCCGCGTGGGCGAAGCGCGGCATCCGCGGGGCAACCTGTTGGGTTTGCAGGCATTCTCCGACAAGCGACGACTGCTGGATGAAATCCAGCGGCGCTTGCACGCGGAAAGGGCGCTGATCCGGCAAAGCGGTTGCGCCGTATTCGATATCGCGCAGACCGCCGCGAACAGGCTTCAGGGCGGCTGGACCGGCGCCGGCGCCGGCGCCGGCCTGCTCGCGGCCGGACTCGTGCTCAGGGAGGCCGGCGGCCTGCTGTCAAGCGCGTCGGGCCATCCCGAGATCGCGGCCGGCGGCGAAACGCTGTTCGGCAATCCGCGCATGGTGCGCGAACTGTCGCGGCTGCGCGCGGGAATCGATGCGAACCAGGTATTCTCCGAACCATCCCGTTCATGAAATTGCCTGTCGCCCCGAAACCGGGACGCGATTTTTTCCTGCTCCCGGATGCAACGGCTCGCGCCATCGCATCCGGCGGGCATCCGGTTCTGCAATAGGATATATTCCCCGGCGGCCCTCCAGGAAAATCACGTGACAGCAGAAAGCCGGCACAAGCTGGTGGAAGGTTCCGTACGGGAATCTCTCATCCGCATGACCGCGCCGATGATCGTCGGCATGCTGATGATGTTCACCTTCAACCTGGTGGACACGCTGTTCATCAGTTTCCTGGGCACCGAACCGCTGACCGCCATCAGCTTCACCTTTCCGGTCGCCTTTGCCGTCATGAGCATGGCCATCGGCCTCGGCATCGGCGCTTCCGCCGTGGTGGCCCGATACCTCGGCCGCGGCGAGACCGACCGCGCCCGGGAAGCGGCCACGGTGATCAATTACATTTCGCTGGCCATGGCGAGCCTGCTGGTCGTCGTTTGCTGGATATTTCTCGACGAGATTTTCGGCCTGTTGGGCGCCGACGGCGAATTGCTGGCGCTGATTCGCCGATTCATGCTTGTCTGGCTCCCCGGCAGCCTGCTGATCGTATGCATGATGACCGGCAACAGCATCTTGCGCGCCAACGGCAATACCAGGACACCGAGCATGCTGATGGCATTCGCGGGCTTCTGCAACGCGGTGCTCGACCCGCTGCTGATTTTCGGGCTCGGTCCCTTTCCCGCCCTCGGCATACAGGGCGCCGCCTGGGCTACGGTGATCTCCTGGGGACTGGCGTTTTCCTATCTGTACTGGCTGCTGGTTTTCAAACTGGAGATGGTCAGCAGGCAATTGCCTTCGGTCGAGACGATGGCGAGTTCGGGTCGCGAAATGTTGCGCATCGGCATTCCGGCGGCGGGGGCCAACATGATGACTCCGCTGGCGGCCGGCGTCATGACGGCTATCGCCGCCGGCTTCGGCAACAGCGCGGTGGCGGCGCTCGGCGTCGGCGGGCGCATCGAACCGATCGCGACCTTGCTCGTGCTCGCCATGTCCACTTCGCTGCCGCCCCTGATCAGCCAGAATTACGGCGCCGGCCATGTGCATCGGGTCGCCGAAGCCTACCGGATCTCGATCCGTTTCGTGCTCGTCTGGCAATTGCTGATCTACGGCGTCTTGGCGCTGGCCGCCCCGCTCATCGCCAGAGTCTTCTCCGACGATCCCGAAGTCATTGCCACGATCAAGCTGTTTCTCTGGATCCTGCCGCTGGGTTACGGCATGCAAGGCATCATCATCCTGACCAATTCCTCGCTCAACGCCTTGCATCAGCCGATGAGCGCGCTCTGGCTGAGCATCGCCCGTTTTTTCGTGTTCCATGTGCCGCTGGCCTGGCTCGGCAGCGTGTATTTCGGACTGTGGGGATTCTTCGCCGGCGCCGTTGCCGGCAATCTGCTGATGGGAGCGATTTCCCTGGCCGCCTTCAACCGGGCGCTCAACGCCGAAATGCGCTTGCGGGAAAAGGCGGCCTGACGCCGAGCCGGACATCCGCTGAACAACTCCGTCCCCGTAGTCGTTCATCTTCCCGCATGCGACCGCTGGCGCCGTCGGATCCGGCGGTGCTTTCCTGTATCGCGGGCCTGTATCGCGGGCTTGTATCGCGGGCTTGCACCGCGGGAAAGCTCTGGCCAGAACAGGGTTTTGCTAGCGGCTGAAGAACCCGCGCACTTCGGAAAACAGCGATTTTTCCCGCTTCGCAGCGGCGGCGGGCGCCGGCGGAGCATCCTCGGCCAGTTCGAAGCTCTTGTCCCGCACCGTGGCCGGCGCCGGCGCTTGCGCGGCGTTGCCTTCGGTATAGCTGAGGCGGTTGTTGACTTGCTGGAAAGCAAGCATTTCCATGCAGATCTCGTTGTACTGTTCCTGCGTGAGCAGTTCCGGACGCTCCTTCATGTTCAGGTTGAACTTGCGGTCGTTCACCGCCGACAGGTAGTGCAGGTTCTTCTTGTGCTTGATCAACAGCCCTTCCTTTTCGGCGATCTTGTACAGCGGCGTCCCGCGCAACGGGATATAGGGGAAGAAAAAGAAGAATTCCGGGGCGATGCGCTGGTTGAGTTCGAGCGTCCGGCGCATGTTTTCGGCGGTTTCGAGCGGGGCGCCGACGATATTGAAAGTGAGGCGGAAGATGCCCGCCTTGCGGCAATTGTCGGCGGCGGCGATCACCTGTTGATTGGTCATCTTGCGGCCCAGCATGCGCGAGCGAAATTCCTCGTCGCCGCTTTCGATGCCGAACCAGATCGTGTGGCAGCCGGCTTCCGCCGCCGTGCGGCAGAATTCCTCGTTCATCACCTCGACCCTTGAATTGATCGAGAACGGCAGGCGGATGCGCTCCTTGTAGATCGCGAAGAAGGCGCGCACGAATTTCAGATTGGACAGGAACAGCTCGTCCCAGAATTCGAAATAACCGACCTTGTACTGGTCGCGCAGGCGTTCGAGTTCGGCCACCATGGCCTCGGGTTCGTACTTGCGCAGAAAGGTTTTCTTGCTTTTCCAGCCTTCGAGCAGCGGCGTATTGCAGCAATAAGTGCAGCGATACGGACAGCCGCGGCCGGTCATGACCGGCAATACGAGTTTGCCTTTCGGCCCGAAAATGGACGAGTTGACGCCTTCGAAACTGCCGTCGCGGGAAAAGATTTCGTAATCCGGGAACGGCAATGCCGCCAGATCGCCGTTCTGATGCGGTTCGGTGCGATAGATCTCGCCGTCGACCTGTTTTTCCCACATGCCGTCGACGGGGCCGAGTTCGCCGCGCAGATGCCGCACCATGTTGCCGATGGCGTATTCGCCGTCGCCGACGCAGATATAGTCGATATTCGGATTGTCGATGGTCTCCTGTTGCGACAACATCGCCTGATAGCCGCCGATCAGGATCGGCAACGAAGGCATCAGCCGCTTGAGCTCCGCGAAATAGGGCTGCATCGGATACCAATGCGGGCTCATGACGGAAAAGGCGATCAGATCGATATCGCGCGACTTGATCGCGCGGGCGTAATTGGCGGGCGAATAGCGCTCCGCGTCCCGCAGGATCAGGATCGGTTCGAGCAAGACCTCGACATCGGGGAATTCGCGCTTCAGATAGGCCGACATGCTCGCGACGGGCATGGCGATCTCATTGCCGTCGGGCGAATAGAACGAGAACGCCAGTCGCAGTTTCTTGCGCGCGACCGTGCCGAAATAGCGGGATTTTTCCTTGCGATAGACCGGCTCGCCGCTGCTGACGGCGATCATCTGTGCCTGGGAATTCATGGTCCGCCCCGATCGCGCGATAGGGCGCAGTATAGCACCAAAGCACCGCGCGACCCATGCCCGGCGACGCCCCGGGAATCAGGCGTTCTGAATATCCTCTGAATAATTCCATCCATGGAATTATTCATTGCCGCAAGAGACAAGAGCGCGGTCTTGTCTTGCTCGCGGATTCGACGGTTCGCGCCGTCGAATCCGGCGGCGCGTCCATGCGCGGCGGGGAAACCCGGTTTCGCGGTTTCCGCGAATGCTTTATCCTTCCAGTGCGATGAATGCCCTTGAAGCCCTGCTGACCCGAAATTCGGCGCCCCGCCTGGGGGAGCCGGCGCCCGCGCCGGAGCAACTCGAGAATATTTGCCGCGCGGCCTTGCGGGCCGCGGATCACGCGCTGCTGCGGCCCTGGCGTTTCCTGCTTGTTCGCGGCGAATCGCGCGCGCGGCTCGGCGAGTTGTTTGTCGAGGCCGCGCTCGTTTCGACGCCGGATCTGGCCGAGCGGGAGCGGCAGCGATTGCGGGCCAAGACCTTGCGCGCGCCCTTGATCATTGTCGTAATCGCAAGTCATGTGGAACATCCCGGGGTGCCCGCCGCCGAACAGGATCTGTCCGCCGGGGCCGCCGCCCAGAATATCCTGAACGCCGCCCATGCCCAGGGCGTGGGCGCGATGTGGCGAACAGGCTCCATGGCCTACGACCGGCGCGTGATGGCGGGGCTGGGCCTTGCCGAAAACGAGAAGATCATCGGTTTCCTGTATCTCGGCGCGATCATCGGCGGCGCCGGGCGCTCGCGGACGGAAGATCCGGCCGACTATTTCCGGGAATGGCAGGGCGGATGCGGCGCCGGCCGAACTGAATGAGAGAGCCGGCGCTCGCGCGGCAGGGACAGTCCATGCGAATGACGGTTTTTTGCACCCCGCTCGCAACTCCGCTCTTGCGCTGGTTTTCAATCCTGACGCTGGCGTTGCTCGGCTGGCGGATCCGCGGCCGCGAACTCGACCGCCAGCGCTGCGTGCTGATCGGCGCGCCGCATACGAGCAACTGGGATTTTCCGCTGATGATCATGGCGGTGCTGAAACTCAGGTTGCGCGTCTACTGGATGGGCAAGCACACCTTGTTCCCCTTCCCTTTCGCGGGACTGATGAAATGGCTGGGCGGCATCCCCATCGACCGCAGCCGGCCGCACAACGCGGTGCGGGAGACCGTGCGGCAATATGAACAGCGCGACGAGTTGATCGTGCTCGTGCCGCCGGAAGGCACGCGCAGCAAGGTCGAACGTTGGAAAACCGGTTTTTACCACATCGCCAACAACGCGGGCGTGCCGATCCTGCTCGGCTATGTCGATGCGGGGAAAAAGGAAGCCGGTTTCGCGGATTTCTATCAACCCAGCGGAGATCTGGAGCGCGACATGACGGAAATCCGCGCATTCTACGCCGGCAAGCGCGGCCTGAAAGCCGCCAACGGCTGAGTGGCTGAGTATTCATTGCCGCAAGACAAGAGCGCGGGCCTGTCTTGCCCCCGGACGCAAGGGCTTGCGCTGTCGAGTCCGGCGGTGCTCTTTTGTACCGCGGGTTTGCACCACGGGCTTGTACCGCGGGCCGGCGCTGCGGGAAAGCCCTGACCTGATCGGGGCTTCCCTTGACAAGCCAGAGCTTCCTTTACATCCCGGCCCCGGATGCTAGACTGGTCTCCCCGCAATCATTCAGAGGAAATTCAGGTGAAAAAACTGCTCGCAGCGATGCTGATCTGCGCCTTCGCGCCTTTCGCGCATGGCGACAACGACGAGGCTACCGGAGTCATCGCCAATGTGCTGGTGAGTCTGAACCATTTCCCGACGGACGATGACAAGGCCGCCTTGCAGGCCCTGGTGGACGACGACAACGTCGGGCCCGCCTTCAAGGCCGTCGCCAATGCGGTCATCGGCATTGCGCACCAGGCCTCCGACGACGGCAAGGCCGCGCTGAATCGCGTCATCGAGGCGGCGAATGCCGACCCGCGCGCCAAGTCCCTGGCCGAAATCGTGATGGGCATCAATCACACCGCCGGCGACGAAGCCAGGGCCGCCTTGCAGGCGATGCTGTAATTCGTCGCAAGAAAGCGCCGCGCCGCTCCGGCGGCAATTGTCCGCGGCGCAAACCCGCGGTGCAAGCCCGCGGTACAAGAGAGCACCGCCGGATTTGACGGCGCAAGTCCTTGCGCCCGCAAGCAAGACAAGCTGCGCTCCGGTCTTGCGGCAATGGACAATGCCGCGAACGGAATCATGCAGGGGACGCCAGGGACATCCGGCCGTGATTTCGCGCGTTCACAGCCAGTAGGAAATCACGGCGGCGCAGCCGGCGGCGGCGCACAGGCTCAATGAGCCCAGCCGCAACATCCGGCAAGTGATCAGGTGCACTGAACGCAGGGCCAGCCAATAGCCAAGCAGGCAGGCAGGCATGAAAGGCAGCGACAGGAGCATGTGCCGCGCGTCGAAGCGCCCGACCAGGCTCAGCATGAGCAAACTCATGACGCAGCTGACGACGAAGAATGCCGCCATGTTGGCGCGGATGAAATCCGCGGTCTGATGTTGCAGCACGAGCGCCATCGGCGGCCCGCCGATGGACGAACTCGTGCCCATGAAACCGGACAGGAATCCGGCGCAGAACATGGCGCCGCGAGTGGGCCGGAAGGCGAGCTTGCCGAAACTGAGCCAGACCCCCGCCAGCACCGAGATCCCCAGCCACAATCCCAGCGTGCGCTGGTCGATCCAGAATATGAGCAATCCGCCGGCCGCGGTGCCGGGCACTCTGCCGAGAATCGCGAACCTGAGCCCGGCGAGGGAAATGGAGCGGCGGAAGCGCCAGGCATTGGCGAGGGACAGGGTCAACGCGGCCAGGGTGATCGGCGCCGGCACATAAAGCGGATCGATGAAGAACAGCAACGGCGCCGCGATCACTGCGAGGCCGAAACCGATCGCGGTCTGCACGAAGGAGCCGACCACGACGATCAATGCGGCCGCGACCGCCTCCATCAGCGGCGACCTCCGCTCCCGCAACGGCCGCGGGAACGAGAAAGACAGGCTGGCCGCGGGATCGGCGGCGACATCGACTGCAGAGCATTCCGCGCCGCGCGCCCGGACCGGCTCCGATTCCGCGCATCAGCTACATCGAGTTGCATGGGCTCAACGCCCGGGCGCAATGAAGACGCCCGGACCGGTTCCGATTCCGCAGCGCGCGCGGGCGGCGCGCCGGACCGGTCGCGCTCAAACATCTTGAGCGGACCATCGCGCTTGTTTATCATTGCGAACCTTCCGCCGGCCGGAGCATCCGGTCGATTCCGGCCCGGCAATCGCGAGCGATCGCCGGGCGTTGCTCGGGATTCGAGGCCGTGCAGATATTAGACGGAAAGTCCTGTTCCGAACAGATCCGCCGCGAAATCGGCGCGCAGGTCGGCCGCCTGCGCGCGGCCGGCCGGCGCGCGCCGCATCTGGCGGCGGTGCTCGTCGGCGACGACGGCGCCAGCGAGACCTATGTGGCCAACAAGGTCAGGGACTGCGACGAGGTCGGCTTCGATTCCACCGTGCTGCGAATGGAGGCGGGCGCGAGCCAGGCGGAATTGCTCGCCAGGGTCGCCGGATTGAATGCGGACGACAGGGTCGACGGGTTCATCGTGCAACTGCCGCTGCCGGCGCATATCGACGAACACCGGATCACCCTGGCGATCGACTCGGCAAAGGATGTCGACGGCTTCGGCCCGCAAAGCGTCGGGCTCATGTGTCTCGGGCGGCCCGCTTTCGTATCGGCCACGCCGAACGGCGTCATGGAATTGCTCGCGCGCCACGAGATCGAAACCGAGGGCAAGCATTGCGTGGTGCTCGGCCGCAGCAATATCGTGGGCACGCCGATGGCGATCCTGCTTTCGCGCGACAGCGCCCCCGGCAATTGCACCGTGACCATCGCCCACAGCAGATCCCGAGGCCTGAAGGAGTTATGCGCCGGGGCCGACATCCTGATCGCGGCCGTCGGCAAACCCCGTTTCGTCGCCGCCGACATGGTCAAGCCCGGCGCCGTGGTCGTTGATGTCGGCACCACCCGGGTGCCCGACGCGAGCCGGAAATCGGGCTTTCGCCTCGTCGGCGACGTGGATTTCGAACAGGTGGCCCCGCGCTGTTCGTGGATCACGCCGGTGCCGGGCGGCGTCGGCCCGATGACCCGGGCCTCGCTGTTGCAGAACACGCTCAAGGCTTACTATCAAAGGATGCGAAAATCCGATGTTTGACGCATTGCAAGCGCTGCCGCCCGATCCCATCCTCGCATTGACGCCCGCCTATCGGGCCGACCCCAATCCGGACAAGATCGACCTCGGCGCCGGCGTATACAAGGATGAACACGGCAATACGCCGATCATGCGCGCAGTGAAGGGCGCCGAACGGATCCTGCTCGCCGAACAGGACAGCAAGGCCTATGTCGGCCCCGGCGGCACCGCCGGCTTCAACGACGCCGTCGCCTCGCTGGTGTTCGGCGACGCCCTGAAGCAGGCTCTCGGCGCGCGCAGGGTGAGCCTGCAGACGCCCGGGGGCTGCGGCGGCCTGCGCCTGGCGGCGGAATTCATCGCCGCGGCGAATCCGCGGGCGACCGTATGGCTGAGCGATCCGACCTGGCCGAACCACAGGCCGTTGCTGGCCGCGGCCGGTCTCGCAATCGCCGCCTACCCGTATTACGACCTCGACTCGCATGCCTTGCGCTTCGACGCCATGCGCGAAAGCCTGGCCGCGGCCGGGGCGGGCGATGTCGTATTGCTGCACGGCTGCTGCCACAATCCCTGCGGCGCCGACCTCGACCGCGGCCAATGGCGGGAAATGCGCGATCTGGCGCTGGACAAGGGTTTCACCATCCTGATCGACATGGCCTACCAGGGCCTCGGCGACGGTCTCGAGGAAGATGTCCGCGGCGTGCGCCTGCTGGCCGAATCATTGCCCGAATTATTGCTGGTCAGCTCCTGTTCGAAGAACTTCGGCCTGTATCGCGAGCGCACCGGCGCCTTGTCGGTGATCTGCAGCGGCGGCCCGGCGGCGCAAGCGGCGGCGAGTCGGCTCGCCGCCATCGCCCGGGCGAATTATTCGATGCCGCCGGACCACGGCGCAAGCATCGTGCAAACTATCCTGGGCGACGCCGGACTGCGCGCGGACTGGGAGCGGGAACTGGCCGAAGCCCGCGACCGGATCAACGGACTGCGCGCCGCGCTCGCGCGCGAACTGGCCGCCGCCGGCATCGAGCGGGATTTCAGTTTCATCGAGCGCGAGAAAGGCATGTTCTCCTTTCTCGGCATCACGCCGGAACAGGCCGAGGCGCTGGTCAGGGACTACAGCATCTACCTGGTGAAATCGGGCCGCATCAATGTCGCCGGCGTCAATCGGGCCAATATCGGCTATTTCGCCCGCTGTCTGGCCGAACTGTTGCGATAGAGCTTCGTATCCCCTGAATGATTCCATCCATGGAATCATTCATTGCCGCAGGAAAGCTCCGACCTGATCAGAGCTTTCCTTCCATGCCGCCCCGAAGCGGCCGGAATCGTCCCGCGACGCAAGTTATCGGCCCTGGTCCGGCGCCGGCATCTGGCAGTTCCAGCAAACGGCGAAGGCGGCGCCGTTCGTTTCCCGGCAGCCGGGGCAGCGCCAGTCCGGCCCGTCATCTTCTTCGCCGTCGAGATATTCGTCGACGATATCGAGCGCCTGTTCGTAATCCGCCTGCTTCTCCACCCAGACTTCGGGCCAGCTTTCCACGAAGGGCACCTCGCCATAGGCCGACGACAGGTCGGCGTTTTTCACCACGCTCCTGATGCCGGCCACTTCCAGCAAATTCCTGACTTGCCAGACATCGATGACGTTTTCCGAACTGAAAACCCGTTTCATGGCGGACTCAGCGCAACAGGTGACGCACGCGCAGCCCGCATGCGTAAAGCGACAACAGATAGGCGAACAGCCCGCCCAGCACGAGCATGGCGAGTTGGCCGAGCCTGACGCCGATCGTCCATTCCAGCCATTCCTCCCATTGGCCCGTCAGACCCAGCAGCACCAGCATCATCGCCGCGTTGGCCGCCAGCATCTGCCACGACAGGCGCCCCCAGCCCGGCTGGAAATGAAACACGCCTTCGCGCCGCAGCCCGAGCAGCAACAGGCCCGCGTTGAGCGCCGCCGCCAGACTCGTCGCCAGCGCCAGGCCCACATGGGCGAAGCCCGCAAGGTAGAAGCCCGCATTGAGCGCCATGTTGACAGTCATGGCGACGACGCCGATGCGCACCGGATCGCGCGTATTCTGCCGCGCATAATAGCCCGGGGCGAAGATCTTGACCGCCATGAACGCAGTCAGGCCGAGCGCGTAGGCCTTCAGGCTGGCGGCGGAACGCGCGACATCGACGGCGGTGAAATTCTCGTTCTGGAACAAGGTGACGAGCAGGGGTTCGGCGATCAGGATCAGCGCCAGCGTCGCGGGCAAGGCGATCAGGCAGACCAGCCGGAAGGCCCAGTCGAGCGTCGCGGAGAACTCGTCCATGGATTGGCTGGCATGCTTGCGCGACAGACTCGGCAACACCACGATCGCGATGGCGACGCCGAAGGTGCCCAGGGGCAATTCCATCAGGCGGTCGGAATAATACAGCCAGGACACGCTGCCGGTGACGAGCAGCGAGGCGATTACGGTATCGAACAACAGATTGATCTGGCTTGCCGAAACGCCGAACAGCGCCGGCAGCATCAGCCGCTTGATGCGCCTCACGCCTTCATGGCCCGGTCGCGGCCGGGGCGCGGGCAACAGGCGGATGCGCGCGAGAAAGGGCAACTGGAACAGCAATTGGGCGACGCCGGCGATCAATACGCCCCAGGCCAGCGCCAGCGCCGGTTCGCTCAGATAGGGCGCAAGCAGCCAGGAACAGCCGATCAGCGACAGGTTGAGCATGGCCGGAGTGATCGCGGGCCCGGCGAAATGGCCGTAACTGTTCAGCACCGCCCCGCACATCGCCGTCATCGAGATCAGCAGCAGATAGGGAAAGGTGATGCGGAACATCTGCACGAAAAGATCGAACTTGTAGGGTTCGTCGAGAAAGCCGTAAGCGACGACCATCGACAGCAAGGGCGCGGCGACCACGACCAGCGCGGTAATGACCGCGAGCGACCCGCCCAGCGAAGCGGCCACCGCGTCGACCAGTTCGCGCACTTCGCCATGACTTCGCTTGCTGCGATATTCCGAAAGCACCGGCACGAAGGCCTGGCTGAACGCGCCTTCGGCGAACAGGCGGCGCATGAAATTGGGGATCTTGTTGGCGAGAAAGAAAGCGTCGACGCCTTCGCCGACGCCGAACAGGCGGGCGATGACGATATCGCGCGCCAGGCCGAGCGCGCGGGAAATCAGGGTCATCGAGCCGGCAACGCCGCTGGACTTCAGCAACCCGTCCCCGGCGGCGGAGTCCGCGGCGCTTGCGGGTTTGGCGTCGGTCGGGTTCACGGGCCGGGAATTGTTGACACAGGCGGGCTGAGGCGGCATAGTGTGGCACTTTTTTCAGCACTGTTCGAATACAGCTTCACGCGGAGGGAAACTCCTTGGCAAATTCTCCCCAGGCGCGCAAGCGCGCCCGACAAAACGAAAAGCGGCGCCGTCACAATACGTCCTTCCGTTCCATGGTCCGCACCTGCATCAAGAAAGTGAGAGCGGCGATCGACGACAAGGACCGCAAGGCCGCCGCCGAAGCTTTCCAGGCCGCCGTGCCCGTGATCGACCGCATGGCCGACAAGGGCATCATCCACAAGAACAAGGCCGCCAGACACAAGAGTCGGCTGAATGCGGCCATCAAGGCCTTGCCATAGCCCTTGCCCTTGCCCTTGCAACAGATTTCGCAACAGTTCCCGCGACAGGGAAGCCCGACCTGGCCGGAGCTTCCCCGCGACGCATGGGCGCGCGGATGCGCCGCCGGCTCCGATGGCGCAAGCCAGCGCATCCGGGAGCAAGGAAAGCCCTGACCAAGCCAGAGCTTTCCTGCGGCGCAGGCCCGCGATACAAGCCTGCGATACAAACCCGCGATACAAACCCGCGATACAAACCCGCGATACAAACCCGCGATACAAAAGAGCACCGCCGAATTCGACAACGCAAGCCATCGCATCCGGGAGCAAGACCAAACCTAGCTGCTGTCTTGCGGCAATGAATAATTCCATGGAAGGAATTATCCAGCGGGCGCATGCTTCCGATCACTCCGTCTCCGTCAGCACCAGATTGTCCCGGTGGATGATTTCCTCTTCGCCGGCATAGCCCAGCAATTCGGCGATGCGGCCGCTGTCCTGGCCAAGCAGCCGCGCCACTTCGCGGCTATGGTAATTGACCATGCCCCGGGCGATTTCCCGGCCCGATTCGTCGAGACAGGCCACGACTTCGCCCCGCTGGAAAATACCGCTGGTGGCGGTAATGCCCACCGCGAGCAGGCTGCTGCCGCGCCCGCGCAGCACCGCCACCGCGCCCCGGTCGAGCGTCACTGACCCTTTCAGCGTCAATTGCCCCGCCAGCCATTGTCTTTTCGCGGTGACCGGCTCGCGGTCCGCGCGCAGCCAGGTGCCGAATCGCTCGCCCGCCTGCAATTTCAGCAACAAGCCGGGCTCGCGTCCATTGGCGATGATGGTTTGCGTGCCCGAACGCGCCGCCAGCCGCGCCGCCGACAACTTGGTAATCATGCCGCCCCTGCCGAGGCGGCTGCCGGTTCCGGCGAGGCGCTCGAGTTCCGGGTCGCCGGCGCGCCCGGTCTCGACGAGGGTCGCCGCGGCGCATTTGCGCGGATCGGCGCTGAACAGCCCGTCCTGATCGGTGAGGATCACCATGACGTCGGCATTGATCAGATTCGAAACCAGCGCCGCGAGATTGTCGTTGTCGCCGAGGCACAGTTCGGCGGTCGCCACGCTGTCGTTCTCGTTGACCACGGGAACAGCGGCCAGGTCGAGCAGGGAAGCGAGCGTTGAACGGGCATTGAGATAACGGGTGCGGTCCGACAGGTCTTCATGGCTGAGCAGGATCTGGGCGGCATGCACGCCGTGCCCGGAAAAACAGCTTTCCCAGGCCTGGATCAGCCCCATCTGACCAACCGCCGCCGCCGCCGCCTGCGACCGCACTTCCCGCGGGATGGATTTCAGCCCGAGCCGGGTGGCGCCTTCCGTCACCGCGCCTGAAGACACCACCACCAGCCGCAGGCCCTGTTCGCGCAACGTCGCGATCTGGGCCGCCCAGCCGGCAATGGCGCCGCGGTCGAGCCCCATGCCCTCGTTGGTCAATAACGAACTGCCGATCTTGACCACCCAGGTCCGGCAGGCGGCGACGCCTTCAGGCATGACTCGCAGCCCGCGCCTTGCCGAGCCCTGATTCGAGCGCCATTTCCCGCTCCAGCCGCTGCTGTTCGCGCGCGTAGTCCGCATCTTCGCGCAGCCGCTCGCGATGGGATTCGACGGCTTGCATGAGCGCTTCGCAAAGCGCATCGCAGCCCGCGCCGGTCAGGGCCGAAATATGGCGTATCTCGCCCTGCCAGTCCAGCGTCTCGCGCAAGCGCGCCTCCAGTTCCGCCAGCGCGTCGCCGGACAATAGATCCGTCCTGGAAAGAACGAGCCAGCGCTCCCGGGCGGCAAGCGCAACGCTGAACCGTTCGAGTTCCGCCGCGATGGACAAGGCGGTCGCCGCCGGGTCGCCGCCGTCCGCGGGCGATACATCCACCAGTTGCAGCAACAGCCGCGCGCGGGAAAGATGTTTCAGGAATCGGATCCCGAGCCCCGCGCCGGCCGCGGCGCCTTCGATCAGGCCGGGCATGTCGGCCATGACAAAACTGCGCTCGGGCCCCGGCCGCACGATGCCGAGGCTGGGAATCAGGGTCGTGAACGGATAATCGGCGACTTTCGGCCGCGCCGCGGATACGGCCCGGAGCAAGCTGCTCTTGCCCGCGTTCGGCGGCCCGAGCAGCCCGACATCGGCGACAAGACTCAATTGCAGCCGCAGTCCGCGCGCCTCGCCGGCTTCGCCATTGGTGGTCTTGCGCGGCGCGCGATTGGTGCTCGACTTGAAACGGCTATTGCCCAGACCCGGGCGGCCGCCCCTGGCCACCATCACCGGACGCCCGGGCTCGCGCAGGTCGGCGATCAATTCCCCGGTTTCCGCATTGATGACGCTGGTGCCGGGCGGGACATCGATCATCAGATCCTGGCCGCTCGCCCCGGTGCGGCCGCGGCCGGCGCCGGGGCGGCCGGATTCGGCCCGATAACGGGGCTGGAAGCGAAAGTCCACCAGGGTATTGAGCGCGGCGACGGCGCGCATGCGGACGCTGCCGCCGGCGCCGCCGTCACCGCCGTCGGGTCCGCCGAACTCGATATTCTTTTCCCGGCGGAAACTCAGGCAGCCGTTGCCGCCGTTGCCGGCTTGCACGCTGATTTCCGCCTCGTCTACAAATTTCACCATGTATCCTCTGAATAATTCCATCCATGGGATTATTCATTGCCGCAAGGCAAAAGCGCGGTCTTGTCTTGCTCCCGGATTCGACGGCTTGCGCCGTTGCATCCGGCGATGCTCTCTTGTACCGCGCTTGCGCCGCAGGCATGTGCTCAGGGAAGCTCTGACTTGAGCAGAGCTTCCCCATGTCGACTCTTGCGCAAGCCGCGCTCCCGCGGGCCGCAAGCGCCCGCATGCCGGAACCATGCCCGGGCGCGCCGAATCGAATGGGGGCGGCAACGACCAATTCCATGGCTGGAACCAGTCAGGAGGAATGCGAAGTCGCGGCGCGCCGCGGAGAGATCGTCCGGCCGCTCAGGCCGGGTTCACCACGTTCACGTACTTGCGCTTGCGCGGGCCTTTCACGGTGAACTGGACAATGCCGTCCGCTTTCGCGTAAAGCGTATAGTCCCTGCCGCAACCGACCTGGTAGCCGGGATGGAATCTGGTGCCGCGCTGACGCACGATGATATTGCCGGCTTTCGCGGCCTGACCGCCGAAAAGCTTGACTCCCAGCCGCTTGGATATCGAATCGCGGCCGTTATTGCTGCTGCCGCCCGCCTTCTTGTGCGCCATATCCGTACCTCAAGCCTTGATGCCGGTGATCTTCACTTCGGTGAACCACTGGCGATGTCCCATCTGCTTGCGATGATGCTTGCGACGATTGAACTTGACGATGCGGATTTTCTCGCCGCGGCCCTGATGCAGCACTTCTGCCTCCACGGAACAGTTTTCGACATAAGGCCGGCCGACTCTGGCTTCGGCGCCTTCGCCCACCATCAGCACCTTGTCGAAAGTGACCGTCGCGCCAACTTCGAGTTCGAGCTTTTCCAGCCGCAACACCTCGCCTTCGCTGACCCGGTGCTGCTTGCCGCCGCTTTCAATTACCGCATACATCGTTCTCGCCCCGCTTTCGACGCGGTTCCGACCCGTTCAATCGAAGTTGCGGATTCTACGGGAACAGCCGACGCAAGACAAGCGCGCGGAGCAATGGGCTGTGCAGGGCATCCGCTGAATAATTCCATCCATGGAATCATTCATTGCCGCAAGACGAGCATGGTCTTGTCTTGCTCCCGGATGCAATGGCTTGCGCCGTCGAATCCGGCGGGGCTCTCTTGTACCGCGGGCTTGTACCGCGGGCTTGTACCGCGGGCTTGTACCGCAGCTTTGTACCGCGGGCCTGCTTTGTACCGCGGGCGCCTGCGCCCCGGGAAGCTCCGACTTGATCGGAGCTTCCCGGGGCGCAATGACGGCGAGGCGAGAGCTTGTCCAGCCGCGGGGCCGGCGGCGGCATTGATCGAGTCCGGAGCGGCAGGGGCATCGGGCGGAGCCGGCGTCGGAACGCGCGTCATGCCGGGCGGCGCATGCCTCGCACGCCCGGATTCCTGTGGCGATCAAACCGAAAACAGCCGCAAGGCGGCGATTACAATCCCCCCGACACCAAGCATCATGCCCGAAAGTCGCCACACCAGCCGCGACTCCAGGGCCGACACCCTGGCTTCGAACCGCGACTCCCGGGCCGACATTTCAGCCGCTAGCCGTGATTCCAGGGCCTCCATATCGGACTTCAGTTCGCGTTTCACAGCGACCAGACCGTCCTGGGTCGACTTGATTTCGGACCGCAGTTCGCGCGTCGCCGCGGCCAGATCGTCCTTCGTCGCCATCTCGGACCGCAGTTCGCGCATCGCCGCGGCCAGGTCGTCTTTCGTCGCCATCTCGGATCGCAGTTCGCGCATCGCCGCGGCCAGGTCGTCTTTCGTCGTCAGACGCGCGGTCGCATCCTCGATGCCGCCGCGAATCGCTTGCGCCGTCGCTTCCGCCTGCGGTTCGTTCATGCCCGCGCCTCTGAGCCGTTTCGAGACCGACAAGGTATCGTGAAGAGTATTTTCCATCGAATTCCCTCATTGCTGATGCAAGATTTCTTCACAGGTGCAGTGTAGACGCAGTTTTCCGGAAAAGCCCAGAAATCGGGAAAAAAAGATGCATGCGGCAACGGCCGAGACTCAATTCTCCTCGGCGAATTCGGCGAGAACTTCCTGCGTGCGCCAGCCGGCCATGATGCCGGGCATGGCGTAGTTCCCCTCGTGGCAGGCGTATTCGTAGATCGGTTCCGCGGCCCTGCGCATCGGGAACATCGCGGTCCAGGAGTCGGTCCAGGTAGTCGGATCGTCGACGGTGAATTCGTAGCCCAGGGTATCGTTGTCGATCAGCCAGAATTTTTCCGCGAGCTCCATGGCGGCGCTGGAATTGCCGAAAGCGGTGGCGCGCGCGAAATAGCGGGTTTCCACCACCAGCACATCGCCGTCCCAATACCCGATGGAATCGCCTTCCCAGGCGCGCGGCTCCCGGCGATGCCCGCTCGCGTTCATCTTGACGATGCGCGCGTTATGGACCATTTCGTTATGGATGACGAGATGATCTTCGGTCTGGATCAATTGCACATTGTTGTTATATGCGCTCGGCAACATGGGCGGCCCGGAATTGAAGCCCATGATGCAGCGCTCGGCCAGCGGCCTGGACTCGATTCCGCGATTCGATTCCGCCGCTTCGCGCCGGGCGGCGTTCCGCGCCCGCGCCTGTTCGGTCAATTCGGGGATGCGTCCGTCCGGGGGATAGGTGATCAGCGAGGTCCGGTTGGAGCCGAGGATTTCGTCGCCCCTGTCGTACCAGAACTGGTTGTAGTCGCCGGTGGTCGAGGTGTCGGTGAAATTATCCCGGTCGAGCTGTTCCCGCCGCTCCGCCTCGAAGGCGGCCGCCTGTTCGGCGTCGAGCACATCCTGGCCGGAGAACTCGAGCGGCCTTTGCAAAGGCGTAATGGTGCGAAAGTCCCACGTGCCCTGCAGGTCGGGAAGACCATTGTCCAGGCGGGGAATATCGGCCGGTTCCGGCGTTTGCGCCAGCGCGGCCGACGTCGCCAGAACGAGAATCGGAAAAATCGGTCGGGACAGGCGGTCGAAGACATTCGTACCAAACATGCTTGCGCCTCCGCGAATATTCGGTTTCCAGGCGGGGAAGCTCCGATTTATCGGAGCTTCCCCGCAGTCGTGGCCGATGCTGTCTTTCCGGGTTACACTACACTCGAGGCGGGTCGTTTGACAAGGATTTCGCGGCATGCCGCCGGCTTGTCCCCGACCAGGAACAAGCCCCGCGCGAGCGCATCGGGACAGCTCTGGTCCGCGCGCAACAGGCAGGACGAATCCTTCATGAGACAAATAGCGAGCTACATTCCATTGCTGGCCTTCTTCCTGGTCTGGGCCATGGACGAAAGGCCGGTCAGCTTCGCCGGAATCGAGCATGTCGTGGGCGGAGTCTACAGCGCCGCGGAAGTGCTGCTGGCGACCTCGGTGATCGTCTACGGCGCGCTGTATTTCGCCTCCAGACGGCTCGACAAGTTCGAGTGGATCACCTTGTGCGCGGTGGTAGTGTTCTGTATCCCCACTTTTCTCCTGCGCGACGTGAACTTCCTCAAATGGAAGGCGCCGCTGGCGAACTGGATTTTCGCGGCGGTCTTCTTCGGCTCGCGCCATATCGGCGCCAAGCCGGCGCTACAGCACATGATGGGCCACATTGTCGAAATGCCGCGCGAGACGTGGCTGCGGCTGAACAATATCTGGATCGCATATTTCGTTCTGCTGGGCGCGGCCAATCTGGCCGTGGCCTACATGTTCAGCGAAGCCGCCTGGATCCAGTTCAAGGTGTTCGGCAATATGATCGTGACCTTGCTGTTCGTATTCTGCCAGTTGCCCTTGCTGGCGCGCCACATGGAAATGCCGTCGGAGCAGCCCGCCGGGGCGGAGGAAGCCGATACCGCGGCCGCGGTCAGGAAACGCGTCTGACGGACTGCGGGAAAACTCCCGCAAGCCCGCCGCCGGGACACGGGATCGGTGCTTGTCGGGTCGGTCGCGCCATGGAATTATTCATTGCCGCAAGACGAGCGTGGCCTGGTCTTGCTCCCGGATGCGACGGCGCTCTCCCGTACCCGCGGGCATGGACCGCAGCAGGGAAACTCCGACTTGATCAGAGCTTCCCCAGATCATACTCCAGCGTCAACGGCGCATGGTCCGAAAAGTTCTCGCTCCGGTCGGCGATGCCGTCGACGATCTCGGCCGACCTCACCGTTTCCGCGAGACCCGGCGTGACGACGTGCAGATCCAGCCGCCAACCGACATTCTTCGCCCGCGCCGCGCCCCGCTGGGACCACCAGGTGTATTGCCCGGCTTCCCGGTTTACCAGACGGAACGCATCCACATAACCGACTTCGTCGTATAGCGTGTCGAGCCAGGCCCGTTCCTCGGGCAGGAAGCCCGAATTCTTCTGGTTGGATCGCCAGTTCTTCAGATCGATCTGTTTGTGGCAGATATTCCAGTCGCCGCAGATGATGTATTCGCGGTCATGGCCGCGCAACTCGCGCAGGTGCGCCATGAAGGCGCCCATGAAGGCGAACTTGCGCCGCTGCCGCTCGTCGCCCGCCGAACCCGAAGGCAGGTAGAGCGAAATCACGCTCAGACCGTCGAAATCGACTTGCAGATAGCGGCCCTCGCTGTCGGCCATGCCATAGCCGAAGCCCCGCCGCACGACTTGCGGTTGCTCGCGGGAATAAATCGCGGTGCCGGAATAGCCCTTCTGCTCGGCGTCGAAGTAATGGCAATGGAAGCCTTCGGGATGGAAAACGGCGCTGCCGGCCTTCTGCTCCAGCGCCGCGAGCTGCTGCTCCTGGGCCTTGGTTTCCTGGAGGCAGACCAGGTCCACATCCCGGCGCGCCAGCCAGACGAAAAATCCCTTTTTCTCCGCGGCGCGCACGCCATTGCAATTGAAAGTCATGATTCGCATCGGATTTCCCTGTTTTTTTCACAATTCAGCATTGAAAAGTTACAAAGTGTTACCACAATGCATATTCATGCGTTACATATAGAAAGGTTGTGTTACCATTCGCAACGTTCGGGTAACAAGATACTTTCTTGTTCGGGGGTTCGATAAAGGAGATTGGAAATGCGCAACGCATTGATCAAGTACTTGCCGGTTGTGGAGGCTATCGTTGTCAGCTTGGCGCAAGTCGCGGCCGCCCTGGCTCTTCCTGCGCTGATCGTATTTGCGACGGTTTGATTCTCCTCGCGAGGGGCTTTCCTCAAGCCCCTCTTTTCGTCCGTTTGCCGGGCCAATCGCGGCCCGGCATTTTTTTTTGCGAATATTCCCTGCCGCAGACCGAAGCGCGGTTGGGTCTTGCCCCCGACGGTTTCTACGGCGCAAGCTCCTGGATATCCTCTGAATAATTCCATCCATGGAATTATTCATTGCCGCAAAACAAAAGCGTGGTTTTGTTTTGCTGCCGGATTCAATGGCTTACGCCATCGAATCCGGCGGCACATCCATGTGCCGCAGGGAAGCTCTGACTTGATCAGAGCTTGCCCGGGTATCCTCTGAATAATTCCATCCATGGAATTATTCATTGCCGCAAAACAAAAGCGTGGTTTTGTTTTGCTCCCGGATTCAATGGCTTGCGCCATCGAATCCGGCGGCACATCCATGTGCCGCAGGCAAGCTCTGATTTGATCAGAGCTTGCCTAAGATTCTTTCCGCGAAATTGCAGGGCTTGTGCCCGCTGTCCAACTGTTCGCGGATGATCCGGTCCCAGCCTGTGCGGCAAGCCCCGGTCGAGCCCGGCAGGCAGAAGATGACCGTGCCGTTGGCGAGGCCGCCGAACGCCCTCGACTGCACCGTGGAACTGCCGATTTCGGCGAAGGAAAGCTGTCTGAACAACTCGCCGAAGCCCTCTATCTCGACATCGAACAGCGGCGCGAGCGCCTTGCGGGTATTGTCGCGGGCGGTGAAGCCGGTGCCTCCCGTCGTCAGGATGCCCCGCACTTCCGGGTCGGCGATCAAGTTCGAGACCCGCGCGCGCAATTGGTAGACATCGTCCTTGACGATGCTCAGCGAATGCAGTTCGTGGCCTTCTTCCCGCAATTTCCGCGCGAGCAGCGCGCCGGAAGTGTCGGTTTCCGGAGTGCGCGTATCGGAAACGGTGACGACGGCCAGCTTGAGGGAGGTTTCCGCCGTCATGCGGCCTATCCGCCGGTCATGTTCATCAGCCGCACCGGCTGGACATGATCCTTTTCGTAGAAATGATGCCGTTCGGGCTTCAGCTCCATGGCCGCGACGATGGCGGCCTTGAGATCATCGAAGTCCTGCGCGTCGTCGCGCAGGATCGCCCGCAGATCCGCCGAATGCTCATTGCCCAGGCAAAGCAGCAGGCGCCCCTCGACGGTAATGCGGACCCGGTTGCAATCGGCGCAGAAGTTATGGGTAACCGGCGAAATGAAGCCGATCCGCGAATTCCTGCCCGCCACCTGGACATAGCGCGAAGGCCCGGCGGTCCTTGCCGCGCTGTCGAGCAAGACATAGCGGCTTTCGATCTGTTCGCGCACCCAGTCATTGCCGCAGACGGTCTGTTCGCGATCATGGTCGGAGGCTTCGCCCAGCGGCATTTCCTCGATGAAGGCGATATCGAGCTCGCGGTCGAGCGCGAACTCCACCAGGGGCAGCACTTCCTCGTCGTTGTAGCCGCGCATGATCACCGAATTGATGCGCAGGCGGTCGAAACCGGCGGCGACGGCGGCGTCGATCCCGGCCAGCACGCGCTCGAGCTTGCCGACCCGGGAAATGCGCAGGAATTTTTTCGCATCGAGGCTGTCGAGGCTGATATTGACGCGATTGACGCCGGCGGCTTTCAGCGGCCCGGCATATTTGTCGAGCTGGCTGCCATTGGTGGTGAGCAGCAACTCGTCAAGGCCCGGCAACTCGCCGAGGCGTTCGACCAGATGCATGACATTGGAGCGGACCATGGGCTCGCCGCCGGTGAGGCGAATGCGGCCGACGCCGAGTTCGACAAAGGCGCGGGCGACGACGTACAACTCTTCCAGCGTCAAGACCTGCTCGCGCGGCACGAAGCGCATTGCTTCGGTCATGCAATATACGCAGCGGAAGTCGCAACGGTCCGTCACCGACAGGCGAATATAGTCCACCCGCCGGCCGAACTTGTCGACCAGCCCGCCCGCCGGTCGCGCGGCGGCGGTCATGGGCTCTCTTCCGCCGACTCCTGTTCTGCCGGACCCATGCCGAGTTCGGCCTCGACTTCCTGGATGCGGGCGCCCGCCAGAATGCCGGCCATGGAATAATTCCCCTCGTGGCAGGCGTATTCGTACAGGTTTGCGTCCATGGCGTGATAGCTCAATTCGGCGGTCCAGGGCTGACTGTAGAGATTGTCGTCCTCGACGGTGAACCGATACACGATTTCGGTGTCGGAGTATCGCTCGAATCGCTCGACGATGCGGCCCCGGCTCGAAATCGGCACCGGACTTTCGCTCAACTGCAATTCGTTGATATTGACTGTCTCGACCACCAGGGCGCCGTCTTCGTACCAGCCGCGAGAGTCGCCGAACCAGGGCTTGTGGGATTCCGGCCGCAGCCGCGCCCGGGCTTCCCCGGCCGAGCCGTAGATCGGAATGATGCGGGCGTCATGCGCCATTTCCACCGAGATCACGACATGGTCGTCGGTCTGCACGAACTGGTAGCTGCTGTTGTACAAGGTGCCCATCATGCCGGGGCCGGCGGTATTGCCGAAACCGATCAGGCAGCGTTCGGATACGGGAATGGCTTCCGGTCCGCTGGCGTCGCCGATGCCGGTCAGGTAGCGATAGCCGAAATTGTTCTGTTTCAGGTCGACCAGCGGAACCTCGAGCCGGGGGATGCGTCCGTCGGGAGGATCGATCACCAGCGAAGTGCGGAATTCGCCCCTGACATAGGCCAGGGTCGCGCCGGGGTCCACCCAGAACAGATTGTAGCCGCGCAGGCCGAAATCCTCGGCGCCCGCCGGCGGCGCTCCGGTCGCGGGATCGATGGCCGGACCGGCCTCGACGTTTTCCGCGGAAATACCGGCGATGGCCATATCGGCGACGATCCGCTCGGCTTCCCCGGCGGAGACCGCAAGCCGGTCGATGCCTCGCGGCCGCTCGAGCGGAGTGCGCGAGGCATTGGTCCAGACGCCTTCCAGGTCGGGCCTGCCCGCATCCTGGGCCAGCGCCGCCGCGCCGGCAAGCGATATCCCGATCAGGGCCGGAACAATCGTTAACTGTTTGACTCTCGCCATTTCAAATCTCCTGCAGCAGCCGGGCAATGCGATTCGACAAGGAACCGCGCGCAAAAAACACTTGTGCGCGAGTCGGACATTGTACCGGCGACTTCCGCAAGAGTCAGCAAGGATCCTTGCGATCCGGCAATTCCCGCCAAGCCATTTGCGGCGCTGACGGAGCGGCATTGCGGCGCGGATGGCCGGTTGGCGGACCGGGTTGGGGAAGGCTGCCCCTCCGCGACGCCGGACGGCGCGCTGCGGCTCAGACGAACAGCAAATCGTCCGCGCCCAGGGAGTCCGCCGATACGCCCTGCAGGGTGATCGTGTCGCCGGCGCCGTAGCGAACAACAGTGTCGTCGCCGTCCTGACGAATATCCAGCCCCTCGAAGCTGCCGGACACCCCGTCGAGACGAATCCGGTCGCCTGCTCCGAAATCGGTAATGATGTCGCTGCCGTCTCCCGAACGAAACACGAAGGTATCGGAACCCGCGTCTCCATACAGCGTGTCGTCTCCGGCACCGCCGGTCAGGGTGTCGTCACCGTCACCAGCGTACAAGGTGTCAGCACCCGCGCCGCCTTCCAGCACGTCATTGCCCTCTTCACCCCAAAGCCAGTCATTGCCAGCGCCGCCCTTGACAAGCGTGTCATCGCCGCCGCCGCCATACAGCCAGTCGTCGCCGCCGCCGCCCGACAGGGTGTCGCCGCCGTCGCCACCGTAGAGGATGTCGGCGCCCTTGCCGCCCCTCAGAGTGTCGTCCCCGTCGCCGCCGTCCAGGGTGTCTGCGCCATTGCCGCCCCCCAGGGTGTCGTCGCCCCCGTGGCCGTTCAGCGTGTCGTCGCCCTTGCGGCCTCTCAGCACATCATCGCCGCTGCCGCCGTCGATGGTGTCCGCGCGATGGCTGCCGGCCAACGTGTCCTCGCCGGTGGATGCGTCATTTGTCGCATCGCCGTCGCCGTCGCCGTCATTCGGAGTATCGCCGACGGACTCGCCTTGCGGAGCGCCGTCATCGCCGCTGCCGCCGCCGTCATTCGGAACGTCGCCGGTGGATGCGCCGCCCGGAGCGCTGTCGCCATCGTTGCCATTCGGAGCATCGCCGACGGACTCGCCTTGCGGAGCGCCGTCATCGCCGCTGCCGCCGCCGTCATTCGGAACGTCGCCGGTGGATGCGCCGCCCGGAGCGCTGTCGCCATCGTTGCCATTCGGAGCATCGTCGACGGACTCGCCTTGCGGGGCATCCCCGGCGGGTTCAACGGGAAGAAACTCGAAGTCGCCTTCGCCGAGCGACTCCGCCGACACGCCCTGCAAGGTAATGGCGTCGCCGTCGCCATAGCGGACGATGGCATTGGAGCCGCTCTGCTCGATGACCAGCCCCGCGAAACCGCCGGAAACCCCCGCCAGACGAATCGTGTCGCCGGTTCTGAAATCGGCGACGGTGTCGTCTCCATCTCCCGACTCGAACACGAAAATATCGGCGCCCGCGCCGCCGTACAGCGTGTCGGCGCCTGCGCCGCCATGCAGGGTGTCGTCGCCGTCCTGGCCATACAGTTGGTCGTTGTGGCCGTAGCCCATGATCGTGTCGTCGCCCGCGTGGCCGTAGATCTTGTCGCGGCCGAAAGCGCCGTGCAGCGTGTTGTCGCCGTCGCCGCCGTGGATCGTGAAACCGACGCCGTAGGCCTTGAACTCGGCCAGCGACCAGCCGCCGATCTGGACGGTGCCGCCGCCCTCCCCGCTTTCCGTGGTCTGGCGGCACCATTTGCCCTCCTCGTTCTTTTCGAAAAGGGTGCGAACGGCATCGTCGTCCGCGCCGCCGTCGCCGTAGATGATGACCGCTTCGCCGTGGCGGTCGATAAACCGGAAGCGGCCGACATCCGCGTTGCCCCATTCGAACTGGATCGTGTCTTCGGTCGTATGCAGATCGAAGATATAGTCGAAACCGTGGTCGATGCGGAAGGCGAAAATGTCGGCGCCCGAACTGCCCTTGAGCCAGTCGTTGCCAATGCCGCCGATCAGAGCGTCGTCGCCCTCGCCACCCACCAGATCGTCATGGCCACCCTGGCCGTAGATCGTATCATCGCCATTATGGCAATAGATGATATCGTCGCCGCCACCAGCGAACACCCAGTCATGGCCATAGTAGCCCTTGATAAGTTCGGCGCTGTCGCCGCCGCGCAGTATGTCGGATGAGTAGGTTCCAATAACGTATTTGGTACCATCAATTACAACATGTTGGATCGTATCAACAACTTTTACCATCCCCATCTCCCGGCAAGATTCGAGTTGGATGTATCTTGCCTTGAAAAGTCTTTCAAAGCTATCCCATTGCGATCGCGGATGCAGGGAACCAATAAATTGTCCGGCCGCGGGAATTGCCGGGGAATCGGCGAGATTGGCGGCGGCGTCAGGGATGGAATAGTGCAGAGGATATTAAGTCCCGGTTCAGATTGTCTGGTTTTCAATGTCAGGCAATGTCATCAGGGAAGCTCTGATCAAGTCAGGGCTTCCCTGCGGCACATGCCCGCGGTATGACAGAGCGCCGCCGGATTCGACGGCGCAAGCCGTTGAATCCGGGAGCAAGACAAGACCGCGTCTTGTCTTGCGGCAATGAATAATTCCATGGATGAAATTATTCAGAGAATACTTGACGCGCCATGGTGCGCAGCGGGGGAAACAAAATGCGAAACCTTTCCATTGCCGTGACGATCGCATTCGCAGCCGCGGCTTGCGGTTCGGTCGAACAATTCACCGGCGCCGAGCCTGTCGTGGACATGCAAGGCGTCAATTACGCCATGTACCATGCCGACCTGATGCAATGCCGCGATTACGCCGACCAGGTCAATGTCGGCAGGCAGGCAGCGGTTGCGGCCACTGCGACCGCTGCCGCCGCGGCCGTCGCGGGGGCTTCGGTCGACGATTCCGATACGGCGAAACGCCTCGCCGGCGTCGGCGCCGCGGTCGGCGCGTTCAAGGGCGTCGCCGGGGCGCTGGACGAGCGCCGGCAAGTGCTCGGCAACTGCCTGTCCGGCCGCGGCTATCGCGTGCTCAATTGAGCCCGGCGCCCTTGCCGGTCGCAACTGTCGCGCGCTCAACCGACAGTCGGGGAAGCTCTGATCAAGTCAGGGCTTCCCCGCGGCACATGCCCGCGGTACGAGAGAGCGTCGCCGGATTCAACGGCGCAAGCCGTTGAATCCGGGAGCGAAACAAAACCACGCTTTGGTCTTGCGGCGCGGCCCGGCGGCGTTCGGACCGAGGCGGCTTCAGGCGGTCGCGACGATTTGCGCCGCGAGAAAAAGCAGCACGGCGCCCATGCCGGCCTCGAACCATCTGCCCGAGCGGAGCAGCAGCCCGCGCACGCGCTGTCGTCCCAGCAGCCGCGACAACATGGCGAACCAGGCGAAAGTGGCCAGCGCCAGATACAGGCCATACAAGGCCTGGATTCCCGGCGGCGTCTGCGGGTTGACGACCACGGTCCAGAGCGCGAGAAAGAACAATGTCGCCTTGGGGTTGAGGCCATTGGTGAGGAAGCCGGCGGCGAAAGCGCGCGCCGGCGCGAGTTCCGGGTCGGCGGCGGCCGCTTCCATCGCATCGACGCCCCGCCGCGCGCGCCGCAAGGCCTGCGAGCCAAGCCAGGCGAGATAAGTCGCCGCAGCCAATTTGAGCAGGAAAAACAGCCAGTCCGACCGCGACAACAACAAGGCGACGCCGAGCACGCAATACGCGACGTGCAGGAATATTCCCGCGCCGACCCCGGCGCTGGTCCACAGGCCCGCCCTTGTCCCCCCGTTCACGCTTTGCCTGAGCACGATGGCGAAATCCGGCCCCGGCGATGCGACCGCGAACAGATGGGCTATGGCGATAGTGACGAATTGTTCCATGGAAGCGAATACCGCCGGTGGAATATAGCCGCAATCGCCGAACCCGTCATCAAGGCTCGAGCGCAACCGGCGATTCCCATTCGGGCTGCGGCAAGCAGTTGCGAGAAAAGATCAGGCATGCCCGACAGCCGACAGCCGACAGCCGACAGCCGACAGCCGACAGCCGACAGGATTCGACCGACGTTGCGCCGCCGCGTTGCGAGGATTCGCTCCGCGGACGGATTCGGTCCGCGGACGGATGCGCCGCCGGAACCGACGGGGCAAGCCGCCGCATCCGGGAGCAAGCCAGGGGCGCGCTTTGGTCTTGCGGCAATGAACAACTCCGCGAATGGAATTATCCGGAACCTGCGCGCGCGTCAGGGGACGATTTCGGAAATCACCAGTTGCACCGGCTGCGGCGGGCTTGCCAGGGAGAATGCTGCGGATTCGGCGATATAGTCGCCGGACGCGCGATTGGCGGAGCCGGATCGCGATACCAGGACGCTGACGTACGCCGATTCGGCCGAGGAGAGATTGAACGGACCCACGGCGAGACTGTCGTCGAGGCGGATCCGGGCCGGAAGCTCCGCGGCCGCGAGTTCGGCGACCGCCAGCGGCGGCATGCCGTCGGCTGCGGCGTTGCGGGCCGAGACGAAAACGCGCGCTCGCGGGTCGAGCGCAAGGCCGGCGGCGACAGCTACCGCGACCTCGACGACCGGCCCGCCGCCGACGTCTTCCCCGGCGCGCAGGCGCCGCAGGTCGGCGATATTCTCTCGCGCCAGTTGCGAATCGGGATTCAACTGCGAAAGCCGGCGCCAATAGCCGATGGCGGCGGCGTAGTCCTCGCGCTCCCGGGCATCGGTCGCGAGCAATTGCAGCGCGTTGGGCTCGTCGGGGTCGAGCGCCAGGGTCTGGTCGATGAGTTCCCGTACTTCCGGCGTGATCCGGAGTTGCTCGACGATATAGGCGGTCAGCGCCGCGCGACCGAGCGCCAGCGCTTTTTCGTCATCCGCGGTCAGGCGCGCGGCGGCCTGCCGATAGGCGGAATTGGCGACATCGAACATGCCGAGAACAGAGAAGTTCTCGCCCAGGAAATACCACGCCCAGGGACGTTCCGGATGCTCTTGCACGACCTGCCCGAGACTGAGCGCGAGTTCGCGGGCGACTTCCGGATCGTTGTCGTTCCGCGCCGTGCGCTGGAACTGGTCCATCAGTTCGACCGCTTCGAACTGACCCCATTGCTGGTACATCAGCCAGGCGGCCGGCGGCAGCAGCAGCGCCAGCGCCAGCGGCGCGAGCAGCGCGGGAGAACGCCGGGAAACCGATTCGCGCGCCGCGGCCCGGTGCGGCTGTTCTGCGGAATCCGCCTCCAGCAACAGGCTTTTCCGCAACTCGAGCAGCAAGGCGTCGCATTCTTCCCGGTCGAGAACGCCGGCGGCGAACTCGGCTTCGAGCTCCTGCTCGCGTTCGCGAAACAGCGCGATATTGGCCCTGGTCCAGCCGGATTCGCCGGCATCCGCCGCGGCCCGGCGCGCGCGCCGCAAGGGCGCGGCGACAAAAAACGCGGCCAGCAGAACGAGCAGCGCGCACCAGAACCAGAACCAGCCGGCGAACTCAGTCATGGTCGAGCAGCCGCCGCAAGCGTTCCTGTTCCGCCGCGTCGAGTTCCGCCTTCGCCGCAGCCCGCTGACCGGCGCTCGCCCGCCGGAAAACGCGCCAGCCGACATAACCGCCGAGCAGCAGAAACAACAGCGGCCCGAACCAGAGCAACACGGTATTCGCGCGCAGGCGCGGGCGATAGAAGATGAAGTCGCCGTAACGCTCGAACATGAACTGTTCGATTTCGGCATCGGAATTGCCCGCCAGGATCATGCGATGGATCTCCCGGCGCAGATCCGCGGCGACGCCGCCGGTGGAGCCGGTCAGATTGGCGTTCTGGCACATGGGACAGCGGAATTCGTTCGACAGCCGCCGGAAGCGCTGCTGCTGCTCATCGTTATCGAAAGCGAAAGCGTCGACCTGGGCGAAACCGGAAGCGGCCGCCGGCAACAATACGAAAAACAGCAGGCATCTCAACGGAAACATGAACGGCGGCCGGTTCGGGGCGCGACGCCGGTCAAGGCGCCGGCGCGGCGCGCAACTCGGCGATGGCGGGCAGGAAGTCCTCGCGCCAGATCTTCTCTTCCAGCACGCCCACGTGACGGTAACGGATCACGCCCTCGCCGTCGACCAGAAAGGTCTCGGGAGCGCCGTACACGCCGAGGTCGATGCCGAAACGGCCTGCTTCGTCGAGAATGCTGTATTCGAAAGGGTCTCCGTTCTGGTCGAGCCAGTCGAGCGCCAGCGCCCGGCGGTCGCGATAGTTGACGCCGATCACGGGAAACTCGCCCTCTTCCGACAATCGCATCAAGGTAGGATGCTCGACCAGACAGGGCAGGCAATAACTGCCCCAGACATTCAGCAGGAAAATCCGTTCGGGCAAGTCGACATTGTCGACCGGAGCCCCTTCGACCGTAGTCATGGCGAACGCCGGCATGGGCTTGTCGATCAAGACCGACGGCAATTCGGTCGGATCCAGGTAAAGCCCCCGCCAGAGCGCCAATGCCAGCAGCAGGAAGGCCGCGACGAGCGCGTAGGAAACGGTTTTTCTCACGCGCCGCCTCCTCGAGCGGGCCGCAAGCCGCCCTGCCCCGACGCGGCGCCGGCCGGCTCCGTCGCCTTGCGCTTACGCGCCAGCTTGCGATAGCGGCGGTCGGCGGCGGCGACGGTCGCGCCTAGCGCCATGATGAGGGCGCCGAGCCAGATCCAGCGCACGAAAGGCTTGACGTATACCGTCATGGTCCAGGCGCCGTCAGCGCGGATTTCGCCCGGCGTCACGAACAGGTCGCGCAGCAAGCCCGGATCGATGGCCATCTCGGTCGAGGGCGCGCCGCTGGCGAGATAGACGCGCAATTCCGGATACAGTTCCGCTACCGCTTCGCCGTCTCGAGTCACCAGCATCGCGGCCCGGTCGGCCTGATAGTTCGGCCCCGCGACGCGTTCGCTGCCCGCGAACAGAAAATCGTAGCCGCCGAGCTCGACTGTCTCGCCGGGCCGCAGCAAGACGCTTTTCTCGCTGCTGAAATAACTGGTCAGCGCCACTCCGACGAGCAGGACGGCAACGCCGAAATGCGCTCCCTGCATGCCGCAATAGCCATAAGTCAGCGCGCGCAGCCCCTGCCGGCGGCTCTGTTTGCCGGCGGTTCTGGCGACCAGATCCCGGCCGATGCCGAGCACGATCCAGCACGCCAGCGCTACGGCGATAGTGGCCGGAATGGAGATATCCGACAGGACGACCAGCGGCAGCGCCAGGCCGAGCAACGCGCTGGCGCCCGCCGTCTTGCCGAGCTGCCGCCGCAGAAAAGCGCTCGACGTCTTCTTCCAGCGACTGACCGGACCGATGCCGAGCAGGATGACGAGCAAGATCATCAGGGGAACGAAAATGGTATTGAAATACGGCGGCCCGATTGAAATCAGGTCTCCGGTCAGCGCCTGATAGAACATCGGGAAAAGCGTGCCGAGGAAAACCGAGGCCGCAGCGACCGCGAGGATGACGTTGTTGGCGAGCAGGAATACTTCCCGGGAAAGCGGACCGAAACCGAATTCGTTCCTGATCGCCGGCGCGCGGACGGCGAACAGCAGCAAGGCGCCGCCGACCGAGACGCCGAGAATGCCGAGAATGAAGATCCCTCTGGAAGGATCGCTGGCGAAGGCGTGCACCGACGTCAGCAGACCCGAGCGCGTAATGAACGTGCCGAGCAGACTGCCGGCGAAAGCGAGGATCGCGAGCAATACCGTCCAGCTCTTGAACACGCGCCGCTTTTCGGTCGCCGCCAGCGAATGGATCAGCGCCGCGCCGAACAGCCAGGCGATCAGCGGCGGATTTTCCACCGGATCCCAGGCCCACCAGCCGCCCCAGCCCAACTCGTAATAGGCCCACCAGCTGCCCAGCGCGATGCCGATGGTCAATATCGCCCAGGCCGCATTGGCCCAGGGCCGCAACCAACGCGCCCAGACGGCGTCGAGACGGCCGCTCAGCAAGGCGGCGACGGCGAAGGCGAATACCACGGAGAACCCGACATAGCCCATGTACAAGGTCGGCGGGTGCAATATGAAGCCGATGTCCTGCAAGGCGCTGTTCAGATCCGCGCCGTCGGCGGGCGGCACCGGGACCATGCGTTCGAAAGGATTGGAAGTGGCGAGCATGAACAGGATATAGCTCGCGCAAAGCAGGCCGAGCACGCCGAGCACCCGGGCGACGAACGCGGCGGGCATGCCGCCGCTGAACATGCCGACCGCCAATATCCAGCCGGAAAGCATGAAGGTCCATAACAGGAAGCTGCCTTCGTGGCCGCCCCAGAGCGCGGTCAACTTGTATTGCGCGGGCAACAGCGAATTCGACTGGGCGGCGACTATGCGGACCGAGAAATCATCGGTGACGAAGGCATGCGCCAGGATGCAAAGGCAGATGCCGAGAAAAACGAAGAGGCCGGCGGCGAGCGGCCGGCCCATGTCCATCCACAGGCGGTTGCCGGCGGCGACGCCGGCCAACGGCATGACGCCCAGCAGCATGCTGAGGCAAAACGCCAGAATCAGCGAGAACTGGCCCAGTTCGGGGATCATTCAGTCCTCCGCAGTCGCCCCGAACCGGTGATTCTCCGGGTTCGCGCCGGCCTGCTCCAGGGCGGCCCTGACCTCCGGCGACATGTAATTCTCGTCGTGCCTGGCAAGCACCCGGCTGGCCCGGAACACGCCCGCCGCGTCGAGCCGGCCTTCGGCGACGATGCCCTGGCCCTCGCGGAACAGATCCGGCAGGATGCCCTCGTATGCGATCGGCACATCGTGAACGAAGTCGGTGGTCACGAAATTCACCGCCAGACTGTCCTGCTGCTGTTCGACCGAACCGTCCTTGACCATGCCGCCGATGCGGAACAAGGTATCGGTCCCGACCTCGCCGTTCGCCACCTGGCTGGGCGAATAGAACATGTTGATGTTCTGGCTCAGGGCGAATAGCGTCAGGGCCGCGGCCACGCTCAGGCCGGCGGCGATGAACAGGACCGCGCCAAGCCGTTTGCGGCGATGCGGCTTCATCATTTCTCGTCTCCTGCCATGCCGACTTCCCAGCCGGCCTTGTCCGTCGCCTCGCGGGCGGCGAGCCGGCGCTTGTGTTCGCGCAGGATCAGCCGGCGCTTGCGCAGCGGCAATGCCAGATTGGCGATCAGGAATACGGCGAAAAGCGCATATACCGACCACACGTTGAAGGCATAGCCGCCCATGGCGAAAAACTCGCTTAAACTGTTGAATTGTATACCATCAAACATGCCTGTCATACCTCTGTCAGCGCGCTTGCGCCAGCAGTTCCCGCACCCATTGCGCCTTGTGCTCGCGTTCGAGAATCTCGTTGCGCGTCGCCAGGATCAGGCTCACCGCCAGAAACAGGTAGACCGCCACGATCATGACCGCGGTCGCGACCCAGAATTCAGGTCCGTTGGGACTGCCGACTTCCATGGAAATCGGGCTCGGCGGCTGATGCAGGGTATTCCACCATTCCACCGAATACTTGATCACGACGACATTGATGCAGCCGACGATCGACAGCAGCGCGCAGGCCCTGGCCGCGGTCTCGGCATTCTCGATGGCGGCCCGCAGCGAAATCACGCCGATCAGCAGGAAGAACTGGAACAGCATCGACACCAGTCGGCTGTCGGTCCATTCCCACCAGGTGCCCCAGCTCGCGCTGCCCCAGATCGACCCCGTCGCCAGCGTCAGGAAGGAGAACCAGGCGCCGAGCGGCGCCGCGTTGCTGGCCACCATGTCGGCCAGCTTGATGCGCCAGACCAGGGTGACCGTGCCGGCCGCGGCCATGAGCGGAAAGAAGGACAGCGAGGTGCCCGCCACCGCCACATGCACGACCAGAATGCGCGAGGTATGGCCCTGCTGGTAATCCGGCGGCAGGAACAGCAGCGCCCAAACCAGGCCCGCGGCCAGAAACAGCGTCATGGCCCCGGTCAGCCAGGGCAGCCACCGGGTGGTCTTTTCATAAAACCATTTCGGCGAACCGAGCCGGTGAAACCATTGCCATCTGCCAGCCATTGCCACCTCGTCGACCAAGGGCGCGTCGATCAGCCGCGTTCCGGGCCATTGTAACCGAAGCCGCCGCAAAGCCGGGAGCGAGGCTACAAACTGTTACCGTTGCGGCGCGCCGGACCATCTCCCCGGTCAGTTCAATGAAATCCGCAAGGCGGCCGCGGTCGCCGCCGGCGCCAGACCGACGGCCGCCGCCAGCATGGCGCCGAGCAGCGCCAGATATCCGAGCGGCGAACCTCCGGCCAGCGAATTCTGCACCGCCAGCGTGCCGAAAATCAGCGCCGGCACGCTCATGGGCACAGTGATCACCGCCAGGATCAGGCCGCGACTGCCGAGTCCGACGGTAAGCGCCACCGCGATCGAGCCCAGCATGCCGACGACCGGCGTGCCGAGCAGCAGCGAGAGCATCAGGGTCGGATAGCCTGCGGCCGGCAGCGCCAGCATATAGGCCAGCAGGGGCGAAACGATGGTGACCGGCAGCCCGCTGACGAGCCAGTGGGCGATATTCTTGGCGAACACGAGCAGGTAGAGCGGCTGGGAGCTGAGCAGCAATTGTTCGAGCGAGCCGTCCTCGTAGTCCGCGCGGTAGAGGCTGTCCATCGACAGCATCGACGCCAGCAATACCGCGATCCAGATCACGCCCGCGGCGATCTCGCGCAATACCGCGCTTTCCGGACTGACGCCGATGGGGAACAGCGATACCGCGATGATGAAGAACATGAATGGATTGAGGATGTCATTGCGCCGCTTCGCGCTGATCAGCAGATCGCGTTTCAGCGTTGCCCGGAACGCGGCGCCGGCGCTCGCGCGATTCATTGCGCAAGCCCCAGGGTCAAGGCGCGCAGGCGCGGCAGGACCAGCTTGTGGTGCGTGGTGATCAACGCGGCCCCGCCATTGCGGGCATGCCGCGCGACGAGCTGCTCCAGCAATGCGACGCCGTCGGCGTCGAGCGTGGTGAAGGGTTCGTCGAGAATCCACAATGCCGCGCTGCTCAGCAGCAGTCTGGCGAGCGACACCCGCTGCTGCTGTCCCGCCGAAAGCGAATGGCAGGGCGAATCCTCGCAGCCGGCCAGATTCATTTCGGCCAGCGCCGCGCGAATGCCGGCGTCGGCCGCGGGCTCGCTCAGACGGCAACTCCAGCGCAGGTTCTCCAGCGGCGTCAGCACGCGATTCACCGCCGTCCGGTGGCCGATATACAGCAATTCGGCGTGAAAGGCGTCCCGGTGCTCGCCGAGCGCCGCGCCGCGCCAGTACAATTCGCCTTCATAGCCGTCGTCGAGTCCGCAGACGATGCGCAGCAATGTGGTCTTGCCGGAGCCGTTGCCGCCCCTGACCTGCAGCACCTGACCGGAATCGAGGGTGAATTCGAGGTTGCGGAACAGCAGCCGCTCGCCGCGTTCGCAACTCAGCGCGCGAACCTCGAGCAGCGGGCGGGAGCGCTGGGGATTCTCGGTCACTGGTTGCCGTTGCGATGGAATGGCCGGGGCGGAATTATAGCCGACCCGGATCGGGAGAGTCCGGCGTCAACTCCATTCGGACATTCTCGAACGAAGCCGCAAGGCCGCCAGACTGTGAATCTGGCTTACCCGCGATTCGCTGACGCCGATGATTTCGCCGATTTCCTTCAGGTTGAGTTCTTCATCGTAATACAACGACAACACGAGTTTTTCGCGCTCCGGCAAGGCCTCGACGGCGCGCGCCAGATCCTGCCGGAAACGGCTGCGCTGCAAGTTGTCCAGGGGATCCGGCAGATCGTCGTCGAGCGTTTCGAGCACGGGGTCGGCGCCTTCGCTGATCTCGTCGAAACTGAACAGGCGCGTGCCGGTCGCGTCTTGCAGGATGTGGTAGTAAGAATCGAGATCGGTGTTCAGTTCGCCGGCGATTTCCCTGTCGGTGGCATGGCGGCCGGTGCCGGCCTCGATCTTCTGGATCGCCTTCGCCACGTCGCGGGACTTGCGATGCACCGAGCGCGGAGTCCAGTCCCCCTTGCGGACTTCGTCGAGCATGGCGCCCTGGATGCGAATTCCGGCATATGTCTCGAAACTGGCGCCCTTGGTCCGGTCATACTTCCTGGCCGCATCCAGCAGGCCGATCATGCCGGATTGCATCAGGTCGTCGACTTGCACGTTGGCGGGCATTCTGGCCAGCAAATGGCGCGCGATGCGGTTTACCAGCGGAGCATATTTCTCGACCGTCTGTCTGGCCCATTCCCTGTCGTCTTCGCTTCTGTCCGCCAGGCAATCTCTCGCCGAATTCATGATCTCCCGTCGTCCTTTACCCGCTGCCGGCATCGATCCCGATTCGCAACGCCAGGTATCCCCTGAACAATTCCATTGACTGGATTCCAGCCATGGCATCGGTCATCCATCGCCCATCATCAAAGTTTTCCCAAACTTCTTTCCTAAACTTCTTCGGCCGTCTGTCGATGTAAGGGTTAGTCGGCGGTTCTTGCCCGCCGGGTCGGGGGCGCCGGGATGCGCGCAAACCCGACAAGTCAGTGCGAGCAAGAATCGTTCCAACTTGACGGCTGCAACGCAGCCGCCAGAAAGACGCAGCAGAATCAATCAGTTAAGTGCGAGGCGGGATCGTCGGGCGATATTCGTCGAGTCGATTTCTTGACGTTTCGGCCGGCAGCGTCAAATTTATGCCGCGCGCCTTTCGCGCGACATCGCTCAGGCCCTGGGCAGGGTCACTCCCTTCTGTCCCATGTATTTGCCGCCGCGTTCGCGATACGTCGTTTCGCAACGTTCGTCGCTTTCGAAGAACAGCATTTGCGCGGCGCCTTCGCCGGCATAGATCTTGGCCGGCAGCGGCGTGGTGTTCGAAAACTCGAGCGTGACGTGGCCCTCCCATTCCGGCTCGAGCGGCGTGACATTGACGATAATGCCGCAACGGGCATAGGTCGACTTGCCGAGACAGACGGTGAGCACGTTGCCGGGAATGCGGAAATACTCCACGGTGCGCGCGAGGGCGAAGGAATTGGGCGGAATGATGCAGGAAGGCTCTTCGATGCTGACGAAGCTGGTTTCGTCGAAGTTCTTCGGATCCACCACGGATGTGGTGTGCACATTGGTGAAGATCTTGAATTCGTTCGCGCAGCGCACGTCATAACCGTAACTCGAAGTGCCGTAGGAAATGACCTTGCGGTCCGCGGCCTGCCGCACCTGGCCCGGCTCGAAGGGCTCGATCATCCGTCGCTCTTCGACCATCATCCTGATCCATCGGTCCGATTTGATTGTCATGCGATCTTCTCCAGGCCGCCGCCGCGCGCGAAGCAGACGCATGATAGAACCATTCATCGCCCGATTCACCTCGCCGGCGCGGATGATTTCGCCGATCCGTTGCAGTATGATCGCGGCGCGTCGCCGGGTATTCCCTGAACCATTCCATCCATGGAATTATTCAGAGGATACTTAATGTACCGCGGACTTGTACCGCGGACTTGCAGCGCGGCCATGCGCCGCAGGGAAGCCTTGACCAGCTCAGGGCTTCCCCGACTCGAAGAGTTGCGGAGGCTTTCATGAAACGATGGGAATGTCAGATCTGCGGATTCGTCTATGACGAGGAACTCGGGGCGCCGGCGGAAGGCATCCCCGCCGGCACGCGCTGGGAAGATATTCCCGACGACTGGAGCTGTCCGGATTGCGGCGCCGCCAAACACGATTTCGCGATGGTCGAGATCTGAGAGCCGCGACGCGGGGTATTCCAGGTGAGCCAGCGCAAGATTCTCGTCACGAGCGCATTGCCCTACGCCAATGGCGATATTCATCTCGGCCATGTCATGGAGGCGATCCAGACCGACATCTGGGTGCGCCTGCAAAAGCTTCGCGGCCACCAATGCATCTACGTCTGCGCGGACGACGCCCACGGCACCGCCATCATGCTCGGCGCCGAAGACCAGGGCATCGCCCCCGAGCAACTGATCGACCGCGTCAATCGCGAGCATCGGCGCGACTACGCCGGCTTCCTGATCGACTTCGACAATTTCCACACCACCCATTCCGCGGAAAACCGGGAATTGTCCGAGGCGGTCTACCTGCAACTCGAACGCAACGGCCATATCGTCCGGCGCAATATCCGCCAGTTGTTCGATCCGGAAAAGAACCTGTTTCTCGCCGACCGCTATGTCATCGGCGCCTGCCCGCGCTGCAAGGCCGAGGGGCAATACGGCGACAATTGCGAGGTCTGCGGCTCCACCCATAGCCCCCTGGAACTGATCAATCCGAAATCCGCGCTCTCCGGAGCGACGCCGGTGGAAAAGGAGTCGGAGCATTTCTTCTTTACCGCGCCGGCCTTCGCCGAGATGCTCAAGGAGTGGATTCACGGCGGCGCCGTGCATGAAGCCGTCGCCAACAAGCTCGACGAGTGGCTGGAGGAAGGTCTTCAGGATTGGGACATCAGCCGCGACGCGCCCTATTTCGGCTTCGAGATCCCGGGCCGCCCCGGCAAGTTCTTCTACGTCTGGCTCGACGCCCCGATCGGCTACATGGCGAGTTTTCTCGACTATTGCAAGCGCGAAGGGCTCGATTTCGACGCCTGGTGGCGGCCCGGAAGCGACTGCGAGCTCCATCATTTCATCGGCAAGGACATCGTCAATTTCCATGCCTTCTTCTGGCCCGCGATGCTGGCCAGCGCCGGCTACCGCAAGCCGGACGCGCTGCATGTGCACGGCTTCGTCACCGTCGACGGCACCAAGATGTCCAAGTCCCGCGGCACCTTCATCAATGCCGCCACTTACCTGAACCATCTGCACCCGGAATACCTGCGTTACTACCTGGCGGCGAAACTCGGTCCGGGCGTGGACGATCTCGACCTGAACCTGGCGGACTTCGCGCAACGGGTGAATGCGGACCTGGTCGGCAAACTGGTGAATATCGCCAGCCGCTGCGCCGGCTTCATCGGCAAGAATTTCGACGGCATGCTCGCCGCCGCGCTGGACAACGAGGCCCTGATCGAAGAAATCCGGCGGGCGGCGACCGATATCGCCGACCTGTTCGAACGACTCGAATACGGCAAGGCGGTGCGCCGGATCATGGCGCTGGCCGACAAGGCCAATCAATATCTCAACGAGCGCGAGCCCTGGAAAATCGCCAGGGCCGACCGGCATTCGCCGGAGCTGCAGCAAATCTGCACCACCGGCATCAATGCTTTCCGCTTGCTGGCGGGCTTTCTGAAACCGGTATTGCCGGCGCTGGCGGCGAATGCCGAGGAATTCCTGGCGATCGAACCCTTGCGCTGGAGCGACCTCGATTCGCTGTTGCTCGATCATCGCATCAATCGTTTCAAGCCGCTGATGAAGCGGGTCGAGCCCGCCGCGGTGCAGGCCATGATCGAGGACTCGCGGGCAAGCTGGAATCGCCGGCAAGACGGCGGCGCGGATTCCGCGCGGGAAGCCGCGGCGGCGGTCGCCGAAACGATCGGTATCGATGCTTTCGCCAGGGTCGACCTGCGCGTCGCGCGGGTGATCGAGGCCGATGTCGTCGCGGACGCCGACAAGTTGCTGCGCCTGCGGCTCGACCTCGGCAGGGATGCGCGCGGCGACCCCGTCGAGCGCATCGTGTTCGCCGGCATCCGCGCCGCCTACCGGCCGGAAGATCTCAGGGACAAGATGCTCGTGGTGGTCGCCAACCTGGAGCCTCGCAAGATGAAATTCGGCGTATCCGAAGGCATGATCCTGGCCGCCGGCCCCGGCGGCGGCGATATCTGGGTGCTGCGGCCCGACGCCGGCGCCCGGCCGGGCATGCGGGTGGGTTGAGTCTTCTCTGAATAATTCCATCCATGGAATCATTCATTGCCGCAAGACAAGAGCATGGTCTTGTCTTGCTCCCGGATTCGGCGGCTCGCGCCGGCGAATCCGGCGGCGCTCTTTTGCTCCCCGGGCTTGCATCGCGGCAGACGCCGCGGGGAAGCCCGGTTTGACAGCGAGCGGCGGCAGGACCGATACTCGGCGCTTGACCTTGTCTCGGCCAGTCGAGTGAGCCATTCGCGAAATCCATCGGGCGGGAAGCTGCTGTTCGGCGCCGCGTGCCTCGTCGCGCTGTTGCCGGTCTGCGGCGGCCTGGCCGCGCAAGACGACGATATTCAGGATATCGAGAATTCGGTCATCAAGATCTATACGACCCAGGCGGCGCCGGACTATTTCGTGCCCTGGCGATTGCTCAATCCCCGGCAGACATCGGGTTCCGGCGTGTTGATCGACGACGGCCGCATCCTCACCAATGCTCACGTGGTCGCCGACGCCAGTTATGTGCAAGTGCAGAAGCACAATGATCCGCAACGCTACCAGGCGCGCGTGCGGTTCGTATCCCACGAAGCCGACCTTGCGCTGATCACGGTCGACGAGGCGGAGTTCCATGCCGGCCTGAAGCCGCTGGCCATCGGCGAATTGCCGAATCTGCGCGACGAGGTGTCGGTATTCGGCTATCCCGTCGGCGGCCAGAGCCTGAGCATCACCAAGGGCGTGCTGTCGCGGGTGGAACACCAGATCTACGCCCACGCCTCCAGCTACCTGCTCGCCGGACAGATCGACGCCGCGATCAATCCCGGCAACAGCGGCGGGCCGGTCGTCGTCGACCGGCAGATCGTCGGCATCGTCATGCAGTCCAATACCGGCGGCCGAGCCGAAAATCTCGGCTATTTCATCCCGCCGAGCGTAATCCGCCACGTATTGCGGGACAGCGAGGACGGCGCGCCGGACGGATTTCCCGATCTCGGCTTCCGCACCCAGACGCTGGAAAGCCCGGCGGCGAAAGCAGCGCTGGGCCTGCGCGAAGACCAGCGCGGCGTGATCGTGATCAAGGTGTTCGAAGGCTCGCCCGCCGACGGCGTGCTCGCGGTCGACGACGTGATCGCGGCCGTGGACGGCTACCAGATCGCCGACGACGGCAGCATCCGGCTCAACGACGAAATGTTGACGAATTACAAGTACGCGATAGACCAGCACCATGTCGGCGACGCCGTCCCGGTGACTTTTACGCGCCGGGATGAGCAACGGACCGCGCGGCTCGCCGCCGGCGGCGCGAAGGAAAGCTACAGTCTCGTCAACGGCGAACAGTTCGACCGGATTCCCGAATATTATCTCTACGGCGGCGTGCTGTTCGTGCCGTTGAACATGAATCTGATCAAGCGCTGGGGCAACGACTGGAGCCGCGCCGCGCCGATCTCCCTGCTCGAAGCGCGCAATGAATGGGCCTCTCCCGAACGCCGGGAACTCGTCGTCGCCTTGCAGGTGATGGCGGCGGATGTGAACCTCGGCTATCACGACTGGCGCAACTGGGTAGTGCATACCGTCAACGGCGAGTCGATCCGCGACTTCGACCATTTCGTTTCGATGTTGCGGCGGAACCGCGAAACTTTCGTCGTGTTCCGCAATGAAAACGGCTACCAGATGGTGATCGACCACGAGCAGGCGCTGGCCTCGGAAGAGCAGATCCTGGCGCGTTACCGGATTCCCTCGGCATATTCCAGCGGCCTTCTGGATGAACGGCATTTCCCGCGGCAACCCTGACGCGCCGGCGGCCGCGGCCTTTATCCGCGAAGCCGAATGCATCGGCTGCGCCAGATGCCTGCCGGTTTGTCCGGTGGACGCGATCCTCGGCGCGCCGGGCATGATGCATACCGTCATCAAGGCCGAATGCACCGGCTGCGGACTTTGCCTGGCGCCCTGCCCCGTCGATTGCATTGAAATGCGCGCGCTGCCGGAGCCGGCGGCGCAAGTCGACGGGGACTTGTCGGAGCATCGGCGCCGGCGCGAGGAATATCATGAATTCCGGCTGGCGAACCCGGACCCCCGGCTATGGCCGAAAGCCGGCGGCGGCTTTTCGCGCGAGGCGGCGCGGCGCGAAATCGCCGCCGCGACAGCGCGGGCGGCGGCGCGCCGAAAACGCGCATGAACGCGGCGGCAAGGCGGCAAATCTTCGAGCGCCTGCGAGCGGCCAATCCGGCGCCGACCACGGAACTCAAGTTCAATTCGCATTTCGAATTGCTGGTCTCGGTGATCCTGTCGGCCCAGGCGACCGATGTGGGCGTGAATCGGGCTACGGCGAAATTATATCTCGCGGCGAATACGCCGGCAGCCATGCTCGCCCTCGGCGAAGAGGGACTGAAGCGTCATATCCGCACTATCGGGCTGTACAACACCAAGGCGAAGAACGTCATCGCCGCCTGCCGCATGCTCGTGGAAAAGCACGACTCGCAAGTGCCCGACACCCGCGAGCAACTCGAAGCCTTGCCGGGAGTCGGCAGGAAGACCGCCAATGTGGTTCTCAATACCGCCTTCCGCCAGGTGGCGATGGCGGTCGACACGCATATCTTCCGCGTAGCCAATCGCACGGGCATCGCGCCGGGACGCGATGTGCTCGCGGTGGAGCGAGAGCTGTTGCGCCTGGTGCCCGCGGAGTTCCTGCTCGACGCGCACCATTGGCTGATCCTGCACGGCCGCTATGTCTGCGCGGCGCGCAAACCCCGCTGCGGCGATTGCCCCATCGCCGACTTGTGCGAATACCCGGACAAGACTCCGGCCTGAGACGGCCTATTTCCTGCCCTTGCCGGCGGCGATGCGCAGGCGCAAGGCGTTGAGGCGGATGAAGCCGCCCGCGTCGGCCTGGTCGTAGGCGCCGGCGTCGTCTTCGAAAGTGGCGATATTCTCGTCGAACAGCGAATCGTCGGATTGCCTGCCGACGACAATGACATTGCCCTTGTAGAGTTTCAGCCTGACCTTGCCGTTCACGTGTTGCTGGGAATGGTCGATCAGCGCCTGCAAGGCCAGCCGCTCGGGCGAAAACCAATAGCCGTTGTAGATCAGGCTGGCGTAGCGCGGCATCAGTTCGTCTTTCAGATGGGCCAGTTCGCGGTCGAGCGTGATCGATTCGATCGCGCGATGCGCCTTGAGCATGACGGCGCCGCCCGGCGCCTCGTAACAGCCGCGGGATTTCATGCCGACGTAGCGGTTCTCGACGATATCGGCGCGGCCCGCGCCATGGGCGCCGGCGATGCGGTTGAGCGTCTCGAGCACTCGCGCCGGACTCATGGCCTCGCCGTCGACAGCGACGATATCGCCGAGACGATAATCGAGTTCCACATAGGCCGGCTCGTCGGGCGCCTGCTCGGGCGCCGCGGTGCGCAGCCACATGGATTCTTCGGGTTCGGCCCAGGGGTCTTCGAGCGCGCCGCCTTCATAGGAGATATGCAGCAGATTGGCGTCCATGGAATACGGCGACTTGCCGTCGCGCTGCTGCTCCACGGGAATGCCGTGCTGTTCGCAATAGGCGAGCAGGCGCTCGCGCGAATTGAGTTCCCATTCGCGCCAGGGGGCGATGATCCTGATGCCGGGGCTCAGGGCGTAGGCGCCGAGTTCGAAACGGACCTGGTCGTTGCCCTTGCCGGTCGCGCCGTGGGAAATGGCGTCGGCGCCGGTCTCGCGGGCGATCTCCGCCAGCCTCCTGGCGATCAGCGGGCGCGCGATCGCGGTGCCGAGCAGGTATTCGCCTTCATATAGCGCATTGGCGCGGAACATGGGATTGACGTATTCGGCGACGAATTCCTCGCGCAGATCCTCGATGAAGATCTCGCGGATGCCCATGGCCTCGGCCTTGGCGCGGGCCGACTCGACTTCTTCGCCCTGGCCGATATCGGCGGTGAAGGCGACGACTTCGCAATCATGGGTCTGCCGCAGCCATTTCGCGATAACCGAGGTGTCGAGCCCGCCCGAATAGGCCAGCACCACCTTCCTGATCCGGGACATGCGCAATCTCCGCCAGCGAAAAGGAACGCATTCTAGCAGAGCGGCGCGCTCGTCGCGCAGCCGGGCAACTTTGCTACAATCCCGCAACCCCGCCCACGCGATACCGGAATGAACCGCGATTCGATCAGCATTACCAGTCCCGACGACTGGCATTTGCATTTGCGCGACCACGCCGCGCTGGCGACCACCGTGCCCCATAGCGCGCGCTGCTTCCGCCGCGCCATCGTCATGCCCAATCTGGAACCGCCGGTCACCAGCGCGGCGCGCGCCGCGGCATATCGCGCGCGGATCATTCGGGCGATTCCGCCGGGCGCCGGTTTCGAGCCGCTGATGACGCTATACCTGACGGACAACCTGCCCATCGCCGAAATCGAACTGGCCGCGCGCGCGCCCTGGCTCGCCGCAGTGAAATATTATCCCGCCGGCGCGACCACCCATTCCGATTCGGGCGTGACCGCCGTCGACAAGGTCTTGCCGCTGCTGGAGCGCATGCAGGAACTTGATCTGCCCTTGCTGTTGCACGGCGAGGTCACCAACGCCGAGGTGGACATATTCGACCGCGAAGCCGTTTTCATCGACCGCGTCTTGCAGCCGCTATGCGAACGCTTCCCGCGCCTGCGCATCGTGCTCGAACACATCACCACCAGGGAAGCCGCGCAATTCGTGGCCGAATCGCCCGCGCGAATCGCCGCGACGATTACCGTCCATCACTTGCTGTTCAATCGAAGCGACATGCTCGCCGGCGGCATCAGGCCGCACTTGTATTGCCTGCCCGTCCTGAAACGCGATATCCATCGCGAGGCGCTGCGAGCCGCCGCCACGAGCGGCAATCCGCGCTTCTTCCTCGGCACCGATTCGGCGCCGCATCCGGCAACGGAGAAGGAAAGCGCCTGCGGCTGCGCGGGAATCTATACCGCGCCGGCAGCGCTCGAACTTTACGCCGAAGTATTCGAAGAAGAGCAGGCGCTCGACCGGCTCGAGGCCTTCGCCGCCTTTCACGGCGCGGATTTTTACGGCAGGGAGCGCAATCGCTCGCGCATCGGACTCGCGCGCGAAAGCTGGACCGCGCCGGCGCGCTTCGCGTTCGGCGACGATGAAGTGGTCCCGATCCGGGCAGGCGAGCCAATCCGTTGGAAGCTGACCGGAAACGGCTCATGACGCAGGCGCCGCGCGACTTGCTGAAAAAGCGGTTCCGGGAGTTCCTGCCGGTAGTCGTGGATGTGGAAACCGGCGGCTTCAAGGCGGAAACCGATGCCATTCTCGAAATCGCCGCGGTCACTCTCGCCATGGACGCCGACGGCGCGCTGCGCATCGACGAGAGCCGCGCCCGCGACATCATCCCGTTCGAAGGCGGCAATATCGACCCGGCGGCGCTGAGTTTTACCGGCATCGACCTCGACGACCCCGCGCGCGAGGCCATGCCGGAGGGGGAAGCTTTCCGCGACATCTTCGGGCTGGTCAGGAAGGCGGTCAAGACGAACGGCTGCAAACGCGCCATCCTCGTCGGCCACAACGCCCATTTCGACCAGGGATTCGTCAATGCCGCCAGCGCGCGCCATGATCTCAAGCGCAATCCCTTTCACCCCTTCAGCGTGTTCGACACCGCCACCCTGGCCGGCCTGGCCTACGGCCAGACCGTGCTGTCGCGGGCCTGCGAGGAAGCCGGCATCGCTTTCGACGGCGAATCCGCCCATAATGCCCGCTACGACGCGGAAAAGACGGCGGAGCTGTTCTGCCGCATCGTCAACCGCTGGCGGGAAATCGGCGGCTGGCAAGGCTCGCCCGCCCCGGATGTCTAGCCCGGATATTGCGCGAGCAATCTGATTAGGGAAGCTCTGATCAAGTCAGGGCTTCCCTGCGGCGCATGCCCGCGATACAAGAGAGCGTCGCCGGATTCGATGGCGCAAGCCATTGAATCCGGGAGCAAGACAAAACCACGCTTTTGTCTGGGCGCGGCGCCGCTCGCGATTTTCGGCGGTCCCGCGGTTTTTGTCGGAGGAGCCGTGCGCGCTATCCTGTTTGCATCGCTGTTTGCCGGTCTGACCGCGTTCGGCGCGCCGGTCCTGGCCTGGGATTCGGTCGGCCATCGGGTCAGCGCCGCTATCGCGATGGAATACCTCGAATCCTCGACTCGCGACCGGCTGCTGGCCGTGTTGCGGGCGCATCCGCGATTCGCCGAAGATTTCATGGCGCAGGTTCCCGGTTTCATCGATACCGGCGACGCACTCGAACTGGATGTCTGGCTGCTAGGTCAGGCGGCCTTCTGGCCGGATATCGCCCGCGGGCTGCCGCGGCCCGAACGGGCGCGATATCATCGCGGCAACTGGCATTACATCGACGGCGCCTGGCTGCGCGGCGCCGCCGCGACGCAAGGCAATGTCTACGTCGGCGTCGATCCTTTCCCCGCTATCGCAGGCCCGCCCGGCGCGGCGATTCGCGCCGAAGCGGACGCGGACAACGTGGTCGCGGCGCTCGACTACAACATGCGCCTGCTGGCCGACCCCGATGTCGAGGCGGGACGGCGCGCGGTCGCCCTGTGCTGGGCGCTGCACCTGATCGGCGATATCCACCAGCCGCTGCATACGGGCTCGCTGTTTTCCGCGCGTCTGTTCGAGTCCGGCGATGCCGGCGGCAACGGCGTCGACACCAACGCCGGCAATTTGCACGCGGTCTGGGACCGGGCCTTGCGCGAACAGGGAGTCGTCGACAGCGTCGGCGCCATAAACGAACTCCTGCGATCGTTCGACGGCGACGCTATCGAATCCGAACCGCTCGACTGGACAATATGGCTGGACGAAAGTCGCCGCTTGCTCACCGGCGCGGTTTATCCCGCAGCCGTCAAGCGCGAAATCCTCGCCGCCGAGCGCGAGGGTCGCGGCATGCGAGAAATCGAGTTGTCCGAAGACTATCTGGCCAACATGCGGCGCCTGTCCCGACAACGCCTCGGGCTTGCGGGCCAACGCACGGCCCAATTGCTGAACCAGGTTTTTCAGGGGATTGCGGCAGGCGCGCCGTGATTTATTGAAACTTGCCGGCGACGCAAGCCGTTGCACCCGGCGGTGCTTTTTTGTACCGCGGGCTTGTATCGCGGGCATGCGCCGCGGGAAAGCTCTGACTTGATCAAAACTTTCCCGATTCATATTCAGGAAATTTCCCGCAACAGGCCGAAAGAAGAATCAACGATTCGAGAGACCAAACGCCATGAAATCCGCCAGGTTGCCAACCCGAATATCGCGCAAGCGACCTGAATCGGCGGGGGGCCGCGGTTGGCACGCGCCGGCGGGTCGCCGCCGCGCTCAAATCAGCGCGGTTCCGGGCGAAGCCTGACGAACCGACGTTCTTCGGTCCGGTCTGCGGCAGCTTCCTCTTCGCGGGCACCCGGGCCGCTCCCCGGCATAGCCGCCGACAGGCAGCACAAACCGATTCGCGGTATGCGCTGTTACCGCCAATCAGAACTTGTTGATATGCCTGCGCATTTGCCGGATTCGCGCGCGCCGGCCGCTGAATCGCCGCGCGAACATGAACGGGAACTTCCGGCCCGCGGAGCCGTTGGCCGGGGCGGTCTCGCGGCACGCCGCCGAATAATTTTTCGGGACAGCGACATCGCGGTTTTCGGGCAGCGACACCGCGCGGCGGACCGAAACGCGGCCGCGGAAAAGGCGCGCATCGCGCGAATCCCTCCCCGGAAACGCGTGCGGCGGCCCGGCGGCCGAATCGCCCGCCGTCCCGGTTCGGCGGGTTGCGGGAAAACCGCTCCGCCCGCGGCGGCGCAAGAGATTTGTCGGCAACTATCTGATTTATCAATAATAAACAAGCCGTAGCTCGGCGCTCGACGGCTTTCTCGAAAGCGCTCCCTCGGCCTGCGAGACGGTTCGCGTTCGCTTCCAGGCCGGGACTGAGGTGGGCTGCGCAACCGGCCGGAACGCGGCGCGACCGGACGGAATGCCGGCGTTTCGCGGCCGCTTGGGCGGCCGAAAAATTTCGACAATTTGTGATCCCGATCACATGTGCGCGGCGCGGATGCCGTTGTATAATGCCGCCACGCGAGCCTCTTACTTGACTTTACAGGAGCACCCCAAAATGGCGGTAACAGCGCAAACCAGAGATACGATAATCGGCCTTTCGGTGGCCATGCTGGGCAAGGCCCCGGGCACCGCATTGCTCAACGAATGGTACGGCGTCTACAACGCGAGCGTCGGCAAGGGCATGAGCCCGGAAGCGGCTCTGCTGGAGGTGGCGAATCACATCGCTTCCTCGAGCGCCTTCACCTCCATGTATCCCTTTTTCATCACGAACGCGGAGTTCGCGCGGGATTTTCTGACCGCGGCCCTGGGCGAAGCGCCGTCGGCGGAAGTGCTGGCCCTGGCGACGGGCCTGCTCAACGGCGGCATGGGCCGGGGCGAAATGGGTCTGCTGGCGGTCCAGCAGTTGTTCGAGATCCGCATGCAGGGAGAAAGCCATCCCGCCTACGGCGATTTCGGCGCCCTCGCCATGATGTTCGCCAACAAGGTGGAAGTGGCCACGTATTACACCGTTACCAAGCGCTGGGAGGGCGACTCCTCGAGCGTGCTCGGCGGCGTGACCGGCGACGGCGACAGCGTGACCGCGGCCAAGGAAGCCATCGACATGATGCAACGTCCCGGCAAGAGTTTCGAGTTGACCACGGGTGTCGACCGGCTCGACGGCACCCTGGGCGACGACACCTTCGTCGCCACCGAGAAGACCCTGACCGGCGTGGACCGGATCGACGGCGGCGAAGGCATGGACACGCTGGAGCTTTCTTCCAGCGGCTCCGACGACGATGTCAATATCTCTTCCGGAGCGAGCGTCATGAACATCGAGACGCTGACAGTCGACAGCGGCGGCGACTTCGATGCGGATCTGAGCGGCTGGACGGGTCTCGCGACGGTCGAGCTGGACGTTGCGGGAGATGTTGAACTGAATGCCGGCGGCGCGGATGTCGTGTCCGAATCCCTGGGCGACGACGACAAGGATACGACGATAAAGATCATGAACGCCGCCTCGGTCAACCTCGAGGACGTGAACGCCCGCGCGCAGGTGAATATCTTCGACACGGACACCACGACCTCGGTCATGGTCGAAGGCGGCAAGGGCGTCGAGGTGGGCAAATCGACCGCGCATTCGGAGACGGTCAAGAGCGTGACGCTCGACGGCGTGCATGACGGCATGGGCGACGACGGCAAGCGCTACGGCACCAACACGGCGGCCGCAGGCGAAAAAGCCGCAGTAAACAACAAGGACAGCGTTCCGGTGCACATCTATTCGAAAGCGATCGAGTCCGTCGACCTGCGCAACACCAACACCACCTTGCTGGTGGAGAACGCCGCCAAGGACATGACGTCGCTGACGGCGATGGTCGACCGGTTCGGCAATACGGCCAACGGGCACGGCAAGTTGTGCCTCAAGGGCATCGAAGACCTGATGATCGAGGTGAAGGGCGACTCCAACATCCGCCTGGCTTCGGACCAGATCAAGACGGTCGCCGTTTCCGGCGCCGGCGACCTGACGCTGTCCGCGACCAAGTTCGCGCCGGCGGTGGCGGAGAAAGCGGCCGATGTCAAGCCGTCCGAGACGCTGGAGAAACTGACCTTGTCCGGTTCCGGCAAGACGACCCTGGACGCGATGGGGCTGAGCAAGCTGAAGACGGTCGACGCGAGCGAGGCGAGCGGCGCCGTCAAGTTGAGCAATCTGGGCGCGAGCGTCACGAGCTACATGGGCAGCGCGGGCAAGGACGAGGTCAGCGCGAAGGCGTTCGCGAAGGACGGCCTGAAGGCGGATCTCGGGGACGGCGACGACACGTTCACGGTCGACAACGCCGCCGCCGGCGCCAAGAGCCGGATCGACGGCGGCGCGGGCATGGACACCCTGGTGCTGAAGCACAAGAAAGGCGCCGATGTCAAAGGCGCCGGGGACGCCTACATGAACTTCGAGACCATTACTCTGGACGCGGGCGGCGGCTCGGGCGTCTACGATGTCAAGGATCTCGGAGTCGACGAGTTGATGGTAAGCGGCGGCACCGCGGCGAAAGTCACATTCAAGAACGTCATGTCCGGCGCCGATCTCGTCGTTTCCGGCAAGCCGGCCGCCGACGATTCCAGCGACCCGCCCGTCAACAAGGCGACGGCCACGACCGCCGAAGTGAGCTACATGCTGGAGGACGGCGACGACGACTCGCTCACGCTGAAACTGCACGCCCGCGGCGGCAAGGGCGACAAGAAAGCGGATTTGGGAGTAAGAAACCCGAAGATTCATTTGACGCTCACCCTGGACGAGGAAGTCGAGGAAATGACCGTGCACTCCACAGTTACGCTTACTTCTACGGTTACCCCCGCCACGGATCGGCCCGGGGCGAAGAATTACTTTAACCGGCTCTCCTTGACAGGTTCCGGCCTTGAGGAATTGAAGATCACCGGAGAGGCTCATGCGTACATCAAATTGTCGGCTGATGCTCCCTCGTTGAAGGTAATTGACGCGAGAGAAAGTTCAGGAGGTGCCTCTTACTTTTACAACAATAGTAAAAGTACCCCAGCCATCGAATTCCATGGCAGCCCTGTCCAGGACAGGTTCATGGATCATAAGGGTAATTCGAAGTTCATGGGCTACGGCGGCGATGACGTGTTAATGGGAGGTGAGGGTGAAGACACCTTGAATGGTGGAGCCGGGGGAGATTCCCTGGCAGGGGCCAAGTACGCGATTCTTAACGATGTGGCTTTCGCATACTATGGCTTTAGTGCGGTTGACGATCAGGCCAAAGACACTTTTGTGTACAATACGGCATCCGATTCGCAGGTTGACCTGGACAAGATGACTGGCTTCGACGCGATCTTTTACTTCGACGCGGAGCGGGACAAGATCAAGCTCAGCCCGGTGGTGGATTTGCGGGGAGAGGTCTATTACCGAACAGTCGGCTTGCCGGGCGCCAGTGCCGGCGACTCCCATGTCATTGACAAGACCAAATCGCTGAAGCAAATCGTCGCCGACCACGGTAAAGGCATGTTCATGAGCGAAGCCTCGGGCAGTTCGTTCGGCAAGGCCAACTCCATTGTCTGGCTTGCATCGACGGAGAAGAGAGACAACTTTTTCGTTTCTTTTGTTATTGATAACAACGTCTCCTTCGCCGATGCGAATAATATAAATACAACCTGGCTTCTCGTGGATGTGGACGGGGACGGCGATTTCAACGCCGACACCGACATGGCCATTGCGTTGATGGGCAACAGCAATTACCTGGATGCGGAAGACTTTATCTGACCCGGCGGGTTCGCCCTCCTTTGCCAAAACCCCTGGCTGCGGCCGGGGGTTTCTCATCCTGGAGGAAAATTCCTGCAATATCCGGCGATGTTTGACGAATGCCGCGGGGAAGCCCTGATTTGGTCTGGGCTTCCCCGCGGCGCATGCCCGCGGTACAAACCCGCGATACAAAAGGGCGCCACCGGATTCGACAGCGCAAGCCATTGCATCCGGGAGCAAGACAAAACCGCGCTTTTGTCTTGCGGCAATGAATAATTCCATGGATGGAACTGTTCAGAGGATGCCCGAAGCTCGGCGCCCGCCCAATGCGCCCGCCGCGCCATTTGCTAGAATGGCGCATGGATTCCGCGCCCATCCTCGATTCCCTCAACGAACAGCAACGCGAAGCCGTCACGAGCCAGACCCGGAACCTGCTGGTGCTGGCGGGCGCGGGCAGCGGCAAGACCCGCGTGCTCGCGCATCGCATCGGCTGGCTGCTCGCGACCGGCCAGTGCTCGCCTTTCGAACTGCTCGCGGTGACTTTCACCAACAAGGCCGCGCGGGAGATGCGGGCGCGCGTGGAAACCTTGCTGGCGAAGGGCCTGGACGATGGCGGCCGGGCGGCGGCCGGCCTGTCGCGCGGCATGTGGATCGGCACCTTCCACGCGCTTGCGCGCAGGTTGCTGACCATGCATCGGCGCGAGGCCGGATTCCCGGACGGTTTCACCGTAATCGACAGCGACGACCAATTGCGCATGATCAAGCGCCTGTCTCGCGAAGCGCATATCGACGAATCGCGCTGGCCGGCGCGAAAATGCCAATCGGTCATCAATTCCTGGAAGGAGGAAGGGCTGCGGCCCGACAATATCGAGCCGGAACAGGATGCGCGGTCGCGCAACTTGCTGGCGCTGTACGAGACCTACCAAAGCGCCTGCGAGCGCGGCGGCATGGTGGATTTCGCCGAATTGCTGTTGCGCGCCCACGAACTCTGGCTCAAGCATCCGCAACTGCTCGCGCATTACCGGAATCGCTTCCGCAACATACTCGTCGACGAATTCCAGGACTGCAACTCGATTCAATACGCCTGGGTCCGGGTGCTGGCCGGAGACCAGAGCCGCGTTACCGTCGTCGGCGACGACGATCAGTCGATCTACGGCTGGCGCGGCGCCAAGGTCGAATACATCCAGCGATTCCAGAGCGACTTCCCCGACGCGCGGCTATTGCGGCTGGAACGCAATTATCGTTCTACTTCCAATATCCTCAACGTCGCCAATCAACTCATCGCCCACAATCGCGGTCGTCTCGGCAAGACCTTGTGGACCGATGCCGGCGACGGCGAGCTGGTCAGTCTTTACGACGCCTTCAACGAACAGGACGAAGCGCGCTTCATCGCCGAACGCATCGAATCCTGGTCCGGCCAGGGCGAACGCTACTCCGACGCGGCGGTGCTGTACCGCTCCAACGCCCAGTCGCGCGAACTCGAAGACGCGCTCTTGCGAGTCAATATCCCGTATCGCATCTACGGGGGGCTGCGATTCTACGAGCGGCTGGAAATCAAGAACGCGCTCGCGTACCTGCGCCTGCTGGTCAACCGCCACGACGACGCGGCATTCGAGCGGGTGGTCAATGTGCCGCCGCGCGGCATAGGCGGCCGCAGCCTGGACGCCGTCCGGCAACTGGCGCGCCGGGAACAGATTTCGCTATGGGCCGCCGGCGTCAGATGCGCGAACGGGGAGGTTCTCGGCGGGCGCGCGGCGGGCGCCGTGCTGCGGTTCCTGCAATTGCTCGACAGCCTGCAAGGCGAATCCGAACGGTTGGAGCTGGCCGACCGGGTCCGATTCGCGATCGAGCGCAGCGGCCTGCCCGAACATCACGATAAGGAGGGCGGCGAAATCGCCCGGAACCGGCTCGAAAACCTGGAAGAACTCGTCAATGCCGCCGGCGGTTTCGCCGAACTCGCGGCGAGGGAAGAAACCGAAGCGGAAGATCTCCTGCCGGCGTTCCTCGATCAGGCGGCGCTCGACGCCGGCGATGCCCAGGCGGGGAAAGACAGCGATGCCGTGCAATTGATGACCTTGCATTCGGCCAAGGGCCTGGAGTTCCCGCTGGTTTTCCTGGCGGGCATGGAAGAAGGCCTGTTTCCGCACCGCATGTCGATAGAGGATCCGAACGGCCTCGAAGAGGAGCGCCGGCTTTGCTACGTCGGCATCACCCGGGCCCGGAAGAAGTTGTATCTGACCTATGCCGAGTCGCGCCGCCTCCACGGCAATGTCAACTTGAGCATGGCCTCCCGCTTCATCGGCGAAATCCCGCAAGGCCTGATCGAGAACCTGCGCCTGCGCGCCAGACCGCGGCAACCGCGCTGGGCCGACGGCCCGTCTCGGCGACCGCGGCCGATATCCGCCCCGGCGACCGCGCCGGGAGGTCTGCCTCTTGGTCAGCGCGTTGTCCACCGCAAATTCGGCGAAGGCGTCGTGCTGCAAAGCGAAGGCGATGGCGAAAATGCGCGCGTGCAGGTAAATTTCGACACTGCCGGCAGCAAATGGCTGGCCTTGTCTCACGCCAAACTGAAACTGATCGGGCCCTGAGCCTGCGGCAGGCCTTATGCGAACACGTCTCTTCCTGTATCCGACAGCTTGCTTGCTGTTGCTCGGCGCCTGCGGCGAACCCGCCGCGCCGGCAGAACCCGGCGCGGCGTCGGCCGGGGAACCAACCATCCGCGAATGGAAAATGATCACTTCCTGGCCGAAGAACCTGCCCGCGCTGGGCACTTCGCCGGAAGAGTTCTCCGCGCGCGTCGCGCGCATGAGCAACGGCCGCCTGCGGATTCGCGTATACGGCGCCAACGAGCTCGTCGGCGGCCTCGAAGTATTCGACGCGGTATCCCGGGGCGTGGCCGAAATGGGCCATAGCGGCGCTTATTACTGGCAAGGCAAGATCGCCGCGACGCCGTTCTTTTCCAGCATTCCCTTCGGCTTGACCGGCTCGGAACAGGACGCCTGGCTTTCCTATGGCGGCGGCAAGGAATTGTGGCGCGAATTGTACGAGCCTTTCGGATTGATCCCGATTCGCGGCGGCAACTCGGGCACGCAGATGTTCGGCTGGTTCAATCGCGAGATCAATTCGCTCGACGACCTGCAAGGTCTGAAGATGCGCATCCCCAGCCTCGGGGGCGAGGTTTTCCGCCGCGCCGGCGGCACGCCGGTCACGATGCAGGTCAGCGACGTCTTCAACGCCTTGCAGACCGGCATGCTCGACGCCGCCGAATTCGTCAGCCCGTACAACGACCTCGCCGCCGGTTATCACGCGGTGGCGGATTATTACTATTATCCGGGTTGGCACGAGCCCGGCTCGACCCTGGAAACGATCATCAACAAGGTCGCTTTCGACGCCTTGCCGCCCGACCTCCAGGAAATCCTGCTGACCGCCGCCGAAGCGATGAACCAGTTGCTGCACGACGAACTGACCGCCAGGAACAACGAAGCGCTGCGCGTGCTGGTGGAAGAACACGGCGTGCAATTGCGCAAGTTGCCCGACGATGTGCTGGTCGAGTTCAGGCGAATCGCCGAGGATGTCGTCGCCGAACTCGCCGCGACCGACCCCGCGACCGCGCGCATTCATGCATCCTGGAGCACTTTCCGCGAAGGCGTGATGAATTATCGCGATATCGCCGAGGAAGCCTTCATCGAAGCCCGCCGCCTGCCGGCGAATTGAGCATTCCCTTGCGAGTTCAAACCGCCGAAGTCAAGATAACCGCCGCAAGATCATTCTCTCCCTGGACAAATCATTTGCCATAACTGCGGATATGACAGATTTTCCCATGTTGCGAATATGTTGCAGCATTCTTCGGGGCCGGGAAATGTCGCCAGGGAGACCGGCCGCTTCAGGGCGGACTCTTATCAAAAACTCGACAGGCTGCCGCCAAACCTTCCTGAATACGCCAAACAGGTCGAAACTTGTTCACAACTTGGTATCCTCTGAATAATTCCATCCATGGAATTATTCATTGCCGCAAAACAAAAGCATGGCTTCATTTCGCTCCCGGATTCAATGGCTTGCGCTGTCGAATCCGGCGGCGCTCTTTATGTATCGCGGGCATGCGCCGCATGGATTCCCCGTCAATGAAATGCCGAAACTCGGCGTTGACGGATTTTGCAGGAATTTTCCTCCTATATGAAAACCCCCGGTCGAAGCCGGGGGTTTTGGTCGAGGGCGGCGAACCGCCGAGTTACATGAAATTATCCGCGCCCAAATCGATGTGATCGGCCAGCGCAATGGCCATATCGGTGTCGGCGTTGAAATCGCCGTCTCCGTCCACATCAACAAGAACCCAGGTCAACTTGATATTATTGCCGGTAACAAAGCCGCCGGCATTGACATGAAAGTTAAAGGTTCCCCCCGCAGGGTGCTTGATTGTGGTTTTATCCTCCGTCGTCTTGACAAACGCAACGGGATTGGCGCTGGCGAATGCAGTACCACTCGCGTCAGTCACGAATACATCCTTGCCATCGCCGACCACTGTCTTCAGATTGCTGCTACTCCCACTGTTGGTCAGTTCCTTGAGGCTCCCCGCCAGATCCACTATTGAGCTGAGATCGATCTTGTCCTTGTTCTTGCCGCTTCTGACTTCAAAGTCGAAGATCAGATCGAATCCCGCTATCTCGTCGCCAAAGTTGACTTGAGAATCGGATGCCGCTTTGTAGATGATCATGTCTTCGGCATTGTCATCTAACGATTCTAAACCCGAACTATATTCGATAAAGCTACTTCCAACCTCGACCCCGGCAGCGCCAAGAAATAACCTGTCGCCTCCGGCACCGCCTGTGATCTTGTCCGGGCCGTAGAAACCAACGATCACATCGTCCCCACCGTAGCCCATCAACGTGCTCTTGCCGGTTTTGGTGCCGGAGTCATCACCCATCCCCATGAGGATATCATTGGCGGGACTGCCATGAACTTCTATGTCCGGCCCACCGTTTCCACCATCTGTGATGAGATAAAGGCCTGCCGTATTCTCCCTGGCATCAACATAGGTCAAGGACTTCAATTCACTTTTCCCTTGGTATCCAATTGTTCTGTTGACAGTGATAGCAGCATCTCCAGTGATTTTCAGTTTCTCAACTCCACTGTCGTCTCCGATAACAGTGAGCTGGTTGACGTAGTCCGTGGTCTTGGGCCGGTCCGCGGCGGCGACGGTCGAAGTGACGGTCGCCGTGGAATCCACGGTCAATTCCTCGACATCCTCGTCCAGGGTGAGCGTCAAGGCCATCTTTGGATTTTTTGATCCCAAATCCGCTTTCTTGTCGCCTTTGCCGCCGCGGGTGTGCAGTTTCAGCGTCAGCGAGTCGTCGTCGCCGTCCTCCAGCATGTAGCTCACTTCGGCAGTCGTGGCCGTCGCCTTGTTGACGGGCGGGTCGCTGGAATCGTCGGCGGCCGGCTTGCTGGAAACGGCAAGACCGGTGCCGGACATGACGTTCTTGAATGTGACTTTCGCCGTAGTGCCGCCGCTCACCATCAACTCGTCGACCCCGAGATCCTTGACATCGTAAACGCCCGAGCCGCCGCCCGCGTCCAGGGTGATGGTCTCGAAGCCCGTGTAGGCGTCCCCGGCGCCCTTGAGGTTGGCTCCGGTCTTTTCCTTCAGCACCAGGGTGTCCATGCCCGCGCCGCCGTCGACCCGGCTCTTGCCCGCGCTGACATTGGTGACCGTAAACATGTCGTCGCCGGCGCCGAGGTTCGCCTTCAGGCCGTCCTTCGCGAACACCGCCGCGCTGACTTCGTCCTTGCCCGCGCTGCCCATGTAGCTCGCGACGCTCGCGCCCAGATTGCTCAACTTGACGGCGCCGCTCGCCGCGCTCGCGTCGACCGTCTTCAGCTTCTTCAGCCCCATCGCGTCCAGCGTCGTCTTGCCCGAGCCGGACAAGGTCAGTTTCTCCAGCGTCTCGGACGGCTTGACGTCGGCCGCTTTCTCCGCCGCCGCCGGAGCGAACTTGGTCGCGGACAGCGTCAGGTCGCCGGCGCCGGAAACGGCGACCGTCTTGATCTGGTCCGAAGCCAGGCGGATGTTGGAGTCGCCCGTCACCTCGATCATCAGGTCCTCGATGCCCTTCAGGCACAACTTGCCGTGCCCGTTGGCCGCGTTGCCGAACCGGTCGACCATGGCCGTCAGCGACGTCATGTCCTTGGCGGCGTTCTCCACCAGCAAGGTGGTGTTGGTGTTGCGCAGGTCGACGGACTCGATCGCTTTCGAATAGATGTGCACCGGAACGCTGTCCTTGTCGTTTTTCGCGGCTACAGCGGGCGTTCCAGGTGTTTGGCCCTGGGCGGGCACGGCGGCCTTGGCGGGCGTGTTTTCGCCGTAGCGCTTGCCGTCGTCGCCCATGCCGTCGTGCACGCCGTCGAGCGTCACGCTCTTGACCGTCTCCGAATGCGCGGTCGACTTGCCCACCTCGACACCCATGCCGCCTTCGACCATGACCGAGGTCGTGGTGTCCGTGCCGAAGATGTTCACCTGCGCGCGGGCGTTCACGTCCTCGAGGTTGACCGAGGCGGCGTTCATGATCTCTATCGTCGTGTCCTTGTCGTCGTCGCCCAGAGATTCGGACGAGACATCGGCGCCGCCGGCATCCAGTTCGACATCTCCCGCGACATCGCTCAGGACGACATCCGTCAGACCTTCCCAGCCGCTCAGGTCCGCCGAGAAGTCGCCGCCGCTGTCGACCGTCAGCGTCTCGACGTGCATGACGCTCGCCCCGGAAGAGATATTGACATCGTCGTCGGAGCCGCTGGAAGAAAGCTCCAGCGTGTCCATGCCTTCGCCGCCGTCGATCCGGTCCACGCCGGTCAGGGTCTTCTCGGTGGCGACGAAGGTGTCGTCGCCCAGGGTGCCGTCGAGCCGGTCGACGCCCGTGGTCAACTCGAAGCTCTTGCCGGGACGCCGCATCATGTCGATGGCTTCCTTGGCCATGTCCACGCTGTCGCCGTCGTCGGTCACGCCGCCGAGCACGCTCGAGGAAGCACCTTCCCAGCGTTTCTCCACGGTGTAATAGGTGGCCACCTGCACCTTGTTGGCGAACATCATGGCGAGGGCGCCGAAATCGCCGTAGGCGGGATGACTTTCTCCCTGCATGCGGATCTCGAACAACTGCCGCACGGCCAGCAGGCCCATCTCGCCCCGGCCCATGCCGCCGTCGAGCAGGTCCGTCGCCAAGGCCAGCACTTCCGCCGACGGCGCTTCGCCCAAGGCCGCGGTCAGGAATTCCGTCGCGAACTCCGCGTTCGTGATGAAGAAGGGATACATGGATGTAAAGGCGTCCGAGGCGGCGATGTGATTCGCCAACTCCAGCAGGGCGTCTTCCGGGCTCATGCCCTTGCCGATGCTCGCGTTGTAGACGCCGTACCACTCGTTGAGCAATGCGGTGCCCGGGGCCTTGCCCAGCATCGCTACCGACAGGCCGATTATCGTATCTCTGGTTTGTGCAGTTACCGCCACTCAGAACTTGTTGATATGCCTGCCGTATTTGCTGGATTCGCGCGGCCCGGCCGCTGAATCGCCGCGCGAACATGAACGGGAACTTCCGGCCTGCGGAGCCGTCGGCCGGGGCGGTCTCGCGGCGCTCGCCGAATAATTCTCCAGAGCAGCGACATCGCGTTTTTGGGACAGCGACGCCGCGCGGCGGACCGAAACGCGGCCGCGGAAAAGACGCGGGCCGTGCGAACGCTTCCCCGAAAACGCGCGCGGCGGCCTGATCGCCGAATCGTCCGCCGTCCCGGTTCGGCGGATCGCGGGAACACCGCCCCGTCTGCGGCGGCATGAGAGATCTGCCGGCAATTATTTGATTTGTCAGTAATAAATAAGCCGGCGCGCGGCGGCTTCCCCGGAGCGTTCTATCGACCTTCGAAGAGGCTCGCGATCATTTCCAGGCCGTCGCCGAGGCGGGCCGCGCAACCGGCCGGAACGCGCTGCGGTCGGATGGAGCATCGGCGTTTCGCGGTCGCCCGGGCGGGCGAAAAATTTCGATAACTTGTGATCCGGGTCACATGCAAGCAGGGCGAATGTTGCTATATAATGCCGTTCCGCAACACCTTGTCTTCAATTTCAGGAGCACCTCAAATGGCGGTAACTGCACATACCGCGAACCGACTTGTTCGGTCTGCGGGCGGTGATGCCTGGTGCCGGCCCGGACATCGCGAGCCGGAACATAAGAAGAACGGCTCCCATGCTCTCTCGCGCCGCCGGCCGACTTGACTGAAACCGACATCGACGGGGAACCAAATCGGTTTGTCGCCGGAAGCGGAGGATACCCAGGCGCCTGTTCGCTTCGCTACTTCCAACTGAAATCGCGTTGCATGCGGCCGAGGCGGCGATAGAAGGATTCGCTGGCCTCCTGGTCCGACTCGTCATTGGGAAACAGCAAGCTGACCACCGGAATGACGCACAGCGGCAACAGCAAGGTCAGGAAGGAAGGATCGGACCATTCGCCGAGCCGGACGATCCATTCGTGCCACCATTGGGCGAAGCCGCCGGCGGCGGCGTTTTCCGGCCCGTCGAACAAGGTATTGAACAGCCACATGGTCAGTCCGCCGGCGAAACCGGCGGCCATGCCCCAGAACGCCGCGGCCTCGGTGGTGCGCTTCCAATAGAGTACATAGCCCACCGCGATCGCGGGAGGGACCACCATGGCGAAGCCGAGCAACAGCAATTGCAGCACCGAGCTGATATTGCCGAGCCAGGCGATAACGGCGGCGGCGGAGCCGTAGATGACGGTGACGACCTTGTAGGCGAGCAGTTTCCTGTCCGAGGAGAAGTGCTTCGAGCCCGGCACCCAGTCGTTGACAAACATGGTCGCGCTCGCGAGCAGGATCGGCGCGCCGGAGGAAATCACCGCCGCGAGCACCGCTGCCAGCGCGATGCCGCCGAGAATCTGTCCGGAATCCATGGCGAGCTGGGCGATATTCAGATAACTGCCCAGGCCCGCCTCGGCGCCGTAGGCGGCCATGGTCAACAGGCCGATGAAACCGGCGACCAGCGGCATCAGCGCGGCGACGACGCCGGCCAGGAAAAAGCCGGGGATCAGGTATTCCTGGCGCGCCGCGCTGCTGGCGTAATTGGCGTAGACCGAGGCGGCCGGCGTGTGAATGGTCGCGGAAATGAACAAGGCGATGATCGTCGCCCAGCCGATGCCCGTGAAACTCCACCAGCGCGCTTCGTCTTGCGAGGTCTGCGCAAGCATGCCGTTGGCGCGTTCGAGCACCGCATCCCAGCCGCCCATGTTGTTCATGGCGACCAGGCCCACGAGCAGCAAGCCGAATATGATCACCGAGCAATGCGCGATATTGGTGATCGCGGTGCCGCGCAGGCCGCCGAATACGGTGAAGGAGATGATGACCGCCGCGCCGATCAGCACGCCGAATCCGAAAGGAATGCCCGTGACGCCGCTGACGATCGAGCCGATGATGTATGGCTCGATGATATTGACGACGAGATATTCGGCCTGAACGCAAAGGCTGGTGAGCCATTGGCAGCGCCGGGATCCGAATCGGTAATCGAAAGCCTGGCCGACGCTGACGAGTTTCAGGCGCCGATAGGGGATGGCGAAAAACAGTCCCACGAGGAACAGCGCGGCGAAGGAATTCACGCCATACCAGAGATGGCCGACGCCTTCGGCAATCACGTCGCCGGCGACGCCGTAAGTGCCGGCTCCGCCGATGCGGGTGCCGGCGACGCCGGCGGCGAGCATGGCGATCCCGAGCGTGCCGCCGCCGATGTCCCAGTCGGAGGAGCTGGCGTTGGCGCGGTTGAGAAAGAGGCCCGCTGCGGCAAAAAACGCAAGGTAGGCGATGATGACGACGGCGGTGATGCTCATGCGGAATTCCGCCGTCTTTCCGCCCTGGTATTTCCTGAACGGTTCCATCCGCGCAACGGTTTATCGCGGCAAGCGGAATGCCGGGAAAGTCGCCGCGGCAGGGCCGACAGTTGCATGGACATCTGCCTCGCGCGGGCGGGAATGGAGCCGCTGCGGCCGATCATCGATCCGCGGCGCCACTCGCGGAACAGGCGTTTCGCGCGCGCAGCCGCTTGATAACCGCGCTGGCGATCATGACGACGCGATCATCCGCGCGCACTGTCGCCCGCACGAAAACCAGCGATCGGCCGCGGCGCAGTACTTCGCCTTCGCCGAGCAGCAGGTCGCCGGCGCGGGCCGGCGCGAGGAATTCGGCATTGAGGCTGATCGTGGCGACACTTTCCTGCTCGCCGCCGTTGGCGCCGAGGCACGCCGTGTAATCGGCGAACGCCATGAGGATGCCGCCGTGGATCGTCCGGTGGGCATTGCAATGCCCGGCGCGGGCGCGAAAGGCCGCGCGCGAATGAGGCCCTTCCATGCAGAAGAAGAACGGGCCGATATTGTCCTCGGCGGCGTCGCCCGGCCAATGCCGGTATTGCGCGGGAATATCATGGTCTTCGGGCTTGAACGCCGGCTCCATCTTGCCCTTCCCTTCTGGTTTCGCCCGCGAGCGTTCAGTCGTTATCGCGGAACACTACCGTGAAACTGACCGGCACCGCATTGCTGATGCTCGGCAGCCCCGCGACTTCGCGCAGGGCCTCCACGCCGCTCGCCAGGTCGTAACTGTCCGCCGCGACGATGACCGGTTTCAGGGTGCTCGCCTGAATGCCGTTGTCGGCGAGCCTCGTGACCACGACCTCGGCCCGATAAGTATTCGACCGGCCGCGCATGGACAGGTCGAAGTCGATGGTCGCCGCGGCGCTCCTGCCGATATCGAGTTCGGCGAACCGGTCGATCTCGAGGCGCGCGGTCAGATTCGCTTCCGGAAACAGACCGGTCTCGAACAGCATGTTCTGCATGCGTTCGTCGCGAATCGGGATCAGCGTATTGATGCTGATCAGTTCGATGACGATCTCGGCATTGCCTTCGTTGTCGATCATGCCCGCAAGCAGGTCGAAGGTGTGAACTTCGCCGACATGATCCGCCTTGATGGTAACGAAACTCAAGGTCGATGCCTCATTGTCGAGCCGCCAGTTCGCCTGGGCGGCAAACGCCGACAGCGACAAGACCGAGCAGACGATTGCTCGCAAAAGGGATATTGGCATTCCTGGCTCCTGGTATTCCGGCCGACGGGCCCTGGTTGTTTTCCGAATGATTCCATCGATGGAGTCATTCATGGCCGCGAGACAAAAGCGCGGCTTCGTCTTGCTTGCGGATGCAATGGCTCGCGCCGTCGAATCCGGCGGAGCGACCGCGCGCCGCGGGGAAGTTCCGACCAATCGGAGCTTCCCCAAACCGAAGTCGCACAACGGTACTGTAAAGCGGTCCGGCGGGCAAGCGGGTCATTGCGCGCCGTGTAGAGAACAAAGTATCCTCTGGATAATTCCATCCATGGAATTATTCATTGCAGCAAAACAAAAGCGTGGTTTTGTTTTGCTGCGGATTCAATGGCTTGCGCCATCGCATCCGGCGGCGCTCTCTTGTATCGCGGGCATGCCCCGACCAAATCAGGGCTTCCCCGCGACATTCGTCAAAAATCGTCGGATATCGCAGGAATCTTCCTCCAGGATGAAAAACCCCCGGCCGGAGCCGGGGGTTTCGGCAAAGGACGGCGAACCGCCGGGTCAGATGAAGTCTTCCGCCTCCAGGTAATTGCTGTTGCCCATCAGCGCTATGGCCATGTCGGTGTCGGCGTCGAAATCTCCATTGCCGTCCACATCCACCAGCAGCCAGGTCGGCCTGATATCGGTCGCATCGGCGAAAGGGGCGGTGTTATCGATAACGTAAGTAACGGAAAAGTTGCTTCTCTTCTCCGTCGACGCAACCCATACAATGGAGTTGGCCTTGCCGAACGAACTGCCCGAGGCTTCGCTCATGAACATGCCTTCGCCGTGGTCGGCGACGATTTGCTTCAGCGACTTGGTCTTGTCGATGGCGTGGGAGTCGCCGGCGGTGACGCCCGGCAAGCCGACTGTTCGGTAATAGACCTCTCCCCGCAAATCCACCACCGGGCTGAGCTTGATCTTGTCCCGGTCCGCGTCGATGTGAAAGATCGAATCGAAGCCGGTCATATTGTCCAGGTCAACCTGCGAATCGGACGCCGCATCGTATACAAAAGTGTCTTTGGCCTGGTCATCAAGCTGACTGAAAGAGGCGGCGCTTGCATAGATCACATCTTTGACAATCGCGGACTTGCTCGGTACGAGGGAATCTCCCCCGGCTCCGCCAATGAGCGTGTCTTCACCATCACCACCAAATAACTGGTCGTCGCCGCCGTAGCCCATGAGAGTCCCCTTGGCCGAGCCGCCGAAGAGCCTGTCATGGACAGGGCTGCCATGGACTTCGATGCCGTCTACATTATTTCCGGCTGTCGAGACGCCTCCTGAACTCCCCCTCGCGTCAATTACCTTCAACGAAGCGCTATCGCTACCCGAAAATTTGAGGTAAGTATGAGCCTCTCCGGTGACCTTGATTTCCTCAAGGCCGGGAATATCTCCCAATCCCAAAGAGAGCCGGTTAAAGTAATCCTTCGCCCCGGGCCGGTCCGCGGCAGGGGTAACCGTAGAAACAACCGTCGCTGTGGAGTGCACGGTCATTTCCTCGACTTCCTCGCCCAGGGTGAGCGTCAAGTGAATCTTCGGGTTTCTTATTCCCAAATCCGCTTTCTTGTCGCCCTTGCCGCCGCGGGCGTGCAGTTTCAGCGTCAGCGAGTCGTCGTCGCCGTCCTCCAGCATGTAGCTCACTTCGGCGGTCGTGGCCGTCGCCTTGTTGACGGGCGGGTCGCTGGAATCGTCGGCGGCCGGCTTGCTGGAAACGGCAAGACCGGCGCCGGACATGACGTTCTTGAACGTGACTTTCGCCGCGGTGCCGCCGCTCACCATCAACTCGTCGACTCCGAGATCCTTGACATCGTAGACGCCCGAGCCGCCGCCCGCGTCCAGGGTGATGGTCTCGAAGCCCGTGTAGGCATCCCCGGCGCCCTTGAGGTTGGCTCCGGTCTTTTCCTTCAGCACCAGGGTGTCCATGCCCGCGCCGCCGTCGACCCGGCTCTTGCCCGCGCTGACATTGGCGACCGTGAACGTGTCGTCGCCGGCGCCGAGATCCACCTTCAGGCCGTCCTTCGCGAACGCCTTCGCGCTGACTTCGTCCTTGCCCGCGCTGCCCATGTAGCTCGCGACGCTCGCGCCCAGATTGCTCAATTTGACATCGCCGCTCGCTTCGCCCGCGTCGACCGTCTTCAGTTTCTTCAGTCCCATCGCGTCCAGGGTCGTCTTGCCGGAGCCGGACAAGGTCAGTTTCTCCAGCGTCTCGGACGGCTTGACGTCGGCCGCTTTCTCCGCCGCCGCCGGCGCGAACTTGGTCGCGGACAGCGTCAGGTCGCCGGCGCCGGAAACGGCGACCGTCTTGATCTGGTCCGAAGCCAGGCGGATGTTGGAGTCGCCCTTCACCTCGATCATCAGATCCTCGATGCCCTTGAGGCACAACTTGCCGTGCCCGTTGGCCGTATTGCCGAACCGGTCGACCATGGCCGTCAGTTCCGTCATGTCCTTGGCGGCGTTCTCCACCAGCAAGGTGGTGTTGGTGTTGCGCAGGTCGACGGACTCGATCGCCTTCGAGTAGATGTGCACCGGAACGCTGTCCTTGTTGTTTTTCGCGGGCACAGCCGCTACAGCGGGTGTTCCTTCGCCTCCGTCCTGGGTGGCGGGCACGGCGGCCACGGCCGCCTTGGCGGGCGTGTTTTCGCCGTAGCGCTTGCCGTCGTCGCCCATGCCGTCGTGCACGCCGTCGAGCGTCACGCTCCTGACCGTCTCCGAATGCGCGGTCGACTTGCCCACCTCGACACCCATGCCGCCTTCGACCATGACCGAGGTCGTGGTGTCCGTGCCGAAGATATTCACCTGCGCGCGGGCGTTCACGTCCTCGAGGTTGACCGAGGCGGCGTTCACGATTTCTATCGTCGTATCCTTGTCGTCGTCGCCCAGGGATTCGGACACGACATCCGCGCCGCCGGCGTCCAGTTCGACATCCCCCGCGACATCGCTCAGGACGACCTCCGTCAAGCCTTCCCAGCCGCTCAGGTCCGCCGAGAAGTCGCCGCCGCTGTCGACCGTCAGCGTCTCGATGTTCATGACGCTCGCCCCGGAAGAGATATTGACATCGTCGTCGGAGCCGCTGGAAGAAAGCTCCAGCGTGTCCATGCCCTCGCCGCCGTCGATGCGGTCCACGCCGGTCAGGGTCTTTTCGGTAGCGACGAAAGTATCGTCGCCCAGGGTGCCGTCGAGCCGGTCGACGCCCGTGGTCAACTCGAAGCTCTTGCCGGGACGCCGCATCATGTCGATGGCTTCCTTGGCCATGTCCACGCTGTCGCCGTCGTCGGTCACGCCGCCGAGCACGCTCGAGGAAGCACCTTCCCAGCGTTTCTCCACGGTGTAATAGGTGGCCACCTGCACCTTGTTGGCGAACATCATGGCGATGGCGCCGAAATCGCCGTAGGCGGGATGACTTTCTCCCTGCATGCGGATCTCGAACAACTGCCGCACGGCCAGCAGGCCCATCTCGCCCCGGCCCATGCCGCCGTCGAGCAGGCCTGTCGCCAGGGCCAGCACCTCCGCCGACGGCGCTTCGCCCAGGGCCGCGGTCAGAAAATCCCGGGCGAACTCCTCATTCGTGACAAAGAAGGGATACATGGACGTGAAGGCGCTCGAGGCGGCGATGTGATTCGCCAACTCCAGCAGGGCGTCTTCCGGGCTCATGCCCTTGCCGACGCTCGCGTTGTAGACGCCGTACCACTCGTTGAGCAGTTCGGTGCCCGGGGCCTTGCCCAGCATCGCTACCGACAGGCCGATTATCGTATCTCTGGTTTGTGCAGTTACCGCCATTTGAGGTGCTCCTGAAATTGAAGACAAGGTGTTGCGGAACGGCATTATATAGCAACATTCGCCCTGCTTGCATGTGACCCGGATCACAAGTTATCGAAATTTTTCGCCCGCCCGGGCGACCGCGAAACGCCGATGCTCCATCCGACCGCAGCGCGTTCCGGCCGGTTGCGCGGCCCGCCTCGGCGACGGCCTGGAAATGATCGCGAGCCTCTTCGAAGGTCGATAGAACGCTCCGGGGAAGCCGCCGCGCGCCGGCTTATTTATTACTGACAAATCAAATAATTGCCGGCAGATCTCTCATGCCGCCGCAGACGGGGCGGTGTTCCCGCGATCCGCCGAACCGGGACGGCGGACGATTCGGCGATCAGGCCGCCGCGCGCGTTTTCGGGGAAGCGTTCGCACGGCCCGCGTCTTTTCCGCGGCCGCGTTTCGGTCCGCCGCGCGGCGTCGCTGTCCCAAAAACGCGATGTCGCTGCTCTGGAGAATTATTCGGCGAGCGCCGCGAGACCGCCCCGGCCGACGGCTCCGCAGGCCGGAAGTTCCCGTTCATGTTCGCGCGCCGATTCAGCGGCCGGGCCGCGCGAATCCAGCAAATACGGCAGGCATATCAACAAGTTCTGAGTGGCGGTAACTGCACATACCGCGAACTGGTTTGTGCCGCCTGTCGGCGGCTATGCCGGGGGGCGGTCCGGGTGCCCGCGAAAGGAAGCTGCCGCAGACCGGACCGAAGAACGTCGGTTCGTCAGGCTTCGCCCGGAACCGCGCTGATTTGAGCGCGTCGGCGACCCGCCGGCGCGTGCCAACCGCGGCCCCCGCCGATTCAGGTCGCTTGTGCGATATCCGGGTTGGCAACCTGGCAGATTTCATGGCGTTTGATCTCTCGAATCGTTGATTCTTCTTTCGGCCTGTCGCGGGAAATTTCCTGAATATGAATCGGCAGGAATGGGACACCCATCGACGGGACAGGAATGGGACACCCATCCCGCATGCGGGAATAAGACATACATCTTATGCGCGCGGGGTCATCTTGCCGATGTCTCCTGTCTCCCGGCACCCCAGGCATCCATCCCGTGCGCGCGGAGTCATCGGCAAAAGCTGTTGTCGCTGCGAGAGTGGGTGTCCCATCGCTGATCGTCCCATCGCTGTTCCCCATCGCTGTTGCCGTTGCGAGAGTGGGTGTCCCATCGCTGCCCATCGCTGCTTGTCGCGGTCAGAGGTCGGGCCGGAACTTTCGTCGACGCGGATATCCGGGTTGTTCGGGCAAAGTTGTCCGCGACCCGCCGCAACAAGATAAAGGAGTCATTGCAAGCAACAGGAACGTTGTGATTTATCGGAGCTTTCCGGCGATGCCGGGGCGGACGATTGGTCTGCCGCGCGGCGAAAGGTACAATCTCCGCTTTCCACGGGCGAGGCGCGGCGGAGTTCATGAAAGCAGCGGAACCGCTGGTCAAGCACCTGGTGCTGATCGGCGGCGGACATAGCCATCTGGCCGTCGTCCGCGGCCTCGGCATGCGGCCGGTGCCGGGCTTGATGACGACGCTGATCAGCCGGGAAATCCTGGTGCCCTATTCCGGCGCCTTGCCAGCCTTCGTCGCCGGCCGCTACCGGCTCGAGGACATGTTCATCGACTTGCGGCCGCTGACGCGTTTCGGCGGCGCGCGACTGATCCAGGCCGACATCGACGCCGTCGACCTCGACGCCCGCCGCATCGCCTTGCCGCAGCGGCCGGAACTGTCCTTCGACCTGCTCTCGCTCAACATCGGCTCCATTCCCGCAACGGACGGCATGCCCGGCGCCCTCGAGCACACCGTCGGCGTCAAGCCCATCGCCGGCTTCCTCGAGGCCTGGGAGGAAATCCGCAAGCAGGCGGTCGAGGGCATGCGGCAAGGCCGGGGCTACAGGCTCGCGATCGTCGGCGGCGGACCGGCGAGCGTGGAACTGGCCTGCGCGGCCCAGACGCGGATCCGCAAGGACAGCGGCGATGCCGACGCCGAACTCTCGATCAACATCATATCCGCGGCCGATGAAATCCTGCCGGCGCACAATCGGCGCGCGCGCGCGCGCGCGCGCGAGGAATTGCGGCGCAAGGGAATCGAATCGCTGACCGGGCGTCTCGTGTCCGGCTTTGCCGCCAATACCGTGCATTGCCGCAACGGCGACAGGATCGAGGCGGACAGCATCGTTCTCGCCACGGGCGCCGCCATGCCGGAATGGCCCGCGCAAGCCGGGCTGGCGACGACAGCGGACGGTTTCCTCGAAGTGAATCGCCATTTGCAGTCCACCAGCCATGAATTCGTCTTCGTCGCCGGCGACGCGGCGACGATCAGGGGATCGGAGCGGCCCAAGTCAGGCGTTTACGCGGTGCGCCACGGCAAGCCGCTCGCCCGCAACCTCTTGCGCTACGCCACCGGCAGGAGGCTGGTCGGCTTTACCCCGCAACGCCATGCCCTGGCCATGCTCAATCTCGGCGACGGCAGGGCGCTGGCGGCGCGCAAGGGCCTGCTTTTCCAGGGCCGCTGGGTCTGGCGGCTGAAACATTGGATCGACCAGCGCTTTCTGCGCCAATATCGCGAGCTGCCGCGCATGCGGCAACAACTCGAGATCGCCAGGGGTCTCGTGAACCGGCGGGAAGAGCGCGAATTGCGCCGGCACGCCTTGCGCTGCGGCGGCTGCGGCGCCAAAGTCGCGGGCAGCATCTTGCAGGAAGTGCTCGCATCGATTCCGGCCGCCGCCGGCATCGTCGACCAGGGCGCGGAAGACGCGGCGCGCGTGCCGGTGCCGGACGGCGGCGAGTTGTGGCAGACCGTCGATCAACTCAAGGCCTTCATCGACGACCCCTGGCTGTTCGCCAGGATCGCGACCTTGCATTGTCTCGGCGATATCCACGCCATGGGCGCGCGGCCCGATTCGGCCCTGGCGATCGTCGGCGTGCCCTTCGCCAGTCGTTCGATTACCCGCGGCCTGATGCGCGAACTGATGCTCGGCTGCGCCGAGACCTTGACCGAAGAAGGCTGTCGATTGCTCGGCGGCCACTCCGCCGAAACCGCGGAACTGCAATTCGGGCTCAGCGTGAACGGCCATGCGCAACCGGGCGAGACCCTGCCCAAGCAGGGCATGAAACAGGGCGACATGCTCATCCTGAGCAAGCCTCTCGGCAGCGGCGCGTTGCTGGCGGCGGACATGCGCCATCAGGCGGGCCACCGCTGGATCGACCAGGCGCTGCGCCGGATGCTCGTCTCCAACCGCGACGCCGCCCGCATATTCCGCGAACACGGGGCCAGCGCCTGCACCGACATCACCGGCTTCGGCCTCGCCGGCCACCTGTTGGAGATGATCGTTTCCGGTCCGGCGGAGCTGTATCCGGACGACATCCCCGTGCTCGACGGCGCACTCGAATGCCTGGACCGCGAAATCTTCAGTTCATTGCACGCCGACAACAAGTTGGCCGAAAGCAATATCCATGGCCGGAACAAGTTGCGCGGAGCCGCGCGTTACGAGATCCTGTTCGATCCGCAGACTGCGGGCGGGTTGCTGGCCGCGGTGCCCGAAGCGCGGGCGAGATCCTGTCTCGCGGCCTTGCGCGAGGCCGGTCTCGAACAGGCCGCCATTATCGGCCGGGTCGGCGACGCGGCCGACGGACCCGCAAGAATCGTGCTGGCGCAAGGGAAGCCCTGACTCGCCGGGACTTCCCGCAGCGCGGTACAGGCCCGTGGTACAGACCCGTGGTACAGACCCGTGGTACAGAAGAGCACCGCCGCATCCGGGAGCAAGACAAAACCACGCTTTTGCCTTGCGGCAATGAATCATTCCATGGATGAAATTATTCAGGGGATATCAGATATTCCTCGCGCCGGTCGCGGCTCATCCGGGCCAGTTCCCGCATCCGCGCATAAAACGCCGGCAGGTCATCGCCGCCCTGTCGCAGGATTTCCCGCAATCGCGGCGCCAGGTCGTTGTACGAGCCGACGGTTGCGAGTTGCGCGTTATTGAGCGAACGGGAAAACCAGCCGTCGTAGCCGGCATATCCGCCCCATTCGGTTTTCAGGGTCCGATATGCGCGGCGCATCTGTTGCTGCAAGGCGGCTTTTGCGCGGCGCATCTCCGCCGCGGCCATATCGCGGCCGTACAACTCTTCGAAACGGTCGCGAAACCCGATGGCGAATGCCGCGAATTGCCGCCGCCGCGCGACGGCCGCCCGCGCCTCTTCGAACTGTTCCGCTTGCCGGCGGGTCGCCAGCCAGCGCCGCAGCCCCTCCAGTTCGACCACCGTGGCGAAACTTTCGTTGAACGTGGTGTCGCCGGGCGCATACGCAACCTGATGCGCGAGTTCGTGAAAGATCAGCGCCGCCAATTGATGGTCGGGGCGCCCGGCCACGGTGCTCAGCAGCGCGTCGTCGAACCAGCCGAGCGTGGAGTAGGCGTCGACGCCGGCCACATGGACATCGAAACCTTGCGCCGCCAGTTCGCCGGCGTAAGCATGCGCGGCGCTTTCGCTGAAATAGCCGCGATAAGCCGCGCAGCCGGAGACGGGATAGCACCAGGTGACGGGTTCGACGGAAAACTCCGGCGCGGCGAACACGTTCCAGACCGCGTATTCGCGGTCGAGCCGGACAAATTCGAGATAGTTGTCGCCGACCGGCAACATGAGTTCGGATGCGGCGAATTCGCGAACCTCGAGCGCCAATCGCAATTTCGCCGCCAGGGCGGGCGCCAGCGCGGGATCGTCCAATAACTCGCCCATGTCCTGGCGCGCGGCGACGATGGCGAGATGCCCGCGAGCGGCCTGCCAATACCAGGCCATGGAATCGCAGGCGGACAGCGACAAGGCGATCGCCAGCAGCGCCGCGGCTCTGACTCCCGCCCGCGCCACCTATCGCCCGCGCTCCGCGAGTTCGATTTCGAACAGGTTGGCCCAATGCTTGCCCGTCACGAACAGGCGCCGGCGCTCGCTGTCCCAGGCGATGCCGTTGAGCACCGCCTCGCTGCTGCCGAGTTCGGTCCGCGCCGCAAGGCCGGTCAGGTCCACGACGGCATTCACCGCGCCGCTTGCCGGGTCGATGCGGACGATGAAATCGGTCTGCCAGACATTGGACCAGATTTCGCCGTCGATATATTCCAGTTCGTTGAGCCGGGCCAGCGGCTGTCCCCGCAAGGTCACTTCGATTTCCCGCGTCGGGATGAAGCCCTCGGGGTCGATGAACTGCAAGCGCGCGGAACCGTCGCTCAGGATCAGGTGCTCGCCGTCCCAGGCCAAGCCCCAACCCTCGCGCGCGTTATAGTGGGTTTCCAGTCGCTCGAGACTTTCCCGGTCATAGACAAAGACCATGTGCGCCCGCCACGTGAGCTGGTAGATGCGGTCGCCGACCAGCTCGATGCCCTCGCCGAAATAGCGGCTGGCCAGCCGGACTTGCTGTTGCGGTTCGCCGGTTTCCAGATCGATCCTGGCGAGTCTGGAAAGGCCGTTCTTGCCGGTGCCTTCCCAGAGTTGGCCGTCGCGATAGATCAGGCCCTGGGTGAAAGCCGTGATCTCGTGAGGATAGGTGTTGACGACCCGGTAGCCGTACAGTTCCGGCTCCTGCGCGGCGAACAGCGGGGCGGCGCAGGACAGCAGGATCAGGACGGCGAATCGAGGCATGCGGATAGACTATCCCAAGCCGGGCGGATTTGTTAGTCTGCGGACCATCTTCCGCCGCAGGCGCCGGCGCATGGTCCGAGACTGTATTTTCTGCAAGATCGTCGCCGGCGAAATCCCTGCCGGCCGGGTCTTCGCCGACGAGCTGGCGATCGCCTTCCGCGATATCAGTCCCCAGGCGCCGACGCATATCCTGATGATCCCGCGCAAGCACATCAGCAGCCTGAACGAGGCCGGCGCGGAAGACCAGGCGCTGCTCGGCCACATGATGTTGCGCGCCGCCGAGGTCGCCGCCGCGGCCGGCCTGGCGGAAAGCGGCTATCGGCTGGCCCTCAATACCGGCCTGGACGCCCGGCAAAGCGTGTTCCATATCCATCTGCACATTCTCGGCGGCCGCCGGCTCAAGGGGCGGATGGGCTGAGTCGTTCCGGGGCAAGCGCCGCGAGCGAATCCCGCGTCGCCTCGAATACTCCGCGCTCGGTGACGATGCCGCTCACCAGGCGGGCCGGGGTAACGTCGAAGGCGTAGTTGCGCGCGACGGTTTGCTCCGGATATTGCCGGACTCGCGTCGCGCGCCCTCCGGCTGCGATGCCGGCGGCCAGGGAAATTTCCGCCGCGTCCCGTTCTTCGACGGGTATCTCCCGCGCCGCCGAAGACCAGTTGAAATCAATGGTCGACACGGGCAACGCGGCGTAGAAAGGCAACTTGTTGTCCTGCGCCGCCAACGCGACCTGATAGGTGCCGATCTTGTTGCAAACATCCCCCGACGCGCTGGTCCGGTCGCTGCCGACAATACAGACATCGACCAGTCCCCGGGCCATTACATGGCCCGCAGCGCCGTCGACGATCAGGCTGTGGTCGATTCCAGCCTGCCGCAATTCCCAGCAGGTCAGCGCCCCGCCCTGGTTGCGCGGCCGGGTTTCGTCGACCCAGACATGCAGGCGCGCTCCCGCGGCGGCGGCCTTGCGGACCGCGGCCAGCGCCGTGCCCCAGTCCACCGCGGCCAGGGCGCCGGCATTGCAATGGGTCAGCACCTGCAAGGGCCGGTCCTGTCCGCATCGCTCCCGCCAGAGCCGGCGCAGGAGCCCGCCGCCGTGCTCGCCTATCGCTTCGCAACAGGCGATATCCTCTTCGGCCAGCGCCAGCGCGAACGCCAGCGCCTTGCCGGCGATGTCCGCCGGCGAGTGCCGCGACAACTCCCGCGCGGCCCGATCCAGGGCCCAACGCAGATTGACCGCGGTGGGACGGGTGGCGCGCAATCGCCGCGCCGCAGTCTCGAGCGAAGCCGGGTCGGCGCGCAAGGCGAGGTAAATGCCGAAAGCGGCGGTAATTCCGATCAGGGGCGCGCCGCGCACCCGCATGGCGCTGATCGCCTCGCAGGCATCTTCCAGAGTCCGCAGGACGCGGGTCGCGAACCGGTGCGGCAGCAAGGTCTGGTCGATGATGCGGACCTGGTCGGACCGCGCTTCGTACCGGATGCTGCGATGTTCTTGGCCTCCGATCAGCATGGTTCGCCTTCGGCCGGCAACCGCATCGCTCGCGCCCGCCCCATGCGGGTCGACCCATGGAGCTGCAATGCCGCGCAGACATGTCTCCTCTGCATGATTCCGCCCATGGAACCATTCATCGCCGCAAGACGAAAACGCGATCCTGCCCTGCTCCCGGATGCAATGGCTTGCGCCGGCGACGGCGGCGTTCTTCATGCAACGCGGGCATGCGCCGCAGGAAAGCCCCGCCAAGCCAGGCGTCCTCTGAATAATTCCATCCATGGAACCATTCGCCGCCGCAACCTGTCCTGCTCCCGGACGCAATGGCTTGCGCCGGCGAATCCGGCGGCGCTCTTCATGCAACGCGGACATGCGCCGCAGGAAAGCTCCGGCCTGATCAGCGCTTCCCCGAGGCTCGCTTATATCGCCCTCTCGCTGCCTCCGTCCACCGGGATCTGGGCGCCGGTGGTGCGACTGAATGCGGCGCCAGCCAGCGCGACGATCGAAGCGGCGACATCCCGGCTGCCCACTTCGAGCCCAAGCAGGTTCGACGACTTGTACTGTTCCACGCTCAGGCCATAGCGCCGCGCCCGTTCATCGAGCACTTCCCCGGTCCAGATGCCGGTATCGTAAACCGAGTCGGGATGGACTACGTTGACCCGGATTCCAAGAGGCCCGGCTTCCAGCGCGGCGATCCGGGCGAGTTGCGTGAGACCGGCCTTGGCCGCCGAATAGGCCGCGGCCCCCGGTCCCGGCGCGGGCACGTTCCTGGAAGCGACGATGACCACGGCGGGATCGAATCCGTTTTCCAGCAGCGGCAGGCAGGCGCGCAGCACTTTCATGTGGGAGCCGAGATTCAACTGCATGGATTGCTCCCAGGCCGCATCGGTCAATTCGGTCAGGCTCGCGCTTGCCGGGAAGCCGCCGGCATTGCTGATCAATATGTCCAGGCCGCCGAAATGCAGCACGCCCCGACGCAGCGCCGCGCCGACGGCGACCGCATCGGTGACGTCGCAACGCAGGCCCAATACTTCGGGCGACCGGAGATCTTCCAGTTCCTGAATATCCAATGCGATCACCGCCGCCCCGCGGCGGCGCAACGCCTCAGCCGCGGCGCGGCCGATGCCGGAAGCGGCTCCGGTGACCAGGGCGACCTTGCCTTGCAATTCCGGCGCCGCGCGGGCGGAGGCGAGCTTGGCCTGTTCGAGTTCCCAGTATTCCACTTCGAACAGTTTGTCGCGCGGCAAGGCGCGCCAGCCGCCGGCGGCCTCGGCCAGCCGGACCGCGCGGATGGTATGCGCGCCGATATCGGCGACGATTGCCAGCCGTTTGCAATTCGGCGCCAGATAAACCATGCCCTGGTCCCGCCAGACGCCGTAGCGCGGCGCGACATCGAGACATTGATGATTGGCGTCGGCATGGGCGCGGAAATAGCGCAGATAATCCCGCGCGAAATCTTGCAGTCCGGGCAAGGGATCCGCGTCGAAAACGGCGCCGAACGGCTTTGCGTGCAAGCTGTGGTCCGGCGTGAGCGGACCGCGCCGGACCAGTTCGCCGCAATCGTCGAGAGCCGCGAAAGCGGCGGCTTCCGGGCCGGCGTCGAGTCTGGCGAGCATGGGTGTCCCATGCATTTCTCCCGCAGCCTTGCGCAGGCGGCTCAGCCGCATGGGCAGGCCGGCATCCGGACTGCTCGCGGCGCCGGCCGCAGGCGCCCCGCCGGCGCGGCGCAGGAGTTCGCTTTCGGCCCGGTCCACGAGTTCGATCATCGTTTCGTAACTGCCCTCGGCGTCTTCGTGAAAACTGAAGATGCCGTGTTGCAACAGTACGATGCCGCGCAGGGCGTTCCAGTCCACGCCGCGGGCAGCGGCGGCCACCTGCCGGGCAAGGACGAAGCCGGGCATGACATAGGGCAGAACCAGCACTTCATCGCCATACAGTTCGCGCAGGATGCGCTCGCCGCCGGCTGTATTGCCGAGCGCCGCCACGGCGTCGGCGTGCGTGTGGTCCACATGGCGATGCGGTATCAGGGCGTGCAGGATCGCTTCCACGGATGGATTGGGCGCGGCGGGATCAAGCGTCGCCAGCCGAAGCTGGCGCATCATCTCGCTGTCGGAGAGTTGTTCCAGTTCCGCCAGACGCAACAGGCGGTCGAGGTCGACGGGAGCGAATCCGGCCGCATCGATACTCTTCAGATCCCGGCCCGAACCCTTGACGAACAACACGCGGCGCGTCTCGCCGAAGACATCGGCCAACTCGCCCTTGACCGAGGTATTGCCGCCGCCGTGCAGCACGAGCGAGGGATCCTGGCCGAGCAGGCGGGAACTGTAGGCGCGCAATTCGAGCGCATCGGCGCAGGCGCGGGCTGCTTGCGGATCCCAGCGACTGCGCATGGGTCAACGCGGTCCGGACAGTCCGGGGCCGAGCCGCCGCGGCCCCGATGCGCGTTCGCGCGCGCGGGGGAATGCCGCGACCCGGGAAACCGCGGACATCGGCCGGTCAGTTGGGGTCGACGATGGAGATATCCCCGATGCCGGCCTGCCGGGCGGCGTCCATGATCATCACCAAAGTGGAGACATCGGATGTCGAATCGGGCTGGATAATCACCGTCGCGGCGGGATTCTCGGCGCGCAACTGGTCGATATTGGAGCGAATCTGGGTTTCGATGATGGGCCGCGGATTGCGATTGAGAATAATCTCGTTGTTGGGTCCGATCTCGAACAGGATATTGCGGTCTTCCATATCCGTTTCCGGCGGCGGCTGATCGTTGTTGCTGTCGCTGCTCGCCGCGCTGATGGCGGTTTCGGACAGGAATGTCGCGGTGACCACGAAAAAGATCAACAGGATGAACACCACGTCGAGCATGGGCGTGAGGTCGATCCTGGAATCATCGGACTTGTGCTTGACGCCTACTTTTTTCATCGCGGGTTCCTGATCGCGCCGACAACCAACCGGAGTATAGCAATCCATGCCGGGGAAGCAACACACACCTGTTCCAGGAGCCTGCGCCGTACAAACCGTCGGCATATCAGCATGTAGCTATGCGAGCACAATCACAGCCGCAGCATGTGGTCCTGGAAGCGCCTGCAATCATTCTGCGACGCAAGCTCCCGGTTCAGCGCAGACGGTTACTTCTTCAGGGAACGGATAGCGTGTCCGGCAAGGCTCTGGAGTTGCCGCGCGCTCTTGCCGTTGCGCGAGTTGACGCGGATGCCGTGCAAGACATTCATGAGGATGTCGGCCGCGAGATATTCGTCCACGCCTTTCTTCAGTTTGCCTTTGGCCCTGGCCTCGCGCAGGCGCTCGACGAGCGCCTTGCGCATGCGGTCGAACGAAGCGCGCAACACGCGCCTTATTTCCGCGTCGTAATTGACGCTGGAACATAGCGAGTTGACCAGCAGACAGCCGAGACCGCGCTGTCGCGCCGGCGCATTGACCGCGGTCTCGCGGAAAAACGCGGCGATCGAAGCCCAGGGTCCCAACTCGGGATTTTTCAGCGTGGCGGCGACCTGCCGGTCGAGCATGTCGTTGTAGCGATTGACGACGATCTTGAAAAAGGTGTTCTTGTCGGTGAAGGAATTGTAGAGCGTGCCTCGATTGATGTCGCAGCAATCGAGCAACTTGTTGATCGAACTCGCTTCGTAACCCTCGCGCCAGAATTGCTCGAGCGCCCTGGCCAGCACTTCCGTCTCGTCGTATTTGATCTGCCGTGCCATGCGCGCCAACCAGAATCCCTTGCCGGGAGCCCCTTTACATTCCTGTATGCCCTGAATGATTCCATCCATGGGATCACTCATCGCCGCGAGACGAAAGCGCAGTCTTGTCTTGCTCCCGGATGCGATGGCTTGCGTCATCGAATCCGACGGCGCCCTCTTGTATCGCAGGCATGCGCCGCGGGGAAGCCCTGCCGAATCGGAGTTTCCCCGGCGGGGCCCGCCCTCATGCCCGGTCGGCGAAAATTCCGGGCCGGGCGGCCCGCCGCGACTCAACTCAGCCGGATATGTTCGGCGACCGGCATCCTGCGGCGGATATCCCGCAACAACAGCGGGTCCATTTCCGCCGCGGCGACGCCCGGACCCTTGCCCAGTTGCGCCAGGATTTCGCCCCAGGGATTGATGATCATGGAATGCCCCCAGGTCTCGCGGACCGGGCCATGGCGGCCGCCCTGGGCCGCGGCGACCAGCCAGCACTGGTTCTCGATGGCGCGCGCCCGCAACAGGCTTTCCCAATGCGCCGCGCCCGTAACCGCGGTAAAGGCCGCCGGCACGGTAACGAGTTCCGCTCCGAGGCGGAAAAGTCGCCGGTACAATTCGGGAAAGCGCAGATCGTAACAGACCGAAAGACCGAGCCGCCCGACCGCGGTGTCCGCGCAAACCACTTCCGAGCCGGCTTCGTAGCTGAGCGATTCGGAATATTGCGCCTGCCGATCCTCGACCGCGACATCGAACAGATGAATCTTGTCGTAACGAGCGATCAACCGGCCTTCGGCATCGTAGACCAGGCTTGACGCGCGCACGCGGCCGTCCTCGACCAGGTAGCCGGCATCGGTCTCGCTTTTTCCGGGACGCGACGACAGCGGCGCGGTGCCGCCGACGAGCACAATGCCGTGACGGCGCGCCTGGCCGGCAAGAAATTCCTGGATGGGGCTGCCCGGCGCTCCCTGGCGTTCGCCGCAATTGCGCATGGGTTCGCCTTCAAGCGCGGCGAACACTTCGGGCAACAACACCAGGTCGGCGCCTCCGGCGGCCGCTTCGGCGATCAGTTCGGCGGCCGCCGCCAGATTCTCGGCCACATCCGGTCCGCTGACCATCTGCGCCGCGGCGAGTTTGCGCGTCATTTATTCAGCCCGTCATTGTCGGTCCGCCGGGGGCGACCCGAAAGCCTGCTTGAATTGCGGTTCCAGGCCCTCCCAGGGGCCTTCCAGGGTATATACGGCGCTGGTCAGGCTGTCGACCTGGTCGCCGAAGATCCGGTCGAACAGGTAGGCGCCTAAAGCCAGCGGCAGATTGCCGGTTATCAGGCCGATCCAGGGGATGTTGTCGCTTACCGGCAAGGTCACATACATCTCGCCGGCGATGGTTTCCTCGCGCAGATCCACATTGCCCGTAATCTGGTACAGGCTGGATGGCCCCGAGATCACCAGCTGGTTCTCGATTCGCGCCAGACCCTGGTCCATGCGCAGGCGGCCGGCGATTTCGTCGAATGCCAGACCGCGGCGCAGCAGGTCGTCGCTCAGACGCAGCCGGCGCATGATGGCGTCGAAATTGATGATGCTGATCAGTTTCAGCGCGCCGCCGCCGGCATTGGTTTGCAGGAAGCGGCCGTCCTCCACCAGCAGATCGATATCGCCGCTCAAATGCCTTCCCTGGAAGAAAGCCGGGGAGCCCGGCCAACGCAACTCCGTCGCGAATCGCGCGCGCTGACTTTCCAGGCTCGCCGCGAAGCCGTTATCGCGCAGCACGGCGGCCATGTCGTCCGCCAGGATCAGACCGGCGAGTTCGGTCGCGTGGTCCTCGCCGTCGTAGTTCCAGCGCAAGCGAGGCGCCGGCGATTGCTCGACATCTTCCGCCGCCGCGACTTGCGGATCCATGCGCAGGCCGCGGAAGTCGAACGCCAGATCGGCGAATTCGGCGCCGCCGGCGTCGGGTTCCAGGGAGAAGCTCCAGCCGCCCCAGGGAGTCTCGCCGATCGAGATTTCGCTTACGGCCAGACGCATGCGCGGCAATTCGCGCGGGTCGACCCGGGCGAGCAGGTCCGCTCGCGGCGGCGCTGCTTCGCTTTCCGCTCGCGGCGGCGCTGCCGGTTCGGAATCCGGCTGCCCGGGCCCCTTGAAGCGCAGATAATCGAGTTGCGCCTGCAGGTAATCGTCGCCGCCCAGGGGAACCTCGATGTTGCCGCGTACCGAATCGCCATCCAGCGTCGCGAGCCAGCCCCGCGGCGTCGGGTCGACGCGCAGACGCACATCTTCGAGCAGTTGGCCATAGACGGCGACTTCGCCGACATCGATATCCGCGAAAGCGAGGGTATCGCGCAGTCCCTCGGGCGCCGCGGCCCGCATGCCGCCAAGCAATCGGGCCCATTCTTCCAGCGCCATGCGGTCGAGACGGCCGTCGATCACGATACCGCTATCCGGTTCCGCCGTGTCGCCGCGGCCGCCGCCGAGCCGCACCCTGCCCCGCCGGACGGCCGCGTCGGCCAGTTCAAGATTGAAGCGCAGGCGGGAGCCGGCCGCGCCGGAGACCGACTGGACCGCGCCGTCTTGATCGACCTGCAGGTGCAGCGGCAGCCGCTCGCCCGCCTGTTTGGCGAAAGGTTCCGGCAGCGCGAGGAACAGCCCGGCCAGATCGGAACTGACTCGCAGCGAGGTGGCACCGGCGCCCGTCTGGTCAAGATGCAATTCGGCGGAATAGAGAAAAGTGCCTCTGGCATTGTCCAGCAGCCCCTTGACGAAACCGCTCTGGCGCGGCCATTGCAACAGCGCCCGGCGATCCGCCCGTCCCCTGGCCGTCACGGCGATCCGCTCCGCCGCGCCCGGCTCGCCGCGGCTGGAGACTTCGATATCGGCCTCGCCGCCGAACAGGCTGGCCTTGAATTGGCCCGCCTCGATCCCGGTTCGCGTGTCGAACAACAGTTCGCCGTTTATATCCGCCAGCTCGAGTTCGTATTGGGAGATCCACAGGTCATTGTCGCCGAAAGCGAGTCCGAGCCGCAGGTCGGTCTCGGCCGCGGACGCGCCGATGGGCATTTCGAGTTCGAATTCGCCTTGCAGGTCGCCTTGCAGGCGCCAGTCGGCCATGGCGCGCCGCAGACCTTCCGCGGCCGGCACGGCTCGCAGATAGGCCAGCGCGTCCGCCGAAGACGCGTTTCCCCGCCCGGATACGGCAAGCAGGCGCGTTGCGGATTCGCCGCCGCGAATCGAACCTTCGATCGCGGCCGCCTCCAATCCAAGACTGCTGCCGTTTTCCAGCAAGATATCGATATTGCCGTCATCGGTCAGCACGAGGGCGCGCTTGCTTTCGAGCGCCGGCCATGCCGGGTCGAACCGCAAGCTCCCCTCGCGCCATTGGTAAAAACTCTGGAAAGTCTTTGCGGCCCGCTCCGAGCCCCGCACCGTCGAGCCGCGGAAGATGGCGGCGCTATTGCTGAGCCGGCCGTCGACGATCGCGCGCTCGAGAAATTCCATGCCGTCGCGCAAGCCGCCCCCGATGCCCGGCCCGTCGGGCAGGTAGGGGGTCTTTTCCGCGGCGTTCATGTGCAGGATGCCGATCAACAGTTCGAGTTCATTCTCGCGTTCGCCGTCGGGCCGCTGGTCGAGCGCCGACGTCAATTGCAGCCGCGCTTCGAGGTCGCCCGCGCGGCCCGCGAGCACGCTGCTGGCCAGCCGCAGCCGCTGCCCCTCGCTGTAATCGAATTCGAATCCCAGGCTGCCGTTCATCTCGTCCCAGACCCAGGTCGAAGTGTAGACCCTGGGAATATTGATGGCGAAATCGCTGGAATCGACCTCGACCAGTCCCGCGACGCGGCGCGCGTCGAGATCCGCGGACACTTCCAGATATCCGGTCATGCCGGACATGGCGGGCGCATTGCGCGCCGAGGCGACCGCGCCGCCGGCGACATTGGCCCGGACGCTGGCCAATTCGCCGCTGTTTTCCCGCAATGGGGTCCGCAACGAGAAGTTTTCCAGCATCCCGGCCGGCTGCAATTGCCGCAGCAGGCCCGCCAGCGACTCGGGCAGCAACTCCAGGTCGGCGGCGAGCGAGGCCGCCATCGCCACGTCGAACCGGTCGGCGCGAATCGACAGGGCCTGTTCGGGCCGATGCGCGAGATACAGGTTGGCCGGCGGCCAGTTCGCGCCTGCGCGGCTGAAGGAAAGCCCGGCTGCCGCGTAATGTTCGGTTCCTGCTTCGCGGCGCGCTTCAAAGGTGCCGGCGAGGGAATCCAGGATCGCCGGATCGCCCCGGCCGGAGCTGAGCGCAACGCGGTCAAGCTGGACGGCGGCGACTGTCGCGCGCATCTCGCCCTGTTCGAAATCCACCCAGATATCGCCGCCCCCGATCAATTCCTCGACGCTGACGCCGGCGATGTCCCGACCGCTGAACAGAGCCGAATAGTCCGCCGCGGGCGCGGCCAGGTGGAATCTGCCGTCGACCGCCGACAAGGCGCCGCCCCGCGCTTCAAATGAAAGCGCGAGTCGCCCGCCTTGACCCGGCGGCGTGATGTCGACGTGGAGAAAGTGGTTGCCGCCCCGGTTCTGGATCGTCGCCGCGCCGTCGACGAACCGCAATTGTTCGCCGGAGCGGGCGCGCAGGTTCAGCACGACATCGCGCAATTCAAGTTGGGCGACATCCAGAAAGGCCTGATACAGGGCATCCGGATCAATTGCGCCGCCTTGCATGGCGATATCGCCGAGCAGCCAGCCGCCGTCTTCGGTCTGTTCGAGATCGAGCTCGAGCCGTTCAACGACGAATTCCCGCAACACCCAGCGCCGCTGCAAGACGCTGCGGGCCATGTCCACGACCACGAAGCCGCGGTCGAATACCAGCGCGCGTTCCAGCGTCTCGGGCAAACCCGCGGCGGCGGCCACCTGCATGGACAGCCCGCTGACTTCGACGACGGGGTTGAAACCGCTGAAACCGCCTTGCAGCGACTCTACCCGGACCGGCACGCCGGTGATCTTGAAGATCTGGTTTTCGAAGAATTCGGAATAGCCGGAAATCGAGGGCATGAACTGCCTGCCCGCGCTGACATAGGTCGCCAGCAACACGACGAATACGACAAGCAGCAGTCGCAACTGCCGGAAAATCGCCCGCATGACCGCTCGCGGCGCGCTTTTCGATCTGGAAATTTCTTCAGCCATACCGCAGCCCGGCGCCTTTTGACCCGCAGCGGCTGTCGCCGAAGCCGACCGCACGAGTATAACACCCCGCGCGGCCTTTCCCCGACAGCAGCCGGCGCTCTTTTGCACCGCGGGCCTGCGCCGCTGGAAAGCTCCGACTTGATCGGAGCTTTCCTAACGGAGATCGAGGGAGCGGACAACGCCTCCGAGAAGCACCCGCGTCGCCGGCCAGAACAATGCGCTCGTCGCCGCCGGCAGCAGGAACATCAGGTTCGCCTCCCGGGGCAGGTCGAACAGCAACCGCAGGCACTGGCCCAGCAGGAGCATCAGGCCGATGATCATCAGCAAGACGGCGGTCTGCTGGAAAATGGTGAACAGCCGCAACCGCAACCGCATGCGCAAGACAAGATAGGCTACCAGGGCGAGTCCCAACGCATGCAGTCCGAACAGCGAACCGGTCAAGGCGTCGACCATGATGCCTGCTATCCAGGCGATGCCGATGCCGACTCGCTCGGGATGGTTGATGGTCCAGTAGGCCAGCACGAGCGCAAGCCATTCCGGGCGGTAGTAGAGCGCCGCTTCGGGCAGCGGCACGACGGCGAGCAAGGTCGCGACGACAAACGAAAGGAGAATCAGCGTATTGAACAGTACCGCGCCGGCCATCGGCGAGACTCAATTTGCCGAATCCACCGCGGCCAGACCGGACTCTCCGTCGACGCCGGCGGCTTCATCCGCCAATACGGCGCGGTTCGGCTCCGCCGCATCGAGGACGAGCATGACATGGCGCGTGCTCCGGAACCGCGCCGCGGGTCTGGCCTTGATCGCCGCATAGGGCTGCTCCGGACTGCGGCGCACGCTGACGACTCGGGCTACCGGATAATTCTTGGGATAGACCTGGCCCATGCCGGAACTGATCAGGGTGTCGCCGACCTCGATATCCTGGGATGGAATGACGAACTCGAGGTCGAGCTCGGCGTCGCTGTCCTGGCCGCCCCTGGCCAGCGCCCGCTCGCCGTTGCGGCTGACCTCCACCGGGGTCACGTGATTCACGTCGGTGATGAGCAGCACCCAACTCGAGAAAGGCATGACCTGCGCGACCTGGCCCATGAGCCCGTTGGCTTCGAACACGGCCTGGCCCTCGAACACGCCGTCCCGGCTGCCCTTGTTGATCAGGACGCGACGCGAGCGGGGGTCGGGAGATACATTGATGATCTCCGCCGGCAACACTTCCTGTTCGAGCAGGGCGGAGGCCGTCTGCAAGGCGAGCAGGCGATTGTTTTCCACCGTCAGGCTTTCGGCGAGCAACACCCGCTGGCGCGAAAGCAGCAATTCCTCGCGCAGGCGGACGTTCTCTTCGAGCAGTTCGGCGCGGCTGGCGAATACCTCTTCGAGCGAGTTGCCGACGCGGGCCGGCGTATCCGCCAGCCAATAGAGCGGCATCGCGACCAAGCCGAGCGCCTGACGCGCCTGATCCATATGGCCGAATCGCTTGTCCGCGGTCATGAGCAACACGGACAGGAGCAGGAATGCGATTATCCGGTACTCCAGCGACGCGTTTCCCGGGAAGATGGCGTTGTCGATTTCGTTACCCTCTCGCTTGAAGAGTATCGGCCTGTCTTGCCAAGTCTATAGGAAAGCCCTGATCAAGTCAGGGCTTTCCTGCGGCGCAGGCCCGCGGTACAGGAGAGCACCGCCGGATTCGGCGGCGCAAGCCGCAGAATCCGGGAGCAAGACAAAAACCACGCTTTTGTCTTGCGGCAATGAATAATTCCATGGATGGAATTATTCAGAGGATACAAGGAAAGCTCCGATTTACCGGAGCTTTCCTGCGGCACATGGATGTGCCGCCGGATTCGGCGGCGCGAGCCGCAGAATCCGGGAGCAAGACAAAACCGCGCTTTTGTCTTGCGGCAATGAATAATTCCATGGATGGAATTATTCAGAGAATAAATAGCGTTCGGGGGGCGCTAATCCAGCCTCAGCCACTCGGACTCGTATTGATCCATCATTTCCACGGCCTTGCCGCCTCCTCTCACCACGCAGGTGAGAGGATCCTCGGCGAGTATCACGGGAAGGCCGGTTTCCTCGGAAATCATGAGGTCGAGGCCTTTCAGCAAGGCGCCGCCGCCGGCGAGCACGATGCCGGTCTGGGCGATATCGGAAGCGAGTTCGGGCGGACATTGTTCGAGAGCGCTTCTTATCGCCTGCAAGACAGCCGTCAGCGGCTCCTGCAAGGCATCCTGGATCTTGTCGCTGCGCAAGGTGAACGACTGCGGAATGCCCTCGGCGATATTGCGGCCGCGGACATCGATCTCCTTGATCTCGGAGTCCGGAGTCATATAGGCATAGCCGATTTCCTGCTTGATGCGTTCGGCGGTCGCGGTGCCGATCAGGCTGCCGTAATTGCGGCGCACGTGAGTAACGATGGCGTCGTCGAAACGGTCGCCGCCGACCAGCACCGATTCGGCGTATACCACGCCGTTCAGCGAAATGATGGCGATTTCGGTCGTGCCGCCGCCGACATCGACCACCATGGAGCCGCAGGCCTGCTCCACCGGCAATCCGGCGCCGATCGCCGCGGCCATGGGTTCTTCGATCAATTGCACTTTCCTCGCGCCGGCGCTGAGCACGGATTCGCGAATCGCCCGGCGCTCGACCTGGGTGGCGTTGCAGGGCACGCAGACCAGCACTCTGGGGCTGGGCGGAAAGAAGAAATTCTCGTGCACCTTGTTGATGAAATATTGCAACATCTTTTCGGTGACCTGGAAGTCCGCGATGACGCCGTCTTTCAACGGCCGGATCGCGTCGATCTCGCCGGGCGTGCGGCCCAGCATGACCTTTGCTTCCCTGCCGACCGCGGTCACCGATTTTTGTCCTCCCTGATTGCGGATCGCCACGACCGAAGGCTCGTCAAGCACGATTCCCCGATCGCGAGTGTAGATGAGGGTATTGGCGGTGCCGAGATCGATCGCCAAGTCGTTGGAGAAGAAACCCCTGATTCTCTTGAACATTTCCTGTTCCCTTTCCGATCCGGCGAAATCGCGGGCGGTATCCGGGCCGGCGGCGGAGATAAAACCGGGAAAGCGCCGCTCAAGTCGGAGCTTGCCTGCGGCGCATGCCCGCAGCATAAAAGAGCGGCGCCGGATTCGACGGCGCAAGCCGTCGAATCCGGGAGCATAACAAAACCACGCTTTTGTTTTGCGGCAATGAATAATCCCATGGATGGGATCATTCAAGGAATATACGGCGAATTATGAAGCTTTTTTCGCGAAGCTTCCAATGCGCTGCGCGGATTCGTCCGGCCCGACTTCGAACGCGTCGGAATTCCAGTATAATCGCGACTTCATTCGCCCGCCCGACGCTCGCCGTGGACAAGTCCGAAATCGACAAGATCGCCAGCCTCGCCCGCTTGCGGGTCAGTCCCGCCGAAGCGGACGAGGTCGCCGCCCGCATCGGCGAGATCCTGGCCATGATCGACCAGATGCGCGCGGTCGATACCGCCGGCGTCGAGCCGCTCGCGCACCCGCTCGATGCGACGCAGCGCCTGCGCGCCGACGAAATCACCGAAACCGACCGCAGGGACGAACTGCTGGCGCTGGCGCCTTCGACCCGGAACGGACTGTTTCTCGTTCCCAAAGTGATCGAATAGCGCCGGGCCGCGATCCGATGTTGCACCTGACCGTCACCGAACTTTCGGCCGAACTGTCGCGCGGCGCGATTTCAAGCGCGGAGTTGACGCGCGCCTGCCTGGAGCGGATCAGCCGGCTGAACCCGCGCCTCAATGCTTTCCTGACGATCTGCGAGGAGTCGGCGCGGGCGCAGGCGGCCGCGGCCGACCGCGCCCGCGCCGCCGGCGACGAGCGGCCGTTGCTCGGCATTCCGCTGGCGCACAAGGACATCTTCTGCACGCGGAACATCCGCACGACTTGCGGGTCGCGGATATTGGGCGATTTCCTGCCGCCCTACGACGCCGCCGTAGTGGAAAAACTGCATCGGGCCGGGACCGTCATGCTCGGCAAGACCAATATGGACGAATTCGCCATGGGCTCGTCCAATGAAACGAGCTGCTTCGGCCCCGCCGGCAATCCCCATGACGCGGACAGGGTTCCCGGCGGTTCCTCCGGCGGTTCCGCGGCGGCGGTGGCGGCGGGACTTTGCCCCATGGCCACCGGCACCGATACCGGCGGCTCGATCCGCCAGCCGGCCTCCTTTTGCGGCGTTACGGGATTCAAGCCGAGTTACGGCCGGGTATCGCGCTGGGGCATGATCGCCTTCGCTTCCAGTCTCGATCAGGCCGGCACTCTGACCCGCTCCGCCGCCGACGCGGCCTTGATGATGCAAGCCATGGCCGGACTCGATCCGCGCGATTCCACCAGCGTCGACCGCCCGGCGCAGGACTATGCCGGCGCGCTCGGCGAGCCCTTGCGCGGCCTGCGCATAGGCGTGCCGGCACCGCATTTCGCGGCGGGCCTCAGCCCCGGCGTCGAACAGGGAGTGCGCGCGGCGCTGGCGGAACTCGAACAGGCCGGCGCGCGCCTGATCGAGATCGACCTGCCCAACAACCATCTTTCGGTGCCGGCCTATTACGTCGTGGCTCCGGCGGAAGCTTCGGCCAACCTGTCGCGCTACGACGGCGTGCGTTACGGCTATCGCTGCGAGCATCCGGCCGACCTCGAAGATCTGTATGCCCGCACGCGCAGCGAAGGATTCGGCGAGGAGGTCAAACGGCGCATCCTGATAGGCGCCTATGCGCTTTCCGCCGGCTATTACGACGCCTATTACCGCAAGGCCCAGCGCGTCCGGCGGCTGATTCGCCAGGACTTCGTCGACGCCTTCGGGCAGGTCGACGTGATCGCCGGCCCTACTTCGCCGCATGTGGCTTTCCCCCGCGGCGCCAAGACCGATCCGGTGGAGATGTATCTGGAAGACATCTTCACCATCGCGGTCAATCTGGCCGGCCTGCCCGCTGTCTCGGTCCCCGCGGGCTTCGAAAACGGCCTGCCCTTCGGCCTGCAGATCATCGGGCCGGACTTCTCCGAAGCGCGCGTCTTGCGCGTGGCCCACCAGTTCCAGCAATTGACCGACTGGCATGAGCGGCTGCCCGCTCCCATCGCCGCCGGGGAGCATTGAGATGGAATGGGAAGCGGTCATCGGACTTGAAGTCCATGTGCAATTGTCGACCCGGTCGAAGCTGTTTTCAGGAACCGCCGCGGCTTTCGGCGCCGCGCCGAACACCCAGGCGAATATCTACGATCTGGCCATGCCCGGCACCTTGCCGGTATTGAACGGCGAAGCCTTGCGCATGGCGCTCCGCTTCGGCCTCGCCATCGACGCCGAAATCGGCCGGCGTTCGATTTTCGACCGCAAGAACTATTTTTATCCCGACCTGCCGAAGGGCTACCAGACGAGCCAGCTGGACCATCCCGTCGTCGGCCGCGGCGCGATCGTCATCCAGCTCGAGGACGGCGGCGAAAAACGCATCGGCGTCGCCAGGGCGCATATGGAAGAGGATGCCGGCAAGTCCCTGCACGAGGAATTCGCCGGCGAGACCGGCATCGACCTGAACCGCGCCGGCGTCCCGCTGCTCGAGATCGTATCGGACCCGGACCTGCGCAGCGCCGGGGAAGCGGTCGCCTACCTGAAGAAATTGCATTCCATCGTGCGCTATCTCGATATTTCCGACGGCGACATGTCCCAGGGCTCGATGCGTTGCGACGCCAATGTTTCGATTCGGCCGCGGGGCGCGAGCGAGTTCGGCGTCCGCGCCGAGATCAAGAACGTCAACTCCTTCCGCTTCGTGGAAAAGGCGATCCGCTTTGAAATCCGCCGGCAACAGGACGTGCTCGAAGGCGGCGGCGAGGTCGCGCAGGAAACCCGACTGTACGACCCGGTTCGCGACGAGACCCGGCCGATGCGCGGCAAGGAAGTCGCCAACGACTACCGCTACTTTCCCGAGCCCGATCTGTTGCCGGTCGAGATCGGCGAGGATCTGATCGAGCAGATCCGGGCGGAACTGCCGGAATTGCCCGATGCCCGCAAGCGGCGATTCGCCGCCGAATACGGCCTGTCGGCCTACGATGCCGGCGTGCTCACCGCGAGCCGGGACATGGCCGATTACTTCGAACAGACGGCCCGGCAATGCGGCGACGCCAAGTTGGCCGCGAACTGGATCACCGTCGAATTGCAGGCGCTGCTGAACCGGGAAAACCTCGATATCGCCGCCGCGCCGATCAGCGCGGGCAGCCTGGCCGAACTGATCCTGCGCATCAGGGACAGGACGATCTCGGGCAAGATCGCGAAAACCGTGTTCGAACAACTCGCCGCCGGTTCCCGCAGCGTGGACGAAATCATCGAACGGCAAGGCCTGCGCCAGGTCACCGACGAAGGCGAACTGGCGCAACTCGTCGACCAGGTGATCGCCGGGAACGCGGCGCAAGCGCAGCAATTCCGCGACGGCAAGCAGCAGGTGCTCGGCTATCTGGTGGGACAGGCGATGAAACTCTCCCGCGGCAAGGCCAATCCCGCCCAGGTCAACCAGTTGCTGCGCGAAAAGTTGCAGGCATGACCGCGAATCGCCGGAGTCGATCTTGAAAGCAGGCAAGAAGCGCGGCGCGGAACGCACCCAGATCGCCACTCGCAACGAGGAATGGTCCGACGAGCGCCTGCGAGGCTATCTCGAACTGCTGCCGCCGGCCGGCATGCCGCGGGATTACGCGATCCTGCTCAAGGCGTATCGGGGCATGACCGCGGAACTGTTCGCGCGCTTCATTCCCTTCTTCGTCGAAGCCGGCAAGAACATCAATGTCGAACTGCGCGACGGCAGCACCTTCCTCGACCATGTCTCCGAGCATCGCAAGTCGGTCGAATACGCCGCCATCCTCGAACGCGCCGGCGCCCGGCGCAACAGCAATCCCGACGCGGGCAAGCCGCCGGCCCGATGAACCGGCGGACTCGATGACCGGAAGCCGCCGGGCATCGCTGCGGAAACGATATCGCAGCGCGCGGAGACGACGACGGCTCATTCGATGATTTTCGAGACGACTCCGGCGCCCACCGTGCGGCCGCCTTCGCGAATCGCAAAACGCAAACCCTCGTCCATCGCGATCGGCGCGATCAACTCCACCGACATCCGCACATTGTCCCCAGGCATCACCATCTCCACATCCCCAGGCAACTCCACATTCCCCGTCACGTCCGTCGTGCGAAAATAAAACTGCGGCCGGTAGCCCTTGAAAAACGGCGTGTGACGACCCCCCTCCTCCTTCGTCAATATATATACCTCCGCCTCGAAACGCGTATGCGGCGTGATCGAACCCGGCTGCGACAAAACCTGTCCCCGCTCAACATCCTCGCGCTTCACACCGCGCAGCAATACCCCGACATTCTCCCCCGCGCGACCCTCGTCCAGCAACTTGCGGAACATCTCGACACCCGTGCACGTCGTCCGGGTCGTCTCCCGTATCCCGACAATCTCAACCTCTTCACCAACCCGCACAACACCACGCTCAATCCGGCCCGTAACCACCGTGCCCCGGCCCGAAATCGAAAACACATCCTCGATCGGCATCAAATACGGCTTGTCAACCTCTCGCTCCGGAACCGGTATGTAACTGTCCAACGCCTCGACCAAACGCTCCACCGAACCAACGCCACGAGCCGAATCCTCCCCCTCCAGCGCCTTCAGCGCAGAACCCACAACGATCGGCGTGTCGTCGCCCGGAAACTCGAACGCGTCCAGCAACTCCCGAACCTCCATCTCCACCAACTCCAGCAACTCCTCGTCGTCCACCATGTCCGACTTGTTCATGTAAACAACGATATACGGCACCCCAACCTGACGCGCCAGCAAAATATGCTCCCGCGTCTGCGGCATCGGTCCGTCCGCCGCCGAAACCACCAAAATCGCGCCGTCCATCTGCGCCGCACCCGTAATCATGTTCTTCACATAGTCCGCGTGACCCGGACAGTCAACATGCGCGTAATGACGATTCGGCGAATCGTACTCCACGTGCGACGTCGCTATCGTAATCCCGCGCTCCCGCTCCTCCGGCGCATTGTCGATCTCGTCAAACGCCTTCGCCGAACCACCGTAACGCTCCGCGCAAATCCGCGTCAGCGCCGCCGTCAACGTCGTCTTGCCGTGATCCACGTGACCAATCGTCCCCACATTCACGTGCACCTTCGTCCGCTCGAACTTTTCCTTCGCCACGTCTGGATACCTCGTCAGGTTTTATGTCAGGTTCTTGATTCGTTGATGATGCCGTCGGCGATATTGCCGGGCACTTCCGCGTATTTCAGGAATTCCATGGTGAAAGTCGCCCTGCCCTGGGTCGCCGAACGCAGGTCGGTCGCATAGCCGAACATTTCCGCCAGCGGCACTTCCGCGGTGATCACCTTGCCCGCGGGACTGTCTTCCATGCCCTGCACCATGCCGCGACGCCGATTGAGGTCGCCCATGACATCGCCCATGTAGTCTTCGGGAGTCACCACCTCGACCGCCATCACCGGTTCGAGCACGACCGGGTCGGCTTCGAGGGCGCCTTTCCTCAAGGCCTGGGAGCCGGCCATCTTGAAGGCCATTTCGCTGGAATCGACATCGTGGAAGGAGCCGTCGTAAAGCGTGACTTTCATCGCCAGCAGGGGGTAGCCCGCCAGGCAGCCGTTCTTCATCTGTTCCCGCACGCCCTTGTCGACCGCCGGAATATATTCCCTGGGCACCACGCCGCCGGCGATTTCATTGACGAACTCGTAATCGGCGTCGAAATCCAGCGGTTCCAGGCGCAGCCAGACATGGCCGTATTGGCCGCGGCCGCCGGTCTGCTTGATGTGCTTGCCCTCGATTTCGACTTGCCGGCGGATCGTTTCGCGATAGGCCACCTGGGGCTTGCCGATATTCGCGTCGACGCTGAACTCGCGCCGCATGCGCTCGACCAGCACGTCGAGATGCAACTCGCCCATGCCCGAAATGATCGTCTGGCCGGATTCCTCGTCGGTGGCGACGCGGAAAGAAGGATCTTCCTGGGCCAGCTTGCCGAGGGCGGTGCTCATCTTTTCCTGGTCGGCCTTGCTTTTCGGCTCCACCGCGACGGAAATCACCGGCTCGGGGAAGTCCATCTTCTCGAGCGTGACGACATGGTTCGGGTCGCAGAGCGTTTCTCCGGTGGTGACATCCTTCAGGCCCACCGCGGCGGCGATGTCGCCGGCGCGCACTTCCTTGATCTCCTCGCGGGAATTCGAATGCATCTGCACCATGCGGCCGACCCTCTCCTTGCGCCCCTTGACCGGGTTGTAGACGGTATCGCCCGAATTGATGCAGCCGGAATAGACCCGGAAGAAAGTCAAGGTGCCGACAAAGGGGTCGGTGGCGATCTTGAAGGCCAGCGAAGCGAAGGGCGCGTCGTCGTCCGCCTTGCATTGCGCCGGCGAGCCGTCTTCGTTATGGCCTTCGATCGCCTTCACTTCGGTCGGCGCCGGCATATAGTCGACGACCGCGTCCAGCACGGCCTGCACGCCCTTGTTCTTGAAAGCGGAGCCGCAAAGGACCGGAACGATTTCATTGTTGATGGTGCGCTGGCGAATGGCGGCCATGATCTCCTGTTCGCCGAGGTCGCCTTCTTCGAGATATTTCTCCATCACCTCTTCATTGGCCTCGGCGGCGGCTTCGAGCAGACGTTCGCGCCATTCCTCGCACAGCTCCCGCAGGTCGGCCGGGATATCTTCGTAGCGGAAGGTGATGCCCTGGTCTTCGGCATTCCAGACGATGGCCTTCATCTTCACCAGGTCGACCACGCCGGCAAAGTTCTCTTCCGCGCCGATGGCGATCTGCATGGGCACGGCGGAGGCGCCGAGGCGATCTTTCAGCTGCCGCGCCACGCGCAGGAAATCGGCGCCGGCGCGGTCCATCTTGTTGACGAAGACGATGCGCGGCACCTGGTAGCGGTTGGCCTGGCGCCAGACCGTTTCGGTCTGGGGCTGCACGCCCGAAGTCGCGCACAGCACGACCACGGCGCCGTCGAGCACGCGCAGGGAACGTTCCACCTCGATGGTGAAATCCACATGTCCCGGCGTGTCGATGATATTGATCCGGTGTTCGTCGTATTGCCGGTCCATGCCTTGCCAGAAACAGGTGGTCGCCGCCGAGGTGATGGTGATGCCCCGCTCCTGTTCCTGCTCCATCCAGTCCATGACCGCGGCTCCGTCGTGCACTTCGCCGATCTTGTACGAGACGCCGGTATAGAACAGCACGCGCTCGGTGGTAGTGGTCTTGCCCGCGTCCACATGGGCGGCGATGCCGATATTGCGATAACGGCTCAAAGCATGCTTCCTGGCCACTGTGCTAACCTCTGCGATTGGATCAGGTTTCAGAAACGATAATGCGAGAACGCGCGATTGGCCTCGGCCATGCGATGCACGTCCTCGCGCTTGCGCACCGCGGCGCCCCGGCCGTCGGCGGCCTCGAGTATTTCGCCCGCCAGCCGCAAGGCCATGGACTTCTCGCCGCGCTTGCGCGAGAACTCCACGAGCCAGCGCATCGCCAGCGCGCCGCGCCGCTCGGCGCGCACTTCGACCGGCACCTGGTAGGTGGCGCCGCCGACGCGGCGGGATTTGACCTCCACCATCGGCTGGATGGCGCTCAAGGCGTTTTCGAATACCTGCAGCGGTTCGCCGCCGGATCTTTCCGCGACGACGTCAAGCGCGCCGTAGACGATTTTCTCGGCTACCGACTTCTTGCCGTCGACCATTACATGATTCATGAATTTCGCCAGCGTCTTGCTGCCGAACTTGGGATCCGGCAAGACTTCGCGCCTTGCCGCCACTCTTCTTCTGGGCATGTCGGACCTCCATGCTTATTCAGGTTTGTCCGGGACAGCCCGTCCGTTTCCGAACCGCTGCCCGGCCTTACTCCAAGTATCTTCTGACGCCGAAAACCGCCGATGAGCCGGCATTTCCCTGCCTGGAATGTCTGGGGGAATTACTTCGGGCGCTTGGCGCCGTATTTCGAACGTCCCTGCTTGCGATCCGCGACGCCCGAGGTGTCGAGGGCGCCGCGCACCGTGTGATAACGCACGCCGGGAAGATCCTTGACCCTGCCCCCGCGGATCAGCACTACCGAGTGCTCCTGCAGATTGTGCCCTTCGCCGCCGATGTACGAAGTTACTTCGTAGCCGTTCACGAGGCGCACGCGGCAGACCTTGCGCAAGGCCGAATTCGGCTTCTTCGGCGTGGTGGTGTATACCCGGGTGCATACCCCGCGTTTTTGCGGCGAGCCTTGCAAGGCCGGCACGCCGCTCTTGACCGGCTTGCTTGTCCGCGGCTTGCGGACCAACTGGTTTATCGTCGCCATGACTGTCCTGCGAATATCGCCTGCTGCAAGGGAAGCGGGAGTGTAATGACCGCGCCCCTTGCAGTCAAGCGGCGCGGAAGCCCTGCGCATGAAATGCCTGATGATCTGGGTGTCCCATTACCGTGATTGGGTGTCCCATTACCGTGGCCGGGTGGGTGTCCCATGGCCGGTCGTGGCCGCCCTGGGGTGGGTGTCCCATGGCCGGGTGCGTCTCGGTGGAACTCTGGGCCCACGAGCACGCCCTGCAAGGCGGAGTGCGATCATGGGACAGCCACTCTGGGAGTGGAGATCCAGAGAAATCTGCCGGAATGGGTGCCCCATTACCGATCAGTCCATGGCCGTTGCCGTCACGAGGTGGGTGTCCCATGGCCGACTCACCATGGCCGCCACCTCCCATGGCCGTTTCCGGGGTGGGTGTCCCATGGCCGCCCCGCCATGGCCGCCACCTCCCATGGCCGTTTCCGGGGTGGGTGTCCCATGGCCGCCCCGCCATGGCCGCCACCTCCCATGGCCGTTTCCGGGGTGGGTGTCCCATGGCCGTCCCATGGCCGTCCTATGGCCGTCCCATGGCCGTTGATCTGCGCGGCGACATTCGCAAGAATATGCTTTCGGGCGGTCGCGCGGGCGAGGACGTATTCGGGCAAGGCGGCATGACGGATGTCGCTGTTTTCATCAAGAACCCGGGGGGCCGAGCAGGGCCGCGGGGTCACTTTGGGATTGCGATATGATTATTGGTCGTCCGGGTTTTTGTGGTTTGCTGTGCATGGCGTTTGCGGCTTGCCATGTGCCTGCGTTGGCGCAGGATGACCCCGAGGTTCATGGGGCGACGGAGTTTCGCCTTGACCGGGTCAGGGTGTTGCCGGGGCAAATGGGCCGGGATGAAATCCCCATCGCCCCCGCCGGCGGGGACGGCGGCAGTTTCATTCCCGTGACCGTGCTGCACGGCAGCAGGCCAGGGCCGGTGCTGTCGCTGATTGCAGGCGTTCACGGTTCCGAGTATGCGCCGATCCTGGCCATGCAAAGACTGCCGGGATTGCTTGATCCCGCAGAGCTGTCGGGCACCCTGATTGTGGTGCATGCCGCGAACATGCCGGCGTTTCGGGGAAGGACGGTGTATTTCGGCCCTGACGATGGAAAGAACCTCAACCGCTCCTTTCCCGGAACCCCGAACGGCACCCTTACGGAGCGCATCGCTCACTGGCTTGTCCAGGAGGTGATCTTGTCGTCCGATTATCTCATCGACATTCACTCAGGGGACGCCAATGAGCGGTTGCGGCCCGCTTACAGCGCCTACTACGCAGAAGCCGGAGGCGAGGAGGTCATCGCAGAGTCCCGCCGTCTGGCCATCTCATTCGGGTTGGACACCATAGTCCAGTTCGCCGGCGATTACCCGTCGGTCAACGAGGCCATCTACACCAGCGCGCAGGCGGTTGCCCGCGGCATTCCCGCCATGGATGTAGAGTCGGGCGAGCTGGGTCTGACTGACGATAGCTACGTCGACCCCATTATCAAGGGAACCCTGAATGTGCTGCGGGAGTTGGCCATGCTCCCCGGCGAGCCTGAAGTGCCGGCCAATCCATTGTTTATCTCGGAGCGGGCGAGGGTTTACAGCGAGCATGACGGCGTCTGGCGCCCGGATCCCCTGGCGCAAGCTGGCTCCTACGTGAATGAAGGCAGCAGGCTCGGCATGATCACCGACTACTTCGGCAGGGAATTGACAACCATCACCGCGCCCGCATCCGGGGTATTGCTGATCCTGTTCGGTACTCCGCCGGTGAATGTCGGGGATAATCTCGTTGTGGTTGGAAAAGTGCCGGGTATTCTCTGAATAATTCCACCCATGGAATTATTCATTGCCGCAAGACAAGACGCGGTCTTGTCTTGCTCCCGGATTCGGCGGCTCGCGCCGCCGCATCCGGCGGCACATCCATGTGCCGCAGGAAAGCTCTGATGAGTCAGAGCTTTCCTTGTATTCTCTGAATAATTCCATCCATGGAATCATTCATTGCCGCAAGACAAAAGCGTGGTTTTGTCTTGCTCCCGGATGCAATGGCTTGCGCTGTCGAATCCGGCGGCGCTCCTTTATGTATCGCGGGATGTATCGCGGGCATGTGCCGCAGGGAAGCTCTGACTTGATCAGAGCTTCCCCAAGTAATGCAAGGATAATGTCATGAATCTGAATCTGGACAAGGCGGCGGTCGGCCTGTCAATGGTTTGCGTAGTGCATTGCCTGCTGACTCCGGTCGCCGTTGTCATGTTGCCGGCACTGGGAGCAACGCTGCTGGAAGATGAGAGGTTTCACTACGGGCTTCTCTTTCTCGTGTTGCCAACCAGCTTGCTTGCTCTGGGCCTTGGCTGTCGTCGGCACCGCCACTTCGAAATAGTGGCCATGGGGCTGCTTGGCCTGTTCGTGCTCTTCCTGGTCTTGCTGCTCGGCGAAGATGTGGTAGGAGAGGGCGGCGAGAAGATTGCTACCGTCGCGGGCGCGGCGATTATTGCTCTTGCCCATGTGCGCAATTATTCGCTTTGCAGGGACCATGATTGCCGCCCCCCGGAATAAATCCCGCTGCGGATGGCTTATCGGTTTGCCGGATCCCCGATGTCGGCTGGAATGCGTCGAGCCTGTCCAGTTCCTTCTCGACCCTTCCGAAGGCGTCCGGCAAATGAACGGCAGCACTTCTCTCTTCTCGCAATCGGCTGACACATCCCCGAAAATGGCAGGGGCCGCTCCAGGGAGCAGCCCCTGAGTCGACAGCACGCTGCCGACGGGTAATTGGCTTGATCCTGGCGCCGTTTACGCAATCGCGACACGCTCGATCGCAGGTGAATTATCCCGTGCCGCTCGAGCCGGTCGCGACGGCGATCAGGCCTCTATGCCCTTTTCCATTTCCTCGCTGAACTTGGCGCTGAAATCCTGCTGCAATTCATCGGCATAGCCTTTCTTGCGCGATTCGTGATAGGCAAGGCCGGTGCCCGCCGGAATCAGGCGGCCGACGACCACGTTCTCTTTCAGGCCGCGCAGGAAATCGCGCTTGCCGGTCACCGCGGCTTCGGTAATCACCCGGGTGGTCTCCTGGAAGGAAGCCGCCGAAATGAACGACTCCGTCGCCAGCGAGGCCTTGGTGATGCCGAGCAGCACCCGCTCGAAACTCGCCTCGCGCAATTCCGGCTCTTCCTCCCCGCCTTCCTCGCGCGCGAGTTCGTTGCGCGCGGCGATCTCTTCGTTGCGCGCCCGCAGTTCCTCGTTGATCTCGAGCATCCGGGTATAGGCGACCTGTTCTCCCTTGATCAGGCTGGTGTCGCCCGGATCGGTGATTTCCACCTTGCGCAGCATCTGCCGCACGATGACCTCGATGTGCTTGTCGTTGATGCGCACGCCTTGCAGGCGATATACGTCCTGGACTTCGTTGACGATGTATTGCGCCAGGGTTTCCACGCCTTTCAGCCGCAGCACGTCGTGCGGCGCGGGCGGTCCTTCGGAGACGACTTCGCCCTTTTCGATATGCTCGCCCTCGAACACGGTCATGTTGCGCCATTTCGGGATCAGCGCCTCGTATGGTTCTTGCGGCTCGCCGTCGGCGCTGTCCATCGGCGTGATGATCAATCTGCGCTTGCCCTTGGTCTCCTTGCCGAAACTGACGGTGCCGGAAATTTCCGCGAGGATCGCCGGCTCTTTCGGCTTGCGCGCTTCGAACAGATCCGCCACCCGCGGCAGACCGCCGGTGATATCGCGGGTCTTGGAGCCTTCCTGCGGCACTCTGGCGATCACATCGCCGATATGCAATTCCGCGCCGTCGCGCATGTCGATGATGGCGTGCGAAGGGAGTTGGTAATGGGCCGGCACCGTGGTGCCCGGCAGGCAGACGGGCTTGCCCTTGTCGTCGACCACGTTCACCGCCGGCCGCAATTCCTTGGCCGAGGTCGCGCGGTCGTTGGGGTCGATAACCGACATGCTGGTCAGGCCGGTGATCTCGTCGGTCTGCTCCCGCACCGTGATGCCTTCCTCGACATGCTCGAAAGCGACCACGCCGGTCACTTCGGCGATGATCGGATGCGTGTGGGGATCCCAGGTCGCGACGACCTGGCCGACCTCGACCTCGGCATGCCGGCCGACGGAGATGACCGCGCCGTAAGGCAACTTGTAGCGTTCGCGTTCGCGGCCGCCGGTATCGTTGACGATCAATTCGCCCGAACGGGACACCACGACCAGTTCGCCCCTGGTATTCTCGACCGTCTTCATGTTGCTCAAATGCACCGAACCGGTGGTTCGCACCTGCACCGAGTCGCTGGCCGTGGCCCGGGAGGCGGCGCCGCCGATATGGAAGGTGCGCATGGTCAACTGCGTGCCGGGCTCCCCGATCGACTGGGCCGCGATCACGCCGACGGCCTCGCCGACATTGACCAGGTGGCCGCGCGCCAGGTCGCGTCCATAACATAGACCGCAAATCCCGAACCGGGTCTCGCAGGTAATGGGCGAACGCACGTGAATCTGGTCCACGCCGCGGGATTCCAGCCGGTCGACGGTGCGCTCGTTGATCATGAAGCCGGCCTCGGCGATGATCTCTCCCGTGCCCGGGTCGACGACATCATTCGCCAGCACCCGGCCGAGCACCCGGTCGCCGAGCGGGGCTATGATGTCGCCGCCTTCGATGATCGGCGCCATGGCGAGTCCGTTGCGGGTGCCGCAATCCTTCTCCGTAATCACCAGATCCTGGGAAATATCCACCAGCCGCCGGGTCAGATAGCCGGAGTTGGCGGTTTTCAGGGCGGTGTCGGCCAGGCCCTTGCGCGCGCCGTGGGTCGAGGTGAAATATTGGGAGACGTTCAGTCCCTCGCGGAAGTTCGCGGTAATCGGCGTTTCGATGATGGAGCCGTCGGGCCGCGCCATCAGGCCGCGCATGCCGGCGAGTTGGCGAATCTGGGCCGGCGAGCCCCGGGCGCCGGAATCCGCGTAGACATATACGGAATTGAAGGACTCCTGCACTTCCTCCTTGCCCTCGCGATTGACGACGGTTTCGGTCGACAGGCCCTCCATCATCGACTTGGCCACGATCTCGTTGGCGCGCGACCAGATGTCGATCACCTTGTTGTACTTCTCGCCCTGGGTCACCAGGCCCGAGGCGAACTGGTTCTCGATCTCTTCGACTTCGGCGTTGGCCTGACTGATGATGCGGGCCTTTTCCTCCGGTATTTCAAAGTCGTTGACGCCGATGGACGAACCGGAAACGGTCGAGAACTTGTAGCCCGTGTACATGAGCTGGTCGGCGAAGATCACCGTCTCTTTCAGGCCCACGTTGCGATAGCAGACATTGATGATGCGCGATATCTGCTTTTTCGCCATCTTCTGGTTGACCAGGGAGAACGGCAATCCATCGGGCACGATATTGAACAGCAGCACCCGGCCGACGGTCGTATCGCAGAGCTCCGTGCTGGTTTCCAGTTCGTCGTTCTCGTTCAGACTGGAACTGGTGATGCGGGCCCTGATGCGCGCATGCAGTTCCACATTGCCGGTTTCGTAGGCGCGCTGGACCTCGGCGGCGTCGGCGAACACCATGCCCTCGCCCCTGGCGTTGATGCGTTCCCGGGTCATGTAATACAGGCCCAGCACCACGTCCTGGGAAGGCACGATGATGGGCTCGCCGTTGGCCGGCGCCAGGATGTTGTTGGTGGACATCATCAAGCTGCGGGCCTCGAGTTGCGCCTCCAGGGTCAGCGGCACGTGCACGGCCATCTGGTCGCCGTCGAAGTCGGCGTTGTAGGCGGCGCAGACGAGGGGATGCAACTGGATCGCCTTGCCTTCGATCAGCACCGGCTCGAACGCCTGGATGCCGAGCCGGTGCAAGGTCGGCGCGCGGTTCAGCAGCACCGGATGCTCGCGGATCACCTCGGCGAGAATATCCCAGACCTCGGCGGTTTCGCGTTCGACCATCTTCTTCGCGGCCTTGATCGTCGTCGCCAGGCCGCGCGCTTCGAGCTTGCCGAAGATGAACGGCTTGAACAGTTCCAGCGCCATCTTCTTGGGCAGGCCGCATTGATGCAATTTCAGCGCCGCTCCCACCACGATCACCGAACGGCCGGAATAGTCGACGCGCTTGCCGAGCAGGTTCTGGCGGAAGCGCCCCTGCTTGCCCTTGATCATGTCCGCCAGCGACTTCAGCGGACGCTTGTTGGAGCCGGTGATGGCGCGGCCCCGGCGGCCGTTGTCGAGCAGCGCGTCGACGGCTTCCTGCAACATGCGTTTTTCATTGCGCACGATGATGTCGGGGGCGTTCAGGTCGAGCAGGCGCTTGAGCCGGTTATTGCGGTTGATGACCCGGCGATACAGGTCGTTCAGGTCCGAAGTGGCGAAGCGGCCGCCGTCGAGCGGAACGAGCGGACGCAGATCCGGCGGCAGCACCGGCAGCACGGTCATGATCATCCATTCGGGCTTGTTGCCGGATTCGAGGAACGCCTCGAGCAGTTTCAGCCGCTTGGAGATTTTTTTCAGCCGGGTTTCGGATCTGGTATTGGGAATCTCTTCGCGCAGGCGCGCCACCTCGTCTTCCACTTCGAGGTCTTTCATCAACTCCTGCACGGCTTCGGCGCCCATCTTCGCCTCGAACCGATCGCCCCATTTCTCCATCGCGAGATAATACTGGTCGTCGGAAAGCAACTGGCCTTTCTGCGGCGGCTTGATCCATTGCCCCTCGTGCTGCAGCACTTCGTCTTCGTCGATCAGCGAGTCGGTGACGATGAAGGATTCGAAATAGAGAACCCGCTCGATATCGCGCAAGGTCATGTCGAGCAACAGGCCGATGCGCGACGGCAGCGACTTCAGGAACCAGATATGCGCGACCGGGCTGGCGAGTTCGATATGTCCCATGCGTTCCCGGCGCTCCTTGGACAGGGTCACCTCGACGCCGCATTTCTCGCAGATCGAGCCGCGATGCTTGAGCCGCTTGTATTTGCCGCACAGGCATTCGTAATCCTTCACCGGGCCGAAGATCTTGGCGCAGAAAAGGCCGTCGCGCTCGGGCTTGAACGTCCGGTAGTTGATGGTCTCGGGTTTTTTCACTTCGCCGCGAGACCAGGCGCGAATCATCTCCGGCGAAGCCAGCGCGATCCGGATGGAATCGAAATCCCTGGCCTGCGATTGCGATTTGCGCTGGTAGTCGTATAGGTCTTTCATGCTTTGGTCTCCAGGAAGCCGACGGCGGCAAGTGTCCTCTGAATAATTCCATCCATGGAATTATTCATTGCCGCAAGACAAAAGCGCGGTTTTGTCTTGCTCGCGGATTCAACGGCTCGCGCCGTCGAATCCGGCGGCACATCAGTGTGCCGCAGGAAAGCTCCGATAAATCGGAGCTTTCCTTGTGTCCTCTGAATAATTCCAGCCATGGAATTATTCATCTTCGCGGGGAAGTCCCGCGTCATGGCGCTCGCGAGGTCACTCGCCGACCTCCAGTTCCATGTCGATGCCGAGCGAGCGGATTTCCTTCAGCAATACGTTGAACGATTCCGGCATGGCCGGCTCCATTCGATGAGTGCCGTCGACGATGTTCTTGTACATCTTGGTGCGTCCCGCGACATCGTCGGATTTCACCGTCAGCATTTCCTGCAAGGTATAGGCGGCGCCGTAGGCTTCCAGCGCCCAGACTTCCATCTCGCCGAAACGCTGGCCGCCGAACTGGGCCTTGCCGCCGAGCGGCTGTTGCGTGACCAGGCTGTAGGAACCGGTCGAGCGCGCATGCATCTTGTCGTCGACCAGATGATTCAACTTCAGCATGTACATGATTCCCACGGTAACCGGCGTATCGAAAGCCGCCCCGGTGCGGCCGTCGAAAAGAACCACCTGGCCGCTTTCGTCCTTGCCGGCCATCTTCAGCATCTGCTTGATTTCCGTTTCCTCGGCGCCGTCGAATACCGGCGTCGCCATGGGCACGCCGTCTTTCAGGTTTTCCGCCAGTTCCAGCACTTCCTCGTTGGTCAGGCTCTTGAGGTCTTCCTTGCGCTCGCCGACGGAATTGTAGATTTCCGTCAGCAACTTGCGAATCGCCGGCGCCTTGCGCCGTTCGCGCAACATCTTGTTGATCAACTGCCCGAGGCCGCGCGAGGCGCGCCCGAGATGGGTCTCGAGCACCTGCCCCACATTCATGCGCGACGGCACGCCGAGCGGGTTGAGAACGATATCCACGGGCTCGCCGTTTTCATCGTAGGGCATGTCTTCCACGGGCATGATCGCCGAGATCACGCCCTTGTTGCCGTGCCGGCCGGCGAGCTTGTCGCCCGGCTGCACGCGGCGCTTGATCGCCAGATAGACCTTGACGGTCTTGAGGACGCCCGGGGCCAGATGGTCGGCGCCCTGGGTGAGCTTCTCGCGCTTGTCCTCGAAGCGCTCGTCGAGTTCGGCGCGTCTTTCCTCGAGTTGTTGCTGGGCGCGTTCGAGCTGGCGATTGAGATCGTCGTTCTTCATGCGCAACTTGAACCAGTCTTGCCGCGGCAGGCCGTCCAGGTAGTCCTGGCTCAGCCGCTGGCCCGACTTGAGCCCCGGTCCGCCGCTGACCTCCCTGCCCTTGAGGGACTTGCCGAGGCGCTCGAAGGTCGCGCCTTCGACGATGCGGTATTCGTCGTCGATATCCTTGCGGACCTGGTCGAGTTGGTATTGCTCGATTTCCAGCGCGCGCTGATCCTTCTCCAGACCGTCGCGGGTGAAGATTTGCACGTCGATCACGGTGCCCCTGACGCCGGTCGGCACGCGCTGGGAAGTATCCTTCACGTCCGAGGCCTTTTCGCCGAAAATCGCGCGCAACAGCTTTTCCTCGGGCGTGAGCTGGGTTTCGCCTTTCGGCGTGACCTTGCCGACGAGAATGTCGCCGGCATCGACTTCGGCGCCGATATAGACGATGCCGGACGCGTCGAGCTTGGCCAGCGCGCTCTCGCCCACATTGGGAATGTCGGCGGTGATCTCTTCCGAACCCAACTTGGTGTCGCGCGCCACGCAGGTCAGTTCCTGGATATGGATCGTGGTGAAGCGGTCTTCGGTCACCACCCGTTCCGAAATCAGGATCGAGTCCTCGAAGTTGTAGCCGTTCCAGGGCATGAAGGCGATGCGCATGTTCTGCCCGAGGGCAAGTTCGCCGGTATCCACCGAAGGTCCGTCGGCGAGGATGTCGCCGCGGCTCACCGCATCGCCCTGCTTCACCAGCGGCCGCTGGCTGATGCAGGTGTTCTGGTTGGACCGGGTGTATTTCGTCAACTTGTAGATGTCGACCCCGGCCTCGCCGGCATCGGTCTCGTCGTCGTTTACCCGCACGATCAGCCGCGCCCCGTCGACGCTTTCGATCACCCCGCCGCGCGCGGCGATCAGGCAAACTCCCGAATCCCGCGCCACGATGCCTTCGATGCCGGTGCCCACCAGCGGCTTTTCGGTCTTCAGCGTGGGAATCGCCTGGCGCTGCATGTTCGAGCCCATCAGCGCCCGGTTGGCGTCGTCGTGTTCGAGGAAAGGAATCAGCGAAGCGGCCACCGAAACCATTTGCTGGGGCGCCACGTCCATGTAATCGACTTCTTCCCGCGGCTTCAGCGTGGTTTCGCCCATGTGGCGCACGGTGACCAGATTGTCGGTCAGCGCGCCCTTGCTGTTCTGCGCGGCGCTCGCCTGGGCGACGACTTTCTCGCTTTCGTCGATGGCGGAAAGAAAATCGATCTGGTCGGTCACTTTCGTATTCTCGACCCTGCGGTACGGACTTTCCAGGAAGCCGTAATGATTGGCCCTGGAATAGGTCGCCAGATTGTTGATCAGGCCGATATTCGGGCCTTCCGGAGTCTCGACCGGGCACAGCCTGCCGTAATGCGTGGGATGCACGTCGCGCACTTCGAAGCCCGCCCGTTCGCGGGTCAGGCCGCCGGGGCCGAGCGCCGAAACCCGACGCTTGTGGGTGACTTCCGACAAGGGATTGTTCTGGTCCATGAACTGCGAAAGCTGGCTCGAACCGAAGAATTCCTTGACCGCGGCGGCGACCGGCTTGGAATTGATCATGTCCTGGGGCATGAGGCCCTCGGAGTCCGCCATGCTCAGGCGCTCCCTGACCGCCCGCTCGACGCGAACGAGGCCCACGCGAAACTGGTTCTCGGCCATTTCGCCTACCGACCGAATGCGGCGATTGCCGAGATGGTCGATATCGTCCACCGCGCCGCGGCCGTTGCGGATATCCACCAGGGTCTTCAGCACGTCGACGATATCGTCCCGATCCAGGGTCATCTCGCCTTCGACCGTCTTGCGGTTCAGGCGGCGGTTGAACTTCATGCGGCCGACATGGGAGAGGTCGTAGCGCTCGAAGTTGAAGAACAGGCTTTCGAACAGCTTTTCCGCGGATTCGGGAGTCGGCGGCTCGCCCGGACGCATCATCCGGTAAATCTCGATTTTCGCCTCGAGCGCGGATCTGGCGGTATCGATGCGCAAGGTGTCCGAAATGAACGGGCCGCAATCGAGATCGTTGGTGTAGATGGTCTGGAATTCGCCGATGCCTTCCTCGATGAAGCGCTTGATCAGATCGGGGCCGATCTCGGTATTGCACGGCGCGACGATCTCGCCCGTCTCCTTGTTGACGACATCGACCGCGAGCGAAGATCCGGTCACGAAATCTTCGCTCACCGCGAGTTCGGCGAGCCGGGCCTTTTCCATCTGACGGATATGCCGGCTGGTTATGCGCCGTCCCGCCTCGACGATGACCTTGCCGCGCTTGCCCTTGACCGGGAAGGACAGCACTTCGCCGCGCAGGCGGGCCGGCACGAGCTCCATCGATATCGTCGGCTCGGCGCCGTCGCCGCCGGATATGCGATAGGAATTGCGCTCGTAGAACATTTCCAGGATCTCTTCCGGAGCGTATCCCAGCGCGCGCAGCAGCACCGTGGCCGGCAACTTGCGGCGCCGGTCGATGCGGACATAGACCAGATCCTTGGGGTCGAATTCGAAATCGAGCCAGGAGCCGCGATAGGGAATCACCCGGGCGGTGTACAGCAATTTGCCCGAACTATGGGTCTTGCCCTTGTCGTGGTCGAAGAACACTCCCGGCGAGCGATGCAGTTGGGACACCACCACGCGCTCGGTGCCGTTGACGATGAAAGTGCCCGAATCGGTCATCAACGGGATATCTCCCATGAAGACTTCCTGTTCCCTTATCTCCTTGATCTTTCTCTGGGACGACTCCTTGTCGTACAGGTTCAATTGCAGCCTCACTTTCAGCGAGGCCGCGTAGGTCGCGCCCCGCAGCTGGCATTCCTTGACGTCGAACTTGGGCTTGCCGAGTTCGTAACTCTTGTACTCGAGCGACGCCTTCTCGTTATACGACCAGATCGGAAACACCGACTTGAACGCGCCGTGGAGACCGCGGTCCCGACGTTCTTCGGCAGGAATCGCCGTTTGCAGGAACTGCTGGTAAGAGTCCACCTGGATGGCAAGCAGGTAGGGAATTTCCATCGCGCTCGGCAATTTGCCGAAATTCTTGCGAATGCGCTTCTTTTCAGTGTAGCTATAAGCCATATCTCGTTCCTGGATCTAGATGAGCGCCGCCATGGCGTTGCGCGGGCGCGGGCAAGCCCCGGCGCGATGCGGCATCGCCCGGAGCCTGGCGGTCCCGTCAGCCTTACTTGAGTTCAACAGTCGCGCCGGCTTCTTCCAGCGCTTTCTGCATCGCCTCGACTTCAGCCTTGGGCACAGCTTCCTTGACGGTGGCGGGGGCCCCGTCGACCATTGCCTTGGCCTCCTTCAATCCCAGCCCGGTGATCGCGCGAACCGCCTTGATGACGTTGATTTTCTTGTCGCCTATGGCGGCGAGCACGACATCGAACTCTTCTTTTTCTTCGGCCGGCGCAGCTTCGGCTTCGGCCGCCGCAGGCGCGGCGGCAACCGCGGCGGCCGCGGACACGCCGAATTTCTCTTCCATCGCCTCGACAAGCTGGACGACATCCATGACGGACATCTCGGCGATCGCATCCAGAACTTCTTGTGTAGACAGAGCCATTACTCCAATTCTCCTGATTCAGATTCGTTGATTTCGCTGTTCGCGTTCAGGCCGCCTGCTTCTGGTCCCTGACCGCGGCCACGGCGCGGGTCAGCCTCGCGGGCACTTCCTTCGCGGTCCGCGCGAGCCTGGTCGCCGGGGCGAGCAGGACGCTCATCAGCATCGCCCGGGCCTGATCAAGCGTCGGCATCCTGGCGAGCACGTCGATATCGCGCGGCTCGAGCAATCTGCCGCCGATGGACAAGGCCTTGATCTCGAAGCGGTCGTTATCTTCGGCGAAGTCCTTCAGCACCCGCGCGGCGGAGCCGGGATCCTCCCGGGAAAACGCGAGCATCGTCGGTCCGCTCAGCGCGTCCCGGATACACTCGAATTCGGTATCTTCCACCGCGCGCCGCAACAAGGAATTCCGCACCACGCGCAGATACACCTTGTTCTCCCTGGCGACGCGGCGCAAGGCGGTCATCTCTGCCACCGTGACTCCGCGATAATCCGCCAGCACGGCGGACAATGCGTCGCCGGCGACTTCATTGACCTCGGCGACGATCTGCTTCTTGTCTGCCAATCCCAGGGGCATTTTCTCCTCTCCCGTCTGCGGCGACCTCATGGCCCGGCGCTGCCGCCGGGACCATTGCCTGCCGGCGCGAACAACGCCGATTTACGACTGGTGATTCGAATTCAAACGACAGGTTCAAATCGGATTTCACCATCTGCGCGGGAAATTAAGGCCAATGGCCTCCCGCGGTCTTTGACAGCCTCATCGAAGATTCGATGGAGAACTCCAAAGTTCATTGCGGATCTCCCAACCGGCAGATCCCGTATTCCCGATGCCCGGCCAGGCCCCGGACATCCTCGGACAATTCCACCCTCGGAATTGTTCATTGCCGCAAGACAAAAGCGTCGTTTTGTCTCGCTCCCGGATGCAATGGCTTGCGCCGTCGAATCCGGCGGTGCTTTTTCTTGTACCGCGGGCTTGTACCGCGGGCCTGTGCCGCAGGAAAGCTCCGACTTGATCAGAGCTTTCCTAAGAGGCCAGCGAGGACTGGTCGATCGTCAGTCCGGGGCCCATGGTCGAGGAAAGCACCACCTTCTTGATGTATATGCCCTTGGCTGAAGCCGGCTTCGCTTTCTTCAGATCCGACAACAGGGCTTCCAGGTTCCTGCGCACCAGCGCGCCGTCGAATCCGACCCGGCCGATGCCGCCGTGGACGATGCCGTTGCGGTCGGTGCGATAACGCATTTGCCCGGCCTTGGCGTTGCGCACGGCTGTTTCCACGTCGGCTGCGACAGTACCCAACTTGGGGTTGGGCATCAGTCCGCGCGGGCCGAGAATCGGCCCCAGCGCGCCGACGACGCGCATGGCGTCGGGCGAGGCGATCAGCACGTCGAAATCGAGGTCGCCGCCCTTGATCGATTCCGCCAGATCTTCAAAACCCACGATATCGGCGCCTGCCGCCCGGGCCTTGTCGGCATTGGCGCCCTGGGCGAAAACCGCGACCCGCACTTCCTTCCCGGCGCCTTCGGGCAAACTCGTCGAACCGCGCACGATCTGGTCGGATTTGCGCACATCGACGCCCAGATTCACCGCGACATCGATAGATTCGCTGAAGCCGCCCGTCGCGACTTCGCTCAACAGGCTTACCGCTTCTTCCACCGTATAGTTCTTGCCCGGGGTTACCTTTTCAGCGATCAGCCGGCGCCGCCTGGTCAACTTGGCCATATCAGTCAACTCCCTCCACTTCGAGCCCCGCACTGCGCGCGCTGCCGGCCAGGGTGCGCAGCGCGGCTTCCATATCGACCGCATTCAGATCCGGCATCTTGATATTGGCGACTTCCTCGAGTTGGGCCCGCGTCAACTTGCCGACCTTTTCCGTGTTCGGCCGGCCGCTGCCCCTGTCGACGCCGGCGGCCTTGCGCAAGAGCACGGCCGCCGGCGGGGTCTTGGTAATGAATGAGAAGCTGCGGTCCGCATAGACGGTGATTACCACCGGCACCGGCAGACCGGCTTCCATGTTCTGGGTCTGGGCATTGAACGCCTTGCAGAATTCCATGATGTTCAGCCCGTGCTGGCCGAGCGCCGGGCCGACCGGCGGACTCGGATTGGCCTTGCCCGCCGGAACCTGCAATTTGACATGGGTCAATATCTTCTTGGCCATTGTTCAACCTCCAGGTATCTTCCGAATAATTCCATTCAGGAATCATTCATTGCCGCAAGACAACAGCGCGGTCTCGTCCTGTTCCCGGATTCATCGGCTTGCGCTGTCGAATCCGGCGGTGCTCTTTTGTACCACGGGCTTGCACCGCGGGCCTGCGCCGCAGGGAAGTTCTGACTTGGTCAGAGCTTTACCAAGTCTCCTCTGAATAATCCCATCCATGGAATTATTCATTGCCGCAAGACAAAAGCATGGTTTTGTCTTGCTCCCGGATTCAATGGCTTGCGCTGTCGAATCCGGCGGCGCTCTTTACGTATCGCGGGCATGTGCCGCAGGGAAGCTCTGACTTGATCAGAGCTTCCCTAACTCTTTTCCACCTGGCTGAATTCGAGTTCCACCGGAGTCGCACGGCCGAAAATCAGCACCGCGACTCGCAGGCGGCTCTTCTCGTAATTCACTTCTTCCACGGTGCCGGTGAAATCATTGAATGGGCCGTCGACGATGCGCACCATTTCGCCGGGCTCGTAAATCGTCTTGTGCGCCGGGGTTTCCTCGCTTTCTTCGATGCGCCGCAGGATCGACTGCGCCTCCCGGTCGGTGATCGGCGCCGGCTTGTCCGCGGTGCCGCCGATAAAGCCCATCACCCGGGGCGTCTGCTTCACCAGATGCCAGGTATCGTCATTCAACTCCATATGCACCAGCACATATCCCGGAAAGAACTTGCGCTCGCTCTTGCGCTTCTGTCCGGCGCGCATTTCCACCACTTCCTCGGTAGGCACGAGCACTTCGTCGAAGCAATCCTTCAACGGGGAATGCTCGATCCGGTCGCGCAGCGCCTGCATGGCCCTCTTTTCATAACCCGAATAGGCGTGCACGACGTACCAACGTTTGCTCATCTGTTCTGATCCGGACTGCCGGCGGGCGGCCGCTTTTCTCCAAATATTCCCTGAACCATCCCGTCCATGGCGTTATTCATCGCCGCAGGACACAAGACAAGAACACGGCCTTGTCTTGCTCCCGGATTCAACGGCTTGCGCCGTTGAATCCGGCGACACTCTCTCATACCGCGGGCATGTGCCGCAGGGAAGCTCTGACTTGATCAGAGCTTCCCTAACTTATGAAGCCGGATATTATTCCGTTCAGACCCCAGTCCAGCACCCAGAGTATGAGCGCCAGGATGAAAATGACGATCAATACGATTATCGTCGTCTGGATCGTTTCCTGACGGCTTGGCCAGACGACTTTCCTGATCTCGATTCTCGCTTCCAGACACAGGTCGACAAAGGCGCGGCCCCGTTCGGTGCGCGCGGAGACCCAGCCGGCGACGCCGGCGAGCGCGAGCAGGCCGACCACGCGCAACAGCAGGGATTCGGCCGAGAAGTAACTGTTGGCGTAAACGCCGCCCGCGACCAGCGCGGCGACGATAGCCCACTTGATCCAGTCCGTTCCGGGCCGGTCACTTCGTTCCGACATTTTCCGTTCGAATTCCGTGCCGAATCCGCGCCGCGTCCGCGCGGCGGCTTCGCATGCTGCTGGCAGGCCAGGAGGGAATCGAACCCCCAACCTGCGGTTTTGGAGACCGCTGCTCTGCCAATTGAGCTACTGGCCTGTTTCGGGCGGCGCGCGCGCCGCGGCTCATTCGATGATTTTCGAGACGACTCCGGCGCCCACCGTGCGGCCGCCTTCGCGAATCGCAAAACGCAAACCCTCGTCCATCGCGATCGGCGCGATCAACTCCACCGACATCCGCACATTGTCCCCAGGCATCACCATCTCCACATCCCCAGGCAACTCCACATTCCCCGTCACGTCCGTCGTGCGAAAATAAAACTGCGGCCGGTAGCCCTTGAAAAACGGCGTGTGACGACCCCCCTCCTCCTTCGTCAATATATATACCTCCGCCTCGAAACGCGTATGCGGCGTGATCGAACCCGGCTGCGACAAAACCTGTCCCCGCTCAACATCCTCGCGCTTCACACCGCGCAGCAATACCCCGACATTCTCCCCCGCGCGACCCTCGTCCAGCAACTTGCGGAACATCTCGACACCCGTGCACGTCGTCCGGGTCGTCTCCCGTATCCCGACAATCTCAACCTCTTCACCAACCCGCACAACACCACGCTCAATCCGGCCCGTAACCACCGTGCCCCGGCCCGAAATCGAAAACACATCCTCGATCGGCATCAAATACGGCTTGTCAACCTCTCGCTCCGGAACCGGTATGTAACTGTCCAACGCCTCGACCAAACGCTCCACCGAACCAACGCCACGAGCCGAATCCTCCCCCTCCAGCGCCTTCAGCGCAGAACCCACAACGATCGGCGTGTCGTCGCCCGGAAACTCGAACGCGTCCAGCAACTCCCGAACCTCCATCTCCACCAACTCCAGCAACTCCTCGTCGTCCACCATGTCCGACTTGTTCATGTAAACAACGATATACGGCACCCCAACCTGACGCGCCAGCAAAATATGCTCCCGCGTCTGCGGCATCGGTCCGTCCGCCGCCGAAACCACCAAAATCGCGCCGTCCATCTGCGCCGCACCCGTAATCATGTTCTTCACATAGTCCGCGTGACCCGGACAGTCAACATGCGCGTAATGACGATTCGGCGAATCGTACTCCACGTGCGACGTCGCTATCGTAATCCCGCGCTCCCGCTCCTCCGGCGCATTGTCGATCTCGTCAAACGCCTTCGCCGAACCACCGTAACGCTCCGCGCAAATCCGCGTCAGCGCCGCCGTCAACGTCGTCTTGCCGTGATCCACGTGACCAATCGTCCCCACATTCACGTGAACCTTCGTCCGCTCGAACTTTTCCTTCGCCATCGATGACCGCCCCTGTATCGCGTCCTGTTGCCTGAAAATCCGGAAGCCGGGAAATGCCGCTCCCGTCGTTTCCCGAATCGATTCGATAATTCCTGCCGCCGCCCGGCATCTCTTTCTGGCTCGCTTGTTTTCGCTCGCTTGCCGCCGCCCCTGCGCCCGGGCTCTATGTGGTGCTCACATCCGGAGTCGAACCGGAGACCTCTTCATTACCAATGAAGTGCTCTACCTCCTGAGCTATGCGAGCCGGTCTTGCGCGGGCCCCCGGATGCGGATCTGGAGCGGGTAGCGGGAATCGAACCCGCGCAACCAGCTTGGAAGGCTGGGGTTCTACCTCTGAACTATACCCGCCTTCTGGAAACAACTCCGTCCCGCACGAGTTTCCAGTTGGTGGAGGGGGGTGGATTTGAACCACCGAAGCTTGCGCGTCAGATTTACAGTCTGATCCCTTTGGCCACTCGGGAACCCCTCCCAAAAGAGCCCCGACCAAACGCCTTCAGCCGACCGCTCTCACAGGAACGCGGCATTTTAGGGGAAATGATCTGCGTGTGCAAATATTTGACGCGGATTTTCCCGATCGCCCGGATCGCGACTTTGACCTGCAAAATCAGGTCATTGACTGTCGCGGCTCCGGCGCCGCGCGGGCGATCGCCAGGCCGTCCAGCACGAGGTCGGGGACGGTCGAGAGGCCGTCGCGGCCGAGATTTCTCGCCAGCAAGGCGGCGTCGCCGCCGGTCAGGATCAGCGCGGACGCCTCCGCTTCCCGCTCGAAACGCTCCATGGCCGCGCGCACCGCGCCGCAAAGCATGAACAAGGTTCCGTTGCGGACGGCGGCGGCGGTGTCATTGCCGGGCGCGACGGATTCCTGTCCGTCCTCCGGCGGCAACCGGACTTCCGTTTCCCGCGCCAGGGACGAGCGCAAGGTTTCCAGCCCCGGCATGATGTAACCGCCGAGATGCAAGCCGCCGGCGTCGAGCAGATCGATGGTCAACGCAGTGCCGCTGTCGACTATCAGGCATCTGCCGCGAACCCGCCCGAAACCCGCGAGCATGGCGAGCCAGCGGTCGACGCCCAGCCGGGAAGGATCGGGATAACGGATTCTCACGCCGCCGCAAGCGCGGGCGACCTGCGCGAAACACGGCCGCAAATTCCATTCGCGGGCGAACCATGCCGCCAGCTCGGCCGCGAATCCGGCGCCCCTGACGTTGCAGACCAATACCTCCTCGGGCCGGCGGCCGCCGGCGAGCGAAGACTGGAGTTGCGCGAGATCCCGCGCCCGGCGCGCCGCCTCCCCCCGCCACCGCCATTTCAGACTGGTGTTGCCGGCGTCGATTTCCAGGATCACGGTTTCGGCCTGGCGCCGCGCCGGGGAGGAAAGATCGTTCCGGAAACCAGTCGCCGGACGCCGTTGGCGTTGCGCACGAGCAAGGCGCCGGTCTCGTCGACGCCGGCCGCGCGGCCGATGGTTTTCTCGTCGCCCGCCTGCACCACGACATCCTGCCGATAATAGCGGTCGAACCTGTTCCATTCATCCTGAAAGAAGGCGAATCCCCGCTCCCGATAGACGCCGATGTATTCGAGCAGCCGGCCGAGGATAGCCGGCAGCAAGCGGGGCCAATCCGGCTCTTCCGCGCAAATCGACGCCAGGTCGACGGCGGGCTTGTCGATTTTCCGCATTGCTTCCGGCGGAAAGCGCAGGTTCAGTCCGACTCCCGCGACTACGCGGCGCCGCGCCTGCTCGCCGTGAGTCTCCAACAGGACGCCGCCCAGTTTGCGGTTGCCGCTGAGCAGGTCGTTCGGCCATTTCACGTTCAGGCCGGGAACTTCCAGGTCGCCGAGGCCGGCGCGCAGGGACAGCGCGACGACCGGACCCAGGGCCAGCATCCGATCCAGCGGCAGCGGCAACTCCCGCACCAGCGAGAAATAGAGCCCGGCGCCTCCGGGACTGTGCCATCGGCGGCCGCGCCGCCCGCGACCGGCGGTCTGCTCTCGCGCCACCAGCAGAAAGTCGCCGAGCTTGCCGTCCCGCAGCCAGCGCAGGGCCTGGTCATTGGTGGAGTCGATCCGGTCGAATTCGCAGACTTCGCCCAGGGCCTGCCGCAGAGCGGGCGGCAAGTCTCCCGTCAGCGCATGCAGATCAATTCCCGACATCCCGGTATCCCCTGTGAATGATTTCATCCGCGGAATCATTCATTGTCGCGAAACCAAAGCGCGGTTCTGTTTCGCTCCCGGAGGCAACGGCTTGCGCCATCGAATCCGGCGGTGCTCTTTTGTACCGCGGGCCTGCGCCGCAGGGAATGCCCCGGCGGAGACGGTCCCGCCGAGGCGCAAGCCGCCTCATTCCGCCGATTCGACGGCATCGTCCGAGGGCAGTTCTTCGCCACGGCGAATTTTCCCGATCACCGAAGTCGCCTCGAGCACGACGACGATGCTTGCCGCCATGACCGCGAGGCTCAACAGCAGCAACAGCCAGTTGTTCGACTGGTAATAGTCGAACAGGTACCAGAGGCTGGCCAGAAAGGCCACGGACGCGATGAACACCATCGGCGCCAGCGTGAATATCGACGGCCGGCCGAGCCGCATCAGGTAAACCGAGATCACCAGCAGGGTGAGGCTGGCGAGGATCTGGTTGGAGGCGCCGAAGATCGGCCAGATCAGCATGCCGCCGTCGCCCGGATATTCGCCGTTGGTGGCGCCGAAAGCCAGCGTCAGGCAGCAACCCACGGCCGCCAGGGTGGATATGTAGTTGTTCTTGAGGAAATTGATCGAATAGATGTTGCCCCATTCCTGGATGATGTAGCGCTGCAACCGCAAGCCCGCGTCCATGGTGGTGCCGGCGAACAGCACGACCATCACCGCCAGCATGGTTTCGGAGAAGGCGAAGGGGATTCCCCAGCCTTCGGTGATGAGTCTCGCGCCGCCGGCGATGAACGCGCCCGCGGCGCCGTCGCCGAAATTGACGTAGAGGCCGCCCCATTCGACGCTGGATGCGGCGTATAGCGAGCCGGTCACCGCGGTGATGGTGATCAGCGCCAGCGAACCTTCGCCGAGAGCGCCGAGATAGCCGACGAAGCGCGCGTCCTTTTCATTGTTCAATTGCTTCGAACTGGTGCCCGAGGAAACGATCCCGTGGAATCCCGACAAGGCGCCGCAGGCGATGGTCACGAACAGGATCGGAAACAGCGGCGGCGTTCCTGCCGCGAGATTCTCGTTGATCATCGGCGCGGTCACGTCCGGCAAGGCGATGAAGACCGCGCTATAGAGCACCAGCAGGCCGAGCACGAGTTGCGCGCCGTTGATGTAGTCGCGCGGCTGCAACAGCAGCCATACCGGCAGCATCGAGGCGATGCCGGCGTAGATGAACAGGATGACGATCCAGTTGCCGTGAGGCCCGAGCAGGACGCCGTCCCAGCTCGACTCCGTTTCCACCGGCCAGACGGTTCCCAGGTAAATCGTGAAATACAGGATGCCGACGCCGATCAGGGAAATCATGAACAGATTGACCTTGCGCCGGATCAGCACGCCGATGGCGATCGCCACGGGAATCGCGGCCCAGGCGGGCACTACGGAAGTCTCGATATCCACCATCTCGCCGGCGATGATGGTGCCGAACACGGCGTTGACCATCAACAGCAACAGGAAGATCACCACCATGAACAGGGCGCGGGTGCGGGCGCCTACGACATCCTCCGACAAGGCGCCCATGGACCGCGCGCCATGCCGGTTGCTCGCCCAGAGCGCGCCCATGTCGTGCACGCCGGCGAAGAAAATCGAACCCAGCGTCACCCAGATCAGGGCCGGCAGCCAACCCCAATAGACCGCGATGGCGGGACCGACGATCGGCGCGGCGCCGGCTACCGCCGTGAAATGCGAGCCCCACAAGACATACTTGTTGGTGGGCACGTAATCGACCGCGTCGTTGTAACGATTGGCGGGCGTGACGTATTCCGGATCCAGCCGGTAGATCTTTTCGGCGATGAAGCGCGAATAGACGAACCAGCCGAATGCGAAACCGACAAGTCCGAACAGAACGATGAAAACCGAAGACATGAGCCGATCTCCCCAGATGCGGTTGGCCGCAGCATCATAGCAAGTAGCCGCCCGCGGACACAATTGCGCGCGCCAGACATGCAAGAGCAAGGCATCCTGTGAATAATTCCATCTGGGAATTGTTCATTGCCGCAAGACCAGAGCGCGGCGTTGTCCTGCTCGCGGATGCAATGGCTTGCGCCATCGAATCCGGCGGTGCTCCTTTGCACCGCGGGCATGCGTCGCGGGGAAGCCCTGAATCCGACCAAGCCATGGAAGCCATGGTGAAGCCATGGGGGGAAGCCATGGCGGGGAAGCCATGGGGAAGCCATGGGACACCCACTCTGGGGACGAGCCATGGGACACCCACTCTGGACAAGCCATGGGGACAGGCCATGGGAGGAAGCCATGGGACCAGGGCTATTCCAAAGTCGTTTTCAGATTGTTGATCTGACATTGTCTTTCATCAAGCACTGGACATCAGGCCGACATTCGGTCATCATCGGCGGTGATAGTAACAGTGGCGGTGATGTCGATGGGTTCTTGCGGGTTCGATCTGGCGGAGGTGTCGGTGCGGCCGGTGACGGATCGGGCCGAGTCCGCTCGCTGGGACGCGCTGATGTCCCGTCACCACTATCTTGGGTTCCGCGGTCTGGTCGGCGGCGGTGTCCGGCAGGTGGCGGAGTTGCCGGACGGGACGTGGCTGGCGCTGCTGGGCTGGCATGCGGGTTCGTTCAAGGTCGGGGTGCGGGATCGACTGATTGGCTGGACGCGCGAGCAGCAGTTCCGTCGGCTGCGGCTGGTGGCGAACAACACGCGGTTTCTGGTGCTGCCGGGCGGTCGCGTGCCGAATCTCGCGTCGCGGGTGCTCGGTCTGTCGCTGCGTCGGCTGTCGCGGGACATGGAAGCGCAGACCGGCCACCCGGTGTTGCTGGCGGAGACCTTCGTCGATCCGGCCCGGTTCAGCGGGGCGTGCTACCGTGCCGCCAACTGGCGCGAGATCGGCAGGACGCGCGGCTATGCGCGGGTGCCCGGGGGCGGCTGGCGCGCGCACGGCGAGCCGAAGACGGTGCTGGTGCGGGAGTTGCGCGCGTCGGCTTGCGCGGCGTTGCGCCAGCCGGAGGACGATGCGGCGTGGGGGCTGGTCGCGTCGCCGCCGCGACCGCCGGAGATCGCGCGTCTCAGGAGCCTGTACGAGTTTCTCCGCCAGGTGCCGGAGTACCGCGCGGCGCGCGGCATCCGCCACCCGTTGGCGACGGTCTTCTCGATCGCGCTCGCGGCGAAGCTGGCGGGCGTGCGCGGGGTGGCGACGATCGGGGAGTTCGCCGCGCGTCTGACCCAGGCGCAACTGGCGGCGGTGCGGGCGTTCTGGAGTCCGAGCCGGGAGCGGTACGTCGCGCCGTCGAGAACCTCGTTTCACCGGGTGCTGTCGCAGGTCGCTCCGGAAGTGCTCGACGAAGCGCTGAGCCGCTTCATCGAGCAGAACCGGTCGCCGCACGGCGCGGTCGCGGTCGACGGCAAGGTGACCGCGGCCGAGTGGATGCGGGGCAAGGACAGCGAGCGCGTGCTGGTGGCGGCGGTCGAGCACGGCAGCGGCCTGGTCTGCGGCCAGGAGGCCTGCGACGGCGCCGGCGGCGAGATCCTGGGTGCGCGCGCGCTGCTGCGGCGTCTCGACATCAAGGATCGGGTGGTGACGCTCGACGCCCTGCACACGCAGCGCAAGACGGCGCAACGGATCGCCGAGCGCGGCGGGTTCTACCTGATGACCGTCAAGAGCAACCAGCGGGAGTTGCTCGACGACCTTGCCTCGGGCCTCGACTGGGAGGCCGCGCAGGTTGCGGCAACCGAGCGCGAGACGGTCGAGAAGGGGCATGGACGCATCGAGACCCGCCGCTGTCGGGCGATTCCTCTCGATCTCGTCTCGCCCGAGTACATCGCGATGCCCCACCGGCGGCAGGCCATCCGCATCGAGCGCGAACGGCATGTCCTGCGCACCGGCCGCACCTCGACCGAAACCGTGTGCGGCATCACCTCGCTGGGGCCGGAACAGGCATCGGCGAGCGAATTGCTCCGCCTCAACCGAGGCCGCTGGGAGATCGAGAACCGCCTGCACTACGTGCGAGACGTCAGCTACGACGAAGACCGCAATCGCGTCAGGGCAAAGCGTCTCCGTCGCAACCTCGCCTGCCTCGCAAACGCCGCCATCTCCATCGTGCGACTCGACGAACGATTCGACTACATGCCGCAGGCCCACCGCCACTTCGCCGCCCGCCAGGGCGACGCAATGCGACAGATCACCCGCCGCGGCTTCGGCCGCTGAAACAGCGGCGCCGAAGGCGCGCGACGCACTCTCTCCGGCCAAACTGCGCCACGCGACGACGCCGGCCGCCGAAAAACCCGGAACCGACGGCCCGGAAAGCCCCAGACTGCCGAAATCCCCGACTGCTCGACGCGCCAGCGGACCATGCGCGGACCGTCTCGCTGCGCCTCAGCGCACGGACCTGGACTCGCCGCGACTTTGGAATGGTCCTGGCCATGGGACACCCACTCTGCAAGGAAGCCATGGGACACCCACTCGGCGAGCCATGGCGGCGAGCCATGGGACACCCACTCTGGACAAGCCATAGGGACAGGCCATGGCAGGCCATGGGACACCCACTCGGAAGCGCATGGATCGGGCGCATGGATCGGGACGGGTCATGGCGGGTCATGGATCATCCGCCTCGGGAAGCAGGCCAAGAGATGTCCAATCGCCGGGAAGGGACGATAACCTCTGGTCGGGGCGAGGTCGGACGGAATATCCGACCGTCGGGGAACGATCGCGAAACAGTTCCGGCCCCGCGGATACGGCGGGCGCGGCCCGCCGCGCGACCGCATTCCGCTCAGGCCGATTTTTCCTCGCCCGTTCGCAGCCGGGAAAGCTCGGCGAAACCGAGTATCAGGTCGAGCCGGCGGAATGCCTCGTAAGTGAGCCAGAAGCAGCCGACGATGACGATCAGCAACATGCCCCAGCGCATGAGCGCCGCATAGAACAGATGATCGAAAACCGGATACTGCAAGGTGAATTGCTGCAATTGGGCGCCCCGGTCCAGCATCCAGTGCCAGGCGCTATGGGCAAGCAGGGCCGACAGCAGGATGCAGCCCATGCGTTCGTCGACCAGATAGCGGAACAATAGATGAAGCACGGGCAGCGCCAGGATCAGGATGAGCAATTGTCCCAGTTCCACCCCGACGTTGAATGCCAGCAGGGAAGCGATCAGATGGCCGCCGGCGAATTGCAGCGTCTCGCTGAACAGGAAGGAGAAGCCGAAGCCATGCACGAGGCCGAATCCGAACGCCACCATCCAGCGGCGTTCCGGCCGCAAGCCGACGATGTTCTCGAAGGCCATGTATACGATCGACAAGGCGATCAGCGTCTCGATCAGCGGCGGGAACCAGAGCGCCCGCGGCGCGACGCCCATGGCGGAGGCGATCAGGGTGATCGAGTGGGCGATGGTGAACGAGGTGACCACGGGGATCAGATGCCTGAGACTGCGCAGCGGAATGACCAGGCAAAACAGGAACAGCAGATGGTCGACGCCTTCCAGGATGTGCTGGAAGCCCATGAAGACAAAGCGCAGGGCCGCCTGGTGCCAGCGCGGGTCGAGTTCGACCAGGCCCGGATTGCCGACATAATTGAACAGGCGCTCGCCGCCGCCGGGCAAGATGAAACGCAGCACCGTGGTGGTCTGGTCGGACAGGGTTCCGAGTTGCGGGTCGACCGAAAAATCCGCATCTTCCGACTCGATCGGATAAGTCACCAGCACATCGAGCATGCCCTGGCGCCAGAACAGGTTGACATCGTCGCCGAGCGGCGGCGAATGAATGTTTTCCAGCGCGGTCCGGTAATCCGTGAAAGCGCGGCTCGACGGCAGCGACACCCGCGCGGCCTCGAGCTGTTTCTGTGCAAGCTCCACGCCGTTCTCGTAGAAGCGCAGGGATTCGGCGATATAGACCCGGGCCGCGTCGCGCAAGGCGAAATCGGCTTCGCTGATGCGCAGGTAGCCGGGGCCGCGCAAGGGAAAGCTGATCTCGCCGAAAGCTTCCATCGGAATGCGCAATAGCGCGGTAAGCGTGTCGCCCTCGGGCTTGACGAAAGCGTACACGGTAACCCGGCTTGGTATGTCGTGGGCCGCGCCCGCGGCCGGAAACAGCAGCAGGCCGGCCAGCAAGGCGCTCAAGGCCAGCAATGATGCGGATCTGCCGTTTATCACTTGTGCGCCCTCCCGGAACCCTCGCGCCAGTCGATTCTCGGCGGACCAGAGTATACTGCGCCGCCGCCGGACAGTATACTCGCCGGAACAACCGTCCGTCGCGCGTCCGTCGCGCGTCCAGCGCGCGGACGCGGGTGCCGCGGCGGTGCGGGCGGCGCGGCCTTGCGCTCCAGTCGCTACGCTCCCTGCGCGCAAGGCCGAAGGGGACATTTTAACTTTGGTTTGACATCGGCGAATATGTTGTTGCGTTATCGTCGCCGCTCGCATAGCATCGGGCCTTGATGCCCGACTGTCTTGCGGGACAGAGGTTTTCCAAATCGACCAAATCGAGAGGAGATCAAGAATGACCAAGATCAAACTGCTGGCCGGGGTTGTCTTGGCCGCCGCCCTGGTGGCCCTGGGGATCGGTCATGGCCATATGCAGGCCCCCAGCGTCGCTGCGAGCAACGATGTCATGGCGCCGCACTTCCTCGTTGATCCGCTCTGGCCGAAACCCTTGCCCAACCATTGGGTGCAAGGCAATACCATCGGCGTGGACGTGGATGACCGGGACCACATCTTCATCGTGCACCGCAATACCGAATCCCAGTTCATGCGCGTGCAGGAAATCGGCCTGTACGCCGGCGTGGCGGAATGTTGCACTCCGGCGCCCCCCATTCTCGAATTCGACCTCGACGGCAACCTGATCAATGCCTGGGGCGGGCCGGTGGAAGGCGCGCCCTATCAGTGGCCCGAATCCAACCACGGCATTGAAGTCGCTCCCGACGGCAATGTCTGGATCGGCGGCAACGGCGGCGGCGACTCTCACGCGCTGGTGTTCAGCCGGGACGGCGAATTCATCCGGCAGATCGGCATTCCCGGCCAGGATGTGGACAGCAACAGCGAAACGCATTACGGCCGCATCGCCGAGATCGCCATCGACGATGCCGCCGGCGAGGCCTATTTCGCCGACGGCTACACCCACAAGCGCGTGGCGGTGGTCGATGTGGCCACCGGCGAATTCCTGCGCTATTGGGGCGCCTACGGCAACCGGCCCGACGACGATACCGACGTGACCTACACCCCGGGCGTGCCGGGCCCGCAGCAGTTCCGCGGCCCCGTTCACTGCGCCGAACCGTCCAATGACGGTCTGGTCTATGTTTGCGACCGCGGCGCCGACCGCATTCAGGTGTTCCGCACGGACGGCACTTATGTTCGGGAAGTGATCATTTCGCCCGCCACGCTGGCGCAAGGCTCGACCTGGGATATCGCTTTCTCGCCCGACGACGAGCAGGAGTTCATCTATCTGGCCGACGGGCAAAACTTCAAGATCTACATCATCGACCGCGAGTCGATGGAAGTGCTGTACACCTTCGGCGACGGCGGCCGGCAGCCCGGCCTGTTCTTCGCCCCGCACAGCATCGCCACCGACTCCCAGGGCAACATCTATACGACCGAGACCTACGAAGGCAAGCGCGTGCAGAAATTCCTCTACCAGGGCATGAGGCCGGTATCCGTTCGCGACCGCGCGCCGACCTGGCCGCCCGACGAACTGTAAGGCTGCGCACGCCAAGGGAGGCTCCGATTTGTCGGAGCCTCCCGGCGACATAGGGATATGCCGCCGAATTCGGCCGCAAGGCGAAGCTCCGCTTTCGTTGCGGCAGAGGATGTCGGCCGTCTCCGGACCAAACGAACCGGACCAGACAAAAAAGCCGCGTCTTCCCGATGCGGCTTTTTTGTTAGCGGGAAAGCGATCAAGTCGGAGCTTTCCCGAGCGCGCCCGCGGCGCAAACCCGCGATACGGAAAAAGCACCGCCGGCTTTGATGGCGCAAGCCATTGCATCCGGGAGCAAGACAAAACCGCGCTTTGGTTTCGCGGCAATGAATAATTCCATGAATGGAATTTATCCAGAGGATGCTTGGGGAAACCCTGATCCATCGGAGCTTCCCTGCGGCGCGTGCCCGCGGTGCAAACCCGCGATACAGAGATACAGAAATACAGAAAAGCACCGCCGTCCGGGAACAAGACAAGACCGCGGTTCCGGCTCGCGACAATGAGTAATTCCATGGATGGAATGCCGGAAGATACCTGGCCGGAGAAGCATCTTGCGCCGGCCGCGACAATGCTCCGCAAAGCTCACGGGATATCGATATGAACATCAGCAGATCGACCCTGATTATCGCTCTTGCCGCAATACTCGCCCTGGCGGCGCTGTTTATCGGCCAGGACAGAATGGAACGGACGCCGCAGGCGGCCCGCAGCGACCAGCTCGTGCCGCATTTCGAAGTAGATCCATTCTGGCCCCAGCCCCTGCCCAACCAGTGGCTGCTCGGGCGCACTATCGGCATCGCCGTCGATGCCAGGGATCATATCTATGTCGTCCACCGGGATACGCCCGACATGTTCATGAACCAGGAACTCGGGCTCGACCTCGGCCTCGCGTCCTGCTGCACCGCCGCGCCGCCGATTCTGGAATTCGATCCGGACGGCAACCTGATAAATGCCTGGGGCGGTCCGGTGGAAAATGGCGAATACGTCTGGCCCGAATCCAATCACGGGATCGAAGTCGCGCCGAACGGCGATGTCTGGATCGGAGGCAACGGCAGCGCCGATTCCCATATCCTCGTATTCAGCCGCGAAGGGGATTACATCCGCACTATCGGCGAGCCTGGCAATCTGCCGGACAGCAACAGCACCGCGCACTTCTCCCGGGTCGCCGAAATCGCGATCGACGCTTCGGCGAATGAAGCCTATATCGCCGACGGTTACGGCAACCGCCGCGTGGTCGTGCTCGACGCCGCAACCGGCGAATTCAAGAATTTCTGGGGCGCCTACGGCAACCAGCCGGACGACGAGGCCGACAACACCTATATCCCCGGCGAACCGCTGCCGCAGCAGTTCCGGCCGCCGGTGCATTGCGCCGAACCTTCGTCCGACGGGCTGTTATACGTCTGCGACCGGGGCGCCGACCGCATCCAGGTGTTCCGGCGCGACGGCACTTTCGTCAAGGAAGGTCTGGTGGCGCCGGCCACCCTGTCGGGCTCGACCTGGGACATCGCCTTTTCGCGCGATCCGGAACAGGCGTTCATCTATCTGGCGGACGGCTCCAACATGCTCGTGCATGTCCTTGACCGCGAGTCGCTGGAAGTGTTGTATACCTTCGGCGACGGCGGCCGCCAACCGGGGCTGTTCTTCGGCACCCACAGCATCGTCACCGATTCGGCGGGCAATATCTATACGACGGAAACCTATGAAGGCAAACGCATTCAGAAGTTTCTCCATCGCGGCATGATTCCGCTGGGCGATACTCGTCCCGGAGCGCCGTGGCCGGCCGCCGCAATCAATTGAACAGATTTCCCCCGCCATCCAGGAGAGAGTCGATCCCATGCTTGCGCGAAGCCTGATGCTTGTCCTCGCGATGCTGTCGAGCGCGGCGGCCATGGCCGCCGAACAGATCAATGTGAACTATCGCTACGACGGCAACCACCGCGCCGACCTGAGCCGCATGCGCGGGACCCTGCGGGTAGCGGAATTCGGCGATAGCCGCGGACTGGCCGACGGCCGCCTGATCATCGATGACGCAGCCGGCGACGGCTATCTCGCCGAAATGGAAATGGCGGCCCTCGTGCGCGCGGCGCTCATTCAGGGATTCGAGCACGGCAATGCCCGGCTCGTGGAAAGCGGCGAGGATTTCAGCATCGAAGGCAACATAAATTCCATCGAATCCGAAATGATCGACGGCGAAATCCGCCTGACCATGCGCGTGAATCTGCAACTCGACCGGGGCGGCCGCGCCGTCTGGCGGACCAATCTGTTCGGCCGCGGCGCCGCGCAAGACATGGGCGGGGCCGCTCGCGCCGCCTTGAACCGCCTGGTCCGCGAACTCATGAACGACGATTATTTCCTGATTGAATTGCAATGAGCATTCCCTGGACAATCCCATCCCCGGAATCATTGTTCATTGCCGCAAGGGAAGCTCTGATCAAGTCAGAGCTTCCCTGCGGCGCATGCCCGCGATACCAGAGAGCGTCGCCGGACTCGACAGCGCAAGCCATTGCGTTCGGCGGCTGCGTCATGCGACTTTTCCTGCCCATCGTTGTCTTGCTGTGCGCCGCCTTGCCGGCGCTGGGGGATACCGTTCTGCTGGAAAACGTGAATGGCTATACCCTGGACTCCGACCGCCGGCTGGTTCGGTTTTCGGCGCTGCAATTCGCCGCTGGAGAGGTTGAGCGAATTTTCGGCGCGGACGAAATTCTGCCGCGGGAAGCGGACCGGCGCATCGACGGCGCCGGCCGAACGCTGATCCCCGGCCTGATCGACGCCCACGGCCATGTGCTGAGCCACGGCCAGGCCCTGCTGTCGGTGATCCTGACCGGCGCCGCCTCGGAACAGGAAGCCGCGCAAAGAGTCGCGGACTTCGCCGCGGAAAATCCCGAAATCGAATGGATCCATGGCCGCGGCTGGAACCAGGTGCTCTGGGAAAGCAACGAATTCCCCACCGCGGCGAGCCTCGACGCGGTAATCGCCGACCGGCCGGTCTGGCTCAGGCGCGTCGACGGCCATGCCGCATGGGCCAATTCTCTGGCCATGGAACTGGCCGGCGTGTCGGCGCATAGCGAAGATCCGGACGGCGGCCAGATCGTCAGGAATGATCGGGGCGACCCCGCCGGCGTATTCGTGGACACCGCCATGGGCCTGGTCTCGCGGATCATTCCCGAACCCGGCCGCGCAGAACTCGGGCGGGCGCTTTCCGTTTCCATGCGGGATCTGGCCGGCTGGGGCCTGACCAGCGTTCACGACGCCGGATCGGGCAGCGCGGTCATCGCCGCGTTCCGGGAGTTGCTGGCAGCGGGCGAGATGCCGATCCGCGTCAACCTGATGCTTGCGGCCAGCGACGAATTCTACGAAGAGCGTCTGGCCGAGGGCCGCTTCCGCGACGAGAACGACCTGTTCGCGCTGCATTCGGTCAAGGTCGTCGGCGACGGCGCCCTCGGCAGCCGCGGCGCCGCCCTGCTCGAAGAATACTCCGACGATCCGGGCAACACCGGCCTGCTGCGCTATGGCGATGAACAATTGCGCTACCTGATGCGCGCGGCGATGAACGCCGGCTTCCAGGTCAATACCCACGCCATCGGCGACGCCGCCAACCGGATCGTGCTCGATTCCTATGCGGAACTGATCGCCGAGACCGGCAGCCGCGGCCTGCGTCACCGGGTAGAACACGCCCAGGTGCTGACTTTCGACGACATCCTGCGCTTCGCCGAACTCGGCGTGGTGCCGTCAATGCAGGCGACCCACGCCACCAGCGACAAGAACATGGCCGAAGACCGGCTCGGGCCGGTTCGCATGCAAGGCGCCTATGCCTGGCGCAAATTGCTTGATACCGGCGTCGTCATCGCCAATGGCTCGGATTTTCCGGTCGAGCATCCCAACCCCTTCTACGGTCTGCACGCGGCGGTAACCCGACAGGATCAGCAAGGCGAGCCCGCCGGCGGCTGGTATCCGCAAGAGAACATGACGCTGGCGGAAGCTTTCGCCAGTTTCACCATCGACGCCGCCTGGGCCGGACACCAGGAAGACATCCTCGGCACGCTCGAAGCGGGCAAGAAAGCCGACTTCCTGTTGCTCGACCGCGATCCCTTCGCCATCCCCGCGAACGAACTCTGGCAGGTTCGGGTGCTGGAAACCTGGGTAGGCGGCGAACTGGTTTTTTCACGCGCGGCGCAAGCCGGCGCAGCAAACCGGGAGGTGCGACCATGAATCTGCCGCGACCAATTCTGCTGTTATTGGCGATTTCAATCTTGGCGGCATGCGGCCCGGCACCGCAGGAAGACGATGACTCCGCGAATGCGGAAATCTTCACCGATGCAGAAGTCGCGCGCTGGCGGGAACGCGCCGCCAGGGTCGAGATTCTGCGCGACCGCTGGGGCATCGCCCACATCTACGGCGAAACCGACGCCGACACGGTTTTCGGCGCCCTGTACGCCCAGGCCGAAGACGACTTCAATCGAGTGGAAACCAACTACATCAATGCCATGGGCAGACTCGCGGAAGCCGAAGGAGCCGGCCGGATATATCGCGACCTGCGCATGCGGCTGTTCATCCGCCAGGGCGAAATGGAGCAACTCTACGAAGCCAGCCCCGACTGGCTCAAGCAACTGATGGACGCCTTCGCCGACGGATTGAACTATTACCTCCACACCCATCCCGAAGTCGCGCCCCGGGTCTTTCGCCGTTTCGAACCCTGGATGGCGCTGACTTTCACCGAAGGCTCGATCGGCGGCGATATCGAGCGCGTCGATATCGCGAGACTGCGCGATTTTTATGGCCCCGGCGACATGATCGCGATGGTCGACGACCAGGTGGTCGACCTGGAGCCGCGCGGCTCCAACGGCTTCGCTATCGCGCCTTCCAACACGGCCGCGGGCAATGCGTTGCTCCTGATCAATCCCCACACCTCCTTCTTCTTCCGCTCGGAATTGCATATGGTGAGCGAGGAAGGCCTCAATGCGTACGGCGCGGTGACCTGGGGCCAGTTCTTCGTCTACCAGGGCTTCAACGAGAATACCGGCTGGATGCACACTTCAAGCCGGGCCGACGCCATCGACGAATATCTGGAAACCATTGTCGAGCGCGACGACGGCTATTACTACGCCTATGGCGACGAAGAGCGGAAGTTGCAGGAAAGCCGGATCGAAATCGATTATCGCGACGGCGACGCCATGGAAACGCGCGAATTCACCGTCTGGCACAGCCATCGCGGGCCGATCATTCGGGAGCAGGACGGCAAATGGGTCGCCATCAGCCTGATGCAGGAGCCGGTGCGGGCGCTGACGCAATCCTATCTGCGCACCAAGTCGCGCAATTACATGGAATTCAACGCCAGCATGGAATTGCTCACCAACTCCTCCAACAATACCGTATATGCGGACTCCGGCGGCAATATCGCCTATTACCACGGCAACTTCATCCCGCGTCGAGATCTTTCCTTCGACTGGAATGCGCCCCTCGACGGCAGCGATCCGGCAACCGACTGGCAGGGCCTGCATCCGCTCGACGAGTTGATCACCTTGCTGAATCCGCCGAACGGCTGGATCCAGAATACCAATAACACGCCGTTCTCGGCGGCGGGCGAATATAGCCCCCGGCCCGAGGATTACCCGCGCTACATGGCCAATAATCCCGAGAATCCGCGCGGCGTCCACGCCGTCCGGGTACTTGAAGGCAAGACCGACTTCACGCTCGACTCGCTGATCGAGGCCGCTTACGACTCCTTGCTGACCGCCTTCGAACCCTTGATTCCGGCCTTGCTCGCCGCCGCCGAAGCGGCCCCCGCGGACGACCTCGAAGAGCAACTCGCGCTGCTTGCCGATTGGGATTATCGCTTCGGCGCCGATTCGGTCGAAACCACGCTGGCGGTATATTGGGCCCAGACGCTGATGGACAGCGTCGGCGCCGAGGCGCGCGCCGCCGGAATCAACATCTATGCTTATATGGCGGCGAACGCCGGCGCCGAGCGGATGCTCGGGGCCTTGCGCGAGGCTGCCGCCGAGTTGCGGTCCGACTGGGGTTCCTGGCGCGTGCCCTGGGGCGAAGTCAACCGCTATCAACGCCTAGACGGCGACATCGCGCAACAGTTCGACGACGAGGAAGAGAGCCTGCCCGTGGGCTTCGCTTCCGGGCGCTGGGGCGCGCTGGCTTCCTTCGGCAGCCGCAAATACCCCGGCACCCGGCGCATGTACGGCACCAGCGGCAACAGTTTCGTCGCCGCCGTGGAGTTCGGCAACCCCTTGCGCGCCAGGGCGATCACGGTCGGCGGCCTGCAAAGCGATCCGCGATCGCCGCATTTCGACGATCAGGCGGAGATGTACGCCAATGGCGAGTTTCGCGATGTGCTGTTCTATCGGGAAGATATAGAGGCGAATCTCGAACGCAGCCATCGTCCGGGCGAATGAAGCCGGGCAAGCTATGATCCAGGTCGGAGCTTGCCTGCGGCGCAGGCCCGCGCGATACAAGAGAGCGTCGCCGGATTCGGCGGCGCAAGCCATTGAATCCAGGAGCAAGACAAGACCGCGCTCTTGTCTTGCGGCAATGAATGATTCCATGGATGGAATCATTCAGAGAATACTTGGCGCCCGCGCCGTAGAAACTGCCGGCTGCCATATGTGGTATGCGAGCACAATCATCAACACAACATATGGTCCTGAAAGTGCCTGTAATCATTCTGCGGCGCAAGCTCCTGGATGCCCGCGCCGGATCCGCAATTGTCGTCATGCTCGGGTTTCCGGTACTCCGGCGCCCTTGTTTCGCGGGGATGAACGATGCCATGAATGGAGTTGCCCGGAGCATGCCCGCGACGATATCGCTTCGACAGCCGGGATCGACTGATCGCCATGAATCATGAATAAGCGTCCGGGCCGACACTTCCTGCAAATTCCGGGGCCGAGCAACGTGCCGGAGCGCGTATCCCTGGCAATGGCCCGGGCCGTGGTCGATCATCGCGGCGCCGACTTCCCCGATCTCAGCTTGCGCATCTTCGATAATCTGCGAAAAGTGTTCGCTACCGCGAATCCGGTATTGATGTTTCCTTCTTCGGGCACCGGCGGCTGGGAAGCCGCCCTGGTCAACACCCTGTCGCCCGGCGAGAAGGTGCTGGCCTTCGAGACCGGACATTTTTCCTCGCTCTGGAAAGAAGTGGCGCGAAAACTCGACCTGGAAGTGGTCTGGATCGAAAGCGACTGGCGGCGGGGAATCGATCCGCAGATCGTCGAGGATCGGCTGCGGCGGGACAGCGGCATCGCGGCCGTGCTCGCCGTGCATAACGATACTTCAACAGGAGTGACGAGCGATATCGCCGCCGTGCGCGCCGCCATGGATGCTTGCGGCCATGCCGCCTTGCTGCTGGTGGACGCGATCTCCTCGCTGGCCTGCGCGCCCCTGCCGATGGACGACTGGGGCGTGGATGTCGTGATCAGCGGCTCCCAGAAAGGCCTGATGCTGCCGCCGGGACTCGCATTCAATGCCGTCGGTCCCAGGGCGCTGCAACGCGCCGCGCGTTCGAACTCCCGCAGGGCCTATTGGAACTGGCAAGCCATGCTCGACAACAACAGCCGGGGCTATTTCCCCTACACGCCGGCGACGAGCTTGCTGTACGGACTCGACGAGGCGCTGCGGATGCTGCTTGAGGAAGGCATGGAAAATGTCTTCGCGCGCCACGCCCGCCATGCCGCGGCGACGCGGGCGGCGACGGCGGCCTGGGGGCTGGAGAACGTCTGCCTGAACGAGCATGAATTCAGCAATTCGACTACCGCGATATTGCTGCCGGAAGGCCAGGACGCCGACCGGCTGCGGCAGATCATCCTCGAACGCTTCAACATGTCGCTCGGCGCCGGCCTCGGCAAACTCGAGGGCTGCTGTTTTCGTATCGGGCATCTCGGCAACTTCAACGAATTGATGCTCGCGGGAACCTTGAGCGGCGTGGAAATGGGACTGGAACTGGCCGGCGCGCCTTATCGCAAAGGCGGAATCAACGCCGCGCTGGAATTCCTCGCCCGCGGCGATACCAATTGAGAGAGGATCACCGCTGCGCGCGAGGAGCGCGGGTTTAGCCAGTTTTCCCGCCGACGGGAGCGGCGCTCTCCATTGTGCGCGTGTGCGGGGGGGAGCGCTGTTCGACATTTCCTGCGCTTTTTGCAGAATAGTCGCGCCCCGCTGCGCGCGGGGAGCATCCCGTCGCACTGCGGGCGGCGATACTGATCGAGAGAGGAAATCATGGACCCTGTCACCGCGGTCAACACCAGCGCCGCCATTTCCCTGTTCGGGTTCGGCGCGCTCATCTTCCTGCTGCTGTTCCTGATCGCGAAATGGAAATGGCATGTGTTCTTCGCCCTGCTGATTCCCATCATGCTGTTCGGAATTCTGCCGGGCGTCCGGCAGAACAATTTCATCGAAGCCTTCGAGAGCGGTTTCGGCAATACCCTGGGGTCGATCGGCGTCGTCATCGTGCTCGGTTCGATCATCGCCGAGGCGCTCAAGCATACCGGCGGCATCACGGTCATCACCCGATCGATGGTGAACCTGGTGGGCTCGGCGCGCATGCCGCTGGCGCTGACCTTGACCGGCTTCATCATCGGCATCGCGATCTTTTCGGACGTGGCCTATGTAATCCTCAATCCCCTGGTGCACTCCGCGGCCCGCGCCATGAACATCGGCATCGCCGCCATGTCCACCGGGCTCGTCGGCGCGCTGCAATTGACCCACGCCATCGTGCCGCCGACGCCTGGTCCGCTCGCCGCCGCCGCGCTGGTCGGCGCCGATATCGGCAAGACCATCATCTATGGCGGCATCGCCTGCCTGTTCGGCTCGCTGGCCTGCTGGGCCTGGGGCAAATTCGTCTGCGGGCCGCGCGTGAAGACCCCGGCGAGCGACGAGTTCGGCAACGTCGAGAGCAGTCTCGATGCCGGCGAGAACCTGCCTTCCACACTCAGCTCCTATACCCCGATCGTGATTCCCATCGCGCTGATCGCGGCCCAAAGCGTGATCTCGCTGGCGTTCGAGGAAGGTCACGCGCTGCGCGGCATCTTCGGCTATCTCGGCTGGCCGGTGGTCGCCCTGTCGATCGGCGTCTGGCTCGCCTACCGCAATATTCGCAATGCCGGGCAGCGCGAACAATCGCGCGACGCCTGGGTCGAGGCCGCCCTGAAGACTTCGGCGATGATCCTGGTGATAACCGGCCTCGGCGGTTCGCTGAGCGCCATCCTGCGGGGCACTCCGGCGGTGGACTTCATCGCGACGCTATTCTCCGATTTCGGCCTGCCGGCGATCCTGTTGCCATTCGTCATCGGCATCATCGGCAACATGATCACCGGTTCGACCACGGTCGGGGTAATCACCGCGGCATCCCTGAGCGCACCCATGCTCGGCAACCTCGGCCTCTCGCCGGAGGCGGCGATGCTCGCCGGCGCCAGCGGCTCGGTCATCATCAAGTACGTCAACAGCAGCTATTTCTGGGTCTGCACTTCCCTGTCCGGGCTTGGCGTGCCCGACGCCGTATTCAGCTACGGCGGCGCGACCCTGGCAGGCGGGCTGGTTTCCTTCATGGCCGTGTGGACATTCTGGGCAACGGGGCTCATCTAGGCTGAAGTTCCAGCATGGCGCGGCCGCAAGTCATTGGTTTTTTTGGATATTAACCCATCTTTACCACTACTGACATAATCTCCTTTTATATCATTTAGTTGCGGCGAACGGAAACGGCGAGTGGCACTACAAGTGCGCGTTCGGGGGTCGGTCGGCTGCTACACGAGCGTCTTGCTGATGCCTCCCGGATCGGAGTCGATGCCCAAGGCGTCGTAGACGGCCTGCTGGGCCGGTTCGGCGCGGGTTGTCTTGCGCACGTGGAGGGCGCGGCCGTCGGCGCGGCGGAAGGTGGCGGTGACGCGCTGCTGGCCTTCGAGGATGCGGCGCAGCGTCGTCCAGCTGGCGTGCTCGCCCGCTTGCCGCAGGCGGGCGCGGATGACCTGCACGAGTTGGTACGCCAGCACGCTGATGAACAGATGGCCTTCGGCGCGAATGGGCTTGTGATGATAGATGGGCCGCAGGCCGAGTTCGGATTTCAGCGAGCGGAACACCGCTTCGAGGTCGGTGAGCATGAAGTAGGTGCGCCACAGGGTAGCTTCGTCCCAGTCGGTTTCGCTGCTGCGCAGGCAGTACACGCCCGGATGGGTCATCATGGAACCGGGGAGCGCCCGGCGGGTGAAGCGCACGGCGGCGGCGCGTTGTCCGGTCGGATCGGTGTCGAGCGCGATGTCGTAGTGTTGGGCGATGCCGCGGCTTTGCTCCTTGAGCCGCCCGATGCGCTGCCAGACCTGGTCGACGCGTTTGCGGGTGCGGGGTTTGGACAGTCCTTCGGAGAGTTTGTTCAGCGCGTCCTCGAAGCGTCGGGCGAGGCGTTCTGCGATGCCGCGCTCTTTCGCTGCCCGTTGTTCGGAGAAGCAGTACAGGCGCGTCTCCCGGCCGTCGTCGGAAAGCGTCTTGTGCAGTTGCACGCCGTGCTTCGAGGCGGTCTCGATGCGCAGCGCCGCTTCGGGGTCGAAGTGGCGCGCGCGTTCGCGGCTGACGACCAGGTAGCGGCCGCCCCGCGCGCGCAGCCAGCGGAGGCGCTCTTCGGTGGCGATGCCGCGGTCCATCACCACCAGGGCGTCGCGGGGGGCGTCGAGCGCGTCGAGCATTTCGGCGAGCGTGCGTTGCTCGCGGGCATTGCCGGCGAAGACGCGGGAGCGGCGCACGAAGCCGCTGGCGTCGAGCACCAGCGCCAGGGTGAGCAGCGGGCGGTCGGCGCGCTTGTCCTTGGAGTGGCCGCGCCGGGCCTTCGGCTGGCGGCGCGCATCACCTTCGAAATAGGTGTTGGTCAGGTCGTAAAGCGTGACGGCGGGGCGGAGGTCGAACAGGCTCGCCGCCCGGTCGAACAGATGGCGCTCGATAGCTTCGCGGCGGGCCATCAGCGCGTCGGAGGCGCGATATAGCCGCATCGCCCCCATGGCGGCGAAGTCCGTCCCGAGCAGTTCGCCCAGGGCGCTGCGTTCGCCGAGCCAGCGCCGGGCGGCGCGTTCGGAGCCCGGCCGGGCCATGCGCGCGATGATGGAGCCGACGGCGGCGGCGCGCATCGAAGTGCCGAGGCCGAGTTCCCGGAGCAAGGCGCGCAGGCCGAGCTGGTCCATCGCCCACAATCCCGCGTGCTCCACGCCGACCGAGCGCGGACGCATCAACTCCAGGGAGTCGATGTCGACGCGCTGGACATCGCGCCCCGCGCGCGCCGGCTCGGCGGCGCCGGCGCGTCCTCGGGCGAGCAGTTGGGCGGCGATGTGCTGCGCGCGCGATTCCAGCGCCGCGGGGCAGTCCTCCGGCGCCAGGGGAAGCTGGCCGGCGAGAATGTCGTCGACGCGCCGGCACAGGGCCGGCCAATCGTCCGGATCGACATCGAAGTGTCGGCCGAGATTGAGCAGGGTGCGTTGCCGCACCTTCGCGCCGTCGCGCTCGGAGCGCACGAGGCGGAAGGTGAAGTAGTGCTCGTCGCTGCGACGAGTGCGGGTGCGCCGGATGAACATGGGAGGACGATAGCAGGGCGCGGAGCAGGTGACAATATCTGGATATTATTTTATGGCACTACATCAGGCTCGCTCACGACAGATCAATGGGTTGCGCGCGAAAATCGGCAGATCCGGCCCGAATTCCTGTTCAATCGCGGGTTCAGGTGGTAAAGATGGGTTAACGCAGTTTCAGCGCGCCGCTACCGGGAACGCTACAGCCGCACGCCCAGCAACTCGAAGGCCTTGCGCTGAAGCATCCATCAAGAGTCCATCAAGCAAGCATCAAGGAGCAACAAGTCAAGCAACATCAAGGCAACATCAAGGGACATCCACACAACATCAAGCATCAAGGGTAAGAAGGTCCATCAAGGGTCCATCAAGGGACACCCACCAAGGCCATCAAGCATCAAGCACACATCAAGGGACATCCACAGCATCTGCATCCATCAAGGTGCATCCATCAAGGGACACCCACAGCATCCATCCATCAGGAATGCGTCAAGTGCGTCAAGGAGTGCGCCAAGGGACACCCACCATTCAAAATGCGTCACGAATGCATCAAGGGACGCCCGCCGCTTCCCTTGCTTCAAATCCATCGACAATCGATCCCCCGGAATGCCCGCGGGAACACAACCCGACAAATTTCGCCCGCAAACTGGCTTTCCGCCAAATCTCGACTATACCTACCGACAAGAACCCCGAATCACCCGAAGGCAAAGCATGACGCGCCCCCGATCGCAAATCGTCTCGCTGGCGGAAACACCCTATTACCATTGCGTAGCCCGCTGCGTGCGCCGGGCCTTTCTCTGCGGCGAAGACCGCTATTCCGGCAAGAACTTCGATCACCGCAAGACCTGGCTCACAGACCGGCTGGCGCTGCTCGGCGAAGTCTTCGCCATCAATATCGCCGCCTACGCGGTCATGAGCAATCATTATCATGTGGTCCTACACATCGACCCGGCGCGCAGCCGATCCTGGAACCGCGACGAAGTCATAAGCCGCTGGCTGCGCCTCTACAAAGGCGACCCGCTGGTGCACTCCTATCTGCGCGGAAATCCCCAATCCGAGGCGGAGCGCCGCCAACTGGACCGCATCGTCGAAACCTGCCGCGAACGGTTGACCAGCATCAGTTGGTTCATGGCCTGCCTGAATGAATACATCGCCCGCAAGGCCAACCGGGAAGACAACTGCAAGGGAAGATTCTGGGAAGGACGGTTCAAGTCCCGAGCGCTGCTGGACGAAGCGGCCTTGCTGTCGTGCATGGCCTACGTCGACCTGAATCCGGTGCGGGCCGGCATCAGCCAAACGCTCGGCGATTCAGACTTTACTTCCATCCAGGCCCGCATCCGGCAATTGTCCGCTGAAAAACAAAAAAACCCGAAAACAAACCCCGCGCCCAGGCTGATGCCGTTCCGGGACGACCCGAAGCACGGCCGGCGAAACGCCGCGCTGCCGCACGCGCTGCGGGAATATATCGAGTTGGCGGACTGGACGGGACGGATCGCGCGCGCGGACAAGAAAGGAGCCATCCCGGAAACCGCGCCCCCCTCCATGCTGGCGGCCCTGCGGCTGAATCCAGCGCAATGGCGAATGCTGGCGCTGGAAATCCAGCAGGAAGCCATCACGATGTTCAACGGCCTGGACAAACTGGCGGCCAGACAAAGGAAAACCGCCAGAAAAGCAGCATAGCCCAGAAACCCGATTCCATGTCCGTCCGGACAGGGCCGCCCCTGCCCGAAACAAATTCGTTCCGAATGGCGAGACCGCCGCCCCCCTCAATTGCTTCAAACGACCCTCCAATCGGTTCGACTCATCATTCCACCATGAAGGCGACTACGGCAAATCCATCGGAGTGGATCCAGACAGCGAGAATCGGGAATATCTCGAAATGGAATTCAACTGGCAGCTTGTCGCCGACTGAATCAGGTCAGCGCCATTTCAAGTACTCTGGCCACGTGCAAAGCTTCGCGGGAGGCCCCGTGACTGATCTGGCTGCGGCAACTGACGCCGTTGGCGACGATCAGGCTGTCTTCGTCCGCAGCGCGTATCGAGGGCAACAGGCTTGCTTCCGCCATCGCCATCGAATGGCGGTAATGTTCGGCCTCATAGCCGAAGGAGCCGGCCATGCCGCAACAGGATGATTCGATTTCCTGGATTTCGAGCTCCGGCACCAACGCCAGCGTCTTGTGGAGCGCCGGCATTACGGCAAAGGACTTCTGATGGCAATGGCCATGCACCAGCACCCGTTTCCGCGCCAGCGGTTTCAATCGCAAGGCGAGACTGCCGGCTTCGTGTTCGGCAGCCAGAAATTCTTCCAGCAAGAAGCTGTTGGCGGCCAGCATTTCCGCCTCCGGACCCAGCCCCATGACGAGATACTCGTCGCGCAGGCTCAACAGGCAGGAAGGTTCCAAACCTATGATCGGCGCGCCGCGTTCGACAAACGGCAGCAGGACATCAAGCATGCGCCGGGCCTCGGTCCTGGCCTCTTCCACCAATCCGCCGCTGAGGAAGGTGCGGCCGCAACAAAGCGGTCGGGAGTCGGCGGCGGCCGGCGCGACTACTCGGTAGCCTGCGGCCCGCAAAACCTTGATCGCGGCTTCGACATTCTCGCGTTCGAAACAGCTATTGAACGTGTCGGCAAGCAATACTACTTCCCTGCCCCCTCCGCTCGCGACAATAGAGTTGAAAGGGTCTGCCCGCCAGCGCGGCAGCGGGCGACGGGCGCTGAGGCCGAACAGCCATTGAGACAACAAGGCCAAGCCGGGAATTCGATCCCGCAGATTGAGCAGCGAACCGATCAGGCCGAGTCGATGGGCGTAACGCGGCAGCCAGGCAAACAACCACTCGCGCGGGCGGATGCTCCCTGCGCGGCGATAGTGATGTAGAAACTCGATTTTCATCCGCGCCATGTCGACCCCGGTAGGACATTCGCGCCGGCAGGCCTTGCAACCCACGCACAAGGCCATGGTTTCGTACATTGCTTTCGATTGCAGCGCTTCCGGGCCCGCTGCCCCGCTCAAGGCATGCCGCAAACTGTTGGCGCGGCCGCGAGTCAGATGGATTTCCTCGCCCGTGACGCGGAAGGAAGGACACATGACGCCGCCTGTCGCCTTGCGACACGCGCCATTGTTGTTGCACATCTCCAAAGCCCGATCAAAACCCTCCCAGGCGGACCAGTCGAGCGCGGTTTCGATCAGTTCGCATCGATAGCCGGGCGGATAACGCATGATGGCGCGATCATCGAAAGCATGCGGATTCACGATCTTGCCGGGGTTGAAGATATTGTCCGGATCGAACCAGTCCTTCACCCGCTCGAAATTCTCGATCATGCGGCGACCGAACATGGACTCATGAAATTCCGAGCGCGAAATTCCGTCGCCATGTTCGCCGGAATGGGAGCCCTTGTATTCGCGCACCATTGCCAGCGCCTCTTCGGCAATGGCGCGCATCGCCTCGGCCCCTCCCGCCTGTTTCATGTTGAGTACCGGACGCACATGCAGGCAGCCCACCGAGGCATGGGCATAAAAGGTTCCCCTCGTGCCGTGGCGCGCAAACACCTCGCTGAGTCGGGCAGTGTATTCCGCCAGATCTTCCAGCGCCACGGCGCAGTCCTCGATAAAGGAAACCGGCTTGGCGTCACCTTTCATCGACATCATGATATTGAGGCCCGATGCCCTGACTTCCCAGACCGCCTGCTGGAACGCGGGGTCGATCGCCTCGACCACGAAGGGTGGGTGTCCCAATGATTCCGATTCGGGTGGGTGTCCCAATGATTCTATCAATTGCCCGAGTTGCCGCAGCGAAGCCAATTGTTGCGCGTGATCTTCGCCAGCGAACTCGACCAGCAGCAATGCATCGGGCTCGCCTTGCACGAAGCGCGCGACGGTAGCCGCGAACAACGGGATTTCCCGCGCGAGTTCGATCATGGCGCGGTCCATCAATTCGACCGCGGCGGGCTTGAGTTCGACGATATGACGAGTGCTGTCCATGGCATCGTAAAAGCGGGAGAAATGGCAGATGCCGAGCACTTTATGCCGCGGAACAGGCTGCAGGTCGAGATGTATTCGCCGGAAGAATCCCAACGTGCCCTCGGAACCCACAAGCAGGCGCGCCAGATTGGGCCGGTCCAAGGTCAACTCGTCGATATTGTAGCCGCCGACCCTGCGCAGCAATCCAGGAAATCGACGCCGTATCTCCTCGGCTTCGCTATCGCCGAGGGCAAGCAGTTTTTGCACGAGTTCCGGCGGCATGTCGCCGCCCTCATCTACCGGGCGGAAGTGGGCCTTGACGCCTCCCGCGAGCAAAGCTTCGATCGAGCGCACGTTATGCACCATGTTGCCGTAACGGATCGAACGCGCGCCGCAACTGTTATTGCCGGTCATGCCGCCGATGGTTGCGCGATTGGCGGTGGACACGTCCACAGGATAGAAAAGTCCATGGGGTCTGAGATGGCGATTGAGCCGATCCAGCACGATGCCGGGCTGTACGCAGACCGTGCGCGCCTCGGCATCGAAATCGATAATATTATTGAGATAGCGGGTGCAGTCGAGGATCAGCGCTTCGCCGATGGCTTGGCCGTTCTGGGACGTGCCCGCGCCCCGCGGCAATACCGGAACGCCTTCTTCTTCGGCAATAGCGAGCGCAATCGCGACATCTTCCTCGTCGGCGGGTACGGCCACGCCGACAGGCTCGATCTGGTAGATCGAAGCATCGGTGCTATAACGCCCCCGATTGAAGGCGTCGAACCAGACCTGCCCTCTGATTTCCCTTTCCAGCCGACGCTGCAAGTTTCCCGAATTCATGAGCGGAACCGCGCCTGCGCCAGGGGTTCCGGATCAATAACCGACCGCCGCTCCGTCCCCTCGGCGCGAATCGGAAGCACCGAGAAAGAGCCCGGCTTCGCGGTCATGGTAAACCCCCATGGCTGCTCCCTGGCTGCCGCGCGAAGTGAGCCGGTGACCCATGGCCTGGTACAGCCGGATCGTATCCTGCGACAAGGCGTTCGGCTCCATTCTCGTTACATCGGGCAGCCATTGGTGGTGAATGCGCGGCGCTTCGACCGACTCGGCTATGTTGTAATCATGGTCGATGACATTCAGCACCAATTGCAGCACGGTATTGATGATGGTCTTGCCGCCGGGGCTGCCGACCGCGAATACAGGCAGGCCGTCAAGCGCGACGATTGTCGGCGTCATGCTCGAAAGCGGCCGCTTCTCGGGACGGATCAGGTTCGGCGCCGTGCCGATCAGGCCATTGGCGTCGGTAACTCCGGGCACGGCATTGAAATCGCCCATTTCATTGTTAAGCAGATAGCCGCCGCCCTCGACCACGATGGCCGAACCATAACCGAATTCCAGGGTATAGGTCAGGCTGACCATGTTGCCATCCCTGTCGACCACGGAGAAATGCGTGGTCTCCTCGCTTTCGTAGGCCTGGGCGAAAAGTTCGGGATCGCTTGCCGAAGCCCGCTCAAGATCGATGGTATCGCGCAATTCTCCGGCGTATTCCTTCGAAATGAGTCGCTCGAGCGGCATGCCTTCATTAAAGTCCGGGTCGCCGAGGTGCTGCGCTCGGTCGGCATAGGCCCGACGCATGGTTTCGGTCAACACATGCAGGTATTCGGCCGAATTGTGCCCCATCGCCGCAAGATCATAGCCTTCCAGGATATTGAGCATCTCAACGAGCACGACTCCGCCGGAACTCGGCGGCGGCATGCTGACGATTTCGTAGCCGCGATAGTTGCCGCGGACAGGTTCGCGCTCCACGGCTTCGTAGCGAGCCAAATCCTCTTCGGTGATCAGGCCGCCGATATCGGCCATGAATCGCGCCAGTCGCGCAGCATTCTCGCCCGCGTAGAAGCCGTCCTTGCCATGGTCCCGGATCAGTTCCAGCGTCGCCGCCAGATCCGGCTGTACCCAGGTATCGCCAAACACATAAGGCGAACCGTCGGGTTTGAAGAATACCGCCTCGCTCGAAGGATATTGGCGAAACCGCCCTTGGTTGCCGGCAAAACTGCGTTGCAACGTATAGGTGATCGGGATGCCTTCGCGGGCGAGCCGGACCGCAGGCGCCACCAGTTCATTCCAGGGCAGGCTGCCGAGTTCCTCATGCGCTTTCCAGAGCCCGGCAACCGTGCCGGGCACGCCGACAGCCAGCGGCCCGAAGTGGTTGGAGTTATTGACGACCCGCCCGTCTACGCCAAGGTACATTTGCTCGGTCGCGGCCAATGGCGCCTTCTCGCGAAAATCGAAGGCCGTGGCGCGGCCGTCGCTGCCGTGATAGACCAGAAAGCCGCCGCCGCCGATATTGCCCGCGCTCGGCCAGGTGACCGCCAGAGCAAATGCCGTGGCGATAGCCGCGTCAATGGCGTTGCCGCCGCTGCGGAGCGTTTCCGCGCCGACCTCCGAAGCCAAGCGAGAAGCGCTGCTGACCATGCCGTTCCTGGCATAGGTCGGCGTGCGGCCACCTTCCGCCCAAGCCTGACTGACGAGAGTCAACAACAGGAAAGAAACGATATTCCGGAAATTTCGATGTTGCATCATGATCTTACCTGCAGGGCAAAACATGGATTATACGGAATTTTTCATGGGTGTCCCGAAGAGAACTGCGAGCAGAATTGCAGGTGGATGTCCGGGGCAGTCCCGTTCCGGGCAGTTTCCCGGACGGTCTCCGATATTGCAGAGCCGCGCGTTTACATCCCCAGAGGCACCCCGGACCAGACTGCCCCTACGGGCATGACGGGTCGAAATCAATCTCTCCACTCCGAAAAATCATCAAAATCAATGCCTTGATGGAAAGTTACGCGCTTTTCATTGCATAAGGTTCCGATCAGTTCCATTCCTATTCCATCCGAAAGAGCAGGTGTCCAAATTCCATCCCAATTCCAGGGAGAGTGGGTGTCCCAACTTCAGGATTTTCGATGGGTGTCCCGAACAATTCCGCGAACAATTCCGCGAACAGTTGCCCCGAACAGTTCCGCGCGTCCTGGACAACTCCGTAAGAGAATGGGTGTCCCAAACAGTTTCCCAAACAGTTGGGAAGAGAGTGGGTGTCCCAAACAGTTCTCCCAAACAGTTCCCCCAAACAGTTTTCCCAAACAGTTTTTTCGCAAACAGTTTTCCCGACTCCACCTGCCGACTCCAGTTCCCTTGATCCCGAGCCCCAGGAACGCAGCCGCGCCGAACCGCACGCTTAGGGAAGCTCTGATCAAGTCAGAGCTTCCCTGCGGCACATGGATGTGCCGCCGGATTCGATGGCGCAAGCCATTGAATCCGGGAGCAAAACAAAACCACGCTTTTGTTTTGCGGCAATGAATAATTCCATGGATGGAATTATTCAGAGGACACTTGGGTGACTTCAAGATGGTCCCGACATGGGCAACTCTGGCGATTGCCAGCGCCTGCGGCGAATGTTAGCTTTTCCCTATATTCGCAGCCGGATATCGCCGCCATGGCCGCACTGCCGAGGAAACCGCCGTATCAGACCGGACTATTCTTGCTCGCCGCTTTGCTGCTCGCCTTTGCCGGTTGCGGCGACAACGGCGCGCCGGCCGGGTCGGGCGCGGCCGCGCCGGCGGGAGAAACCGAACAGCAATTGGTCGAGCGCGCCCGGGGGATACACCAGCGGGTCGTCACTCTCGATACCCACGTCGATATCGATACCGCCAATTTCACCCTGGACAACAACTACGCCAGCGACCTCGACACCCAGGTGACCTTGCCGAAGATCGAAGCCGGCGGTCTCGATGTGGTCTGGTTCATCGTCTATACCGGTCAGGGTCCGCTCGACGAGGAAGGCTATGCGGCGGCCTACGCCAATGCCGTCGACAAGTTCGACGCGATTCACCGCCTCGCCGAGGAAATCGCGCCTGATCGAATCGGAATCGCGCTGACTTCGGACGATGTCCGCAGCATCGCCGCCAGCGGACGCAAGGTCGCCATGATCGGCATCGAGAACGCCTATCCGGTCGGGCTCGATCTCGCGCGAATCGAGGAGTTCCATGCCCGGGGCGGTCGCTACATGTCGCTCGCGCACAATGGGCATAGCCAATTCTCCGATTCCAATACCGGCGAGGCCGACAACGATTATCTCCACGGGGGGCTCAGCGAACTCGGCCGGGAGGCGGTGGCGGAAATGAACCGGCTCGGCATCATGGTCGACATCTCGCACCCCTCGGCCGCGGCGATCTCGCAGATGCTCGACATCAGCGTCGCGCCGGTCATCGCTTCGCATTCCTCGGCCCGGGCGCTTACCGATCACAGCCGCAACCTGAGCGATGAATTGCTGCTCCGGGTGCGCGACAACGGCGGCGTGGTGCAGACCGTCGCGCTTGATGTCTATGTCAGCGAAGCCCGCAGGGTCTTCCTCGATGAAGGCCGACAGCGGCTGATGAACGATATCGTCGCAGCGATGGATCTCGAACTGCTGCCCGACGCGCAAGTCGCGCGATTGCGGAGCGAAGCGCGAGCCGAATACGAAGCCGCGCTGGCTGCCGCGCGGGAACAGTTGCGGGCGCGATTCGGCCCGGAAATCGAAAGCCGGGCCCCGCCGGCGACGGTTGCCGACCTGGTTGACCATATCGACTACATGGTAGACCTGATCGGCATCGAACATGTCGGCATCAGCTCGGACTTCGACGGCGGCGGCGGCATCGAAGGCTGGCGCGATGCTTCCGAAACTTTCAATGTCACTCTTGAACTCGTCAGGCGCGGCTATGACGAAGCGGAAATCTCCATGCTCTGGAGCGGCAACCTCTTGCGCGTGCTTGACGAAGTCCAACGCATCGCGGCCAGAGGCGGCCGCCAGGCATCCCCCGACTAATTCCATTCATGGGATCAGTCGTTGCCGCAAGACAAGGGCGCGGTCTTGTTTTGCTTTCGAATGCAATGGCTTGCGCTATCGAACTCGGCGGCATCGCCCGGGCGCCGGATTCAAGATCGAATGACCCCGCTTCGCGGGGACGGGAGTTGGAGGACAAGATTCATGACAAGCAAAGTAAGCAGAAGACAGTTATTGCTGGGCGGTTCGACCCTGTTCGCCGCCAACGCATTGCAATCGATTCCGGGGGGACGGTTCTGGCCCGGGCTCGAGCTGATGCGAAGCGCCAGCGCGCAAGATGCGATTCCGAAGCCGGACTACATCATCCGCATGCATTCCAATGAAAATCCCTGGGGGCCGTCGCGCGTCGCCCTGCGCGCGATCTATAACGCGGTCGACGAAGCCGGCCTCTATACCTACATCAACCAGGCCATGAAAGAACTGATCGGCGGCCAGTTGGATATCGCCCCCGACCACATCAGTCTCGGCTCGGGATCAGCGGAACTGCTGAAAGTGGGCGGCCTGCTCGCGGGCATGCGCGACGGCTCGATCGTCATTCCCGATCCCACCTTCGAAGACCTGCCGGCCTATGCCGCAGCCAACGGCACCAAGGTGATCCGCGTGCCGGTGGACGGCGAACTGAAAACAGATCTGGAGGCCGTGGCGAACGCGATCCGCGCCGACACCAGGCTGGTCTACCTGTGCAACCCGAATAATCCGATTCCCAATATCATCGAGAAAAACGCGCTGCGGGATTTCATTCTCGAAATCGCGCGCGAGCGCATGGTATTCCTCGATGAGGCCTACCACGAATTCGTCGACAATCCCGACTACGACACAATGATGGACCTGGTCCGCGACGGTCAGCGGAACCTGATCATCACGCGCACGGCTTCGAAAATACACGGCCTTGCCGGATTGAGGGTGGGCTTCGCCTTTGCCCATCCTGAACTGACCCGGGAAATCACCAACCGGCGGACCGGTTTGCAGAATATCATCGGCATGCGCGCCGCCTATGCCAGTTATCAGGACGAAGAACACTCGAAATTCGTGTTGCGCACCGCGCGCGAGTCGCTCGATATCGTTGAAAGCTATCTGCGCTCGGCCGGCATCAGGCATGTCAAATCCGACGCCAATTTCAGCTTCATCGAAACCGGACATCCGATCGAAGAAGTCCAGGCCCGGTTCATGACGGAGAATATCCGGGTGGGAAGACCTTTCCCGCCTTTCACCAACTGGATGCGGCTGAGCATGGCGAAACCGGACGAGATGCGCTATTTCGTGCAAACCTATCGGAAACTGTTCGGCTGACCCAGCGCCGGAAACTGTTCGGCCGGCCGGACAGGCGGAGAATTACAACAACAAACCGGGAAATAATCTTGCTTCCGATCAATGCCTTGCCTGAAGCATGACAGGTTCGGGAAAATCCTGATTTACCCGAGCTTTCCCGCAGCACCGGATTAAACGGGTATTCCATCCATCCTCCCTCCGACCCATCCATCCGCAAGAATGGATGTCCCATGGATCACCCATCCCATGGATCACCCCATGGATCACCATGGGACATCCGAATGGGTGTCCCATGGGTGCCCTCCGAATGGGTGTCCCATGGGTGCCCTCCGAATGGGTGTCCCATGGGTGCCCTCCATGGGTGCCTTGGGTGGGTGTCCCATAGGTGGGATTCCATAGGTGGGATTGGCCAGGGGATAGCTGGGCGCGCTCTGGTTTTGCGATAATGGACGAAAATCGGTCGCGCCGACTCGCGCGAACCATACTTCATCCCGACTTCGCGAGCCGCTTGCGATTCATGGACAGGACCGACATCGTCATCGCCGTGCTCGCGATTTATCAGGTCGCGCTGCTGGGCATCGGTTGCTGGGCGTCGCGCCGAACCGCCGACGGCAAGGACTTCTTTCTCGCCGGCCGCCGACTCGGACCGGTAGTGGCCGGAGTCAGCTACGCGTCAAGCGCTTCTTCGGCCTGGACGCTGCTCGGCCTGAGCGGAATCGCCTACGCTGCGGGAGTCTCGGCGATCTGGGTCGCCGCCGGCTCGATCAGCGGTATGTTCGTGGCCTGGTGGTGGGTCGCGCCGCGGCTGATGCGTCGCAGTCGCGCCCGGGACCATATGACCTTGACGGACTTCCTGGCTCACGGCGCCGAAGGCGGCGACCGGCGCGCCATCGTCGGCCTCTCCTCCCTGGTCATCCTGTTTTCTTTCGTGTTCTATATCGCCGCCCAATTCCAGGGCGCGGGCAGCATGTTTTCCTCGACTTTCGGGCTGTCATTGCCCGCCAGCATCGGCATCGGCGCCGCGGTCATAATGGTCTACACCTTTCTCGGCGGCTTCTGGGCGGTAAGCGTCACCGATACCTTGCAGGGAATCCTGATGGCGGTCACCGCCCTGCTATTGCCCGCGGCGGCGATGATCGCGGTCGGGGGAATGACCGGCCTGGCCGAGGGTTTGCGCGCGGTCAGCAGCGCGGAACAGGCAAGCTTTATCGCCGGCGGCGGTTTCTGGTTCGCCGCCGGCGTTGTCGTCGGCGGGCTCGCCATCGGCATCGGCACTTATGGTCAGCCGCATCTGCTCGTGCGTTTCATGGCCTTGCGCGACGACCAGGCCCTGTCGCGGGCGCGCTGGATCGTGGCTTGCTGGTACCTGGCGGTTTATCTCGGCATGATTCTGCTGGGTCTGGCGGGCCGCGTCCTCCTGCCCGAACTCGACGATCCCGAGACCGTGTTCTTCGGCATGAACGAAGAACTGTTGTCGCCGGTCATCGGCGCGATATTGCTCGCGGCGGTGCTCTCGGCGATCATGTCCACCGCCGACAGCCAATTGCTGGTGGTCGCCGGAGTCATCGCCCACGATCTGAGGCTCGGCCATCTCGGGCGCGCCTCCCTGCTGCGGGTATCGCGACTCGCGATCATACTGATCGCGGCGGCCGCGGTCGGGGTCGCGCTCTACCTGCCCCAAAGCATCTTCGATCGGGTGCTGTTCGCCTGGATCGCCCTCGGCTCGGCTTTCGGACCGCTGGTCTTCCTGCGGCTGGCGGGATTCGAAGCCGCGCCGAGGGCGATCCTGCTGTCGATCCTGACCGGTTTCTCGCTGTCGGCGCTGTTCTATCTCATGCCCGACACGCCGGGCGAGATTCTTGAGCGGCTGGCGCCGTTCTGTTGCGCGTTCGCGGTGCTGCTGGCGACCCGCAAGCGGAGCGGCGCCCGCTCCCCCGAGCAGCGGAGCCCGCAACCGACCGGCGGGGAAATTGGCCGAGAGCCCGCGCGATAAAAGCGTCTGCCAGCTGTCTGCCATGCGCGGTATTCAAGAACAGCTGGAAAAAAACATCGCATGCCGGGAAGCTGATTTATCAGAATTTCCCGGCGGCGCATGGATGCGCCACCGAATTCGATGGCGCAAGCCATTGCATTCGGAAGCGCCTGGAATCAGTCGGCGCCGTCAGACCCCCGGAAGCCGCAGTCGTTGTCGAGGAATTCGAACATCGCGGTATAGAACTGCATGTTGTGGTCGAAGCCGAGCGTATCCACGGTATGAGCCGCGTCGATCAGTTTCTCGTAGCGAAAAGGCCTGCCGCGTCTCTCGAGTTCGAGCGCGAACAGGTCGCTATGCCGAATCGGCACGATGAGGTCGCGGTCGCCATGGACGAGCAATACCGGGATATTGACCTTGTCCATGTGCATGATCGGCGACAGGCCGCCCCGGGTGCGCTGGAACATTTCCCGGAAGCGGTAATTCCATTGCTCCTTTTCGATCAGCTCCATGCTGCTCACTCCGGCGCCGGCGATCGAGCATCGGTAGATGTTCGGCTCGCGCATGGCGCCGACCATGGCGGAATAGCCGCCGTAACTCCAGCCGAAAATCGCCATCCGTTCGGGGTCGGCGATGCCCTGTTCAACGAGGAACCGCATGCCGTCATCGACATCGTCCTGCATCCGGTAGCCCCATTGGCGGTCGCCGGCAGCGAAGTAGTCGTAGCCGAAACCGATCGAGCCCCGGAAGTTGGGCTGCAACACGGCATAGCCGCGCGAGGCGAGCAACTGCGGCCATTCGTCCCAATAGGAGGAATTCCAGTGCAGCGAATCCCGCGACTGCGGGCCGCCGTGGGGATTCGCCACCGCGGGATAAGGCGGCTCGCCGCCGGGAGGCAAGGTCAGCACCGCATTGAGCAACATCCCGTCCCTGGCCCGATACCAGACCACGCTGCTTTCGCCGAGTTGTTCGGGCTCGACGGCGGTGGTCCGGCCGAGCAACTGCAATTGCCGCTTGTCGGTCAGCAAATAGTAACGGCCGGGCTCGCGGGGACCGGTCGAGCGGATGACGATGTACTTGTCGTCGGCCGCGCGGTCGTGGATCGAGTTGAAATTGCCCGGGGGAAGCGCCGCGTCTATCGAACGCTGCAACAGTTCGGCATCTTCGTCGATGTAATGGATCCGCGGCGCGTCGCCGACGAAATAGAATCCAACCAGGCGCGGCTCCTCCTCTCCGTCGATACAGGCCCGGGAGATACACGCGGTGACGACATCGCCGGCATCGTAGCGGTCGACGGCGAACAGCAGTTCGGGCTCGGCGTCCGGCGCGGTCATGTCATAGAGGAATATGCCTTCGGTGTCCCGGCCCCGGGCCGAAAGCACATAGACCTGATTCGGTTCGCCCGGCGCGAATCCGAGCACCGACAGCGGACGGCGGTCGTCCACGTCGTAACTCAGCCATTCGTTCCATCCGGTTTCGCCCTTGAGCCGATATTCCATGTGGATCCGGTTTTCATTGCGGGCCGCGACCGAACGGATGCGTAAATCGCCGTCGTAGTCGAAACGATAGTCGCCGTAGCTCGAAGACAATTGCAGCAGGGATTCGCTGCGTCCATCCTCGATATTGATCCTGAAAATCTCGGTGCCGACATCGTCCGAGCCGAACCATTCGATCAGCACCCAGTCGTCTTCGTCGGGCAGGCGGTGGATCAGGATCGGACTCGCCAGACGCTGCGCCACGGTTTCCGAGACGAAGCGCGCGATGTTCGACTTGCTCGGCAATTCCACCCAGCGCCCGCCGTCGAGCCCCACCGACAGCAGTTTATAGGCATAGGTCTTGACCCGGCCGCTCAATCCGATACCGGCCGAGTTGTAGCCGACGCGCCGGCCGGGCACTTCCACCGGTTGCCGGACGCGCACGAGCAGACGTTCGTCATTGGCCCAGTTGACGCCGATGATATCCATGCGGTCGGAGCCCAGCGTATGGGGCGGCGCCGACATGTCGGCGGTCCTGAATACCTGGATCACGTAATTTTCGCCTTGTCCCGGCAGGCGCGCGACGGCCAGATGTTCGCCCGAGGGCGACAGATCCACATCGAGAATGATGGGCCGCATGGCGAAAGCCTCCAGCGGCGGCACATCCTGGGCGAGCAGGCTCGCCGGCCACAGCAAGGCGGCGGCGAATCCGGCCGGGACGGGAAAGTCGAAGATCCTGTTGCTGCTGCGCATGTCTGATTCTCCCAGGTATTTCCTGAACAATTCCAGCCATGGAATTGTTCATCGCCGCAAGACAAAAGCGCGGCTTTGTCCTGCTCCCGGATGCGGCGGCTTGCGTCGTCGAATCCGGCGGCGCATCCATGTCGCGGGGAAGCTCTGCTGAATCAGAGCTTTCCTTTGTATTCCCTGAACAATTCCAGCCATGGGATTGTTTATCGCCGCAAGCCAAAAGCGCCGTTTTGTCCTGCTCCCGGATGCGGCGGCGCATCCATGCGCCGCGGGGAAGCTCTGACCAAATCAGGCCTTCCCGGGTCAATTCGCGGTCACGGACCCGCGAAACTGTAGCTCGCCGAAGCGAAAACGCGCCGGCCCAGGTAATCGTAGCCGGCGCCGATGGGAATATTGAAGTTGATCGGAGCAGTCGCCGAAGGCGACCACCCGGCCCAACCCAGCCGCGGCGGCTCGTCGTCCAGCAGATTGAGGATGCCCGCCACCAGGATATAACGCCCATTGGGATCGACATAGCGGGCCGACAAGGTATGGTACAGGATGCCGTCGGCCTTATGAAGATTGGTTGCGGCCGCATTGCCGGCCAACTCGTAGACCGGTTCTTCGTCGGTCGAGCCGATATAGTCCATCGCCCAGGTGAGGGTGTAGTCGCGCCAATTGAAGCGGATATCGAGCTCCCCGCGCCATGCCGGATAGGCATGGTGGCCGATGTACTGGAAAGGATCGCTGTCGCCGGTGAGGGCGTATTCATAACCGAGCACTCGCGTCGCCAGCAGGTCGACGCCCAGGTCGCCGAAGCTGAACTCGCGGTCGCCGCGCAGGGAGATGTCGTAGCCACGGGATCCTTCGATCGCCACGTTCACGAATGAAGAATTGACGAAACTGAGGTCGCCGTTCTGCGTGCGATCCCCCACCAGGGCGCATTCCGGCGCCGAGAGATTCGCCGAACTGTAGCAGCGCGACAAGACAGTGCCGGCACCGAGCCGCGAGATCGAGTTCTGAAGGTCGATATCGTAATAGTCCACGGCCAGGCTCATGTCGAAGCCGAGCGCGGGCGACAGCTCGGCCAGGTCGGGCGTCACCACCAGGCCGAAGGTCTTCGACTTCGATGTCTCGGCCTTGAGATCCGGATTGCCGCCGGTAATGACATTGATGGAAGAGCCGGGGCTATACCCCGGCGGGATGATCCCCTGCTCCTCGAGCCGGGCGCAGTTCCGGAACTGTTCGCTGCCGGTATCGAGTTCGTTGACCGAGCCGCGATAATCATTGCAGGGATCGAACAACGCGCTGACGAAACTTGTCTGGTTGGCCAGAAACAATTCGTATAGCGCGGGCGCCCGGAATGAAGTCCCCAATGAAGCGCGCAGCCTGAAAGTCGTGTTCGGCGCATAATTGAGCAGCCCGCGCCAGGTGGCGTCGTCGCCGTAGGTGCTGTAGTCGGTCCAGCGATAGGAAGTATTCAGCGCGAGTTCCTCGACCCAGGGCCTGCCTCCGAGCAGCGGCAGTTCCACTTCGCCATAGATTTCGCCGACCCGGTCATCGCCCCGGGTCCGCCCGGCGCCGGTGAAACCCCACTGGTTATCGATGATCGAAGCCGGCGGCGGCCGGTCGTCGAGCGCCCGGCTGCGCCATTCCAGGCCGAATACGCCGCGCGCCTCGCCCGCCGGCATGTCGAACAGGCGGCCTTCGAGATGGAAAGTCGCGGCGAGCAGGTCGTAGTCCGTCTCCAGCCGCTGCATTTCGCTGATATAGTCCGCGGCGCGCGGATCCGGCCAGCCCCTGAGCGCCTTGGCGCTGAACAGATCCAGCGGAACGCAGGACGGATCCGGACCTTCGGAAATGATCCGGTTCAATACGGCGTTTTCGAAACCGGAGCCCGAGGCATAGTACATCTGCACCGGATCGAATACGCATTGCAAGTCGCCGTCCGGCCCGACGCCGCTCGACAGCGAGCGGGCAAGCTTGTCCTTGAGCCAGGAGTCATAGCTCCAGCTGGCCCGGCTCCAGGAATAGCCGACATGCAGATCCCAGGAAAAATCTCCGCGGTCGCCGTCGAGTCCGAGATTGAGCGCGGCCACGTCGTTCTCCACATAAGTGTCGGGATCGAGCATGTTGTAGCTCATGACGAAGGGGCGGGAGACACCGCCGACCAGACCGAAGGGATTGGTCGGATTGTTCGAATGCACGAAAGGAAAAAGTTGCCTGTGTCCATTGCCGAATACGTCTTCCCGGCGGCTGAAATAAAACTCGTAGGTCGCGCTGGCCGCGCCGAGGGCGGCGCCGAGCTCGATATCGAGCAGGCCGTCGCTATAGACCTGCAACAGTTCGCGTTGCGGCAGCAAGTCTTCGGCCATCCAGTTGCGGTCGTCGCGCAGACCGGTTTCCACGAGCGGGCTCCCGTCCGCGGCGACGTTCGCCTGCCGCCACTGGATGCCGAGACCGAAAAGATTGCCCGAACTGTCGGGAACCATGGAGACCGGCGTATCGGCAATGCCGTAAATGCTGGCGTAGCCATGGATCGAGCCGAAACATCCGCCCCGGGTCGGCGCGAATTGCGAGGGATGCAATTCGCCATTGGTCAATCGGCGCTCATCGCAAGCGCTGTATTCGCGTTCGAAGCGCTTGACCGGCCCCAATCTGGAAGTCTCCAGCGCGAAGTCGATATATCCGCGGTCGAAGGTCCGCCCCCATAACATGCTGACCGCGCCATAATCGGCATCGTCCTGCCAGTCGACCTCAACGATGAAATCGTCGAAACGGCGGCGGGTGATGATATTGACCACGCCCGCGACCGCGTCGGCGCCGTATACCGAAGAAGCGCCGTCCTTGAGCACTTCGATACGTTGCACGGCGATGAAGGGAATCGCGTTGAGATCCACATTGGAGACCTGGCCGCGAGTGCCCGCGGCGGTGAAGCGGCGGCCGTTGAGCAACATCAGGGTGCGGCCCGCATCGAGATTGCGCAGGCCGAACGTGCTTGCGCCGGGACCGCCGGAAACGACGAACCCGGTAAACGAATTATCGACTTGAACGCCCGAGGCGAGGGCGCTTCCCTGCAATATTTCGGACACGTTGTCGAGTCCGCTGAGCAGCGCCTGCTCATTGGTGATCACCGTCAGCGGCAACGAGTCCGAATAGGCGTCGCGCCGAATGCGCGATCCGGTGATGACGATTTCGTCGATCGCCGGTTCGCCGGCGGCGTCGCCGGGAATCGAAGGCTGTATCGCGGTTTCCTCGACGGTCTGGTCGTCGGCGGCCGCCGCGGCCGGCGGTTGCGCCAGCGAGAGCCCGTTCGGCAACATCATGCCGGCGACCGTCAGCGCCAGCCATTGCACCGTCTTCATATTTTTCCCCCGTTTTTCCAGAACTTGTCCCTGTCTTCTCTGAATAATTCCATCCATGGAATTATTCATTGCCGCAAGACAAAAGCGTGGTTTTGTCTCGCTCCCGGATTCAATGGCTTGCGCCATCGAATCCGGCGGCACATCCATGTGCCGCAGGCTTGTACCGCGGGCCTGCGCCGCAGGCAAGCTCCGACTTGATCAGAACTTGCCTTTGTCCTTGATCTCAACGCACCGGCCGCGCATGCGCCGAACCCCGGAATATCGCATTCATGAGTATCACGTTGAGGCCGTCGAGATAGGCGCGCACCGTCGGATCCTGGGTAAACGCGATCACCTGGCCGGCGCCGCGAGGCTGGACGAGGGCGAATGGCTTGTACGCCAGTTGCCGCCGGTTTTCCTCCCAGAGATAGCCGCTCGCCAGCAAGTCGTCGGGCCCCTGGAACCTCGCCGCGTTGACGCCGTCGTCGACGCGGATGGGCGCGTAGATTTCCGAACCGCGAACCAGGACGTTGAGGACCGGCGCGACGCCCGCGCCGAGCCAATGTTGCGGATGCACGTCGACCCTCGCCAGCACGCCCGCGACCGCGTAGGGGTCGCCTTCAAGCGCGATGATCCTCTGCCGGTACTGTTCTTCTTCGGCCAGGTACGTTCCGGCCACCGTGGCCCCGTTTTCCTCTGCCGCGCCGACTTCGGTTTCCGCCGCCGCCCGTTCGCGTCTTGTCGCGAGCAGATCCACTGCGGGATCCGCGAGGAAGCGCGCGGCGTTGCCCATGCCGATCAGCACGCCGCCGTCGCCGACCCAGTTCTTCAGGTTTTCCGCGCCCGCCTCCCCCAGCACATCCTGATAACTGCCGCCGGCGGTCTGGGGCAGCAGCAATACCTGATAGCGGTCGAGGTCGGCCGAGGCCAGCCGGTCTGTCCGAATCGGCGTGACGGGATAGTCGAACTGGCGTTCGATGACGAAGCGCGTATTGCCGGCGCTATACGCCGCGGTCGGCTCGTCCCAGGCGATGGCGATCCTGGGGGCATTGAACCGCACCACGTTGGCGCTGCCGAAGCTCGGTCCTTCCGTGACCCAGCTGTCGTTCACGGCGACCACTTCGGCGCCGGTTGCGCGAGCAAGTCCGGATATCGTCCCGAACAGGTCGCCCGGATTGTCGGCCGCGTCGATGATGAGCGTCCCGGCCGGATATTCTCTCCCGAGATTGGTGAACGCGAGATCATTGCTCTTGATCTCGAGGCCGGCGAACAGGCCTTTCGCCAGCAGCCGCGCCGCCGGCGCCGAACCCCAGGGGACCAGATAGGCGACCGAGGCTTCGCCGCCTCGCACCTCGGCCGGAATGAACAGGTCGGGTCCGGCGAGTTCGAACTCGCCCGCCGGAATCCGGTCGCAGATATTCATGTCGATATTGAACATGTGCGGCAGCGACCAGGCGGTGACATCGTAGATCTGATCCGGCAGGTTGTTCGCCCGCCGTTCTTCCTGTTCGGCGAGAAAACTCTCTTCCATGGGCACCTGGGGCTCGAGCAAGGTGCGCGCGAAACGCTTGGCGGGCTGGTCGGCCCTGATCAGGTAGCTGCCGGCCGCGTAATCGGCGCCGCAGGCGCTGAACGGGCCGGCGGCGCGGAAGACTTCGACGCCTTGCCGGGTCAGCAGTCCGGCCATGCGCGTCACCGCGGCCTGGTCGTTCTGAGCGGGAAACAGATAGGCGCGGTTTTCCTCCTGTTCGCCTTCCTCGATGGCGGTGACCTGATAGTCGTAAAAGTCGGCGAGGAATTTCTCCCGGTTGGCGGCAACGGTTTCCGCGGTGGAAAGCGAGGTCAGGAAATGATTGCGCACGGCGTAGGCATAGGTCAGTTCGTTGCCGTCGTATTGACGGAATACCAGCCCCCGCGGAGAAGCCTGCTCGTAGGTCATGGCAATGCCGCCGTAATAGGACGGCCAGCTCGCGCCGTAGCCCGGATAGAAAGCGTCGTAGACCTCGCGAGTGAAATAATCGAGGCCGAACTCGTCGAACCAGCGGGCATGATTGCGGCCGAACAGGCGCAGGCTTTCGGTCTGGTCCGCGGCCAGGTGGGGATTGTAGGGAACCGCTTCGGGAGCGAAGAAATAGGTGCCGTCCGAACCCATTTCATGGGCGTCGACATAGACCGCCGGGAGCCATTCCCGCAAGGCCGCGATGCGGCCCCGGGTCTCCGGCTGGGTCATGATGAACCAGTCCCGGTTCATGTCGAACAGATAGTGGTTGGTGCGGCCGCCGGGCCAGGGCTCGTCGTGCTCCGCCGACAACCGGTCCGGATCGGCCCGCAGTCCAAGGGCGCTTGTGAAGTGGTGAACGAAGCGGTCGCGGCCGTCCGGGTTCTGCATCGGATCGATGACGACCACGGTATCGCGCATGATATCCGCGACGCGCTCGTCGCCGCGCGACGCGAGCAGGTGATACGCGGTCAACATGGCGGCGTCGGTGGAAGATATTTCGTTGCCGTGCACGCCATAGGACAGCCAGGTCACCGGCGGCTGACGCTCGATGATGGCCGCGGCCGCGCCGGCCGAAGTCTGCCGGGGATCGGCCAGGCTGCGCATGCCGTCCTTGATTTCCTCGATCCGGGCGATGTTGTCGGCGGATGAGAGCACCGCGTAGATCAATTCCCTGCCCTGCCAGCTGCGCGCGTATTCGACGACCTGGGCGCGCTCGGGCGCGGCCGCGGCGAGGGCTTCGAAATAACGGATCGCATCGCGGTGCCAGGTGATCCGCTCGCCGGGGGCGTAACCGAGCACTTGTTCGATCGACGGGATCGCCGGATCGTAGTTGCGGTCGTTCCAGAACCGGAAATCATCCTGGGCCGCCGCCGTCGGAGCCAGACAGAACAGCGCCGCCGCGCAAGCGGACGCGCTCAATGCAGACTGTTTTCGCGACATCGCATCCACCTCTCTGGTCGGCGTTTCATCGAATTCGGCGCCACGAAAAAGCCCACTCGAGGCGAGTGGGCTTTTTCATTCGACAACCCGCGGCGCTATTTATTGCGGAGGATTGCCGATCGGAGTTCCCTGCCGGCGCCATTCGCCATACAGGAATTCTTCGGAGAATTCCGCGCATTTGAATTCGAGCAATTGCATGTCGGGCTCCATGCGCCGATATAGCGGAAAGCTGATTTTCCAGGATTCGGTAAAGGTCTGGGGATCGGTTATGGTCGCCTCGTAGTCGATATGGTCGGGGCCGTTGTAGGTCCAGCGCTCTTCGACGACCATTTCCCAACTATGGTGGTTGCCGGCCCGGTCGAACCAGGTATCGGGCATCTGGCCGGTGACGCGCACGACGAGGGTATCGCCTTCCCAATGGGCATTGGAATGGCCCATCCAGGCGTCGACCTGGGAAATCACCTCGGGCTGGTCGACATAGAGAATGCGATTGGCTTCGGCATACTCGTAGGCGATCAGGATCACGTCGGTGGATTGCACGATCTGGAAGGGAAAAGGCAAGTAGTTGGCGCGCGGCACGCCGGGCATGTAGCACTTGGTGAGGGGGTCGTTTTCCAGCGCGGCGGCGCGATTGGCGTCGCGCCGGCGCAAGGCTTGCTCATTGTAGGGGATGCGTCCGCCCTCGACGACGCCGAGACTTGCCGGAATCGCCGAATGGGCGCCGAGCAGGCCGGGATGCGGACCCATTCTCGCCGCATGGGGTTCGATATCGTAATGCGCCGAAGTGATCGCCTGCCAGATGCCGCTGAAATCGGGCTTGCCGGACGGCGTGCGCGGGATATCGTCGTTCTGCGCCCAGGCCGGCGCCGCCAGCAGCGACGCGCAGCCCAGCAACGCGACCAGCGCGGCGCGGCGCATTTGCAAAATGTTTTTCATCAGTCTTCGATTCCTTCAGTCCAGTCGCGTCCTTCAGTCGCGCTCGGGCAAACCTTCGCCCCGCGCCAGCCGCTGCTCGTCCGCGCGCGCGCCGCGCAAGGTATTCAACATGCCGTAATTGCCTTCGTGGCAGGCATATTCGTAGATCTGCCCCGCCACCTTGATCATCGGCACCACGGCCGTGATCCTGTCGGTGAAAGTGGATGGATCGTCGATGGTGAACTCGTACTCGACGACATCATAGGCCGTGCGCGTGAAGCGCTCGGTCAGCACCATGTCGTAGTCCGTGCCGGCGCTGGCGAAAGTCTGGCGGTAGCCGGTGAAATTCTTCGTTTCCACCACCAGGGTATCGCCATCCCACCAACCGCGGGAATCGCCCGACCAGAGGCGGATGTCGTCATGCAGGGGCGGCTTCTCCATCAGCGGCACGATGCGGGCGTCGTGAATCATCTCGGTCATGATGACTGCCGTGTCCCGATTCTGGAAAATCTGCATGTTGTTGTTATACAGGCTGGGCACGAAGGGCGGGCCCGAATTGAAGCCGACGATGCAGCGTTCGGAAAGGCCGCGGTCTTCCGGCCCGTCTTTCGCGATGCCGCCCACCACATAGCGCACCGGACGTTCGCCGGGAATATCGGGGCCGAGGCCGCCGAATTGCCGCGGCGCGCCTTCCGCCGCGGGCGGAATCCTGCCGTTTTCGGGATGGATGATATGCGATGTGCGGACCACATCGCCGAGGCCGGCGGTTTCGATCCAGAAATCGTTATAGCCGCCGGGATTGCTGCTGGCTTCGGGAGCATCCGGGTCCACCACCAGTTGCGCGGCCGCGGCATCGGCGGCGGCGCGATTCGCCGCAATCTGCGCCCGGCGCTCCTCGACCTGCTCGGCGGTCAGGAATTGCTGATCGCCATATTGTTGCGGGCGCTGCATGGGCACATCGGAGGAAAAATTCCAGACGCCTTGCAAGTCGGGCTGCCCCCATTCCGTGCGTGGAACCTGATAATCCCCGTTCTGGGCCAATGCGGCCGGTCCGGCGGCGAACAGGAATGCGGCAGAACTGATCAGCAACTTGATTTTCATCTCGAGCCTCGCTTCATCGATTCGATGCGTACGTCAGGCATCCAAGTTTATACGCTGGAGCGATTACGTCAATGCGCGCGAGCGCCGACCAGCGATTCTCTCCAAAGAAAAAGGGCTCCCGAAGGAGCCCTTTTCCGGCTGGGGCGATTTCCGGATCAGAAATCGTAAACCAGTCGGGCATAGAGGTTTCGGCCCATTGCGTCCTGCAAGCCGCCGACCACGCCCATGAACTCCGGCGAGCGTTGCGGTTCGCGGTCGAATACGTTGCGGGAGCCGATGGTCATGGACATCTCTCCGTCCAGTATCTCCAGGCCGCGATAGGTGTAGGCGATATCCATGTCGGTCCAGGCGTAAATGCCGGTATCGACGATATTGCCGGGCCGGTAGAAACCGCTGAAATAATCCATATGCGAATAGGTAGGCCCGTCATAAGGCAGATCGTCGATGTAGTGGACCGTCGATACCACCGAGTGATTGCCGTTGGTCCAGCCCATGCGCAGATTCGCCTTCCAATGCGGCAACTCCGGCGCCGCGGCGGTGCGGTAGTTGTAGCCCCCGGCCACGTCGCGCACCGGAGACTCCGGGTCGCTCTGAATGAGGAATTCCTGCACATAAGTGGCTCGCAGCCCCACGCGGAAGTCGCCGATGTTGTCGAAGCCGAAGTTGTAGTTGGCGTCGATATCCCAGGAGGTCACTTTCACGAATTCGGCGTTGATCGACCCGCGGCAGCAGATCTGCAAGATCGTGCCGACATCGTTCCGGTCGCGAATGATCTCCTTGTTGGAGCGGGAGTCGCTGACCCAGGCGGTCAGTTGCTCGAGAGTCGGCTTGCCGCTGCCGGAAAAGCCGGTTGCCTGCTTGAACACCTCGAATTCCTCGTCGAGCAGATCCTGGGCGTTCTTGTTGACAATGCGATTCTGAAAGTCGATCTCGACCCAGGTGACGTGGAAATCGAAATTGTCGAGCACAATATCGAAACCGAGCTGTCTGGACTGGGAACTCTCGTTGTTCAGATTCGGGTTGCCGCCGCCGCAGGTCGTGGTCCAGGCCTCGAAGGCGCTGAACGGGTCGCTCACCGTGCCCAGGCCGCAAGTAACCGGATCGAGCAATTGCTCGAGCGTGGGAGCGATGAAGGCGTCGCCCGCGGTCGCGCGCAAGGTGAGCCAGTCGAGCGGCGCATAGGTAATGCCGTACTTCGGATCGGTGGAAGTCTGGCCGGTGCTGAACTCCTCGCGCCGCACCGCCAGTTCCAGTTCAAGATTGTCCAGCACGGGCAATGAAAACTCCGCGAAGTAAGCGTCGATCGTGCGCGAGCCGCTGCTGGCCCGCTCCCGGTTCTCGCTGCCGATCCAGGTGACGCCGGCCAGTTCCTCTTCCGAGGGTATGTTCAGGTACTTGTCGTCGCGGAACTGATAGCCGACCGCCGCGCCGATCGGCCCGCCGGGCAATTCGAAGTCGCCCAGCGGCACTGTGCCGTTGAGGATGATGTCGACCGTGCTGAGCTTGTCTTCGATGACTTCGATGCTGCGCCCCGCGACGGCGTTCATCACATCCACGGAGTTGTTGTCCTCGGGATCGACGATCAGGAACGGGCTGTAGCAAGCGTTGCGTTCATAGACCACATCGCAATTCAGACCCTGTATCATCGCGGTGATATCGTAGTTCTGGTTCGACATGAACTGCAATTCGCGATAGCCGTGGGTATAGGCCGCGGTGCCTTCCCAACCTTCCAGGAACGGCACCGTGAAATCGGCCTCGAAGGTATAACGGCTGATGTGATCGATGTTGTCCGACAGGTTGGCGGCATCCGCCGAATGCCCGTGCGACCGGGTGTGCGTCTTGTTGATCGGACGCAATCTGCGCGCCACGACATCCTCGTACAGGGGGATCCAGCCGTTCGGATGCACGATCGCGTCTGCCAGGCCGTCATTGTTCATGTCGGTATCCGGACCGTAGCGATCCGGCAGGCCGTTCGCGTCGTAGTCGACGCCGAACAGGGCGTCGCTCGGGTCGGCGCATTGACCGGGGTTGGACGAATCTATCCTGCCTCCCTTGCACGCCCGGAAAGGGTTGCCGGGCATCTCGCCGCGAACGGCCGGCAGTTCGCCTATGCGGGAATTGCCGGGGTTGGAAGTCGAAGTGTAGGTTCGTTCCGCCATGCGGGTCGAGAATCCCTGGAATGACAGCGTCAGGTCGTCGCTATAGTCGTAGGTGATATTGGCGAACAATTGCGTCTTTTCCATAGGTTCCCGCGCGCTGCGCTGATCGCCGAAATCGAAATAGCAATTGCTGCCCAGCCGCATGCCGAAAGCATTGGCCGCGACTCCGGGAGTGTAGTCCGTTCTTTCCGAGGCCGGCGCGCAACTGGGATCGACGACCGAACTGCGGGCGCCGGTATAATTCCCGTCTTCGTCGCGCGTCGGCAGGAACCAGTTGCCGGGGGCATTGGAAGAGATCACCAGACCGGAATTGGCCAGAATATTGCGCTCGTTCCATGCAAGCCTGCTGTTCTGGTGAAATTGCCCGGCCAATACCACATCGATGTCGCCGATATCGCCCCCCCAGAGAAACTGCGCCGAGTGCTCGTCGTAGTCGCCGCGGGTATCGCCTTCGGCGAAAGTCTCCACGCGCAAACCGTCGTAGGATGTGTAAGGCACGATATTGAACACGCCGGCCACCGCCTCGTTGCCGTACAAGGCCGCGGCGCCGTCCGCCACGATGTCCATGCGCTGAATCGCGATCGTGGGAATCGTGGCGAGAATGTTCTCATTGACGAGCCGCTTGCCGTCCAGCAAGGTCAAGGTCGAACGCGCGCCGAGTCCGCGCAGGTCGACGCTGGTGGAACGGGAATCCTGGCCCTGGATCGTATTGGTGATCTGGGAAGCGTCGCCGTTGACGAACGTGAGCTGCGACACCACCTCGCCGAGGTTCAGAGTGCCTTCGGCTTCGAGATCTTCGGCGGTGAGCTGCACCACCGAAGAAGCCTGGGTGAAGCCTTCCGAGCGGCGGATGTAGGAACCGGTTACGATAACCTCCTCTACCGTGGCCTCGTCCTGCGCCAGACTCGCGCCGGCGACCGGCAAGAGCGAAAGCGAAACCGCCGCGCACAGCAGGTTACGCTTGTGTGGAATCTTGAACTGCATAATATCTCTCCATCGAAAATTCGATTATTTATAAGAGCGAACCAGCGCGCAACGCTGTTTCGATCAATATCGCGGCAATCCCCCGCGGGGCGATTTCCCGGCCGGCATCCGAGTCGGATTGCGCGACAAAGCCGGTACGTACTCGAAGATCAGGGCTCTATCCTGCAACCGCGATCAAGTCCAGATCGGCTAAATCCCTCGCCGACCCAGACCTTCCGGCAGTAAAATCCCGATGCTTGGAACTCCACATCGGCGCATACTAAAAAGATAACCGCGACAGTGTCAAACGGAATTTCCGATCTTTCCGGGCCAGTGCTCGAACTGGCAGGGCATGGCTCCCTGATCCCGGGCGCCTGTTCGGCGCAGCCGCGCGGCGCGAACCGGAAAAAGCCGCGGTTCGCGCGCGACGGTCGAGGTTTCCGCGCAACGCATGGTTTTCGGCGAAAACAAGCTGGTCCGACATCATGTTATCGACTCAAGTCCCTGGGCGGCGAGCGGCTGAATCCTGTAGCGGTAGCGGGCAATCGCCGAGCAGGCCGCTATCTCGGCCTCGGCGCGCGCGTATCTGGCGGGCATGCCCGGCGATTTCCAGCGTCCGACTGTCTGCATCTCAACCAGTCCGGCGCCGGCGCGAGCGAGGCTCTGGGCGCTGCCGACTCGCAGCGAGTGTCCTCTCACTCCGTTCTTGATGCCCGCGTCTCCGGCGCATCTTGTGATGATCGCCCTCATCGAGTGCGCGCTGAGCCCGTCGGCGGCGACGCGGCCGCCTTCGCGCACCTGACGGAACAGCGGGCCATCGACAATGCCGGCGCATTCGATCCACGCCGTCAGGCGTCTGACTGTCGGAGCGCCGAGGAACAGCGCGACGCCCCTGCCGCTATTGACCGCGACATCCGCGATGCGGTCGGCTCCTCGCCAGCTTATGCCGCGAGCCTGACCGCGGCCGCGTTCGCGGCCGTCGCGGCGAATGCCCGCGAGAACCCGGCGTGTCGCACCCGCCGACATCCACCCCGCCGCCAGATAGCAGGCGCCCCGGAAGCGCGACGGGTTCACGAAAGTCTCCGCCAACAGCACCGGATGACCGAAGCGCGCCTCCATGTCCCCAGACAGCCGTCGAACCGAGAGCGCCCGCGAAGCCAGATGCGGAATCGGCGAATGACCCAATGAGTTGCAAATAACTTTATGATGGTTCTGTCAATAAATTGACATTTTCGCCAATGCCAGCTTAGAGTTACTCGTGCGTGTCCCGGCGCGGCGACTTGTCGGCGGAAGCCAAAGATGGTTGAGCAAGAAAATCGACAAGAAAATCACGTCGAACCGAACAGAAATCGTCGCCCAAGGAGAACTCCGATTTGTCGGAGCTTCTCTGCGGCACATGGATGCGCCGCCGGATTTGATGGCGCAAGCCATTGAATTCGAAAGCAAAACCGTACTCTGGTTTTGCGACAATGAAATGAATAGAATAATAGCATGACGGAATTATTCGGAGGGTAAGAGAGAGTCCCAATATTCGGATGCGTCCGGGCTTTTTCGCGCAGTCCGGCCGGAATGCCGACGCGCGGGGCTCGCCCGCCGGAATGACGGCTGCCGCAGAACCAGACGGCCGCCGTTGTCGCGCGCGCTCGAACATCACCAAGAATTCTGGAGAGAGGAGAGAGACCATGCAATTCAAGATTCCATCAAATCGGGGATGCCTGCTCTGCGCGGCCGCGTCCCTGTCGCTGTTGCCGCTCGCCGGCGCCAGCTTCGCGCAAGAGGATGAGGCCACCGTCGAAGAAGTCATCGTGACGGGTTCCTACATCCGCCGCTCGGAAGGCTTTACCCAGGCCTCGTCGGTAGTGCAACTCACCGCCGAAGACCTTGAAGCCGAAGGCACCATGAATCTCGGGGAAGTGGTGCAGAACCTTTCTTTCGTGAACGGAGGCGCGTCGGCGATCACCAATACGTTCCAGCGCTCCGGCGCGGACTCCCGCGCCACCAATATCGACTTGCGCGGGCTGGGCGCCCGGTCCACCCTGACCCTCCTCGACGGCAAGCGGCTGGTGAACGAGAACGTCAACGCGCTGATCCCGACAATCGCCATTCAGCGGCTCGATATCGTGGCGGACGGCTCCGCGGCGCTGTACGGCAACGAGGCGGTGGCCGGCGTGGTCAACTTCGTTCCCTATCGCAGCTATGAGGGCCTGCGCATAGACAGCTACGCGGAACAGGATTCCCGCGGCGACTACGACGAACACTCGATACAGGTGTTGTGGGGCGAACAGTTCGGCGACCTGGATCTCGTGCTCGCGGGCCAGTTCCGCCAGACGGGCCGCCTCGGTTACGACGAGCGGCCGGTGCTCGCGAACTCCGGGCTCACCTGGTCGTCCACCGCGCCGGGCAATTATTGGCTGCCGGTGCGCGACGAGAACGGGGAGTACACCGGCGAAAGAGTCAGGGCGGCGGATCCGAATTGCGGACAGGAGCGCGAATTCATCACTCCGCACCAGGTGGCCACCCGTTACGGCTTCCGCACCGCCGACGGCAATAGCTGCATGTTCGAATACGGCGACAATCACAGTTACCGCAATCCGATCAGTTCCAACCAGTTCTTCGCCAACGCCACCTGGGACGTCAATGACGACCTCACCCTTTCGATGCAGGGCTTCCTGACCCGATATGGCGAATTGTCATACGGCTCGACCTCCAACCCCGGCAACCAGCGCGTGCGCGAACTCCCCGGCGTTCGCGGCGAAATTCCGCACAACCCCTTCCGCGCCATGAATGCCCTGGGACAGCCCCTGTACGCGGTCGACCATGACGGAGACGGTCTGCCGGACCGGGATCCGAACAAGGATCTCAATAACGACGGCTGGCCCGATCCGATCCTGACGCCGAACGGCGGTCTGGACCCATGGATTCCATTGAATGAAGATGTCGGCATCCGCGGCATCCGCATCCTCAACAAGTCCATGACGCAGATATCGGCGCATTCCCTGGACAAGGACAACCTGTCGGACAACATGGACCGCATTCACCGCGTTACCTTCCAGGGCGATTTCAACGTGCCGTTCATCGAAGGCTGGCGCGGCATGGCGGCTTACACCTGGAACTATCGGGAAATCGACTTCATGTCGAACCAGAACTATGACTTCGACGCGATTGTCCAGGGCCTGAGGTGCGATGTGGTCAATGACCGGGACGGCTGTTATACGCCCTTCTACATCACCGATCCGTCGCAAGGAACCTATGCCCATGTGCTCGACGCCATCGCCGCGCGCGAACGCGAACAGGTTGAAGACACCCTCGGTTTGATCGATATCGTGTTCAACGGCGATGTGCCGCTGTTCGGTTTTGAACTGCCGGGCGGTCCGGTGGCGGCGGCCGTCGGCTATCAGAATCGGGACGATGCCTACAAGAACACGCCGGCGCTGGTCGAAATCAGGGGCGCGCCCTATATCGGCGACTCGACTCCGGAAGACATTACTCACGGCAATCGCGAAGTAGACGCCTTTTTCGCCGAACTGTCCGTCCCCGTGCTGGCGAACCTGGAACTGGAACTGGCGGTGCGACGCGAGGAGTTCAGCACCGGGCAGACCTCCACCGACCCGAAGTACGGCATTACCTACGCGCCGTTTGACTGGCTGACATTGCGGGCAACCCAGGGCGAGGCGTTTATCGCGCCGACGCTGGAACAGCTCTTTGCTCCGGAAGTCTGCGGGTTGAGTTCGGTGACGGACCGCTTCGGCCCATGGGACGCATTCACCAGCCGCTGCGCGGGCGGCAACGCGAACCTGAAGAACGAAAGTTCCGAATCCCGGCAGTTCGGATTCGACCTGGAATTCGATAACTGGGATCTGCACGTCACCTGGAACCAGACTGATTTCGTGAACCGCATCGTGTCCGCGCCGGGCCAGCTGATAATGGATATCGATTTCCTCAATTTCCAGAGCTGGTCGGGATTCAGCGGCGACGGCGAAACGCAGAAGCCCAGCCTGGATCAGCTGCGGTCATGGCTCGCCAGCGGCCAGTCGGATCCGCGGATCGTGCGCGACCCGGAAGACATCCACCAGATCCTGCTTGTGCGCACCGGCTCTTCGAATGCGTCGCAGGTTTCCGTGACCGCCTACGATATCGAGGGCAATTACAACTTCTCCCTCAACAACTGGGGCGAATTCCGGCTCAACCTGCGGGCCACCTATACGGACGAATTCACTTACCAGAACAATCCGACCCAGAACATCCGCCATGCCGAAGGTCTGTACAACATCGCGACCGACGCGGCGCCGGCGCTGCCCGAGTTGAAAGCGAACCTGAGGGCGGTCTGGTCGATGGGCAATCACGCGGTGGCGGCTACCCTTCACTATGTCGACGATCTGGAATACAAGACCGAAAGCGAGGACGGAGACGGCAACCGGACCTATGCCGGCGGACCCGTCTACGGCAGTTCGTTCGGCAACCCCAATGTAGCGAACAGCACCTACAACGTAGGTCCCTGGATCACCGAAGCCGGCATTTTCGCCTGGACGGACATGGATATCGCCTACACCTATCGAGGTTTGCAGTTCTGGGACGGCGAACTCGCGCTTACGCTCGGTTCGCGCAACGTGTTCGACCGCGAGGCGCAACGTTCGCCGCTGTTCTCGGGCGTTATCGGGCAGTTGCAGGATCCGCTGGGACGCATGATCTACGGACGCCTGGTTTACGATTTCTGATCGTCAATCCGTTCCCGATCGAAAAAGGGCCCCCTCGGGGGCCTTTTTTCATGTCTTGCCTCATTCCTCGCTATCTCGCGGCGGGCCGGCTGCGGGCGGGCCGGGAAACAGCCGCTGCTCGATGCGCGCCAGCCGTTCGCCGTGACCCGCCAATTCCTTGCGCAGCCCGGTCTCCATTTGTCCCATATCCCGGCGCAGACCGGTTTCCATCTGCCTCATCTCCTGGCGCAATCTGGTTTCCATTTGCCCCATGTCCTGGCGCAAGCCGGTTTCCATTTGCCCCACGTCCTGGCGCAAGCCGACTTCCATCTGCCCCATCTCCTGGCGCAGCCCGATTTCCATCTGCGCCACGTCCTGGCGTACTCCGGTGATTTCCCTGTGCAGCCTTGCCTGTAGAAAAAATGCCAATAACAGCATGCCCAACAAGGTCGGCATGCTTTCGGCGAGTATTGTCAAAACGACGTTCATCATGGCGGAATTCCCTCGCGCTCCTTTCCCTGGACCTCAAGCTTAGCAACGCCCGGCGGCGCATCCATGCGCCGCCGGAATGCCCCGATTACTCGGGTCTTGCCCGGCAAGGCGGGCAAGACCCTGGCCGGGGCCGCCGCAATTATCGAATTTTTCGATGAAGGTCGGCAGCAATATCAATTACACTGATAATTGCATGTGTGCTACCTTTTTCCCCGAACCGTCGAGACCGAAATCCCGACTTCCATATCGACACCAGACACCAACCCCGAGGAGCAATCATGCACGACACCGTCAAATGCCCGTTCGCGGGCGGCGCGCAGAAATTCGCGGCCGGCTTCGGCACGTCCAACCAGGACTGGTGGCCGAACCAGCTCAACCTGAAAATCCTGCATCAGCATTCGGACAAGTCCAATCCGATGGGCGCGGCCTTCGACTATGCCGAGGCCTTCAAGAGCCTTGACCTCGACGCCCTGAAGAAAGACATCGGCGAACTGATGACAACCTCCCAGGACTGGTGGCCGGCGGACTACGGCCATTACGGGCCGCTTTTCATCCGCATGGCCTGGCATAGCGCGGGCACCTATCGCATCGCCGACGGCCGCGGCGGCGGCGGCACGGGCAACCAGCGCTTCGCGCCGGTCAACAGTTGGCCCGACAACGGCAATCTCGACAAGGCGCGGATGCTGCTCTGGCCGGTCAAGCAGAAGTACGGCGACAGGATTTCCTGGGCCGACCTGTTGATCCTGGCCGGCAATTGCGCGCTCGAATCCATGGGCTTCCGCACCCTCGGCTTCGCCGGCGGCAGGCCCGATATCTGGGAACCGGAAGAAGACATCTATTGGGGCGCCGAGAACACCTGGCTGGGCGACAGCCGCTATAGCGGCGACCGGGAGCTGGAAAATCCGCTCGGCGCCGTCCAGATGGGCCTGATTTACGTCAACCCGGAAGGTCCGAACGGCAATCCGGATCCGATCGCGTCAGGCCGCGATATCCGCGAGACTTTCGGCCGCATGGCGATGAACGACGAAGAGACCGTGGCGCTCGTCGCCGGCGGCCATACTTTCGGCAAATGCCACGGCGCCGGCGACGCGGCCCTGGTCGGCCCCGAACCCGAAGCCGCCGGCATCGGCGAGCAGGGGCTCGGCTGGAAGAGCAGTCACGGCTCCGGCAAGGCGGGCGACGCGATCACCAGCGGCCTGGAAGGCGCCTGGACCGAGAATCCGGTGCAATGGGACAACAACTATCTCGAAAACCTGTTCGGCTACGAATGGGAGTTGACCAAAAGCCCGGCCGGCGCGAATCAGTGGAAGCCGGTCGGCAACGCCGGCGCGGACACCGTGCCCGACGCCCATGATCCGAACAGGCGCCACGCGCCGATGATGACCACGGCCGACATGGCGATGCGCATGGATCCGATCTATGGACCGATTTCACGGCGCTTCCTGGAGCATCCGGACCAGTTGGCGGACGCCTTCGCCCGCGCCTGGTTCAAGTTGACCCATCGCGACATGGGGCCGAAGACCCGCTATCTCGGCAAGGAAGTGCCGGCGGAAGATTTCATCTGGCAGGATCCGGTCCCCGCGGCGCCTCGCGAACTGATCGATGACCAGGATATCGCGGCGCTCAAGCGCAGCATCCTCGCTTCCGGGCCGAGCGTATCGCAACTCGTCTCCGCCGCCTGGGCTTCGGCTTCCACTTTCCGCGGCTCGGACATGCGCGGCGGCGCGAACGGCGCCCGCGTGCGCCTGGCGCCGCAGAAGGACTGGGAAGTCAACCGGCCGCAAGACCTGGCGCAGGTGCTCGACGCGCTGGCGGGCGTGCAGCGGGAGTTCAACAACGCCCAGGCCGGCGGCAAGCAGGTTTCCCTCGCCGACCTGATCGTGCTCGGCGGTTGCGCCGCGGTCGAACAGGCGGCGCGCGCGGCGGGACAGGAAGTCGAGGTTCGCTTCTCGCCCGGACGCGCCGACGCGTCCGCCGAGCAGACCGACGCGGAATCCTTCGCCGTGCTCGAACCGGCGGCCGACGGTTTCCGCAATTACCTGGGCGGCGAATATTCAGTCTCGACCGAGGAATTGCTGGTCGACAAGGCGCAACTGCTGACCTTGACCGCGCCCGAAATGACGGCGCTCGTCGGCGGCATGCGCGTGCTCGGCACGAATGCCGACGGCTCGAATCATGGCGTTTTCACCGACCGGCCGGGGACGCTCAGCAATGACTTCTTCGTCAACCTGCTTGACATGGGCACGGCCTGGCGCGCGGTCTCCGAAGCCGAAGACGTATTCGAGGGCCGCGACCGCGCCACGGGAGCATTGCGCTGGACCGGCACTCGCGCGGACCTGATATTCGGCTCGAACTCGCAACTCCGCGCGCTCGCGGAAGTCTACGCCTGCGCCGACTCGCAAGCCAGGTTCGCGCGCGACTTCGCCGCGGCATGGAGCAAGGTAATGGAACTGGACAGGTTCGACCTGCCCTGATCCCGGGACGCCGGCGAACGGGGCGGCTCGCTTGCGCCGCCCCGTTCGTCCGATTCTTGCGGATTCTCGCAACAGGTATCCTTTGAATAATCCCATCCATGGAATTATTCATTGCCGCAAGACGAGCGCGGTTTTGTCTTGCTCCCGGATGCAATGGCTGAGCCATCGAATCCGGCGGCGCTCTTTTGTACCGCGGGCCTGTAGTACCGCGAGCATGAGCTGTGCAGAGAAGCTCTGACTTGATCAAAGCTTCCATGGCAACTGTCGGCGGCGCGAGCAGCGCGCCTGTCCGCCCCGCGCGACTTGCGGCCGGCAAGCGGCGTCAGCGGCGGGTGTAGCGCGTCAGCAGGCTTGACGTATCCCAGCGGCCGCCGCCCATTTCCTGGACTTCCCGGTAAAAACCGTCGACCAGCCGCGCGACCGGCAATTCGGCGCCGATGCGCTCCGCCTCCGCTATCGCCATGCCCAGATCCTTGCGCATCCAGTCGACCGCGAAGCCGAACTCGTATTCGTCCCGCAACATCGTCCGATAGCGATTGCTCATCTGCCAGGATCCGGCGGCGCCTTTCGCGATCGTCTCGATCACCGCTTCCGCGTCGAGCCCGGCGCGAAGCGCGAAATCGAGCGCTTCCGCCAACCCCTGCACGATGCCGGCGATGCATATCTGATTGACCATCTTGGCCAGTTGGCCGCTGCCCGCCGGGCCGATCAACTTGCTGAAAGCGGCATAGGCCGCCAATGTCGGCTCGGCCCGTTCGCAGACCGCCCGCTCGCCGCCGATCATGATCGTCAAGGCGCCTTTTTCCGCGCCGGCCTGGCCGCCCGAAACCGGAGCATCGAGAAAATCGACTCCGCGCGCGCGCGCCGCCGCCGCGAGTTCCCGCGCGAGCGCGACCGAGGCCGTCGTATGGTCGACCAGGATCGAGCCCGGCCGCATTCCCGCCAGCGCCCCGGTTTCGCCCAGCGCCACCTGGCGCACATCGTCGTCATTGCCCACGCAGAGCATGACGAGTTCGCAATCGCGCGCCGCCGCCGCCGGGGTCGGCGCGCGCTCGCCGCCATGTTCCGCGACCCATTGGCGGGCTTTTTCCGCGGTGCGGTTGTAAACGCGAACCGCGCCCGCCCGCCGTTGCAGATGACCGGCCATGGGATAGCCCATGACGCCCAGACCGATGAAAGCCAGTTGCATGATTCCTCCAGATTCGGATTGCAGGGGAAGTTCAGATCAGGTCGGAGCGCCAGTCCTGGCGCAGCGCCCGCATCATGTCGCCCATGCTTGCGAAGCGGTCGCCGGGTTCTTTTGCCAGGCAGCGCATGGCGACCTGTTCGAGCAATCGCGGCACATGCGTCGAAGTCGCCGCCGAAGGCGGCGGCGGCGTATCGCTCAGCGCGCTTTCGATGATCTGGTGAAGTTTCTCCCCCCTGGCGGGCGGCTTGCCGCAAAGCACTTCGTAAAGCACGGCGCCGAGGCTGAACACGTCGGTGCGATAGTCGATATCCGGATCCTGGTTGATCTGTTCGGGCGACATGTACCAGGCCGAACCCTGGGCCTGGTGCTTGCCGGTGATGGTGATATCGCCGACCGCGATCGACTGGCGGCCGACGCTGTCGTTCATGCCGTCGCCCCGGGCGCCCCAGACCTTGGCCAGCCCCCAGTCGAGCAACAGCACCTCGCCATATGGACCCGCGAGAATATTCTCCGGCTTGATGTCGCGATGCGCCACGCCGTGGGTGTGCGCGTAATCGAGGGCGAAACCGACCTGCATCACCACATCCATCAATTGCGTCAGATCGTAGCGCGAGCGGTAATCGAGGATTTCGCGCAAGGTATAGCCATGCACGAGCTTCATGGTGAAGAAGGGATTGCCGCGGGCATCGCGCCCCAACTCGTAGGTGGGCACGGTATTGGGATGCTGCAACATGGCGGACACCCGCGCCTCGCGGATCAGGCGCTGCTGTTCGACTTCGTCCTCGACGAATTCGGGCCGCAAGGTCTTGTAGCAGACAAAGCGCGACAGGTGCTGGTCCTTGCAGGACTTGATCAGCGACTTGCCGCCTTCGGCGATAGTGCTGAAAAAGGCATAACGGGTGCGCTGATCGATCTTCTTCGGCAGGGTCTTGTCGGTCTCTTCCAGAAATATCGAGTCATATTCCCTGGGCGGCTCGGGAAAGTTGAGCATGATCTGCGGCCTGCTGCCCCGCGTCGAAAAATCGGACTGGCACAGTAACAGATATCCGCCCGGCGCGCAGCCGGACAAGCCGCCGGAAAATTCGATGTGCCCCTGAATAATTCCATCCATGGAATTATTCATTGCCGCAAGACGAGCGCGGTTTTGTCTTGCTCCCGGATGCAACGGCTTGCGCCGTCGAATCCGGCCGCGCATCCCTTTATAATCCGGTCCGTTTGCAGCAGAGCGGGGATTCGTTCATGCCCGACAGCGCCGGGACGACATATTTTCAGCGCGGCGCGCACAGCTTCGTCGAAAGCGAGTTTCACGTGCGCTACGCCGAGACCGACAACATGGGCATTGTGCACCATTCCGCCTATCTCGTTTATTTCGAGGAAGGCCGCAGCCAATACATGCGCGACATGGGCAGCGACTATGCCCTTGTGGAGGAAAGCGGCTTCCGGCTGCCGGTGACCGAAGCCCGGTTGCGCTTCTCCGGCAGCTTGCGCTACGGCCAGCGCGTGCGAGTGCGCGCCTGGATCGCGGAAAGTCTCAGCCGGCGCCTCACGTTCGCCTACGAGGTCGCCGCCGGCGACGATTCCGCAGTGCTCGTCGCCGGCTTCACCCGGCACGTCTGGACCGATAGCGCGGGCAAGGTCACCCGGCTGCCCGAGGTCTGGCGGAGCCATTTCCGCGTTCGCGCCCGGTAGCGCCCGCCAGCGACTGCACCCGCGCGTAGAGGAAGTCGGTCAATTCCCGCCGCCCGTCGAGCGCCTGCATGGCGGCCCAAGGGATCGGCTTGCCGACCGCCACGCGCAAGGTCTTGCCGAACTTGTTGCGCGCCTCGTGAATCAGCAGCGCCATGCGCAGCGGCTCGGCGATATGCGAGGCGATATGAAACTTGCGGCTGTTGCGGCCGTGGAAATAGACCGGAACCGCCGTCGCCCGGGCGTCGCGGATGATCTTCGCGGCGAAATGGGTCCAGGGTCCGTCCCGAACCTCGCCGAAGCCCAGCTTGTCGGCGGTGGACACCGCGCCCGACGGAAAGATCAGCAGCGGGATATTGTTTTCGAGCGCTTCGAGCGCGAGTTGCCGGGAGCGGATATTGGTCTTGCGCGCCAGCGGCGTGCCGGCGAAATCGATGGGCAGGAAATAAGGCGCCAGTTGCCGGTCCTGGCAAAGCAGGCTATGCAGCATGATGCGGAAATTGCCGCGCGACTTGACGGCGATATCGCACAGCACCATGCCGTCGACCACGCCGAACGGATGATTGGCGACAAAAACCAGCGGCGACTCCGGCGGCAGGTCGGCGAGCGCTTCGCGGTCCATGTCGACTCTGATCGAGGCCGTCCGCAGTCCTTCTTCGAAAAAGTTGTCGACGCCGAGTTTTCTCCCTTTCAACTGCCGGTAGACGCGCTCGATCCGGCGGCGGCCGGACAGCAGTTCGAGCGCCGCGATCAGTCGCCGTTCGAACCAGGAATCTTCCGGCTGCACATAGGACACCCGCGGCGGGTCGCGCAGATAGCGCGCGAATTGCGGGTCGACCTCGGCCGCCGGCGCCGGCTGCGTCAATTCGTCCATCGATCAACTGTCCCGCGACATGAAGTCGATGATCGCGCTGAAATTGGCATTGGTCGGATAGTCGCCGGCGGTCCAGCCCAAGCGCAAGATGATCAGGTCCAGCGACGGCGCCGCCATCATTACCTGTTCGCGATTGCCGCGAGCGAAAATCGCGTCTTCCGGCAAGTCGGCGTAACGCAGTCTCCGGCCGCCGCTGTTGAGCCACCATTGATAGCCGTACGCGCGTCCATTTTCGGAACCGTTGGCCGACATCGCCCGGCGCACCCAGTCTTCGCCGACGATGCGCCGGCCGTTGATCTCGCCGCCGTTCAGCATGAGTTGGGCGAGCCGGGCCCAGTCCCGGGCCGAAGCATAAAAATACGAACTGCCGGCGAGCAGGCCGGCGGCGTCGGTTTCGAAAACGGCGTTGCGGAATCCCATCGGCCGCCAGATGTGCTCGACGAAGTCTTCCAGCGCCCGCCGCGGCGAATCGAAGGCGCGCTGATGCGCCAGCGACAGCAGCACGGCGCTGCCCGAACTGTAATTGAAACGGCTTCCGGGTTCGCTTGCGAGCGGACTGCGCAAGGCGTATTCGCCTGTCGACGGCGCGGTGAACAACATCAGGGTGACATCGTCGCCGGGGCTGTAATCCTCGACGAATTCGAGGCCGTCGGTCATGGTCAGCAGGTCGGTCAACGCGATGCCGGAGCGGCTGTCGTCCCGCCATTCCGGAAACCCTGTCGGCTGATCGAGCCGCAACAGGCCGCGCATTTCCAGATTGCCGAGCATGACCGACATCAGGCTCTTGCTCATGGACCAGCCGAGCAAGGGCGTGGCGGGACCGGTTTCCTGGGCGTAGGCTTCGGCCAGAATGCGTCCTCCCCGCGCCACGAGCAAGGCGCGGGTATTGCGTCCGGCCTCGTTGTCGCGCCGCAGCAGATCTTCGAGCATGCGCCGCAATTCGGCGTCGGGCCGGCCGACATTGTCGCCCAGGGGCCAGGGTTCGCGCGCGGGCGCCGGTTCGCCCAGGGCCAGCGGTTCGCGCGGCGGACCGACGCCGTAATCGACCGCGCAACCCCTGCCGTCGACGAACCTCGCCGTGCGCTCCGACAGCCCGAACAGCGAAGCCGTCACGGTTTTCGCGCTGTCGTTCCAGCGCACCGCCACCCGTTCCAGCAAGGGCGAATATTGTTCCAGGTCGCTGCGCGCCTGCTCGCGGGAGAACCCCGAAACATGGCGGGAACTGCAAAGCAGCTTGGCGGCCATGCCGCTGCCCACGGGCGCGCCGTACAGCAGGTAGCCCGGAGTCAGGCCGGCGCTCCAGGCGCCGAGCGCCAGCAACAGCGCGGCCAGCGCCGGAGCCGCGAAGATCAGCTTGACGCGCATGGCGGCAGGTTTAACGCGCATGATGGTAGGTGAAATAGCCGGTAAACATTTCTTCCCAGCTTTCCAGCCCGAAGCGCAATTCGGCTTCGGGGTTGGGATTGTTGGGATTGGAAACCGAATTGTCGAAAGCGCCGGCGACATGCAGGACGGTGCCCGCCGGAAGTTCCAGCGCCGCGTCGAGGCGATAATAGGGTTGCCAGCCGTAATTATAGGCCGGCACCGAGAAAATCTCGCGCAACGGCTCGCCGGGCGCCTGGTAGGCGAACTTCATTTTCTTGCCGCGATAGTTCATCCGCGCGCGCACGCCGGTCAGCACCGCGTCCCGTTCGAGCCGGTGACTGGCCCGCAAGGGGAAATCATGGACCCCGGGCGGCAGCAGGAAGCGGGTTGAAATCGCATGGGTGAGGAACTCCCGCGACGGCGGCTCGTCGGCGAAATACAGGCCGATGCGGGTCGAGTCGCTGGTGGTCTGGCCATTGGTGACGTAATGGAATTGCATGGACAATTTCTCGCCCGGACCGAGGCGCACTCCGGCGCCGGGCGGAAACTCCCGCACCAGATCCTGGCCCGGCGCATAGCCGTCGAGAAATCTGCGCGCGCTGACCTCCCGGCGGCGTTCGGCGCCCCAGAAATCCTCGTCCGCCCCGGTGACGAAGATCATCAGGTGATGCAAGACCGATTCATCGCCCGGCAGGTATTGCAAGGCCCGCACCCACCGCTCCCCGTCGAGGCCGAGTTCGGCTTGTTCATAGGTATAATCGAGCACTCCGGTCGGCGGAATGTCCCGCCGCGGCGCCTCGACGACATGGTCGGGCTCGCCGAGCCGCCATTCCCGCCCGGGCGCCTCGGCCAGCGCTCGCAGCGGATCCGCCTCCCCCGCTTCTCCCGGCGCGCCGGCATCAATCCAGTTGATCAGCACTTGCAGATCTTCGATGTCGATATGGCGCGCGTCCGGGGAGCGGCCGACATGGGGATCCGCCTGCATCGGCGGCATGCGCTTGTTGAGCAGCACCTCGCGAATCATCGGCGACCAGCCGAGCAGCATCAGATAACTGTCGAGAGCGAAGGGTCCGACGCCGCCGCGGCGATGACACATGCCGCAATTCTCGATGATTCGCGGCGCCACTTCGGCCGCGTAATCCGGGGGCTCGGCAAGCATGGCCCGCCGCACCGGAAACTCGAGCGGACAGCCCGTCCCCGGCGACGACCGGATGCTGTCGGCGATCCCGTCCGCCAGCAGGGCTTCCAGGGCGCGCCCGAACCCGCCGTCGGCCGCGCCCCGGTAGAACAGCGACAGCCGTTGCGGATTGAGCAATGCGACTTCCCCGGCCTGTTCGAATTCCAGCGCCGCGGAAACGAGTCGCCCGGCATCGTCGAGAATCGGCAGTTCCAGTTCGAGACCGCGCAATCGCTCGCGCCCGAGCGCAGCGGCGTCGACCAGCAGGAAGGCGACTCCCCGCGCGCCGAAACCGCGCGCGAAGCCGGCGAAATCCGCCGCCATGCCGGACATCGACGGACAGTCCGCGCTATAGGCCATGACCGCCAGCGCGCGCATATGGCGATAGCGGCTCAACTGGTGAAACTCGCCATGCTGGTCGAGCAAGGCGAAATCGTCGACGCGCTCGAGCGCCGCCCAAGACGGGTGAGCCCAGACCCCCAGCGCCAGCAGGAGGCCGCATCGGACAAGCATGTTCCGGGTCATGGAGCGCATCGCGATGAATTGCGGCGAGTCGGGCGAATCACCCGCGCCACTGTACCGTATCTTCTGAATAATTCCATCCATGGAATTATTCATCGCCGCAAGACAAAAGCGTGGTTTTGTCTTGCTCCCGGATGCCATGGCTTGCGCCGTCGAATCCGGCGGCGCTCTTTATGTATCGCGGGATTGTACCGCGGACATGCGCCGCAGGGCTGCCCCGGCAGCAACAGCCGCGCGGCGCCGGCCGGGAAAGCGTCGGTCGGCGTCGAGCGCCCGGAGTCCGGGCATTCTACATGGGCTGCGCCGGCGGTCCGACCGCGGTCGCCAGATAACTGGTGACCGCAAGTATCGCCGCCGCGAGCACGATTTCCACACTGATCGCGACGGCCAGTTTGCCGGCTCCGGCGCCGGACAGCATGCGCGGCACCAAGACAAAGCGGTTGCCGGCGGCCGCGCACAAGAGCATCCCCGCCAATCCCAGCTTGACCAGCAATGCGATGCCGTAAGGCGTGGAGATCAGTTCGCCGGGCGCATGGAAAAGTTCCAGCGCAAGGACCAGGCCGGCCGAGAACAGCACCAGCAGGCAATATCCGGCCATGTCTCCAAAACCCTTCATCGCGGCGGCCGCCGCCTCTCTTTCGCTGTTCAGGCAAAGATAGAGCAATGGCGGAAACGACCCGATCCAGACGCTCGCGGCCAGCACATGCAAGGCGATGGATATCCTGGCGACCGGCTGCAGAACGGCTATGTGGCCGGTCAGGGCGAAACTCGCCAACAACAGCAGCAAGGCGCCGGCATGCGCCGCGCCGAGCGCGCGATATTGCGCGCGCGTCGGGGGGCGGTTGCCGAGGCGGCTGGCGAAGACGGCGCAGGCCGCGGCGGGAACGAGGAATCCGGCGAGGCGCAGCAAGGCGGCGCTGCCGGTCTCGAAACCGAGCAGCAGGCGCGCCATATCCGGATCGAACATGTCCGCAAGGCCGCCGCCGCTCGTCATTCCCACCTGGAACAGGAAGCCGAACAGGGCGCCGTTGAATCCGATCAGGGCGCAAAGGCCGATATAGGATGTAATCGACAAGACGGTCCGGCGGCGGTCGTCCCGATAGAACAGCAGGCAGACCGTGCCGCCGGCCAGACCGGCGATGCCGAGATATTGCGGCAGTTTCGCCAGTTGAATCGCGAGCTCCCAACCAGTCGCCGCGGGCGGCAGACCCATGATTCACACGCGCCGGAGAATCAGTTTTCGGCTGCTTTCGCCGCATCCGGATCGACAGTGAAGCTGAAGGCGTCGGTCAGGGTATGGCCGTCGGCGCCGAGCGCCGCCCATTCCACGGTGATTTTTCCGGCGGGGATATTCGGCGCGGCGATGCGGAAGGAAGCGGCCGGTTCCGGATTTGGCGAGAATTCGGCGGGAATTTCGACTTCTCCCCGCATTACCTGCAGGCGGACCAGCCGCACCGGTCCGTTGAACTCGACTTCGATGGCGGAAACCCGCGCCACGGTCGAATTGGCGGCGGGAGAGGAAGCTTTCAGCGGAGTGTGGGCATGCGCCGCCAGCGCAACGGTCAAGGCGGCGAGCGCCGCCGCGAATTGCAAGATCAACCTGGGCTTCATGTTCATGTCCTTGCTTGCGCGAGGTTCGACCCGCCGCTTCAATAACGCCGATTATCGCAGATAAACCCGCCGGCCGGCCCCGGCCTGTTGTGCGTCATATTGTCGCATCGGGGATAAAGGGAAGCTCTGATCAAGTCAGGGCCTCCCTGCGGCGCATGCCGGCGGTACAAACCCGCGGTGCAAGCCCGCGGTACAAAAGAGCGCCGCCGGCTTCGACGGCGCGAGCCGCAGAATCCAGGAGCAAGACAAAACCACGCTTTTGTCTTGCGGCAATGAATAATTCCATGGATGGAATTATTCAGAGAATACAAGGCAAGCTCTGATTTATCGGAGCTTTCCTGCGGCACACGGATGTGCCGCCGGATTCGACGGCGCGAGCCGTTGAATCCGGGAGCAAGGCGAAACCGCGTTTTGCCTTGCGGCAATGAATAATTCCATGGATGGAATTATTCAGGGAATACAAAGCCGAATCCCGACCTTGCCTGCGCGGGAGCGGAACCGGGGCGCGGTTTCGTCCGGCCCCCGGCTGCAGGCGCCGCGCCCGACCGACGCTCATTTCTTGCGCCAGACCTGGTTCAGGGGCGTCAGGTTGATTTCGTCGAACACCGTGCCGGACCGCGCTTCGAGCACCATGGCGAGAACCGCGGCGATGTCCGCCGGCGCGACGGCGTTGTCCTCGCCCGCTCCCGGCTCGAAATCCAGGTCGTCGAAGAAGCGCGTGCGCGCGGCGCCCGGATTGATCAGGCTGACGCGCACGTTGGACTTGCCGCATTCCTCCCGCAGCGCCTGGGCGAATCCGCGGATGGCGAACTTGCTCGCGCAATAGATGCTGCCTTGCCGGCCGCCGCGCAACGCCGCCGCGGAGCCGATGAAGACGATATCGCCGCGGCCCTCGCGTTTCAGCAGCGGCAGGAAGGCCCTGGTGACGATGGCGTGAGACAGGAAATTGACATCCATGGTCCGGCGCAGGTCGCGCACCGACAATTGCTCGAGATAACCCATGCGGCCGACACCGGCGTTGTTGACCAGGGCGCGCACGGGCTGTTCGAGGGCGCGCGGGATTTCGGCCATGCGGGCCTGCAGGCTGTCGAGGTCGGCCATGTCCACCTGTTCCCGGCGGTAGTCGGGATGTCGCAGCGCGTCTCCGGCCGCGTCCCGCACGAGGCCGAGCACGGCATGGCCCCGCTCGAGCATGGCCCGGGCCATGGCCAGACCGATCCCGGAACTCGTTCCCGAAATCACGACGAGCGGCTTCTTCGCGTCGGCGTTCATGTGTTCCCTGTCCGCTCCGGGGCGGGCGAATCGCAAATCGTTCCTCCGCATGTCATGCGGCCGTACAGGTATCCTCTGAATAATTCCAGCCATGGAATTATTCATTGCCGCAAGACAGGAGCGCGGTCTTGTCCTGCTCCCGGATTCGGCGGCTCGCGCTGTCGAATCCGGCAGTGCTCTTTTGTACCGCGGGTTTGTACCGCGGGCCTGCGCCGCAGGAAAGCTCTGACTTGATCAGAGCTTTCCTGAATTCTAGCAATGTCCGCGCGGCCCGCGGCCGACATTTCCGGCGCGGCCCGAAAAACAGGCCCCGGCCGAAGCCGGGAGTTCCGGCGGAGGCGGCGAACCGCCGGGCCGCGCGCCGGGACCGGCCGCGCCGATGTCGCCCGCAAGGGCTGTCGGCAAGGAAGTTTGCTTTTGGCGCCGGCGGAAGGTAGCTTGTCGCATATACTTCAATCATGAACCATGCCGGATCGCTCGCCGCCGGCCGCCGCGCCCGGGGCTGGCGGGATATGCGGCCGGTCCTGCGGAGGAAACATGCGGTGGATATGCGGCTTTCCCGAAGACGATTCATCAAGGGAGTGATCTTTGCAAGCACCGCGGCCGCCTCGGGCGCCTATGTCGCCGGCGCCCGGCAACCGGGCTCCGGCGCGGTCGCGAACCGGCTGCTGACCCTGCGCGTCAACGGCAGGCCGCGGCCGGTCGAGGCGGCGCCGACCGAGACGCTCGCCTTCACCTTGCGCGCCAGGCTCGGCCTGACCGGGACCAAGGTCGCATGCAATCGCGGCGAATGCGGCGCCTGCACGGTGTTGCTCGACGATATCCCCCATTACGCATGCTCGCTGCTGACCCGCGCCGTCAAACAGCGCGCCGTCACCACGGTGGAGGGCCTGCGGCGGCCCGACGGCAGTCTCGGCGCGGTGCAGCGGGGCTTCATCGAGGAGCTCGCGCCCCAATGCGGCTTCTGCACGCCGGGGCAGGCGGTGTCGGCGGAAGGGCTGTTGCGGGCCAACCCCTCGCCCACGCGGGAGCAGGCGAGGCAGGCGCTCGCCGGAAATCTGTGCCGTTGCGGCGCTTACGACCATTACCTGAACGGCGTCATGCGCGCCGCGGAGTTGCTGTCATGACTTTCAGGCACATAGGCCGGGATTTCACTCCTCCCGATGTCGAAGGCAAGGTGACCGGCGCGGCGCGATACGTCGAGGATTTTCAGCCCGAAGGCCTGGTTTACGCCCGACTCTATACCAGCCCGATGCCCAGCGGCCGGGTGGTCGGCATCGACGCCGACGCAGCCCTGCGCATGGACGGCGTGCTCGGCGTCATCACCGCGGCGGACCTGCCGCCCTCCGCGGCGCCGGCCAATCCCATGCTGGCCCATGAGGACATCACTTATATCGGCCAGCCGATCCTGGCGATAGCCGCGACGACCGACGCCGTCGCGGAAGAGGCCCTGGCCAGGATCAGGGTGGACTTCGAGCGCCGTCCCTTCGTCACCGACCCGCTGGAATCTCTCGCCGAAGGCGGCCCGGACGCCTACCCGGACGGCAATGTATTGCGGCAGGCGGCGCCGCTGGCGGACGAGAACGCGACGGTCCGCGGCGGCATTTCCCGCATCAAGTGGCCCGTCGCCGAAGTGGAGAGATTTCGCCGCGGCGAGGAGCCCCGAGGCGTGGAGTTCGCCGACGGCTGGACCTACGGGGAACTCGAGGCCGGCTTCGCCGAAAGCGCGGTCGTCGTCGAGGAATCCTTCGTTACCGCCGGCACGCCGCATCATTGCCTCGAACCGCGCAGCAGCATGACGTATTGGGAAAACGGCAAATGCTATTTCCACGGTTCGCTGCAAAGCCAGAGCGCGGTCAACGAAGGTCTGGCGGAAATGCTGGGCATCGAGCCGGACCAGCTCTGCCTCATCGCCGAGAACGCCGGCGGCGGTTTCGGCTCCAAGGCCCGGGCCTATCCCGTCATGGGCGTTTGCGGCCATTTCGCCCGCATGTTGAACCGGCCGCTGCAATTGCGCATCACCCGCGAGGAAGAATTCCATATCGGCGTCGGCCGCCCCGGCATGCAGGGCTGGATCAAGGCCGGCCTGCGCGCCGACGGCACCGTCGCCGCGATGGACGTGATCATCATCAGCGACGGCGGCCCGACCGGCCGCAACAGCGCTTCGGCTTCGGCCCGGCATCTGTCGGTGGTCTACACGCCCGCCGCCATGCGCCTGCGCAATATTCCGGTCTTCACCAACACCGCGCCGCGCGGCGCGCAACGCGGCCCGGGCCAGAACGAAATGTCGGCCGCGGTCGCGCCGATCATGGACAAGGCCGCGCGCGCGCTCGGCATGGACCGTCTCGCCTTGCGCCGGGTCAACGCGCCCTATAGCGAGTCGCCCGTATACGAAGACCGGGGGCCGGTCACCAGCGCCTTCCTCGGCGAGGCGCTGGACCGGGCCGCCGAACTGTTCGACTGGGAGCAGCGTCAATCGCGCTCGGGACAACGCAACGGCAGCAAGGCGCGCGGCGTCGGCATCGGGCTCGGCTACCATTCCGCCGGCAACAACGGCTATGACGGCCTGCTTCGCATCGCTGTCGACGGCAAGATCCACCTGCATAGCGGCGTCGGCAATCTCGGCACCTATTCCTATGCCGCCGTCGCGCGCGCGGCGGCGGAAGTGCTTCAGGCGCCCTGGGAGAACTGCGAGATCGTGTGCGGCAATACCGACCTGCATCTGCCGCACAGTTCGGTCCAGGGCGGCAGCAACACGATATTCACGCATACCAGGGCCAACTGGGTCGCGGCGCAAGACGCCGTAGCCAAATTGAAGGAACTCGCCGCCATGCGGTTCGGCGGCGAAGCCGCGGATTACGCGATCGACGGCGCGAGGGTTTTCCGGACGGACAACGCGGAGCAGGCCTTGAGCTATGGCGAAGCGGCCGCGCTGGCCATCGAGGCCGGCGGCAAATACAGCGGCGAAGAATATCCCGACGATATCCACCCGATCACGCGGCGCGCCGTCCAGGGCCTGGCCGGCAGCGGCCTGATCGGCGTCGCCAGGGACAACCTGCCCAAACGGGGCATCGCGCCGGGACTATGCGTCGGCATGGTCGAAATCGACGTGGATCTGGAAACCGGCAAGATCGACCTGCTCGATTTCCTCGGCGTGGCGGAATGCGGCGCGGTCGTGCATCCCATGGGACTGTCCCAGCAGATCAACGGCGGCGCCGTGTGGGGATTCGGCATGGCCGCCAGCGAGCGTCATGTCTACGATCCGCAAAACGCGCTGCCGGCCGGAGTCGGCTTCCACCAGGCCAGGTTGCCGACGATACTGGACGTGCCCGCGACGATGCGGAACGCCGCCGCGAATATCCCGGATCCGTACAATCCGGCGGGCGCCAGAGGCATCGGCGAACCATCCCAGGGCTGCGCGGTCGCGGCGGTCGCCAGCGCCATTTCCGACGCGCTCGGCGGACACCTGTTCAATCGCGTGCCGGTCACTCCCGACATGATCGTCAATTACGCCGCCGGCCGGGAGCAGGCAACGCGGCGACTGGCGCTGAACACGTTTTGACCGGATGGCCGCGCGGGCTTGCCGCGCCGGCGCATTCGCCCGATAATGCCCCTGTCGCAAGGGAAGCATTGGCATGTCCTATTGGCTCTGGATATCCGTCGGCGTCGCGCTGATGATCGTCGAGATGTTCGTCGGCAGCTTTTTCGTATTCTGGTTCGGCCTCGCCGCAGTGCTGGTCGGCTTCATCCTGTTGCTGGTTCCCCAACTCGCCGGCGCCGCGCAAATCGCCGTCTGGGCGATCCTGTCCGGCCTGCTCGCGCTGGGCTGGTTCAGGTACGTCAAGCCATTGTCGAGGGACCGGACCAAGGCGGGGCTGTCGCGCGAGGCGCTGATCGGCCAGGTCGGCCAGGTGCTGAAGCCGCCGGCGGGCGCGACTCGCGGCACGATCCGCTTTCCGGCGCCGGTGCTCGGCGCGGACGAATGGCAGATCCTGTCCGAAGATCCGCTCGCCATCGGCGACCGGGCGCATGTCGTGGACCTGTCGGGCAATGCCCTGATGGTCCGCAAAATGTAAATAACGCAAACGTAGAGAGATTCCCCGCGTGGATATTATTTCGATTTCGCCAGTATTGATTCTTTCCATAGTCGTCCTGCTGTTCCTGCTGGTCACGCTCGCCCAGGGCGTGCGGCAGGTGCCCCAGGGCTATAAATGGGTCGTGCAGCGGCTCGGCAAGTACCATACCTCGCTCACGCCGGGCCTGAATTTCATCATTCCCTATATCGACGCCGTCTCCTATCGCGTCACCACCAAGGACATCGTGCTCGACATTCCTTCCCAGGAAGTCATCACCAAGGACAACGCGGTGCTCGTGACCAACGCGGTGGCGTATATCAATATCGTCAACCCCGAAAAAGCCGTATACGGCGTCGAGAACTACGAAATCGCCATCCAGACCCTGGTGCAGACTTCGCTGCGTTCGATCATCGGCGAAATGAGCCTGGACGACGCGCTGTCCTCGCGCGACCACATCAAGGCCAAGCTCAAGGCGGCGATTTCGGACGATATCGCCGATTGGGGCATCACCCTCAAGACCGTCGAGATCCAGGACATCAATCCCTCCGCCACCATGCAGCAGGCGATGGAAGAGCAGGCGGCGGCGGAACGCGCCCGGCGCGCCACGGTGACCCGCGCCGACGGCGAAAAGCAGGCGGCGATCCTCAAGGCCGAAGGCGAACTCGAAGCTTCCAAGCGCGACGCGGAAGCCCAGGTCATCCTGGCCGAGGCGAGCAAGAAGGCGATCAACCTGGTCACCGAGGCGATCGGCGAGAAGGAAATGCCCGTGGTCTACCTGCTCGGCGAACGCTACATCAATTCGCTGGAACAACTTTCCGGGTCCGAAAACGCCAAGTTTCTCGTCTTCCCCGCGGATATTCCGAACGCCTTGCGCGGCCTGATGGGCAACGCCAAACAGGGCGCGGCCAGCGGCGGAGCCTGACCCTGTCGCAGGCGGACGCGGCAGCAAGGGAAGCTCTGATCAAATCGGGGCTTCCCTGCGACACATGCCAGCGGTACAAGTCTGCGATACGAGCCCGCCGCGGTACACGCGGCACAAAAGAGCACCGCCGGATTCGACGGCGCAAGCCATGGCATCCGGGAGCAGGACAAGACCGCGCTTTTGTCTTGCGGCGGTGAATAATTCCATGGCTGGAATTGTTCAGAAGACGCCGGGGTCATTCGTTGCCCGGCTGCTGGCGGGGGAATACGGCCTCGCGATCACCTATTGGGCCTTGTATTTTCTCGGCGCGGGGCTATTCTTCGTTTTCGGCAGCCGCGCCGTGGACCGGGACGAGTGGCTGCTCTACCTGATCGAGATGTTCGCGCAACTGGCCTATACCGTCGCGCTCGTCGCGGCGATCCGCGCGGCCTACCGGGGTCCGCTATTGTGGAAGGTAGTATCGCGCACTTCGTCGGTATTCATGATCATCAATATCCTGACCGGCATTTGCACGCTGGGATTCATCTACTGAAAATCCCGCGACGCGCGGCTGGCGCCCGGAGACAGTCTTGAACGCACGTTACGCGCTGGTAGTCAAGAAGGACTGCCCCACCTGCGTCCTGATCGCGCCGCTGATTCCGCTGCTCGCGGAGCGGCTCGACGGCGGATTGTCGGTTTACGTCCAGGACGATCCGGCCTTTCCGGACCACTTCGACGCGGTCGACGATCGGGAGCTGGCATTCTCCTGGCGCAACGCGATCGAGATCGTTCCGACCTTGCTGCGCGACGACGGCGAGCGGGTCTGCGGCTGGGACCGGGCCGAATGGCGCGAATTTACCGATATCGAGGCGCTGGGCGAAGGACTCGCGCCCTTTCGGCCCGGCTGCGGGTCGCGCACGCTCGAGCCGGAGCTGCGGGACAAGCTGGCGGCGCGGCATGCCGTCTTCGGCGCCCGAAAGATCGAACTCGCGGCGGTCGAAGACGACATGGAAGCTTGCTTCCAACGCGGCTGGACCGACGGTCTGCCGGTAGTTCCGCCGACTCCGGAGCGCGTCCTGCGCATGCTCGCCGGCACGACCCGCGAAGCCGGCGAAATCATCGGCCGGATGCCGCCGGACCGGGTTCCCTGCACGATCGAGAAACTGGCGATCAACGCGGTCATGGCCGGCTGCGAGCCGGCCTGTTTTCCGCTCGTCATCGCCGCGGCGGAAGCCGCCCTCGACGACCGTTTCTGCCTGCACGGACTGCTTTGCACCACCTATTTTTCCTCGCCGGTGGTGATCGTCAACGGACCGGCGGCGCGGCGCGCCGGCATGAATTCCGGGATCAACGCCCTGGGCCAGGGCAATCGCGCCAACGCCACCATCGGCCGCGCGCTGCAATTGGTCGTCCGCAATGTCGGCGGCGGCGTCCCCGGCGGCATCGACCGCGCGACCATGGGCAATCCCGGCAAATACAGCTATTGTTTCGCCGAAGACGAATCCGATCCGGACTGGCCGAGCCTGGCCATGGACCGCGGCTTCGCGCGCGCGGACTCGGTGGTCAGCCTGTTTGCCGGCGAAGGCTTGCAGGCGATTGTCGACCAGCGCTCGCGCGCGCCGGAATCGCTCGCTGGCAGTCTGGCCGCGAGCCTGCGCGCGGTGGCGCATTACAAGTTGTTCGGCCTGTGCGACGCGATCCTGGCGATCAGCCCGGAACACCGGCGGGTATTGCGCGCCGGCGGCTGGTCCAGGGCCGACCTGCGCGCGGCCCTGCGCGACCGGCTGCGCGCGCCCGGACGGCAGCTCCTGCGCGGCGTCGACGGCGTCGCCGAAGGCATGCCGGAGCACTTGCGCGACAAGTCGCTGTCCAAGTTCCGCGACGACGGCCTGCATATTGTCAGCCTCGGCGGCGGCGCGGGCATGTTTTCCGCCATAATCGGCGGCTGGGTGGCGGCCGGCGAAAAAGGAAGCCAACTGGTCTCCCGCAAGATGGAGCCAGAGACGCCCTGATTCGCCGGCGCTTTCCTGCGGCGCATGGATGTGCCGCCGAATCCGTTGCATCCGGGAACAAGACGGAATCGCGCTCCTGTCTTGCGGCAATGCGCCATTTCATTTCATGACGTGGATGGAATGGCGCGGAGAATGCCGCGGCGCAAGCTCGCGCTGCAAACCCGCGGCATGCAAGAGCGCCGCCGGATGCGACGCCGCGAACCATGGCATCCGGCAGCAAGGCAAAACCGTGCTTTTGTCTTGCGACAATGGATACTTGAAGTTTCCCGACCAGGAGAGGCAATCATGACTCATGCGATATTGCTCGACCCCACGGCGGAATTGCAGCCGGCGCGGCGCCGGTTGACGCCGAGGTTGACAAGTCTGGCCGGCGCCGTCGTCGGCCTGCTCGATATTTCCAAGCCGCGGGGCAAGGAATTTCTCGATGCGGTCGAGTCCCTGCTCGCCGCACAGGGAGCGACGGTCAAGCGCTATGCCAAACCCACTTTCACCCGCGTCGCGCCGGCCGCCCTGCTGCGGCGGATCGAAGCCGAATGCGACGCGGCGGTGGAAGCCCTGGCCGACTGAGGCTCTTGCACGTCGTGCAGTTTGCATGACATGCTCGACCTCGAAAGCCGGGGCTTGCCGGCGGGCTTCGTCGCGTCCCGCGAGTTCGAAGACGCCGCCGCGGCCCAGGGCAGATCGCTCGGCATCGCGCCGAAAAGCGCGTTCGTGCCGCATCCGATCCAGGATCGGACCGATGCGGAAATGGCCGCTCTCGCCCGCGCCGCGATCGACGATATCCGCGCCCTGATCGTCGCGGCGTGACGGGCGCGGCGACATCCGGAAGGAGCAGGACATGACAACCGAGGCAGTAATCGCAGCCACCGCCAGAACCCCCATCGGCAAGGCCTATCGGGGCGCATTCAACGATACCGACGGGCCTTCCCTGGCCGGCCACGCCATCGCGGCGGCGGTGGCGAGGGCCGGCATCGAACCCGGCGAGGTGGAAGATGTCGTCATGGGCTGCGCCATGCAGCAAGGGTCGACCGGACAGAATATCGGCCGCACGGCGGCAGTGGCCGCCGGCCTGCCTTCCTCCGTCGCCGGCATGAGCATCGACCGGCAATGCGCTTCCGGCATGATGGCGATAGCCGCTGCCGCCAGACAGATCGTCCACGACGGCATGCCCATCGTTGTCGGCGGCGGGGTCGAGTCGATCAGCCTGGTGCAGAACGAGCATCGCAATGCTTACCGCGCCAAGGATCCGAACGTCGTCGCCCGTTCGCAACATGCCTACATGTCGATGCTGGAAACCGCCGAAGTAGTCGCCAGGCGCTACCATGTCAGTCGCGAGCAACAGGACGAGTTCGCCCTGCAAAGCCAGCAGCGCACCGCCGCCGCCCAGCAGGCGGGCAAGTTCGACGATGAAATCGCGCCGCTGCCGTCGACCATGTTGTTCGCCGACAAGGAAACCGGGCAACAACACAAACGCGAAGTCACCCTCGACAGGGACGAAGGCAATCGACCGACGACGACGCTCGAAGGTCTGGCCGGACTGCGAACGGTATTCGAAGGCGGCTGCATCACCGCCGGCAACGCCAGCCAGCTGTCGGACGGCGCCTCGGCCTCGGTGCTGATGGACGCGAGACTCGCCGAACGCAAGGGTCTGAGCCCGCTCGGCGCCTATCGCGGCATGGCCGTCGCCGGACTTGATCCGGATGAAATGGGCATCGGTCCGATACATGCCGTGCCCAGGTTGCTCGAGCGCTTCAAGCTGGGCATGGACGATATCGACCTGTGGGAACTGAACGAGGCTTTCGCCGTGCAAGTCGTCTATTGCCGCGACCGTCTCGGCATCCCCGACGAATTGCTCAACGTCAACGGCGGCGCGATATCCATCGGCCACCCCTACGGCATGAGCGGCGCGCGCCTCGTCGGCCACGCCCTGCTCGAAGGCAAGCGCCGCGGCGCCCGCCATGTGGTCTGCACCATGTGCGTCGGCGGCGGCATGGGAGCAGCCGGGCTGTTCGAGGTCTATTAGGGAAGCTCTGGTCAAGTCAGAGTTTCCCTGCGGCACATGCCTGCGGTACAAAAAGAGCATCGCCGGATTCAACGGCGCAAGCCATTGCATCCGGCAGCAAGACAAACCACGCTTCAGCCTTGCGACAATGAATGATTCCATGAGCGAAACACGCAAACGTCCCAAACGCATTATCATTCCGCCGGTCTGGTTCGCGCTCGGCCTGGTCGCCGTTTTCCTGCTCGACCGGTTGCTGCCCCTGGCGGACTTCTCCGGCCCGGCGGCCCTTGGTTGCGGCGCGGTCCTGATCCTGCTCGGCGCGGCCTTGACAGGTTCCGCCGCGGGACTGTTCAACAAGGCCGATACCGGGATCGTTCCCTTCTCCGAAGCGACCGCCCTGGTTACCTCCGGCGCCTTCCGCTTCAGCCGCAATCCCATGTACCTCGGCCTGACGCTGGCGCTGCTGGGCGCGGCGCTGGTCGCCGGCTCGGCCGGGAGCTTGCTGGCGGCGCCGGTCTTCATGCTGATCATCGAATCGCGCTTCATTCGCGACGAGGAACGGATGCTGCGCGAAGTCTTCGGCGAAGAATACGAGGACTACCGCCGCCGAGTCAGGCGCTGGCTCTGACGGCGCCGGTCCCGGCGGTCGCCCGGTATTCCCGCGCCGGAAAAATCGGAAGATTGCCGGAGTTCATGGCGGTCATCGACGGCAATTCGCCCGAAACCGGCCGCCGAGACCGCGCGAGGCGTCAAGTCCAGGAGCCGGCCTTCGGATGCCGGAAGGCCTGATCTTGAAAAATAGCATGATATTGGCTATATACTTATCTCTCACAAATATCACGCCGCCACATGGGAGATCGTCATGTCGGAGATTCTGTCGCAAATTCATCTGACGCCCGCCGAAACCGCCGGGCTGCCCGCTCCGATCCGCCGGAAAATCGAGGCCGCCTTCGGGCCCATCGACAAGGCGAATGGGGACTGGAGGCTGGTGGGCTCTCGTTCCGAACCTGTCGCAGCGCTCGTCGACAAGGCGCTGATGCGGTTGCCGGCTATCGCGACTGTCCACGCCGAGATGATTCGGAAACGCAATATCGACAAATTGCTGGAGATCATTGCCGCCGACATGCCGCATGCGGATGTCGATGCGAACCTTGAACTTGAAAACGCCGAAATGCGCGCGGAGTACCTCGGCGAAACAAGACTTCTGACCGCCGTCCAGGTGCGCGAGCAATCAGGCCTCGAACCTCGCAACAAAAGCGAACCTGCTTCGCGTTGGAAACGCGAAGGAAAAATATTCGCCGTGCGCAAAGGCGGGGTCGATTTCTACCCGGCCTTTCAATTTGAAGACGGCGCGCCGAAACCCGTCATCAAGAAAGTGCTCGCCGAATTGCCGGATGATCTCTCTTCCTGGCAGACCGCATTCTGGTTCGACAGCGGCAATGGCTGGCTTGACGGGGCCGAGCCGCAAGACTGTCTCGACCAGCCTGATAATGTCATTGAAGCGGCCAGAATGTTCGCCCGACCCGCTATCGGGTAAGCGAAGGCGCTGAATGTCGATTCGAAAGCCGCCCGCAACGCTCGAGCAACCCAATTCCCGCACGCTCGTCAAAGGCGCCGCGATCGAACGCATCCACAATCGCAATTATGCGGGCGATGCGTTCAATCCGGGTCTTGGCGGGCCAACCCGCTTTGCGCCGATCAATGACAAGAGCGGCGCGACGATTCCAACGCTTTACGCTGCCGATACGCTGGAAGCGTCGATCCATGAGACGATTTTCCATGACGTGCCCGCGAAAGCGAAAAAGAAACGGGTCTCCGAGACGCTTGTCGTATCGCGCGCCCATGCGCGACTTGAAGTCCTGCGCGACCTGCAACTCGCCTCTCTGCGCGAAGCCGATCTCATGAAATGGCGGATCAGGCGCAATGATCTGATCGCCGCAGCGCCGAAGCTCTATGCGAGCACGGCCGAATGGGCTGCAGCCATCCATCATCGATTCCCGGATATCGAAGGCCTCGTCTGGACATCCAATCAATGCGATCCGGATGCCGCCTACATGTTTTTCGGCGACCGCGTCGCCAGCGCCGACTTCAGGATTATCGCGACGCGCGACGGACAGACGGACAAGACGCTCCTGCGCGATGTTCGCGATGCCGGCAAACGCAGCGGCATCAAGATCACCGTTTGAGAAAGCTTTGATCCAGTCAGAGCTTCCCTGCCGCACATGCCCGCGGTAACAGGAGAGCATCAGCGGATTCGACGGCGCAATCTGCCGAATCCAGGAGCAAGACAAGCCGACGCTCTTGTCTTGCGGCAATGAATGATTCCATGGATGGAATCATTCAGAGGATACGAGGCCAGCTCCGATTTATCGGAGTTGGCCTGCGGCACACGGATGTGCCGCCGGATTCGGCGGCGCGAGCCGCAGAATCCGGGAGCAAGACAAAACCACGCTTTTGTCTTGCGGCAATGAATAATTCCATGGATGGAATTATTCAGAAGATACAAGAAACTTTCGGGCGCGGCGCCGAACCGGCGATTATTCCTCCGCGTCGGCCGCGGCCTTGTCGAGCATGGGCTGCAACTCTCCGCTTTCGTACATCTCGGTGACGATATCGCAGCCGCCGACGAGTTCGCCGTCGATGAAAAGTTGCGGGAAGGTGGGCCAGTTGGAGACTTTCGGCAGATTCGCCCGGATTTCCGGATTGCCGAGCACATCGACATAGGCGAAGCGTTTGCCGCAACTCATCAGCACCTGGGTGACCTGGGCCGAAAAACCGCATTGGGGCATTTGCGGACTGCCTTTCATGTATAGCAGGATGCTGTTTTCGCTGATCTGGTCCTTGATGTTCTGCTCTATGCTCATGTCTGTGCTCATGCGCGGCGCGCTCCGATCCGGGTGATGGCCTGGGTATTCTCTGAATAATTCCATCCATGGAATCATTCATTGCCGCAAGACAAAAGCGTGGTTTCGTCTTGCTCCCGGATTCAATGGCTTGCGCCATCGAATCCGGCGGCGCTCTTTTGTACCGCGGGCATGCGCCGCGGGGAAGCTCTGAACAACTGCGGTTTCGGCGCGCGTTCGAGCAGTCTGGGCCGTTCGTGGTGCGTCGAAACCCGCCGGACGCGCGAATCATCGCATTTTCGGACCGAAAAGGGGGATTCAAGGCCCTCCTGGAGCGCTGATCAACCGCCTCCGCCCGTCTTGCGACGGTCGCGGGCGCACCAATCCCGCGTCAGCCCGCGGCATAACGCCCGGCGACGAGCAGGTTGGTGAATCCCAGCAGCACGGCGATGCGCTGCGTGTTCTTCGCCAACCCCCGATAGCGCACCTTGGCATAGCCGAAGTGGCGCTTCACGTATAGAAACGGATGCTCCACCTTCGCCCGCACCGACGCCTTGCGCTTCTCCGCAGCTTCCCGCGCGTCCCCCTTGTCCAGCAGCCGCCGCTTGCCGGGCCGCATCGCGACCCGCCAGTCCAGCTCCGCGTCGCGGTGCTCCTCGCGCTTGCCCGCGCCTTGATAGCCCGCGTCGCCCCACACCCGCTCCTCGCCTCCGTGCAACAACGCGCCCGCCGCCGTCACGTCCGCCACATTCGCCGACGTCGTCTGCAAACTGTGCGTCAGACCCGACGCCTCGTCCACGCCAATGTGCGCCTTCATGCCGAAACGCCACTGCTTGCCCTTCCGCGTCTGCCGCATCTCCGGGTCGCGCGCCCCCGACCGGTTCTTCGTCGACGAGGGCGCCTCGATAATGCTCGCGTCCACTATCGTCCCCGCCTGCAAACGACAGCCCCGCGCGGCAAGGTGCGCGTTGATCTCCTCGAACAGCGCCTCTCCCAGATCGTGCCGCTCCAACAGCCGGCGAAAGTTCAGAATCGTCGTCTCGTCCGGCAGCGCGCCGCACAGCCGCAAACCGGCGAAACGGCGCACCGACTCCACCTCGTAAAGCAAATCCTCCATGCCGGGATCGCTCAGGTTGTAGAACAACTGCACGCAATGCACCCGCAGCATCGTCCCCAGCGGATACGGCCGACGGCCCCGACCCGCCTTCGGATAGAACGGCTCGATCCGCGCCTCCAGACGGCTCCACGGAATCAGACCGTCCATCTTCTCCAGAAACAACTCGCGACGCGTTCGACGCTTCTTCGAATCGTGCTCCAGTTCCGCGAAACTCATCTGCTCCATCGCTCAATCACCATGTCGGGGCCATTTCGGATATTATGACAGAAAAGGACTTATTCAGAGCTTCCCTAGTTTACATTTTGCGTTCCGTCTTGTCATCGACGACCTTGCCGAAACCGCCGCCGCCCGGCGTGGCCAGGCTGAGACGGCTGCCGGACGCGACGCGCAACGTGCATTTGGCCGGCAAGAGCCGGCCGTCGAGGCGGTTCTCGCCGGTCTTGCCCGGTTCGCCGCCTTGCAGTCCCCAGGGCGGAATGCGTCTGCGTTCGCTGAGCAGGCTCAGGCTCGCCGGCGCCAGAAACTCGTATTCACGCACGAGCCCCCTGCCCCCGGCGTGCCGGCCGGCGCCGCCGCTGCCGGCGCGCAGGGCGTAACGCAGCACGCGCAGCGGATAATGCATTTCCACGCTTTCCACCGGCGTATTCAGCGTATTCGTCATGTGGCTGTGGCGCGCGTCGGGCCCCGGTCCCCGCGGCCCCGCGCCCATGCCGCCGGCGAGCGTCTCGTAGTAGTCCCAGCGCGTGCCCGCGGCCGCGTCGACATCGCCCATCGCGACATTGTTCATCGTGCCCTGGCTCGCCGCCGGAATCCGCTCCGGCAGCGCCTGGGCCAGCGCTCCGAAGATCAGGTCCACCAGGCGCATCGAGGTTTCCACATTGCCCGCCGCCACCGCCGCCGGCGAGTTGGCGTTGAGCACCGACCCCTTGCGCGCGATCAGCCGCACCGGCCTGAACAGGCCGGCGCAGACCGGCGCCTGTTCGGGAAAAAGACAGCGGAAGCAATAATAAGCGGCGGCCGCGACCACCGGCTCGGGACAATTGAGATTGCCGCGCACCTGATCGGCGCTGGCGGAGAAATCGAGTTCCGCCTCGCCGCCGCGCAAGCGCAAGTCGAGTTCGAGCGGCACCGGCCGGTCGTCGAATCCGTCGTCGTCCAGGAAATCGCGGAAGCGATAATCGCCCTCGGCGAGACCGCCCAGCGCCGAGCGGGCGATGCGTTCCGCGTAGTCGTTGAGTTGGACGACGCCTTGCCGGTACCGCGCCATGCCCAATGACCGCAGCAGTTCGCCGAACCTGGCCATGCCGACCCGGTTGGCGCCGGCCTGCGCGGCGAAATCCCCGCTCAGCCCGTTTTCCGAGCCGGGCAATCGCATATCGCCTTGCAATGCGCCGGCCCGATACAACAGCGAAGGCGGAATCACCCGCCCCTCCTCGGCCAGGGTCTCCGACAACGGCATCGAGCCCGGCGTATCGCAACCGATATCGGCGTGATGGGCGCGATTGGCGACGAAGCCGGCGAGCGCCGCGTCATGGAATACCGGCGCCACCAGGGTGACGTCGGGCAGATGAGTGCCGCCGAGGTAAGGATCGTTGAATACCAGCATGTCGCCTTCGGCCCAGTCGAAGCGCCGCACCACATCGCGCATGGCGTAGGCCATGCTGCCGAGATGCACGGGAATATGCGCGGCCTGGGCGTAAAGCCGGCCTTCGGCGTCGAACAGCGCGCAGGAAAAATCGAGCCGGTCCTTGATATTCGGCGAAAAGGCGGCGCGCCGCAGCACCGCGCCCATCTCGTCGCAGATGGCGGCGACGCGGCGGGCGAACAGGTTCAATGCGACGACATCCATCACTTGCGGCCGGCGGCGAGGCGACGGGCGAACCAATGCGGCATGATATTCACGACTTCGAAAACCGGGGCGGCCAACTGGACGCGCAAGTCTAACGCATTTGCGGGCGGGAACGATTGCGGCTAGAATCCGCTGCTTCCCTGCCGTCGCCGCGGGCGGCGGAAATTCCCGGACTCTCATGCGGGCAGCGGCGTGCGCCATTTCCTGACTCTGAACGACCTCCCCCCGCGGGACTTGCAGGCCATCGTGCGGCGCGCCACGGCGCTCAAGGCGCAACCCGAACTTGCCGCCAGTCAGCGCCGCAAGACCCTGGGGCTGATCTTCGAGAAGGCTTCCACCCGCACGCGAATCGCTTTCGAGACCGCCATGGCGCAGATGGACGGCGCCAGCATCTTCATCGCGGCCGGCGACAGCCAGCTCGGCCGCGGCGAGCCCGTGGAAGATACCGCCCGCGTCGTCTCGCGCATGGTGGATTGCGTCGCCATCCGCACTTTCGACCACGAGCGGCTGCAACGATTCGCCGCCTGTTCGCGGGTGCCGGTGATCAACGCCCTCAGCAACGACTTTCATCCCTGCCAGTTGCTCGCGGATATCCAGACCTTCCAGCAACATCGCGGCGCCATCGCCGGCAGCATCGTGGCCTGGGTCGGCGACGGCAACAATGTCTGCCAGTCCTATGTCAACGCGGCGACGGCCTTCGATTTCGAACTGCGCGTCTGCTGCCCGGAAGGCTTCCGGCCGGACGCCGGGCTGCTGGCGGCGAACGCCGGCCGGGTTTCGCTGCGGCGCTCTCCCGCCGAGGCCGCGCGCGATGCCCGGCTCGTAGTTACCGATGTCTGGGCGAGCATGGGCCAGGAACAGGAAAGCGCCGACCGCAATCGCGCCTTCGCCGGATTCCAGGTCGACAGCGAACTGATGGCCGAGGCCGCGCCGGACGCCCTGTTCATGCATTGCCTGCCGGCCCATCGCGGCGAGGAAGTCAGCGCGGAACTGCTCGCAAGAGAAGACGCGGTGGTCTGGGACGAAGCCGAAAACCGCATGCATTCGCAGAAGCCCTGCTGGAATACCTGCTCGCCGAATGACGCGGGACGGGCAAGAGCCGCGGCCCGCGGCCCTTATCGCCCCCGCATCCTCCGGACAAGCCCGGCCGCGGCGGCGTCCATCGCCGCGGGGAACTCCGGCAAATGGGGATCCCCCCGTCGCGATGGGCCGGATGCGGACATTTCCTTGCACAAGGTATCCACAGCAAACTCCCACGTTAATGGTTTGCAATTACATCATGTTGTGTTTTAATCGCTTGCAGTTATCCATATATGGTGTTTTTCGGCTCCGACCGCTCCAGTCGGCGCGCGGTTCGCGAGTCGTCGCCGCACATGCGTTGCGAGTCGCGGCCTTTTGAGCCGCAACGCCGCCATATGAGGATATGACGCGAGCGAAACCGGGCGGCCGCGCGAAGCGGCCCCGATAATCCGGCGGGCGGCGCCCGGCAGGCAGGAGCAGACGACGATGACGATGCAGACAAACCAGACTCGCTTTTCCGATGCGGCCGGCATGGAGCCGGCCGGCGACGCGGCGGGCGGCGAGGAATTCGCGGCGAGCGGCGTCGCGCCCGGCCAGTTGCGCGTAATCAAGCGCAACGGCGCCGTCGTTCCCTACGACCAGTCGAAGATTTCCGTAGCCATCACCAAGGCCTACCTGGCGGTGGAAGGCGGACAGGCCGCGGATTCCACGCGGATTCACGAGTCCGTGGCGCAAATGGCCGACCGGATCAGCGCGATATTTCGCCGCCGCATGCCCTCGGGAGGAACGATTCATATCGAGGACATCCAGGACCAGGTCGAACTCGCGCTGATGCGCAGCGGCGAGCACAAGGTCGCGCGCAGTTACGTGATCTACCGGGAAGAGCGCTCCAGAGAGCGCGCGCGGAAGCGCAAGGAAGAGCAGCCGCAGGCCCGGGGCATCGCGGTAACGATGGACGACGGCCGACAGGAGCCGCTCGACACCGCCCGCCTGCGCACCATCATCGAAGAAGCCTGCGCGGGCCTGAGCGATGTTTCCGCCGATGTCATCTACGAGGAAACCCTGCGCAATCTGTATCCGGGAGTGAAGATCGACGACCTGCGCACATCCCTGGTCATGACCTCCCGCGCCATGGTGGAGAAGGATCCGAACTATTCCCGCGTCGCCGCGCGCCTGCTGCTCGACTCCGTGCGCTCCGAAGCGCTGAAATTCCTCGGCATCGCCGACAACGCGACCCAGGCGGAAATGCACTATCGCTATCCCGCCGCCCTCGCCGCCTATGTCCGCAAGGGCGTGGAGCTCGAGCTGCTGGCGCCCGAACTGCTCGAATTCGACCTCGACCGCCTCGGCCAGGCGCTGAAGGCGGAACGCGACCTGCAATTCACCTATCTCGGCCTGCAAACGCTTTACGACCGCTATTTCATCCATAGCAAGGACATCCGCTTCGAACTGCCCCAGGTGTTCTTCATGCGGGTGGCGATGGGACTGGCGCTGCGGGAGGACGACCGGGAAGCGCGCGCGATCGAATTCTACGACCTGGTTTCGAGCTTCGACTACATGGTTTCCACGCCGCAGCTATTCAACTCGGGCACCTTGAAGCCGCAACTTTCCTCCTGCTTCCTGACCACGGTATCGGACGACCTCGAAGGCATCTATTCGGCGATCAAGGACAACGCCATGTTGTCGAAATGGGCCGGCGGCCTCGGCAACGACTGGACCCGGGTGCGCGCCATGGGCGCCCATATCAAGGGCACAAACGGCAAATCCCAGGGCGTGGTTCCCTTCCTCAAGGTGGTCAACGATACCGCCGTGGCGGTGAACCAGGGCGGCAAGCGCAAGGGCGCGGTCTGCTCCTATCTGGAAACCTGGCACCTGGATATCGAGGAATTCCTCGAATTGCGCAAGAACACCGGCGACGACCGCCGCCGCGCCCACGACATGAACACCGCCAACTGGATTCCGGACCTGTTCATGAAACGCGTATTCGACAACGGGGAATGGACCCTGTTCTCGCCCAACAACGTGCCCGACCTGCATGAGAAATACGGCAGGGAATTCGAGCAGGCCTATCTCGAATACGAACGCAAGGCCGCGGCCGGAGAAATGGAAATCCACAAGACCGTGAAGGCCGCCGACCTCTGGCGCAAGATGCTGTCGATGCTGTACGAAACCGGCCATCCCTGGATGACCTTCAAGGACAGTTGCAATATCCGTTCGCCGCAACAGCATTGCGGCACCGTGCATTCGTCCAACCTGTGCACCGAGATCACCTTGAACACCGCGCCCGACGAGATCGCGGTCTGCAACCTCGGTTCGGTGAACCTGGTCAACCATGTCGACGAAAACGGCCTCGATGTCGACAAGATCCGCCGCACCGTCACCACCGCCGCGCGCATGCTCGACAATGTGATCGACATCAACTACTACTCGGTGGAGCAGGCGCGCAATTCCAACATGCGCCATCGCCCGGTGGGCATGGGCGTCATGGGATTCCAGGACGCGCTTTACAAGCAGCGCATCGCCTATGCCTCGGACGCTGCGGTCGAGTTCGCCGACGCCGCGATGGAACTGATCAGCTACCACGCGATCCAGGCTTCCACCTTGCTGGCCGAAGAACGCGGCCGCTACCAATCCTGCGACGGCTCGCTCTGGGACCGCGGCATCCTGCCGATCGATTCCCTGCGCCTGCTCAAGGAGGAGCGCGGCGCGGAATATCTCGATGTCGACCTCGGCCAGCGGCTGGACTGGGACAGCTTGCGCGAACGCGTCCGCCAGACCGGCATGCGCAATTCCAACATGCTGGCGATCGCGCCCACGGCGACCATCGCCAATATCTGCGGCGTGTCGCAATCGATCGAGCCGACCTATCAGAACCTGTACGTCAAATCGAACCTTTCCGGCGAGTTCACCGTGGTCAACCCCTATCTGGTCAATGATCTGAAAAAACTCGGCCTGTGGGACGGCGTCATGGTGAACGACCTGAAATATTACGAAGGCAGCGTGCGCAGGATCAGCCGCGTTCCGGAAGAGATCAAGCAGATCTACGCCACCGCTTTCGAAATCGAGCCGCGCTGGCTGGTGGACGCCGCCAGCCGCCGGCAGAAGTGGATCGATCAGGCCCAGTCGCTGAATCTGTATATCGCCGACGCCAGCGGCAAGAAGCTCGATATCACTTATCGCATGGCCTGGCTGCGCGGACTGAAAACGACTTATTACCTCAGGGCGCTCGCCGCGACCAGCACGGAAAAATCGACGATCGCCGACAACAGCCTGAACAAGGTCGCCAACGGCGGCGCTGAAGCGCCCGCGGCCTGTTCGCTGGACGATCCGGATTGCGAGGCCTGTCAATAGGCTCGCGAGAGTCAGCCGTCTGCTGCATGATTCCGGCCATGGAATCATGTTATTGCTGCAAAACGAATGAAGGGGGAAATCATGTTGTCATGGGATGAATTGAATCGGGACGAAGCGCCGGCGCCGAAGCCCTTGCCCGCCGAACCGGCGCCGGCTGGCGCGCCGGAACGGGAAATCGACGCCGCGACGCGCAGCCGCAACGACGACGCCTTGCGGCGGGCGATGCGGGAACTGGAGGAGCTGGACGCGAGCGCGGGTCTGGAAGAACTGGAAGGCTCCGCCTCCCGGGTCGCCGTCGACGACAAGCGCATGATCAATTGCCGGGCCGACCTGAATCAACTCGTGCCCTTCAAGTACGACTGGGCCTGGCAAAAATACCTGGACGGCTGCGCCAACCACTGGATGCCCCAGGAAATCAACATGAACGCGGACATCGCCCTGTGGAAGAATCCCGACGGGCTGACCGCGGACGAGCGCCTGATTGTCAAGCGCAATCTCGGTTTCTTCTCCACCGCCGACTCGCTGGTGGCCAATAATCTGGTGCTGGCGATCTACCGGCTGATCACCAACCCGGAATGCCGCCAGTACATCTTGCGGCAGGCCTTCGAGGAAGCCATCCATACGCACGCCTACCAGTATTGCATCGAATCGCTGGGCATGGACGAAGGCGAGATCTTCAACATGTATCGCGAAGTGCCTTCGGTAGCGAAAAAGGCGTCCTGGGGCCTGATGTACACCCGGGCGCTGGCGAATCCGCAGTTCCGCACCGGCACGACGGAAAGCGACCAGGAACTGCTCAAGAACCTGATCGCCTTTTATTGCTGCATGGAAGGCATCTTCTTCTATTGCGGATTCACCCAGATCCTGTCCATGGGACGACGCAACAAGATGACCGGCACTTCGGAACAGTTCCAGTACATCTTGCGCGATGAATCGATGCATCTGAATTTCGGCATCGACATGATCAACCAGATCAAGCTTGAAAATCCGCATCTGTGGACCGCGGCAATGAAGGAAGAAGCCGCGCAGATGATTCTCCAGGCGACGCAACTCGAAATCGAATATGCCAGGGACACCATGCCGCGAGGCATTCTCGGCATGAACGCCGCCATGATGGAGGAATACCTGCAATTCATCGCCAATCGGAGACTCGCGCAGATCGGACTGAAAGAGCAGTTCCGCGGCGTCGGCAATCCCTTTCCGTGGATGTCGGAAATCATGGACTTGCGCAAGGAGAAGAACTTCTTCGAAACCCGGGTAATCGAATATCAGACCGGCGGCGCCTTGAACTGGGATTGAGCGCCATGCCGCCTGGAAAAGGAAAGCATGTCATGAGCAAGGAAAAACCGGCCGCATCCGACACCGAACAGGCCTTGCGGACGCTGGACCAACTCAGCCAGACCATCGAGGTCATGTCCGAAGTCGTCGACCGCCTGAAAAGGCATCTGCGCAGACAATCGCGCAAGCGCGAACAGCGACCCGAAACGGATGCCGGCGGGCAAGCCGCCGCGACGGCGGCAAAATCCCGCATCGGCGCGCCCGCGGTCGAACTGGAAATCAGCACCGAGCGCCGCGAAACATCGCGCAGAACCGGCCGGGTGATTCACTGAAGGAAGCTCTGATCAAGCCAGAGCTTCCCCGGGCGGCGCAAACCCGCAGTATAGAAAAGCGCCGCCGGATTCGACGGCGCCTGCGGAAGCAAGACAAGAGGACATCGCGTCGATCCGTTGACAGCATACGGCATATAGCGAACTTGGACCGGAAGCTCCCGATATCCGGGATTCCGTCAACTCCCGGGGCCGGGCGGCAAACAGAATGTCAACTCGTCATGGCGCTCTCGTACTCGCCGCCGGCTTCGCCAGCCGCTTCGGCGGCGGCAAGCTCGATGCGCCGCTGGCGGATGGCCGCCGCCTTGCCGAACATACCCTCGACAACATCGCCGCGGCTCTCGACGAGATCCTGATCGTGTCCCGTCCGGGCGCGGCAGGCGAATGGAATCGCGGGGATTGGCCCGCGCTGCTGTTCGACGGCGCCGAACAGGGAATGGGCGCAAGTCTTGCCTGGGGAATTTCGCGGCTTCCGGCCTGGGACGGCTGCCTCGTCTGCCTTGCCGACATGCCCTTCATTCAGCCGCTGACCTATCGCTTGCTGGCGGCGGAATTGAATCCCGAGACCATCGTCATTCCCAGCTACAACAGCCGCCGGGGCAATCCGGTGGGCTTCGGCAGCCGCTTCTTCGCCGAACTGACCGAATTGGGCGACGACCGCGGCGGCCGCGAGATCGTCTGCCGGCACGAAGCCGCCGCGCGGGAAATTCCCGTCGGGGATCCGGCCATACTCGAGGACATCGATACGCCCGCCGACCTCGACCGTTGCCAGGCCCGCGCGAAGTCGCGAGAACAAACCGCGACATGACGCGGTTCTTGATTCCGGCGCCGCTTGCTCGCCGGCCCGCGGCGAGCGCGAACCGGGCGCGACGCGCAAACCGCGCGGCCGGCGCAGAAAACCGGCGGCGTCTCGCGCCGCGGCGATTTGTCGGCCTCGGCGCGACGGATCGGAAGCGAACGCTGTCCGCCGGACAGCCGCGGATATCTTCCGAATTTACCCGCAACAACTATCCCAGGCCGCGTTTTCATATAGTCCGGCGCGGTTCCGGCTTGCTCCCGAATTCAGCGGCGCATTCATGTGCCGCAGGAAAGTTCAGATAAACCAGGGCTTCTCTTACAGGTTCAACTTCAGCGCCGCCTGCAATACCGATTCGTCGAATCCGTCGACGCCGAACTTGTTGCGCCAGATCTGCCATTCGACGCCGGCCAGAATCCGGTTCGGAGCGCCGCCGAGCAATCTGCCGAGATCGAACATCAATTGCGGCTGCGACAGCAGATTGGGATGGCTGTAGGCTCCCGAGTTCCGATCGCCTTCGGCGGAAGCCCAATCCAGAAAGCCGCCGAATTCCCAATGCACCGGGCCGGTGACGAAAGTCCGGCGCCAACTCATTTCCAGTTGCCGGGACGTGCCGGAAAAGCCGGGAATATCTTTCCGGTAAACGTTCACCTTGAAGAAATCGAATCCGGCAATATCGAGGTCGACCCCGACGCCGCCGAGCCAGACGGTAACAGACCCCGCCTGCTGGACGTTGCCGGCCAGCAATACGTCCCGCAGCGGGCCGGCGGAGATTTCCCGCCCGCTCAACTTCGAAAGGCTCAGTCGCGGCGACCATTCGCCATAGGCGACCCATTCCTCGCCGAAAGGACTCGCCACGTCGACGAAAGCGAAATTGTCGCCGTAACGCCATGCGTTCGCCCATTCCCCGGTCAGGGTGGTGGCGCGATAGCGGCCGAGCTTGTATCCCGAAGCGCGCAATATCTGCGCATTGAAGGCATTGAATTCCTGCGCGAACGCCGTCGGCGCGAACACGCTCGCCAGCGCGGCGAATATCAGGGGATTTGCATAACGCTTCAGCATATTCACACGATCGGCCTGCGGGCATCGCCATGCGGAGCAACTTGTCTCTTGTCGCGACGCCGCCGACCTTGAGCAATCGCTTCCGACCCCGACAGATTATCAAACAACCCCGCCCCGATTCAGCAACCCTCATCAGCCGAAAGAACAATCCCAAGTCATGGGAGGCAAGTCATGGGGCAAGTCATGGGACACCCACCGGACAAGTCATGGGACACCCACCGCGTGCAGCGAGACGTGGCGCGAGACGCAGTCCAAATCATGGGACACCCATCGGGGAACAAATCATGGGACACCCATCGAGACGTGGGAGACGTGGGACACCCACTCTCACACGGGCAAGAAGTCGGCGAGGCCGCGGAACGGGGCCGCAGGAAACGGGGCCATGGGACACCCATGTTCGCAACGTTCGAGGACAACCGCTCCGCAGGGATTCCGTTCGATATCGGCTGGCCGCGCGCGGGGCCGCGGGGGCGGTCCCCGATATCCGGCTCAGGTCGATACCGCTACTTCCCGGCTCCCGCCCTTGCCCGGAATACGGTCAGTTTCTACAATCCGGAAGGAGCAAGCCGCGAACTTCCGTCATGCGCCGCATCGTCCTTGCATTGCTGATCTTGTCCGTCCCGGCCATGGCCGGGGCCGATGTCGTATCGGCCGCCGCCGCGATGGAGAATCCGGCCAATCCGCTGGTGCTCATCAATACCGAATCCGGGCCGATCCATGTCGAACTGCTGCCCGGGGAGGCGCCGTTGAACACGGCGAATTTCCTGAGTCTGGCGGAGCCTCCGGAGACCGGCGACCCGGCCGTCTTCCCCGGCCCGCGCGGGTTCTACGACGGCATGCGATTCCATCGCGTGATTCCGGGACTGCTGATCCAGGCCGGCAGCCCGGCGCTGCGCCGGGACGAGAGGGAATTCGCGACCGTGCGCGATGAAATCAACGCCGACGCGCTCGGACTCGACCTCGAACCCGTCCTGTACGCCAACGGCGAATTCAATCCGCTGCTCGACATCCGGGACAAGAAAGATCTGGAACAAACGCTGTTGCGGCCCCTGTACCGCCGCCTGGGCATCGGCAGCAACGCGCAAGTGGCGGCGCGCCGGGACGAGATCATGTCCGCGCTCGCCGACATGAGCGTCAAGGACGCCTATGCGCAACTCGGCTATCGCTATCAGACCAGGCGTCCCGGCCGGGGTCTGGTCCGCGGCGCGCTGGCGCTGGCGAACCGCGGGCCCGACGACAACGGCCCGGAGTTCTTCATCCTGCTGGACGATGCGCCGCATCTGAACGGCAGGTACACCGTGGTCGGCCGCGTCGCGGAAGGCATGGCGACCGCCGACAGGATCGGAGCCGCGGCTGTCGACCCGCTCGAATCCACCTCTTCCGGACGCTTGATCTATTCTGTCCGCCAAGTCAATTGAGCACGCTCGGAGGTAGCCCAATGTCGAAAAAGTCGAACAAGCAAGCCAGGCGGGGAACGCTTGCGCTATGCGTCACCGCAGGCCTGATCATCGGGGTCGGCCTTGGCCCTTTCATCGGCGACATGTGGCTGTCCACGCTGATTTTCGGCCTGTTCGGCCTTGCCGCCGGCATGATCTTCACGCACCGGAACAGATCCTAGCTTTGGCAGGGAGGCTCTGATCAAGCCAGAGCCTCCCTGCGGCGCATGGATGTGCCGCCGGATTCGGCGGCGCGAGCCGCTGAATCCGGGAGCAAGACAAAACCGCGCTTTTGTCTTGCGGCGATGAATAATTCCATGGATGGAATTATTCAGGGAATACCCAGGCCTTCCCCGCGGCATGCGGCGGCAGGACAGGATCGCGCCCTGGTTTCGCGACAATGACTGATCATGCCGTCGCGGATGGAGTTATTCCGGGGATACATGGCTTCCCCCGCCGCTTCGCCGCCGCGGCAGGGAGATGTCTTCCTTGAGCAATTCGCGACGAAAAGGAGGCAGCGACTCCAGCAGTCCCTTGCCATAGAACTTGCGCGCGATGCGTTCGTCGAACAGGGTAATGCGGCCGGTGTCGGTTTCGTTGCGCAACAGACGCCCGCAGGCCTGTTTCAGCCGGAATGCTCCCTGGGGCAGCGATAATTGCATGAACGAGTTTCCCTGCTCCCGGTCGAACCAGTTCGCGAGCGTCTGTTCGACGGGGTCGCTCGGCACCGGGAAGGGAATCCTCGCGATCAGCACATGCGTGCAATATTTGCCCGGCAGGTCGACGCCTTCGGCGAAACTCGCCAGACCGAAGATGACGCTGCCCTCGCCCTTGTCGATGCGCGCGCGATGCTTGCGCAAGAGTTCGGACTTCTGGTAATCGTCCTGGCAGAGCACGCGCTCGCGCCATTCTTCGGGCAGCGCCGCCAGCACGTCGAGCATCTGGGCGCGACTTGAGAACAACATCAGCGACGCGGCTTGCGGGTCGAGCAGACGCGGCAGCGAGTCGATGATGCAATCGGTATGCCGCTGCCTTTCTCCCGGTTCGCAGCCCATTCTGGGCACTTCCAGACGCGCCGCCTCGGCGAAGGGAAAGGGGCTGGGAATGCTCAGATAATGCGCGTGATCGGGCAGCCCGGCGCGCATTTTCAACATGGAAAACTCGCCCAGCGCCGACAAGGTGGCCGAGGTCAGCACCGCGCCGGCGCAGCGGCGCCACAGGCTTTCCTGCAAATTGTCGGCCGCCAGCACGGGACTCGAGGAAATTTCGATATCGGTCTGCTCGTCGTCCCTGTCGAAACTGAGCCAGCGCGCCAGGGGCGCCTTGCCCGCCTCGTTGTCGCCGGCATAAGAGTCCCACAAGGCCCGATTCGCCATGGCCCGCTCACGCAGGTTGCCGGCGACGGGAAACCAGAATTCAGCCGCGGCCGCGTCGCCGGCGAGGGCCGACTCCTCGCCTTTGCTTTCGCTTTCGCCTTCGCCCGCGAACCGTTCGCGCAAATTTTCGCGCGCGCGATCCAGCCTGTCTTCGAGTTGTCCGAAAAGATCCGCCAGCGGCCCGGCCAGATCGCGCAACTCCGGCGGCGCCGCGCCAAGTTCGAAGGTCTGCGTCACGCGATTGCGATAACTGTCGCCGTCGGCGCGCTTCAGATCCTGCAGCAGCAACCAGGCCAACTGCAAGCGGTTGGCCAGTTCCGGCAGCAGTTCCTTGAGTTCTCGCGCCGCGTCCGGCTCCAGCACTTGCTGTTCGATCATGCGGCCGATGATGGAATCGCAACGTTCCAGCCAGTCCGCTTCGGCCCGGACGCGGATCGAATGGGCGAAGTGGCGGTTGCTTTTCTCGGGCAGATGGTGGGCTTCGTCGAAGATGTAGATGCTGTGCTCGGGCGGCGGCAGCACCACGCCGCCGCCGAGCGCGAAGTCCGTCAGCACGAGATCCTGGTTGGCGACAATGCAGTGGGCCTGCTCCACATTCCGGCGGGCGTTGTAAAAGCAGCACTTGCCGACCAGACGGCACCGCGAGCCCAGGCATTCGCCGCGCCGGACCGTCAGCGGCTGCCAGCGATCCTGCGGCAACAGCTCCTTCCAGTCGTCCCGGTCGCCCTGCCAGCGGCCCGCTTCCAGCGCCTCGCGCATCTCTTCCCAGAGTTGCGGATCCGCGTTGCGGCCGACCGGCAAGTCCTCTTCGAAAAAATCGCGCAAGGCGGCGCGGCTGTCGTCGCCGCGCAACAGGTTTTCCAGTTTCAGCCGGCACAGGTAGCGGCCTCGCCCTTTCGCCAGCGCATAGTCGAATTGCAGTTCCCCGTCTTCCAGCATCTGGGGAATATCCTTGTTGACGAGTTGTTCCTGCAAGGCGACCGTGACGGTGGCGACGACAAGTTTGAGGCCCTTTTCCATCGCCAGCGGCAGGCCCGCGAGCAGATAGGCCAGGGTCTTGCCGGTGCCGGTGCCCGCTTCCACCACGCATACGGGGCCTTCCTGCCCCGCTTTGCGCTTTGCCAGGGTATTGAAGATTTCCGCGATCATCTGGCGCTGCCCGCGGCGGGGGCGAAAGCCGCGGGCAGCGAGAATCCGCCGGTAATCCGACTGGATCTGCTGTTTGAGGGAATCCACCGCGACGCGCCGTCCAGGTCGGGAAAGCCGCCGAAAGTATAGCACCGTGTCCGAAACAGGTCGTATTTTCGATACATTTGGTACACTGCCGTCTGTTCGCCATAGCAGATTGCGGGTAAGCCATGACGGCGACTGAACATCCCGAGTCGGTAAAGCCGGACAACGAACAGGGCTCCGCCGGAACCGATGCCGGCGAATCTCCTCCGGCGCGGGCGGAAAAGGACCAGACCCGCGCCGCCGAGCCGGTTCCCGCCGCGCTGACGGAACAACTGGCGCGACTCAGCCACAAGCAAAGTCGGGAACTGCTCGACCTGCGGCGGAGTTTCGAGCGCCTGGGCGAAGCGGGAACCTCCTGCGAACAACGGCAAGCCTTGCGGGAACTGCTGGAAAAGAACCATCAATACCAGCAGCAATTGCGGCAAAACCTGCAAGTCCAGCTGGCGGCGCTGAACGAGGCGCTGGCGGCGGGCCGCTCGAAAGAAGCGCTTTCGCTTTGGGATCGGGTCCAGGGCGGCATCCGGCAATGCACCGGCAAGTTGCGGCAGGCCATGCAAAAGGAAGCCGCCGCCTGCAAGGGTCCGCTGCTCGAACTGCTCAGATGGCGCAATTACGCGGCCATGGAAAAGAAGAAGGAACTCATCGCCGAGTTGGACAAATTGCCGGAAGCCGGCCTTGCTCCGCCCGAACTGAGCCGGCGCATCCAGTCGATGCACCAACAATGGAAAGCGCTGGGCAGGTCCGATCAGAACGAAAAACTCTGGCGCGACTTCAAGCGCCTGTCGGATCTGGCTTATGCGCCGTGCAGGACATATTTCCGGGAACGCAAGCAGCGCATGGCGCGGAACCTGCAAGTCCGCACCGAATTGTGCGAAAAACTGGAACGGCGGCTGGCCGAGCCCGAAGAGCGGCCGGTTCATATCCTGAAACTCAATCGGCTGGTTGCCGAGTGCAATGCGTGCTGGAAAGATCACGCGCCGGTGGAACAGTCGAAGATCAAGCCCCTCCAGCGGCGCTATTACGCGGCGGTGAAAAAGCTGACGAACTTGCGCAAGGCGGCGATGGCGGAAAATACCGCCCGCAAGCGGGCCTGCGTGGAGCAGGCGAGACAACTTGCCGCCGTCGAGGTCCGCGCCGCCGCCGCGCAAGCGCGCAAACTGCAAACCGAATGGAAGCGGATCGGACCGGCGGAGTTTCGCGATGAAAAAAGCCTGCGGGAGGAGTTCGCCGCAGCCTGCGAGGCGATTTTCAAGTCCCTCGACGAGCAGCAGGCGAAAAGCCGCGAGCGCGCCCGGCCGCGGGCGGAGCGCGACCACGACGCGCTGCTTGAACGGCTGGCGCCGCGCGCGGGATTTCTGGAAAAGCTGGAAGAGGGCCTGTTCGGCGCCGCGGACCGCGATGCGCTCGGCAAGTTGCGGCAGGCGGTCGATATCGAAGACTGGGAACAATTGCCCGCCGCGGATGAATCCCGCGCCGGCGAACTGAGCCAGCGGCTGCAGACGCTGCTGGAGACCGAGACTCCGGCCGAACTTCAGGCCCGGGCCGCGGACCGCGAGCAACAGCGGCGCCGCGATTGCGTGCAACTGGAAATTCATGCGGGAGCGAATACTCCGCAAGAAGACCATGCATTGCGCATGGAACTGCAATTGCGGCAACTCGCCAGCGGATTCGGCAAACGCGGACCCGACGACCGGCAGCTCGCCGGCGATTTGCGCGAAGCCGAACTGGCGCTGACCTGCGCCGGACCGATGCGGCCGGATGCGCGCAGGGAACTGCGGCAGCGTTTGCGAAAATTGCGCCAGCGAATCAGTTCGCGGCCGCCGCGTATTCGCGCCGGCTGATCACCGGATTGGCGTAGCCGAACAGATAGAGCTTGCGCAACTCGCGATCCACCGCGGCCAGCCGCCGGTCGAACAGGTCGCGGGAGCGGCTGTCGACTTCGCGGCCCGCAAGCTCTTCCGCCAGGGCCGCAGAAGTCAGTTCGCCTTCGTCGAGCAATATCTCCAGCGCCCGGTAATTCGTTTCGTAGAGCCGGTAATTGCGGATGATCTGGCGATCGATGGCCGCGGCGGCCGCCTCCGCCTCTTCGTGCTCGCAGCGCAACTCTTCGCCGAAAGCCACATGCACCCTGCCCTTGAAGCCGGTCATGCCGGCGGCGATATGGCGCAGGTCGCCCGCTGCGGTGCGGGTGAAGCCGCCGGCTGTCCGCGCCTGCAGCAACTCCCGGGCCTTGAACACGTCGCAAGGGTCGAATTCATAGGAGATCGCCACCGGCACGATGCGCAGGCCGGCCAGACTTTCGCGCAACGGCGCCCTCCGCCTGGCCATGGCCAGCATTTTCACCAGCGCGGGGTCGGTGCGGTCGATTCCGTCCTTGGCGCGGCCCTCCCGCTGCGCGATCCAGACATTTTCGGAAACCTCCATGCAATGGTGGATATATTCCGAAAGCAGTTTCAGGGCGGACAGCAATTCGCGGCCTTTCAGGGAACGGTGCACGATGAAACTCTTGTTCAGGCGCATGAGGTCGGCGACAAAGGGTTTCTTGAGCAGATTGTCGCCGACCCCGATCTGCAAGGTGGTCAGTCCGGCCCGATGCAGCAGCAGATTGGTGAAGGCCGGGTCCATGACGATGTCCCGATGATTGCTGACGAAGACATGGGACTTGTCGGGCCGGAGATTTTCCATCCCTTGCTGACTCAGCCCCCAGGTGGTGGCGCGGATGGACCTGTTCATGTAGAACTCGACCACCTGCTGCATGCTTTTCACATCGCGAACCGGCTCGATCAAACGACGCAGACGGCGGCCGACGAGCATGCGCGCCAGACCGGGGAACCAGCGGGCGAGCCTGCGGTTCGCGAATAGCGACATGCTGTCGATGAAGTCCCGATCCTGCAACAGTCGTTCGAGAACCGGCCTGATCTCGCTATCGCGATAAGGCCTGATTCCGGAGAACTTGTCCGGCGGCCGCTCCTTGCTGACGGGAGTACCTGTATCCATGCTCCGGCGCGTGGCATCGGGCGCGAAAGTCCCGGGGCGGAAATAGTATGGCGCTTGCCTTGAGCTATGCAACAGCGGCGCGAATGTCAGCCACGTAATCGATGATTTCGGAGACGATCCGTTCGCTTTCCGGCTTCTCGCTCGCGCGAGCCTGCCCGAGCGACTGTTCGAATTCGGCGACCGCGGCCGGATCTTCCAGGCGCGAGCGGCAGAACTCGCGCCAGCTGGCGACTTCTTCCTCGTCCAGGGTTTCCGGATAGTTGCGCGCGCGATAACGGAACTGCATCTCCGGCAAGCGGCGATCCCTGAACGGCAGGTCGACCCGGCCGAGATCCGCAGGGGCGATGCCGCGCAGGGTTTCCATGTGCGCGCGATCGGAATCGCTGAAGAAGCCGCCGCTATAGATCATGAAATCGGGATCGCTTTCCCGGCGGGCGCCGTCCCTCCGGAAAAGATCGCAGAAGCGCCGCATCAGTTCGGGAGCGCGCGCCAGATATTCCCAATGGTCGCGGCAAGCCTCGCGATCGATGCCGAACGATTTCGCCCGTTCCGGCGGCAACGCCGCCGGCGAAGTTATTACCGGGCAGCGATTCATGCCGATGACCTTCAGCGGCAGGCGCTCGCCCTCGAATTCCTCGCGCGGGGCGAACAGGCGCTGCGCCAGTTGCTCCTCGGCAAGCCCGGCCCATTGCCGCGGGTCGACGCGCAGATCGTAGACGATTACGCCGTTCTTGTTCAGCGGATGCGCGCCGACGGGAATCACCAGTCCCAGGCAGCCCTGGCGCGCGGGGTACCTGCGCGAAACATGCAGGATCGGCTTGCGCGCGAGCAGATCGATCCGGGCGCCGACCTTGTCCTTGCGACGCAGCTTGTAGACATGATCGTACAGTCGCGGTTGATGTTTCCTGACAAGTCTGGCCAGGGCGATGGTCGCCCGCACGTCCGACAGCGCGTCGTGGGCATGTTCGTGCTCCAGGCCATTGGCCCGGCTCAATTCCGGCAACCGGAAAATCATCGCGCCGTCATCCGAGAGCGGCCAGTTGACGCCTTCCGGACGCGTCGCGGCGCAGAGGCGCACCATGTCGATGATGTCCCAGCGCGAGTTGCCGTTGCGCCATTCGTGTTCGTAGGGATCGAAGAAGTTGCGGTACAGCAACTGCCGCGTCAGTTCATCGTCGAAGCGGATATTGTTGTAACCGGCCACGCAGGTTCCGGGCTTGCCGAATTCCGCCTTGATGCGGCCGATGAATTCGGCCTCGCCCACGCCGGCCTCGAGCGCCTTTTGCGGCGTGATGCCGGTGACCAGGCAGGAGCCCGGATCCGGCAGGAAGTCCCCGGTCGGCTTGCAATAAAGCACCAGCGGCTCGCCGACGGGCTCGAGTTTTTCATCGGTGCGCAGGCCCGCGAATTGCGCCGCGCGACAGCGGCGGGGGTCGCCGCCGAAAGTTTCGAAATCGTACCAGTAGATCGAGTTTTCCGTCATCGCGCGGCGGTATCCCTGTCAAATATTCCTGTTGTAAACAAATAGAACTGTCCGGTTTCAGAACAAATAAAATGTCCGGTTGCCGATGACCGTTTTCACTCCATCGCGGGCACGGCGCGAAGGGAGCGAAGCGATCGCAGCACCGTGTCCGCGCGGCCGTCTCAAGCCGCGCGGGACAACCCGCCCGCGAGCGGCCGCTCGTCCTTGCCGCAGCGCTCCAGCAGCCGCGGGCCGTGCCGCACCGACAAGCTGCCGTCCATGTGCCGCCGCACCCTGACCCGCACCTTGAAATAATGCGGTCGATGCCGATCCGAAGGCAATTGCAGTTTCAGTCCTTCGAACTGGACCTGGTTGTCCCGACTCACAACCCGTTCACGCAGCTTGCACAGGATCGCGTCCAGATCCGCGCTCGCGTGGCTCCGGCCGCGGCCGATGCCCGCGTCCGGCGATATGTTGTAGTATTCAGGCAGTCGGAGCCCGCCGGCCGGCCCCTTTCCGGAAAACTGCCATGAATTTTCGCGGCGCTCATATCCTCAGCGTACAACAGTTCCAGCGGCCGGATGTCGAGCGGATTTTCGACGTGGCCGACAGTATGGGGCCTTTCGCGCAACGAAAACAAGTCAGCAAGGCGCTCGACGGCGCCATCCTCGGCAACATGTTTTTCGAACCGAGCACGCGCACCAGGGTCAGCTTCGGCTGCGCCTTCAACATGCTCGGCGGAGCCGTGCGGGAAACCGCCGAAATCGGCGCCTCCTCGATCACCAAGGGCGAGTCGCTTTACGATACGGCCCGCGTCATCAGCGGTTACAGCGACATCATCGTCATGCGCCATCCGCGGGCCGGCTCGGTGGCGGAATTCGCCGCGGCGAGCCGCGTGCCGGTGATCAACGGCGGCGACGGCGTCAATGAACATCCGTCCCAGGCCCTGCTCGACCTGTACACCATCCGCCAGGAACTCGAATCGAGACAGCGCGCGGTCGACGGCATGCATATCGGCATGGTCGGGGATCTGAAGCACGGCCGCACGGCGCATTCGCTGTCGCGACTGCTCAAGTTGTACCGGAATATCAGCTTCAACCTGATCTCGCCGAAGCAATTGCGCATGCCCGCCGAGATCGTCGCCGACTTGCGCGAGGCCGGGCACAAGGTGAGCCAGACCGAAGACATGGCGCAAGGGCTGCACGACAACGACACGGTCTATCTCACCCGCATCCAGGAAGAACGCTTCGCCAATCGACTCGAAGCCGATGTCTATCGGGGCCGCTTCCGGCTCAACCAGGCGATCTATACGCGGCATTGCCAGCCGAATACCGTGATCATGCACCCGCTGCCGCGGGATACCCGCGCGGAAGCCAATGAACTCGACGAGGATCTGAACCAGCATCCCAACCTCGCCATCTTCCGGCAGACCGACAACGGCGTGCTCGTGCGCATGGCCCTGTTCGCTCTCGTGCTCGATGTCGTGGAACAAGTGCCGCGGCAAGTCCGGCGGGCCGGCTGGTATACCGGACGCCGATTCGAATAAGCATCCATTGCCGCAGGCCAAAGCCCGGGACTCGCGGAAACCGAAAATGGCGGCGATCGGGAGTCAGCCGCGGACCGCGAACCGCGACATGGCGCGGTCTTGTCCTGCTCCCGGATGCGATGGCCTGCGCCGTCGGATCTCGCGGCGCGGCCATGCGTCGCCGGGAAGCCCGCCGAAAACCATGGCGGACTGCGGATGGTCCAGGGCGCGCCCATGCGTCGCCGGGAAGCCCCGACCACAGGAGAATTGTCTTGCTTGACGAAAATGATTATCTCGCGATGGACGCGCTCGACCTCGCGCGAGGATTGCGGCGCGGCGATTTCAGCCGGCTCGAATTGAACGAGCGCGCCGTCGCGCGGGCGGAACAACGCAATCCGGCCCTGAACGCGATCAACCTGCCGCTATACGAACAGGCGCTGGAACAGGCCCGGGCGCTCGACCGCAGCGCCGAATCGCCGGGGCCGCTGGCCGGCGTCCCGTTCCTGCTCAAGGATCTCAGCGACCTGAAAGGCGTCGCCACCAGTTATGGCAGCGAATTGTTCAAGAGCTATGTGGCGAAGTCGTCATCGCCCGTCGTGCGATTGTACGAAGCCGCCGGGCTGACCATGCTCGGCAAGACCAACACGCCGGAATTCGGCCTCAACCTGAGCACGGAACCGGTCGCCAACGGCCCGACCCGCAACCCCTGGCGCATGGAATTTTCCGCCGGCGGCTCGAGCGGCGGCGCCGCGGCGGCGGTGGCGGCCGGCATCGTGCCGGCGGCCCAGGCTTCCGACGGCGGCGGCTCGATCCGGATTCCGGCCGCCTGCTGCGGGCTGTTCGGCCTCAAGCCGAGCCGCGGACTGACGCAGGCGGGAACCACGTTGTCGGAGAACTGGAGCGGCATGGGGGTGGAGCACGTGGTTTCGCGCAGCGTGCGCGACAGCGCCGCCTTGCTCGACCTGATCCGCCTGCCGGCGGGACAGAATCTGTTCGCCCGGCCCGAACCCCCTGACTCCTTTCTCGCGGGGCTCGAGCAACCCTGCCCGCGCCTGCGAATCGGCATGCAGGACACCCACCCCATGGGCGAAGCGCTCGACGCGGAATGCGTCGAAGCCGTCAGGCAAGCCGCGGCCCTGTGCGAATCGCTCGGCCACGACGTGGAGCCCTTCAACCATCCGCTCAACCATGAGCAACTGAACTCGGCCATGGCGCAGATCGTCTGCGCGCACACCTTCCGTTCGATCGCCCGCGGCTTGCGCTATTACGATATCGCGCTCAAGGCAGCTCCGGTGGAGCGCTCGACTCGTTTCATGGCGGAACGCGGCGCCGCGACGACGGCCGTCGAATATCTCGCGGCGCGAGACCTGTTGCGCCTGGCCGAACGGCGAATGACCGCGGCGCACGAGCAAGTCGACGCGATTCTCTCGCCGGTGCTCGCCCGCGCCACGGCGAGACTCGGCTGGCTCGACATGAACAGCGAGGACCAACGCGAATATGTCAGGCGCTTCCACCAGTACGGCGGGTTCACGTCGATCGCCAACGGCACCGGCCAGCCGTCGATGTCGGTGCCCCTGCATCGCGCCGCCGGGGGCTTGCCGGTCGGCGTCATGTTCACCGCCGCCTGGGGCCAAGACCTGCTCTTGCTGCAACTCGCCCGGCAACTCGAGGCCGCCGCGCCCTGGCCGCTGATCGCGCCCTGAGACGCTCGCGAGCGACCCCCGCCCCGCCCCGCCGCCGCCGGGGCGAGGCAAGTCCCGCCGGCGGCGATTCCATGCCGGATCAAATATCTGTTCCCGATGTCGTGGAATATATGTCTGCAAATCCATCAAATATCTGTTTGCGAATTCGTTGAAAATCTGTTTCTTTCCTGTTAGCTTCTCCAGTCGAAGCGCCCGACGCCTGCGGCGCAGGGATTGTTTCGCGAGCCCTTCATGTTGCGGACACCGTTGCCGCATGCCAATGCCAATGCCAATGCCATGCGACAATTTCTCATTGTCTTTTCGCGCCAGATGCCGGGCAAGCGCTGATTTATCGATGCTTCCCCGGGGCACATGGATGCGCAGCCGGATTCGGCGGCGCAAGCCGTTGCATCCGGGAGCGAGACAAGACCGCGCTTTGGTTGTGCGGCGATTGACAATTTCATAGCTGGAATTGAATTCCGCGAAATACCCGGTTCCCGCCATGGAAAACAAGCCCGGGAAAGATCAGCGCAAACGAGCCGGCGAATCTCCTGTTTCCGGAGGCGCGCATTATCGCGCGCGCGTGGCCGACCGGGAGCTCTCTCGATGTCTGGCGGCGGCCGGCGCCGTGCTGATCGAAGGTCCCCGGGCCTGCGGCAAGACCGCGACCGCCCGCAGGCTGGCCGCCAGCGAGGTCATGCTCGATGTGGACGCGACAGCCCGGGACATGATGGCCGTCGAGCCCGGCCTGATCCTCGAGGGCGAGAGCCCGCGGCTGATCGACGAATGGCAAGCCGCCCCGATTATCTGGAATCATGTCCGGCGCGCCGTGGACGCGCGCGCCGGCAAAGGTCATTTCATCCTGACCGGTTCGGCGGCTCCGGCGGACGACATCACGCGCCACACCGGAGCCGGACGCATCGTCCGCCGGCGTCTGCGTCCCATGTCGCTTTTCGAACTGGGTTCCAGCTCCGGTTCGGTTTCGCTCGAAAATTTGCTTGACGGCGCGCCGGCGCATAGCGCCGCGTCCGATATTCCTGTCCGAGAACTGGCGGAATGGATATGCGTCGGCGGCTGGCCGGGACATATCGGCATTCATCCCGAAGATGCCGTTCGGGCAAACCGGAGCTATGTCGAAGACATATGCCGCGCGGACTTGCGCAATGTCGACGGCGTGCGGCGCGACCCGGACCGCATTCGGCGCTTCCTGCAATCGCTGGCGCGCAACGTATCGACCTGCGCGTCGCTGGCCAGCATTGCCCGCGATGTCGCCGGCCCGGACCGCGCATCGATGACGGACCACACGGCGCGCTCTTACCTGACCGCCCTGGAACGTCTGATGGTGGCGGAAGAACAGCCGCCGTGGGCAGTCCATCTGCGCTCCCGGTCCCGCCTGCAACAAACTCCGAAACGTCACTTCGCGGATCCATCCATAGCCGCGGCGGCGCTTGCGGCGGAACCCGGGCACTTGCTTGATGACTTCGAATTGTTCGGCCTGCTGTTCGAATCGATGGCGATTCGGGATCTGCGAGTTTACGCGCAGGCCATGGACGCGCGAGTGGCTCACTACCGCGACAACACAGGCCTTGAAGTCGATGCGATCATCGATGCCGGCCCCGGCCGCTGGGCCGCGTTTGAAATCAAGCTCGGCCAGGGCCGGATCGACGAGGCGGCGCGAACCTTGCTGAAATTCGCGGAACGGGTCGACACCAGCCGTTGCGGCGCGCCCGCTTCCCTCGGCGTCATCGTCGGACGTGGCGGCTACGGCTACCGCCGCCCGGACGGCGTGAACGTAATCCCGCTCGGCACACTCGGACCATAGTATCTTCTGCATAATTCCATTCCATGGAATTATGCATTGCGGCAAAACAAAAGCGTGGTTCTGTCTTGCTCACGGATTCAATAGCTTGCGCCATCGAATCCGGCTGTGCCCTTTTGTAACGCGGGCATGCACCGCAGGAAAACTCTGACTTGATCAGAGTTTTCTAATCCAGATATGCATGAATAGGTAGAGCTGGGATGTGTCATCTTATGAGGCGGTCATATGATCAGAGACCAGCATAGGGGAGTTCTTGCTTCCTGTTCAGATCTCGTTCTGTGGCGGCAGAACGCCATTGCAGAGAAAGCCTGGCGCATCACGTAGGCGATGAATTCAGGGCTGCCAATACACCATCTCCATTGGCAATTTTTTTGAGTCTGACTTGGGGTTTTCGGGCAGAGTTTTAAATTCTTCCGGCCATCCATTTTTAGCGGTTACTGCTGCTGCCAGCGCGTCAATAATGTCATCTTTTTTAATGCTTCTTCCTGGAAATTTTTTACATGCTTCAATGAATATATTGTCTGTGTTTTTCTCAATATATCGAAGAGCATCAAGTCGTTCTCTTATACCTTTTTCTTTGTGTTTACTGTGTTGCATGGGTTTTCCCTTGTTCAGGCCAAAGAAGCATATTTCAGGATGAACCTCTCTTACTCCAGGAATTCCAGGGTCTGGTAATAAAGTGTCAACTTCGGCGATCTTGGGAATTATTCCAAGCGTTTGCGCGGAAAGCGATTTTCCTGTGATTGCACGTTGAATCCCCTTGGTGATTGCATGCCGAATTTGCTGAATTTGCTTGGTAATTTCGCGCTGAACGTCCTGCATGATATCAGGCCTCACATCTTTGTGGCATTTAGCCTTCACGGCCTCATTTAGATCACGCATAACCGCTCCGAGGACATCTCCATAACAAGGGTTTCCGCCAAGGTATTCGACTGCTGCTCTGACAGGTGTCCGGAAAACACTGGCTCCTCGTCTACCTCCTTCTTGATTTAGCAATTTCCTGGCTTGCTTATCGCAGCACCGCTCCTCTTGATTACTTGGCAAACCAATCGGGATGTCCACCAAGATAATCTTGGCACTCTTGTAGTGTCTCAACAAATCGTCGAATGTGGGAAAATCTTCCAATTCGTAGTATCTTTCATCAGAGCCAAATCCAACGCTGACCCAACCACTGCGACAGCCGTCTACTCCCATGAATTGACTTTCAGACATGGCTTCCCCTCATTTGCTACACTAACCAACTGCTGCCCGTGCTGGTGCGCATGGCTGCGGATTGCGGCCACTTCTTGATTTGCTACACTCAGCGTGGGCGGACATAGAACTCTACCCCGGCTGCGGATTGCGGCCACTTCTTGATTTGCTACACTCGAACGGAACAAACCGCGCGGCGCCGGTTTGCTGCGGATTGCGGCCACTTCTTGATTTGCTACACTCGAGCTGCCGATGCAGCCGCACGCCGCCGTGCTGCGGATTGCGGCCACTTCTTGATTTGCTACACTTGTGGAAGCCCGCACACAATCCGGGTGGGAGCTGCGGATTGCGGCCACTTCTTGATTTGCTACACTGCGCGTCTCGCACCACGCCGTCGCGGCCTGGCTGCGGATTGCGGCCACTTCTTGATTTGCTACACTCGGCTCTGACCTCGACCTCGCGGCAAATCGGCTGCGGATTGCGGCCACTTCTTGATTTGCTACACTACCTGAGCAGACTGGCGCCGCCGGGCAGCAGCTGCGGATTGCGGCCACTTCTTGATTTGCTACACTCATCCGGCGGTCGTCCGGATCCAGCAGTGCGCTGCGGATTGCGGCCACTTCTTGATTTGCTACACTCGGCCCAGTCGGTCGGCACGACGTTCAGGCGCTGCGGATTGCGGCCACTTCTTGATTTGCTACACTCGAACGGAACAAACCGCGCGGCGCCGGTTTGCTGCGGATTGCGGCCACTTCTTGATTTGCTACACTCAATTATTTGCGAGTGCTCGAACAGCGGAAGCTGCGGATTGCGGCCACTTCTTGATTTGCTACACTCGAGCTGCCGATGCAGCCGCACGCCGCCGTGCTGCGGATTGCGGCCACTTCTTGATTTGCTACACTGCGGCGCCGCGCTCGCGTCCGGCTGGTGGGGCTGCGGATTGCGGCCACTTCTTGATTTGCTACACTGACCGGGTCTCCGGGCGCCTCCCGCACCAGGCTGCGGATTGCGGCCACTTCTTGATTTGCTACACTTATTTTTTCCCGCGGCGCCGCGCAATGACCGCTGCGGATTGCGGCCACTTCTTGATTTGCTACACTTGTCCTGATCGGGACCATCGCGCCGGCCGAGCTGCGGATTGCGGCCACTTCTTGATTTGCTACACTTCGCCGCCCGCGAGGCCGAGATATGGGGACGCTGCGGATTGCGGCCACTTCTTGATTTGCTACACTGCGGCAGGACTTGCAGGCATTGTCCGGTTCGCTGCGGATTGCGGCCACTTCTTGATTTGCTACACTGCGGCAGGACTTGCAGGCATTGTCCGGTTCGCTGCGGATTGCGGCCACTTCTTGATTTGCTACACTGAGTTTTCCCTATTGCGACGATGCCGGCTTGCTGCGGATTGCGGCCACTTCTTGATTTGCTACACTCTTCCCGTCGCGGCCTCGCTGAATCTCTACGCTGCGGATTGCGGCCACTTCTTGATTTGCTACACTCGAGGTCGGCTACGCCGTGATCGAGAACTAGCTGCGGATTGCGGCCACTTCTTGATTTGCTACACTTTGCCCGATGTCGGCAATCCCTGCCTGTCTGCTGCGGATTGCGGCCACTTCTTGATTTGCTACACTTGCATCTCAACTGCGCCTCGGCCATGCCCAGCTGCGGATTGCGGCCACTTCTTGATTTGCTACACTTGCATCTCAACTGCGCCTCGGCCATGCCCAGCTGCGGATTGCGGCCACTTCTTGATTTGCTACACTTGGCGTGAGCCTGCCCGCAAAACCATTTTTGCTGCGGATTGCGGCCACTTCTTGATTTGCTACACTGCCCATGACATAGGGCATTGAATTGTCGCCGGTTTCGCCCTCCCGCTGGTTAAAATAATTCCAGTTGGGTGGGCGGATTCGGTGGTGCCTTGCGAGTTTTTCCAACATAGGTTTCGATCCGGCCGAACTGCTTGTCAGTAATCGTCAGAAATCTGACTTCTCCGGCGGACGGAACACAGCTACCCATTCGCGCCGCATGGACCTTGGCGTTCTCGACCGACGCGCAGTGCCGTATGTAGATGGAATACTGCATCATTGTGAAGCCGTCCTTGAGTAGTTCATTACGAAACTTGGCATATGCTCTCCGTGCCTTTGGCGTGTCCGTAGGCAGATCGAACATCGCGATTACCCACATGGCATGCCAGCCCCACGGGACCGCCCTCACTCTCTCTCCTTGATTGGCATATATCAACCAATTTCCTCGTCATCACCGAGGTCGAGTTGTACCGGAAGGCCCTCGGGAAGCGCAAGGCCGCGTTTGCCGCCAGTGAGGGTCCGGCTCAGAGACACCGCGCTGGCGCGGAAGGCAAGCAACAAGGGCTCGCGATTTTCGCCGACACGCACGGTCTCGTTGAACAAGGAGAGCAGTTCGGCCCGGGTCCGGCGCTCCGACAGATCAGGGACGAGTTCGGCACTGTTATCGGTCATCTGGCGGACTCGCCAATCCACATATGGCCGATATGGTTCCAGCAGATCGTCGGCCAGACAGAATGGATTGCCGCGATGTCTGTGATGCACGCCGAGCGAAGGAATCAGTCCGGCCGCGACCACAGCGCGGGCAACCGCCGCCCGAACAACGGCGTAGCCATAGTTCAACAACGCGTTTATTCCCGCTGCTTCACGGTCGCGGCGAAACGCCTTGCCGAAAAGCCGCGGCCAATATCTTTGCGCGGCCTGCGCTTCGATATTTTCCGGGTCGCCGGAGCGTACTCGCCGAGCCATCGGAACAAGTCCACCGTGCTCGCCGGTAAAGTGGGCCAGGACTGCGGCCTGCTGCTTGATCTTGGCCCGCACGATCACCTGCCACGTTTGCTTCCTGACCGGCGCGCCAGTCTCAACCTGCGCGCGATGACGTTCAGTCTGGAAATGATGGGCATCAAGGGGCAGCATCATGCCGACAGGTAGATGATCGCGGCCAGTGACCATGACTGTGGCACCCGCTTCAAGGAGTTTGAGGAAAACCGACTGGGTATAGGTCGCCCGAATATCGTCGACGATTACTACGCCGAGGTCTTCAATCGGCAATGTTGTCTTTGGAAGGTCCGGGCGATCAACTACCAACTGGCAATTTGCGACCGAGAGCCGGGTGCCCGGCGTTGAAAATTCCACGGTTTTGCGGATCATTGCGAAACAGATTCAGTCGTTCGCTGGACGAATACGGCCGATAGGGTCGACAGAGATCTTTTTCCCGCCATTTGCAATCGTCCTTGCTCTAGGTTCGTACTTGGTCTCACCAATTGCATCTCTATGGTCCCACAAAGTGACCTGCCCTTTTGATGCAATTTTTTTGACAACCCATCTTTTTTCTCCTCCGCCACCCTTGGCGAGTTCCAACGAGTCCCCGGGAGACAAAGACATTATAAATTTGGCACCATCTCCACGCTTGCGACGCACAACCGATTCTCGGCGCCCAAGGCGCAGGGATGCTTCCAGCAAGCTGACCACATCGTAATCGACGGTACCATCCGGCAACCGGTAGATAGCAATGTGATGGTTGTTGCCGAGATCGGCATAGCCCGTGGATACTTTCGCCATCAATTCGACTTGCTGTTTCCTTCGCAGTCGCACCTTGCGAATTTCTGGACCCTTCCGTCCGCGTTTCGGGTAGGACAGAAAGGCTTTCTTCGGATCACCCCCGTGCCTGTCGACCCAATCCTCGACAATTTCCCGTATCTTCTGGTCCGGCCACAGATCCTTGTTCTTTTCCGCCAAATCATTCTTGCTCAGTGCCTCGACATTCTTGCGCGACACGAAATAACGGTAGGTTCCATGCCTTTTGCCCGTACCGCCGTAAATTGTCTCCTTGTGAAGTGGCCCCGATACTTTTTTGCGAACGCGATGGGACACGGTTATGTCCGAGACCGCCACTTCAGCATCGTTTCGAATCGCTTTCCAAGGCAGAGGAAGGTGCGGCTGTATTGCGCGAGGGTTATCCTTCTCTTGCCAGTAGCGTGAAAGGCGTTGCGTCATTCCCGGGTGGCAGCACGCGACAACCAGCGCATCAACCGCGTGGTGGCGGTGGTCGGCACGAGTCTTCTCGCCATCATTGGCCAGAATATTGTTAAGACCCCAAAGTCGGCGAAGCTGCGCCGTGACCCGGCCCGATACGGCCTGAACCTTTATCGGCGCGTTCGGCCCGCGATCTGGCCACAACATTTTCAGATAGGCGACGGCTTGACGGGCGGCATATCCGGTATCGTTCAACTGACGCGAGGCAAAATCATCAGGCATTGATGCCGTCAAAAATCTCCTGACCTTGCCGGGAGACATGCCGACTCCGCCTTTCGCCGCCTTCATGCCGGAGATCCGGTGCGCGACGGCATCCCATTCCTCGGGATTGCTGCGAAAGAACTCCCAAGGGGTCTTATTGCCTTTCCGGGCATTCACATCCTTGCGGCATAGTGTCTTGTTCCGGAAACTGTCGTCGAGCGAGCATGAACGCGGCCAGATGTGCTCCACTTCGAATTCACCAGTGCGGAACAAAGAGCAGAACGAAATACAATCTCCCGTAAATGGGCAGCGCTGTCCGCACTCCTCCCACAGCAACCATTTCTCGATGTCTGCCCGCGAGGGTTCGGTTATCCCTTTTTCTTGAAGCTTCTCGCGCGCCGCCTTGCGACGACGCTCCTGACGGCGAATGCCGTCCGCTTTCTCCTCGCGCTGGCGTTTCGAGTTGCCCACATCCCGCGCGAGTTCGATGCGAATCAGATCCGGCTTGCCGAACATGTCGATGAGATTATTGACCACCTTGCGCAATTCGTTGCGGGTGCGCACTACGGTCGGGTTGCGAAGAGCTGCGACTCGTTTGCGTTCTTCCCCGTCGGCAGAGCTCGGAAGTCGGTCAAGTACTTCACCAGTGGGTTGCTCGCGGTCAGGAAAAGTATCGTTCCTCCAACCCTCCCTGTCGGGACCGCTGACAATTTCGCCGAATTTCTCGCCATCCTCAAGGAGCGGAAGTATCGCCTGCAAGGCATCTGTAGAGTAAGGCTCCCATCCGGATGGAAACTTCATCGTTTTGATCTTGTCGGCTTGAGTATCAGACAAGCCGAATCTTGAAACCAATCGCTGTGCAAGTTGCTCCCTGCCAGTTGCGCGATCAGTCGCGGAACGGATAACTATGCGTCCACCGATTTTTTCATAGTCTGCTTGCCATGCGAGTCGAGGAATCGAATCCCGAAGTTCCTGTTTGCATGGATGGCACTCCCAAGCGTTGCCAAAGATATCTGCGAGTTTCGCCTCCACTGCGTTGCCGAGCAGTTTCTTCTCCCCGCCTTCTTCCAGATTGAATTTCAGCCTTTTCTCCTTACCGGATGCGCCGCGCTCCAGATAAAGCGGCGCGAGCGCGCGCCGAACACTAGGCCAAGTCATCGAGGACTGAGTTTGCAGCTTGGCCAGAATCGCCCTGCGTTCTTCATCGTCGAGGCGGCGCTGGCTTACACCAGCGAGTGAGAGGTTGTTGAGCTTTTCGAGCATGCGTCTTTGCTGCGAAAGCCAGGAACCCTTTGGACAGAGACACGCACGCGGAATGAATCTGCATTGCCCGAGCGTGCTCAATCGCCAGAAGACCGGCCGCTGGAAGAAGATCGCGCCTCGAATGGCGGCGCAGAACGGCTCTGGCACCAACCGCAACCATATCCTGTCGAACTCGTCTTCGACAATCTTGCGCGTCGCATGCTTGCCTCTCTTGCGATCATGCGGTTCTCGTTCCGCCAACCAGGCACCGAGCGTCGCGCCTTCGCGTTTCAATGCCTGGACGGTTTCCTCGCGCGCGGAAGTCGCTTTCTCCTGGTCCGCGTCATCGCTGGTCTGCTCGACATCGTCTGAAATCTTATCGATATCCCGGCCCTTGAAGTGGCGGCGCTGCGCAAGGTGATAGACGGCGCGGCCGATTTCATGCGAGGTCAGTTCCTTGCCTTCGAATGCTCGCTTGCGGAGTTCATAAGGATCGAACTTCATGACCTCATCCCACTCTGGAGACTTCCGCGATGGCAGCAATCCGGCCTCTTGCAGAAGCTCTCCGAGCTGGAGACGGCGTTCGCGTCTGCGCCGCAGTTGGCGGCGGCGGTGTCGCGCCTGACGCCGTTCCTGATTCCACGGCACATTTTTAGGATCGCGCGCTTCGGGGAAAATGCGGACACCAAGACGGCGGATATTCCCAGAGCTGAGTTCGACATCGTGGTCGATCACAGCGAATCCAATCGAGGTCGTTCCTATATCGATACCAAATGCCAGCGCCATGCGAGAATTTCTCATTGCTTTTTCCGCGTCAAATGCTAGCATCGTCCCCGTAGCAAATCGAGAAGTGGTCGATTTCCTTGCTTTTCGCAGCAAATTGACCCTTCGCGCGGGCTCGGTATCCCAAGGTCATCCACCGGCATCTTCAAGCCTCCGTCCCTGGACGGAGGCTTTTTGCTTCTTGGCTGCAACAGATTTGGCGTTGGATATCGCTGTAATAGTCACGCCGCCAAGTCGACGACCCTGCGATGCCTATCAACGATTTTCGCTTTCCGAATTCGAATGCGCGGAACCCCCCGCCGGAGCGGGGGGCTTGGCAGGAGAGGGATTGCCGTTCAGGCGCGGCGCGCGGCGTCGCGGATGCGGCCGAGGGCTTCTTCGAGCAGGGGGCGCGCGAGGCCGAGGTTCATGCGCATGCGGCCGGGGCCCCAATACGATGAGCCGGGGTTGAGCTTGACGCCCGAGTTCTCGATCAGATAGCGCTCCGCGATCTCTTCCGGAGCCACGGCGGCCTGATCGGCGCGCGCGATGCTTTGGGCCGCGCGCTCGGCGGTTTCGGCCGCCGCGGTCTCCGCCGCGCCGATGCGTTCCATCAGCGGCTCCACGTCGAGCCAGGCCAGATAGGTGCCTTCCGGCTGGTTGCAGCTCATGTGCGGGATCTGCTCGTTGATGAAGTCCGCGGCGTATCTGGCGTTGTCCGACAGATAGACCTGCAAGGCGTCCATCCAGTCGTCGCCTTCTTCCAGCGCCGCCTGGGAAGCGACGATGCCCAGCGAGTTGACCGTCGCGTTGTCGCCCACGGCGCGGATGCGCGACATGAGTTGCGGATTGTGGGAGAACATGTAGGCGTTCTTGAACGCCGCCAGGTTGAAGGACTTGCTCGCGGACTTGAAGGTCACGCTATTCATGACGAGTTCGTCGGCGAGATTGGCCCAGGGCACGTATTCGTGGCCCGCATTGATGAAATCGCAATGGATTTCGTCGGCCAGCACGATCACGTCGTGGCGCAGGCAGAGTTCGCCGAGTTCGGTCAAGGTGGCGCGGTCCCAGCAATTGCCGACCGGATTGTGCGGATTGCACAAGATGAAGGTATGCACGTCGTCCTGGGCCAACTTGCGGTCGAGATCGTCGAAATCCATCTCATGGACGCCGTCGACCTCGCGCAGCGGATTCTCCTCGATGACGAAGCCCTTGCGGATGGTCGAGAAAAAGCCGTTATAGCCCGGTGTCTGCATCACCACCTTGGCGCCCGGAGGATTGAACGCCCGCAGCGCCGCGAGCAGTCCCGGCAGCAGCGCCGGCGAATCGAGCAGCATCTCGCGTTCGATCACGGTGCCGTAGCGACGTTCGTTCCAGTTGATGATCGAGTCGTGATACGAGTCGGGCACGGCCATATAGCCGTAGACTTCGTGTTCGATGCGCTTGCGCAGCGCTTCGGTAACGCAGGGAGCGACGCGGAAATCCATGTCGGCGACTCCCATGGGAATGCGCAGTTGCTCGCCCCAGCGCTCGATCTGGCCGTCCCACTTGCTGCAATCGGTTCCGACGCGGTTGTAGATTTCATCGAAGTCGTAGTTCCCGGCGGCGGCGCGGCCGGCGACGTTCTCCTGCGCCTTGAGACTGGCGGTTGTTCCCATCGAACCAGCCACTGCGGCGACGCCGGCCTGTTTCAGGAATGATCTGCGATCGAACTTGTAGACATTTGACATGCGACGCTCCTCCGAGCTCTTGCCCGCAACGGGCGGGCACCATTCTGGTCCGGCGGAATTTCCCCTGCGGCGTTATGGATGGAATTATCAAATTGCCGCAAAACAAAGCATGGTCTTGTGTTGCTCCCGAACGCGAGGCTTGCGCCGTCGAATTCAGCGGCGCGTCCATGCGCCCGGGGAAAAGCTCCGATCAAGCAGGACTTTCCTGAAGCAAAATTCCGGGCCCGAATTGGAATTTATAAAACAGACGCGAAGCCAAATCAATGAAAAAATCGTCCGTTCCCGCGCGGGCGCGCGAACGCCGGGTAAAATTCTTGGCGCTCGCCGCATCCAGGCGTTATGATGCGGCTTTCAGTCAACGATCCCGGCAGGCCGTCCTGACCGGGTCGCGGGAGGAATGCATGAAAACCACCAGACGCGGATTTGGAACCATCGCCATCGGCGCCGCTGTCGGCGCATTGTCCGCAAGCGCCCTGCCGGTCAGCAAAAGCCATGCGCAAACCCGCGCGGCGCGCGCGGCCGGCATCTATGACAATGGCGTCATCCAATTGAACCAGAATGAAAGCGCGCGCGGACCCGGGCCGAAAACCATTGATGCGATTCGCTCCCATACGAGCAAGCGGGTAGGACGGGGCTACGCGCCCGACTACGTCGGCGAACTGCATCAGGGGCTGGCGGACCATTACGGCGTCGCCAGGGAAAACGTGCAACTCGCCACCGGCTCCACGCCCTTGCTGCAAGCCGGGGCGCGCGCCTTTTGCGATGCGGAAAAAGCCTTCGTCACTCCCCTGCCCACGTATACGACCAGCCTGACGACGGCGCGGCAGATCGGAGCGCGCACGGTGGAACTGCCGCTCGACCGCGAACTGGCCGTCGACCTCGACCAGTTGGCCGACAATGCCCGCGGCGCCGGCCTGTTGTATCTCTGCAATCCGAACAATCCCACCGGCACGGTGCGCGGGCCGCGCGATGTCGAAGCCTTCGTGCGCCGGGTCATGGACGAGAATCCCGAGACCTATATCCATATCGACGAAGCCTATATCTATTACGCCAGGCCCGGCGCGATGGAAACCGCGCTGCCGCTGGCGATGGAATACGAGAACGTGTTCATCACCCGCTCCTTTTCCAAGGCCCACGGCCTGGCCGGCATGCGCATCGGCTTCGCCATGGCCCAGGAGCAGACCTTGCGCAAGCTCCGCGAAGCCTGGGGTCTCGGCGATGTCAACATGCTCGGCGCCGTCGCCGCGCTGGCCGCGTTCGAAGACGAGGAGCACACCGCCTGGGAAGCGCGGGAGAACGCCGAAATTCGCGCCGAAGTCATCGGCTTCTTCCGCGAACTCGGTTACGAAGTGCCCGATTCCCACACCAACCACATCTTCGTCAACCTGCGCATGCCGGCGGCGCAATTCCGCTCGGCCTGCCTCGAACACGACGTGCTGGTGGGCCGCGACTTCGCGCCGATGGAACAGACCCATTCGCGCATCTCCCTCGGCAGCCGGGAAGAGATGGCGATCGCGATGGACGTGTTCCGGCAGGTGCTTGCCTAGGGAAGCCCTGATCAATCAGAGCGTTCCCGCGGCGCAAGCCGTTGCATTCGGGAGCAGGACAAGACCGCGCTCGGGTTTCCGGCAATGGATAATTCCATGGACGGGATCATTCAGGGAATGCCCGGCTGGAGGATGCTCATGACCACGTATTACACCTATATGGACAGTCCCGTCGGCAGCCTGCTGCTGGCCGGGGACGGGGAGAGGCTGCAAAGTCTGGGTTTCCCCGACGGCAAGATGCGGCGCCGCCATGAATCCGGCTGGATCGAGGATGCTTCCCGGTTCGCGCGGGCGATTAGGCAATTGCGCGACTATTTCGCCGGCGGCCTGAAACGTTTCGACCTGCCCCTGGCGCCGGCCGGAACCGAGTTCCAGCGCAAGGTCTGGTCCGCCCTGGGGCAGATTCCCTATGGCGAGACCCGCAGCTATGGGGAACTTGCCAGGGAGGTCGGCAACGGCAAGGCCTCGCGGGCGGTCGGCGCCGCCAATGGCCGGAATCCGATTCCGGTGATCATTCCCTGTCATCGCGTAATCGGCAAGGACGGCAGCCTGACCGGCTTCGGCGGCGGCCTCGACGTCAAGCGCCGCCTGCTCGAACTGGAACTCCGGCATTCCGTCCCCGTCTGAGCGAAAACAGGCAGCGGGACGGGAAAGGGAACCGGCAGAATCTCGCCGTCATGTTGAGCAGTCAGCAAAACATCATTTCCCGGGTCGCGGCCTGGCTTGAGGAGGGCAAGCCGGTCTGGCTGTCCACGATCCTCAAGACCTGGGGTTCTTCGCCGCGGCCGCCGGGCTCCATGCTCGCCTGCACCATGGACGGCGAACTGGTCGGCTCGATTTCCGGCGGCTGCATCGAGGAGGACTTTCTCGAGCAATTGCGCAGCGGCGGCCTGAAAGCGCAATACGACGAACAGGGCAAGCCGTTCCGGATCAGGTACGGCGTCAGCGCCGAGGAACAGGCGCGGCTGAAACTGCCTTGTGGCGGGCAATTGCATGTCCTGCTCGAATATCTCGACGCCGACAAGGGCAATCGGCGGGTTTTCGCGCGTCTGGCCGCTGACCTCGACGCGCATCGCAAGGTCAGCCGGCTGGTGAATCTGCGCAACGGCGAGGTAAGCGCCCGCGCCGGCAGCGCGGCGGCGGCGGTGGTGATCGAAGGCGACACCATGGCGCACAGCATGAGCCCGATGTACCGGCTGTTGCTGCTCGGCGCCGGCGACGTGGCGCGCTATGTCGCGGAGATGGCGCTGGCGCTCGAATACGATGTGACCTTGTGCGACCCGCGCCCCGCATATCTCGACAACTGGCATGTCGACGGCGTGGAGACGAGCGCGCGGCTGCCCGACGACGTGGTGCGGGAGCGATTCGGCAATCCCTATAGCGGCGTCGTCGCCCTGGCCCACGACCCGCGGGTCGACGACATGGCCTTGATGGAGGCCCTGAAGACCGACGCTTTCTATGTCGGCGCCATGGGTTCGGAACGGACTTCCGCCGCGCGACGCGAGCGGCTGCCCGAACTCGGACTGAGCGAAGCGGAAATTGCCCGGCTGCATGCGCCGATCGGTTTTCAGATCCATTCCAGGACGCCGGCGGAAATCGCCATTTCGATCATGGCCGAAGTCACCGCCGTGCGTCACGGACGGAAAACGGCCTCCCGCGGGCCTGCGCGACAGAGAATGTTTGGCTGAACGGATCCATTGCCATGCAGCCGGCCTCCCGCGCCGATTCCCGCCGCGCCTGGCCGCTCGCCTTCCCTCGTCCCGCCGGCGGCGCTTGCTGGTATCATTGCGCCGCCCGAGATGCCGATGATGTCCGCCAGGAAATACAAGTGAACGTCGCCGCCGGAAACCCGCCCATTCCCAGAGCCACCAAGATCGTCGCCACCCTGGGGCCCGCGAGCGACGACAAGATCGAAGATCTCGTCGTCGCCGGCGTGGACGTGTTTCGGCTCAATTTCTCCTATGGCGCGCATCGGGAGCATGCCGCGCGAATCGCCGCCATACGCGCGGCCGCGGCGAAGACCGGCCGCTACGTGGCGATACTCGCCGACTTGCAGGGACCCAAGATCCGCATCAGCGGATTCGCTGCCGGGCAGTCCTTCGAACTGGCGCCGGGAAGCGAATTCGCCATCGACCCGACGATCGCTCCGGACGGCGGCAATCGCCGGGAAGTCTCGACCGGGTTCGCGGCGCTGGCGGAACAGGTGCGCCCCGGAGACATGCTCGTTCTCGGAGACGAATCGCTCGAACTCGAAGTGACCGGCATCGCGGGCGCGCGCGTGGATTGCGTGGTCGTCGCGGGCGGCGAAGTGCGCGGCGGCAAGGGCATCAACTTGCGCGGCGGAGGGCTTTCGGCGCCGACGCCCACGGCCAGGGATATCGAAGACATCAGGTTCGCCTGCGACCAGGGCGCGGACTATCTCGCCATTTCGTTCGCGAGTTCGGCCGCGGACCTGAAGACGGCGCGGAAATTGATCGCGGAGCGCGGCGCCGCCTGCGCCGTCGTCGCCAAGATCGAAAAGGCCGAAGCGGTCGCCTCGGACGCCAATATGGACGCCATCATCAAGGCCAGCGACGCCGTGATGGTCGCCCGCGGCGACCTGGCGATCGAGATCGGCGAAGCCGCCTTGATGGGGATGCAGAAACATATCATCAAGCGCTCCCGCGAATTGAACCGCTGCGTGATCACCGCGACCCAGATGATGGAGTCGATGGTCCACAACGCGCATCCCACGCGCGCCGAAATCATGGATGTTTCCAATGCCGTGCTCGACGGCACCGATGCCGTGATGCTGTCCGCGGAAACCGCGACGGGCAAGCATCCGGTAGCCGCCGCGCAAGCCATGGCGCGCGTGATCCTGGGCGCCGAATCGACGCCTTTCGCCGCGCCGCGGACCAGTCTCGACCACGACTGCGAGGCGATCGACGAATCGATAGCCCTGGCCGCGATGACCGCGGCCGAACATCTGGCGGACGCGCGCGCGGTGGCCTGCCTCACCGCGAGCGGCAATACGCCCAAGCTGATGTCGCGCAGCCGCTCCAGGCTGCCGATCTACGCCCTCGGCGACAATCCCCGAACGCTGTCGCGGACAGCGCTGTATCGAGGCGTTCATCCGCGCCTGCTGGAGACTGAAGGGATCGACTATGCGCTTATCAACGAGGCGGTCGTCAAGTTCCTGAAGCGAATCGGCGCCGTCGCCGGCGGCGACGTGGTCATTCTCTCCAAAGGCGACTTGCAGGATGTCCAGGGCGGCACCAATACCCTGAAGATACTGAGTATTCTCTGAATAATTCCATCCATGGAATTATTCATTGCCGCAAGACAAGACGCGGTCTTGTCTTGCTCCCGGATTCAACGGCTCGCGCCGTCGAATCCGGCGGCACATCCATGTGCCGCAGGCAAGCTCCGATAAATCGGAGCTTGCCTTGTATTCTCTGAATAATTCCATCCATGGAATTGTCCATTGCCGCAACAAACTCATCGAATTCCCCATAATCGGCAATCGGCGGGGGTGCCCGGGATGCCGTGCCGTCGATTCGGGGCGAGACTCCGACAGAACACTGTCGGCATGCCGCAAGCGCCGTCATCGACAATGCAGCGCGAGGCAAAACCGCCCTGGGCTTGCGGCGATGGGCGATGCCGCGGACGGCGCGGTTCGGAGAATGCTCAGCGGTCGCCGGTCCAGGCCGCCGCTTGCTGCGCGACGATCTCGACCAGATTGCCCATGGCGAGCGTCATGTCGATCAGGTGCAATCCCCAGGAGGCATTGATCTCGCCATCGAGCCATACATCGCCGCGGATGTCGTCCGCGCGCGGGTCGGCCGGGTCGGCGGCGATGCTCACCGCCAGGTAATGATAGCCGCCGTCATTGACGCAACGCGCGCTGAGCAGGCCGGGCACTTTCACGAAGGGCATCGAAATCTCCGGCGTCGCCCCGCTCCAGACCGGCAGCGGCGCCACGCCCTGGAAAATCTCGCCGATATTGGAAAGGTAGGCGTCGAGTTCGCCTTCCCCGCCTGGATTGGCCGGGTTGAAACAGACTGCTTCGGATGCGTCGTTCGGCGCGCGGCCGAACAGGAACAGGCCCTCGCCGCTTGGCGAGATATTGTCGCGATAGGTGGCGTAACTGATCGCGCAGCCGGTCTGGGAGGCGGTTTCGCATAGCGGCACTTCGCTGAAACTGCCGCCGACGACTTCGCCTTTCGGCACGATCACCGAACTGCCCGCGAGAATCGCCGAAACGAGCCGGTCTTGCAGCGGACGGCCGTCGATCTCGTTGCGAATCAGTTCGGCCAGCAGGCTGGCGCCCTGGGAATGGCCGACCAGCACGAAGCCGCGGCCGTTATTGTAATTTTCGAGATAGTGGTCGAACGCGGCGGCCACATCGACGTAGTTGAGCTGATCGTTGTCGGCGAGATTGCCGACGTTCATGAGCAAGGCGGGGATCGTGATTTGCCGGTAGATCGGCGCGAATACGCGACAGACCGACTTGAAACGCGCGAACTGGGTGAATGCGGTAATGATCTCCTCGTGCCGGCCCGGCCGCAGATCGGCGTAGGTGGCCTCATCGAGCGAAGTGGTCGGATAGACGTAGAAACAGTCGATGGCCGGATCGGGATTCGGCATCCAGGCTTCGAGTTCCACCGAACCGTCGGCATGGACGACGGCGGCGCCGATATCATGGTCGCAGACATCAAGCTCGTTATCGGGATGGCACAGCCAGTTGTCGATATCGCCATAGTCGACCGCCGGCGGCTGGGACGGCGCCGCTTCCTGCGCCGCAACGGGCGGCGATCCGGCCAGCAAGGCCAGTCCGAGCATTCCGATCCACTTGCGATTTCGCATCTTCATGTACTCTCCCATACTTTCCCATACAGACTTGCAGACCTCTCCCGAATCGGGCGCGGCCCGCCGCGGGACGGGTTCATCTCGCCGGTCTCAAGCATTCCCCTGAACAATTCTGCCCATGGAATCGCTCATCGCCGCAAGACAAGAACGCGGTTTTCCCGCCCCCCGAACGCAACGATCCGCGCTGTCGAATCCGGCGGCACATCCCTGTGCCGCAGGCAAGCCCTGATCAATCAGGGCTTGCCTGATCGAGCGCCATCAGCGGCTGGCGGTTGCCGCCGAAGGAGCCCGCCGGAAACGATTCGCCCGCGAATTCAGAATACCTTGTTGTAGCGAACCCTCTCGTTCAGAGGAAAACCCTGATCGTATATCGTTTCGCAAGTGACCGCATTGCCTTCGGGCACGCTGCAACTCGTCAGTTCGACCAGCAGTTCGTCCGCCGCCGGCCGATGGAGAGTGAACCGCACATCCGCGCCGTAGAATACGGTCGGCACGCTCATGGCCGAACCGATCTCGTCGCCCAGTTCCGATAATTCGGCCTGCCCCAGGGAGGCGCCGGACTGATATCCCTCGACGATTCCCAGGAAGGAAACATAATTCGTGCTGACGACGGCCAACTGCCCGTCATCATTGTGGATGATGGTCAGAAACGCAAATCCTTCGCCTTCCCTTTCCGTGCTGAGCCAGATGCCGTTGAGGCTCGACGGAGCTTCCTGCGCCGCCGCCTGCAATGAGACCAACGCCAGTATCAGCACGGCCAGCAATGAGGCAAACGCGAGTATCAGCCCGGCCAGCGTTCGCATGTAATTTTTCATGTGCTTTCTCCTCGTTGTCTGCGCGGCGGTCGATTCGATCTTCCAGCCGCTTGCTTGTTGTAATCCATTCGCAATGATCTTGAAACTCCCCGCCCCGGCCGGCTCGCATGCCCCAGCCGGCGAGTCCCGGATATGATACACGCAAATAGGCCGGCGCCGGCACTTGATGCGCCAGGGCCTGCGGCGCTATATGGATTTGAGCGCATCGACGACGAGGGCGACGCAGATGAAGAAGGTGAAGACCACATCAAGCTTGTCGAAACGGGCGAAGACGCGCCTGAACCGCTTGAGCCGCCGGAACAACAGTTTGACCTCGTTGCGCTTCTTGCGCACCTCTCGGTCATGGCGCCATGGCGAGACCCGGTTCGCCTTCGGCGGCGCTACCGGCTCAAGCCCCAAGCCCGCCACAAGTTCACGGGTCTCGTCTCCTTCATAGGCCTTGTCCATCACCAGACAGCGCTCCGTGTCCGGCAGCAGCGCGCGGGTCAGCAGCTTGCGTCTCTTCAATGGGCCAGTAATGAGCCGGAATCAGCCAGAATGAGCCGACACCACGTTCTACAGGGGTTTCCAACGCGCTCCCCGACCCACCCCTGTGGGCTCCGCCAATCCCTTGTCCTTCAGAGTGGCGAGGTCTTCCCGTAGTCGGCGTGCCGGCGCGCGCTTCCGTTTTCTCGAACCGAATCAGCCGTTGTCAAAACGGCGATTCAGTCTCATATGTATCTGAACCAGCACACTTGTTCCGGCGGGTGTTTGCGCATCTCGACAAGCTCGATGTGGTCTTCGCGTTCTTCATTTATCAGAGGTCTGATAAAGCCCGAATTCTGCCCCGAGCTTCTTCGCCAGCGCCCGATCGCCGCGGGTGGCCGCGCGATGCGCCCGTATCAGACGCCGTTGCCGCACATCAGGATTTGGCGGAAAAGCCGGGAGCGGCCCACCCAGGCGGGATTGCTCAACCGTCATTCTGTCCATCGGGAATCACCTCCCCGTACAGATACCGTCCCATCTTATACTTTGCGCTGGCCGTCAGTGCGCTCAAATCGATATAGTGTTAACAGGCCCTAATTCGGCTGCTCAATCTTGAACATGTGGTTTTCGAGCCTGAGCAATCTGCCCTCGATGCCGTCAAGTCGCCGGTCGATACCCTGCGCGGTTGCCTCAAGGCTGGCCATTCGTCCATTCAGACCGGCAATTTCCGACTGAATATCGCTGCTGACTTGATTTAGCTGGGAGCCAAGGTACAGCACCGCTGCAAGAGCAATAAATGCAGAAGGCAAATTCTTTTGCAACATCGGGCCAAGCCATTCCATGATTTTTTGCTCCATGTGCGGGGGGACGGTTGAAGGGCCAGCCATGCGCCACTCAGGGACCATTCTGCTTCGCGGCGCGGGGAATTGCAATGACCATCGTGGCAACTACTATCTTTTTCTGCTATAAGCCTATGATTTTATTTAACTATCTCCATGTTAGGCGCATCCGGGATACGCGGGCCGAATCGCCGGAGAACGAGCCCTCGGGAACGAATCTGGCTGGGAACGCTTGATCTCCCCCGATACCGCGGATGCCGCCTGCATTGGCAATGAACCGTCGGGGCGCGGCAGCCCGGCCGAGGTCGCCATCTTGATCGCGCCCCGGGCCGGGGCGCTTGAGAAAGCCTGGCCGGAAGTTTTAGACTTCGCTGCGGGATTCCGGCGGGCCAGCGCGATCGCCGCCGGAGCGACATATTGCTTGCCCGGCTTGGGCCGCTTTCGGAAACCTTCATGACAAACAGGGACTTGCGCAAATATTCCAGCATTGTGACCGACGGCGTCGAACAGGCGCCGAGCCGCGCCATGTTGCGCGCAGCGGGCTTCTCCGACGAGGATTTCGCCAAGCCCCAGGTCGGTGTCGCCTCGACCTGGAGCATGGTCACGCCTTGCAACATGCATATCGACCAACTCGCGGCGGCGGCCAGCCGGGCCGCCGACGATGCCGGGGGCAAAGGCGTGATCTATAACGTGATCACCGTCTCCGACGGTATTTCCATGGGCACCGAGGGCATGAAATATTCGCTGGTCTCCCGCGAAGTGATCGCCGACAGCGTGGAAACCGTCTCGGGCTGCATGGGCCACGACGGCATCATCGGCATCGGCGGCTGCGACAAGAACATGCCTGGCCTGGTGATGGGCATGGCGCGGCTGAACCGCCCGGCCATCTTCGTCTATGGCGGCACGATCCGGCCCGGCCCCGGCCGCACCGACGTGGTCTCGGTATTCGAGGCCGTCGGCGGACACGCCGCCGGCAAGGTGTCGGATCTCGAACTGAAGCGGATCGAGGAGACCGCCATACCCGGCCCGGGCTCCTGCGGCGGCATGTATACCGCCAACACCATGGCTTGCGCCATCGAGGCGCTCGGCATGAGCTTGCCCGGCAGTTCGGCCCAGGACGCGGTCTCCGCGGCGAAACGGAACGATTGCGAACGCGCCGGGGCGGCGATCATGCAGTTGATCGAACAGGACATCAAACCTTCCGATATCATGACCCGAGCCGCCTTCGAGAATGCCGTCAGGGTCGTGATCGCCCTCGGCGGCTCGACCAATGCGGTGCTGCATCTGCTCGCCATGGCGCATACCGCCGGCATCGCGCTCGAACTCGACGATTTCGCCCGCATCGGCCGCGACGCCCCGGTGCTGGCCGACCTGCGCCCGAGCGGCAACTATCTGATGTCGGAACTGATCGCCGTCGGCGGCGTGCAGCCGCTGATGAAGCGCATGCTCGACGCGGGCATGCTCGACGGTTCCTGCCTGACCGTCACCGGCCGCACCCTGGCCGAGAATCTGGCCGCGGCGAAAGATTATCCGGCGGGCCAGCAAATCGTGCGCGCGCTGGACAATCCCGTCAAGCCGGAATCGCATCTCGTCGTGCTGCGCGGCAATCTGGCCCCGGAAGGCGCGGTCGCCAAGCTCACCGGCAAGGAAGGCGAGCGCTTTTCGGGCCGGGCGCGGGTGTACGATTCCGAGGAAGAGAGCCTGCGGGGCATCCTCGCCGGCGAAGTCGGCGGCGGCGATGTCGTCGTCATCCGCTACGAAGGTCCGCGCGGGGCGCCGGGCATGCGCGAAATGCTCTCCCCCACTTCGGCGATCATGGGCAAGGGCCTCGGCGCCGAGGTGGCGCTGATCACCGACGGCAGGTTTTCCGGCGGCTCCCACGGCTTCGTCGTCGGCCATATCACGCCCGAGGCCTTCTCCGGCGGCCCGCTGGCGATCGTGCGCGACGGCGACCCGATCACGGTCGACGCCGCCGAACGGACGGTGAATCTCGATCTCGACGCCGCCGAAATCGAGGCGCGCCTGGCGCGATGGCGCCGCCCCGCCCCGCGCTACACGCGCGGAGTGCTCGCCAAATATGCCGCCGTCGTCGCTTCCGCTTCGGACGGGGCGGTCACCGACCGGCCCGCCGCGGCGGCGCAAGGGAGCGCAGCGCCTTGCCCGAGTTCATGATCGCCGCGGGCGAATGGCTCGACGGTTCGCCGCCGCAAGCCTGGGCGCTGTGGGCCCTGGGCAATATCCCCGGCTTTCCGCCGATCATCCAGAGCGTCCACATCCTCGGCATCGCCGCGGTAATGGGCTCCATCGTCATGCTCGACCTGCGCATCCTCGGGTTGGCGGCGCCTTCCCAGCAATTGCCGGAAATGGCGCGCCGCGTCATGCCCTGGCTATGGTGCGCGCTGGCCGCGAACCTGGTTTCGGGCTCGTTCTTCGTATTCGCCCGTCCCCTGCGCTATTTCAACAATCCCATATTCGGCTGGAAGGCGAGCTTGCTGCTGGCGGCGGTGCTGGCGACCCTGCTGATCCATTGGCGCATCCGGCGGCGGGATTTCGTCGATGCCGGCGGCGGAGCCGCGCTCGAGGTCAAGGCGCTCGCCCTGTTCTCGCTGGCCCTGTGGATCATGGTCGCCCTGGCGGGGCGCTGGATCGCGTATGTCGAATACATTTATTTTCCGGCCTGAGCATCGTGCTTTCCGATTGGCTTGAAGCCCCGTTCTGGATCGAGATCGAAAACTGGCCGCTGAGTTGGGAAATCGGCGGCACCTGGCTGTTTCCCTTTATCGAATCGATCCATGTCGTCGCCGTCGCCATGATGGTCGGCTCGATCCTGTTCGTCGACCTGCGCTTGCTGGGCCTGGCCGCGATGCGCTATCCGATCCGCGCGCTGGCGCGGGAACTGATCCCCTGGACCTGGGGCGCCTTCGCGCTGGCGACCCTGACCGGCCTCGGCATGTTCATCACCCGCGCCGCTTCCCATGTCCTCAATCCGGCCTTCCAGTGGAAGATGATCCTGCTGGCCCTCGCCGGCGCCAACATGGCCTGGTTCCATTTCTGCTGCCGCCGCCAACTCGACGACGCATTCGCGACCTCGCCGCAACTGAAAATCATCGGCGGCCTGTCATTGTTCCTCTGGGCCGGCGTCGTGCTCGCCGGCCGCTGGGTGGGGCATATTGTCTGATTCTCCGGTCTCCTCCTGCAGGCGAGAGGGCAGCTTCGAGTCATAGTTTTGAAAAGGAAACATCTGATACAGAGCCAAAATTTGACAAGGTGCCGGAATTGCTGGAAAGAGAGGATATGCTGGTTCAGATACATATGAGACCGAATCCGCCGCGCCTGGGCGAACTGGTCCACAAGGGCATGGACGAGGGAGGCCGGGACATGGCCGGGACGGCGGTTCGGGTCTGTCTGTCGCGAGCGCCGCGCGACACCGGCAAGGCGGGCTGATGCGCCTGTCCTGGAACGAGGTTCGCGCCCGCGCGGCCGCTTTCGCCGAAGACTGGAAGGACGCGGCCTACGAGAAGGGCGAGACGCAGAGCTTCTACAACGCCTTCTTCGAAGTGTTCGGAGTTCGACGGCGAAGCGTCGCGCGCTACGAGGAGCATGTCGCGAAACTCGACAACCGCTCGGGCTTCATCGACCTGTTCTGGCCCGGCGTGCTCCTCGTCGAACAGAAGAGCGCCGGGCGCGACCTGAAAGCGGCCTGGGCGCAGGCAGGGGAGTATTTCGACGCGCTGCCCGAGCGCGAGCGGCCGCGCCATATCCTGGTCAGCGACTTCCGGACCTTCGCATTGCGCGACCTCGACGAGAGCAGGGATATCGCCTTCCCGCTCGCCGAACTGCCCGCGCATGTCGAGGCATTCGGCTTCATCCTCGGCGTGCGGCGCCGGACCTTCCGCGATCAGGATCCGGCGAATATCGAGGCCTCCGAACTGGTCGGGCGGCTGCACGACGCGCTTGCCGCCGCCGGCCACGGGGGCCACGACCTGGAGCGCTTCCTCGTGCGAATCGTGTTCTGCCTGTTCGCCGACGACACCGGCGTGTTCGAGCCGCGCGACATCTTCCTCGACTTCATCGAAACGCGCACGAGCGAGGACGGCGCCAACCTCGGACCATGGCTCGCGCAATTGTTCGAGGTGCTCGACACGCCGCAAGGCGAGCGGACGACGACGCTCGATGAAGATCTCGCGCGCTTTCCCTACGTCAACGGCGACCTGTTCAAGGGCCGCCTGCGGACATTCTCGTTCGACTCGCCCATGCGCGCGGCGCTGCTCGACGCCTGCCGCTTCGACTGGTCGAATATCTCGCCGGCGATCTTCGGCGCGCTGTTCCAGTCGGTCATGGACCTCGGAGAGCGCCGCAAACAGGGCGCGCATTACACGACCGAGAAAAACATCCTCAAGATGATCGAACCGCTGTTCATGGACGACCTGCGCGCCGAATTCGAGCGCCTGAAAGCGAGAAAGGGCCGTCGCCGGGTTTCCGCCCTGCTGGAGTTTCAGGTGAAACTCTCGCAGCTGACCTTGTTCGACCCGGCTTGCGGCTGCGGCAACTTCCTCATCATCGCCTACCGGGAGTTGCGTCTGCTTGAAATCGACCTGCTGAAAGAAATCTACCGGGACCGGCAGGGCCGGCGGCAAGAATGGATACTCGACGCGGGAGAAACGCTCTCGATAATCGACGTGGACCAGTTCTACGGGATCGAGCGCGGCGAATTCCCGGCCCGCATCGCCGAAACCGCGCTATGGATGATGGACCACATCATGAACAACCGGCTGAGCCTGGAGTTCGGCAAGACCTTCGCCCGCATCCCGCTCGAGAAATCGCCGCATATCTTCCACGGCGATGCGCTGGAGATCGACTGGGCGAGCCTGCTGCCGCCGGACCAATGCTCCTTCGTGCTCGGCAATCCCCCTTTCGTCGGCGCGAAGTACCAGACGGCGGCGCAGCGCCTGCAGGTGCGGCGGGTCGCCGCGCTCGACAGGAGCGGCGGCACGCTGGACTATGTCTGCGCATGGTTCGTCAAGGCGGGCGAGTACGCAAGGGACGCCAAGGTCCGAATCGGCTTCGTGGCGACCAATTCGATCACCCAGGGCGAGCAGGTCGCGCAACTCTGGCCCGTCCTGTTCGAGCGCTGCCGGCTGGAGCTCGCCTTCGCGCACCGGACCTTCGCCTGGGGCTCGGACGCGCGCGGCAAGGCGCATGTGCATGTCGTCATTCTCGGCCTCGACCAAACCGCCGCCGCGCCGCCGCAAAAGCGACTGTTCAGCTACCCCGACCTCGACGGCGAACCGGAGGAAAGCCGCCACAAGGCGCTGTCGCCCTATCTGTTCGACGCGGGCGGACTGTCGGACCCGCATCTGACGGTGCGGGAGGAGAGCCGCCCCATCAACGGAATGGACAAATTGAGAATCGGCTCCAAGCCCATCGACGACGGCAATTACATCTTCGACACCGCGCAACGCGGCGCGTTCCTGCAAGCGGAACCGGCCGCCGCGCCCTTGCTGCGGCCCTATATCGGAGCGCGCGAATACCTGCAAGGCGGCGAGCGCTGGATTCTGTCGCTGCACGAAGCGCGGCCCGAAGCATTGGCGCGCCTGCCCGGCGTGCGCCGTCGCATCGCCCAGGTCCGCGCCTACCGGCAGGCCAGCAAGAGTGCGCCGACACGGAAGCTCGCGGAAACGCCGAAGCTCTATCACGTGAACGTCATTCCCGCCGCGCCGTTTCTGCTGGTGCCGCGAGTGAGCTCCGAACGGCGAGACTACGTACCGATCGGCTGGCTGGAACCACCGATCATTCCGAGCGATGCCGCGCTCGTGCTCCCAGATGCCGCATTGTCCGATTTCGCGCTGCTGACCTCGGCGATGCACATGGCGTGGCTGCGCCATGTCGGCGGCCGCTTGAAAAGCGACTTCCGCTATTCCATCGGCCTCGTCTACAACACTTTTCCGCTGCCGCCGAAGGGTTCGGACCTGTCGCGGCTGGAAGCGCCGGCCCAAGCCGTGCTCGACGCCCGCGCCAAGCATCCGGATGCGACCCTGGCCGACCTCTACGACCCCGACCTGATGCCGCCGAACCTGCGCCGCGCGCATCGGACGCTCGACCGCGCCGTGGACCGCCTCTACCGCCGCGCCGGATTCGATTCCGAACGCGAGCGCGTCGAACATCTGTTCATGCTGTATGAGAGGATAAGCGCTCCGCTGCACGCTGCGGCGAAGGGAAAGTCTGGCAAAAAGCGCCGGCGACGCTCAGGCCAAGACAAGCCATAATGCCGGCGCGCTGATTGACTGCGACAAAACAGAACTTCTGCGCCGAGACAAACCAGGATTTGGGCCAACTGCCGAAAACTGGAAGGCGCGGTTCGAGTTCGAAAAGGCGCCGCCCTGCAAGAGCGCGCTCGGACAGAGCGGTCACTTCGAAGAGCTATTCAGGGAAACCATGATTTACCAAGGCTTCCCTGCGGCACATGGATGTGTTATCGAATTCGATGACGCAGCCCATTGAATTCGTGAACAAAAATCGTGCTTTATTTGCGGCAACGGATAATTCCATGGCTGGAATTATCCAGAGGATGCTTGAATACCACAACTGTCGTCGCTGGAACACAGACACGATCCTGGAGATAAGGGCGGGTCAGTTGACCGACCACCGCACCAAAGAGACCAGACATGCCTGAAGACGCACTTGGCCCAGTAAAGCCGTATCTCGACGAGATCGCGGATCGACTGTGGTCGAACAACGCTGCGGTCATGGTGGGGGCCGGCTTCAGCAAGAATGCGAAGTCCGCGGATTCGATGTCTGCGCCCTTGCCGGGCTGGCAGGAACTTGGCGATATCTTTTTCAGAAAGCTGTCCGGGCATCCGCCGCGCCAAGGCGAAGCCAGATACCTGAACCCTCTCAACCTGGCCGAACAGGTTCAAGCCATGTTCACGGCCTGCGCTGGACAATTTAGTGCGGCGCAAAATCCTCGATCCGACCTGCGAAACCTCGTCATTGACTATCTATTGCTCCTGCATCCATCAGCATTTTTTCTATTTCAAAATCTTGGACTATTGATCTTGCATACATAAGCGCGTACTTTCCAAAATCGCCAGTCGCGTCCGCTCCCAAAGCAAGTAACTCCGCTACTGCGTCCCTATGTCCCTTAAAGGCTGCTTGTCTCAACGCGGTGGCATGCAAGGAGTCCGGCGGATAATAGTTTATGTCGGCTCCAGCCGCCACAAGTGCCCGAATTGCCTCAACATTGCCGGTAGATGCAGCTTCGTGCAGTGGGGCAAAGTCAAGACTGTTGGGATTATTGGTAGTCGAGTTAACATCTGCTCCCGCCTGAATAAGAGCTTTAATCATTTCAACGTTACCGTTCCGCGAAGCATTATGCAGCGGTGTAGTACTGCCATCGAGAGGCATGGCGTTCGGATCGGCACCAGACGCGATATAGGACAGTACTGTGGGAAGGTCGTCCCTATCACTGAACCAGATAATATCAGTGTACTGGTTCGCAATTAGCTCTTCTTGCATTGCAGACCTTTCCGATTGATAAATATCTCGTAAATTTTGTGAATGATTCCGATATATTTCCATCTGTTCGGCAGAAAGAAAATGCCTAAGACTTTCTTCCAGTTCAGATTCAGGTCTGGTCCCTTGCATCCATTCTTCTGCACTTATGGTTCCCATTTGCATGTGATGAATCAAATCCAAATTGTAAGCCTCATGGTCAATCCATAGTTGCTCGAACCGAAGTCTTTCGCTATCGGACAATTCCATCTCTGCGACAATTTGGCTCCATTGTTCTTCGTACTTTTCTCGCGCATTAGCAAACGGGTCTGGTTGAGAACCGATCATTCTAATCGCTGTGGCGTAAGCTGTTTCTTGAACCTGATTACTTTCCGCCGGAATGGATATTGATCTGTTACCGTTAGTGTCTCGCTGAAATTCCAAAGGTATATTTGGAAACGCATCTTGTCCCGCGACTGGAGAAAGCAACGACAGGTATTCCGAATCTTCTCCCGCGACTGGAGAAGGCAACAATAGATATTCCGAATCTTCTTCATGAACAGAATTCATATCGGTTTGAACTACAATCCATGAAAGCAATGCGGCAATAGCTACCAATGTAGTAACAATCTTGGTTTTTACTTTCATCTTTCTTTTCTCCGCGTTTAGTAGATTTATCCCCAAAATAAATTTCCAGGGAACCATCTGCGGGATATGAGTCCCATAGCAGATGGTTCCCTAGAACGGGACTTAAATATCCATAATATCACACATGCTCTTTCCAAAAACTCCGATTTTAGTGCGAACTTAAATTGCCCTTAAGAGCGTTTTTGATAGCGGCAGCCGCTCCAGCTTGCACGACTGGTCCACCCGTCCTCTGATCATGTTTATCGGTTTCGTCTGAACTCAGGGTGCTTCCAGTTCCACCTGAATTGAACGTATTTCCATTTTGGTTATTGTTTTCCTCTTGGTTTCCTCCAGAACCCGATTGAGAGTTAGAACTCTGACCTGATTGCGGTTCGTCCGAGTTTTCTGCGGCATCTGCTTCGGCTCTTGCTCTCGCCCGCTCTCTCGCCTCTTCTGCCGCTCGTTCTCTCTCCCGTTGTTGCTCACGAAATTGAGCGTCTCTGTCGCATCTTGCTACTACACCATTGGCTATTGATTCGGCTGACCGAACTGCGGCATTGTAAGCGCTTGTGATAATTTCCATTGCACGTAAGTAAACTTGATCAGCGTCCGTTCTCCCTTCTCTTTTATGTGCTTCATATCTGTTTTCAGCGAACCTCTTCTCTGATTGAAGATTGGATTGTGCAAGTCCAAAGTCTACATCGTATCCGCTTTGGGCGCCGCTTAAGCATCCTCTGTGTTCTAAGTCCAAAGCGTAATCCAAATCCACGCTCCAATAAGCGTTAGTGCTGTTTTGTGTGGACACGATAAAACATGCCAAAAAAAACAAACGCTATCCACGCAAATAGAGAATTGATCAAGTAAAGGTTGGTCTTGGTCATCGGTCTTTTCCTTTCGTTGGTGGTGTTTCCCGACATGGTGTCGGGCCGTTACACCACCACGCAAAGACCGTGACGTTCTCGCCTATTCGCCGGGTCGGATGATCAGTCGAACCCTTGCATAGCTATTGTATTCAGCAAGCGACCCGACTATATGCGGGTCTTTGCTTGGTGGTGTACGCTAGAAGTTATCGCAAAGGATTAACGGTTGTCAAATCAAAGCCGCCCCGTGTGCGCCTCAATGAACCGCCGGCGGGATACGGGCGGTATTTCCCCGGCGCGGCGGTGCGGAGTCTGCTGGAGGGCTTCGCGGGATCGGAATAGCCGCGCAAGGATAATTCAACCCTTCGGGCAGCGTCGGGCCGCAATGGATCCCGCAATGCGGAGCGCAATCGCAGCGCGACCACAGCGCAGCCTTTCATCTCCTAATTTGCGCGTCAAATTGCGGCTATAGCTATCCGGCCAGAAGCTTTTGCCATTGCCTCTCGGCAAGCTCAACGCCCCGGCCCGAATGCCTGGCCGATGGAAACCGGAAAGAAAATCGCGCTGAAACTTCTCTATCCTGAAGTTCCAGCGTGGCGCGGTCGCAAGTCATTGGTTTGATTGGATATTAAAGCAGTTTCAGCGCGCCGCTACTGGGAACACTACAGTCGCACGCCCAGCAACTCGAAGGCCTTGCGCTGAAGCGGCGTGGGCCGGGCCATGACCTCGAACGGCTCGGCTCCGGGCAGGCGCGGCGCCACGGTGTTGCGGGTGACCGTGGCGAGATCGGCGGGCAGGGTGCGGAAGCTGTGCGCCGGGACGCCCTCGGCCGTATGCTTGGCGCTGGCCTTGGCCCGCGCCGTTTCGGACTTCCGGGCCGGCGCCACGATGCTGCGGCGCGCGACTGCGGCACCCTCGTCGTCGAACAGCATCGGGCGCAGGCGCCGGCGCATGTGCCACTCCACATGGTAGGCCAACATGCGCAGAAAGACATGGGTGCGCACCGCGCCGGGCGCGTCGAGCTGGCTTTCGGGCAGGCTGGTGCGCACCACATACAGTCCGTCTAGGGCCGCCTCGGCCACGATGAACGAGGCGTTGCGCCGGTAGTTGAACCTGCCCTGCTCGTCGATGGACCACTCGAAGTGTTTGGCCATCTTGTAGCGGCCGATGACCTTGTCCGCCCGCTCCCCGATCCGCGCCTCGCCTTTCAGCCGCGGGCGCCGGGTTGCCGCGGCAATGGGCGCGAGCAATTCTTCGGTGGCGTCAAGCAGCGCCTCGCGCTTGCGCGCGCGTTGCTCGGCCAACAGCGGATTGCGGCAGACCATCAGACGCTCGCCGGGATAGGCGTCGCTTTTGATCTCCACCAGATCCTTTTCGTCGAACAGCGACAGCTGCACCGCGCCGCTGTCCACCAAAGAGCGGATGGCCGGCCCGCGCAACGCGCCGATCCAGTCCAGCCCCGCCGGCGCAGCTTCTCCACCTGCGCGCCCACCGTGCTCGGGTCGGCGACGTTGCCGGCAGACACCTCCGCCGACACCGGACAGCCCTCCCGGTCGCACAGCAATCCGAACTCGATTTGCAGCTTGCGCCGCTTGCCGTCGTGCGAGTGGCCGCGCCTGGCCAGCGGACACGAACGTCCTTCCATCCATACCGAAGTCAAGTCGTAAAGCACCAGGGCGCCTTCCGCGAGATGGCGCTTCGCCAAGCCGCGCTCGATGCGGTCCTGGCGCGCGAGAAGCCAGTCCATGGACGCATACAGGTCGTTCTCGTCCAACGCCCCGAGTTCCAGCGTCTTGGCGAGGGTGTCGCGCGCCGTGTCCCCGGCAAGCCCGCGGGCGGCGGCGAGCTTCGAGCCGGGGTCGAGGATCCGCGCGGCGATCATCGCCAGCACGCGCTCGCGTTGCGACGAGCGTTTGGGGTCGATGAGACGGTCGAGGCGGAGTTTGCCCAGCGTGCCGAGCACCGCCGCAACATGGCCGTGGGGGAGAGAACGCACGATGTCGAAGGCGTCGTCGCGCCGACGAGGGGTTCGTCCTTGAGCAGCCGGCGCAAAGTCTCGACTTTCGCGCTGGGCTACTTGGAGAGGTTGGCGAGGGTGCGTTTTTTGACTTTGCCGTTTTCGCGCCAGCCTTTGCAACAGAAAAATGCGTTATTACATGGGAACAATATGCAGCCGAAAAAATGGAATTTTCTATTTAAAATCAAACTCTTAAGAGGTATATGGCAAGAAATCTTGGTGGAACTTCAGGTCAAAGGTCGCATTTCCCTCTCAAGCGCCGATCATTGCATCAAGCATCTTCCGGACAATTCCATCCATGGCATTGTCCATTGTCGCAAGACCAGGGCGCGGTCTTGCTTTCGCCGCCGGATGCGTTGGCTTGCGCCATCGAAATTCGGCGGCGCATCCATGTGCCGGAGAAAAGCTATGACGCATCACACCGGTCGGGGTCGTCGCCGGCGCGATGCGGCGGGTATTCTCCCGCCGGCCGGAACAGCAATTGCAACGCCGGGAGCCGGTGATACACTGTTGCCGTTTCCACAGGAGGGGCCGCCATGAGCAAGCATTCGCGATTCTGCGGCAAGGGACTGCAAGGGTTGCGCCTGGGCAAGAGGCCGCAAGCGGGCGTCGCGGGCAAGTGGTTGCCGGCGGGCGCGGCCGCCTGCGCGCTGGCCGCGCTGTCGCTGCTGCCGGCATCGGGCGCGCTGGCCGAGGACGCCGGCAATCTGTACGACACCGCGGTCGATATCCGCATGGGCGAGCGCTATTTCGAACGTCAATGCTCGCGCTGCCACGGCTTCGACGCGACGGGCAACGACGAGACCGGCGCGCCGGATCTGACCGGGCGCCTGACCCGGGCGAGCACCGACGTCGCGATATTCAATATCATCCGCGAGGGAATACCGGGCACCGCCATGCTGCCGGTGGCCGAGGACGTTGCGGACACCCAGGTATGGCAACTCGTGGCCTATCTCGACTCGCTGCGCTACGACCCCGGCTCGGTGGTCCTCGCCGGCGACGCCGAAGCCGGCGCCGAGATCTTCTGGAATCGCAGCGACTGCGCCGACTGCCACATGGTCGACGGCCGCGGCTCGCGTTCGGGGCCCGACCTGTCCCGCATCGGCGAAAACCGCACGCCGGACGACCTGCTGGCGGACATGATCAACCCGCAGGAAGATGTCGCGCCCCGCTGGTGGAGATTGCGCGTCGCCGGGCCCGACGGCGCGACCCGGGAAGGCTATCGCATGAACGAGGACAGTTTTTCGCTGCGCATCATGGACAGCGACGAGAACCTGTGGTCGTTCCAGAAGGACGAGCTGAGCGCCTGGGAGCGCATCGAAGACACCACCATGCCGAGCTATGCCCAATCATTGTCGGACAGCGAGCTGGACGACCTCGTGGCGTACCTGTTCTCCTTGCGACGAGAGGAAATCTGATCATGAAACGCCTTTCCCTGCTATGCGCGATGTTGCTGCCCGGCGCTCTTGTCCACGCCCAGGAACAGCAATTCCGGACCGTCATCACCCCCGCCTTCACTCCCGTCAGCTGGGAGCGGCTGGTCGACGCGGCCGACGAGCCGGAAAACTGGCTGATGTATTCCGGCACCCTCGACAGCAAGCGCCACAGCCTGCTCGACCAGATCGACACCGAAAACGTATCCGAACTGGAAATGAAATGGGCTTACCAGATTCCGGTGATCGACCGCGCCGAAACCGTGCCGCTGGTGGTCGACGGCATCATGTTCATCACCGAGGCGCCGAGCAATGTCACCGCGGTCGACGCGCGCACCGGCGGCGTCTATTGGCGCTACGACCATGAACTGCCCGAGGACTTGCGCATCTGCTGCGGCCGCAACAACCGCGGCGTCGCGATCCTCGGCGAGACCCTGTTCATGAGCACGCTGGACGCCCACCTGGTGGCGCTCGACGCCCGCACCGGCAACCTGCTCTGGGACACCGAGGTCGCGGCTCACGATTCCGGCTACAGCAAGACCGCCGCCCCGCTGATCGTCAAGGACAAGGTCGTCACCGGCATCGCCGGCGGCGAGTTCGGCATCCGCGGCTTCATCGACGCCTACGATCCGGAAACCGGCGAACTGGTCTGGCGCACTTACACCATCCCCGGTCCCGGCGAGTTCGGCAACGACACCTGGTCCGGCGATTCCTGGGCGACCGGCGGCTCCGCCACCTGGATCACCGGTTCCTACGATCCGGAGCTGAACCAGATCTATTGGGGCACCGGCAATCCCGGCCCCGACTGGAACGGCGACGTGCGGCTGGGCGACAACCTGTATTCGGACGCGGTGCTCGCGCTCGACGGCGACAGCGGCGAGATCGAATGGTACTTCCAGTTCACGCCCCACGACGTGCACGACTACGATTCGATCCAGATTCCCATCCTCGCCGATATCGAATTCGGCGGCGCAATGCGCCAGACCATGTTGTGGGCGAATCGCAACGGCTTCTTCTACACCCTCGACCGGGCCACGGGCGAATTCCTGCTCGGCGATACTTTCGCCTCCGTCACCTGGGCGTCGGGACTCGACCCGAACGGCCGTCCGATTCGCGTCCCCGGCATGGCGCCGACCTATGAGGGCGTGATGGTTTCGCCGCCGATCGTCGGCGCCACCAACTGGTATTCGCCCGCCTTCAGTCCGGATACCGGCCTTTTCTACGTCACTTCCTTCGACGGCGAACAGGAGTTCTTCAAGCGCGACGAAGATTACGAGGAAGGCGAGCGCTATACCGGCGGCGGCGGCCGCTACACGCAGCCCATGGACGCCTTCCATAGCTCGATTCGGGCGATCGATCCCGCCACGGTGGACATCGTCTGGGAATTCCCCATCATGCCGAGGTCTTCCGCCGGCATCACCACGACCGCCGGCGGCCTGCTTTTCAGCGGCAGCGCCGACGGCTATTTCTTCGCCCTCGACGCCGCCGACGGCGAGGAATTGTGGAACGTTTCGCTCAGCCGCAGGGTCCATGCCGCGCCCATGACCTACGCGGTGGACGGCGAGCAATTCGTCGCCATCGCCTCGGGCAACGTGGTCTTCGCCTTCGGCCTGCGCGACTGAGCAAGGGCCTGCCCGGCCGGAGCCGACCTGCGGCGCATGGCCGCGGCACGTGCGGTACAAACCCGTGGTACAAAAGAGTATCGCTGGATTCGACGACGCAAGCCATTGCAGCCGGCGGCAAGACAGGATCGCGCTCCGGGTTTGCGGCAATCGGGCGCCGCCGCGGATGGAATTGGGCCGGCAATGCCGGGACGAGGCCGCCATTTCGCCTCGCGAGCGCGGCCGGCGGGGCGATTCCCCGGTGCCGGAGCCGGCTCGCCCAACCCGCGAAAGCGAATCGGTCCGGCGAACAGTCGACCATGCGAGATGCCGCGAACTCGACTCGACAAATCCCGACATCCGGGACTTCGCCAACCAAGCCATAGGCTGCCGGGGACAACGCGATGACCATACGACCCTTCGACGCGAAGCGGGACGGCAAGGCGGTGCGCCGCATCTGGGAAGAAACCCGCTGGATCGACCGCGACGACGAGGACGACGCCGCCCACTTGCGCGACCTGCTCGAACATTCCCGCGCGCTGGTCGGCGAGCTGGACGGCGCGGCGGAATGCGTCGCGATTGCCAGCCCCGCCTCGATCCGCTATCTGCGCGAGGATATCCCGCTCGGCATTGTCGCGGCGGTGACCACAAGCCTGCGCGGCCGCCGCGCCGGCCTCGCTTCGCGCGCGACCGCGAGCCTGGTGCGGCAGGACGCCGAGGCGGGCCTGGCGGTTTCGGCGCTGGGCATGTTCGAGCAGGGCTTCTATAGCCGCCTCGGCTTCGGCAACGGACCTTATGACCTGCGCTGGAGCTTCGACCCGTCGAACCTGCGCGTCGAGACAAAAGCGAGAACGCCGGTTCGCGTCACGCTCGAAGACAGCGAGGATGTCCATCGGGCCATGGACAAGCGCCTGCTGCGGCACGGCGGCGTCCGCCTCCGCAGCCGCGCCCATGTCCGCGCCGACATGGGCTGGACCGAGCATCCCGTCGGCCTCGGCTATCGCGATGCCGCCGGCGAGCTGACCCATTTCCTCTGGGGAGAAATGGAAGACGAAAGCGGCCCCTTCTCGCTGACCGCCATCGCCTGGCGCGAAGCGGAGCAATTGCGGGAACTGCTCGCCCTGTTGCGCGGTCTCGGCGATCAGGCGCAGCTGGTGAAAATGATCGAGCCCGCCGGCCTGCAATTGCAGGATTTCATCGCCCGCCCCTTCCGCGAAAGCAATACCGGCAAGGACGGCCCATGGCGCAAGGGCAATGCGGCCGAAGCCTGGTGGCAGGCGCGAATCAACGACGTGGCCGGCTGCCTGCGGCGCACGTCATTGCCGCGGTCCGGCGCCCCGCTGGCGTTCAATCTGCAACTCGACGATCCGATCAGCGAATTTCTTCCGCAGGCAAGCGGCTGGCGCGGCGCGGGCGGCGATTACATCGTGCGGCTCGGCGCCGACAGCGGGGCCGAACCCGGCCGCCGGCAGGGACTGCCGAGCCTGCGCGCCGGCGTCGGCGGCTTCACGCGGCTGTGGCTCGGCTGCGCCGAAGCGAACGCCATCGCCGCCGCCGGCGAGATCGAAGCTTCCAGGCAATTGCTCGACGACCTCGAAGAGATATTGCGCTTGCCCATCCCCCGCACCGGCTGCGAGTTCTGAGCCGACCCGAGAACCCCCGCCGGCGGGCCGGCGACAAGGAGGATCTCCCTGGACAATTCCATGAATGAAATTGTCCAGCGAGCCTACTTGAGCATCGGCCGTTTTTGCAGATCAAGCGCGGCGGCGCGGCGACCGAGCGCCAGCGGAAACCCCGGTTTCGACGGCTCCATGAAGGTGATAGGCTCATAAAAGTCGTCCAGGGCGATAAAGAGTCCATGGGTCTCTGCCCACTGCCGCATTTTCGAGTTCACGGCATGCGTCCATGACAGAATCTCCACTCGCCAATCGCGTTTGTACATCCGTTCCAGGGCGCTGTGGAAACCCACTCCCTCCCGATATCCGGCACCATCCCCGGTCAACAATACGACAATGCCGGGATCGCCATTGTAGTCGAGCGCGTCCTCCAGCATGCGAAGCTGAAGATAACGGTCGGGAACTTCCTGCTCGCCGCGTTCGGGATATCCCCGATCAAACAATTCCACCTTTACGCCGAGGGTCTCGATCCGATTCCATAATTGGCGCATTTCCGGCGGCACGGAGCCGGCAACGATAGCATGTTCGATTTCACGGTCGGCATGCGCAAGCCGAAGCAGATTGTCGAATTGAATGCGTACTCGATAACGCGCGTCCGGCTCTTCCTCGCGTTCTTCCGCCTGACGCTGGGCCTCGTGAAATATGTTCGAGTTGTCCCAGTAGATGAAAACCTTTTCCATATGAAACTCCAAAGAAAATCCCGTCCGGCCCGCGAATCTCATTATAGATTATCCCGCCGCGGCCGGCGGGGCGCTACCACTCGCCGATGTTCTCCATCGACGCCCAAGGTTCGGCGGCAGCCAAGGCCTCGCCTTTCTGCAACAGTTCGATGGAAATATGGTCGGGCGTGCGGATGAATGCCATGCGGCCGTCCCGCGGCGGACGGTTGATGACGACGCCCTTGTCCTGCAACTTCCGGCAGGTCGCGTAGATGTCGTCCACTTCATAGGCGAGATGGCCGAAATTCCTGCCGCCGGCGTAATGTTCGACATCCCAGTTGCAGGTCATCTCCACCATCGGCGCCTTTTCCTGCCGGGCCCGCTCCGCATCGTCCCGGGCCGCGAGGAACACCAGGGTGAACCGGCCGGCCTCGTTGTCGTAGCGGCGGATTTCCACCATGTCGAGGCAGTCCTTGAAGAAGGCGAGGGACTTGTCCAGGTCCCCGACCCGGATCATGGTATGCAAGTATTTCATGTCGATGACGCGCCCATGACAGCTCTCGTTCCTCTGAACAATTTCCATTCATCGCTGCAAGACAGGAATGCAGCCTCGTCTTGCTCCCGAATTCGACGGCGCACTCATGCGCCGCAGGCGAGCTCTGACAAGTCAGAGCTTCCCCGGCAGCGCCATGGCCGCGGATGCGGCGGCTCGGCCGCATCGGGCGGCGCATATTCTGACAGCTTTGCCCGCTGCAATTCCAGTCCGGCGACGCGACCCGCGAACTGTTGCCGGTCACGGGCGATTCGCTTGAATGTTCGGTATCGATTCGCGCGCCTCGGCGGGATTTCGAGCCGTTCGTCCCTGTCCGCCTCCCGAGCCGGCCCGGCAACGCGCCGGACTCGGACCGGATTCATTTTGCTTCAGGCATTCTCCGACAAATACCATTCATGGGCAGTGCCGCAAGGAAAAAGCGCGGCCTTGCCTTGCTTCTGAATGCAACGGTTCGCGCTGTCGCGTGCGGCAGCGCATCCGTGCGCCGCGGGTCGGCGCTGGATGAGTCGGGCCTTCCCCGGGCTGAACGAGCACTCGCCGGGGTCGAACGAGCACTCGAATGCGGTTCTGGACTATCATCCGCAATGGTCGGCGGTCCGCGCTGAAGCCGAACAGCGCCGCAAACACGCGAGTCGTTCATCCGGCTTGCGAACGGGCGCTCTCGGCAGGGTCGTCTGCAGGTGTCGTACAGATTGCCGGCATCCTCGGCCGGCGCGTTCGAGTTTGCCGCCGGCATGAACTCCATCGCCGGCGCGAGTTTCCGCCGAAAGGCATCCATGTCGGACTGAACCATTCATCATGACTTCCACCGCCATCGTCTGGTTGCGACGGGATCTGCGCATCGCCGACAACTCCGCCCTCGATCATGCGCGGACGCATGCGCAGCGAGTGATTCCGCTCTATATCCACGCGCCGGATGAAGAGGCGCCGTGGCAGCCCGGCGCGGCTTCCCGCTGGTGGCCCCATCACAGCCTGACGGCGCTGGACGCCTCGTTGCGAAAGCTCGGCTCCGGCCTGGTGCTGCGCAAGGGCGACACCCTGGCAGTGCTGCGAGCAGTCGCGCGGGAAACCGGGGCGGGGCTGGTTTGCTGGAACCGGCTGTACGAGCCCGCCGCCAGGATCCGGGAATCGCAGCTGCAAAAGGCCTTGTCCGATGCCGGCTTGCAGACCTGTTCGCATCGCGGCGCCCTGTTGCGCGAACCCGAAGAAGTCCGCAAGGCGGACGGCGCCCCGTACCGGGTATTCACTCCCTTCAGCCGCCGGTATCTGCCGGGAGACTTGCCGGAAAACCCGACAGCCGGACCGGCGCGGCTGCCGCCCTTGCCGCCTGGTCTGTCATCCCTCCGCGCGGAAGAGCCGGCGCTGCTGCCGGCTTGCTCCCGGCACGCCCGGTTCGGGGACTACTGGACGCCCGGAGAGCGCGGCGCCGCGGCGCGGCTCGATGATTTTCTCGATCCGGCGCAATGGTTCGAATACGGCCGAAGGCGCGACCTGCCCGGCCAGGACGGCACATCCGGCCTTTCGCCGCACTTGCATTTCGGTGAAATTTCCGCCCGCCAGGTCTGGCACGCAGTGCAACGCGCGGCGGCGGACTTCAGGGGAGCGCCCCGGCGGGAAGCGGCGGAAAGCGCCCGAACCTTCCTGCGGCAGTTGGTGTGGCGGGATTTCGCCCATCACGTCCTGCATCATTATCCGCAGACGCCGACAGCGCCGTTCAACCCCCGCTATCGATCATTCGGCTGGGAAGAAAACCCGGATTTGCTCGCCGCCTGGAAACAAGGCGAAACGGGGATTCCGCTGGCGGATGCCGGCATGCGCCAACTGCGGCGCATGGGCTGGATGCACAATCGCGTCAGGATGGTGGTCGCCACGCTGCTCTGCAAGCACGGCCTGGTGCACTGGCTGGAAGGCGCCCGCTGGTTCTGGGACACGCTGGTCGACGCCGACCTGGCCAACAACACCATGGGCTGGCAATGGACCGCCGGATGCGGCGCGGATGCGGCGCCATACTTCAGAATCCTCAATCCCGCGCGCCAGGGCGAACGCTTTGACCCGCGAGGCGAATATGTGCGCGCCTGGGCGCCGGAACTGGCCGGGCTGCCCGACAAACATGTTCACGAGCCCTGGCGCGCCCCGTCTTCCGTCTTGCGCAAGGCCGGCGTGCGGCTCGGCGGCAATTATCCGCGCCCGGCGGTGAATCTGGCCACGGGCAGGACCAGGGCGCTGGAGCGCTTCCGGGCGCTCGATTGAATCCCCGCTCCGGCGACCGAACCGGCGATGGCCGTCGATCGGATCCGTTATCGCCATGCGGGCCAGCGGACAGACCCGATATCGGCATCGAGGTCGGGCAACTCGGGGATTTGGCAAGCGGCCCGGCTTTGCCGCGTTGAGGATGCCGCCTTGCATATGGGCCAACATGGTCCAGAAGCGGCGCAGGGTTTCCGCCGGCACGCGCGGTCCCAGTTGCGGAATGTCGCGCTCCAGATACGTGCGGATAAAATTTTCGCGCCAGACCGCGCTTGCCGCGTCGCTCTCCGCGAGAAAGATGTCCGGAAATCCGCCCCGGACCCAGAGTTTTTCGCGCGCATCGTCCTCGACTTCGAGAACGTTGAACGGACCCAATTCGACATGGGCGATCCGGCCGGCGAGGGATTCTCCCGACTGCCTGAGCAGTTCCATCGAGGCCGGGCCCAGCAGCAGAAATCGGCCGCCGCGGACGCCTCGACGCCGCCCCCTGTCGACCAGGCCGCGCAGCGCCTGGAACAGTTCCGGCGCTCGCTGCACTTCGTCGAGGATGACCAGCTTGTCTTCATGCCCGGACAGATACAGGGCGGCGTCGGTCAACTTCTCGCAGTCCGCCGTGTTTTCGAGATCGAGATAAACGCTCGCCCGCTCTTTCGCAACAAGCCAGGCTAACGTGGTCTTGCCTGTTTGACGCGGGCCCAGGAGGGCCACGGCCGGAAACTGATCCAGGCGAGCGCGAACAATTTGCGATTTCCAACGCGATATCATCCTTGCAAATATGCCATATCTCTCCAGAAATACAAGGTTTCATGCGCAAGAACGGCATCGCGGCTGCGCCGGATTCGGCAGCGCGTCAATGCGCCGCAAATCGGCCCTGATCAAGTCGGAGCTTCCCTGCGGCGCATGCCCGCGGTACAAGCCTGCGGGCGGTACAAAAGAGCATCGCCGGATTCGATGGCGCAAGCCGTTACATCCGGGAGCAAGACAAATCTGCGTTTTGTCTTGCGGCAATAAATGATTCCATGGATGGAATTATTCAGGGAATACCCGGCGCGCCCGACAGGCGCGCGGCGATCGCTTCCCGGTCGAGTTCGCGGCCTTCGAGAAAAACCCGTTCGATATCGCGGGTATTGCGGATATCGTCGAGCGGATTCGCCGCGAGCACAACCACGCTTGCGCTATAGCCGGGCGCGAGCAGACCCAGATCGTCGAGTTCGAGACGCCGCGCCGCCGCGCTCGTACCCGCCGCCAGCGCTTGCATCGGGCTCATGCCGAGCCTGACGTAAATCTCCAGTTCCCGATGTCCGGCATAGCCGAAAGGATGGTCCGGCAATGCGCCGGCATCGGTGCCGAGCACGATATCGACGCCGGCGTCGAGCAGCCGCGCCAGACTCGCGCGCAGGCTCGCTTCGTTGTCCGCATCGCGTTCGATCGTCGGGCGCCGGCCGCTGTCCGGCCCCGCGAGTCGGCGCGCGGATGCGGCCGGCGTCACGGCTTGCAGGAACGCGTCGGCGCCGATCGCTTCGCGCCTGAGTTCGCCCAGCCCCAGATTGGGAACGACAAAGGCGCCGGACCGCGCGGTCTGTTCGGCGATATCCGCGGTGAAGGCGTCTCCGAGCCTGCCGTGCAGGAAACCGTCGACGCCGGCCGCGAGCAGCGCCGGCATGTCCTGCGCGAATTGCTGGTGCGCGAATACCTTGACGCCGAGACTTTCGCTTGCCGCGAGCAAGGGCCGATACAACTCCGGCGCAAGTTTTCGCTGGCTGCCGCCGCGGTCGTCGACCCAGATCTTGATAAATGGGATGCCCCTGTCCGCGACTTCGCGCGCCCGGGCCGCGGCCTGTTCCGGGCTGGTCAGGCCGTGCAGGATCGTCTGCCCGGTACGTTCCGTCACCTTGCCGACCTCAAGCAGAAAGGCGTCGTTGGGGCCCTGCCCCTCCGGCCCCATGCCCGCGGCGAACAACAGGCGGGCGGCGTCCGGATATCGCTCGCGCTGCGCGCGCTGGAATTCCAGCGCCATTGCGGCGGGATCGGAACCCGCCGAAAAAGCGGCGGCGAAGCCGTACCAGGCATATTGCTCGAGATTGTCGCGCAGATTCTCCGGCGTATAGTTATGCGCGCCCCAGTCATGTCCGCCCTGGTAGCCGAGATGGGCATGGCCGTCGATCAGGGCCGGAATGACCGTCTTGCCGCCGCCGTCGATCAGGCGAGCGCCCTCCGGCGCATCGACCGCGCCCGCCGTCACCGCCGCGATCAAACCCCCTTCGATCAGCAGCGAGCCTTGCTCGATCACCGAACCGTCGCCGATCACAAGGCGCGCGTCGCGGATCAGCACGGTTTCCTGGGCGTACGCGAAACCGGCGATGAACAACAGGGCCGAGCATGGCGCCGGCAACTTGACGAGCTTCTTCGACAACGCGATCAGCATCGGATATTTCCTCGTTTCAGATCGGAACCGGATTCCGATTGTACCTGCGCCGGGCCGGGGGCGGCGAACGGTCGCGCGGCTTGCGGCAACCCGGTCAGGCCGCCCGGGCGCAAGACGCGAGGACGGCAAGAACAGGCGCTGCCGGACCGGAACTGCGCCGCGATGCGCGAAGCAGGGAAGCTTTCCTGCGACGCATGCCCGCGGTACAAGCCCGCGGCACGAAAGAACACCGCCGGACTTGACGGCGCAAGCCATTGCATCCGCGAGCAAGACCAAACCACGCTCGTCTTGCGACAATGAATAATTCCATGGATGGAATTATTCAGAGGATACCTTGTTGTATCGCGGCTTCTCCGCGGCGCATGGATCTGCCGCCGAATTCAACAGCGCAGGCCATTGTATCCGGGAGCAAGGCGAGACCGCGCTTTTGTCTTGCGACAATGCGCAACGCCGCGGATGGAATGGCGCAGGGGATGCGCAAGAGATGGCGGCGGCCCCGATGTCGCGACAGACGCCCCGCCGGCCAGTCGGCGGCGTTCGGCGACGATGCGCTTGTTGCCTGCTTGCCTTATCCCGTAAACTGCGGCTCGTGATCATTTCCGAAGCAGAAGCGCTGCGACTCGCCGAACATCGCGATACCGCCGCATTGGCCGCCAGGGCGCGAGAGGTTCGCGACTCGCGCCATGGCGGGATCATTACCTGTTCGCGCAAGGTCTTCATTCCCCTGACCCGGCTCTGCCGCGATGTCTGTCACTATTGCACCTTCGCCGCTGTGCCGCGCAAGGTCGAGGCGCCTTACATGGCCATCGACCAGGTATTGGAGATCTGCCGGCAAGGGGCCGAACTCGGTTGCCGGGAAGCCCTGTTCACCCTGGGCGAAAAACCCGAACTGCGCTACCGGGCGGCGCGGCAAACCCTCGCCGCGATGGGCTTCGAGAGCACCTTGCATTATCTGGCCGAAGCGGCCGGGGCCGTATTGCGGGAAACCGGCCTGCTGCCCCATATCAACGCCGGCAACATGAGCGCGCGGGAAATCGCCATGTTGCGGCCGGTCAGCGCGTCCATGGGCATCATGCTCGAATCCGCCTCGCCGCGCCTGTGCGAACCCGGCATGCCCCATCACGGCTCGCCCGACAAGCAGCCCGCGGCGCGCCTCGAAACCATGGCGCTCGCCGGGCAGGCGGCGGTGCCGTTCACCACGGGCATTCTGATCGGCATCGGGGAGACCCGCCGCGAGCGCATCGAATCGCTGCTCGCGATTCGCGCCCTGCACGAGCGCCACGGCCATATCCAGGAAGTCATCATCCAGAACTTCCGCGCCAAGCCCGACACCAGGATGGCGCAGGCGCCGGAACCCGACCGGGAAGAGCTCGTCTGGACCATCGCCGCGGCGCGGCTCGTCTTCGGGCCCGCAATGAATATCCAGGCGCCGCCGAATCTCAGTCCCGGCGCGCTCGAACAACTCGTCGCCGCGGGCATCAACGACTGGGGCGGCGTTTCGCCCCTGACTCCGGACCATGTCAATCCGGAAGCTCCCTGGCCGCATCTCGACGAACTGGCCGCCCGGACCCGCGCCGCCGGCGGTTTTCTCGAACAGCGCCTGACGATCTACCCGGAATACGCGCGCCGCGCCGAAACCTGGCTCGACGCGCAAGTCAGGCCCGCGGTGCTCGAACACGCCGATGCGGAAGGATTCGCCAAGCGCGACCGCTGGTCCGCCGGACATCCCGGCAACTTGCCCGAACTGGAGCCCGCGCTGTTGCGCGAGCGGCCGCGGCGCGACGCGGTCGCGGCGGATATCCGCGCAATAGTCGACCTGTGCGTCGAAGGCCGGGAATTGACGCGGCCGCAGGTCGCCCGCCTGTTCCGCGCGCGCGGGCCCGATTTTTCCCATGTCGCGCGCCGCGCCGACCAACTGCGCGAGGAAATCGCCGACGACGCGGTCAGCTATGTCGTGAACCGCAATATCAACTATACCAATGTGTGCTATTTCCGCTGCCGCTTCTGCGCCTTTTCCAAGGGCAAGGCGAGCGAGAACCTGCGCGGCAAGCCCTATGACATATCGGCGCGGGAATTGGCGCGGCGCGCGCGGGAAGCCTGGCGGCGGGGCGCGAGCGAGGTCTGCATGCAAGGCGGCATTCATCCGGATTACACCGGACAGACCTATCTCGATATCCTGGAAACCGTTCGCGCCGCCGCGCCCCGCATCCATATCCACGCCTTCTCGCCGCTGGAAGTCCGGCAAGGCGCCGCGACGCTCGGCCGCGGCCTGAAGGAATTTCTGCGGCAACTGAAATCGGCGGGCCTCGGCAGCCTGCCCGGCACCGCCGCGGAAATCCTGCACGACGATGTCCGGCGACTCATCTGCCCCGACAAGCTCGATACCGCGCAATGGCTGGAGGTCATGGCCGCGGCCCATGAAATCGGCTTGCGCAGCACCGCCACCATCATGTTCGGCCATGTCGACGAACCCGAACATTGGGCCGCGCATCTGCTGGCGATCCGCGAATTGCAACAGCGCAGCGGCGGCTTCACCGAATTCGTGCCCCTGCCCTATGTCGCCCGGGAAGCGCCGATGTACCTCAAGGGCCGCTCTCGGGCCGGACCGAGTTTCCGCGAAGCGCTGCTCATGCACGCGGTGCCGCGACTGGTCCTGCACGGCCGGATCGCCAATATCCAGGCTTCCTGGGTCAAGTTGGGCCGCGACGGCGCATTGCTGGCGCTGGCGGCCGGCGCCAATGATCTCGGCGGCAGCCTGATGAACGAGAGCATTACTCGCGCGGCCGGCGCCGCGCACGGACAGGAATGGCCGGCGGCGGCCATCGAAACGGCCATTCGGAGCATCGGCCGCAGTCCTCGCATGCGCACGACATTATATGGGGCGGCGGAGCCGGAACAGGCGCGCCGAGCCTTTGCGGCGCCCGAACTGCAAGCCGTCAGCCTGGCTCCGGCGGGCCGCAAGCAGCGCGCCAAAAGCCTCGACGCCGCGGTCGGCGCCGCGTGACCGCGATATGAGAATAGCGGTTGCCGGAGCGAACAGCAGCGTCGGCCTGCGGCTGCTGGAGCAGGCGGCCGCCGCCGGCGTCGCCGTCAACGCCGGCGTGCGCTCGGAACGCGCCTTGCGCTCCCTGCCCGCGCACGATTTGATCGCGCCGCGCATCATCTCCTATCGGGAACCCGACAGTCTCGACGCCTTGCTGCGCGATTGCGACAGCGTCGTCCATCTGGCCGGAATGCTGATTCCGGGGAAGCGCGCGAGCTATCGGGAAGCCAATGTGGATGCTGTCGCGAGCGTGGCGGACGCCGTCCGCCGCGGCGGTTCGCGGCCGCTTGTCTTCATCAGCGTGCTGGGAGCCTCGCCGGACAGCGCCAACCCCTATTTCCGCTCCAAGGGCGAAGCCGAAGCCATCGTCGGCGCGCTGCCGGCCGGCATCGTGATCCGCACGCCGATCCTGCTCGGCCCGGGCAGCGCCGGCGCGGCCGCCTTGCTCGCGAGCATCGATCGCGGCAAGGCCAGCCTGCTCGGCGGCGGCAAATACGTCTTGCAACCGCTGGACATGGACGATCTGTGCGCGGCGATTCTTTCCGCCTGCCGCCGGCCGGTCGCGGGAACTTGCGAATTGGCCGGCCCGGAGCGGATTTCGCACCGGGAACTCGTGCTCGAGGCCGCCAGCTTGTTCGGCCGGCCCGTGCGGATCCGCTCGGCGCCCATCTGGCTGGCCCGCCTCGGCGCCGCGGCCGTCAGCCGACTGCGCGGCGGCGGCATCACCCCGGCCGTGATCGAGGTCATTACGGCGGACGAGGAAGTGCCCGACAACGCCGCCGCGGCTTTCGGCATGGAATTGACGCCTTTGCGCGAAACCCTGGCGAAACTTCGGGAGGCCCCGCCGACATGACGGAAACCACCAGCGCGGTCCGCGACGGCCGCGGCCGCATCGTCTTCCTGCTCATCACCATAGGCTGCTTCGCCTATCTTTATTTCCGCATCGCCGGCGCCGCCGCCAGGGAAGGGCTGTCGCTGGCCGCATACATGGGCGGCGTCTTCGCCGATGTGAGCTGGGGCTATTGGCTATTGCTGATGATGGCCTACTCGCTGTTCTATTTCGCCATCGACACCCTGGTGGTTTGCCGCGCGCTCAACTGGTTCACCGGCAAGATCCGCTATCGCGACATTCTTCCCGTGCGCGCCAGCGCCTATATCATCTCGATCTTCAACGAGCAGGTCGGCAAGGGCGCGATGGCCTGGTACCTCAACCGGCGCCACCAGGTGCCGGGCTGGGAAGTCGGCTCGGTGATGCTCTTCATCATGTTCTGCGAAATCTTCTACCTGCTCGTCTGGGCCGCGATCGGCTTCGGCCTCGGCAACGAGGGACTGCCCGAGGTGTTCGGCCTGATCCCCTATATCGCTATCTTCGGCGGGGTGTTCTGGCTTGTCTGGGTGGCTTATTTCAGCGGCCGGCTGCTGCCGGGCCTGCGCTTGCGCGAGCGCCGCATCCTGCATGCCTTCAGGCAGGCGGGCGTCAGGCATTACCTCTATTTCTTCCTGTTGCGCTCGCCCGCATTGCTGGCGGCGGTGGCGGTCTATACCGCGGCGCTGAACCTGTTCGGCGTCGACGCCTCCCTGCTGATGCTGTTGCCCTACCTGCCGGTGATATTCTTCGCGGCGACCGTGCCGACGCCCATGCGCGCCGCCGCCATCACTTTCTGGGTCATCCTGTTCCCCGAGAACGAAGGACAGATGGCGGCCTTCGGACTCGTGCAGCACAACTTCTTCATTCTCTTCAACGCTGTCATCGGCCTGGTGTTCTGGCGCAAGGCGCAACGCGACCTGTTCGATTGAACATGGCCAATCTGCTGACCAGCTTGCGGCTGCTGCTGGCGATGCCCGCGGCGGCCGCGCTCGCCGCGGAGGATCTGCTGCCGCCCGCGGCCCTGGCCGGCCTGCTGCTGGCGGCCATCGCCAGCGATTTCCTCGACGGCAAGGTGGCGCGGGCGCGCGGCACGGCGTCGGCGCGCGGACAGCTATTCGACCACGCCGCCGATTGCCTGTTCGTAACCGCCTGTCTTGCGGGCGCGGCAAGCGCGGGCCTGGCGCCCTGGCTGCTGCCGCCGCTGGCGGCCGCGGCTTTCCTGCAATATGTGCTCGATTCGCGTTATCTGCATCGACGCAAGTCCTTGCGCATGAGCTTGCTCGGCCGCTGGAACGGTATTGGCTATTTCGTTCCGCCGCTGCTGATCGCCGGCGCGCGGCTGGCGGACGGCGCGACGCGGGAATGGCTCTACCAGAGCGCCGCCCTGCTCTGCTGGCTGCTCGCGCTATGCACGGTCGCCTCCATCGTCGATCGCGCGCTGGCCCCCCGGACATCCTGATCATGTACAATGGCCGCGCCCGCGGCGCATTCCGGAGGCCGACTTGCGACGATTGACCCGCCTCGCCATGACGACGGTCCTGCTCTGGACGGGCATGGTCCAGGCCCAGCCGGGCCAGACCCTGGTGCCGGTCGACCCCGCGCTGCGCGCCGCTTTCGACGCCGTGCGCGCGGACGCGAGAGTGGTCGAAGCGCTCGAACAGTTGCGCCTGCGCGAAGCCGCCACCGTTGAGACGCAAATTCGCATCGCCGAAATTCCCGCTCCCCCGTTCATGGAAGACGAACGAGCGGCCTATTATCTGGAACAGGTCCGGGCGCGCGGCCTCGACGACGCCTATATCGACAGCGAGGGCAATGTTATCGGCGTGCGCCGGGGCGCCGGCAACGGCCCCGTATTGCTCGTCGCAGCCCATCTCGACACGGTGTTTCCGCCGGGCACGGACACTGCGGTCGAATTCAGGGACGGCCGCTATTACGCGCCCGGCATCGGCGACGACGCCCGCGGTCTGGCGGTGCTGCTCGCGCTGATCGAGACGCTTGCCGCAAGCGGCGTCGAAACCGGCGCCGACATCATGTTCGCCGGCAATGTCGGCGAAGAAGGCCGCGGCGACCTGCGCGGCGTCAAGGCGATCTTCCGCGATCATCCCGCGATCGACGGCTTCATTTCCATCGACGGCGTGCGCATGACGCGCATTGTCATCGGCGGCACCGGCTCGCGCCGTTTCGAGTTCCGTTTCAGCGGCCCCGGCGGCCATTCCTTCGGCGCCTTCGGCCTCGCCAGCGCCATACACGCCATGGGCCGCGCCATCGCCCGCATCGCCGAATTGCGCACCCCGAGCTATCCAAAGACCACGTTCACCGTCGGCACCGCGGCCGGCGGCACATCGGTGAATTCCATCGCCGCGGATGCGGTCTTCGCCCTCGACCTGCGCTCGAACAGCGCCGAACAGCTCGCCTTGCTCGAGGCCCGGGCGAAGGAAGCGGCCCTGGCCGCGACAGCCGAGGAAAACGCGCGCTGGAACAATGGCGAAATCGAGGTGGAATTCGTGCTGATCGGGGACCGGCCGACCGGGCTGACGCCGGCGAGCAGCCCGGTGGTGCAGGCGGCGGCGCTGGCTTTCGAAGCCAACGGCGTGCCCCTGCGGGAACTCGGGATATCGAGCACCGACTCGAACGTCCCAATGTCGCTGGGGATTCCCGCCATCACGATCGCCGGCGGCGGCGACGGCGGCGGCGCCCATTCCCCCGGCGAATGGTTCGCTCCGGACGAATCCCACCTGGGCCCGCAAACCGCCTTGCTGACGATCCTGGCGCTGGCCGGCGTCGAAGGCGTCAGCGCGCCGCTGCTGCGGGAACACGGCGCGGCGCAAGGCGACCGGGCATCCGCCGAATAATTCCGTCCATGGAATTATCCATTGTCGCAGAACCAGGGCGTGATCTTGTCTTGCTCCCGGATGCAACGGCTTGCGCCGTCGAATCCGGCGGCGCTCTCTTGTACCGCGGGCTTGTACCGCAGGCTTGCGCCGCGGGCATGTGTCGCAGGCAAACTCCGACTTGATCAGAGCTTGCCCAGGTATTCTCTCCAATCCGCCGCATGGCGTATCGCGATGTCAAATATCCCCTGAATAACCCCATCATGGAATTATCCATCGTCGCGATCAGTTGCCGGCTTCCTCGGGCTGTTGCCGGCGCAGATGGCCGTAAAGCAATTCCTCGGTGAATTCGACGCATTTGAATTCAAGCAACTGCATGTTTTCGTCGAGGCGGCGATAGAGCGGCATGCGGATCGTCCAGGGCTCGGTGTAGACCGCGGGATCTTCCATGGTGGCTTCGTACAGCAGCACGTCGCGGCTCAGGTGAGACCAGCGCTCGGTGACCCTGAGGCCCTCGGTATGGTGATTGCCGGCATGGTCGAACCAGGTGTCGGGCACCTGGTCGGTGACTTCGATAACCATCTCGTCGCCTTCGAAGCTGACGAGGTTATGCCCCATCCAGGTATAGATCGGCGCTTCGAAATCCGGCTGATCGACATAGCCGATACGGCTGGCGCTGGCGAACTCGTAAGCAAAAACCACGTGATCGGGCGACTGGATGATCTGGAACGGAAACGGCAGATAGTTCGACCGGGGAATGCCGGGCATATAGCATTTCACGACCGGATCCAGCGCCAGCCAGTCCGCCTTGTTGGCCTGCTGCCGGGCGCGGGCTTCCGGCGTGTAGGGGATTTCCCCGCCCGCCACGACGCCCAGCCCCGCGGGAATGGCGCCGATCGCGCCGGTTTCCGGCAGCGGACCGAAATCCGCAGCATGGGGCTCGATATCATAATGCGCCGAACCGAGCGCCTGCCAGATGCCGTTGAAGTCCGGACGGCCGTCGGCGGTTCGCGGAATGTCGTCGCCGGACGCGGCCCGGACCGCAAAGGCTGCGACGAGACAGCCGGCCAATACGCCGACCCGGCAAATATCGAACTGCGAGCGGACAAGGATCATGCGATTCTCCCATGCGGATTCGCGAACGGAAAAATTCCGGGGAAGCCCTGATTCGCCGGAGCTTCCCTGCGGCGCATGTCCGCGGTACAAACCCGCGGTACAAACCCGCGGTACAAAAGAGCACCGCCAAATTCGACGGCACCGGCCATCGCATCCGGAAGCAAGACAGGACCGCGCTTTGGTTTGGCGACAATGCCCGGTTCCATGGACGGAATTATTCAGGGAATGCCCGGCGCAGTCAATCCGGCCCGGCGCGCATTGTAATTGTAGAGAACAAATAAATTGCTCGCTTTTGGAACAACCGCGCGCAGGAATGGGACACCCATCCCGTGTGCGCGAGTCATCGGCAAGAGTGGGTGTCCCATTGCTGTTCTGAGAGTGAGTGTCCCATTGCTGTTTGTCGCGGTCAGAGGTTGGGCCGGAATTTTCGTCGACGCGGATATCCAGGCTGTTCGGGCAAAGTTGTCCGCGGCCCGCCGCAACAAGATAAAGGGTCATTGCAAGAAGCAGGAGCGCGCTGATTTATCGGAGCTTTCCTGCGGCGCGCGGGCGCGGCGGCGCGGTCGCTTCGCTCCCTTCGCGCCGTGCCCGCGATGGAGTGAAAACGGTCATCGGCAACCGGACAGTTCCATTTGTTCACACCATCGGCCCGGCGCGCAACCGGTCGAGGGCGACCAGCATCGCCTGAGCCGCGGTAATCTGGCCCGCCAGCATCGGCATGCCGCGGACCATTCGGGAACTCGGCGCCGCCACCCGCAAATCGCAATATTCTCCCGACGGCCCGGCCGCCGACTCGCCGACAGCGAGGATCGGCGCCTCGCGCATGCGGAATGTATCGATAGCGGACCCGGGCAACCTGCCGTCGGGCAATTCGATCACGATCAGCAGCCCGCCCTTGCCGCATTCGAAGGTCTGCCGTCTCGCCGCTTCGCCGTCAGGCCCGAGGACGCCGCAGCGGCAACCGCGCTCGGCGAGCCCGCCCGCCAGCAAGGCGGCCACCGCGAAGGCGTCGTCAAGTCCCGCCACGCAAATCGAGCAGGCCCGATCCAGCATTTTCGCGGCATCGCGCAGGCTTTCGGCCGCGACGGCGGTCTTCAGGCCGCGGACGGACTCCGCGGAGGCCCGCGAAATCGCGTCGAGAATATCGCGAACTTCCTCTCCGACCGCGATTTCGGCGGATCTGGCGCGATCTGTTGGCGAAAAGTCCATTCGATTCTGGTTGACGGGCAGGGAATACCAGCGAAGCGGGCAGTCAATTTAACAGATATTCAAATTAACTTGAAGATATGGAAACTATATTGCATTGCCGCGGGCGCATTGAAATTCAGCGGCAATACTGTCAACATCCTGCCGCTCCGTCCCCGTCATTGCTGATATTTGTCGGCGAAATGAAACAAGCATCCGCGTCCAGGGATTTCGATTGGCTCCAGAGAGAAATCCAGCGCCGGTTCGATAGTCTCAGCCCCCATCTGAAACGCATCGCCGAATACGCATTGACCGACCCGAACCGCTTCGCCTTGCAGACCATCGCCGCGACCGCCGGAGCAATCAAGGTGCAGCCTTCTTCTCTCGTGCGCTTCGCCAAACTGTTCGACTATTCCGGATTTTCCGAGTTGCAACAGGTTTTTCGCGCGCGGCTGACCGAAGCCGCGGACAACTTTCATCACCAGGTCCGCGAGCAACGGACTGTCTTGCGCAAGGCGGACGGCAGCAATCCGGCCGCGATTCTGGGCGCGCTCTCCGACGCCTCGGCGCTGGCCATCGACAGGCTCAAGCGCGACCTGGAAGCGGACAAGTTGCGGCAGGCGGCGCGAATGCTGGACAAGGCCCGGTTCATTCACGTGCTGGGGCAGCGCCAGGCCTTTCCGGTAGCGGCCTGTCTCGCGCTCGGACTGCTCAAGCTCGGCCGCCGCTGCCAGTTGCTGGATTCGGGAACAGGCATGTTGCCGCATCATGTCGCCAATCTGACTTCGGACGACCTGCTCGTCGCGGTCGGTCTGTCCGATTTCTCCCGGCCGGTGCTGGAAACGGTGCCGGAAGCGCATGACCGGGGAGTCCCGGTGCTGGCCATCAGCAACAGCCCGACCGACCCCCTGGCGCGAAACTCCAGCCTGCATCTCGTGGCGCGCGAACCGGAAGTGCATCGATTCGAGTTGCTGGCGCCCTATATCGTGCTGGCGCAGACCCTGGTGGCCGCGCTGGCGAGCATGCGCGGGGACGGGCCGGAAAACCGGCAAGCGCGGCCGGCGGCCGACCCGCTCGAACGCAACTGAGCAAACAGGGCGAGAGACCATGCGACCTGGCCGCGAGTTTTCCATCGGCGCGTTCCGCATTCGCATCAACTGGATCATTCTCGCGGCCGTGCTGATGAGCATTGCCGGATTGCTGCGCCTGAGCTGGTGGCAACTCGAGCGCGCCGGCGAAAAGGTCGAGGCCCAGCGCGAACTGGAAGCGCGACTTTCGCTGACCGCCCCGCCGCTCGAGGAAATTCCGCGGGGACATCTGCATCCGTCCAATCCGGAATTGCCGAACCGGCACGTCACCTTGACCGGCGCATACGAAAATGATCGCAACATCCTCGTGCTCGCCGAATTCTTCGACGGCCAGATCGGCTACGGCGTCGTTACCCCGTTTCGGCTCGCGGCCACCGGCGAACTCGTCCTGGTCGAGCGCGGCTGGGTCAGCGGCATCGGCGTCGCCGCCGAAGACCTGGATTTGCGTCCGGTGCGAGGCCCCCTGAGCACCAGCGCCCAGATTCATGTGCCGCCGGCCAACGCCAGGGTGCTGTCCAGCGAGATCGATCCCGGCAGTTGGCCCTTGCGCGCGCGCGGCCTGGAACTCGACAGGCTCGCGGACATTTTCGGCGAAGAACTGTTTCCGTTCACCGTGAGACTGACCGAACAGCAACCCGGCGTATTCGTGCGGCACTGGCCGGCGGCGAGCGCCGCCGCCGCGGGCTATACGCAAAATCTTTCATACGCCCTGCAATGGTTCGCCGCCGCCTTCGCGGTGCTCGCGATCAGCCTGCTGGCCAGCTCCAATCTCCTGGCCCTGTTGCGCGACGACGTTTGATGGACAGGGATTTCATGCTAGGCTTGGCGCCTGATACATCCCGGAATGCATCCGGGAATAAGGCTCGCCTGTCGAGGAGGAAATGCTCATGCGAATCTTGTTCGGGAAAGGGCTGTCGCTGGCCGCGCTCGCGTTGACCGCGACCGGCGCCGCGGCGCAGTCGGACGAAATCACCTTTCACAAGGATATCGAACCCATCCTGCAGCGCAGTTGCCAGAATTGCCATCGCGTCGGCGGCGCCGGCCCCATGCCGCTGGCGACTTATGAACAGGTGGCGCCGTTCGCGGGTCTGATCGAATACAAGACCAGCCTGCGCGACCGCGCAGGCGCCATGCCGCCCTGGTATGTCGAAAAGAATATCGGCATTCAGGACTTCAAGGACGACCCCTCCCTCAGCGACGGGGAAATCGCCGCGATTTCAGCCTGGGCGCGCAGCGGCGCTCCCAGGGGCAATCCCGCGGACGCGCCCGAGGCGCTGGAATTCGACGACAGCGTCAAGTGGCGCGCGGGCGAGCCCGACCTGGTCGTGCGCATGGCCGACGTCACCAAATTGGCCGGCACTCCGGACTGGTGGGGCGAGATCGAATCGGCGCCTACCGGCCTGACCGAAGACCGCTACGTGAAGTCGGTGGAAATCGTGGAAGTCAACGATGTCGACAACCAGGCCGGCACGGGCCGCGAAACCGTCGGCGGCCGCTATATCTTCCACCACATGATCTGGGGCACGGCGAAGTTCGACGAGGACGGCGAACGTCTGCCCGGACCGGCCATTCCCTGGCCGGTGCATGAGGTAGGCCGCAACGCGGATATCTTCGACGAAGACGCGGGCAGGCTGTTGCAGGCGGGCTCCCGGGTCGTTTCCGACTCGGTCCACCTGCATTCCAACGGCCGCGACACCACCGGCCATCTGGAAATCGGCTTCCGCTTCCATCCCAGGGACTACCAGCCCAAATACCAGAACACTTTCATCGGTCTGGGCAACGGCGTGGACATCAGCATCGCGGGCAATGAGAAAGACCAGGAATTGCACGCCTATACGGTGCTCGACCAACACACCAAGATCATCACTTTCGAGCCGCACCTGCACGCCCCGGGCGAGCGCATGTGCCTCGAGGCGATCTGGGGCTATACCGTCGAGACCCTGTCCTGCGTCGGCTACGACCACAACTGGGTGCGCGGTTATCCCTACGCGGACCACGCGGCCCCCTTGCTGCCCAAGGGCACCATCTTGCATATCGTCGGCTACATGAACAATACCGAAAGCAACCCTAACGTTCCCGACCCGCGCAACTGGCAAGGCTCGGGCAACCGCTCGGTGACCAACATGTTCATCGATCTCGGCATCCGGGTAACGATGACCGACGACCAGTTCCACGAAGCCATGGCGGAGCGCCGCCAGGTGCTCGACCTCGGCCCCAACGACCACGTGATCGGCTGTCCGCTATGTCTGGCGCCCCTGGTCGCCCCTGTCAGCGACGAAGAAGAAGCCGAAGCGGACATAGCAGCTCTCTGACACGGAAATCATGAAGTTTCAATCCGTTGCGCGGCCAGACAGGTTATTCTGTCTGGCCGTTTCGCTCATCGTTTCGGCCGGCGCCGCCGGTCAGGCGCAGCCCGGCTACCAATACGGGCGGCATGTCGAACCCGCTTATGAAGGCTGGCGTCCCAACGAAGACGGCACTTTCAGCTTCATGTTCGGATACATGAACGAAAATTGGGCCGAGACTCCCGACATTCCCGTCGGCGAAAACAACTTTTTCGAGCCCGGCGACCCCGATCGCGGCCAGCCGACGCATTTCCTGCCGCGCCGCAATCGCTGGACCTTCGAGGTCGCCGTCCCGGCGGACTGGGGCGACCGCGAACTCGTATGGACGATCTCCCGCAACGGGGAAACCCGCAGCGCCTACGCCAGCCTGCGCCAGGACTACCTGGTGGACAACATGGTGATCGCCTCCGAGACCGGCTCGCTCGGCGCGGGCACGAGCAGCCCGGAATCGCGCGCCAATGTGCCGCCCGCGGTCGAAGTGCTCGGCGACGCCACTCGTCGGGCGCGCGTGGGCGAGCCGGTCGAATTGCGCGCGCTGGTCACCGACGACGGCCTGCCCGTGCGCCGGCGCGACACGACCGTAACCAGCGAGGAAGCGCTGGAACGGATGTTGCGTCCGCCCAGCCGCGTTACCGTCGGCAAGGTAAACGGCCTGTTCCTGTCCTGGAACAAGTATCGCGGACCGGAAGGCGGCGCCGTGACCTTCGACCCGCCCTTGCCCAAGCCCTGGGAAGACACGCGCGCTTCGGCAAACTCTCCCTGGGGACCGCTCTGGCTGCCGCCGCCGATTCCCGAAGACGGCGTCTATGAGGCGACCGCGACTTTCGACATGCCCGGAACCTGGGTGCTCTGGGCGCGAGCGGACGACGGCGGCCTGTATCACGACCAGTACATCACCGTAATCGTCGAGGAATGATTTTCCGCCCGCCGGCCGCGGCCGATTCGCGGCGGCCGGCGGCCAGGTATTCCCTGCATGATTCCATCCATGGAATCATCATTGCCGCAAGACAAAAGCGCGGTTTTGTCTTGCTCCCGGATTCAATGGCTTGCGCCATCGAATCCGGCGGCGCTCTTTATGTACCGCGGGCCGGCGCCGCAGGGAAGCTCTGACTTGATCAGAGCTTCCCTAACAAGGATCCCCGTCGTCGAGGTCGATGGTGAATGGCGGGTCGAAACGGGGCGGGTCGCGATTGATGATGATGCGCGTGGGGGGCGGCGCGACGTAAAGCGTATCCGGGTCGGTCCCCGCCCGGCGGCGCAGGAATATCGCCTCCGCTTCCCGGACCAGCGACGGAGCCTGGACGCCGGGCCCGAAGGCGAAACTGAAACTGCCGCGAATCAACCGCTCGCGCGACGACAGCACCGCCCAATCGGCCGTGTAATATGCGGCCGGCGGCAAATCGGGCAATTTCCACAAATAACTGCGCCGGGGCCTGGGGCTGTAGCGGAAATTGATTTCGACCCATTCGCGGTTCTCATCGCGCAAGGTGAGCTTGACCAGGCGCACATCGTCCGGGAAAACCAGGCCCAATTGCTCCGGGGCGATATCGAGCACGGCATCGTCCATCGGCGAGGTGGCGATACTCGCGGCGAAGCCGTTTCCGGCGCGCGCCGGATAGGATGCCGGGTCGACCTGGGCGAGCGCCGCGCCGGGCGCCGACAGCAAGACGACGACGAAAAGATATTCGCGAATTTTGCGGCCCAGGCCGAAAAATGCCATGGCGAGGATTCGGGAGCACCGGTGAATTGCAGCCTGCCGGGCCTCTTCGGGCCCGGCCAAAGGATAGCATCAAGGACAGCGAAGGAGAAACGAAGCCTCATGAACAGCGACCTGCCCGACATGCTCCGCGCCCTGCGCGACAGTCCCGCCAATCGGGCCGATGTTGCGGAATATTGGTCCCAGGGCCGTTCGGTCTACGGCGGGGTCGCGGCCGCGCTGGCGGCGACCGCCATGCGCAAGCAAGTGCCCGCGGAGCGGTCGCTGCGCTCGTTGATGGTCTCTTTCGTCGGGCCATTGCGGCCCGGCGGCTCGGAAGTCCGCGCGCGCGTCCTGCGCGAAGGCGGAAACGTCACCCAGGCCAGCGCGGAAATCGTCCAGCGCGGCCAGGTTCGCCTGCAGGCGCTGGCGGCGTACGGCAAGCCGCGGCAGGGACTCGCCGCCGCCGTCGACCATGGCTTCGCAGCGGAGCGGCCGGCGCCCGATTCCCCGCCGCGCGAACAGCGACCGCGACATGCGCCCGGCTTTCTCAGGTTCTTCGACGCGGTCTGGGTCGATGGCGGAATGCCGATGTCGGGGGACGCGCAAGACCGGATCAGAATCTGGGCCGCCCATCGGGGGGACATGAAAGAATTTCCGGACGAGGCGATTGTCGTCGTCGCCGACTTTCCGCCGCCGGTTCTGCTCAATCGCCTGACCGACAATACCCGGGCGCCGTCGAGTTCGCTTTCCTGGTCGCTGGAATTCGTCACGCCTCCGGAACAGATCGACAGCCGCTGGTTTCTCTTGCGCTTCGACCTCGAATGGGCCGCCGACGGCTACACCCAGCAATCAGGCAAGATCTTCAGCGAGGACGGACGGCTGGCGGCCCTGTCCCGGCAAACCATGGTCTACTTCCAGACCGGGGCGAAATAAGGCAGCCCCGATTTATCGGAACTTCCCCGGCGCATGCCTGCGGCGCAAGTCCGCGGTACAAACCCGCGGTACACAAAGAGCACTGCCGGATTCGACGGCGGCAAGCCATCGCATCCGGGAGCAAGGCAAAGCCGCGTTTCGTCTTGCGGCGAAACCATGCCGGGATGGAATGGCGCAGGGAATACAACGCGGGTTTCGGTTAAAATTGACCCCATGTTCCGCATATTGTCTTGCATTCTGCTGCTGGCGGGTTCCGCCGCCGGCGCCCTGGCCCAGCATAGCCATGGCGTGCTGACGCCGGGCGTGACCTTTCCGCCCGACGACTCGGTCCTGTCCGACCCGCCGCGCATGATCACGATGAGTTTCCGGATCGATGTGCGCCTGCTGAAACTGGCGTTGTATACCTCGGACGAGGAATGGATCGATATCGGTTTCGCCTACGACCCGCAGCGGGCGGGACAGAGTTTCGTATATCCGATTCCGTTCGAACTGCCTCCCGCCGAGTATTACATCGCCCGCTGGTCGGTCACCGATGACCAGCGGCGGCGCCTGCTCAACGGCGAATTCAAGTTCGCATTCGGCGACGGCGCGGTCCCGCCCTCGGAATTCATCGACAACCAGGTCAGCGAACTCGAAGAGGTGTTGCCCGATACCGGCGCCTATCGGACCGGCGTCGGTCAAGGAGGGCTCTGATCGAGTCAGGGCTCTCCTGCGGCGCATGCCCGCGGTACATCTCGCGGCACATAAAAGCACCGCCGCCGGATTCGACGGCGCAAGCCCTTGCATCCGGAGGCAAGACAAGACCGCGCTCTTGTCTTGCGGCAATGAGCAATTCCAATCGACGGTATTATTTCATGGAATGCGGCCGCGCGGCCGGTATTTTCATCGCCCCGAAAAGCAAAACCCCCGGCTGAAGCCGAGGGTTCTGGATTGGCGTGGAAAAATATCAGGTCACGTGAAATCGGTTGGCACCAAATCTCCCTCCTCTCCCAGCAACGCAATAGCCATATCGGTGGTGGCGTTGAAATCGCCGTCCCCATCTACATCGACAAGAACCCAAGTCACACCCACTGTTCCTGTACCGTCGTATGAATTGCCGATCTTTCGGAGGGCGGCGCTCTCTGCGGTAGTCTTGATAATGGCAACAGTGTTATTTCGCGCGAAAGTATCGCCATCCGCTGGTGTTTCAAAAACATCCGCAATCACTGCTGTCCGGTTAACTGAACCTGATATTCATATAACGATATGAATATAAGAGATTTTTTCAATGAGAGGCATGAATCCTAACCAGTTGAATTTATTCGATAATTAACCGGACACTAGTGGGTTGTAATATCCGTGGAAAACCGGCCGATCTGCTGTCCGTACACCCGATCATCGGTGGAATCGCAGTCCAGGATCAAGCGCCGCGGCGGCCGCCGGAAGGATGCGATGAACTGTTCTACCAGGACTTGGTGCAGGCGAAGCGCCTCGTCCCGGCCGGCGCGCTGCTCGAACCGGCACAGGGTCGAAGCGCCGGCCAGCACCTGGTCGCTCCCGACCGCGGTTTGCAGCGCCGGGTCCCAACGCAGCTCCTCGTGATCGTTCAAGTCCTCGCAGCCCAGCGCCAACCCGTAAACCCGCTGCCGGATCATCGACAGGGTCGTATGCCGGCAACTGGCCTTGCGGCGCGGATCGTCCACCGCCCGCGCCGCCCGCTCGGTCAATCCCGGCAGCCGATCGGCCTGACGCAGCAGCAGCGCGCCGCCGTTGGAGGTGACGGCGCCGCCGGAAAAAAGAGGCTTCCACCAAGCGTCCCTTGCAGCGTGGCAAACGAATGGAGTCTCCGGTTACAATTCGTCATGGGCAAGGCATCCTTCGATATCAGCGTAAGCAACTGAATTATTTCGAAAATCAGGGTGTCTTGCCCACCTTTTCATGCAATATTCGGGTTAGCGGGAATTGCTGACTGGCGAGCGAAGCAAGACCGCGCGTTGCCTTTGCGACAATGGGCAATGCCATGGACGGAATTGCCCGGGGAATCCCGGGCCGCGCCCGATCTATCGGAAAGTGAATCCCTGTTCCGCCAGGAAGCCTCGCATATGGGGGCGGGATTTCTCCGACAGCAATTTCGACACCTGCTCCGACCAGCCGATGCCGTGACCGCCCCCGGTGCGGGCGGCGTAATACTCGCGCACGGCCGCATCGTAAGCCTTGATCGCTTCCCGGTCGCCCGCCTCGTTGTAACAGTCCTGCTTGAGCACCACGGAAATCGGCAGGCGCGGCTTGATTTCCGGATCCTGGGCCGGATAGCCCAGGCAAAGCCCGAAAACCGGATACACCCCCCTGGGCAATTCGAGCAATTCGCTGACCGGCCCGGGATTATTGCGGATGCCGCCGATATAGCAGATGCCCAGCCCTTCCGATTCGGCGGCGCAAACCATGCTCTGGGCCATCAATGCCGCATCGACGGTGGCGATGATGAAATGTTCGGTGTAGTCGCCTTCGAAAGATTTGCCGTATTCCCGGCACCAGTTGCCGGCCCGTTTCAGGTCGGCGCAAAAGACCATGAACTCGGCCGCGCTTGCGACATAGGGCTGATTTCCCGCGAGGCGCGCGATTTCCTCGCGCTTGCCGCGGTCGCCGACGCGAATGATCGTCGCGCCTTGCAGAAAACTCGAAGTCGCCGCGCCCTGGCCGGCGCGCACGAGTTCCTCGAACAATGCCGGTTCGATCGGCTGTTCGGTGAACTTGCGAATCGAGCGATGCGACTTCAACAACTCGACGACCGAATGCATGACTTGCTCCTCTCCCGTTCGCGGAATGCGCAATGTACACTTGAACGGACGCAAAAAAAATGGGCCGGCCTGTTGCACAGGCCGGCCCCAAGGCGGGACACTGCCGGCGGCGGCCAGGAAAGGAGGGGATGGATCAGGGATGATCCGGAACCCTGGTTCGCCGCATGTCGGGGAACTTGCCGCGACAGGCCGGGATATCGCGCGTCGCGCGAGCCGGGCTATCGCATCAGGAGAAGCATCTCCCTGCCTTCCCGCAGTACAGTGATCCCGAGAAGATCGCCGGCGGCTTCGACCGATTCGTTGAAGTCCGCCAGGGATTCCACTTCCTGCCGATTGACGGCGATGATGATATCGCCCGGGCGCAGGCCGGCGGACCATGCGCCGCTGTCTTCCCGCACCGCTGTTATCTCAACGCCTGCGGCGCCGGAAAGGTTACTGTCCGCATCGCGCAACAAGGCGCCGCGAAAATCGGCATTGCGCGGCGTTCGTCCGGGGCCGGCCGCGGCGCTGCCGTCGGCGGCGCCGATTACCGCATCGAGTTCGATGCGCCGGCCGTCCCGCAGCAAGGCGATTTCGACCGTTTCGCCTTGCCGCAACAGTCCGACCATGTTGCGCAATTCCCGCGAGTTGTCGACGCTTTCGCCGTCGAGTTCGACGATCACGTCGGAAACCTCGATGCCGGCGGCTTCCGCGCCGCTGGCGGGAGATACGGCCATCACCACCGCGCCGGAGTCGGTTTCAAGGTCAAGCGCTGCGGCAAGTTCGGGCGTCGCGTCGGCGATGGAAACGCCGAGCAGGCCGCGCTTCACCTCGCCGTCGCGCTCGAGATGTCCCATGACCGCCTGCACCATGTCCGCGGGAACGGCGAAACCGATGCCGTTGTTGCCGCCGCCGCTGCCGCTGATGATGGCGGTATTGATGCCGACCAGCCTGCCTTCGAGGTCGACGAGGGCGCCGCCGGAATTGCCGACATTGATGGCCGCGTCGGTCTGTATGAAATCTTCGTAATTATTGTTGTTCAGGCCGGCTCTGCCGAGCGCGCTGACGATGCCGTAGGTCGCGGTCTGGCCGATGCCGAAGGGATTGCCGAGAGCGACCACGTAGTCGCCCACTCTAACGGTTTCGATATCGGCGAACGAAATCTCGACCAGACCGTCGAGCTCGATGCGCAACAAGGCCAGGTCGGTATAGGCGTCGCTGCCGAGCAGTTCGGCCTCGGCGCTGCGGCCGTCGCTCAAGCGCACGGTGATCGACGCGGCCTGATCGATTACATGATGATTGGTGACGACGAAGCCTTCGCCGGCGTCGACGACGACGCCGGAGCCGGCGCCGCGGCGGAACGGTCTCTGTCCGTCGCGAAAATCGAACTCGGGGAAGTTCTCGAAATAACGGCGCAGGCCTTCCGGCAAATCGTTGCCGCCGAACGAGAACTGCCGCCGGGCGGGCACTTCTCTGGTCGTGACGATTTCAACCACCGCGCCGCTGATCCCCTCGAGCATGGGCGCCAGCGTCGGCATGCCGCGAGCGAGCGCCTCCTGGCCGACGGCCTGGGTCCGGCCGACCAACGCCAGGACCAGCAATGCGGCCAGCCCGAGGCCCCAGGCAAGGGGCGCGGGCGCCCTGAAAGATCTGGTTCGCTTGATCATCAATTGTTCCTCCTGCTTGTTTTGCGGCAATGAATACGCGGCAAACTCCGCCGGCACGCGGCGGTTCAGGGCTTCAGGTTAGGGTTGAGGACGCTGAAATGCCTGAAGGAGACATGAAGAAAACGTCCGGAAATCGTGCGCGGCAAGTCGACCGGCCGGCGCGGCCTGCCCGCCCGGAGCCGATATCCGGTTCATGCGCGCCGCCGCGCCCGCGATGCCGGACACATGCGCCGCCTGCTTTCCGCTGTTCCTGGAAGAGTTTGCATTCGACCCCATGTCGAAAGCATCGGCCTGAAACCATTTGCCGGTCATGAACGTCTATAGGGAAAGCCCTGACGAATCCGGGAGCAAGACAAGACCGCGTCTTGTCTTGCGGCAATGAATACATAATCCTTGAAGACTTCGACACCTCGGAGAAATTGTCATGTCGGACAGACAGCTTCCCGGGCCGCGGGCGCCGCGGCATGAGAATTTTGTCATCGGCGGCTGGCTGGTTCAGCCGGACTGCAATCGAATTGTCCGTCGCGGCGCGGGCAGCGAACGGAAACTCGAGCCGCGCCTGATGCATTTGCTCGGTTTTTTCGCCGCCAATCCCGGCCGGACCTTGAGCCGGGACGAACTTGTCGCCGAGTTGTGGCCGCGAGTGATCGTTACCGAGAATTCGCTTACGCGGGTGGTTTCCGAGTTGCGCAAGCATCTCGGCGCCGCGGAAGGCGGCGGGGTGAGAATCGAGACCGTGCCCAGGAAAGGCTACCGTCTCGTTGTCGAAGACGCGGCGCGCGACGGTTCCCGCCGGCGCGTCCCGCTCTGGCCGGCATTCGCGCTTCCCGTGTTCGTTGCGGCGATTGCGGCCGCGGGCTGGCTGGCGGCAAGGGACTCCGCCCCTGTTGCGCCGCAACGGTACGAAAATGCCGGGACGGAGTTCGGACAGGATTTCGTTCCGGTGAGCAGCGATAGCGGCGGGCTTGCGGGAGTTCGGCACGAAGCGCCCGTATTGTCGGCCGACGGCGGCCGCTTCGCTTTCATTCGGCACGACGCGTCCGGCTCGACAATCTGGCTCGGGGATTTGCGCGGCGGCGGCGAGCCGGCCGCGGTTTACAACAGCGCCCTGCCGCTGGCGAACCTGGTCTGGTCTCCTGCGGGAGACGCCTTGCTGTTCGCCCGCCAGCGCGCGGTCAATGCCGAGGCGATCTATGCCGGCGCCGCCGGCGCCGCGCAATTGATGCAGTTCAACCTGACGACCTGGACCGTATCGACGCTGGTCGAGGAACCGGAGCAAGCGGAACCGCCCCTCCCGGCGGAAATCGATCTGACTTGAGCATTGCGCGGCCGACGCCGGCCGCGGCGGCGCTCAGCCCCGCGCCCTTCGCGCGGCGGCTTCCAGCCGCCGAAACAGCAGCGACAGGCTGAAGCACAGGACGAAATAGAGCATCGCGGCAGTAATCCATGCTTCGAAAACGGCGCGGGTCGAAGAGACCATCTCCACCGTCTTGTAGGTCAATTCCTGTACGGAAATCAGTGAAATGATCGAACTGTCCTTGACCAGGGAGATGAATTGGTTGGCCAGGGGAGGCAAGACCCGGCGCATCGCCTGGGGCAGCGCGATGAATCGCAGTTCGCCCAGCCTGCCCATGCCGAGCGACCGGGCCGCTTCCCTTTGTCCCTGATCGACCGATTCCAGACCCGCCCGCACGATTTCGCCGACGAAGGCGCTCTCGAAAAGAGCGAGCACGAACGTCCCGGACAACAGCGCGGGCAACAGTTGCGGGTCGCCGACGAAAAATTCCCAGATGCGCGCGTTCTCTCCGCGGGCGATTTCGCGCGCCCATTGTTCGATTCCGAAAGCGGCGACCAGTTGTTCGGACAGGAAGAAATAGAAGATGAAGACGATGACGACCGGGGGGATATTCCGCAGACATTCGAGATAGGTTCGCGCCAGCAGATTGACGACCAGGTTGTTCGCGGTCCGCGCCAGACCCAGCATCACGCCGAGCGCCAGCGCCGGGATGCTGGCGTATGCGCTGACGCGCAAGGTCATGACGAATCCGGTCGCGAACAGATTGGCGACCCAGCGGCCTTCGGCTTCGTCGAACCGGAACATGTAGGCGGGGATGATGTCCCAGCGCCATGCGTAATTCAGCCTGCCCTCGACCTGCATCCAGACATAGGCGGCCAGGGCCGCCAGCACCGCCGCCAGCGCGGCGTCCAGCCAGGTCAGTCGGCGGAAAAATCGCACCCTGCAAGTCCGCGGCCGCTTCGAAATCAACGGGCTCGCCGGCGTGAGCGAGAGTTGCGCATGTTCCGAGTCATTACATCCATGGCATGTGATTCATCGTCACAAGATAAAAGCGTGTCTTGTCTCGCTGACGGATTCAATGGCTTGCGTCATGGAATCCGGCGGCGCTCTCCTGTGCCTCGGGCATGCGCTGCGGGAAGCCCCGACTTGATCAGAGCTTCCCCGGAACTTCCCTATCGCAGCAACCGGCCGCTCCATTCCTCGGTCGCGAACCAGTAGTCGTGGCGTTCTTGCAGCCAACCCGTGCGCCAATGATGCGCGATCCAGTTATTGAAGAAGTTCAGCGCGTCGGGATCGCCCTTGCGCAAGGCGAATCCCTCGCCCGACTGGTTGAACAACATGTCGAACGGCAGATACAAGGCGTCGGGGTAAGCGCGGGCTTCAGCCGAAGGCAGCGGTTCCGACGCCATGGTCGCATGAGCGTTTCCGTTGAGGACTTCCCGCACCACCGCGCCTTCATCATCGAACAGCAACAGTTCGGCATTCGGAAAGCGCTCGGCGATCACCGTCGCGGGCACGGCGCCCCTGCGCGCGCTGAAAGTCACGTCCGGACTGTCGAGGTCTTCGAGCCCGAAGCCTTCGGTCAATTGCCGGTTGGCGAGAATCGTCATGCCGGACCAGGCATACGGATCGGTGAAATTGACGGTCAGGTTGCGTTGCGGAGTAATGGACATTCCGCTGATGATCACGTCGAACTTGCTCGCCAGCAAAGCCGGAATGATGCCGTCCCAGGCGGTCGGCACGAACTCGGCTTCAACCCCCATGTCCGCGGCCAGCTTGCGGCCCACATCGGGTTCGAAACCGATCAGTTCGCCATCGGCCGCGCGCATCGACCATGGCGCGAACGTCGACAGGCCGATCCTGATCGCGCCCCGCCGCTTGATGCTTTCGACAACGCTTTCGGCCGCGATCGACTGACCGACGCCCTGGGCCCGCGCCGGCAAGGCCGCGCCGAGGGCGAGCCCGAGCGAGACCAGCAGCGCCGCCAGACCATTTCTTCCGATAATCACCTTGTCCTCCCGATAACGGCGAATCGCTTTTCCATCAGCGACGACGCCAGCGACAATATCAGGATAACCAGCAGATAAACCGCGGCTATCGTGAACCAGATCTCGAAGCTCAGATACGTATCCGCAATGATATTCCTGCCGACCGCGGTCATCTCGACCACCGCGATCACGCTTGCGATCGCCGAACTCTTGATCAGATGCGCCGCTTCCCCGGTCATCGGCGGCAACAGGAACTTCACGGCTTGCGGCAGAATGATGTAGCGGAATGCCTGCATTGTCGACATGCCCACCGACCGCGCCGCCCGCCACTGGCCCTCATCGACCGAATCGACGCCCGCCCGCAGGATTTCGGAGACGGGCGCCGCGTGGTATGCGCCGAGGCAAAGGACGGTCGCGGCATACCGGTTCAGGTCGAATATCGGTCCCAGCACATAATAGAACAGGTAGAGCAGGACGAGCAGCGGCATGTTCCTCATCAATTCCAGGAACACCGTCGCGATGGCGGTTCCGACCACCAGTTTCGACGCCCTCAGCAAGGCGACGACCGCGCCCATGCCCGTCGCCAGCAGCAAGGATTGCAGGGAAAGTTTCAGCGTCGTCGCCAGACCCAGGGCGATCTCGCCCCATTCGAACCCGTCGTCGGCGAACCGGAACAGGTAGTCGGGCACCCGGTACCATTGCCAGTTGTAGCCCATGGCCGCGGCGCCGTTCAGCGCCAGCCTGACCAGCAGGTAGAGCAGGATCAGGTATAAAGCCGCCTGCAATGCGCGCGATCCCGCGGCCGCCGCAAGACGGCGCCGCGACAGCGCCCGCGGCCGGGTGTTCGAAGTCATGCTAGCGCTCCAGGATCCGCTCGAGAAACCTCCGGCAGCGTTCGCTTGCGGGGTTCGAGAAAAATCTTTCCGTCGGGGCCGATTCGATAATCTCCCCCTCGTCCATGAAGATCATCCGGTCGGCGACCTTGCGCGCGAAACCCATCTCGTGGGTCACGCAGATCATCGCCATGCCGCTTTCCGCAAGATCGGCCATTACCTCGAGGACTTCGCCGATCATCTCCGGATCCAGCGCCGAAGTCGGCTCATCGAACAGCATCACGTCCGGCTCCATGCAAAGCGAACGCGCGATCGCCACCCGCTGCTGCTGGCCGCCGGAAAGCCGGGCGGGATATTTTTCCGCCTGCTCCAGGATATCCACGCGCGCAAGATATCGGCGCGCGAGATCGACAGCCCTCGATCTGGCCAGCTTGCGGACCCGGATCGGGCCAATGGTCAGATTCTCGAGCACGGTCAGATGCGGAAACAGGTTGAATTGCTGGAAAACCATGCCGACCTTCATGCGAATCTTGCGAATATCGGTTCGCCGGTCGCCCAGTTCCTCGCCGTCGACGAAAATCTTGCCGGCCGAGTGTTCTTCCAGTCGGTTGACGCATCTGACGAGGGTCGACTTGCCGGAGCCGGAGGGGCCGCAGATCACCACGCGCTCGCTCGGGCCCACGGTCATGCTGACGTTCGCGAGCGCCTGGAAGCTTCCGTAGAACTTGTCCACGTTGCGAAGTTCTATGACAGGATGGCGGTCAGTCATGCGGGCGCCCCGCCTCCGTTCTTGACCGAGTATTCCCCGACTGATTCCATCCATGGAATTATCCATCGCCGCAAGGCAGCAGCGCGGCCTTGTCTTGCGGCAATGGCCCGCGGTCGCATCCGGCGACGCGGCCATGCGGCGCGGATGTCGGCGAAGCTACACATTCCGCGCGGCCGTGTCCAACCCCGGACGCGCCGGCAAAGTAACACTTGCTTGCAATTCGATCGTCGCCGGGCCTTGCCGGCACTGGACGATTCGCGACCTTGCCATTATGCTTCGTACTTTCTGGATAATTCCATTCGCGGCATTATCCATTGCTGCAAGACACGCAAGACACGCAAGACACCGCGAGACAAAAGCGGCCGCAAGACAAGAGCGCGGTCATGTCTTGTTCCCGGACTCGACGGTCGGCATCGTCGAATCCGGCGGGAAACCCCGATTGGCCGGGGCTCCCCCCTTGCTTCTGCCCGGCGCAGGTGGCCGCAGCGGCCATCGATCGCCCGCGGGCTTTCTGGATTGTACTGAAGAGGAATCTATTGATGCGACGCATGTACCAATCATTGCCGGTGTTCGCCGCCCTGGTGCTGACGGCTGTTTCCCCGCTGTCCCGGGGCCAGGACGATCAACCCCGTTTTCTGTCGTTGACGCCGCCCGACGGACTGCCGATCATTCCGCTGATGGAAGGCTGGGTCGCCAATGAAGACGGCACGACCACCATTTCCTTCGGCTATATCAATCGCAATACCGAGCAGGATGTCGATATCCCGCTGGGCGAGAACAATTACATCGAACCGGCCGAGTTCGACGGCATGCAGCCGACGCATTTCCCCTCCGGCCGCGGCACGGGCGTTTTCACGGTCACCTTGCCCGCTGGCCGGGAAGACACCGATGTCTGGTGGTACCTGAAGACCGGCGCGAGCGAAGTGCTGCAGGTGCCCGGCCGGCGCGGCGCCTCGGCCTACGAACTCGACTTCGTCCGCCCCCGGCCCCAGGGTTCGCTGCAGCCGCTGGCCGCGTTCGGCGATAGCGAACTGGCCGCCGGCCTGACGGCGGGCATCGCCGATTACGGCGCCGCAGTCGACGCGGGCGAGACGGTCGAACTGGTGCTCAACGCGAGCGACCCGGCCGACCGCGACCCGACCGACCCGCGCTTCGGCGAGCCGCTCGACATGAATGTCGAGTTCAGCATGCACCAGGGCCCGGGCGAGGTGACTTTCGAACGCGACCCCGACGCTCCCGAGCCGGAAAACCCGTTCGACCCGGACGACCCGCGCTTCGAATTCTATACCGGCCCCGAACCCAATGAAGCCGTCATCGAGGGCGGCGCCGGCGCCGCCTCGGTGCTGGCGACATTCTCGACGCCCGGAGACTACATCATTCGCGGCTCGGTCAATGTGCATGCGGCGCCGGACAGCTCTTACGGCGATCAATGCTGCTGGACCAATGTCTATCAGCGGATAACGGTGTCCGAGTGAGTCCTGCGGCTCCCCTGAATAATTCCATCCACGGCATTATTCATTGGCGCAGGCAAGCGCGTGGTTTAGTTTTTTGCTCAAGGATTTCAATGGCTTGCGCCATCGAATCCGGCGGTGTATCCAAGCGCCGCAGGCAAGCCCCGGAAAATCGGAGCTCGCCTGTTGCAAATTGTTGCATTCGCGGGCGCGAATGCGGCGCTCGAATCGTGGACTTCAGGCAAGCAAGTATTTAGTATCGGAATGATATTCCGTCAGGAAGACAACGCTCGGATAATGCTCAATCGAGGAGAATGACATGAAACTGGCGCAAGTTTTGATCCTGCTCGGCGGTGCTGTCGCTTTCGGCGCCCAGGCTCAGGAGCACGAAATCACCTATAACGGCGATGTCGCGAGAATCATCAACGAGAATTGCGTGGTCTGCCACCGCGAAGGCGGCATCGGGCCGATGCAATTCGAGAACTTCGATCAGGTTCGCCCCTGGGCGCCCCTGATTTCGCTCAAGGTGGCGAATCGCGAAATGCCTCCCTACGCCTATGATCACGGCATCGGCATTCAGGAACTGGAAGGCGACTGGCGGCTGGCGCAGGAAGACATCGACGCCATCGTCGCCTGGGTTGAGCAAGGCGCGCCGCTGGGCGATCCCGACATCGTCCCGCCGGCCCCCGAGCTGCCCAATCCGGACGCCTGGAACTTCGAGCCCGAACTCGGCGCTCCCGATCTGATCATCCCGTCGATTCCAATGGACATTCCGGCCAGCGGCAATGACCTCTGGAGCAAGCATTACGTGCCCAGCACCCTCGCCGCCGACCGCTGCATCAAGGCCGTGCAGGTGAAGCCGCGCGGCGACGCCAAGGCGGTGGTGCATCACGCCAATTCCTATGTGGAAGCCATGAATGAAGAAGGCGAATTCGAGCGGTTCGGCCAGCTCACCGAATACGCCATGGGCAAGTGGGGCGAGTTGATGCCGGAAGGCGTCTGCCGCACCATTCCCGCCGGTTCGCGCATTTCCTGGGATATCCACATGTTCCCCGGCGGTGTCGGCGCGACCGCCGAAGGCCTGATGATCAAGGACAACGTGGTTGAAATCGGCCTCTGGTTCCACGACGAGGACTATGTCGAAACAGAGCAGCCCTACAAGCAGGATCTGCGACTGTATCCGATGCGCTCCGGCTATGAGGGCGGTCATTTGATCGTGCCGCCGCACGGCTACACCATGACCCAGGGCTTCCACTCTTTCGATCACCCGGTGCGGATCGACAGCTTCCAGCCGCACGGCCATCTGCGCATGAACGCCGCCTCGCTGGAAATCTTCTATCCGGAAACCGGCCGCACCGAGCAGATCAGCCAGATCTCCAACTGGAGCGCCACCTGGCATCACAGCCATATCTACGAAGCCGACGCGGCGCCGCTGCTGCCGACCGGCGCGGTGCTCGTGATCAAGCAGTGGTACGACAATAGCGCCGACAATCCCAACAATCCCGACCCGGACCAATGGGTATACGGCGGCAGCCGCACCGGCGATGAAATGTCCCATGCCTGGATCGCCATCACCCATCTCGACGACGAGGGTTACGAAAAACTCGTCGCGGAGCGCGAAGCCCGGCAACAGCGTTCGCTGGCGGGTTCCGACTAGTCGCGCGGATACATGGCGGCGGGCAATCCGCCGCGCAAGCAAGCATCGAAAAGGCCGACCGGCGCCGCGCCGGTCGGCCTTTTTCCTTGGCCGGCCCCGGCAGGCAGCGCGCAAGCAGGTTCGCCCGCGGGCAGCGCCGCGGCGACACGTTTCAACGATGCCGCATGCGACGCAGCGAAAAGCGGCCCCGCGCCTGTCAAACTTTGTAACGGTTGCGCCGTTGCGGAGCCTTTTCCGATTGTGCTAGAACCTGATTGAATCAACATCAATTGGGGAGCGGCACATGAAGATTCGAACACTGGCGGGACTGCTCGCCGCCGCCGGAATTTCCTCGGCGGCAATGGCGCAGGAAGACCCGGAAATCACGTATAACAGTCATGTCGGACGCATCATCAACGAGAATTGCGTGGTCTGTCATCGCGAAGGCGGCATCGGCCCCATGCAATTCGAGACCTATGATCAGGTTCGGCCCTGGGCGCCGCTGATCCAGTTGCGGGTGGCCAATCGCGAAATGCCGCCTTACGCCTACGATCACGGCATCGGCATCCAGGAGTTGCAAGGCGACTGGAGACTGTCCGGGCAAGACATCGACACTATCGTCGCCTGGGTCGACCAGGGCGCTCCGCTCGGCGACCCCGATCTGGCCGTGCCGGCGCCGGACCTGAACGATCCTTCCGAATGGAATTTCGTCGATCAGTTCGGCGAACCCACCATGGTCATACCATCGATCCCGATCGATATCCCGGCCAACGGCAACGACATGTGGAGCAACCACTACGTGCCCAGCGGGATCACCGCCGACCGCTGCATCAAGGCGATCCAGGTGAAGCCGCGCGGCGACGCCAAGGCGGTGGTCCACCATGCCAACTCTTCGGTGGAGATCATGCGCGAAGACGGCACCATGGAGCGTTATGGCCAATTGACCGAATACGCCATGGGCAAATGGGGCGAGATCGTCCCCGAAGGCGTCTGCCGCACGATTCCCGCCGGCTCGATGGTGCGCTGGAGCATCCACATGTACCCCGGCGGCGTCGGACCGACAGCCCAGGGCCGGATGATCACCGACAATATCGTTGAAATCGGCCTCTGGCTGCACGACGAGGGATACAACGAGTCCGCGCAATACAAACAGGATCTCAAACTGTATCGAATCAGCGAACAGGACGACCTGATCATCCCGCCCAACGGTTACCAGATGACCCAGGGCTTCCATTCCTTCGATCATCCGATACGCGTCGACAGCTTCCAGCCGCACGGCCATCTGCGCATGAACGCCGCCTCGCTGGAAATCTTCTATCCGGAAACCGGCCGCACCGAACAGGTCAGCCAGATCTCCAACTGGAGCGCCACCTGGCATCACAGCCATATCTACGAGCCCGACGTGGCGCCGCTGGTGCCGGCCGGCGCGGTGCTTGTATTGAAGCAGTGGTACGACAATACCTCGGCCAATCCCAACAACCCCGACCCCGATCAGTGGGTGTATGGCGGCAGCCGAACCGGCGACGAGATGACTCACGCCTGGCTGGCGATCACCCATCTCGACGAAGACGGTTATCAGCAACTTCTCGCGGAAAGACAGGCATCCCGGCAACGCACCCTGGCCGGCTCCGACTGAAGCGAAGTCCCGGGGAAGCTCCGCTTGACCGGAGCTTCCCCGGGACGCGCGGCGCATGCCAGCGACAAGAGAGCAAGCCGGAGAGCCTGGGGAATCGGCGGTCGGGCTGGCCGTCGATTCCGAGGCCGGCAAGCGCAAGGCCGGTAGCGTCGCGTAATGCCGCCGGCCTTTGCATTTTCGATTCGCGCCCGAACTCAGGCCGCCAGGGCGCGTTCCAATTCGCGGATTTCCCCGTCGCGAAACCTGAATTCGTCCATGCCGACGACCTCTTTCGCGTTTTTCAGATAACACCTGCCCAACTCGGGTTTCGCATTCCGGCTGCACAACAAGGCCAGATTCAGCAAGGTCTCCCATTCGACCGCGACCGCGGCCATGCGCCGCGCAATGCCGAGCGCCTCATCGAGGTCGGCCTGGGCGGCCCGGAAATCTTCGCTTTCGATGAAAAACCGCGCGCGGCAATTCAGGCCGCCCGCAAGGCACAGCCATTCGCCGGAGGAGCGCAGTATTTCCACTTGCCGGTCCAGCATGCGCCTCGCGCTGGCCTGATCGCCCTGCCGTTGCAACACGAGACTCAACAGGGAAAGTTCCTTGCTATGGTGAAGTTCGGTATCGAGGGGTATCTGCCATGCCTCGGATTCGCCGCCGGCGGTCTCCGGCATGGCGCTGCGCAGCGATTCCCGGACCATGCCCGTTTCGAGCAGGTAGCGGCAAAAGTAATAATTCGTCAAGGGAATCTCTATTTCCGTCTCGGGACCCGCCGCCGCAATCAACCGGTCGGCCCGGCGGAATAACTTGCCGGCCTTTTCAGGTTTGCCGCGCAGGAACGATACGTTGGCGGCGAGCATGTCGCCGCTGGCGACAGCGACCGGATCGCCGCCCCGGGCCAGACTCTTGCGAACGCGATTGGTCCAGCGCGCGGCCTCGGGCAATCTTCCCGCCGCCAGCAACATCCCCAGCAGCAGACAGGCCGCGCTGATCGCATTCGCCCATTGTTGCCGGACCAGAAACCATTTCAGGCAACTTCGGGCCAGGATCGTCGCCGGATCGATATCGCCGAGGCCGGCAAGATTGGCGGCGGCGCACAAGCGCAGTTCGACCCGCGACTCTTCCTTCGAAACGCTCGCGTCGACCCGAGACCAGGGATCTGCGAAAAAAGTCCGCAAACAGGCCAGATCCAGATAGCGAAAGCCGGACGGACAAGGGAAAAACCGGGCATTTCTCAAGCGCTGGAAATACAAGTCGAAGGCCTCGTCCCAGGATTCGGACCTGACGCCATTGATAACAGCGCGATAAAGCGACTCCCGGTCGGACGCGGAAAGCCGCGAACCTGTTTTCTTTTTCCGCATCCTGTCGAACAACAGCCGATTGCCCGCAAGCCATTGATCCGGGAAGCGCTGTTTCAGATCCAGCGCCATGGCTTCCCCGACAAACCGGATCAATTCCAGCATCATGCCCTGCCGTTGGCGCCGGACCCGGACAATGCCCGCTTTCTCCAGGGAGAAGATTCCGTAGCGCAATTCCCCGTGAGTCAGGGACAGGATTTCGCGGGTCAGGCCATCGATGCGCCGATATCGACAGATTCGCAACACTTCCCTCAGCCGCGCAGGTCGTCCGAACAGGCTCAGAAAGTAGAAAAACTTGCGCTGCCCCTCCAACGGCAGCCGATCCAGATAGTCGCGCGCCAGTTGCGCGGCGCGCTCATATTCGCCGCTTTCCTCGACCAGCGGACCGACTTCCATGCAAAGGGCGAGATTTTCGTCGCCGACCAGGTCGAGATGCTTGTCCAGCAGCCGGAGCGTAAGGGGCAGACCTTCATGTTGGCGGACCACATGCGCGAGTTGACTCGGTCCGCCCCGAATTTCGCGGGAAGCCAACAGCTTGCCGGACGCGGGCGGCGCCAGCCCCTCCAGTTCCAGCGAAATCGCCCGCGGCGCGCCGATCACCTCGAGATCGGCGTTCTTCAGTCGCGTGCAGATTATGCAAAGGCCGGGATTTTCCTTTGCCAGTTCCCGCACCAGCATGGCCAGGGCGGAATCCGCGAACTGCCCAAAACCCGGCCCGTAGCAATCTTGCAGATCCTGAACGCCGTCGAGCACCAGCAAGGTCCGGCCTTGCCTGATTTCTTGCGCCAGCCGCATCGCCTGATTTTCCGGATCGTCGCGGGCCGCTCTCCCGTCGCCGAGCAATGACAGGGCGCGCGCGAAGAACAACTCCGACGACAGCGCGGCCGGACGCGAGCCGTAACCATGATGAAACGACCAGGTCAGAACTGTTTCCGCGCCCCGGTAATTATCGGCATCCATGCCCGCAAGCCATTCATTGACAAGAGAACTCTTGCCGATGCCGCCCATGCCCGTGATCTGGACTACATTGGCGGCGCACAGATTCCAGGCCTCGTTCAAAGCGGCGAGTTCGATTTCCCGGCCCAGCAACTTTCCGCCGGCAACCGGCAGGTTATTGTGGAAAATCCGCCGCGGCCGCCGCAGCCTCGCCCGATTTCGACGATCAAGCAGCAGCCTGATTTCTTTCTCGAACTCCTCATACTCCAGCGTGAAAAGATAGGAATCGATGCCGAACAGTTGTCCGATCCGGAAAAAATGCGCATCCGGAATGGCGTCGCCGGACTGGGTTCCGCCGCCAGTCCCCCATTTGCTGACGGATTGACGGCTTACGCCGAGCAAATCGGCCAACTTCTGGTTGCTGGCGATGTCCGGTCTGGCTTTCAACTGGTAGAGAAGCTTGAATTTCTTTGCAAGCTTGGGATGCTTGTTCATTCGCATTTTCGGACGGCCGGAATGCCGGACCATCCTTTTCTGCTGATCGCATATCCTCAACTTCGTGGATTAGCATAATGCCAAGCGCGACAGCTTGCAATCGGATTCGTCCGCCGGCCGGCCAGCGCGGGAACCGATCAAAATGCTTGCAGTAATTTCCCGATTGTCCATAATCGGAGGATTGTTGCTGCCTGGGAGAATGTCGCCATGAACCGATTCCCCATGATATCCGGCATCTTGCTCGCCTTGCTGGCCGCGGCCGCGGGAACAAGCGCGCAAGACGGCTACCAGGTGCCGCGCACCATCGACGGCCATCCGGATCTGCAAGGAGTATGGGAAAACAACACGCTGACGCCGGTCGAGCGCCCCGACGCATATGCCGACCGGGAATTCTTCACCGATGAAGAGATCGCCTTCCTGCAACAGCGCGCGCTGGACGTCAACGCCTCCGGCGAAGACGCCCTTTTCGGCGACGGCTTTTTCTCCGCCGCCGTAAGCGGCGAAATCAACTCCTACGATCCCTCCACGGGCAATTACGACTCGCAATGGATCGTCGACAGGATCGTCCATCGCAGGACTTCCCAGATCATCGATCCGCCGAACGGCAAATACCCGCCGCGCACGGAGGCAGCGGTCGCGGCCGCGCGGAATCTGGCCGAACGCCGGCGCCTGCATCCGGCGGATTCCTGGACCGACCGCCCTCTCGGCGAGCGCTGCCTGTCATTCGGCGCGCCGCGTCTCGGTTCCGGCTATAACAGCTATTGGCAGATCGTGCAGAACCGGGACACCGTGGCGATCATCCAGGAAATGGCTCATGACGTGCGCATCATCCCCATTGTCGAGCGGCCTCGCGTCTCCGACAAGATCAAGTTATGGCACGGCGATTCCCGCGGCTGGTGGGACGGCGACACCCTTGTCATCGAAACCGCGAACTATTCCGAGGCCAGCAGCACTGCCCCGGGCACCGAAAGAAAGGTGAATACCGAACGGCTGACCCGGATCAGCGACGAGCAGATTCTCTACCATTTCACATCCAGCGATCCGGGTCAGTTCACCGCGCCGTATACGCGCGAACTGCTGCTCGATTTCACGCCCGAGAAGATTTACGAATATGCCTGCCATGAAGGCAATTACGGCATGTACAACATTCTTTCCGGACATCGGGCCGAGGAAAGAATGGCCGCGGAAGCCGGAGAGTCCGGGCAATGATCGCGGCCCGAGCCGGCTGATTCAGGACTGCCCGGCCACTTTCAGAGCTTCCCTATCGGCAACTTTGCGGTTGGCGGGCGAATCTGCGGCCCGCAGCCATTTCGCAACGCGGACAGCTTCAAGTTCCCGCATGCCCGAGGCGCGTCCATGACGCACGAATCGATAATCGCCGATCTCGAATCGAGAAACCTCATCGCTCAACTTGCGGGCGGCGAGCAACTCAAGCAACATCTTGCCGGCGGCAGCCGCACGCTCTATTGCGGATTCGATCCCACCGCGGAAAGCCTGCATATCGGCAATCTGCTCCCCTTGCTCGCCTTGCGGCGCTTCCAGCTCGCCGGGCACAGGCCCGTCGCCCTCGTCGGCGGCGCCACCGGCCTGATCGGCGATCCCAGTTTCAAGGACAGCGAACGCAAGCTGAATTCCGTCGAAGTCATCGGCGACTGGGTCGAACGGATCAAGCCGCAACTCGCCCGCTTTCTCGATTTCGACTGCGGCGCCAATTCCGCGCTGCTGGTCAACAATCTGGAATGGACGCGGGATTACAGCGTACTCGGCTTCCTGCGCGATATCGGCAAGCATTTCTCGGTCAACAGCATGATCCAGAAGGAATCGGTGCGGCAACGGATCGAGCGCGAAGGAGAGGGGATTTCCTATACCGAATTCAGTTACATGATCTTGCAATCTCTTGATTTTTCCGAGTTGTTCAAACGCCATGATTGCACGATACAGGTCGGCGGCAGCGATCAGTGGGGCAATATCACCGGCGGTATCGATCTGACCCGCCGCCTGCATCGGCGGCAGGTCTACGGCATGACTTTCCCGCTCATCGCCAAGGCCGACGGTTCGAAGTTCGGCAAGACTGAATCGGGCGCGATCTGGCTCGATCCCGCCAAGACTTCGCCTTACGCCTTCCACCAGTTCTGGCTCAATACCGCCGATGCGGACGCATACGACTTTCTGCGTTATTTCACCTTTCTGCCGGCGGCGGAGATCGAACGGGTCGAACGCGAGGACAAAGTCGCCCAGGCCCGGCCTGCGGCCCAGGGAATTCTGGCGCGGGAAGTGACCGGGCTCGTGCACGGCGCGCAGGGACTGGCCGCGGCGGAACGAATCGGCCGGGCGCTGTTCGCGGGCGAAGTATCCGGGCTGGGAGCGGCGGATTTGCGGCAGCTGGAACAGGACGGCCTGCCTTGCGCCGAAATAACGCCGGGAGCCGTCTTGCTCGATGTGCTCGTGACATGCGGCTTGGCGCGGTCGCGGCGAATCGCGCGGGAACTGGTCGGCAGCGGCGCCGTTTCGGTGAATGACGCGGTTCAGAGCTCCGGCGACGATCCGCTGGATCCGGGGCTTGCGCTACATGGGAGATATTTCGTCATCCGGCGCGGCAAGAAGAGTTTCCATCTTGCGAAACTGGCCGGAGACCGATCCTGAAAGCAAGGAAAGCCCTGATCAAGTCAGGGCTTTCCCGCGACGCATGCCCGCAGCGCCAACCCGCGGTACAAAAGAACACCGCCGGATTCGACGGCGCAAGTCATTGCATCCGGCGGCAAGACAAAACCACGCGCTGGTCTTGCGGCAATGAATAATTCCACGGACGGGATTATTCAGAGGATACTCAGATCGAAAAGGAAGCCCCGCAGCCGCAGGTCGTGGTCGCCATGGGGTTGTCGACGACGAAGCGGGAGCCTTCCAGCCCTTCGACATAGTCGACCCTGGCGCCGGCGAGGTATTGGAAGCTCAAGGGGTCGACCAGCAGGCTCGCTCCCTTGTTCCGGATCACGGTATCGTCTTCGGCCACCTCTTCGTCGAAACTGAAGCCGTACTGGAATCCGGAGCAGCCGCCGCCGGTAACGAATACCCGCAATTTCAGATTGTCATTGCCTTCTTCCGCGATCAGCCGATGCACCTTGTCCGCCGCCTGATCGGTGAAATGCATGACTGCGGGATCCTGGGACTGCACTGCCGACATGTCTGTTCCATCCGCCATGGCGCGCCTCGACGCCGTGAAACCGAAACCCTGATGCGCGGGAAGTTCCGATAGATCGGGGGCTTCCCCGCGCCGCATGCCCGCGGCACAAACCCGCGGTATGAAAGAGCGCCGCCGGATTCGATGGCGCAAGATCGCATTCGCCGGCAAAACAAGACCGTGCCCGGATTTTGCGGCAACGAAACATTCCATGGATGAAATGATTCGGAGGATGCCGGAGCGATATTGTAGCGCAACGGCCGCGCTCCGGTCAGCCGGGACGCGATTCCGCAGGAGCCTGGGGACTAGGCGGCGCCCGAATCCGCTTCCTTTTCGAGTTGCAACAAGGCGATTTCCGGCTCTTCCCGTTCCAGTCGGGTCAGGCTTCCGTTGACTACCGCGCCCATGACCATCTCGATGAGGTTGTAGGCTACATTGCCGTTGACCACGCCTTGCGCGGCAAGTTCAATGTGTTTGGAAGCCCGCACATTGCCGCTCACCTCGCCGTTGATGATCACCAGCGGAACCTCGACATCGCCTTCGACCGAACCGCCCTCGGTGACTCGCAATTGGGCTTCCGAACCTTCCTCCGCCAGCACCTTGCCGATTACGCGTCCCTTGACAATGAGTTCGCCTTCGAAACTGATGTCCCCGTTCACCGTAGTGGTGCTGGAGATCAGGGCATGGTTGTTCGCGGCATTAGTAGTGGCGGCCACGGCGCTTCCGGACTTCTTGTTCAGCATGTCAATCCTCTCGTCTTGATCCAATCGAATTTCCGTGCCGCCGTTGCGCCGGAGACGCGGCTGCGACCGCTTTCCAACTTGATGGCCCGGGAATGAACCTCGCCGACAATGTTAACTCGCTTTCGACATAAACATAACCTGCAATCGCGATCGCCGCCACTTGACGGCAGGCCGCGACTTTCCGGGAATTCCGGCGCCGGCGAGTCAGGAAAGCCCTGATTTGCCGGGGCTGGCCTGCGCGCATGGATGCGCCGCCGAATTCGATGGCGCAAGCCATTGCATGCGCATGCAAGACAAAACCGCGTCATGCCGCGGTTCGCGGCCCGCGCGCGATCACCGTCATTTTCGGGTTTCCGCACAGTCTCGCGCTCTTGTTTCGCGGCGATGAACCATTTGCGGATGGAATGATCCAGAGAATGCTCAGGGCAATAAACCGATTCCATCCAGACCCTCGGATTCATTCCATCCGAACATGATGTTCATGCATTGTATCGCCTGACCCGCCGCCCCCTTGACCAAATTGTCCTCCGCCGCGAGCACGATCGCCAGCGCCGAATTTTCGTCGTAGTTCACGGCGATTTCGCAGACATTCGAACCGCGGACTTCCCGGGTCGCGGGCAGTTCCCCTGACGGCAGCACCCGCGCGAAAGGCTCGCCGGCATAACGCCGTTCGAATACGTCTTGCAACAGCGCCGCGCTGCAAGCGTCCGGGTCGCGCGCCGGAGCATAACAGGTGGCGAGAATGCCGCGGATCATCGGCGTCAGGTGCGGCACGAAGGTGAATGTCACCGGCTTGCCGGCGGCCGCCTCGAGCCCCTGGACGATTTCCGGATGGTGGCGGTGCCCCGCCACGGCATAGGCGCTGATCGATTCGGACGCTTCGCAAAGCAGATATTCCGCGGCAGCCTTGCGGCCCGCGCCGCTGACACCGGATTTCGCATCGGCGATCAGTCGTTTTTCGTCCACGAGACCGTTTTCCAGCAAGGGCAGCAAGGCCAACTGGACAGCGGTCGGATAGCAGCCGGGAACCGCGATCAGGCGCGCGTCGCGGATCAGTTCGCGATTGACTTCGGGCAGCCCGTAAACCGCCTCCTCCGCAAGTGCCGGGCTTGCGTGAGGGGTTCCATACCATTGCTCCCAGCAGGCGATATCGCGAATGCGGAAATCCGCCGAGAGATCGATCACTCTGGCGCCGCCGGCGAGAACCCGCGCGGCGGATTTCATGGCGACCGCGTGGGGCGCGGCGAAGAAAACGACATCATGCTCGCCCAGCGCCGCCGCGTCCGGCGCGCTGAACTCGCGGTCGAGACGACCGCGCAAATTGGGGAAACGGCGCGCGACGGCGGCGCCTGCGAGTTCGCGCGAAGTTATCCGGCCCACCTCCACTTGCGAATGGCCCGTCAACAGGCGCAGCAACTCCGCGCCGACGTAGCCGGCGGCGCCCACTATGCCCGCGGTAATCATGCTAGACTGCTTCCGTCGCCCGGCGACCGAACGTCAGGGCCGTTCCGCCGCCTCGAAAGGCGGTAATGTTACACGGTCGACGCCGGGGGAGAAACTCCATGCTCTGGCTGAAATCCTTTCACATCATCGCCATGGTGTGCTGGTTTGCCGCCCTTTTCTATTTGCCGCGACTATTCGTCTATCACGCCATGAGCGAGGACGCGGTCAGCCGCGACCGCTTCGTCGTCATGGAAAGCAAGCTTTTCTGGAGCATCGCCACGCCTTCCGCCGCGGCCGCGCTATTGTCCGGCGCTTGGCTGCTGTTCGACAATCCGGACTATTTCCTCGCCCAGCGGTGGATGCAGGCAAAGCTCGGGCTCGTCGCCCTGCTGCTTGTGTATCACGGCATGTGCCGGGTCTATATGGGCGACTTGCGCGACGGCGGCAAGGAACGCAGCCATGTCTTCTTCCGCGTGTTCAATGAATTGCCGGTTTTCCTGCTGGCGGCCATTGTCATTCTGGTCGTCGTCAAGCCGGTATCATGATCGGCATGGATACCGGCAAACCCGTGGTGCTGTGTTTTTCCGGCCTCGACCCCAGCGGCGGCGCCGGGCTGCAGGCCGATATCGAAACCCTGCTCAGCCTGGGCTGCCATTGCGCCCCCGTCGCAACCGCGCTGACAGTACAGGATACGGTCAATGCGAGCCGGATCGTTCCCGTGGTCGCCGACCTGATGGCGGAACAGGCCCGCCGCGTGCTGGCGGACATGCCGGTCCGCTGTTTCAAGTTGGGCCTGCTCGGCAGCGCCGGCGCCGCAAGAACCGTATGCGGCCTGTTGCGCGAACATGCGGAAATTCCGGTAGTGATGGACCCGGTCAGCGCGGCCGGCGGCGGATATGCCTTCACGGGATCCGAAGTGCTCGCCGCGATGCGGGAATCCTTGCTGCCGCTGACAACCGTGGCGACGCCGAATTCCATGGAATTGACGCAACTGGCGCCCATGGCGGATTCGGCCGAAGCCGCGGCCGGCGAACTGCTGCGCCGGGGCTGCGGCAATGTTTTGCTGACCGGGGGCCACGAATCGGGCAAGGAGGTCGTCAATCGCTGGTTCCGGCCAGGCTGCGAAACAATCGAGTTCCGCTGGCGGAGACTGGCCCGCGAATACCATGGCTCGGGCTGCACCCTGGCCGGCGCCGTCGCCGCCAATCTTGCCCTGGGCCATGCCATGGAAACAGCATTGCTCAAGGCCCAGCAATTCACCTGGAAGGCGCTCAGCGGAGGCTGGCGCGCCGGCGCCGGCCAGTATCTGCCCGAACGGAGCCGCCACGCGCGCTAGGCAAACTCTGGTCAAGTCGGAGCTTGCCTGCGGCACAGGCCCGCGATACAAAAGAGCGTCGCCGGATTCGACGGCGCAAGCCATTGAATCCGGGAGCAAGACAAAACCACGCTTTTTTCTTGCGGTAATGAATAATTCCATGGATGGAATTATTCAGGGAATACGAGGCAAGTTCCGATTTATCGGAACTTGCCTGCGGCGCAAGGATGCGCCGCCGGATTCGACGGCGCGAGCCGTTGAATCCGGGAGCAAGACAAAACCGCGTTTTGTCTTGCGGCAATGAATAATTCCATGGATGGAATTATTCAGAGAATACTTGCTCATGAAATTTTCCGGCATTTATCCGATCACGAGCGACGCCTTCATGAACCTGCCCGGTCATGAGCAAGTCCTGCGCGAAGTCGCGGGAGCCGGCATCGCCTTGCTGCAATTCCGCGCCAGGCACGGCGACCGGGACAAGGCCCGCCGGCAGGCTGCGCTGCTGCTCGATATCTGCCGGCAGCACGAAGTGCCGCTGATCATCAACGACGATGTGGAATTATGCGCGCTCAGCGGCGCCGACGGCGTTCACCTGGGAAAGGATGACTGCGCTGTCGCCGACGCGCGTTCCGCGCTCGGCGCCGAAGCCATTATCGGCGCCAGTTGCCGCGACTCGCTGGAACTGGCCCGGTCCGCGCGAGACCAGGGCGCCGACTACGTCGCTTTCGGCCGATTCTTCCCCTCGGCCAGCAAGCCGCAAGCCGCCCCCGCCCGGCTCGAGGTTCTGCGCCGGGCGCGGGAATCGCTGGACTTGCCGGTCGCGGCCATCGGCGGCATCGATCGGAGCAATGCGGATCAGACGCTGGCGGCGGGCGCGGATCTGTTGGCGATGATTCATGCGGTCTTCGGCGCTTCAGACCCGGGCGCCGCGGCGCGGCGCCTCGTCCGCATTCATGCCCGACATGCCGGGAACTGACCCGACTCCCGGTTTCGGTCCGCCGCGAGCTTTCCTTGTATTCTCTGAATGATTCCATCCATGGAATCATTCATTGCCGCAAGACAAAAGCGTGGTTTTGTCTTGCTCCCGGATTCTGCGGCTCGCGCCGCCGAATCCGGCGGCACATCCATGTGCCGCAGGCAAGCCCCGATAAATCGGAGCTCGCCTTGTCTTCTCTGAATAATTCCATCCATGGAATTATTCATTGCCGCAAGACAAGACGCGGTCTTGTCTTGCTCCCGGATGCGACGGCTTGCGCCGTCGAATCCGGCGGCGCGTCCATGGGCTATAACACCAGATGGACGACGATCATGAGCGCGGACATTGTCGCGACGAAGGCCGCCTCGATGATTACCGCGAAACGGCTGTTGCGATGAAACAGGCCGCCGGACGCGAGAATGAAGGCGACCATGCCCACGGTCGCGGCAATCATCAGCCATTCTCCCGCGTCCACCATCGCGCCGAGCAGTCAGGCGAGCAACAAGGTGCTGACGAACTGCACCGACAACGCCTTTGCCGCATGTCTGCCCGCGTCCTCGGCTTCGAGGTCGACGCCGACGCCTTCGGCCCATCTGGCGCCGAAAACCCGCGGCGAATACCACAAGCCGCCCAACATGAAACTCAATACCGTCGCTACAATGACGGCCAGCCAACTTACTTCGGTCATGATTGCCTCCCGCGCCTACCAGCCGACGGCCTGACCGTCCTTGCGATGGTCCGAGCCGGCGCGGTAAACGCCATTTACCGGAAGATCCTCGTCGATGCTTTGCTGATTGCGCAACGGCGGCGTCATTTCCGGGTCGCGCGTGAACAGGATGCCCTGATAGCCGCCGACCGCGCCGCCGCCCACGCCGCGCACGACGTGCCCCCGCGCCCGCAGCGCGGGTCCGACCAGATCGAACAGATTGTATTCCAGCGACAACACATTGCTGTTCTGGCTATGCGTGAAACGCGCCGCGTCGGTGGTCATCTGCACATTCATGCCGTGGTCGATCAGGTTCACCATGTGCTGGGCATGGGTTTCGGGCTGAACCGCGCCGCCCATGTTGCCGAAGGTCATCAGCGGCTCGCCGTCGCGGGAAACAAAGCCGGCGATGATCGAATGAAACGGCCGTTTTCTCGGCGCCACCACGTTGGGATGACCTTCATCCAGCGAAAAGGCGGTGCCGCGATTGTGCAGGATCATGCCGTAAGGCGGGATCGCGACGCCGCTGCCATATACCGAAAAAATGCTGTGAATCAGCGAAACCATATTGCCCCAACGGTCGGCGGCGGCGAGATAGACCGTGCCGCCGTCGAGCCCGCCGGCAACCGCGGGCTCGGAAGCCCTGTCCATGTCGATCCGGTCGCAGAGCGACAGCGCGTAGGTTTTCGACAGCAACTGATTCAGCGGCGGCGGATTGAACAGGGGGTCGGCGTTATAGGCCTGCAAGTCGGAATACGCCAGCTTCTTCGCCTCCACCATGAAATGCCAGTAATCGGGACTCGACGGTCCGAGCGCGGCAAGGCTCAGGCCATGCACCGGGGCGCACATTTCCAGGATATTGAGCATTTCCAGCGCCGCCCAGCCCTGTCCCGGAGGCGGCAACTGGTGTATGTCGTAGCCGTGGTAGCTGGTCGCGACGGGCTCCGCCCATTCGGGCTCGAACTCCGCCAGGTCCGCCAGGGTCATGACGCCGCCCCGGGATCGCACCTTGGCCACCAGGGCTTCGCCGATCGCGCCGCGATAGAACGCGTCCTTGCCTTCTTCCTGCAACAGCCGCAAGGCGCGGGCAAGGCCGGGATTGCGAAGAATGGAATATAGCGGCGGCGCGGCGCGGCCGTCGAGAAATACCCTGGCCGCATCGGCGTCTTCGAGCAACTTGTCGCGCTGGCTGACCAGATCCGCATGGCGCCGCTCCGATTGCCCCCAGCCCTCCTCGGCGATGCGCGCCGCGCGTGCCAGCGTCTGCCTGAAATCCATGGTGCCGAAGCGCTCGAGCAAGGCGTCGTAGCCGGCTACCGCGCCCGGCACCGTGGCCGAATTGACGCCGCGGCCCGGCACCCGCTCGAGCTCCAGCTCCTCCCTGAAGAACTCGGGCGTCCAGCCGGCCGGCGCCCAGCCGGCCGCGTTCAGCGCGTATAGCCTGCGGTCGGCCGCGCTCCAGACCAGCGCGAACAGATCCCCGGCCAGGCCGGTATCGTTCTGCGAAGTGACGTCGAGCACCGCCGCCGCGGCCACCGCCGCATCGACGGCATTGCCGCCGCGGCGCAGGATTTCGAGTCCCGCCTGCGCGGCCAGCGGGTCGCTGGTCGCGACCATGCCGTGGCGGGCGATGACCTCGGACCGGCCCTGGCCGGCGAAGCCCTGCGCGCGGCTGCCCGGCACCGCGACGATGCCGGCCGCCGGATTCGGGCGCGCGGCCGTGGGAATGCCGAAAGCGTTGGGGGACTGGGGAAACGCGGCAACCGCCCAGACGGCCAGGGCGCAGGCGAGCAGGTTGCGGAAAATGGCTGCCATGATCAATGCGGGTGCGCGGCGAGATGCTGCGCGAGCAGATCCTTGCCGTAATCGTTGCCGTTGGGCGTTCTCACGACGGTGTGGATATGGTCTCTCGTCGGAACGCCGGGCTGATTCTTGCGCAAGGTCCCGACCGGATTCTGATGATCGAATTCGATCAGGATGACCGGGCTCTGTATGCGGTAATAGAACACCGCGTCGTCTTCGCCGGCGCCGCGCCAGCCGAACCAGGTATCGTCGAGATGTTCTCCGATTTCCTCCATGGCGACCGCGGCGTGGGGGTCGCGCAGGTTGCCGACGTATTCGCGGATCACCGCGAGCAGGGCGAGCCGCTGCGCGCTGTCGAGTTCGTCGGCGCGAATGCCTTCCGGGTCGAGCACGAGGTTGTCCTGGTTCGCCGCCGCGATGAGGTGGTTGCGCGTCTTCGCCGGATCGATCGTCGCCGCGGCCTGCTGTTCCGCGCTCAGGGATTGCATCAGGGCCAGCCCCAGATCCTGTTCGGCCTGCAAGACGACATTGCCCGCATACTTGCCGGACTCGGCCGCCGCCGGTTCGGCGCCCCAGAATGCGGGAGTCATCACGACCTGGTCGCCGAGCACGAAATAATTGATGACCAGATGATGGCCGTCGAGCTGCCAGCCCCAGGGCTCGGATTCGGACGGCATGCCCATGAAGGTGAAATAATACTTTTCCTCATGGTAGCGAATCGGTTCGCCATTGAGTTCGAACAACGTCTGTTCGGTGCGCATGATGTCGCGGACCTTTTCCGCCCCGGCCGCGCTGAGCGATCGATCGAGCAGATTCCAGGCGGCGGCTTTCTGCTCCGCGTTCATCTCTTCCAGGCTGACGCCACGGCGGGCGAAGATGCCGACATCCACATTGGACCAGTCCCGCCATTCCGGATCCTCGACGGCGAAATGCGAACGGCTCAATTGCGCGGTGTCCAATGCGGCCAACAGCGCATTCGCGGCCGCCAGCACCGGCGCCGTGGAAATTCCGGTCTTCCGCACCGGAAAAAGACCCTCGATCAAGCCGTCGGAGGCGGCAATCCCGCGAAACGGCTCCCCCATGGCGCGGGCGGCGGAACGCATGAAGCCGGATTTCTGGCGCAGCAATTCTTCGGGATATCGGGACTGGGAAAACGCGACGGCCGCGCCCAGTCCCAGCAAGGCGAAAGCGGGCAGCAACACGCTGGCGATTCTGTTCATCACTGCACCTCGAATCTTGCCGGCCGGTCGATAGAGGCTACCTGTTGCCCGCCGATTTCACAAGGTGTTCCCCGAACAATTCCAGCCATGGAATTATTCGCTGCCGCACGACAAGAGCGCGGTCTTGTCCCGCGGCCGAACGCGCCGGCTCGCGTCGTCGGAGGCCGCGGGAAAGCTTCCCGGCGAATGGATCGCCGCCCTATTCGGCCATGACCGCGGCGAGTTTTTCCTCGTTGCGCCAGCGGCCGCCGCGCAGCCGCGACACGTACACGACGGCGATGCTGAATATGAGCAAGGTGAATACGATCCAGGAAACCTCGGCGCTCAGCCGCCAGACGAGAATGATGAAGTACTGGATCACCAGCATCGACCAATGCAGGCTGACCGACGCGATCATCAGCCAGCGCGTATCGCCGGCGCCGCGCAATACGCCGCCCGCCACCAGACAGGTGGCGTCGGCCATGGTATAGCAGGACAGGCCGATCATCATGAAGCCGGCCAGCGCGCGGATATCTTCGAAGTCTCCGCCCGGCGGCGCGAACAATTCGACCAGCGGAAAACGGAACAATATGTAGACGACGGCCAGCGCCGCCGAATAACACAGGCCGAGCGCGAATCCGGCGCGAATCACCTGGTTGGCGCGCTCCATGTCGCCGGCGCCGACGAAACGCCCGATCAGGCTGATCACGGCGATATTGAGTCCGATCATCGGCACGAAGGAAAGAATGTCCCAATTGAAAACGATCGCCGCCGAAGCGCCGGCGACGACGCCGTATGACTGGAACATGAGCAGGAACAGGTTGAAGGCGGCGACGTTGAGGAACAACTCTACCGCCGAAGGCAGCCCGAGCCGCAGATAGCGGCGCGTAATTCCGCCGTCGAAGACGAAGGATCGCATCACGTCGAAGCGGATGCGATGCGCGGGACGCAGGTAGAACCAGACGAACAGCCCGAGCGAGAACAGCGTGGCGATATTGGTGCTGACGGCGGCGCCGGCGATGCCCATGGCCGGCAACCCGAGATGGCCGAAGATCATGACGTAGGCGAGCGGCACATTGAGCAACAGGCCGCAGATATCGCAGATCATGACCACGCGCGTGCGGCCGATGCCGGCGAAATAGGAGGAAAAGCAGGTTTTCGCCAGCGGCAGCAACACTCCGGCCATGAGAATCAGGAAATAGACGCGCTCGAGCTCGACCAGTCCCGGGTCGTGGTCGAGCAGGTCGAACAATTGCAGCGCCGCGACCGTGATCGCGGCGAGCGGAATCAGGCTGGCGACCGACAGGATCAGTCCCTGGGTCACCACCTTCGGACACTTGCGCAATTCGCCGGCGCCGAAATACTGGGCCGCCAGCGCATTGCTGTACGAGAACAGGCCCGTGAAAAAACAGAACGAGAAGAACGCCGCGACCCCGCCGCCGAGAGCGGCCGCCATATGCGTGGGAGAGATCTGGGACATGAAATAGCGGTCGGTGAAAATCATGACCGCGAAAGTGCCCTGCGACACCACCATCGGCACGGCGATGCGCACCATCTCCCGGAAAGTTTCCCGGTTCAGTCTGAACAGTTCGGCAAGCATTTTTTCGGATCAAGGCGTCGCGTATCTGCTGAATGATTCCATCTCATGGAATCATTTCATTGTCGCAAGACAAAAGCGCGGTCTTGTCTTGCATGGATTCAATGGCTTGCGCCGTCGAATCCGGCGGGGCTCTCTTGTACCGCGGGCCTGCGCCGCGGGAAAGCTCTGATAAATCAGAGCTTTTCCAAGTATTCTCTGAATAATTCCATCCATGGAATTATTCATTGCCGCAAGACAAAAGCGTGGTTTTGTCTTGCTCCCGGATTCAATGGCTTGCGCCATCGAATCCGGCGGCGCGTCCTTGCGCCGCGGGAAAGCTCTGATAAATCAGAGCTTTCCCAAAAGCATCGGCTGGCGCCGGCGGTAAGTCAGGCTGCGCCAGAGCCATTCGCAGGGCCCGAACCGGAAACGGTTCAACCAGAAATAGCTGAACAGGCCCTGGAACAGCCAGACGCCGAATACGAACAGGTACATCCGCTGCCGGTCCCATTCGGCGAACTGGCCAAGGCCGAAACCGAAGAAAACCAGGCCGCAGAGCGCCGACTGCATGAGGTAATTGGTCAGCGCCATCTGCCCGATTCGCGCGAGGAACATGCGTTTCAGGCGCAACGCATCGGCGCGGCAGATCGCCATGACCAGACCGATATAGCCGAAGGCGAGCGCCAGTCGCCCAAGATCATACGTGGGCCGCGCCAGGGATTGCCAATGCAATTCGTAGCCGCTGCCGACGAAAATCATCGTTTCCCACGCGTTCAGCGGCAAGCCGACGCCGAATCCGGCGAGCATCAGCAACAGGTAAAAACGCATGCTGCGCGAGGCGTCGAAAATGCGCCATTTCATGCAAGCCATGCCGAGCAGCATCATGCCGAGCGCGTCCCACAAGATGAAGCCGATCAGCCCAAAGGTCTGCAAGCCGATATTCAGGCGCGCGCCATAGACGAAATTGGCCGCGTAACCGGACTTCCTGGCTTCGATTTCCGCTGCTTGCGCCGCCTCGGTCAGCCCCTGGTCCTCGAGCAGGCGCTCCCAGGCCAGCAACGCTTCCTGTTGCTGTTCGCTCGGCTCGAGGCCCGGCGCCAGCGTCTGGACCTCAGCCGCGATTTCGCCGAGCTGGCGCGCGGAAAAGTGCAATGCGCCGTGGATCAGCGTCGAAAACAGCAATATGCCCAGCGCCCAGGCCAGCAGCGCCCGCGCGCTCAACTTGCGGAACAGGTACAACAACAGGCCCGCCACGCCGTAACCGAACAGGATGTCGCCGACCCAGAGCAGCGCATAGGCGTTGAACAGGCCGAACAGGATCAACAGGCCCGCGCGCCGGTAATAGAGGCCGCGCAGCGCGGCCTGGTCCGCGCCGGGCTTGTCCATGAAGATCAGCAGGCCGGCGCCGAACAACATGGAGAAAATCGCCCGCATGCCGCCTTCGAAGAATATCTCGGCGCCGGCGAACAGCGCGAAGTCGACGCCGTCGACGGCGCCGTCGACTCGCGGGTCCGCGAGCGAACCGTACGGCTGGGCGAAAGCCAGGATATTGATGACCAGGATCCCGAGCAAGGCGAAGCCGCGCAAGGTATCGATGGACCGAATCCTGGCCTTGCCGCTTGCGGGCGAATGAACTGGGCGGGCGGGTTCCGACATGGCGCGCAGCATAATGCCGCGACGCCGCATTTACAATCGCATTCCTCATTGAATTTCGCGATATCCGCCGGTCCCGGTCCGCGCGAATCCCGGACCCATGCCCAAGTTTCGGCGGTTTTCGCCAAGATTATTCGAACCTCGCCTTGTCTCGACTTGAAACTTCATGAAATTCAATAGCTTGCAAACTGGCACGAATCCTGCTGGATTTTCCCCGGAGAAAATTGGAGACACCCATGCGAACCATTCGAAGATTCAAGCCGGTCAGCCTGATCACAAAGGTTCTGTTGCTCGCGGCCATTGCCGCCTGCGCCGTCATCGGTCTGGCCGGCCTGTTGCTGCCGATCATTCCCGGCATACTCTTCCTTTGCCTGGCCGTGCTGCTCGCGCGCCAACTCGGCCGCGCCTGAGCAGGCGCCGAATAATTCCGTCCATGGAATTATTCATTGCCGCGCCCCGGCGCATTTGCTAACTTGCCGGACATCCGCCAGCAATGATCGGAGGTTCCGCGTCATGCGCACGTTGTCATGCATGCTCATGATTTGCGCCCTGGCGCCCGTCGCGGCGAGCCGGGCGCAGGAGGTCGTCGAAACCGACGCCCACGACATGCAAATCGTCGCCGACGGGGTCTGGTTCGCGGTCGGCAACGGGAGCTTGCACACCATGAGCAACGCCCTGGTCATCGAACGCGACGAAGACGTGGTGGTGGTCGATTCCCACGTCACGCCGGCGGCCGGCGCCGCCTTGCTCGATTCGATCGCGGCGGTGACCGACAAGCCCGTGACCACGGTCGTCAACACGCATTTCCATTACGATCACGCCTACGGCACCCAGGCTTTCGGCGACGATGTCCAGGTGATCGGCCACGAATACACTCGCGCCAGATTGAGCGATGCGCCGCTTGAAGACCCCACCTATCTGCGGTCGCTGGAGCGTTTCGACAACACCGTGGCGCAACTCGAGGCGCGGCTGACCGATGCCGACGCCGGGGAACGCGCCGAGCTGGAGGTCGAATTGAATTTCTGGCGCGCCCACGTCGCCTCCCAGCAAGAGACCGATCCGGTAGCGCCCGACATCTCGGTCAGCGAACGCATGAGCCTGTATCGCGGCGGCCGGGAAATCCAGCTCATCTGGCTGGGACGCGCCCATACCGGCGGCGATCTGGCGGTCTACCTGCCGGAAGAGAAAATCGTCTTCACGGGCGACATGATGCTCGGCCGGCCTTCCTACATGGGCGACGGCTATGTGGGCGAATGGGGCGCGGCGCTCGGCCGGCTCAAGCAACTCGATATCGAACTCGTCCTGCCGGGACACGGCGAGGGATTCACCGACCTGCGCATCATCGACTATGTGCAAGCCTACTATAACGACCTGCACGCCGAAGTGCTGCGGCTCAAGAACCAGGGCTATTCGGCGGCCGAAGCCGCGGTGCGGGTCGACCTGCGCCAGCATCGGGACACTCTGGGCATCGGCGAACTCGGCGCCGACCCGCTCGCAGTGCGGCGGATCTACGACCTGGCCGACGGCATCGCCGAATAGCGAACAGGAGGACGCAACATGAATATCGACCAGCAAGGCCTGCGCGGACTTTTCAGGAACTGCGCGCTGGCCGCCGTCCTGACGGCGGGGCCGCACATGTCTTCCGCCGCGGCGCAATCGATCGACGACATCACCTTGAATGTCTACAAGGAAATCACCTGCGGCTGTTGCGCGGGCTGGATCGAGCACATGGACCGGCGCGGCTACCGGTCCGCGATCTTCCATCCCGCGGACCTGAACCAGGTCAAGCTGGAGTTGGGAGTGCGGCCGCAATACCACTCCTGCCATACCGCCGTGACCGCCTCGGGGTATATCTTCGAAGGCCATATCCCCGAGCAATACATCGCCCTGTTCCTGGCCGACCCGCCCGCGAACGCGCTCGGGCTGGCGGTGCCGGGAATGCCCGTCGGCGGGCCGGGCATGGAAATCGGCGATCAGTTCACACCCTACCAGATCCTGCTCTTGCGCCAGGACGGCGGCAGCGAGGTCTTCGCCGAGATCAACAGCAAGGCCGACCAATAAGAAGTGGACAATTCCAGGTTCATCCGCCCACGCCCCGCATCGATAGTCCGCGCCATCGACAAGCTCTATTCCTTCAGCAATCAAACTTGAGCGCCCTTTCTGCTGCGTCGTGTTCGAACGCGTCGGCGTATACGCGGATATCATCGCCCGACGATCCTTCATCGCGAAGGGCTTGCTTCCAACTTCCCGCGATGATTTTGGCCATTGCCGATACCCAAACCCTTGCCATGCCAGGCTTCACATCAAAGAATTCGCAAGCCTCGAGCGCGATATCGAGAGAAGCGTCAAACGATCCGCCTTGCATGATCCCGGTCTCGAGAACGCGATGCCGTAATGGAGAGGGGTTGATGTCGAAGGCCGGCGACAGCCGCCATCGGTCGCCGCCGACATAGATGAAACCGTGGTTCTTCAGGTGATCGTCCTTGTTCGACACCAGAATTGTGAAAATGATCCGCCTCCAGAGTTCATGCAGGTCGTCGGCAGGCTTGCTGGAGATCTGCCGGATCACATCGGCGATATCCGTGTAGAATCCGCCCTCATCGCTCTGCCAATCCAGCGCGGTTCGCGCGGAGATGTACGGGATGCGCGTGGCGCCGCGACGGTCGAACCGGCGGATCAGCGCGATAGGGCTATCGCTGTCGCGAAGCTCAAGTCTGGCGGCGGCCGCGCGCAGCCCGCAGCTGGCCGCCAGCTTCAATGTCGCCACTTCAACCCGTTCAACCGGCTTCGTGTCCAGGGCAGATGTGAACTTGGCGATCCACAGATGTCCATCGCATTCAACATTGGCCTTTGGGCGTGCGCCCCCAAGAGATCCTGCGACCCCCGCAAGATCGCGCGCTTCCTCCTCCGCCCCGCTCGGGTCTTGCTCGAACCGCCGCGTCATTCTTCGCAAACGTTCGAGTTCAATGAGCCGGGGAATGGGCGGCGAGAGGTCGGACAACGGCTCCATGTCTTCGTCCAGGAACCGTAACGCGCCTTGTCGGGTACGATCATCCGACCGGACGAGATAGTCAAATTCGCTTAGTCCGCCTCCAAGCGCTCTGGTCATCAAAGCCCGCCCCCAGGAATCCGGCGCGGCATCGGCAAAACATCCGGACAGCGCCGAGCGCTTGTCGTCTCTCCCATTGGAAAAAAAATGGCCCTCGCGCAGCGGCAATCCCGGCGACAAGGCGAAACGATCCGGGGCTTCAAGCCAATCGCTCGCATATTCGAATTGCGAATATTGCCGTCGCCTGTCACTCCCGAAGCGAAGGCGCCCAACGGTCCGCTTGCCCTCCCCAAGGGCGACGATGGCGGCGGGCATCAGAAACCGACCCCTTCATCATCTTCGCTTTCAGGCAGAGGGCGGGTTTGATCTTTTCCGCCGGCGGTTCGACCGGCCGCTCGCTTGCGACCGATCCGCCTGGGGAGCGTTTCCCGGTCAAGCAGCAGTCCGGTATCGTCCGACCCCGCATCGAGGAAACAGGATATGCGGTCGATCTCGCCGAGCACCAGACAGGCCATTGCCAGCGTGCCGACGCCGACGCCGCCATCGCCTTTCTCCAGACGCGCGATGGTGCTCTCGGACACGCCGATCCGCTCCGCAAATCCCCGCACGGATATCCGCCGCTTCAGGCGCGCCGTCCTGATGTTCGCGCCCAGCGCTTCAAGGGCCCGTCGCGCGCTCACAGAGTTCACCTTGACCGACATATCTGATGCTCAAACCTCATTTAACAATCAAATATGACAGATAAAGGAAAACTCAGCCAATTGCAACCGCAACGGGAAGCAGGGACGGGTCAGCTCTGAAATTCACGGACGGCCAAATGCTCGGACTTGTCGAACAAGCACCGGGTTTGCCGCGCAAACGACCAGCCTTCGGGAGCCGCCGGTCGACATGGAAAGGCCCGCCCGGATGCATGTTAGAATCGGGCCGGTGCGCCCCAACTTTCCATCGCTGCCGGACTTGCCGTTCCGGCCCCGTTCGCGGATGTCTTTCAGGTTCCGCATGCCGCCGCTGCCGGGCAATCTGGCGCGCGCGCTCGGCGGCAGCATTCGCGACCTGGCGCCCATCATTATCGTAATCGCCTTCTTTCAGCTTGCGGTGCTCGGGCAGATGCCCGACGATTTCCTGACGACCCTGACCGGGCTGCTATGCGTCGCGGCGGGACTGACCCTGTTCGTGGCCGGCCTCGAGATGGCGCTGTTTCCGCTCGGCGAAAGCATGGCGAACGGTTTCGCGCGCAAGGGCAGCCTCACCGCCTTGCTCGCCTTCGCTTTCGCTCTCGGTTTCGGCGCCACGGTCGCCGAACCGGCGCTGATCGCGATCGGCGCCGAGGCCGCCCGGATAGCGGCCGAGGCAGGCGTCATCGCCGACGATCCGGCCGCGGTCGCCCGCTATGCGCTGGAATTGCGCTACGTCGTGGCCTTTTCCGTCGGCCTCGCCATCGTCATCGGCGTGGTCCGCATACTCAAGGGCTGGCCGATTCACTGGCTGATCATCAGCGGCTATCTGCTGGTCGTTGTCATGACCGCGTTCGCCCCGCGGGAGATCATCAGCATCGCCTATGATTCCGGCGGCGTCACGACTTCCACGATCACGGTGCCGATGGTCACCGCGCTCGGCGTGGGGCTTGCGAGTTCGGTCCGCGGCCGCAATCCCATGCTCGACGGATTCGGCCTGATCGCCTTCGCATCCCTGACCCCGATGATCTTCGTCATGGGCTATGGCATGATCGCGAACTGATGGACTGGCCGGGACTCATGTTCTCGACCTTGTCGGGCACCTTGCGCGATGTGCTGCCCATCGCGCTCGTGGTGGTCGTCTTCCAGTTCCTCGTGTTGCGCCGGGGGCTGGCCAATCCGGCCCGGGTGCTGGCGGGATTCGTTTTCGTGGTGCTCGGCATCGCGCTGTTCCTGGTCGGGCTGGAATCCGCGATCTTTCCGCTCGGCCGCGGCATGGCGGAACAGTTGATCGCCCAGGCCGCCGCCGCAACCGACAATCCGGACCAGCTTGGATATGGCTGGATTTACCTGTTCGCCTTCGCCATCGGCTTCAGCACCACCATGGCCGAACCCTCGCTGATCGCGGTCGCGATCAAGGCCGGCGAGATCTCCGGCGGCTCGGTAAGCGTCCGGGGCCTGCGCATCGCGGTTGCTCTCGGCGTGGCGGTCGGCATTACGCTCGGCGTTTTCCGGATCATCTACGGGCTGCCGATTCACTGGTTCATCATCGCCGGCTACATGCTGGTGGTGATGCAGACCGCCCTGGCGCCGCGGAAAATGGTCCCGCTGGCCTATGATTCCGGCGGCGTGACCACTTCCACGGTCACAGTGCCCCTGGTCGCCGCGCTCGGCCTCGGGCTGGCCGGAGCGGTGCCGGGGCGCAATCCGCTGATCGACGGTTTCGGGCTGATCGCCTTCGCCAGCCTGTTCCCCATCATCAGCGTGCTGGCATATGCCCAGCTTTCGGCATATCTGGCCCGCAAGGGCTGAACGGGAGGTTCCCGCAAATGAAATTCAAACTGATCCTGGCCTTCGTCGACGACCGGCTGACCGAAAAGGTCGTCAAGGCGGCGCGCGACCATGGAGCGACCGGAGCAACGATCATCCCCACCGCCAGAGGCGAAGGTCTGGACGCGCCGAAAGGCATATTCGGCCTGTCGGTGGACTCGCAAAGGGATGTGCTGTTGTTCACGGTGGAACAGCACATGAGCCGTCATATACTTGAAAGAATCTGCGAGGCGGGCGAATTCGAAGAAAAGTCCGGCGCGGGCATCGCTCTGCAGCTCGATGTCGAAGACGTCGTCGGCGTGTCGTCGCAAGTCGACCGGCTCGCGCTGGAACTGGGCAAGAAAATCTGACAGGCAAGCTCCGGTTTGCCGGAGCTTGCCTGCGGCGCAGGCCCGCGGTACAAACCTGTGGTACACATAGAGCGCCGCCGGATGCAACGGCGCAAGCCGGCGCATCCGGGAGCAAGACAAAACCGCGTTTTTGTCTTGCGGAAATGGATAATTCCATGGATGGAATCATTCAGGAGATACCTGAGCGTCCCGCCGACCGGCGGACAGAACGGAGACAGGCGAATGAACGGGAATACCTTGATAACAGTCGGCGAAATCATGGGGCAGGGCTATATCCTCGTCAACGGAATGGAAACCCTGGCGCAAACATTCCCGCGCATGCGCGAAGCCGACGCGCACTGCATGATCGTCGAGCGGCGCGACAAGAGCGACGAATTCGGCCTGGTATTGCACACCGACATCGCGCGCAAGGTGATCGGCCCGGACCGCTCGCCGGAACGCGTGCGCATCTACGAGATCATGAGCAAACCGGTCTTGTCCGTGCATCCGGGCATGAATATACGTTACGCTTCGCGCTTGTTCGAACGTTTCCACATCAGGGTAGCGCCCGTGGTCGAAGCGGGCGAAGTGCTCGGCATAGTCACCGATCTCGATATCGTCATGCGGGGACTCGATCTGTTGCTCGCGCATCAGGAAAGCTGATCAAGTCGGAGCTTTCCTGCGGCGCATGCCCGCGGTACAAGAGAGCACCGCCGGATTCAGACGGCGCAAGCCATTGAATCCGGGAGCAAGACAAAACCGCGCTTTTGTCTTGCGGCAATGCGCGATGTCATGGCCGGGGTTATTCCGGGGATGCTCGGGCGCCGGGAAGAGCGGGAAAGACGATATGGGCGAAGACGGAAAAAACGACTTCAATTTCGAGGAAAAGTTGCGGGAGCTCGAGCAACTCGTGACCCGCATGGAAGACGGCGAACTCGGGCTGGAAGAATCCCTGAAAACATTCGAGAGCGGCGTCAAACTGGTGAAGGAATGCCAGCAGGCGCTCGAACAGGCCGAGCAGAAGGTGAAGTTGCTCACTTCCGCCGAAGGCGATACCGAGGATTTCGAACTTGATCAGGCGGCGGACTAGGAGCTTGCGCCGCAGAATGATTACAGGCACTTCCAAGGCCATATGTTGTGTTGATGATTGTGCTCGCATACTACATATGGTGGCCGGCAGTTTCTACGGCGCAGGCTCCTAGGCAAGCTCTGATCAAGTCAGAGCTTGCCTGCGGCACATGCCCGCGATACAAAAGAGCGTCGCCGGATTCGACGGCGCAAGCCGTTGAATCCGGGAGCAAGACGAGACCGCGTCTTGTCTTGCGGCAATGAATAATTCCATGGATGGAATTATTCAGAGGATACTTGGGCAACTCGCCGCTGCGGACATGACCGGGTCTTTCGAACAATTTCAGACGACTTGCCGGCAACGGGTCGACCGATTGATGAAGCGCCAGCTCGACGCGATCGATTTTCCAAGCGCAGGCCTCGAAGCGGCGGTCCGCTATGTGTTGCTCGGCGGCGGCAAACGGGTGCGGCCATTGCTCGTTTACGCCAGTTGCCGCGCGCTGGACGGCGCGTTCGCCGATGCCGACGCGGCGGCGTGCGCGGTCGAATTCATCCATGCCTATTCCCTGACGCACGACGACCTGCCGGCGCTCGACGACGACGACTTGCGCCGCGGCCGATCCAGCCTGCACAAGGCTTTCGACGAGGCCACCGCGATTCTGGCCGGAGACGCATTGCAGTCCATGGCCTTTGAAATCCTCTGCCGGCCCCATGCCGGCGACAGTTGCGACCGCTTGCGGATGGCGCACGAACTCGCCCGCGCGGCCGGGCCGGCCGGCATGGCGGGAGGCCAGGCAAGAGATCTGGCGGCGGCCGGTCGAAAGTTGTCTCTCGACGAACTGGAAACCACTCATCGGCTCAAGACCGGCGCGCTCATTCAAGCCAGCGTATCGCTCGGCGCGATGAGCGCGGGCAAGGCGACCCCGGAACAACTTGCCGGGCTGAGCGAGTACGCGCGCCAGATCGGACTCGCGTTCCAGATCCAGGACGACATACTCGACGAGGTTTCCGATACCGGCACATTGGGGAAACCCCGGGGCTCCGACCGCGATGCCGACAAGGCGACTTTCGTCGCCCTGCTCGGCCTGGAAACAGCCCGGGCGCGGGCCGGAGAACTGGCCGCGAACGCCGCGCAGGCCCTCGGCGAATTCAGCGCAAGCGCCGATCCATTGCGCCGCCTGGCCGCCTATATTGTTGCAAGGATCAATTAGAGTATCCCCCTGAATAATTCCCTCCATGGAATTGTTCATTGCCGCAGACAAGGGCGTGGTCCTGTCTTGCTCCCGGGTGCAATGGCTTGCGCCGTTGAATCCGGCGGCGCTCTTTCGTACCGCAGGCATGTGCCGCGGGGAAGCTCTGATGTATCAGGGCTGCCCCGCAGCGCGCGCCCACATGTATATTCGCTTCCGGCAATAGGGTATGCTGGTCGGTTACGGGGACTCTTACCAGCATGCTTGAGGAAATACCGGCCCAAAGACCTCGAACGCCATTGCTCGACACGGTCGACGCGCCGGAGGATCTGCGTCGACTGGAACCGGATCGACTGCCGGAGCTGGCGGAGGAACTGCGCGCTTACCTGCTCTATTGCGTAGGCAAGACCGGCGGCCATCTCGGCGCCGGCCTCGGCGTGGTCGAGTTGACCATCGCCCTGCATTACGTTTTCGACACGCCCGCCGACCGGCTGGTGTGGGATGTCGGCCACCAGGCCTATCCGCACAAGATACTCACCGGCCGCCGCGAACGCATGGAGACCATGCGTCAGGCCGGCGGGCTGGCGGCTTTCCCGACCCGCTTCGAAAGCGAATACGATACCTTCGGCGTCGGGCATTCCAGCACCGCCATCAGCGCCGCTCTCGGCATGATGGTGGGCCGCCGCATGAACGGGGACGACCGCCATATCGTCGCCGTGGTGGGCGACGGCGCGATGACCGCGGGCATGGCCTTCGAGGCGATGAACCATTGCACGCATCTGAACGAGAACATCCTCATCATTCTCAACGACAACAACATGTCGATTTCCCGCAACGTCGGCGGGTTATCGAATTATTTCGGCCGCCTCTGGGCGAGCAAGTCCTATAATTTCTTTCGCGCCGGCAGCAGGAAAGTGCTGGCCAGGGCGCCGAAAATGCTGCGCGCCGCCGAACACACCGAAAAATACATGAAAGGCATGTTATCGCCGGGAACGGTATTCGATCAGCTGGGTTTCAACTATATGGGCATCATCGACGGGCACAATATCGCCCATCTGCTCGAAGCCCTGCGCAACATCAGGCATCTCGAAGGTCCGCAATTGCTGCATGTCGTGACCCACAAGGGCAAGGGCTTCAGCGTATCCGAAAACGACCCCTTCGGCATGCACGCCATCGGCAAGGTGGCGCCGGTCGCCGAAACGCGCCGGACGCGCGCGAGCAAGAGCGCCGGCCCGCCGACCTATTCCCAGGTGTTCGGCAAATGGCTTTGCGAGGCGGCGCGGCGCGACGCAAGACTCGTCGCCATCACCCCGGCCATGGGCGAAGGCTCTGGCATGGTCGAATTCTCGAAAGAATTCCCGGACCGCTTCCACGACGTGGCGATCGCCGAACAGCACGCGGTCACCTTCGGGGCGGGCCTGGCCTGCGAGGGGCTGAAGCCGGTGATCGCGATCTATTCGACTTTCCTGCAACGCGCCTACGACCAGTTCATCCACGATACGGCCTTGCAGGATCTCGATGTCCTGTTCGCGATCGACCGGGCCGGCCTGGTGGGCGAAGACGGTCCGACCCATGCCGGCAGCTTCGATCTGACCTATCTGCGCTGCGTACCCAACATCGTGGTCATGACGCCGAGCGACGAAGAGGAAACCCGGCTGCTGTTATGTACCGGCTACGAGCACCGGGGGCCGGCGGCGGTGCGCTATCCCCGCGGCAAGGGACCCGGAGCCGCCGTCGGCGCCGACTGGAAGACCGTTCCCATTGGCGAAGCGGTGCTGCGACGCAAGGGACGCGGCGCGGCGATGCTGGCTTTCGGCAGCATGCTCGCCCCCGCGCTGGCGGCGGCGGCGGAATGCGACGCCACGATATACGACATGCGCTTCGTCAAACCCATCGACGAGAATGTCGTCCGCAAGGCGGCGAACGAACATGAACTGATCGTTACCATCGAGGAAAACGTCGTCATGGGCGGCGCCGGCTCGGCGGTGAACGAAGTGCTGCTGCGCGACGGCTATCGCTTGCCGGTGCTCAATCTCGGCTTGCCCGACCGTTTTCTCGAACACGGCAAGCCGCCGGACATGTTGCGCAAGGCCGGTCTCGACGCCGCCGGCATCGCCCGCGCGGTCCGCGAGAAAATGGCCTCGACCAAGATCAGGTCGGCGCTGATCAATCAGGGCTGAAGCGCGGCGCCTGGATGAAATTATTCAGGGGATACCCATAAATACCCGGCGCCGTCTGGCGCGGCAACGGCGGACAGGCACGGCAAGAACATGACGACAGCAAGCGACCGGGACTCGCGCCACAAGCGCGCGATGCGACGCAAGAAGGAACATGTCGACGGCCGCATCGCCGCCGCCACCGAGGACCGGGGCCTGCTGCTCGTGCTCACCGGCAACGGCAAGGGCAAGAGTTCCTCGGCCTTCGGCATGCTCGCGCGCAGCGTCGGCCACGGTCTGCGTTGCGCCGTGGTGCAATTCATCAAGGGCACCTGGGAATGCGGCGAACAGATGCTGTTCGCCGGGAGTCCGCTGGTGGAGTTTCACGTGATGGGCACAGGCTTCACCTGGGAGACCCAGGACCGGCAGACCGATATCGCCGCCGCGAGGCAGACCTGGAGCAAGGCCGAAAAGCTGCTCGCCGACGAGGCGACCGACCTCGTCATCCTTGATGAACTGACCTACATGCTCACTTACGGCTATCTGGACAAGGCCGAGGTGCTGGCGGCCCTGCGCGCGCGGCCGGTCCATCAGCATGTCGTCGTCACCGGGCGCAACGCCGGCCGCGAACTGCTGGAAATGGCGGATACCGCGAGCGAGGTGAAGGAAGTGCGCCACGCCTTCAATCACGGCGTCAAGGCGCAGAAAGGACTCGATTACTGAGTATTCCCTGATTGCCGAAACCGGCGGTCGCGCGTTTGCCGGCGCTGTTCAGCCGCGGGACTTGCTCAGATGGCCAAGTTTGCTGATCTTGACCGCGAGATAGGTTTCATTGTGCGGATTGGCGCCGGTGTGGATGGGGATGATCTCGTCCACCTTGATGCCCATGTCCCGCAGGGCCTTCACCTTGGCGGGATTATTGGTCAACAGCTTCACCTTGCGAACATCGAAGAAGTCGAGCATGGGCTTGCAGATCCGATATTCCCGGCTGTCGGGCTCGAACCCGAGCCGGACATTGGCTTCGACGGTGTCCGCCCCGGAATCCTGCAAGGCGTAAGCCTTCAACTTGTTGAGCAGGCCGATGCCGCGGCCTTCCTGGCGCAAATACAGGATCAGGCCGCGGCCCGCCTCGGAGATTCGCCGCATGGCGAACTCGAGTTGCGGGCCGCAGTCGCAGCGCAGGCTGAACATGCTGTCGCCGGTGAGACATTCGGAATGGATCCGGCACAGCAGCGGTTCGTCGAGGTTCAGGTCGCCGAGGGCCAAGGCTACGTGTTCCTTGTCCGCTTCCAGATCCTTGAAGCCGTAAATCCTGAAATCGCCCCAACGGGTCGGCAGCCTTGCCGATGCGACAAATTCAATGGTCAACTTGGAAATCCCCGATCTTGTTCCTGACCGGCAATCAGGCGAACAATCTTGCGCATTGCATGCAAAGGGCGGCCATTATACCCGCAACAACATCATCGAGCATGATGCCGAGACCGCCGCCGAGATTGCGGTCGAACCACTTGATCGGCCAGGGCTTGAGGATGTCCAGCAGGCGGAACAGCAACAATCCCGCCAACGCCCAACCCCAGCCGGCGGGGACCAGCGCCAGGGTGATCCAGCAGCCGACGAATTCGTCCCAGACGATGCCGGGATGATCGCCGCCGCCGCGGCGCGCGGCGCTGCGCCCGCAGATGCGGACGCCGGCCGCCGCGGCGCAACAGATCAGCAACATTTCCAGCGCGAAGGCTTGCGCGGGGAGAGCCAGCCAGACCGCCGCGGCGACCAGGGTGCCCGCGGTGCCCGGCGCCCGGGGCGACAGCCCGCTGCCGAAACCGAAAGCCAGCAAGTCCGCCGGCCGCGACAACAACTCCCTGAATGAGGGATTCGGCGCGGAATCACCCATGCGCCGCATTGCCGAAGTGGTCGTAAGACGCGAAGTCCAACTCCATGCCGCGACAACGCACGCCCTCGCCCGCCGTCACTTCGCCGATGCCGGTCAAGGCCAGATCCATGCCGGCGGCGAGCGCCATGAGTTCGCGCTCATTGGCCGGATCGGCGGTAAAGCACAATTCGTAATCATCGCCTCCGGCGAGCGCCGCGCGGATGCGCGATTCCGCGCCGGCGCAGCGGCGGGCGGCGGGCGAAAACGGGAATTGCTCCGGATCCAGCACGATGCCCACGCCGCCGGCCGCGGCGAGCTGGCCGGCGTCGCCGAGCAGACCGTCGGAAATGTCGATGGCGCAAGCCATCAAGGGCGCCGCCGCCAGGGCGAACTCGACGCGGGGACGAGGCTGAAAATACGCCTGGCGGAAATGCGCCCGGCACGCCGTCGGCAGTTCGCGCAAGGGCATGTCGAATGCGACGCCCTGAATCGCGATATCGAGACCGGCGAGACCGAAGGCGCCGTCTCCGACCCAGCCGGTCACGTACACCTTGTGCCCCGGCCGGGCCCCCGCGCGGCGCAACTCGCGGCCGGCTTCGCACAGGCCGTGGATCTGGATCGCGACCTGCAAGGGCCCCCGACTGATATCGCCGCCGATCAGGGAACAGCGAAACTCTCCGGCGAGTTCGGCGAGGCCGCCGCTGAAAGCCGCGAGCCACTTCGCATCCGCCCGCGGCAGCGTCAGGGCCAGGGTGAAACACAAGGGTTCGGCGGCCATCGCCGCCAGATCGCTGAGGTTGGCCGCGAGCGCGCGCCGCGCGACCTGTTCCGCCGCGGCGTCTTGCGGAAAATGCACTCCCGCCGCCAGCACATCAGCGGATACCACCAGACGTTTGCTTGCGGGAATGCGCAACACGGCGGCGTCGTCGCCGGGACCAAGCTCGATTTCCGGGCGCGGCAAGGTCAGTTCCGGCACATTGAAATACCGGCGGATGATCTCGCGCTCGGTCAAGCTCATTCGCAGCCGGCGGCGGCCGCGCCGCCGCGCAGTCGCGGCGCCAGCCTGTCCAGCACCGCGTTGACGTACTTGTGGCCGCCGGCGGCGCCGAAAACCCTGGCGAGTTCGACCGATTCGTCGATGACCACCCGATAGGGGATAGCGGGCTGTCTGGCGAGTTCGAAGGCGCCCAGCCAGATCGCGGCCTGCTCCACCGGGTCGAGTCTCCTGTCGTCCATCACCGGCTCGAGTTGCCGCTGAAGTTCGCTCTTGCCTTCGGCGATTGCCGGAAACAGTTGGTCGAAATAGTCCCAGTCGACCCGGCCGCCGGTGTCTTGGCGCAATTGCCGCGCGATTTCGCGGGGATCGTTTTCCGACAGCATCCATTGATAGAGCGCTTGCAGCGCCAACCGCCGCGCCCGCCGCCGCGGCGACGGCCGTTTGCCGCCCGCGGCGTTCACGGAGACTCCAGCCGCGCGATCAGGCCGACCATTTCCATGGCCGCGAGCGCCGCTTCCGCTCCCTTGTTGTCGCCGGGACACGAACGCGCTTCGGCCTGTTCCAGGGTCTCCGTCGCGAGCACGCCGAGCGTTACCGGCTTGGAGAATTCCAGCATGACGCGATGCAGTCCGCGCGCGCATTCTCCGGCCACGTAATCGAAATGCGCCGTTTCGCCGCGGATTACCGCGCCGAGGGCAATCACCGCGTCGATTTCCCGCCGCCGCGCCAGCACCCGCGCCGCGAGCGGCAACTCCCAGGCGCCGGGCACCTGGACGATGCTGACCCGCTCGCGCTCCACGCCTTGCGCGGCCAGGGCGCCAAGCGCTCCGTCGAGCAGCCGTTCGACGATGAAACCGTTGAAGCGGCTCATGGCGACGGCGTAACGCGCGGCGCCGGGCGGCAGTTCTCCCTTGACGATGGAACTCGCGTTCATTTGCCGCTCCCCTTATTGCGCGGCTTCTTGAAGCGCACGAATTCCTCGACTTCCAGATCGAAGCCGGAAATGGCGTTGAAACGCGCAGGGAAGCTGAGCAGGCGCATCTTGCCGACGCCGAGGTCGCGCAGGATCTGCGACCCTGTGCCGATGGTGAGGTCGCTGCGCGATTCGGCGCCGACGCGCCGGCGGCCGGCGGCGAGCGCCGCGGCCAGCTCCTGTTCGATGCCCTGTCCGTAGTCGTCGCTCGACAGCAATACCGCGACACCCTTGCCTTCCTCGCTGATCCGCTCGAGCGCGCTGCCGAAAGACCAACTCGCGCGCTCGCCGCCGAGCACTTCGCAGACATCGCGCAAGGTATTGGGAATATGCACTCTTGTCAGGGTCGGCTGTTGCGGGGAGATCTTGCCCAGGACGAAAGCCAGATGCGTGCTGCCGCTGATCGAATCGAGATAGGTATGCACTTCGAATTCGCCGTAGCGGGTCCGAAAGCGGTTGCTCGCCGTGCGGGACACGGTATGTTCGTTCGCCAGCCGGTAGTGGATGAGGTCGGCGATCGTGCCGATCTTGAGTTTGCGCGCGCGGGCGAATTCCTCCAGGTCGCCGCGCCGCGCCATGCTGCCGTCCTCGTTCATGATTTCGACGATGACCGCCGCCGGCGCATAACCCGCCAGCCGCGCCAGGTCGCAGCCCGCTTCGGTGTGCCCCGCCCGCCGCAACACGCCGCCGGGCTGGGACATGATCGGGAAGATATGCCCCGGCTGGACGATGTCCTGCGGACGCGAATCGGCGGCCACCGCGACCTGGATCGTGCGCGCCCGGTCGGCGGCGGATATGCCCGTGGAAACGCCGCTCGCGGCTTCGATGGACACGGTGAAACTGGTCTTGTGCCGGGTGCGGTTGTCGTTCACCATCAGCGGCAACTTGAGGAACTCGCAACGTTGCCTGGTCAAGGTCAGGCAGATCAGGCCGCGGGCGTTCCTGGCCATGAAATTGATGTCTTCCGGACGCACGCGCTCCGCCGCGAGCACGAGGTCGCCCTCGTTCTCGCGCTTTTCGTCATCCATGATGATCACCATCCTGCCCTGACGGATCTCGTCGATCAGTTCCGCCGTATCATGCAGTTTCATCTTCTTCGCGTCCTTCGCGCCGGCCGCGCCGCGCGCCGCCTGCTCGTCCCGAGTATTCCCTCAAGTATCCTCTGAATAATTCCATCCATGGAATTATTCATTGCCGCAATCAGAACTCCCCCAGTCTTTCAAGGTAGCGCGCGAGCAAGTCGACTTCCAGGTTGACCCGCTGTCCTTGACGATATTGGCCGATGATCGTCTCCGCCCGGGTATGGGGAATGATGTTCACCTCGAAGTCGGCCGCGTCTACTTCATTCACCGTCAGGCTCGCGCCGTCGATGCAGATGCAGCCCTTGCGGGCGATGTACCTGGCGAGGTCGGCCGGCGCCCGCAGGCTCAGTCTCAGGCTGTCGCCGTCGTTCTCCCGTCGCAGCAAGACGCCGATGCCGTCGACATGTCCGCTGACCAGGTGTCCGCCGAGCCGGTCGTCGAGGCGCATGGCCTTTTCCAGATTGACCCGCCGGCCCGGGGCCAGCGAGCCAAGCGTGGTGCAACGCAAGGTCTCGTTGGAAACATCGACGCCGAAGTTGTCCGCCTCGATTTCCGCCACGGTCAGGCAGCAGCCGTTCACGGCGATGCTGTCGCCGATGCCCGCATCGCCCAGGTCAAGCGTTCCCGCCGCGATTCGCAGGCGGCAGCCGCCGCTGTTCGCGTTTCGCTCCAGCACGGTCCCCATGGCCGCGATGATTCCGGTGAACATGAGACTGCTCCAGAGCCTGCGCCTGCTTCAATGTTCCGGGCATCCTCCGGGCGCGGCCTTGTCCTGGTATTCTCTGAATAATTCCATCCATGGAATTATTCATTGTCGCAAGACAAGACGCGGTCTTGTCTTGCTCCCGGATTCAACGGCTCGCGCCATCGAATCCGGCGACGCTCTTTACGTAACGCGGGCATGTGCCGCAGGGAAGCTCCGACCTGATCGGAGCTTCCCTACATCATCGACTGCTGATAGTTTTCCAGCCCCACCCGGTCGATCAGCTCGAGCTGGGTTTCGAGCCAGTCGATGTGTTCTTCTTCGTTGTCGAGAATTTCGCTCAGCAGATCCCTGCTGACGAAATCGCCGACCGACTCGCAATAGGCTATGCCTTCGCGCAGGTCGGGACAGGCCTGCATTTCCAGCTTGAGATCGCATTCGAGCATCTCCCGGGTATGCTCGCCGATGAGCAACTTGCCGAGATTTTGCAGATTGGCCAGACCTTCGAGGAAGAGGATGCGCTTGACCAGGGCATCGGCATGTTTCATTTCATCGATGGATTCCTCATATTCCTTTTTCGCCAGTTTGCGCAAGCCCCAGTCTTCGAACATGCGGGAGTGCAGGAAATACTGGTTGATGGCGATCAGTTCGTTCGCCAGCGCCTTGTTCAGATGCTTGATGACTACAGGGTCGGACTTCATGGAAAATTCTCCTTGGCTGGGGAAGCTCTGATCAAGTCAGAGCTTCCCTGCGGCACATGCCCGTGGTACGAGAGAGCGTTGCCGGATTCGACAGCGCAAGCCATCGAATCCGGGAGCAAAACAAAACCTCGTTTTGTTTTGCGACGATGAATAATTCCATGGATGGAATTATTCATAGGATACTCAGCGTGCCCAAGCATCGTTGATCGGCCTTATTCCTGTCAAGCGAAAGATTTTATAACTTGTTGTTTTATTGAATAAAAATAAATGAGAATCGCTTGCGTTCGCATTTCACGGCCGCAACCGGCGCGACCTTGCGCGGTGATGCCGCAAGACTGCGGGCGGACGGTTCAGACTGCGACGGCGGTGGCGAGGGCAGGGTCGAAAGCGGCGGAACGGTGGTATTCGCGCAGGATGCTGCGGGCGTGGCTGCCGCATTTGCCGCAATCGAGACTTACGCCGAGTTGTCGGCGCATGTCGGCGAAATTGGCCGCGCCGCCGCTTTTCCGGCACAGGTCGCGGATCTGGTCTTCGGTGATCTGGCGGCAAATGCAGACGTACATGGCATTGCTCCCGGTCGTCGCGGACAATTGAAATACAAATGAGAATGATTGTCAACACTATTTTCGTGTGTTAGCTTTTGTCTCGCGACAGTGAATGATTCCATGGATGGATTCATTCCAAGGATGCCTGGCGCGATTGCGGCAGTCTCTCGTCGGAGTTCGGTCCTATGAACGAAACCTTGCTTTCCATGGCGCGGCGCGGCGACCAGTGCGTCGTCCTGCGCATAACCCCGGAGCCGCCGGAACTGCGCGTGCAACTTTACGCGCTCGGCATTATTCCCGGCTCCCGCCTTGAAATCCTGCGGCAGGCTCCCATGGGCGACCCCGTACAATTGCGCGTCGGCGGCAGTTATATCAGCATCCGCAAGTCCGAGGCGGACGTGATCACCGTAGCAATCCAGTAACACCGGGAAACAGTTTCAAGCCATGCGCAAGATCGCCCTGATCGGCAACCCGAACTGCGGCAAGACCACGCTGTTCAATATTCTTACGGGCGCCCGCCAGAAAGTGGGCAACTGGCCCGGCGTAACCGTGGAAAAGAAGTTCGGCTTTTTCGAGGCCGGCGGCGAGCAACTGGAACTGGTCGACCTTCCGGGCATCTATTCGCTCGACCAGGGTTACCAGGGCGTCGACGAAAAGATCGCCAGGGATTTTCTCGACAGCGGCGCAAGCGAACTGTTCATCAATATCATCGACGGCGCCACGCTCGAACGCGGACTGGTATTGACCCAGCAAGCCCTGGAACGCGGCGTCCGCGTTATCGTGGCGGTGAACATGCTCGATGTCGCCGCCCAGGAAGGCGTCGACATCGATGTCGCGAAACTCGCCGAGCGGCTGGGATTGCCGGTCGTGGCCATGGTCGCCTCGCGCGGAGAGGGCGTCGAAGAACTGCTGCGGGAAATTGCCGCGGCGACGCGGGAATTGGAACAGGGCGCGGCGATTCCCGCGCCGGCGGGATTGGCGCGGCCGGGCGGCGCGGCCGAAAGCGAAGACAAGACCCTGCGACGCTATCACCGTTCGCGAACGATGCTCGACGGCGTGGTGCGGGTGACTCCGGGGCGGCACGGACTTTCGCAGCGCATCGACGCCGTGGTGCTGAACCGCTGGCTGGGGATTCCCGTTTTCCTGCTGATGATCTACCTGATGTTCACCATCGCCGTGAATCTGGGCGCGGTTTTCATCGATTTTTTCGACATCCTGTTCAATGCCGCGCTCGTCGACGGCGTCGCCTGGCTGCTGCGGCAGGTTTCCGCTCCGGAGGTCGCGGTCACCTTGCTGGCCCAGGGCGTCGGCGGCGGCATCACGCTCGTCGCCACTTTCATACCGGTCATCGCCTTCCTCTATCTTTGCCTTTCGGCGCTCGAGGATTCGGGATACATGTCCCGGGCCGCTTTCGTCATCGACCGCGTCATGAGCGGCATCGGCCTGCCGGGAAATGCATTCGTGCCGTTGATCGTCGGCTTCGGCTGCAATGTCCCCGCGGTGATGGCGACCCGCGCCCTGCATCGGGACAACGACCGACTGATGACGATCTCGATGGCGCCGTTCATGAGTTGCGGCGCGCGGCTGACGGTTTACGCGCTATTCGCGGCGGCCTTTTTCCAGAGCAACGGCCAGAATATCGTTTTCGGCCTGTACCTGCTCGGCATTGCCCTGGCCATATTTACCGGCTGGGTCTTCCGCCGCCAGTTGTTCGCCGGCCAGATCACGCCTTCCTTCCAGGAAATGCCGGCCTATCATATGCCGGTCTTGCGCAATATCCTGTTCACGACCTGGTTCCGCCTGCGCAGTTTCATCTTCCGCGCCGGCAAGGTCATCGTCAGCGTCGTCGTGGCGCTGAGCTTCCTCAATTCGATCGGTTCCGATTTCAGTTTCGGCAATGAGGACTCGGAAAACTCCATGCTCAGCGTCGTCGGCAAGGCCATTACCCCCGTATTCGCGCCGATGGGCCTCGAGCAGGAGAACTGGCCGGCCACTGTCGGCCTGTTCACGGGGATGTTCGCCAAGGAGGCCATCGTCGGCACGCTCGACGCGCTCTATAGCGGCGACGAGACCGGCCTCCGGGAAAACGGCGCGCCGCCCGATTTGCTGGCGGCGGCGGAAGAAGCCCTGGCGTCCATCGGCGCCGAACTGGCGGCTCTCGGCGGCGCCTTGACCGACCCGCTCGGCATTTCCATCGGCAATGTCGGCGACATCGAGGCGGTCGCCCTGGAACAGGAAGTTTCCGCCAGCACGCTGACCAATATGGCCGCGCTGTTCAGCGGTCCGTTCGCCGCCTTCTGCTATCTGGTGTTCGTGCTGCTTTACGCGCCCTGCGTGGCGGTGCTCGGCGCCGTGAACAAGGAGGCCGGGTTGCCCTGGACGCTATTGGTGTTCAGTTGGAGCACGGGCCTGGCCTATATCGCCGCGACGATTGCCTACCAGGTCGGCACTTTCCTCTCGCATCCGTTGTCTTCGGCGGCCTGGATCATCGGCCTGTCGGCCTTGCTGGCCTTGTCCATTCTCAATCTGCCGCGGCTTTCCGCTAGCATGGAGCCAAGAAGCGCCGCCGGCGAGGTCGGAAATATCATTGCGCGATCAGGCAAAGCGAGCTGAGTCCTCCGCCCCCGCGAACCGGCGGCAAATTCCCGGCGCGCGCGCCGAAGCAACCGATTTTCTCGCCGACGCGCGTTGGCTCGTCGCGGCCTGCGGCCTGTTGCTGATCCTGAAAGTCTGGCTGGCCTGGCGACTCGACCTGTATAGCGACGAAATCTTCTATTGGCTGGCTTCGACCATGCCGGCGCCTGCCTATAGCGACCTGCCCTTCTTCACGGCGCTGCTCGCCGGTCTCGGCTCCGCGCTGGACGCCGGCAACCCGCTCGCCACCCGCGCCCTGTTCCTTGCCGCCGGCAGTTGTCTGCCGGCGGCGGTCTATTGGGTGTCCCTGCCCTTTACCGGCCCCAGGGACGCCTTGCGAGCGGCTTTCCTGAGCATTTGCATACCCTTGGGCGGATTCCTCGGCTTGCTCGCGGTGCCCGACGTGCCCATGCTGCTATGCGGCCTGCTCAGCCTGGGCTTGCTCGACCGCGCCTTGCGCTCCGACGATACAGCTTGCTGGCTGGGAACCGGCATTTGCATGGCGCTCGGCCTATGCACGCATTACCGCTTCATGCTCTATCCCGCCGCCGCCATGCTTGGCCTGCTGTTGCATGAACGCGGCATCTGGCGCAACGGCAAGTTCTGGCTCGCCGCGGGAATCGCCGCTTTGGGCCTGCTGCCCATGGCGTGGGCGAATCTGCCGGGAAATCTGGGCAGCGCCAGCTTCTATTTCGTCGAACGCCATCCCTGGCGGTTCGATGCCGGCGGCCTGCGGCATATCCCCGTCCAGGCCCTGCTCGTCACGCCGCCCATGTACGCCCTCCTGCTCTACAGCGCCTGGTTGATGCTGACCAACAGATGGGACACCCACTCCGCCGCGCGAGATGCGCGAGATGGGACATCCACTTCGCGAGGGGCGAGAGATGGGGCATCCATTCCAGGGACGCGAAATGAGCAGAATGGGGGAAGGGCGCGCGAGATGGGACACCCACTTCAGCGGCGCGAGACGGGACACCCGCTTCAGGGCAAGATAAGGCGGCGAGATGGGACATCCACTTCATCGACAGATGAGACGCCCGCTCCGCAAGGCGCCGGACGGGACGCTCGCGTGTTCCTGCTGTTGTGGTTCTCGTTGCCGCATCTGCTGGCATACGCCTTGCTGGCGCCCTGGGCCGACAGCAACAGCACGACCGAACATTGGCCCCTGCCCGGTTATTTCCCCCTGCTCGTGTTCGCTCCCGAAGCCCTGCGCAGGACTCGCGCGCGGCTGGCGCGGCGCTGGCGCGAGCATAGCGCCGCGGCGGCGGCGAAAGCGATTCCGGCAATCGGATTCGCCGGCGCCTTGCTCGCTCTGGCCGGGGTCGGCAGCCAATCCCTGCAAGCGCAATTGCGGCCGCTGGCGGGCGCGGGGGCGCTTTCCGAAAAAATGGCCGGCTGGCGCGAGTTCGCCGAATATACCGGACAATTGCTGCGCGACGATTTCGGCGGACAGCCGGTAATCGTCACGGACAACTATTACACCGCCGCGCAATTGCAATACGCCGGCATTGCGGAGGATGCCTATACCCTGGACAAGGACAAGGCCGTCCGCGACGGGCGCGCCCGGCAACTCGAACTCTGGGGCCGGACCGGCGCATTCGTGCGTCTGCGCCCGAACGAACCGATGCTTTTCATTACCGAAGACTCGTCTGCGAATGTCGAACAGAAGCACGAATCGATCGCCCGCGCCTGCGCCCTGGCGGATTCGCTGGAACAGATCGACCAACTGTCCCTGTTCGAAGGCGACAAGCAGTTCAGTTATTACCGCGGCAGGGTATCGGCGGAACTTGACGCGCCCGCGGCGAATCCCTGCCCCTATCCGCCGCGCGCCTGGATCGATCAGCCGGCGGCCGGCGAACGCCTGGCGGGGACGGCGACAGTCAGCGGTTGGGCCTACAACGAGGATCTCGGCGTCGAACAGGTGCTGCTCTTGCTGGACGGCGCCGTCATCGCCGAATTCGATTACGGCCTCCCTCGGCCAGATGTGGTGGAGGCGAGACAGCTTCGAACCGACCCGAATCAGCCGAATCTTGGATTCCGGACCGTCGTCGACTCGGCCGAATTCGCTCCCGGCCGCCGCGAGCTTTCGGTCCGGATCATCGACAGCCGCGGCAACAGCACGGACTACGGCCGCCGCGATGTGATATTCGAAAATCCCTGAGTATCCTCTGAACAATTCCATCCATGGCATTGTTCATGGCCGCAAGACATGAACGCGGTCTGGTCTTGCTTCCGGATTCCAGGGCTTGCGCCGTCGAATCAGGCGGTGCTCTCTTGTATCGCGGGCTTGTATCGCGGGCTTGTATCGCGGGCGCGCGCCGCGGGGAAGCCCTGACAAACCAGGCCTTCCCGGAATCAATACGGCGACAGCACTTCGACGGCTATGCGCCATTCATCGTCCATGCCCAGCCGCCACAGGCGAAGGTAGTTGGCGCGAAAGCCCAGCGTTTCGGTAGCGCCTTCCTCGTGCATGGTGCCGTAGGTGTAGCCGAGTTCCCGGGACGCCGCCAGATAGCCGCCGGCATGGTTGAGCGCGATGGGAATCGTCGCTTCAAGTTGCGTATCGAGAAAGGCTCCATATACCGTGCTCGCGTCTTCGGCCCCGACCGCGGGCGCCATGCCCGGCAGATAGACTCGAGAGTTTTCCATGCCGTAGCGCAATAGCGCGCGGCGCCCGCCGCGGAAATTGATGGAACGGCCGAAGGTGAGATCCGCTTCGACGAGGGATTCCATGGGATTCGGATCCGCCATGGCGACATGGGGAGGGGCGGTTTCCGCGAGCACGGGACGGGTATCGTCGAAATTCGGCTGCACGTCCATGCTCAGATAGCCGGGAATCAACACCGCCAGATCGGCCATGAGCTCCCAGCGGATGCCGCGCTTGCGCCAGATTGAAATAAGGTGCCCGAACAGATCCTGGTCGGGATCGTCGCCCGGATTGATGATTACCAGCGGACCGGCCGACAAGCCGAGATCTCCGGCTCTCGACACATCGATGTAATGAGCTTCCCAACTGACCTCGTTGCCGCTGAAGGACTCCGAGGAATACAGTTCAAGCGCATCCACCGGACCGTCGCGGAACACGACCGAGCCCTGGCCGAGGAATTCGAGAAAGGCCTGGTGCCGGCCGATTTCCAGCGAGCGGTCGGCATAGGTCTGGTCGGCGGCTTCGAGTTCCAGCCAATATCGATATTGTTCGCCCGGCCGGTAGTCTTCGGCCGCGAGACCGACCGCCGCCGCCGAGAGCAGCGCCGGCAACGCCGACCAACTCGCTCGATCACTATTCAAACCGCGGCTCCAGTTGCGCTCGGGCATTCGCCGATGGTACTACAATTTCCCGCAAAGCCCGCGAGCAGCCCGGCCGGCTCTGGTCCAGCGGCGGCGCCGGCTCGACGCGCGGTCGCCCGGATTCACATGGCTGGACAGTTCGGACCGGGCATCGCCGGACATGCGCGGAAATTCCTTTCCATGCGCGAACCCCGGCCGAAGCCGGGGTTCTTGCAAAAGGCGGCGAACCCGCCGGCTCAGATGAAGTCTTCCGCCTCCAGGTAATTGCTGTTGCCCATCAGCGCTATGGCCATGTCGATGTCGGCGTCGAAATCTCCATTTCCGTCCACGTCCACCAGCAGCCAGGTTGGCCTGATATCGTTCGCATCGGCGAAAGGGGCGGCGTTATCGATAACGTAAGTAACGGAAAAGTTGCTTCTCTTCTCCGTCGAAGCAACCCATACAATGGAGTTGGCCTTGCCGAATACATTGGCCGAAGTTTCGCTCATGAACATGCCTTCGCCGTGGTCGGCGACGATTTGCTTCAGCGACTTGGTCTTGTCGATGGCGTGGGAGTCGCCGGCGCTGACGCCCGGCAAGCCGACTGTTCGGTAATAGACCTCTCCCCGCAAATCCAGCACCGGGCTGAGCTTGATCTTGTCCCGATCCGCGTCGATGTAGAAGATCGAGTCGAAGCCGGTCATATTGTCCAGGTCAACCTGCGAGTCGGATGCCGCATTGTATACAAAAGTGTCTTTGGCCTGGTCATCAAGCCGACTAAAAGAGGCGGCCCCTGCATAGAGCACATCGTTGCCAATCGCGGACTTGCTCGGCACGAAGGAATCTCCTCCAGCTCCGCCATTCAGTATTTCTGTACCAGTACCAGCAAATAACAGGTCGTCGCCGCCGTAGCCCATCATCTTCCCGCCTTTTGTCACGTGTCCCATGAGCCTGTCATGGTAAGGGCTGCCATGGACTACTTCAAAGTCTACAGAATCAGCACTGGATATATAAGAGAAGCCTCCTGAACTCTCCCTCCCGTCTATTACCTTCAACGAGGAAGAGGAATGATCACTCGTGAATTTGATGAACACATGAGCCTCTCCGGTGATCTTGATTTCCTCAAGGCCGGGAGCATCTCCCAAAGAGAGCCGGTTAAAGTAATCCTTCGCCCCGGGCCGGTCCTTGGCGGGGGCAACCGTAGAAGTGACCGTCGCTGTGGAGTGCACGGTCAATTCCTCGACTTCCTCGTCCAGGGTGAGCGTCAAATGCACCTTCGGGTTTCTTATTCCCAAATCCGCCTTCTTGTCGCCCTTGCCGCCGCGGGCATGCAGCTTCAGCGTCAGCGAGTCGTCGTCGCCGTCCGCCAGCATGTAGCTCACTTCGGCGGTCGTGGCCGTCGCCTTGTTGACGGGCGGATCGCTGGCGTCGTCGGCGGCCGCCTTGCCGGAAAAGACGAGTTCGGCGCCGGACATGACGTTCTTGAACTCGACTTTCCCCGCGGTGCCGCCGCTTACCATCAATTCGTCGACTCCGAGTTCCTTGACATCGTAGACGCCCGAGCCGCCGCCCGCGTCCAGGGCAATCGTCTCGAAATTCCTGTAGACATCCCCGGCGACCTTGAAGCCGCTCGTGCTTTTCAGCACCAGCTTGTCCGTACCGGCGCCGCCGTCGATCCGGCTCCTGGCGGTGGCGGCGCCCATGGCCGTGAACATGTCGTCGCCGGCGCCGAGGTTCGCCTTCAGGCCGTCCTTCGCGAACGCCTTCGCGCTGACTTCGTCCTTGCCCGCGCTGCCCATGTAGCTCATGACGCTCGCGCCCAGATTGCTCAACTTGACGGCGCCGCTCGCATCGCTCGCGTCGACAGTTTTCAGCTTCTTCAGCCCCATCGCGTCCAGGGTCGTCTTGCCGGAGCCGGACAAGGTCAGTTTCTCCAGCGTCTCGGACGGCTTGACATCGGCCGCTTTCTCCGCCACCGCCGGCGCGAACTTGGTCGCGGACAGCGTCAGGTCGCCGGCGCCGGAAACGGCGACCGTCTTGATCTGGTCCGAAGCCAGGCGAATGTTGGAATCGCCCTTCACCTCGATCATCAGGTCTTCGATGCCCTTGAGGCACAACTTGCCGTGCCCGTTGGCCGCGTTGCCGAACCGGTCGACCATGGCCGTCAGCGACATCATGTCCTTGGCGGCGTTCTCCACCAGCAGGGTGATGTTGGTGTTGCGCAGGTCGACGGACTCGATCGCCTTCGAGTAGATGTGCACCGGAACCCTGTCCTTGTTGTTTACCGCGGCTGTGTCGCCTGCGGCCGGCGTGTCGGTGCCGTAGCGCTTGCCGTCGTCGCCCATGCCGTCGTGCACGCCGTCGAGCGTCACGCTCTTGACCGTCTCGGAATGCGCGGTCGACTTGCCCACCTCGACGCCCTTGCCGCCCTCGACCATGACCGAGGTCGTGGTGTCCGTGCCGAAGATATTCACCTGCGCGCGGGCGTTCACGTCCTCGAGGTTGACCGCGGCGGCGTTCACGATCTCTATCGTCGTGTCCTTGTCGTCGTCGCCCAGGGATTCGGACACGACGTCCGCGCCGCCGGCATTCAGTTCGACATCTCCCGCAACGTCCAGCTCGACCGTCGCGAGGCCCGTCCAGCCGCTCAGGTCCGCATCGAGGTCGCCGCCGCTGTCGACCGTCAGCGTCTCTATGTTCATGACGCTCGCCCCGGAAGAGATATTGACATCGTCGTCGGAGCCGCTGGAAGAAAGCTCCAGCGTGTCCATGCCCTCGCCGCCGTCGATTCGGTCCACGCCGGTCAGGGTCTTCTCGGTGGCGACGAAGGTGTCGTCGCCCAGGGTGCCGTCGAGCCGGTCGACGCCCGTGGTCAACTCGAAGCTCTTGCCGGGGCGCCGCATCATGTCGATGGCTTCCTTGGCCGCGGTCACGCTGTCGCCGTCGCCGGTCACGCCGCCGAGCACGCTCGCAGAGTCGCCTTCCCAGCGCTTGGTAACGGTGTAGTACGTGGCCACTTCCACCTTGTTGGCGAACATCATGGCGAGAGCGCCGAAATCGCCGTAGGCGGGATGGCTTTCTCCCTGCATGCGGATCTCGAACAACTGCTGGACAGCCAGCAGACCCATTTCGCCCCGGCCCATGCCGCCGTTGAGCAGGCCCGTCGCCAGGGCCAGCACTTCCGCCGACGGCGCTTCGCCCAGGGCCGCGGTCAGAAAATCCCGCGCGAACTCCGCGTTCGTGATGAAAAAGGGATACATGGAGGTGAAGGCGCTCGAGGAAGCGATGTGATTCGCCACCTCCAGCAGAGCCGCTTCCGGGCTCATGCCCTTGCCGACGCTCGCGTTGTAGACGCCGTACCATTCGTTGAGCAATGCGGTGCCCGGGGCCTTGCCCAGCATGGCCACCGACAGGCCGATTATCGTATCTCTGGTTTGCGCTGTTACCGCCAATCAGAACTTGTTGATATGCCTGCGCATTTGCCGGATTCGCGCGCGCCGGCCGCTGAATCGCCGCGCGAACATGAACGGGAACTTCCGGCCCACGGAGCCGTTGGCCGGGGCGGTCTCGCGGTACGCCGCCGAATAATTTTTCGGGACAGCAACATCGCGGTTTTCGGGCAGCGACGCCGTGCGGCGGACCGAAACGCGGCCGCGGAAAAGGCGCGCATCGCGCGAATCCCTCCCCGGAAACGCGCGCGGCGGCCCGGCGGCCGAATCGCCCGCCGTCCCGGTTCGGCGGGTTGCGGGAAAACCGCTCCGCCCGCGGCGGCGCAAGAGATTTGTCGGCAACTATCTGATTTATCAATAATAAACAAGCCGTAGCTCGGCGCTCGACGGCTTTCTCGAAAGCGCTCCCTCGGCCTGCGAGACGGTTCGCGTTCGCTTCCAGGCCGGGACTGAGGTGGGCTGCGCAACCGGCCGGAACGCGGCGCGACCGGACGGAATGCCGGCGTTTCGCGGCCGCTTGGGCGGCCGAAAAATTTCGACAATTTGTGATCCCGATCACATGTGCGCGGCGCGGATGCCGTTGTATAATGCCGCCACGCGAGCCTCTTACTTGACTTTACAGGAGCACCCCAAAATGGCGGTAACAGCGCATACCGCGAATTGGTTTGTCCAGACTGCTGGCGGCGGTGTCGGACGATGTGTCCGGCGCTTGGAATTGGAAGAGCTGGAAGAAGAACAGGAATAGCGGGTTCGCTGGCGACGGGGACGGCGGCTTGCCGATCTGAAATCAGCATCGATAGCAAACGAAAATGATCCGTCGCCGGAAGCGGGCGGGTTCCGGACAAACCCGCGACATGGTCGAAGGCCGGAGAAATTCTGATTCAGTCGGAGCCATCCTGCAGCGCATGCCCGCGGTACAAGAGAGCGCCGCCAGATTCGACGACGCAAGCCGTTGCATGCGGGAGCAGGACAAAATCGCGCTCTGGTCTTGCGACAATGAAGGATTCCATGGATGGAATTATCCGGGAAGATGCCGGGATGCTTGACTGTTTCCCGTTCGCGAATGTTCTTTCCGGGCTGAAATCGCATGTTCGGGTTGGCCTGCCTTGCGGGACCAGGACAGGCGCAAGCCTGTTTCCCGATTGATTCTGCCCGGGGTCGCGTGTTTTCGCCGGGATTCGCTGTCTCGGCGCCGCATTGAATCTTCGCGGCCGGTTCTTATAATTGGGCGCTTTTGCAGACTCGGCAAAGGCGATCCATGACCAGCGAACTCTGGGCCAGACTCCGCGCCGAAGCGGAAGAGGTCGCCCGAAAAGAGCCCCTGCTTGCCGGCTATGTCCATGCCTGCGTGCTGGACCACGAGGAGTTGCGATCCTCGCTTTCCTTCATTCTGGCGAACAAGCTCTCCGACGATGTCATGCCCGCGACGACCGTGCGAGAGCTGTTCGAGGAAGCCTACGCCGCTTCCCCGCAGATGATCGACTGCGCGGCCAGCGACATGCTGGCCGTCTACGAACGCGACCCGGCCTTCAACGCATTTCTGCCGGTGGTCCTGTATCTCAAGGGATTCCAGGCCATCCAGGTGCATCGGCTCGCGCATTTCCTGTGGCGGCTCCAGCGCAAGGATCTGGCGCTTTTCATCCAGAGCCGCAACTCCGAAGTATTCGCCGTGGACATTCATCCGGCTTGCGTCATGGGCAAGGGCATCATGTTCGATCACGCCACCGGCATCGTCGTCGGCGAGACTTCGGTGATCGACGACAATGTTTCCATCTTGCAGCAGGTTACGCTCGGCGGCACCGGCAACGAGCAAGGCGACCGCCATCCGAAGATCAGGTCGGGCGTGCTGGTGGCGGCCGGCGCCAAGGTGCTCGGCAATATCACCATCGGCGAAGGCGCCAAGATCGGCGCCGGCAGCGTGGTGCTCAAGGATGTCCCGCCCCATACCACGGTGGTCGGCGTGCCGGCCAAGGCCGTCGGCACGACCGGCGAAAGCGCTCCGGCGCAAACCATGGATCAGAGAATCTTCACCAATTGAAGCGCCTCGCGGCGCATGCCCGCGGCGCATGCCCGCGGCGCAAAAGAGCGCCGCCGGATTCGACGGCGCAAGTCATGCAATCCGCGCGCAGGACAACACCGCGTTTTGTCTTGCGGCAATGAATCATTCCATGGATGGACTGATTCGGAAGATGCATGGAACTTCACGCGGCAAGCCGGATCAGGATCCCGGCGGCGATGGCCGAACCGATCACGCCGGCGACGTTGGGGCCCATGGCGTGCATCAGCAGGAAGTTTTCCGGATCGGCTTCTTCTCCCAGGCGATGGGCGGTGCGCGCCGCCATCGGCACGGCGGATACGCCGGCGGCGCCGATCAGCGGATTGATCGGATGCCTGGAAAGACGGTTCATCAACTTGCCCATCAATACGCCGGCGGCGGTGCCGGCGGCGAAGGCGAACAGGCCGAGCAAGAGGATGCCCAGGGTCGAAGGCAGCAGGAACTCGCTCGCCGCGAGGCGCGACCCGACCGCGAGCCCGAGCAATATGGTGACGATATTGACCAGGGCGTTCTGCGCGGTGTCGGATAATCGCTTGACCACTCCCGACTCGCGCATCAGATTGCCGAAACAGAACATGCCGAGCAGCGGCGCGGCCGACGGCACGAGCAAGGCGGTGAGCAAGAGCAGCAACAGGGGAAACAGAATCTTCTCGATCTGCCGCACGGGACGCTGTTCGCTCATGCGAATGCCGCGTTCCTCGCGGGTAGTCAGCGCCCGGGCGATGGGCGGCTGAATCAGCGGCACCAGGGCCATGTAGGAATAGGCGGCCACCGCGATGGCGCCGAGCAGTTCCGGCGCGAGCACGCTGGCCAGATAGAGCGAGGTCGGGCCGTCGGCGCCGCCGATAATGGCGATGGCCGCGGCCTGTCGCAGGCTGAAATCGAACCAGCCCAGATCGGACAGCAGCAAGGCGCCGAGCAAGGTCGCGAATATGCCGACCTGGGCCGCCGCGCCGAGCAGCATGGTCCTCGGATTGGCGAGCAATGGACCGAAATCGGTCAACGCTCCCACGCCCATGAAGATCAGCAAGGGGAAAATCGAGGTCGCCAGGCCGAACTCGTAAAGTTGTCGCAGGATGCCGTCGCCCGCGGCGATTTCGACGCCGGGGATATTGGCCAGCAGCCCGCCGAAGGCGATCGGCAAAAGCAGCAGGGGCTCGAATTTCCTGCGAATGGCGAGATACAGCAACAACAGACAGATCAGCATCATCGCCGCTTGCGGCAATTCGAGCCGATACAGCCCGGTGCTTTCCCATAATGCGCGCCATTGCTCCATCGCCGCCCTACTCCCGCAACAACAACAGGACCTGGCCGAGTTGCACGCTGTCGCCGCCCCGCACGCGGACCGCGGCGACCGTGCCCGACACCGGCGCCTGGACTTCGGCCTCCATCTTCATTGCTTCGAGCACGATCAGCACATCGCCGGCATTGACGTTTTCGCCGACGCCGACCATGACCCGCACCACCATGCCCGCGAGCGGCGCCTCGACCCGGCGCGCCTGATCGGCGCCGGCAGCGGCGGCGGTCCCCGCGGGAGCGATTTCGCCAACTTGCTCGCCTTCGGCGACCTTGACCACGAACCGCTGCCCTCCTACCTCGACCGTGTACACGCCGTCGCCCGCGGCCGCGGGCGCCTGTTCGCGCATGGCCTCGGGACGAGGTTCGAAGATCGCCGGATTGTGGCGATTCTTGAGGAAGCGCAAACCGGCCTGCGGGAACAGGGAGAAAGTCAAGGTGTCGTCGACTTCATCGGCAAGCACGAATCCATCGCGTCTGGCGATGCCGCGCAATTCGGCGCGCTGCTTCTCAAATTCAGGTTCGAGCAAATCCGCGGGACGACAGCGGACCGGCTCGTCGCCGTCAAGCACCCTGGCCTGCAGATCGGGATTCACCGGCACCGGCGTCGCGCCGTATTCGCCGCGCAACAGGCCGCCGGTTTCCTTGGCGATATTGCTGTAACTCTCGCCGCTGAGCACATTGAAAACGGACTGGGTCACGACGATCTGGGAAGCCGGCGTCACCAACGGGGGGAAACCGAGATCCGCCCGCACCCTGGGGATTTCCTCGAGCACTTCGTCGAGCCGGTCGAGGGCGTTCTGCTCGCGCAACTGGTTTTCGAGATTCGACAACATGCCGCCGGGAACCTGGGATACCAGGATGCGCGAATCCACTCCTTTCAGCGAGCCTTCGAAAGCTTCGTATTTCTTGCGCGCCTCGCGGAAATACGCGGCGATCTCTTCGAGCAGCTTCAGGTCGAGCCCGGGGAACCGCGGCGTGCCTTCGAGCATGGAAACCATGGCTTCGGTCGGCGAATGACCGTAAGTGAGGCTCATCGAGGAGATCGCGGTGTCGATATTGTCGATGCCGGCCTCGATGGCCTTCAGATAGGTGGCGGTGGACAGGCCCGTGGTCGCATGGCATTGGATATGAATCGGAATGCCCACGGTCTGCTTGAGCCTGGAAACCAGTTCGAAAGCCTTGTAGGGTTCGAGCAGGCCCGCCATGTCCTTGATGCAAAGCGAGTCGGCGCCCATGCTTTCGATATTGCGCGCCATGTCGAGCCAGGTATCGAGGGTATGCACGGGACTTGTGGTGTAGGCCATCGCGCCCTGGGCGTGCTTGCCCTGCTCGCGCACCGCGGAAATGGCGGTTTCGAGATTGCGCATGTCGTTGAGAGCGTCGAATACGCGAAACACGTCGACGCCGTTGGCGGCCGCGCGTTCGACGAATTTGCGCACGATATCGTCCGCGTAATGCCGATAGCCGAGAATGGTCTGGCCGCGGAACAGCATTTGCTGCCGGGTATTGGGCATGGCCGCCTTGAAACGGCGGATCCGCTCCCAGGGATCTTCGCCGAGATAACGGATGCAGGCATCGAAAGTGGCCCCGCCCCAGGACTCGAGAGCCCAGTAGCCGACCTGATCGAGCTTGTCCGCGATCGGCAGCATGTCTTCGATGCGCATGCGCGTGGCGAGCAGGGATTGGTGGGCGTCCCTGAGCACGACTTCGGTAATGCGCAGGGGATTGCTCTGTTCAGCCGTCATGGTTGAATCCGTTTGACGTCATGCGGGCCAGACGCGGACCGGCGCGCGCGGTGCATGCCTATGGCGGCGACGATAGCGGCCAGTTGCGCGGGGGGAACCGGATAATCGACCTGCTCCTCCGGCAATACGCCCGGCGGACCAGGGCGCGCGGTCAGGATCGACATGACCCGGACGGCGCACACGAGCACACAGAGAAAGGCAAAGACGATGCCGATGCCGAACAGCGCAAGCGGCGCTCCCTGACTGACGAGATTGTCCATTTTGCTGACGCATTCCGGCTTCAGACCGAAACGATATTACTAGGTATTCCCTGAATGATTCCATTCATGGAATCATTCATTGTCGCAAGACAAAAGCGCGTTTTGTCTTGCTCGCGGATGCAATGGGTTGCGCCGCCGACTCCGGCGCCCGGTTCGCAATGGGCGATACCATTGATTATACTGCCGGGGCACTTCCCACCAACGCACTGGAAAACTTCGACAATAACGGTTTCCAGGCAGACAACGCAGGAGAAAATCGTGAGCAACCATCTGAAAGTCGCAGGAATTTCCCTGTTTGCAATGGTCGTCGGCATCGGCGCCGGCATGTTCGCCGACAGTTTCGCCCAGGACGGCGGCAAGGTCTATGAATTGCGCATCTACAAGTCCACGCCGGGCAATTTGGATAATCTGAACGCCCGCTTCCGCGACCACACCATGCGCATATTCGAAAAGCACGGCATGGAGAATATCGGCTATTGGACGCCCACCAGCGAGGAAGAGCGCGACGATACGCTTGTCTACGTCATCGCGCACGAAAGCCGCGCGGCCGCCGACGCCTCCTGGCGCGCATTCGGCCAGGATCCGGAATGGCAGGAAGTCGCCGAAGCATCTAACGCCAATGGCCAGATTCTTGCCGGCATCGAACGCAAGTTCATGGTCGCCACCGACTATTCGCCCATGCAATAGGCAAGCAGGAACCGGACGGATGCCCGTCCGTCCGGAGCGCCTCAGGCCTGATCATATTCGGCAGTTGCAATGCGCGTCGCCGAACGGAGCAGGTTTCGAATTCGCCGCTGGAGTCGATGACGGCATTGCCCGGACCGGCGCCGGAAGCGCCAGTCCGGATATCGTATCGGCCGAAATTGGAGTTGGCGCTATTGTTGGGGAATACCGTCCTCTGCGGAACTCGGGATCTTCCACGCGATAGCGGAAATCCCATCAACCATAGGCCAATCGCAAAAGTTCGATCACGGACTGGATCTGGCCGATCCAGTACCAGACGAAGAAAACAGCCATGCCGCCGCCCGCGACCAGCGCGGCGAGTTGTTCGTCGATCAGTTTCGCCTTGTCGCGGTCTTCGCCTTGTTCGCGTCCGCTCATGTCAAGCTCTCCCTCCTGGTATCTTCTGGATAATCCCGCTCTTGGATCAGAGCTTCCCTATGTATCCTCTGAATAATTCCATCCATGGAATTATTCATTGCCGCAAAACAAAAGCGTGGTTTTGTTTTGCTTACGGATTCAATGGCTTGCGCCATCGAATCCGGCGGCACATCCATGTGCCGCAGGGAAGCTCTGACTTGGTCAGAGCTTCCCTGGCTCTATAGCTATCCGCTGAATCCGATCCAGCGGCCGGTGGCCGCCACCGTGAACCAGACCATGATGGAGGCGACCGCCGTCAGTTTGAGCAGCCAGGGATTGACCTCGCCGGGGTTGCGCTCCACCAGCGGCTGCCGCACCAGATAATGGAACAGGACGCCGGCCCCCAGCGCCAGCATCTTGTACCAGTACACCGGCAGGTAATAGATCTTCAAGGCCACGCCGCAGGCCATGAAGACGCCGGTCGCGACCAGGGTCGCCAGGGCGATGTTGAAGGTGCGGTTGCAGCGGGCGGCGATGAGGCTCTGATCCGTATCGGTCAGGAATACGCCGAGCAGACGGCCTTCAGCGACCAGCACCGAACCGCCAAGCAGGGCCAGACCAAGCAAATGAACGGCCTCGACGGCGGCGAACGCCGCGCCCCAGGTCTTGCCGATATAACCGAACCAGGTCGTTTCCATCCATTCGAACATCGGCAGCAAGTTTGCGTGGACTTCCACGCGCGCGTCCGACAGCGCGAACGCCAATGTCGTCGCCAGCACTGCCGCGACCAGTATCGATCTCGTATACGATCCCAACAGGGACATTTTCATCCTCCCGCCAAGCAGCCTTTTCGCCTTTGAACGAGCCCATCCATGGAGTCATTCATTCCGCAGAACGAAAGCGCGCTTTTGTCCTGTTCCCGGATGCGACGGCCTGGGCTGTCGCATCCGGCGGTACTCTTTCTTTGGTCCCGCCTTTGGTCCCCGCGGGCTGGTACCGCGGTCATGCGCCGCAGGGAAGCTCCGGCTTGATCAGGGCTTTCCTGGGAGCTTGCGCCGCAGAATGATTTCAGGCGCTCTCAAGACTATATGTAATGTTTATGAACATGCATACATACAACATATGGTATTCAGCAGTTTCTACGGCGCAGGCTCCTAGAAACGGGTCTGTCCGTCCAGGCAGCCTGCGACGAAGGCGATGAATTCCGAGTCGTTATATTGGCAATCGAACCAGTCATAGGCAATGAAACGACCGCACATCACGATCAGCGCCCAGCCGCCGAGCGAAAACATCGCGCCGATGCGCAGCTTGCGCGGCGCGCGCGGCTCGTTGTCCCAACTTGCGCCCGCCGCGCTCAATTGCCGGTGGAACAATACCGCATTGACGAGGCAGGCCAGCATCAACACCATCTTGATGCGCAGCCAGATGCTTTGCGCGCTGCGCACAGGCACTGCGTAGACCAGCAGCACGCCGGTAATGATCATGACCGAGAATCCCGCGAGCATCGGCAAGTTGAGCCGACTGGCGATACGGCTGGCGGGCACATCCGGAAACGCCAGACCCAACATGCGCAAGTCGATCAGGAACAACATGCCGAGGCTGACCATCAAGGTCAGCACGTGGGTGCTTTCCACCCAGTTGTACATGTAATACGACTCATGGAGCATTGTGCTCCAGCGGGTGTCGTCGAGCCATATTGCAATGTTGTAGATGAATTCGTTGAACATCCGCAAAACTCCGCTCGGTCATGTCTTCGGACCGCCGCAGTGGAACATGCCCGGTTCAGGGCCCCGTCGCGGTCGCGCACAAGAGTAACCCTCAAGCAGGAGAAAAATCCAGCGCGGCACAATCGCCGGCGGCAAGCTTCAGGCGGTTGCCGCGGCGCAATGCCGGCGGATGAAATCATCGTGCGAGGGCATCGCCGCCACGCATTGCCCGATGACTTCTCGCGTATCGCGAAGCATGTTTTCCAGTTGTTCGTCCGGCAAACCGTCCGCCAGCGGACTGTATCCCGCCGCCTCGACGCCCTGGCCGTCGAGCACGGCCAGCCAGCTGTCTTCGCCGAACAGTTCATGGCCGTCCCGTTGCAGCCATGAACCAGCCCGATACAAATCGAGTTTTTCCTGCAGCGAGTCCGGGATCGCCATATGCCGGCAATACTTCCAGAATTCGGAATCATCGCGTCTGGTGGCCTTGTAGTGCAGGACGAGAAAGTCTCTTATGCTGCGGAATTCCGCGTCTACCTGCCGGTTGAGGCGATCCATTTCCGCCTCGAAACCCCGGCGGCGCGGAAATAGCGCCAGAAACTTGAACAGGGTCGACTGGATCAAGTGGATGCTGGTGGACTCCAGCGGCTCCATGAACCCGCCGGACAGCCCTATCGCGAGGCAATTCCGGTTCCATGTCAACTTGCGCTTGCCGGTAACGAAGCGAAGCCGTCGCGGCTGCGCCGCGGCGGCTTCGGGAAGATGGTCGAGCAAGGTCGCCTCGGCTTGTTCATCGTCGCCGAATGCATCGCTGTAAACCAGACCGTTGCCGGTCCTGTGCTGCAATGGAATGCGCCATTGCCAACCGAAGCCGCGCGCGATGGCCCTGGTATAAGGGGGCCGGGGGCTGATCGCTTCGCTCGGCACGGCCAGGGCGCTGTTGCAGGGGAGATATCGGGTCCAGTCTTCGTAGCCGGAGCGCAGACATTGCTCGATCAGCAGGCCGCGGAAGCCGGTGCAGTCGATAAAGAAGTCGGCCTCGATACGGTCGCCTCCCCGCAAGCTGATGTCCCGGATGAAGCCGGTATGCGGGTCGAGCGACACGTCGTCGACGATTCCTTCGCGGCGAACGACGCCGAGCCCGGTTGCGAAATCGCGCAGGAACAGCGCATAGAGACTGGCGTCGAAATGGTAGGCATGGGGGATTCTGGCAAGCGGAGAACCCTTGACGCCGGCCGAACGCAGAAAGCGGTTCCGCTTCGCGGCGGTCCAGTTCAGGGAATAGGCTTGCAGCGCGGGCGACTTTCCCGGGTCATGGGCTTTTTTCCAATAGTGCCAGAACCTGACGTTGCGAACGGTGCGGCCGAATTGACCGAAAGGATGCATGTAGGCCTCGCCCGTCTTGCCCCAATCGACAAATTCGATGCCGAGCTTGAACGTGCCTTGCGTCGCCCGCAGCATGGCGTCGGCATCTATGCCGAGCAGTTTGTTGAATTCGATGATGGGAGGGATCGTCGCCTCGCCCACGCCCACGGTGCCGATCTGTTCCGATTCGACCAGCGTCAACCGGCAATTCCGCGCGCCGACCACCCGCGCCAGGACCGCCGCCGACATCCAGCCCGCCGTGCCGCCGCCGACGATCGCGATGTGCCTGAGATTATTCCCGGTCAATGCAATGGACTCCGTCGGCCTGCGAGCGAACCGGAAGCCTGTTTCGCGGCAAGCCGGCAAGCCGGAATTGTTGACAGCCGCGCCGCGAGCATATTCAATCGGAAGCGACGGATCGACCTGCTCCAGGTATTCCCCGAACAATTCCAGCCATGGAATTGTTCATTGCCGCAAGCCAGCAGCGTGTCTTGTCTTGCGGCCGGGCCCAATGGCTTGCGCCGCCGAATTCGGCGGCGGCGCCCGCGCGCCCGGGACAGGGGCAAGCTCTGATGAATCAAGGCCCCGGCCGCGATTTCTCCGGCGATCGATTGCAGGGACAGTCGGCAACCCATGACGGCCATGCTGGAGTTTAGCCCGAATCAGGCAATGATTGTCGAGCAGATCCGGCATCCCGACCCTGAAATTTCGATCCATGTGGTAAATGATTTTCTGGAGGATCCCGGCCTGCTGCTCGACTATGCCGAAAACAAGGCGTATTTCGGCAAGCCGGGGGGTGAATCCAGCACATGCCTGACCCGACCGCCCTCGACTTCGCGAAACACGGCAAACTGCGCCGCCGCTGCCTGTTGCCGCTCATATATTCGCATCTGACCTCATTGCAGCAATTCGGCCGCCTGCTGCGCAAACAATCCGAATCCGATGCGGCAAGAGTCGATTCATGATCAGCCCAGTCTTGCCCATCGCCCGACCCTGCTCCCGGCAATTGCCGGGAGCCCTGATCGGTCTCGCTCTCGCGCTGGCGCTGGCCGCGGTTTCGGCTCGGGGGGATGAAGGCGTCGATCATCTCGAACGTCGCGAGCAATTGCTGCAAGCCATCGCCGAGACCGAGTCGAGACTGGGATATCGCGACTCTTCCCTGACGGAAAACCTGGCCGCGCTGGCCGATTCCGCGCTGGCCCTCGACCTGTATATCGAAGCGGCCGCGGCGCTTGGACGCGCGATCGAGATCGAACGCTTCAATTCCGGACTGCATACCAAGCGGCAGCTTCCTCTCTATTTGCGGAAAATGGAGGTCGATGTCCGCGCGGGCCAATGGCGAGAAATCAATGAATCGCTGCACTATGTCCACTGGTTGTTGATGGAGAAGCAGATCAGCCAGGGGGAGGAGCTGGTGGATTCCCTGCTCAAACTGAGCGAAATCCATCTGCACGGCGTTGCCGGCGATATCGAGTCGCGACAGGCCGGCCACTATCGCGAGGCCGCCGCGCTTGTCTATCAGGCGCTGGAAATCAGCAGGTTGGTCTGGGGCGAGCGCGACCCGCGACGGATCGATCTTTATTACGGCCTGATCAAGCACTTTCATCTCCAGTCCATGGCCATCGAACGCAGGGATGAAACAGCTTACGAGCTGCGGGCCGTGGCGCCCGGCTCGACCTGGGTCAGGCCGCGCCGCGCGGCCCAGGCCGGCAATTACCTTGCGGGGCTGCGACTATACGACGAAATTCGCCGGATTATCGCCGGCAACGGAAAAGACCAGGCCGAAGCGCTGGCCATGCTCGATGTCTATCTGGCCGATTGGCGCCTGCTTTTCGATGACGGCCGGGCCGAGCGCGACTACAGGCAAGCCTGGGACGCCTTGCGCGCGGCCGGCGCCGGCGAGGATACGCTCGCGCGCTTTTTCTCCCGGCCGCGGCTCCTGCCGGCGCCGCGGATTCGCCTCTCGCTCGACGAAGCCCTGGCCGCGGCGGAAGACTCGGCGCCGGTCAACTCGCGCGCTCCATGGCGGATTCGGGAGTGGTTCGGCAACATGACCTTGCCGGCGTTCCCGGAGACCGCGCCGAGCCTGGGCCGACTGCGGACGGCAAGACGCGAGGACGCCGGATTGCGCTTTCGCCTGGACTCGCTGAACGAAGTTTCCAGATGGATCGGCGGAACCTATCGGACCCTTGTCGGGGTCATCGACGACTATGAATTCCTGAATCCGGAAGCCATCGCCGGACTCGACGCGGAACGACTCGAGCGGCAACTGCACTTCCTGCGGTTTCGCCCGAAACTGGAAGAAGGCGTCGCGCGCCCGGCCGAAGGCATACTGATATTCAGTTATGACGCCGCCCCGGAGCCGGCGGCGCGCTGAAATCCGCGGCGGCCGGGACGATATCGCGCCGCGGCCGGAAGATGCGGCCGGCCCGCGAGATTGCGCGGGTCGGCCGCGAACTGCCGGAAAGTCGGGTCAGGCATCCCCGGAATAATTCCATCCATGGAATCATTCATTGCCGCAAGACAAAAGCTAACCTCCCGGGATGATATCGAATGATACGAAGAACTGGCGATACCAGTTATTGACCAGGCGCGATTCGAATCCGCCGATCTGGCCGGTAAGTTGCGGCTTCTCGTCGAACAGGTTGTTTACGCCGGCCGAGATCGTGACCTCGGAGCCGAACAGATCCTCGAACAGATACGCATAGCGCACATCGACGATCGCCTGGCCGTCGATCTCGTCGGGCGGCTCGAAGATGCCGTCGTAGGGAAACAGATCCACCACCTGCGCATCATGCTTGATGCTGCTGAACCAGTTCACCGTCATCGAAGCGCTCTGGTTATCGCGAAACCAGTTGGTTGAAAACGCGAGCTTGGTCTCCGGGAGAGGCGGCGCGATATTGGTGCGCGCGTTCTGTTTGCCCAGGGTATCGACGATTTCGCCATCGAAGCCCTCGAAAGTGTACTTGTCGTACAAGGTCACGTTCAGGCGATGGCTGAAGGAGCCCAGGTTGCCGGGACTCCAGTCATAAGTGGCTTTCAGATCCACGATGTCCACATAGAACGCCGCGACATTGGCCGACTGGATCAGAACGCGGTCGATCTTGCCGTCCGGACGCCGGTCGATCGGATAGTTGGCGCCGTTCGCCGCCAGCCAGCTGTTCGCCGCCGCGCGCGACGGCGAACCCGGCGTCGAGTCGTACGAAGACCGGGATTGGCCGGTGGCTGCGAGCATGTCCAGGAACTGCTTGAGCACGACATCGTCCTCGCTCAGCGTGCGGATGCGGTCGGTGTATTCGATTTGCTGGTAATCCATGGACAACTCGAACCCGTCGAGCATGCCGGAGGGTTGCCAGGAGAAACCGAAGTTGACGATCTCGGCCTGCTCGGGACCCAGGTCCGGATTGCCGGACCTGCAAGCGACGCCGCCGATGAGCAAGGAGCCGGAAAGATCGTCGGTGCCGCTATACATGTCGGTGCAGTTTTCGTTGATGCGCGCGGGACGGGTCTGAAACGCGGTCGGCGCCAGGAAGCTCTCGCCCCAGGAAGTGCGGAACGCCAGTTCGGGCAACAGTTCGTAGCGCAGCGAAACCTTCGGCGTCGTGGTTTCCAGGCCCTGGTCGATGAACTGCTCGTGCCGCACGGCGAGTTTGGCGTCAAGACCATCGATAATGGGAACCTCGGTTTCCGCGAACAATGCGCGAACCTGGGAAACATATACTTCATCCGGCGCCACCGGTTCATTCACCAGCCCCCAAATGAAATTTTCGCCGGCGGCTTCGAATGGCTCCTGGAACGTCGATTCTTCCAGTTCTCGCCACTGGAAGCCGAAGGCGACCTGCACCGGTCCCGCGGGCAAGTCGAACACTTCGCCCGTGGCCATGGATTCCAGCACATCCAGATAGTTGCGCGCGCTGACGAAATTGGGATTGTAATAATGCAGCCACTCGTTCAGTTCGCGAGTGTTGTTCGTCACGCCCTCCACGTAATGGGGCGAACGCGGATCAATCGAGCCGAACGGGTTCCACCACTGATTGCCTTCGGGCCCGCCCTGGCCAGCCAGCGCCTTTTGCAGCCTGGAAGTCATCACGCCATGGACATCGCCGGCGGTGCGGGTTTCCTGCTTGGAGTAGTAGGTATAGCCGGTCCAGGTATCGGCGAAATCGTATTCGGCCCTGAGTTGGGCGCGATTGACCTGATAATCGCGCTCGAACATGCGCGCGGTATCATCCCTGATCATCCACGGCAGCGAGTCCGGCGTGGCGTAGCTGAATACCCGCCATTGGTTCGGCACCACGTCGAAGCCGAACGGGTTGGCGGGATGCTCGGCTGGAACCACCAGCACGCTGCGCGCGTTCGTGGGATTCGGCGAGGCGAAGGTGCTCGGATTGTTCTGGTAGCGATAGAAGTTGTTCAGCATGAAGTTGAACCGCAGCCAGTCCGTCGCTTCCCAGGCCAGGTTATTGTACAGCGAGTAGTTTTCCTGGGCTTCGGCGTAGTTGTGCTGCATGCTGTATTCGTAGGTGCAGAACCCTCGCGGATGCACCGTGCCGGAAGGCAGGCCGACCGGGCCGGCGCCGTGATCGGGAGAGCCCTCGTTGTAGGTGCCGCAGGAAGGATCAAGCAGATTCCGGCTGCGGTCGACCGTGGCGCCGTGCACGTCGCGCAGCCGCAACTGGCCGTCCCAGTCATCGAGCCGATAGAAGGTTCCCGGATTGCCCGAGCTCGAGGCCGTGGACGAGACCTGAAATTCCCGCGGCCGCTCGTACATCATGAGATCGGTCTGGCGGTAATGTTCCAGCGCGCCGACATAACTCAGGCCGTTATCCCAGGAATTGCCCCAGAGGCCGGAAAACCGGTATTGTTCGTTGGCTCCATCTTCCGGCCGCTGATAAAAAGTGCGAAAGCGGACTCCGTCGTACTCCTTGATCGGAATCAGGTTGACCACGCCCGCCACGGCGTCGGAGCCGTATAGCGCCGAGCCGCCGTCGAGCACCACCTCCATGCGCTCCATGGCGATTTCCGGAAAGGCCGTATTCAGGCGCGCGTCCAGCGCGCGCACGCCGTCGACCAGGGTCAGAGTGGAATTTTCGCCGAGGCCGCGCAGATTGAAACTGGCGCCGGTATTGTTTTGGGAGCCGTCCTGGCCGCCAAGCACCACCGAGGTGATATTGACATTTTGCACATAGGTGAGATCCCGAATGTACTCCGACATGTTCGGAGCGCCGGATTGCAATATGTCCTCGCCGGTAACGGTGTCGACCGCGGTGTCTTCCGCGAAAGCGCTGTTGCGGATGTAGGAGCCGGTGACGACTACTTCCTCGATCTGGCCGTCCTCGTCTTGTCCAAGCGCAAGCGCGGGCGCTGCGAGGGACGAGACGACCACGGCGCGAATCAGACGATCAAGCTTCTTGCGATGAAACTTCCGAGTCATTGCGATTCCTCCTTGCCGGCGCGCGAGTCCGCGCGCGGCGCTGAGCTGATCAATTGCTTTCTTTGCGAACCTCCCCTTGCCTGTTTCCCCCATGCCAAGCCGCGAAACGCAGCAGCGCTTCAGCCGACAGCCGACAGCCGACAGCCGTCCAGATATTAGCAAACTCCGCGCAAGCAACAAGAAATAAATCTGTCCGGGCGCCGGGCATCCTCCGGCTGATTCCGGCCATGGCATTGTTCATCGCCGCAAGGCAAAAGCGCGGTTTTGTCTTGCTCCCGGATGCAATGGCTTGCGCCGTCGAATCCGGCGGCGCTCTCCGGCGCCCGCGGGCTTGCGCCGCGAGCATGCGCGGCAGGGCAGCTCCCACAAATCGGAGAGTCCGTTGCGAATACGGCCGGCGCGGCACCTGTTGAAGGCGGAATCGGGAAAGCATATTCTATGGGCATGTTCGAATATCGGCGCGGGGTTGCGTGTCCAGCGCAAGGTCCGGCCGTCTTGACGCGCTCGAATATCCACATGGCTGATCAAGGAGCGGAGAAAATGGTTGCGAATCTGTCGAACCGAACCAGGACCGGCGCGCTGGCGCTGATCGCGGCGCTCGCGCCGCCAACGGCCTGGGCCAACGAAGAACTGACTTATGCCGACGATATTGCCGGCATCATCAATGAAAACTGCGTGGTTTGCCATCGCGAGGGCGGCATCGGGCCCATGGCGCTGACCAGCTTTGAACAGGTGCGGCCCTGGGCGCCCGTGATCCGGATGAAAGTCGCCGGGCGCGAGATGCCGCCCTACGCCTACGACCACGACCTGGGCATTCAGGAGCTGCAGGGCGACTGGCGCCTGTCGGAGGAAGAAATCGCCCGGGTCGCGGCATGGGTCGATCAGGGCTCGCTGCCCGGCAATCTCTCCGAACAACCGCCGCTGCCCGATCTGCCCAGCCTCGACGAATGGAACTTCGCGGACCAGTTCGGGCAGCCGGATATCGTGCTCGCCTCCAATCCCATCGACGTGCCCGCCAGCGGCAACGACCTGTGGGACAAGCATTTCATCGACAGCGGCCTCGCCGGGGACCGCTGCATCAAGGCCATGCAGGTCAAGCCCAGGGGCAATGCCAAGACCGTAGTGCACCACGCCAATACCTATTTCGCCGAAATCAGCGAGGACGGCCAGGTCAAGCGGCAGCCGGTCACCGAATACGCGATGGGCAAGTGGGGCGAGATCATTCCCGAGGGAGTATGTCGAATCGCCCATGCCGGGATGCCGATCCAGTGGGATATCCACCTTTATCCGGGCGGCCTCGGCGGAACAGCGCCGGGCACGGTGATCAGGGACAATGTCGTCGAGTTGGGCATCTGGCTCCATCCGGAAGACTACGAGGCCGCGATCGTCCAGGATCTGGCTTCCTACCAGCTTGCCGAAGGCGACCTGTTCATTCCGCCGCACGGCACGACCATGATGCAAGGATTCCATTCCTTCGACCATCCGGTGCGAATCGACAGTTTCCAGCCGCACGGCCACCTGCGCATGCGCGCGGCGTCGCTGGAGATTTTCTATCCGAAAACCGGCCGCACCGAAGTCGTCAGCATGATTTCCGACTGGAGCGCGACCTGGCACCACAGCCACCTGTACGCCCCGGACAAGGCGCCCTTGCTGCCCGCCGGCGCGGTCCTGGTGATCAAGCAGTGGTACGACAACACGGAAAACAATCCCAATAATCCCGACCCGCGGCAATGGGTGGGCTGGGGCCAGCGCACCGCCGATGAAATGTCTCACGCCTGGATCGCGATCTCCCATCTGGATGAAGAGACCTACCAGCAACTGCTGGCGCGGCGCGAAGTCGAAAATCCGTCCGACCGCGCCGCCGACTGAAGAATATCGGGATCGCGCGCCAATATCGCGAGGGCGCGGACAACAGGAGAATTGAGGCGATGCGGCGGCGAATCAAGCTGGTTCTGGCGGCGTTTTCGATATTGTTGCCGGCAACCGCGGCGCTGGCGCCGACGGCGGCGGCGCAATCGCAGGACAGGCCCCTGCGCCCCGCTCCTCCGCGGGGCCTGCCCGTCATCCCCTACATGGAAGGGTGGTACGACAACGAGGACGGTTCGGTCACGATCTCTTTCGGCTATCACAATCGCAACGAACAGACCGTCGCCGTTCGCCGCGGCGAAAACAATCGGATAGAACCCCCTCGGCTCGACGGGATGCAGCCGGAGCACTTTCTGCCCGGAAGGCATCCCGGCGTCTTCGCGGTCACCATCCCCCCGGACCTGGAAGGCGCGACCATCTGGTGGCATCTCGCTTCGGGCGGTTCCGAACTCGAGGTGCCGGGAGAACGGGGATCGGAAGCCTATCAACTGGACCGCAATCCCCGCCCGCAAGGCAGCGTGCAGCCGGAGATCTGGTTCGACGGCGGCGAGCGCGGATCGGGGCCGGAAGGCGTCGTTGCCGCGGATGTGCTGACCGCGACCGTCGGAGAGCCGCTCGCGCTGGAAGTATGGACGCGGGATCCATCGGTTCGCGACCCGACCGATCCGCGCTTTGTGCGGCCGCTGGATACCCATGTTTCCTGGTACGAACATCAAGGCCCGGCGCCGGCAGACTTCGCGGAAGACGCCTCCACGCCCTTCTCGGAACTGTCCGGAACGCCAGTGCTGGGCCTGATTCCTGTCGCCGAAGCCAGGGTGGCCGTCACGGCCGGCCAAGGACCCGCCCGCGTCTTCGCCACTTTCTCCGAGCCCGGGGACTATATGGTCCGGGCTCGCCTCGACAACTGGAATGCTTCGGACAGCGACGGCCTGGACCAGTGCTGCTGGAGCAACGCATACCAGCGGGTGCGCGTGACGCAGCGCCGGGACTGACAGCATCCGCCAGTTTTTCGCCCATCGCCGGAATTTCCTCGCGCATATGCGTGCAAATCTGATGCTCGCATGTCTCGCGGGCCTGTCGCAGGCCGCAGCGGCGACCGCGACAACAGCGGCGGAGACTGCCTGGCGGCTCCAGGACGCGCTGTCGCCGCCCGAAGGTTTCAGCCTGGGCCTGGTGCACGGCAGCCGTTTCGAGTCGATCAACGGCAATCCGCACGCCGGCGCAAGCGCCGACGACAGCATGATCGTCATGCGCACCTTGCTCGACGCCCGCTATCGACGCGACGGCGTCGAGGCGCAACTCGAACTGTACGACGCGCGCCAGCAACTCGCGGACGACGATGCTTTCGTCACCAACACCGCGTTCAACGCGCTGGAAGTATTGCAGGCGACGCTGCGCTTCGACCTGCCCCGGGACGGCGGCATCCGGCTCGGCCGCTTCACGACCGACTGGGGCAGCCGCCGGTTTCTCGCCCGCAACCGCTTTCGCAACGCCATAAACGCTTTCGACGGGTTCGAATGGATCCAGCCGCTGGCGAACGGCGCGGTCATGCGCCTGCTCGGCTCCCAGGTCGTGCGCAGACTGCCCGCGGACAGGCGCGGCCTGCTGGACAACAAACGGGTCGCGGATGAATCGAGCAGCGCCCAGCGCTTTCATGCCGCCAGTCTTTCGCTGCCGTCAGCAGCTGCGCCATTCAATACCGACCTGTTTTTCTTCTCCTTGCGGGAAAGCGATTCGCCCGGCGCGCAAACGCGCGACCGGCGGATACACTCCGCCGGACTGCGCCTGCTGCAAACCCCGGCAAGCGGCGCATTCGACTTTGAACTCGAATCCTTGCTGCAATTCGGCGAGAGCAAGGCCGCGGCCGGCCGCGCCGACCCGGCCGCGCTGGATCATCGCGCTTTTTTCCAATACGCCGCGGCGGGCTACAGCTTTTCCAACTCGCTGCGGGCGGTGCTGGAAATCGATTACGCCAGCGGAGACAAGGATCCTTTCGATCTGGAAAATGGCCGTTTCAACTCGCTGTTCGGAGTCACGACCTTCGAATTCGGCGTGGTGGGCCTGTATCAACCCTTCAGCCGCGCCAATCTCGTCACTCCCGGCATCCGCCTGTTCGCCGACCCGCGGCCGGATCTGAACATCATGGTTTCCTGGCGCCATTTCTGGCTGGAAGAGGAACGCGATAGCTGGGGCCGCACCGGACGGCGCTACTCCGGGCGCGAAAAAGCCGACAGCTATCTGGGCCGGCATCTCGAATACCGCATCCGCTGGGAAGCGATTCCAGGCAATCTGCAGGTCGATACCGGCGCCATCTTGCTGAACGCCGAAGGGTTGGTCGAGACCGATACCCGCTACGCTTACTTCGGCCTGGTCCTGACGTTCTGAACCCGGGCGCCGGGAACTTTTCCCTGCCGCGCGGATTGCCGGCTTCAGAAATTGCCGCGCACGGAAAATGCGAATTGCAATCCCGTCGCGACCGCGAAATTCTCGGTCTCGCGCAAGACCTGGTCGCGCAAGTAGCCGAAATAGCGGAAGCGCGTCCGCCGGTCGACGTGGTCGCGCAAGTTGCGCGCTTCCAGTCGCAAGGTCAGGCCGGCGACACCGCTCTTTTCGAGGAAAACCGTCAGGTCGCTTTGCGAATTGAGATAGAGCACATTGTCGATGTCGAACAGCGGGCGGTTGCCGTCGATGCGGTCGCGGTAATCGAAACCGTAGTTCAGCCCCAGCGCGGAAACATCATGGCGGAAACCGAGCCGAAAACTGCCGCGGTCGTACGGCACGACCTTGCGCTCGAAACCGATCAGGGGGTCGTCGATGGCGGAATCCTGCAATAACAATCCGAAAGTCGCCAGCGCCTGGGGCAGACCGAGAAAGCCGAACCGCACGCTGGCGTCGAAATTGAAGCCGAGCACGTAACCGTCGCCGACATTGCCGTTGGTCGAGGCGAGTCGAGGGCCGGGGGCGTATAACTCGACGCGGCCGATGGAATTGCCGACATCGTTGTAGAACAGGCGCGAACTGAGCACGCCGCCGTCGTTCGGCAGCCGATAGTCGAGGTTCAGTCCGTACTGCCAGATCTGTTCCTGTTCGAGTTCCGGATTGCCGGCGATGGTATCCTGGTCCTCGTCGCGCTGATTGGTGTTGGCGGAAAAGTCGGCGAAACTGAGTTGGGAAACGACTTTCTCGACCGAAGCCTGCAATTGCAACGCGGAGTTGATGTCGTAGCGAAAATCGACTTTCGGCTTGAGGAAGCGGAAATCCCGGGAGTTGTAGACATCGCCGGTCTGGGTGATTTCGGAAAATTCGCCGACGAGCGACGATTCGAGCCGCAGGCGGGAATTCAGCCGCCAGTTATGCACCGCGAAAGCCTCGTAGCGGTCTTCCTCGACGGTGGAAACCGCATTGCTTACCGGCACCCTGACCAGCCCGCCCACCTCGGGGTCCGCCGGTCCGGGCAAGGGACGGCCGAGCTTCAGCGAGATGTCCTGGGTCGTGCGCGCCCCCTCTACGCCGAGTTCGAGCCCCTGCCCCGCGCCGAAACTCCAGGTGTAGGAACTGCGCACGATCTTTTCCCGATAGCTGTTGGAGTTCTGCAGGTAGAGATTCTTGCGCTCCTCCTCGCCCGGCGCGTCGAACTCCCACCGCTCGCGCAAGACCTCGTTATCGCGATCATTGACGATAAACAGAAACTTGTAACGCGAACCATCGAGGAAGACATGTTCGTAATCGCCGCCGACCTCCCAGTTGGACTGGGTCGCCGGGACATTTTCCCGCTCCCGGGAGGTCGAGGGCGAAATGCCATTGTAATCCGTGATGGCGCGCAGTAACGAACTCGGGGGATCGCTGCGGTTGTAGAGCGCGTTCAGCGCGACGCGGTCGGCGCTGCCGAAATCGTAGCTCAGGCTGGAGTTGAAGCGGTACGCGTCCTGATCCTCGACCCGGTCGAAGACGATGATTTCGTTCAGGGCGCCATCGCCCCAGGTGCTGACTTCGAGACTTTCCTCGGCGCGGTAATTGCTTTGCGAACCGATGCTGATCAGGTAATTCAGGTTCTCGCGCTGGCCCGTGACCGACACGGTCGCCTCGGGTTCGATATTGCCGTCGCGATAGCGCTGCATGCCGGCCTGGGCGGCTATGCTCGAGCGGGCCGCCGAACGCTTCAGCGCGATATTGACGACCTGTCCGATATTCTGCACATCGAGGCCGCTGGAAGTGCTGCGGATGATTTCGATGTAATCGACTTCTTCCGCGGCGATGCGGGCGAGTTGTTCGCGCGCCTCGTTGACCTTGCCGGCCAGGCGCTTGCCGTCGATCAGAATCCGGGCGCTGCCGCCGAGACCGCGATTCTGCTGGTTGAAACGGGAGAAACCGCCGCGGCTGGTATCGAGCACGAGATTGATGCCCGGAATCCGCAACAGCATGTCGTCGACCGAAACCGGGCTGAACTCGCTGAAATAGGCGGCGGGATAATTGACGGTGCTTTCTTCCTCGCCGTCTTGCGCCGCATCTTCCTGGGCCGATGCCGAACCGCAGCAAAACAGAAAAAATAACAGCGCCGAAACAGCGCTGTTGGCGGGATCAGTGTTGATGGCCTTCGCTCCAGCGGGAATCCGGCAGGCAAGCTTGACGATAGCCCATCCAGACCAGGAATTGCAATCCGAAAAGCAGCGAGGCGGCAAGCAGATGCGCGGGCTGGACGAAGGCCGGCATGCCCAGGTGGCCCAATGCGGCGCCGGACAGGATGGCCGCGCCGACAACCGCGAACATGGCGGCGGCAAGACGCGTGAGCACGTGCCCCCGGCCCAGGGAGCGCGCCAGCAAATACAGCAGCCAGCCATTGACCAACAGCACGAGCGCGGAGAAGCTGCGATGCACGTAAAAAAACCAGGGCATGGCCTGGATCCAGCTGGAACGCATTTCCTCGCCTTGCAGGCGGCTGATGAAGTCCGTCATTTCGCGCACCTGCGTGCCCAGACTCACCTGCAGCGCGGTGCAGCCGAGCGCGACATATAGCCAGACGGCAAAGCGCGGGTCGATGCCGTTGACCGGCTGGCGGGCCATGATTTCGCGATTCGAGCGGAAGAAGCCGAACAGCAGCACGCCGACGATAGCCAGCGCCATCAACATGTGAATCGTGATGATGCCGGGTTGCAGATTGGAACCGACGACGCGGGCGCCGAGCCAGCCCTGGACCGCAACCATCGCGCAGGCCGCGACCGAGGCGCGCGGAATCCAGCGGTCGTATCGACGGCAAGGCCAGGAATAGACCGCGGTCAGCAGAATCAGCAATCCGATGGCGACTCCGGTCAATCGGTTGAGGTATTCGGTCCAGGTCTTGACTGCGTTGAAGCGGGTCTCGGCATAACCGAGGTCGGCGTAGATTTCCTGATAATTCGCAGGCAGTTGCGCTTCGCTCAGCGGCGGAATCCAGCGTCCGAAACAAGTGGGCCAATCGGGGCAGCCCATGCCGGCGCCGGAGGCGCGCACCGTGGCGCCCACCAGAATGAGGAAATACACCGCGGCGATAGTGATCAAGGCCGCGCGGCGATAATTGCGCAAGGCCGCTTCGGATTTGATCTGGTTCATCCGAGACCGGTTGGCGCGAGTCCCTCGACTTGATCGCGGCCGCGCAATCTGTCGAGCAATTCCAGCGTGGCGTGGCCGTCGGGAATCAGGCCTTGTTCCGATTGAAACGCGCGGATGGCGGCTCTGGTCCGGGAACCGACGCGACCGTCGGGCTCGCCGGAGTCGAAACCTCGGCTGTTGAGCAATTCCTGCAATTCCCGGACTTGCAGCCGGCTCAATGCCCGCTCATTCGCCGGCATGCGCGCGATAGGGAGGCCGCCGGTAAAGCGGTCGGCCAGATGGCCTACGGTTATCGCATAAAAGACCGACGGGTTGTACAACATGGTTACGCGAAAGTTGTTGTAGGTCAGAAATGCCGGGCCGGCCGCGCCCGCCGGCAATGCGACGGCCGCCTGCATGTCCGCCACCGGAATCGGCTCCCCGGACACGGCGCGCAGTCCCAGTTCGCGCCATTCGGACAGAGGCTTGAGATTGCGCGTGCCCGCCAGGGAGTAATCGAAACCTTCGGGCAACAGCACTTCCCTGCCCCAACGCTCGTCGCCGCGCCAGCCTGATCGGCTAATGAAATTCGCCGCTGAATGGAACACGTCGGGCAAGCTGTTCCAGATGTCGGCGCGACCGTCGCCGTCGCCGTCGACCGCGTAGTTTCTGAACACGGTCGGCAGAAACTGCAATTGTCCCATGGCGCCGGCCCAGGAGCCGGTCATGCGCGCGGCCGGGATATGGCCGTCGTCGATAATCTGCAGGGCCGTCAGCAGCTGTTCCCGGAAAAACTCCGCCCGGCGCGGGTCGTAGGCCAGGGTGGCAAGCGCCTCAAGCACCGAAAACCCTCCTGTGGCGCTCCCGAAATTGCTCTCGATGGCCCAGAACGCGACGAGGTAATGCGGCTGGATGCCGTAGCGCGCCTGAACGTCGGCGAGCAAGACCGCATGTTCGCGCAAGAGCGCCCGGCCGCGGGCGACCTGGCCGGGAGTTGCGCGCAACTCGATATAGCGCGTGAAAGTCTGCGCGAACTCCGGCTGGGAGCCGTCAAGCTCCAACACGCGCTCCAGCGGCGCAATGCCGTCAAGCGCGGTCAAGGTCTCGGCGCCGATGCCGAGCGCAAGCGCTTCCGCTCGCAATTCTTCGAGCCAATCAGCGAAGGTCTGCTGCTGCGCCTGAAGCGCCGACGACAGCAGCAAGGCGATAACCGCGGAGCCAAGCCGGAACATGACGAAATGATAATTCATTCGGCCCTGAACTTGCATCCGATGCCGTCGCGCGATGGGTGTCCCATCATGGTCTTGTTCCCCGCCGGAGTGAGTGTCCCATGGCTGCGATGAGGATGGGTGTCCCATGGCAGGGCTATTCCAAAGTCGTTTTCAGATTGTTGATCTGACATTGTCTTTCATCAAGCACTGGACATCAGGCCGACATTCGGTCATCATCGGCGGTGATAGTAACAGTGGCGGTGATGTCGATGGGTTCTTGCGGGTTCGATCTGGCGGAGGTGTCGGTGCGGCCGGTGACGGATCGGGCCGAGTCCGCTCGCTGGGACGCGCTGATGTCCCGTCACCACTATCTTGGGTTCCGCGGTCTGGTCGGCGGCGGTGTCCGGCAGGTGGCGGAGTTGCCGGACGGGACGTGGCTGGCGCTGCTGGGCTGGCATGCGGGTTCGTTCAAGGTCGGGGTGCGGGATCGACTGATTGGCTGGACGCGCGAGCAGCAGTTCCGTCGGCTGCGGCTGGTGGCGAACAACACGCGGTTTCTGGTGCTGCCGGGCGGTCGCGTGCCGAATCTCGCGTCGCGGGTGCTCGGTCTGTCGCTGCGTCGGCTGTCGCGGGACATGGAAGCGCAGACCGGCCACCCGGTGTTGCTGGCGGAGACCTTCGTCGATCCGGCCCGGTTCAGCGGGGCGTGCTACCGTGCCGCCAACTGGCGCGAGATCGGCAGGACGCGCGGCTATGCGCGGGTGCCCGGGGGCGGCTGGCGCGCGCACGGCGAGCCGAAGACGGTGCTGGTGCGGGAGTTGCGCGCGTCGGCTTGCGCGGCGTTGCGCCAGCCGGAGGACGATGCGGCGTGGGGGCTGGTCGCGTCGCCGCCGCGACCGCCGGAGATCGCGCGTCTCAGGAGCCTGTACGAGTTTCTCCGCCAGGTGCCGGAGTACCGCGCGGCGCGCGGCATCCGCCACCCGTTGGCGACGGTCTTCTCGATCGCGCTCGCGGCGAAGCTGGCGGGCGTGCGCGGGGTGGCGACGATCGGGGAGTTCGCCGCGCGTCTGACCCAGGCGCAACTGGCGGCGGTGCGGGCGTTCTGGAGTCCGAGCCGGGAGCGGTACGTCGCGCCGTCGAGAACCTCGTTTCACCGGGTGCTGTCGCAGGTCGCTCCGGAAGTGCTCGACGAAGCGCTGAGCCGCTTCATCGAGCAGAACCGGTCGCCGCACGGCGCGGTCGCGGTCGACGGCAAGGTGACCGCGGCCGAGTGGATGCGGGGCAAGGACAGCGAGCGCGTGCTGGTGGCGGCGGTCGAGCACGGCAGCGGCCTGGTCTGCGGCCAGGAGGCCTGCGACGGCGCCGGCGGCGAGATCCTGGGTGCGCGCGCGCTGCTGCGGCGTCTCGACATCAAGGATCGGGTGGTGACGCTCGACGCCCTGCACACGCAGCGCAAGACGGCGCAACGGATCGCCGAGCGCGGCGGGTTCTACCTGATGACCGTCAAGAGCAACCAGCGGGAGTTGCTCGACGACCTTGCCTCGGGCCTCGACTGGGAGGCCGCGCAGGTTGCGGCAACCGAGCGCGAGACGGTCGAGAAGGGGCATGGACGCATCGAGACCCGCCGCTGTCGGGCGATTCCTCTCGATCTCGTCTCGCCCGAGTACATCGCGATGCCCCACCGGCGGCAGGCCATCCGCATCGAGCGCGAACGGCATGTCCTGCGCACCGGCCGCACCTCGACCGAAACCGTGTGCGGCATCACCTCGCTGGGGCCGGAACAGGCATCGGCGAGCGAATTGCTCCGCCTCAACCGAGGCCGCTGGGAGATCGAGAACCGCCTGCACTACGTGCGAGACGTCAGCTACGACGAAGACCGCAATCGCGTCAGGGCAAAGCGTCTCCGTCGCAACCTCGCCTGCCTCGCAAACGCCGCCATCTCCATCGTGCGACTCGACGAACGATTCGACTACATGCCGCAGGCCCACCGCCACTTCGCCGCCCGCCAGGGCGACGCAATGCGACAGATCACCCGCCGCGGCTTCGGCCGCTGAAACAGCGGCGCCGAAGGCGCGCGACGCACTCTCTCCGGCCAAACTGCGCCACGCGACGACGCCGGCCGCCGAAAAACCCGGAACCGACGGCCCGGAAAGCCCCAGACTGCCGAAATCCCCGACTGCTCGACGCGCCAGCGGACCATGCGCGGACCGTCTCGCTGCGCCTCAGCGCACGGACCTGGACTCGCCGCGACTTTGGAATGGTCCTGGTGTCCCATGGTTGCCATGGCTGCGTGCCATGGTTGCGACCAGGGTGGGTGTCCCATGGTTGCGGTGGGGTGGGTGTCCCATGGCTGGCGTCCCCGAGTGGGTGTCCCATGGCTGCGATGCCATGGCTGCGATGAGGATGGGTGTCCCATGGCTGCCATGGTTGCGACCAGGGTGGGTGTCCCATGGTTGCGGTGGGGTGGGTGTCCCATGGCTGCGTCCCATGGCTGCGGATTGACTCGAGGGCGAAAATGGACAAAATGCCGCAGGTGGAAAGTTCGCGGGCGAGGCGATGCGCAAACCCTTTCTGATTCTGCAACTTCGGCCCGAGGACGACGCCGCCGAAAGCGAGTTGCGGAAGATCCGTCAATACGGCCGAATCGACCCGTCCGAGATCCATCGCATCAGGCTTGAACGGCAGCCGGACGCGAACCCGGACCTGCGCGACTACGCGGCGATCATCGTCGGCGGCAGCCCCTTCGACCTGAGCGCGCCGGCAAGCGAAAAATCGAGCTTGCAAGTCGCCGTCGAAGACTTCTTCCAACGCCTGCTCGATGAAGTCGTCGACCGCGATTTCCCCTTTCTCGGCTGCTGCTCGGGCAACGGCTTGCTCGGCAAGCATCTCGGCGCGGAAATTTCCGGGAAGTACGGCGAAGACGTGGGAGGAATCGATATCGAGATCACCGAGGCCGGACGCGAGGATCCGCTGCTGGCGGGGATGCCTTCGACTATTCGCGTCCTGGTGGGCCACAAGGAAGCCTGCGACGAGACCCCTCCCGGCAGCGTCCTGCTGGCGACCGGAACGCTGTGCCCGGTTCAGATGTTCCGCGTCGGCGACAATATCTACGCCGCCCAGTTCCACCCCGAAGGCGATGCCGAATGTTTCGACGTTCGCATCCGCGCGTACAAGCATCACGGCTACTTTGCGCCGGAAACCGCCAGGGCCCTTTCCGACCGAATCCGCGCCGAACGCACTCCCGAGGCCCACGACATCCTGCGCCGCTTCGTCTCCCGCTACCGGCGCCGGCCCGCGGGACAAGCAGGCCGCCAGAAGAGCTCTTCACATGCGCCGCGCCAGACGGAACCCGTTCGCAAGGAAAGCCCCGGGTGATTGCTCCCTGCGGAGTTCGCGGGTTATAAATGAGCTTGACAAGCCGCCCGGGTTCCCGCCATCGACAAGCGCCGTCCATCAATGTTCACTCGCATCTTTTTCTTGCCGGTATTGCTCGCTTCGGGCATCGCGCCGGCGCTCGCGGACGAGGCCAGGGTCGCGGTCGCGGCGAATTTCACCAGGCCGGCGGAACTGCTCGTCGAACAGTTCGAGCTCTCGCGGCCGCATCGAATCGAGCTTGTTTTCGGTTCGTCGGCGAGGTTTTACGCACAATTGCGAAACGGCGCGCCGTTCGACGCCTTCCTGTCCGCGGACGAGGAAAAACCGCGGTTGCTGGCCGATGAAGGGCTTGCCGCGAAGCATAGTCTGCGGGCCTACGCGACGGGCCGGCTAGTGCTCTGGACAGCGGAGCCGGAACGCGACATCGGCAGCGAAACACTTGCCGCGAACTCCAGCGACAAGCTCGCCATGGCGAATCCCCGACTCGCCCCCTACGGCCTCGCCGCCCGCGAAGTCATCGACAGCCTCGGCCTGGGCGAACAACTGGCCGACCAGCTGATCATGGGCGAGAGCATTTCCCAGGCTTATCAGTTCGTGGCTACGGGCAATGCGCCGCTCGGATTCGTCGCGCTGTCGCAAGTGGGAAGAAACGGCGTCATCGAGCGAGGCTCGGGCTGGCTCGTGCCGGCGGAACTGCATTCGCCGATCCGCCAATATGCCGTGCTGCTGGATGCGGAGAATATCGCCGCCGGCGCCTTTCTGGAGTTCCTGCGCAGCCCGCAGGCGCGCCGCGTCATCTACAGTTTCGGTTATGCCGCGGACGATTCCGAACCATGATTTTCTCGCCCGAGAATCTGCAAGCGATCTGGCTGACCCTTCGGCTGGCCGCGACCGCCACCTTGCTGTTGCTGTTGATCGGCACGCCCCTGGCCTGGTGGCTGGCGCGGTCGCATTCCTGGCTGCGCGGCCCGGCGGCCGCCATTGTCGCCCTGCCGCTGGTGCTTCCCCCCACGGTGCTCGGCTTCTATCTCCTGCTCGCCCTGGCCCCCGCCGGCCCGATCGGGCAACTGACCGGGGCATTGGGGCTGGGCGGTCTGGCCTTCACATTCGAAGGCCTGGTGATCGGCTCGGTCCTCTACTCCCTGCCGTTTGTCGTGCAGCCGATCCAGAACGCCTTTCACGCCATGGGCGACGGCCCGCTGGAAGTCGCGGCGACTTTCGGCGCCGGCCCCTGGCGGCGATTCTTCGCGGTCGCCGTCCCGCTCGCGCGGCCGGGATTCATCAGCGGTTCGATCCTCGGTTTCGCCCATACCGTCGGCGAGTTCGGCGTCGTGCTCATGATCGGCGGCAATATCCCCGGCGAGACCCGGGTGGTTTCGGTACAGATCTACGAACAGGTCGAAGCGCTGCGATTCGGCGAAGCCCACTGGCTGGCGGGCTCGATGGTTGTTTTTTCCTTCCTCGTATTGCTGGCGGTTTACGGCTCGCTCGGCCGGCGCGCGATTCCCGCCATGAGATTTGGAAGCTAGCGCCTTGCAAGCGCGCATCTCCTACGCCATGGCGCAGCCTGCCGGCGGCCATTTCCGGCTCGAATTGGACGCGGAGATTCCGGCGACCGGGATCACTTGCGTCTTCGGACCTTCCGGCTCGGGCAAGACCACCTTGTTGCGCTGTCTGGCCGGACTCGACCGGCCCCGGTCGGCGAGCATCAGGCTTGACGGCGAGGTCTGGCAGGACGAGAGCCGCTTCGTGCCGACCCATCTGCGGCGCATCGGTTACGTTTTCCAGGACAGCAGCTTGCTGCCCCATCTGAGCGCGCGGCGGAATCTGCATTTCGCGCGCGGCCCGGACGACGGCGCCGCCGCGGCCGCCGTCAAGTTGCTCGGCATCGGGCATCTGCTTGACAAATACCCGCGCCAGTTGTCCGGCGGCGAACGGCAACGCGTCGCCCTGGCCCGGGCATTATCGAGCAAGCCCCGCCTGCTTTTGCTCGACGAGCCCCTGTCGGCGCTCGATGTGGCGCGCAAGCAGGAATTGCTGCCTTATCTGCAACGCCTGCCGGAAGAACTGGACTGCCCCATCGTCTACGTCACCCATTCGCCCGACGAAGTCGCCCGGCTGGCGGACCATGTGCTGGTGCTGGACCGCGGCGAATGCATCGCGCGCGGTTCGGTCGCCGAACTGATGGCGGCGCGTCAATTGCCGGTCGACGCGGCCGGAGAAAGCGGCGTGGTGCTCGAAACCGCCATCGCCGGCCGCGACGCGGAATGGAATCTCGCCGCCGCGGAATACGCCGACGGCAACATGCTCATCCCGGACCCGGGCATCGCCGTGGGCGGCGCGGTCAGATTGCGCATTCTCGCCCGCGATATCAGCTTGAGCCGCGCGGAAGAAACGCATTCGAGCATTCTCAACCGCTTGCCCGCCGAGGTGCTGCGCATCGAGTCATTTCCGGATACCGCCCTGTGCATGGTGCATCTGCGGGTCGGCGACAGCACCAGGCTGCTGTCGCGCGTGTCGCGGAAATCGGTCCGGCGGCTGGAACTGGCCCCCGGAGACCGGATTTTCGCCGAAATCAAATCAGTGGCCATCCTGCAATAGCGGCGAGCTCAAGCCTCCTCTCCTGCAAACGCCGGTCCCCGTTCTCCACGACGACGGAACTGATCGAGGAGCCCGCCGATTCCGCGCCGACGACACGCGAAGCCGGATCATCGAAATCCAGCTTCGACTCCGCGAGCGGCGCCATGGGCCGGCGCCGGCAAGGCGCCGAGCGCAACTGGCTTGAGCGGACGAGAAGGCGCCGCCGCGAGACGCGGCGGCGGGGATGAATGATCGACATGATGCGACTCCGCGGTCCGATTGACTTGCAGCAGATGCTAACCGGGGAATATTACCCCCGCGTGTCAGATCGGCTCGGCGGCAGCGCGCGGCCGGCGTCTTACAGAACTCCGGTGAAACTGGTCAGTTCGAACGCCAGCAAGCTGCCGAACAGCAGAATCTGAGCGATGACCACAGCCTTCTTCGCGACGGGCGAAAGCCGGTTCACGTAGCGGGCTATGGGCAAGTAGAAATGGTGATAACGATAATGCATGACTGTATCCCCCATTTGCTCAAACGTCCTCTTTTGCCGGAAGGTTACCTGTTGGTACGGTCGAGGCGCATGGTACAGTCGCCGGTTGCGCGATACTTGCGATTTTCCCCGAACAGCGACATCGGCTCGGTCAATGGCGAACGGCCGGCGCGGCGGCCGCGGCGCGCGTTTTACCGAGAATATGGAGACGTTCGCCGAATCGCCCGAACCGCGCGCGACGCTGCCGGGTAGGCTTGATCCCATGCCGGAAAAACACAGGAGGCGGCCGATGTCCGGACCTGATACCGCGCAAAGCAGGAAAACCGCAGCCTATGTGCTGGTGGCGATAGCCGGCTTGCTGATTCTCGCCAATACCGGACTGTTCAGTTTCAGCGGCCTCGGCGACTTGATCGGCATGCTGTTCCGGCTGATCTTCAACGCCATTCCCTATGTTCTCGCATTGGCGGGCATCTTCTGGATAGCCCGCTCCGGCAGGCGCGAAGCGCCGTTGATGGCCTGGCTGGTGCTCCTGTTCGGGGCGGTGCTCATCATCTCGCAGATCGGGCTGTTCGGCCTGTCTTTCGGCGACATGCTGGCACCCATGATCCTGCTCACCGTCGCCTTTTTCCTCGTCAACCCGCGCAATCTCCTGCCTCGCAGACTCAATACCGACAACGAAGACCTCGACCCGAACGAGCAAGCAATCAAACTGTTCGCCTTCATGGGCGGCGGCGAACTGAAATACCACTCGAAACAGCTCAGGGGCGGCGAGATCATGTCCATCTGGGGCGGCTACGAAATCGATTTCTCCGATGCCGACATGGAAGGCGACTCGATGCAATTGAACCTTTACTGCATCATGGGCGGCGTGGAAATCATCGTTCCCGCCAATTGGCGAGTAGAAAAGCGAGGCGCCATCAATATCATGGGCGGCTACAGCAACAAGACCCGAAACATGGCGGAAGAATTGAACCTGCCGCCGAAAACCCTCATCGTCACCGGACTCGCGCTGATGGGCGGGGGCGAAATCCGAAACTGAGCGAAACGGCGCCCGCGCGTATCTTCCCATGCATCCCCTGTTCAGGACACCCAATCGCGTTATCGCGATGCTGGTTGGCTGGAGCTTGTTCAGCGCCGGCCTGTCCGTCCTCGTCAGCGACATCGCCGATATCCCGACCGGCCGCGGGCTGGTCTTGTTCGCGCCGGCGTATTTCCTCTGGCTGCTGTTCCTGATCCCCAGCTACTATGTCTGCCGCAGCCTGCCGCTCGACAAGGGCGCCTGGACCACCGTCATCGGCACCCAGACGCTCATCCTGGCGGCGACCGCGCTGATCTGGGCGCTGCTCGTTCGCGGCTATGCGCTGATTCTCGATACGTCAAGCGATTCCGCGCCCTATCTCGACTATTTTTCCGAGGCGCTGTTCACCAACCTGATTGTCTTTTCCGGCCAATTCGAGTTCTTCGTGCTCTTGCACTATCTGCTCATCGCCCTGGAGCGCGGCCGCGACCTGGAACAACAGGCCCTGCAGCAGGAACTGCTGACCAGCAAGGCCGAACTGCGCGCCCTGCGCGCCACCATCCATCCGCATTTCCTGTTCAACGCCTTGAACGCGCTCGCCAACATCACCGGCTCCGAACCGGCCCAGGCCCGGAATTTCTGCCTGCAACTCGCTGATTTCCTGCGTTACAGCGTGGCATACGGCGACCGGCCGACAGCCACGCTCGGCGCGGAACTCGAACATGTGCGGAACTATCTGGGCATCGAACGCGAACGCTTCGGCGAACGGCTATGCATCGATATCGAAGCGGACAAGGAATTGCTGGATACCCCGGTGCCGTCGCTGATGTTGTTCCCGCTGACGGAAAACGCCATCAAGCACGGCATCGACAGTTGCATCGAAGGCGGCTGCCTGAAATTGCGGGCCATGGCCGGCGCCGGCCGACTGGAAATCGAGATCAGCAATCCGGTGGACGAGCTCGGGCACAAGCGCCAGGGCACGGGCATCGGACTGATCAGCTTGCGCCAGCGGCTGAAAAATCGCTACGGCGACGAGGCCACCTTGCAGACCTGTCGCGAGGGCGACCTTTTCATCGCCCGCATCCGCCTGCCTTTACGAAACGCCTGCGCCGCCGTAAATTGAGCGCCATGGCGAAACGCGAACCAATAACCTGCCTGATCGTCGACGACGAACACCATGCGCGGCAGGCGCTGCGAAACGCTCTCGCCGAGCATCCCGAACTCAAGCTGGTCGGCATGTGCGAGAACGGCTTGCAAGCCGTCAAGGCGATCAACGAGCATCGCCCGCAACTGCTGTTCCTCGACGTGCAAATGCCCAAGCTCGACGGCTTCGACGTGCTCGAACTCATGCAGGAGCAGATTCCCTTCGTGATTTTCGTTACCGCCTACGATCAATACGCGGTGCAGGCATTCGAAGCGAATGCGGTCGACTACCTGCTGAAACCGGTGGACCCGAAGCGGCTGGCCCAGGCGGTCGAGAAAGTCGTTGCGCGAGTGGGCATGGAAGAGCCTTCGCGACTTGAAAGCCTGTTGTCGGATCCGCTGCGCGAACGGGAACTGCTGCGCCGCATCCTGGTGCGCGACGGCGGCGAGGTGCACGTGTTGCCGGTGGACGCCGTCCTCTATATCGAGGCGGCGGACGACTACGTCGCGATTCACACGGCGGAGGACACCCACATCAAGCTCGACCGGCTCAGTCGTCTGCAACAGAAGCTCGATCCGCGCCAGTTCTGCCGCATCCATCGGTCATACCTGCTCAATATCAATTACCTGGCCCGCATCGAATCGGAAAGCAAGGACAGCCGCCTCGCGATCCTGGCCGACAAACGCGAGTTGCCGATCAGCCGCAGCGGCTACGGCAACCTGCGGAAATTGCTGTAGGGAAAGGGGGGGGGCAAGTATCCTCTGAATAATTCCATCCATGGAATTATTCATTGCCGCAAGACAAGAGCGCGGTCTTGTCTTGCTCCCGAATTCGGCGGCGTTCTCTCGTATCGCGGGCATGCGCCGCAGGCAAGCTGATCGATCAGAGCCTCTCTTGCCCCTCTTGCGCCTTGGTGAAGATCATCATGTGCTGCCAGGGCAGGAAGTCCAGCGTGTCGGTCCATTCCAGCCCGAACACGCTCATTTCGCGCACGACCTGTTCCTCGGTCATCTTGTGCAATGGGCGAATCGGCACCGACGGATCCTCGCCGCGATATTCGAGCAGGAAAATGCGCCCGCCCGGTTTCAATGCCCGATAAATGCCGTCGATCATCTCGAAGGGATGGGAAAATTCATGATAGGCATCGACCATGATGGCGGCGTCGACGGAATTTTCCGGCAGTCGCGGGTCATCCGCGGCGCCGAGAATCGTGCGAATGTTTTCGCCCCCGCCGGCGTTCTTCCGCTGCTCGATCATGTCGAGCATTTCCTGCTGGATGTCCACGGCGAGCACTTCGCCGTCAGGCACTCTCTCGGCGATGCGAAAAGAGAAATAGCCCGAGCCGGCGCCGATATCGGCGACCACTTCATCGGGCTCGAGATTCATGTTCTCGACCACCTCGTCGGGCATTTCCTCCTGGATGCGGCCCGGCCTGTTCAGCCAGTCCGCCGCGAGGTGTCCCATCACGAAGGAAATTTCCCGGCCCATGTAGAACTTGCCGATGCCGGTCGTGCGCCGCGCCGGGTCAACAACGTAGCCGGGATGCTCCGCCGCCTCGACAGCGGCAGCGCACAGGAATACGAGAGACGCCAGCAGCCGCGAAGCGAGTTTCATCAAGGTCACCAGATATCCTCCGGATAATTCCATCCATGGAGTCATGCATTGCCGAAAAACAAGAGCGCGTCTTGTTTTACATGTGAATTCAATGGCTTGCGCCATCGGATCCGGCGGTGCTCTTTTGTACCGCGGGTTTGTACCGCAGGCTTGCGCCGCAGGGAGGCTCTGAACAATCAGAGCTTCCCCAACGCGGGAATATAACGGGATTGTAGATCAGGCGCGCGGGCTCCGCCATGCGCTATTGCGCCTGTTCTTCCAGCAGCAACTGCGCGATCAGGGTTTCAATCCGGGCCAGCCGCTCCCCGAGCCCCGATATCTCTTGTCTGACGGCGGCCGTTTCCCCGGACATCTCCTGCTTGACAGCAGCCATTTCCGCAGACATCTGTTGGCTGATGGCGGTCATTCCCGCAGACATCTCTTGCCTGACAGCGGCTATTTCCGCGGACATCTCTTGCCTGACAGCAGCTATTTCCCCAGACATCTCCTGCTTGACGGCGGCCATTTCCCCAGACATCTCCTGCCTGACGGCGGCCATTTCCCCAAACATCTCGTGTCTGAAATCAGTCATCTCATGTCTGACGGCGGTTATCTCCGCCGACATTTCTCCTCCGAGCAGGGCTATTTCCTGTCTGACGGCAAGCGATTCGCCATGCATGCGGTCCTGCAGGTAAAGCGCGACCAGCAACAGGCCGATCACTACGAAAGCGTTTTCTCGCGCCAGCGAGATCAGTTCATTCATGGGCGGCATCCTCCAATATACCCCGCGCGACGGCTCCCGGGCGGCGACCCGTCTTCTCCCGTCGCCTTGATGGTAGTACAGCAATGCCCGAAACGCATGATTCCGGACGAAATTCGTTCTCGCGCTCGCGCCGGGACTCGAATAGAATCGGCCCGATATGCCCTCCGCCTCCCGAGCCAACGAGCGATATCGCCTGACCGACCATTTCCGGCGCGGCTTTCAATGCGGCGCCGGAGCGGCCCGCAAGCTGCTCGCGAGCGGTCTGGCGGCGCTGCCGGCGGCAATCCTCTCGCCGGCGCAGGCCCAGGAGGTCGTGGTCGGCAGAAACGCCGACGGGCGGATTTCGATTCGCGCCGTGCGCGTGAATGAATCGATCGAGATCGACGGCGAACTCGACGAAGCCGTGTATCGGGACATCCAGCCGATTTCGGATTTCATCCAGCAAATCCCCGACGAGGGCGCGCCGGCAAGCGAACGCACCGAGGTCTGGGTCTTTTTCGACGACGACAATATCTACGTAAGCGCGAAGAACTACGAATCAGTGCCCGAAGCCGACTGGGTCGCCAATGAAATGCGGCGCGACACGAGCCAGCTTCGCACCAATGATTCGTTCTCGGTGATGCTCGATACGTATCTCGACCGGCGCAACGGCGTTGCCTTCCTGGTCTCGCCGATCGGCGGATTCTCCGATTTCGCGATTTCCAACGAAGGCGACCGCGGCCGCGGCGTCAATTTCGACTGGAATATCGTCTGGGACTCCCGCGTCGGCCGCTTCGACGGCGGCTGGACCGTGGAGATGGAAATTCCCTTTCGTTCGCTGCGCTACGAACCGGGCGAGGAACAATTATGGGGAATCCAGTTCCGCAGGATCATTCGCCGGCTGAACGAGGCTTCGTACCTGACCGAACTGCCGATCTCCGCCGCGCTCGGCAATAGTCTGGTCGCGGGCATGTGGCGCATTTCCGAGGCGGGCGACCTGCAGGAACTGCAGGTGCCGCCGCGCAATTTCAACCTGGAAATCAAGCCTTACGGACTGGGCGCGCTGACGACGAACCGGCGGGCGACGCCCGCCGTCGAGAACGAGGCCGAACAGCAATACGGGGTCGACGCGAAATTCGGCATTACCAATAACCTCACCGCCGATTTCACCTATAACACCGATTTCGCCCAGGTCGAGGTCGACGAACGTCAGGTCAACCTCACGCGCTTCAATCTGTTCTTCCCGGAGAAACGCGATTTCTTTCTCGAAGGCCGCGGAAATTTCGACTTCGTCCAGCCTCGCAATCTCGATATCCCGACGATGTTTTTCAGCCGTCGCATCGGCCTCGAACAGGGCCGCGTAGTTCCCATCGAGGCCGGCGCGCGCCTGACCGGCAAAATCGGCGGCGTCGATGTCGGCGCGCTCAATATCCATACCGACGGCGGCGAATTGCCCGGCATCGAGTCGACGAGCTTTTCGGTCTTGCGCCTCAAGCAGGACGTATTCGGCCGCAGCACGGTCGGCGTCATGCTCGCCGACCGCTCGAAATCCCTGGCTGGCGACGGTTCGAATCAACTTTACGGTATCGACGGTTCCTTCGATTTTCTGGACGATTTCTCCATCGACACTTATTACGCCAAGACCGAAAGTCCCGGCCTGTTGGACCAGGACCAGAGCTATATGGGCAACTTCGACTTCAACGGCGACCGTTACGGCCTGACCGCCGGCTACCTCGTCGTCGAAAAGCATTTCAATCCCGAAATCGGCTTCAAGCGGCGCGACAATTTCAGACAGTTGCAAGGTTCCGCCCGTTTCAGCCCGCGGCCGGCCTCGATCGATTGGATTCGCCGCTTCAATTTCGAAGCGCGAACCCAATCGTACCGCTCCGCCGACCAGGGCGAACTCGAGACGCGCCGGCGCCAGCTTGTCTTCAACACCGAGTTCGAAAACAGCGATCAGTTCCAGGTCTCGGTCAGCGACGACTTCGAGTTGCTGACCCGACCGTTCGCCATCGCGCGCGAAGTCAGCCTGCGACCCGGCGATTACGACTTCACCAGCTACGAAGTGTTTTACCGGCTCGGCGCGCAACGCCGTTTCAGCGGCCGGTTTTCCCTCCGGCTCGGGGATTTCTGGAGCGGCGAGAATACCGCTTTCGGTTACGATTTCGGCAGAATTGAAATATCGCCGCGCCTGTCCATCGAACCGGGCTATTCGATCAACAAGGTGAACCTGCCCGAAGGCGCATTCCGCTCCGAACTCGGCAGGGCCCGCATTACCTACACCTTTTCGCCGCGCATGTATTTCAGCGGACTCGCGCAATACGATTCCAACGCGAATTCCTTCAGCACCAACTTCCGCTTCCGCTGGGAATGGGCGCCGGGCAGCGAACTGTTCCTCGTCTATAGCGACGACCGCAACACCAGCCCCTTCGGCGACCCCAGAGCCTTCGAACTCCGCAGCCGCGGCTGGGCGATCAAATTCAACAGGCTGTTTCAGATCTGACTCGAGAACATGACGAGAGCCCTGCCGGATGGCCAGAATGCGGGGAAGCAGAGCCGTTATACATAGTTATTTCAAATCAAGTATATAACCCCCTTCTCAAAAGCAATCTTTCCATAAATATCTTGCAGCATTTTCCGTACGACGTATTGCCGGCAAGCATTCTTCAGCGAGCGCAACGCCTTATTGACAGCCCGATCAGCTTTTCTCCATCGCTTGAGGGTTGCCCTATATTGGGTGTCTCTCATAGTCTCTCGGAAACATCTGCAAGTTGTTCAAATTGATCATCAGATATTCGAGATTGTTGAAAGAAGAATCTCTCGAATTCGAGCAATACGGAAAGGGGCGTTTCATAGTCTTCGATATAGTAATCCATACTGAATCTGCATCGTGATCGAGTTTCGACCTCCCTATCTCCAATTGCAATGAACTGATTGCCAATTAGTTCCAGCTCTTCAAAATCAATTTTCTGATACAAGACCCAGTCATCCAGAATTTCTATTGCCTCGCCGACATCATCATAATCGTTGCCGATATAGTCGACGATTCTGGAATTCCTGAGGGCATCGTTCCGTTCAATCAGCGTAACTCCATCTGCTTCAAGATGAACCGTGCCCAAAGGAATCGAGCGACCTCGCAGCCGGCTTCCCCTATCTGGGGCAGGCGGCTCATATGTGCAAATCACCAACTCCCCGGCTTTCGCCCTTGCCAACTCCATGCCAAGCGCATCTCTCTGACCTGACGCTGCCGCAAGAGATGATTCCCGGTCTTCGATGCGGTCTTCAAGCTCTGCGGTCAATTGACGAAATTGTTGCCTTTCCTCTTGCAACTGTTCCAATATCTGCGCCTGCCTTTCGAGCTCTTGTTGTTGCCGACTTGATTCCGCAACAAGTCGCTCATTGCCTTCGATTGCCTGTTGCAGCTCGCTTTCCGCAGCATCGAGCTGTTGTTCCGTGCTTACAAGCAAGCGCGTCAATTCTTCGCCCGCATCACCTGCCGAGCTATTTACGTTTTCTCGCCACCGCCTCAATGTCACGATTTCGTCTGGGGTTTCAATCCCGGCAAGGGCTTGTTCCCAGGTTTCCCTGTATTCCCTCAGTTGGGCCAACTCCTGATTCAGTTTGGCCAACTCCTCATCTTTCGCGTCTTCCCTTGCCTGCTGATCTTGACTCAAGATGAGGAAAACAAGCATCAGCAGAAAAAGAAGCAGGATAAATACCTCTGCCACTGTCAGGCCGAGAATAGTACCTTGACGATACTTCATCTCCGCGAAGTTTTGCGATTCATTTCCCATAAATTGCTTTACAGCCCAAGCGCTCCAAGGAAAGCGTGTTTCTTCATTTCGGATTCTACACTTCAAGCATGCTCAGAGGATACCTTTTGAGACCCGCTTTCAGGACAACGGAAGCGGGACAAGGCCGCCGGGCGGCTCACCAGCGGAGCCGGATCTCGATGTCGAGGCGGCGGTCGGCCGGCGCCGACGAGCCCGCGCCTTCGCGCAGGCTCGCCCGGATCGCCATGCTGAGGTCGAGCGCGTCCGCCGCCGGCTCCGGCTCCAGGCGCCAGCCGAAACCGATCTCGCGCGCGCCGGACGAAACGCCGTAGCTCAATTGCGGCGCGCCGACGAAACGCCCGCGGAAGAGTCCCAGACCGTAGCCCGCCTCGGCCGTCCAGCGGCCGCCGCCGTAGCCGCCCAGGCGCCGCGCGAGCGGGTCGGCTTCGAACAGCGCGGCCAGGCCGCCGCTCGCCGAACCGCCGAGGTCCCGGCGCAAGGCCAGCAGCAGGCCGCGGGTCGAACCGGGGCTGGGATCGTAGGCCAGCGACGCCGACAAGCCCCGGTCCCGCATGGCGCCGTCCTCGTGGGTCAGCAGCGCCCGTCCCTCGACATCGAGCGCGAGACCGAGCCGCGGGTCGGCCCACGCGAGCCCGCCGCCGACCTCGATCCCGAACCCGGTTTCGGCGTCGCCGCCGTCGCGGCGGGCGCCGATTTCCAGCTTCGGCGTCAGACCGCCGCCGCCGGGCAGCGCGAACCGGCGGCTGCCCTCCAGACCGACCCGCAGCCGGCCGACATCGCTCTCCGCGGCCGCCAGACCGTCCGCGCGGGCCGAGGTCGCGCGCGTCCACAAGGCGTCCGACACCAGCGCCAGCGAACCGCCGTCGGCGAACGCGAACAGGTCGCTGCGCGCGCCGGCGGCCGCCATGGCCCAGCCGATGTCCGTCCCCAGGGAGCCGCCGGCGCCCGGGGCGAGCGCGAGCGCGCCGGCGCCGGCGCCCGCCGCGCCCCACAGCGACAGCCCGCCGGAAGAACGCCAGGCGGCATAGGGAATCGCCGCCGTCAGCGAAGCCTCGATCCCGCCGTCCGCCCCGGGAGCACCCGACCCGCCGCGGTAGCCGCCGTCGCTCCGGCTTTGCGCCAGCGCCACGCCGGCCAGCCAATTGCCCTTCGCGTAGTCCGCGCCCAGCAGCGCCGTGGCCACTTCGCCGTCAAGATCCAATGCTTCTTCCCGGCCGTCGAATCGCGTCCGCGAACCGCGGCCCCAGAAACCGAGAACGCCGCCGGCCGGGTCCTCTTCGCGGGTGTAGGCGAAATGACTGTTCGCCGCCAGCAGCCGCTCGAAACCCGTCTCCGAGGCGTCGTCGAAATGGCCCGGCGCGCCGGCGCCGAACCCGACCGGCGCGCCCTGCCCGAATCCGACCGGCGCGCCCGCCCCGAACCCGGCCGGGCCGGACGAGAACGCCGAACCGCCGCCGAAGCCCGATCGCGCCGAATAGCCCATGGACCCCGCGGACCCTTGCAGGCCGCCGCCGAAAGTCCCGCCGCCCGGAATGCCGCCCGTCGCATCGCCGTTCATCCCGTGCCGGTAAGTCGCGCCGCCTTGCGGTCCGCGCAGGCCCGCAGCTCCGTTCATCCCGTAGCCGCCCAGCAGGCGCCCGCCGACCAGGCGGTTGCGCGGGTGGTCGGCCATGAAACCGAATTCGTCCGCCAGACATTCGCGCGCCGGTTCGAAGCCGGCGCCGACCGCTTCCGCCTCCGCTCCGGCGCCGACCGCTTCCGCTTCCGCCCCGGCGCCGGCGGCTTGCGCCGCGGTTCCGGCGCCGGCGGAAACCGTCGCGGCGCCGCAGGCGTTCGACGCCGCGCCCGGCCCGCCGAGCTGGACGCCGCCGAACGCGCCCTGGAATCCCGGCCCCGGCGCGCGGGCGGATGCGCCGGCGCGCCCGATGCGCTCGGCGATGCCGTCGAGCGCGTCCTCGGCCACCGCGCGGCCGAAACGGCCGAGCCACGCGCGCGGCATCGGGTCGGAGTTGACAATCGCGCCGGTCGCCTCGCCGTCCGCAATCGCGCCGCCTTCCGCATCCGACAGCAGAATCGCAAAGGTCTCACGGCCCTCGTCGTGCGAATCGTCCAGCGTCTCGATGCGAATCTCCGCCCGCACAACGCCCGGCGCAAACCGCGCGACGCCCGAATCGCCGACAAAGTCGGAACCGGATTCCGCGGTGCCGTAACTTCCCCCTTGCGCCGGACGCCAGGCAACGCTCACCTCGCGCGCCGACGGCGCCGACAGCGTGAGCGCGAACACCAGGGTCTCCCCCTCGTCGGCGGAAGCGTCGGCAATGGAAATCTCCGGCGTCCCGAACGGCGTCGCAAACACCCGGGGAGAGCGCTCGCCCGCACCGGAGGCATTCACCGCACGAATCCGGAACCGATACTCCGCGCCGTTGTCCAGACCCGTCACCGTGTGGCTCGTGGTGGCCGCGCCGGAACCCGCCATATCCGTCCAGGCGCTCCACCCGGCCGTACCGCGACGCACCCGCAGCTGCCAGTGAGTGATCGTGGCGTCCCCCGGATCGCTCCACGAAAGCGCCACCTCGCCGTCGCCCGCCTCGGCCTCAAAACCCTGCGGCTGTCCGGGCGCCGACGCAGGCGGCCCCGCCGAACCCGCCGGACCGCGACTCCCCTCCGCGCCCCCCGGCGACATGGTCTTGTCGTCCTCGGTCACCGTGATCGTGACGCTGTCAATGCTCACCGAGTCGTAGCCGCCCCCGCTGGCCGTGTGGCTCAGCGTCACCGCCGCGTCGTCCTCCATGTCGGCGTCCTCGAGAACCCACACCCGCACCAACTGCGGAATGTCCCAGTTCGACGTGGTGAACACAAGACGACCCCAGTTGCCGCCGTCGGAACCCTGACCCTGGGTGGTGAAGGTCACATCGCCCGATCTCCCCTCCGCAACCACCGTCACATCATCGCTCGGCGCCGCATCCAGCACCACCGTGTAGGTCGCCGTGCCCCCCTCGTCCACCGTCAGCGTCGTCGGCGTCACCGTCACTCCCTTGGGCGTCGTCACCACCGGCGGCGATCCCGATGCGCCGTCGTTGAGCGTACCCTCCGCCGCAACGTCATCGCCCAGCTTGTAGCCGTTCCAGGCGCTGTTGTCCACCAGCGTGATCGTGTAGCTCTCCGCACCCTCCGAAGCGGCCGTGTCGGCGCTGGTCGGGATCAATACCGTCCCGGTCGTGCCCCCGTCGCCGCCAAAGTCCGCATCGAAGAACTGCGTCAGGTCGCCGGGAATGTCGTCCGCGTCGAAACCGCTCGAACTCCGAGCCGAAAGCGTCAGTTCCACCGGCAACACGCCCGTCACTTCACGATCCGAAGTGACCGTCAGGCTGATGTCCGACCCCTCCGTCACCGCCGCCGGATCGTCCGCCAGCGTCAGCGTCGCCGTGGCGTCCGCCACCGTCACGCTGACATCGTCCGCCTCCACATCGGCGTAGTTGGTGCCCGGAGCGCTCACGTCGAGTCGAGTGGTCCAGCCGCGGTCGCCCACATCGTCACTCACGACGGCATACTCGGTCACCCTCTGCGGCTCGTCCCAGTTGTAGGGCTCGAACACCAGCTCGCCTATATCCCGGTCGTCAAGGCCCTCGACCACGGACGTGATCTCCACCGTGACCGTCCCGGTCGGCCTCGCTCCCGCCAGCACCACCGCGAACTTGGCCCCGCTGCCCTCGTTGATCGTCAACTCCGTCGGCGTCACCACCACGCGCGGAGCGTTCGCATCAAACGGCGTCGCCGTCACCGCCGCCGATGCCGCGCCGCTGTCGGAACCCGCCGCCGCGCGAATCTGGAAGCGATACTCGCTGCCGTTGTCCAGACTCGACACCGTATGACTCGCGGTGCCGGCGCTCGAACCGGAAATGTCGGACCACGAACCCCAGACCGCGCCCACCTTGCCGTAACGCAACTGCCACACGGTGATGTTCTCGTTGCCCGGGTCGGTCCACGACAAGGTCACCCGCGCATCGCCCGCGCTGGCGGACAAGCCTTCGGGCGCCGGAAGAGACGGCGACGGCGCCGGCTCGGTCACCGTCACTTCGACATCGTCGATGCTCAACGACGGGCCGTAGTTCGCGTCGCTGCTGGCCGACGCGTGCGTCAAGGTCGCGCTGTCGTCGGTCGTGTCCGGGTCGGCAGCCGCATTCACCGTCACCGTCTGCGCGGTCTTCCAGTTCGACGGCGTGAACGTCAACGGCGAACCCGCCACCGTCACCTCGCCCGATTCGCCGCCCACCGTCACCGTCACGTCCGACGCGGGCTTCGTGTCCAGCTTCGCCGTGTAGGTATTGCTGCCGCCCTCGGCCACCGTCACAGAGGTCGGCGCGATCGTCACGCCCGCCGTGTCGTCGTCGGTGATCGTGCCGGTCGCTTCGAGTCTCGTCCCGCCGCCGGCAAAGACCACGCGATGGTCATTCGTGCGGATGTTGTTCAACCGCAGCGTAAAGGTCTCGTCGTCCTCGTCCGCCTCATCGCCCAGAACATGCACCGTCACCGTCCGGCTCAGGGCCGCGCCGGTCGCGTCCGCCGCGAACACCACCTTCCGGTCCGCCTGAAAATGCCTGAAGTCCTTGCCGGGACCCGCCTCGGCCGTGCCCTCCCGGGCAACCGCGTCCACCTGAACCTCGTGGCTCGGAGAACCGCTCAGCGTCACCGTGAAGTTCAGTTCCGTCCGCCCCGAGTCCCCTTCGACCGCCTCCGCGTCCGCCACCGAAATCTCATGACCGGTCGCCGTGGCGTCGTCGTCGTCGGTGATCGTGCCGGTCGCTTCGAGTCTCGACTCGCCGCCGGCAAAGACCACGCGGCTGTCGGCCGTGCGCAGGTTGTTCAACAGCAGCGTAAAGGTCTCGTCGTCCTCGTCCACCTCGTCGCCCAGCACCTGCACCGCCACCGTCTTGCTCAACGCAGCGCCGGTCGCGTTCGCCTCGAAGACAATCTTCCGATCCCTGAAGCCGATGAAGTCCTGGCCGGGCCCCCGGCCTCCCTTGGCCGCATCGCCCGAATCCTTGGCCCAGGCCGTCGCCTTGATCTCGACCTGATGACTCGGCGAACCGCTCAGCGTCACCGTGAAGTTCATGTCCTTCTTGTGAGAGTCGCCCTCCGCGACGCTCACGTCCTCCACCGAAATGGTGTGGCCGGCGGCAGTCGCGTCGTCGTCGTCGGTGATCGTGCCGGTCGCTTCGAGTCTCGTCTCGCCGCCGGCAAAGGCCACGCGACTGTCGGCCGTGCGCAGGACGTTCAACCGCAGCGTGAAGGTCTCGTCGTCCTCGTCGACCTCGTCGCCCAGTATCTTCACCGTCACCGTCTTGCTCAGCGCCGCGCCGGTCGCGTTCGCGGCAAACACCAGTTTCCGTCTCTGGAAACCGACGAAGTCCCGGCCGGCCCCCCGGCCTCCCTTGGCCGTATCGCCCGAGTCCTTGGCCCAGGCCGTCGCCTGAATCTCGACCTGATGACTCGGCGAACCGCTCAACGTCACCGTGAAGTTCATGTCCGTCTCGCCGGAGTCGCCCTCCATGACGCTCGCGTCCGCCACCGAAATCGTCAGCGCCGCAGGCGCCGGCTGCGTCACCGTCAACACCACATCCTTCGTGTCCGTGTTGCCGTTGCCGTCCGAAGCCGTCACCGTCATCGTGTACGTGCCCGGCGCCGTCGTCGTGAAGGCGAGCTGCGCCGCATTCAGCGCCGTGCCGTTCGGAATCGCCGGCGTCGTCTCGCCCGCCTTGCGCGTCCACGCGTACGTCACCGCGTCCCCGTCGCCGTCCGTCGCCGACGCCGTGATGTCCACATCCTCGCCCGCCGTCACCGTCTGGGCCGTCAGCGACGCCAGCACCGGCGAAGCGTCGTCGTCCTCGATCGCGCCGCTCGCCGTCGCCGGGTCCGGCAGCGTCGCGCCGACCGCATTGCTCAGCCTCAGCACCACCGTCTCGTCGGTCTCGTCGGACTCGTCGCCGGTCACCGCAACCGTCACCGTCTTTGCCAGGGCCGCCCCGGTGCTGCCCGCGGCAAAGGTCAGCGTACCCGCCGCCAGGGCGGTGAAGTCCGTGCCCGAGGTCGCCGTCGAGGCGCCGCTGTCCACCGCGTAGCCCACCGTCACCCGCCGGCCGCTGGTCGCGCCCAGCGTCACCGCGAACACCATGTCCGCGCTGCCCGAATCGCCCTCCGTCACCGCCGCCGGCGCCGCGATCGACAGGGCCGGCGGGTCGTCGTTGTCGGTGATCGTGCCCGTCGCCGTCGCATCGGAGATCGTCACACCGGACGACGGATCCGACAGCGTCACCGTGAACGTCTCGTCCGGCTCGTCCACGGCGTCGTCCGTCACCGACACCGTGATCGTCGCGCTGCTCGCGTTCGCCGCGATCGTCGCTGACGTCGCCGTCGTCACTGCCGTGAAGTCCGCGCCCGCCGTCGCGGTATCGCCGCTCGCCGCCGTCACCGTGTACTTGAAGCTGATCCCCGAGGCGGGCGACGGCGCCGCCGTCACCGTGAACGCGAACGTCCCGTCCTCCGCCGCCGTCACGTCCGCGATGCTCAGAGCCGGCGGTATCGGCGTCGCCTTCACATGGTCCGACCACGAAGACTGCGCGCTGCCCGCGCGCGCGAACATCCGGAACGTGTACTCCGTGCCGTTCGTCAGACCCGAGACCACCGTGCTCGTCGTGCTCCCGCCCGTCACCGTCTGCGTCGACGTCCAGCTCGTGCCGCCGTCGCTGCTCGACTGGTAGCCCCACGCCGTCACGCCCGAACCCGGCTGCGAAGGCCAGCTCAGCGTCACCTGACCGTCGCCCGCCGTCGCCGTCACCACCGGCTTCACCAGCACCAGGGGCGTCGCCGTCGCCACCGGCGACGGCACACCCACGCCGCCGCTGTTCTTCGCGCGGATACGGAAACGGTACGTGCTGCCGTTGTCCAGACTCGTCACCGTGTGACTCGTCGTGCTCGCGTCCGAACCCGAGATCGGTGTCCACGAACCCCAGGTCTCACCCTGCTTGCTGTAGCGCAACTGCCAGACGCTGATGCTCGCGTCTTCCGGATCGTCCCACGTCAACTCCACCCGGGCGTTGCCGGGACTCGCACTGAAGTTCGTCGGCGCGGCCGGCGCCGGCGGCTGCGGCGTCGCCTTCACGAAGTCCGACCACGCCGACTGCACCCCCGGACCCACCGCCGCGAACATACGGAACGTGTACTCCGTGTCGTTCTCCAGACCCGTCACCACCGTGCTCGTCGTGCTCGCCCCCGTCACCGTCTGCGATGCGCCCCACGTCGAACCGCCGTCGCTGCTGTACTGGTACGTCCAGGTCGTGATCGCGATCCCCGGCTGCAACTGCCAGCCCAGCGTCACCTGACCGTCGCCAGCCGTCGCCGTCAGCACCGGCTTCGCAGGATTCGCCTGCGGCGTCGCCGTCACCACCGACGACTGCGCGCCGCTGCCGCTGGGGTTCACCGCACGGATGCGGAAACTGTACGCGCTGCCGTTCTCCAGACCCGACACCGTGTGGTCCGTCGTCTCCGCGTCCGAATCGGCAATCGCCGTCCATGAACCCCAGGCGGCGCTCCCCTCCTTCTGCTGCAGCTCGTAACCCGTGATCGAAGCGTCCTCCGGATCGTCCCACGACAACGCCACCTCGGCGTTGCCGCCCGTCGCATCCAGACCCGACGGCGCCGACGGCAGCGAGTCGTCGTCGGTGATCGTGCCCGTCGCCGTCGCATCGGAAATCGTCACCCCGGAAGACGGCGACGACAGCGTCACCGTGAACGTCTCGTCGCCCTCCACCTGGACATCGTCCGTCACCGACACCGTGATCGTCGCGCTGGCCGCCGACGCCGCGATCGTCGCCTCGGTCGCCGTCGACACCCCGGTGAAGTCCGTACCCGCAGTCGCCGTGTCCCCGCTCTCCGCCGTCACCGTGTACCGGAACGTGATCAGCGAACTCGGCGCCGGAGTCGCCGTCACCGTGAACGACATCGTCCCCGCAGCCTCCGCCGCCGTCGCATCCGCGATGCTCAGCGACACCGCTGTCGTTGTCGCCGTCGGCGTCGCCGTGATCCCGGCGGCAGGCTTGCCGAACTCACCCAGGGTCTCCGCCCGAACCTGGAACGTGTACTTCGTAGCGTTCACAAGACCCGTCACCGTGTGGCTCGTCGTCCCCGCGTCGCCCGGAACGGCTCTCCATCTGCCGTACGCGCCGGCGCCCGCCTTCTGACGGTAGTTCCAGCGGCGGATGCGGTCGTCATCCGAACTGTCCCACGACAGCGTCACCCGACCGTCGCCCGACGTCGCCGTGAAACCCGTCGGCGCCGCGGGCGGACCCCGTACCGGCGTCGCCGTCACCTCCGACGACGGCCCCTTGCCGCCAGCGTTCTCCGCCCGCACCTGGAACGTGTACTCCGTGCCGTTCACAAGACCCGTCACCGTGTGGCTCGTCGTCCCCGCGCCGGAACCGTCGATCGCCGTCCAATCGCCGTATGCGCCCCCATCCGGCTTCAGACGGTACTCCCAGCCCGTGATCGTCGTATCCCCCTGATCACGCCACCGCAACGCCACCTGACTGTCGCCGTCACTCGTTGCCAGGCCCTGCGGAGCCCCGGGCGGCGTCAGCGGCGTCGCCGATACCCGCGGCGACCAGTGGCCGCCCACGGTACCGAACGCGCGCACCTGGAAGTGATAGGCGGAACTGTTCGTCAGGCCCGTCACCACCACGCTCGTCGTCTCCGCATCGGAACCGGACACGTCCATCGCCGCGCCCCAGGCGCTCGCGCTGGCCAGCTTCCTGCGGTACTGCCACTTCGTGATCGAAGCGTTGCCCGGGTCCGCCCACGACAGCGTCACCTGACCGTTGCCCGCCTTCGCGCCCACCCCCGTCGGCCTGGCGAACGGCTCGGCGCTCGGCGTCGCGCTCAGGCCCGTCGAAGCCGGACCCGCGCCCTGGTCGTTCACTGCGCGGACCTGGAACGTGTACGGCGTACCGTTCGTCAGACCGGTGAACACATGACTCGTCGTCGCCGCATCGGAACCCGAGATGTTCGTCCACGTACCAGGCCAGTTGCCGGCGCTGTCCAGCTTCCGCCGCGACTGCCACTTCGTGACGCTCGGGTCCCCGAGGGCGCGCCAGATCACCCGCACCTGACCGTCGCCCGGCTCGCTGGACGTCAGCTCCGGCTGCAAGGGAACACCCGCTGTCGGCGTCGCCGTCACCGCCGAAGAGGCCGCGCTGGCGGCGCTGCCGCTCCTCGAGCGAATCTGGAACGAGTACTCCGTACCGTTGCTCAACCCCGGCGCCGAGTAGCTGGTCGTGGCCGCCCCGGAACCGCTCATCGCCGTCCACTCGCCGTAACTGCCGCCATCCGGCTTCTGGCGGTACTCCCAGCCCGTCAGCGTCGGATTCGCCGCGGCCGTCCAGCTCAGCTTCACGTGCCGGTTGCCCGCCGCCGCCTGCAGACCCGCCGGCTGCGCCAGCGGACCGAACCAGATGTGAGCGACCACCGATTCCGGACCCGCCTTCTCCCCGTTGAGCGCGCGCACCCGCACGTTGCGCAATCCCGTCAGCGCCGGAAGGCCCGGCGGCGCCAGGTTGAACAGTCTGGTGACCGTCTGCGGCTGATCGCTGTTGGACAGGGCCAGGTTTCCCAGGGCAATCCAGGACACGTCGCTCCACGCCTGAGTGGCGGTCTTGACCTGCATCTCCGCCTTCGGAACCGGTCCGCAGTTGGCCGGCACACTCATCGTCACCTGCAGTATCCGCCGATTCCGATGGCTCAACGACGAAATCGCAATCCTGCACGGCGCCGCAATGGAAGATGTTGTCGTGTCCGTCACCGTCACCGACACATCCTCGATGCTCAGCGATGAACCGTAGTTCGTGTCGCTGCTCGACGCCGCGTGCGTCAGGGTCGCCGTGTCGTTCGTCGTGTCCGTATCGGACCCGGCGTTTACCGTCACCGTCTGCGACGTGCCGTAGTTCGACGGCGTGAACACGAGCGGCGAACCCGTCACCGTCACCTCGCCCGATTCGCCGCCCACCGTCACCGTCACGTCCGCCGTCGGCTCCGTGTCCAGCTTCACCGTGTACTCGCCGCTGCTGCCCTCGGCCACCGTCAGCGACGTCGGCGAGACCGTCACGCCCGCCGTGTCGTTGTCCGTGATCGTCCCCGTTGCGGTGGCGTCGGACAGAGTCGCCCCCGACGACGGCTCCGACAGCGTCACCGTGAACGTCTCGTCCGACTCGTCGAGGGCGTCGTCCGTCACCGACACCGTGATCGTCGTGCTCGTCGCGTTCGCCGCGATCGTCGCCGCGGCGGCCGTCGTCACCGCGGTGAAGTCCGTGTCCGCCGTCGCCGTGTCGCCGCTCTCCGCCGTCACCGTGTACTTGAACGTCACCTCAGAAGACGGCGCCGGATCCGCCGTCACCGTGAACGCGAAGGTCCCGTCCTCCGCCGCCGACACGTCCGCGATGCTCAGCGACACCGTCGGCGTTGTTGTCGCCGCCGTCACCGTGATCGCTACCGTCCCGGTGTCCTCGTTGCCGTTGCCGTCCGAGGCCGTCACCGTCATCGTGTACGTGCCCGGAGCCGTCGTCGTGAACGTCAGTTGATCCTCGTCCAGCGCCGTGCCGTTCGGGAGCGGCGGCGTTGTCTCGCCCGCCTTGCGCGTCCACTCGTAGCTGATCGTGTCGCCGTCGCCGTCCGTCGCCGACGCCGTGATGTCCACGTCCTCGCCCGCCGTCACCGCCTGGGCCGTCAGCGCCGCCAGCACCGGCGAAGCGTCGTCGTCCGTGATCGTGCCGCTCGCCGTCGCCGGGTCCGGCAGGGTCGCGCCAACCGCATTGCTCAGCTTCAGCACCACCGTCTCGTCCGCCTCGTCCAGCTCGTCGCCGGTCACCGCCACAGTCACCGTCTTTGCCAGGGCCGCCCCGGTGCTGCCGGCGGCAAAGGTCAGCGTGCCGCCCGCCAGGGCCGTGAAGTCCGCCCCCGAGGTCGCCGTCGAAGTGCTGTCCACCGCGTAGTCCACCGTCACCTGCCGGCCGCTGGTCGCGCCCAGCGTCACCGCGAACACCATGTTCGCGCTGCCCGAATCGCCCTCCGCAACCGCCGCCGGCGCCGCGATCGACAGGGCCGGCGGATCGTCGTTGTCGGTGATCGTCCCCGTTGCGGTGGCGTCAGAGAGCGTCACGCCGGAGGACGGCTCCGACAGCGTCACCGTGAACGTCTCGTCCGATTCGTCGAGGGCGTCGTCCGTCACCGACACCGTGATCGTCGTGCTCGTCGCGTTCGCCGCGATCGTCGCCGCGGCGGCCGTCGTCACCGCCGTGAAGTCCGTGTCCGCCGTCGCCGTGTCGCCGCTCTCCGCCGTCACCGTGTACTTGAACGTCACCTCAGAAGACGGGGCCGGCGCCGCCGTCACGGTGAACGCGAACGTCCCGTCCTCCGCCGCCGTCACGTCCGCGATGCTCAGCGCGGGGGACTGCGGCGGGTCGGTCAGCGTGCCGTCGGCGGTCTTGTCGGTCCCGAGCGCGTAGCCGGTCCCGTCGTTCAGCGTGATCGTGTAGGTCTCCGCGCCCTCCGTATCCGAGTCGGCGCTGGTCGGGATCGTTACCGTCCCCGTCGTGCCGGCGGTGTTGCCGAAGGACGCGGTGAAGTTGCGCGGGCCCAGCGTGCCCGGGATGTCGTCCGCGTCGAAACCGCTCGAACCCCGACCCGAAAGCGTCAGGCTCACCGTCAGATCGCCCGTCAGCGCGCGGTCCGACGACACCGTCAGGCTGATGTCCGAGCCCTCCGTCACCGCTGCCGGATCCGTCGAAAGCTGCAAGGTCGGCGTCGTGTCGGTCACCGTTACCATGACGTCGTCGATGCCCAGCGACGAGCCGTAGTTCGTGTCGGTGCTGGACGCGGCATGCGTCAGCGTCGCCGCGTCGTCCGTCGTGTCCTCGTCGGCCCCGGCGCTCACCGTCACCGTCTGCGCCGTGCCGAAGTTGGCCGGCGTGAACGTCAGCGAGGACGGGTCCACCGTCACCTCGCCCGATTCGCCGCCCACCGTCACCGTCACGTTCGCCGACGGCGCCGTGTCCAGCTTCACCGCGTACTCGCCGCCGGCGCCTTCCTCCACCGTCAGCTCGGTCGCAGAGATCGTCACGCCGGGGGCGGGGGGCGCGCCGACCGTCACCGCCACCGTGCCCGCGGGATCGAGCAGCGCGAGCGCCGGGAAGCGGACGGCGTGGTCGATGGCGGCGCTGCCGGCGGCAACGCCCGTGATCGTCACCGGCTGCGCGGTCCGGGCGTCGGCCCGGGTGAACGTCAGCGAGGACGGGCTTGTCCGCACACCGCTGCCGCTCGTCAGCGTCACCTCCGCCGTCCGGTCCAGGTACGGCAGCGCCGCGGCGCTCAGCCTCACGCCGTAGGTGATGCTGGCGCCCTGCGCCACGCCGGCGTTCCAGGCAACGCTGGCGCCTCCCGTCCTCGTGATCCCGTCGCCGCTGAACTCCAGACCCAGGTTGTCGGTGTTGACGACGCTCACCTCCGCCAGCTCCGACCACGGACCGAAGGTCTCCTTCTCGCCTCCGCCAAACTCGATCCGGATCGGGACGACTGTCACCGCCCGGACCTGATACTGACCCACGCCCCCGTGCAACGTGGTCCTCTTGTTCAGGGTGACGGATCGGGTCGACGCCGTGCTGTTCCTGACATCGAACGGGTTCCAGCCGCGCCAGCTCCGCTCCTTGTTCTTGAACCGGTACTGCCACTTGTCGATCTCGGAGTCGGTCCGGGCGGTCCACCGCAGCGTGATCGCGTTCTCGACCGCCGTGATGCGCAGCGAGGTCGGCCTGGCGATGCCCTCGTCGTCGTCGCCGATCGTTCCGGTCGCGGTGGCGTCCGTGATCGTCACGCCGGACGATGGCTCCGACAGCGTCACCGTGAACGTCTCGTCGCCCTCGACCTCGGTGTCCTGGAGGAGCGACACGATGATCGTCGTGCTCGCCGCGTTCGCCGCGATCGTCGCCGTTGCCGCCGTCGTCACCGCCGTGAAGTCCGAGCCCGCGGTCGCGGTGTCGCCGCTCTCCGCCGTCACCGTGTACTTGAACGTGATCGGCGAGGACGGCGCCGGATCAGCCATCACCGTGAACGACATCGTTTCGCCCTCCGGCGCCGTCTTGTCCTCGACGATCAGCGCGACCGCACCGGTGCCCAGGACCGGCGTGCCGTCGTTCAGCGTGCCGTCGGCCGTGTTGTTGTCCTCGTCGACCGCGTAGCCGGCGCCCTCGTTCAGGGTGATCCGGTAGGTCTCCTGGTTCTCCTCGCGGTAATCCGTGCGGGTCGGGATCGTCACCGTCCCTGTTGTGCTCAAGGCGGCGCCGAAGGACGCAGTGAAGTTGCGCGGACCCAGGGCGCCCCGAATGTCGTCCGCGTCGAAACCGCTCGTGTCACGGTCCTCAAGCGTCAGGCTCACCGCCAGACCGCCCGCCAGCGCCTTGTCCGACGTCACCTTCAGACTGATCGCCGCCCCCTCGGTCACCGCCGCCGGAACGTGAGACAGGGACAGCGTCGGCGTCGTGTCCGTCACCGTCACCGATACGGACGGGGCCGCGCTCACACTGCCGTAGCCGGTCACGGCATGACTCACCGCGACGCTCTCGTCGCCGGTGTCGCCATCCGGCACCGCCGTGACCGTCACCGTCCGGGGCCTGTTCCAGTTGAAGCGGGTAAAGGTCAGCGGATCGGACACCGCCGCCGCTCCGGCGTCGCTGCTGCCCGGCGTGACCGTCACGTCGCCCGCCGGCCGGGAGTTCAGCACCACGGTGTAGTTGGCGGTGCTGCTTTCCGTCACCGTCAGCTCGGAGACGGAAACCGTCACGCCGGGCGCCGGATCGTCGTCGTCCGTGATCGTGCCGCTCGCCGTCGCCGTGCCGATGCTGGCGTTGCTCGCGTTCGACAGCTTCAGCACCACCGTCTCGTCGTCCTCGTCCAGCTCGTCGCCCGTCACCGACACCGCGATCGTCTTGCTGGTGTCGCCCGCCGCGAACGTCAGCGTGCCGGCGCCGCCCGTGAAGTCGGTGCTCGCCGTCGCCGTCGAAGTCGCATCCACCGCGTAGTCCACTGTCACCGCACGACCGCTGGCCGCGTCCAGCGCGACCGTGAAGGTCATGTCCGCGCTGCCGCTGTCGCCTTCCGCGACCGCCGACGGCGACGCGATCGACAGGGACGGCGAGGGGTCGTCGTCGGTGATCGTCACCGTCGTCTCGACGTCGGCCAGCGCGAATCCGGCCGGCAGCGTGGCCGAGGCTGGAGCGATGGACACCGTGAACGTCTCGTTGTCCTCGTCCAGATCGTCGTCCGTGATCGGGACCTCGATGTCCTTCGTCGTCTCGGATGCCGAGAACGTCACCGACGTCACCGCGTCGTTGTCGTAGTCGCCCGCCGACGGATCGTTGGCGCCCGTAGCGCTCGTGCCGCCGTATGTCACGTTGAACGTCACCTGTTCGCCGAACGCCTCCGAAACCGAGGCCCGCACCGTCGCGCTGCTGTCAGTTCCCTCCGTCACCGACAGCGTCGAGGGCAACGACACCGTCGCCGCCGCGGACACCGTGATCGTCACGTTCTCGGCGTCCGTGTTGCCGTTGCCGTCCGACGCCGTCACCGTCATCGTGTACGTGCCCACCGCCGGCGGCCTGAACATCAGCCGCGCCACAGCCAGATCCGTGTCCCGCTGAATCGCCGGCGACATCTCGCCCGCCTTGCGCGTCCACAGGTACGTCACCGTGTCCCCGTCGCCGTCCGTCGCCGACGCCGTGATGTCCACCGTCTGGCCCAGCCTGATCGTCACGTCCACGATCTCCGCCAGCACCGGAGACTCGTCGTCGTCCGTGATCGTCCCCGTCCCCGTCCCCGCAGCAATCGTGGCGTTGGTCGGGCTCGACAGCTTCAGCACCACCGTCTCGTCGTCCTCGTCCAGCTCGTCGCCCGTTACCGGCACCGTGAGCGTCTTGCTGGTCTCGCCCGCTGCAAACGTCAGCGTGCCCGACAGATCGGTGAAGTCCGTCTCCGCCGCCGTCGAGGTCGCATCTACCGCGTAATCCACGGTCACCGCACGGCCGCTGGCCGCATCCAGCGCGACCGTGAAGATCATGTCCGTGCTGCCCGAATCGCCCTCCGTCACCGCCGCCGGATCCGCGATGGCCAGGGCCGGCGGATCGTCGTCGTCCTCGATCGTGCCCGTTGCGGCGGCGTCAGAGAGCGTCACCCCGGAGGACGGCTCCGACAGCGTCACCGTGAACGTCTCGTCGGCCTCGTCCAGGGCGTCGTCGGTCACCGAGACCGTGATCGTCGTGCTGCTCGCGTTCGCCGCGATGGTCGCCGCGGTGGCCGTCGCCACCGCCGTGAAGTCCGTGTCCGCCGTCGCCGTGTCGCCGCTCTCCGCGGTCACGGTGTACTTGAACGTCACCTGCGAGGACGGCGCCGGAGCGGCCGTCACGGTGAACGTGAAGGTGCCGTTCTCGGCCGCCGTCACGTCCGCGATGCTCAGCGCGGGGGACTGCGGCGGGTCGTTCAACGCGCCGTCGGCGGTCTTGTCGGCGCCGAGCGCGTAGCCGGCCCCGTCGTTCAGCGTGATCGTGTAGGTCTCCGCGCCCTCCGTATCCGAGTCCGTGCTGGTCGGAATCGTCACCGTGCCGGTCGTGCCGGCGGTGACGCCAAACGAAGCAGTGAAGTTGCGCGGACCGAGCGTGCCCGGGATGTCGTCCGCGTCGAAACCGCTCGAATCGCGGTCCGACAGCGTCAGGCTCACTGTCAGATCGCCCGTCAATGCACGGTCCGAGGTCACCGACAGGCTGATGTCCGAGCCCTCCGTCACCGCTGCCGGATCCGTCGAAAGCTGCAGCGTCGGCGTCGTGTCGGTCACCGTCACCGAGACAGCGTCGATGTCCAGGGAGGCGCCGTAGTCCGTGTCGGTGCTGGACGCCGCATGCGTCAGCGTCGCCGCGTCGTTCGTCGTGTCCCCGTCGGCCCCGGCGTTGACCGTCACCGTCTGCGCCGTGTCGAAGTTCGACGGCGTGAACGTCAACGGCGAGCCAGTCACCGTCACCTCGCCCGATTCGCCGCCAATCGTCACCGTCACGTTCGCCGACGGCGCCGTGTCCAGTTTCACCGTGTACTCGCCGCTGTCGCCCTCTTCCACCGTCAGCGATGTCGGCGAGATCGTCACCCCCGCCGTGTCGTCGTCGGTGATCGTGCCCGTCGCCGTCGCCTGGTCCGGCAGGGTCGCGCCGACCGCATTGCTCAGCTTCAGCACCACCGTCTCGTCGGACTCGTCGATCTCGTCGCCGGTCACCGCAACGGTGACGGTCTGCACCAGGGCGGACCCGGTGCTGCCGGCGGCAAAGGTCAGAGTGCCCGACGCCAGGGCGGTGAAGTCCGCTCCCGATGTCGCCGTCGAGGTGCTGTCCACCGCGTAGTCCACTGCCACCTGCCGGCCGCTGGTCGCACCCAGCGTGACCGTGAAGGTCATGTCGGTACTGCCGCTGTCACCTTCTGCAACCCCCGCCGGCGCCGCGATGGACAGGGCCGGCGAGGGGTCGTCGTCCGTGATCGTGCCGCTCGCCGTCGCCGTGCCGATGCTGGCGTTGCTGGCGTTCGACAGCTTCAGCACGACCGTCTCGTTGGCCTCGTCCAGCTCGTCGCCCGTCACCGACACCATGATCGTCTTGCTGGTCTCGCCGGCAGCAAAGCTCAGCGCGCCCGACAGATCGGTGAAGTCGGTGTCCGCCGTCGCCGTCGAGGTGCTGTCCACCCCGTAGTCCACCGTCACCGCACGACCGCTGGCGGCATCCAGCGTGACGGTGAAGGTCATGTCGGTGCTGCCGCTGTCACCTTCCGTGACCGCGGCCGGCGCCGCGATCGACAGGGCCGGCGGATCGTCGTTGTCGGTGATCGTGCCCGTTGCGGTGGCGTCGCCGAGCGTCACCCCGGACGACGGCTCCGACAGCGTCACCGTGAACGTCTCGTCGGCCTCGTCCAGGGTGTCGTCCGTCACCGACACCGTGATCGTCGTGCTGCTCGCGTTCGCCGCGATCGTCGCCGCGGTCGCCGTCGTCACCGCCGTGAAGTCCGTGTCCTCCGTTGCCGTGTCCCCGGTCTCCGCCGTCACCGTGTACTTGAACGTCACCTCCGAGGACGCCGCCGGAGCGGCCGTCACGGTGAACGTGAAGGCGCCGTCCTCCGCCGCCGTCACGTCCGCGATGCTCAGCGCGGGGGACTGCGGCGGGTCGTTCAGCGTGCCGTCGGCGGTTACGTCGTCGCCGAGCGCGTAGCCGTCGCCGGCATTCAGCGTGATCCTGTAGGTCTCCGCGCCCTCCGCATCCGAGTCCGTGCTGGTCGGAATCGTCACCGTGCCCGTGCTGGCGGCCTCGTCGAAGGATGCGGTGAAGTCCCGCGGACCGAGCGTGCCCTGGATGTCGTCCGCATCGAAACCGCCCGAACCACGGGCCGCAAGCGTCAGGTTCACCTTGAGGTCGCCGGTCAGTGCGCGGTCCGAAGACACCGACAGGCTGATGTCCGAGCCTTCCGTCACCGTCGCCGGATCAGTGGAGAGCTGCAATGTCGGTGTCGTGTCGGTCACCGTTACCGTGACGTCGTCGATGTCCAGCGAGGCGCCGTAATCGTCATCGGTGCTGGACGCCGCATGCGTCAGCGTCGCCGCGTCGTTCGTCGTGTCCCCGTCGGCCCCGGCGTTGACCGTCACCGTCTGCGCCGTGTCGAAGTTCGACGGCGTGAACGTCAACGGCGAGCCAGTCACCGTCACCTCGCCCGATTCACCGGACACCGTCACCGTCACGTCCGCCGACGGCGCCGTGTTCAGCTTCACCGTGTACTCGCCGCTGCCGCCTTCCGCCACCGTCAGCGCGGTTGGCGAGATCGTCACGCCGGCAGGCGGTGTCACCGTGACCGCGACGGTTCCCGCGTCCGGAATGAAGTCCTCCGCGGCGCCGGTCAGCCGGAACGCATGATCGATGGTCGCTTCGCCGGCAGCCACGCCGGTTACCGTCACGGTCTGCGCCGTGCTGTAGTTGCCGGCGGTGAATGTCAGGGAACCCGGGGTCACCGTCGCCTTGTCCGTGTTGCCGCTCGCGATCGCGAGTGTCCCTGCCTGGGCGCTGGTCAGGGCCACCGTGTAGGCGGCATCCTTCCCGGCCGCTACCGTGACGGGCGTGCTCCCGAAGGTCAGGGCGGGCTTGTCGGCGTTGACGATCGTCACCGTTGCCGTGTTCGACCAGGGACCGTAGATGGTGTCGATCTTGTTCGGGGTGTTGCCCAGCGCTGCGAGCTGATACTCCATCACCGAGCCCTGCGTTCCATCAAGGCTGTGGCTGTGGCCTCTGGCGGCAAGCACGACGGCCGCGTCCTCCCTGGTCCACGCGGTGGCGCCCTTCGGCCGGTACTGGAATTTCCAGCCCACGAAGTAGTCCGCGTGGCGGACCAGGGCGTGGGGATCCGTGTCCTCCACCGTCCACGTGAGGCTCACGGCGCCGTCGGCCTTGGCCGTGGCGGTCAGGGTGGGCGCCACCGCCGCCTTCGGCGTTGCCGTCACCTCTTCCGACTCACCGCTGTTGCCGGCGGGATTCACCGCACGGATCCTGAAGGTGTAGGCAGTGCCGTTGCTCAGGCTCGGCACCGTGTGGCTCGTCGTGTCCGCTCCCGCGCCGGACATGGCGGTCCAGCCCCCGAAGCTGCCTCCGCCCGATTTCCGCTGGAACTGCCATCCGGTGATGGTGTGGTCCTTCGGGTCGGTCCAGGACAGTGTCACCTGGCCGTCGCCCCCGGCCGCCGTCAACCCGGCCGGCTTCGAGGGTGCGACGGGATCCTTCAGGGCGCCGTCGGCTGTGTCGTCACTGCCCACGTCGTAGCCGTCGGCGTCGTTCAGCGTGATCCGGTAGGTCTCCGTGCCCTCGACATCCGAATCGGCGACCGTCGGGATCGACACCGTCGCCGTCGTGCCGGCGGCGCCGAAGTCCGCGGTGAACGTCTGCGGACCGAGACCGCCGGTGATGTCCGCCGCCGCGAAGCCGCTCGACGCCCGGTCCGCCAGGGTCAGACTGACCGGCAGACTGCCGGTCGTCGGCAGGTCCGAGGTCACCGTCAGGCGGATCGCCGCCCCCTCGGTCACCGCGGCCGGATCGGTCGGGAGCTGCAGTGTCGGCACCCTCACCGCGATCAGGACATCCCTGGTGTCCGTGTTGCCGTTGCCGTCACTCGCCGTCACCGTCATGGTGTACGTGCCGGCCGCGGCCGGCGTGAAGGTGAGCCGGGCACTGTCCAGCGACGTGTTCGGCGGCAGGGCAGGCGTGTTCTCGTTCGCCTTGCGTGTCCAGGCGTAGCTGACGGTGTCGCCGTCCGCGTCGGTCGCCGAGGCGGTGATGTCGACGGCGGCGCCCAGCCTGATCGGCACATCGGCGATCGCGGCCAGCACCGGCGAGGCGTCGTTGTCCGTGATCGTCACCGTGGTCGTGCTGTTGCCGAGCGTGAAGCCGGCCGGCAGGGTGCTGCCCTGCGCCAGGCTGATGGTCACGGTGATCGTCTCGTCGGTCTCGTCCAACCGGTCGTCGTTGAGCGGGATCGTGATGTCCTTCGTCGTTTCGGCTGGACCCAGGGTCACGGAGGTCGCCGCGTCGCTGTCGTAGTCGTCGCTGGCGGCCGGAGTCGCCGCGCCCGTCGCGGTGCCGCCGTAGGCGACGTCGAAGGTCACGGACGTGCCGAGCGCCTCCGACGCCGTCACCGTCACGGTCGCGTTCGTGTCCGTGCCCTCGGTCACTGCCAGCGCCGTCGGCGTCGAGACCCTCAGCGTTCTCGGCGTCGCCGTCGCCTCGGCGGACGGGGCGCTGTTGCCGGTCGGGTTCACGGCGCGGATCCGGAAGGCGTACTGCGTGTCGTTCGTCAGGCCGCCGACCGTATGCGTCGCCGCGGCGGCGGAGCTCGAGATCGACGTCCAGAAACCGAAGCTGCCGGCGCCGCGCTTCTGCTGAAGCTCCCAGCGAGTGATCGTCGCGTCGGTCGGTCGATCCCAGGCAAGCACGACCTGGCCGTCGCCTGCGGTCGCGGTGAGTCCGGTCGGCCTGGCGGGCGCGCTGGCCGGCGTCGCCATCTTCTCGTCGGACGGCTCGCTGTCGCCGATCTCGTTCACGGCGCGGATCCGGAACGTGTACCTGGTGGCGTTTGTCAGGCCGCCGACCGTGTACATCCTGGTGCTGGCGTCGGAGCCCGGAATCGGCGTCCAGGGGCCGTAGCTGTCGGCGCCGCGCTTCTGCTGAAGTTCCCAGCGGGAGATGCTGGTGTCGATCGGGCCGGTCCAGGCGAGCCTCGCCTGTCCGTCGCCCGGAGTGGCGTTGAATCCCGTCGGCCGGGCCGGAGCGTCGCGAGTGTCGTCGTCGGCGATCGTCAGCGTGACCAGTTCGAAGTCGGTCCAGCCGGTCGGCTGGACCCTCAGGACCAGGGTTTCGTCAGGCTCCGCGGTCGTGTCGCCCCAGATACCCACGGTGGCCTCGCCGCGGGTCTGACCTGCCGGGATCGTCAGTGTGCTTCCGCCCGCCAGGCAGTAGTCCGCATCCGGCGGCGACCGATTGCTGCAGGCGGCGCCGGCGTTGCCGGGGCTGGCCGTGCTGGCGCCAACGCGGACCAGCGGCACGGCCAGGCCGCCCTGTGGCGCCAGGCTGCCGATGGCGACGGTGATCTTCACGTTCTGCCTGCCCGAGTCGCCTTCGGGAATCGATGTCCTGGACGCGGCCGCCAGTACGAGGTTGCCGGCGCCGCTCTGTGTCCTCTGCTGCACCTGCGAGGCCTGGCCGGGTCCGGTCGGGTTCACCGCACGGATCTCGAAGCTGTACCCGGTGTTGGCGCTCAGGCCCTCCACGGTATGGGTCGTGGTGTCGGCGCCGGAATTGCCGATGTCAGCGTAGTAGCCCCAGTTCCGCGCAGTCTCCGTTTTTTGGCGGACCTGCCACCTGGTGATGCTGTCGTCGTTCGGGTTGGACCAGGCCAGCATGATCCGCCTGTCGCCCGCCACGGCCCTGAGGCCTGCCGGCCTGGCCGGGAACTCGTCATCGTTGACGATCGTGAAGTGAATCACGTCGCGATCGTTGGGGAATCTCCATCCGGCGTCGGACGCCGCCCTGGACGGTGTGACGGATGCTGAGAAGGTCTCGTCAGGTTCCCGGTCCGTATCCCCCCAGATGCTCAGTGTGAACGTGCCCTTCGTCCTGCCTGCCGGAACGACCGTCTGCGTGCTCCTCGCGACCGGGAAGCAGTAGTCCGCATTGCTCGGTGTCCGACGTTCGCAGCCACTGCCGAACTGCGGAGGGGTGGCTATGCCCCGACCAGGGCTCGTGACGAAGATGGTGAGTCCAAGTCCCTTGTGCGGTTCGAGCGCTGGCGCCGGCCGATCGAGCGTGATGTTGACCGTGACATCCGTCCTGCCCGAGTCTCCTTCGGGAAACGATGTTCTGGCCGCGGTCAGGATGATGGTCTTGCCGGCGTCGGAGCCCGGTGTCGCCTCGACTTCGGCGGATGCCGCACCTGTTCCGGTGCGGTTCACGGCGCGGATCTGGAACCGGTAGCGAGTGCCGTTCCGCAGGCCTGTCACCGCATGAGCCGTGGTGGCGGCGTTCGAACTCCCGATGCCGGTCCAGTTGCCGTAGGCTCCGGCGCCTGCTTTCCGCCGGACCTGCCACCCGGTGATGCCGGCGTCCCCCGGGTCGGACCAACCCAGGAGCACCCGGCCGTCTCCCGGCACGGCCCTCAGGCCCGTCGGTCTGGCCGGTGGTTCGTCGTCGTTGGTGATCCTGACGGTGATCTCGTTGCTGTCGGGCCAGCCGGTTCTGGCGGTACCGCCTTTCAGCACCACGGTTTCTTCCGGTTCCTTGACGCCGTCGCCCCAGACCAGCATTCTGGTGGTAACGCTCCTGTTGCCTCTCGCGACCCACACCCACTCCGGAACGCAGAAATCGGCGTTTGCGGGAAGGCGCTGACTGCAGAAGATGTTCCGGCCGCCGACGATGGCGGTGCTGGCGTCCAGCACGTCCAGGCTGACTCTCAGCCCACCCGACGGCGCCGGCTCTCCGAGCGTGACGGTGATGTCGATCAGGGTCATCTCCGGATCGCCGCCGGGAGCGAAGCCGCCCTCGGCGATCGCCCGCCGGGACGAGGACAGGAGAACCGTCCTGGTGCCGGCGGCGACCGTGGTCGTGGTCGTCGCCGTGGCCTCTGCCGGAGCGCTCGGGCCGCTGGGGTTCACCGCGCGGACCTGGAACGTGTAGGCGGTATTGCTGCTCAGGTCCGCCACGGTGTGCGTGGTGGTGGCGGCGGTCGAATTGGCGATGACGGTCCAGGGACCGTAGTCGTCGCCGCGGGCCTTCTGCCTGAACTGCCACTTGGTGATGCTGGCGTCTGTCGGGCCGCTCCAGCCCAGCGAGACCCGATCCCGCCCCGGCGTGGCGGACAGACGGGTCGGGGCGGCCGGGAGGAAGTCATCGTTCGTGATCCTGATGGTGATCGTGTCCCATCTCCAGTCCGGCACGCCCGTGAAGCCCCTCAGCACCACGGTTTCGTCGGGCTCCACGGTGTGATCGCCCCAGATGCCGAGCGTGATCGTCCCCTCGGTTGCGCCTTGCGCGATGGTGAGTCCGTTGCCGTTCGGAAAACAGAAGTCGGCGTCCGCCGGTTTCCGACTCTCGCAATGAACACGCGAACTCTCCTGCGTCGCGGTACCGGATCCGCGCACAGGAGAGAGGCCCATGGGGAATCCGCCCGCCGGCGCCGGCGCATTGAGCGTCACGGTGACGACGACTTCCCTCACCCCAGCGTCGCCCTCGACGACCGCCTTCGCGGCGGACAGCTGGATCGCGTTCGACAAGGCCGGCGTCACCGTCCTTCCCTCCGACGGTTTGCCGTCGCCGGCGGAGTTCACCGCGCGGATCTGGAAAGCGTAGGCCGTGCCGTTATTGAGAAACCGCACCACGTGGCTTGTCGTCGCGGCGCCGGAACCGTCGATGTCGATCCAGTTCCCGTAGCTTGCGGTGCTCTTCTGGCGGTACTGCCACTTCTGGATCGTCTTGTCCTTCGGGTCCGTCCAGGCGAGCGTCGCACGGGAGTTGTTCGGAGTGGCGGTGAAGCCCTTCGGTATGGCCGGGGGCTTCGTCGGGGTGTCGTCGTCGGTGATCGTGAGGGTGATCTCGGCGGTCGCCCAGCCCTTCGTCGTGGCCGCGGCTCTGAGGACGATCGTCTCGGCGCTCTCCTCGGTCGTGTCTCCCCAGATGCCTACCGCGAACGTGCCCTGGGTGGCGCCCGCCCGAATCGTCGGCGCGTAGCTTCCAACCATGCACCAGTCCGCATTCGCCGGCTCCCGACGACTGCAGCGCGCGTTCAGCGATCCCGATGTGGCCGTGGTCGTCCCGAGCACGGACAGGGCGAGCTGCAGTCCACTCGACGGGGCCGGTTTTCCGAGCGTGGCGGTGACCGTCACGTTCTTCCTGCCGGTGTCGCCCTCGGCGATCGAGGTGGCGGCGGCGGACAGCCGAACGGGCACGATCGGGATCGGGGTCGCCGTCGCCTCTTCGGAAGCGGCGCCGGCGCCGACGGAATTCACCGCGCGGATCTGGAATGTCCAGGCGACGTTGTTCGTCAGGTTCGCCGCCGTGTGGCTCGTCGTCGCGGCGCCGGAACCGGTGATGTGGGTCCAGCCTCCGTAGGTTCCGGTGCTCTTCCTTCGGACCTGCCACGTGTTGATGCTGTTGTCCTTGGGATCCGTCCAGGTGAGCGTCACCCGACCGTCGCCCGAAGCGGCGGTCAGGCCCTTCGGTTTGGCCGGGGGTTTCGTCGGAGTGTCATCGTCGGTGATCGTGAAGGTGATATCGTCGGAGCCCCAGCCGGGCGTTGTCGTGCTGGCTCTCAGCACCACGGTCTCGTCGGACTCGTGGACGGTTTCGCCCCAGACGCCCAGGGTCATCGTGCCCCTGGTGCTGCCTTCCGCAACGACCACCCGGCTGCCCTCGATGGTGCTGGGGTCAAGGCAGTAGTCCGCATCCGCCGGGCGCGGCTCCCGGGTGTCGCAGGCCAGGCCGTAGAACCCGCGCTTGGCGGTGCTGGCCGCGAGCGGCGTCACGTCGACCCGCAGTCCGCCCGACGGGGCCGCCACGCCGAGCGTGACGGTGACGAGGACTGACTGCCGTTCCGAGTTGCCCTCGACGATCGACGTGGAAGGCGCGGACAGCCGGATGGTTCTGTTGGCGACGATCGGCGTTGCCGAGACTTCGGCGGAGGCTGCACCGTCGCCGTCGAAGTTCTTCGCCCGGAGCCTGAATTTGTAGACGGTTCCGCCGGTCAGGCCGGAGAGCGTGTGGCTGGTGGTGCGCGCGCCGGATCCGCGGATGGCGGTCCAGTCGCTGTAGCTGCCGGCCCCCTCCTTCTGCTGGTACTCCCAGCCGGACACTTCCTGGATGGTCGGGTGCGCCGACCAGCTCAGGGTGACCGATTCCGTGCCCGGCCCGGCCTTCAGGGCGGTCGGCGCGGTCGGCGGTCCGAGCCATATCTCGATCGAGGCCGCAGCGCTGACGCCTCCGGGGCCCTTGGCGCGGATCTCGACCCGGAGCAGGCCGTTCGGAAGGGAATCGACGAAGATGTCGGTGCTGCTGAGGGCACCGTCAACCGGAGTGTCGGTCCAGTCGGTCCAGCCGCGTCCGGCGGGGCGGTACCTCGACTGCCAGCCGGTTCGGTTGAGGTCTGCCGGTTCGGACCACTCCACATGGAGCAGCCGCAGGTTGATGGAACCGGGTGGAGAAAGCAGTGTCGCCGACAGGCTCGTCGGGGGAGATGGAGGTTCACTGTCCAGCTTCGCTCTCGCCGCCGCCGACTCGGGACCCGCGCCGTTGTCGTTCTTCGCGCGGATCCTGAAACGGTAGTCGCCGCCGGAGGCCAGGTTCGTCACGGTGTGCGCCCTGGTGGCGGCGCCTGAACCGGAGATGTCGGTCCATGTGCTCCAGCCGTCACTGCCACCGCCGCTTTGCTGCACCTGCCAGCCGGTCACCTGCTGTTCAGCGGGGTGCGCGGTCCAGCTCAGGGCAACCGATCTGTCGCCCGGCACGGCGCTCAGGCCGGTCGGCGCGGTCGGCGGTCCGAGCCACTTCTCGATCGAGGCCGCGGTGCTGAAGACTCCGCGGCCCTTGGCGCGGATCTCGACCCGGGTCAAGCCGTTCGGGGGCCTGTGGAGGGTGAACGCGGTGGTGCTCAGGGCGCCGCCATTCCCGGTATCGCTCCAGTCGCTCCAATTGCGCCCGGCGGGGCGGTACCTTGCCTGCCAGCCGGTTCGGTTGGGGTCTGCCGGTTCGGACCACTCCACACTGAGGATGACCATGGGTGAGTCGATTACGGGAATCGCCACCAGCGACAGGTTCGTCGGGGGAGAAGGGGGATCGGTCGTCGGCGTCGCCTTCACCACAAGCGACGGCGGCCCCTCGCCGTCGTCGTTCTTCGCGCGGATCCTGAAGTGGTACTCGCTGCCGGCGTCCAGGGGCGTCACGGTGTGGGTCCTGGTGGCGGCGCCTGAACCGGCGATGTCGGTCCAGTTGCTCCATTTCCCCTGCTTTCCCTTGCGCTGCCGCAACTGCCAGCCGGTCACGCCCTGGGCGGGGTGCTCGGTCCAGCTCAAGGTGACCGACCTGGTGCCCGCCGCGGCCTCCAGGCCGGTCGGCGCCGTCGGCGGTCCGAGCCATAGCCGGGCCGAAGCCGGAGCGCTGACGCCTCCGGGGCCCTTGGCGCGGATCTCCACAATGTTCAGGCCATCCCGGAAGGAGCCGAGGAGCATGTCGGTCTGGAACAGAGTGGAGGCCGTGGTGTCCGTCCATGCGGTCCAGTTCCTTCCGGCGGGGCGGTACCTCGACTGCCAGCCGGTTCGATTGGGGTCGGTCGTCGGATCCCAGACCACGATGACCAGACCGACTGGCGGAGCAACCACCGAGAGGTCCACGTTCGTCGGGGGAGACGGTGGTGGACCCGTTGGCGTCGCGTTCACGGCGGTCGATGGGGCGCCGTCGCCGAACTCGTTCTTCGCGCGGATCCTGAAGCTGTACTCGTCGCCGTTGACCAGCCCCGCCACGGTGTGGGTCCTGGTGCCGGCGTCGGAACCGGAGATGTTGGTCCACTGGCTCCAGGCGCCGGTCCCCTTGCGTTGCTGCAATCGCCAGCCGGTCACCTTCTGGACGGCGGGATGCGCCGTCCAGGTCAGGGTGACCGATCCGTTGCCCGGCGCGGCCTTCAGACCGGTTGGCGCGGTCGGCGGTCCGCGCCACTGCTTGATCGAGGCGACGGTGCTGAAGCCTCCCGGACCCCTGGCGCGGATCTCTATCCGGTTCAAGCCGTTCCGGAGATTGTGGAGGTAGAACTCGGTGTTGGCCCGGGCGCCGTCGTCCTCGGTATCGGTCCACTGGTTCAATCTGCCGTCGGCGGTGGGAATCCTCGACTGCCAGCCGGTTCGGTTGGGGTCCGCCGGTTCGGACCAGGTCACACGGAAGACGACCACGGGTGAGGCGATGACAGGATGCGTCGTCAGCGACAGGTTTGTCGGGGGCAACGGCGGCGGACTCTTCGGCGTCGCTGTCACGGCCGAGTGGGCGCCGACGCCGTCCGCGTTCTTCGCGCGGATCCTGAAGCTGTACTCGTCGCCGTTGACCAGGCTGCTCACGGTGTGGGCCCTGGTGCCGGCGCCGGAACCGGCGATGTCGGCCCACTGGCTCCAGGCGCCGCTCCCCTTGCGTTGCCGCAACTGCCAGCCGGTCACTTCCTGGATGGCGGGATGCACCGTCCAGCTCAAGGTGACCGATCCGTTGCCCGGCGCGGCCTTCAGACCGGCTGGCGCGGTCGGCGGTCCGAGCCATATCCGAACCTGGGCCGCCGTGCTCACGCCGCCGGGGCCCTTGGCGCGGACCTCGACGAGGTTCAGGCCGTTCGCGAGAGAACGGACGCTGAGGCTGGTGATGTCCACCGTGGAGAGCGTCGTGTCGGTCCACCCGGTCCAGCGGCCGCCGGCGGGCTGGTACCTCATCTGCCAACTGGTTCGGTTCGGATCGGTAGAGCCGGTCCAGTGCAGAGTGAACAACCCCGGAGTGACCTGGTTCGGGGGGAACCACCCGAGATCCGTCGGGGGAGATGGAGCGGGAGGACTCTGCGCCGACGCCATTGGCGGCGCCAGCGCTGCGCTCAGCGCGACCAGCAGGATGGCAAGGGCCGCACGCGGGCGGCGGCCGACCCGCGGAAGAGTCCTCATTCGGCTCCGCGTCCCGGCTGTGCTTTCCTTATTCTTTCCTTTTTTTTGGGGGGGGGGGGGGGGGGGGGGGGTGAGGGGATACGCAGAGTTCCAAAAAGCCCCTCGGCCGAACAGCCATGAAACAGATTTGCCCAACATGGAACTTGTTGCGCCCCGCCTTACTTGCCCTGGTATTTCCTTGATAATTGATAATTCCATTCATGGAATCATTCATTGTCGCAAGACAAAAGCCCGTTTTGTCTTGCTCCCGGATACAATGGCCTGCGCCGTTGAATCCTGCAGCGCTCTTTTTTATCGTTTTTCGCAAGACAACGCTTACGTTAGAGCAAGACTATATCTGACCGGCTGAAATATGGCAAAACATTCGAGTTCGCGATCAGCAATTCCCGCCAAGTCATCTTGTGGCGCTGATGGGGCGGCATTCTGGCGCGGATGGCCGGTTGGCGGATCGATTGGGGAAGGCCGCCTCTCCGACCGGCGCCGGGCAAGTCATTTGGCTGCGTTGTTTCCCCGAAGAACCCGCTCGCCGCACACCCGGCCGCGGCGAGGGGTCAGGAGGTGTCGAAGAGCACCAGTTCGATTCGGCGATGGCCCGATACAGGGCCTCCCAGCCCGGAATGAAAAACTCCAGAAACAAGCGGCGCAGCCGCGCACACGCGCTTGAAGGTCTGCCGCAGCGCGCGGGTCCACTGCGTCCAGATGCTCGCGCATGGCCGTGTCCGACGGCGCGCGCTCCACCCCATAGAGGCTTCTCAGGTTCGACCAGGTGCGCTCCTCACCCCGCGCGTCCTGCTCAAAACCCTTGAAATCACTCGCTCAACAGATTTAGCGGGAATTGCTGCCTCCCTGCCTCGCTGCTCAATAATTCCTCAGGATTTTCGCACCGAATCGGCAAGATGCTCAGCGGCGCTGACCAGGGATTTCCGCGTATGCTCCGCAAGCTTTTTCCATTCCTCGGCTTCCCTGGTCATTTGCTTGCTCAACTGTTGCGCTTGATCAAGCGTTTCTACGCCAGTCTTGTGACGGCTATCTATGTCACTTGCAGCATTGGCCAAGGTTTCCTTCAGTTTGGCGCTATCGGATTCGATCTGTTCATTGACTTGGCTGCTGATTTCCGCAGTGACTTTCCTGTATTCCTCTACTGCCTCCAGGCGGACTTGATCCATGTCAGTTGTCAGCGCGTTCTGAAGTCCTGAAATTTCACGAGCACTTTCTGCAACTTCAGCAGCTGATTTGGCAACCGTACTGCCCGCAAAATCAAGTTCAGCTTGAGCATTCTTCATTGCTTTTACCAAATTATTCGTCTCGAGGGTGGCATCCGAGGAACTTTTCACCATGGCTTGAATTGATTCGATATTCGCACGCATTCCCGCCACTGATCCAGCAATCATCTGACCGATATCTGACAATTGCGACCATGATTTCTCAGTGCCGGCAAGCAGGCCATTAATATTTCCATATATAGCTCTGATCTGCTTCTCGCCATCGGATTTCAACCTGGCCGAAGTTTCACTCCAGGCCTTGCTCGTCACCTCCATGCCCTCGCTCGCCTCTGCCGTCATATGTCTCTTGAATTCAGTGACAACTTCTGCAAAGTTCCCGGATAGCGCTCTCATTTCTGTTTGAAAAGTATCGGTTATCGATTTCAGGCTTGCGGATGTCTGTTCAAGTTGATGCGCAGCGACTTTTCCAAAATCCTCGGATTGCCTTCTTATCAGTGAATCCGTGTGGTCAACGACATTTTTCGACTGCTCGGAGCAAATTCTGGAAAAGTGCAGAAACGCGTCGTCGGCTTCTCGCAATATCAAGCGCAGTCTCGCCAATTCTTCTCGAAAATTGACAACTTCAGTTACTTCAGGCAGATCATACTTGTCATATTTGGGAGGTGGTTCTTCTTTCGCCTGAAGGGGTTCCGGCTGGCTGCCAGTACCAGTACCAACCACGCGAGTACTTGGCGAAGGTGAGTCGCTCGTCTTTCCCCTATCCTTAGGTGGTGATTTACTATCAGAAGCATCAATTGGATTTTGAAAGAGAATTCTTGCAAATATTCCGGCTACCGTGGAGATCAGCGCTACGCCAAAGTTTCCGATCAGCTCATTCGCCCTTTCGTTTACCTCAGCGTCAACATCAAGGACGAATAATTGCAATAGTGCCAAAATCAGAGATACAAGCGTGAACAAGAGTCCCAGATAATACAAGTTGTCGCCGGCCATCTGTCGATCTTCAGTCGACTTGTAATTTTTATGATAGTGTCTTCCAATCAAAAAAATGATGGCAATAGCCAGAACAGCCGCGACCGCGGCACCTGCCAAGCTGTTGATTGACCGGCGGAGGATCACTATCAGAAACGATCCGACCAGAAATGCCCTTATCAGAATCCCGGTTGCACTCAACTCCTTGGTCGATGCAAATCCATTCGGATTTTCTGATGCCATCAAAGAGACTCCTGGCTGATTACCGTTCCGCCAAACTCCTGAACAAGCTTGGTCCACCAGTAATAGTGATCCTCAGTTTGCCAACGGGCATCGCGACTTCGCCCAAGTCGGAAGATACTGACTTCAACGCCGCCAAGATTCGTTCCCAAGTGACGCAGGGAAGATGTAGTCAGCAACTGCTCTGCAGCCGGGTAAGTCCCGTAGTGCGAGAGCGATTCCGAATGTTGCAGCAAATCCGAGAAGAGGATCAGATGAATCGGGTTGACGGGGCGGGCTTGCGAACGTCCGCTCGGAACATGGCTCGGCACGATAACCCCGAGCGCTTCGATCAAGGGAGAACTTTGTTGGGGGACGGACGATTCTCCGACAGCGAACAGCTCCCGAATCCGGTCGTCGAACAGTTGCCAGCGACGCTGGGCGATCGCCCGACCCTGAGTCAGGTCGCGCCACCATTCCCAAGCGTTGGGGTTGACTCCGGGATTGCAAAGTCGGAGCGACGGTTCAAGTTGACGCAAATCCTCGATCAACTCGTAGACAACGAGCTCTTCGCCCGGAGCCAGGAAAAAATCGGCATCCCGCTGCACATCCTCGGAATCGGGATTCATTTCCAACAACAGCCTGCTGAGCTGTTGCTGATGCTGCGGACTGAGCGGATCCGATGTGTCCAATAGCAATATCGTGCTTCCCGCAGGCGGTCTGCCGATTGCGCAGAGATTTTCATCCAAGCGCAGATTCTGATCGCAAGCTGAGAGGATTGCCAAGGCAGCCAGCAAGGCGGTCACCAACTCGAGCCGGCAGAAACTTTGTAGCGCTTTCCTGGTCAATCTCATCTCACCTCCTGCTCTCATGAGTCAGGGTTGTAATCCATAGCTTCCTCCAATTCAGGAAACTTCAATATGCTTTTTTCATATAAATTCTGCAGAGCTGTAATTTCTTTGTGCGCCAAATCAGTTGCGCTCCTCAAATTGGTCTCTTCAGGAACCTTGAACGATGGAGGTATAAGAATTTTTGGGTCTATTGAGCAAGGTTCAGAAAACCATGCTGGCTCTGACTCAGTCCGAGTAGATCGGTTCGCATCGAAGTAAGCTCCAAGCAATTCATTCAGGTCGAGCTGATATTGCCTCATATTAATCTCAAATTCGGAGATTATCCTCTTCCCTCGAATACGGTGTTCGCGCAATCTTGTTTTCTTGGCCTCTAAACAATGCACGATATCATTTAGTTTTTCTTTGTATCTATCGAATACCGATTCCAGTTCATCTAAGGCATACTTATTTTGACTTATGTAATCACCTTGTTTTTTCTCGAGCAATCGATGCTTTCTTCCATAACCAGGGTAGCGGTCGTCTCTGTCAAACCACTTCCAGGAAGAGACACAGAAAAAAAGAAACCCAAGCAAAGCCAGCAACGCTGACTGAAAGGAATCGAAGGCTATGACCCCTTCAGAAAATCTCAAAAAGGTGTCACTGCCGACAGCTAAAATATCAGCGCCAGGATCACCGATTATCGCTTGCATGCTGTCCCGAAAATGACCGACCGTCAAGTTAAAACCAATAACAAAAAGCACTGCAAATACTATCAGAAAAGCGTAAATACACTTGACCAAAGGTCTGACATGATTCACAGAACGAAGCAGGCCACCCATGCACCAGCCCATGATGAGAACATTTACTGCGCATATCAGGCCCATCTGAACAATAGCGCCCATAAGTCCGAATGGATTGGCATCCATCAAGGAAGTGGCGTTCAATATGATTTCCAGAATGAAGAAGGAAAGAATGTAATATATGGAATTTTTTCTTCCTGTATAATCTGGCGGTCTTAGTAGCCCAGATTCTCTGCGAAACTGTTCATAGTCAAGGTTAGCTTCGCGAACTGCTCGTTGCTTGGCTACAATATTGTTTCTTTGCTTACTAACTTCTACATCCAAACTGATTTTTGCATCTCTCAAGGTTTGCTGTATTTCTTGTTTTCGGCTTTCCAACTCATCAGGATTTATCTGATCAGTCAGGTTTCGCTCAAGGTCATTCAACCAATTGCTGACATTCTCTCGGCAAATAAGACCGCGTTTATTTACCCAAGCGATAATCTTTTCTGGAATACCTGCCCGCGTCTCTCCGAAAGAAGGCCTGTTCTGCTGGCCTTCCGCCTTGGCCTGTTCTACTATCTTGTGCTCCTTGAGCCATAGGCCCAAGTCCAATTTCTTGAACTCCTGCTTGATCGGATCGAAGCCGGGTACGTTATCCCAGAGGGTTTCCAGTTGTTTTGCTTGTCTTGCCATTGCTTGCCGCACCATCGAAGCGGAACAGCATTATGGCAAGGCGGCGCTTTGGCTGTCTACTCCATATTTCGAGAGCTCAGAGCAAACCTGAAATCCAATACGACAGTCCATTGATTCCGGGGACAGGCATGTTGTTTCCCGGTCAGGTCGCGGCCGGTTTCGAGCGCGATTCGGGTCTTGGCGCGCAGTTGCGAGTCGCGACGAGTCGCAAATAGTCTTGCGGGGCGCAGGGCAGGGATAAGCGGACGCTGTCGTCGGGATGTCGGGACATCGGGACGGGACCGGACTGGACTGCGCGGGGCCGGGGGCTGGCCGGTCGGGCGGCGCGATGTCGAGGAGCGGTTCCGGGACGACTGCGGGAAAATTGCGCGCGGCGACATTTCATGCGTTGTCATATGGCGCTTCGCCGGCGGAAGCCGCGGTCGGATCCCCGGTGTTATCATGTCCCGCCGCATATCGGCGGCGACAGGGAACCGACTGCGATGAGCAAGATTCTGCAAGGCATCCGGGTGCTCGATTTCGGGCGCTATATAGCGGGTCCGTATTGCGCCGCCCTGCTCGGGGACATGGGCGCGGAAGTGATCCGCATCGAGAAGGTCGATGGCTCGGAAGACCGTTACCTGTCGCCGGTGAGCGAGGATGGGGACGGCGCGCTGTTCTTGCAGACGGCGCGCAACAAGCAATCGATGACGCTCGATCCGATGAAGCCGGAAGGTCGCGAAATCGTGAAGAAACTGGCGGCCACGGCGGATGTCGTCGTCGCCAACCTGCCGCCGGACACCTTGCGGGCCATGGGTCTCGATTACGACAGCCTCTGCGCGGTCAGGCCCGATATCATCCTGACCATGATTTCCGCCTTCGGCCAGGGCGGGCCTTACAGCAACCGGGTCGGCTTCGATGGGCTCGGCCAGGCCATGTCCGGCTGCATGTATCTCACCGGCACGCCGGAGCAGCCGGTGCGGGCCTGGGGGCCATTCGTCGATTTCGGCACCGCCGCCTTTTCGGCTTTCGGCACCATGGCGGCCTTGCACCAGCGGACGAAGACCGGCAAGGGCCAGGTCGTCGAGGGCTCGCTGTTCAATACCGCGCTGACGATCATGAACGGAACCCTGATCGAACAGCACATCATCAAGCGCGACCGCGTCGCGAGCCTGAATCGCGCGCAGACCTCCGGGCCTGCGGACACTTTCCGCACCAGGGACGGCTGGGTGCTCGTGCAGTCGGTCGGCGGGCCGCTGTTCAAGCGCTGGGCCGATCTGATGGGCGAAGACCATTGGCTCGAAGATCCGCGCTTCAAGGACGATATCTCGCGCGGCGACAACGGCGAGGTCATCAGCGAGCGTCTTGCCCGCTGGTGCGCCGAACGCACCAGCGAGGAAGTGCTGACGGCGATGGCGGAAGCGCGGCTGCCGGCCGGGCCTGTAATGTCGCCGCAGGAAGTGCTCGACGACCCGCATGTCGCCGCCCGCGACATGTTCCAGGTTATGGACTACCCCGGGCTGGAGCGGCCCGCGCCGCTGATGAAGACGCCGGTGGAGTTGTCGGAAACGCCGGGCGAGATTCGGCGGCGGCCGCCGACGCTCGGCGAACACACGGCCCGGATCATGCGCGAACTCGGCTATGGCGACGAAGAGGTCGACGCATTGCGGGCGAAACGGGTAATCTGAGAGGATATCCGGAAAGCTTTGGCCAAGTCGGAGCTTTCCTGCGGCGCATGACCGCGGTACGAGCCCGCGGCACAAACCCGTGGTATAAACCCGCAGTATAAACCCGCGATATAAAAGAGACACCGCCGGATTCGACGACGCAAGCCATTGCATCCGGGAGCAGAACAAAACCGCGTTTGGTTTTGCGGCAATGAATGATTCCATGAATGGAATTATTCAGAAAATGCCATGGCGGAATGCCTATGGCAGGAATGCCATGGGACACCCATGGCGGACGACATGAGACGCCTATCATGACCAGATCGCAGACACGGCGGGAATTTCTGCGCGCCGGCGGCGCCCTGATGCTCGGCGGCGCGGGAATGTCGGCCGCCGAGGCGCAGCGGCGACTCGCCGCGCCCGGACAAGATGAATCGTATTGGGACATGGTTCGCGCCCAGTTCTCGTTCACCGAGGAAGCGGTGCCCATGAACGCGGCCAATCTCTGCCCTTCATTCCGGGCGGTGGCGGAAAACGTGTCCATGCTCACCGCCGATATCGATCGCGATTGCTCATTCGACAACAGGCGCAAATTCGCCGGTCTGCTGGAACAGACGCGCGCTCGCGTGGCCGCGCAATTGAACGTCGCGGCGGACGAGGTGGCGCTGGTGCGCAATACTTCCGAGGCGAACAATATCGTCAATGGCGGCCTGCCCTTGCGGGCCGGCGACGATGTGCTCGTCTGGGACCAGAACCACCCCACCAACAATGTCGCCTGGGAGGTGCGCGCGGCGCGCTTCGGATTGCGGGTGCGCAAGGTGCGGACGCCCGCGGCGCCGCGGTCGGCCGAGGAATTGATCGACGCTTTCGCCGATGAGTTCCGCGCCGACACCAGGGTGCTGGCGATTACGCATGTTTCCAATGTCAGCGGCATCAGGTTGCCGGTGAAGGAATTGACGCGCCGCGCCCGCGAGCGCGGTATCCACGTGCACCTCGACGGCGCCCAGACCTGGGGCTCGATGGCGCTGGATCTGCGCGACCTGGATGTTGATTCCTACGCCGCCAGCGCTCACAAATGGTACATGGGGCCGAAGGAAGTCGGTCTGCTGTATGTCAGGGAGTCGCGCATCGGGGATATCTGGCCCGCGGTCGTCGCGCCGGGCTGGGGCGACGGTCCGGAGACGACATTGACGGGAGCGCGCAAGTTCGAATCCCTGGGCCAGCGAGACGACGCCGCGCTTGCCGGTCTCGGCGTGGCGGCGGGGATTCACGATCTGATCGGGCCGATGCGCATCGAGCAACGCATAGCGCAACTGGCACAGCGGCTGAAACAGGGCATCGCCGATGCCGGACTGGAGCTGCTTACGCCGATGGCATCCGAGTTCAGCCACGGTGTCTGCATCGTCAGGCTGGAGCCGGCGCGGCGACCGGCGGCCTGCGGCTATGCCCAACGGTTTACAACACGCTGGAACATGTCGACCGGGCCGCGGCCGCAGTGCAAGCCCTGCTTGCGTGAACGCCCCCGCGTTCCCCCGCATCGCCAAGGTGCCGCCGAACGGCCGGGATTTGTTCGGAACGGGCCTTGGCCGCACATTCCCGGGGCCGCGGCGGCGGGATCAGAAATGTCCTGAATGATTCCATCCATGGGATCATTCATTGCTGCAAGACAAAAGCGCGGTTTTGTCCTTGCTCCCCGCATGCGACGGCGCATCCATGCGTTGCGGGAACATTCTTGATCAATCAGGGTTTTCCTGAAGATCAAGGCCGCCCAGAAACTCCAGCATCGCCGCATTGGTCGCCTCGGGCGCTTCCTGTTGCACCCAATGGCCGATTTCCGGAATCAGCACCACGCCGCGCAGGTCGTCGGTCACTCGCGACATCGTCGCGGTCAATTGTTCGGCGCTCGCGCCGGCGATGACCACATCTCTCTCGCCGGCGATAAAAATCGTCGGCACAGTCACCCGGTCGCTCGCATATTCCCGGCTGATCTCCCAGTTGCGATGAAAATTGCGGTAATAGTTCACGCCGCCGCGGAATCCCGCCTGCCGCAACTGGCCAACGACATAATCCAGATCTGCCTGGCTCAGCCAGTCGGGCAGTCCGAGCGGCGCGCCGAGGCGCGGGATCCAGCCGCCCGCCGAACGCCGGGGGTCGGTGACGGCCGGCGCCTCGCGAGGAGAGTCCGGCGACAGGTAGAGTCGGCTGATCAAGCCGCGCGGGTCGCTGTCGTATTCCGCTTCCGCCGCGCCGCCGGGCTCGTTGTGGTACAGGATGTAATAGAAATTGTCGCCGAAGGCTTCGCGCCAGCCTTCCATCGGCGAACGCGGCGCGGCGCCGCCATAGGGAACGCTCATGGCGACAAGCCCGTCGAAGCGTTGCGGATAGCGCACGACCGCGTGCCACGCAACGATGGCGCCCCAGTCGTGCCCCGCCATGACGGCGGTCTCCTCGCCGAGGGCGTCGAGGATGCCGACCATGTCATCGGTCAGATCGATGATGTCGTAATCTTCGACATCGGGCGGCGCATCGCTTGCGCCATAGCCGCGCATGTCCGGCGCCACCGCGCGATAGCCGGCGTCGGCGAGCGCGGTCAACTGATGCCGCCAGTTGTACCAGGACTCGGGCCAGCCATGGGCGAGCAGCACCAGCGGCCCGCTATCGCCCGCTTCGAAGATACGCATGCGAATGCCGTTGCTGGCGATGAACCGGCTGCTGACGCCGGCCACCGGAGGTTGCGAATTCATGCCCTCGTCTCCCTGTTGCGCCCGCAGGACGCCGGCCGCCGACAGCAGCGCCAGGGCCATGGGCGGCAATAACCTGATCATTGGGGAATCCTCTGTAAAACCGGAACAAGGTTCAAGTATCCTCTGAATAATTCCATCCATGGAATTATTCATTGCCGCAAGACAAGACGCGGTTTTGTCTTGCGCATGGGTTCGACAGCGCAAACCTCGCCTCTTGTACCGCAGGTATGCGCCGCAAGCAAGCTCCGACTTGATCGGAACTTGCCTGCAGGGTTATTCTGCCGTTGGCGTCCCGACTTCAGGGAAGCCCTGACTTGTCGGGGCTTTGCTGCGGCGCATGCCCGCAATACAAGCCCGCGGTATAAACAAACGCGGTACAAACATAAAGAGCACCGCCGGATTCGGGAGCGGCGCGAAACCGTGCTTTGGTTTTGCGGCAATGGACAGAATCCTTCGGAGGATACGCAAGACAAGGGGGTTTTACGTGCCGGGCAAATACGATGTCCCCTACATGCGGCGCACCCGGGACTTCTACCGGGCCCAGGGATATGACAAGGACTACGCGTGGGCCCGCCACGCGGAAGCGCCTTTTGCGCCGCTGCCGAAACGCCTGCGCCATTGCCGCCTCGGGCTGATCACGACCGCGATGCCGGATACGGCCGAAGGCCGCTCCAAGCGGCAGGTCTGCGCTTCGATGACGACGCCGACGCCGCGTTCGATGTATACGGACGAATTGTCCTGGCACAAGACCGTCACCCATACCAGGGATCTCGGCAGCTTCCTGCCGATCGATCATCTGCGCGAGATGGCGCGCGCGGGAATTATCGAAAGTCTTTCCGATCGCTTTTATTCGGTGCCGACGGAATACAGTCAGCGCAATACCCGGGAAAAGGACGCGCCGCGGGTGCTGGAGTTGTGCCGCGAAGATCATGTCGAAGCGGCCATGCTCGTGCCGCTGTGACCCGTCTGCCACCAGACCGTGAGTCTGGTCAGCCGGCATCTGGAAGAAAACGGAATCCCGAGCGTGATCATCGGCAGCGCCCTTGATGTGGTGGAGCATTGCGGCGTCGCCCGCTATCTGCATACGGATTATCCGCTCGGCAATCCTTGCGGCGCGCCCGGCGATATCTCCGGCCAGACCGATATCGTGCGCCGCGCGCTGCAGTTGCTGGAACAGGCCGAAGGTCCGAAAACGACCTGGCGCATGGATCCCGGCTGGCGCGGCGGCGACGAATGGCGCGACGATTACGCCAGGGTGGACGACAGCAATCGCGAGGAACTGCGACTGCGCGGCGCCAGACGGCGGCGGCGCCAGACCGCCGCGAAAACATCCGGCGAATCGAGAGCGCCGATGATTTCCGAAACCTGACGCGATCAAGAAGGCTCTGATTCATCAAGGCTTTCTTGCGACACATGGATGCGCCGCCGAACGCGGCGGCTCGCGCCGTCGCATTCGGCGGCAAGACGAAACCGCGCTTTGGTCTTGCGGCAATGAACAAAATGCCATGGACGGAGAGTTGCCCAAAAGATACTTGACGAGCCACTGAAATCAGCGAGGCGAACATGAAAAGCCTGTTGCGTTACCTGCTTTCCATCGCGGCGGCCCTGCTCTGGTCCGCCGCCGCGCCGGCCCAGGACGGCGAACTTTACAATACCGTCAAGGCGAAGCTCGCCGCCGGCGAACAGGTGCTCGGCGGCACCGTGTCGACCGCCGATCCGGAAATCTATTGCGCCATGGCAAACGCCGGCTTCGATTTCATCTGGATTGAAATGCAGCACAGCCATCTCAATTACACCGACGCGGCGCGCATGATCTTCGCCTGCCGCGACGCCCCGGCGATTCCCTTCATCCGCGTGCCCGACGCCACCGAAGGCGATATCCAGAAAGCGACCGATATCGGCGCCCTCGGCATCATCGTGCCCATGGTCGACACCGCCGGGAAAATGGAAAACGCCGTGCGTTTCGCCAAGTATCCGCCGGCGGGCCGCCGCAGCCAGGGGGGCGGCCAATATGGCGCAATCTGGGGCGGCGGCTATCGCCGAACGGCCAATGACAATATCATGGTCATCGCCATGATCGAGACCGTGGAAGGCGTGGAAGCCGCCGATGAAATCGCGGCGGTCGCAGGTGTCGACGTGGTATTCGTCGCCAGTTCCGACCTGGGCAGTTTCAGCGGCGCGCGCCAGGGCGATCCCTATTACGAGCAACTGGTAGCAGAGGTGGTGGACGCCGCCAACAGCGCCGACAAGTATCTCGGCGGACCTTCGGCCTGGATGACTTCCAGACAAGGCTACCGCTTCTTTCAGGCGCCGGGCACGAATGCGCTGATTCGCGCCGGCGCGAGGGTGATGCTCGAAGCAGCCGATCCCTGTCGCTTCCTGCCGTCAGGCGCAACTCCGGTGCAAGGCGAGGATCCCTGTCCCTGAGAATCAACGCGGCACGCGGTTGCCGGCGACCCAGACGCTGTCGATCAGGCGGGTATTGGCGATATCCTGCGCGGGATTGCCGTCGAGCACGATGAAATCGCCCCAGTTGCCGGGCTCGAGCGTGCCGATATCGCTTTGGCCGATGCATTGCGCCGCCGCGCCGGTAGCGGCGCGAATGGCCTCCAGCGGGCTCATGCCCGCAGCCACCATCATGCGCAATTCCTCGTGCTCGAAATAGCCCTGGAACCTGCCCGGCGGCCCCGTATCGGTGCCCATGGCGATACGCGCGCCCGCTTCGCTCAGAATGCCCAGGTTTGCAATGGCGTTGGGCAGGTCTGCCTTGAATTGCCGGGAGGCGGCGTTGTTGCGAACGCTGGAGCGATATTCGGGACTGCGCAACCGGGCGATTACATCCGGGTCGGCTTCGGCCAGAAAAAACGGATCCGCGAAGAAATCCGGTTCGGATTCATATATGAAAGTGGAAACGTCGCGCATCATGGTGGGGATGTAGCAGGCATCGTTGCGCAAGAGCAGATCGACGAAATCCGCGTCCACTTCCCGGTCCCGCACCGAATGGGCGATGATTTCGGCGCCCGATTCAAGCACGGTGCGGGCATCTTCCAGATAGTAGATGTGTACGGCCACCGGCAAGCGGCGGGCATGCGCGAGATCTACCAGCGATTGAAATACCGCGGGCGACAGCGTCGGCAATTGGCCAAGTTCGGAATCCAGCCGGGTCTTGATGAAGTCCGCGCCCAGATCTGCGTTGGCATTTACCTGATTGCGAATCTCGGGCCATTGTTCGCCGTTCACCACGCTGCCCGCGACAAATAGCCGGGCGCGGTCCAGGCCGGCATGAAACTGTTCGTTGCGAACCTCGAATCCCGGCGCCTCGTCGCCGCCGAGACTGACTACCGCGGTAACGCCGTAACGGGCGTACAAGGCGAGTTGGTCGAGTACGTTGCGGCGCGAGTAATGTCCGGTTTCCAGGCCCAGGGTATCTCCGGCGTGGCCATGGGCATTGATCAGCCCCGGCATGATGGTCTTGCCGCCGACATCGAATTGCGTTGCATCCGCGGGAATGCTCACTTCGGAGGCGGGACCGATGCTGCGCACGCGCCCGTCGGTGACGACGAGCACGGCGTCCGCAAACGGCGCGGCTTCGGTGCCGTCGATGATTGTGGCGCCGGTGAAGGCGATGCTGCCTTCGTTGGCGCAGGCGCCGGCGGCCGCGACAGCCGCCGACAACAGGCAAACCGCGATCGAGACAGATTTCATTCGCTTTCCCGGATCATCCGCGAACCTGCCGCGCATGCCTGCCGGGGCCGGGCCCGGCGCGAAATGGCGCACCCGAGAGGATTCGAACCTCTGACCGCCTGGTTCGTAGCCAGGTACTCTATCCAGCTGAGCTACGGGTGCGTTGCCGCGAAACCGCCGCGGCCGGGATCCCGGCCGCGGGCGAGTGGCAGATTCTACAAGAAACCGATCCGGCATGTCAGCGCCGCGCAATGCCCGCCCGGCGACGAACCGGACTGTCGGCTTCCGCGGCGGTTTCCCGTCCCGGCGATGGACCGGCGGACGATGCAAGTTCGCCGCCGCGTCCCGAGCGGAATTCGCCGGACCATTGGTTGCGGCGGCGAGGCGCGCTCGCGAGCAGGATCGTCGCGCCGTCGTTCGCGGCGGGAGTTCTGATTGATCGAAGCTTCCCCGCGACATCCGGATGCGCCGCCGGGAAGCTCCCGCGAATCAGGGCTTCCCTTGGGAGCCGCGCTTTTCCGCCCGCCCGCCTCCGGCCGCTGCATCTTCCGCCGGCGGGTAACGCCCGGCTTGCCGCAAGGCGCGCCGCAAGATGAACTCGATCTGCGCGTTGACGCTGCGCAACTCGTCGGTCGCCCAGCGGTGCAGCGCCGCGTGCAATTCGGGCTCCAGCCGCAGCAGGAAATTCTTGCGCTTCGTCATGCCGGTTCCGGCGGCGGAACCCGCCTATTGATATAGCGATCCGGTATTGAGCACCGGTTGGGCGCCCCTCTCCCCGCACAGCACCACCAGCAGATTGCCGACCATCGCCGCCTTGCGCTCTTCATCAAGTTCGACTACGCCGCGGTCCGACAAGCCGTCCAGCGCCTTTTGCACGATGCTGACCGCGCCTTCGACGATCTGTTCCCGCGCCTCGATGACGGCGCCGGCCTGTTGCCGCTGGAGCATCGCCGAGGCGATTTCCGGCGCGTAGGCCAGATGCGTGATGCGGGCTTCGAGCACTTCGAGTCCGGCCTTGTTCAGGCGGCCCTGGATTTCCGTCCTCAACTGCCCGGCGATGTCTTCGGTATTGCCCCGCAGCGAGATTACCTTTTCGTCGCGGGAATCGTAGGGATACCGCGTGGCGAGATTGCGCACGGCGGAATCGCTCTGCACGCGCATGAAATTCTCGTAGTCGTCGACCTCGAAACTCGCCTCGGCGGTATCGACCACTTTCCATACCACGACAACGGCGATCTCGATCGGATTGCCCGCGGCATCGTTCACTTTCGACCTTTCGGTCTCGAAGTTGCGCACGCGCACCGAAATCCTGCCTTTCGCGAAGAAAGGATTCGCCCAGCGCAGCCCCTCTTCGTGAACCGTGCCGACATAGCGCCCGAACAGTTGCAGCACCCTGGCTTCATTCGGATTGACCATGAACAGGCCGGCCAGCAGAAAAATCAGGACAGGAAAAGCCAGCACCGCAAGAATGATCAACAGCGCCAGTTGCAAGACGACGCCCAGCACCAGACCCGCGACGGCGGCGACAATGGCGAGCAGCAAGAGCAGCGCCGCGACGATGCCGGAACTGGCCTTGCGGGGTATTTCCTTGATCATGGCCCGACCCTCCAAAGTGATATCATCTGGATACTATATAGCTATTTGAAAGATATGCAACGATAAGTCGGCGCAGGGATGCGCCGCCGGATTCGACGGCGCAAGCCATTGCATCCGGGAGCAAGACAAAACCGGGCTTTTGTCTTGCGGCAATGAATCATTCCATGGATGGAACTATTCAGAGGCTTAGTTGGTTCCTGTCCGTAAATTCCCAACTATCTGATTTTCTACTGAAAATGTGTCGATACCGCTGGTAAGAAACCGGCGTTTTGGGTATTCTTGCGTGATAATCAAACCCCACAATCACACGCCAAAACGCCGGGGGCATCATGCGACAGAAGCGCACGACACAGACAAGTCTATTCGATCCCGATCCCGTTGACCATCCCGTCGGGGCCATGCTGGAAGCGATTTCGGCGTGGCTGGACGACCACCCCGAATGGGTCGATGCCGTTGCCGCCGATCTGGGCGCCGCGCGCGGCAAGGCCGTCGGCCGCCTGGGCCTGAGTTGCGAGACCGTGCTGCGCTGCGCCGTGGTCCGGCATTTGCGTCAATTGAGTTGGCGCGGCCTGGAGTTCTGTCTGCGGGACTCGCGATCGACGCGCCGGTTCGCGCGCCTGGACCGGCATCGCGCGCCGAAGAAATCCGCGTTGCAGGCGACGGCGGGGGCGGTGCGGGCCGAGACCTGGGAGCGGCTGAACCGTTGTCTGCTGGAAGCGGCGCGCTCGGCCGGCGTGGAAACCGGCTCGCGCGTGCGGGTCGACAGCACCGTGACCGAGACGCACATCCTGGCGCCTTCGGACAGCCGCTTGCTCCGCGACGGCGTATGCGTGCTGACGCGCCTGCTGTCCGGTGCCCGCCGGCGTCTGGGGGACGGGGTCGCGTAGCGCGATCACCGCCGGATCGCGAAGCGCCGCGTGTTGGAGGCGCGCACGCGGCGCGGGGCGCAGCAGCGCAAGCGCACGTAACGCAAGCTGTTGCGGACGGCGGTTGCGACCTTGTCTTATGTGGACGCCGCGCGGCCGCGGGTGGCGGCGTGTCCCGATCCGCGGGCCGCGGCCTGGCTGGCGCGGACGGAGCAGTACGCGGCGTTGCTGCGCGCCGCAATCGCGCAGGCGGCGCGCCGGGTGCTGCTGGAGGAGAACGTGCCGGCCGCGGAGAAGATCGTCAGCCTGTTCGAGCCGCACACCGACATCATCCGCAAGGGCGGCCGGGAAACCGCGTACGGACACAAGATCAATCTCGCCGCGGGCCGCAGCGGCCTGGTGCTCGATGCGGTGGCGGAGCGCGGCAATCCCGCGGAAAGCACGCGTTGTCTGCCGATGCTGGAACGCCATTGCGCGCACTGCGGCAAGGCGCCGAGTCATGCTGCCTTCGACGGCGGCTACGCCGCGAAGGAGAATCTGAAACAGGCCCGGGCGCTGGGGGTGGCGCACGCGGTCTTCAGCAAGAAGCGCGGACTGAAAGCGGACGACATGTCCCCTTCCTCCCGGGTGCGCGATCAACTCAGGCGCTTCCGCGCCGGCGTGGAAGCCGGCATCTCTTATCTCAAGCGCTGTTTCGGTCTGGGCCGTTGCCGATGGCGGGGGCTGCCGCGCTTCAAGGCCTGGGTGCACTCGGCCGTCTTCACGCACAATCTGGCGCGACTGCGCCCCACCTGATCGGAAGATAAAGACGGGAAACGCTCGAAACCAGTCCGGGCAACGATGCCGGAGGGTTTGCCGCGGCGGCGATTCCCGTTCCGCCGGATCCGCTGCGCCAGACACGGAAAAAACGGCACAACTTCAAGTAGGATATAACGAAACAGGGGGGCAGGCTGTATCCGCCCGGACGCGAATCGTCGGCTGATTGGAATATGTCAACGGGAAACAGGGGCGTTTACGGACAGGAACTAGGTATCCTCTGAATAATTCCATCCATGGAATTATTCATTGCCGCAAAACAAAAGCGTGGTTTTGTTTTGCTCCCGGATTCAATGGCTTGCGCCATCGAATCCGGCGGCACATCCATGTGCCGCAGGGAAGCTCCGACTTGATCAGAGCTTCCCTAGTTGGCGCCGGTCTCGGCGTCGAGCCGGGCCTGGGCGTCGCGGCGCAGCAGTTCGAGCCAGGCGGTCCAGCTTTCCGGGTCGACGAATGGATGCGGGTCGCCGTCCCGGCGCTCCCGCAGCATCTCGTATCTGGCGAATACATCGCCTGCGGCCGGATGATTGGGAACATTCACTTCAACTCCGGGAATGGACGATAGCCGGTCGACGCTGTCGAGATACATTCGCAGCCGGTCCGCGCCTTCGAAATTGAGTCCGACGCCGCCGAACAGGACCGCGACGTGAGGATAACCGCCGTCGTAGACGGTGAAGACGGTGCTCAGCACGCCGGGGGTATGCCCCGGAGTCTGCAGGAATTGCAGGCGGGCGCGGCCGAGGTTCAGGGTGTCGCCGTCGCCGAGCGAGAGATGCCGCACGGGACGCGGATATTCGCGGAATTCCGGCTCTCCTTCGGTCAATCGCCAGTCGGCTTCGGTCATCAGCACGACCGCTCCGAACTCCTGTTGGAAACGCCGGGCGCCGCCGACATGGTCGTAATGCGCGTGGCTGACGATCACGTAACGGATATCGTCGGGGTCGAAGCCGAGTTCGCGAATGCCGTCGACGGCGATGTCGACGAGTTCGCCATAGAGCGAATCGAACAGGATCAGTCCCTGGTCGGTTTCCAGCAGCCACGCCGAAACCCAGCGCGCGCCGACATAATAAAGATTGTCGAAGACCTGAAACGGAGCGACGCGTTGCTGTTCGAGGTCGTCCCGCGCGGCCGCGTCCTGGGCCAGACCCTGGCGCGCGCCGAACAGGCACGCCAGCAGCAGCGCGAGCCAGATGGCCGTCTTTTGTCTCATTTGCCTTCCCCCGTCGAAGGATTTATGATTTTCGCCAGGTATCCTCTGAATGATTCCAGCCATGGAATCATTCATTGTCGCAAAACCAAAGCGCGGCCTTGTCTTGCTCCCGGATGCAATGGCTTGCGCTGTCGAATCCGGCGGCGCTCTCTTATACCGCGGGTTTGTACCGCAGGCCTGCGCCGCAGATAAAGCGCTGACTTGATCAGGGCTTTATCTGGTTTTCGCTCGCGAAAAATGTCGTTATATACGATATCTCCGGCATAAGGAACCGCCGCGCCATTACTTGCTCGGATCCGGACGCCGCCGACTCCCGGGGGGAAGTCACCATGCGTATTGGAACGCCAAGGGAAAGCAAGAATCACGAATACCGCGTCGGTCTCGATCCCGAATCGGTCGCGGCGCTCGCGGCCGACGGCCATGAAGTCTGGGTCGAAACCGGCGCGGGGACGGGCATCGGCGAAAGCGACGCGGACTACGAACGGGCCGGCGCGCGCATCGCCGCCGATACTTCCGAGCTCTTCGCCGCGGTCGAATTGATCGTCAAGGTCAAGGAGCCGAACAGCGCCGAGCGCCGCCTGTTGCGCCGGCGGCACGCGCTGTTCGGCTACTTGCATCTGGCCTCGGATGCGGAACAGGCCGACGAACTGCTGGCGAGCGGCGCGCCGTGCATCGCCTACGAGACGGTTACCGGCGAACAGGGCGGATTGCCGCTGCTGATTCCGATGTCGGAGGTCGCCGGCCGCATGTCGGTGCAGGCGGCGGCGTTCTTCCTGCAAAAACGCCAGGGCGGCATGGGCGTGTTGCTCGGCGGCGCTGCCGGCGTGGCGCCCGGCAAGGTGGCCGTCATCGGCGGCGGCACGGTGGGCAGCAATGCGGCCCGCATCGCGCTCGGCCTCGGCGCCCGGGTCGCGATCGTCGAAAAGCTCCCCGCGCGAAGGGAGCAATTGCGCGCAATGTTCGGGCCGGATGTGGAATGCGTCGATTCGACTCCCGCAAACATCGAACGGCTGGTTGTCGCAGCGGATCTGGTCGTCGGCGCCTTGCTCGTGCCGGGCGGAAAGGTGCGAGCCCTGATCCCCGAATCCCTGGTCATGAAGATGAAACAGGGCGCCGTGCTCGCCGATGTCTGCATCGACCAGGGCGGCTGCGCGGAAACGTCCCGGCCGACAACCCACGACGAGCCGACTTTCATCAAACACGGCGTAGTGCATTATTGCGTCGCCAATATCCCCGGCACGGTGCCGGTCACTTCGACCAGGGCGCTGAATCAGGCAACCTTGCCCTATGTCCGCCGGCTCGCGAACGCGGGGATCAAGCAGGCGCTGGAACATGACGCGCATCTGCGCCGCGGCCTGAATGTCTGCCGCGGCCATATCACTTGCGCAGCGGTCGCGGCCGCCCTGGGCAGAAATTGCCTGCCGCCCGAACAAGCCCTGGAAATGTTGTAAGTCGGCAGCCTCGCACGGCATCTGTCTGCGAAAAGCGCGCTCGACAAGAGAGATATAGTCAAAGCTTCCCGGCGGCACATGCCCGCGGTACAAGCCCGCGGTACAGGCCCGCGGTACAAGAGGGCACCGCCGGATTCGATGACGCAAGCCATTGCATCCGGGAGCAAGACAAAACCACGCTTTTGTCTTGCGGCAATGAATCATTCCATGGCTGGAATGATTCAGGGGATGCTCAAGTTCCGGCGATCGCCGCAATTACCGCAACCGGGGCGGCCAGACCTTTCCTTGCTGCGCTTGCAGCAACAGCACCGCGGCCGCCGCGATCAACATGGGAATACAGAAGACGTAGAAACATTGGGCGCCGGTCCATCCCCGGGCGAGCAGGAACCCCGCGGCCGACGGGCCGATGATCCCTCCGAAGCGGCCGACGCCGATGGCCCAGCCCATGCCGGTGTTGCGCACCGCCGCGTCGTAGATATCCGGCGCAATGCTGTAAAGGCCGATGATCGAGCCGAAGATGAAATACCCGACGACGAAACCGATCAACAGCATCGGGCCCAGACTTCCGTCGAGCAGCCCGAACATGATCATGAAAACGACGCAAAGCGCCATGTACAGGCTCGTCAGCCGGTGCGCCGGGAATCTCGCGGTCAAATAGCCCAGCGTCGACCCGCCGATCACGCCGCCTATGTTCATCAATACGCCGCCGGAGATGCCTTGTTCCGCGCGCAGCCCCGCATCGGTCAGCAAGCTGGGCGTCCAGCTCAGGACGAAATAGAAACTGAGCATCACCATGAAAAACGCGCACCACAACAGCAAGGTCGAAGCGCGCAGCGGCGCGGCGAGCAGGTCGAGCGGGCCGCCGCGCCGGACATGGCCGATTCGCCGCGACGCCGGCAATTCGGCGAGTTGGTTCATGCCCAACTTCCGCAGCAGGCGGTTTGCCTTTGCAAGCGCGTTGCGGGGCTTGCGTTCGATCAGGTATTCGAGCGATTCGGGCAGATATGCGAGCACCAGGGGAATCATCGCCAGCGTGCAGGCCCCGCCGAACAGATATACCGAACGCCAGCCATGGGCGACGATCAGGAATGCGGCGATTGTCCCGCCGATAGTCGCGCCGACCGGATATCCCGACTGCACCAGACTGATGGCGAATCCTTGTCGCCTGTAAGAGGAATATTCCGCCGTGATCGTGGTGAGACTGGCCAGGGCGGCGCCGATGCCGAGACCGGTCGCGACCCGCGCGGCGGCGAGTTCCGGCACGGAACGGGTAAAGGCGGAGGCCAGCATTCCCGCGCTGATGATCAACAGGCAGACGAGCAGATTGTCGCGCCGGCCGAGACGGTCCGCCAGGGGCGCGATGAACAGGGAGCCCGCGGCCATTCCGAACAAGCCCGCGCTCAGCAATATCCCCACGGATTGGGGTTCCAGCGACCACTCGGCGGCGATGGACGGAGCGGTGAACGCCATCACCAGCACATCGAAACCATCCAGCATGTTGATGACGACGCAGATCGTCACGGCCAGAATCTGCGTCGGCCGCATGGGACCTTGTTTCATGTCCGCGACAATATCGGGCGCCGCCACTGTTATTTCTCCGGGATTTTCGACGCGCGGCGCGCCAGGAGCCGACGCGCGCGTTCCAGTTGCGGCGCATCGACCAACCGTCCCCTGAAACGAAAGGCGACGCGGCCCTGCCGGCGATGTTCTCCGGCGGCCGCCAGCAGTTCCTCCGCTTCGGCGATTTGCGCGGGGCCCGGCGTGAATATCTCGTTCACGATCTCGATCTGATCGGGATGGATCGTCAACTTGCCGGTAAATCCCATCGCCGCCGCGCGCCGGCAATCTTCCCGAAGTCCTTTCAGGTCGCGAATATCCGCATGAATGGTATCGACCGGCTGCTTGCCCGCGGCGGCGGCGGCCAGCAGCACAAGCGAACGCACGAGGCGGAATACGTCGAGATATTCGCCGGAATTTTCGCGCATGGCGCCGGCGCCGAGTTCGGCGGAAAGATCTTCCGAGCCCCAAGTCATGCCGTCGACGCGCGGATGAAGCGCCATCTCCCGCAGCTGGAAGGCCGAAGCAGGGGTTTCGGCGCCGATCAACAATAGCTTCACCGAGGCCCGGCCAGACCCGGCGCGCCGCTCCTGCTCCTCGACAAGACCGGCGACGGACTCGATATCGCGCGCGCTCGACACTTTCGGCACGACGAGGCCATCCGGCGCGCAGGCGACTGCCGCGGCAATGTCGGCTTCGCCCCAGGGCGAAGCAAGCGGATTGACGCGAACCAGCTTCTGCCGGCCGCCGAAGTCAGCCTGCCGCAGCCAATCGCAGACGGCCTCTCGCGCCAGGGACTTGCGTTCCGGCGCAACCGAATCCTCGAGATCCAGAATCAGCGCGTCGGCCGCCAGCCCAAGCGATTTCCCGAACATGCGCTCATTGCCGCCGGGGACGAAATGAATACTGCGACGGCGCACAGGCGACGCCATGGGTTCCGCGGCGAGATCGATCGACATGTGTCGTCCTTGTCCGGCGGCCGAATCGGGCCGGAAGCTTCGGCATTGTAATCAAATCGAACGAATTTGAAGAACCCCGGGGAAATCTGATTTATCAGCCTTTCTCGCGGCGCAGGGATGCGCCGCCGAATTCGATGGCGCAAGCCGCTACATGCTACATCCGGGAGCGAAGACGAAATCGCGCCAGACTGCTTGCAAACGCAGCCATGGATTGCTGTTGCCGGCAAAGCCGGAATAAAACCCCCGTCATGTCGCGGTTCGCGATTCCGGCAAACCAGCAATTGCCGTCATTTTCAAGTTTCCGCACAGCCCGACGCTTTGGTTTTGCGGTATGAGCAGTTCCATGGATGGAATTGTTCAGAGGGTACTTGAAAAATACCCGGATCGTCACAGGCAATCGGCGTAATCTTCCACTTGCCCGATCACGCAGGCGCCGGCCAAGGCTTCCGGGTCGGGACTGATCACGATGGTCAGCAATTCATCGATGCCCGGGAACGCCGTTCGCATTCGGCTCCGCAGGCTTTCCTCGTCGACCTTCGCAAGTTCGGCGGCGGCGTTCCGCAACCGGTCCGCGGGCGCTCCCCGCATCAGGTTCTGTTGCATCCGCAAGGTCTGGCCATGCGCGTTTTCCGCGGTTTGCGCAATGTCGCGGGCATAAAAATCTTTCCACAGATCGACAAAGCCAATGGGCGCGTCGGCGCGAAAACGGGCATAGCTTTCGCGAACGACGGCAAGGGTCCGCGATACATCGCCGGTTTCCGTTTCGCCCGCTATCTGGAAGAGCAGGGTCGAGGGCGAAAGCGGCAATGGCGCGACAGCGAAATTCGGACCGCCGCCGAATTCGGTTCTCAGGGCATTATTGAGTTCCCTTGTGAAAGTTTGTCCCAGCATGCCCAACGCAATGGCGTCGGCGAAAAGATCGGCGACCGAACCGTCGGGCAGCGCGCCGATCAGGACTGTCAGGGATTTCTCCGCGGCGGCCGCGCGCAAGACCACGGTCCGGGAGGGAACGGCGACGCGCGCATCGGGCAGTTCCGCGCCGCCGCCTTCGGGCAATCCCTCGAGCATGGCGTCGGCGACCGCGGCGGCGCGCGCGGCATCGAAAGCGCCGGCGCTGACCACGGTCGCATCCCGGCGAGTCAAGGTTCTTTCATGGAAGTCGATTACATCGTTCCTGGATATATCCCGCGCGGCCCCGCTGTCGATTTCCGCATAAAATCGCCGCAACGGGGAATCCGGATATAACATGGCGGCCGCGAGCTGTCCGCTCAGCACGGAGGAATTGCCGCCGGCGGCCGTCAAGCCCGCCCGGATCCCGTCCCTGATTTCGCGCAGTCGGCGGCGCTCGAACGCGGGGCGCGCCAAGGTGATATTGACGAGGGCCGCCATCTCGTCGAGAGCATCCGCGGGCGCGAGCACTTCGCCGACGACCGCGGTCGACGCGGCTTCGATCAGCGCCCGCAACTCCAGTTGCTCGAACGCGGCGGCTTTCTCCGCTCGATCCAGACCGCCGGCGGCGCCGGTCTGGATCAACTGGGTCGCGACCAGCGGGACGGCCGGATTCAACTGGTTGTCGAGCAACCAGGCCGAAGGCCAATGTATGCGGAACGAGGCGGAATCCGATTCATCGAGTTGGGCGTGGTGGAGCCGGATGCCGCCGGGCGTGATCAGACTTTCGATTTCAGCGGCGAGAGACGGACAGGAGACCAATACGCCGCCAAGCAACAGGACCAAGAGGGTATTTCCCATGAAGCACACTCCTTGCAGACGGGCCGAGGCGCAATGGGTTTCGCGCCGTCCTTGGGGGAAGACCAGGGTTCTGCCGGAATTATTTCAACAAATATTCCATTTTCGTTGATTTTTCGAATGCATGCTATCTCGCGATCAGGTGTCGGTCGAACCAATCGATCATGGCGCCGATATAGTCGGGCGCGTTTTGCGGCGCGCGTCTGACAGGCCTTCCGTCGACCATTACCGTGGATTCGAATCCCGGCCCGTGCCCGCCGCCCGGAATTCTTGTCAGTTCCGCGTCCACGCCCGCTTCCTCAAGGGCGGCCCGCATTGCCGCGGAGCGATCAAACGGTACGACAGGGTCGGCATCTCCATGCAGCAAGAGGAACGGCGGGTCGTCGAGAGTGACATGAATGATCGGAGAGGCTTCTTCCATCAGTCGGTATTCAACGCTTCCCTTGTCACTTTCCAGGTTTTCGGCAGGCGCGGCATAATGCCCTCGCGCAGGCGCCGGAACAAATGGCCGAACCATGCCGATGTCGAGTCTTTCGCGATACTTGCCGGACACGGGCCGCGATTCCTGTTATTTTCCCGGCCAGCCACCGTTCCAGGCGCAGTCGTCATGACAGATACCGCGGGCAGATATGACGCATGGCTCGGCAAGACCGAATCCCGCGTCGAACTCATCGGCCCGAATCCGCTGCGCGGCTTCGCCGCCTTGCTCGACCGTCCGGCAACGCCGGCGACAATGGGCGCGCCCTTGCCGCCGCTCTGCCACTGGTGCTATTTCCTCGAATGGACGCCGCAAGGCGAGGTCGCCCGCGACGGCCATGCGAAGAAAGGCGGCTTCCTGCCGCCCGTCGAACTGCCCCGGCGCATGTGGGCCGGCAGCCGGCTTCATTTCCATCATCCGCTGCGCATAGGCGAAACCGTCGCCAGACGCTCGCGCATCGACGGCATCGATTGCAAGCGGGGCCGCGGCGGCCGGCTCGTCTTTGTCGAAGTGGGACACGAATACCATGGCCCCGCGGGCATCGCCTTGCGCGAACAACACGATATCGTCTATCGCGAAGCGCGTTCGACCGGCGCCCCGGCGCCGATGCCGCCGCCGGCGCCGGCCGACCCCGATTTCGCAAGCGAAACCCGGGCCGACGCCGTCGTCCTGTTCCGCTATTCCGCCCTCACCTTCAATGCGCATCGCATCCATTTCGACCGCGACTATGCGCGCGACGCGGAAGGCTATCCCGGCCTGCTCGTACATGGCCCCTTGCTGGCCACCTTGCTGGTCGACGAGCTGCTGCGACGGTTCCCCGGCAGGTCGCTGGTCGAATACTCGTTTCGCCTCACGCATCCGGTTTTCGATGCCGAGAGCTTCAGGTTGTGCGGCCGCGCGCCCGACGCCGGGGGACGAAGCGATGTCTGGATCGCCAATGAAGACAGCAAGCTGTGCCTGCGAGGCGCGGCGAGAACGGCGCCGGCGTGAACCGGCCGCCGCGCGCCGAAACCGCGGTTCGCGCGAACGGCGCTTCCGGATGCAATGCGGCCGACCGCATGTGATACCATTTCCGCCCCCGCGGAGAGATGGCCGAGCGGCTGAAGGCGCGCCCCTGCTAAGGGCGTATAGGGTAAAACCTATCGAGGGTTCGAATCCCTCTCTCTCCGCCACAGGCGCTCGGAACCCCGGACAGATTTGATCGGAGTTTTTCTGCCGGCGCGCAAAATCGAGGTCGCCGGCATCCGGAAAGTTCGCCGATACGCCCAACAACGCGATAGCGCCGTCTGCGCTTGATGAAGTCTCCGACCGTCATGTATTCTTCTGAATAATTCCATCCATGGAATTATTCATTGCCGCAAGACAACAAGGCAAAGCAGGAACGACAATGCCGGATCCAGACCTAGCCGAGTGCGTCAATGACCGCTGCCCGTGGTCCGGCGAGCCGGTCAGGGCCGACTCGCTGACGGAATACCGGGGCCATGTCGTCGGCTTCTGCAATGCCGGCTGCCGCGACAAGTTCGAGCGGGCGCTGGGCGAGTTCGAACGGTTGCTGTCCGAAAAGACAAAGGTTTCCGCCGCTTGATGCATATCCGCGACAGGCAGGCCCTGTTCGAAGTCGGGGACGAGATCTGGTTTTCGGCCCGCGGCAAGGGCAGGCTGCGCGGTTTGATCGAGCAGCTGAACCCGACGCGAGCCGTGGCGCGGTGCGGCGACGACTGCTGGACCGTGCCGTATGGCGGACTCCATCACGTTTGCGGCTCCACGGCGAAACAACGCGAGCAACGTCTGGCGCGGCTCGCGGCGGTCGCCGCCGAGGCCCGCGAACTCATGGACCGCAATGGGCTGGCCGCATGGTCGTTCGGCTTCGTCGATGCCCGCAAGCGACTCGGCACATGCCGCTATGGCGATAAATCGATATTGCTGAGCCGCGGCCACGCCTTCGCAGCAACGCCGGATCAGGTCACCGACACGATTCTGCACGAAATCGCGCATGCGCTGGCGGGCCCGAACGCAGGACACGGACCAGCCTGGAAGGCGGTCGCGCGCAGGCTCGGCGCCACTCCGAAGTCCTGCGCGCCCGAAAGCGCGCAGGCGCGCGGCGCGCGGGAAGCCGCAAGAGCGAAATTCCGGACGGGCGACGCAGTCAGTTTCTCAATTCGCGGCGAAATCCACTCGGGCGTAATCGAACGAATGAATCCCAAACGCGCCAGGGTGCGCGGCCGCGCCGCCGTCTGGCTGGTGCCGTATGCGAGGCTCGAACCGGTCGAGTCGGTCCGGTCCCGCATCTGCTAGAATTCCCAAGATTGCGGAGGAACTTCCCATGCATCTTGAAACCTATCTCACTTTCGACGGTAATTGCCGCGAGGCTTTCGAGTTCTATCGCGAGGTTTTCGGCGGCGAATTCAGTTTCCTGTCCACCTTTGCCGACGGTCCGCCGGAGTTGGGCGTGCCCGAATCGGAACAGGACCGCATCCTGCACATGTCGCTGCCGACCGGCTCCAGCGTGTTGATGGGCAGCGACTCGACCTGCGCCTTCGGACCGCCGCCCAAAGCAGGCGACAACTTCTCGCTTTCGATCACGCCGGACAGCCGGGAGCAATGCGACGAACTGTTCGCCAGGCTCTCCGCCGGCGGCAGCGATATCCAGCCCATGCAGGATCAGTTCTGGGGCGCCTATTTCGGCCGCTTCACCGACAAGTTCGGGATCAACTGGATGATCAATTTCGAAACGCAAGAACAGGCCCGGGACTGAGGGCGCGGCCATTCCCGACGGCCGGCCGGCTTACTCGTCGTCTTCGAGATGTTGGGTCTGGCTGTCCCTTTCTCGCTGAATCCGCTGATAGATTTCCTCTCGGTGGACAGCGACATGCTTGGGCGCGTTGACCCCTATGCGCACCTGGTTGCCCTTGACGCCCAGCACGGTAACAGTTACATCGTCCCCCACCATCAGTGTTTCGCCGATCCGGCGTGTCAGTATCAGCATTGCACTTCTCCTAATCGGCATTCCATGGCCAATCCCTCGTTTATCGGCGCCGCTACCGGCTGAATGTCAATAGTAGCGGTCCAAATTCGCCGTTGGCAAATCGATTTGCAGAATTTCCCCCAGCGGTCGCCTCTCAATGCCCATTTTCGTGGTTTTCGAGTTCGAAAGCGCTATGCAGCGCCCGCACCGCCAACTCCAGGTACTTCTCTTCGATCACCACGGATATCTTGATTTCGGATGTGGTGATGATCTGGATATTGATGTTCTCCTCGGCCAGGGCCTTGAACATCCTGCTCGCGATGCCCGCGTGGGAACGCATGCCGACGCCGACCAGCGAAACCTTGGCGATCCTGGTGTCGAGTTCCACCGACTGCGCCGGCACCGAGGGAATCACCCGCTCCAGGGTCTGCCGCGCGCGCTCGGCGTCGCCGCGCTTGACGGTGAACGTGATGTCGTTGCTGTCGTCGTCGGCCGCGTTCTGCACGATCACGTCGACTTCTATGCCTTGTTCGCTGACCGGGCCAATGACCTTGTAGGCGATGCCGGGAATGTCCGGCACGCCCTTCACGGTCAACTTGGCTTCGTCGCGCTCGAAGGCGACGCCGGCGATGGCGGGCGTTTCCATTGCTTCCTCCTCCAGCGTAATGAGAGTGCCGGGGCCTTCTTCGAATGTCGAAAGCACTCGCAAGGGGACCTTGTATTTGCCGGCGAACTCCACTGCCCGCAGTTGCAGCACCTTGGCGCCGAGGCTGGCGAGTTCCAGCATTTCCTCGAAAGTGATATGCCGCAACAGCCGGGCGCCGTCAACCATGCGCGGGTCGGTGGTGTAGACACCCTTGACATCGGTGTAAATCTGGCATTCGTCGGCTTCCAGCGTCGCCGCGAGCGCGACCGCCGTGGTATCCGAGCCGCCGCGGCCCAGGGTTGTGATGCAGCCGGTCTCCGTGACCCCCTGAAATCCGGCTGCGACCACGACATTCCCCTGTTCAAGCTGGGCATGGATTCTGGTGCTGTCGACTTCCCTGATTCGCGCCCTGGTATGACTGTCGTCGGTCAGGATGCGGATCTGGCCGCCAGTGAAGGACCGCGCGCCGCAACCGCGGCGGCCGAGCGCCATGCACAACAAGGCGATGGTGACTTGCTCGCCGGTGGACAACAGCACATCCAGCTCCCGCGGCGGCGGCTGCTCCATGACTTCGCTCGCGAGCGCCGCCAGCCGGTTGGTTTCCCCGGCCATGGCCGATACCACGACCACGATATCGTGGCCCGCATCGCGAAATCGCGCGACCTTGTCGGCCACAGCCTCGATGCGGTCGACCGAGGCGACCGAAGTGCCGCCGAATTTCTGGACGATGAGCGACATCAGCGCGCGGCCGTCAATTGCGCTTCGACCCAGGGGGCCACGCTTTCGAGCGCGCCGGGAAGCGCGCTCGCGTCGCGGCCTCCCGCCATGGCCATGTCGGAGCGGCCTCCGCCCTTGCCGCCGAGTTGGCCGGCGACCATATTGGCCAGGTCTCCCGCCTTGACCGAATCCGTCAGTTCCTTGCTGACTCCGGCGACGAGACTGACTTTTCCGCCGACGCCGCCGGCAAGCACGACAACGCATCGGCCGAGACGCTGCTTGAGCCTGTCGACCGCTTCGCGCATGGTCTTCGGATCAAGGCCTTCCACTCGCGCGGCCAATACCTTGATTCCCGCCACTTCGCGCGCCTGGTCGGCCAGATCTCCGCCGGCGCCGGCCGCAAGTCTCGCCTTGAGTTGTTCGAGTTGCTTTTCCAGCGTCCGATTGGCTTTCGTCAACTGGCTCACCCGTTCGACGAGTTCGTCCGGACTCGATTTCACGATGCGGCAAGCCTCGCGCAAGGTCTGCTCCTCGCGTTGCACGAGTTCGAGCGCGCGCTGGCCGGTAACCGCCTCGATCCGGCGCACGCCGGCCGAGATGCCAGATTCCGAGGTGATCTTGAACAGGCCGATATCGCCGGTGCGGGCGACATGGCAGCCGCCGCAGAATTCCACCGAATATTCGCCGCCCATGCTCACCACGCGCACTTCATCGCCGTATTTCTCGCCGAACATGGCGACCGCGCCGCGTTCGCGGGCTTCTTCGATCGGCATGATTTCCTTGCTGACGGCGGAATTGCGCGATATCTCGCGGTTTACCTGCTGTTCGATCTCGCGGATCTGTTCCGCGCCCACCGGCGCCGAATGGGAAAAATCGAACCGCAGCCGGTCCTTGTCCACCAGCGAACCCTGTTGCGCGACATGGGCGCCGAGAATATCGCGCAGGGCCGCGTTCATGAGATGGGTCGCGGAATGGTTCAGGGTAACGGCGCCGCGCGCGGCGGCGGCGACTCGCGCTTCAATTCGGTCGCCGACGCGCAACACGCCTTGCTGCAATCTGCCGATATGCACGAGGGCTTCGCCCTGCTTGCGGGTATCGCCGACCAGGAACCGCATGTCGTCGTTTTCCAACACTCCGGTATCGCCCACCTGGCCGCCGGATTCGCCATAGAATGGGCTGATGTCGAGCAGCAGACGCACTTCCCGGTCGTCGCTCAACTCGTCGAGCGGCATCCGGTCCGCCGTCGAGAACATGCCGACCACCGTGGCGGCGCCCGACAATTGCTCATAGCCGATGAATTCGGTCGCCTGCTCCGGATCGATATCGACGAACTCGCCGCCGTTGAAATTGCTCGCCGCCCGGGCCTGTTCGCGCTGGTTTTCCATCGCCCGCTCGAATCCCGCGGCATCGATCGAAAGACCGCGTTCCCTGGCGATATCGGCGGTCAGGTCGACCGGGAAACCGTAGGTATCGTAAAGGCGGAATACGGTCGTTCCGGAAATGACCTCGCCGTCGAGACCGGCGATGGCCTTTTCCAGCATGGCCATGCCGTTTTCCAGGGTGCGCGCGAACTGCTGTTCTTCTTCGAGCAACACGCGTTCGATGCGCGATCGCCGCTCGACAAGTTCGGGATAGGCCTCGCCCATGACAGCGGCCAGCGAGCGAACGAGCTTGTGGAAAAACAAGCCCTTGACGCCGAGCCGGTGGCCATGGCGGATCGCGCGGCGGATTATGCGCCGCAACACATAGCCGCGGCCCTCGTTGGAGGGCAGCACGCCGTCGGCGACGAGGAAACAACACGCCCGGATATGGTCGGCGATCACGCGCATGGAAGGATCCGCCTGATCGCCGCAGCCGGTAATTCGCTCGATGTCCGCGAGCAGCGACCGGAACAGGTCGATCTGGTAATTGCCGCGCACTTGCTGCATTACCGCGGCCAGGCGTTCGAGTCCCGCGCCGGTATCGACCGACGGTCGCGGCAAGGGCTCGAGCGAGCCGTCTTCCCTGCGCTCGAATTGCATGAATACCAGGTTCCAGATCTCGATATAGCGGTCGCCGTCCTCGTCGGGCGACCCCGGCGGTCCGCCGGCGACTTCCGGGCCGTGATCGTAAAAGATCTCCGAGCAGGGGCCGCAAGGGCCGGTATCGCCCATGGCCCAGAAATTGTCCTTCTCGCCCATGCGCGAGAAACGCCCGGGATCCGCCTTGATGACGTTCAGCCAGATATCGGCCGCCTCGTCGTCGTCGCGAAATACCGTCACCCAGAGTTTCTCCGGCGGCAAACCGAGCTTGACGGTGAGAAACTCCCAGGCGTATTGAATCGCCTCGCGCTTGAAATAATCGCCGAAGGAGAAATTGCCCAGCATTTCGAAGAAAGTATGGTGCCGCGCGGTATAGCCCACATTTTCCAGATCGTTGTGCTTGCCGCCGGCGCGCAGGCAGCGCTGGGAAGTGACCGCTCGCTTGCAGGATCGCGTCTCCCGGCCGAGGAAGACATCCTTGAACTGGACCATGCCGGCATTGGTGAACAGCAAGGTCGGATCATTGCCGGGCACGAGCGGACTGCTCGGCAATACCTTGTGGCCATGGCCGGCGAAATAGTCAAGAAAACTCTTGCGTATGTCAGCGCTGTTCATCGCGGCGGTTCTGGCGCGGCTTCAATCGCCGCTCTTGTCGCGCTCCCCGGCATCGTCCGAACCCAGCATCGGCGCGCTTCCGCCTCCGCCGGAAAAGGAAAATGTTTCCAGCGCTTCGGTCAGCGGCACGCGCAAGTCGCCGTCGCTCGACAGGATGATGGCGATGGGCCGCGTCCTCGGGAAATGGCTCATGATGATAGTGAAGATGATCAGGAACGGAACGCACAGGAACGCCCCGGGAATCCCCCAGATTGTGCCCCATAGCGCCAGGTTCAAGAGGATGACGATCGGACTGAGATTGAACGAACTGCCCATCAGCCGCGGCTCGATCACATTGCCGATCACTATCTGGAAGGCGCCGATGCCGCCGAGCACCATCAGGAACAGGTAATAGCCGTCGGACTGGGCGAGGGCGATCATCGCGGGAAACATGGTGGCGATGATGGAGCCGATGGTGGGAATGAAATTGAGCAGGAAGATCAACAGTCCCCAGATGCCGGCGAAGTCCACCCCCATCAGCAACAGGAGCCCGAAACTGAGAACGCCGGTGAGGGAGCTCGTGAACATCTTGATGGTAATGTATTTCTGGATGTCGTCGCGGATGCGGTCGAAAATTCCCTTGATTTCCTTTTCTTTTTCGGGATTGGAAATCAGCGCGGCGATCTTGTTCCTGAATTGTCCCTGCTCGAAGAACAGGAAGCCGACATAGATCAGGATCAGGCTGCTGCTGGCCAGGATTCCGGCCGCCGAGCCGGCCAGCGAGGCGGCGTAGCTCGGCAGGTCGATCCAGTCGCTGATCAACTGGCCGAAATTCTCTCCCTGGATATCGCCGACATCCAGGAAGGGAAGCGACAGGGATTCGAGCCGGCGGATCAGGTTTTCCTGATATACCGGCGCCATTTCCATGACGCCGCCGAAAGACGAACCGAGAAAATTGACCACGGCCCAGATCGTCGCCAGGAAAGTCAGGAGGGACAGGCTCAGGCAAATCGGTCCGGGTATCGAAAAGCGTCCGATGGAAAGCCGTCCCAGCGTGGCGGCCAGGGTATTGATCAGATACCAGAGGGCGATCGCGATCACCAGCGGCAGCAACAGCGACTCGCCGACGATCAGCAAGTAGAAGACAACGACCACCAGCAGCACGATGGCCAGGTAGTTCGGCACTTTCATCGCCTGAAAATTCCCTCGGGGATCCGCGCGGGGGCGCGACCGTTCCTCACGAGCCGCAGAGGGTACCATATTTGCCCTGCCCCATTCGCGACAAATCAGCGACGCATTGCCGGCCGGTCGCGCGCGTCCGCCGCGTCCGGAGATCCGCGATCATCCTCGCGCGATGCGCCGACATTCGTTGCGCCATCGCTTCGCGTTGCGATCGACCGCCCGTCTCGCCATCATTTCGCATAGGATCGGCGGGACTTGTCAGAATGATTCTCATACATGAAGATTACGGCTCGCGGCGGACTTTATCGCGGACGCGAACCGACGACATGTTTCCGCCGCCGGAGAATCAAGGGACGCATGGATGAAATTATTCATTGCCGCAAAACAAAAGCGTGGTTTTGTCTTGCTCCCGGATTCTGCGGCTTGCGCCGCCGAATCCGGCGGCGCTCTTTATGTATCGCGGGCATGTGCCGCAGGGAAGCTCTGACTTGATCAGAGCTTCCCTGGAACAATCCACAGCAGAAAAGGGGGCCTGTTCATGACGGGAGAAAATTTCGAGATTCGCATCGCCGGCAAGACCGATACAGGCATCTTGCGCGAACATAACGAGGATTTCCTCGGTTTCGACAAGGATTTCGGCATCGCGGTGGTGGCGGACGGCCTCGGCGGCCGCGCTTCGGGCGAAGTCGCCTCGTGCATGGCGGTCACGTCCATCTTGACCGAACTGTGCCCGACCCGATCCCGGCGCGGCTCCGCGCCCGATACCGCATCCGGCGAATTGTTCGATGAATTGCTGAGCGCCGTACGGGCGGCCAATCGGCGTATTTTCCACGCCGCCAACGCCAACAAGTGCCATAACGGCATGAGCACGACGCTGATCGCCGCCCGGATCATCGACGGCCCGCGCATGCTCGCGGGCTGCGTGGGCGATTCGCGCCTGTATCTGATGCGCGACAGGCAACTCGGACAATTGTCGCAGGACCACACCCTGGTCAACGACTTGCTGGCCAAGGGCGCGGCCGCGAACAACAATTTCTCGCTCGCCAATATCGACCACATCCTGACCAGGGCGCTGGGCATTCGCGACGCGGTCGAGATCGACCGCGTCGAGCACGAATTGCAAAGCGGCGACCGGCTGCTGATGTGCACCGACGGCCTCTGGAACATGGTCGCCGACTGGGAGATCAGGGATATCCTCAACGATCATCCCGAGGACATCGAACGCTGCATCGCGCGACTGGTCGACAGCGCCAACCGCAATGGCGGCAAGGACAATGTCTCCGCGGTCCTGATGCACGTGACTTGAGGGAAGCTCTGATCAAGTCAAAGCTTTCCTGCGGCGCAGGCCCGCGGTACAGGAGAGCGTCGCCGGATTCGACGGCGCAAGCCGTTGAATCCGGGAGCAAGACAAAACCGCGCTTTTGTCTTGCGGCAATGAATAATTCCATGGATGGAATTATTCAGAGGATACTTGAGCGTCCGGCCGCCTCCATGCCGGGCAGATCCGACACCTCTGCTTGCCCGCGAAATGGCGCGCGACCTCATGGTCGAAGCGACTCGGGCGCGGACCAGGGAATTTCACGATGACGACAAACGACAACTTCGCAGGCGAATTCGCAACATGCGAGTCGCGCATCCGACGCCTTGCTGCCGGCATTTGCCGCATGCTGCCGCCTTGCTGGCTCTTGCTGGCCGCGCCGGCGCTTTGCGCCCAGGATCAGGAATGGCCGACCTATGGCGGCGACCTCGCCAGCACGCGCTATTCGCCGCTGGACATAATCAATGCGGAAACTTTCAACGACATGGAACTCGCCTGGGAGTTCGACACGCGCAATTTCGGCCCGGCGCCGGAATACCGCTTCCAGTCCACGCCGCTGATGGTCAACCGCACGCTATATTCGACCGCCGGCAGTCGCCGCGCGGTCGTCGCGCTCGATGCGGCGACCGGCGAACTGCTCTGGATGCATCGCATCGATGAAGGCGAGCGCGGCCGGTCGGCGCCGCGGCAACTTTCCGGACGCGGCCTGGCGTGGTGGGACGACGGCAGCGAGGCCGGGCGCATCCTGTACGTGACCAAAGGCTACCAACTCGTCGCGCTCGATGCCGCCACCGGCGAGATGATCGAGAATTTCGGCATCGGCGGCATCGTCGACCTGAAACAGGAAATGGATCAGGATCTCGACCCGGTCGAGGGGGAAATGGGGCTGCATTCCGCGCCCGTCGTCGCCAATGGCGTGATCGTGATCGGCGCCGCCTTGCTGCCCGGCGGCGCGCCGACCAGCCGCAGCAAGCCCAAGGGCCATGTGCGCGGCTATGATGTCATGACCGGCAACCGGCTATGGATTTTCCATACCATTCCGCTGGCGAACGAATACGGCAACGACACCTGGCTGAACGGCTCGTGGCGATACACGGGCAATACCGGCGCCTGGGCGCAGATGTCTATCGACCCGCGCCTGGACATGGTCTATGTGCCGACCGAAGTGCCGACCGGAGATTATTACGGCGGCCACCGCCACGGCGACAACCTGTTCGCCAACAGCGTCGTCGCCCTGGACTTGCAGACGGGCGAGCGTCGCTGGCATTTCCAGACCATTCATCACGATGTCTGGGACTGGGATATCCCGTGCGCGCCGATTCTGCTGGACTTGACGATTGACGGCCGCGAAGTCGCCGCGGTCGCCCAGCCGGTCAAACAGAATCTCATCTTCGTATTCGACCGCCTTACCGGCGAGCCGCTGTTTGAAATCGAGGAAGTGCCCGTGCCGGCCTCGGATGTGCCCGGCGAGCGCCTGTCGCCGACCCAGCCCGTTCCGGTCAAGCCGCCGCCTATCGACCGCATCAGCGTCAGCGCGGACGAGCTGATCGATTTCACGCCCGCGCTGCGGTCGCGGGCGCTGGAGATCATGGCGCAATATCGCACCGGCGGACTGTACGAGCCGCCTTCGCTGGCGGAAGACCCGAGCGGCACTTTCGGCACCTTGCACCTGCCCTCCTCCACCGGCGGCCCCAATTGGCCCGGCGGCGGAGCGGATCCGGAAACCGGCGTCCTGTACATTTTTTCCAAGACCGAACCGACCCGACTCGCGCTCGGCAATAATCCGCGCCGCTCGGACATGGATTACATCATGTTGCCCTCGCGCAACGCGCCGCCGACCCAGGTCGACGGCCTGCCCCTGTTCAAGCCGCCCTGGGGCAGGATCTCCGCCGTGGACCTGAATGAAGGCGAAATCCTGTGGCAAGTCGCTCATGGCGAAACTCCCGACAATGTCCGCAACCATCCCGCCTTGCAAGGCCTCGACATACCGCGCACGGGCCAGCCCGGCCGCGTTGGCGTGGCGGTCACGAAATCGCTGGTGATCGCCGGCGACGGCGGCCCCTTCACCAATGCAGCAGGCCGCGTCGTCGCCATGCTTCGCGCCTACGACAAGGCCACGGGCGCAGAAGTCGGCGCGGTGGAAATTCCGGCCCAGCAAACCGGTTCGCCGATGACCTACGCCATCGACGGCGTGCAATACCTGACGGTTTCGGTCGCCGGCGGCGATATCCCCGGCCGACTGCTTGTGTTCAGCTACGGCCCCTGATCAGCGCGGTCGATTTTCAGGGGCCGGCGCGGGCGGCGAAGCGCGCGGGCATGAGTATGTGGTCTTCGACCAGATCGTAAAGTCGACCCAGATGGCCGCGGCGCGCGGGGCCGGGATTGCTGTCGGACGTGGCGACCACGACCAGGCCGAGTTGCTCGACCACGAAAATGAGCTGGCCGCCATAGCCCCAGGCGACGGGAATCCGCATGCCCGCCAGATCGCGCAGCCACCAGCCGTAGCCGTAGAAGCGCCCCTGACCGCGAGGCGAACGCGCGCGGGGCCGATAGGACGCGGCAACCCATGGTTCCGGCACGACCTGGGTCTCGCCATGCCTGCCGCCATTGAGATACATGGCGCCGAAGGCGAGCATCTGCCGCGGCGTCATTTCCATGTCATTGCCGCCGAAGTAAATGCCCTGGGGATCCTGCGACCAATAGGACATCGAATAGCCCATGGGGCGGGTCAGGTATTCCTGCGCGAATCGCCTGGCGTCCATGCCGGTCGCGCGGGTCAGGATCGCCGCCAGCAGATGCGTGCTGCCGGTGCTGTAAAGCATGTCCGCGCCGGGGCGCGCCACCAGCGGCTGATCGATGACGAATTTCACCCAGTCCCGGCTCGCGACCCAACGGCCGTAATTGCGATTGCTCGTGGTTTCCAGGCCGGACTGCATGGTGAGCAGGTTTTCCACCGTGATCGCGCGTTTCCCGGCGTATTCCTCGCCGGCCAGATACTCGGGAAAAAACTCCGCCAGGGTGCTGTCCACCGATTCGATGAAGCCTTCTTCGATGGCGATTCCCACCAGCGCGGAAATGACGCTCTTGGAAGCGGACTTCATGTTCGCCGGCCGGTCGGCCCCGGCGCCGTTGTAATACCGCTCGAAGACGAGGTCGCCGTCATGCTGGACCAGCAGGCTGCGCAGCCGCGTCAATTGCCGGGCGGCATCGGCGGCGAAACTGAAATCGAGCTGCTGGCCCTGAGCCGGCAATGCGGCCAGCAGCATGAGCAGCAGGGAAATTCGCGCGATCCCTGTCATGTTCCCGGCCCTGGTTTTCCCTGGTTCGCGTCAGATCGCGCTGAATGCGTCGTCGAGGATGGTCGGCGTCAGAATCTGCGGGAGAATGACCGGCGCGCCGTCCGGATCTCCCGGATACAACACGTACAGGGGCACCGAAGGTCGCCGGAATTCTTCGAGCACGGCGGAGATTTCCGGATCCTCGTTGGTCCAGTCGCCTTTCATGTAGACGATGTTGTTTTCCGCCATGGACTGTTTCACGCGCTCGGTGCCGAGGCTGCTTTGTTCGTTGACCAGGCAGGTAATGCACCAATCCGCGGTCATGTTGACGAATACGGGAGTGCCGCCGGCGCGAAGTTCGGCCAGCCGGACGCTGCTGAAAGCTTCGTAGTCGGCGCTTGCGTCCTGAGCCAGCGCCCCGTCCGGCGGGGCCGGGACGCGCAGGAAAGACGTCTGCGTCAGGTAGCCGGCCAGGAACAGCGCGGCCGCGACGACCGCGAGACAGGCGGCGCGCATGATCGGTCCCGCCGCGCGGCGGCGTTGATACAGCCAGGCCGACAGCGCCAGCAGGATGCATGCGCCGAGCACCAGCGACATGCCCATGACGCCGACCTGGTTGCCGAGCACCCACAGGAAAAAAGCCGCCGAAGCGTACATCGGAAAGGCCATGAATTGCTTGAAAGTATTCATCCAGGCGCCCGGCCGCGGCAGGAAGCGGGTCAGCGCCGGCATGAAGGACAGCGCGAGAATCGGCAAGGCCATGCCGAAGCCGAGCGCGAGGAATACGAGCATCGCCGCGACCCAGGGCTGGGTCAGGGCGAAACCGAGCGCGGGACCCATGAACGGCGCGGTGCAAGGCGTCGCGACGACGGTCGCCAGCACGCCGGTAAAAAACGAGCCCTGATAGCCTTTCCGCGCGGTCAGGCTGTTGCCGACTCCCATCAGTCCGGCGCCGATCTCGAACACGCCGGACAGGCTCAGGCCCAAGGTGAAAAACAGATAGACGATGAAGGCGAGAAACCAGGGCTGCTGGAACTGGAATGCCCAACCCACCTGTTCGCCCGCCGCGCGCAGGACGATCAAGGCCGAGGCGAGCAGGATGAAGGAAACCAATATGCCGCCGGTATAGGCCAGGCCTTCGTTGCGCTGGCGACGGGCGCTCTCGCCCGAGGCCGCGACAAAACTCAGCGCTTTCAGCGACAGCACCGGAAACACGCAAGGCATCAGATTGAGAATCATGCCGCCCAGCAGGGCGAACAACATGTACAGCGGCAGGCCGCCGAGCCCGCCGCTGTCGCCGCCGCCGATGCCGGCCGCCATCGGCGTCAACGTCGTCGCATCGGCGATGCTTGACGGATTGACGAAATCGTAGGCCGAACGCTCGCCGGCCGCGTTTTCGAGCACGAGGGTGCCGTGAACCGATGCGAGGTCGTCGAGCATGCGGCGCGGTTGTTGATGCGTGATCTGCAGCAGATTCGACTCTATCGAGACATCGCGCAGCGGCCCCGGCTTGATGAGCCGGCGTTGTTCGGGAAAGAACCAGGCGTCGGCGTAGTCGTCGAAATCCAGCGAGTCCGATTCGAATCCGAGGCTGACGCGGTCGCCCGCCACCGCGAGCAGGGAGCGGATGTCATGGTCGGCGACGGGCAGGCGCGCGCGCGCGTCGGCGAACAGTTCGGCATTGGCTTCATCGACTTGCGCGCTCCGGCCCGCCGGCAGCGTGATGCGCAGGCGCTGTTCGCCCGGTATGCAGATCAGGTCGCAGACGTTCCAGTACGCCAGCGCGGAAAATTCCGCCGACTCGCCTTCGAAGTCCGCGGGAATCGTCACCGCGACCGGATGCAATACCTGTTCTTCATAACCGAAATTGACCAGGTCGGTGTCGTAAAACGGCAACCAGGAAGGGGCGGGAAATTGCAATGCGCCGATCTGCGCGCCGGGCGGCGCGACCCATTGTTCGAGACTGGTGGGCTCGCCGCTGTCGCCGCCCATTTTCCAATAGGTGTGCCAGTGCTCCGCCGGGTCGAGCCGCAGGCCGAGCCAGACGGTTTCGCCGGGAACGACATGAGTGGTTTCCGCGATCAGTTCGACCTCGATGCTATGGTCCCAGGCGACGTTGGTCAGAGTCGGGCGCAGGTCGTAGCCGTACCATGCGCCTGCCTGGTCGACCCAGGCGAGCGTGCCGTCGAGTTCGGTCAGGTCGGCGGGGTGGCGATCATGTTGTTCGGTGGAAATCCTGATGCGCGAATCTTCCAGCATCACGTCGCGATAAGGCGCGTATTTCATGACGCGCGCGCGGGTCGGGAAGAACCAGACCTCGTCGATATCGGCGAAGCGCGCATCGGGAGCCTGCACCATGATTGCGACCTTGCCGTCGTGGCGATTGAAGCGCGCGGTCAGGTCGTGTTCGCCGAGCGGCGTCGGGGTATTGGCGCGAGCGTCCGCGAAGCCCTCGCGCCAGCGCTCGTCGATTTCGGGCGAATCCGCCACCGGCAGCGAAATGGCGAAGCGCGCGCTGCCGGGAATGCAGATGACCTCGCAGACCTGCCAGTCGATGCGCGTCTCGGCGGTGAAAGTATCGTCCCGGAAATCGGCCGGAATCGAAACCGGCAGCGGCAGAATGACTTCGCGGCCGTAAGTGAAGGTCACCAAGCCGGAATCAAGGAAGGGCGTCCATTCGGGAATCGGCCAGACGATATCGCCGATATCGTCTTCGGACATGCCGGCGGGCAAGCGCCAGTCGCTCGCGCTGGTGGCTTCGCCGCTGTCGCCGCCGAACTTCCAGTAGGTATGCCAGTTCTCGATCGGGTCCAGACGAATGCCCAGCCACAAGATCTCGCCCGGCACCGCGGTCGCGGTCTCGGCGACGAGTTCGACTTCGATCTGCTCGGTGCCGCGCACCTGGGCCTCGAGGCCGAAGCCGGCGAGGCATAGCGCGAGCAAGGCCGGCAGCCGGAGCAGTATTCTCGACATGGAGTCAACCCCGCATGGCTTGCGCGAGATGCATCGGATCAAGGTTCGCGAAGCGCGCGCGAATCTTCTGGCGAAGGGTAACAGAAGCGCGCGCCGAAATCGACGCGCTCGCCGCGGCGTCAAGCCGGGAGGCTCGCCGGCAGGAACTGTTCGACGACCAGTTGCAACTTGCTTTCGCCGCGGAATTCGTTGACTTCGAGACGGAAGGCGAGATTGACTTCGGTGGCCTGCGGGTCGGGCCAGTCCGCGACATTGAAGGCGATAGCCTCGACCTGCAATTCCGGATCTTGCAACGGACTCAGGGTCATGCGCAGATGCTTCTCCCGCAGCGGCTGCCGGCGCCGCAGGCGAAAACGGCCGTCGAACAGGGGTTCGGGGAAATCCTTGCCCCAGGGGCCGGCGCAGCGCAATATCCGGGCGACTTCGAGAGTGAACCATTGCGGTTCGAGCGGGCCGTCGCTGAGCAGTCTCGCTTCGAGTTGCCCGGGCCCGAGTTGCCGGGCGGCCTCCTCGGCGAAAGCCGCGGCGAATTGCTCGAACCTGTCCGCTTCCAGACTCAGCCCCGCGGCCATGGCGTGACCGCCGAACCGGGCGATCAGGCCGGAATGGCGGACGGCGATGGCCTCGAGCGCATCGCGCATGTGAAAGCCCCTGATCGAGCGGCCGGAACCCTTGAGCTCTCCCGGCGAACTGCCGCCGGCGGCGAAGGCGATTACCGGCCGATGCAGCCGGTCCTTGACGCGCGACGCCAGGATGCCGATCACGCCCTGATGCCAGTCCGGCTTGTACAGGCACAGTCCCGCCGGCAATTCCCGCGTCGACGCGGTCAGATCGGCCAGCAACGCAACGGCCTGTTCGTCCATTCCCGCCTGGATTTCCCTGCGTTCCCGGTTGATCCCGTCGAGCGCCCGGGCAAGTTCGCCGGCGGAATGCTCGTCTTCCGCCAGCAGGCATTCGATGCCGGTAGACATGTCGGCCAGACGCCCTGCGGCATTGAGTCTCGGCGCGACGCCGAATGCCAGGTCCGAGGCGGCGGCAGCGGCGGGGTTGCGCCCGGAGAGCGCCAGCAGGGCGCGGATGCCGGCTCTGGTCTTGCCCGCGCGGATGCGACGCAGCCCTTCGTGCACGAGGATGCGATTGTTGCGGTCGAAGGAGACCACATCCGCGACCGTGCCGAGGGCCACCAAGTCGAGCAACTCGGCCAGATTCGGCTCGGGCAGTCCCTCGGTCCGGAACCAGTCCAGTTCGCGCAGGCGGCGGCGCAAGGCGAGCATCACGTAGAAGATCACGCCGACGCCGGCGGTGTGCTTGGCCGGAAAGGCGCAACCGGGCTGATTGGGATTGACGATGGCGTCGGCGGCGGGCAATCGCGCCGCGGGCAGATGATGGTCGGTGACGAGGATCCGGAAGCCCGCGCGTCTGGCGGCTTCCACGCCGTCGATGCTGGAAATGCCATTGTCGACGGTGATCAGCAGATCGGGACGGCGGGCGGCGGCGAGTTCGACGATGGCCGGAGTCAGCCCATAACCGTAATCGAACCGGTTCGGAACGATATAGTCGAGACGGTCGAGGTCGAAGCCGAAGCTGTGCAAGGCGTCGAGCGCGAGCGCGCAACTCGCGGCGCCGTCGGTGTCGTAATCTCCCACGAGCAGGATCTTCCATTGTCCGCGCAAGGCGGCAAGCAGCAACTCGACGGCTTCGCCGATGCCCTTGAGCAAATCGGGCGGCGCCAGATTGGCGAGCTTCAGGTCGACTTCTTCGGGTTCGGTCACGCCGCGCTGGCTGTAGACGCGGCGCAGCAACGGATGCATCGCGCCGGCCCGGCCGAAGTCCGCGGCCCGGCGCCGGACAAGGGTCGCCCGGTTCAAACCGCAAGCTCCGCGAGCATCGCGACGAGCGCGGCAAGCTCGTTTTCGATCACGCGATAACGTTCGGGCCGCCGGAACTGGCGGCGCAGGCGCGCGGGCAGTTCCGGCGGCGGCAATCCGGCGGCGGCGACCGCCGCGGCGAACTTGGCCGGATGAGCCGTCGCCAGACAGATCATCGGCACTTCCGGGTCGCGGCCGAGCGCGCGCGCGGCGCGCACGCCGACCGCGGCATGCGGGTCGAGCAGAACGCCATGATCGCCCCAGACCTCGGCGATGGCGGCGCAAGTCGCTGCGTCGTCCACGCTGGCGCTGTCGAAAACCGCGCGCATGGCCCGCCAGCGTTCGTCGCTCAGTCGCGCCCCGCCGGCCGCGCCCGCAGCCATGAATCGCGCGAGCGCTTCGCTGTCGCGACCGAACAGCTCGAACAGGAAACGCTCGAAATTGCTGGAAACGAGGATATCCATGCTCGGCGACAAGGTATGGCGCAGGGGCGCGAGCGAATATTTGTTGCCGCTGATGAAGCGATGCAGAATGTCGTTCTCGTTGACGGCGACAATCAGCCGGTCCACCGGCAGACCCATTTCCCGGGCCAGGTAGCCGGCGTAGATATCGCCGAAATTTCCGGTCGGCACCGAGAACGAAATCCGGCGCTCCGGGGCGCCGAGCCGCAGGGCCGCATGAATGTAATAGACGATTTGCATGACGATGCGCGCCCAATTGATCGAATTCACCGCCACCAGCCGCAGGCCGGAAGGCAAAAACGACTGATCGGCGAACGCGGCTTTCACCAGCCGCTGGCAATCGTCGAAGTCGCCCTTGACCGCCAGGTTGAAGACATTGTCGCCCGCCGCCGTGGTCATCTGCTTGCGTTGCACTTCGGAGACCTTTTCGTGCGGGTGCAGGATGCAGATATCGACCCGGGCGGAATGGCGGCAGCCCTCCAGCGCCGCCGAGCCGGTATCGCCCGAAGTCGCCCCCAGCACGAGCGCGCGCCGGCCTTTGCGCTCGAGCGCGCGATCAAGCATTCGGCCGAGCACTTGCAAGGCGAAATCCTTGAAGGCCAGGGTCGGACCATGGAACAACTCGAGCAAGTATTCGCCTTCGCCCAGGGCCGTCAGCGGCGCGACTTCGGCATGGGAGAAACTTGCGTAACTCGCCTTGATCATGCGGCGCAGATCGTCTTCGGGGAAAGCGCCGGCGGTGAAGATGGCAGCGATCCGCCAAGCGAGTTCGACATATGGCAAATCGCGCATCGCCGCCAGTTCGCCGGCGCCGAAGCGGGGCAATTCGGCGGGCACGAACAAGCCGCCGTCGGGGGCGAGCCCGGTCAGCAGCACATCTTCGAATCCCTGGCCGGAACAGCGGCCGCGAGTGCTGAGGTATCGCACCGCTCAATCCCCGGCGGGAAAGGGAGCCACCCGCACCCGGCCGATCGGACCGACCACGCCGGGCAACGAGCCGAGTTCGGCGATGGCGGCGTTCATATTGCTCTCCGGCACCGCGTGGGTGAGCAAGACGATAGGAACGCTGCCGCCGTGGGCCTCTTTCTGAATCACCGCCTCGATGCTGATGAGGCGCTGCTCCAGCACCCGCGTGATGCCGGCCATCACTCCCATGCGATCGAGCACCGGAATACGCAGGTAGCACTCGGACTCGATATCGTCCATGGGCACGACGGGAAGCTCCGAGGCGGGGCCGTGATAATGCAGGCCCGGCACGAGCGGCTGCGCCGCGCCGGCGCGAAGCTGGCGGGCGATGTCGATGATATCCGCCACTACCGCCGAAGCCGTGGCGTCGCCGCCGGCGCCCGGGCCCTGGTACATGGTAGCGCCGACGGCGTGGCCCTTTACGGCGACCGCGTTGTCCACGCCGGCCACTTCGGACAACAGCCAGCGCTTGCTGATCAGCGTGGGATGCACGCGCAACTCGACTCCCCGCGCGGTGCGGCGAGCGATGCCGAGATGCTTGATGCGATAGCCCAGCATCTCGGCGTAAGCCAGATCTTCCGGCGCCAGCGCGCTGATGCCCTCGGTATAGGTGGCGGCGAACCGCAAGGGAATGCCGAAAGCGATGGAGGCCATGATCGCGAGCTTGTGGGCGGCGTCGACGCCTTCCACGTCGAAACTCGGATCCGCTTCGGCGTATCCGAGTTGCTGGGCCTGCGCGAGCACATCCTCGAATGCGCGGCCGCCGGCGGCCATTTCGGTCAGAATGAAATTGCCGGTGCCGTTGATGATCCCGGCCAGCCATTCGACGCGATTGGCCGCGAGCCCTTCGCGCAAGACCTTGATGATGGGGATGCCGCCGGCGACGCTGCTCTCGTAAGCCAGCGTGGTCCCGTGCCTTGCGGCGATTTCGAACAGTTCGTCGCCGCGTTCGGCGATCAGCGCCTTGTTGGCGGTGACGACCTGCTTGCCATTGGCCAGAGCCCGGCTGACCACGTCGAATGCGGGGTCGAAGCCGCCCATGGTTTCCACCACGACCTGCACTTCGTCGTCTTGCGCGACCGCGAAGGGGTCCTTGCCAAGGACAAGCGCGGAATCGAGCTGCGCCGGCGGCCGCCGCGTCGCCACGCGCGCGACTCGCACCGGACAGCCCGCGCGGCGCGCGATTTCGCCGGCATTGTCCCGCAACAGGCGCAAGGTGCCCCCGCCAACGGTGCCCAGACCGCAAATTCCTACCTTGACGGGTGCTTGCATTGAGTCTGGCTTCCGCGCCGAGCAACAAGGCGCGGCTTGTACCTGTTGGTTTTGCAAGTATCCTCTGAATAATTCCAGCCATGGAATCATTCATCGTCGCAAGACAAATTATTCTTCTATTCCGAGCATCTCCGCCAGACGCGGCGCTTCCAGATAACCCGGGATCAGGCGTCCGTCGGGAAATACCAGGGCCGGCGTGCCCTGGATGCCGAGTTGATTGCCCAACTCGTAATGCGCCCGCACCGGGGCGGCGCATTCCCGCGCGGGAAGATTCTGGCCGTTCTTGGCTTGGGTCAGGGAGCGATGGCGGTCTTCCGAACACCAGACCGAGATCATCTTGTCGTAGGAAGTCGCGTTCTCGCCGCCGCGCGGATAAGCGAGATAGCGGATGCGGATGCCGTAATCAAGCAATTGCCGGCGTTCGCCATGCAGCTGGCGGCAATAGGTGCAATCGACATCGGTGAAAACCGTCAGCGTCGCCCTGGTATCGCCCTCGGGCTCGAAGATGATCGCTTCCTCGTCGGGCACGGCGGACACCTTGCGCAAGGCGGCTTCCTGGCGGGTGGCCGAAGACAGGTTCAGCAGGCCATCCGGCGTGGTCCGATACAGGTCGCCGGCGAACAGATACTCGCCCGAGGCGTCGGCATAGAGCAATTCCCCGGTGTTCAGTTCGACTTCATAGATCGCGTCCAGCGGCGCGGGCTTGATATTGACGATTTCCAACTGGCTGCCCGAGGCGACGACGATGGATTCATGCAGCCGCTCGCGCAGGGCATCGTTCTGGGCGAAGAGGGGCTGGGCCGACATGGCGAGCGCCAGCGCCGCGCAAGCGGGAGAGACGACGGTCTTGCCGAGAGCTTTCATGTTCATGGAACCTCCGGTGGCAAATATCCTCTGAATAATTCCATCCATGGAATTATTCATTGCCGCAAGACAAAAGCGTGGTCTTGTCTTGCTCCCGGATGCGACGGCTCGCGCCGTCGAATCCGGCGGTGCTCTTTAGTACCGCGGGTTTGTACCGCGGGTTTGCGCCGCGGGAAAGCTCTGGCCTGATCAGAGCGTTCCCGGGTTCAATGATAGACCGGACAAGTTGCCGAGGCCAACCCGAACCGAAGGCGCGGGCATCGCGTCAGGATGCCGGCCGCGGTTTCTTGTCGAGCTTTTCGGCGATGCGCGCGGCGCGGCCGCTCAGTTCGCGCAGATAGTACAACTTGGCCTGGCGCACATCGCCGCGACGCTTGACCTTGATGCCCGCGACCAGAGGGCTGTAGGTCTGGAAGGTGCGCTCCACGCCGACGCCGTGGGAAATCTTGCGTACGGTGAACGCGGAATTGAGACCGCGTTTGCGCACGCCGATGACCACGCCCTCGAACGCCTGGATACGCTCGCGCTCGCCTTCCTTGATGCGGACCTGCACCGCGACGGTGTCGCCCGGACCGAATTCGGGCAGTTTCTTGTTCATCTGCTCTTGTTCGATCTGCTGGATGATCCTGTTCTTGCTCATCGTTTTGGCTCCTCGGGCGACGCGGCCCAGGGGCCGGCCGTAATTCAATGCCAGATATTCCCTGAACAATTCCGGCCGCGGAATTGTTCATTGCCGCAAGACAACACAGCGCGGTTTCGTCTTGCTCCCGGATGCGACGGCTTGCGCCGGCGAATCCGGCGGGGCTCTTTGTATACCGCGGGTTTGTACCGCAGGCTTGTGCCGCGGGTTTGCAACGCGGCCACGCGCCGCAGGGAAGCTCCGGCTCAATCAGGGCTTTCCTGGTTCATGCCGGCGCGGTATTCGTCCAGCAATCGCTGTTCCTCTTCGGTCAATTTCCGGCCGGACAGCAAGTCCGGCCGCCGCCGCCAGGTCGCGCCGAGTTGCTGCATCAGGCGCCATTTCCCGATCGCCTCGCGGTCGCCGCTCAACAGCACTTCCGGCACCTTTCTTCCTGCTATTTCCCGAGGCCGGGTATATTCCGGCCCCAGCAACAGACCGCCGGCGAAACTGTCGCCGGCGGCGCTGTCTTCGTCGCCGAGCGCGCCGGGCAACAGGCGGACCATCGCATCGATCAAGACCATCGCCGCCAGTTCGCCGCCGCTGATGACGAAATCTCCCAGCGATAATTCCTCATCGACCGCGCTGTCGATCACTCGCTGGTCGATGCCCTGGTAGCGGCCGCAAAGCAGCGCCAGTTTCGGCGTCGCCGCCAGCAGCGCGACCGTCTCGTGATCGAGCCGCCGGCCCTGCGGCGACAGGTAAACCACCTTGCCCGCGCCATCTTTCCGCGCCGCCGCCAGACTGTCCAGCAGCGGCGCTGTCTTCATCAGCATCCCCGGACCGCCGCCGAACGGCCGGTCGTCCACCGTGCGGCGCCGGTCTCCGGCGTAATTGCGCGGATTCCAGAAGACCAGTTCGAGCAGACCTCGACCAACCGCCCTGCCCGTCACTCCGTAGTCGCTCAACGCGGCGAACATCTCGGGGAACAACGTGACGACATCGACCCGCATGTCAGGCCTCCGCCAGGAAATCCGCGCCCCAATCTACTTCGATCATGCCCGCTTTCAGGTCCACTCGCCGCAATACCCGTTCCCAGACAAGGGGAATCAGGCGCCGGCGATCATCGATGCTGTCGGCCGCGGGCTCGACCACGAGCACGTCGTTCGCGCCGGTCTCGAGCAGACGACCGACTCGCCCGAAGTTCTCTCCCGCCAGATTGATCACCCGCAATCCCTGCAGTTGATGCCAGTAATATTCCCCCGCCTCCGGTTCGGCCAGCTCGGAAGCCGCTACCGCGACCTCCCGCCCGGCGAGTTGCCGCGCGCGCTCCGGTTCGTCATAACCCTCGAAGTGCACCAGCAGGCGGTCGCCCTGCCAGCGGCTGCCATCGATACGCAAGCGCTCGGGGCCTGTTTCCGTTTCCGTCAGCAACTGGGCGAAGTCGAGAATGTTCTTCGCGGGACTGGTCCAGGACCGCAGCCTCACCCAGCCCTTGACGCCATGCGTCCGACCGATTCTCCCCATGACGATGCGGGGCGGGGCCGGGTCGATGTCCCGCGCCATCGCGCCGCAAGTCAGCTTTCGGGGGAAGCCGCCACCGCCTGCGCCTTCTTCGCCAGGGCGGCGACCCTGGGAGTGACCTGGGCGCCTTGCGACTTCCAGTATTCCATGCGCTCCAGGTCCAGCCGCAGGGGCTCTTCCCGACCGCGGGCCACGGGATTGAAGAATCCGATGCGTTCAATGAACCGGCCATCGCGCGGCGCGCGCGCGTCGGCGACGGTGATGTGGTAGAACGGCCTTTTCTTCGCTCCGCCGCGCGCCAGACGAATCGTTACCATGATCTGTTCCTGTAGAAATAAAGCCGCCGGAGTTTCCGCCTGCTGGCGAACCGCGCCGACCCGGACAAAAGGCGGCCATTTTAAGGCAATTCAGCGGCCAATGAAAGGACAGGAAGCTTGTCCAACCGAAATGGCGGCGAGGCAAGTTTCCCGCCTGCCCGCGAGTCGACGACGCCCGCGCGAGGTCTTGCCGCAATCAGGCCGGGAGCAGGCGCAAGACGGCGACGACAATCCCCCCGACACCGAGCATCATCCCCGAAAGCCGCCACACCAGCCGCGATTCCAGGGCCGACATCCCGGCTTCAAGTCGAGATTCCAGGGCCTTCATATCGGACTTCAGTTCGTGCTTCGCGGCGACCAGGCCGTCTTGGGTCGCTTTTATTTCAGACCGCAATTCGCGCTTCGCGGCGACCAGGCCGTCCTGAGTCGCTTTTATTTCAGACCGCAATTCACGCTTCGCGGAAGCCAGACCGTCTTGCGTTACTTTTATGTCGGACCGCAACTCGTGCTTCACGGCAGCCAAAGCATCATTCGTCACCTTTATCTCGGACTGCAATTCGCGCGTCGCGGAGTCCAGACCGTCTTGCGTCGCCTTTATTTCAGACCGCAACTCGCGCTTCGCGGAGGCCAGACCGTCTTGCGTTACTTTTATGTCGGACCGCAACTCGCGCATGTCGGATCGCAATTCGCGCGTCGCGGCGGTCAAGTCGTCTTTCGTCGCCAGACGCGCGGCCGCATCCTCGATGCCGCCGCGAATCGCTTCCGCCGTCGCTTCCGCCGTCGCCTCCGCCTGCGATTCGTTCATGCCGGCGCCCCTGAGCCGTTTCGCGACCGACAAGGTATCGTGAAGAGTATTTTCCATCAACTTCCCTCGCTGCTCATGCAATGTTTCTTCACGGATGCAATATAGACACAGTTTTCCGGGAAAGCCCAGAAATCGGGAAAAACAGATGCATGCGGCAGGGCAGGCTTCGATGCCGGCCTCTGCGGCCGGCAATGCGGTCGGCGACCAAGGTCCGGCAAGAACGACGACGGCGCCAATTCCGAAAACAGCCGTCAGCGCGCGGCGGCGAAGCTGTTGACGAGCACGACGCCGCTTACGATCAGCACAAGACCGAGGATTGCCTGCCATTGCAAGGTCTGGCCATGGAATATCAGGCTCAGCAGCGCCACCAGGAAAACGCCGAGTCCGGCCCAGCTCGCATAGACGATGGCGATGGGTATTTCCCTGATCGCGAAGGTCAGGAAATAAAACGAAAACATGTAGGCCGCTGTCAGCGCGATGCTGGGCAGGAGCCGCGTGAAATTTTGCGAAACGGGCAGCAACATGGTGCCGGCGACTTCGAAGATGATCGCGCCCGCCAGATACAGGTATGCCATGACAAATTCCTCCAATCGATTGCCGGGAAGTCCTGATTCGTCAGGGTTTCCCGGCGGCGCACGGATGCGTCGCCGGATTCGGCGACGCAAGCCATTGCATGCGGAAGCAAGACAGGATCGCGCTCTTGTCTCGCGGCAACGAATAATTCCATGAGAATCGAATTATCCAGCAGACACCAGGGTTCTGTATCCGCGACGGCATCATGCTCCAATTCTTGCCCGCGCCGCGAACAAGCGCATTTTCGTCAAGTTTTCCTCCAACCGCCTTGCTTTGAAATCCAGCGGCACTACAATGCCCCTGCAATTCGCGGCAGAGGATCGGAGGTGTAATCATGAGCCGAATCCGCATCGGCATGATGGGGCTGGGCCATGTCGGCCGCCAGATATTCAAACTGGCGCTCAAGGACGGGAATTTCGACGTGATCGCCGTTTCGGACATCGGTCGACCCGATATCCTGCGGCATCTGCTCGACAAGGAAATGAGCCGCGACGGCGAGGTGCGTCTCGAAGACAATTATCTGATCGGTCCGGATTCGCGCGCGCGGCTGATGTCGGCGGAAAAGCCCGGCGAGATTCCCTGGGATGTGTTCGAGGTCGATTTCGTCATCGACGCGACCGGGCGCTTTCGTTCCCGCGCCGACCTGTCGCCCCATCTCGATAGCGGCGCGGCGAGAGTCCTTACTTCGATGTTGCCCGTCGACGAGGTCGACCGCGTGGTCCTGTTCGGGGTCAATCACGAACAGATCGAACGCGGGGACCGCATTGTCTCCGCGGGCTCGGCGTCCACGACCGCGACCGCCCTGGCCTTGAAGATTCTGTCGGACAACTATCCGGTCGAGCATGCTTCGATGACTTCGGTGCATGCCTATACCAGCGACCAGAGCTTGCAGGATTACGCGGGGGCGGATTATCGCCGCAGCCGCTCGGGCGCCAGGAATATCATTCCGAACGAAACCCCGGCCCTGCGCTGGATCCAGGAACTGATGCCGCGCTTGCGCGGCAGGATGAGCGCCTATGCCTTGAACGTCCCCGTGCAGACCGGCTCCATGCTCGACATCACCGTCTCGCTGAAAGACCGCGAGGCGGACATCGACAGCGTGCGCAAGTTGTTCGTCGAGGCCGCGCGGGCGATGCCGGAACTGATCGAAACCACCGCCGACCCGATCGTCTCGTCGGATGTGCGCGGTTGCGGCAGTTCCTTGCTCGTCGACCTGAAAGGCTGCATGCCGGCGGGCTCGCGCATGTTGAAGATATTGGCCTGGCATGAATCGCTCGGCCACGCCCGCCGCATACTCGACGTGATCCGGGCCTATTCCGGACTGGACGAAAAAATGAATCGGGAGGCCGCGTAATGAGAGTCGCAATCAACGGATTCGGCCGCATCGGCAGGGCGGTCTTCAGAATCGCCGAGTTTCAGCCGGAAATCGAAATCGTCGCCATCAACGACCTGTTCGATATCGACGCCTTGCGTTACCTGCTGAACTACGACACGGTCATGGGCCGTTTCCCCGGCGAGGTCGGCGTCGAGAACTCGGAAATCGTGACCCCCGGCACCCGGGCCAGGATGTTGCGGGAAAGAGATCCGGCGCAATTGCCCTGGCGCGAACTCGAGGTGGATGTTGTCGTCGAATCGACCGGCGTATTCCGCGACAAGGCCCGGATCTCGATGCATCTCGAAGCGGGCGCGCGACGGGCGCTGCTGACGGTGCCGGCGAAAGACCGGATCGATTGCACCGTGGTGATGGGCGTCAACGAGGACGGCCTCGCGCCCGCGCATCGCATCGTTTCGAACGCCAGTTGCACGACCAATTGTCTGGCGCCGGTCGCCAAGGTGCTGCACGACGCCTTCGGCATTCGCGAAGGCGTCATCAATACGGTCCACGCCTATACCAACGACCAGAGCCTCGCCGACGTGCCTCACGCCGATTGGCGGCGTTCGCGCGCCGCCGCGGAAAACATCATCCCCACCTCCACCGGGGCGGCAAAGGCCGTAGGCGAAGTATTGCCCGAACTGAAAGGGCGGCTCGACGGCATCGCTTCGCGCGTCCCCGTGCCCGATGGTTCGGTGGTGGACCTGTTCGCCGAACTCGAACAGGAAGTCACTGTCGAGCAAGTAAACGACGCCATTCGTTCGGCAGCGCAAACCGAGCGCATGCGGAACGTGCTCGAATATACCGAAGAGCCCGTCGTGTCGTCGGATATCATCGGCAATCCGCGCTCTTCGATCTTCGACGCAAGTTTCACTCAGGTCGCCGGCGGCCGCTTCCTCAAGACCCTGAGTTGGTACGACAATGAATGGGGGTATTCGAACCGGGTCTGCGACGTGCTCGGCCTGATGGCGAGCCAGACATGAGCGCCCTCCGGTCTTCTCGGACCGAAGCGTCAGATCGGCCGGACATTCCTTGAACAATGCAATTCACGGGATAGGCCATCGCCGCAAGCAAGCGGCCTTGCCTCGCCTCGCTTGCGAATGCAATGTTGCCTTATCGAATCCAGCGATGTTCTTGTGTACCGCGAGTGTGTACCGCGGACATGCGCCGCAGGAAAGCCCCGACCTGATCAGGGCTTTCTAGGATTCCTGGCCGGAGTCCATGAATTCGACGTGTATCTCCAGCTCGATGTCGTCGCCGACGCCGAAACTCACGAACCGGTCGAGACCGAAAGTCGAGCGCTGGAAGTTGGCGCTGGCGGAGAAGCCGACGGTATAACTGCGCGTCAGAAAGTTGCGCCCTCCGCCATGAAAGTTGATCTCGAGCGCCACCGGCGCCGTGGTCCCGAGAAAAGTCAGTTCGCCGTCGAAGATAAAGGAGTTCTCGTCGACGGTCCCGGCGAAGGCGGTCGTGCGATATACGGCCTGGGGATAGGTTTCGACATCGAACCAGCTCGGCCCCCGCAACTCTTCTTCGAATTCCGGCAGGTTGATATCGAGCCCGGCGGTATTGACGACCACTTCGAGACTGGAATTCTCGATGTTCTCCGGGTCGAAATCCAGCGCGGCGTCGAAATCGTTGAAGCGGCCGACGAAAGTGGAAAATCCCAGGTGATTGATCTTCCACAACAAGGTTGCGTGATCCGGGTCGAGCGCGTACTGGCCGGATCTGACCTCGGTGATTTCGGACTCGAAATCCGGCGTCAGGATGCGGTCGCAGGCAACAAGAGCCATGGCGCTCGCCAACGGGAGAAACCACCGGGCACATCGGAAAAACAGGGTTGCGGTCATTGTTCGCCTATATCGTGATCGTGAATTCAAGTACCTTTTACCTTTTACCTTTCGAATAATTCCATCCATGGAATCATTCGCTGCCGCAAAACCAAAGCGCGGCTTTTGTCTTGCTGCCGGATTCGACGGCTGGCGTTATCGAATCCGGCGACGCGTCCATGCCCCTGAAAGTCATTGCCGAATCGCATAAACATCGACTTCAATGCCGATATCATTGGGAATCTCGGCCGTACTCGCCCAATAGCCCTGGCCGACGCCATATTCCAGCCGCTTGATCGTCACATTGCTTTGCAGGCGAAAACCGAACTGGTCGCCGTCGCTTTCGATGCTGAGCGTGAACGGGAAGCTCATCGGCCGCGTTACGTCGCGAATCGTCAAGGCCCCGTTCGAAACGAAAGAGTCCATCGACCGCAAGCGGCATTCCTCGGCTTCGAAGCGCGCCGTCGGAAAACGGTCGACATCGAACAATTCCACATCAAGCAGATAATCAAGCGCTTCCGGCGAGTCGAGGCCGATTTCGGCGATGGGGATGGTCACCGAAAAATCGCAGGAACCGGGACTCATCGGATCAATCTCGAATACCGCGTCGACATTCCGGAATTCGCCCTGGTAGGGATCGCCGGCATAGGAATAATGGAAGATGACCCGGGATCGCTCGCGATCGATTACCCAGGTCTGGGCCTGCGCGGACAGGCCCGCCAGCAACAGCGGCGACGCGAGTGCCGCGAACAGGAAATTGCGCATCATGTCTTTCCTCCGGGGGCTAGTATCCTCTGAATAATTCCATCCATGGAATTATTCATTGCCGCAAGACAAGACGCGGTCTCGTCTTGCTCCCGGATTCGGCGGCTTGCGCCGTCGAATCCGGCGGCGCTCTTTACACACCGCGGGCATGCGCCGCAGGAAAGCTCTGATAAATCAGAGCTTGCTCAAGGCAGCGCATAGGCCACGATCTCGGCAGGCGTGCCGCCGCCGCTGACGACCATGGCGATGTATTGCTTGCCGTCGTGCTCATAGGTCATGGGCACTCCGGTCTGGGTGGCGGGCAGTTCCATTTCGAACAGGATCTCGCCGGTCTGCTTGTCGTGGGCGCGAAACTTGTTGCCGCCGCCGACGCCTTCGCCGGCGAACAGCAAGGTGCTGGTTACCAGCAGGCCCGCCTTGGTCTCGACGCCGGTGCGCGGCAGGTCGACGCCTTCCAGGGCCGGATGGTCGGCGATGCTTGCCGGAGTATCGGCATTGGCGATCTGCCAGAGCATTTCGCCCGAATTCATGTCGAGCGCCGTAATGCGGCCATAAGGCGGCTGCACGATGGGCAGACCCTGGACCCGCGGCACGCGCACGCCGAAGGCCTGGCTGAAATCGACATCGGAGTTCGGATCCTTCTCCACCGACAATACGGACAGCACTGTGCGGGAAGGCACGTACAGGTAGCCGGTTTCCGGATCCAGCACGCTGGCTTCCCAATTGGGTCCGCCGGTGGCCGAAGGCAGGCTCAAGGTGCCTCTCGTGCCGTCGGCCGCTTCCGCCTCGGATGGAGGCGAGTACAGGCTCGGGCTGAGGCGGAAATCCCCGATCGCCGCCAGCGCTTCGGCCCGGAGTTCCGGCGTGAAGTCGATCAGGTCGTCTTCGGTGAAGCCCTGCCGGTCGACGGCCGGAGGACGCGTGGGAAAGGGCTGCGTCGGCGAATACCATTCGCGGGGCACGTCGCCGGCGGGAACGGGCACTTCCTCGATGGGCCAGATCGGTTCGCCCGTCTCCCGATCAAAGGTATAGACGAACGCCTGCTTGGTGACCTGGGCGAGGATCTTGCGGCCGTTGGGCAGATCCGCCAGCACCGCGGCGGAGGGATTGTCCCAGTCCCAGATATCGTGATGAATCAATTGATAATGCCATTGCCGTTCGCCGGTGCGGATATCGAGCGCGACCACGCTGTTGGCGAACAGGTTGTCGCCCGGACGGTCGCCGCCGAAACGATCGCCGGTCGCGGATTCGGTGGGCAGATAGACATGGCCGAGTTCCGGATCGCCCGACATGGTCGCCCACACGCCGGCGTTGCCGGTGATCTCGGCGCCGTCGCCGAACCAGGTTTCGATGCCGACTTCGCCAGGTTCGGGGATCGTATGGAAGGCCCATAACAATTGGCCGGTTCGCGCGTCGAAGCCGCGCACGTCGCCCTTGACGTTGTATTTCGAAGGCGGCCGCATGGATACGCGATGCGCCGGACCCACGACGACCACGTCGTTCATGATGAAAGGCGGCATCGACGAGCCGATATCGACATCTTCGCGGCCCTGGCCGAGACGCAAGCCCTCTTGCATGTCGACCCAGCCGTTATCGCCGAAATCCGGATCCGGCAAGCCGGTTTCGGCATCGAGCGAAACAAGGAAGAAACCGGGCGTGACGACAATGATGCGCCGCTCGTCGCCGAAGCGATAGTAGGAAAGACCGCGGCCCGAGCCCTTGCGCGGCGCGGCGTCGAACCTTGCGCCTTCCTGCGGACGCCACAGCCAGAGCAATTGCCCGCTGGCGGCGTCCAGCGCCGCGACGTTGCGCGTGGCGCCGACGGTGGTGTACATGACGCCGTCGACCTCGAGCGGCGTGAAAGTGGCGTTGAATTCGGGCTGGGGGCCGATGTTGCCGGTCGAAAAGCGCCAGGCGAGCTGCAGCGAGCCGACATTGTCCGCGTTGATCTGATCCAGCGGAGAATAGCGCTGCGCCAACTTGTTGCCGTGGTGATCCGGCCAGTCGCCCGCGTAGACATCGGTGCCCGACTGGCTCCAGGCCGCCGGCGCGCTCGCGAGAACGCCGACGACGGCGAACGACGAAATCATACGTATTGCTGTTTTCATCCTGGACTCTCCAGATTTCATGTATCCGAATTGCGGACAGTTATCAAATCGGCCGCCGCCAATGCTCCAGGCATTTCCGAACAACTCCGCGCACGGCATTGCCCATTGCCGCAAGACCAAAGCGCGGTTTTGTCCTGCTCCCGGAAGCAATGGCTTGCGCCGTCGAATCCGGCGGCGCGGGAACGCTCCGACAAACCGGAGCTTTCCCCGACGCGCTCCGCCCGGACCATGTCCGGCATCCCTGCCCAGGACCGAAGCAGCACGGAAGCATAAGCAATTATCGAATAAAGTTAAAGTCGGCCGGCCGCGCGCGCCGACCATCAAGTGTACCGCAGCTTTGCACTGCGAGTTTGTATCGCGGGCATGCGCCGCCGGGAAGCTCCGACTTGATCAGAGCTTCCCTTGCGCATTGACGCCAGGTTTGCTAAATCAAGGTTCGGCAAACCATGAACCGGGACACTCGTCATGAAAATCTTGCGCGATCCAGCCCGCCGCATCGCATCGGCATTGCGTCATGTCCGGCCGGCCGGCATGCTGTTCGGCGTTTGGCTGATCAGTCCGGCAATGGCGCAATACGCCTCGCGGCCGGACCTTGAAGGCATCTGGACCAATGCTTCGCTGACCAACCTGAATCGTCCGGCCGGCATCGAATCTCTCGTCGTGTCGCCGGAAGAAGCGCGCATTATCGCCGCCAGGACGCCCATCGGAGGCATCGAAGGCGGCTTCGACGAAGGCGACGGCGTCAATGACCTGCCGGAACGCGGAGGCGAGGATTTCGGCGTGCGGGCATACAACAATTTCTGGGTCGACCCCGGCTCCAACCTCGCCGCGGTCAAAGGCGAATATCGAACTTCCTACGTTGTCGACCCGCCCGGCGGCCGCGTTCCGCGCCGGGAAGATCCGCGCTACGATTTCGAACGGCGCGATTTCGGGTCCCGTTACGCCACCGGCGTCGGCGACGCCCGCGGGCCCGAGGCCATCCCCAACGCCGAACGTTGCCTGCTCGGTTTCGGCAACAAGGCGGGCCCCGGCATGATGGGCGCGCTTTACAACAATATCTACCAGTTCGTGCAGACCGACGACTACGTCATGATTCTCGCGGAGATGGTGCACGACGCCCGCATCATTCCGGTCCATGACTCGGCGGAAGCAGCCCGCGCCGCGCGGCGGCCGGTCGAACTCGAGCAATGGTTCGGCGATTCGGTCGGCTGGTACGAAAATGGCGAGCTCGTGGTCGAGACTGTCAATATCCATCCCCTGCAACTGAGCCAGAGTTCAGTGCCGATCACCAGGGAAGGCCGCATCGTCGAACGCTTCAGCCGATATTCCGACAATGAAATCTTCTATCGGTTCACCGTCGAGGACGACAACATCTACCTGCAGCCCTGGACGGCGGAACTGAGTTTCTACGCCACCGAAGACCGACTCTACGAATACGCCTGCCACGAAGGCAATTATTCGATGCCCGGCACGCTTGCCGGCGCCCGCCGCCTCGAACTCGAACAGGAATTCGGACAGGAATTCGAAATAGACCGGTAAATTCCCGCGCAACGCCGTGCGTGGCGAGGCGAGCGGGCGGCCGACGCCGGTCCGAAGGAGCGAACGCGATATCGTCGATGCGACCGGCGCTTCATCGCCGACAATCTGCAAAAAAAGCCCCCGCGGCGCACGCCGCGAGGGCTTCGTGTTGGCGCCTGACGATGACCTACTTTCACATGGGGAGGCCCCACACTATCATCGGCGCTGAGCGGTTTCACTGCTGAGTTCGGGATGGAGTCAGGTGGTTCACGCTCGCCAGGGTCGTCAGGCATTGACCTTCGCCTCGGCGCGACTCGAGCGAGCGGCGGGGCGCAATCCGGCGGAGACATGGAGCATGCTGTGCCTGACAAGTCGCAAAGCGGCTTATTCCGCTCCGCATGAATCATTACGATCGCGACTTGTTTCCGCAACCGGGGTTGAACCCCTGGTTATGCGATCAAGCCTCACGTGCAATTAGTACCGGTTAGCTCAACGCCTCGCGGCGCTTACACACCCGGCCTATCAACGTCGTCGTCTTCAACGGCACTTCAGGAGGACCGAAGTCCTCGGGGAGATCCAGTCTTGAAGGAGGCTTCCCGCTTAGATGCCTTCAGCGGTTATCCCGTCCGAACATAGCTACCGGGCAATGCCTCTGGCGAGACAACCCGAACACCAGCGGTTCGTTCACCCCGGTCCTCTCGTACTAGGGGCAACTCTTCGCAAATCTCCTGCGCCCACGGCAGATAGGGACCGAACTGTCTCACGACGTTCTAAACCCAGCTCGCGTACCACTTTAAATGGCGAACAGCCATACCCTTGGGACCTGCTTCAGCCCCAGGATGTGATGAGCCGACATCGAGGTGCCAAACACCGCCGTCGATGTGAACTCTTGGGCGGTATCAGCCTGTTATCCCCGGAGTACCTTTTATCCGTTGAGCGATGGCCCTTCCATGCAGAACCACCGGATCACTATGACCAGCTTTCGCTCCTGCTTGAGTTGTCACTCTCGCAGTCAAGCACCCTTATGCCATTACACAATACAGACGATTTCCAACCGCCCTTAGGGTACCTTCGTGCTCCTCCGTTACTCTTTGGGAGGAGACCGCCCCAGTCAAACTACCCACCACGCACTGTCCCCGATCCCGTCAAGGGAACTGGGTTAGAACCTCAACAGCACCAGGGTGGTATTTCAAGGGCGACTCCGGCACCGCTGGCGCGATGCTTTCACAGTCTCCCACCTATCCTACACAAGTACAGTCAAAGTCCAGTGCGAAGCTATAGTAAAGGTTCACGGGGTCTTTCCGTCTAGCCGCGGGTACACTGCATCTTAACAGCAACTTCAATTTCACTGAGCCTTGGGTGGAGACAGTGTGGCCATCATTACGCCATTCGTGCAGGTCGGAACTTACCCGACAAGGAATTTCGCTACCTTAGGACCGTTATAGTTACGGCCGCCGTTTACCGGGGCTTCGATCAGGAGCTTCGCTTGCGCTAACCCCATCAATTAACCTTCCGGCACCGGGCAGGCGTCACACCCTATACTTCCTCTCTCGAGTTTGCAGAGTGCTGTGTTTTTAATAAACAGTTGCAGCCACCTGGTCACTGCGACTCCCCTCGGCTCGCGGAGCAAGTCCGGTCACCAAAGGGAGCGTACCTTCTCCCGAAGTTACGGTACCATTTTGCCTAGTTCCTTCACCCAAGTTATCTCAACGCCTTGGTATCCTCTACCTGATCACCTGTGTCGGTTTAAGTACGGTCCAGCTTTGTCTGGTGCTTAGAAGATTTTCCTGGAAGCATGGCCTCAACCACTTCTCTTTCCGGTTGCCCGGGAAGATCGTCATCACGCCTCGGGTTAACGGAAGCCCGGATTTCCCTAGACTTCCTGCCTACACGCTTGAACACGGATAACCAACACCGTGCCGGCCTAGCCTTCTCCGTCCCTCCATCGCAACAAAGCCGGGTACCGGAATTTTAACCGGTTTCCCATCGACTACGGCTTTCGCCCTCGCCTTAGGGGCCGACTCACCCTGCCCCGATTAACGTTGGGCAGGAAACCTAGATCTTTCGGCGGGGAGGCTTTTCACCCCCCTAATCGTTACTCATGTCAGCATTCGCACTTCTGATACGTCCACCATGCCTCTCGGCCTGGCTTCACCCGCTTACAGAACGCTCCTCTACCATGCCTTGCGGCATCCGTAGCTTCGGTTATCAGTTTAGCCCCGTTACATCTTCCGCGCAGGCCGACTCGACTAGTGAGCTATTACGCTTTCTTTAAAGGATGGCTGCTTCTAAGCCAACCTCCTAGCTGTTTGTGCCTTCCCACATCGTTTCCCACTTAACTGATATTGGGGACCTTAGCTGACGGTCTGGGTTGTTTCCCTTTCGACGACGGACGTTAGCACCCGCCGTCTGTCTCCCATGCTCGGACTTGCCGGTATTCAGAGTTTGCATCGGTTTGGTAAGTCGGGATGACCCCCTAGCCGAAACAGTGCTTTACCCCCGGCAGTCATGCATGAGGCGCTACCTAAATAGCTTTCGAGGAGAACCAGCTATCTCCGGACTTGATTAGCCTTTCACTCCTAGCCACAGCTCATCCCCCCATTTTTCAACATAGGTGGGTGCGGCCCTCCAGTTGATGTTACTCAACCTTCAGCCTGGCCATGGCTAGATCGTCCGGTTTCGGGTCTATCACCAGCAACTAAACGCCCTATTCAGACTCGGTTTCCCTACGGCTCCCCTATTCGGTTAACCTTGCTACCAGCAATAACTCGCTGACCCATTATACAAAAGGTACGCCGTCACCTTGCGGCTCCGACCGCTTGTACGTATGTGGTTTCAGATTCTATTTCACTCCCCTCACCGGGGTTCTTTTCACCTTTCCCTCACGGTACTAGTTCACTATCGGTCAGCCAGGAGTATTTAGCCTTGGAGGATGGTCCCCCCATATTCAGTCAGGATTTCACGTGTCCCGACCTACTCGAAATCATGACATGGAATTTTTCGCGTACGGGACTCTCACCCTGTATCGTCAGCCTTCCCAGACTGTTCCGCTAAATTCCGCGCCACTTCAGGGCTGTTCCCCTTTCGCTCGCCACTACTCGGGGAATCTCGGTTGATTTCTTTTCCTGCGGCTACTTAGATGTTTCAGTTCGCCGCGTTCGCCTTGCACATCTATGGATTCAATGTGCAATGACCCCGAAGGGCCGGGTTTCCCCATTCGGACATCTCCGGATCAAAGCCTGTTTGACGGCTCCCCGAAGCTTTTCGCAGTCTACCACGTCCTTCATCGCCTCTGGCTGCCAAGGCATCCACCACACACGCTTCGTCGCTTGACCGCATAACCAGAAACTCAATCCCGGCGTTGCGGAAAACTGCTCGCGACTCGTAACGATTTCATATGGATCGTTGCGCTTGTACAACTTGTTAAGTACAGCATACATATCGCCGACAGTGATTTCGCCCGGCCGTTGCCGGTCGGGCGCTTTCCTTGCCGACGCCATGTCTTTCACCGAATTGTTACAGAACAAGGCCTCACGACGGGTCACGCTGTTGGTGGAGCCATGCGGGATCGAACCGCAGACCTTCTGGATGCAAACCAGACGCTCTCCCAGCTGAGCTATGGCCCCGTCATGAATTGTCCCTGCAAAGGGATCAGGCAATAGAGGTGAGCACTTGCCGGCAGATACGAACTGCTCGTTAAGGAGGTGATCCAGCCGCAGGTTCCCCTACGGCTACCTTGTTACGACTTCACCCCAGTCATGAATCACAAAGTGGTGAGCGTCCTCCGAAGTTAGACTACCCACTTCTTTTGCAACCCACTCCCATGGTGTGACGGGCGGTGTGTACAAGGCCCGGGAACGTATTCACCGTAGCATGCTGATCTACGATTACTAGCGATTCCAACTTCACGCAGTCGAGTTGCAGACTGCGATCCGGACTACGAGACGTTTTGAGGATTGGCTTGCCTTCGCAGGCTTGCAGCCCTTTGTACGCCCCATTGTAGCACGTGTGTAGCCCTGGCCGTAAGGGCCATGATGACTTGACGTCGTCCCCACCTTCCTCCGGCTTGTCACCGGCAGTCTCCCTAGAGTACCCAACTGAATGCTGGCAATTAAGGACAAGGGTTGCGCTCGTTACGGGACTTAACCCAACATCTCACGACACGAGCTGACGACAGCCATGCAGCACCTGTCACCCGGTTCCCGAAGGCACCCCGCCATCTCTGGCAGGTTCCGGGGATGTCAAGGCCAGGTAAGGTTTTTCGCGTTGCGTCGAATTAAACCACATGCTCCACCGCTTGTGCGGGCCCCCGTCAATTCATTTGAGTTTTAATCTTGCGACCGTACTCCCCAGGCGGTCAACTTATCGCGTTAGCTGCGCCACCAAGAATAACGAGATTCCCAACGGCTAGTTGACATCGTTTACCGCGTGGACTACCAGGGTATCTAATCCTGTTCGCTCCCCACGCCTTCGCACCTCAGCGTCAGTATTGATCCAGGGGGCCGCCTTCGCCACCGGTATTCCTCCACATCTCTACGCATTTCACCGCTACACGTGGAATTCTACCCCCCTCTACCATACTCTAGTCTGGCAGTATCGAATGCAGTTCCAAGGTTAAGCCCTGGGCTTTCACATCCGACTTACCAAACCGCCTACGCGCGCTTTACGCCCAGTAATTCCGATTAACGCTCGCACCCTCCGTATTACCGCGGCTGCTGGCACGGAGTTAGCCGGTGCTGCTTCTGTAGCTAACAGCAAGAACCCGGGGTATTCGCCCAAGTCCCTTTTTCACTACTGAAAGTGCTTTACAACCCGAAAGCCTTCTTCACACACGCGGCATGGCTGGATCAGGGTTTCCCCCATTGTCCAATATTCCCGACTGCTGCCTCCCGTAGAAGTCTGGACCGTGTCTCAGTTCCAGTGTGGCTGATCATCCTCTCAGACCAGCTATGGATCGTGGCCTTGGTAGGCTTTTACCCTACCAACAAGCTAATCCAACGCAGGCTCCTCCGATAGCGACCGGTCCGAAGATCCCGGTCTTTCCCCCGTGGGGCGTATGCGGTATTAATCCGGGTTTCCCCGGGCTATCCCCCGCTATCGGGCAGATTCCTACGCGTTACTCACCCGTTCGCCGCTCGACGCCCAAAGGCAAGCCTTTGTCGTTTCCGCTCGACTTGCATGTCTGAAGCCTGCCGCCAGCGTTCAATCTGAGCCATGATCAAACTCTTCAGTTCAAAGTCTTGCTGAAGCGATCAATGATCGCCTCGAATACCTGTAAACAGGTGACGGACAACTGAATGATTTTCATGCGCTCCGGCCTTTCGCTCCCGACAGGAACGAAAGATCACGCCGACTCGAATAAAATTAACGCAGTTGCCTGCCTCGCGGATAATTCTGCTTACGCAGAACGATCCGGCTCTTTCGCCCGGATCCGCGCGGCAAGCGCCCACTTCTATTGCTTGACCCAATTGTTACAGAGCAAGGCCCGGAGCAGATGTCCGGGCAAGGCGACGCATTATACGCGCATCGCTGTCGATGGCAAGCCTTTTCGGCGAAAAAATCAACGCCGGACAAACTTGCGAATAATCATGCCGTCGCCGCCCTCGCCGCCGGTCACTTCGCCGGTGTAGACGTTGCCGTCGGCGTCGACCACGACGCCCTCGGGTTCGGAGCCCTCGATGAACCCCATGACCTCGCCGGTTTCGGCGCTGCCATAGGTGACGCCTCGCAGGCTTTGGTAGTCGGCCACGTAAAGAATGTCGTCCTGATCGATGAACATGCCGCTGGGCCAGCCGAACTGGTCCCACTCGACGATGTAATTGCCTTCCTGATCGAATATCTGGATTCGTTCATTGCCGCGGTCGCCGACGAGCAGCCGGCCGCGGCGGTCGATCGCCAGGGTATGCGGCAAGTTGAATTCGCCGGGACCCGCGCCCCTCTTGCCCCATTCCATGAGATAACGGCCGTCCCTGTCGAACTTGACGATGCGGTTGTTCCAATGGCCGTCGGCCACGAAGAAGTCGCCGTTCTCCGCCTGCGCCACGTCGGCCGGACCATCGAAGGTATTGGGGCCGACGCCCGTGAATCCGGCCGCGCCGAGCCGCAGCAGCAGCCTGCCTCCGGTATCGAACAGGGAAATCGTGTTGCCCAGTTGCCGGTGATAATCGGTCGCCCAGATGTCGCCGCCCGGGGTCGCGCGAAAGCCGTGCGGCCGTTGAATCCACTCGCTGCCCCAAGTGTCGACCAGATTGCCTTCCGGATCGAATTTCAGTACCGGCGGCTCGGAACGATGGAAGGCGTAGATATAGCCTTCATGATCGATGGTGACATTGGGCACCTGTCCCCATTCGATACCATCCGGCAGCGGCTTGGGCCAGTCCGGATCCATGACGTATTCGGCGGCGCCGGCGCACGGCGCCAACGACAGCGGGAACAACAGGGCCGCCAGTTGGCGGCAACGCGCGAGATGGAATGTCATTGACTATGTATCCTCTGAATAATTCCATCCATGGAATTATTCATTGCCGCAAGACAAAAGCGTGGTTTTTTCTTGCTCCCGGATTCAATGGCTTGCGCCATCGAATCCGGCGGTGCTCTTTAATGTACCGCAGGTTAATGTACCGCGGGTTTGTACCGCGGGCAAGCTCTGGCTACATCAGAGCCTGTCCAGTTTACACCTGCCATGACGGGCAAGGCGAGCAAATCTGTTCGAAGCGCAGGACCATTCCAAAGTCGCGGCGAGTCCAGATCCGTGCGCCGAGGTGCGGCGAGGTGGCCCGTCCATGGTCCGCGGGCGCGTCGAGCAGTCGGGGATTTCGGCAAGCCGGCGCGCGATATCGGCAAGCCGCGACCGCATGCCGCCGCCCGGAGCGGAGCGACGGGATCCGGCGGGCGTGCCGTATAAACAAATGAACGCAATCCAGGCGAACTCGCCGCGCACCGCAAGCGCGGCGGACCGGGAGCGGATGGCCGCGGCTCCGGAAGAGCGGAACCGAGGCTCCGGGACGGTTATGATGGCGCGCGATGACCGATGAAGAACTGATGACCGCGATCTGTGCCGGCGACAAGTCCGCGTATGAAGCCATTGTCCGGCGTCATCTGAAGTCCGTGAGCCAATGCGCCTGGCGCCTGTTGGGCAACCGGCGCGACGTGGAGGATATCGCCCAGGACACCTTTCTCAAGTTGTGGATCAACGCGGCGAGCTGGCAGCCGGCCAAGGCCCGGCTTTCGACCTGGATTCATCGCATCGCGCACAATCTCTGCATCGACCATCTGCGCAAGCGCCGGGAAGAACTGACGGAAGAGGAAGCGGTGCAAGATACCGGACCGCTTGACGAAGTGGCCGCCGACAACGAAGTCGCGCAATTGCGCGCTGCGCTGGAACAGTTGCCCCTGTCCCAGCGCAGCGCCATCTCGCTATGCCACTACCAGGGCTTTTCCAACAAGGAGGCCGCCGCGATCATGGGGATATCCGCGCAGGCACTGGAATCGCTGCTGGCGAGGGCGAAGCGCTCGCTGCGCAAGTCATTGGCGACCGAAAAAGCATGAACCGAAAGCAGGCAGACGATATGAACCTCGAACAGTTCGCCCATTTGCTCGATGTCCGCGGCTGCGCCCGGCCCGCCTGGCCTGCGCGAGAACGCGAGCAGGCCGAAGCCCTGTTGCGCGAAAACGCCGCTGCGCGCGATTTGCTGCAAAGGCAACAACGGATGGAAAACCTGCTGGATCAGATCGAGGCGCCGGAATTCCCCGGCCTGGAAGCCAGCGTGTTGCGGCAACCCTTGCCGGCCAGGCCGGGAACGCTGGCGGGCCGGATCATCGACTGGCTGACGCCGGGCAATTCCCCGCTTGCATGGTGGCGGCCCGCTTTCGCGGCCTGCCTGCCGCTCGTCTTCGGCGTCGCCCTGTCCGGCTGGTTCAGTTTCGGCGTGGATCCGCAGGACTCCGGCTATGCCTATTGGGACCAGGAGTTGTATTTGCTGTCGCTTTACGAATATGCCGAACCCGCGGCGGAGGCGGCCGATGAATAAACGCAATCTGCTCGTTGTCCTGCTGCTCGCTTCTGCGGCCCTGAACCTGCTGTTGATCGGCGGCATCGGCTGGCGCATGGCGGGCGCGCGCGAGTTCGCGCAGTCGCTGGTTCCCCCGACCACCGGCTGGATCGTGCGCGACCTGTCCGAAGAGCGGCGCGCCGAATTGCAGCCCATGGCGCGCGCGAGCTTCGAATCCATTCGACCGGCGCGTATCGAAATGTTTCGCGCTCAACGCCGCGTCAATGAACTTATCGGCAACGAATCATTCGACCGGGAGGCGCTCGAGCAAGCTTTCGCGAGATTGCGCGAACTCAGCATGGACTATCAGGCGCTGGCGCACGAACAGGCCGCGACCATGCTCGAGCGATTGACCCCGGCAGAGCGACAGGCCGCAACCGAGTTCGTCAGGCGGGGCGGTCCGTCGCGAGCCGGTCGCGACGGACCGCGCGGACGCGACCTGCCGCCGCGAGCCGCCGAATCCGATTCCGCCCCGCGGCGCTGACGGGGAAGCCCTGATTTGCCAAGGCTTCCCCGTAGTAGCGCATGGCTGCCAGAGCTGTTCCATAGGTATCCTCCGAATAATTCCATCCATGGAATTATTCATTGCCGCAAAACAAAAGCGTGGTTTTGTCTTGCTCCCGGATTCAATGGCTTGCGCCATCGAATCCGGCGGCACATCCATGTGCCGCAGGCAAGCTCTGACTTGATCAGAGCTTGCATAGTCGTTTCCGGATTGCCGAAAAACCCGGAACCAACGGCCCGGAAAGCGCCGGCCTGCCGAAATCCCCGACTGCTCGACGCGTCGGCGGACCACGGACGGGCCATCCCGCCGCACTTCGGCGCACGGACCTGAAATCGTCGCGACTTTGGAATGGTCCTGCGCATGGATGCGCAGCCGCTTTCGCAGAAGACGCGCTGCCGGTATCCTTGTCGCTTTGCGCTGATCCGACGAGGATGACATGAAATACCGTCTGCCGGGAATTCTCGGCGTCTTCCTGATTCTTGCCGCCTGCGGCGATGCCGCCAACGATGGCGCGCCCGCAATCGCAAGCGCTTCCGCGCCGGATCCGGCCAGTATTCGCAACGCGGTCGCCGAAGTCCTGCATGAGCATACGGCCGTTCTCGCATCGGACGCGTTCGAAGGCCGCGCGCCGGCGAGCCGCGGAGGACAACTCGCCATCGACTACCTGACGCGGCAATTCAGCGCTCTCGGCATCGGGCCGGGCAATGGCGATTCCTACCTGCAACAGGTCGATGTGGCGGAAATCACGACCACTGCGGAGCCCGCGCTGCGTTTCAGCGGCGGTTTCGACGCCAGCCCCGCCTACAAGACCGAAATGGTGATCGGCAGCCGCCGGCACGATTCGCCCATTGCGATAGGAGACAGCGAAGTGGTTTTCGTCGGTTACGGCATCGTCGCCCCGGAGCGCGACTGGAACGACTATGCGAACTTCGACGCCGCGGGGAAAACGGTCGTCGCGCTCGTGAACGACCCGGGCTACGCCACCCGGGATCCGGAACTTTTCAACGGCAACGCGATGACGTATTACGGACGCTGGGTCTACAAGTTCGAAGAAGCCGCGCGCCAGGGCGCCGCCGCGATCCTGATCGTGCACGAAACCGGCCCGGCCGGCTATGGCTGGGACGTGGTCGACAATAGCTGGTCCGGTCCGCAGATCACGCTGGCGGCGGAAAACCGCGATTCCCGGCTCGCGCCCATCGAAGGCTGGATCACGCTGGAAACAGCGGAAGCCTTGTTCGCGGCGGCGGGGATGGACTATCGTGCATTGCAGGCGCAAGCGTCCGAACCCGGTTTCAGCGCTGTGCCGCTGGCCGATATCCGCGCCTCCATGTCGGTCGAAACCGCCGTGCGCGGTTCGAGTTCGCACAATGTCATCGCCGCGATTCCCGGTTCGACGCGTCCCGACGAGACCATCATTTATACGGCCCATTGGGACCATCTCGGCATGGCGGCCGACATGGAGGGGGATAATATCTGGAACGGCGCCGTCGATAACGCGACCGGCACCGCCGCCCTGCTTGCTCTTGCCGAGCTGCACCGGGAGCAGCCCGCGCCGCCGGAACGCACCGTGGTCTTTCTCGCCGTCACGGCCGAAGAGTCCGGCCTGCTCGGCTCGCAGCGATATGTCGAAGACCCGATATATCCGATCGCGACCACGGCGGCGAATATCAACATGGACGCAATGAACACCTGGGGCCGGGTGCGCGATGTCGTCGTCATCGGTCACGGCAGCAGCGAACTGGAAGACTATCTTGCCGAAGCGGTCGTCTCGCAGGATCGGGTAATCGTCCCGGAGCCGACGCCCGAACGAGGCTTTTACTACCGCTCGGATCATTTCAATTTCGCCAGGGCCGGAGTGCCGTCGCTATACGCCGAAGGCGGCACCGACAGCCGGACGAACGGCAATGACTGGGGCGCGGAGCAAAGCGAAGATTATGTCGCCAACCGCTATCACGCTCCCGGCGACGAATACGATCCGAACTGGGATCTGACCGGCGCCGCGGAAGACGTATTGCTGTATTTCGAGATCGGCAATCGGCTGGCGAACGAATCGAACTGGCCCGAATGGCGCGAAGGCAACGAGTTCAAGGAGACTCGCGACGCCAGCGCCGCGGCGCGCGACTGAAGCGCGCTCCGGCGAGCAGCCCTCGCCCGCCCGGCCGCGCAGGCGGCCAAAGTCCCGGACCAACGCGGCATCGCGAGTTCGGCGACCGCTCGCCGCGTTCCGGGCACATGCCGCTCAACCCGGCGATCATGATGCCCATATTGCCGGACGACCCCCCCCGCATGCAGGCAGGCCGACGCCCCGATCAGCCGACCTGCGGCAAGAGCGCCGGCAAGCCATGCGCCGTCCGGATAATTCCATCCATGGAATTATCTATTGCCGCAAGACCAAAGCGCGGTTGAATCTTGCTGACGGATTCAATGGCCTGCGCCGTCGAATCCGGGCAATCGCGGCGAGGCCGATGAAGGCGACGATTCCCGGCGCCGCCGCCGGAAGCAACTCAAGGCGGCGACCCAAGGGCGATGCCGAGGATCAAGGCCGCAGCCTGGGCACGAATCTGGTCATGCCCCGGATCGGACCGACTTCGCCGGCATAGACGTTGCCGTCGCGGTCGACGGTAACGCCCTCGCCCATGGAGCCGGTTCCGCCCATGCCCGAAGAGCGCTCGGAAACATGCTCGGGCACGAAATACAGCACCTGCCCGTTGCGCGCATTGCCTACTCTCAGACCCTTGCGCCAACCGCCCGGGTTATAGTTGGGGTCGGACTCGGAATCGATCGCGTACAGCATATCGTTGCCGCGGTCGATATAGAGCCCGCTGATGCGGCTGAATTGATACCAGGTATCGAGATGCTCGCCGTCCTGGGTGAATATCTGGATGCGGTTATTGCCGCGGTCCGCGACGAACAGGCGACCTTGGGAGTCCATCGCCAGCGAGTGCGGAGACCGGAATTCGCCGTCTTCGAAGCCCCATTGGCCAAAACTCTTGATGAAGCTGCCGTCCGGGGCAAAAATCGAGATGCGGCTCTTGGCGTCGGGGCCCGGCTCGCTCTGGAATTGGGCGCCGTGCGTCTCGGCCACGAAAATGTTGCCGTTCGGCGCCACGAGCACATCGTTGGGATCGGTGAAATGCGTCGGCGGGTCGCCTCTTTCGCCCGGCGTGCCCAATGTCATCAGCAACTCGCCTTCGGAGCTGAACTTGAGCACCGCGCTGCCGCGATTGGCGGCGTCGGGATTCTCGGCCAACTCGTTTTCATTGGCCAGACGCGCATCGGCGACCCAGACATTGCCTTCGCTGTCCACGTCGATGCCGTGCGGCCAGATGATCATGCCGCCGCCGAAGGCTTGCACCACGCGGCCATCGGGATCAAGCTTGACGATGGGATCAACATCGGAAGTGGCGCAGGAATTGGTGCCGCAGCGGTCGCCGGCCCAGATGTGGACGCCGTCGATATCGACATTGACGGCACTCACCGAACCCCAGTTGCGACCGTCGGGCAAGGTGCCGAAATTGCGTTGGGTTTCATAGGGATTCGGTAAATTGTTCACTGGTTGCTGGCCGGCATGAGCCGCCGGATACACGGCGCCGGGCTGGGCCAGCGCCGGCGCGGACAACAGCGAAGCGAGCAGGGCCGCCGCTCCCGCCTTGCGCGCGATTCCGGCTGCGCGGCCGGTTGAATGGATCTTGTTCATCGTCTACCTCGAAGAATCTGGTTTTTACGGAATACCTTGAGCGCCACAAAAATGGACTGCGGCTCGCGCGTTGTCAAGAATCAGGCATCCTCTGAATAATTCCATCCGTGGAATTGTTCATTGTCGCAAAATCAAGGCGCAGTCCTGTCTTGCTCCCGGATTCGACGGCTTGCGCCGTCGAATCCGGCGGTGCTCTTTATGTACCGCGGGTTTGTATCGCGGGCATGCGCCGCAGGGAAGCTCTGACCAGATCAGAGCTCCCCTTGGAGCCTGCGGCGCAAACTTCTAGTTGATCTTCACCAGACCGATCTGGTTGGAGCTGCTCTGATGTATCAGCAGATTCTCGTCCTCGGTAACCCAGACATGCCGCACGATGCCGACACCGGAAGGAATCGCCCAACTCTGGAAAGTCTCGGTGAGCGGGTTGAAGCGCACGAGCGCATCCGGACGCTTGCCCGATTCGTTGTACCAGACGATATCGTCGATTACCGCCAGGGCGTATGGATGCGAATCCGGACCGCTGGGCGAATCCCACTGCCTGATTTCGCCGGTGGCCGGGTCGAGCCGGCCGATCTTGCCCATGGTGGAATTGACGAACCAGACGATGTCCTTGCTGTCGAGCCCCAAACGGCGGATGCGGGTGCGGTCGTCGGGCACCTCGTAATATCGCACTTCCATGTTGTCCGGATCGAGGGCGCCGATCTTGTTCGTGCCGTTATAGGCAACCCAGACAGTGCCTTGCGAATCGACCTGGATGCCGTAGGGGCGAGGTTCGGTGGGTATTTCGGTGATCTCGCCCGTATCGGGGTCGAGGCGGCCAAGCACGGCGGCGCCCTGCGCAGTGAAATACAGGTTGCCGTCGGGATGCCAGACCGCCGAATGCGGATCTCTCGCCGCAGTGCGATATTCGGTCACGAGCCCGGTATTCGGGTCGAGCATGCCGATAGTGGCGTTGCTGTTGCCGGTATACCAGATATTGCCTTCCGCATCGGGCACGATGGTATGCGGCCGCGCGGTCGGCGGCAGGCGGAATTCCTCCATTTCGCCGGTCTCGGGATCGAGTCGCCCGGCGAGCGAGGCCCACATGCCGGTCCACCAGATCGAACCGTCGGGCGCTTCCGCCGGATCGCGGGAACGCTGGCCCAGCGTCGGCACCGTCCATTCGATAATTTCGATCTCGATGTCGCCGGCAATCAGATTGGGCCGGCGCGACGCATCCTCGGGGAAATGCTCGGCCAGATATTCGGCCATGGTGTTCGCCTGGGCGTCGGGCAATTCGATCATCGTAGCCATGACCCGGCGCCATTCCGCCGCGGTGCTGTATCCGGCGGCGCGAGTAATCGTCGCGACGGAGTGGCAACTGGAGCAATGATCCCGCACCAGTTCCTTGCCCCTGCCTTCGGGCAATGGAGTCGGCGCGGGCCGCTGGCCGAAAGACGGCTGCAAGCAGGCAAGCAAGAAGGGAGCAATGGCAAGCAACAGGACTTTCTTCATCGGGAAGCCTCCGCCGTGGCTGCTGGTTCGGCCGAACAAGGCGCGCCGTTCCGTCCCAGCCCATGATTCGGCTGGATAGCTTATCCCAAAAAATGCGCAGTTGCAGTTCCTCGGATATCCTCTGAATGATTCCATGAATGGAATCATTCATCACCGCAAGACAAAAGCATGGTTTTGTCTTGCTCCCGGATGCAATGGCCTGCGCCGTCGAAGCCGGCGGCGCATCCGCGCGCCGCGGGAAAGCTCCGGTTGAATCGGGGCTGCCCCGGTTTCGCCGCGGCCATGGATTGTCTAACATCTGCCCCCTGCGAAAAGCGGCGGAGCGCTGATGGCCAGAAAGAGATCGGAAAGTTTGTACGCGAAAGCGCGAAATTGCATCCCGGGCGGAGTGAATTCGCCGGTGCGGGCCTTTCGCGGGGTCGGCGGCGAGCCGTTGTTCTTCGAATCCGGCGAGGGGGCCTGGCTTGCGGATGTGGACGGGAATCACTACATCGACTATGTCGGCGCCTGGGGTCCGTTGATTCTCGGACATCGCCATCCGGCCGTTATCGAGGCCTTGCGGCGGCAATTGGACCGGGGCCTCGGCTATGGCGCCTCGACCGCGGCCGAAGTGCGGCTCGCCGAACAAGTCTGCCGACTTGTGCCTTCCATCGAACAATTGCGTCTGGTCACTTCCGGCACCGAAGCGACCATGAGCGCGATCCGTCTGGCGCGCGGATTCACGGGCCGCGATCTCGCGGTGAAATTCGAAGGCTGTTATCACGGCCATGTCGACGGCTTGCTCGTCAAGGCCGGCTCCGGCGCGCTCACGCTGGGCGCGCCGGACTCGTCGGGAGTGCCCGAGGGCTATTCCGGATTGACCCATGTGCTGCCTTACAACGATATCGCCGCGCTCGGGCAATACTTCGCCGCGAACGGGGAAAACACCGCTTGCGTCATCGTCGAACCTGTCGCCGGAAACATGAACTGCGTCCCCGCTCGAGGGCAATTCCTGACCCGGCTTCGCTCGTTATGCGATGCATCCGGCGCAGTGCTGATCTTCGACGAAGTAATGACCGGGTTCCGCGTTGCGCTCGGCGGAGCGCAGTCGGTCTGCGGCGTCGAACCCGACCTTACCGCCCTGGGAAAAGTGATTGGCGGCGGACTGCCGGTCGGCGCCTTCGGCGGGCGCCGCGAGATCATGTCCCGCATCGCGCCCGAAGGGCCTGTGTACCAGGCCGGGACGCTCGCCGGCAATCCGCTGGCGGTGGCGGCCGGGCTGGCGACGCTCGAAGTGATACAGGAGCCCGGTTTTCATGAATCCCTGCAGCGTCGGACGCAAGCCATGCTGTCCGAACTGCGCAGCCGCGCGAAAGCCGCTTCCGTGCCTTTCGCCACGAGTCAGGCAGGCGCCATGTTCGGGCTTTTCTTCAGCGAAGAAGAGAAGATCGATTCTTTCGAACAAGTCATGGCCTGCGACATCGAACATTTCCGCGCCTTCTTTCACGGCATGCTCGATAACGGCGTCTATCTCGCTCCTTCAGCCTTCGAGGCCGGGTTCATCTCCTCGGCCCATGGCGAACGCGAAATGGAACTGACCCTGGCTGCCGCGGAAAAGGCCTTTTCCGCGATCCAGGCATGACCGGGCCCATGCGGCAGATCGACGTATACGGCATCGGCAACGCGCTGGTAGACATCGAATACGAGGTCGAGGAGGACTTCTTTCCAGCCCATGGCGTGCGGCGAGGCGTGATGACCCTGGTCAGCCGCGAACGCCAGGAAAAGATAATCGCGGCGCTGCGCGAACGGGGCGAGATGCGCAAGATGATGGGCGGGGGTTCGGTCGCCAACTCGCTTTACGCGATCAGCAATTTCGGCGGCCGGACCTTTTTTTCGTGCAGGGTCGCCGACGACGAGGCCGGCAATTTCTACCTGCGCGAACTCGGCGAATACAACATCCGGACCTGCGGCGACTTCCACGAAGTCGAAACCGGCCGCTGCCTGATCATGATCAGCCCCGATGCCGAGCGCACGATGTACACCTTTCTCGGCGCATCCGAATTCCTGTCTTCCGCCGACCTCGATTTCGATGCCGCGCGGCGCTCGAAGTACGTCTACATGGAAGGTTACCAGGTCAGTTCCGACAGCGGCCGCGCCGCAGCGATCGAAATGCGCGAGTTCGCAGAAGCCAACAAGATCAAGACCGCCCTCTCCTTCTCCGACCCCTCGCTGCTGGAAACCTTCCCGGAACAGATGAAGGAGATGCTCGGCGGCGGGGTCGACCTCTTGTTCTGCAACGAACAGGAAGCCCGCCTTTGGACAGGCGCCGAAGATCTCGGCCAGGCTTGCGTCGCATTGCGGTCGGCGGCAAAACAGTTCGTCGTCACCAGGGGGGCAATGGGATCGATCCTGTTCGATGGGAACTACTTCATTGAAATCGATGCCCACCAGGTCAGGGCTGTGGACACCACCGGCGCCGGCGACGCATTCGCCGGCGGGTTCCTGCACGGACTCGCCAACGGCCGGGATTTCGGCGCAGCGGGAAAACTTGCCAGCCGCACGGCGGGAGAAGTCGTAAGCCGTTTCGGGCCGAGACTGGAGGCCGAGGCGTATGGAGCACTGGCGCGAGCCTGACGCGGCGGTTATCCGACGTAAGCGAGCATTGCGAACAGCAAGCCCGCGACGGCCACCTGAGAGAGGATTACAGTCACTCCCCAGCGGGCCTGCCGGGCATCCATGCGAGATTCGGACAACTCGAACCGCGCGTCCATGCGGGACTCGGACAACTCGAACCGCGCGTCCATGCGGGACTCGAGTAACTCGAATCGCGCATCCGTACGGGATTCGGACAACTTGAACCGCGCGTCCGTACGGGACTCGGACAACTTGAACCGCGCGTCCGTACGGGACTCGAACAACTCGAACCGCGCGTCCACGCGAGACTCGGACAATTCGAACCGCGCGTCCACGCGAGACTCGGACAATTCGAACCGCGCGTCCACGCGGGATCCCAGCGCCCCAAGCCGGTCATCCAGATGTTCTCCGGTTACCAATCCCCGCACGGCACCGGAGACAATCCCCGCCACCTCTTCCGATTGCTCCATCGGCATTCCTGTTTTCCGCAATTCCCGGCTGGCTTCCAAGGCATCGAACGATGCCTCTGTTTCCACTTGCCCCGATTCCACCATAGCCCGCTACTCCTCGCAAGAATTTGGCCAAAATTTCTCCTCGCCATTAAACGTAGTCGAGAAATGTATGGAATGCCTATATCTCCTCTGAATAATTCCATCCATGGAATTATTCATTGCCGCAAGACAAAAGCGTGGTTTTGTCTTGCTCCCGGATTCAACGGCTTGCGCCGTCAAATCCGGCGGCACATCCTTGTGCCGCAGGCAAGCTCCGATAAATCGGAGCTTGCCTTGTATCCTCTGAATAATTCCATCCATGGAATTATTCATTGCCGCAAGACAAAAGCGCGGTTTTGTCTTGCTCCGGGATTTACCGGTACCCTTGCGGCGTATATTCCACCGCGCCTTCGAACTCCATTTCTTCAATGATGGAATGACCGACAAAGATCGCGTCGTGTTCGGTTCGCTGGCGGTTCCAGTTCCACATGAAGTCGTCTCCTGCTTCCCGGCTCGGCACTTCGCCGGACAACGCGAGCCTGACGACCCTGGCCAGCTCGGCCGGCCGGTCGCGTTGCGGGTAATGGCCCGCGGTAGGCAGAATCCAGTAGGAACTTTCGACATCGCGTTCATTGAGATACGCGGCCCAGACGTGATTCGCGATGCGCAGCGGATTGACCGGATCCAGCGCGCCCCAAACGTAGGCGACCGGAATCGGGCTCCGGGACAGATTGTCGAGCCAGCGATATTCGTTCGCGACCCGCTCGAGCAGATATTTGCCGACGTGCAATCTGGCGCCGACGCCGTCGTTGAAAGCCGCGATGTCGGCATAGGCGAGCGCGACCGGATCGCCTTCGGTCAGACGCGGCCTCGCTTTCAGTTCGGCGATAGCGGCGGGACCGCGCGCCGGATCCAGCAATACCGTCTGGCCGGGGAGCAGATTCGCCAGCGGCAGAAACATGCCGCTGTTCGAGAGCATGTGATAATTGATCGCATAGGGTCGGCCCTCGTCGAGATAATGGCCGAGAAAGGCGAGGCCGACGCTGACGCCGCGATCATGGGTGAACAGCGCGAAGTCGTCGAATTCGACGATTTCCCGAACAAAATGGTCGAGCAGCCTGGCATCGTCCTCGAGCATGTAGGAATAGTCCGTCAGCGGCTTGTCGGAGAAGCCGAAACCGGGAAAGTCGAGGGTTGCCACATGATAGTCGTCCTGCAGGTGAACGATCATTTCCCGGAAATCGAAGCTTGATGTGGGATAGCCGTGCACCAGCAGGAGTTGCGGGTCCGAAGGGTCGCCGAAGGTCCGGTAATGCACGTTGACCGCGGCGCCGTTATTGTTCCGCGTGGTTGATCGCCACTCGAAGTACGAACCGGCTTCGTGCCAATCCCTGGCAAGTTCGGAGTAGAAGACGAAATCGCCGTCCCGCGCGGTCGCATTGCCGCTCGCGACGAACAGCAGGAACAGCGTGAAAATCGGTCCTGGTCCGAATATCTTTCTCATTTGCGGCCTTTCCTCGATGCTGGAGTGTCCGCGCCATTATCACCGCGATTTCTTCTCCGCGAAAGCTCGATCAACCTGTCTGCTTCGCAAGCAAATTTTTTCCAAATGCGAATTTTTATTATTTGCATTTGCATTGGATTCTTATTACCATCTGATCTCCCTGTCGGCCTTGATCGAGGCGGAACTGGAGGAATTCGGCGAATTCGAACAGGAAATCGGGCAAGGCGGCGAAATCGTCATTGAAAAGCTGCAGGCCGAATTCCTGCTGAGCCGCGGCTTCAACTTGATGTCGCCGCGCGTCGACCCGCCCGTATTCGGTCGCGGACTGCTGGAGGCAATTCCGGAAGAGACCCTTCTCGCGTTCAGCAATGAATAATCCCATGGATGGAATTATTCAGAGGATACTTGACTGAAAAACGAGCCCATTCGGCTCGCAAAGAGGTAACTGGATCATGAAAAAAGATGATTTGACCCGCAGATCGTTTCTTGAGGTAGTAACCGGCGCCGCCGCCGTGTCGGCGGCTTCGTTTCTGGGACTGGTATCTTCCGCCCGGGCTTACGTGCAGCAGGAAGGCACCGACAGTTCTGATCAGTCCGGCGGCGAAGGCACCGACAGCTCCGATCAGTCCGGCGGCGAGGGCACAGACAGCTCCGACCAATCCGGCGGCGAGGGCACAGACAGCTCCGACCAATCCGGCGGCGAGGGCACCGACAGCTCCGATCAGTCCGGCGGCGAAGGCACCGACAGCTCCGACCAGTCCGGCGGCGAAGGCACCGACAGCTCCGATCAGTCCGGCGGCGAAGGCACCGACAACTCCGACCAGTCCGGCGGCGAAGATACCGACAACAGCGGCCGAAATGGCAGAGGCCTGTAATACCGCCAAGCATCCATGGCTGACGAGCGCAAACCAAGGGAACCGTTATCCCGGCTGATCGGTTCGGTCTCCAACGAGCAGTTCCAGGCGTTTAATTACGAACAGCGCGCCTTGCATTGCAAGCACGGCGACCCTGATCGTTTTGCCGAACTTCTGAGCCTGGATCGCATCGACGAAATCCTCGCGAGTTCCGAGTTGCCCTCTTCGTCGCTGTCGATGGCCCGCAGTCGGCCGTCCATCAAACGCTCCGACTACACGTTCAAGAGCGGCAACATCGACCGGGGCGCGGTCATTCGGCATTACCAGCGCGGAGCGACGATCATATTGAATCAGCTCCAGCGCGCAGACGAAGGCCTGGCCAGGTTTTGCAGGTCGCTCGAGGATGTGTTCAGTTGTCGCGTCCAGTCCAATGTCTACCTCACGCCGCCGAAAAGCCAGGGATTCAAGACACATTACGACGACCACGACGTTTTCATCATCCAGGTTCGCGGGGAGAAGCTGTGGCGCCTGTACGAAAAGCCGGTTGAAAACCCGTATAGCGGGGAAGGCTTCAAATCCGGAGTGCACAGTCCCGGCAAAGTCGAACAGGAATTCCTGTTGCGGGCCGGGGATTGCCTGTACCTTCCGCGCGGCTTGCTGCACGACGCTTCCGTTCATGGCGATGATCTTTCCCTGCATATCACGGTCGGCCTGATTGTGAAGAAATGGGCCGACCTGATGCTGGAAGCGATCTCGGAGGTCGCGCTCAGGAATCCAAAGTTCCGCCGTTCGCTTCCTCCGGGCTTCGCGCGGCCGAATTTCGACATGAGCGGGCTGGAAGAGCGATTTCGGGAACTGGCGCTGGAGTTTGTCGAGCAAGCCGATTTCGGGGAGGTTCTGGCTTATTTTCGGGAAAATTTCGCGAAACTGCGCCGCCCCGACCTGCGCGGGGCGTTGAATGACGCCGCATCGCCCATATCGGAAAATGACCTCTATGTACGGCGGCCGTCGCTGCCGGCCATCTTGCGGCACAACGATGCCGAGGCGGTCATTGCCGGACCCGGCGGCAATGTGCATTTCGACAGGAAAGCGCTTGCCGGCCTTGAAATTTTCCTTTCCGGGGAGCCGTTTTCGATGGCGGCCTTCGCCGAGGTCGACGAGGCGCAGAGAGCCGAGGCCATTCGCAAGCTGTCCGCTTTCGGCCTGATCGAGCGCGCCTCGTGACCGCGATGCCGGGCGAGGCTTCGAAAAAGCGCCTGACCAGGAAGCAGGCGCGGGATCGGCTGTGGTTCGCGATCCATTCCTGGGTCGGCCTCAAGCTGTCGCTGTTGATGACCTTTATTCTGGCGACCGGAACCATCGCCGTCCTGAGCGCCGAGATCGACTGGCTGATTACGCCGGAAATGCGCGCAACCGAGCGAATTGCGCCGGACGAAATCGCCTGGGGCGCGGCCTTCGACGCCTGGCGCCGCGAGTACCCCGGCCATGGTCCGGTTTCCCTGTCCCGGCGCCGGGACAACTGGTTTTCGCTGTCAATGATCATGCTGACTCCGTGGCGGGAAAACGTGTTGTTATGGCTGGACCCGCCCAGCGGAGAACTGCTCGGCGTTACCTCCTTTTACAATGTGCAAAGATTTTTCCGCAATACGCACCGGCACCTCATGATGCCGCCGAGAATAGGCATACCGATCGTCAGTTTTCTGGCCTTTCCCCTGCTGATTTCGCTGATCGCGGGATTTGTCGTCTACAAGAAGTTCTGGCGGGGGTTTTTTAAATGGCCGAGATTCGATCGCAAGACGCGAATCTGGAACGGCGACCTGCACCGCCTGACCGGACTATGGGGAAGCTGGTTCATCGCCTTGATCGCGCTGTCGAGCGTCTGGTATTTCGTCGAGGAGCTCGGCGGCCGGGCGCCGCCTTTCCCGGGCCCGGAAGCAAGCGCGGCCGGCAGGAACGCCGCCTTGCCCGATTCGTTTGCCGGCGCCGAGCTGGAACTGGCGATCGAACGGGCGCGGCAGGAATTGCCGGGACTGGATGTGCGCCGGATTCTGTTTCCGGCCACTGGCAACAGCCCCTTGCTCGTGCAGGGAGATTTGACGGCGGCTCTGGTCCGGCCGCGCGCCAATACGGTATATATCGACCCGGTATCGCTTGATGTGCTCGGCAGTTACCGCGGCGAGCACCTCGATCTGCGCACGCGCATATCCGAGGCCGCCGATCCGCTGCATTTCGGCTATTTCGGCGGCATGCCGACCAGGATAATCTGGTTCGCGTTCGGAGCGATGATGACCGCGATGTCGATTACCGGCATTGTTGTCTACACCGCCCGGCTGCGATCCTCGAAGCAGGGGGAAACGGGCCGGAGCCCGAAGTCCATCCCATACTCCGGTAAAGCGCGGGCGCGATGACTCGTTTTGCCATCGACTGGTGGCGTTGCATGGGCATATGGCGCTGGCCGAACTTGGCGCTGGTCGGCTTAGCCTGCTGGCTCGCCTTCGAGTATGAAGCGGTCCCCGACGGCTGGATCAATCATGGCGCGCGCTCCTTCGGAGATCTGCGAGTGACTCTTCGGACTCGCGGCAGGATCAAGCCCGGAGAACCATTCGAGATAATGCTGGATGCCAGCGACACTGCATCGATGCTGTTCGAAATTGGAGGCGCCGCGCGCGAGCAAGTGCGGGAAATCGAATTGTCGACGGACGAGAGTCTCGAACTGACCGTCGATGCGCCGGTCCAAACCGATGAGCCGCTATTCATCGTATTGACCGACGAACGGGAGAATTCCGCCTGCTGGAGCCTCGGCAGGCTGTACGACCAGGGAAGCTCTGATCAAGTCAGAGCTTCCCTGCAGAACATGCCCGCGGTACGGGAGAGCACCGCCGGATTCAACGGCGCAAGCCGTTGAATCCGGGAGCAGGACAAAACCGCGCTCTGGTCTTGCGACGATGAATAATCACATGAACGGCATTGCGCGGAGAATGCCAGGGCGCGAGCTTTCGGCTCGCCGGCCGAAACTCAGCCGCGCAAGCCGTCGACGAATCGCTTGACGCCGTCGCGCCAGCTTTTTCGTTTCGGCGACTGGCGGTTGCCCTGTTCTTCCTGAATCCGGCCGAACTCTTCGAGCAATTCGCGCTGGCGGGGAGTAAGCCTTACCGGCGTTTCAACGACGAGGCGATAGAGCAAGTCGCCGGGAGAACCGCCGCGGACGGGGGTGATGCCCTTGCCGCGCAGGCGGAACAGCTTGCCGGTCTGGGTTTCGGCGGGAATCTTCAACTTGACGCGCCCGCTGAGCGTGGGCACTTCGAGGTCGTTGCCGAGCGCGGCGTCGACGAAGTTGATGGGAATATCGCAATGCAGGTCGGCCCCGTCGCGCTGGAATACGGGGTGCGGGCGCACTTCGATGCGCACGTAGAGGTCGCCCGGCGGACCGCCGCGGTCGCCGACCTGGCCTTCGCCGGTAAGGCGGATGCGGTCGCCGGTGTCGACGCCGGCGGGCACTTTCACCGACAGCGTGCGCGATTCCTCGACCGTGCCGCTGCCGCGGCAACTCGAACAGGGATCCTTGATCTGCTTGCCTTCGCCGCGGCAACGCGGGCAGGTCTGTTGCACGGAGAAAAACCCCTGCTGCATCCGCACCTGGCCGATTCCGCCGCAGGCGCTGCATTCCACGGGACCGCTGCCCTTGCGGGCGCCGCTGCCGCCGCATGTCGCGCAGCGCGCCCTGGACGGCACGCGGATATTGCGCGACACGCCCTGGACGGCCTCCTCGAGGCTGAGTTCGAGATGGTATTGCAGGTCGGCGCCCTGGCGACGGCCGTTGCCGCGGGCGCCATGGCGGGCGCTGAAAATATCGCCGAAGATATCTCCGAAGATGTCGGCGAAATCCGCCGCGCCGGCGCCCGCGCTGGTCTGCCCTTCCACGCCGGCATGCCCGAACTGGTTGTAACGGGCGCGCTTCTGCTCGTCGGACAGTACTTCAAACGCCTCGCTCGCTTCCTTGAACTTGGCCTCCGCCTGCTTGTCGCCCGGATTGCGGTCCGGGTGGTGCTTCATGGCGGTGCGCCGATAGGCTTTCTTCAAGTCGGCCTGACTGGCGTTCCGGTTTACGCCGAGGACCTCGTAATAGTCTCGCTTTGCCATGATGCCGCCGACCCTTCAAGCCGAACGGCTTATTTCTGATCTTCCTTGACTTCTTCGAATTCCGCGTCGACTGCCTCGTCGTCGGCCCGGCCGGGGTCGTCCTGGCCGGCGCCGGCCTCGCCCTCGGCGGCGGACTGCTCTGCATACATCTTCTGCACCAGCGGAGCGGAAGCCTCGGTCAAGGCCCTGGTGCCTTCCTCGATGGCTTCGAGGTCGTCGCCCCTGATCGCCTCTTCCAGCTTCTTGATCGCATTATCGATCGCCGTTTTCTCTTCGTCGGAGGCTTTCTCGCCCGCTTCCTGGACGGTCTTGCGGGTAGCGTGAACCAGTCCGTCGGCGGTATTGCGCGCGGCGATGAGTTGCTCGAACTTCTTGTCCTCGGCGGAATGCGCTTCCGCGTCGCGGACCATTTTTTCGATTTCCTCTTCCGACAAACCGCTGGAAGCCTTGATCTCGATCGACTGTTCCTTGCCCGTGGCCTTGTCCTTGGCGGACACGTTGAGAATGCCGTTGGCGTCGAGGTCGAAAGAGACCTCGATCTGCGGCATGCCGCGCGGCGCCGGCGGGATATCGGTCAGGTCGAAGCGGCCCAGCGACTTGTTCTGGGTCGCCTGCTTGCGCTCGCCTTGCACCACGTGAATCGTCACCGCCGTCTGGTTGTCGTCGGCGGTGGAGAAGATCTGGGTCTTCTTGGTCGGAATGGTGGTGTTCTTGTCGATCAGCACGCTGGCCACCCCGCCGAGGGTCTCGATGCCGAGCGAGAGCGGAGTCACGTCGAGCAACAGCACGTCGGTAACATCGCCGGCCAGCACCGCCGCCTGGATAGCGGCGCCTACGGCGACCGCTTCGTCCGGATTGACATCCTTGCGCGCTTCCTTGCCGAAATAGTCCGCGACTTTCCGCTGCACCAGCGGCATCCGGGTCTGGCCGCCGACGAGCACCACATCGTCAATGGCGGAAGCGTCGATGCCGGCATCCTTGAGCGCGGTCTTCACCGGCCCCAGGGTATGATCGACGAGGCCTTCGACCAGGGATTCGAACTTGGCCCGGGTAAGCTTCTGCACGAGGTGCTTCGGTCCGCTCGCGTCGGCGGTGATATACGGCAGGTTGATTTCCGTCTGCTGCGAGGAAGACAATTCGATCTTGGCTTTCTCGGCGGATTCCTTCAGCCGCTGCAAGGCCAACGGGTCGTTATGCAGATCCATGCCGTGCTCTTTCTTGAACTCGTCCGCCAGGTAGTCGATCAGGCGCAAGTCGAAGTCTTCGCCGCCAAGAAAGGTATCGCCATTGGTGGACAGCACCTCGAAGGTGTGTTCGCCGTCGGTTTCGGCGATTTCGATGATCGAGATATCGAAAGTGCCGCCGCCGAGATCGTAGACCGCGATGGTCGAGTCGCCGGCGCGCTTGTCCATGCCGTAAGCGAGCGCCGCCGCGGTCGGCTCGTTGATGATTCGCTTCACATCGAGCCCGGCGATGCGGCCGGCGTCCTTGGTCGCCTGACGCTGGGAATCGTTGAAGTAGGCGGGCACGGTGACAACCGCTTCCTTCACTTCTTCGCCGAGGTAGTCCTCGGCGGTCTTCTTCATCTTCATCAGCGTCTGGGCCGAGATCTGCGGCGGCGACATCTGCTTGCCGTTGACTTCCACCCAGGCGTCGCCATTGCTTGCCTTGGCGATCTTGTAGGGCACCATCTTGATGTCCTTCTGCACCACATCGTCCCGGAACTGGCGGCCGATCAGGCGCTTGATGGCGAACAGGGTGTTGTCGGGATTGGTAATGGCCTGGCGCTTGGCGGGCTGGCCCACGAGCGTTTCGCCATCCTTGCTGTAGGCAACGATGGACGGGGTGGTGCGATCACCTTCCGAATTTTCGATGACCCGGGGTTCGCCCCCTTCCATTACAGCCACGCAGGAATTGGTCGTGCCCAGATCGATGCCGATGATCTTGCCCATGTTCGGTCTCCCTCAATTTTGCCGGCCCGCGCGATTTTCGCGGACTGACATCAATAGATAATTGATGCTTTCCATCTTGATTCAAGGACGCGGGGAAATCCCCCGCGCGCCCGAACTGCCCGGTTGCGGTCATGCCGGCCTGGCGGATACGACCACCATTGCCGGCCGCAGCACCCGGCCATGCAAGGTATAGCCTTTCTGCATCACCGCGATGACCGTATTCGGCTCCACTTCGCCGTTCTCCTGCATCGACATCGCCTGATGAACCGCGGGGTCGAACGGTTCGCCCTCCGGGTCTATCGTTTCGATATGGAACTTGACGAAACAGTCGGCGAAACTCTTCAGCGTCAGGTTCACGCCTTCGCGAATCGCCCTGACGGCTTCATCCTCGTGTTCGCTCGCCGCGTCCAAGGCGCGTTCGAGGTTGTCCATCACCACCAGCAGTTCGCTGGAGAATCTTTCCTGGCCGAACTTGTGCGCCCTCTCGATATCCTGTTCGGCGCGACGGCGCAGATTCTGCATCTCCGCCCGCATCCGCAACAACTTGTCTTCGGCCCGGCGGCATTTCGCCTCGACCTCTTCCAACCGGGCCAGCGCCTCCGCCAGGGTCAAGCCGGCAACCGCCTCGGCGGCGGCTCCTTCGCCGGCGGCTTTCCCGGTCGAGGCTTTCCCGGTCGAGGCTTTCCCGGTCGAGGCTTTCCCGGTTGAGACTTCCTCGGGCGCGGCCGCCTCTTCAGCCATTTCCGGCGTTACTTCCCGAGCCATTTCCTCCGGCGCCGAATCCGGCGCCGGACTTTCCTGCGCGTCCGCCTGCTCCATCCCGACTCCAGATTTCCTGGTTTCGCTCATGCCTTGATGCCCCGGCTCGACCTTATTCCGAATGCCTTGAAACAAACCAAGCCTCTGACCCGATTATCAGGTCACGAACGCCTATATGGGGACACGGGATCATGTTTCAAGGGAACCGGGAGGCGGGAACTGCGTCACCGCAAAAAGCCCCGGGGTCGATTTCCGCGTTGGCAATCCGCCGCTCCGGCGCCGCAGGACTGCCCGCGTTTCAATCGCGAGCAGGGCACATGCCCGCAACAAAAGGGCGCCGCCGGATTCAATGGCCGCAAGCCATTGAATCCATAAGAAAAACAAAACCACGCTTTGGTTTTGCGGCAATGAATAACTCCATGGATGGAATCATTCAGAGGATGCCAGGGGGATTGCGCGACGCGATATTCCGGTCAAGGCGGACGGCGGCGCGACCTGCCGCATCAACGCCTTCGGCGCCATGCGGCGCGGCCGCCATCGAAGACAGTCGGGTCGCGCAAGGCAACTTCCCGGATTACGAGATGTTGCGCATGGCGACCGCGCCGGAAACCGTCGCGCGTCCGGACGGTCTCTGCTTTTGTCTTGCGACAATGAATAATTCCATGGATAAAATTATTCACAGGATACCTAAAATCTGCCGCGCACTCCTACAGTATAACGACGGTCGGTTTCGCGAATCTGCCAAGGCGTGCCGGTCACGCTCTGGTTGATGGTGGGCTCGGCGGTAAGGTTGTAAATGTGAGCGAAGACACTATAGCTGTCGTTGATGTCCCAGTTGAACGCCAAATCGAACTGCGACAAATCATCGCGATAATCATTGCCTTCGGTTGGATCGCCGATGGCGGGATCTCGATTGGCGACCAATGCGCCGACTCTCTCAACCCGTTTCGCATAGTTGTTATCGAGAAAACGGTCGCGGTAAGAGTAGGCCAAACGGATGCTCAAATCGCCATACTCCCAAAAAACCTGCGCGTTGTAGGCATTTTCCGAAATATCCGCCAGCGGTACGCCGTCCGGGTCTTCGCTGTCTGAGAAGGTGTAGTTCGCATTGATGCCCAAACCGGACCAGAGCCCCGGCAAGGAGTCGAAGGTTTGCACCCAACCCAACTCGAAGCCCTGCACCGTACCGCTGGAACCGTTTGTTACAGTCGTTGTCAAGATGCCATTGCGGCCTTCCGCCAGAAAGCCATCGAACTCTCCCTGGGTTGAAGCGAAAATGTAATTGCTCGAATCTCCGGTTGATTCAGGGCGAATACAGATGTTGTTGTAGATGGTCGTATTCTGAGCGGCCAGGGCTTCGGGTTGATATGCGCAGAAACTGGTGCTTTTCAGGAACGACGCGACATCCTTGTAGAAGGCTGTTGCCGAAATCAAACTGCCCGCGTCGAAATAACGCTCAAACGCGATATCGAACTGAGTAGCGCGATAAGGATCGAGTTCCGGATTGCCGCGGGTAGCCAGCACACGATCGGAATTGTATTGGAAAGTGGGACTGAGCTCGCCGAAATTCGGCCTCCGCATTACTTCGGCTGCGCTGAATCGCATAAGCGTGTTTTCGGTGAGTTCAACTGCGGCATTGAAGCTCGGCAGGAAATCCGCATACGTGTTGTTGTCGGAAACTATGGATGCGCCGCTCTGATCATAAGCGAAAGACGTAATGTCAGTTTCGACATAACGACCGCCCAGGACGATGTGTACTTGATCAAAATCCAGATCCGCCTGCAGATAAAGTGCGCTGGTATCTTCATCTATTAGCGCGTATGAGCTTTTCAGCTCCCGCAAACTATCGCCCAGACCGCCGGCAGGCCTTATATAACCGTCGCTATTGCCTGGATTGTTATAGTTGCTGCCGGCCAGAAGTTCTTGAACCATGGCAAACGTCTGTTCGGTATTTCGCAACAGCTTGGCATCGTAAACAGTAAAGGGCGCCAGCTGGCTCATGCCGTTCATGCCGACATGCTCGAACAGGCCGGAATGCACATCGGGCGTGATGATTGTTCCGGGGTATGCGCTCATGATGTCGTTCATCCAGAGAATCGTCCGGTTCCCGTTGGCATCGTACATATCCTTATGGATGTCTTTTACGCGAACTTCCGCCCGGTTTCTCTCGTATTCGCGACTGGTAGCGCGCACGCCCGCTTTTATCGATGTCGCCCATTCCAGCCCATAAGGCTGCTCGTACTCGAAATCGAGACGGAAAGCATCTTCCTTGTTATCGATATCATCGGTGATGTGCCTGAATTCGCGGAAGGCATAGAATTCTGTTTGCGTGAAGATATCGCCGTCGTCGTAAATGACGCTCGGCGCCTGAGTCGGGCTGTTGATCATGGTCACTTCCGTCCAGCGCTCGTTGGAACCGGCCGGATTGGCCGCCTCCAACACCGGATCGATAGCTCGCCAGTTGAACTCGGACTTCGGATTCGAGGTATCCGACAGGGCAGAGGAAAACTCGCCGGAAACCGTCAACTTGTCCGTGAAGTCCCATTCGCCGCCGATAGCGTGAGAAAAACTGTCCGTCACGCGGAACTGGCTCCACGTCTTGGGAATAGCGAAATGGTTGCCCTCCAGGCGGTAGTTGTTCAACGCGCCGTTATGGTCTTCGTAGGTGGCGCTCGTGGCGACAGGGCTGCCGACCACGCTGAGGATCGAGTAGGCTTCCTGGCCGCCGTCGCGCTCGGTGGCGTTCAGGTCGAGGTAGTAGCTGCCTCGGCCGGATTCGGGAGCCCACTGGAACATCAGGTTCAAGGCTGTGCGCTCGCGATCTTCGGTCCACGGCTCGATCTTGGGTTCTACCGGAACGACGTATTGCCCGCTCGGCGTATTGCGCGCGGCATCGTTCGCGTCGACCATGCCGTCGAGATTGATATCGATGTTGTCATAAACGAACAGGCTGGATTCGTAGGTGTCGCGGCGCAACCTGCGATCCTGGTACGAGAACATGCCCAGAGCGCCGAAAGTGCCGCCTTCGCCCAAATTCCACTTGTTGCCGAAGTGCGCATTGACGATGGGCGCCCAGTGGTCCGCCTTGTCCGCGTATTCGGTTTCGACATTGACGGCCATGCGAGGTTCGTTCAAATCGAGCGGCCGCGCCGTATTCAGACTGATGGTGCCGCCCAGGGCTCCTTCGATCATTTCGGGAGTCGGCGATTTGACCACCTGGACCGCAGACAGAAAGCCGGCGGGGAAGTCCTGGAAATTGACGCCGTTGCGGCCGTCGCCCATGGTGGTGCGGCCGTTCAGTTCGACGCGGTTCTGGGGAAGGCCGCGGATGGAAACTTCGGAGCCCACTCCGAAATTGCGGTTGATCGATACGCCTGTGACGCGCTGGAGCGCCTCGGCGATGTTGTTGTCCGGCAGTTTGCCGATGTCTTCGGCTACGACCGCATCGACGATGCGGGCGTCGGCGCGCTTCAACTCCGCAGACGCCTGCAGGGAACCGCGAATACCGACAGCGACGATCTCTTCGACAATCGTCGCGTTATCTTGCGCAAAACTTGCGGGCACAAAGGCCAACGCGGCCGCGACGGCCGCGACCGCGGCGATGGTGCGTGCGAGAATCATCTGGTTTTCCTCCTGAAAATTGGACTCGACGGCATATTCAGCCAATATGATGAACCAGAACATATCATCAAAGCAAACCAAAAAAAACAGTTTCGTCAATTAAATTGGTAGCACCAATTGTCAGAAACTGAATCCACGCGGAAAATCGGGGTGAGCGCGAAATCGCCGCGGATGCCGGTTGCGCCATGGAATGGACCGCCGCGCGCTGCGCGAAAACGACAAGGCGGAACATCGCGCGCTGGGCGCAGGAAGCCGTACCGGAGCGGATGGCGGCGCGGCGAAGTTGATGGGCCATCGATGAAAAGCGGCGGAGCTTTCATGCGATGCGGGGAAGCCCTGCTTGATCAGAGCTTCCCCGAGCATGACCTCTGAATAATTCCAGCCATGGAATCATTCATTGCCGCAAAACCAAAGCGTGGTTTTTTGCTCACGGATTCAATGGCTTGCGCCATCGAATCCGGCGGCGCTCTCTTGTGCCGCGGGTTGTGCCGCGGGCATGCGCCGCAGGAAAACCCTGACTTGATCAGGGCTTTCCTAACGCTGTACTCGGCCCGAGCCGCCGTTCGCCAGCAGTTTTTCGACCTCCGTCGCGGTCGTGCGATTGAAGTCGCCTGAAATTGCATGTTTCAGGCAACTCGCCGCGACCGCGAATTCCAGCGCGTCGCGATTTGCATCATATGCTTGCAAGGCATAAATCAGGCCTGCCGCGAAACTGTCGCCGGCGCCTACCCGGTCGACGATATCGGTTATCTCGTATTTCTTCGAAACAACGAATCCGTCCCTGTCCCGCAGACATGCCGACCAGCCGTTGCGACTCGCGCTATGCGATTCGCGCAAGGTAATCGCCAACATCGACAGATTCGGAAAAGCCTCCATCACCGCCGCGCTGAGCGCTTCGTATCTGGCCGTTTCCAGCGAACCGCTCTCCACATCGACTGCGGCGGAAATGCCGAGCGATCGCTGACAGTCTTCTTCGTTGGCAATGCCCACGTCGACGAAACGCACCAGTTCGCGCATGACTTCGGGGGCGCTCTTGCCGTAGTTCCACAACTTGCCGCGGAAATTGAAGTCGCACGACACCGCAACACCTGCCGACCTGGCCGCCTCGACCGCTTCGATGCTCAATTCGGCGGCTGTTTCGCTCAATGCCGGCGTGATGCCGGTGATGTGGAACCAGCGAGCTTCCGCAAAGATCGCAGGCCAATCGAAATCGCCCGGCCGAGCCGCGGCGATGGATGATCCGGCGCGGTCGTAAATGACTTTCGACGGCCTTTGATTGGCGCCGGCCTCCAGGAAATAAATGCCGATGCGCTCGCCGGTCCGGACGATGAAGTCGGTGTCGACGCCGAAACCGCGCAGTTCGCGAATCGCGGCAGCGCCGATGTCGTTATCGGGCAGCGCCGAAACGAATGCGGCGTCGAGGCCGAAATTGGCGAGCGAGACCGCCACATTCGCTTCGCCGCCGCCGAAAGCGGCTTCCAGCCCGGACGATTGCAACAGCCGTTCATGCGCGGGGCTCTTCAGCCGCAGCATGATTTCGCCGAAACTGACAAAACGGCTCATGAGCCCGCCTCCGCCCCGACCTGCTCCGCGATCGCCCGAGCCTCCAGCGCCAGCCGAGTGACGACATCGAAGCGGCCCTCGGCGATGGAATCGCCCGGGGTCAGCCAGCTTCCGCCGCAGGCGACGACGTTGGCCAGACGCAGATAGTCGGCCAGATTGCCCGCGCTTACGCCGCCCGTAGGGACAAATTCCGCCTCGGGAAACACCGCGGCGCAGCTCTTGAGCATCTCGACGCCGCCCGCAGCGCCGGCGGGAAAAAACTTCAGCAGGCGCAGCCCCAGATTGAAGGCCCGTTGCGCTTCGGTCGCAGTCGCGACACCCGGAATGACCGGAATATCATTCGTTCGCGCAAATTCCACGACACCTTCGTCAAGCCCAGGCGACACCAGGAATTGCGCTCCCGCGGACACGGCCTCTTTCGCCTGGATCTTGTTCAGCACCGTGCCGGCGCCGGCGAGCGCGGCCGGAAAGAGTCCGGCGAGGCGCTCGACGGCCGGCAATGAAGCCGATGTCCGCAGAGTAATTTCGAAAATGGAAATGCCGCCGGCCAGCAGCGCCTCGGCGACCGGCGCAGCATCAGCCGCGCGTTGCAGCACGATGACCGGAATTACCGGCGCGGTCCTGATGGAGGCTCGAAGCCGCGACTCGCCGGTTGGCGGCGATGATTCCATGGCTGTTTTTCCTTTGTACCCTCTGAATGACTCCACCCATGGAATCACTCATCGCCACAACACAAAAGCGCGGTCTTGTCCTGCTCCCGGATTCAATGGCTTGCCTTGCGCCGTCGAATCCGGCGGGGCTCTCTTGTGGCGCGGGCATGCGCCGCGGGGAATCCCTGACTTGATCACAGCTTCCCCTTGATTGCCCGCAGGCGGCGGCGCCAAGCCGATTCCGGGGTCCGGGATCGACCCTGCTCCGAATCGTACCAGATCAATTCCGGGTTTTCTCGCGGCGGCAAGAAAGCCCTGATTCCCGGACAAGCACAGGAAGCGGATATCAGAAGCGACGCATCTGTCCGGGGGCCGGAACCATCTTGACGGCGTACCCTTCGCCCGGCTGATCCAATATACTTCCGACGCGATGCTGCGACACCTCTCCATCCAGAACTACGCCACCGTAACAAGCCTTGAGGTCGATTTCCGGGCGGGCATGTCGGCGCTCACCGGCGAAACCGGCGCCGGCAAGTCGATCATCGTCGGCGCGCTCGGACTCGCGCTCGGCGACCGGGCCGACAAGACCGTGGTCAGAACCGGCGCGAAGAAGACCGAAATCGGCGCCGAGTTCGATGTTTCGAACAACGATGCCGCAGGCGTCTGGCTCGAAGAAAACCAGTTGCGCGGAGATGCGGCGGGTTCCTGCCTGATCCGTCGCGCGGTCGGCGCCGACGGCCGCTCCAGAGCTTTCATCAACGACTCGCCCGCGACCATGGCGAGCCTGCGGCAACTCGGCGCCTTGCTGGTGGATATCGTCAGCCAGCAGGAACATCTCTCCCTGTCGCAACGCCGGACGCAACTTTCCCTGCTCGACGATTATTGCGTCGAGCGAGCCCTGCTGGCGGAACTGCGGTCGCTGTTCGGCCAATGGCAGGCCAATCAGCGCGCCATCGCGCGGCTGCGCGGCGATGACGACAAGGGCCGCGCGCAGTTGCTGGACTATCAACTGGACGAACTGCGGGAACTTGCGGCCGGAGATGACGAAACGCAAACGCTCGAACAGGAGCAGCGCCGCCTGAGCGGCGCCGGGCAGGCGCTGGCGGCGCTGGCCGAGGCGCTGGGGGACATTGCGGATAATGAGCAATTCAACGTCCTGGGCAATCTGCGCCGCGCCTTGCGACTGCTCGGCGACCTGCAAGGCGACAGCGGTCGAATCGCCAATGCCGCGGAACTGCTCGAGTCGGCCTGCATCCAGGTTGAAGAGGCGGCCGCCGACCTGCGCGGCGCGGCGGACGAGTTTCCTGTCGACCCGGAGCGGCTGGCGCAAGTCGACCAACGCCTCGGCAAGTTGCACGACATGGCGCGCAAGCACAGGGTCCAGCCCGCCGAACTGGCGCGGCTGACGCGTTCGCTGCAAGAACAGTTGCGCGATGTTCGCGGCCGCGAAGAGCAATTGCGGCGATTGCTGGCTGCAGACTCGGAACTGCGCGAACAATACGCCGCAGTCGCCGCGCGGGTCGGCGAACAACGCCGCGCGGGCGCGGACCGGCTGTCGCGGGAGATCGAGCAACGCATAGCCCGCCTCGGCATGGGCGATGCCGGCATGGACATCCGCTTCGAACCGCTGGCCGCCGACGCCGTCAACGCCGGCGGCCTGGAAAAAGTCGAATTCCTCGTCAGCGCCAACCCGGAGCTGGAGCCGGGTCCATTATCGAAAATCGCGTCGGGCGGCGAACTGTCCCGGATCAGTCTGGCGATTCGGGTAGTAACGGCGCAAACCTCCCAGACGCCCTGTCTCGTTTTCGACGAAGTCGATGTCGGCATCGGCGGCGGCGTGGCCGCCCAGGTCGGCTCCCTGATGCGCGCGCTGGGCGAGTCGGCCCAGATTCTCTGCGTTACCCATCAACCCCAGGTCGCCAGCCGGGCGCACCGGCAATTTTCAGTGCGCAAGAGCAGCGACGGCGCGAGCGCGCAGACCTTGATCAGCGAACTCGATGAAGACGAGAGAGCGGTCGAGGTGGCGCGCATGCTCGCCGGAGCGAAATTCAGCGACGCCACGCTGGCCCACGCCCGGCAGATGCTCGCGGCCGATCACGATTCCTGCTGACAAGCCGGACAGATGCCGTACAGATACATGCTGTGGTCGGTGATCCTGAAGCCGAATTTCTCGGCCACCCTGATTTGCCGGTCTTCGATGATGTCGTCGTAGAACTCCTCGACCCTGCCGCAGGAAGTGCAAACGATATGATCGTGATGGTCGCCGGGCATCAGCTCGAAGATCGAATGCCCTCCCTCGAAATGGTGACGCAACACCAGACCGGCCGCCTCGAACTGGGTCAGCACGCGATACACGGTCGCCAGACCGACTTCCTGGTCGGATTCCAGCAGCGCCTTGTATACATCTTCGGCGCTCATGTGCTTCTTGTCCGAAGTTTCCAGAATTTGCAGGATCTTCACCCGGGGCAGCGTCACCTTGAGCCCAGCCTTGCGCAATTCCTGATTTTCGATGCCCATGCATGCCTCGCGATTCGCGGATTCGGTTTGCCGCGCCGCGTATCTTCCGCCCAATGCCGCCGTTGCGCATTGTCGCAAGACCAAAGCGCGGTTCGTCTTGCTCCCGAACGCGACGGCTTGCGCCGTCGCGTTCGGCGGCGCTTCCAGGCGCCGCGGAGAAGCGCTGATCGATCAGGGCTTCCCCGCATGTCTTCGCGCGGGTTATTATGCTTGCTCGGGAACACTTGTGAAAGCGGCCGCCTTCGACGACCGCGCCATGGATTTTTCCGCATGACCAAACCGGCTTTATCGCTCTCCGCATTGCTGCTGGCCGCCCTCGCGGGCTGCTCGAACAATCTGGGTTCGCTGGATTTCCCGGGCGTGTACAAGATTTCCATTACCCAGGGCAACGTGATATTGCAGGACATGGTCGATCAATTGCGGCCCGGCATGACCAGGAACCAGGTCATCTTCGTCATGGGCACCCCGCTTGTTCGCGACCCTTTTCACCAGGATCGCTGGGATTACGTCTACAACTTCCAGCCCGGCGGCGGCGCGCGCACCCAGGAACGCATCACGATTTTTTTCGTCGACGACCAACTCTCCGCCATTGCCGGCGACTTCGAGCCGGACCCGCCCGAAGAGCCGAACTGAGCCGACCCCGCCCGCACTTCGCGCCGGGCATCCTCTGGACCGCTCCATATGCGACGCTGTTCATTGCCGGCAAAACAAAAAATTTGTTTACATGTTTTCCTCGCATTGGTATAAGGACTGGACTATCCTTTCCCCACCAAAGATGAGGTGCCCTGGATGCAGACCAAATTGACGAACATCGAATTGGGCAACAAGAGAACCGAACTGGCTACCGCGATCTCCTGCTCGGTTTCGTTGATGGCCGTGTTCGCCGCGCCGGCTTTCGCCCAACAGGCCGGCGAAGCGACGGTCGAGCAAATCGTCGTCACCGGCACGCGCGGCGTGATTCAAAGCTCCATTCAACAGAAGCGCTTGTCGGACACCGTGGTGGAAGCCCTGTCGACCGAAGATATCGGCGATATTCCCGCGCTGTCGATCGGCGAGGCGCTCGAGACCTTGACCAGCGCGGCCTCTCACCGGGAACAGGGCGGGGCGACCGAGATCTCGATTCGCGGTCTCGGACCATATCTCGGTTCGACCACGATCAATGGCCGCGAGGCCACCAACGGCAGCGGCGACCGCTCGGTGAATTTCAGCCAGTTTCCTTCCGAGTTGTTCAATACGCTCATGATCTACAAGACGCAGGAAGCGAGTCTCATCGAAGGCGGTGTTTCCGGACAGATCGCGCTCGAGACGCTGAAGCCTCTTGAGTACGACAACAGAAGAATCCAGGCCGAACTCAAGGGCAATCGCCATCCCGACAATGCCGAAATCAATAATCCCGAGCGCGAATGGGGCAGCCGCTCGACGCTGAGTTATATCGATCAGTTCCAACTCGACGGCGGGGCCGAACTCGGCTTTTCCTTTGGCTACCAGAAACGCCTGGCCACCAATCCGGAACAGGAAGCGCGAACCACCAGCAGCTGGCGCGACTGCCGCAACGATCCGGCGGTGTCCGGCGGCGTTTATCGCACTTCGAACGGAAACTGCGACAGCGGCTCCGGCAATCTGAATATATCGGCCGACCCGGCAACCGGCATTTCGGCCGACTCGGACTCTCCATTCATATTCGTGCCGAGTTCGCGATCTTTCCGGCAGAACATTACGGACGATGATCGGGAATCCTTTTTCACGGCATTACAGCTGCGACCCAACGACCGGCTCGACATCAATCTCGACCTGCAATCTTCCGACCGCACTTTCACCGAAATTCGCAACGACCTTTCCTTCGCCGAACAGCGCAGGATCATCCCCGGCCTTACGGATGCGACGCTGGTCGCGAGTCCGCAAGGCGAAGTGTCCCACTTCGAAACGATCGGGCGCGTCGAAACGCATAGCATGCATGTGGCTCGCATCGAGAAATACGAAGGCGCAGGCCTGAATATCGGATTCCAGGCCAATGATCGGCTGCACCTTTCGTTCGACGCCTCCTATTCCGATACATCGCGCCGGGAGAACATTTACCAGACCCGGCTGCAATCGGAACCGAAGGATATTTACGGCAACAGCACGCCCGCCGGCTCCGACAGGGTGCGCACGATCATCGATATCCCCGGCGGCGGCTCGACAGTTCCGCTGGTCACTGTGGAGAACTTCGATGTCACCAATGCGGACCTGTTCGCCGATTCGGCGCGAACCCGGGTCGATCTCAATCAGTCCAGAGACAATACCATCAGCGCAGTCCGGGCAGATTTCGAATATGAAGTCGACTGGAACAATATCTACAGCATCGAAGGCGGCGTCCGTTCCTCCGAACTCGAATACATCAGCTATCCTCGCGCCCGCGACGAGTTCAGCCATTCCGACTCCGCGATCCGGGGCGCGAGCCTCGCCTGCCGCAACGATGTGTTCCCGGAAAGCGGCTTCCTGTCCGAACCGAGCAACGGGCAGAATCTGGTCACGAACGTGGACGCTTCAGGCAATGTGATCGCGGCCGGAACCGGCAGCACCTACGCGTCCTTCGACCCGCTTTGCCTGGTGCGGGAATTTCTGGGAGAAGTCCCGCCCATCCCCTCGCCCGGGCAATCCGTGAACAACATCGATGTTGCCGAAACCACGCTCGCGGCCTATCTGCAGGCGAACTATGCGGGCACATGGGCCGGTCGGCCGATCCGCGGCAATTTCGGCGTCAGAGTGGTGAATACTTCTGTCGACTCGGTTGGACTGCGCACCACCTTCACCACTCAACGCGATCCGGACGGAATCATCAGCGTGGTCGAAGACGGCAGTAATTTCTTTGCCGTAACGGGAGGTTCGGACTATACCGAAATGCTGCCGAGTTTCAATCTGGTCATGGATTTGAATGACGATACTCTGCTTCGAGGCGGCATTTTCAAAGGCTTGTCCCGTCCGGATCCGGCGGATATGGGATTCGGCCGCAACCTCAATGTCGACGACAGCGACGATCCAACTTCCATTAGCGAACTGGTCGGCAATGCCAGCGCATCCGGCAATCCCGACCTCGAGCCGCTCGCGTCCTGGAATTTCGATATCGCGCTGGAATGGTATCCCAACGAAGATTCCATCCTCGCCGTCGGGCTTTATTACAAACAATTCCAGGGAGGATTCGAGAATATGCAACGCGTCGAGAGTTTCCAGATCGATGGCCAGCCGTTTGCCGCCAACGTGACCACGTCGCGCACAGACGAAGACACCAGCGACCTTTACGGATTGGAACTTACGGCAGCGCACTCATTCAACTACCTGCCGGGCTTCTGGAGCGGGTTCGGCGCCAAGATGAGCGTCAATATCGCCGATTCGGACTTCGAGTTCGAAGACGGAAATTTCGGCTCATCTCTGGTAGTGGACGAAGCCGGCAATATCGTGTCGCGTCGAGTCGGCATTGTCGAGCCGGCTAACGTATTCGGCTTTTCGGACTCGGTAATTTCCGCGCAGTTGTATTATCAGATCGCGGATCTCGATATCCAGTTCATCTACAAGAGCCGCAGCGAATATTTCCAGCAGTTCATCAGCACTCCGGGGAATATCCGCTATATAGCGGACAATGAGGTGATTGAAGCCCGTGTGACCTATGAGATTTATGATGGAATAACACTCAGGTTGGAGGCTATCAACCTGTTTGACGAGCCGCGCATCCAATACAATCCGACGCCGGGCAATCTGGCGGAAGTCAATAGTTACGGGCCGCGCATTTTTGCCGGAATAAGGGCTAAATTCTGAACATTGGAATAGTCGTTATATCGATTTCGCGGCGGGAAGTCGCCGGCTGGCCAATTACAGCTTCCGGTCGCTTGAAATCGAAGAGCTTTTTGCCGATTATTGGGGACTTGCGATCCGAACGCCCAAAATGAGCTGCACCGCATGAATGACAAGAGACTATACAATACTGTCGCCCAGTCGTTGCTGGAATCGATCGAGGAAGGCATCTATCCGACAGGCAGTCGCCTGCCGGCCGAGAGAACCCTGGCCGAGCAATTCAACGTAAGCCGTGTAACGATTCGCCAGGCCCTCATCGCCCTGCAAGCTCGCGGCAGGGTCGAAATCAAGACCGGATCGGGAGTTTACGTGCTTGAAAGCACGGAGCCTGGTCACGAAAGTTTCCCGAAGATCAACGCCTTTGAAGTGACCGAAGCCAGATCATTGTTCGAGGCCGAGGTGGCCGCGCTGGCCGCGCTCAATATCAGCGATGACGAGTTGGATGAACTCGCCGGCTACATAGAGAAAATGGCCACCGACGATCCCGAAGACGAGGAAGCGGCGGAGACTGCGGATCGGGATTTCCATCTCAAGATTGCCGCGGCGTCAGGCAACTCGGCTGCGCGTCATATCGTCGAACTGCTCTGGAAAATGCGCACCGAACTGCCGCACGTCAAGGAGGTCTACGATGCCGTTTGCCTCGAAGACACATCGCAGCGCGGAAATGAACACATGGAAATATACATCGCGCTTCGCGAACGCGACCCTGTTGCCGCTCGCGTAGCCATGCGAAAACATTTCACGCGCCTGCTGGAGTCCATGCTTGATTTCACGGAAGAGCAAGCACTTGAAAGAATCCGGAAGAAAGCGTCGGAAAGTCGTCATCGCTTCCTCAAGATCGCGAGCATCTGAAATGATCAACAGAAAATTGGGCAAATTCCTGGTTCCGATTCTGGTAATAATCCTGCTGGCCGCGCATCAGGCCCGGGGAGCGGAGACGCTCGTCAATAATCAAGACGAGTATCGCGAAGCGGTGCGGGAAGCGCAGCCCGGCGATACGATCATCCTCGCCAACCGGATATGGCGCGACTTCGAAATCCTGTTCACCGGACGCGGAAGCGCGGACAAGCCGATCATATTGACCGCGGAAACCAAGGGCGAAGTCATCATTTCAGGTCTCTCCAATCTGCGTCTGGCGGGAGAGCACCTCGTCGTGTCCGGCCTGGTATTCAGGGACGGCCATACGCCCACGAACACGGTTATCTCGTTTCGCCGGACACGGGACGACCTGGCATACCACTCGCGGGTAACGGAGACCGTTATAGACCGATTCAACAATCCTGAACGCTTCGAAACCGATTTCTGGGTCATGATGTACGGCAAGCACAATCGGTTCGACCACAATCATCTCGAAGGGAAAAGCAATATCGGCGTTACCATGGCCGTGCGTCTGGATAGCGAGGAAAGTAGAGAGAACCATCACCGCATAGACCATAATTATTTCGGGCCGCGGCCGATACTCGGCTCCAACGGCGGAGAAACCCTCAGAATAGGAACGAGTCATTATTCATTGACCGATTCACTGACATTAGTCGAAAACAACTTTTTCGACCGATGCAACGGAGAGCTGGAAGTTGTCTCAAACAAGTCTGGCGGCAATGTCTTTCGCGGAAATCTCTTTTTCGAGTCTCGCGGAACGTTGACCTTGCGACATGGAAACAACAATGTCATAGAGGAAAATATTTTCCTGGGAAACCGCGTTGATCATACCGGCGGCATCCGTGTCATCAACGAGGGGCAAACCGTTCGCAATAACTACATGCATGGATTGACCGGCCACAGATTCGGCGGTGCCTTCGTAGTCATGAATGGCGTACCCGACTCTCCACTCAATCGCTACTATCAGGTCGACGGCGCCATCATCGAAAATAATTCAATCATCGAGAGCGATCATATCGAACTGGCCGCAGGAAGCGATGAAGAGCGTTCCGCTCCTCCGATCAACAGTTTGTTTCGATCAAATCTTGTCCATAACCAGAACAGGCAAAATATTATCGCCATTCACGATGACATCAGCGGTATCGAATTTCAACAAAATGCCATTAATGAAACAGAGGCGACCGGGCTTGAATACGGATTCGACACATACGAAATTGAACTGGAAGCGGCTCCCAACGGCCTGCTCTATCCAGCTGACGAAGAACACGCAAGCTTCGGCGTGACCAGGGAGCTGACTGTCCTGAAGAAATCTGATACCGGAGTATCTTGGTATCCGAAACCCGATTCAGACAAACGATTCGACTCGGGAAAGACAATCGAAATCCATCCGGGACTCGACTCGCTGTACGGAGCGGTAGCGGAAGCAGGAGCTGGAGATATCATCTCGATGTCTCCGGGGAACTATCTCGAATCAAAAATCATCGTCGTCGACCGACCCTTGACAATTTCCGCGCCCTCTGGAAGAGCTGCCATAGAGTTCGAACGAACCGCTCTTATTGAACTTGTTGACGGAGGCAGCCTGAAATTAACTGGAATAACAATCTCCGGAAACTCTGCACCTGATGTCGCCGGAAACTCTGCGATTCGCACCAGCCGCTATTCAATGCTGAACAATTACATGCTCATTCTTGACGATGTCACCGTAGAAGATCTTGATACGAATCATTCTTTCAATTTCTTCTCTCCAGCCAAACATACTTTTGCCGATCAGATAGAAATTTCCGATTCCAGCTTTCGGAATATCAGCGGTGAAATTCTCGCTCTCAACCTTGAATCCGAAGATCTCGGAATCTATAACGGCGAGTACATATCAATCAGGAGAAGCTTTTTTCAAAATATAGAAGGACCTGTCGCCAATATCTATCGCGGAGGGACTGACGAGAGTACATTCGGTCCTCATTTTGAATTGAGCGCGTCGACTTTGGAGACCGTCGGCAATGGAAGCCGTAATACATCCAAGGCCTCGGTCAACCTGCATGGTGTCCAGGATGTGCGCATTTTCGACAATGTGCTATCGGGCAGCCAGCCAATGCGAATTGCCACAATAGTAGGCGACCCGGCGAACTTGCTGTCCCGAAATCGTTTCGAAGAAACCCCCTTGCCGGTCATCGGCGACGCAGACGAAATTAGCCGATGAAAATCAAGCTTTCAAAGGCTTTATTGGTTGCCGTTTCCATATTTTTCTTATCGCCATCCGGATATTCAGCCGAATATCCCAAGCTCCTGCTTTCGTCTGAAGATGCAGAATTTATCAGACAGCATGGGCATGAGTCTCCCGCGTTTTCCCGAGAGCTTGACCAAGTCAGAGTTGGTCTCGACCTTTATTTCGCAGCGGGACCGGACGTACCCATGCCGGCAGATGCCGGAGGCGGTTATTCTCATGAAACGCACAAGAAGAACGGTATCGCGATTCACGATTCGAGCATCGTTTACCAATTGACCGGCGAGGAAACTTATGCTGGTCATGCCAGTCGGCTCCTGCTGTCCTATGCCGACATGTATCCCGAGCTTGGCAATCACCCGCAAAGCAGAGGGTCGAACCCGGGTCGGCTTTTCTGGCAAAACCTTAACGAATCGGTATGGCTTTCCTATGTCATTCAGGGTTTCGATGCAATCCGAGACACCTTGTCGGCTGCGGAGCGAGACCGGATCGTCAACAATCTGCTGCGGCCGATGGCCGACTTTCTCTCTACAGGATCCCCCGATACTTTCGACAGGATCCACAATCATGGAACCTGGGCGGTTGCTGCGGTTGGCATGACCGGTTATGCGCTTGATGACGAGAATTATGTTCGCAAGGCGCTCTATGGACTGAATGGCGACGGGAATTCCGGCTTTATCAGACAGATCGATTTACTTTTTTCGCCAGATGGTTATTACAGCGAGGGTCCATATTATCAACGATATGCCATGATGCCGTTCCTTCTGTTCGCTCGCAGCATCGAGGCGAATGATCCCGAACTGGAAATTTTCGAATATCGTGAAGGAATCTTGTTGAAGGCGATCTACGCCTGCATTGATTTGTCATATGACGGACTTTTTTTCCCCTTGAACGATGCGATAAAGGACAAGGGTCTGGATACCGTGGAATTGCGCTACGGCATCGCAATGGCATATGCCCTGACGGGCGACTCCGCGCTATTGTCCATCGCAGGATTGCAAAGCTCTTATGTGTTGAATGGCGATGGCTTCAGATTGGCGCAAGCGAGAGACCGGGGCGATACCGTCCCGTTCGACTATCGATCACGCTTGTTCCGCGATGGATCGGATGGAGCCCAAGGCGCGCTGGCCGTACTTCGCGACAACAATCATTCCAACGAGCAGGCACTGGTCCTGAAGGCCACATCCCAAGGCATGGGACACGGTCATTTCGACAAGCTGGGGCTGCTTTTCTACGATAACGGCAATGAAATACTCACCGATTACGGCGCAGCGCGCTTCCTGAATATCGAACAGAAGAACGGCGGGCGTTATTTGCCTGAAAACGAGACTTGGGCCAAGCAAACCATTGCGCATAATAGTCTTGTAGTTGACGAAGAAAGCCATTTCAATGGCCGTTTGGATCTTGCTGAGCAGAGACATCCCGAATTCCTTTTCTTCGATAGCGCCAAGGATATTCAGATTGCTTCGGCCAGCATGGAAGATGCTTACGAACACGTATCTTTCAATCGAACCGTCGCCTTGCTGAGCGAGACATCCACCGATAACCCGGTGATGTTCGACATCCTGCATGCGAGCAGCCCAAATGAACATCAATACGATCTCCCCGTGCATTTCAACGGACATATCATCGATACAAGCCACGCTCTGGAACCAAGGCCCTCGAACCTGCGGCCATTAGGCGCCGCAAACGGCTATCAACACTTGTGGCTGCGCGCAAGCGCCGAAATCCCCGCAGGCGAGAGGTTCGCCGTGACCTGGTTGACCGAAAACCGCTTCTACACGCATTCGGTTATTTCGCAACACGATATGGAAGTCTTTTTCGCCGAGCTGGGCGCCAACGACCCGCAGTTTAACTTGCGCCGGGAACAGGCGCTCGTATTTCGAATATGGGCCGCAAGTTCAGCCCGTTTTGTTTCCGTTCTTGAACCGCATGGCGAGTACAATGGGGCGGAAGAATACACATTGAACAGCGGCGGCTCGATTGAGGAGATTCGATTCCGCCGAGAAAACGGCACCGATATCTTGAATATTCGAACCGGAGACGGTTCCCAAACCATTATCGCCTTGTCTTATATTCCGGATGAAGCGACGACGCATACAGTCAGTCTGGAAGGCCAATCATATAGCTGGAACGGCTATTATGCATTGTTCAATGAACAACGCGAATTGCAGGAGTAAGACACGAATGTTCCGCGGATACTTGAGATGGATCATTGTCGGACTGGTCGCCATCGCTACGGTGATCAACTATGTCGATCGCAATGCATTGGCCATCATGTGGCCGACCATTTCCGAAGAATTGGGAATGGACACGAATGACTATGCGCTCATCGTTTCCTTCTTCATGGTCGGTTATGCGATCGGGCATTCCCTGTTCGGCAAGATCTTCGACATGATCGGAACGCGGCTGGGTTTTGTCCTGGCAATCGTAGTCTGGTCCTTGTCGATCATGGCGCATGCCGCAGCCCGCAATGTACTTTCGCTCGGGTTGGTCCGGGCGGTCCTCGGTCTGAGCGAGGCCGGCAATTGGCCCGGCGCAACGAAAAGCAACGCCGAGTGGTTCCCCGTCAGGGAGCGCGCGCTGGCGCAGGGAATATTCAATTCGGGAGCATCAGTGGGAGCTATAATTTCCGCGCCGGCAATCGCATTGCTATATCTGCAATTCGGTTGGCAGGGAACGTTTATCGCTGTGGGACTGCTGGGATTTCTATGGCTGATTCCCTGGCTATTGATATTCAAGGCACCGCCGGAGCGACATCCATGGCTTGGCGAAGAAGAGAGAAACTACATCCTTTCGGGGCAGAAAGCGGAAAATTTTTCTGATGAAAGCAATGAACAGGCTGCTCCAGGCTGGGCAGAGATGCTCAAATTTCGACAAAGCTGGGCTGTAATTTCAGCGCGGTTTTTTCTCGACCCGGTCTGGTGGCTGTTCGTAAGCTGGCTGCCGATTTATCTGGCCGACCGCTTTGGTTTCGACATAGCGCAAATCGGATTGTTCGCCTGGGTTCCCTATACGGGGGCCGCCCTCGGCGCGATTTTCGGCGGATGGCTCGCGGGCAAGCTGATCAAGACAGGCTGGTCCGTAGACGCCGCCCGCAAACTGACGATAACCCTGGGCGGCGCGATCATGATGCCGACGCTGATTGCGACGGCATTCGCTTCCGCCCCGCTGACAGCGGTATTGCTGATCGCAGTGATCCTGTTCGGATTTCAGTTGGCCATCGGCAATATCCAGACCCTTCCGAGCGACTTTTTCGCCGGCAAGTCGGTCGGTTCGCTGGCCGGCGCCGGCGGGACGGCCGCAGTCGTCGGGGTGCTGATTACAACCTGGATGGTTCCGGCCATTACCCAGGAATCATATGTGCCGTTTTTCCTGCTGGGGGCTTTGCTGGTTCCGCTCGCAGTGGCTTCGGTATGGATTTTCGGAGGCCGGATAGAACCAGTGGTTGCGACTCCGCATGCCGCTACGTCGGAAATCGAGGCCGCGGGTTGATTTCTGATTGAATCAGAGTATTTATCGGGATTTGATATGAGTATCGAAAACAAGGTCGCCATAGTTACTGGCGGCGCGCGCGATATAGGCAGAGCAGTATCGGAAACGTTGGCCGCCAAAGGCGCCAAAGTCGCGTTTACCTGGCTGAACAGCGCTGCGGATGGAGAAGCCACGCTTCAGGCGATTCAGCTTGCCGGAGGGACGGCGATCAGCGTTCGCGGCGACATGAGGAACCACGAAGATGTAGAAAATCTCCTCGACAAGACCAGGGGCGAGTTTGGCGGCTCCATCGATATCCTCGTCAATGTCGCAGGCGGGCTGGTCGCGCGCAAGCCTCTCGCCGAGATGACGCAAGAATTTTTGGAAGATGTCATGAAACTGAATCTGACCAGCGCGTTTCTGACGACAAGTCGTACGGTCCCGTTCATGGGCGCGGGCGGTTCGATCATCAATTTTTCGTCTCAGGCCGGCCGCGACGGCGGCGGCCCCGGCGCTATCGCTTACGCGACTTCCAAAGGCGCCCTGATGACATTTACCCGTGGTCTGGCGAAAGAGCTGGGGCCGGCGGGGATACGGGTCAACTGTGTTTGTCCGGGGATGATAGGCACATCCTTCCACGACAGGTTCACCAAAGACGAAGTGCGAACGAACGTGGCCGCCGCGACCCCGCTTCGCCGCGAAGGACAGGCGCAGGAAGTGGCGGATCTGGTTGCATATCTCGCCTCGCCCGAGTCAAGCTTCATCACCGGCGCCAGTCTGGATATCAACGGCGGGCTCTGTTTTTCCTGAATCATGGCCGGCCCGCCGGCCTGCGGCGCGACTTCGCAGGCCATGCGAGAACTCCTTCAGCGCCGCCGGACCGACTATGTCCTTCGCGACCAGATCCAGTTGTTCGCGGGGAATATCCGGCAGGGCCTCGGCCAGGGTTTGCAGATGGATTTGCTGCTGGGCGCGGCGTTCTTCGAGAAACTCGCCCGCGCCCGCGGGCAGACGCTTGTTTATCGCCAGGCAGTCGATGGCCAGACCCGCCTTGCGCAATCGATCGCGCAATTCGATGGTTTCCAGCACTGGCAGGCGTTCCGCCACGAGCACGATCACGAAGGAGGTCAGTTCCGGGTTCGTCAAGGCTTCGCGCAACTGCGCGAACTTGAGCCGGCGCCGATTGAGGATGCGGCGGATGCGGCTCTCCTGCGCGGCTGCCGGATTCTTTTCGCCGACGATATCCTCGGCCATGTCCGAATCCGAGCCGAGGCCGCGCACGAATTCGGCGAAGCGGTCGGCGCGCTCGCGGCGCCTGATCAGTCCTTCGGTCCATGCGGTCATCATTTCCGGCAGCGCCATGAGGCGAGCGGTATGCCCCGACGGCGCGGTGTCGAAGATCACGTGCTCGTATTCCTCCCTGCCCCGCTCGACGAGCTCCGCCATCTTTTCCAGGATCGCCGCCTCCTGCATGCCCGGAGCTTCTTTCGACAGCGCGATGTGTTTGTCGACCTCCGCGTGCATCCGCACCGGCATCAGGCTGCGCAAGGCGCCCGACACTTCGTCCGCGTGCTCGCGGACCGTGGCGTCCGGGTCGAGTTCGAGACCGTCCAGGCCGGGCGCGAGCCGCACCGGGCGCGGACCGATCTCGCGATTGAACAAATGCCCGAGGTTATGGGCGGGGTCGGTGGAAACGAGCAATGCGCGGCGGCCTTCGCTGGCGAGCGCCAGCGCCGTCGCCGCGGACACGGTGGTCTTGCCGACGCCGCCCTTGCCGCCGAAGAAGAGAATTCGTCTGGAACGCGCGAGCTCTAGCAGCAATTCACATGATCCAGTGGCGAGCGTTCCATGCCCATGCGCCGGTGCCATTCATGGAAACGCTCGTAGACGACGGGCAGCAATTCCATGGTATAGAAGGCGGCGGGATTCGGCACGCCCATGCTTTCGGCGAAGACGATCAGCATGAAAAGGTCTTCCTCGTCGCGCCCCGCCCGCGCCATGGCCCGCCGGTGCGGCGTCACATAGTACTCGTACAGGCCCTGCTCGATGCGTTTCAGCAGTCCCGGCTTGCCGCGGTCTCGTTTCATGGATTCGGCTTGCTGGCGAAGAATGCGTTTCGCCATTATGCGCAAGGCGCCGCGGCATTGGAACCGGTCATCGGAACCGGCCCGCCGCCGCGCGGGAAGGCGCGGCGGCGGCGACCGGGCGGCGCGCCGTCATTTCGCATTGGACGAGGCTCCGGGCCCGGCGGCGCGGGCGGCCCGCGCGGCGCGCAATTTGCGAATTTCCATGGGAGTGATCCGCAAGGGCCGATAGATCTCGACGCGGTCGCGGGGCTTGAGCACATAGTCCTCCGGCATCGGGGCGCGCTTGCCGTCGAGTTTGCGCGAGAAGATGCCCACGACCGCCGTTTCGAGATCGATTTCGGGAAATTCTTCGGCGATGCCGGATCGGTTGACCGCCTCCCGGGCGGTCGCGCCGCGCGGCACTCGCAGGCTGACGACGCGCTGGCGGTCGGGCGTCGCCCAGGCGACTTCCACTTCGATGCCGCCGGCGGAGCGGCGCATCAGCCGTAGACCGCCGCGGCGCGCGCCGCCATGGCCTCGACCATGGTGTTCGCGGTGTTCCCGAACAGCCCGCGCGCCGCCAGCCCGACGAGCGCCGAACGGAATTCGAAATCCATTCGCAGGCTGGTCCTGCAGGAATTCTCGCCCAGGCTTTCGAAGCGCCAACGCGCCTCGAAACGCGAAAAATCGCCTTCCACCAATTCCATGTCGATCACCGACGGTGGCCGCAGCCGGTTGCGAGTGACGAAACATTGCCGGATTCCCGCGCGGCCCAGGCTCAATTCGCCGACGAGTTCATCGTCGCTTCGGGAAAGCACCCTGGCGGACTTGCAATGGGGCAGAAACGAGGGATATTGCTCGATGTCGTTGACCAGGTCGAACATCTGCCGGGCGGAATGGGGCAGCGAAACGCTGCGTGCTACAGTTGCCATCAGAGGTATATCTGATTGACGGTGCTCAGGAATACCACGAGCAGCACGAGCGGAATGACGGCGCCGAGCGCGAAGTCGATATAGCGATGCAGCCATGAACCGCGATAGTTCGGGTCGCCCGCTTCGAGCTCCGCGGCGAGCCCGCTCAATTTCCAGCGCCAGACGCAGAAGACGCACACGATAAAACCGACCAGCGGCAGGATGGTCTCGTAGAACACGTCCGACACCAGATCGAAGAAGGATTTCGAGGCGCCGCCGTAACTCGTGAATTGGGTGAAGAACTCGGAAATTCCCAGCGACATGGTGGCGGGAACGGCGAATATCGCCAGCAAGAAGGCTTGCAGGGCGATGGCTTGCCGGCGATTGATGCGGAACTCGTCGATCCAGCAACTGATGGGAATCTCGATGATGGAGACCAGCGAAGTCAGCGCGGCGAAGAATACCAGGGTAAAAAACGCGACCGCGGCGACGCTGGCGCCGAAATAGCCGACGGCGGCTTCCATGGACAGGAAGATCTTCGGCAGGAAGCTGAAAATCAGCCCGACGCTGCCCGTTGAAAGATCGTCGGGGTTGGTGTTCGGATCGAAAGCGAAAATCGCCGGCAGGATCAGCAGCCCGGCGAAGAAGGCGATGCTGGTATCGGCGACCGCCACCATGCGGGCGGAGCCGGCGATACTGTCCTCGCGACTGAAATAGGAGCCGTAGGTAATCAGGATCCCCATGCCGAGCGACAGCGAAAAGAACGCCTGGGCGAGCGCGCCGTTGATCACCGCGAGGTTCATGCGCGAGAAATCGGGCACGAGATAATAGGCGATGCCGACTTCGGCGTTGTTCAGGGTCAATACGAAAATCGTCAACGCCACCAGCATCGCCGCCAGCGTCGGCATCAGTATGCGCGCCAGCCGTTCGATGCCGCCCTTGACGCCGCCGAGCAGGATGACGAACACCAGCATGAGCAGGAAGACCAGATAGCCGAAAATCGTGGGCCGCGCCGCGATTTCCCCGAAACTGGCGTCTTCGGCGAGCATGTCCAGGCCGCCGACCGCGAGTTCCTTCAGATAGACAAGCAGCCAGACGGTAATCACCGAATAGAACACGGCGATCATGAAAGGCGTCAGGATCGCCAGCATGCCGGCCGCGTGCCAGAACTTGCTGCCGCCGGAAAGTTTGAGAAAGGCGCCGACCGGATTGCGATGGGTATTTCGGCCCATGGCGATTTCGGCCATCATCACCGGATAGCAGATCACCGCCACGAAGAACAGGTAGACGAGCAGAAACGCGGCGCCGCCGTTCTTCGAGGCCATCACCGGAAACGCCACCAGGTTGCCGAGCCCGACCGCGGAGCCGGCGGCGGCGAGAATGAACCCCGCCCGCGATGAAAATTTCCCCCTTTCGTGCGCCATTCGCCTGTCCCCTGTTATAGTTGCTTTTTGCCCGCAAGGCCGTCATGAAAGACCGTCATGAAAAAAGCAACCCCTGATACCACAATAGCGGTCAACAGGAAAGCGACGCACGACTATCGCATCGAAGAAAGCTTCGAGGCCGGTCTGTGCCTGCAAGGCTGGGAAGTAAAGAGCCTGCGCGCGGGGAAGGCGCAGTTGACCGACAGTTATGTGTTGATCAAGGATGGCGAGGCTTTCCTCATGGGCTGCCATATCGCGCCGCTGCCGACCGCCAGCAGCCATGTGCCGGCGGAGCCCGACCGCACGCGCAAGTTGCTGCTCAACAAGAAGGAGCTCGCCAGGCTGTTCGGCGCGACGCGGCAAAAAGGCCAGACCTGCGTCTGCACTCGCCTCTACTGGCGCGACCACCTGGTCAAATGCCGCATTGCCCTGGCGAAGGGCAAGAAGGAACACGACAAGCGCGCAAGCATCAAGGACCGGGAGTGGAATATCGACAAACAGCGCATCGTGCGTCAGGCCAACCGTCAGGCGGGGGCTTGAAACGAGCATTTTCGGCCCGATCATGTTATCCTGCGCAATCTTCCAGGGGGCGATTCGGATTCGACGCCGGTATCAACACCTGAGGTGCATGCCGAGAGGGTAGTGACTCTCGTTAATCAATCGCTGCAACTGCATAGTTGCCGAAGACAGAACTTACGCTCTGGCTGCCTGACCGCAGTCAGCGATTGCCGGAGGGATGCCCGTAAACCACCGTTTGCAATCGTCATACAGAACGGGATCGCAGCAAGACGCGCCTGGCGTCGCGCTGTCAAAACTTGCCAGGCTCGCCCTGCTCGCCCTGCCCGTCGGGTAGACAAGGGCTAACTCAATAGACGACGCTAAGCATGTAGATCTTCAGGCCGCGAGCTGACGGACGGGAGTTCAACTCTCCCCGCCTCCACCAATCGGGCCGCCTTGCCGGAACAGTTCCGGCAAGGCGGCTTTCCTGTCTTCCATTCGACATCGCGCGCCATGGCCGCGCTTCCGGCAGGCCGCCCGCGGCCGGCGTCCTGGCCCGCATATCGAAAACCGAGGCCGCGATGGACGACATGTGCCTCGTTCAGAACTCGTAGCTGAGTTCCAGCCCCAACTGGCGCTCGCGTCGCGGCAAGGCGAAGAACGCGCGCGGCGCGCCCCGGTCGGCGGTCGGCGGCGCCACGTTCAGCGAGGCGAATGTGAAATACGGCGATTGCAGCCAGCGAGTGGCGAGGATAGCCGAATCCTCGTCGGTCAGATTGCGCCCGAGCAGGGCCAGACTCCAGCTATCGCCTTGCACGCCGATGCGCGCGCCCGCCAGCGTCGCGGCGCCGGTATAGGCCGACTGGTGCAATTGGGTGTAGCGCTTCGATTCATAGCTCACGTTGAGGTTGGCGAAAAAGTTCATGCCGTTGGCCATGGGACGGGAAAAATCCAGGAATACGCTGGCCTGGTGCTTCGAGCCCATCGGGAACTGATGCCCCGCAACCGAGCAATCGCCCATGTTGTTCGGATTCAGCGAGGTCGCCGGGTCGCCGTTGAAGCGGCCGCCGCCGCTGGTCAGACTCCATTGGAATTCGTCGCAGCCGCTGGTGAACTCGGAGTCGGCCAGGGCGTAAGTGACGCCCGCCCGGGTGTTGGCGCCGAGTTGCGCCAGCAGGTCCACTTCGATGCCCATGACTTCGCCGTCGGCCTGGTTGGTGACGATCGAGTTGAGCGCTCCCGACGGGTCGGCAACCGGCGTGGTGAGCTGGTACTTGCTGATATCGGTCCAGAACAGCGCCACGTTCAGTTGCGCGCCGCCGTCGAACAGCGCGGTCTTGAGGCCGCCTTCCAGGTTCCTCGATTCCTCTTCTTCGTAGCCGGGCCGGCCGGCGGCGGCGCCGTCGGCGCCGTTCAGGCCGCCGGGCTTGATGCCTTCGGAATAGATGCCGTACAACATGGCGTCGTCGCTCAGCCGGTAGTCGAGCGTGACTCGCGGCGCGATGCTGGTGAAACTCTTGGCGCCGCTGAAATCGACCATGCCGTCCTGATTGATGTCTTCCTGCGACTTCTCTTCATCGGCATAGCGAAGTTCCACGGTGGCGCTTGCGCGGTCCGAAAAATCCCAGCCGACGGAGCCGAACACGGCGAAATTCGTTATGTAATTGTCGATTCCATCGGGAGTAATGCCGCCCGGAATGATGTCCATCGCATCTTCTTCAAGGTCGTAATAAAACATGCCCGCGCTCCAGCGGAGCGCCGAATCGGCGGCCGAATCCAACCGCGCCTCGTAAGCGGTTTCGGTAAATTCGGAAATGCCGGAAATCGCGAAAAACGCCTCGGAACCAAGGAAGAAGTTGGTCGGACCGTGATCGGAGTCGGAGCCGGTCCGGGCATCTTCATTGCGCCTGGAGACCTGGAAAGTGAGCGTATTGCCGGAATCGTACTCGTACGCGGCCGACAGCGCGTAGACATTCAGGTCGCGCTGGACGCCGCTGAACGCGACGCCCTGGGCCAGCGAATATACGTCGCCGAAGAAGGTGCTGCCGGGATTGATGCCCGGTATGACGTTGGCCACGCCGTCGGCGTCGGGACCGTCATTGAGCGCGACCGGCCGCGGCCGGATTTCTCCGCAGTAATACTGATTCCGGTTCCGGCTTTCCACTCGGGGCCAGAACGCCAGCGAGCGGAATCCGGGATAGCAGTTGTTCTCGGTGGCCGACTGCAGGAAGAACGGCCGGGTGCCGTCGTCGTCTTCCTGGTATTGCAGGCGGCCGGTCACGGAGAAGGATTCGTTCGGAGTCCAGTCCAGGCTGACATTGATCGAGTCGCTGCTTTCCTGTCCGATGTCCTGGTTGGTGACTTCGTTGGTCCATTGTCCGTCGAACTCGTAATGACGCACCGAAGCCTGCATGGCGAGCACGCCGTCGATCAGTTGCCCGCCGAGGCTGCCGATGACTTCCTGCTCGCCCGAGCCGAGGCCGCGCACCCGCGCCCTGCCGGAAAAATCCTGACCGGGCCGTCGCGTGACGAAGTTGATCGCGCCCGAATAGGTATTGCGGCCATAGAGCGCGCTCTGCGGGCCCTTGATGACTTCGACCCGTTCGAGCTTGCTCATGTCGAGCGACTGGATGTCGCCGGCGTAATATATGCCGTCGACGAAATAGGCGACGCCGCTTTCCACGCCGAACTGCACCCTGGCGAGGATATTGCCCTGGCCGCGGACCACCGGCCGTTCGGTCGAGCGGCCGAAGGCGCTGGAAAAACTCAATCCCGGCGTGAAGCGGGCGATGTCGGTGACGCTGTTGATATCAAGCTGCTCGATCGCAGCGGTGGTGAAGGCGGAAACGCTGACCGGCGTTTCGTTCAGGCTTTCCTCGACTTTGCGGGCGGTTACGGTGATTTCCTCTACCAGGCCCCCCTGCTGGGCCGACACCGGGCTGCTGAAGGCCGCGCCGGCAATGATCGCGGTCGACAGCAGCAAACGTGAATCTGGATAACGGCGCATGACTTGCTCCCTCGCAACAGTATGTTTCCATGCACCTATAGCATAATAATATATCATTATGCAAACATGTTTTTTTGATATATGCTTGAGCCATGCGTCAAGGGCATATGGACGTGCCGCTGAATTCGATAACGCAAGCCATTGAATCCGGGAGCAAGACCAAACCGCGCTTTTGTCTTGCGGCAATGCGCAATTGCAGGGATGGAATTGCCTGGGGAATACTTGTCAGGGAAGCTCCGATCAAGTCGGAGCTTCCCTGCGGCACATGCCCGCGATACAAAAGAGCGCCGCCGGATTCGACAGCGCAAGCCATTGAATCCGTGAGCAAGACAAAACCACGCTTTTGTTTTGCGGCAATGAATAATTCCATGGATGGAATTATTCAGAGGATACTTGGCCAACAGCAAAGCGAGCGCCAAATGCGCAAGACAGGCAAAACGCACATCACCCGCCGGCGCTTTCTGGCCGCCGCCGCGGGGGCCTTCTCCGCCGCGATGCCGCCGCTGGCAGTCGGCCGGCAACGCCGGGTCGCGGTGGCCGGCGCCGGGCTCGCCGGACTGCATGCCGCGCTGTTGCTGCAAGACGCGGGCTTCGCAACAGTTGTGATAGAAGGCCGCGAGCGCGTCGGCGGGCGCGTCTTGACGCTGGACGACGTTCCGGGCCGCCCCGAAGCCGGCGGCGGCCAGATCGGCTCCAATTACCGGCGGCTGCTGGCGGCGGCGGAACGCGCGGGCGTCGCCCTGGTTCGGGATGCGGCAGGAGATGCCTTGCCCGTCAGCTACCTGATCGACGGCCGGCCCGAAACCCGGCGCAGTTGGCCCGAGTCGCCGCGCAATCCCTTTCCGGCAGCATTGAAAACCATTACGCCCGATCGCCTGAGCAGCTATCTGCTGCGCGAACCCCCGTTCCGCCGCGCTTCCGACTGGCATGACGCCGGCATGGCGCGGCACGATGTGTCCGCGAGCGGCTGGTTCCGCGGCCAGGGCCTGAACGATGCGGGGCTGGCGCTGCTGGAGGCGAACAACGGATACGGCAATACCCTGGCGGGAACTTCCCTGCTGAGCCTGTATCGCGTGGTGGCCGGATTCCAGCGCGCCGCGAACGAGAACGCTGCCGTGCTCAAGGTCGAAGGCGGCAACATGCGGCTGCCGGAAGCGATGGCGGCGCGGCTGGCGCAACCCGTATTGCTGGGGGAGACCGTCGTCAGGCTGGAAAGCGGCGGCGGCGGAGTCGTCCTGCGCTGCGCCGGCGGACTTGCCGTCGAGGCGGACGCGGCGATCCTGACCCTGCCCGCGCCGGCGCTGCGCCGGATCGAGTTCAGCCCCGCCCTGCCCGCGCGGCAGCGCGAAGCGATCGACGCCGTCGATTTCAACAAGGTCACGCAAGCCTATCTCGAAGCTCCGGACGAGGCCTGGGAAGCGACCGGCATTCCCGGTTCGATCTGGTCGAACGCCGCGTTCGGCCGGCTGTTCGCGCGGCGCGACGCGGCGCGCGGCAATGTTCTGGCAACCGCCTGGATCAACGGCGACGCCTGCGACCGTTACGACGCCCTGACCGAAGCCGAGGCCGGCGCGCTCATCCTGCAAGACATCGTCCGCAGTTATCCGGGCGCCCGCGGCAACCTGCGCCTGCGCGGACTGGTGCGCTGGGGCGCGGACGCCTTCAGCCAGGGAAGCTGGCCGGCCTGGGCGCCGGGCCAGATCGGACGCTATTTCGAAGCGCTGCGGCAGCCCGCCAACGGCGTCCATTTCGCCGGCGAGCATACCGCTTCCGAGTTTTCCGGCATGGAAGGCGCGTTCGAATCGGGCGAACGCGCCGCCCGCGAAGTCATCGCGGCCGTCAGGTGATCGATGCATCCCTGATCAGGCGGCTGCGCGGCCTGCTCGGCGACGATGCCCTGAGCCTGGACCCGCGATCCCGGGAATGGCTCGCCCAGGACATCTTCAGCCGCGGCCCGCCGGCGGGCCTGGTCGCAAGGCCGGCCGACATCGGGGAACTGGCGGCGACGGTGGCGGCGGCGACCAGCGCCGGCCGCGCGGTGATCGCCCGCGGCGGCGGCATGTCCTATAGCAGCGGCCATGTCCCCGCCGAAGCCGATTCGGTGCTGATCGACATGCGCGGCATGAACCGGGTATTGGAGATCAATCGCCAGGACATGCATGTCACGGTCGAGGCGGGGACGAGTTGGCGCGAACTGCGCGAGGCCCTCGCCGGCAGCGGCTTGCGCACGCCCTATTGGGGCACCCTGTCCGGGATTCGCGCCACGGTCGGCGGCAGCCTCTCGCAGAACAGCATCTTCTGGGGTTCGGGCCATCACGGTTCCGCCGCCGAATCGGCGCTCGCGCTGCAAGTGGCGCTGGCCGACGGCACAGTGCTGCATACCGGCTCCGCCAGCCGGAAGAACGGCGCGCCGTTCTTCCGTCAGCACGGCCCGGACCTGACCGGGCTGTTCTGCGGCGACTGCGGCGCGCTCGGCGTCAAGGCGGCGGCGACCTTGCGGCTGCTGCCGGAGGTTTCCAGCAACGCCTTCGGCGCCTTCGCGTTCGACGATTACCCCGGCATGCTGGAGGCCATGGCCGAGATTTCGCGCCGGGATCTGGCGATGGAATGTTTCGGGTTCGATCCGTTCCTGCAACGCCAGCGCATGCGCCGCGAGAGTCTGGCCGCCGATGCGAAGAACCTGCTCGGCGTCATGAAATCCGCCGGCGGCCTCGGCAAGGCCGCGGCCGAAGGAGCCCGCATCGCCATGAAGGGGCGCGGATTCATGGACGATGTGCAATGGTCTTTCAGCGTCATGATCGAGGACCGCACCCGCGAAGGCGCTTCCGAGCGGCTCGAAGCCGCGCGCCGGATCGCCGTCGGGCGGGGCGGCCGCGAACTGCCCGACACCATTCCGCGGGTGCTGCGGGCGAACCCCTTCGGGCCGGTCAACAACATCATCGGCCCCGACGGCGAGCGCTGGGTTCCGGTGCACGGGATTTTCCCCCACTCTCGCGCCGGCGCCGCCATGAAAGCCATCCTCGACTTGCTGGCGGAGCGCGGCGAAACCCTGGCCGAGCACGAAATCGGCGTCGGCCACCTGCTGACCACGGTCGGCGCCGGCTGCACGGTACTGGAACCAGTCTTTTTCTGGCCCGACGCGCTGGACACGATTCACCGCGAGAGCGTCGAGCCGGGCCTGCTGCGCAGAATTCGCGGTTTTCCGGAAAACCCGGCGGCGCGAGCGGCGGTTGCCGCGACGCGAGCGGCGCTGATCGCGTTGTTCGCCGAATTGGGCGCGGCGCATCTGCAACTCGGCAAATCCTATCCGTATCGGGACGGGCTGCGCGACACCGCCTGGCATCTGATAAAGGCGCTGAAACAGGAACTCGACCCGAAGCGGCGGCTGAATCCGGGAGCCCTGGGCCTGTGAGCAGGCGCGCCTATGTCGACCTCGCCGGCGGCCGCCAGACGCATTGCCGTTTCGCCGGCGGCGGAGCGCCGCTGATCCTGCTGCATCCCTCGCCGCTGTCGTCGGCCTTCATGGAGCCGGTAATGCGAGTCTTGCCGCCGGGGGTCGAGGCCATCGCTCCCGACACTCCGGGCTATGGCGCTTCGGATCCCCTCGCCGAACCCGCCGGGAACCTTGCGGCCTATGTCGACTGGCTGCGGGAATTGCTCGATACGCTTGGACACGAGCGCGCCGGCATCTACGGTTCCGCCACCGGCGCCCAGATCGCCATCGAATTCGCCCGCGCCCGGCCCGAAGCGACGCTTTTCCTCGTGCTCGACAATATCGCCCATTTCACCGCGACGGAACGCGAAGCCATGCCCAGGCGCTATTTCCCCGATCTCGCCCCCAAACGGGACGGCAGCCATTTGCGCGCCGCCTGGGAGATGGTCGGCGCGTTGTGGCAATGGTTTCCCTGGTACGAACAGGACGAGGCGCATCGGATCGGCGCCCCCGGGGCGGTTCCGCCCGAGACCTTGCAGGCGGCGCTGCTCGATTATCTGCGCGCGGGTCCGGATTACGCCCGCGCCTATCGGGCCGCCCTGCAAAACGAAGACGCGGCCAGGCTGCTCGAAGTAAAGGTGCCGGTGCGCGTGATCCGCTGGCAAGGCAGCATCCTGCGGCAATATTCCGACCGCTACGATGCGTTCGAGTGGCCGGCGCATATCCGCATGGCGCATTGCGGCCCGGCCATGGAACAGCGGCTTGCCGCGATCCGCGACTCGGTTGCCGAACTGATCCGCCCGCCCGGGAGCCGGCGGCCCTGTCGCGGTCCTGCACAGCCATCCTGATCCCGGGATCCGCCCGCCCGGGAGCCGGCGCCCCCTTCACATGTTCCCGGCTGTCTGCTTAGATTGGATGCTCCACTGGAGGATTCAAATGAATATTCGCAGCATCGCCAGCGCCGGACTGTTGCCGGCCTTGTTCCACGCGGCGGCGGCCGGAGCCGCCGAACAGGACTTTCACGATATCGCGGCGGCGGTTTCCGCCGAACGCATCGAGCGGGACATCCGCACCCTGGTCGGCTTCGGCACGCGCCACACCTTGTCGGAAACCGGTTCCGACACTCGCGGCATCGGCGCGGCGCGCAGATGGATCGAAGCCGAGTTCAACCGGATCTCCGCGGCCTGCGGCGGCTGTCTTGAAGTATTTACCGTAAGCGACGTGGTTGCCGGCGAAAACCGCATTCCCGACCCGGTCGAGGTCGTCAATGTCGTCGCCTTGCTGCGCGGCGAAGCCGAGCCGGACCGGATCGTGATGATGTCCGGCGATATCGACTCCAGGGTCAGCGATCCGATGAATTTCGAATCCGACTCGCCGGGAGCGAACGACAATGCTTCGGGCATGGCCGGCGCGATCGAAGCGGCCCGGGTGCTGAGCCGATACCGCTTCCCTGCCTCCATCGCCCTCGTCGGGCTTTCCGGCGAGGAGCAGGGCCTGCACGGGGGCCGGATCCTCGCGCAATACGCCATCGACAACGGCTGGAATCTCGACGCCGTGCTCAACAACGACATGATCGGCAACATAACCGGCGTCAACGGCGTCAGCGACAACAGCACGGCCCGGGTATTCTCCGAAGGCACGCGCTATGTGGAAACCGCCGAGGAAGCGAACCAGCGCCGCTTCCAGGGCGGCGAGGTCGACTCTCCCTCGCGCAATATCGCGCGTTATGTCGACGCCGTGGCGGACCGCTACATCCCCAATCTCGACGCCATGATGATCTATCGGGTCGATCGTTTCGGCCGCGGCGGCCACCACCGTCCTTTCAACGAAGCCGGTTTCCCCGCGGTGCGGATCATGGAGACCAACGAGAACTACACCCAGCAGCACCAGGATATCCGCGTCGAAGACGGCATCGCCTACGGCGACGTGATCGAACACGTCAATTTCGCATACGCCGCCAGGATCACGGCGCTGAACGCGGTTGCCCTGGCGGCCATGGCCTGGGCGCCCGCGCCGCCGGCCGATGTCGCTATCGAGGGAGCGGTGCGGCCGAGCACGACCTTGCGCTGGCGAAAGGTACCGGGCGCCGCGGCTTACCGCGTGCATTGGCGGCCGACTACATCGCCGACCTGGGATTTCCAGCGGGATGTCGGCGACGCGGACAGTTTCACGCTGGAGAACATTGTCATCGACAACTACTTTTTCGGTGTTTCGAGCCTGTCGGGCGACGGCGTCCAGAGCCCGGTGGTTTTCCCCGGTCCGGCGGGCTCTTTCGACTGAGCATCCTCTCTATATGATTCCATGGATGGTATTATTCAGAGGAAACACAGGAAAGCTCTGATCAAGTCAGAGCTTTCCTGCGGCGCAGGGATGCGCCGCAGGATTCGATGGCGCAAGCCATTGAATCCGGGAGCAAGACAAAACCACGCTTTTGTCTTGCGGCAATGAATAATTCCATGGATGGAATTATCCAGAGGAAACATAGAGGTGCGCGACATGAAAGCAATGCGAAAGATTGCCTGCGCGGCCGGCCTGTTGCTGTCCGGCGCGACCTGGGCCCAGGACGCTGTCGAATGGACCACCCTGGGCAGCGATTTCGCCCACACGCGCTCGACTCCGGCCGAGCAGATCACGCCGGAGAATTTCGGCGCGCTCGAAGTCGCCTGGGTCTGGGACGGCGCCAGCTTCGAGGCGCAAAGCGGTCGTTCGACCCCGAGCTATATCAATGGCCGCCTGTACACCGTCGCCGGCGCGCGCCGCCACGTGGTCGCCATCGACCCGGCGACCGGCTCGACGATCTGGTCCTACCGCGAACCGGACACCCGGCGCTGGTCCTATTCCATGCGCGCCGACTACGGCAAGGGCGTGGGCTACGCCAATATCGACGGCCGCGATGTCATATATATCGTCTCGCCCGGATTCTTCCTGACCGCGCTGGACGCGGTTACCGGTCAGCCGCTCGAAGGCTTCGGAGGCCCGGTGCCGATCGACGGCTTTCCGGAAACCGGCGTGGTGGACCTGCTCGCCGACCTGGGCCATCCATACGACCCCTTTGCAGGAATTCCGCTGGAGCGCGGCTATATCACCGCGTCTTCGCCGCCGATCGTCGTCAACGACGTGGTCGTGGTGGGCAACTCGGCGGAACAGGGCTACAACCAGTCCCGCATTGAAAACGTGCCCGGCGACATTCTCGGCTACGACGCCCGCAGCGGCGAATTCCTGTGGAAGTTCAACGTCATTCCGCAGCCCGGGGAATACGGCCACGAGACCTGGGAAAACGACGCCTGGCGATACACCGGCGACATCTCTTCCTGGGCGCCGATTTCCGCCGACCCCGAACTGGATATCGTCTACATCCCCACCAACGGCGTCACCATCGACTATTACGGCGGCCATCATCCCGGAGACAACCTGTACGGCACGAGCCTGATCGCGCTCGACGCCGCGACCGGAGAGCGCGCCTGGCATTTCCAGATGGTCCACCACGACATCTGGAACTACGACACGCCGACCGCGCCGATCCTGCTCGACGTGACCACGGATTCGGGTCCGCTGCCCATCGTCGCCCAGGCGACCAAGCAGGGCTACATTTATACTTTCAATCGGGCGACCGGCGAACCGGTATGGCCGATCGAGGAAGTGCCCATGCCGGCGTCCACGGTTCCCGGCGAGCAACTCTCCGCGACCCAGCCGATTCCGACCAGGCCGGCGCCTTTCGAACATGTCGGCTCCAGCGAGGAACTGCTGGCCGACTTCACGCCGGAAATCCGCATGCAGGCGCTTGCGGCGGTATCCGATTTCATCATGGGGCCGATCTTCAATCCGCCGATCTATCGCAACCATCCTTCCGGCAAGGCCGCGGCGCTGCATTGCCCCTCCGGCGCGGTCAACATCACCCACCCGCCGGTCGCCGACCCGGACAGCGGCGTCATGTATGTCATCTCGCGCTATAGTTGCAGCCCGCGCACCCTGGTCAGCGGCGAGGAGGCGGATACCTACTACGAGGAACCCACCGGCGTTACCCTGTCGCGCTACGCGGTCGGCAGCGGCGGCCCGACTCCGCGCCATCCGGCCGGCATTCCCTTGTGGAAGCCGCCCTACAGCCGCATTACCGCGATCGACATGAACACCGGCGAACACCTGTGGATGATTCCGGCCGGCTATACGCCCGACCGGATCCGCAATCTGCCGGCCCTGGCCGGAGTGGATATCGGCAATACCGGCTCCGGCTCGGTCGGCCCCATGGTGGTGACCGGCAACATGCTGATCTACGGCAATGTCACCGGGGACGGCGCGCCCCATCTGTTCGCGCTCGACAAGTCGACCGGCGAGGAATTGGCGCGGGTCGATGTTCCCGCGATCAGCCGCTACGGCATGAGTTCCTGGGTTCACGAGGGGAGGCAGTATGTTATTCTCCAGACCGGCAGTTCGCTGACGGCCATGGCATTGCCTTATGTATTCTCTGAATAATTCCGAACCCTGTCATTTGAGGAGCGAGCAAATGAAGAAATCCCTGATCGCAACTTCCGCCGCATTGCTTGTCGCGGTGTTTTCGCTTTCCGCGCTGCATTCCCAGGAAAACGAAATGAGCTTCTTTATCACCAGCGCGGGCTCCGGCGACGGCGCCAATCTTGGCGGCCTGGCAGGCGCCGACGCGCATTGCCAGAACCTGGCGGAAGCGGCCGGTTCCAGCGGCAAGACCTGGCGCGCCTATCTCAGCGCCCACGCAAGCGGCAGTTCGCCCGCGATCAATGCCCGCGACCGAATCGGGTTCGGACCCTGGTATAACGCCGACGGCGTCGAAATCGCCTCCAATCTGAATAATCTGCACGGACCGATGAACAACCTGAACAAGCAGACCGCGCTGACCGAGGACGGCGAGATGGTCAACGGCCGCGGCGACGATCCCAACCAGCACGACATCCTCACCGGATCCACGCTTGACGGGCGCACCGTCGACGACGGCGCGAACCATACTTGCAATAACTGGACCAGCAATGGCGAAGGTTCCGCCCGCGTCGGACATTTCGACCGCACCGGCGGCGGCCAGAACCCCACTTCCTGGAACGGCGCCCACGGTTCGCGCGGTTGCAGTCAGGCCGACCTGGTCGGAACCGGCGGCAACGGATATTTCTACTGCTTCGCCATCGACTGACCGATCGGTCGGGATCAGGGAGCAAGACGAGACCGCGCTCCTGCCTTGCAGCAACGAATAATCCCATGGATGGAATTATTCAGAGGATGCTTGACGGCATGCGGCGAGTCCGACTCGCTGAATCCCGTCGATCTGCGGGATCCCGTTTGCCGGGATACGCGCTTTATCCGATCAAACGGCCGCGGCGGCAGGCTCGGCTCGCTGCCGCGGGACGACAAGATTCAAGACTGAAGAGGGGTGCCGGTGCCGGCGGCGGCCGCGCCCTGCCTGTTTCCGGCCGGGCGGGAAATCGATGATCAAACTTTACGGCTTTCAACAGTCGCGTTCCTTTCGCGCCTTGTGGGCGCTGGAAGAAAGCGGCCTCGAATACGAATACATCCAGGTCAGATTGCGCACCGGCGCGGAGCTTCCCGACAGCGCGAAAAATCCCCGATATCTGGCGCTGAACGCGCAAGGCAAGGTGCCGACTCTCGTCGACGGCGACCTGCTGCTGACCGAATCGGTGGCGATTCTCTATTACATCGCGCGGTCGGCGCCCGCCTCGGGTCTGCTGCCGAACGCGAGCATGGACGTTTACGCCCGCATCGACGAACTGGCCTGTTTCGTGCTCGCCGAACTCGAACAGCCGCTCTGGAGCAAGGGCAAGCACCTGTTCGCCCTGCCCGAGGAATATCGCATTCCGCGCATGTTCGAAACCGCCGGGTTCGAGTTCGCAAAGGCGCTGAACGCGCTCGACCAATTGCTCGGCGAAGGGGAATACGCGGTCGGCGAGTCTTTCACGCTGGCGGACATCCTGCTCGCCCAGACCTTCAACTGGGCGATGCGATTCGAGTTCGAACTGCCGCAAAAGCACATCGACCTGCGCGATCGCCATTACAGCCGGCCCGCCTGCCGGCGGGCGCTTCAGACCATGGGCTGAATCCCTTTCAAGATGCCGTACCGCCGCGCGTTGCCGATCCTGGCGCTGCTCGCCGCGATGCCCGCGCCCGGGCAGGAATTGCCTGCGAGCCTGGACGAGTGGCTTGAACGGTCCTTGCGCGAAAAGCGCATCGAGCAGCAACTTTCGCTCAATCATGTCGGCATCGCGACGACGCGCACGGGAAATCGGCATCTGGTTGCCGCGGTGCTCGACAACTCGCCGGCGTTCGCGGCCGGATTGCGCCGCGGCGACGAATTGCTGTCGGTCGACGGCGCGCCGTACCAGCCGATTCTCTCGTTCAATTCCGCGGCCGATGCGGCGGCGCGTCCGTTCCGGCTGCGCATCGCCCGCGGCGGCGCGGAGCGGGAAGTAGCCGTCGCTCCGGTTTTCAACAACCTGTTCGACAGCTACCGCAGCGCGGTCGAGGCCAGCGCGCAGCAATTCAGCATGGGCAACAAGGTGATCGGCTATGTGCGGCTATGGGGCGTCAGCCGCAATGCGAACGATCTGGCGCTGCTGCGACAGGTCATGGCGGATTTCAACAATACCGACAGCCTGATCGTGGACTTGCGCAACGCCGCCGGCTATCTCGGCCGCGAGCATCTGGCGCTGTTCCTGCCGGGCGATTTCGGCGATTACTATTCCAATCCGCTGGCATTGATCATCGACCAGTCCACCGCCGGCGCCGCCGAGGCCTTCGCCGCGGAACTCGCGCGGCTGGAACGCGTCGCCAGCGTCGGCTCCGCCGCCGCGGGCGGCCTGCAACCTGAATTATCCGCGGCCTGGCCGCTGGACGCGACCTCCCCCGGCGACCCCCAATTCGAAGCCGCCCTCGGCCTGCTGGCGGGACTGTTCTGACGCGGATCCCGGGAATCCGCGATCAAAGCCTTGCGGCCCCGGCAATCATGCGGCCGCGGTTCGCCCGCCAGGCCGCGACTGCCCGGCGGCATGTCGACGGAGTCGGTCCGCTGCCGCGCAGGCGCTCGCGCGGACATCCCGATATTTCCGGTATACTGGGTGCCGCCGCGGCGACAGCCATCGGCCGGCATTCGGGAGGCGCGCAATGCTCAAGGCCTATAACCGGTTTTATATCGACGGATCATGGCGGGAACCCGCGGGACGGGAACTGCTCGAGGTCATCAATCCAGCGACCGAACAGGCATTCGCCACCATCAGCCTGGGCACGGCGGAAGATGTCGACCAGGCTGCCTGGGCCGCGCGGGCGGCATTCGGCGCCTGGTCCTGTTCCAGCGCGACAGAGCGCATCGAGGTCATCCGCAACATCATCGCCGGCGTCAAGTCCCGCGCCGGCGAAATCGCCGCCGCCATCTCCGATGAAATGGGCGCGCCGATGCGTCTTGCGAGCAGCGCGCAGGTCGGCAGCGGGCTCGGGCATTTCCAGAGCATCATCCCCATCCTGGAGAGCTATCCATTCGAGCAGGACCGCGGCAGTTCGCGCATTGTCAAGGAGCCGGCCGGAGTCTGCGGCTTCATCACTCCCTGGAACTGGCCCCTGAACCAGATCGCCTGCAAGGTGGCGCCCGCCATCGCCGCCGGCTGCACCATGGTGCTCAAGCCCAGCGAAATCGCTCCGGTCAGCGCTTTTCTGCTCGCCGAGGCAATCGCCGAATCCGGCCTCCCCGCCGGCGTGTTCAACCTCGTCAACGGCGACGGTCCCACCGTCGGCGCGGCCATCGCCTCGCACCCCGAAATCGATGTCGTTTCCTTCACCGGCTCGACTCGCGCCGGGCGCGAGGTCGCCCGCAACGCGGCCGACGGCATCAAGCGCGTCACCCAGGAACTCGGCGGCAAATCCGCCAATATCATTCTCGACGACGCGGCCGATTTCGCGCGCGCGGTGAGCGGCGGCGTGAGCGGCTGTTTCAGCAATAGCGGACAGTCCTGCAATGCGCCCACGCGCATGCTCGTTCCCGAGACGCGCATGGCCGAAGCTGTCGGGATCGCCCGCGCCGCGGCCGCCAGGGCCGTCGTCGGCGATCCCAGGCAAGACGCGACCCGGCTCGGCCCCGTCGCCAGCGAAGCGCAATTCGACAAGATTCAGGGGCTGATCGAACAAGGCGTCGAGGAAGGCGCCGAACTTGTCGCCGGCGGCCCCGGCCGGCCCGACGGGCTGGAAACCGGCTATTACGTGAAGCCGACGATCTTCGCGAACGTCTCCAACGACATGACCATTGCCCGGGAGGAGATTTTCGGCCCGGTGCTTTGCATTATCGGCTACAAGGACGAGGACGACGCCGTGGCCATCGCCAACGATTCCGAATACGGGCTGTCGGGTTATGTTTCCGGCGAACCGTCCCGCGCCGGCCGCATCGCGCGCCGGCTGCGCGCCGGCAATGTGCATATCAACGGCGCCGGACCGGACTTCGCCGCGCCTTTCGGCGGTTACAAGAAATCCGGCAACGGCCGCGAATGGGGCATCGAAGGTTTCGAGGAATTCCTGGAAACCAAGGCGATCATGAGCTGACCGCCGTGGAACTTCAGAAAAACGCCATCGATCTCCGGTGTCGCATCGGGAAACGCGACAGATTCGAGCACCTCCGGCCTGCTGCGCGCAGCCCTGGGGTTGCCCGCCCCGGCTTCCGCAACGACAAGGCCGACGCAACAAGGTCGAAACGGTAAGGAGCGTCGCGCCACCACTCGCCGCCGGAACCGGACTTCGACGCGGTGTTCGGCCGGCCCCGATGAATCCGAAACTTGGAGCCGGCTCACCCGGGTCGCCGCCCGGACTCGAGCCGTTCCGCCCGCGCTACCAGCGATATTCGCCGCGCAACATGAACCGCTGCGCCGGCGCGAGCAGTTCGTCCTCGCGCCGCTCGAGCTCGAACTCGAAAGAGAACGCCGATTCGAGCAGGTATTTCGCGCCGAAGCGCAAGCTCCGCTCGCCCGCCTCGCCCAGGCCGAGCCGGGCGTACGGGCTCAGCACCGCCAGGGCGCCGCGCCGGGCGACGCCGAAGCCGTAGCCGTATTCCGCCTCCATCCGCGCCCGCGGCGGCAAAGGAGCCCCGCCGTTGGCGAAGGCCGACGCCGGCGCCGCGTCGAACAGCCGCGCAATGCCGGTCTCGGCCGCGCCCCACGAAGGCGCCAGCGTCAGGAAGCCGCCGAGACCGTCCGCCGACGGATCGATCCGCAACAGCGCGCTCAGGCCCCATTCGTCGCGGTCCCGCTCGTGCGTCGCCAGCGCCCGGCCGCGGAACTCCGCCGTCAGGCCCGCGCCGGGGTCGCGCCAGCCGAGGCTCGCTCCGATTTCGAGCCCGGCGCCCGCTGCGACGTCGCCGCCGTCGTAGCGCAGGCCCGCCTCGACCGCGGGCTCAAGCACACCGCCGCCCGCCAGCGTTCGCTCGTGCGAGCCCTCCAGCGCCAGCCGCAGCCGCGACGCGTCGACCGTCAGTTCGCCCAGGCCGAGCTCCGCCCCGGTCGTCGCCCGCGACAGCGAGCCTTCGCCCTTGACCGAAAACCGCGTCACGCCGCCCGCGATCCAGTCCGGCAGCGCGGCCAGCACCCGCCGGCCGCCCGCCTCCGCCCGCGCCGCCGTCAGGTCCGCCGCCGGCGACGCCGCCAAATTCGCCGACCGCGACGCCGCGTCCCGCAACGCCACCCGCGCCTCGCCCGCGCCGTAGCTCGCGCTCGCCCACAGGTTCGAACCGTCGGCGAGCAGCCACGCGGCGTAGGGACTCAGCGACGTGAGCTCGGTCTCGTAAACGCTCTCAAAGCCGGCGCCGACATCGGTCTCGCTGCGCGAATGGGACACCGCCGCGCCGACCAGCACGTCCGGGCGCGCCCGGAAGTCCGCGCCCAGGTGCGCCGTCCACAGCCTGCCGTCCCAGCGCGCGCCGGCTTCCGAACCCGAGAACGAGGTCTGCTCGCCCCGGCCCCAGACCGTCGCCGTCGACGCGAGGTCCGAGCCGCCGCCGGCCGCCAGCGGCAGCGCGAAGCCCGCGCCGGCGAACAGCGACTCGCCCAGCCGCGACAGCGCCGACCGCTCCGGCGACCGCGGGCCGCGGGCCGCGCCGGGCGGGGTCGAGCCGGGCGGAACTGATCCGGCCGCTCCGGCCGGGCCGACCGAACTCGATCCAGCCGGGCCGACCGAACCGCCCGCACCAACCGAACTCCATCCGACCGAACCGCCCGGACCCCATCCGGCCGAACCCGACCCGAGCGAACCGCCCGAACCGAGCGGACCGCCGAGCGGGCCGCCGGGATGCGAGCCGGCCGCGTTCGGACCGGAAACCGCCGCCGCGCCGGCGAACAGCCGGCCGCCGCCCAGGCCGGAACGCGCCGCCGCCCGCGGGTCGGCCGTCCAGGCGCGCAAGTCAACGCCCGAACCCGGAAACGCGCCCGCCGCCGGACCCGCGCCCAGCCCCGAAACATTCCCGCGCCCGGCGAACGATTGAAGAAAAGCCCCGAACCGCGCCGCGGCACCCGAAGCGGACGACGCGCCCGCAGCGCCGGAAATCCCGCCGGCCTCGACGCGCTCCTTCACCGCCGACGACGAGCCCAGCGCCGCCAGCACCTGGGGCAGCACCGCCCGGTTCACCGCGTCGCGCTTGCGCGCCGCTTCCCGCGCCGCCGAATAGTTCTCCGTCACCGAAACCCGCACCGAACCGATCGCAACCGCGTCGTAGCCGCCCCCCGCGGCGCCGTGCGACAGCGTCACCGACGGGTCCGCCTCCGCGTCGTCGTCCCGCGCCGCGGACACCGTCACCGTCTGCGGCTCGTTCCAGTTCGCGCCGGTGAAAATCAGCCGGGACGGACTGACCGTCACGTCGCCGGACGCGCCCGATACTTCTATAGCCACCTCGCCGGAAGGCTGCGAGTCCAGCGTCAGGGCGTATGCGCCGGAACCGCCTTCCGGCAACGTCAGCGCGTCCTTCGACAGCGTCGCGCCCCGGGTATCGTTCTCCGTCGCCGTCACCGCCACGGCGCCGACGGCGACCGCGTCGTAGCCGCCGCCCGAAGCCTTGTGCGACAGCGTTATCGCCGGGTCCGGGTCCGCGTCGTCGTCTTCCGCCGCGGACACCGTCACCGTTTGCGGCTCGCTCCAGTTCGACCGCGTGAAAATCAGCCGGGACGGGCTGGCCGTCACGTCGCCGGACGCGCCCGATACTTCTATGGCCACCTCGCCGGAAGGCTGCGAATCCAGCGTCAGGGCGTACTCCGCGGTGCCGCCTTCCGGCACCGTCAGCGCGTCTGTCGACAGCGTCGCGCCCCGGGCGTCGTTCTCCGTCACCGTCACCTCGACATCGCCGATCGATACCGAACCGTAGCCGCCGCCCGAAGCCGCGTGCGACAGCCTTGTCGCCGGGTCCGCCTCCGCGTCGTCGTCTTCCGCCGCGAGCACCGCCACCGTCTGCGGCTCGCTCCAGTTCGCGGGGGTGAAAACCAGCCGCGACGGGCTGACCGTCACGTCGCCCGAGGCGCCCGATATCGCCACGGTCACCTCGCCGGAGGGCTGCGAGTCCAGCGTCGCGGCGTACTCGGCGGAACCGCCTTCCGGCACCGTCAGCGCGTCCGCCGACAGCGTCGCGCCCCGGGCGTCGTTCTCCGTCACCGTCACCTCGACATCGCCGATCGACACCGCGCCGTAGCCGCCGCCCGAAGCCGCGTGCGACAGCGTCACCGTCGGGTCCGCTTCCGCGTCGTCGTCTTCCGCCGCGGACACCGTCACCGTCTGCGGCTTGTTCCAGTTCGCGGAGGTGAAGACCAGCCGCGACGGGCTGACCGTCACGTCGCCGGACGCGCCCGATATCGCCACGCTCACCTCGCCCGAAGGTTGCGCGTCCAGCGTCGCGGCGTATTCGGCGGAACCGCCCTCCGGCACCGTCAGCGCGGCTGTCGACAACGTCGCGCCCCTGGCGTCGTTCTCCGTCACCGTCACCTCGACATCGTCGATCGACACCGAACCGTAGCCGCCGCCCGAAGCCGCGTGCGACAGCGTCACCGTCGGATCCGCTTCCGCGTCGTCGTCTTCCGCCGCCGTCACCGTCACCGTCTGCGGCTCTTCCCAGTTCGACCGCGTGAAAACCAGTTGCGGCGGCGATACGCTCACGTCCCCCGACGCGCCCGATATCGCCACGGTCACCTCGCTCGAAGGCCGCGCGCCCAGCACCACGGCGTAGCTGCCGGAGCCGCCTTCGGCCACCGTCAGCGCCGTCGGCGTCACCGTAGCCCGCCCGCGGCGAGGAGTGTAGGAGGCCGTCCTGGGAACCTGCGGCGTCGCCGTCGCCGACGCGGCCAGACCGAAGACGACGGTGCCCTCGCCGGCCGTGTTCGCCGCGCGCACCTCGAACTGGTACGCGACGCCGTTGTCCAGCCCGCTCACCTCGTAGCTGGTCGTGCCCGCGCCGGAGCCGGGAATGTCCATCCACGCGCCCCAGGCGCCGCCGCCGGCCTGCTGCCGGTATTGCCACTTCGCGATCGTCGGATTGTTCGGGTCGGTCCAGCTCAGCGTCGCCGAACCGTCGCCCGCCGCCGCGGCCAGACCCGACGGCGCCGCGGGCGGCACGTCCTTCTCCGTCACGCTCACCACCACCGAGGCGATGCTCACCGAACCGTAGCCGCCTCCCGAGGCGCTGTGGGTCAGCGTCACGTCGGGGTCCGTCGTCGTGTCCCCGTCCTCCGCCGCGTTCACCGTCACCGTCTGCGGCATGTTCCAGTTGGATGTGGTGAAGGTCAGCGGCGAACCCATCACCGTCACGTCCCCCGAAGCGCCCGCCACCGTGATCGTCACATCGCTCGACGGCACCGCGTTCAGCCGCATCGTGTAGTTGCCGCTGCCGCCCTCCGCCACCGTCAGCGCCGCCGTGGAAACCGTCACCCCCGGCGCGTCGGCCACCGTCACGTCCACCGTGCCGGCATCGGGAATCGCATCCGCCGAGGCCCCCGTCAGCCGGAAGGCGTGGTCGATCGTCGCCGTGCCGTTGCCCACACCGGTCACCGTCACCGTCCGCGCCGTGTTGTAGTTGCTGGTCGTGAAGGTCAGGCTCGGCGGACTGACCGTCGCCGCCGACGTGTCGTCGCTCGCGACCCGGAGCGTTCCCGCATACGCCTTGGTCAGCGCCACCGTGTAGGTCGCCGCGGAACCGGGCTCAACCGTCACCGGCGCTCCGGCGATCGTCAGGGCTGGTCTGTCGTCGTCATCATCGCTGAGGGTCACCGTGCGGATATTGGACCACAGGCCATTCCGATCATTGATCCCCCGTCCGCGAATCCTCACCTCCACCACCGCGCCCTCGGGGTAGAAGGTGTCCAGCCCCCAGTTGACCGTCCGCGCCGAAAGTACCGCCGAAGCGCCAGTGCGAGCGGTTCCCCGCCAGTCGGTGCTCCCCCTGAGACGATGACCCATCTGCCAATACCACCAGGTGGCTCCACTGGGGAGAAGATCGCCGCTATGGGTCCACGTCAGTCCAACCCCCAGAACCAAGCTGGGCGCATTCGACGTCGCCCCTGTCAGCACCGGCGCCGCCAGCGCATACGGCGTCGCCTTCACCTCGTCCGACCACACCGACTGCACCCCCGGACTGACCGCCGCGAACAGCCGGAACGTATGCTCCGTGCCGCCCGTCAGCCCCGTCACCGTCGCGCTCGTCGTGCTCCCGCCCGTGACCGTCGTGGTCGTGCTCCAGCCGCCCGAACTCTTGTACTGGTAGCCCCAGCTCGTTATCGGAATGCCCGACAGGGCGCTCCAGCTCAGGGTGACCGAGCGGTCGCCCGCTGCCGCCGTCAGCACCGGCTTGGGAACCGTATTCGTCGGCGTCGCCTTCACCTCGTCCGACCACACCGACTGCACCCCGAGACTGACCGCCGCGAACAGGCGGAACGTGTATTCCGTGCCGATCGTCAGACCCGTCACCGTGGCGCTCGTCGCGCTGCCGCCCGTGACCGTCGTGGTCGTGCTCCAGCTCCCGCCCGCGGGCTTGTACTGGTAGCCCCAGCTCGCAACCGTCACCCCCGACAAGGCGCTCCAGCTCAGGGTGACCCTGGCGTAGCCCGCTTCCGCGCTCAGCACCGGCTTGGGAACCGCCGCCGACGCCGACGGCGTCGCCTCCACCACCGCCGACTGCGCGCTGTTGCCGCCGCTGTTCCGCGCCCGGATGCGGAAGCTGTACTCCACATCGTTGTCCAGACCCGTCACCGTGTGGGTCGTGGTGTCGGCGTCCGAACCGGGAATCGCGGTCCAGCTGCCCCAGGCGGCGCTGCCCTTCTTCTGGCGCAGCTGATACCGCGTGATCGAATCGTCGTCCGGGTCGGTCCAGGTCAGCTTCACCTGCGCGTTGCCCGCCTCCGCCGACAGGCCCGTCGGGGCAGCGGGTTTGGCGACGGCGGCGCCGGTAGTGCCGGTGGCTTTTACGCGGAAGCCCGGAGGACAGACCGCAGAAGGATTATAAGTGGAATGGGTCGCTGTAAGACTGATCTCATATTCGGTGTTGGCGTCCAGACCGGTCAGCGTGCGGCTGGTCGCGGCGGCATTCGAGATGGTGACAGAGGTCGAACTTCCCCCGGTCTTGCCGTAAGACAACGTCCAGCCGTTGCGGAATACATCGGTCGGCGCCGTCCAGGTGACGACAAACCCGTCCGAACGCGGCGCGAGGCTCAGGTTCGTCGGGCTGAGCACGGAAGGGCAGCTGTCCATAGGCGTCGCCGTCACCCAGCCCGTGGCGGCGCCGTCGCCGGAGGCGTTCACGGCGCGGATCATGAAACTGTATTCGGCGTCGTCTTCCAGCCCCGTTACCATATGCCTCACGGTGTTCGCGCCCGAACCCGCCATGGCGGCCCAGGTGGCGCTGCCCTTTGCCGGTGTCTTGGCGTAGCGCAGCTTGTAGCCGGTGATCGTGCCGGCCGGCTTGGTCCACGTCAGCAACGCCTGCGTGGTGCCGGCCCCCGTCGCCGTCAGGTTCGTCGGGGCGGCGGGAACGGTCGTGGTCGTTGCCGCCGTCGGCGTGGCTGACGCCCCGTTCGAGTACCCTCCCCCACTAGCGAAGACGGAGAAGTTGAGACCGGTACCTTCCGCCCTTGCCACCTGGAAGGTATAGGAGGTGCCGGCGGTCAACCCTGTGACCGTGTGGGTTCTGATGGTGACGCCGCCCGGTATATCGATCCAGTCGCCGTAACCTCCTCCGGTAACCCCCTGTCGGTAAACCCAATATCCAAATCCAGTGTTGCCGGTACGGGTCCAGTTGAGCGTGACACTGCCGACACCCGCGGTTGCCGTGAGCGCCGGCTTCTCCTGCGCCCGCGCGTCCTGCGGCGCGAGCACGGCGAGCGTCACCAGCGCGAAGAAGACGAGGGCGAATGCCGCCTTCGGGCGGCTGGCGGTTCTCCCGAGGGCACCCACCGGCTCAGCCCCGCGCCCGGTTTGTTCGCCCCGGCTGTCGGAATGCCGGTTGCCGGAATGCTCGGGGGGGGGGGGGGGGGGGGGTACGGGGTTCGCGCGTGGGGCGCTCGCGCCCCGTCCGGACAGCCGCGGCAAAGCCGCACGCCGCAGGATCGTCCGTTGTCTTCGTGCTTGTCTTTGTCACGGTCTCGCTCTCCCGTCCCGAATCATCCGCCGCCGCGCTGGCGCGACGAGTACTTTGCGGCGATTTATAACCGAATCGGAGGGGCAATTGCAACACGCGACAGCCGCACGCCAGCAACTCGAAGGCCTTGCGCTGAAGCGGCGCGGGCCGGGTGGCGACCTCGAACGGCTCGGCTCCGGGCAGGCGCGGCACCGCGGTGTTGCGGGCAACGGCGGCGAGGCAGGCGAGCAGGGCGCGGAAGCTGCGCACAGGGTCGCCCTCGGCCGTACGCCTGGCGCTGGCCTTGGCCGGCGCCACGATGCTGCGGCGCACGGCGGCGGCACGTGGATGTGCCGCCGGATTCGACGGCGCAAGCCGTTGAATCCGGGAGCAAGACAAGACCGCGCTCTTGTCTTGCGGCAATGAATAATTCCATGGATGGAATTATTCAGAGAATACTTGCGGCAATGCGAAGACGAACAGGGTATGACCGACTCCCTCGTATCCCGTGCGCACGCCGCGCAGGCCCAACTGTCCGAGATGGGCATTGGAGCCTACCGAGCCGCCGGGAGAGATCACCGCGATGTATTGCCTGCCGTCGACGCCGAAACTGATCGGCGCCATATCGCTCAAGGCGCTGAGAATCGTCTGCCAGAGAATCGCGCCGTTGCGCTGGTCGATGGCGTAAAAGCGCCGCTTGGCGTCGGCGGCGAACAACAGGCCTCCACCCGTGGTCAACATGCCGTATAACGGCATGTCGCGTTGCAGCCGCCAGAGCGTTTCGCCGGTTTCCACGCGGACCGCTTCGGGCTGGCCCAGATGAGGGACGGGACTCGGCTCCGACGCGATGGTCGTGGTGTTGTAGCCGGTCTCGAGCGACGGCTCGGGCGAAGTGAGCCTGATGGTCGCGCAATTGCCGTTGAAAGCGGGCAGGTAATAGGCGTTGGTCAAGGGACTGTAGGCGCCTTGGGGCAGTTGCCGGTTTTCCTTGCAGACCCGCGCCGTGCGCTCGGGATCCCCGTTCATGACGACTTCGGGATTGATCCGGTACGCCCCCGTAACCGGGTCATAGCTTTCGATGACGTTCTGGTAGGCAGTGGGGCGGGCGTACATGAACTCGCCGCTGCCGCGGTCATAGGCATAGAAAATCGCGTCTTTCGAGAAGGCGCCGATGACCAGTTGCCGCAGGTCGCCGGCCCGGATGCCGGGATTGACGCCCAGCGAATCCGGCGGCGAAGGCCGCAACGGCGAATCCACCAGGATATGGTCGTATACCGCATCGTTATTCCACATGTCGGTGTGGTGCTGCGCCCACCAGACCAGTTGCCCGTCGCGGTGGTCGAGCGCGACGGTGGAGCCCTGGTAGAGCCGGTCCGGCCATTCGCCGTCGGTCCCCGCGAGCGCCGGCTGTTGCGGCGCGCTCGAGCCGACGCCGAAAATGAACAGACCCCGCTCCTTGTCGACCGCGGGAGTCAGCCAGGGCGACATGTTGCGCCTTTCCTCCAGGGGATAGACCTGCGGGTCGTCGCCCCAACTGCGATGCATGGGGTCTTCCGGCATCGGGCTCGTGTACCAGCGCCAGAGCAATTCGCCGTCTTCCGCGCTATAGCCGGACATGTGGCAGGTCGCCGCGGAAGTCCAGGCGGTGCAATTCCACGGCACCGCGACCACGCCGTTGAACACGACCGGAGCGCCGCTCGGCTGATCGCCGGCGCGATAATCCGCCATCGCCGCCTCCCAGCGCAACGCGCCCGTCGCGGGGTCGAGCGCGAAAAGGTAGCCGTCGGTGGAAGCGGCGATCAATTTGTCTTCGTACAGGAAAACACCGCGGCCGCGGTTCCGGATCAAACCCGGATCCTGATCGAGAAAGGCTTGCGGCAGCGGCCGGTCATATTCCCAGATGAGATCGCCCGAGGCGGCGTCGAGGGCGGAGTAGCGGCCGCTTGGATGACGCAGATAGAGAACACCGTCGTAGACCGTGGGTTCGGCCTGCATCGCCGTGCCGCCCGGCCCGATCGCGAACGACCAGGCGAGACGCAATTCATCGACATTCCCGACATTGATCTGGGCGAGCGGACTATACCCCCAGTTCTCGTAATTCCCGCGCCACATGAGCCAGTCCTCGGGGTCGGGATGATCGAGCATGTCCTGGGTGAGAGGCCGGAACTCGCGCTGCGGACCTTGCGCCGCCGCGCTCGCGCCCAGCAACAGGAAGATCAACGCGATCTGGCACTTCTTCACGAGTTCCGCCTCCCCATTGTCAACGCTCCGTTTCCTGATTTTGCAGGATTGGTTCCGTCACCAATTCCAGACCGGTTATGCTCTCGAAGTCACGGGCGTCATGCGTCACCAACGGTATTTCATGCCTGACTGCGCATGCCGCAATCCAGGCATCATTCGAAGAAATTTGCCTGCCGAGTTTCTGTCTTTCGTCCACAACACGGCCGTAACAGCGCACAATCTCATGATCGTAAGGGATTACGACAAAGTTGCGCAGCATCTCGTCAAGTTGCCGGCGCTTCTTTTCGCCCCAGTTGGCTTTCTCCGCTCCAAAGTAAAGTTCGCCAACCGTAATGAACGCAACGGCAAGCAACCGCCCCCGCGCGTGCGGGGCATAGGCGGCCGCGAATCGACCACCCTTCATAAGATACGAAACAACGTTCGTGTCGAGCAAGGTGGCGGCTTGCGACATGGTCAAACGTCATACTCTGGTCGAGCGCGCCGCAATTCATTGATCGCCGTTTCAAAACCATCGTCCTTGTCTCCAGGCCAAGTGCCGAAGAGCGCGCGAACATCGGCTACAGGTTGTACATCTTGCCAGTTCGCCAACTCCTGCAATGTCGGCGATTCCCAAAAGGATTGAAGCACGCTTGTGCCTTTTGGCAGCAACTCAGTGCCCTCGTTCGATCTTTCTTCTATCGACTCGATATCCTGAATTATTATGCTGGCGATCTTTCCGGTTGCCGGATCTTCTTTTGCCTCTCCGAAAATTCGGACGTAGCGCAATATATTGCCCAATACGTCATCCTTCTGTTCTTCGCCGAAGAGGCACAGAACAGGGTCTCCGACCGACGGATGAACACGGCAACGAGTTCCCTGACCCTTGAAGTCCGCCATCAACAGACGGCCTTCAATAGTCCGAGCGTTCAGTTGCGGGCCTCGGATTCGTTCCTGAATTTGCGCAACCCCATCCGGCGTAAACGGTATCGGGCAGGCGGCCTCATCTCCCTTCAGCGTGAATGAAATCCGATCAATTCCCTGACCGAAAACCTTTCCCGCATCTCGCCACGCCATCAAGACACCCGAATCATATCCGCTCGGCAGAGCCGGCCTTTCATCACTTGCCTGGATTGTTTCCAATCCATGGAGCGCGCGCTCCAGGATATCCCGACCAAAATCCATTCCCGGAAGGCAAGATTCGGGACTGGTTCTTTCAAAACCAAGCACTGCCGCAGGACTTCCCGCAGTCAACGATACCAGCTTGAGCTCGACTTCTCGTTCGATACCGCGCGGGGGGCGACCCTTGCGAACGCTCTCGGACTCACCGTGAAGCACCCGGCCGACCCGCCGCAACGCCTTGTTCAGATTGGCAAGAAAGCGCAGCAAGTGGCCCACCGGTATGGTTCCCGGACCTATGGCGCTTCCATCGAAGCGAATTTGCAACAACGGGTGCGGATCAATCATCAGAACATCCTCCCCTTTCTCCATGATCAGAGCTCAATGTCCGCTGAACGGATATCGTCTTCGATGCCGGACGCGGGCGCTGCCCGCGCTTGCGGCGCGGGGAATCTTGCCATGGGCTACGGAATCGATCAACGCGGCGCGACGCGGTCCAGCCAGGGGTCCAGGGTTTCCCAGTTCATCTGGAACATGTGGCCGGCGCTGTCGAGGACGGCGGCGTCGAGGTCGACTCCGGCGCCGAGGAAAGCGTCGACGGTCTCGTCGAAACGGTCCGCCCAGCCGAGTTCGTCTTCGCCGCCGATGCGAAGATAGACCGGGAATCCGCGCAGCGGGCGATTGTCGAACTCCGAAGTCGACAGGGCGGGCACCGCGATCACGCCGAAATAGTTCTCCGGGTCGCGCCGGGCGACTTCCAGCGCCGAGAAGCCGCCGTTGGAGATGCCCGCGAGCATGGTCTTGCCTTGCGCGATGTTCTCGCGTTGCTGCAAGGTCTTGATCAATTGCGCGACCCGCCGATTATTGCGCGGGCCGCGAAACGAGCGATTGTCGGGCGATACCGGCGCGGCCACGACCCAGCCGCGGGCGGCGAACTGGCTGCCGAGCCAGCGCGAGACATCGGCGGCGATGGAGGCATTGCCGGGGCCGCCGCCGAACAGGATCAGCAAGCGTCCGGGCTGCTCGCTCGCCGCGGGCCGAACCATGAAAACCGCCAGCGTTTCGCCGTCTTCAAGCGCGACCCGCTCCTGAGCCATGGCGGCCATGCCGGACAACAGCCAAAGCGACAACGCGAGCAGGCCGCCGCCGGCTTTGGCATGTCCGATGCGCGCTCGAAACGGGAATCGCCGCACTTGGTAGCCTCTGGATAATTCCAGCCATGGAATGGTTCATTGCCGCAAGGCGAAACTGCGGTCTTCCCTTGCTCCCGAATGCAATGGTTTGCGCCATCGGATTCGGCGGTGCTCTTTCATACCGCGGGCCTGCGCCGCAGGTGATGGTCCGATCGATCAGGCCTCGTCCCGCCGGCGTTGCCGATGCGCGTCCCCGAAGCGTTCGCGCAGGCGGCGCATGCCGCCGAGCCAACGGTCGTAATCATCGGTCTTGCGCCGCATATAGGTCAATACTTCCGGATGCGGCAGGCACAGGAAACGCTCTTGTTCGAGCGTCTCGATCACCGCGTCGGCGAGTTGTCCGGGCTCGAGCATGCCGTCGAGCCCGGCGACGCCGCCGTCGGTATTCGCCGTCATCCGGGTGCGCACCGCCTGGGGGCAAAGCAGGGAAACGCGGATGCCGCGCTTGCCGTAAGTGATCGACAACCATTCCGCGAATCCGACAGCGGCATGCTTGGTAACCGAATACGGCGCCGAGCCCACCTGGCTGAGCAGTCCGGCGGCCGAGGCGGTATTGAGCAGATAGCCTTCGCCCCGGGCCAGCATGTCCGGCAACACGGCCCGCGCCGCGTGGACGTGAGACATGACATTGACATCCCAGATGCGCTGCCAGTCGGCGGCGGGGACTTCCTCTCCGCCCGGCGTGAAAATGCCCGCGTTGGAGCAGAACAGGTCGATCCGGCCGTGGGCTTTTAGAGTGTCGCGCGCCAGCCGCGAGATGTCTTCCCCGTTCGCCACATCGGCGCGCGCGCCCAGCGCTTTGGTCTGGCCGGCGATATCCGCCACGGTGCGGTCGACGCCTTCGGGATCGATGTCGGAAACCACGACCGCGCGGGCGCCTTCGGCGGCGAAGCGCAGGCATAGCGCCCGGCCGATGCCGCTGGCGCCGCCGGTGACGACCACGACCTTGTCGCGCACCCGCATTGACGATTCGCCTCCTTTCCGCCTCCGCTTCCCCGGCACCGTCTACGCGCGCCGCGGGGAAGCTCGTTCGACCACCACGCGATGTCCGGCGGCGCCGAGCCGTCTCCGCGCGCCGCTCCGATCAATCAGGGAAGCCATGATTTGGTCAGAGCTTCCCTGCGGCGCATGCCCGCGATACGAGAGCGCCGCCGGATTCGATAGCGCAAGCCATTGCATCCGGGAGCAAGACAAGACCGCGCTCTTGCCTTGCGGCAATGAATAATGCCATGGATGGAATTATCCAGAGGATGCCCAAGGCTCCATTAAGCTCCCGTTCAGGGAAGTTGTCATATCAATTCGCTGCCCCGGCCCCGCGCATCAGGAAAGCCCTGATCAGGCAAGAGCCTTGCTGCGACGCATGCCCGCGGTACGAGAGCGCCGCCGGATTCGACGACGCAAGCCGCCGAATCCGGGAGCAAGACAGAACCGCGCTCTTGTCTTGCGGCAATGAATAATGCCATGGATGGAGTTATTCAGAGAATACCCGACATCCAGTGTACGCGCCTGCCCCGGGCTGCGCAAAACGCGGCGCGGGAATTGCCGGAAGCTGCGCCGGGTGTTTCGTCGCCCGTGCTATATTTGCGCGGCAAAAATTTTCCACCCCCGAATCTGGAGAGATCGATGAATTGGAGAATGCTGTTTACAGTGATCGCATGGGCCGCCGGCGCGTTTTCGGGCGCGTTTTCGCTCGGGGCCCTGGCCCAGGAACCGGCCGTCGAGGAAATCGAAGTCATTTCGAATAGCAGAAGGTCGGAAGGTCTGTCCGACGTCAATGCCGCCGTCTCGGTGATCGGCCAGGAGGAATTGTCCCTGTTGCGGCTGTCGCATTACCAGGAAGCGCTGAACCGGGTTCCCGGCGTCAACGTCAATCGCAATAACGGCCAGGAAAGTCTGGCTTCGATCCGCTCTCCGGTGCTCACCGGCGCCGGCGCCTGCGGCGCTTTCCTGATGGCCGAGAACGGCATTCCGGTTCGCTCCAACGCCTTCTGCAACGTCAATCAGATGTTCGACGCCCATACCGAAAACGCCGAGCGCATCGAAGTCGTGCGCGGCCCCAGCAGCGCATTCTGGGGTTCCAACGCCATGCACGGCATGATCAATGTAGTGTTGCCCGAGCCCGGCGAGACAGGTTCGCTCACGCTCGAGGCCGGTCCGCGCGGAACCCAACGTCTCCAGGCCCGGTTCGGCACCGGCGACGAAGGCATCCGCAACCTGTTCCTGTTCAACGGCATCGAAGAAGAGGGCTATCAGGCGGACAGCGGAGTCGATCAGCAGAAATTCTCCTGGCTGTACGAACTGGATTTCGGCGGCGCGCGGTTCGACGGCGGTTTCACCATGATCAACCTGACCCAGGAGACCGCGGGCTATGTCGCCGGCGCGAACGCCTACCTCGACGAGGAGCTGCGCAAGACCAATCCGAATCCCGAGGCGTTTCGCGACAGCCACAACGGTCGCATCTGGACTTCGATCAGTTGGGATTCCGGCGCCTGGGATCTGGTGCTGACCCCTTATGCGCGCGAAGTGAACATGACTTTCATGCAGCACTTCCTCCCCGGCAAGCCGGTCGAGGACACCTATCACCGCAGCGCCGGATTCCAGTCCGGCGCCTATCGCGACCTGGATAACGGCGCCAGCCTCGCGCTCGGCATCGACGGCGAGTCCACCATCGGCAAATTGCAGCAATTCCAGGCCAACGCCACGGTCGGATCCGCCTTCCTGCGCAATACCATCCCTCAGGGCAAACATTACGACTTCAACGTCGATGCCGGGATCATCGGCGGCTTCGTCAGCTACGATCAACCGCTCGCCGAAGATCTGACGCTCTCCGTCGGCGCTCGCATCGAGAAAGTCACCTACGACTACGATAATCTGATGATCGACGGCCGCACCAACGATCAGGGCGTCGCCTGCGGGTTCGGCGGCTGCCGCTACCACCGTCCCGCCGACCGCAGCGACGATTTCACCAATCTCTCGCCCAAGGTCGCTATCAGCTATCAGCTCGACGACAACAATCGGGTGGACTTGCGCGTACAACGCGGCTTCCGCGCGCCCCAGGCCACCGAGCTCTACCGCTTGCAGAACGCGCAAAGCGCGGCCGACCTCGACTCGGTCGAACTCGACAGCGTCGAGGTCGCTTTCAACGGCGGCGCAGACGCGCTCGACTATTCCGCCAGCGTGTACCTGATGGAAAAGAAAAACGCGATCATCACCAATAGCTCGCGGGAGAATCTCAATGGCGCCGAGAGCCGCCACCGGGGCCTGGAACTCGACCTCGCCTACGATATCGGCGATCAATTGACGCTGCGCGCGGTCGCCAATTACGCCAAACACACTTACGAGCACTCGCAGATGTCCGGCGGCATCGATATCCAGGGCAAGGAAGTCGATACCGCGCCGAACCTCTGGGGCAACTACCGCCTGACCTGGCAGGCGAGTCCGGCCCTGCGCGCGGAAGTCGAATGGGTGAACATGGGCGAGTATTTCACCAATCCGGAAAATACCGCCTCTTACGAAGGCCACGATATCTTCAATATCCGGGCGCAATACGAGGCCGGCGAAGACTGGACCTGGACTTTTGCCGTGCTCAACGTGCTCGATGATTTCTACGCCGAACGCGCGGACTGGACGACTTTCACCGGCGACCGCTACTTCGTCGGCGAACCGGCGCGGGCATTCATCTCCGCAACCTGGAATTTCCGATAAGCGGCCCCGCCTTCGAAACCCTGCTGGCGCTGTTCGCGGCGCCGGCAGCGGATCGGCTCAAGCCGATCCGCCATCCCGCGCGACTCGGCGTCGACCCGGCTTCCCTGCGCGAAGCCGCGGTGCTGATCCCCGTGTCGCGGCCCGTTCGCGCCGAGCCTCCCGGCCGCCCGGCGCGGGCCGCGGTTTCCAGCCATGTCGTCCTGACGGTCCGGTCGGCGAACCTCAGCAACCACGCCGGCCAGATCAGCCTGCCGGGCGGCGCGGTCGAACCGGACGACAGGGATCTGGCGGCCGCCGCGCTGCGCGAAGCCGAGGAAGAAATCGGCCTGCCGCGGGAGCAGGTGGAAATTGCGGGAGAATTGGGGCCGATGGCGCTGCCTTCAGGCTTCCGCGTGACGCCTGTCGTGGGCCTGATTCCGCCCGACCTCGAATTCGCCGCCTGCTCGCGGGAAGTCGCCGATATCTTCCAGACGCCGCTCGACCTCGTCCTCGCCCCCGCGGCCTATGTCCGCGGCAGCTATCCGCATGCCGGCGACGAACGCCGCACGCTCGAGCTGCATTACGAGGACTATCGGATCTGGGGCGCCACCGCCGCCATATTGCATCGGCTCGCGATATTGTGCGCGCATGCCCGCAGCGCGAAAACACTCAGCGCAGTTCGCTCTGCAACTGATTGAGTTCGATGGTGAATCCGTCCGGATCCTGGATCGTGCTGACAATCACGTCGATCGAGCCCTCGCCGTCGTAGGACGGGTAGGACACCGGCATGGGCTCGTCGATCACCGTCGCGCCTTCGACATTGCGGGCGCGCTCGAATGTTCCCGTCAGGTCTTCCACATTGAACAACAGCACCGCGGTTCCCTCCATGAACGAGGTTCCGGCGAGTTCCACGGTTTCCTTGACCGGCCTGAAGTATTGCAACAGGCCGATCACGCCGATGTAGTCGTCGTTCGCCCGCAGCAAGACCAGGCGCAACGCCCGCTCGGCGTCTTCCAGACCGGCATCGCGCGGGGTCAGGATCAGATTGTCGTAGATCACCGCCATGCCGAGCGCGTCGCGATAGAACGCCAGCGATCGTTCGATGTCCCGCACCACCAGGGTGGTGCGGCGCAGATCTATCGGCACCCGCTGGTCGTCGGGCACGGTGTCCGCGAGCGCCGCGGCGGCCGCCAGCAAGGCCGCGAACGCGGCGGCGAGTGGAATTCTCATCGGTCTGCTCCGTCGATAATCTTCTTCATGAAGGTCCAGGAAGTTTCATTGGGCCTGTCGTCGTCGAGCGGCGGCGGCGCCGCCCAGGCCGGATAGCGCTCGGCGATCTCGGCCCGCATCGTCGCCGACAGTTGCCCGAAATCCTCGAGTTTGCGGCCCATGGCGTTGAAGTACATCATGCCCGCGCGATTGCCCATCTGCAGCCAGGGCAGCCAGGGCGCCAGCCGCACCCAGGACACCACGGGATAGGCCACCGGACTGTCGGCGTCGAGCAGTTCCGCGGTGTCGCCGTTGAAATCGAAGATCTCGGTGGCGTGATACGTTCCCCCCACGTATTGCTGATAATCGCCCCCCATGGGATTGGTATAGAACAGCGGCACCTCGATGCGCATCAACCACTGGCCGTTGATATCGCGCAACTCGAAGGGAATGTCCCCGCCTTCGGCGTCGCGGCCGAAGACCGGCCGGCCGTTGACCGGATCGTTGGCGACATGAATCACCTCGTTCTCGGCGCCGGTCCAGGGATTGGCGAAACTGCGCAGCACCTCATTGGTCCGCGGGTCCAGATAAAGCATGATTTCGCGCGAAACCATGCGATAGCCGGGCCCCCGCTCGGGATCGTCGATACGCGCGCATTGCCGGATATTCATGCCGTCCAGGTTGAACAAATGCCGATCGGGCTCGCCGGGCACGCGGGAATACGCGCGGCCGAACCACTGGAATACCTGGGGCGAGGCGTCTTCCATCGAACAATGAATCTTGCGATTCAGCGCGATATTGCCTTGGGCGGTCGCCGGATCGATTTCGGCGGCCGCGGCGCCGGGCGCCGGCACGAGCGCCGGCAGCAGAAGGAACGCCGACTGGCGCAAGACAAGTTTCATGATTTCACTCCTTAAGGGAAACTGCGCTGCGTTCGATCAATTCGATCCATTCTCCGGCATTGCCTCGCGCGAGGGTCGCGCGACGGCCGGCGAAGGGACCTTCCGCTGCATGGTATATTCGCCCTTGCGGCGACAGCCCGGCGATGTCCCGCGCCTCGACGCCGATCATGCCGACGCCGGCGGGCAGTCGGCCGGCGACGCGCGGGCGCTCGCGCAGGCCGTCGAGTTCATCGATCTCGACCAGATTGCCGCCCGCCAATTGCAAGACCGCGATCGGATGTCTGGTCTGCGGCGGCAATCCCCGCGCCCGGTTGACCACCGTGATGCGCGTATCCATCCGCAGGGCCTCGACTGCCGGAAACGCTTCCCAGGTCTTGAGCGCATGCTCGCGGTCATCGCTCAGCAGCACCGGTATGAAGAGCCGGTCCACCGGGCAACGCGCCCGCGCCAGCGCAAAGCCCGGCACCTGCGCGCGAACCTCGGTCAGATAAACAATCTCGCCCGCCGGACCGCGCACCTGCATGGCGCATATCTTCGGGCTCGCGTCGAGCGGCGCCGGTTCCCCGAGAATCTCGAACGGAGACTCGCGCAAGGACTCGAACAGCGCGTCGACCTGCTCCACCGCGACTTCCAGCGACTGCCAGCCGAAATGCTCGAACGCGCGCAAGGGTCTGGCGGAATCGTCCTCGATAATGCAAAGCCAGGGCTCGCCGAGTTCATTCGCAAGCCAGACCGCGACGGCGCCTTCGAGCTTCGGCGCGTCCCAGTTTCGCGCCTGTTCGCCGCCCACTCGGCCGCGACTGTATTCGCGCTGGCGCAAGCAGCCGCACCAGGCCGACACGGTCGCCTCCAGCCGGTCGGTGCTGATCACCGCATGACATGTCGGACCCAGCGCGTGTTCGCTCATCCCCCTGGCCAGCCCTGCAATCCGCGCCGCCGACCGCCAGACACCGCAACCAGACCGGTCGCGGTCTCCGGCAAGTCGGATATTTTCGACCGTATCATGCGGCATAAAGATATGTCAATATAACAAACAGCAAGGAACCCCGCGACGAGGAATCCGGTCATGGCGGCATATCTCGTAGTCGAGGCCGTGATCGCCGATCGCGAAAAATTCGCCGGCTACGCGCAACGGGTACCTGAACTGGTGACCCGTTTCGGCGGCGAGTACCTGGTGCTCGGCGGCGCCGCGGAAACGCTCGAAGGCGACTGGGGCGCGGCGCGGCTGGTCGTGCATCGCTGGCCCGACATGGCGAGCGCCCGGCGATTCTGGAACTCTCCGGAATACGCCGAAATCAGGAAGCTGCGCGAAGGCGCCGGCAAGTTCCGCGTGATCTTGCTCGAAGGGCGCGGCCGGGAGGAGCTTGAATGAACCGGAGCGCGAAGGACCAGGCAATAGCGCCCTATGGCGCGCTGGCGCTGCAAATGCGTTGCCATGCGGTCAACGACTGCCGCGCGGCGGCGGCGGCCCGGGCGCGGATGCGAACAACCATCGAACGTTGCGACGGCCTGATCCGCGGCAGCTTGCAATTCATCAATACATATAGCGGCGACGACGTCCGCCTAGTCGTACTGCCGGAATATTTCCTCAGCGGGTACCCGCGCGGCGAGGACGCCGCGCAATGGCGGGCCCGGGCCTGTCTGCGGCCGGGCGGGCCGGAATACGAACTGCTCGGCGCGGTCGCCGAAGGCAACGGCGTCTATCTTTCCGGCAACGCTTACGAAACCGACGATAATTTCCCGGAGCTGTACTTCCAGTGCAGCTTCATCATCAATCCCGCGGGCAAGCTTGTGCTGCGCTATCGCCGGCAAATTTCGATGTTCGCGCCGACCCCGCGCGACGTGCTTGAACGCTATCTGGAAATTCATGGCGACGACGCGCTCTATCCGGTGGCGGATACCGGGATCGGGCGGCTTGCCTGCGTTGCTTCCGAAGAAATCCTGTTCCCTGAAATCAGCGCCGAACTGGCGGCGCGCGGCGCCGAGGTGATCTGCCATTCCTCCAGCGAACAGGGCAGCCCGCAACTGACGCCGAAGAATATCGCCAAACGCGCGCGCGCCTTTGAAAACCAGGTCTATGTCGTATCCGCCAACAGCGCCGGCATCGCCGGGCCGGGATTCCCCGAGGATTCGACCAACGGCCATTCCCAGGTCGTGGATTTCAGAGGCAAGGTGCTGGCGGAAGCGGCCCTGGGCGAATCCATGTGCGGTTACGCGGAACTCGACCTCGCGGCGTTGCGCCGCGAGCGCGGCAAGACCGCGATGCTGAACCTGCCGGCGCGCCGCCGCGTGCTCGACCGCGGCCGCCGGGAACGCCCTGATTGAGCCGGAGCTTCCCCGCGGCATGCACGCGGCGCATGAAGAGCGCCGCCGGATTCGATAGCGCAGGCCATCGCATCCGGGAGCAAGACAAAACCGCGCTTCTGTCTGGCGGCAATGGATGATTCCATGGATGGAATTATCCCGAGGATGCCTTGGCCTTGCGGCGATGAACGATTCCAGGGATGGACATTCAGAGATGCCCGAGCCCCGCCGGCGCGCTACTCGACTTCCAGATCCATCTCGTAGCGGAAATGTTCCGGGTTGTACAGCACGCGCAGGAAATCATGCATGCGCTCGCCGGCGGAACTCTTGTCATAGGAGCGCCGGGTCAGGCTCAGCAGCGGACTGCCTTCGGCCACGCCCAGCGCTTTCGCGGCCTCGGCGTCGGCGGCCGCGGCGCTCAGCGTCTGTTTGACATGAGTCACTTCGAGGCCTTTCTCGCGGAAAAAGGACAATCGCGGCGTGGTTTCGAAGATCGCCGGATCCGGCGGCATGTCCACTCCGGCGGTCCAGCTTGTGTAATAGCCGAAATCGAGCTTGTCGCGCCGGCGGACCCGGACCAGATGCAGCGCCTTCTCGCCCGGATCCAGGCCGAGTTCGTCGCGAATCGCCTGGGGCGGTTCCTGCCGACTGCAACGTATCACCCGGGCGCGGCTGTTGCGCGCCATCGTTTCGATTTCCTGCAACATGCCCACCAGCGGCGCCTTGACCGGCCGCGGAGAGTACTTGTAGATGACATGGGTGCCCTTGCCGCGACTGCGGGCAAGCAACTTTTCGCCGGCGAGGTCGTCCATCGCCCGCTTGGCGGTAATCCGGGACACCTTGAACAGCGACGCCAGCACTTCCTCGGTCGGCATGCGGCTGCCGAAAGGCAGCGTCCCGTCCAGTATCAGCGTCTTCAGCAAGCTGTAAAGCTGGTAATACAGCGGCGTGGGCGAGGACTTGTCGAGTTCCCTGAACCTGGATTCGTCACTCAGGGTATCGAAGACATTCACCGCAGGCTCCCTTGTTGTACATGGGGAAATTCTGATCAAGTCGGCGCTTTCCCGCGGCGCATGCCCGCGGCACCAAAGAGCGCCGCCAGCCTCGATGGCGCAAGCCGCCGAATCCGCGAGCAAGACAAGACCGCGCTCCTGTCTTGCGGCAATGAACAATTCCATGGATGGAATTATCCGCAGGATTACATAGTTATAATGATATATCAAAGCCTTATCATGACAAGATCGCCATGCGAACGGGGAGTTTGCAACTTACGCTTAATGATATTACATTAGGTCATATTCCTTGGCGGCGGAGAAATCCGATGTTCGGCATGCGCGGCGGCGCGATGTATCCCTGGTTTATCGCGGTCTTCGCCGGCGTCGCGCTGATGGTGAGCAACGGCCAGACCATCTCGGGGCTGTCCGTCTACGACAGGGAATTCATCAACGAGTTCGGCTGGTCCCTGGGCGAGATCAAGTTCCGCGACATGATCACCTTGCTGCTCGCCGGACTTGCCGCGCCGTTTGTCGGCGTCCTGATCGACCGCCTCGGCGTGCGCCGCTGCATGCTTGCGGGCTGGATGTTGCTGATCCTGGGCAATATCGCCTACAGCCGCCTGGAAAGCCTGACCGGCCTGTACCTGACGCATGCGCTGTTCGCGCTGGTGCTGGTGGCGTGCGGCCTCAATGCCGCGGTCATTCTCGTTTCCAGGTGGTTCGTCCGTTATCGCGGCACCGCCATCGGCATCGCGCTGATGGGAACCAGCATGGGCGGCATCGTATTCCCCCAATACGGCACCGCGATGATCGAGGCGCTCGACTGGCGCGACGCCTTCGCCTGGGGCAGCCTGTTTCCCGCGGTCATGCTCGCGGCGACCTGGCTGCTGGTGCGGGACAAACCCGACGCTGTTGCCGAACTGTCCGACCCGGCGGCGGCCGCCGCGGCCCCCGGCGCGGACGCCGGCATGGCCTATGCCGACGCCTTGCGCAGCCGTTCCTTCTGGGCGCTGGCGATCATCGCCATGGCGACTTTCTATGCCGTGCTCGGCACTCAGGCCCATATCTTCGTTTACATGACCGACGCCGGCTTCAACGCCCGGGCGGCCACCAATGCGATCAGCCTGTTCTTTTTCTGCGCCCTGGCGGGCAAGTTCATTTTCGGCCTGGCGGCCGACCATCTGGACCAGCGCAAGGTGTTCTACGGCAACATCCTGGTCATGCTGGCCGGCTCCCTGATCCTGGTCCGGATGGATACGGCGCTGATCTGGATCGCGGCGACAGCCTTCGGACTCGGCTGGGGCGGGGTCTACACCATGCTGCAACTGACCGTCATGAATATCTTCGGCACCCGCGACGCCGGCAAGATTCTGGGCACGATCACCGTGCTCGACGCCAGCGGCGGCGGCCTCGGCATCTGGCTCACGGGAGTGATCTACGACGCCACCGGCAGTTATGCATTGCCTTTTGCGATTTTCGCCGCATTGATCGTCGTCGCGCTGGCCGCTCTTACCCAGGTCAGGCAACCGGCGTCCGAATCCGCCGCCGCGACCGCGGCCGCGACCTGACCGGGGAGAAGAACATGGTCATGACCGAACTCGCGGTGCTGCGCTGGCTGCACATCCTCGCCATGGTCTATTGGCTCGGCGGCGAATGGGGCGTGTTCCAGACATCGCGCCATGTCGTCAACCGCCAATTGTCCATGGAGGAACGGCGGCGGCATATGGAAACCGCCTACCGGATCGATATCCTCGCCCGCACCGGCATCATCCTGTTGCTGCCGCTGGGCCTGCACATGGGCAATATCTGGGGGCTGCAACCCCATATCGAAGGCGCATGGCTCTGGCTGATGTGGCTCCTGTCCGGCGGCTGGCTCGCGCTATGCTGGGCGGCCTTCGTCCATCGCGAAACCGACCGCGGCGTCCGGCTGACGATCTGGGACGAGCGCATTCGCTATCTCGTCATCCCCGCCCTGCTGATCTCCGCTTCCCTGTCGCTGCTCGGCTACGGGCCGTTCGAAGCGGGAACCATGCAAAAATGGTTTTCCTGGAAGGTGCTGATTTACGGCCTGCTGCTGATCATCGGCCTGCAATTGCGATACATCATGCGCGAATGGACCGAGCTGTTCCGGGTGCTGGCCGCCGGCCCCGATCCCGCGGCCGAAAGCACGCTGGAAAAATCGCTGCGCTTCGGCAAGCGGCTGGCTTATCTATATTGGGCCGGCATCGCCGCCGTGGCGTTCTTCGGCGCGACCAAGTTCGTCTGAGTATTCTCTCGCGAGCCGTCAGCCGTCAGCCGTCAGCCGTCAGGCCGAGCAAATCGCGAAAATTTCTCCGGGCGGGGCGGGCCAGACTCCGGGTCGCGAAGTGATGTAATCGAGCGCCTGTTCGAGCCGGCCGATGCGATGCGGCTGACCCATCAGCCAGGGATGCAGATTCAGCGAAAGCATCCGTCCGCTCTCCGCGGCCGCCGCCTCCTCGAGCAGGAAATCGCAAGCGTCGCAGACCTGGTTCGCCCAGGCGTCTTCGGAGTGCAGGTTCTGCATGAGGATGAAGCGGTCCTCGAGTTCATTCGACAGGGGCATCGCCCACAAGTCCCCCGCCCGGGTGTGAAAGCGATACGGCATATCGTCGTTGACCCAGTCGGCGAACCAGCGCACGCCTTGCTCCGCCAACAGATCCGGCGTAAGCGCGCTTTCATTGCGCGCCGGACTGAGCCAGCCGTTTACAGCCTGACCTGTCGCCGCGCGCAAGCCGTCGAGCGTCCGCTTGATCAGTTCCGATTCTTCTTCGGGCGCCAGGCCGCCATGATGCAGGCTGTCCATGTCCCAGCCGTGGGCGACGATCTCGTCGCCGCGTTCGCGCAATGTCGAGATCAGCCAGGGCGCCCGTTCGACCATGGCGCCGTTGACGGCGAAGCTCGGCCTGACCCGATAACGATCGACGGCGTCGAGCAGGCGAAAGATGCCGACCCGGTTGCCGTAATCGCGCAAGCTGAAATGGCGCAGGTCGGGATAAGGCATGCTCATGCCGCCGGGCGCGGGAAAAGGCGCGCCGCGCTGGTTCAGGGGAAAGAACTGCACGCAGACATTGACCCACAACGCCAGCCGCGCGCCGCCGGGCCAACTTGTCCCTGCGCGTTCGTGCAATTGCGACCACTCGTAGCGGTCGTGATCCATGCCGCGGCGGCGGCGGCGATATTGCAGGAATTCCGGATCAAGAGCCATCGGCGTCCGCCCGCTTGCGGCCGATATCTTCCACCGCGGCATCGTAATAATGGGCCAGGAAATATTCGGCGATCTCGCGCCCGGTGGCGACCCAGACATCCGCGTGCCCGGTGATGTGGTCGAGCGCCTGTTCGAAGGCGTACAGGCGGTGCGGGCAACTCACCTGGTAGTTATGCGTCGGGATGCACATTACCGTGCCGCTGACGGCGCCTTCCTGGTAGAGGCGGTCGAAGTTATCTCGCAGGATCTGGCCGTAGCGCCGCGGTTCGATGCGGTTGACGACATAGGCGATGGTGTCGTTCATCTCCAGCGAATAGGGAATCGAGATGAAGCGCCGGCCGCCGCGCACTCTTACCGGGGTCGGCTGATCGTCGTGAAACAGGTCGCAGGTATAAATCCCGCCCGCTTCGGCGAACAGGTCCATCGTGTGTTCGGAATGCGACAGCGCGGGCGCCAGGTAGCCGACCGGACGCCGCCCGGCATGCCGTTCGATGGTCTCCATCGAATCGAGGATCATTTCGCGTTCCTGGGCCTGCGACATGCCGTAGGTGTAGCGGGTGTTGTAGACGCCGTGGCTGAAGAACTCCCAGTCCCGTTCCGCGCAGGCTTCGATGATTTCGGGATGATGCTCGCAAAGCGCGGCCGACAGCGACACCGAGCCGCGGATGCCGTAGCGCTCGAGCAGGCGCATCTGCCGTTGGTGACCGACGCGATTGCCGTAATCGCGAATCGAATAGCCGCTCACGTCGGGAAAGGGCCGCGGCCAGGGCTTGCGATGCGGATTCGGCGGCGGGTCGAGTTCGTAGAATTCGATATTCGGCGCCACCCATAACGCGAGCCTGGCGCCGCCGGGCCAGACGATCCGCGGCCGGTCGCGCCAGGGCCAGTAATCGTACAGTTGCGGGTCCGCTTTCATGACTCCGGCGCGCGCCTCAATCGGTCCGGCTCCGCAAGCCGTCGAGCCAGCCGATGACTTCGGCAACCGGGATCACGTCGGCGTATTTGAGCGCCATATCCGTCAAATTGGCGAAATGCACGCTTTCGTGCTTGTCGGCGACGCATTCCTCGGGAACTATGGTGCGATACCCTCTCGACAGGGAATCCACGGCGCTCGCGCGGATACAGCCCGAAGTCGACCCGCCCGTCAGCACCACGGTGTCGACCCGGTGCCAGACGCAAAGCGACTGCAAGCGGGTTTCGAAGAACGCCGAAGGCATTTTCTTGCAATAGATCACATCGCGCGCGCGGTCGATCTCGAGCCGGTCGTCGAATTCGGCGCGTTCCGAGCCGTGCTTGATGTTCTGCAGCGAATCGGGCGTGTCGGCGCGAGTGCCCCAGACGCCGCAATCCTCGCCCGACTCCATATACGCCACATAGGTCCAGACCACTGGCCAGCCCAGTCGGCGGAAGCGGGCGCTCAGACGATTGACGTATTCCTTCTGGCCGGGATCGGTTTCATAAGCCGTGACGAACAGGTCGGGCCTGGTATAGGCCTTTTGCAGATCCACGTTGACCAGGATCGCCTTGTCGCCGAAACCGAAGCGCGGGCGCGGCTTCGCCTTGATCTCCAGGTAAAGTTCTCTTGCCGTCCGGTCTGTCGGTTCCATGCCTCCTCCAGTCAAATGTCCTGGCGGGAATCGAGCATTTGCCCTAAAGGTATAACATTATTACAATAATGCTTGCGCAAGACAATTCATCGTCGCCCATCAGCTGCGGAGTTGCAATAAAGCGAACCCGAGCCTTCCATGAGCAAGCGTCATCGATCCATTCGCGGACATATCCGCTACACCAGCGAGCAGCCGGAACGCCGGGGCGTCGAACGCGGCCGCGAATGGTTTCTCATCAACCAGCAGTCCGACGGCGTCGACGTGTTGCTCGCCCATTGCGAGATCGACGATGCGCCCGATGTGGTGCGCGACGTGACGCTCGCCATGCGCCGCGCAGACAGCAGCCCGATCGATTGCAGTGTTCGCCTGACCGTCGGCGGACGCTTCGAAGGCGGCGGCTGGTTTCGATTCGAGGACGATCAGGCAATCTGCGAAGCCTTCCAGCGCGAAAAAGGGCGCGTCGCCCAGAAACTCCGCACCGCCGGCCGCGTTCCCTGGCTGCAGGCGCATCCCATCGCCGGCGACGCCTTGCTGATGCGCAATTACGATCTGGCCCGGGGGCCGGGCAAGCAGTCCATTCCCGAACTCTTCCTGACCTCGCCCGACCATCGCGGCGCCACCGGCCCCGAATTGTTCCGGATGGGCTTGTCGCTGATATTCGTCGGCGAGGAGCAGGTCGAAGTCGAGGCCGGCAGTTTCGCGGCATTGCATTTCCAGGTGACCGATACCGCCGGGGGATTGCCGCAAGAGCACCCGCCCTACGACCTGTGGTGCACGGCGGACGGCGACTACATCTTCCTGCGGGCGGTCGCCGGCGGATACATGCAGAACCGTTACGAACTCGTTGAACTGGACATGGGGGAATAGCGGCCATGCCGGGCGCGCTGGAAGGCATTCGCATGCTCGATCTCACCCATATGCTGGCGGGGCCTTACGCGAGCATGATCCTGGCCGATCTCGGCGCGGAGACGATCAAGGTCGAACCGCCGGCCGGCGAAGGCACGCGCCGCTTGCTCGCCGAAGATCCCAGATACTCTCTCGCCGGCATGGGCGCCTACTTCATCACCCTCAACCGCAACAAGAAAAGCATCGCCGTCGACCTGAAGAACGAACGCGGACTGGAGCTTTTCTACAGGCTGGTGGAAGTATCCGATGTCGTCATCAGCAATTTCGGCGCCGGCGTCCCGGAAAGATTGCGCATCGACTACGCAAACCTGGCCCGGGTCAATCCGCGCATCGTCGCCTGCACCGTCACCGGCTTCGGCGCCAGCGGTCCCGGCAGCAAGCGTCCCGCCTTCGACCAGGTCGCCCAGGCCACCGGCGGCGGCATGTCGATCACCGGCCCGAGCCCGGAACAGCCTGTGCGCGCCGGCATTCCCATCGGCGATCTCGGCGGCGGCATGTTCGGCGTAATGGGAGTGCTCGCGGCCCTGTGCGAACGCGAGCGCAGCGGCCTCGGACAGGAAGTGGACATTTCCATGCTCGATTGCCAGATCTCGATGCTCAATTACATGGCCACGATGTATTTCCTGTCCGGAGAGAACCCTCATCCCGTCGGCAATTCCCATTTCGTGCATGTCCCCTACGACACGTTCGCTTGCGCCGACGGATTCGTCGTGATCGCGGTCATAACCGACAACTTCTGGCGCAACCTGAAGCAGGTGCTCGATTGCCCGGATCTCGACAGGCCCGAATACGACGCCCAGCCGGGCCGCTGGCGCGACCGCGCACACATCAATCGCCGGATCGGCGAAGTGCTCGCCGGCGACACCTGCGCCAACTGGCTGCGACGACTGGAAGCACAGCGCATCCCTTGCGCGCCGGTCAACAACTTCGGGCAAGCGCTTTCCGACCCGCAAGTGCTGCATCGGGACATGGTGGTCGAACTCCGGCATCCCGGCGGCGCCAGCACCCGCGGCCCCGGCAATCCGATCAAGCTGTCGCGAACCGGGACCGAAGGCTATGACGCCGCGCCGGGTTTGGGACAGCATACCGACGAAGTGCTGCGGGAATGCCTGCGAATGGACGCCGGCGCGATCGCGCGGCTGCGCGCCGAAGGGGCAATCGGCTGATGGCGGACCGGGTCACGATCAATGAAGTCGGGCCGCGCGACGGGCTGCAAAGCCAGCGCCGCATCCTGTCGGTGCCCGAACGCTTGCGGCTTGTCCGGGCGCTGGAGGCCGCGGGCATTTCGCGGATCGAGGCCGGCAGCTTCGTCTCGCCCAAGGCCGTGCCGGCGATGGCGGGCGCCGGCGAGTTGCTCAAGATGCTGGAACAGCGCGGCAAGACGAACTACAGCTTTCTCATTCCCAACCTGAAAGGCTATGAATCGGCGCGGGCGGCCGGCGCCGAATCCGTCACCATGGTCGTCTACGCCAGCGAAGCGATGGCGCGGAAAAACGCCCGCACGACCATGGCCGACGCCGAGCGCGCGGCGCGGCGAATCATCGAGCTGGCCCGCGCCGACGGCATCGAGGTGATCGTCATCGTCGCCGTCGCTTTCGGCTGCCCCTTCGAGGGAGCCGTGGATCCCGCGACCGTGCATGGCGTCGCCGCCCGCTTCGCCGGCGCGGACATTCATCGCCTGGTGCTCGCCGACACCATCGGCGCGGCGAATCCCGCCCAGGTCGACGCCTTGCTCGCGCCGTTGGCCGAACGCTGCGGACCGACGGCCCTGGGTTGCCATTTCCACGACACCCGGGCGATGGCGCTGGCCAATGTGCATGCCGCCCTGCGCCTCGGCGTCCGCTGGTTCGACAGTTCCATCGGCGGCCTCGGCGGCTGCCCTTTCGCCCCCGGCGCGAGCGGCAATGTGGCGACCGAGGATGTGGCGGTGATGTTGCAGCAGATGGGGCTGGAAACCGGCATCGATCCGGCCGGGCTGCTGGCGGCTTCGGACCTGGCCACCGAATTGACCGGCACGGCCCCCGGCGGCCGCGTCCGGGAATGGCTGCGGGGACAATCGGGAAAGCCCTGATTGATCAGGGCTTTCTCGCGGCGCAAAAGAGCGCCGCCGGCTTCGACGGCGCAAGCCGTCAAGGCCGGGAGCAACGCAAGACCGCGCTTTGGTTTCGCGGCAACGAACAATTCCATGAATGGGATTATTCAGCGGATACAAAGGAAAACTCTGATTTATCGGAGTTTTCCTGCGGCACATGGATGTGCCGCAGGATTCGACGGCGCAAGCCGCCGAATCCGGGAGCAAGACGAAACCACGCTTTTGTCTTGCGGCAATGAATAATTCCATGGCTGGAATTATTCAGCAGATACAGGAATTTCCACCACTAGGGAGGACTCGGAATGAGCTATCGACTCGGCGTGGATGTAGGGGGAACTTTCACCGATCTCCTGCTGGTAAACGAGGAGACCGGCGAAACCCGCACCGCGAAAGTGCCTTCCACGCCGGAGGATTCGTCCATCGGCGTGCTCAACGGCATCAACAAGATCTGCGCGGAATCGGCCATCGATCCGCGCCGGACCCGCTGGGTAATGCACGGCACCACCGTGGCGACCAATGCGGTGCTGACCGGGCGCGGCGCCCGCGTCGGCCTGGTCGCGACCGCCGGTTTCGAAGACACCCTGCACGTGGCGCGATCCTTCTGTCCCGGCGGACTCGGCGGCTGGGTCAGCTATGTCAAGAAACCCTTGCTGGCTCCGCTGGAATTGACCATAGGCGCCCATGAACGCATCGGCGCGGACGGCGAAATCGTCGCGCCGCTCGATGAGGAGCGCCTGCGCGAGTCGCTGGAACAGCTTGCCGCCAAAGGCGGCATCGAAGCGCTGACCATCTGTTTCGTCAACGCCTACGTCAACGGCGAACACGAGCGGCGCGCGCGGGAAATCGCCCGCATGGTCTTCGCCGATACGCCGGTTTCGATCTCCAGCGAAGTCGTGCCGGAAATGCAGGAATACGAGCGTACCGAAACTACCGTGGTGAACTCCTACGTGCGGCCGGAAGTCGCCCGCTATGTGGAGAACCTGCAGCGCTCCCTGCGCCAGTTGATGGGCGACGAGGTGCAATTGTCGATCCTGCGCTCCGACGGCGGCCTCGCCTCGGCGCGGGCCGCGGCCGAATCCCCGGTCAACATGCTCATGTCCGGCCCGGCGGGAGGCGTTTCCGGCGCGATCTTTTTCTGTCGCCGCGCCGGCTTCGACGACATCCTGAGCTTCGACATGGGCGGAACCTCGACCGATGTCGCCCTGATCCAGAACGCGCGCGCCCGGGTGCGGCGCGAAACCATCGTCGGCGATGTCCGCGTCAGGGCGCCTTCTGTCGATGTGCGCACGGTCGGCGCCGGCGGCGGATCGATCGCGTTCGTGCCCGAGTTGACCAAGGCGCTGCGCGTCGGGCCCGAGTCGGCCGGCGCCGTGCCCGGTCCGGCCTGTTACATGAAAGGCGGCGCAGAGCCGACCGTATGCGACGCCAACGTCGTGCTCGGCTACCTGCCTTCCGATGTGCAACTCGGCGGCGACATGCGGATCGATCGCGACGCTTCCGTCGCGGCAGTGCAAAAGACCGCCGACGCGATGGGCATCGACCTGATGGCGGCGGCCGAAGGCATCATCAAGATCGTCAACGAATCGATGTTCGGCGCCTTGCGCGTGGTCTCGGTCGAACAGGGCTACGATCCGAGGGACTTCGCGCTCGTCGGTTTCGGCGGCGCCGGACCGCTGCACGCCAACGCCCTCGGCATCCTGACCCAGGCCTGGCCGGTGATCATTCCGCCGGGGCCCGGCGTGCTTTGCGCCTACGGCGACGCCACGACCCGAATCCAGGACGAAGCGGCTCGCACCTATCTGACCATGGCCACCGACCTCACCGACCAGCAGTTGCTGTCCGACTTGCATGAATTGCGCCAGCGCGCGGCCCGATCGCTGATCGCCGACGGCATCCCCGAAAGCGAACACGAAGTCGACTACCAGGCCGACCTGCGTTATGCCGGCCAGGCTTTCCAGATCACCGTCGATTTCGACGAGGAACAGTTGCGCCGCGACGGCCTGAGCCTGCTGGTGGACCGGTTCGACAGGGAGCACGAACAACTGTTCACCTTCAAGCTCGGCGAAGGCCATGAAATCCTCATGATCCGGGCGGTAGTCAAGGCCAGGGCCGCGCCGATCGCCGATTTCATCGTCGGCGAAACAGGCGCGACGCTGGCGGACTGCGTCATCCACGACAGTCGTTATTACTACGACGGCAAGTGGCGCGACGCGAATATCTACGACCGCGGCAAGTTGCGCGCAGGCCTGCTGATCCCCGGCCCCGCCATCATCGTCGAAATGGACTCGACGACGGTGGTGCTGCCCGGCCACGAAGCGCGGGTCGACGCCGTCGGCAACCTGCTCATCACCCCGCTGACATAGGAGCCAGCCATCATGCCCGCGAAAATCATCCAGACCAACAACACGCCCCTGCGGCGGGTCGACGTGGACGGCGTCACCGTCGACCTCATCGAGAACGCCCTGAAAAACGCGCGCGTGGAAATGGACGCGGTATTGTTCCGCACGGCCATGTCGCCCGGCATCCGCGAACAAGGCGACTGTTTTCCGATGATCGCCAATACCGAAGGCAAGATGGTGGTCGGCCAGTTCGGCTCTTTCATCGCCCCTTTCCTGCAAGCCTATGATGCGACCATAGAAGAAGGCGACATCATTCTCACCAACGACCCGTACATGTGCAATGCCGCGGTATCGCACCTGCCGGACTGGGTCGTGCTGGTGCCGGTATTCAAGGACGGCCGCCATATCGCCTGGTCGGCCATGTTCGGCCACATGACCGACAACGGCGGCATGGTGCCGGGATCGATTCCGATCGAGGCGACCACGATCTACCAGGAAGGCATCCGCATTCCGCCGGTCAAGCTCTATCGCAAGGGCGAATTGCAGACCGACATGCTCGAACTGATCCTGCACAACGTGCGCACCAGCGAATGGAATCGCTTCGATCTCAACGCCCTTGTCGCGGCTTGCAATACCGCCGCCCGGCGCTGCGTCGACCTGGCCGAGCGCTTCGGCGACGACGTGCTGTTCTCGACCATGGAGACCATGTTGCAACGCAACTTCGACGCGATGAAATTCATCATCGAAGCATTCATTCCCGAGGAACCGCGCGAGTTCGAGGACTATATCTGCGACGACGGCATGGGCAAGGGGCCGTACCGCATCAAGTGCAGGATGTGGCGCGAAGGTTCGGTCGCGATCTTCGACTTCGACGGCACCGCCCCCCAGGCCCAAAGTTCGGTGAACTTTTTCCTCAATGAAGACATGTTCAAGATGTTTTTCGGCTCCTTCACCATCAACGTGGTCGATCCCCAGATCGTTTTCAACGACGGTTTCTACGATCTGGTCGATGTGCGGATTCCGGCAGGCTCCCTGCTGAAGCCGCGCTTCCCCGCGGCGCTGTCGGGGCGCACCCACGCCCTTGGCAGAATCTTCGACGTGCTGGGCGCCCTGCTCGGCATGGGCGCGCCGGAACAGATGCTCAATGCGGCCGGCTTCTCCGACTCTCCGCATCTGTTCTATTCCGGCTACGACGACAGGGGCGAGTGGTTCCAGCTCTTCCAGATCGGCTTCGGCGGCATTCCCGGCCGCCCCGTCGGCGACGGCCCCGACGGCCATTCGCTCTGGCCGGGATTCACCAATGTGCCGAACGAATTCATCGAGTCGTATTTTCCGCTGCGCATCGAGCGTTACGAGACGATTGCGGATTCCGGCGGCGCCGGCCTGCATCGCGGCGGCAACGGTCTGCGCATCGCTTACCGCTTCCTTTGCGACGGCCATATCGGCATTCACGACGAACGCTGGCTGACCTATCCCTACGGCGTGCTCGGCGGCGAAACCGGCATGCGCTCGAGCAAGCGGCTGGTGCGAACGGACGGCAGCGAGCAATGGCTGCCGGCCAAGGTTGAAGGCGTCGAGGTTCGCAAGGGCGACCTGCTCTATTTCAACACCTGGGGCGGAGGCGGCTGGGGCGACCCGCTCAAGCGCGACCCGGAACTCGTGCGGACCGATGTCGAACGCCGGCTTGTTTCCGTCGAGGGCGCCCGCCGCTTCGGCGTCGCGATCGACGATGCCGGCCAGGTCGACATGGCGGCGACCGAGGCGTTGCGCGCGGAAATGGCCGCGGCGCGCCCCGAAAACCCGCCGCTGTTCAACCTCGGGCCGGACATCGAGGAAATTCGCGCGCGCTGCGAAAGCGAGACGCATCTGCCCGCTCCCGCAGCGCCGACCTCTTCGGCCGCATAGCCGGAAACGGGGCGAAGACCCGCGCCGCCGGGGCCGGCAGCGCGGGCTTCAGCGCAAGGCGACGATCGACTTGCCGAAATTTCCGCCGCGCATGAGCCGGCAAAATGCCTCCGGCGCGCTTTCCAGTCCGCGGCTGATGTCCTCGCGCTGGCGGATCTTGCCCGCGCGCAGCAACGGCAGGCATTCGCGGATATATTCGCCGCGCCGGGGCTCGTAGTCATACACCACCAGGCCGCTGACGACGGCTCGCCTGGCGATCAACAGGCCGGGCGGCGGGCCGGGGGCGCGTTCGGAGCGATTGTATTCGGCCATGAGGCCGCAAAGCACGATGCGGCCGTAATTCGCCAGATGCCGGCAGGCCGCGTCCAACAGCGCGCCGCCGACCAGGTCGAAATATACATTGATTCCCTCGGGACAAAGCGCCGCCAGCATCGCGTCGACATCATCGGCATTGCGGTCGATGCAGGCCTCGACGCCGAGCGATTCGCGCGCGAAGCCGCATTTGGCCGCCGAGCCGGCGATGCCGATCACCCTGGCGCCGCGCAAGGCGCAGAACTGGGCGGCCGCCGAGCCGACGGCGCCGGCGACCGCCGGAATCAGCACAGTATCGCCGGCATCCGCGCCGGCCTGCCAGAACATGCCCGCATAGGCGGTCAGGCCGGTCATGCCGAGGATCGACAAGGCCCAGGACGGCGGGTCGATCTCCTGCTCGAGCAGTTGCGCATCGCCGGCGGCATGGGCTGAATATTCCTGCCAGCCGCCCATGCAGCGGACGAGCCGGCCCGGCGGCAGGTCCGGCGAGTCCGAACTCGCGATCTCGCTGACGGTTTCTCCCCGCATGACCGCTCCGGACGCGACCGCGCCGGAAGGATGCCGGCCGGCGATCTGGCTGCGCATGTAAGGATCCAGGGACAGGTAGCGGGTTCGGCAAAGAATGCCGCCGGCTGGCGCATCCGGCATCGGCGTTTCGCGTATTTCGAAGTCGGCGGGGACGGGAATCCCTTCCGGCCTGCGTTTGAGAATGATCTGGCGGTTGCCCGGCATCGCGACGTCACCCGACTCGGCATTCCGGCGCAGCGCGCCCGTCGGGTATTCTCCGGATAGTCTCGTCCATGGAATTGTCCATTGCCGCAAGACAAAAGCAAGGAGAAAAAACTCTCGCTCGTCGTCAGCCCCTTTTGGACACCGAAACGGGAGCTTCTTCCCGACCGGTCCGCAGGCGAAGCCTTGCCGGCGCCGGACGGACAGGCAATCTACATGAATCCCCCGGTTCGCGGTGCCGCGCGCCCGACATTTTCATCGTCCCGAACGCAAAACCCCCGGCCAAGGCCGGGGGTTTTGGTCAAGGGCGGCAAACCGCCGGATCACATGAAATTATCCGCGCCCAAATCGATGTGACCGGCCAGCGCAATGGCCATATCGGTGCCGGCGCTGAAATCGCCGTCTCCGTCCACATCAACGAGAACCCAGGTCAACTGGATCTTGGTATCGTCGCCGGGAATAAAGCTGACATTGTTATTAAGGGAAAATATCCCACCCTCGGGGTGCTTGATGTTGGCGTGAACTTCCGTCGTCCGGACAAACACAACGGAGTTGGTGCTGGCGAATGCATCATCAGTAGCGTCGGCCACGAACAGATCCTTGCCATCGCCGACGGCCGTCTTCAAATCTTCGGTTTTATCTTTGTTTTTCTTGTTTGTGTCGTTCAGATCCTGGAGGCTCCCCGTCAGATCCACTATTGGGCTGAGATCGATCTTGTCCTCGTTCTTGCCGCTTCTGACTTCAAAGTTGAAGATCAGATCGAATCCCGCTATCTTGTCGCCAAAGCTGACTTGAGAATCGGATGCCGCTTTGTAGATGATCATGTCTTCGGCATTGTCATCTAACGATTCTGAACTACTTTGATAATCGACATAGTTCTGTGTAACAGCCACATTGGCAGCGCCAAGAAAAATCCTGTCGCCTCCGGCACCGCCTGTGATCTTGTCCGGACCGTAAAGACCAGCGAGCACATCGTCCCCATCGTTGCCCATCAATGTGCTCTTGCCGGTGTTGCCACCCATCCCTACAAGAATATCATTGGCAGGACTGCCATGCATTTCAATGTCTGGTCCACCGCTTCCACCACTTACGATAAAATAAAGGCCTGCCGTGTTCTCCGTGGCATCTACATAGGTCAAGGACTTCAATTGTTTTGTTTCACCTCCAATTGTCCTGAAGACAATGACAGGAGCATCTCCAGTGATTTTCAGTTTCTCAACTCCACTGTCGTTTCCGGTAACAGTGAGTTGGTTGACGTAGTCCGTGGTCTTGACATCCTTGGAGCTAACGGTCGCCGTGGAGTGCACGGTCAATTCCTCGACATCCTCGTCCACCGTGAGCGTCAAAGCCGTCTTTGGATTTCTTATTCCCAAATCCAATTTCTCGTCCACGCTGCCGCCACTGGTGTGCAGATGCAGCATCAAATCTTCATCATCGCCGTCTTCCAGCATGTAGCTCACCACGGCGGTCGTGGCCGTCGCCTTGGTCTCCAGCGGCTTGCTTTCGTCGGCGGCCGTCGGCTTCTTGCTCGAAACCGCCAGACCGGTGCCGGACATCAGGTTCTTGAACGTGACGCCGCCGGCGCCGGTGCCGCCGGTCACCTTCAGGTTGTCGATGTCGAGCTCCTTGGCATCGTAGGTGCCCGAGCCGCCGCCCGCTTCCAGGGTGATGGTCTCGAAGTTCATGTAGGCGTCTCCGGCGCCCTTGAGGTTGGCGCCGATCTTTTCCTTCAGCACCAGCGTGTCCATGCCCGCGCCGCCGTCGATCCGGCTCTTGCCGGTCTTGACGTTGGTGGCGGTAAACATGTCGTCGCCGGCGCCGAGGTTCGCCGTCAGGCCCTTGGCGTTGAACTCCTTCACGCTCACATCGTCCTTGCCCATGCTCCCCATGTAGGACATGACGCTCTTGTTGAGAGCGGCGATCTTGACGGCGCCGCTCGCCTCGCTCGCGTCGATGCTCTCCAGCGTCTCGGACGGCTTGACATCGGTCGCTTTCTTCGCCACCGCCGGAGCGAACTTGGTCACGTCCAGCGTCAGATCGCCGCCGCCGGAAACGGCGACCGTCTTGATCTGGTCCGAAGCCAGGCGGATGTTGGAATCGCCCTTCACCTCGATCATCAGGTCCTCGATGCCCTTGAGGCACAACTTGCCGTGCCCGTTGGCCGTGTTGCCGAACCGGTCGACCACGGCCGTCAGTTCCGTCATGTCCTTGGCGGCGTTCTCCACCAGCAAGGTGGTGTTGGTGTTGCGCAGGTCGACGGACTCGATCGCCTTCGAGAAGATGTGCACCGGCACCCGGTCCTCGTTGTTTACCGCAGCTACAGCGGGTGTTTCGCCTTCGGCTTCCTTGGCGGGCGTGTTTTCGCCGTAGCGCTTTTTGTCGTCGCCCATGCCGTCGTGCACGCCGTCGAGCGTCACGCTCTTGACCGTCTCGGAATGCGCGGTCGACTTGCCCACCTCGACACCCTTGCCGCCCTCGACCATGACCGAGGTCGTGGTGTCCGTGCCGAAGATGTTCACCTGCGTGCTTTCGCTCACGTCCTCGAGATTTATCACGGCGGCGTTCATGATCTCGACGGTGCCGCCTTCCAGGGATTTGGACGAGACGGCGGCGCCGCCGGCGTCCAGTTCGACATCTCCCGCGACATCGCTCAGGACGACCTCCTTCAGGCCTTCCCAACCGCTCATCAGGTCCGCCTCGAAGTCGCCGCCGCTGTCGACCATCAGCGTCTCGATGTGCATGACGCTTGCCCCGGAAGAGACACTGACATCGTCGTCGGAGCCGCTGGAAGAAAGCTCCAGCGTGTCCATGCCTTCGCCGCCGTCGAGCCGGTCCACGCCGGTCAGGGTCTTCTCGGTGGCGACGAAGGTGTCGTCGCCCAGGGTGCCGTCGAGCCGGTCGACGCCCGTGGTCAACTCGAAGCTCTTGCCGGGACGCCGCATCATGTCGATGGCTTCCTTCGCCGCGGTCACGCTGTCGCCGTCGCCCGTCACGCCGCCGAGCACGCTCGCAGAGTCGCCCTCCCAGCGCTTGGTAACGGTGTAGTACGTGGCCACTTCCACCTTGTTGGCGAACATCATGGCGAGGCCGCCGAAATCGCCGTAGGCGGGATGGCTTTCCCCCTGCATGCGGATCTCGAACAATTGCTGCACGGCCAGCAGGCCCATCTCGCCCCGGCCCATGCCGCCGTTGAGCAGGCCCGTCGCCAGGGCCAGCACTTCCGCCGACGGCGCTTCGCCCAGGGCCGCGGTCAGAAAATCCCGCGCGAACTCCGCGTTCGTGATGAAAAAGGGATACATGGACGTGAAGGCGCTCGAGGCGGCGATGTGATTCGCCAACTCCAGCAGGGCGTCTTCCGGGCTCATGCCCTTGCCGACGCTCGCATTGTAGACGCCGTACCACTCGTTGAGCAATGCGGTGCCCGGGGCCTTGCCCAGCATCGCTACCGACAGGCCGATTATCGTATCTCTGGTTTGTGCAGTTACCGCCACTCAGAACTTGTTGATATGCCTGCCGTATTTGCCGGATTCGCGCGGCCCGGCCGCTGAATCGCCGCGCGAACATGAACGGGAACTTCCGGCCCGCGGAGCCGTCGGCCGGGGCGGTCTCGCGGCGCTCGCCGAATAATTCTCCAGAGCAGCGACATCGCGTTTTTGGGACAGCGACGCCGCGAGGCGGACCGAAACGCGGCCGCGGAAAAGACGCGGGCCGCGCGAACGCTTCCCCGAAAACGCGCGCGGCGGCCCGGTCGCCGAATCGTCCGCCGTCCCGGTTCGGCGGATCGCGGGAACACCGCCCCGCCTGTGGCGGCGCAAGAGATTTGCCGGCAATTATTTGATTTATCAGTAATAAATAAGCCGGCGCGCGGCGGCTTCCCCGGAAGCGTTCTATCGACCTTCGAAGAAACTCGCGATCATTTCCAGGCTGTCGCCGAGGCGGGCCGCGCAAGCGGCCGGAATGCGTCGCGGTCGGATAGAGCATCGGCGTTTCGCGGTCGCCCGGGCGGGCGAAAAATTTCGATAACTTGTGATCCGGGTCACATGCAAGCAGGGCGAATGTTGCTATATAATGCCGTTCCGCAACATCTTGTCTTTAATTTCAGGAGCGTCCCAAATGGCGGTAACTGCACATACCGCGAACTGGTTTGCGCAGCCTGCCGGAGGCAATACCGGGCAATACGTCCGACACCGGGGATCGGCGGAAAAAGAATAGCGGGTTCCCTGTTCGCTGACGACGGGGACAAGCGCCGCCGGATTCGATGGCGCAAGTCATGGAATCCGGGAGCAAGACGAAACCGCGCTCCTGTCTTGCGGCAATGAATAATTCCATGGCTGGAATTATTCAGGGGATGCCTGGATATCTTCCGCGGTCATTCCGACCTGCAGCCAGCCCAGGTTGACGCCGATCCTGTCCGCTCCGGGATTGGCCCAGGAATAGGCCACGGTCTCGCCGGTTTCCGCATCGAGGATGCCGAGCTTGAGCACCGCGACCCGGGTGTTCTGGTAGGTCAGCCGAGCCAGTTCGACGCTGTAGCCCGTGGCGGCCCCCTCCGCCGTTACCAGCGGCGCGATCTGTCCTTCGTTGTGCAAGCGCAGAGCCGGCACCAGCAGCATCTCGTCGGGGTCGTCCGAGTCGGGCGCGAAGGCGCCGCGCCGCACCGCGCCCCAGCCTTCGAAATGCCGCACCTTGCGATTGCGATGGGGCTCTTCCCGGCCGAACAGCAGGTTGCCGTCTTCGTCGTAGGCCTTGTCGCCGATCCGGATTTCGTCGGCGGTCAGGCGCAAGGTATCGGTGATGTAGACATTCCGGCCCATCGCCTCGGAATAATAGAAACAGGCATTGTCATCCATTTCGCCGACATAATGATCGCCGGCGAAGCGCCAGAAGACATTGCAGCCGGGCACGTTGCGCAAATCCCCGGGTTGCAGCTCCGCCAGCAGCGAGGGGTCGCGGTCGGCGTAACGGTACTTTTCCTCGTCGTTGAAACTGTAGATCGCCAGTTCGATGGCGTCGCGACCCTCGTTCGCGCTGAAGCTGTACAGCCGCTGCCGGTAAACGTTTTCATAGTCCCGGCCGAGGTATTGCTTGATGAAGAAAATATGCTCGCCGACGGCGGGCGCCGCCGCCGGAATGAACAGGTGATGGACATGTTCGTGCCGGTCTTCGGCAGCGACGCCGTCTTCTCCTTGCTGCCAGACCTGTTCGTTGTTGTCGTATTCGCCGGCGAACCAGCCGAGAAAATGGTCCAGTTCCTGCCCGGCCGCGCTCGCCGGCAGGACAAGCAGCGCGGCGCAGAGCGCGCGGCGCCGCGCCGCCCCGCGCAACAACGCCGCCCAACAGTTAGTGTTCATGATCATGGGGGTTGTCCTTATGTCGATGCACGCCGTGCCAATGGTCGTGGCGGTTGCCTTCTCCGGCGCGGTCCTCGGCCGCTTGCGCGGCCGCGCCCCGGCGCGGCATGGTCTGCTCGAAATCTTCCGGGCCATGGGGGTGATTGTGATCATGGCTCACCATCCAGCGGTACAGCAGCGGGTCGCGCTGATACAGTCTCGCCGCCGAGCGTTCCGCATTCTCCCGCGGCGTGGTCCAGGGGTTGTAATGGAAATGGTTGAACAGCTTCGAATCGACCCTGCCGAGGGCGATGCAGCCGAACTCGGACGCGAAAGCGCCGTGATTGATGTACGCGGGACGCCAGAAATAACCGCCCGTGGGCAAATTGCCGAATTGCATCATCCACGAAGTCCCCCACAAGTGATAGGACTCCTCGGCGCAATCATGATAGGAAATGTTGTCCTGGAAAAACGCCGGAGTCATGCAATAGAGGAATGTCATCGCATAGGAAACGGGGTTGAAGTTGAGCAACTTGATCATGCAGCCGGAAGCGACCGAGGGGCTGACCAGATTGCCCGGCGCCCAGGGCATGCCCATATAGGCATCGACATCGTGGTACAGGTCGACCTGGGCCAGCGGATGATGTTCGGTCGCCTGTTCGTGGCTGGGCGCCGACGTGTTGTACATCATCAGCACCAGGCAGCCGCCGCCGGTGGCGATCTCCGGCATTGCGAAGCCCGGCGGAATGTAAAAATAATGGCCCTTGCGGCAAGTCCGGTCGCCGACGCGCAATTCGCCTTCGATAATCATCAGCTCGCGTTCGGCCCAGGAAAAGCCCGGCGGCTGGCGATAGCCGCCGTCGAGTTGAACGGTCATGCTGCAAGCGCCGGTATCGGTATCCAGGCTGAGCATCTTGTAGCGCATGCCCGGAGAAAATCCGGGCAGGGTCATGTTCTTGAAATGGACGTCCCGGTCGCAGAACGGTTCAATATGCGGTCGTGCCATGTCTGGTCTCCTGGTCCTGGCAGCGGGTCGCGGGGAACTCAGTCGCCGTCGACCCCGTATTTCCATACCACCTGGTCTTTCTTGCCCTCGGGCCGCACGGGCAGATCCGCCTGGGCGATGCGAACCTTGTTGTCGCCGTCGGCATTGAACCCGAGCGAACCGATGCGGTCGAAAAATTCCCGATACCACTTGCGGCGCCGGGGTTCGAGCGCTTCCATCGCCTGCGCGATAGCCGCGAAGCGTTGCTCCTGTTCGGCGATTTCTTCTTTCAGCCAGGCCTGTTCCTCCGGGCTGCTCTCGTGTTCGATAGACTTGGTCTTGAAGGTCATGATTCGATTCTCCCGAGTATTCATTGCCGCAAGACAAGAGCGCGGTCTTGTCTTGCTCCCGGATGCAATGGCTTGCGCCATCGAATCCGGCGGCACATCCATGTGCCGCAGGGAAGCTCTGATCTGATCAGAGCTTCCCCAAGTATTCTCTGAATAACTCCATCCATGGAATTATTCATTGCCGCAAGACAAAAGCGTCGTCTTGTCTTGCTCCCGGATTCAACGGCTTGCGCCATCGAATCCGGCGGCACATCCATGTGCCGCAGGGAAGCTCTGACTTGATCAGAGCTTCCCTGCCAATTCAGGCCGGCGCGACGGCGGTTCCGGCCGCGATCATGGCTTCGATTTCGGTTCTTTCCAGGCCCGCCTCCTCCAGCACTTCCAGGCTATGTTCGCCAAGCCGGGGCGGCAGCCGGCCGATGCCGGCAGGCGAGGCGCCGAAGCGCATCGGCGGGCTGCTCATGCGCAACTTGCCTTCGGTGGGATGCTCGACAGCCCGCCAGAATCCGGTCTCGACCAGATGCCGATCATCGATCAGTTCGTCGAGAGAGTTGGCCGCCATCATCGGCACATTGGTTTCGCCCAGCAGCTCCACCCATTCGGCGCGGTCGCGGCCGGCGATGATTTCGCCGGTAACGCGATAGGAGTCGTCGATGTTCGCGAGCCGCGTCGCCATGTCGACAAACCTGGGGTCGTCCGCCAGTTCGGGCCGGCCGGCAATTTCGCAGAAAGTGCGCCAATGGTTGTCCCAATAAGGCAGCACCGCCAGATAGCGGCCGTCCCTGGCGCGATAGGGCCGCCGGTGCCTGGCCATGAGCCGCACATAACCGGCCTTGCCCAGGGGAGGATCGAAAGTCTGGCCCCAAAGATGTTCGGTCATGACGAACGACACCATGGACTCGAACATCGGGACTTCGATTTCCTGGCCCGCTCCCGTGCGCTCGCGGTGAAACAGCGCGGCGAGCACGGCCTGGACCACGAATAGCGCCGTGGTCTTGTCGGCGACAATGGTCGGCAGGTAGCGCGGTTCGCCTTCCACCATGCTTTGCAGCGCGGCGATGCCGCTGGCGGCCTGGATGGAGTCGTCGAGAGCGCCCTTGTTGCCGTAAGGCCCGCGCTTGCTGTAGCCGTAAGTGGCGCAATAGACAATGCGCGGATTGAGTTCGCGCACGGCATTGTAGCCGAGTTGGAGCCGTTCGACCGCCTGCGGGCGGAAATTGTGGATGAACACGTCGGCGCCGCGGATGATCCTGCCGGCCGCATCGCGGCCGGCCGCGGATTTCAGGTCGAGCGCTACCGAGCGCTTGTTGCGATTGCAGTTCAGGAACAGCGACGTCATGTCGGGATTGTTCCGGTAAGGGCCGAGCCTGCGGTTGGTATCGCCGGCGGGAGGTTCGATCTTGACGACATCGGCGCCAAGGTCGCCAAGCATCTGGCAAGCGTAGGGACCGAGCACGACGCTGGTCATTTCAACGATGCGGATTCCCGCCAGCGGCGCGCTCACGGCCGATCCTCCGCCAAACCATAGAGCCGCGCGGCATTGTCGCGCAGGAACTTGCGCCGCACTTCGGGCTTGAGGCCGAGAGCGCCGATCTCGTCCATGGTGCGCCTGAAGCGCAGCACCGGAAAATCGGTGCCGAACACGACCTTGTCCTGGCCATAGGAATTGATGTAGCGCACTACCGATCGCGGCCAGTATTTCGGCGAATGGGCATCGGCGCACAAATAGACGTTTTCGTGCTTCCACGCCATGGCGATCATCTCGTCGTGCCATGGAATGCCGACATGGGAGCCGATCAGCTTCAACTCCGGCAGGTCGCAGGCGATATCGTCGAGGCAAATCGGGCGGCCGACAGACCGGCAACGGTGTTCGCGCGAATAGATCAGCGACTGCCCCACTTGTATCTGGATCGGGATATCGAGTTCGACGCACTTGGCGTAGAACGGGTAATACCGCGCCTGATTGGGCGGCAGGTCGAACCAGTGCGGATAAAGATGCGCGCCGATGAAGCCCAACTCGCGCACGCAGCGTTCGAGCTCCCGAACGCCGTCCATGCCGGTATAGGGGTCGACCCCGAGCAGCCCGGAGAAACGCTCCGGATAGCGCGCCACCGCGTCCGCCACCACTTTCGGCGGCATATGGTAGCAACCCGGCAGTCCGGGCCGGCCGGATTTCGCGGCAACCAGAAAACCGCGGCCGATGCCGGCTTCGTCCATTTCGGCCAGCATCTGTTCCAGACTGATTCCGCCGCTGTCGTGCCTACCCTTGACCTTGCCGACGAAGAACTCGTCGGTCCAGCCGGGCCGATGGGACAGGGCTTCCGCAGTCCAGATATTGACTACGGCGTCGATCGCCTCGACAGCGCCGGAGCCGGTCACCTTGCATCCCCGAAACGAAGCCGCCGGCATCCTTGCGCGCGCGGTTGAAGTTGAAAGCGACATCCGCCGGAGTCCACCACGGCTCGCCCGCGGACATCCTCGCGCGCGCGGTTGGAAGTTCGCCGCTGCGCCGCCTTCCGCGAAGGATTCGCCGCAGCGCGGGATGCGCCTATCCGGCCGTGTTGAAAGTTCGCCCCTTCGCCGCCTTCCGCGAAGGCGCGAAGGCGCGCAGCCGCCGCGGCCGCATGTCCGCGATCAACCTCGAATGACGCGACAGGCGCCCGGTTCGCTATCCTGTCGCCCCGGAATCGGCTCCCGGCCGCGACATTGCTTCGCGCTGGACGACTCTCGAAGGCGGCCGATACGGCGACCACATGCGAAATCGGAAGTTCTGGTACCATTTGTCCTATTGTTAGATCAATATGTCAAATTCGATTTCGATTATAGGCGCCGGAATTGCCGCGCGCAAGCTTCGGCACTGCCGCCCGACGAGGCGGACAACCTTGGGGAAGCCCTGATCAAGTCGGAAATCCCCTGCGGCGCATGCCCGCGGTAGAAAAGACCGCCGCCGGGTTCGACGGCGCAAGCCATTGCAGCCGCGAGCAAGGCCAAACCGCGCTTTGGTCTTGCGACAATGAATGATTCCATGGCTGGAATAGTTCGGAGGATACAAGAAAAGCTCTGACTTATCAGAACTTCCCTGCGGCGCATGCCTGCGGTGCAAAAAAGCGTTGCCGGATTCCGACGGCGCAAGTCTTTGCAGCCGCGAGCAAGACAGAACCGCGCTTAGGGAAGCTCTGATCAAGTCAGAGCTTCCCTGCGGCACATGGATGTGCCGCCGGATTCGATGGCGCAAGCCATTGAATCCGTGAGCAAAACAAAACCACGCTTTTGTTTTGCGGCAATGAATCATTCCATGGCTGGAATCATTCAGAGGATATATAGCTGAAAATGCCGTCTACCTTGTTCGACAAATTGTGGGATTCGCACGAGGTCGCTTCGCTTGGCGACCGGGAGTGCCTGATTTATACCGACCGCATCTTCCTCCATGAACGAATGGGCAGCATCGCGCTGCGCAGTCTGGAAGCGGAAGGGCGCCGGGTGCGCGCGCCCGGCCGCGTATTCTGCGCGATGGACCATATCGTCGACACGCGGCCGGGCAGCGGCGCAGAAACTGTCGTTCCCCATGGCGAGGCGTTCATCGAAGCCGTCAGGACAAGTTGCGCCGATGCGGGAATCGAGTTGTTCGACCTCGACGACCCGCGCCGGGGAATCGCGCATGTCGTGGCCGCGGAACTCGGCATCGCGCAACCCGGCATGAGCGCGGTATGCCCGGACAGCCACACCTGCACTCTGGGCGCGCTGGGCGCGCTGGCCTGGGGCATCGGCTCGACCGAAGCCGAACACGCATTGGCCACCAACACCTTGCGCGCGACCCGGCCGCGCGCGATGCGGGTGAACTTCCGCGGGCAAACCAATCCGGGGGTTACCGCCAAGGACATGATCCTGCATTCGATCGCCCGCTTCGGCAGCCGCGCCGCCAGCGGCTACGCGGTCGAGTTCGCGGGTCCGGCGATCAGCGCGCTGGCGATGGACGGACGTTTCACGATCTGCAACATGGCTGTCGAGATGGGCGCATTCACCGGCATGATCGCGCCGGACGAACGGACGATTTCATACGTTCTCGGCACAAGACACGCGCCGCGCGCGCCCTGGTCCGAACTGGCGGCAAAGCATTGGCGCGAGTTGCGCAGCGACAAAGGCGCCGTATTCGATCTCGAACTCGAAGTGCGCTGCGCGGAAATCTCCCCGTCGGTTACCTGGGGCACCAATCCCGAGCAACTGGCCGCGGTCGACGGCGTCGTGCCGGATCCCGGCGCATTCGGCGAGCCGCAACAGCGCAGCGCGGCGCGGCAGGCGCTGGACTACATGGGCCTGAAACCCGGCGCGCCGATGCGTTCGATCCGCATCGACGCCGCCTTCATCGGTTCCTGCACCAACAACCGCCTGGACGATTTGCGCGCCGCGGCGAACTACCTGCGCGGCAGGAAGACCGCGCCCTGGGTGCGGGCCTTGTGCGTGCCCGGTTCGAGCGCGATAAAGCGGGCGGCGGAAGCGGAAGGGCTCGACCGGATCTTCCGCGCGGCCGGCTTCGAATGGCGCGAAGCCGGCTGCTCGCTTTGTTTCCATGCCGGCGGCGAATCTTTCGGAGGATGCCGGGTGATTTCCTCCACCAATCGCAATTTTCAGGGCCGGCAGGGACCCGGCGCCCGCACCCATCTCGGCAGCCCCCTGACCGTGGCGGCGTCCGCCTGCCGGGGATTCATCAGCGCCGCGGAGGATGCGCGATGAACGTCCGGACCCCCGTTTTCCACCGGGGCATAGCCGCGCCCCTGTTGCGGCCCAATATCGATACCGACGCCATCATCCCGTCGCGGGAAATACGCCGGGTTTCAAAAGAAGGTCTGGGGGACGCCCTGTTCGCCGGCTGGCGCTATCGCGCGGCGGACAGCCGCGAGCCCGAACCGGATTTCATTCTGAACCAGGCGCCGTACCGCGAGGCCAGCGTGCTGCTCGCGGGCGACAACTTCGGCTGCGGTTCATCGCGGGAGCACGCCGTGTGGGCGCTGAAGGACTTCGGCGTCAAGGTCATCCTGGCGCCTTCTTTCGGCGGCATCTTTTTCAACAACTGCGCGCTTAACGGCATGCTGGCGATCGAACTGGAAGCAGCGGAGATTGAGCGTCTGGCCGCATGGACGCAAACGGATCCGGGCCGCAACCAACTGGAAATCGACCTTGAAAACCAACTGATTCGCTGGGGCGGCGCCGCGCTGCGCTTCGCTATCGAATCCGCGCGCCGCAGCCTGCTGCTCGAAGGTCTCGACGGCATCGCCGCGACCTTGCGCATGGAATCCGCCATCGAATCCTTCGAAAACGCCGACCGCGACCGCCGCCCCTGGGTCTGGCAATTGCCGGGGAGCCGGACATCCCCGGAATAATCCCACCCATGGAATTGTTCATTGCCGCTGGACAAAAGCGCGGTTTTGTCTCGCTCCCGGATGCAATGGCTTGCGCTGTCGAATCCGGCGGTGCTCTCTTGTACCGCGGGCTTGTACCGCGGGCCTGCGCCGCAGGGAAGCTCTGAATCGATCAGAGCTTCCGAGTATTCTCTGAATAATTCCATCCATGGAATTATTCATTGCCGCAAGACAAAAGCGTGGTTTTGTCTTGCTCCCGGATTCAACGGCTTGCGCCATCGAATCCGGCGGCGCTCTCGCATGCCGCGGGCCTGCGCCGCAGGCAAGCTCTGAATCGATCAGAGCTTGCCTGGTTCAACCGGACGGGAATTTTACCAGGCCCGCGCGTTCGAGCTCTTCTATTTCGCCGTCGGTCAGACTCGCGTCCGCGAGGATTTCCCTGCCCTGTTCGCCCGCCGCCGGCAGGTCATGCCTGACGCCGAAGCGCCGGGAAGCCAATTCGACAGGCAGCGCCGGCAGCCGCGTCCGCATGCCGGCGCGGTCGCCGTCGCGCAAGGTGACCGGCAACAGGCCCCCGCAGGCGTTCAGGTGGGGGTCGTCGAACAGGTCCGCAGGCTTGTTGACCTGGGCGAAGGCCACGCCGGCGGCGTCAAGCCGCCGCAACATTTCATCCCTGGCCATCGCGCCGAACATTTCCGCTACCGCCCGCAAGATGCGGCCGCGCTGATTTACTCGCGCATTGTTGTGCCTGAGCGTATCGTCCGCGATGAAATCCTCCAGTTCGAACTCCTCGCAGAAACGGCGCCATTGCGTATCGCTGACCACTGCGACGAAGATTTTCTCGCCTTCGCGCGACTCGAAAATATCGTAGATCGCCCAGGCCGAACTGCGCACGGACATCGGCAGGGCGGCCTCTCCGGTGGTCGACTGCTGGGCCATGTGCTGGCCGACCATGAAGGCGGTGGTTTCAAACAGCGAACCCGTGACGAGTTCGCCGCGGCCGCTATGATGCCGGCGCTCCAGCGCGGCGAGCACGCCGATCACGCCGAACATGCCGCCGGCGACATCAATGACCGAAGCCCCCGCCCGCATCGGCCGTTCCGGCAGTCCGGTCATGTACGCCAGTCCGCCCATCATCTGGGCGACTTCATCAAGCGCGGTGCGGTTTTCGTAGGGCCCGGAAAGAAAACCTTTCAGCGAACAGTAGACCAGCCGCGGATTCGCGGCGCGCATCTCCCGCCAGCCAAAGCCGAGGGAGTCCATGGCACCGGGACGGAAATTTTCGATCAGCACATCGGCGCCGGCCACCAGACGCCGCGCCAGTTTCTTGCCGCGGTCGCGCTTGAGATCGATGCAGATGCTTTTCTTGTTGCGGTTGTACATCGGGAAGTAACCCGCCCCGGACCCTTGCAGTCGGCGGGTCTTGTCGCCCCCGGGCGGCTCGACCTTGATCACCTCAGCGCCGAGATCGGCCAGGATCATGCCGGCAACCGGCCCCATGACCATGTGGGTGAACTCGATTATCTTCATGCCCGCCAATGGCGGACCGTCGGCGCTCGGGAGCATTTCCCTCAACCAGTACGCTCGTGTTTCGTCATATGTCGATCAAGTATCCCCTGAATAATTCCATCCATGGAATTATTCATCCCCGCAAGACAAAAGCGTGGTTTCGTCTTGCTCCCGGATTCAACGGCTTGCGCCGTTGAATCCGGCGGCGCTCTCTTGTACCGCGGGCATGCGCCGCAGGGAAGCTCCGACTTGATCGGAGCTTGCCCAGGTATCCCCTGAACAATTCCATCCATGGAATTATTCATCGCCGCAAAACAAAAGCGCGGTTTTGTCTTGCTCCCGGATTCAACGGCTTGCGCCATCGAATCCGGCGACACATCCATGTACCGCAGTGAAGCTCCGACTTGATCGGAGCTTTACTGATGGTATATTTGTTATTTAATTATAACAATAGTTCATTTGAGCGAATTTATCTCGCCGCCCGACATGAAGACAGATATTCTCATCAGCGAAGTAGGCTTGCGGGACGGCCTGCAAAGCATTCGGCAAATCATGCCGACGCAATCCAAGCAGGCTTGGGTCGCCGCGCAATATGCGGCGGGCTGCCGCGAAATGGAAGTCGGTTCGTTCGTGCCGCCGGGCTTGCTGCCGCAATTGGCGGACACGGCGGAAATCGTGCGTTACGCCGTCGGCTTCGAAGGCTTGCGCGTGGCGGCGCTGGCGCCGAACCTGCGAGGACTGCGCGACGCCGCCGCCAGCGGCGCGCACAAGGTGACGCTGCCGTTCTCGATGAGCGAGACCCATTCCCTGAAAAACCTGAACCGGACCCATGCCCAGGTGCTGGCGGAGATCCGGGCCTGCGTCGAATTCCTGCAATCCTTGCCGGCGGGAGGCCGGCCGCAATTCGAAGTCAGCCTGTCGACGGCCTTCGGCTGCACATTGGAAGGGCCGGTGCCCGAACGCCGGGTGCTTTCGTTCGCCGAACAGGTGGTCGAACTCGGCGCCGACGAAATCAGCCTGTCCGATACGACGGGCTACGGCAACCCGGCGCAACTCAGGCGTCTCGTGCGCGGCATCCGGCGCGGCTGCGGCGCCGGCAAGTTGAGCGGAGCGCATTTGCACAATACCAGGGGACAAGGGCTGGCGAACGCGCTGATGGCGGTCGAACTCGATCTGAAGACCCTCGACAGCTCGCTCGGCGGCATCGGCGGCTGTCCTTTCGCTCCGGGAGCCAGCGGCAATATCGTGACCGAAGACCTCGTATTCATGCTCGAGTCCATGGGGCTTTCGACCGGCATCGATCTGGGCGCGCTGATCGAGGTGCGCGAACTGGTCTGCGCGGCCCTGCCCGGCGTCGAACTCCATGGCTTCACGCCGGATGCGGGCCTTCCGCTCGGATACCGACCGGCATGAAAACATTTCCCGCAAAAAACCCGCGCACCGGCCGCGTCGATTGCGAGCTCGAGAACTGGCCCGCCGCAAGAATCGCCGCGCTCGCCGGCGAACTGCGCCGCGCCCAGTCCGCATGGCGCGACAAGGGCTTCGCGCATCGCCGCCAGGCGCTGCTGGCCTGGCGCGGCAAACTGCTCGAACACGGCGAGGCCATCAGCGAGGCCTTGACCGAAGATATCGGCCGCCGTCTCATTTCCAGGTTCGAGGCGCGAAAGCCGGTCGAGCTGATCGACTACTGGCTGAAGCAGGCCCCGGCCATGCTCGCCGGCGACGCGGGCCGGTCGCAAATGGCACCGACGGTCGACTGGCGCCACGTCAACGAGCCTTACCCCCTGGTCGGAGTCATCAGTCCGTGGAACTTCCCGCTGGCGCTGGCGGCGCTCGACGCCGTGCCGGCCCTGCTGGCCGGCTGCGCGGTGATCGTCAAGCCGAGCGAAGCCGCTTCCCGGTTCGCGCGGCCGCTGCTCGAGAGCATCGCCGCCGTGCCTGACCTGTACCAGGTTTTCCGCTGCGTCACCGGCGACGGCGACGCGGGCCGCGGCCTGATCGACAACGCGGACGCGGTCTGCTTCACCGGCAGCGTCGCCACCGGACGCAAGGTGGCGGTTCATGCGGCGCGGCGACTCATTCCCGCGTTCCTGGAACTCGGCGGCAAGGATCCGGCGATCGTCGCCGCGAGCGCCGACCTCGAAAACGCCGTGCGCGCCATCGCCCGCAGCGCATTCGGCGCTTCCGGCCAGGCCTGCCAGTCGCTGGAGCGGGCATACGTGGCGCGCGAGTTGTACGCGGATTTCCTCGCCGCGCTGGTGGAAGCCGCCAACAACATCCGCCTCAACGACGCCTGCCTGGACGAGGGGCATATCGGCCCGCTGATGCTGGCGGCCCAGGCCGACAAGATCCGCCGGCAACTCGACGACGCCCGCGCCCGCGGCGCGCGGGTGCATTGCGGCGGCGCAATCGAGACCCGCAACGGCGGCATGTGGTGCCGTCCCACCGTGGTCAGCGAGGTCGACGGCGACATGCTGATCATGCGGGAAGAGACTTTCGGACCGGTAATCGCGGTCTCCCCGTTCGACTCGACCGAGGAAGCCATCGCCCTCGCCAACGACTCCGATTACGGCCTTTCCGCCGCCGTCTTCGCCGGCTCGCGGGAAGAAGCCGAAGCCATCGCCGCCCGTCTCGAAGTCGGCGGCGTCAGCATCAACGACGCCAGCCTGACCGCGACGGCCAACGATGTCGAAAAGAACTCCTTCCGCCTCTCGGGCCTCGGCGGCTCGCGCATGGGTCCTTCGGGCATGCGCCGCTTCCTGCGCAAACGCGCGCTGCTATATCAGAACGCCCCCGCCCAATCGATCGATTCCCTGCGCGAGGGGCAGTCGATTTTCAGATGATCCTTGTTTGTGGCGCAAAATAGCGCTCGGCTGAAGACCGGGCCGTGCACAACCTGACTGAAACCGAAAGCGGCAAGACTGCTCTGCACATACCAACCGAACCCCATGAGGCAACTGCCCCAGTCCGACCCTTCTGGTTCACATGGACCTGCCAACTCGAAACGACCGCCCAGACCGGATGAGAACCCGGGAATGTCTCCGCAGCAAACACCCAGACCGGTTGTATCCGCACATCTACGACATCAAACTTTAATTTGGAGGTCGAGATTCAGGCACCACTCAGTTAGTATTGCGTTCCGTTAGGTGATCAGGCACATTACCAACCGTACGAGAACCGGAGGCCACCATCTCCTCCGTAATTTGGATTCCACGTGAACACGCACCTCCCGACCGCCAACCCTGTCGCTAGCCAACTGTCGTCTTCGGACTGTTTCACTGAAGCTCTTTTGCTTCACGATCAACCAGACGCTTCGACCCAGGAGAAGTAACTATTTTGCACTCTGCCACAGGAGACGAAATCCAGGCTCACAAGGACAGGGAACATAAACCCCCTAGGTCAGCATTGGATAGCGAACCGCAGCCGGTTACGAAAGAACCATTCAAGGTCAGTTCCGGGTTGAAGGATCTTATTGGTCAAGATCTGATCACTAATGACTTTGTTGCTGTTTTCGAACTGGTAAAAAACTCCTTTGATGCGCATGCCCAGGAAGTTCACCTAGCCTTTGAAGAAGATAAGATCGTCATCTCTGACAATGGCAAAGGCATGTCGCGCAGTGATATCTTAGGGAAATGGCTTTTTGTCGCCTATTCCGCGAAACGAGATGGCACAGAAGATGAAGACTATCGCAGTAAAGTTAGCCATAGAAAACGTCCGTACGCTGGTGCAAAGGGTGTCGGCCGATTTTCTTGTGATCGACTTGGAAAAAAACTGTTGCTCAGCTCCAAAGCAGAAAATCAATTAGCTCAGAAATTAAGAATAGATTGGACTTTATATGAAAAAGATGCAAAACAAGAGTTTAGTGATATCGAGATGGTTTTGGAAAAGTCTTCTGGCTTAATCTATCCAGGCGGAAAATCGGTAGGGGATACAGGTACAATCTTAGAAATAACAGATTTACGATCAGATTGGCCTCGAGATAAGCTTTTAGCTCTAAGGCGGGAACTTGCCAAGCTCATCAACCCTTTTTCTGATAGTAGAGATAAATTCAAAATTGAGCTTATTGCATCATCTGAAATTGACCAAGACCAGAAGGAACGCGAAAAAACCCGACATGAAGAATCAAGTGCAATAAACATTGTAAATGGGAAGATCGAAAATACCATACTGGAGGTTTTAAGAAAAAGAACAACCTCAATACATATCCAGATAATCGAAGAAGGAACGATCATTGAAAGCAGTTTAGATGACCGAGGAGAGCGAATTTATCGAATCAGAGAGAACAACTCCTATGCTGGTCTTAAATATGCTGAACTAGATGTTAAGATTTATTTCTTGAATCGAGGTGCTAAGAATCTATTTACTCGCCGCATGGGATTACCTAGCGTACAATTTGGTTCGATACTGCTATTTCGCAATGGGTTTCGTGTATTTCCCATAGGACAAGAAGACGACGATTTTTTTGGTCTATCTCGGCGTAAGCAGCAAGGAATGCGTAGATTTTTGGGCAGCAGGGATTTGATTGGACGCGTCGAACTACGTGGTGTAGATGGCTTTGATGAGGCAACAAGCAGGGATCAAGGTTTGATCCGTACACCAGAAGTTAAGGAACTGATTGATTGCGTTCGTGATAAGTGCGTGCGAAGGCTCGAGCGTTATGTTGTTGACATTACTTGGAAGGACCAGTTTGACAAAGACACAAGCGATACATCACGAATTCGGCTCGACGAAAGCAGCGCTCTGATCACCCAGCTAGTTTCGAGACTAGCGGCCACTCAGGGAGTGGAGCTAGTTGAGTACAATCCTGAACTCGTGAGGATTATCGACGAAAAATCTTTGGCTTTCGAGAATTCACTTAAGGCACTGGAGGTGCTTGCCGAGAAAACAGGTAATAATGAGCTTTTAACACGTGTTACTGAAGCAGCCAATAGGATTGAGGCTCTTCAAGCGGCAGAGGCGGAAGCTCGAGAAGCAGAACGGCGGGCCAAAGCCAGAGCGGTCGCAGCTGAAGGCGCTGCATCACTCGCCAAGACCAGATATAGTGAGGAACGGGAACGCAACCAGTTCTTGATCGCAGCTGCTTCATTGGATCAAGATACAATCCTCAACTTGCACCACCAAATCATCATGTATGCGTCTGATGTACATATTGGTGTAAAGAGAATGATGAAAAAACTGCGCTCAGGCACTTCAATCCGCAAGAATAATTGGATTGATTTTCTTGAAAGTATCTCTTTTCGAAACAGCCAAATATTGACAGCTTCTCGCTTTGCAACGAAGGGCGGATACAAGAAGCAATCGGCCAAGCAAGATGCCGACCTTGTTGTATATTTTTCCGACTACATCACCACAGTTTCATCCCTCTGGGCTCCACAAGGAATCGAGATTAATGTTTGTCATGATGGCAAACGATTGGAACGCTCTTTTCGCCCAATCGAGATCGGTATTGTCATCGATAACCTGATTTCGAATGCTGCAAAGGCACGGGCAACCAAGATTTCTTTCCTAATTAACGTGACTAAAGGGCCGAATTCTGCCCTCTTGGTCACAGTAGCAGATAATGGGATTGGCTGGCCTGACTCTCTAGACCCAATCGACAGGGTCTTCGAAAAAGGTGTCACCACTACAGAAGGATCGGGGCTGGGCCTTTACCACCTAAGGAAAGTGATTGAAGGATTGGGTGGTCTGGTGGAGGCCAAGAAGGAACCATATTCGGATGAACTCCATGGTGCTCAGGTGACGTTGCGGATCCCGTCATGAAGCTAGAGTTTTCCCTGCTCATCGTAGACGATGCCCCAGATAATGTAGAGCAAGCAATACGTAGTTTAGGCGACCACTTGAAAGCCAAGGGCTTCTCTCTGGAGCAAGAATTTGCGAAAGATTTTTCGGAGCAGAGTATTCAAGAACTCGCTCGCTCTCAAGGCAGGAACTATGATCTCGTCATGGTCGACTACAATCTTGAGCAACAAAATGACCGGGACGGTGCCCGTGTCGCCCGTCAACTGCGGCGGGAGCTGCCATTCGTCGATATGGTATTTTACTCTTCTATTTCAGTTTCTCAACTTCTTAAGCACTTGGCAGAGTGCGAAGTATCTGGGGTTTTTGCTGAGAGAAGAGAGGAGCTTGATCATGCACTAATTGGACTTGCAAATACGGTAATTGGAAAAGCCATCGACCTAAATCATATGCGTGGCATTGCCATGGCTGAGGTGGCCGAGATGGATCTACTTATGGCACAAACGCTAACACGGATATTTCAAGTTAAGAACATACAGATCGACAAAGAAAGAGACAAGACTATCAGATGCCTGCGCGAGGGTATTAAGAGAAATTCAAAACGGCTGGAAAAACGCCTTGATGAAGGCGGATTATCAGCTGTTGTAAATGATAGCTTGTTGTTTTCTCTGGCCAGCAAATATAAAGCAGTTATACGGCTTTCGAGAAAATTGCGGAAAGGCTTTCAAGAAAAATTGGAAATTATAAAACTCTATGATAAGGAAATTATTTCGAATAGAAACATGCTTGCTCATACTAGAGAAAAGCCTAGAGATGACGGAAAAACTGTGTTGGTCCCTACGGGTGGCAATGATTGCGAAGAAATCTTTATTAACGAAGAATGGATGTCATGCTTTCGACAAAAACTTCATACCCACAGAGATGCGTTAGTCATTATATGCAAGGCTTTGAACGATCAGTTAAGTATAACCAAAGAGATTAACGATACGGAAGAGCGTCAATCCTAACTGTTCTGCTAGCAATGGTGGCACTGCGTTCGCAACTTGTGTAAATCGTGGAACTTCATTACGCCGCCGGTGCCCACCGGTTGTATACCTGCCCTTAAATGCAAACCAATCGGGAAACGACTGTAGCCTCGCTGTCTCCCGTACCGTGAGGATACGAGGCTCCGAGTAGTGGAGTAGATCGTCTGGAAGACTGGTGACTGTGGGTGCAGTATTCAGAGGATCAAGAACCCGGATCGCCATTTTCTTCAATTGGTGTGTTCGTCGTATCTCGGGCGATATTGTGATATTAAGACGGCCTTCCTCGTAGCAAGTTTTAATGATATCTGCAAACCTTTGGCGTATATCCGGTCGGTGACGGGCCAGCCTAGTGTCAGGCGGCGCGCCTTCATGACCGTCACGCATTACTCTTTGGTACGACGTGAGCGGAGCTTTGTATGCGATCGATTGGAATCCCTTACATTCGAGACAATCGATGGTGCCGTTGCGGGAAACCTCAAGATCGCTTATAGCATCCCTTGCGGTAGGCCAACGCGGCAATTTTCGCTGATTTAAAAATCCATCAACCTGTCGTCTCAAGTCATAAAAAAATGCTGTAATGACATCAGCGGGAGCCAAACCTTTCAAAGCACCAATCAAAAAAAACCTTGGGCGGGTTTGTGGCACACCAAAATCTCGTGCCTGGATGATAGCACTTGTCACGTCATACTCGATGCTGAGCCCCTGTTCCAATGCTATAGCAAAATTTTTGATAAGTTTATCGTCCGATGCTTTGAAATCCGATTTGAACCCTCTAACATTTTCGACCAGAACCAGACGCGGGCGCAGGATGCTAACAAGTTCTAGGTATGCCTCAAACAGCCGGTTGCGGGGGTCGTCCAGCCGACGCCGACCGGCATGGGAAAAGCCTTGACATGGTGGTCCACCCGCAAGCAAATCAACCTTGCCGGTGAGAGCAGCCAGTTCTTCCCTGTGTTCCGACAGTAAGTCATGAATGTCCCATGCCTTCCGTTCGATGCCCTGAGGCCACTCGTAGGACAGCGGGCTATTATCTTGTCGAAAGTTCGCCGATAAAGTATCAAAGGCGAAGGCATCTTTCTCGATTGCAAAGAGCCCCTTCCATCCTGCGCGTTTGAGACCGAGGCTGAGTCCCCCTGCGCCAGCAAAAACGTCTACAAAAGACGGAGGCGGGACTACTACTTGAACAATCTCTTCCTTCGGTACATATGACCTTGTTGCTCTGGTAGTCGAGGTCTGCCGAAATTCTTTCCAAGAGCCGGATTGGTCATCAGGACGTACCGCTGACCTCAATCTTCGTGCTACAATTTCCTTGTCTTTTACTTCGCATTCCCAGATGACCAGAACACGCCAGCCGAGACGCGTCAACGCGTCTTCGTTGCGTCTGTCACGGTCAATATTTTTCTGGAATTTCTGAGTCGCCCAGTACTTGGTACGGGATTTTGGCATATGCGAGATTCGGCAGCCTAGGTGGCGGTGCCAGAAGCACCCGCGCACGAACACGACGAGTTTATGCTTCGGAAATACTAGGTCAGGGCAGCCAGGAAGATCCTTGCGGTGCAGACGGAAGCGCAAACCCATTTCGTGGGCAATGCTGCGCACAGCCAGTTCTGGAGCAGTGCCCCGGCCACGAACACTCTCCATCAGCTCACTTCGCCGCTTGTTGTCTAAAATGTCGGTCGTCATGGACTGGATTCTAGGAGGCGGGATACGAGAGAAGACCTTAGTGTTGCAACCCCGCTCGCCGCAGCCTCTAAGACCGACGAGATGCCGTGAGCAGTTACTAAAATCTTGGCATAAAGCGCTTGTAGCTCCATAGGTGGCATCGGAACAGGGAAGCCGCCCAGCTGGGTCTTGTTGACACTTGCGATTCCCGTCGTTCTTTTAGCTACCGATAAGAAATACGATTTACCGTATGCACTACCAGACACATCTCTGAGGTAATCCGCCAGAACCACTTCAGCATTTGGTCGAACGCGAAATACATGGTTCTGATGAGCGCAATAATCAAGCTCACCGTTCCAGACAGCAGCTCGTCCCAATTTATCCTGATCGCCGCCTTCTGTCATCACAAGATCGCCTGGAGCAAGCGCATACTTTTGCTCTTCTCCACGTTGAATAGTGATGGCCTTTATCTCGTCGAGATTCAAGAAACCGTCTTGAACGTTCGCGACACGGAGATAAGGCACTTCGACTGCATTCGACGATTCTATTTTTCGACCCTTCGTTACCCCCGATGCTATCTCTGCGACCTCTCGAAGTGGCATACATGGATACTTAACACCTATCTTTTCCTGACTACCGAACATCTCTACGAACAGCGCAGGAACAAATTCCTGCATCAACTCCTGCGCTTGCTGCCGCATCTGCTTGATCTTCGCCGCCCGGTTCAGGATGCCGACGATCCGCCGCTGCTCGTCGAGCGGGGGGAGCCGCACCGGCAGCGACATCAACGCCTTCATATCGGCTCGTGGCATTCTCGATCCGTTCACCGACATCATGATATATTCGACGGTCTGTTCCCTCCGAAGCAGATGCGCGACGAACTCACGATCAACGTCATCCCGAGGGAGAAGCGGGATCAGTTCGGTCGAACACCTGCCCGCAAAATTAGGAGTCGCGACCTTGTTCAGATACGGTCGGAGCTTCGCATAGAGGACATGGCGTTCGTCGAACCGGAATGTCATGCTTCTTTGACTTTTGACACGAGAGCCGTTTGCGACATTGATACTGCCGCTTTGGGATTCAACGTTCTCGACACCCACAAAAGGAAGTCTCGCCGCCGCCGAATCATCTGGACCAAGTCCTCGGCGATCCATCTCACAGAGATCGCTTAGTTGCACGACGGGGAAGTTCATTTCGTGGGCACATTACAGACCATTCACTAATTTGTCGACCTTTCGCCGGAATTCTATACCTCGGTTTGTGCATTCGCCTGTAATCGTCATTGAGCCGTAGCATTCGACCCCATCAGCCATGCAGGCGGTGACGGACCTTACATCAAGTCGAATCAAGGACTTACCGACAAAATAAGAGCTTCGCCACAATGGCACCGCATGTGGCGAAGCGGGGAAAACAGGAAAATGAAGCGCCGCGCTAATTGCGGTCGCCCGCAACACTCGAATGAGGATTTTCCAGGTCGTTGATCCGGTCGAGAACTTCGTCGAGATCTGCCGCGAGGCTGTCCATCCGATTGGAAAATCGTCGGGAAGCGTAAAACCCGGCCACCGTTATAGCAACTGGAATAAGAACAGCGACGATCCCGATCAGCAGCGACAGCCCTTGCAGGTACAACGCGACAGGAACGCCCTCGCACATTGCCCAGTCACCGCCGCCGCCGGGTAGGGCGGCCTTTTGCGGCCTGTTCGCGTTCCCATTTGAGGGCTGCATCTCTGGTCGTCACATACCCAACCTTCACGATATGGCCGTCCCGGCCAAAATCCTGTTTATGCTCGTCTCCCCGACGCTCGAGATCGTTCGTAATGCCGGTATGAACGATCCTGCGGCCCTGTTTGAAGTGATACTTGTAAGTGTCGCGGGCCATGATCGGCACCTCCGTACCGGAAAGTCTCTACAGTAACATGGAGTCAAAAAGTGTCAAGAGTCCCGCACCGCCTTGGCCAGCGCGTCGATCTCGCCGAGGATTTGCGTTTCGATGCCTCGCAGTTCCTCCAATATTTCCAGCGGGTCGCGGTGCTCGACCTTCGCGCGGTTGAGTGGCCGGTGCCGGTTGGCGCTCAGATTGAAGTCGGCGGCGCGGACAGCATCGATTTCGGCGAACCACCAGTTCTCGCTCCAGTTCTCGTCATAGTCGCGCTCGCGCCACGTCGCCCATCGCGCCTCTCGGTCGCGGAACGCCTCGATCAGACCGGGCAGGTCGTCCTCGTCGACAGGCGTGTCGTGGTTGGCGTCGAGCTTGAAGCCGTCGTTCTCCGCATGCAGGAACATCACCCGCTGCGTCGTCCCGCCCTTGCGGAACACCAGCACCGAGGTCTTGACGCCGGAATAGGGGTTGAACACGCCGCCCGGCAGCGACAGCACCGCCTCCACCCGGTTGTTTTCGACCAGTCGCCGGCGCAGTTCCTTGTGCGCTCCGGTCGAGCCGAACAGCACGCCTTCCGGCACCACCACGCCGCAGCGACCGCCCTCCTTCAACTGGTTCAGCATATATTGCAGGAACAACAGTTCGGTCTGCGCCGTGCGCCCGACCTTGACTTCCTCGACTATGCGGTCCCGGTCCAACCGCCCGGAGAACGGCGGATTGGCGAGGATCACGTCGAAACCCCCCGGCGGCAGGCCAAGTTCCGCCTTCGCCGCGCGGTCGAGCGAACGGGTGAGCGCGTCGCGCCGCAGGATGCGCACCCGGTCCAGGCCGCGCAATGTCAGATTCATGGTGGCGAGGCGCACCATTTGCGGGTCCACGTCGGCGCCGTGGAAAGTCGCCTCCTGCAACTGCCTGACCGCGTCGCGGCCCAACGCGTCGCCGAGGCCGCGCCGCACGGCCTTGCCGTCGGCCTCGACTTGCTCGATGCCGGCAGGCGAGGAGTTGGCCAAGCGGATATGGTCCCAGGCGCCGACCAGAAACCCCGCCGTGCCCGCGGCTGGGTCGCAGACCGTCTCGCCGATCTTCGGATCGACCAGCCGCACCAGGGCGCGGATGATATGGCGCGGGGTGCGGAACTGGCCGAGTTCGCCCGCCTGCCGGATCTGGCGCAGCACGTGCTCGAACAGGTCGCCCTTGGTGTCGGCGTCCACCTGGTCGAGCCGCAGGGCGTCCAACTGGCTGACGACCTGGGTGAGCACGGTCGGCTCGTCGATCACCAGCCGGGCGCCGTCCATGAAGTCGGTCGCGCCGTTCGCCGCGAGCGCGGCATGGAACGGGAAGACTTCTTCGCGCACCCAATTGACCAGTCGCTCGCCGTTCAGCGCGTTCGCCCAGGACGACCAGCGCAGGAGTTCGCGCGGCACGTTGCCGATGCCGGGCGCGCGGGCGTTGCGCGGGTCGCGCAACGTCCATTCGCCTTCGTAGGCGCTGGCGTACGGGGCGGCGCCCGGCCGCTGCGCCGCTCGCATCCGGGCGGCGTCCGCTGCTTCATGCATGTAGAAATAGATCAGGAAGCTCAACTGCTCGGCGTTCTGGGCCGGGTTCGGGTAGCCGCCGCCGAACAGATAATCGCGGATGCGGTCGATGCCGCGCCGGAGTTCAGGAGTCATGGGCATGGCGCCGGGAACCCCCGCGACAGAAACTTCGATACGCCATATGCGGCTTCCAGGCATAACCGGAAGCGCAGCATATGATGTCCAGGAAAGCTCTGATCAAGTCAGAGCTTTCCTGCGGCGCATGGATGCGCCGCCGGATTCGATGGCGCAAGCCATTGAATCCGCGAGCGAGACAAAACCACGCTTTTGTCTTGCGGCAATGAATAATTCCATGAATGGAATTATTCAGAGCATACTTGGAAGTGCATGAAATCGTTTTTCGGCGCAAGCTCCTAGCCCTCCCCGGCATCGTCTTCGGCCCGGCCGGCCGTCCGCCCTTGTCCGAACACCGCGGCGTTGATCCCGGCGATCAGCCGGTCGAGCGATTCCTTGCCGCCGAATACGCGCCGCGCCTTTTCGTAGCCCCCGAGAGCGTCGAAGGGATGTTCGTCGAAGTCCCAAACGCCGATATCCCCCATGCGCGTCGCATCGGCCCTCACCCGACTGCCGATCAGGCCCGCCCAGCGCGCCTGCTCCGAGTTGAAGTCTACATGTTTTACCCGCCATGCCTCGAATTTCAGGCCGATATCCGCAGCGCGCGCTTCGTGCTCGGGCGTGCGGACGATGCGGCCGTTCTCGTCGAGCGTCAGCCAGTCGCGGGTCGCCGGGTCGATATGATCGTCCACGTCGAGTGTCAGCAGCAGGCGCGGGTCGCGTTGCGGGCTGTATCGGCCCCGCGCTTCCATCACGCCGCCTCCGGCATCCGTATCGTCGTCGCCATGTAAATCCGTCACGCCGACGAAGTCGAAGATCGTGAACCCCGTCTTGCCGATATGTTCCGCCTTGCGCGTGCCGCGGCCGCGCATCTGCCGGTAAAGGATCGCGCTCCGCGTGAACCGCGCCATGACAAGGTTGACGACCTCCGGGCAGTCGAAACCAGTATCCAGCATGTTGACGCTGACGAGAATCTTCGGATAGTCCTCCTCCTTGAAGCGCTTGACGACGGCGCTCGCATCGGGCGCGGGACCGCCGCCGACATCGCTCACCACGAAGTCCGCGTAGCGCGTCGCCGGATGGGGCTTCATATCCGCAAAATGCTCATCGAACATCCGTGCCAACGTCTCGGCGTGGCGCCGGGTCACCGCAAACACGAGGGTCTTGCCCGGCATCGGCCAGCGCCTGACGCCGTCCCGGCCCATGAAGCCCTTCTCGTGCGCGTCGCGGAACTCGCGCACCAGGGCGCGATTGCGCTCGGGGATGGTGAACTTGCGTTCCAGCGCCCGCGGGTCGACCGCGACCGTATCCGAATCGGCGAACAACGCTTCGAACTCTTCGCGCGCCCGCCCGTCCATCGCACTCCAGTCGAGCTCTTCGCGTCCGATCTCGAAGCCGTCTTCGGCGGCGGTCTTCACCGTCATCGCCTTGTAGATGCGATAGGGCACGAGGTGTCCCTCCTCGATGGCTCGGCGCAGGTCGTAGCGGAAGGTGGGCTCGGCGAGTTCGAAGAAACGCAGCGTATCGCGGACGAAACGCCCGTCCTCCGCATCGGGGAGCGCGGCGGCCTCCGCCGCGCAAGGCGTCGCCGTGAGGCCGAGTTGAATGCCGTCGAAGTGTCGCAGCACGCCGCTCCATTCGCCGTAGATCGAGCGGTGGCACTCGTCGGTGATCACGAGATCGAAATAGCCCGGCGAGAGCGCGCGGAACTCCGCGATCATCGTCTGCAAGGTCGAGATCGTGATGCGCTTGTCGCGGTCGAAACCGCGGCCGGACCGCAATACGTGACAGGGATAATCCCGGAGATGGTCGACGAACGCGTCCTCGGCCTGCCGGGCCAGCGCGATCCGGTCGACCAGGAACAGCGCGCGGGTAACGATCCCCGCCTCGAACAGCCGCTTGACGAAGGCGGCCGCCGTGCGCGTCTTGCCGGTTCCGGTCGCCATCTCGACCAGCAACTTGCGCCGCCCGAGCGAGACCTCGGCCGAAAGCGCCTCGACGCATTCGATCTGGTAGTCCCGGTCGACGATCTTCCGGTCGACGGCGACCGTCGACAACTCGCGGCGATTGCGGCGCGCGGCGATCCGCCGTTCGAGATCGTCTTGCGCGTAGAAACCGGCGATCTTGCGCGCGTGGGCATCAATCTCGCGGTCGAGGAACCAGACTTCCTCGCCATTCGACAGGAATACGAACGGCACGCCGAGTTGTTCGGCATAATGCCCGCCCTGATCCTGGGCCGTGACGGGATCGACGTTCGCGCGCTTGGCTTCCAGCACCGCCATGGGGCGGCCTCGCCGGTCGCAAAGCACGTAATCGGCCTGCGTGCCGTCGGGCAGCGCGTATTCGAACAGCGCGCTCGAACCGTCCTCCAGGTTCCAGCCCGCATCCTTGAGCAGGGCATCGATCCTGACTCGCGCAAAGGCTTCGGTCGTGCCGCTCATGCCGTCGTCCGGATTCGAAGGACAACCGGGGCCGGGCTATAGCTGAAGCAGGTCTTGCCGTTCATGCTGCCGTCCGGGGATCAACGACCTGAAAGTCCCGGACATTGCGCGTCGCGACGGCTATGCCGAGGGATCGGGCTATCGTCGCGGTCCGGCAGTCCGCAGAAGGAAGCGATGGACCAGTCTGTCGAACGACGCAGCACCGCGATGTCTGCCGCCAGGGTCTCCCGGCGGCGCGCAGGCGCATCTTCACATCGTCGTCGAGATCGCGATGCTCTCCCTGCCCGCATCCTCCGCCCGCCGGTGCGCCCATTCTATCGGCGACAACGATGCCGTCAAGAGGCCGACGCGGCACGCCCCGCGCAGCAACTTGCTCCAAGTCTCCCGGCCGGGTGAAGCGGCGGATTTCCGGCGGAAAGTTACGAGGCGCGCAGGCCGGGAGACTGTCTTGCGGGAAGGCGGCGTTTACTATCCATCGCCGAGCTCCCAGTCGGAACTGTTTCGGCAAGGCGGCTTTCTTGCACAACCATCTCGCGTTTCCGGTCATGGTTGTCTGTAATGGCACAGTCTGCTACTGTATTGGGAAACTGTAACAATACAGGCAAGCTCTGATCAAGTCAGAGCTTGCCTGCGGCGCAGGGATGCGCCGCCAGATTTGATGGCGCAAGCTATTGAATCCGGGAGCAAAACAAAACCACGCTTTTGTTTTGCGGCAATGAATAATTCCATGGATGGAATTATTCAGAGAATACAAGGCACATGGATGTGCCGCCGGATTCGACGGCGCAAGCCGCCGAATCCGGGAGCAAGGCGAAACCGCGTTTTGCCTTGCGGCAATGAATAATTCCATGGATGGAATTATTCAGAGGATACATAGTTCATGAGGCAGACATGATCATTCAAGCTGAACAACTATTGCGCCGCGGTTCCCGCATCGGCAGTTCGCTGCTGCCCACGATTTTCAATATCTTCAGCCAATGGCGCCTGACCGGCGCCCAGCAGATGACCCTGCTGGGGCTCAGCAACGAAAAAACCCTCTACAACTGGAAGAAACAGCCGGCAAAGGCCAAGTTGACGCGGGATATGCTGGAGCGGGCCAGCTACATCCTCGGCATCTACAAATCCCTGCAAATCCTGCTGCCCGACCCGATATTGGCCGATCAGTGGCTGTCCATGCCGAACGATAATCCGCTGTTCAACGGCGCGGCGCCGCTGGACCGGCTATTGGCCGGTCAAGTATTGGATCTGGCCGTGGTCAGAAACTTTCTCGATGCGGAACGGGGCGGCTGGTGATCGATATCGACTCTTTGCCCGAGAGCGCGGTCGATGAACCTGTCTACCGGATCATACTGTCGCGCTATCCGCAAGTCAGCCTGTTCGAGCGCGTCTCCAATCCGGAGGATTGGGAAGTGCTCTACGCCGTCGAGTCACTATCCAACCCCAGGTTGCGCGATGAGGTCGGGGAGATTCGGCTGGTGCCGGCGGAAGATCGTGTCTATGGCGATGGCGCATCCTGGATCATGGCCGCGTTCACCCATCCGCCGGCAGATGGCCGCGGCGGGCGCTTCAACCGGGATTTCGGCATCTATTATTGCGCATTCGACGAACAGGTTGCCATTGCCGAATCATCCTTCCATCGGGCGCGTTTCCTGCGGGAGTCCAGGATAGAAAAAACCTGTCAGGACATGCGCGTAATATTTGCGCGACTGGGTCCCGCGACTTTGCATGACCTGCGACAACTGACCGGACACGCTATCTATCATCCCGATGACTACGGCACGGCACAGCAGCTTGGCCGCGCATTGCGCGATGCCGGAAGTTGCGGCGTTCATTACCGCAGTGTCAGGGCTGAAGGAGAGTGCTGCGGCGTCATGAGAGCCCGAGCGCTTTCCGGCGCTGTCCATTGGCGCTATCTGCGTTACCGCTATGAAGCAGGATCGATCGTGGAAGTCGAATCTCTCGATGGCAGCGGCGGCAGGTGAAGACAATGCGCGCCAAGGCAACTCCTGAATAATTCCATCCATGGAATTATCCCTTGCCGCGAAACAAAAGGCCCCTGACTGTGCGGAAACTCAAAATGAGGATAATCAAGGGCGCTCCGCAAACCACGACATGGCGCGGTCTTGTCTTGCTCGCGGATGCGGTGGCTTGCGCCGTCGAATCCGGCGGTGCTCTTTTGCATCGCGGGCTTGTATCGCGGGCATGCGCCGCAGGGGAATTGCCGGACCGCGCCGATATTGCCGGGCGTGCGGAGCGCGGGTCTTCGGAGGTCGGCCTGACTCGTTTCTTGTCTGTCTGACGACCGGCGCGGCGGGACAGACATGCGCGATGAACCCGTTATCGGCGGTTCTTCACAGCCTGGCGCGGTTTGGTCCTGCTCCCGGATGGAATGGGCTGCGCCATCGAATCCGGCGGCGCAGGCATGCGTCGCGGGGGAACTGTGATCGATCAGGACTTCCCTGAAAGCCGACCTATTCGCTGGCGTAATCGAGTTGGAACCGCACTTCGCCCACGCCGGGCACGGCGCGAACCACGGTGCCGAGAGATTGCTGGATCGTGCCGGTATTGCCGGGCGTGCGGCTGCCGCCGCAGTCCTCGCAGGCGAGCGCGCCGGCAATCAGCACCACGCCGTCGACGACCTCGACCGACAATCCCGCCGGCAGGTCGCCGGCCGCCGCCAGCGCCGCTTGCACGCGGCCGGCGAGTTCCCGGTCCGCGCCGGCCGCGGACCCGGCATCGGTTTGCCGCGGCCCGCAGCCGGCGAACAGGAACACGCCGCAGGCGAGAAGCGCCGGCAACGATCCGGATCGTCTCATGTCGCCGCCTCCGCAGGCTCCGCCCGCGGCGCGAAGACGACCTCGCCGCCCGCGGCGCGAAACCCGCGCAACAGATGTTCGACTCGCCGCCGCAATACGCCGTCGCCGAGCCATTCCGCATCCGTCAGTTCGAGCCTGCGCTTGCCATGCAATGCTTGGCCGAGGCGGCGGAAAAACGCCTCGGGGGACTCCAGCGCAAGCTCGGATGCGGGCTCGCCGGCCCACCATTCGGCGCCTTCGGTCGACGCGTCGCCGCCAGCAGCCGCCGATCGCGTCAGGTCGCGGCAATGCATATACAATTCTTGGCAGGAAAGACGCGCGCATGCGTCTCCCGCGCGGGCGGGCAACAGGAAATCCCTGCGTTTCATGCCGGTTCGCGCCTCATTTCGCCCGAGTATCCCCTGAATCATCCATTGCCGCGAGACCAAACCGCGGTTTTGCCTGGCTCCCGCATGCAACGGCCTGCGCCGTCGAATCCAGCGGCAAATCCATGCGCCGTGGAAAAGCTCCGATAAAGAGGAACTTCCCCGGTTCGATGCGCGCGCCGCGCCCTTGCGCGCCTCATGCCCTTGTCGCGCCGCCGGTTCAGCCCGCCGCCAGGCCGAACAGGGCGCGTTCCACGGCGGCGCTGGTCATGGGCAACTTGTGGCGGTTTTTCGCCAGCGGCCGGGCATCCCGGATGGCCATCTCGCCGGCCTCTCGCGCAAGTTCGGCGGTGATCCGCCTGCCCGCAAGCAATGTTTCGACCGCGGGCAGCCGCCAGGGAACCGGCGCCACGCCCGCAAGCACCACCCTGGCGTCCGCCACGGCGTCGCCGTCGCGCCGGATTACCGCGGCGATGCCGATTTCGGCATGGGTCCAGGCTGCCCGGTCCATTACCTTGTAATAACTGCTGGCGGTGTTTTCAGCCAGCGGCGGCACCAGGATCCGCGCGAGCATTTCCGCTTCGCCGAGCACATTCTCGTTCACCGGATCGACCCTCGGCAACACGAAGAAATCGGCGGCCGGAACTTCGCGGCGGCCGTCCGGGCCGGCGAGCTGGAAGGTCGCTTCGAAAGCCACCAGCGCCGGAGCGATATCGGACGGATGCACGATGAAACTGGGGCCGCCGCCGAAAATGGCGTGCTGGCCGTTTTCACCGCCGACCGAGAAGCACTCGGCGCCGCCCGCCTTGAAACAATCGAAGCCGTTGCGGTAATACCAGCACCAGGGGCGCTGGGTCATGTTGCCGGCGACTGTCGCCACATTGCGGATCTGCGGCGTGCCCACGCTTGCCGCGGCCTGGGCCAGCGCCGGCAGACGGGCGCGCGCGACGGCGTTTTGCGCCAGTTCGGCCAAAGTGACCAGGCCGCCGACGGCAATCCCGCCGGCGCCCGCCTCGATCTCGCGCGCCTCGTCTATCGTGCGCAGATTGACGATGAAATCCGCCGGGTCGGTGCCGTCCTTGATTTGTTGCAACAAATCCGTGCCGCCGCCGGAAAATGCCGGAATCCGGCCGGCGGCGCGCGCCCGGACCGCGGCCTGGACCGCGTCGGAGATGCTGCGCGCGTCGTGATTGCCCAGCGCTCTCATGCGGCGACCTCCCGGAGTATCTTGTCGCGCGTGATCGGCAAGGACCGCATGCGCTTGCCGGTGGCGTTCGCCACCGCGTTGGCGACCGCCGCCGGCGCGAGGATGATGCCGGACTCGCCGGCGGTCTTGGCGCCGAACGGCCCGTAGCCGTCGTCGACCTCGATGAAGGTCACGTCGATATCGGGGATATCCTGGTGCGTCAGATGCCGCGCCCGGTAATAGCCGGGACTGAGCGGCTGGCCGTTGCGCTGGTCGTAGAGCAGATCCTCGTGCAGCGCCTGCCCGATGCCCTGGATCGCCGCGCCGCGGATCTGGTCCCTGGCCATGGTCGGATTGATGATGCGGCCGGATTCGTGCACGGCGGTGTATTTCAGCACCCGGGTCGTGCCCATGCGCATGTCGACTTCCACTTCGACGAAATGCGCGGCGAAACATTGACGGATCAAGCCGTCCGTGTCCGGCGTCGGCGTCGCGGCGCCGATAAGCACGTCGTCGCCGCGCGGCATGCCGCGGGCGGCGATCTGCCGCTTCAGTTGCTCGGCCGCCTGGACCACGGCGTAACCGGTCATGATCGTCGTGCGGCTGCCGGATTCGCCCACCGAATAAGGCACGCGGTCGGTATCGCCCCAGACCACTTCGACCCGGGACAACGGCACCCCCAATGCTTCGGCGGCGATCATGCCCATGGTGGTCTTGGCGCCGGGGCCGATGTCGGTCACGCCGACATACAGGCTGTATCGGCCTTGCGAGTCGACCCGCACCACGGCGCTGCTGACGCCGAGACCGGCGCGGAACATCATGAAGGAGAAGCCGGCGCCGCGCTTGAACGGGCCTTCGTCCGAGCCCGGCCGGACCCGCCGCCGGGCCTGCCAGTCGAATTGCTCGGCGCCGACGGTTATCACCTCATCCAGCGAATAATTGGTGAAGCGCGATTCCGCCGTGGGCCGCCGCATGTTCTTGCGCGCGAACTCGACCGGATCGATGCCCAGTTCATAGGCGATATCGTCCATGATCGATTCCACGCCATAGACGCCGTGCGGGTCGGACGGAGCGCGAAAATTGCCCGAAGTCGTGCGGTTGGTATAGACCGGATAGATCTCCCGCAGCCGATCGGGACAGGCATAGTAGTCCATGCCGGAAATGCCGCCGGAGTTCTTGCGGTAAGGCCCCATGCCGCTATAGCCGCGCATCTGCATGGCGGTCACCGTGCCGTCGCGCTTCACCCCCACCCGATATTCCTGCACCGTGGGCCAGCGGCCATGGACGCCGAGCCAGTCTTCGCGGCGGGAATACTCGAGCATCACCGGCCGGCCGACGCGGCGCGACAGTTCGGCCGCGATCAGGTCGGCGTCCTGGTTCTGGTTCTTGTTGCCGAAGCCGCCGCCCATGTACCGGGAGATGATCCGCACTTGGTGATCCTCGAGGCCGAGATCGCGGGCGGTATCGTGGCGGCAATTGGAAATGCCCTGGGACGGCGTATACAGGGTCAGCTTGTCGCCGTCCCAACTCGCCAGCGCGCAACGCGGCTCCAGCTGGGCGTTGTGCACGAACCCGGTCTCGTAGCGCTGCTCGAAAATCCGGTCCGCTGCGGCGAAGCCCGCTTCCACGTCGCCGCTGCGCGATGTCATGGGCTCGAAATTATTGCGCGCGTCGGGACACAAATTGCCTTCCGGCCAGATGCGCGGCGCGTCGTCCGTCAGCGCCGCCTCGGGTTCGAGCACGAAAGGCAATTGCTCGTATTCGACTTCGATCAGCGCCAGCGCCTGCTCGGCGATATTGCGGTCGGCGGCGACCGCCGCCGCTACCGCGTCGCCCACGCAGCGCGCCGGATTGTTGAAGATATAGCGCCGATGAATCGTGGCTTGCTTGATCGAATCGTTATATTGCCGCCCGCCCGAAATGGAGCCCGCGCCCCAGACGACAGAGCTGGTTTCATGGGTGATCACGTCGAGCACGCCCGGCAGGGCCAGGGCGGCGGATGTATCGATCGAGACGATGCGCGCGTGAGGATGCGGACTGCGCAGCACTCGCGCGAAGACCATGCCGGGCAGCTTCACATCCCGGGTGTATCGCGCCGCCCCGGTGACGCGCTCCGCGGCATCGATTCGGGGGGTATCATGGCCGACCGTGCGCAAGGGTTCGAGGCCGATTCGGGTTGGCTGGGTCATGCCGGGCCCCCTTCGCCGGCGGCGACCACGGCTTCGACGATGGCGTTGTAATTGGAGCAGCGGCACAGATTGCCGACCAGCGCGGCGCGCGCCTCGGCGGCGGTCGGAGCCGAATTGGCCCGCAACAGCGCGGCGGCGGACATCAACTGGCCGGATGTGCAGAATCCGCATTGCGGCGCGTTATGGTCGACGAAGGCCTGTTGCAGCGGAGACAGCCGGCCGGCGCGCGCCAGCCCTTCCACAGTGCCGATCTCGGCGCCGTCGGCCCAGACCGCGAGCTGGCTGCAGGAATACACCGGCGCTCCGTTCATCAGCACGGTGCAAGCGCCGCATTCGCCGCGGTCGCAGCCGATCTTGGTGCCGGTCAGGCCGATGCCGTCGCGCAGCAATTCCGCCAGGGTCCAGCGGTCTTCGACTTCCAGTTCATGCCGGACGCCGTTGACATCGACCGCTATCGCCGTGCGCGGCGCGACCGCTCCGGCGGATTGCGCCAGGGCCGGCGCGGCGAAGGAAGCGACGGCGGAAGCGGCCGCGGTCGCGCCGGTGGTTTCGAGAAACTCGCGCCGGGACGGCGACTCGGGCGCGTCCGGGGCGACCGCCTGCCGAACCGCCGCCGGGTCGAGCGAATCGGAATTCATGGGACTGCTCCTCTGGCGCGGGAATATCATGCGGGTACCTGCCGACTATATGCGGAAGTTCAGGTTCGACGCAACATTCGGGAGCCGCGGACATCGGCAAGACCCGACCGCCGCAGCCGAACCCGACGACATCGACGCGGGAGACATCGGCCGCATGGACGGCGCGATACCGCGCGTCCGGAAAGGCTTTTCAGCAACGTGTCAATTCGTATACTGTCTTGCGATCATGCGGGAATCGTCGAATTTCCTCCGAGGCCATCAGCCATGAAGCATCCCGAGTTGCGCTTGACCCGAAACATCTTCGCTGCCGGCGCGGTCTCGCTGCTGCTGCCGGCGCTGCCCCTGATCGATTCCGCGCGCGCCGCCGACAATCCCTATCGAGTCATCTACCATTGGGGCGAGTTGCCGGGCGGCCGCGCCATGGGAGTCGTGACCGGCGTCCACCCCGACCCCGACGGCGAGCATATCTGGATCCTGGAGCGTTGCGGAACGAATCAATGCGCGGGCTCCGACCTGCATCCCATCCACAAGCTGGATCGGGAAGGCAATGCCGTCAAGAGCATCGGCGCGGGCGTCTTCGCCTGGCCCCATGGCTTCGACATGGATGCCGACGGCAATTTCTGGGTCACCGAAGGAGCGCCCGCCGGCGATGCCCGCGGCGACCCCGGCATGGAGCGCGGCATGGGCCACCAGGTCATCAAGATCAGCCGGGACGGCGAGGTGCTCATGCGCCTGGGCGAAGCCGGAGTGCCGGGGAACGATGCGACGCATTTCAACGGGCCGGCGGCGGTCCTGGCCGCGCCCGACGGGGAGCTCTGGGTCGCGGACGGCCACCGCGGCGGCAATAACCGCGTCATGAAATTTTCCGCCGCCGGCGAACTGCTGCTGCAACTCGGCGGCGGCGTCGGGGACAGCAGCCGGGAAACCGGACGCTTCAATGACCCTCACGACCTGAAGATGGATTCCCGGGGCAGGATATTCGTCGCCGACCGCGGCAACAATCGAATCCAGATACTCTCCCGGAACGGCGAAGTGCTGGACATCTGGACGCAATTCGGCCGCCCCAGCGGCATCTGGATCGACGAGAACGACAGGATCTTCGTCGCCGACGGCATGTCCGGGGCGCAATGGAACCGGGGCTGGGAGCGCGGCATCCGCATCGGCGACGCGAACACGGGATATGTGACCGAATTCATCCCGGACCATGAAGTGCCCGCCGGCAGCGGCATCGAATTCCTCGCCAGCGACGCCGAAGGCAATATCTATGCCGGGCAAGTGGGCCGCCAGCGTTTCGAGAAATACGTGCGGGTCCGGCCCTGACGCAAGCCATGGAGCCACAACCCATGAAAATCACGGGGATCATGCATATTGCCTGTCGCCCCCTGCGGCTCCGGGCTCCTTTGATGAGGACGAATTGGGCGAATCGGGACATCTGAACCGGGGAAACCGGACCGCAAGGCCGGCTGTCGAAGAATGCGCAAGCTGCGGAGCCGCAAACCGCGAAAACTGCGAGGATCATGCAATTGTTTGAATCGTTCCCTGCGCCGGACTCCTTCGATGAGGGCGAATTGGGCCATCTGAACCGGAGCAAACCGGACAGCGAAGCTGGATGTCGAAGAATGCGTACAAGCCCCCGAATCGCAGCAGGATCATTTCTTTCCGCCGCCCTGGCGCTCGCCGTCGCTGCCGCCGCGCAGCCCCCCGCCCCGGCCGACATCGTGCGCGGACCGGAAGGCGAAATCGAGATCACGGCGATCACGCATAGCGGGGCGCAACTCGCGCATGACGATTTCGTGGTGACGGTGGATCCCTGGGGCGTCATGGGCCTGGAGGGCCTGCGAACCGCCGACCTGATCCTCGTTACGGACAATCCGGGCCACCATCTCGACTCGCAAGCGATCGCCGCCCTGAGTAGCCCCGGGACCGTGGTCGCGATGCCGGCCAACAGCAGGCGGCTCCTGCCGCGCGGCATGGTGCTCGCAAACGGCGAGACGGTCATGATCGCCGGCGTGCGAATCGAGGCGGTCGCCGCCTACGACATCATTCCCGGCGCGCCGGAACATCCCAGGGGCGACGCCAATGGCTATGTCGTGACCCTGGGCGGTCTGCGCTTTTTCTTCGCCGGCGTGACCGAATGCGTCGACGAAGTGAAAGCCCTGCGCGATATCGACGTAGCCTTCCTGCCGATGAATATCCCGGTCGGCCGCATGACTCCCGCAGCGGCCGCGGCCTGCGCGCGCCTGCTCGGCCCGGACGTGGTCTACCTCTACCATTACGATCAGGCTTATGCCCGGCGGGCGGTCGACCCGGAAGCAGAACCGGGCTCCCTCGACGACGCCATGACGATCACCCGCAGCCTGGAACTGTTCGAACAGGAAATGGCCGGCAGCGGCATCGAAGTGCGGCGCGGCGATTTCTACCCGCCGCTGCCCTGAAAGACGGCGCCCCTCAAGCCGCCGGCCGGATTTCCGGTCGGCGCAAAAACAGGAGCTCTCGCCACCCGGCAGCCAAAACCCGCAAGAGGTTCGTACGCATCAAGATTGAAATACGCACTTCAGTAAAGCATCTGAATTGACCGTAATTTCTGATGTGAGAGCGAATCAGGTTGCACAGCTTTTATGCAGAGCACGACCGCGGACATGTCGCGGACGTTGGTGAACACGCCGCGCAATCCATCCCAGCGCTCCGCCGCGGTTCGCGCGCCGGCGAATGCGCGAGTTTCTCAGGCGGGGCGCACGGAGAAGCGGTAGCCGGCGCTGCGGACGGTCTGGATCAGTTTGGAATAATTGATCGTCGCGCCTTCGACCGAGGACAGCGCCTTGCGCAGACGGCGGATATGCACGTCGATGGTGCGCTCTTCCAGATACACGTTGGCGCCCCAGACCGAGGTCTGGATGTGGTCGCGGCTGAATACCTTCTCCTGGTTCAACATGAAGAACTTGAGCAGGCGGAATTCGGTGGGGCCCATTTCCACGAGCTTTTCCTCGATGGTGACGCGATGGCTGGTGGGGTCGAGCTTGAGGTCGAAGACCTGCAGGCTCTTGTCGCGGTCCTTGCCGTTCACCCGGCGCAGCACGGTCTTGATGCGCGCGACGAGTTCCCGCGGCGAGAACGGCTTGGTGACGTAATCATCGACACCTTCGTTCAGGCCCTGGACCTTGTTGTCCTCGCTGGCCTTGGCGGTCAGCATGATGATGGGGATATTGCTCGTGATCTCGTCGCGCCGCAGGCGGCGGGCGAGTTCGATGCCGCTGCCGCCGGGCAACATCCAGTCGAGCAGGACCAGATCCGGCTTGTGGTCGATGATCGATACATGGGCCTCGTGGGCATTCGACGCCTTGATGGTGCCGAAGCCCGCGAGATCGAGCGTTATGCCGACAACATCCCTGATGGCGGCCTCGTCATCGACAATCAGTACGGTTGAATCTGCCATTGTCGCCGCGACCCCGGAACAAGATATCTTCTGACTGATTCCCCAGCCATGGAATCATGCATCGCCGCAAGACAAAAGCGCGGTCTTGTCTTGCTCGCGGATGCGACGGCTCGCGCTGTCAAATCCGGCGGCGTTCTTTTGTACCGCGGGCATGCGCCGCGGGGAAGCTCCGGCCAAATCGGAGCTTCCCCGGGAGCCTGCGCCGCAGAAACCGCCAGCTGCCATATGCAGTGTGCGAGCGCAATCATAAACACGACATATGGTCCTGGAAGTGCCTGCAATCATTCTGCGGCGCAAGCTCCTAGAAAGTATAATCGACCTGGAAGCTGAATTGTCGGCCCTTGTTGTAGGCGGTAGAGATCAGGCCGCCCTGGGTTATCTCGGAACGCTCGTCGAGCAGATTGCGGCCCTTGGCCTGGATCTTCCAGTTATCGTCCAGTTCCCGAATAAAGACGAAATTCAGTTCGCCGAAGGGCTGCTCGTACAGGTCCGGCGCACCCGCAATGCCCACTTCGGTGATGCGCTCGCCGAAATAATGATATAGCAAGGTCGCCGTCGTGCCGGTAAAAGGCTCGTAGCCGGCCTGGAAATTGAACAGCCAATCGGACTGCCCCTGCAGCGGCCGCGACAAATTGGTCACGATGCCGGCACTTTCTTCGTTGATCTCCACCGAGGATTCGATAAACGAGATATTGGTCTGGACATAGAAGTCTTCGCCAATGCCGCCGAGGAACTCCAGGTTCTTGTAGAGCTCCCATTCAATGCCCTGGTTCTCGCCCGCCTTGGCGTTGGTGAAAGTTTGCAGTCCCGTGGCGCCGCCCAGAGTGATGGATTCGATGGGATTTTCGAATTCCTTGTAGAAAACGCCCACCGACATGTAGTCGCCGAAGCCGAAATACCACTCCCAGCGGAAATCGTAGTTGGTAATCGATGTGATCAGCAATTCTGGATTGCCCACCACTTCGCGCCCTGTAATGGGATCCGTGAAAGCGGCCGTCGAAAGTTCGCGAAAATCGGGCCGGGACAGGGTTTCGCTATAGGCCAGCCTGAATTGATGGTCATGGTTGATAACTGTCGCGCTGAAAGCCGGCAGCCAATCAGTCCTGGCCTGACGAGCGGAAACCGCGTTCTCTTTCCGGAACAAGTCAAATGTGTCCACCGACTGTTGAAACTCTTCATGACGCACGCCGCCGTCAAGGCGCAGCCGGTCGTCAAAGTTGATCTCGCCATTGACATACCAGGCTTCGGATTCGTTCCTGGCTACATAATTGTCGGTAGGTCTTGTAAACTCGCGCAACTCGAAAGCGTCGGGCGCGATATTTTCCGGCACGAAAATTCCTTCCATGGAAAGAGCGCGCAATTCCGGGTCGCGCGTGCGCAGCCCCTGGTCGAAGAAAGAATAGCGGCGTATCTCCGAATCCCGCTCTTTCTCATTCATCACCATGCCCGCTTGCGCGGTAATCGTGGAATTATTCGGCCCATAGAACACCATGGCGGCATCAAGGCCGAAATCCTCGGCATCGTCGTCAAGCACGCTGAAGCGACGAACATTGCCATCGGACCGCGTGGAGAACCTGTATATGTCATCAGCATCGAGATTATAGCGATAGCGGCGATGATCGGGAGAATCGCGTTCGGCCTTGACATCGCTATAACGCCAGTTGATCACGAGCTCATTGAGTTCGGGAAAGTAATGATCGCCTTGCAATTGATTGGAAAACAATTCGCGCTCGACCCATTCAAGCTCAGTGCGGCGGATGTAATCTTCCCGCGCCAGATCTCCTTCGACAAAGCCCACGCTGTCATCGGTCTTGCGTAACGTTACCGACGTGAGGCGCACATTGTGATTCGCATTGAAATCGATCGCTGTAGTCAGAATGCCGCTTACGTCAATACTATGCTCCGTGCCTTTCCAGAATAGATCGTTCTCGATTTCCAGGCCCTGGTTGCTCGTCTTGTAGGTCTTGCGCTCGATCTCCCTCTTGTCCCAGGAATTGGAATAGTCGATCGCCGCCAGATAATTGATCATTGCGCCGGTATCGCCAATTTCATGGAAATTGCCCAAAGAAGTCGAAATGTCGAAATTCGCCGGGAGATCTTCAAGCCGCGGCAGATATTCATTGCGCAAGGAATGGCCGATCGCCGCCAATTCTTCCGGCGTGTATCCGCCGCCGCCGCCGAACCTGCTTGCCCGCCGCAATTCCCTGTCGCCCTCGGTAGCTTTGCGCAGGGCTGCGGGAATGTCCCGATAGCCATCGTCGTAACCAAGCCAGGCGCGGTCGCCGCCGGGGATGGTCATGCCCTCCTCGAAATTCACATTGCCTGTCATGCCGACCGAAGAAGAAACATTCCAGAAGAATTCGTCGGTGGACTTCTTGGTGCGCAATTGCAGCACCCCGCCGCCGAATTCGCTGGGAAACTGGGCCGAATAGGTTTTCTGCACCAATACGCTTTCAAGTATCGCCGTGGGAAACAGGTCCATGGGCACGACGCGGTTGATCGGTTCCGGGCTCGGCAGGACCGCGCCATTGAGCAAGGTGGTCGAATAACGTTCGCCGAGCCCGCGCACGAAGACAAACTTGCCGCCCACGGTGCTCAGCCCCACCACGCGCTTGAGGCTCTCGGCGATATTGGAGTCGCCCGAGCGGGTAAACTGTTCGGCGCCGACGACATTCGACACCGAGGCGGTCTCCCTTTTCTCGTCGGGCACGAATTGCCCGATCACGGAGATCTCCTCGATGCGCGGCTGCTGGGCGGAAGCCGCGCCGCCGATCCCGCACAACGCGGAAGCCACGGCCAAGCTGAGGATGCGAGTTTGCAAAACGGGTTGGTGCATGATTCCGTCCGAAGGGCCTGTACTATGGATGCACGCCAGTTTAGGGCGGGTTTGTGACAAATATATTGCAGGCGCGAAAGAGAACCCGGCGACGCGCTGCCGGAGTCTGCGGAGAAGGGTGATGCGAGCACCCCCTTCTCCGCTTGGGTATCCTCCGAACAATTCCATCCATGGGGTCTTTCATTGCCGCAAAACCAAAGCGCGGCCTGGTTTTGCCCCCGGATTCGATGACTTGCGCCATTGAGTCCGTCGACACATCCATGCGCCGCAGGGAAGCCCTGATAAATCAGAGCTTCCCTGAAGTCTCGCGAGTCCGCTTCTTCCTGACCGGGATCAATCCCAGTCGGAAAAGGACCAGCCCGCAGTCCAGTCGGAAGTCTCGTCCTTGATCGCGCCGATGTAGTCGACCTTTTCGAAGAACGGGTCTGCGGGGATCATGGGCTTCACCTTGTTCAGCATGTGGCCGTTGACCAGGCCGCTGGAGCCGCCGAGATCGACATCTCCACGCTGGCTGCCGGCCTGGGCATTGAACCAGGCGGAAACCATGAACGGGTCTCCTTCTTCATCTTCCAGCTTGCAGGATTCGGCCAGGCGCGAATGGGTCAACGACAAACTGCCGTTCAGGCCGCTGATGGAACCGCCGGCGGCGATAAAAGTCGCGTTCTGGTCGATGTCCACGCAATATTTGGGGAAGTTGCCCATGACTACATTGGACAACTGGGCGGAAGTTCCTTCCCTCAGGCGAAACCCCGATTTCTCGGCGCCTTCCGGCGCGACGCAGGTCATATTGGAAATCATTGCGCTCGCGCGCGGCTCGAGATCATTGTTGTCGCCGTTGCTGTCGGCCTCGATGCAGTGGTCGCTGTCGTTGCTTTGACGGACGGCCACGAATTGCAACTTGCCGTTCCAGCCCTCGGTCCAGTCGACCGCATCGTCTTCATTGCCGGTGAGCAGGACATGTTTGGCGCTCGTGGTGCCGCCGAAGAATTCGATTCCGTCGTCCGCATTGTTGTGGACCTGGATATAGTCGACCAGGGTTCCGGAGCCGGTGGCCTGAAAGGCGATGCCGTTCAACTCGTCTTCTTCGTTGAAATTGTAGCCCGCGTACCTGACTTGCATGAACGTCAGCGCGCCGCTGCTGTCGGCGGGATTGTCTCCGCCATATTCTCCGCTGCCGCCTTCGCCCGTCGGCGGCTGTTCGCCCGGGACATTCGTCGGCGCGCTGCCATTGAGCACAAGGCCGCCCCATTGGCCTCTGGTGCCGCTGGTCGCGTCCGCTTCATCCACATAAGTGAAGACCACCGGTTTTTCGCGACTGCCGTTGGCGTAAAGCTGCCCGCCCCGGTCGATATGAAGATAATGGTTTCCTCCTTGCTGGGCATAGACCGTGGTTCCGGCGTCTATGGTCAACATGACCTTGTCTTCGTTCGCGGCAGCGTCATTTCCTCCGATGGTTACCTTGCCGTCGAGCACGTATGCGAAATTGGAAGTCAAATGCGTGTCGCTCATGATAGTGCCCGTCAGCAGGCAAACGTTCTTGCCGCCCAGGGATTCGCCCGCCTGCGCCGCGGTATTCGCCGGACAGGTGTTCGCGGCGGCTCCGGCAATGCTCAATTTCGCCGCCGCGCCATTGTAGGTGATGTTCGCGAGGTTTCCGCCCACGGCATAGGCCAGGTGAGCCATGAGTTCCATGCCCGCCATGTTGGCGTCTTCGCCGACCAGGCCGTCGATGACGGCGACCTGCTCGCGCGCGCCCAGGGTCTTGCTCATGTAAGGCTGCAATTTGCCCAGGTCGTTGGGATCGAACGGCAGCCAGATTCCGCCGGAGATCTTCTGGAAGTATCCCTGGCCGGGCACATTGAGGATGACGTAGATATCGGCTTCGCGACCCACATCTCCCGCCGCCGGACGGACGGACACGACCAGGTCGGCGGGCTCGGAAGCGGGTACTTGCGGCAGGTAGCTTACGCCGCCATTGATGGTGGCGCCGCCGGCGAACTTCGCGGTGGCGCGCGCGCCGGCGGTGCTGAGATCAGTTTGCTCGCCGCTGCCGGCCTGCGCGCCCAAGGCGGCCGCGCCCAACGCTACGCCGGTGGCGAGCGCGGTCAATCTGCTTTGCTTGAATTTCATTTTCGCTCCTGGTTGATATCTTGCGGGACACTGGGTTTTCTCTGAATAATTCCATCCATGGAATTATTCATTGCCGCAAAACAAAACGTGGTTTTGTTTTGCTCCCGGATGCCATGGCTTGCGCCATCGAATCCGGCGGCGCTCTTTTGTACCGCTGTACCGCGGGCCTGCGCCGCAAGGAAACTCTGACTTGATCAGCGCTTTCCCGGACAAGTGGCGCCATGGTAGGGGCCGCTTGTTTCAGATTCGCGACATTCCGGTTGCAGATTTATGACAATTTTCTCCGGCCTGGGCGGCGGCCGAAGCTGCTATCATCGCCGCCCCGAATCCGGTTCGCAGCGATATGGAAAGGCCCGCGCAAAGTTACGGCGCCAAACTGCAAGCCCGGCATGTGGGCTTCTTCGAGACGCCGGCCGTGGTCGGCAAATTGCAGAACGGCGAAGCGCTGATGAACGAACTCGAACGGTCGATCCGGCGCAACAAGGCGCGGCGGGCGGGCCTTTCCCGTTCGAATATCGGCTCCTGGCATTGCACGGGCAAGCGCGAACGCATTTCCATCGCGATGCATATCGATGCCCGCCGCAATCGCTGAAGTCGCCGCGAATCCGGATTCTCCCTCTCGGTCCTGCGCCGCATGGATGCGCTTTCCAATTCGACGGCGCAAGCCATTGAATTCGGAGACAGAACAAAGCCGCGCTCTGGTCTTGCGGCGATGCGCAACGCCGCGGATGGAATTATTCAGAGGATACCTGGAGGCCTCGGGCCGCTCCGAAAGCGCAGGCGGTTGATCGGATTGAGCAGTCTGGGCAAGCCCCTGGTGAAGCGCAGGGGCCGGTCGAGCACGGCGAAACACAGACAGCCGGTATCGCTTGCGGGCCGATGTTCGTGACTGGCGTCCCTGGAGAGAAAATCGCCATTGCCGTAGCTGCCCAGTTCGTCGCTGAACCTGCCTCGCAGCACCAGGGTGTATTCGCTTCCGTAATGGCCATGCGCCGGCGCGGAGCTGCCCGCGGCCATGCAGATGAACTCGCAGCGGGTTGCATGATCGATCGGCGCCCTGGCCCGATGGATGCCTTCGGCGAGACGGGTCCAGCGCAGGCCGGTCGCCGCCCGCCGCAAGGCGCGCGGCAGCCGCAGATGCCTGACGAACTTGTCCGGCGCGACGGCCGCCGGCATTTCCCCGCAGCCGGTTTCCCGGCGCGGCCGGGCGACGATCCGCTCGACCATGCCGCTGAAATCGGGCTCATCCGCCGGCGCCGCTTCCTGCCCGGCATCCCATTCGCGCAGTTGCCGGGATTCGCATGCCGCGATCCGGGTCCGGCAACGGTCGCAAAGCTCCGCGTGGGCGGCAATGATCGCGCTCATGCCGAGCGGCAACTCGCGCCGCGCGAAACGCGCCAGCGCGGCGGCGGCGGGATGATGCGCAACAGAATCCTTCATTGCCCTGCTCCCGCCAGATATCTGAGCTTGTCCAGGCCGAGCCGCAGGCGCGACTTCAAGGTGCCGAGCGGTATGCCGAGACGCCTGGCCGCTTCCTCGTGAGTGGAATCGAGCACGTAAATCTCGTTTATCGCCGCCTGTTGCGCCCTCGGCAATCGTTTCAGCAATTCTTGCAGGCGAGACAGCAAGGCGCTGCGTTCGGCGATATTGTCCAGATTCGGCGCGGATTCGGCTTCCTCGCCCGGCGGCCAGATGTCGTCGGCGCCGACGCAGACGGGCTGGCGCTTCGCCTTGCGCAAGAGGTCGAAACAGCGATTCCGGGTCAAGGTGAAAATCCAGTTTTCGGCGCTGCCCCGGTCGAGGTCGAACAGGGAGGCCTTGCGCCAGACGGCAAGCATGGTTTCCTGCACGAGATCCCGCGACAGTTGCTCGTTGCGGGTGAGCCGCATGCCGGTCCGGTAAATCCGCCGGGAAAAGCGTTCGAACAGCGCCGCGAAAGCCGCGGCGTCGCCGGAATGGCTGACCGCGCCGAGCAACTCCTCGTTGCTGGCCGATTCCCAATGACTCGACGCTCGCGCCATGTGCCCGTTCCCCGCTCCGCCGCGCTGGACGACGGCCTCGCCCGCGCGGCCGGTTCGCCGGGAACCGCGCTCGGGCAGGGGCGGCAACCCCGGCAGATCGAATTGCAATAACAGTTCCATGATAACGGATTTACGCGAATTCGATGACCGCGGATCACTTCGCGTCCTCTGCGCGATTCCAGCCGCGGGAACGAATAATTCCGCGAATGGAATCATTCAGGGAAGACAAGGCACACGGATGTGCCGCCGGATTCGACGGCGCAAGCCGTCGAATCCGGGAGCAAGACAAGACCGCGCTCTTGTCTTGCGGCAATGAATGATTCCATGGATGGAATTATTCAGAGAAGACAAGGAAAGCTCCGATTTATCGGAGCTTGCCTGCGGCACACGGATGTGCCGCCGGATTCGACGGCGCGAGCCGTTGAATCCGGGAGCAAGGCGAAACCGCGTTTTGCCTTGCGGCAATGAATAATTCCATGGATGGAATTATTCAGAGAAGACTATTGATCCACAGCGGCGCGGGCGGTCGTATTCTCCGGCAAAGTCGTTGCCAATCCGGCGGATGCCGGCGCGCGCAAACAACAGAGGCCGGAATCTGTCGGTATCGCCTGCATGACCGAACGCAGTTCAAGTCCCGCGCGAATCGCCATCGTCGGCGCGGGCGCGGCCGGCCTGACGGCGGCGCGGCTATTGCGGCGCAAATACGATATCAGCGTATTCGAGGCCAACGACCATGCCGGCGGGCACGCGCATACCGCAACGGCCGAGGTCGATGGCCGGCGGTTTCAGGTGGATACCGGCTTCATCGTCTGCAACGACCGCAATTACCCCTCGTTCATGGCCCTGCTGCGGGAGTTGCAAATCGAATTGAAGCCGGCGGAGATGAGTTTCAGCGTATCGAATCCGGCGATCGGCCTGGAATACAACGGCCACGACCTCAATACCCTCTTCGCCCAGCGCGGCAACTTGCTGCGCGGATCATTCCTGCGGATGCTGCTCGATATCCTGCGCTTCAATCGCGCCGCGCGGCGGCTCGGCGCCGCAGAGGCCCTCGACGAGCGCAGCAGCGCGGCGAGCGAGCATGGCAAACCGAGCTTCAAGGAACATCTCGGAGCCGAAGAAGAGACTCTCGGCGAGTTCATCCGCCGCCACAGGTTCGGCCGCCTGTTCGCGGACAATTACCTGCTGCCGCTGACGGCGGCGATCTGGTCCTGCGAACTGCGGCGGGCCGAAGAGTTTCCCATGAGCATGCTGGCTCGATTCTTCGCCAACCACGGCCTGCTGAACCTGTTCGATCGGCCGCGCTGGTTCACCATCGCCGGGGGTTCGGGCAATTATGTGCGAGCGCTTGCCGCGGATTTCGCGGACAACTTGCACCTGTCCGCGCCGGTGCGGAGCGTGAGCCGCGGCCCGGCGGGCATCCGCTTGCGATTCGACGCGGGCAGCGAACACTTCGACCAGGTTGTGCTGGCCTGCCATAGCGATCAGGCGCTGGCCTTGCTCGAAGCGCCGAGCCGGGCGGAAACCGAGATTCTGGAAGCGATCCCCTATCGGCCCAATTCGGTGCTCCTGCATCACGACGCCAGTCTGATGCCCAGCCAGCGGCGCGCCTGGGCGAGCTGGAATTTCCGCGCCGGCGACGCGGCGAGCGGGCGGCGGGCGGTCGTTACTTATTGCATGAATATCCTGCAGCAGCTGCAAGCTCCGAAGCCGCTGCTTGTCTCGCTGAATGCGGCGGAACTCGTCGATCCGGACGCGGTGCTCGCCGAATTCAGCTACAGCCATCCGCAATACTCCGCGCAAGTCCTGCGCGCCCAGGCTCGGCGCGGCGAGATCTGCGGCATCGGCGGCATCCATTACTGCGGGGCATGGTGGTACGACGGCTTTCACGAGGACGCCGTGCGCAGCGCGCTCGACGTCTGCCGGCGACTGGAGCCGAACGCATGAGCCGCATCGCGTCGCCGACCGAAGGATCGGCGCTGTTCCGGGGCGTCGTGCGTCACCGCCGTTTCCTGCCGGTGCGCCATCAGTTCCGCTATCCGTTGTTCGCCTGGCTGCTGAAACTCGATGAACTGCCCGCGTTGTTCGAACGCTACCGGCAACTCGGAACCGGCCCCTGGCATTGGGCGCGGTTCAGGCGCGCGGACTATCTCGACCAGCCCGAACGTCCATTGTCGGAAATTGTCATCGACAAGCTCGCGGGCAAGCTCGAGCTCGGCCGCGAGGAAGTCGCGGGCGAAGTCTGGCTGCTCGGCCAGTTGCGTTATCTCGGCTGCTATTTCAGTCCGCTCAACCTGTATTTCGTCAAGCGCAACGGCAACTTCCGCCATGTCCTCGCCGAAGTCAGCAATACGCCCTGGAACGAGCGGCATTGCTATGCGCTGGACCTGCGCAGCTTGCGCCCCCAGGGCAAGGAGTTCCATGTCTCGCCGTTCAATCCCATGGGACAGGAATACCGCTGGCGGATTTTGCCGCCGGAAGGCGACCGGCTTGCCGCGCATGTGCGCGTCGTCGACCACCAGACCGGCGATCTGGTCATGGACGCCGGCCTGCATCTGCGCCGCGTCCCGCTTGAGCAGCGCGCCCTGAACCGGATGCTGTGGCGCAGACCTTCCCAGACCGCGGCCTTGCTCGCGGCGATTTACTGGCAGGCGCTGCGTCTCTATCTCAAGCGCAGCCCTTTCCATCCTCGCCCCGACCGATCCGGCGCGCGCGCAGGCCGCGGGAGTCGCCGGTCATGAGCAGAAAATCCATGACGCCTTGCCAAGGCGAAGCCGCGCCGCCAACTGCGAATATCTCGCGGCGACGGCGCCTGGCGCGGACCATGCTGTTGCGCATATTGCGGCGCGCCCGGGAAGGTCGACTCGTATTGCGCGAACAGGGCATGATCTTCGCCGCCGTCGGCGCGCCCGACCGCGACTTGCGCGCGGAAATCGATGTGCTCGACACCCGGCTCTACGCAAGAGTGCTGCTGGGCGGAGACAGCGCCGCGGCCGAGGCGTACATGGACGGCTGGTGGACCAGCCCCGATCTTGCCGCTACGACCCGTTTCTTCGCGCGCAATCTCGAAATGACCGATGCCTGGGGCAGGCACTTCGGCTGGCTGTTCAGGCCCGCGCGCCTGTTGCGCCTGCGCGCGCGGCGCAACAGCCGCCAACAGGCGCGGCGCAATATCCGCCGTCATTACGACCTGAAAGTCGATTTCTATCGCGGCTTTCTCGATCCGCGCATGCAATATTCCAGCGCGATCTTCTCTCGTCCCGGAGAAGCACTGGCCGAGGCGCAATTGCGCAAGTTGAACCGCATTTGCGAACTGCTCGAACTGCGAGCGGACGATCACTTGCTCGAAATCGGCTGCGGCTGGGGCGGGCTGGCCTTGCACGCGGCGCGGCATTGGGGCAGCCAGATCACCGCGGTGACCAATTCCAGCGCGCAATTCAGGCATGTGCGCGAGCGCATCGCCCGGGAAGGACTGGAAAACCGCATCCATGTCGTCAACCGGGACTACCGGCAACTCGAGGGGAGTTACGACAAGCTGGTTTCGGTAGAAATGATCGAAGCTGTCGGCCGCAGTTATCTGGCCGCCTATTTCCGCAAGCTGAACGAGTTGCTGAAACCCGGCGGGCGCCTGCTGTTGCAGACGATCACCATCGCCGACCAGCGCTATGCGAAATACAGCCGGGACGAGGATTTCATCCGCAAGCACGTTTTCCCCGGCGGCTTCCTGCCCTCGCTGAGCCTGATCTGCGAACTGATGGCGCGCAAGACCGATCTCGTCATGCGCGACCTGCTCGATATCGGCCTCGACTATGCCGACACGCTGGCGCGCTGGCGCGAATCCTTCCGGGAAAATCTCGAGAACATGCGCGCGAACGGCTACCCGACCGAGTTCCTGCGGCTGTGGGACTATTATTTCGCCTATTGCGAAGGGGGCTTTCGCGAACGCCGCATCAGCGCGGCGCAATTGCTCGCCAGCAAGGCGCCGCATCGCCGATGCGATTCTTCAGGCCAACATGCCGGGTCGCAGCCGCGCGCCGAAACCGGCATCCCAGGTCAATGGAAAATCCATCGATTCCCACAGTCCGCGGGCAAGTTGTTCGACTGATACCGGCTGCCGCGCGGCGATCCAGTCGGCGACCGCCCCGGCGGTATCGGGATATTCCACCGGCCCGCGCCGAGGCAGTTCGAGCCATGCCGCGAGCACGTCCGGATCCGGGGGACAAGGATGGGACACCCACTCTTGGGCAGCGATGGGGCACCCGTTCCAGCCCAAGAGCCAAAGTGGGTGTCCCATGGAGTCTCTGAGCGCGTCCGGATCCGGCGACCCGATCACGGTCGCACGCCGCGTTGACAGGCGATATCGCCGGCAAGATCAAAGCCGATTTGCGACCAGCGACCTGATCACAGTCGCCCGCCGCGTTGACAGAGTCCCGGATATCGAGGTTCGGCGGGCAAGGCCCGCTATGCGCCGCATGCGCCCAACTGATCGTGCAATTCCTGAAATGTACTGAAAGATTTCAGCCTGTCACGCGCAAATACGGCTCCAGCGCCGCGAAGCGGAAGTCGATCTCGGCAATTTCCAGCGGACTGAAGCTGTAGTCGCCGCGACGCGAGACCGTAGTCTTGAACACGCCGCGTTTCTGCATGACATGGAGCCGCACGCCGGGAATGATCTGATCGAGATTCTGGATCAGCAGCAGGCGGCTGTAACAGTCGCGCATCGCTTCCCGGTCGCCTTGCTCGTACAAGTCCCACAATGCCGCGTAGACATCGGCGTACATGGCGCCTCCAGTCATCACTCCGTCGGTGCCGATGCGCATCTCGTACAGCCAGCCGCGACCGAGCGTCGCGCCGAAAATGCTGCGAATAGGATCCGGGCGATATTGCCGCAGCGCCAACATGCGGTCGTGCACGCGGCCATATTCTTCCTTTATGTAGCCGCATTGGGGGAACTCGGCGGCGAGTCGCACGAGAAAATCGATGCTCAGTTCGATATCGGGTCCGCCGCTGGTCTGCACGAATACCGGCCGCGCGGTGACTTCGCAAAGCGCGGCATAGTAATCCCTGATTTCGCCAAGCGAATCCGCTGTTGTCGGAGGAATCGCGATCATGCCGTCGGGCTCGAGCGCTTCCGCGACCCTGGCGTATTCGAGCATGCCCGCAGTGTCGTCGGCCTGCACGCCGAGCACGAGCACCATGTCGCGACCACGATTGACCTCGGCGAGAACCTCGAAGCCGCGCAGTCTTTCCGCCTCGCTCAGATAGCGCTGTTCCGAAGAATTCTGCGGCCAGACCACGCCCTGTACGCCGCAGCGGTCGCAGAAATCGACCTCTTTCGCCAAATCTTCGTAATCGACTTCGCCGGATGCGGTATATGGCGTGCTGAGAATCATCAACGCGCCGCGCATGCGGTTTTCCGCAGCCGAGGCCAATGCCGGCATCGGCATCGCGGCGGCGGCGATGGCGGCAAGGGTCTGGCGCCGAGTGAGCTTCGCGCTGAAAGACATGGCGGAATCTCCGTCCGAAACTGGCTCCGGCCAGCACAACAACAATCGAGACTACGCCCCCGCCACTCCTCTTGCAAGAGAAGCTGCGCCGAGGATAACCAAGGATGGCAAGGATGGGATGGCAAGGATGGGACACCCACTTCGGTCCAGCCTCCAAAGTGGGTGTCCCATCAGGCCTCAGATCCCCCCTGGCATCTCACCCAGAGTGGGTGTCCCATCAGGTCCCACCAAAAGAGGGTGTCCCATGGAGTTTCCACGGCCTCGCAACTTACCATCGAGGACTTCACGCGGGGCGAGGACAAGATAACCTTTCTGCCGCCGCGCGTTGTTTGGGACGATCTGGACATTATCCAGAGAGAGCATGGGGCGGTTGTCTCGGGCTTCACGGTGGCCGAAGGCGGCGGTCCCGTCGCGGAAGACACGATCACGCTGACCGGCGTTGACGCGGCGGCGCTGACGGCCGCCGACTTCGGACTGGACGGATAGGGTCATTCCTAGGAGCCTGCGCCGTAGAAACTGCCGAATACCATATGTGGTATGCGAGCACAATCATCAACACAACATATGGCCTTGGAAGTGCCTGTAATCATTCTGCGGCGCAAGCTCCTAGGGCCAGGCGACCACCAGCCGTCGCGGGAGCGCAATCGTCAGCCTGGAGCATGCAGTTTTTTTGAACCGACGCGGCCCTGATTTGGTCCTTGAGCCGCCGCCAGATCGATTCTGGCGGCGGCTTTTTTCGTCCATGTCCCGGGCCGATTAAATCGCCCTGCGGCCTTCCTGCGCGGCCTGCCGGGCCGCGATCCGGACCGAATGCCCGAATCTCGGGCCGCCGCGGCCCGCGGCGCCGCCTTCACTTGCACAAATCAGGCTGCGTTTTGCGCTCTCGGCGCCCCCGGCCCTGGTGGTCGCTTGGCGCTCAGTCTTGCGCATTGCGCATACTCTCTTCCAACTTGAGTTTTTCTAGTTTTTGTTGCTCATCCGCGAGACGTTCGGGCGTTGTCATGGCAGGCCCCCGGAAGATGTCCCGCACATTTTTGCCGAACCACCACACCGTCGGGACTAAAACCCCCGCGAACACAGCCAGAAAACCAGCCCATACGATAAAACGGGCGGCAAGATAGACGCCCCCCGCGACAGCAAGGGCACCCGTAGCGCCCCCCCCAGCAGCAATCAGCGCATGCCAAAGTTTCATCCACATTTCGGCGCGGTCCTATCCGTCCAGCCCGAAGTCGGCGGCCGTCAGCGCCGCCGCGTCAACGCCGGTCAGCGTGATCGTGTGTCCGCGAGCGGATTCGAGCAAAAAATCGCCGCCCGCATCCCGCACCAGCGTGAAGCCTGAAATAACCGCGCCGTGTTGGCCCTGGACAATGTCCAGATCTTCCCAACCGACGCCGCCGGCCGAAAAGGATATTTCGTCCTCGCCCCGCGTGAAGTCCTCGATGGTAATTTGCGAGGCCACGCCGAGCCAAACCGAAACGATCCTGAAACGATCGTCGCCGTCGTCGCCGAACAGAATGTCATTTCCTTCACCGCCGAACAGAATGTCGTCGCCGTCGCCGCCGTGCAGCATGTCGTCGCCGGAGTGGCCTTCCAGCGTGTCGTTGCCGTCGCCGCCGCGCAGCGCGTCGTTGCCCGATTCGCCCCACAGCCTGTCGTCGCCGTCGTCGCCGATCAGCACGTCGTCACCTCCGCAGCCGACCAGAAAGTCGTCGCCGGAGTGGCCTTCCAGCATGTCGATGCCGTCGCCGCCGCGCAGATCGTCGTCGCCGGGGCCGCCGTACAGCGTGACCGGCGTGTCGCTCCATCCGCAGCCGTAGATTTCCCCGCAAGCGAATACAAGCGCGGCGAGTGCCGCGGCCGTCTTCACAGGACATCCGCCGCCAGCTTGCGGCCGCGGGCGATTTCCGCGGCCTGTTTCAGATCGCCGAGGCGATACAGCTTCCGGCGGTATCCGGCATACCGCTTCGGCTCGCCGACCAGGCCATCCCGCTGCCATCGCCAGAAGGTGTTGCGGGCGACGCCGAGATATTCGGCCGCCTGCGTCGCGTTTAACAATGCGTCTTCTTCGTTCATGTCCTGTTCCTCGAGGCGGCGGGCCGCCACGGTGGAACATTATGGAACACTTCCGGATCGTTTGTCAACAATCCGCCGGACCGGAAACGAGGCATTCGGGGCCGACGGGATCGCCTCGAGGCCGCGGCGATCCGGGACCGGGTGCCCACCAGGGCCGGGCGTTCGGTTAGCGAACACGGCAGCCTATACTGTGTAGATTTTTCGCCGAAACCTTAACCCATCTTTACCACTACTGACATAATCTCCTTTTATATCATTTAGTTGCGGCGAACGGAAACGGCGAGTGGCACTACAAGTGCGCGTTCGGGGGTCGGTCGGCTGCTACACGAGCGTCTTGCTGATGCCTCCCGGATCGGAGTCGATGCCCAAGGCGTCGTAGACGGCCTGCTGGGCCGGTTCGGCACGGGTTGTCTTGCGCACGTGGAGGGCGCGGCCGTCGGCGCGGCGGAAGGTGGCGGTGACGCGCTGCTGGCCTTCGAGGATGCGGCGCAGCGTCGTCCAGCTGGCGTGCTCGCCCGCTTGCCGCAGGCGGGCGCGGATGACCTGCACGAGTTGGTACGCCAGCACGCTGATGAACAGATGGCCTTCGGCGCGCATGGGCTTGTGATGATAGATGGGCCGCAGGCCGAGTTCGGATTTCAGCGAGCGGAACACCGCTTCGAGGTCGGTCAGCATGAAGCAGGTGCGCCACAGGGCGGCTTCGTCCCAGTCGGTTTCGCTGCTGCGCAGGCAGTACACGCCCGGATGGGTCATCATGGAACCGGGGAGCGCCCGGCGGGTGAAGCGCACGGCGGCGGCGCGTTGTCCGGTCGGATCGGTGTCGAGCGCGATGTCGTAGTGTTGGGCGATGCCGCGGCTTTGCTCCTTGAGCCGCCCGATGCGCTGCCAGACCTGGTCGACGCGTTTGCGGGTGCGGGGTCTGGACAGTCCTTCGGAGAGTTTGTTCAGCGCGTCCTCGAAGCGTCGGGCGAGGCGTTCTGCGATGCCGCGCTCTTTCGCTGCCCGCTGTTCGGAGAAGCAGTACAGGCGCGTCTCCCGGCCGTCGTCGGAGAGCGTCTTGTGCAGTTGCACGCCGTGCTTCGAGGCGGTCTCGATGCGCAGCGCCGCTTCGGGGTCGAAGTGGCGCGTGCGTTCGCGGCTGACGACCAGGTAGCGGCCGCCCCGCGCGCGCAGCCAGCGGAGGCGCTCTTCGGTGGCGATGCCGCGGTCCATCACCACCAGGGCGTCGCGGGGGGCGTCGAGCGCGTCGAGCATTTCGGCGAGCGTGCGTTGCTCGCGGGCGTTGCCGGCGAAGACGCGGGAGCGGCGCACGAAGCCGCTGGCGTCGAGCACCAGCGCCAGGGTGAGCAGCGGGCGGTCGGCGCGCTTGTCCTTGGAGTGGCCGCGCCGGGCCTTCGGCTGGCGGCGCGCATCGCCTTCGAAATAGGTGTTGGTCAGGTCGTAAAGCGTGACGGCGGGGCGGAGGTCGAACAGGCTCGCCGCCCGGTCGAACAGATGGCGCTCGATGGCTTCGCGATGGGCCGTCAGCGCGTCGGAGGCGCGATACAGCCGCATCGCCCCCATGGCGGCGAAGTCCGTCCCGAGCAGTTCGCCCAGGGCGCTGCGTTCGCCGAGCCAGCGCCGGGCGGCGCGCTCGGAGCCCGGCCGGGCCATGCGCGCGATGATGGAGCCGACGGCGGCGGCGCGCATCGAAGCGCCGAGGCCGAGTGACTGGAGCAAGGCGCGCAGGCCGAGCTGGTCCATCGCCCACAATCCCGCGTGCTCCACGCCGACCGAGCGCGGACGCATCAACTCCAGGGAGTCGATGTCGACGCGCTGGACATCGCGCCCCCCGCGCGCCGGCTCGGCGGCGCCGGCGCGTCCTCGGGCGAGCAGTTGGGCGGCGATGTGCTGCGCGCGCGATTCCAGCGCCGCGGGGCAGTCCTCCGGCGCCAGGGGAAGCTGGCCGGCGAGGATGTCGTCGACGCGCCGGCACAGGACCGGCCAATCGTCCGGATCGACATCGAAGTGTCGGCCGAGATTGAGCAGGGTGCGTTGCCGCACCTTCGCGCCGTCGCGCTCGGAGCGCACGAGGCGGAAGGTGAAGTAGTGCTCGTCGCTGCGACGAGTGCGGGTGCGCCGGATGAACATGGGGGGACGATAGCAGGGCGCGGGAAGCGAGGCAACAGGCGGATATTATTTTATGGCACTACATTAGGTTTGCCGACGAAAGATCAATGGGTTGCGCGCGAAAATCGGCGGATCCGGCCCGAATTCCTGTTCAATCGCGGGTTCAGGTGGTAAAGATGGGTTAAGCCTGCGCTCAAATTCCGCTCCCGTTTCGGGAACGCCGCGCCCGCGGCGCGATCCGCCCGGACCTGTCGGCGAGGCCGCGGCGGGGCGAATGCGGACACTTGGTCCGGATCGCGGCCCGGAAGGCCGCGCAGGAAGGCCGCAGGGCGATTTAATCGGCGTGGTCCATATATCCGCCGCCAGAATCGATCTGGCGGCAGCTGAAATCCACTTGCGGCGGTATGGACGGCCGCCGCGACAGGGACTATATCACTATCGCGCCGCGGCGGCGGGCGAGGGCCTCGATGCCGGCGACGACAGCCGCGGCGCGAACGGATTTTCAAATCATCAGCTCGTGATCGCGAACATCCGTTCAATCGGCCGGGGCCAGGCGCGGGGGCGTCCGGTGTTTATTTGCCGGCCACATTTGCGCTAATAGGGATCGCCGAACTTTTCGAGGGGCCGCGGCCGCGGCCGCGGTCCTGATCCGGATCGGGGCGGCCCGCGTCCGGATTCGATGCCGCCACGGCGAGACGGCATCCGCGGCCGGCGGCGGCGACTTCGGCGCGGGCCTATAATGGCGCCGCCGCGCCGGACGGCGAAGCCATCGCCATCGAGGAGGAATCAAGCAATAAGGATGGGACACCCACTTCGGTCCAGCCTCCAAAGTGGGTGTCCCATCAGGTCCCACCAAAAGAGGGTGTCCCATGGAGTCTCCAGAGTAGGTGTCCCATCAGATCCCATGGCATCTGAGTGGATGTCCCATGGTGTCCGAATACGGCGCAGCAATGGGACGCAGCAATGGGACACCCATTTCGGCCCAGACCCCAAAGTGGGTGTCCCATGGCGTCCTCCCATGGCGTCTCCTCTGCCCATGAGAAAGGTCGCGGCGGTATGGCCCGAGGGCATCACCCGCCCATGGCGTCATCTGGTCGTCGCATCGAACCGGGTCGGCGCAGTAGAATGGGTTTCTCGGATGGTTGATGGGCAACTTGCTTTGATGAATATGTCCGGCAAACGGAATGCGGATGCCGTCGCGGCCTTGCTGCAAGGCGCGCGGAATTTTCGCGAACGCGAATACGGCGGCGAGGGGAACAGCTTGATGCGAACTCTCGCGACGGGTCAGCAACCCGGCGCCGTCATGATCGCCTGCGCCGATTCCCGCGTCGATCCGGCGCTGATCTTCGGCGCCCGGCCGGGCGAACTGCTGGTGGCGCGCGCGGTGGCCAACCTGGTGCCGCCGCCCGACTCGAACGGGCCGGCGACCGGCATCATGGCGGTTGTGGAGCTTGGTCTGAAGACATTGCGCATTCCGCATCTGATCGTTTGCGGCCATTCCGGATGCGCAGGAGTCAGAGCGGCGCTCGACGACGCCTTGCAAGAACGAGGAGAGCCGGAGCAGCAAGACTCCGGCCGCGGCGCAGCGGCGGACCGCGCGCGGCGCCCCCGGTCCGCCGCCAACCAGGGCGCATTGGCGAAGCATGGCGAAATGACAACAGCAACCTCGCCGCGCGACGCCTGCCTGCGCGACTGGATCGCGGCCGCGGCGCCCGCCTGCCGCGAAATCATCGCCGCGCACGGCGAAAGTCCGATCGGCGACCTGACGCGCCGGGCCGAACAACGTTCGGTGCTCCAATCGCTTGCAAACCTTCGCGCCCGCCCATGGCTGCGAGAGCTCGAATCGCGCGGCGAACTGTCCCTGCACGGCTGGTGGTTCGATATCCCCAGCGGCGAGCTTTGGTCCGCCAACCCCGATACCGGAGATTTCATCCGCATCATCTGACGAAACGCCGGATACATTTCCCCGACACCAAAATCCCGGCGGATATTGTTGCGCGTCGGCCCGCCCCCATCCTCGAGGCCCGGTACGGAATCATGACCCGACCACGTCGGCTTTGTCGGATTTTCCCCACCCAGACATCCAGACATCGTCCCAAAGAAGCGCGCATCCGTCATCCCTTCGAACCAACTCGTGAAAGAGCAGATTTCCTGGTCAATAAACCTTGTCGCAATGCATTGGTATATCTTGAAATTCTCATGGAAATTTTCCTGGCGAAGCTCTGGTCGAGCAAGAGCTTCCCTGCGGCGCATGCCCGCGGTACAAACCCGTGCTACAAACCCGTGCTACAAAAGAGCACCGCCGGATTCGGCAGCGCAAGCCATTGAATCCGGGAGCAAGAAAAACCACGCTTTTGTCTTGCGACAATGAATAATTCCATGGATGGAATTATTCAGGGGATACCTGGAAATCGCAACATGAGAAGTCAAACCCAATCATATCTGACTTTCAGGTCATTTAGATGAGAGTAGTGCAGTATTTTTTCATGTTGCATCCTGCCTACCACGATTCCCGGAGCAACACCTATCTTCTTGGAAATAGCAATGATTTTATCTCTATTACCACCTGTTGCAAGAAGATCCAAATGAAAGCGACGAGGTATCAACATATCTGCCGCAAACTTGTTTGCCTCGTCCTCTTTTATTTGGCTATGACAATCATTTTGATCGATCTCCAAAAACATCAATCGCTTGCGATGTAATAAAATATGAGCGGCTTCGTGGAAAAAAGAAAACCATAGCTGATCATCGGTTTTGTATCGCAGGCTCAGCATCAAAAGAGCCTTATCTTTTGATAGCCATCGAGTCGCACCACTAGCTGGACAGCCCGTAGGTGCTGGAGCAAATACTACAGCCACACCTGCTTCTGCACAGGATTTTTTCATTTTTGGCACAAAGATCTTCGGATCTTCCTCCAAGGTAAAACTTCTCAAAACTTCAAGGCAAGACTTGAATGCATCTGCGGAATACGAACGGCAATCAATTTCTTGCGCCTGAATTTCTCCAAATCGCAACCAAGCAGCAATAGCGCCAAATCGGCTTCGGGATTTTTCAGACATTCTATATGCTGTCTGACTTAATCCATCAGACCATTTCCTCCAGGCTTCTACCGTACCTACGCCGAAGAATCGCAAGCACTCGGCTACAGTTCTGGCTTTGTCCCCATGAGAAGTAATCCATCCGAACTTTTGCATTTGAGATACTGGAAACTCATCAAGCCAATCGATGTCCTTGCGAAGCGTATCGATTTCGAATTTCTTGGCCAGCGCGGCCCGATAATCAGCTTCTCGATTGAGCCAGAATCGGACCGTGCTACCCAGAACCCGAGCCAACCGGATAGCAACTGACTCGGAAAGAGAAGCTTTTCCTGATACCAGCTGGCTCACGAATTTCCTGGAGGCACCTAATCGGCTTGCCAGCTCCGCTTGCGTCCAGTTTCTCTCTTCGAGCAGATCAACGATGGTGTCTCCCGGAGATGATATCCAATCAGGATCGAACGCATTGGTTGTATTGATCATGGCAATAAATCCTCTAATTACATTCCAGGGAAGCTCTTATTTATCAGATTTTCCCTGCGAAATATGGATGTACTGTCGAATTCCATGGAGCAGGCCATTGGATTCAGAAGCAAAACCAAACCGTGCTTTTTTTGTATAAATGAAAAATTTCACGGATAAAATTGTTCAGGGAATACTCAATGGTAATCACCTATTTCGACGACTCTCACCGCCGTTACGCGATGCCAGTCTATTCCTCCATCTTCGAGGCTCGGCACGGGATCATGATCCGGTCGCAATACCAGCCTGTGACCGCGATGCAAGGTGATTGAAAGACACCCGATTCGATCGCCTCGCAAGGGGTGAGGCCTTCCAGCTACCAGTTCGGCGACATTATGCGCCGCCATGACATCTGCCAGCCTACCTTGAAGTTTCCTGGCGTTCATTGCTCCAAGTTTTCTTGCCGCATATCTGGCATTGCTGCACAGCTTTGCCAATCGACTATCATCGAAGGCGATGTCCATCGGGGTTTTTGCATTTCCATTTACCCATTTGGTTAACGAATTTTATGCGATCACGGATAAAATGCCAAATTTTCACGGGTCGCGGCGCGCGCTCCTTTTGAAGCGGACTGAATTGAGGCTAGAATCGGGGCGTATCCTTGGCTAATGAAGGTTGGTCCGATCATGACACGGCACCTGCGCGAATTTTTTCCGACGCGAATTCTGCTCTGCCTCGCGGCGTTCGGCTGGCCGGCGGCGACATTCGCCCAATCCGGCGCGACCGGCGGCGACTGGCCGGCTTACGGGGCGGATATCGGCATGACCAAGTATTCGCCGCTCGACCAGATCAACGCCGGCAACGTCGGCGAACTCGAAATCGTCTGGCGGCGACCGAGGCTCGACGCTTCGTATCTCGCCATCAATCCGAACCAGCGCACCTCGGCCAATCACGTGGCGACGCCCATCGTGCGCGACGGCATCGGCTATGTCCCCAATGGCGTCGGCCTCGTCGAGGCATTCGACCCCGGCACCGGCGAAACGATCTGGACGCAGCCAGTCCCGGGCGACGGCGATGGTCTGCCGGGCGCGGTCACGCGCGGTCTGGCCTGGTGGTCGGACGGCGACGAGGCCCGCATCCTGGCGCAGCGCAATACCTGGCTGTACGCGCTCGACGCCGAATCCGGCGCGCCGCTGGCCGAATTCGGCGATGGCGGCCGCGTCAGCTTGCAGCGGATGCCGGCGGAATTCGAACGCTATCGCTGGGGCGGCGTGCCGATGGTGGTGCGCGATGTGGTCATCGTCGGCCAGGCGATGAGCGATACTTTCGCGCAACGGGAAGCGCCGCCCAGCGAAGTGCAGGCTTTCGACGCGCGCACCGGCGAATTGCGCTGGACTTACAGCCCGATTCCCCAGGCGGGCGAGGCCGGCGTCGAGACCTGGCAGGATCGCTCCTGGTCCTATACCGGACATGGCCCGGTCTGGTCGCTGTTCGCGGCCGACGCAGCGCTCGGCATGGTCTATCTGCCGCTGAGTTCGGCCACCAATGACATGTACGGCGGCCATCGCATCGGCGACAACCTGTTCACCCAGAGCCTGGTGGCGCTCGATGTCGAAACCGGCGAGCGCGTCTGGCATTACCAGTTGGTGCGTCACGGCCTGTGGGATTACGACCTGCCCGCCGCCCCCGTGCTGATGGATATCGAGGTCGAGGGCGTCGAGATTCCGGCGATCGTCCAGATCACCAAGCAGGCCTTCGCTTTCGTGTTCGACCGCCGCACCGGCGAGCCGGTCTGGGAGATCGAGCAGCGGCCGGTCCCGCAATCCGACGTTCCCGGCGAAGCAACCGCGCCGACCCAGCCCTTCCCCATCAGGCCCGCGCCTTTCGACCGCCAGGGCGCGACCGTCGAGAACCTGATCGACTTCACGCCGGAATTGCGCGCCGAAGCATTGGAGATATTCTCGAATTTCGTCGTCGGCCCGCTGTTCACGCCGCCGTCCATCGCCGAACCCGGCGGCACCCAGGGCACGATTCAACTGCCGGGCTCGCAAGGCGGGGCCGACGTGCAAGGCGCGGCGTTCGACCCGGAAACCGGCTACTTCTATATCCCGTCGATTACCTCGCCATTCGTCGCCGACTTGTATGCGGGCGATCCCGACGATACCGATCTGGCCTATGTCAAGGGAACCCGGCGCTGGCTGGCCGGCCCCCGCGGCTTGCCGCTATTCAAGCCGCCTTACGGGCGCATTACCGCGATCGACATGAATACCGGCGAACATGTCTGGATGGCCCCCAATGGCGACGGCCCCCGCGACCATCCGGCGATCGCGCATCTCGAACTCGGCCAGTTGGGCTGGCCGGGACGGCCATCGCCGCTTTTGACCCGAAGCTTGCTGTTCATCGGCGAAGGCCAGACAAATCTGCGCCGCGACGGCAGGATGCCGCCCGACATGCCGGTCGAGATCGCCACCAATAGCGGCGGCCCCTATTTCCGCGCCTATGACAAGGCGACGGGCGAAATCGAATGGATGATCGAGCTGGAAGCCGGCGTGACCGGCGCGCCCATAACGTATATGCACGAAGGCCGACAGTTCATCGTCGCCGCCATCGGCGACCGGCTGCACACGCCGGAACTCGTGGCCTTCGCGTTGCCGGAGCAAGCGCCGGAGCGGCCCTGATTGATCGGGACTTCCGCGCGACATATGGACGCGCCGCCGGAGCCGATGGCGCAAGCTGTTGCGTTCGCGGGCAAGACCAAACCATGCCCTGGTTTTGCGGCAATGGGCAATGCCGTGAATGGAATTTCCGGAGGAACCCGGGTCGCGGGGCCGCGCGGCTATCCGTCGCCGCCGGATCCTTCCGGTTGCCTGACGGTGCGCAGATAGGGCTTGACCGTGTTCCAGCCTTCGGGAAACAACTGCTCCGCTTCCTCGTTGGAGACAGCGGGAACGATGATCACGTCCTCGCCCTGCCGCCAGTTCACCGGCGTCGCCACCTTGTGTTTCGCGGTCAACTGCATCGAGTCGAGCACCCGCAGAATCTCGTCGAAATTGCGGCCGGTGGTCATCGGGTAAGTGAGCATCAATCTTATGGTCTTGTCCGGGGCGATGATGAACACCGAACGCACGGTGGCGTTGTTCATCGGCGTGCGGCCTTCGGAATCGCCCGGTTCGTCCGCCGGCAGCATGTTGTACAACTTCGCCACGCCCAGGTCGTGATCGCCGATCATGGGATAGTTGACCCGGTGACCTTGCACATCTTCGATATCGTCGATCCAGGATTCATGGCTCGAAACAGGATCCACGCTCAGCCCGATGATCTTGCAATTGCGCCTGGCGAATTCCTCTTCCAGTCCGGCCATGTAGCCCAGTTCCGTGGTGCACACCGGCGTGAAATCCTTGGGATGGGAAAACAGCACGCCCCACTGGTCTCCCAGCCACTCGTGAAAATCGATCTCGCCATGGGTGGTGCTCGCGGTGAAGTTGGGTGCTACATCGTTGATTCTGAGCGCCATCGTCAATTCCTCGAAACCGTTTGCTTGCCTCGCGAGGCACGGGCGCTCCCAAGGCGCCCGGACTTCGCCAGCAAGGCCATGCAGTCTACTGAACGGCGCCGAAGCCTTCAAGAAGAAGTCGAACCGGTCGTCGCGTCCACGAGACTGGCAGGGAAACCCTGATCAAGTCAGAGCTTCCCTGCGGCACAAGAAGAGCGTCGCCGGATTCGACAGCGCAAGTCATTGAATCCGGGAGCAAGACAAGACCGCGTCTTGTCTTGTGGCAATGAATAATTCCATGGATGGAATGATTCAGGGGATACCCGAGAGGTTTGGCCAAGACGGCGGCGCCTCCCCGCTTCAGGAATACAGGTGGCAGGCGACTTGTCTGTCGGTATCATGCAATGGGATCAGTTCCGGAGTGACTTCGCGGCAGACTTCCATCACCTTCGGACAACGGCCGGCGAAGCGGCAACCGGGAGCGATGTTCACCGGCGAGGGGATCTCGCCGCGGATCGGAACAGCAACCCGGCCGCGTTCGATTCGCGGGTCCGGCTGCGGATTCGACCCGACCAGCAGTTCCGTATAGGGATGCTTCGGCTCGAAATAGACCGCGTCGGTCGCGCCGACCTCCGCCAGCGAGCCCAGGTACATCACCGCCATGCGGTCGCTGACGTGCCGCACCATGGACAGGTCGTGGGCGATGAACAATAGCGTCAGACCCAGCGATTCCTTCAATTCCCCGAGCAGATTGACGACCTGGGCCTGCACCGAAACGTCAAGCGCCGAAACCGGCTCGTCGCACACCACGAACTCGGGTTCGAGGATGAGCGCCCGGGCGATGCCGATGCGCTGGCGCTGGCCGCCGGAAAATTCATGCGGATAACGCGAGGCGTGATCTGCGGAGAGCCCCACCTGGTCGAGCCAGGACGATACTCGCGCATCGATCTCGGCCTTCGGCAGTTCGGTATGGAGGCGCAGCCCTTCGCCGACGATCTCGCCGACGGTCATGCGCGGATTCAGCGAAGAGTACGGATCCTGGAAAATCATCTGCATTTTCGTCGCCAGGCGCCGGAAATCCGCCGGCGCGTAGCGGTCCGGCAAGGGTTCGCCGCGATAGCGCGCCGCGCCGGCGGTCTTCGGATAAAGGCCGAGCAAGGTCTTGCCGAAAGTGGATTTGCCCGAGCCGCTTTCTCCCACGAGGCCGACGATTTCCCGCGGCGCCACGGCCAGACTGACAGCTTCGACGGCGTGCACGCGCTGGCCGCGGCCGATATCGAAATAACGCGTCAAGCCGACGGTTTCAACCAGCGCGCCCATTCAGGCTCCCTCCCCCGCCGCGGCGCGGAAATGCAATTCCGGCGGGCGCTGCCGGGACAGCTCGTGATGCAGCCAGCAACGGCTGTAATGGCCGTCCCCGAGCACGAATTCGGGCGGATGTTCGCGCGCGCACAGATTCATCGCATGGGGGCAACGCGGCGCGTAGCCGCAGCCGGGAGGCGGCGAAAACAGGTCCGGCGGCCTGCCCTCGATCGGTTTGAGCGCGGCCTGCCGCGCGCGGTCGTTGAGCGGCATCGCCGAACGCAGGCCGCAAGTGTAGGGATGGGCCGAGCGATAGAAGATATCGTCGACCGAGCCGTGTTCGACGATCTTGCCCGCATACATCACGGCCACTTCATCGGCCATGCGCGCCACCACGCCGAGATCGTGAGTGATCAGGATGACGGCCATGCCTGTCTCGTCTTGCAGTTCGCGCAGCAGCTCGAGAATCTGGGACTGAATCGTCACGTCCAGCGCCGTGGTCGGCTCGTCCGCGATCAGCAAGGCCGGCTTGCAGGAAATCGCCATGGCGATCATGGCGCGCTGCAACATGCCGCCGGAGAATTCGAAGGGATATTGCCCGGCGCGCTTGCGCGCTTCGGGAATGCGGCAGGATTCGAGCAGCCGGACCGCTTCCTGCCGCGCCCGGCCGGCGCCGTAGCCGCGATGCACCTGCAAGGGTTCGGCGATCTGGGCGCCGACAGTCATGGTGGGATTGAGCGAAGTCATCGGATCCTGGAAGATCATGCCGACCTCCGAGCCGCGCACATCGCGGCCGTCGCTCAGCTTGCCGCCGAGAATTTCCCGGCCGCGCAGGCGGGCGGAACCGGCGGCGACGCGCCCCGGCGGGACAGGTATCAGACCCATGATGCTTTGCGCGCTGACCGATTTGCCGCAGCCCGACTCGCCGACGATGGCCAGGGTGCGATTCGAATCGACCGAAAAATCGACTCCGCGCACAGCCCGCACAATGCCGCCGTGGGTGGCGAATTCCACATGCAGGTCTGTCACCCGCAACAAGGGCTCGGCCGTCATCCCGCGTTCCTCATGCGCGCATCGAGGGCGTCGCGCAGGCCGTCGCCGAGCAGATTGAAGGCGAGCACGGTGACGCTGATGAACAGCGCCGGAAAGATCAGTTCATGGGGCGCGGTCAACATGGTGGCGATGCCTTCATTGGACATCGAGCCCCAGGACGGCGTCGGCGGTGCCACGCCCATGCCGATGAAGGAAAGAAAGGCCTCGACGAAAATCGCCTTGGGAATCTCGAAGGTCAAGGTCACGAGCACGAGCCCGAGAGTATTCGGCAGCATGTGCCGCAGCACCAGATAGCCGGTGCCCGCGCCAAGCAATTGCGAGGCCTGCACATAGGCCTGTTCGCGCAATTGCAGGACCTGGCCGCGCACGAGCCGGGCGGTGGCCGGCCATAGCAACAGCACCATCGCCGCGAGCATCGGCATGATGCCGCTTTCGCCGGGCCCGATGCCGAAAGCGATCTTGAACAGGATCATGAACAACAGGAAAGGCAGCGCGACCACGAAATCGGCGAAGCGCATCATGAACTGGTCGACCCTGCCGCCGATGAAACCGGCCGCGGCGCCGAAGGCCACGCCGAAGAACACGAACAGCGCCGGCGCGACGATGCCGATGAACAGCGAGACCCGGGCGCCGGCCATCAATCTGGCGAGCATGTCGCGGCCGAGATAATCCGTGCCGAGGGGATGCAATCGCAGTTTGATCGAATCGCCGACCGCCAGCGAGTCCTGCGTTTCGATCAGCCCGCGCTCGACGGCTTCCGCCAGCGTCGTGACTCGCCGCACATCGACCGCCAGCGACTGGTAGTTGTCGCTCGGCGCGCCGTCTTCGTCCAGAGCCACCACCGAGTAGTAATAGCGGCCGGGCCGCAGGTCGAGCCGGTCCTCGTGGTGCAAGCCGGTATTGTCGAAGAACTCCGCCAGCGGCATGCCGTAAGCCAGTTCGGGGCCGACCGGGAAGATATTGCGATACACGCGATGGCCGTTGGCGCCCGGCAGCGCGTCCCATTTCAGCCGCACCGATTGCGACGTGGCCTCGCCGACGACGCGCAAGGGCCCGGGTCCGCCGGCGCCGTCCCAGGATTGATATTCGGGCACAATCAGCGCGACGCGGTCCACGCCGGGAGGCTGGCTGATCTGGTCGAGATCCTGCGCCGCCGGATCGACCCGCCAGAACCAGGGCCCGGCGATGGTGAACAACAGCAGGCCGAGCACCAGGTATAGCGAAGCCAGCGCGCGCCGGTTGGCCTTGAGCCGCCGCCAGGCGTCTTGCAGCCAGGACAGCGAAGGCCGAGCGATGCCGTGAGCGTCGCGCTGCGCGCCGAGCGGAAGAAAATCCGCGGCATCATGCATCATTGCAGCCTCACGCGCGGATCAATGACGCCGTACAGCAGGTCGACGACGATCACCATGAACACCAGGAAGGCGCCGTAGAACACTGTGGTTCCCATGATCACCGTGTAGTCGAGTTGCTGCACGGCCTCGACGAAAAAGCGTCCGAGCCCGGGGATGGCGAAGACGAGCTCCACCACGAATCCGCCGGTGGTAATCACCGCGATCTGGGGTCCGAGCACGGTCACCACGGGCAGGATCGCATTGCGCAATTGATGGCGCGAAAAGACAAGCGCCGGCGGCACGCCCTTGGATCTGGCCGTGCGCACGAAATCCGAATCGATGATTTCAAGCATCGAGGAGCGCATCAGGCGCGTCAGATAGGCCATGGTGCTCAAGCCGAGCACCAGCGCCGGGGTCAGCATATGGTAGACGCTGCCCCAGCCCGCCACCGGCAGCAAGCTGCGCCCGACCAGATTGTTCAGCGTCACCAGGCCCAGCTGACTCAAGGCCGCAACCACGAAACTCGGCACCGAAATGCCGAGTATCACGAGAAACATGATGATGTAATCCGGCAGCCGGTTGCGATACAGCGCCGTCAGCGCGCCCCAGAGCACGCCGCCCGCGGCGGCGAACAACACGGCCAGGATGCCCAGCGCGGCGGAAACCGGAAAATGTTCGCGAATGATGTCGTTGACCTGGCGATTTTCCTGGGTGAAGGAAATGCCGAAATCGCCGCGCGCGAGATTGCCCAGATAAATCAGGTACTGGTTGAACAGCGGCTGGTCGAGACCGTAGCGCGCTTCGAGATTGGCGCGTATCGCCGGCGTCATCGCGCGGTCGTTGAGCAGCGGGTCGCCGGGCACGTTGTGCATGGCGAAGAAGGTGGCGGTGGCGATGAACCAGACCGTCGCCAGGCCCTGGAGCAGGCGTTTGCAGACGTACCAGACCATTCCCTGCCGCATGGGATCAGTCGGCCGCCTGTTCGTCTATCCAAGCGTAGGTGTAGTCTACCTCGGGGCCGACGGCCCTGCGCCTGAATCCTTTCAGCCGCGGGTCGACGACGAAGGACCAGCCGCGTTCGTACATCGGCACGATGACCACGTCTTCGCGGACCAGATCCTGGATCTCCGCGAAAGCCTCCATGCGCCGGACGGGATCGAGTTCCGACTGGGCGACGCGCACGAGGGCGTCCATTTCCGGACTGGAATAGCGCCCCCGATTATTGAGGTTCCAGGAGGAGAACAGGTCGCCGAAGGTCAGCGCGTCGTCATAATCCGGCCCCCAGCCGCTGACGACGATATCGAAATCGCCGGCATCCATCTTCGCCAGCCGCTGTTTGAAGATCTGCTTGTCGATGCGCAGTTCCAGGCCGAGATTGCGAGCGTATACCGCCTGGTAATATTCCGAGGTGACCGTGCCGACCGGACTGTCGTCCGCCAGCAAATGGAGCGGCGGGAATTCTTCCAGGCCCAGTTCGCGCCGCGCCAGTTCCAGATATTCGCGCGCCCTGGCCACGTTGTATTCATGGGGCCGGGGCGGGTGCTCCTGGCGAAAATAGCCGTCCGCGCCGCGGATCCAGTAGGGGAACAGGCTGACCGCCGGCAGATAGCTCGGTTCTTTCAGCGCCTTGTAGACGAATTCCACCGGATCCTGCGCCAGCAGCAAGGCCTTGCGGAAGTTCCTGTTCGACGTGATGCGGCCCTCGCGGAAATTGAGTTGCAGGAAGAACACGGTGCCGTCCATCGAGCGGTCGATGTGCCAGCGCCGCTCCATCGCCTCGCCGAGCATTTGCGGCACCAGCTGGGTATCGGCGATCTGGCCGTCCTTGAACAGATTCAGGCGGGCGTTCACGTCCTGGGTGATATAGCCGACCTGGATCGTATCGATGAATCCCTTGTGATCTCCCCAATAATCGGGATTGCGCTCCCAGCGCATGGATGCGCTATGCACCCATTCGGTCATCAGGTATGGGCCGTTATAGAGCAGCATGTCGGCGTCGGCCCCGAAACGGCCGTCGGTCGACTCGAAAAAGGCCTCGTTGACGGGATAGAAGGTAACAAAGGCGACCAGCTTGTCGAAATACGGCGTCGGCTGCTCGAATTCGACTTCGAGGATATGGTCGCCCGCCGCGCGCGCGCCCAGAGCTTCCCTGGGCAAGTCGCCGCGGTTGATCGCCTCGGCGTTTTTCACCGGATACATGATGAAGGCATAGGCCGAAGCCGTAGCCGGATCCTGTACCCGGCGCCAGGCGAAAACAAAGTCGTGGGCGGTGACCGGCTCGCCATTGTTCCAGCGCGCGTCCTCGCGCAGCCAGAAAGTGGCGCCGTCTTCGCGGATCTCCCAGCGCTCGGCGACGCCCGGGATCAGCGCCATGTCGTTGTCGTAGGTCAGCAGCCCTTCCATGGTGTGGAACAGCACGGTAAAGCTGCTCGAATCGGTGGCTCGCCCGTAGTCGAGTTGCGGCGGCTCGGTGCGCAAGGCGATGGTGACGGCATTGTTGTCCGCGTCGACGGCGCCGCCGGTCAAGGCGCTGCCGGTGCGGTTCGCCGCCAGACCGAGCAGCCAGACCGCGGCCGTCAGGCCGAATATCGCATACGCGGCATAGCGTCCGAGCTGCCAGAGTACGGAAAAGTTGATCCGCGCCGCCTGATTGTTCATTGTTCGCTCATATCAAGGCCCCGACAAGGCCCGCCAGACCCGCGACAAGCAGATACAGCACCGCGAAAAAACCGATGGCGAATCCAGTGCTGCGGCGCGCGGGATCCTTCGAGTAACTGAAAAAATACAACAGTCGGCCGAGAATGAACACAACTCCCGCGAGCGCCGCCCAGGCGGGACTGCTGTAATGGCCCGCGATCAATATCGCCGGGATGAATACCACGAGTTGTTCCAGCGTGTTCTGTTGAATCCTGAAGCAGCGCTCGAACTGCTCGTCGCCGCTCGTCGCCGGCGCGGGCACCTTGTATTTCACTCGGGCTCGACCCACGGCGATGCTGAACCATATGAATTGCGCCAGCGCCAGAATGATGACTATTGCTATCAGTTCCATACTTCCTTCCTCCATTTGCCAAATCGGACTCTTGTTGCTCGGTCACTCGCCGCTCCCGGCCATGTAGCGCTGCAGATACTGTTGCGCGTCGGTGAAGTCGAGTTCGCCAAAATCATATTCCGGATGCATCTCGCGCAAGCGGCCGGCGAGCAGCCCATGGGCCGATATTATCAGCGAGTCGACGATCAGGTTATCGGTATCGCAATCTCGCGCCAGACGGAGCAGCCGCTCGAAGCCGACGATGAAATTATCGGTATGCCCGCGGCGGATTTCCGTGCCGAAGAACAGATCCTCGGGATCCGCCTCGTCATCGTTGGCCAGCATGCTGATGAACATGCGCGACCAGATTTCGAAATCGCCGCGGGCGAATTCGCGCCAGATGTCGCGCAGGCGGTCGTTGTCGTACTGGTTGTTGCCGACCGGGCCCTGGCTGGAGATGAACAACATGCCGACAATCGCCCCGAGTTGCCGGCGCGTGCTTTCCGCGATCTTGAAAAAGGTCTCCTGGCGCGCGTTCAGTTCGGTGGCCGCGATCGCTTGGGTCTGCTTTTCGATATTCATGTTGCTGCGGCGCAATTCGCTGTTGTTTTCCGCCAGCACGGATTGCTGGATGAACAGACCGATGACCAGCCAGAGAAAGGCGAGGAAAGCGAAGGCGCCTTCGAGGAAATTGCCCATTTCGGCGATGGGCAGGTCCATGAAGCGGTTCCAGCCCACGTTCATCTCGATGTAGACGCCGAGGAAGATGGACCAGAACAGCGTGACGAGCAGGCCGAACAGGATGCGCCAGTCCCGGGGCAGGATTTTCCAGTGCATTGCAATCTCCTTGTCTTCTCTGAATAATTCCATCCATGGAATTATTCATTGCCGCAAGACAAAACGCGGTTTTGTCTTGCTCCCGGATTCGGCGGCTCGCGCCGTCGAATCCGGCGGCGCTCTTTTGCACCGCGGGCATGTGCCGCAGGAAAGCTCCGATAAATCAGAGCTTTCCTGGTCTTCTCTGAATAATTCCAGCCATGGAACTATTCGGCGCCGCGTCTTGCATGGGCCGGGCTTGAATATTCCACGTCGTCATTCTTGCGCGAACATGTCGATGACGGCGTCGCGGATTGCGGGCATGTCTCCCCACAAGATGAAATGATCGCCGCCCGGACGCGGCAACAGGCGGGAATTCGCCAGTCGCCGGCGCAGGAAATCCGCGTTTTCCGGATGCACCAAATTATCCTCGTCGCCTTGCACGATCAGGGCGGGCACGGCCAGCTTCTCCCAGCGCGGCAACATCCGGGCGAGTTGCGGCCGCACCGCCATGATTTCGTCGTTGGCGCCCATGAGCCGCTTGCCGAGGATGAACTCCGGCCACCAGAAGCTCGCGTAGTTGTACCAGCGCGGCCCGCTCAGCTCGGGATCTCCGGTGGCGGCTATGAATACGAGCCCGCCGACCAGTTCGGGGTAATCCATCGCCGCGCGGGCGATCACCGGGCCGCCATAGGAATGCCCCATGAGGATCGCGCCGCGACCGGAGCGGTCCATTTCCAGGATCGGCCGCAAGGCCCGCGCCTGGATGTCGAGGGAAGGCTCCGCGCGTTCGGCCCCGGCGGTCCATCCGACCCTGGTGACCGAGATCATGTGGAAACGCTCCCGCAACAACGGGTCGGCGAGATATGAGCGGAAAGCGCGCAGCGAGCCCGGCGTGCCGTGGACGAACACCAGCAACTGCCGGATTTCGCCGGCCGGCGGCGCCGCCTCGACGTATTCGATGGCGCCGAGCTGCAATGTCGCGCCGACATCGGCAATCGGACCCGACCCGCCCTCCGGCGGACCGTCGATCAGCGCGCAAGCGGCCGCGAACGCGAACGGCGGCAAGAGGATCAGCCAGCGGATGGCAAGGCGTCTGTCGGTTTTCTTCTGCCCCATGAGGTCATCCCGCCCCTGCCCGTCGCGACACTTCAGGTATCCTCTGAATAATTCCATCCATGGAATTATTCATTGCCGCAAAACAAAAGCGTGGTTTTGTCTTGCTCAATTCTGTTCGACCCGGACCTCGAATCGCACTTCGCCGGAATATTCGGCAGGGTCGTCGCCGACGACAGCAGTCCAATGGACGGCATAGCGGCCGTCGGCGAGAGGCTCCATGATTTCGATCATGAGGTCGTCCGCAGCCATGGTATGCAGGCCGCGCAATTCGACTTCGCCTGCCGGGCCCGTCAGGCTCAGGCTGCTGCGCTCCACATCGGGCAACGCGTCGTAATACAGGCGCAAGGTGCGGGGCATGCGGGTCTGGATGGAATCCGCCGGCGGCTCGGAACGGATGATCGGCGTGTATCCGGGCCCGCCGGCGCAAGCGGCGAGCAGCAGGGAAATGATCGCCGGGGAAATTCGACGCATGTCCAAATCTCTGGTTTTCGCTCTATCGGGCTGATTGCCGAAGGGCGATTCCAGGGGAGTTTACCTTGCTCCGGGCGCATTCGCCATTTCCCCGGAGTCGGGGAAACCCTGATTTGTCAGGGCTCTCCCGCGGCGCATGGAAACCGCCGAGCGTCTCCGGCGCGATGCAACGCGCTTGCGCCTGATCCGTCAGGCCTGGTCCGCGGCGCGGCGCATGAAAGCGCCCTGGATTCTACGGCGCGGGCCGTTGCGCCGGAAGCAAGACAAAACCGCGCTTTCGCCTTGCGGCAACGAACAATTCCATGAATGGAATTATCCGGAAGATGCCTGGTCCGCAGCGGCATCGCCGCCCGGGAGCGCTTGCGGCAACAGGTCGCGCTGCTTGCGGGCGCGCTCCATTTCCTCGGCGAAAGCCGCGAGTCGCGCGCGGATTTCGTCTTCGCGCTTGCGTTTTTCGAGCAGCAATTGAAGCTGGTCCCTCGCTTTTCTTTTTACTCCGCTCTTCTTTATCCCGCTCGCCCCGCTCGCCTCGCTGCCCTTGTCGACCGTTTCCCGCGCTACGGCTTCAGTACCCTGTGCTGATCGAGCCATTCCTGATAACCTCATCGGCCATTCGGCCCTGCTGCTGTTTATCCGGCGACGGACGGCCGCCGAATCGGGAATCCCGCGATCATCCCGATGCCGGACTCGACGGACGGTTGGCCCAACATATAGTGCCGATTCGCCAAAGTCAAACCATATATATTGAAAATGCAATGCCGCCGCCAGGGCCGCGAGGCTGCGCGAGGAACGATATCGGAGATGAAACGGGAAGGACAGTTGCGCATCGGCGTCGACATCGGCGGCACCAAGATCGAAGGCATCGCGCTGGCCGCGACCGGCGAAGTAGTCGATCTGATCCGGCGGCCGACCCCGCCGGAATCCTATGCGGAAGTGCTGGCCGAAATTTGCGGGCTCATCGCCGAGTTGCGGAAAGACCGGCGGCTGACTGTCGGCATCGGCCACCCCGGCACGCTCGCCGCGTCCTCGGAAACGATCAAGAACTCCAATTCCACCTGCTTCAACGGCAAGCCCCTGAAGCGCGACATCGAGCGGAGGCTCGGTTACGCAATACGCATGGAAAACGACGCCAACTGCTTTGCCTTGTCGGAAGCGCATTACGGCGCCGGACGCGACTGCCGCTCGGTGTTCGGCATCATCATCGGCACCGGAACCGGCGGCGGATTGGTCGTGGACGGCAAGTTGCATACCGGCCCCAACCGCATCGCCGGAGAATGGGGCCATAACTGCATCTCCGCCAGCGTGCGCGCTTCGCTCCGGGAAGATCGCCAATGTCATTGCGGCCGCTGGAACTGTATTGAAACCGTGCTTTGCGGCGCCGGGCTCAAGCGCAGTTTCGTCGAGATGGGCGGCGCGCCAGTCGAAGCCGCCGGGATCGCGCGGCTGGCCGCGAATGGCGATCGGCTGGCCGAGACCTGCCTGGAATCGTATTGCAGCCAGCTCGCGCAATGCGTCGCCACCGTCATCAATGTGGTCGATCCGGAAATCGCGGTATTCGGCGGCGGACTGTCGAACATCCGGCAAATTTACGAACTGGTTCCGGGAATGCTGGCGAAATACGTGTTCACCGACGAGTTGCGCACGCGGATTTCCCCGCCGCGCTTCGGCGACGCCAGCGGGGCGCGAGGCGCGGCCTGCCTGTGGAGCCTCGAAGAAGCCGCTTCGGGTCCTGAGGTCAGTCGAAAGGATGCCGCAGGATAATCGTCTCGTCCCGCGCCGCCCCGGTTGACACGATGTCGACCGGCGCCTCGACGGCTTGCTCGATAAAGCGGATGTAGGCGCGGGCGTTCGCAGGCAAATCCTCGAGCGAACGCGCGCCGCTGGTGGATTCGGTCCAGCCCGGCAATTGTTCGTAGACTGGCCGCAGCCGGTCGTAATTTTCGGCGGCCGTCGAACCGTCCGCCGCCGCGCCGTCGGCATCGCGATAGCCGACGCAGACTTTCAGCGTTTCCAGTCCGTCGAGCACATCAAGTTTGGTCAGGCAGAGACTGCCGATGCTGTTGATCCGGATTGCCAGTCTCGTCGCGGCGACATCGAACCAGCCGCAACGCCGGCGGCGGCCGGTAGTAGAACCGAACTCCCGCCCCGCCTGCGCCAGATGCTCGCCGGTCGCGTCGAACAGTTCCGTGGGAAAGGGGCCGTCTCCGACCCGGGTGGTGTAAGCCTTGATCACTCCGAGCACGCGGTCGAGATGAAGCGGCCCGAATCCGCTGCCGGCAACCGCGCCGCCGCTGGTGGTATTCGAGGAAGTGACAAACGGAAATGTGCCGTGGTCGATGTCGAGCAACGCGCCCTGGGCGCCTTCGAACAGGATCTTGCGGCCGGCCTTGCGATGGGCGTGCAGTTCCCCGACGGTATCGGCGATCAGGGGCCGCAACGCGCGCGCCTGTTCCAGCAATGCGTCCCGCGCGGCGGCGAAGTCGATGGTTTCGGCCTGGTAATAATCGCGCAACAGGAAATTGTGGTAATCGAGCAGTTCTTCGAGTCGGGCGGCGAATCGCGCTTCGTCGCGGGTCGCGCCGAGGCGGATCGCGCGACGCCCGACCTTGTCTTCATATGCCGGACCTATGCCGCGGCCGGTGGTGCCGATTTTCTCGCCGCCGCGCCGGCCGGCCTCCCGCGCCTGATCGAGCGCGACATGGGAAGGCAGCACCAGCGGACATGCGCCGCTGACGCTGACGCGGTCGCGCAATTCGATGCCGCGCGCTTCCAGACCATGGATTTCGCGCAATAGCGCGGCCATGCTCACCACCACGCCATTGCCGATGACGCAATGCACGCCGGCGCGCAATATGCCGGAAGGCAACAGATGCAGAATGGTCTTTTCGCCTTCGACGACGAGGGTGTGGCCGGCGTTATGGCCGCCCTGGAAACGGGCGACGACATCCGCCCTGTCCGTCAGCAAGTCGACGATCTTGCCCTTGCCCTCGTCGCCCCATTGCGCGCCGAGCAGTACCAGCGATTGCGCCATTGCCTGTTTTCCGCCTTCAGATTTTCTCGACCAGCCAAACGGCGCCCCGGCGCAGCAGGAACCGGTCGCAATCGAGCGCTTGCGCCGCGCCGATATCGCAGCCGCCGCCGACATCGGTAATCACGATTTCGCCGGCGGCGCGCAATTGCTCCACTTTCGCCCGCAATTCGGCGCAGTCGCTGTCGGGAGCGAGAATGCCCGGCTGCCGGCGGAACTCTCTCCCGGTCAAGCGCGCCAATGTCTTCAGATCGCTGTCGAAACCGGTCGCCGGCCGCGCCCGGCCGAACACCGCGCCGATATTGTCGTAACGTCCGCCCTTGGCGACCGCGCGGCCATAGCCCGGCGCATAGGCGGCGAATACGATGCCGGTGTGGTATTGGTAGCCGCGCAATTCGCACAGGTCGTAGCTCAGGGGCACGGCGGGAACGCGCTTGCGGACTCCCGCGTCGATCGCCAGCAATTCCCCCAATTCGGCTTGCGCCGCGGCGGGCGCCCCGGCAAAGGCCTGCTTCGCCTGTTCGAGCGTTTCGTCATCGCCGCTCAGCCGCGCCAGCCGGGCCAGCATCGCGCGCAAGTCGGCATCGGCCACGTTTTCGGCGAGCGACCGATCGACTTCGTCGAAGGCCTTGCGCTGCACCGCTTCGAACAGGGTCTCCTCGGACGCGGGATCCATTCCGGCCGCTTCCAGCAGCGAGCGGTAGATGCCGACGTGGCCGAGCACCAGATGAATGTTCCCGATCCCCGCCTGACGCAACATGGCGCACATCAGGCTGATCACCTCGATGTCGCATTCGATGCCCGCGTGGCCATAGAATTCGGCGCCGATCCGGATCGGCGCGCGAGATGTCTGAATGCCGCGCGGCAAGGCGTGCAGCACGCTGTCGGCGTAGCACAGCCGCACCGGACCGTCGCGATCGAGTCGATGGGAATCGATGCGCGCGGCCTGAGGCGTGATATCGGCGCGGATGCCCATGAGTTGTCCGCTCAGCTGGTCGATCAGCTTGAAAGTGCGCAGGTCGAGGTCGCGGGAAGAACCCACCAGCAGCGAATCGAGAAATTCGACCAGCGGCGTGATGACCAGTTCATAGCCCCAGCCGCGATACAGATCAAGTATCTCGCGCCGCAGGCTTTCCAGCTTGCGGGCTTCCTCCGGCAATATCTCCTCGACGCCGTCGGGCAGCAGCCATCTCTTGGCGGAACTCATGCCTTCTTCTTCAATTGACCAGATACAGCAAAACGGCCCCGGCGAACAGGAGCCCGAGGCCCGCCATGCGAATCCGGCGTTCGGGCGCTTCGCTCAACATGAGCGCCGCCCGCTTCCACAAGCCGGGGCTGATCGCGGGCAGCAAGCCTTCGATGACCAGCAGCAAACAAAATGCCACCGCAAGATCATGCCACATGGAGAAATTCGGTTCGTCGAACGAAATCCGGCCGCCATGCAAGCGGCGACCGGAATCGGCAAGAGCTGGCCGGCAACGGCGCGGCAACCGGAATTATGGCTGCTGGCTGTTGTCCAGATCTTTCAGGTATCTGAAATATTCGCTCTCCGGATCCAGCAACAGCACGTCTCCCTTGTTCCTGAACGTCTCCCGATAGGCGTTCAGGCTGCGAGTGAAGGCGTAGAACTCCGGATCCTTGTTGTAGGCGTCGGCATAGACCGCCGTGGCGCGGGCATCGCCTTCGCCGCGAATCTGCTCGGCGTCGCGATAGGCTTCGGCTTCGAAAATGATCGCCTGCCGATCGGCGTCGGCGCGGATGCCGATGGCGAGTTCGTCGCCGCGCGAACGCAGTTCCTGGGCTTCCCGGTTGCGCTCGGTGGTCATGCGTTCGTATACCGACTCGCGCACTTCGTCCGGCAAGTCGATGCGCTTCACCCGCACGTCGATGACTTCGATGCCGATATCGGCCGCGGTAGTTTCGTTCAGGCTGGCGGTGAGGTCGAGCATGAGCTGGTCGCGTTCGCCGGCGACCACTTCCTGCAAGTTGCGCCCGCCGATCTGGTCGCGCAGGCCGTCGTTGATGCGTTGCGCGAGCAGCGCGCCGGCGGTCGACTCGTTGCCGCGGGTGGAAACATAGAACTGGCCCACGTCCATGATGCGCCATTTGGCATACGAATCGACTTCCAGCGCTTTCTGCTCCAGCGTCAGGAAACGCGCGGGCATCGAGTCTTCGGTCTGGATCCGGGCATCGAACTTGCGCACGGTATTCACCCAGGGAATCTTTACGTGCAGTCCCGGCTGGATATCGGCATTGACGAGTTCGCCGAATCGCAACATGACGGCGCGCTCGGTTTCGCGCACCACGAACAGGCTGTTGGCGGCAAGAACCAGCAACAGCGCCGCCAGCCCCATACCGTAATATTTCTTCATTGACGCAAACCCCCGCTTCTGGCACTGGGCAAGCGCGACGCGTCTACCGCGCCGCTGCTGGAAACATCGGGCAGATACGGCGCCAACTCGTCGGCGAAGTCGCGCCATTCGGCCGCCGAGCGCGGTCTCGCCGCCCCCGTGACGGATGTGTTCTGTTCGAAGATCTTGTCGAGCGGCACATATAGCATGTTGTTGCCGCCTTCGACATCGATCATGATCTTGCTCGACGCGGTCATTACATCCTGGATCGAATCGATATACATGCGCTGGCGCGTCACTTCGGGCGCTTTCTGGTATTCGGCCAGCAGCTGGTCGAAACGCGAAGCATCGCCTTCCGCCCTGGCGATCACCTCTTCCTTGTAGGCGTTTGCCTGCTCGATCTGCCGCTGGGCCTCGCCGCGGGCCTCGGGAATGATGCGGTTGGCGTATTGCTGGGCCTGGTTCTGGGCCCTTTGCTCGTCCTCCCGCGCCCGGATCACGTCGTCGAAGGCCGGCCGGACGGCTTCCGGCGGCTGGGCATCCACGACGTTGACCTGGCTGACGAAAATGCCGGTATTGTACAGGTTCATGTAATCCTGCAGGCGTTCATGCACGTCGGCCGCCACGAGCTCCCGGCCCGTAGTCAGGATCTGGTCCATGAAGTTGCCGCCGACCACGTGCCGGATCGCGGATTCGGACGCATTGTCGAGACTGCGCTCGGGATCCTGCACGGCTATGACGTACTTGACCGGGTCGTCGATGCGGTATTGCACCGTAACGACGATATCGATGATATTTTCATCGGTGGTCAACATGGCCCGGTTCTGATAGGTCTTGGCGTTGAGTTCCGAAACGTTGACCTTGTTGACTTCATCGACGAGCGGCGGGTTCCAGTGCAGGCCGGGCTGCACCGTATTGTCGAGCACGCGGCCGAACCGCAACACTACCGCGCGCTCGGCCTCGTCGACGATATAGAAGCCCATGAATCCCCAGACCACGAGGGCGACGACGACAAGGCCGGCCAGCAGGCCGCCCGACATGCCCTTGCCGGAAACCGGCTTGCCGCCGGAGCCGCCCCTGGCGCCGCCGGAGAGCCCGAAGCGGCTCAGCAGATTCCTGATCAATTCGTCGATATCGGGCGGACCCTGATTGCCGCCGCGACGGCGACCGCCGTTGCCCCAGGGGTCGGGATCATTGCCATTTTTGCCGGGTTCATTCCAGGCCATCAGGATCTCCGTCGTTCGACCTGCGTCGACACGAATGCTCAAAGTATTCTCTGAATAATTCCAGCCATGGAATTGTTCATTGCCGCAAGACCAAAGCGCGGTCTTGTCTTGCTCGCGCTTGATCAAAGCTTCCCTGACCAGATCAGAGCTTCCCAAAAACGGATTCTAACGAATTTTGCCGCTCAGACACAGTGCCCGGAGGCGAATCGTCGAGTTGCCCGCGCCGGCGGCGCCGGTCGAGCGCGGTCATGCGCCGGGCCTCGGCCGGCGGCAGCCGCGCCAGCAGATGGAAATTCCCCTGCTCGTCGATTCTTTCCGACTCGACGCAGCCGCGCGCCAACAGGCGCGAGCGCAGTCCCGCCTCGGTCGGCGGCAGCACCAGCGCCTGCAGCCGCATTTCCTCGCCGAGCAATTCGCCGAGCGCGCGCCGCAACTCTTCCTCGCCGGCGCCGGTCAGGGCCGACATCCACACGCGCAGCGGCCGGCCGTCGCGGTCCCGGTCGATGCGGGGCTCCATTCCGGGACACAGATCGATCTTGTTGCAGACCTGCAGCCGCGGGATATCGGCCGCGCCGATGCCCGCGAGCACGGCGTCAACCTGCCCGACGTGCTCTTCGCGCCGCGCCGCCGCCGCGTCGATGACGTGCACGAGCAGTTGCGCCGCGACGGTTTCTTCCAGGGTCGCCTTGAACGCCTCCACCAGTTGATGGGGCAGATGGCTGATGAAACCGACCGTATCCGCCAGAATCGCGACGCCGCAGACAGGCAGCTTGACGCGGCGCAGGCGCGGGTCCAGCGTCGCGAACAGCTGGTCGGCGGCATGGCTCTTCGCGCCGGCGAGCAGATTGAACAGCGAAGTCTTGCCGGTATTGGTATAGCCGACCAGGGAAATCGTCGCCAGTTCCGCCCGCCGGCGCGCGCCGCGGCCGCGTTCGCGCCGGTCGCGAACGCGCGCGAGGCTCTTGCGGATGGTCTTGATGCGCCGCCCGATCATGCGCTGGTCGAGTTCGAGCTGCTTCTCGCCGGCGCCGCGCAGGCCGATACCGCCTTGCTGCCGGTCCAGATGCGACCAGCCGCGTTTCAGGCGCGTGCTCAAATGCCGCAACTGGGCGAGTTCGACCTGCAACTTGCCTTCATGGGAACGGGCGCGCTGGGCGAAAATGTCCAGAATCAGTCCGGTCCGGTCAAGCACCCGGCAACGCAGCCGCCGTTCGAGATTGCGCTCCTGGCTCGGGGTGAGCGAATGGTTGAACAGCACCAGCCCGGCGTCATGCGATTGCCGAACTTCCGCCAGTTCTTCCAGCTTGCCGGCGCCCAGAAACGTCGCGGACTCCGGCCTGTCGCGAGAACCCGTGACAATCGCCGCGGGGTCGGCGCCGGCGGAAATCGCCAGTTCCTCGAATTCGGCCAACTCTCCCTTGTCGTCCCTGTCAGCCTGCCCGGCCATGGCGATATGCACCAGCACGCAGGTCTCGCCGGAATCGGGCCGCTCAAAAAACAACGAAATGCCTCACCTCCCGAATGACGGGATTCCGAAATGCGTTTCTGCCCTGGTCGACCCCGCCTCAATAATCAGTTTCGCCATCCTGATCTTCGGCGGGGTGGTTGACCTGTATCTTTACCATCCGTCCCGGCACCACGGTGGAAATCGCGTGCTTGTAGACCATCTGGCTGACGGCATTCTTCAGCAATATCACGAACTGATCGAAAGACTCGATCTGACCTTGCAGCTTGATGCCGCTTACCAGATAAATCGATACCGGCACGCGATTCTTCCGCAATGCATTCAGGAACGGATCCTGTAAGCTATGTCCCTTGGACATTCTTGTTCTCCCATGCTCTCCGCGTTTAACGCGGTACGCCCTCTCTCGGGGAATTTCCTTGTTCCCTGATTAACAGATTGCGAGCGAATCTACAAATTTCAATGCTTCATCCAGATTCCTTTCCGGATCCTCGACGAGGCTGCGCGCCTCCGGCCAGCCGCGCAACCAGGTCAACTGCCTTTTGGCGAGTTGCCGCGTCGCCGCGACGCCTTTTTCCACCATTTCGGGATAACTCGTTCCCCCGTCCAGATATTGCCATACCTGCCGATAACCCACAGATTTCATGGACGGAAGGCCCGGATGAAGATCATTCCGCCGGCGGAGTTGCTCCACTTCGGCTATCAATCCGTCGGCCAGCATCCGCCTGAACCGGGAGTCGATGCGCTTGTGCAGCGCGCTCCTCTCGGCCGGGCGGATTGCCAGGAAATGCAGCCTGAAAGATGTAGACCCGGCCGGCCGGTTTTTTCTTTCGTCATGAAAACTGCTGATTGTTCTGCCGGTGAGGAGAAACACCTCCAGGGCTCTTTGCAGGCGCTGCGGATCATTGGGGTGGATCCTCGCCGCCGCGCGCGGGTCCGCCGCGGCGAGCCGGCGATGAATCGCCGCCCAGCCTTCCCGCGCCGCTTGCGCCTCGATGGCCCGCCGCGTATCGGGGTCGGCGGCGGGCATGGCCGCGAGTCCCTTTCGCAACGCCTGGAAATAAAGCATGGAGCCGCCGACCAGCAAGGGCGTCTTGCCCTTGCCGAGGATGTCGCGCATCTCGGCCACGGCGTCGTCGCGGAAATTCGCCGCCGAATAGGGCTCCGCAGGGTCGCGAATATCGATCAGCCGATGCGGCGCCGCCGCCCGCGCGCGCGCGTCCGGCTTGCCGGTGCCGATATCCATGCCCCGGTAGATCTGGGCCGAGTCGACGCTGACGATCTCCAGCGGGCGGCATCGCGCCAGTTCCAGCGCGAGCGCGGTCTTGCCCGCCGCCGTGGGGCCGGTCAGGCAGATCACATCCGCTCCGGCTTGCTCGAACTGGCGCCGGGACGAAGCCAAGCTAGCGGCCGCGCAGGAACAACTTGTCGAGTTCGGTCATGGACTGCCAAACCCAGGTGGGCCGGCCATGATTGCATTGGCCGCTGTGTTCGGTCGCTTCCATGTCTCGCAGCAAGGCGTTCATTTCGTCGACGCCGAGCTGGCGGTTGGCGCGCACGGAGCCGTGGCAGGCCATGGTCGAAAGCAATTCGTTCTGGCGATTCGCCAACCTTTCGCTGGAGCCGAACTCGAGCAGATCCGACAGCACATCGCGCACGAGTTGTTCAATATCGGCATCTTTCAGCAAGGTCGGAACCTGCCGCGCGACCACGGATTCCGGGGCGACGCGCTCCAGTTCCAGCCCCAGGGCGAGCAGGCTTTCGCGATGGGCTTGCGCGCAATCCGCCTCGGCTTCGCTGACCGCCAGCGACAGGGGCACCAGCAAGGTCTGCCGCTTGAGCCTCGCTTCCGCCAGCGCCTGCTTCATGCGCTCGTAAGTGATGCGTTCGTGCGCCGCGTGCATGTCCACGATGATCAGGCCGTCCCTGTTCTGCGCCAGGATGTAGACGCCGTGCAATTGCGCCAGGGCATAGCCCAGCGGCGGCGCTTCCCCGTCGCCGCCGAACAGCTTCCGGTATTGTTCCGGCGCGCCGCCGGGGTCTGCCGCCGGCGCGGCCCGCGCGGGGAGCCGATACCCCCCGCCGGCTTCGCGAACCGGCGCGGCATCGCGCAAGCCCAGCGCAGTCCCGGCGCCGGCGGGTTCGGGCGCGACCGGCGGCGGCTCCGCTCCGGCCTGGTCCGGAATCCGGTCTTCCGGCTTGATGTCGGCCAGCTCCCGGCGCAGGGAACGGAACAGGAAATCGTGCACCAGGCGGCTGTCGCGGAAACGCACTTCGTGTTTGGTCGGATGCACGTTGACATCCACCGCCGCGGGGTCGAGTTCGAGGTAAAGCACGTACGCGGGATGGCGGCCATGGTAAAGGACATCCTGGTAGGCCTGTCTGATCGCGTGGCTGACGATCTTGTCGCGCACGATGCGGCCGTTGACGTAAAAATATTGCAAGTCGGCCTGGCTGCGGGAAAAGGTCGGCAGGCTGATCCAGCCCCGCAGGCGGAGCCCGGCCGCGCGCTGGTCCGCCTCGACCGAGTTTTCGAGAAAAGCGGGACCGCAAACCAGGCCGATCCGGCGACGCCGCTCCGACTCGCCGGACGCCGGGCGCAACTCATGCACCGCGCGCCGGTTGTGGCGCAGATTGAATTGCACCTCGAAGCGGCTCAGCGCGAGCCGCTTGAACACTTCGTCGATGCGGCCGAATTCGGTTCTTTCGGTCTTGAGGAATTTCTTGCGCGCGGGGGTATTGAAGAACAGGTCGCGCACTTCCGCGGTGGTGCCGACGCCGTGCTGGCAAGGTTCGAGGGAGGTTTCCATCCGCTGCCCTTCGGCCCGCACTTTCCAGCCGGTTTCGTTGTCGGCCTCCGCTGCCCGGGAGGACAACTCCAGACGCGAGACCGAACCGATGCTGGCCAGCGCCTCGCCGCGGAATCCGAGGCTGGCGATGGCCGCCAGATCCTCGGGCCGGGAAAGCTTGCTCGTGGCGTGGCGGCTCAGGGCGAGCGCGAGATCGTCCTTGTGGATGCCGCTGCCGTCGTCGCGCACGCGCAACAACTTCTTGCCGCCCTGCTCCACATCGACATCCAGCCGCCCGGCGCCGGCGTCGAGACTGTTTTCCAGCAATTCCTTGAGCACCGAAGCCGGGCGCTCGACCACTTCGCCTGCCGCGATCTGGTTCGCCAGGCGCGGACTCAGTCGATTGATGCGATTCATCAGCGGGGAATTTTCAACTCGCTGCCGACGACGATCCGGTCGCTCGTCAGACCGTTCGTCTCGCGCAGGCGGGCAAGGTTTACCGAATAGCGGTTCGCGATGCCGGACAGTGTATCACCATGTCGGACAACATGGGTAGCCGGCGGCTCGGCGCGGGGTCCGGATTCCGCCCCGCCCAGCGCCTCGGCCAGCGCGCTCGCCATGTTGGCCACTTCGTCGGCCGGCGGCGCGGCCGGGTCGGCGCCGTTCGACTTGCGCCAGGCGACGAGAGTCCCTTCCGGCGCGCGCTCGTCGAAATAGCTCATGATGCCCGCGGCCAGGGCCCCGGCGAGCCGCCGCTGGAACGAGGGCGAGTTGAGCTTGTCCAGTTCGGCGGGATTGGTCATGTAGCCCGTCTCGACGAGGATCGAGGGGATATCCGGCGAATTCAGCACTTGCAGCGAGGCCTGTTGCACCTTGTCCCGGCGCAGCCGCGTGATCTCGCCGGAGGATTGCAGGATATGCGAGCCGGCCAACTGGCTCTGCTCCAGGCTCCAGCCCATATGCACCGAAACCAGCGTCAGCGCCACGTCGTCGTCGAATTCTCCGAGCCGCAGATCGCTGTCCACCCCGGCGATCAGGTCGGTGGTGTTTTCCTTGCGCGCGACCCGCGCGGCGTTTTCCCGGTCGGCGCGCTCGCCGGACAGGGCATAGATGGTCATCCCGCTGGCGCTGCTCGAACGATAGGCGTCCGCATGGACGGCTACCAGCAGGTCCGCCCGGTGCTCGCGGGCGATTTCGGTCCTGCGGCGCAAGGGGACGTAATAGTCGCCTTCGCGGATCATTACCGGCCGGTAGCCCGGCGCTTCCCGCAGGCGCTGGTTCAGGTAGCGCGAAATGGCGAGCGTGATGTCCTTTTCCCGGCTGCCGCCCGCCACGGCGCCGGGATCTTCGCCGCCGTGGCCGGCCGAGATCGCCACCACGATATCGCGCAAGGCGGCCGGCTCGGCATCCCCGGCAACCGGCGCGGGCCGATCCGCCTCCGGCGCGGCGACGACCGACGGCGGCGGGGATTCCCGCTCGACATCGTACAGGTCGAGCACGAGCCGGTCGCCATATTGCTCGACGGGCGGCAGGACGAATCCGCGGGGCTCGACCGGAGCGGCGAGTTCGACGACGAAACGCAGGATGCCGCCGGGAGCTTCTTCCAGACGCAGCCCGGCCACCGGCCCGCCCCTGATCGCCGCGGCGCCGAGCGCGTCGAAGGATGCGGCGAGGGTCGAATCCTCGAGATCGACGAGCAGTTGGCCGGCTTCGTCGAGCCGGATCAACTGGTAGCCCACCGCGCCGTCGAGATCGAATACCAGACGGGTCCGCTGCGGCGCGCGCCAGATCCGGACTCCCTCCACCGCGGCGCCGAGCGCCGGACCGCCGGGCGCAAGGCACAGCCCGAGCGCGCAACCCGCGGCCGCGATCAATGCGTTCAGCCGGCGGCGATACAGTTTCACGGCAACTTCGACAGCACCAGTTATCCTCCGAATAATTCCATCCATGGAATCGTTCATTGCCGCAAGACAAAAGCGTGATTTTGTCTTGCTCGCGGATTCAACGGCTTGCGCTGTCGAATCCGGCGGCGCTCTTCATGTATCGCGGGCATGCGCCGCAGGGAAGCTCCGACTTGATCAGAGCTTCCTCAGGTGTTCATAACATCGACCCCGTCTTGCAGTTTCTTGACTATTTCAACTCCTGCGGCGGAGCGCGCCGCGCATTCGACAGCGCGGCCCGCGCCCGCTTCCCGCAATACGATGTCGAGGTCGGCCGCGGGTATCCGCGCGCCGCCGCGCCGCGCCCATTCGACGATGCACAGGCTGTCGCCGGAGAAATAGTCCTCGACGCCGAGAAATTCGACCTCTTCGGGGTCGGTCAGGCGATACAGGTCGAAATGACAGATGCGCCGGCGCTCGAGTTCATAGGGTTCCACCAGGGTATAGGTCGGACTCTTCACCGGCCCGTCATAACCGTATCCGCGCAGGATCCCGCGCGCCAGCGTGGTCTTGCCCGCGCCGAGCTCCCCATGCAGGTGAATCACGACGGCGCTTGCGTCCGGGTCGCGCGAGCCCTGCGGGGCGGCGGCCGCGAGCAGCCTGCCGAGACGCAAGGTCGCGGCTTCATTTTCCAGTTTTCCGGAGAATCGTCGCATATGCGTTCAGCGGGGATTGACCAATTGTCTGATGAAAGGCATGAGATCGGCCGCGGCCAAACCGCGCTGGCCGACTTCCCGCGTCGCCAGATCCGCCGCCTCGCCGTGAATGCAGACCGCGCAGCACAGGCTGTCTTCCAAAGACAGTCCCTGGGCATGCAGCCCCGCGATCACGCCGCTGAGCACATCTCCCAGGCCCGCGCTCGCCATGCCCGGATTGCCTTCCGAACAGAGCCAGATCCGCCGCGGTTGACCGGGGACGCAGATGAGGCTGCCCGCTCCCTTCAGCAGGCAATGGCCGCCATGGCGGCGTTGCAACTCGGCGACCGCGGCGAAGCGGTCCCGCTGCACCGCCGCTGTTTCGACGCCGAGCAAGGCGGCGGCCTCGCCCGGATGCGGGGTGAGGATCCAGTCGTCGCGAGGCAAATCGGTTTCCGGCGCGGCTTTCCGCGCCAGCAGCCGCAGGGCGTCCGCGTCCGCCACCAGCGGCAGGCCGCGTGTCGCATGGCTGGCGAGCGCCGCCCGCAACAGATTCCGCGACCAGTCGCCGAGCCCAAGTCCCGGTCCGATGACGATATTGCTCGCCCGGTCGAACAGCGCCGGCAGATCCACCTTGCCGTCTTCGGTGCCGGCGACCATGATCTCCGGTCTTCTCGCGAGCAATGCGGGGCGATGCGCGGAGCGGGTCACCACGCTGACCAGCCCGGCGCCGCTGCGCAGCGCCGCCTCGGCCGCCAGCATGACGGCGCCGCCCATGCCGTGATCGCCGCCGAGCAGCAGCACATGGCCATTGTCGCCCTTGTGGGCCGAAGGTTCGCGCGGCGGCAGGAAGCCGGCGCAGGAATGAATGTCGATGCGATCGACTGCGGCCATGGCGGACTCGCCGGCGCCGCGGATCTTCGCCGTCGCGTCGAGATCTTCGAACACCACCTCTCCCGCGCAATCCGGACCCCGATGGGTGAGCAATCCCCGTTTCATGCCGATGAAGGTAACCGTCAGTTCGGCGCGCACCGCGGCGCCCATGGGCGTGCCGGTATCGGCGTGGAGACCGCTCGGGATGTCCACCGCCAGCACCGGCAGGCCGCTGGCATTGATCCATTCGATCGCCTCCAGCCAGTCGCCTTCGACCGCGCGGGTCAGGCCGGTGCCGAACAGGGCGTCGACCGCGAGATCGAAGTCCTGCCGTTGCCTGGCCCTGAATTCCGCGAACGAACACATGGACACCCCGCTTTCGGCCGCCATGCGCCAGGCCAGGGCGGCGGCGCCGGCGAGCCTGTCCGGGCTCGTCAGGCGCACGAGCTGGACATCGAGTCCGAGCCTGACCGCCAGCGCCGCCATGACATAACCGTCGCCGCCGTTGTTGCCGGCGCCGGCGAAGACCAGCAACTTCCTCGCGCGCCGCCAGCGCTCCTGCAACCGCGCAAAGGCCGCGGCGCCGGCCCGGCGCATGAGCTCGAATTCGTCGATGCCGAGTTCTTCCAGCGCAAGCCGGTCCAGTTCGCGAACCTGCTCCGCCCGATACAGGGCTCGCGGCAGATTATTACTCAATTGCGCACCTGTCGTTCCGGGTTTCGGGCTCCGACTCGGACAAAGCCGCATGAATCGCCAGGCATCTTCCGCGCAATCCCATCCATGGCATTGCGCATTGCCGCAAGACAAGGCGCGGTTTGGTCCTGCTCCCGAACACAATGGCATTCGGCGGCGCATCCATGTGCCTGACAGATCAATGTTACAGCATCGCCGGCAAACTATTGTCGAGGCTCGTCCGAAGCCGCGGAGCCCGCAACTCCTCATATTGACGGGATCTTCAATGCCGGGCAAGCATATGGAAAATATTTTCAGGAACCGGATATCCAGCCGCGAGCCGCGGGAATCGCTCGCGCGCGAAACCGGCAGTCGCAGCATCGTCGAATGGGCAAACGCCCCGCTCGCCGGTTGCGGGCGACAGGCGCGAGTCGCGGGGACAGGGGACAGATGTCTTGCCGGCCTTGACGACGAGCGCCGAACACTGGTTCCAGCATCATGGATTCGAAAAGTCCGCGCCCGGGGAACTGCCCGCCGAGCGCCGCGAATGCTACAGCGCGCGGCGCAACTCCTTGTTGCATATTGCGTCTTTCCTTGAGCGGGCGGAATATTCGATGGCGGCTCGGACGAAAGCGCGAATTTCGCGATCTTCCGGGGAAATCGGGACAAGCAGGGCCGATATGCCTATAATTCGCTTGGGCGATTTCCCCTGCCGGGAATGCGGATGTCGGAGTGTAGCTCAGCCTGGTAGAGCACTGCCTTCGGGAGGCAGGGGTCGCAGGTTCAAATCCTGCCATTCCGACCATTTTCCGATTCCGCGCCGGAGCGGGAACGCGCCGATACATCGATTCGCGCCCGATATGGCGGACTGGCCGCCTTGCCGATGTCCTGGGAGCCGAACATGCAGCGATCCTTGCCGGGCGGGGCAATCCTGATTTGCCTCTGCTGCGTCGCCGGTGCGGCCGCGGCCGGCGCGGACGAGTCGATCGAAGAAGCCAACTCGCTGTTGCGGGTGACGGGCACGGGGGAATGGTTCGAATCGGCCGCGCGGGAACAGGCCCGGGAAATCATCCGCGCGTATTCCCTTATCGTCGCCAGTTCGGCCGACCGTTCCCTGCCCCGCCACATCCGCGACGCCATCGCCGAATGCTATAGCCGCAATTACGCCTGGGAGAATTTCGCCGAAGGCATCGCCCGCATCCTGGCCGACCATCTGAGCAAGAACGAATTGCGCCTGCTGATCGACATCTACCAGAATCGCGGCCTGCCGCCGATGGATATCGAGACTTTTCGGCAAACCGTGCGCAAGGGCGACTCCATCGCCGCGGCGAGCGCCGAATACATTTACCGCAACAGCACCGGCTGCGTGGATCAGGACGCCCGCCTGATCAAGCGCTTTCTGGCCGAATCCCGGCCCGAAGTCCGGGCCAGCTCCGATTGACCGGAACCTGCCCGCGGTGCGAGAGAGCGCCGCCGGATTCGACGACGCAAGTCATTGCATCCGGGAGCAAGACAAAACCGCGCTTCGGTTGCGCGGCAATGCCGCGCGGCGCCCGCATTGAGTTGGACGCCTGTTTGCCGCACAATAGCCGAATCGCGCATCATCGCGAATTGCGACCCGGAGGATTCCATCATGTACGTTCGCACGCCTGCAGCCGCATTGCTGATTTCGGTTTTCGCGCTGGCGCTCGCCGCTTGCGCCCCCCGGCACGAGGTCGACAGGGAAGCGCTCGAGGCGGCGCAAATCGCCAATTTCAGCGCGCCGCAAGAGCTGGTGTTCGCCAGCGGCCAACCCACTCGGGAACAGATTCAGACCCTGGCCGACGCCGGCGTCCGCCATGTCGTCAGCTTGCGCGCCGACGGCGAAATCGACTGGGATGAATCGAGCCTGGTCAACGCGGCCGGCATGGAGTTCCATTCCATTCCCGTGGCCGGCGCCGACGGCGTGACCAGCGACAATGCCCGGACGCTGGATCAGTTGCTCGCGCAACTCGACGGCCAGCCCGTGCTGCTGCATTGCGGCAGCAGCAATCGGGTCGGCGCGCTGCGCGCCGTAACCGCCCGCGACAGCGGCGCGAGCCTCGAGGACGCCCTCGCCGAAGGCCGCCGCTGGGGCATGACGCGCATGGAAGAAACCGTGCGCGAGATATTGCGATAGCGCAAGGCGCGGCACCGGGACTGGAATCATGAGCACCGCCGCGAGAGCTGTCGACGGTCGGGCCGCGGACTTCAACCGGCCCGCGATGTTGCTTGCCGGCGCCGCGGCGGCGAGCGTCTGCGTCTATCTGGCCGCTGTTCACGGCTGGCGGCAAGCCGCCCTGTTCGCAGTCGGATTCGGCGCCGGCATCGCCCTGTACCATGCCGCTTTCGGCTTCACCGCGGCCTGGCGGGAAGTCGTCAGCAGCGGCCGCAGCGCGGGCCTGCGCGCGCAGATGATCATGATGGCGGCGACCGTGCTCGTCTTCACGCCCCTGATCGCCCAGGGCGAAATTGGCGGCGTCGCCCTGCGCGGCAATGTTTCGCCGCTCAATCTCGCGGTGATTTGCGGCGCCTTCCTGTTCGGCCTCGGCATGCAACTCGGCGGCGGCTGCGCCTCGGGCACCTTGTTCGCCGCCGGCGGCGGCAACGCGCGCATGCTGATCACCCTGGCGGCATTCGTCGTCGGTTCGGTAGCGGGCACCTGGCATTGGTCCCTGTGGCGGGATGCGCCCGGATTCGCCCCGGTCTCGCTGGCGGACAACTTCGGCGTCGGCGGCGGCATCCTGTTCAGCCTGTTGCTGTTCGGCGCCGTATGGCTGCTCGCCGCGCGCCATGAAAAAGCCCGGCGCGGCGCCGTCGCGCGGACATGGCGGCCGATGTCGCCCCGTTGCTGGCTTGCCGGACCATGGCCGCTGCTGGCCGGCGCCGGCGCCCTGGCGCTGGTCAATATCGCGACCTTGCTGCTGGCGGGAAGGCCCTGGGGCGTGACTTCGGCCTTCGCCCTGTGGGGCGCGAAACTGGCGGCGCCGCTGGGCCTCGACGTGACCCAATGGGCCTATTGGCAAAGACCCGCCCTCCAGGCCGCGCTGGAGGCCAGCGTCTTCAGCGACATCACTTCGGTAATGAATTTCGGCATCATCCTCGGCGCGCTGGTCGCCGCCGCCCTGGCGCGCAAATTCGCGCCTTCGCTGCGGATTCCCGCGCGGTCCATGCTGGCGGCAATGATTGGCGGACTATTGCTCGGTTACGGCGCCCGCATCGCTTTCGGCTGCAATATCGGCGCCTATTTCAGCGGCATCAGTTCGACCAGCATGCACGGCTGGCTCTGGTTCGCCGCAGCCTTCGCCGGCAGCATGCTCGGCACGCGGATGCGGCCGCTGTTCGGACTGCGCTGATGCCCGCCGGCGCGAGATGAACGCGAACCCTCCAGCGGACCCCGCCATCGAACAGGACCGCAAGGAATGGCTGGAGGCGATCAGGAATATCCGGCAGCAATACGGCCCTGACGGGGTCGACAGCATTCTCCGCAGCCTGCGGGAATGGAGCGAGAACCATTGCGCCGGCGCGAACCGACCGGCGCGATTCAATACGCCTTACCTCAACTCGATTCCGGTCGAGGAGCAGCCGGAATATCCCGGCGACCGGGCAATCGAGCAGCGGCTCGAGAACATCTTGCGCTGGAACGCCATGGCCGTGGTCTTGCAAGGTCAGGACGCCGGCCTCGGCCTTGGCGGCCACATTGCGACTTACGCTTCCGCGGCCACCCAGATGGAAGTGGGTTTCAATCATTTCTTTCGCCAGCGGACGGAAGACTACGGCGGCGACCTGGTGATTCTGCAGCCCCACGCCGCGACCGGCGTTTATGTCCGCTCATGGCTCGAAGGGGCGATCGACGACGGGCGCATGCGCAACTATCGGCGCGAACTGCATCCTGACGGCGGCCTGCCCGCCTATCCCCATCCTCGCTCGATGCCCCATTACTGGCAGGTCGCGAATGCTTCCATGGGACTTTCCACGCCGACGGCCATTTATCAGGCGCGGTTCGCCAGGTATCTGGAAAATCGCGGCCTGAAGCCGAAGCGGGGCGGCAAGGTCTGGTGCTTCATCGGCGACGGCGAAACCGACGAGCCGGAAGTGCTCGGAACGATCAATATCGCCGCGCGGGAAGGCCTCGACAACCTGATCCTGGTCGTGAACTGCAATCTGCAACGGCTCGACGGGCCGGTTCGGGGCAATGGCAAGATTATCCAGGAACTGGAAGCCTCCTTCCTGGGCGCGGGCTGGGAAGTCATCAAGGTGATCTGGGGCGGCGGCTGGGACCGGCTGCTCGCCCGCGACGCGGACGGCGCCTTGCGCCGGCGCATGGAAGAATGCCTGGACGGCGACTACCAGCGTTATTCGGTGCTGCCCGGGGACCGGCAGCGGGAACTCTGGGTCGACGGCAACCCGCAACTCGAAGCCATGATGGACGCGCTCAGCGACGAGCAGGTGCGCGAGATCAAGCGCGGCGGCCAGGACGCGGTCAAGCTCCATGCCGCCTATGACCGGGCGCTTCGCGCCCGCGGGCCGGCGGCGGTCCTGGTCAAGACGGTCAAGGGCGACGGCGTGGCCGGCGCCGCGGGCAGCAATGCGGCGCACCAGAAAAAGAATATCAACCGGGACCAGCGCGTCGCGATCGCCCGCGCGCTCGGCATTCCGCTCAGCGACGGGGAAGCGCGCCGCGCGGCCTGCTACCGGCCGCCGGATACCAGCCCCGAAGTGCGCTACCTGAAAGCCCGGCGGCAGGCTCTCGGCGGCGCGTTGCCTGCGCGCAACAACGAATGCGCGCCCCTGAAGGTTCCGCCGCTGGAGCTTTTCCAAAGCCTGCTCGGCGGGATCGACAAGCCCCTTTCGACCACCTTGTGCCTGGTCCGGATTCTCTCGATCCTGATGCGCGAGAAATCCCTGCAACGCTATATCGTGCCCATCGTTCCCGACGAGGCGCGCACCTTCGGACTTGAAGGCCTGTTCCGCATCGCCGGCATATTCTCCCCGCGGGGCCAGCGCTATACCCCGGTCGACGCCGATACGGCGGTCGCCTATCGCGAGGCCGAAGACGGCCAGATTCTGCAGGAAGGCATTTGCGAAACCGGCGCCATGGCTTCCTTCCTCGCGGCGGGCACCGCCTGGTCGATGCACGGCCTGCCGATGGTGCCGTTCTATTTCTTCTATTCGATTTTCGGATTTCAACGCGTCGGCGACATGATCTGGGCCTGCGGCGACATGCTTTGCCGCGGCTTTCTCATCGGCGGCACCGCCGGCCGCACGACGCTCAACGGCGAAGGACTGCAACACCAGGACGGCCATTCCCATGTGCTGGCGAACACCGTCCCGAACCTGAAAAGCTACGACCCGGCCTTCGCCCATGAAATGGCGGTGATCGTGCGCGACGGCATCCGCCGCATGTACGAACGACAGGAAAACATTTTCTACTACATTACCGCCTATAACGAGAACTACCCGATGCCCGCGCTGCCGCGGGACAAGTCCGCGCAAGAGGGCATGCTGGCCGGCGCCTACCTGTTCGAGAGCGATGCGCCCGCCGCGGACCGCGCCATCCACCTGCTCGGCTCCGGCTCGATCATGCGGCAGGTATTGCAGGCGCGGGACCGGCTGCGGCAATGGGGCCACGCCTGCTCGGTCTGGAGCGTCACGAGTTACAACGAGTTGTATCGCGAGGCGGAATCCTGCGAACGCCATAACCGCCTGCATCCCGCGGCGAAACAGCGGACACCGTATGTCCGCAGGCTTTTCCCGGACGACGACGGCGTCGCGGTCGCCGCCACCGACTACATGAAGGCGCTGCCGAATTGCATCGCCCGCTGGATGCCGGACAACTATCTGGTGCTCGGCACCGACGGTTACGGCCTGTGCGAAACCCGGCCGAAGTTGCGCGCCTGGTTCGAGGTCAGCGCGGACTACATCTGCCACGCCGCTCTCGTGGGACTGTTTCGCGCCGGCAGGATCGACGGCGCGGAACTGGCGGCGAAAACCGCGGAACTCGATATCGACCCGGACAAGATGGACGCCGCCCGGCGCTGAGTTCCGCGAGCGGCCCGCGCGCCGGCAATGGACCAACGCGATCTCCAGCCATGGAATCATGCATCGCCGCAAGACAAGAGCGTGGTTTTGTCTTGCTCACGGATTCAATGGCTTGCGCCGTCGAATCCGGCGGCGCTCTCTTGTATCGCGGGCATGCGCCGCAGGGAAGCTCTGACTTGGTCAGAGCTTCCCTAATGCGTCATCGAGTACATCAGGTAATTGATTCCCAGTTGATAGGCTGAATTGGCGTAGCGGGTCGGATAGGCCGGGTGGTAGGTATGCTCCCAGCCGTCGCCCATGTCCGAGTTCCAGTTGACCAGCACCATGATCCTGCCCGAGTCATCGAGGATCGCGTGATTGCTGGCATGGTCGATGCCGCGCTCGCCGAACTCGTCGGTGCGATATAGCGCCGGGATCATTTGCGGTCCGTCGATATCGTAATAGATGTGAAAGATCTCGTGATCCGGCGGCAGTTCGATGATTTCCCGATCCGGAAACACCTGGCCGAAAGCCGCCTGGAAATTGTCCCATTCGAGTTGGCCCCAGAAATCGTCGATCAGCAGAAAACCGCCACGGAGCAGGTACTCGCGCAGATTTCCGATCTCCGACGGGCTCAGCATGACGCCGCCGTTCTGCCCAACTTCGAGCATGTAGAGAAAGGGATAGTCGAAAATCTCCTCGTCGTCGAGCCGCAACACGATGGGATTGCTCATGACGCGGATATTGGTCAGGCGCGAGACGCCGCGCAGGAAATTCTCGTCCGAAGCGGGAAAATCGATCGCCCAGGTACCATAACCGAAGCCGCGGCCATGATGGGTGTCGAACTGCACACGCACGAAATTGAACTCGCCGGCATGGTCGCGGTCTATTGCCGGACCCTGGCCGGAAGCGGCGCCGCAAAGGGCGAACAGCAATGCAAGCGGAACCAGTTTTCGCATCGAACCTTGCCTGGATGGGCAGCCCAGTGTGTCCGTATTCGGCTCCCGTTGCAACTGCGCCGCGGCGCGGGTCGCGGCGAGCGCGGCCAGCAAATATTCCCTGCGCGATCCGATTCATGGAATCATTCGGAGGATACCTGAACATCGTCGGATATGCGCAGGAATTTTTCCTTCCATATGAAACCCCCGGCCGCAGCCGGGGGTTTTGGTCGAGGGCGGCGAACCGCTGGATCAGATGAAATCGACCGGAGTCAAGGGACCATTAATCAGACCCGCCAGCGCGATGGCCATATCGGTGTCGGCGCTGAAATCGCCGTCCCCGTCGACATCGACGAGAACCCAATCCAAATTCTCCGAGGCACTGTTGTAACCGCTAAAAAATGCGGGCACGGGCATTTCAAATTTCGTCCCATCTTCCGTCGTTGTGACGAGCGCAATGGACTTGGCCTCGGCGAATGCATTCGCTGTCGCGCCGCTCACGAACAGGCCGTCGCCATCGCCGACGACCGTCTTCAGGTTGCTGTTCCCGTTGTTTGTTATCTGCTTTATGCCTCCCCTCAAGTCCAGGACCGAACTGAGATCAATCTTGTCGATGCCTTTTTCGAACGCGCCAATTATGTCGAAGCCGGTCATCTTGTCGAGATCGACTTGAGAGTCGGATGCCTGAGTGTATATGAACGTGTCTTTACTGCTATCCGCTATATTAGCTGCGGAATAACCATTCAAAACATTATTTACTAATGATAAGTGCAGAGCACGCATGATAATATCTCCTCCAGCGCCGCCTGTTATCTTGTCCTCGCCGGACTGGTGGACAATCAGGTCATTGCCGCCATGACCCATTAAAGTTTCGGCTTTGCTGAAACCGGTACCTAAAATGATGTCGTCGACAGGACTACCGTCAACTTTCATGGCGGCACTACTCGACCTGGCCTGGTACTCCATATATAGGCCTCCTGAACTCTCCCTGGCATCTATGTAGGTCAAGGAATCAGGCTTTCTGATAAGGAGAGGAGCATTTCCGGTAACTTTCAGTTCCTCGATTTTATTGTCTTCGGTGACAATGAGGTAGTTGATGTAGTTGATCGCCTTGGGCCGATCCTCGGCGGCGACGGTCGAAGTAACGGCTGCCGTGGAGTGCACGGTCAATTCCTCGACATCCTCGTCCACCGTGAGCGTCAATTTCATCTTTGCATCTGGTAGCAATCTCGACAAATCCGATTTCTTGTCGCCCTTGCCGCCGCGGGTATGCAGTTTCAGCGCCAGCAAATCGTCGTCGCCGTCTTCCAGCATGTAGCTCACGTCGGCGGTCGTGGCCGTCGCCTTGTCGGTATCCTTGTCGGGCGCCTTGCTGGAAACGGCGAGGCCGACGCCGGACAGGACGTTCTTGAACGTGACTTTCGCCGTAGTGCCGTTGCTCACCATCAACTCGTCGACCCCGAGATCCTTGACATCGTAGGTCCCCGAGCCTTCGCTCGCGTCCAGAGTAATGGTCTCGAAGTTCATGTAGGCGTCCCCGCCGCCTTTGACATCGGCACCTTTCTTGTGCTTCAGCACCAGGGTGTCCATGCCCGCGCCGCCGTCGATCCGGCTCTTGGCGCCGACGGCGGCGTTGTCGACCGTGAACGTGTCGTCGCCGGCGCCGAGATCCGCCTTCAGGCCGTCCTTCGCGAACGCCTTCGCGCTGACTTCGTCCTTGCCCGCGCTGCCCATGTAGCTCATGACGCTCGCGCCCAGATTGCTCAACTTGACCGCGCCGCTCGCCTCGCTCGCGTCGACCGTCTTCAGCTTGCTCAGCCCCATCGCGTCCAGCGTCGTCTTGCCGGAGCCGGACAAGGTCAGCTTCTCCAGCGTCTCGGACGGCTTGACATCGGCCGCTTTCTCCGCCACCGCCAGCGCGAATTTGGTCGCGGACAGCGTCAGATCGCCGGCGCCGGAAACGGCGACCGTCTTGATCTGGTCCGAAGCCAGGCGAATGTTGGAATCGCCCTTCACCTCGATCATCAGGTCCTCGATGCCCTTCAGGCACAACTTGCCGTGCCCGTTGGCCGTGTTGCCGAACCGGTCGACCATGGCCGTCAGCGACGTCATGTCCTTGGCGGCGTTCTCCACCAGCAAGGTGGTGTTGGTGTTGCGCAGGTCGACGGACTCGATCGCCTTCGAGTAGATGTGCACCGGAACGCTGTCCTTGCTGGCGTCGCTTTGAGCTTTGGTGACCGTTTCGCCGTTCACGGTGCTGCCTTCCTTGAGTTGGTAGCGCTTGCCGTCGTCGCCCATGCCGTCGTGCACGCCGTCGAGCGTCACGCTCTTGACCGTCTCCGAATGCGCGGTCGATTTGCCCACCTCGACGCCCTTGCCGCCTTCGACCATGACCGAGGTCGTGGTGTCCGTGTCGAAGATATTCACCTGCGCGCGGGCGTTCACGTCCTCGAGGTCGACCGCGGCGGCGTTCATGATCGCTATCGTCGTATCCTTGTCGTCGTCGCCCAGGGATTCGGACACGACATCCGCGCCGCCGGCATTCAGTTCAACATCTCCCGCAACGTCCAGCTCGACCGTCGCGAGACCCGTCCAGCCGCTCAGATCCGCATCGAAGTCGCCGCCGCTGTCGACTGTCAGCGTCTCCATGTTCATGACGCTCGCTCCGGAAGAGATATTGACATCGTCGTCAGAGCCGCTGGAAGAAAGCTCCAGCGTGTCCATGCCTTCGCCGCCGTCGATCCGGTCCACGCCGGTCAGGGTCTTCTCGGTGGCGACGAAGGTGTCGTCGCCCAGGGTGCCGTCGAGCCGGTCGACACCCGTGGTCAACTCGAAACTCTTGCCGGGACGTTGCATCATGTCGATGGCTTCCTTGGCCGCGGTCACGCTGTCGCTGTCGCCGGTCACGCCGCCGAGCACGCTCGAGGAGTCGCCCTCCCAGCGCTTGGTAACGGTGTAATACGTGGCCACTTCCACCTTGTTGGCGAACATCATGGCGAGGGCGCCGAAATCGCCGTAGGCGGGATGGCTTTCTCCCTGCATGCGGATCTCGAACAATTGCCGCACGGCCAGCAAGCCCATCTCGCCCCGGCCCATGCCGTCGTTGAGCAGGCCTGTCGCCAGGGCCAGCACTTCCGTCGACGGCGCTTCGCCGAGCGCCGCAGTCAGAAAATCCCGGGCGAACTCCGCGTTCGTGATGAAGAAGGGATACATGGACGTGAAGGCGCTCGAGGCAGCGATGTGATTCGCCACCTCCAGCAGAGCCATTTCCGGGCTCATGCCCTTGCCGACGCTCGCGTTGTAGACGCCGTACCACTCGTTGAGCAATTCGGTGCCCGGGGCCTTGCCCAGCATCGCCACCGAAAGGCCGATTATCGTATCTCTGGTTTGCGCTGTTACCGCCAATCAGAACTTATTGATATGCCTGCGTATTTGCCGGATTCGCGCGGGCCGGCCGCTGAATCGCCGCGCGAACATGAACGGGAACTTCCGGCCCGCGGAGCCGTAGGCCGGGGCGGTCTCGCGGCACTCCGCCGAATAATTTTTCGGGGCAGCGACATCGCGTTCTTCGGGCAGCGACACCGCGCGGCGGACCGAAACGCGGCCGCGAAAAAGGTGCGCATCGCGCGCATCTCTCCCCGAAAACGCGCGCGGCGGACCGGCGGCCCAATCGCCCGCTGTCCCGGTTCGGCGGGCCGCGGGAACACCGCTCCGCCTGCGGCGGCGCAAGAGATTTCCGTCAACTATCTGATTTACAAGCAATAAAATAAGCCGAAGCTCGGCGCTCGACGGCTTTCTCGAAAGCGCTCCCTCGGCCTGCGAGATGTCTCCAGGCCGGGGCCGAGGCAGGGCCGCGCAACCGGCCGGAACGCGTCGCGGCTGGGCGCAATACCGGCGTTTCGCGGCCGCTTGGGCGGCCGAAAAATTTCGCCAACTTGTGATCCGGGTCACATGCGCGCGACGCGGATGCCGTTGTATAATGCCGCCACGCAAGCCCCTTCATTGACCTTACAGGAGCACTCCAAAATGGCGGTAACAGCGCTTACCGCGAACCGGCTTGTTCCGACCTCTGCGACACGGTCTGCCCTGAGCGCCGCCGGGGACCGATAGCCCGCGCCGGTTCGGCAACCTGTCGGATTGAATCGTCGTTGCAGCGGCGATTGATTGGCGAAATGCGGCATTTTTCTGGTTCGCAAGATACTTGATGCCGGCGGATACAAGACCGCCAGGACCGATATTCGCCGGGAAATTCTGACTCGTCGGAGCTTCCCCGGCGCTGGATGCGCCGCGGGATTCGACGGCGCAAGTCATCGCATCCGGGAGCAGGACCAGACCGCGCTTTGGCCTTGCGACAATCAATCCTTACATGGATGGAAGTTGACCGGAGAATCCCGGGCAAGGTCTGGACAACCGCGGCTTCAAGACCCGTCCTGACGCAATTGCGCGCAATAGTCCTGCTCTTCTGTCGCCGGGGTGAACCAGAGGTAGTCGTGTTCGGCGATGCCGCCGAATCGTTCGAGATAGCTTGCCGGCGCGGTCGCATCGGGCTCGACTTCCAGAAAGGCGAGCGAGACGATCTCCTCGCGGCTGATTCCCGCATCGAGCGCGAGCAGAAAGTTGGGCGCGCCCAGATCCTGGCGCGCGTGATAATTGCCCGCGACCAGCAAGGCCGCGCCGTCATCGTCCGCCAGCGAGCGCAACGCGTTCGCCATGGCGAGGTCGCGCGTCTGCTGCACGCGCACCATGGCCGGAAACTGGCTTTCGGGCAGCAGTCCGCAATGGCTCTCGTCGATGTCGGCACGAAGCTTGTCCATGGCCGCCCGATCAAAAATTCCCGCGGGCAGGACCGGACCCGCGCCTTGATAGATATCCATTATCGCGCGCTCGTCGATATTGGCGGCGGCCAGGGGCAGCGCGGCGTCCAGGCTTGCGCGCAACAGCGGGGCATAGAACTCCCATCGCCAGCCGTCGTCCCATTCGAGCCAGGCGCGAAGTTCCTCTTCGGAGGCGAATGCGCGGTCGGAGACGCCTTCGAGTTTCGGCGCCCGGGAGGCGTCGATCATCTCGAAGGCCACGCCCGCAAGCGCTTCCGCCGCGATCAGCGATTCGAGCACCGACAATTGCAGGCGATGGTGGTCGGCATTGTCGTGCTTCTCGCCGAGCAGCAGGAAGCGCGCCTCGCGCAGGCCGGCGAACAATTCTTCGGGCGTTGCGAACTGTTGCCGGCGGCTGTCCCAGATGCGTCCCGCGAGCGCATGATCGACGCGCAGGGGCGATATCCAGGAATCGGGATTGGCCGGAGGCCGCGTCGCGCACGCAGACGCCGCCAGCGCGGCCAACATCAACAGCAAGGTTCTAATTCGCGCCTCCCGTCACCAGCCATTGCCGGTAGATTTCATCGCTCCAGAAATCCTGGAACCAGGCGATCGCCGCAAGTTGCTGATCTTCGTCGAGCACTTGTTCGAACGCGGGCATCCGCCCGCCGAGCGGTTCGCCGCCCTTGCCGATCACCTGCAACAGCACCGGAATCGGATGATGCCAGGCATGGGCCGAACCGTTCAGGGGCGGCGGCGGAAACGATCCGTCCGGCAAGCGCGCCCGCCAGTCGGCGACGATGCCCTGCGCGGCGTCGCCATGGCAAACCGCGCAATGTTCGGCGAATATCGCCGCGCCGGCCGCGACCTGCCCGGCCGCGTACCAGCGTCCGGTCTCGGGGTCGACCCGGTCAGGCGGCGCGCCCGAATCGCCGCAGGCGCCGAACAATGCCAGCAATGCGCACCGGCGAGCAAGCCGCGCGAGGCCGCCCCGGTTCGCGGCGGTCGCAATCACCGCCGGCAAGGACAACTGCTTCACCCGGGTATCCCCTAAGTATCCTCTGAATAATTCCATCCATGGAATTATTCATTGCCGCAAAACAAAAGCGTGGTTTTGTCTTGCTGACGGATTCAATGGCTTGCGCCATCGAATCCGGCGGCACATCCATGTGCCGCAGGGAAGCTCTGACTTGATCAGAGCTTCCCTAACCCATCTTTACCACTACTGACATAATCTCCTTTTATATCATTTAGTTGCGGCGAACGGAAACGGCGAGTGGCACTACAAGTGCGCGTTCGGGGGTCGGTCGGCTGCTACACGAGCGTCTTGCTGATGCCTCCCGGATCGGAGTCGATGCCCAAGGCGTCGTAGACGGCCTGCTGGGCCGGTTCGGCACGGGTTGTCTTGCGCACGTGGAGGGCGCGGCCGTCGGCGCGGCGGAAGGTGGCGGTGACGCGCTGCTGGCCTTCGAGGATGCGGCGCAGCGTCGTCCAGCTGGCGTGCTCGCCCGCTTGCCGCAGGCGGGCGCGGATGACCTGCACGAGTTGGTACGCCAGCACGCTGATGAACAGATGGCCTTCGGCGCGAATGGGCTTGTGATGATAGATGGGCCGCAGGCCGAGCTCGGATTTCAGCGAGCGGAACACCGCTTCGAGGTCGGTGAGCATGAAGTAGGTGCGCCACAGGGTAGCTTCGTCCCAGTCGGTTTCGCTGCTGCGCAGGCAGTACACGCCCGGATGGGTCATCATGGAACCGGGGAGCGCCCGGCGGGTGAAGCGCACGGCGGCGGCGCGTTGTCCGGTCGGATCGGTGTCGAGCGCGATGTCGTAGTGTTGGGCGATGCCGCGGCTTTGCTCCTTGAGCCGCCCGATGCGCTGCCAGACCTGGTCGACGCGTTTGCGGGTGCGGGGTCTGGACAGTCCTTCGGAGAGTTTGTTCAGCGCGTCCTCGAAGCGTCGGGCGAGGCGTTCTGCGATGCCGCGCTCTTTCGCTGCCCGCTGTTCGGAGAAGCAGTACAGGCGCGTCTCCCGGCCGTCGTCGGAGAGCGTCTTGTGCAGTTGCACGCCGTGCTTCGAGGCGGTCTCGATGCGCAGCGCCGCTTCGGGGTCGAAGTGGCGCGCGCGTTCGCGGCTGACGACCAGGTAGCGGCCGCCCCGCGCGCGCAGCCAGCGGAGGCGCTCTTCGGTGGCGATGCCGCGGTCCATCACCACCAGGGCGTCGCGGGGGGCGTCGAGCGCGTCGAGCATTTCGGCGAGCGTGCGTTGCTCGCGGGCGTTGCCGGCGAAGACGCGGGAGCGGCGCACGAAGCCGCTGGCGTCGAGCACCAGCGCCAGGGTGAGCAGCGGGCGGTCGGCGCGCTTGTCCTTGGAGTGGCCGCGCCGGGCCTTCGGCTGGCGGCGCGCATCGCCTTCGAAATAGGTGTTGGTCAGGTCGTAAAGCGTGACGGCGGGGCGGAGGTCGAACAGGCTCGCCGCCCGGTCGAACAGATGGCGCTCGATGGCTTCGCGATGGGCCGTCAGCGCGTCGGAGGCGCGATACAGCCGCATCGCCCCCATGGCGGCGAAGTCCGTCCCGAGCAGTTCGCCCAGGGCGCTGCGTTCGCCGAGCCAGCGCCGGGCGGCGCGTTCGGAGCCCGGCCGGGCCATGCGCGCGATGATGGAGCCGACGGCGGCGGCGCGCATCGAAGTGCCGAGGCCGAGTTCCCGGAGCAAGGCGCGCAGGCCGAGCTGGTCCATCGCCCACAATCCCGCGTGCTCCACGCCGACCGAGCGCGGACGCATCAACTCCAGGGAGTCGATGTCGACGCGTTGGACATCGCGCCCCCCGCGCGCCGGCTCGGCGGCGCCGGCGCGTCCTCGGGCGAGCAGTTGGGCGGCGATGTGCTGCGCGCGCGATTCCAGCGCCGCGGGGCAGTCCTCCGGCGCCAGGGGAAGCTGGCCGGCGAGAATGTCGTCGACGCGCCGGCACAGAGCCGGCCAATCGTCCGGATCGACATCGAAGTGTCGGCCGAGATTGAGCAAGGTGCGTTGCCGCACCTTCGCGCCGTCGCGCTCGGAGCGCACGAGGCGGAAGGTGAAGTAGTGCTCGTCGCTGCGACGAGTGCGGGTGCGCCGGATGAACATGGGAGGACGATAGCAGGGCGCGGAGCAGGTGACAATATCTGGATATTATTTTATGGCACTACATCAGGCTCGCTCACGACAGATCAATGGGTTGCGCGCGAAAATCGGCAGATCCGGCCCGAATTCCTGTTCAATCGCGGGTTCAGGTGGTAAAGATGGGCTAATGATTCCGGCCATGGAATTATCCGTTGTCGCAAGACCAAAGCGCGGTTTGTCCCGCTCGCGGATTCAATGGCTCGCGCCGTCGAATCCGGCGGCGCTCTCTTGTACCGCGGGCTTGGGCGGAGGAAAGCCCTGACTCGATCAGCTTTCCGGCATCCGCGCGCCGCGGGATGCGCCGACAAATCGGAATTTCCCTTGCATGATCGCCGGAATCCGACTCGCTTCATCTTAACATCAAGTCGCGCCGGGAATGCCCAGGCCCTTCGCCCCGGCCAGCGGGCGCGAACGCTTCCGGGCGCCTCAATCGGCGTTCTTCGGATAATCGAACTTCGCCAAGGTGGAATTTCCGCGCCTGATACCGTCCCAGCGGTCGACCGGCAGCGAGAGTTCGACCAGGCCGCAGGTGGGAATGTTGGCGATGTTCGCGTTCGCCATCTCGTTGGCGAAATCGGTAATCGTCGGATTATGGCCGACGAGCATGACCGAGTCGCAGTTATCGTCGACCATGCGAGCGGCCTTCAGATACATGGATGTGCCGCAGAAATACAGGTCGGGATTGCTGATCACTTGATCGACCGGAAAACCTATGGCCTCGGCCATCAGCTTCGCGGTCGAACGGGCGCGCACGGCGGGGCTGGAAATAATGCAATCGACGCTGGCGTCGCGGCCGAGAAAACGCTGCCCCATGATCGGCACTTCGCGGTCGCCCCGAGCCGCCAGCGGCCGCTCGAAATCGCGCAGTTCGGGGAAATCCCAACTGGACTTGGCATGGCGCAACAGGAAAAGCGTTTTCATTTCTGGTTTGTCGGCAAGATCGACCGCGGAATTAAGTATCCTCCGAATAATTCCATCCATGGAATTATTCATTGCCGCAAGACAAAAGCGTGGTCTTGTCTTGCTCCCGGATTCAATGGCTTGCGCCATCGAATCCGGCGGCGCTCTTCTTGTGTCGCGGGCATGCGCCGCAGGGAAGCTCTGACTTGATCAGAGCTTCCTTGACATGGGGACTGTTCGGGCGATTTCGATTCCGCCGCGCATGGCGCATCGCCGGCAGGATTTGTAAAATCCCGCTTTTCCCAAGCCAAGGAGCCGCCACTTGCCGGATTCAATCGCCATTTCCTCGCTCGTCCTCGCGATGCTGCTCAGCCCGGCGCTGCTGGCGGCGGAAGAAGAACAAAGTCCGCTGAGCAGCGAAATCGAGTTGGGCGGCATCTATACATCGGGCAATACGAACGATGAGAATATTCAGTTCAGGGGCGCTGTCAATTACTCTCTGGACGACTGGGAATTCGGCCTGACCGTCGACGGTTTCCGCTCCTCCAAGGAAGACAGGCTCGCCGCCCAGCGGGTCTATTACGTGTCCGAAGCCAATTACAACATCAACGCGGAAAGCTTCGTGCTGACGCGGCTCGCCCACGACGACGACCGCTTCAGCGGTTATGACGGCCAGACCGACATCTCGCTCAACTATGGCCGCAACCTGCTCGTCGACCGCGAGGACATGGAGCTGACGCTGAACGTCGGCGGCGGCTATCGCCGTTCAAGCACGCTCGAGACGGAATTCGGCGAAGCCATGTTCCGTCTGGCCGCCGATTTCAATTGGGACTTGTCGGATTCCGCCGCCTTCCTGCAGGAATTCAGCACCGAAGCCGGCAAGGAAACGAGCATCTTTCGCGCCCGCAGCAGTATCGAGACCCGAATCGTGGAGAACTTGCTGTTGCGCTTTTCGGTTAACCTGAAACATCAGACCCAGGTGCCCGCGGGCCGCGAGAATACCGATACCGAAACGAGCATGACCCTCGTCATGCGATTCTGAGCATGGCCGACGCGGCGCCCTATCCGCACCAGCTTCGCGGCGTGCCGGCTCTTGCCCGAACGGGCGCCGCCGAGAATGAGAGTCGCGCTCATCCGGCGAATACCATCGCGGACAGCAAGCCGCCGTTGGCCTGGATCAGGAGAATGCCCACGCCGCAGGCGAAGCTCGCGGCGGCCGCCTCGAACAGTCGATGCATCCAGGCGAGCGAACCGGCCGCGACGGACAAGGGAACCGCGATCAGCGTCGACAGCAGCGCCATGCCGGCGACCGACCCGGCCCCGAAGATGAGAATGAACAGCAGTCCGGGAACGACCGCATCCGACGTTGAAGCCGCCAGCGCCACTATCGCGGCCGAGCCGGCGAGCCCGTGCATGATGCCGACGGCGAACGTCCGGCTCCAGTCATTCGCCGCATGTCCATGTCCGCGCGCGCTTTGGGCATGAGCGGACGATTCCCCGCGATGGCCATGCGCATGCAAGTGAGGCGCCGCATCGCCGCATCGGCGGAAATGGAAATGCGCCCGGCGGCGGACGAGTCGGCGGAACAGCCTGCCGCCGAGCAACAGGAGCATGACGCCCACGAGCAGCTCGAGCGCGCCGGCGAGCGATTCGTCGACCGTCAGGCTGAAGGCGAACACCGCGCCGCCGAATAATGCGAGCGTCAATGTGTGGCCCAGGCCCCAGATCGCGCCATGACTCGCGATGCGCCCGATTCCGCTCTTGCCGGCGACCAATGCGCCCACCGCGCCGACATGATCCGCTTCCAGGGCATGTTGCAGTCCGATAACGAACCCGAGCGCCAGCCACGCGATCATCATGGCGAGCCGCCGCCCGGCGGCGCATGGCTTCCAGCCGACTTCCGGAGGTCGATTCGACCTTCCCGGCCCCGCGTCATGACCAAAGCGGCAGCCTTGATGCTCCAGGGCATCGAATGTCTCGCCCAAAATGCGGCAGGTATTCTCGGAATAATTTCAGCCATGGAATCATTCATTTTCGCAAGACAAAAGCGCGGTCTTGTCTTGCTCCCGGATGCAATGGCTTGCGCCGTCGAAGCCGGCGGCGAATCCATGCGTCTCGGAACCTCCGCGCGCGACGGCGAGATGAACTCGGCATGCCGGGGGCGTAGACTGCGCCTGCCGACAGATTCTATCCTATTCGCGCCGCGCCCATGCAAGGCCCGGCAACAGGTCCGGACAATCATTCACGCCCGAGAACAAGCCGCCATGACACCCGTCGCCCGCATCTACCTCCTGACCGCCTTCCTGTTGTTGCCGCTGAGCCTGGTCTGGCTATTGCTCGGCATGGACGAAATTCCTCCGAATCGGGTCGCGCCCTTGCCACTGGCCGTGTTCCTGGCGCTGTTCGCCTGGTCGGCGGCGGGCTCCTGGGATTATTTCTTCAGCGCCAGCAACTTGCGCCGGAACTATCCGGTGCTGGCCAATCTCCGCTACCTGCTCGAGTTTTTCCGTCCCGAGATTCAGCAGTATTTCATTTCCAATAATCTCGAGGAGCGTCCGTTCAGCCGCGAGCGGCGCAATATCGTCTACTCGCGCGCCAAGGACATGACCGACACGATTCCCTTCGGCACGCAACGCAACCTGTTCGAGAACGGTTATCGCAGCTTGCAGCACTCGCTAAGGCCCACGCAGCTCGATGCGGGCCATGGCCGGGTGCTGTTCGGCGGCGAACAATGCAAACAGCCCTACCATGCTTCGCGGCTGAATATTTCCGCGATGAGTTTCGGCGCCTTGAGCGGCAATGCGATCATGGCGCTGAACAAGGGCGCCAGACTCGGAGACTTCGCCCACAACACCGGCGAAGGCGGCATCAGCCCATATCATGCGAAACACGGCGGCGACCTGATCTGGCAGATCGGCACAGGCTATTTCGGCTGCCGCCGGCGCGACGGCCGGTTCGACCCGGGCGCGTTCGCCGAACGGGCCTGCCGCGATCAGGTCAAGATGATCGAACTGAAACTGTCCCAGGGCGCCAAGCCTTCCCATGGCGGAGTGCTTCCGGGGGCGAAGGTTACCGGGGAAATCGCCGGGATCCGCCTGGTGGAAGTCGGCAAGACCGTGCTTTCGCCGCCGCGGCATCAGGAATTCGACACGCCGCGCGGCCTGCTCGAATTTCTGCAGCAATTGCGCGAATTGAGCGGCGGCAAGCCCGTGGGCTTCAAGCTCGCGATCGGCAAGCCGAGCGAATTCAGCGCGATCGTCAAGGCGATGCTGAAGACCGGGATATTGCCGGATTTCATCGCCGTCGACGGCGCCGAAGGCGGCACCGGCGCCGCGCCGGTGGAATTCACCAACAGGCTCGGCGTGCCCTGCCTGGAAGCAACCTATCTTGTCAGCCAGATCCTGCTGGGCGCGGAGCTGAAGCAACACATCCGGGTGATCAGCTCCGGCATCACGGCCACCGGCTTCGACATGCTGGAAAAGATCGCCCTCGGCGCCGATACCGTCAATGCCGCCCGTTCGATGATGCTCGCGCTCGGCTGCATCCAGGCCCGGGCCTGCAATACCAACCGCTGCCCGACCGGCATCACCACCCAGGACAAGGCGCTCGCCCGGGCCGTCGATGTCGGGGAAAAAGCGCAACGGGTCTACCGCTTCCAGCGCGCGACGGTGGAAGCCTTCCTCGAATTATGCGGCGCGATGGGACTGGACAGCCCGGACGATCTCGGACCGGAGCATCTGTTCATCCGCCGGCACGACGGCGTGCGCACCTACGCGGATATCAATTGCTCGCTGCGCGCCGGACAATTGCTGGCGGGCGGCGATGCGCCGCAAAAGTTTCTGCGCGATTGGGACAGCGCCGACCCGGACAGTTTCTGAAGGAAGTCCCGATTGGCCAGGGCTTCCGCGCGGAAGCGGACGGTCCATGAAGATCGCGGGACTGCCCGCCCCCGCAGGCAACCGGACGCTACTGGCGCGTGCCGGTAACCGCCATCTCGCCGAAGTCGGAGCCGAACGACCCTTCCAGCATATCGCCTTCCACGATGCCGCTGAATTCAAGCACGAAGGACTGTCCCGGGGCATCGATATCGACGACGAATGTCACATTGGAGCCGTCGTATTCGATATCGGAGACCGGCGCCTCGCCGAGCGCGGCGGCCGACATGTTGCCGGCGCCGTCTTCATTCAGGGTCAAGGTGACCGGGATCACGCCCATTTGCGGAACGTCTATCTCCACGCCCCACACGCCTGCCGCGGGCGGCGGACCGCTGGCGCAGCCGGCAATAATCATCAAGGCCAGGAACAGGGTTCCGCCGGCAATTCTGTTCATATGCATACCTTTTTGGTCAAAGTTCGGGCGATGCGCGCTGCAGCGGCCTGTTCCGGCCGCGCGACGCCGCGCCTATTGTCCGGTTAATTGCGCGTCCGTCAACCAGCTGTGCTGGTTCATCACATATGAGACTTTATGGGATATCCCTGTTGCTGCTGAAGATACTCGTCGGGGGTTTTCATGTCGAGGGCCTGATGGGGCCTGTCTTGATGGTAGAAGCGCCGATATTCGGTTAGCGCGCGGTTGGCGGCGCTGGCGGTGAATTCGTCGCGGTACTGGTTCCAGAATTCGACGCGGGTGGTGTCGTTGGCGCGCTCGACGCAGCCGTTGATTTGGGGGCTTTTGGGCGGGATCACGAAGAGCGGGATGTCGAGTGCGGCGCAGACCTGCTCGAATTCGGCCTGGAACTCGCTGCCGCCGTCGACCTGGATGGAGATCAGGGGGAACGGCAGTTCCCGGATGACGGTTTGCAGGAAGCGTTTGGCGTTGCGCGCTGTCGCGCGGCTGTAGACGCGGGCGATCATCTGTTTGGCGATGGGGCGGACGGCCTTGAACTCCTTGAGTTGTTTGCCGTCGCGCGACAGCGTCATGTGGTCGATCTGGACGAGTTGTCCGACTTGGGCGGCTCGTTGTCCGCGAGGCAGTCGCCGGGCGTGGCCGTTGAAGCGCCGCGGCTGCCTGGTCCGCGCGCGTGCGCGGCAGAAGCGGCAAGGCCGGATGCGTTGCAGCCGAATGCCCTTGGCGAGTACGCGGCCGACGGTGGATTCGCTCAGTTCGCTGCCTTCGCGCCGCAGCAGGGCGTGGAGTTTCTTCTTGCCCATGAAGGGGTATTTGCGCCGCAGCGTCCAGATTCGGCGTTCCTGGGCACCCGACCATCGGGATCTGTGGACGCGCCGGGGGCGGCGGCTTTTCGCGCGCAGGCCGGCGAGGCCTTCGGTCCGAAAATGCGATAATTCGCGTGTTCGGCGCACCACGAACGACCCAGACTGCTCGAACGCTCGCCGAAACCGCAGTTGTTCGGAGTTTCCCTGGGAGCCTGCGCCGTAGAAACTTCTGAATACCATATGTTGTATGTATGCATGTTCATAAACACTACATATAGTCTTGAGAGCGCCTGAAATCATTCTGCGGCGCAAGCTCCCAGGGAACCATGATGAAAATTTCCGGACTGAGCCGACGCAAGTTCCTCCTCGTATCCGCCGTCGCCGGCGGCGGCGCGCTGATCGGCTATGCGGCCGCCCGCCCGAGCCGGCACCGGCGCGCCAATGACACATTGGCCTCCGGCGGCGACCGCTTCGTCACCGGCTGGATCAGGCTGCGGCCCGACAATCGCGCGACGATCTACGTGCCTCACGCGGAAATGGGCCAGGGCGTGCACACCTCCCTCGCCATGATGGCGGCCGACGAACTCGACGCCGCCTGGGAACTCGTCGACGCGGAGCAGGCGCCGGCTATCGACCTGTTCGCCAATGAAGCCCTGGTCAAGGGCTTCGGCGAAGAGTTATTGCCCGAATTCCTCATGGGCCTGGTCAATTTCGCCGCCTTGCCCGCGGCGCGGGTCGCCAACCTGCAAATCACCGGCGGCAGTTCCTCGGTGCGCTATACCGGCGAGCACAGCATGCGCGTCGCCGGCGCGGCGGCGCGGCAGATGCTGCTCGAATGCGCGGCCGACCGCTGGGGCGCGGCGGCGGAGGAATGCGCTACCGCATCGAGCCATGTGCTCCATCCCGCCAGCGGCCGCTCGATCGCCTATGGCGAACTGGCCGAAGACGCGGCCCGGCGCGAGCCGCCGGCGAATCCGACGCTGAAGGACCGGGCGCGCTTCAACATCATGGGCAAGGCGATTTCGCGGCGCGATATTCCGGCCAAGGTGGACGGCAGCGCGCGCTATGGCATCGACGCCCATAGCGAAGACATGTTGTACGCCGCCTTGCGGCTCGCGCCGGTGTTCGGCGCCAAACTGTCCTCGGTCGACGCGCGCGAGGCGCTGGCGCGCCGCGGCGTGCGCAAGCTGGTCGAACTCGAAGACGGCTATGCCGTGGTCGCCGACAATTACTGGCGCGCGAAACAGGCGCTCGAACTGGTCGAGGCCGAGTTCGCGCCTACCGAAAACGACCATGTCTCGAGCGCGGCGCTGGCGGAAAGATTCGACCGGGCGCTCGCCGCGAGCAACGGTTCGAAGGATTTCGAGCGCGGCGACGCCGACGCCGCGCTGGAACAGGCGCAGGACGTGCTCGAAGCGAGCTACCGGGTGCCCTACCTCGCCCACGCCGCCATGGAGCCGATGAATTGCACGGTGCATATCCAGGGCGACCGGGCCGAACTCTGGACGAGCACCCAGGACGCGCTCGGCATCAAGAGCCGGGTCGCCTCGGTGGCGGGTCTGCGCGAAGACAATGTCGTCTTCCATCCGAGCTATCTCGGCGGCGGCTTCGGCCGGCGCCTGCCTTTCACCTGGAACGTGATCGATCACGCCGCGCTGATCGCCCGGGAATTCGATGTGCCGGTGAAAACCATCCTCACGCGCGAGGAAGACATGCGGCAGGACTACTACCGGCCGGCCGCGCACAGCAACTTCAAGGCGGCATTCGACGCCGGCGGGCGCGTGACGGCCTGGCATAACCGCTTCACCGGCCCGATTCAGGTTCCCGGCGCGGCGCATATCCCCTACGCCATCCCGAACCAGTCGATTCGCGTCGTGGATGTCGAAACCCATGTGCCGATCGCTTCCTGGCGCAGCGTCGACCATTCCCAGCAGACTTTCTTCATCGAGTCCTTCATCGACGAGATCGCCCATCGCAGCGGAACCAACCCCTATCAATTGCGCATGGAACTGTTGCGGGACCATCCGCGCCACCGCAATGTGCTGCAAGTCGCGGCGGAGGCGGCGGGATACGGCGGCGGGCTGCCCGCGGACCGGGCGCTCGGCATCGCCGTCCAGGAAAGTTTCGGCAGCATCGCCGCCCAGGTGGCGGAAGTCTCCATCGGCGGCGACGGCCGGCCGGTGGTGCACAAGGTGACCTGCGCGATGGATTGCGGCTGGGTAGTGAATCCCGACACCGCCGAGGCGCAGATCGAAAGCGGCATTATCTTCGGCCTGACCGCGGCGCTATATGGCGCGATCACCATCGAGGACGGCCGGGTCGTGCAAGGCAACTTTCCGGATTACGAGATGTTGCGCATGGCCACCGCGCCGGAAATCGTCGTGCGCCTGGTCGAATCCGGCAACGCGCCGGGGGGCCTCGGCGAGCCGGCCACGCCGCCCGTGGCGGCGGCCGTGGCCAACGCGATCCATATTCTCACGGGACAGCGAGTGCGCGAGTTGCCGCTCGGCGACCGCGACTTCTCGACCGGCAGATCCCTCGCCGGCCGCGGATGAATCGGAGCTTGCCTAATCCAGCCGCTTGCTGAAGCGGAGAACCGCCAGCGTCAGCGCGAGCGCCATGAAAATGGCGAGCGCGGCCAGTTCCCGCGCCATCATCGAGATATCGGCGCCCCGCAGGACGATGCCGCGAATCAGCCTGTTGAAATGCGTCAGCGGCAAGGTCTCGGCGATGGCCTGGGCGATTTCGGGCATGCCCTCGAAAGGAAACATGAAGCCCGAGATCAGGATCGAGGGCAGGAAGAAAAAGAAGGTCATCTGCATGGCCTGGAACTGGGTCGCGGCGACCGTCGAGATGAGCAGGCCCAACGCCAGATTGGCGGAAATGAATACCAGCGCCGCGAGCAGCACCTGCCATTCGCTGCCCATGATCGGCACCGAAAAGATCGCGCGGCCCACCGCCAGGATGATGAAGAGCTGGATCAGTCCTATGGCGATATAGGGAACGATCTTGCCCAGCATCAGCTCCACCGTCCGCACCGGGGTATTGATCAGCAATTCGAGATTGCCGCGTTCGCGCTCGCGCACGATGGCCACCGCGGTGAACAACACCATGGTCATGGTGAGCACGACGCCGACGAGGCCCGGCACGATATTCACCGCCGAGCGCCGTTCGGGATTGTAGTAATTGCGCACTTCGATCATGCGCCGCCTTGCCGGCAGGTCCGTCTGGGAATCGAAGCGCACGGGCATCGAAGCGAGCTGGTTCGCCACGCCGAGAATGATCGGGTCGGCGCCGTCGACAAGCAGTTGCAAGGCCGGCCGGTCGCGGGCTATCACCCGCCGGTCGAAATCGTCGGGTATGGCGATGCCTACCGAAATCGCCCCCGAATCGAGCAGCCGGCTCAATTCCGCCGCGCTCGCGAGCCGCTGTCGCAATACGACGATCTGGGTCGCGCTCATGTCGGCGAGCAGTTGGCGGGAGAGATGGGAGTCGGCTTCGTCGACGTATGCCGCGCTCAGATTGCGCACGTCGGTATTGATGGCGTAGCCGAACAGCAATAACTGGATCAGCGGGATGCCGACGATCATGCCGAAGGTGAGCCGGTCCCTGGACAGTTGCAGCAATTCCTTGCGCATGATGGCGAATATGCGAACCGGGGATTTCATGCGGCCGCCGTTCCCGGCGCGCCGGACCGGGCCTCGCGCAATTCGGTTACCGCGACGAATATGTCTTCGAGATCGGGAAACACCTGATCGACCTCGGCCGCAATGTCCGCCCGGCGCAGGGCCCCGGCGACGATGGCGGTCGGCTCGGAGACACGTTTCGGAAGCTGCGCCCGCAGTCGCGAACCGAGCCGGGTCAGGCTGACGATCTGCGGCACTGCGCGCAGGGCCAGATGGGCCGCGTCGGCGTCCGGCGCCTGCACTTCCACCACATGGGTGGCGATATTCTCGCCCAGCCAGCGCGGCGAGCCGGCGGCGACTTTCACGCCCCGGTCGAGTATCGCCAGCTTGTGGCAGCGCACGGCTTCGTCCATGTAATGCGTGGACACCAGAATCGTGGTGCCTTGCTCCGCCAGTTCGAACAGGTTTTCCCAGAAGTCCCGGCGATTGCTCGGATCCACCGCGCTGGTCGGCTCGTCGAGCAGCAACAGCCGCGGCTGATGCATGATCGCCGCGGCAAGCGCGAGTCGTTGCCGCTGGCCGCCGCTCAAGGTGCCCGCGCGTTGCCGCTCCCGCCCGCTCAACTTGAAGCGGACGAGCAGTTCGTCCATGCGCCGGCGGCGCGCTCGCCGCGGCATGGCATAGACTTCGCCGATGAATCGCAGGTTTTCCCGCACGCTCAGGTCTTCATAGAGCGAGAAGCGCTGGGTCATGTAGCCGATCTGCTGTTTCAGCGCTTCCGCATCGCGGCCGGCGTCGAGCCCGAGGACGCTGGCCTGGCCGGAACTCGGCGTCAGCAGTCCGCAAAGCATGCGGATGGTGGTGGATTTGCCCGAACCGTTGGGGCCGAGAAAACCGTAAATCTGCCCCGCCGGCACGTCGAGGTCGACATTGTCGACCGCAACCAAGGTGCCGAAGCGGCGCGTCAACCCGCGCGCCTGGATCGCGAATTCGGTGTTGTCCCCCATATTTCACCAACACTCGCCGACAACGAAGAACATCGGCTGCGGCGCATTCCCGCAACAAGAGAACATCGCCGGATTCGACGGCGCGAGCCATTGCATCCGGGAGCGAGACAAGACCGCGCTCTTGTCTCGCGGCAATGAATAATTCCATGGATGGAATTATTCAGAGAACTCAAGGAAAGCTCCGATTTATCGGAGCTTTCCTGCGGCACAGGGATGTGCCGCCGGATTCGACGGCGCAAGCCGTTGAATCCGGGAGCAAGACAAGACCGCGTCTTGTCTTGCGGCAATGAATAATTCCATGGATGGAATTATTCAGAAAATACCTGATCAAACAGCGCCTGCGCCGGAAGCCCTTCCGGCAACCGCTGGGGCAGGTCGGGCATGCTTACTTCGGCGAGGAAGGAAAGCCGCCCGCGGTCCCGCTCGGTGAGCGCGAAATACGGCGTAAAGCTCGCTTCGGCGGCGATACGGCGAATCGTCCCGGTCAGCGGCTGTTCGACGCCGTCGACGGCGATGCGCATGGAGTCGCCGACGCGCAGACCCGCGCGAAGCGGCTCGGGGATATAAATGCGGGCGTATGGCTGCGCGCCGGTCAGCAGGACCGCGACCACATCGCCCGGCCGCGGCCGCTCGCCGACTTCGAACGGCAGCGTGTCCAGCACGCCGGCTACCGGCGCCGCTATCCGCAAGCGGTCGCGGTCGAGCTTGAGCGCGTCGAGCCGCGCTTCGGCCTGGGCGAGCAGACCCCGCGTCTGTTCGATCTGTTCCGGCCGGGTGCCCGTCTCGAGTTCGGCCAGCCGCGCCGCAAGGACTTCGATTCTGGCGCCGGCGGTTTCGAGCAGGTTTCGCGCCCGGTCGACGCTTTCCTCCGAGGTCAGGTCGCGTGCGCGCAAACCGGTCAGCCGATTCAGTTCCCGCACGCGGAAATCGCGTTCGATTTCGGCTTCGGACAGGCTGGCGCGAGCGGCTTCGATGGTCTCGGCCCGCGGCCCGTTGACCTGTTCTTCGAGCAAGGCCTCGATGCGGGCGATATTGGCCTGGGCCTCGCGCAGGCCGATATCGAGCCGCGCGGCGTCCTGCCGCAGGATCAGGGCGCCGGCGGCAAGCGCATCGCCTTCCAGCGAGACGATCTCGACGATAGCTTCGTTCGATTCGGCGACCACCTCGACCCGGTCGGATTCAAGTTGCCCGTACGCCTGCAAGGGCGGCTCCCCGCAGCCAGCCAGCGCGAGCAGCGGCGGCAAGATGAACCCTCGCCACTTCTTCATGCCTTGCTCCGTCCCGAGCGGCCCGCGGGAAAGCGGAAATACCGGCGCGCCCCCGCCGTTCCCTTCCCCCGCATTTAATGTGAGGCCGCGCGAGATGTCAAAAGAGACGCCGGCAAGACGCGAGCACCGAACCGAACGGTCCGGCAAGGTGTCGGGAAAGCTCTGATTTATCAGAGCTTTCCTGCGGCACACGGATGTGCCGCCGGATTCGGCGGCGCGAGCCGTCGAATCCGGGAGCAAGACAAGACCACGCTCTTGTCTTGCGGCGATGAATAACTCCATGGATGGAATTATTCAGGGGACACAAGCAAAGCAGCTCTTCGACCGCGTGCTACAATGCCGTTCCCCGCAAGAAGGCGGCCGCATGACTGTTCTCGTTTTCGGCTTGATCCTGTTCCTTGTTCCCCACCTGTTGCGGGAATTGGGCCTGCGCGAGGCGGTCGTCGACAGCTTTCCTTCGCCCGGCGCATACAAGGGCGCCTTCGCCCTCGTCGCGCTGCTCGGACTCGCGCTCGTCATCCAGGGCAAGTCGGTCGCGCCCTTCATAATGGTCTGGGAGCCGCCTTTCGGCCTGCGCTTTATTTCGCACTTCATCATGTTGCCCGTTTTCTGGCTGCTGTTGGCCGGCATTGCGCCCATGTCCGGGTTGCGCCGCAAATTGCGCAACCCCATGGTGCTCGCGGCGACGCTATGGGGCGCGGCGCATCTCTGGGCCAATGGCGACCTCGCCTCGATATTGCTGTTCGGCGGCTTCGCCCTGTGGGGGGCGATCAAATATGTCTCTCTCTGGCGAAAAACCCCGGTTCCGGCTTTCGAGACGCGCATGCTCGTCTGGGACATCGTCACCGCGGTGCTTGGCGGAGTGCTTTACTGGACCGTATTCCTGTTCCACGGCGACCTGTTCGGCGTGGGGCTGGTGGTGCTGTGAGAATTCCGGCGCTCGCCGCGCTGGCGCTGTCGTGCCTGCTTCCGTCGGCCCGGGCGGCGGAAGATCAGGCGCGGTACTGGAACGGCGTCTGGACCGCCGAGGGCACATTGTTTTCCGTGGCGGTGACCGTCGAGGACGGTCGCGTCGAACTGCGGCAACTCGAATCGCTGGGTTTCCAGTGGTCGAGTTCCGCGGCGACGGTGGCGGGATCGGTGCTCGAAATCGAAGTCGCTTACGCCGGCGTGTCGGGCGTGGTCCGCGCCCGGCTCGAAGACGCGAACACGGCCGTCGTGTTCGCCCGCAGCTGCATGCCCGACTTCATGGTCGTCTGCTTGCTCGCCAGGGATCGCCAGGCGGTTTTCCGCAAGCTGGCGGATTGAGCAAACCCCGCCGAACCGGAGCCCGCGCGCGGTCGCGCGGAGAATACCCGCGCTTCAGCAATTGTCCTGGCTTTGCCGGATATAGGCGATGAGCTTCCAGACATCGCTGTCGCCTTCGGGAAAATTCTCCCCGAAACCCACCATGCGCGTATCCGGGATGCCTTCCTTGATCACGCGGAAGATCTCTGCGTTGTCCTGGGCATGGGTCCATTGGCAATCGAACAGGAACAGCGCGTCGACCAGTTCGGGATCTTCCTCGATCAGGCCGTGGCAGAAATCGACGCAGGAACCGAGAAACAGATCCCGGCCTCTTTGCACGGCGACGGGATCGTTCATGTAGCCGGCGACGATGAAGTCCGGCGTCGGCGGCGCCGGCGCGGCCGGCGCCTGCCCTGTTTCGTTTTCCCCGCAGGAGCCGAACAAGGCGGAACCCAGCGCGAGCAACAGAAGCCGCCCCGGAACGCGGCTCGACTTGCCGGGCGGGCGGCGGGACTCTTCCATTTCCATCAGGCGGTTTCCGGCCCCAGCGGCTTGAAGCTCGCGAGCAATTGCGGCAACAGGGTCAGCGACCCCGCCAGCGCGACCAGCATGGCCAGGCTCGTCAACAGGCCGAATATGCCGGTCGGGATGAAATTCGACAGGATCAGGATCGAAAAACCGGCGACGATCGTCATCGAAGTGAAATACATCGCCCGGCCGATGCTGTCGTGGCAAAAATACATCGTCTCGCGATAGTTTCCGAAACGCGGGAATTCGCGCCGGAACCGATGCATGTAGTGAATCGTGTTGTCGACGCCGATGCCCACCGACACCGCCGCGATGGTAATCGTCATGATATCGAGCGGGATGTCCAGCCAGCCCATGACGCCGAGCACGAGAGCGGCGGCGATGGCGTTGGGGATGATGCAAAGCAGCGCGATCAGCGGCGAACGGAACAACACCAGAAACATCAGCATGATCGCGAGCATGACCACCCCGAGCGTCAGGATCTGGGACTGGAACAGGCTTTGCAGCACGTTGTTGTACATCACCAGCAGGCCGGTCAGGCGCACCTGGTCGGGCGCGAAGCCGAATTCCTGTTCGAGCCCGGTCTCGACCCGCCGCAGGAGTTCATCGCGATTCAGGTCCGGAGCCGATTCGCGCACGCGCACATTGAAGCGCAATTCGTTGTCGTCGATTCGCGCGAAAGGGTCGAGCACCGCCTCGCGCAAGGTTTGCGGAATGCGGTTGTACATCACCGCCCAAAGCAGGCCGTCCACCGGTTCGTTGTCGTTGAGTTGCTCGGCGAGTTGCACTACCGAACCCAGCGAAAGCACCTTGCCGGTATAGGGGTCGGCATCGAGATATTCATGAATCGCCTTGACATCGGCCATGCGCGGCGCGGTGAACCAATAGGCGTCGTCGGATGCGCCGCTGGAGCCGCCGCCGGCAAAGCCGTCGTCGAACGCATCCGCGAACGCCGCCTCTGCTTCCGGCAAGCTGACGATGGCGTCGAAGGACAAGGTGCCGCCGAGTTGTTCGTCGATGAGGCTCATGCCCTGGTTGATTTCGGTCGATTCGCGGAAATAGTCGATGAAGCTGTTCTCGACTCGCAGGCGGGTCAGGCCGGTCGCGCCGACGATCAGGATCAGCGCGTAAATCACGAATACCCAGCCGCGCAACTTGTCGGTGAGCCGGGCCAGGGCCGAAGTCAGGTTCAGCCGCAAATCGGAGGAAAGCCGGGAACGGTCCGCCGGCAGCGTCGACATGATCGAAGGGAACAGGGTGAACGCGACGACCAGCGCCGTGGCGACTCCCATCATCATCATCCAGCCGAAGGTGATGATGGGCAGAATGCCGCTGACGATGAGCGAGCCGAAGGCGACGATCGTCGTCAATGCCGTATACAGGCAGGGCCGGAACATGCTCAGCACGGCATGGCGCAACATCCTGCCGCGACGGGTGAAATGGCGGGTCGCGCGCAATTCGCGATAGCGCACGGTCAGATGCACCGTCAGCGAGATCGTGATGATCAGCAACAGCGAGATGAAATTCGAGGAGACCACGGTCACGCGCCAGTCCATCAATCCCAGCGTGCCCACCATGATCGTTCCCGCCGCGACGCAACAGATCAACGGGATGGCGATAAAGCGGAACTGGCGGAAGATCAGCCCGAGGGCGACGATTATGAGAATCAGCACGGCGATGCTGAAACTGCTCAGGTCGCCGCGCACGAAGGAGATCAGGTCGTCGGCGATCATCGGCGCGCCGCTGAGATGGATGCGCGCGCCGTCGCGATAACGGTCGAGGGTTGCGCGAACGGAGGCCACCAGTTCGCGCTGCCTCTGACTGGCCCCGATGCTGTATTCGTCCCAGGCGGCTTCGACCTCGCGCAATTCCGCCAGGCCTTCGGCGTCGATCGTTCCGTCCTGCCGCGCCCGGCGCAATGCGCCGCGGCGGTCCAGCAACTCGCGGGCGGCATGGTCGATGGCGATGCCGACCTGCATGCCGGCGCCGCGACCGTCGGGGCTGATCAGCGCGTCGCGATAAATCGGGTTGGCCAGGATTTCCTCGCGCGCCGCCTCGAGGTCGACGTCTTCGTCGAGCAAGGTCAGGTAGTCCTCGGAAATCCCCGTCAGCGGCGTGTCGCCGAACACCGGCACATTGAGGATGCTGTCCACCCGCTCGACGCGATCGATCGCGAGCAGATCGTTGCGCAGCCGGTTCAGTTTCTCGAGTTCGGGCCGGGCGAACAATTCGCCGTCGGGGATATAGGCGACGACGACGAATTCGCGAATGCCGTAGCGGTTTTCCACCTGGCGATAGAATTCCCAGTCGGGGTCGTTTTCCAGCAACAGCGAATCCGCCGAGGCGTCCAATCTGAAGTACTGGGCGAACCAGGCGAAAAAGGCAACGGCAAGAACAGCGGCTCCGATCACCAGCCAAGGTTTGCCGAACACCAATTCGCCATAAAGTCTGACTGCCCTGGAGGTCATGAGTGCTCAGCTTGCGCCGCTATCGGGGCTGCAGCTCGGCCTCCAGTTCCAGCCGCCGCGCGCCGGCGAGAATGCCGGCGAAGGCGTAATTGCCTTCATGACAGGCATATTCGTACATGCGCTCTTGCCGGGACTTGCGGTTCATGGCGACTTCCCCGGTCCAGGGCCGGGCGCGCCAGCGGGGTTTGCGACGAATTGGTCCAGACGCCTTGCAGGTCGGGCTGTCCATCGGGGGTGCGCGGCAGTTCCCGGCCCTGTTGCGCCGAAGCCGCCGGCAAGGCCAGGCAGAACGCGACGCCGATCATCTTGCGAGTCCAGTTCATGACCGTCTCCGGGAAGAGTCCTGTCCAGGATGGCTCAAGCATACTCCGAAGCAGGCGGCGCCTCAATGGGAAGCCGGCAATTCCCGTCCGTCGGGGAAGGTCTGATTGATCGGGACCGACCTCGGACATGGATGGATGCGCCGCCGGATTCGACAGCGCAGGCCATTGCATCCGGGGGCAAGACAAAACCACGCTTTTGTCTTGCGGCAATGAATAATTCCATGGATGGAATTATTCAGAGGATCCTTGCCGGCATTGGGCTGACGGCAAGCAAGACGGGTCTTTTCTCAGGGAATCAAGATCGAATGGCCTCCATGAAAACATCTCCTCTAGTTTGGGTTAAACTAACCATCGAATTCTGCCGCAAAAATCTGTTTTTGCTCCTGAAATCAAGGAGATCATTCAGATTTTTCGGCTGATTCAAAGGGAGGAAGAAAAATATGGACAAATACTTTCCGCTTGACGAGGCTCCAAAGCCTTTTTTCGATACGCTGGAACATATGGAGAATCCCGGAATCAGGCCCGTCGGCGCGGAAGATGTCGCGAGGGTGCTGGGCGGATGCACTCCGGAAGCCGTGAAGGATTACCAGATCTCGTCCCAGTTCATCTATACCTACCGGGGAAGTCGGGAGACATTCAGACAATATCGCAAGACGCTCGAACAACTGTTGGCGTGGACATGGCTGGTAAACAGGAAATCGCTGCGGGGAACCCGGCGCCAGGATGTGGAAAAGTTCATGGAGTTCTGCGCGAACCCTCCCAAGGCATGGGTCGGGGAAACGAGGCAGGTTCGCTTCAGGAACGAGGGCGGCGCGAGGGTTCCAAATCCGCGATGGAGGCCGTATTGCGCGGCGCGCGCGGAATATCTCGCGGGCACCGGAACCTTGAAGACCTGCTTCAACACCCTGGGAAGCTTTTTCAGCTTTCTGGTCGAAGAAGGCTATATTCTCCGGAACCCGGTCACGCGAATGCGGCAGAAGTCGAAATTCATCAAGGCCGAGCAAAAAACGCCGCCGCCGCGAATACTGTCCGGCGAGCAATGGCATTTCTTGCTTGATGCGGCGGAGGAGATGGCGAATTTCGACCCGGAGAACCACGAGCGCACCTTGTTCGTGTTGTCGGCGATGTTTTGCATGTACTTGCGTATTTCAGAGTTCGCCATATCCGACCGCTGGCAGCCGACCATGGGTCATTTCCACCGCGACAGCCGCGGCCGCTGGTGGTTCAGGACCGTCGGCAAGGGCAACAAGGAGCGCATCGTATCGGTCTCCGACGACATGCTGAAAGCGCTCAAGCGCTATCGCCGATATCGCAGGCTGACGCCGCTGCCCTTGCCCGGCGAGAACGCGGCTCTTGTCCACGGCAAATCGAAAACCGGGGCGCTCTCGACCGGCAGGATCAGGCAATTGTGCAAGGATGTGTTCATGCGCGCCGCCTGGAACATGCGGGCGCAAGGCAAGGCCGAAGGCGCGGAGATTCTCAAGATCGCCAGCCCCCATTGGCTGCGCCATACGGGAATTTCATTCGATGTTCCGCACCGTCCCATTCATCATATTCGCGACGACGCGGGCCATAGTTCGATCAGGACGACGAACCGGTACATCGACGCCGCCCCGGCGGAGCGCCATGGCAGCGCCCGGCGCAAACCCGTTCGATTCGCGCTCAAGGAATAGCATCGCCGGCAAGGCGCGGCATGGCCTTGAAAGCGCCCAAGGTCATTTCACGGCGCAGGCTGCTAGATGGAACTGACAAGCGAAAGGAATGCGATGACGGCGCCCGCGACATATATGATGACCGCGCCGCCAGCGGCTGCCCCGGCGCTCCGCACGGGGTCGATCCGTTCGGTGCGCAACATGATGATATCGTCGATGGCCACCTCGGCCGAGTCGCCCCGCAGCGAGTCCCGGGTCATCTCGACGACTTCCATGACAAGCTCGCGGCCGTCGGCGGTCCGCAACGACACGCGATCGCCCGCCTCGACCAGTCCCCCCGCCCGGATGCGGGCCTGCAATTCTTCGCTCGACAGCGGCACCTCCTGCAGGCTCGTGCAGGCGGTCAGGGCCATGACGGCGACAAGCGCCGCGATTTTCATGCTTCTCATACAGGCAGGCATCTCATCCTCCAGCGCGCGTCTTCGTCATCCGGCGCTTCCAGATATATTCTGAATAATTCCATCCATGGAATTATTCATTGCCGCAAGACAAAAGCGCGGCGTTGTCGCGGGCATGCGCCGCGGGAAAGCTCCGACCTGATCAGGGCTTGCCCAGAGCGGACTTGCGGCGGCCCCGTCCGCCTTGTTGCCGACAGGTACCGGGGCCGCCGGCGCGACCGCCATCGTACCACGCGCCGCGCCGGTTCAGCGCATATGGATCCGGCCGGGTTGTTCCGCGCTCATCCAGGGCTTTCGAGCCGGCAGCCCGACAGGAGCCGAACCGCTTGCTCTGGTCATGACGGACAATTAATTGGATAATCCGCCAATCGTTCCATTCCGATCCCCGAACATGGAGGAAAACCATGCCTCGCTATCTGCCAGTCCTTGCCTGCGCCGGCCTGCTCGCGACCGCGGCGGCCCCGGCATACGCGCAATCCGATATCTATTACGCGGCCCACCACAACTACCGGGTGGTCGAAGTCGCCAACGGCCTGATTCAACCCTGGTCCATGGCCTGGCTGCCGGACGGCGACATGCTGGTCACCGAGAAGCCCGGCCGCCTGCGAGTGGTCCGCGACGGCGAACTGCTCCCCGAAGCCGTTCCCGGCGTGCCCGAGGTCTTTTACCGCGGACAGGGGGGGCTGTTCGAAGTGGTCCCGCATCCGGACTTCTCCGAAAACCGCTGGGTTTATCTGACTTTCGCCAAACCCGTCGGCGACACATCGACCACGGCGGTCGCGCGGGGACGCTTCGAGAACGATCGGCTTGCCGATGTTGTCGAGATCTTCGCCGCCCGATCGACCGGCTTCGGACATTACGGCGGCAAGCTCGTGTTCGATGACGACGGCTACATGTTCCTCGTCGTCGGCGACCGTCAGGCGCCCGCGACCGGCGAACTCGGAATCCATCCGGCCCAGGATGCGACCAACCACAACGGCGTTGTCATGCGGCTCCGCGATGACGGCAGCACGCCGGACGACAACCCCTTCGTCGGCCGCGACGATATCCTGCCGGAAATCTGGAGTTTTGGGCATCGCAGCCCCCAGGGACTGGCGATCCATCCGGAAACCGGCGATCTGTGGGAAACCGAGCATGGCCCCCAGGGCGGCGATGAACTCAACCGCATCGAGCCCGGCGTCAATTACGGCTGGCCGGTCATCGGCTACGGCGTCAACTATGGTTCGACCGGCAGTCCGATCCATGTCGGCATCGGCCAGCAAGGCATGCGGGCGCCGACGCATGTCTGGGTGCCTTCGATCGCGACCTCGGGCCTGATGATCTATTCGGGCGACAGGTTTCCGATGTGGCGCGGCAGCATTTTCGCCGGCGGGCTGGCGGGCGAGCAGCTCGCGCGCCTGCACATGAGCGACGATTATCGCGACGTGGTCGTCGAGGAAACGCTGGCCTACGACATGGGCCGCATTCGCGACGTGCGGCAAGGCCCGGACGGATATATCTATCTGGCCATCTCGGATCGCGACGGCGACGAAGAAACCCCCATCGTGCGCCTGGAACCGGTCGATTAGGGAAGCTCTGATCAAGTCAGAGCTTCCCTGCGGCACATGGATGTGCCGCCGGATTCGATGGCGCAAGCCATTGAATCCGGGAGCAAAACAAAACCACGCTTTTGTTTTGCGGCAATGAATAATTCCATGGATGGAATTATTCAGAGGATACTTGGGAAAGCTCCGATCAAGTCGGAGCTTTCCCGCGGCGCAGGCCCGCGGTACCAACCCGCGCGCCGGCTTTGCGGCAATGAACAATTGCATGAACGGCAGCATTCGGAAGATGCCCGGCGAACCAGCAGCCGGCTTGAGATTCGGATCGAAAAATGCTTGAATGCGCGTGCATTCGGCGATGTCCGATTCCGCCCATGGCGTCGCTTCGCGACCGGTCCACCAGCTTCGACGGCGTGCCCATCTATCAATGACTGAAACCGCAGCCCGGCAAGTATCCGCCTCCTGGCGAGACTATTGCGAGATGTGCAAACCCCGCGTGGTCATGCTCATGATCCTGACCTCGCTGACGGGAATGTTGCTGGCCTCGCCGGACATGGTTCCCTGGCGCATCTTGCTGCTCGGCAATCTCGGCATCGCGCTCGTCGCCGGCTCCGGCGCCGCGGTCAATCACCTCATCGACCGCCGCATAGACCGCGTCATGCGGCGCACTTCCGGCCGGCCGCTGCCCCAGGGGCGCGTCGACCCGCTGCAAGCGGGGGTCTTCGCCGCGCTGCTTTGCGCCAGCGGCATGGCGATCCTGCTGGTCTGGGTGAATCCGTTATGCGCCTGGCTGACGCTGGCTTCCTTTATCGGCTACGCCTTCATCTACACCGGCTATCTGAAACACGCCACGCCCCAGAATATCGTCATCGGCGGCCTTGCCGGCGCCATGCCGCCATTGCTCGGCTGGTCGGCGGTGACCGGAACGGTCGAAGCCGACGCCCTTGTGCTCGTGCTGGTGATCTTCGCCTGGACCCCGCCGCATTTCTGGGCGCTCGCGATCCACCGCAAGGATGAATACGCGCGCTCCGGCGTACCCATGTTGCCGGTCACTCACGGCGAATACGCGACCCGGGTGCATATCGTCGTCTACACCGTGATCCTGGTGGCGGTAAGCGTCATCCCCTGGTTCACCGGCATGGGCGGCTGGATCTATCTCGCCGCGGCCTTGCTGCTCGGCGCCGGATTCCTGTACTGGTCCGGGAGGCTGATGTTCCGCCCGCGCCCGGACATTCCCATGCGCACTTTCGGCTATTCCATCGTCTATCTGGCATTGCTGTTCGTCGCCCTGCTGGCAGACCACTATCTGGCCTGAACGGCGCATGGCTGCCATCCGCCCGAGCAGGATCGCCTGGATCGCGTTTGTCTTGCTGAACGCGTCATTGCTGGCGCTCTTCTTCTTCCTGCTGCAATTTCGCGTCGAGCGCGCCGAGTTGGCGCGATTGAACGATCTCGGCGCGGCCGTTTATCCCGAACCCCTGCCGCTCGCGGAAATTTCCCTGAGCGATCAGTCGGGCAAGGCATTCGGCCTCGACCGCATGCGCGACGGCTGGAACCTGGTGTTTTTCGGCTTCAGCAATTGTCCGGACATGTGTCCGCTGACCCTGTCCGAACTCGGGGATTTCTATCGGGAACGGGCCGCCGCGCAGCCGCCGCTGAATGTGCTATTCGTTTCCGTGGACCCTGCCGACACTCCGGAAATCATCGGCGAGTTCCTGTCGGGCTTCCATCCCGATTTCATCGGTCTGAGCGGAACCCCCGAGAACGTGACCGCGTTCGCCGGCCAATTATTCGTGAATACCGGCGCGGCCGACAGTTCGGCGCACGGCGGCCCCGAGGGCGTCATCAGCCACGGCGTCCACATCGGCGTGGTCAATCCGGCGGGCGAACTCGTCGGTCTGCTGCGCCCGCCCCATCGCGCCGCCGATATCGCCCGGGCGCTGGAAATGATCTTCCGGCGAGCCTGAATCGAAACGCATCCGCCATGGCCGATACCATCGACAGCCCCGCATTGATCCTGGTGGACGGCTCTTCGTACCTGTTCCGCGCCTTCCACGCCTTGCCGCCGATGATGACCGGCGCCGGCCATCCCACCGGCGCGGCGCGGGGCGTAATCAGCATGATCCGCAATCTGCTGCGCCAGTACCCCGACAGTCGCGTCGGCATCGTGTTCGACGCCAGGGGCGCGACCTTCCGCAACGAGATCTATGCCGAATACAAGGCGCACCGCCCGCCGATGCCCGATGATTTGCGCTCCCAGATCGAGCCGATTCACCGCATCATCCGCGCGATGGGCCTGCCGCTGCTCATTATCGAAGCCGTCGAAGCCGACGATGTCATCGGCACCCTGGCCCGCCAGGCCGACCGCGACAAGGTCCCGACATTGATTTCCACCGGCGACAAGGATCTGGCCCAACTCGTCAGCGGCCAGATCACCCTGATCAACACGATGAACGACGAATTGCTCGACCCCCCCGGCGTCGAGGCCAAATTCGGCGTGCCGCCGGAACGGATCATCGACTTGCTTGCGCTGATGGGCGACAAGTCCGACAACATCCCGGGCATTCCCGGCGTAGGCGCCAAGACCGCCGCAAAATGGCTCAGGCAATACGGTTCGATGCGCGGCATCGTCGAAAACGCCGCGGCGATCAAGGGCAAGATCGGCGAGAAACTGCGCGACAATATCGAATTGCTCGAACTTTCCTATCGGCTCGCCACGATCCGCACCGACGTGCCGCTCGAGCTGGACTACAGGCAGCTCGAGCGCCGGGCCGAAGACAAGCAGGAATTGCATCGAATTTTCAGCGAACTCGAATTCCGCACCTGGCTGCGCGAACTCGAGGCCGAAGGCGTTGTTCCGGCGCCGGCGACCGGACACGGGGCCGGCGCCGACGCGGCGGCGGGAGAGGCGCCGCCCGCAACCGACGAGCAACCGCCGGCGGAAACGCAAGCCACCGTCATCGCCAGCGAGACGCAATTGCGCGAACTGCTCGCCGAACTGCGCGCCGCGCCGCGTTTCAGTTTCAACCTCGAAGCCGAACCCGGCCATTTCCTCGATGCTCGCATCGTCGGCGTCGCCTTTTGCGCCAGGGCCGGCAAGGCGGCATATATTCCGCTGAGCCATGAATATGCCGGCTGCCCCGACTTGCTTGCGGCCGAGCGGGTCTTCGCCGCCGTGAAACCGCTGCTGGAAGACGCGCTCAAGCCGAAATGCGGCTACGACCTCAAACACCAGATGCACTTGCTGCAGAATCTCGATATCGAATTGCGGCCGGTCAAGTCCGACGTGCTGCTGGCTTCCTACGTGGTCAATTCGGTCGCCGTGCGGCATCAACTCGACGCCATCGCCCGGCGCTATCTCGAATCCGTCCCCCGGGATCTGGCAAGCCTCACCGGCAAGGGCCGCGGGCGGCTCGAGCTGCATCAGCTCGGAATCGACGAATTCGGCGGCTGGGCGGCGGAACGGGCGGACATGATCCTGCGGCTGGCCGGAGAACTCGAGCAACAGTTGCGCGACAACGGCCATCTGGCAGGACTTTATCGCTATTTCGAAATGCCGCTGGTTCCCGTGCTGCAACGCATGGAGCGCAACGGCATCAAACTCGACCCCGCGGCGCTAAAGCGGCAAAGCGCGGAACTCGCGGAACAACTTCAGCAACTGGAACAATCGGCGTTCGCGCTGGCGGGCGAAAGTTTCAATCTCTCCTCGCCGAAGCAATTGCAGGCGCTGCTGTACGAAAAGCTGCAACTGCCGGTGCTGCGCAAGACTCCCACCGGCCAGCCGTCCACCGCCGAGGATGTCCTGCTCGACCTCGCGGAAAACTACGAATTGCCACGCCTGCTGTTGCGATACCGCTCGCTGACCAAGCTCAAGTCGACCTATACCGACAAGTTGCCGCAGGAATTGCGTCCCGAAACAGGCCGCGTTCACAGCAGCTTTCAACAGGCGGTAGCGGCCACCGGCCGCCTGTCGTCGACCGATCCGAACTTGCAGAATATCCCGGCGCGCACCGCCGAAGGCCGCCGCGTGCGTCAGGCTTTCGTCTGCGAACCCGGCTGCAAGCTCGTCGCGGCGGACTATTCCCAGGTGGAATTGCGCATCATGGCCCACCTGTCGGGCGATGCCGGCCTGCTCGAAGCGTTTTCGCGCGCCGAGGACATCCATCGCGCCACGGCGGCGGAAGTATTCGACGTGCCGCTGGCGGACGTGGATCCGGAACAGCGGCGCAGCGCCAAGGCGATCAATTTCGGCCTGATCTACGGCATGTCGGCGTTCGGCCTCGGCCGGCAGTTGAATATCGGCCGCGAACAGGCCCAGCGATATGTCGACCGCTACTTCGAACGTTATCCCGGCGTGCGCGCCTTCATGGACCGCACCCAGGCCCAGGCCTCCGAACTCGGTTATGTCGAAACCGTATTCGGCCGCCGACTCTATTTGCCCGACCTGCGCGCCGGCCGCGCCGTGCTGCGCCGGGCGGCCTTGCGCGCCGCGATCAACGCGCCGATGCAAGGCACCGCCGCCGATATCATCAAGCAGGCCATGATCGATATCGACCACTGGCTCGAAAGCGAACCGCTCGACGCGCGGATGCTCTTGCAGGTCCACGACGAACTCGTGTTCGAAGTCGCCGAAAACGACCTGCGATTGCTATGCGAAGGCGTCAGGTTCCGCATGATCAGCGCCGCCGCGCTCGACGTGCCTCTGGTCGTCGATATCGGCACAGGCGACAACTGGGACGAAGCGCATTGATGCCCGGGCTCGCTCCGCAGCCAGGCATCCCGGCATGATTCCGGCCATGGCGTCAGGTTGCCGCAAGACCAGGGCGCAGTTTGTCCTGCTCCCGGATGCGATGGCTTGCGCCGTCGAATCCGGCGGCGCTCTTTTGCGCCGCGGGCATGCGCCGCAGAAAAGCTCCGACTTGATCAGCGCTTGCTCAGCCTTCCAGCCAGGAGTCGAGCCGCTCGCGCGCCTGTTCGAGGCCGATGCCCGCGGTCGCCGAGAATAACTGCACTTCGAGCGCGCCGCGCCCCGACAATTCCTTGCGCACCCCGGCCATGATGTTATGGGCCGGATTGCGCTTCATCTTGTCCGCCTTGGTCAGCAGCAGATGCAACGGCAAACCCGCGCCCTGGGCCCAGTCGATCATCTGGCGGTCGAACTTCTTCAACGGATGCCGAATATCGCCAAGCAGCACAAGCCCGCGAAGCTGGTCCCGCCCATTCAGATAGCGCTGCATCTCGCGCTGCCACCGCTGCTTCACCGCAAGCGGCACCTTGGCGTAGCCATAGCCGGGCAAGTCGACCAGATAGCGCCCCGCGGTCCCCGGCACGGCGAAGAAATTGAGCATTTGCGTGCGCCCCGGCGTCTTGCTGGTGCGCGCCAGCCGCGATTGGCGGCAAATCGCATTGATCGCGCTGGACTTGCCCGCGTTCGAACGTCCCGCGAAGGCCACCTCGGCCGCGCTATCGCCGGGACACCCATCCAGTGAAATCGCGCTCAAGACGAATTTCGTCTCGCTGTATCGCATGCGAAGTCCGACCCGAAGCCGCGAATCGTGAGGCGGGGAGCATAGCAGAAATATCCCCGCCCCCCGCCGGGAAGCTCGCGGCTTGCAGGAAATCTCCGCCTCGCAACAAGAGGCCATGCGCAAAAATCGGATTTCCCGCGCGCTCGACAAGCGCTCCTCCTCAGGCTTCATCTCGCAGCGCCGGTCGTTCTTGCAGGAGTTGGCGTCGCAGCGGCGGTCGAGGCGGTCTCGCGCGTTTCCGATGTCCGACAGCATTCGCGGTTTCCATGATTTTTCCATCGTCTCCAGGCACGGAGCCGGAATACGAACGCGTCTGCCGCGCCGCCGCCGACAGCCCGAGTATGGACACGCGCCCCTGCCCGCAGCTATATTCGGCATTCACTTGCAGACGGGTACGGCAAAGACCATGCGCCGATTTCTTTCCAGTTGCGTTGCTGCCTCCCTCGTCGCCCTGTTGCCGGCGGCGGCGAACGGCGATTTCGAACCCATCAGCCCGATCGAATGGAACGAGAGCAAGGCCAGACATCTGCTCGAGCGCGCCGGATTCGGCGCCCTGCCCGGGGAAGTGGCCGAGTTCGCCGCGATGACGCCGCGCGCGGCCGTGCGCCGGCTGGTCTATTTCGAAGGCGCGCCGGCGGCGGACTTGCCCGAATTCGACCACTCCGGGATCTTCGATCCGGGACTCGACCCTTTTCCGCCGAGCCGGCCGGCGACCACCGAACTGGCGCGCCGGCAAGGCCACGCGCTCGGGGTGCGAGTCAAGCCCGGCGGCGACCGGCCATTGCAGCCGGTAGTGAACAAGTTCTTCTATTGGCTGCGCGCGAGCCGGCTCGAAACCGACCGCGTGGCGTACTGGTGGGCCGAGCGCATGCTCGACAGTCCGCGCCCGCTGGAAGAGAAGATGGCGCTGTTCTGGCACGGGCATTTCGCCGTCAACGAAAACAAGGTGCGCGACTATCGCAAGATGCTCATGCAGCTCAACCTGTTCCAGGAAAAGGGGCTGGGCCATTTTCGCGACTTGCTGATCGGCGTGGCGCAAGATCCGGCCATGCTCCATTTTCTCGATGCCGGCGTGAATACCAGGGGCTCGCCGAACGAGAATTTCGCCCGCGAGATCATGGAATTGTTCACCATGGGCGTCGGCCATTACGGCGAAGCCGACGTGCGCGAGGCGGCGCGGGCGTTTACCGGCTGGAATTATGAAGGACTTCAATTCAAGGTCGTCGCCGAAGACCACGACTCCGGCATCAAGCGCGTGCTCGGCCGGGAAGGCAATTTCGACGGCGTCGAAGTCATCGACATCATCCTCGAACAGGATGCCGCCGCGGAATTCATCGCGCGCAAGATCTATGGCCATTTCGTCAGCGAACAGCTCGACGACGCCGCGGCGCGGGAACTCGGCGCCTGGCTGAAAGGCGCGGATTACGATATCGCGGCGTTCATGGAACACCTGTTCATGGCGCGGGACTTCTATCGCCCCGAAGTAATCGGCAACCGCATCAAGGGGCCGGTGGAATACGTGGTTTCCACTTATCGCCTGCTTGGTCTGGACAACATTCCGGGCACGCCGGACTTCAATCGCGTTGCCGGCGCGCTCGGCCAGCGGCTGCTGCATCCGCCGACGGTCGCCGGCTGGAGCGAAGGACGCAGCTGGATCACTCCGAGCCTGCTCTTCGAGCGCGGCAATTTCGTGCTCGACGTGGTGTTCCCCGATATCGCCTTCCTGCCGCCGGACCGCCATCCCGGCTATGGCGGCGCGGCAATCCTCAGCGTGCACGAGCGGCTGCGGCGGGGAATGGATATCAGCGCGGCGACATTGCCGCCGATGATAGCCGACGAAGCGCCCGACATGGACGAATTATCGGCCTCGAACATGCTCGCCGACAGCGACGAGGCCTTCAACACGCGCTATGGCAGTTATCGCGGCTGGCAGATGGCGACCGAACGGGTCAAGCCCATCCTGCGGGACATGGCGCGAGTCGACCTCTCCGCCATGACGGCCGAGGCCGGCGCGAGGACGCCGCGGGAAGTCGTCGAATATCTGACCGCGCGCTTCTTTGCCGCGCCGCCCGAGCCCGCCACCATCGCGGCGCTGGCCGATTACCTGGCGGCCGAACTGGGCACCGCCGATATCGCCGCGGCGAGCAGTTTCATGGAAGAGCCGCTGCGGGGGCTATTGCACGTGCTGCTCAGCCGCCCGGAATATCAACTGAATTGAAGACCATCGCATGCGGAGGAAGACCATGACGAGGAAATCCCGCCCCGCGAGAAAAATCGGCAGACGCGACTTGCTGGCCGGCGGCTTGACCGCCGTCGGCGCGCTGGCCGCCGCGCCATTGTTCAGCCCCCGCGCCTGGGCCCAGGCCGACCGGGACCGGCGCATCCTGGTCGCGGTGGAACTTTCCGGCGGCAATGACGGCCTGAATACCATCGTGCCTTATGGCGACGACGCCTATTACAGGCATCGGCCCACCATCGGCGTCAAGCCCGGCGAAGCGCGCAAGCTCGACGACCATTTCGGTCTCAATCCGGGTTTGCTCGGCTTTGAGAGGCTATGGAATTCCGGCGATTTCGCCATCGTCCACGGCTGCGGCTACGAACAGCCTTCGTATTCGCATTTCACCTCCATGGCCTATTGGCATACCGCCGCGCCCAATCGCGGCGACGAATTCGGCTGGCTCGGGCGGCTCGCCGACAACCTCGACGACGCCTCGGGCGCCGACATGTTGATCAATATCGCTTCGGCCCAGTCGCTGGCGGTGAAAAGCCGGCTGCATACGCCGGTGGTATTCGACAATCCCGATCGTTTCCAGCGCCGCGCCTTCAATAGCCAGCAAGCGCTCATGCAACGCGTCGACGAGTCGGCCGGCGATTCGAACCGGGCTTTCCTCAATGACGTGGCGCGCAGCGCGCTGACCGCCTCGGCCCAGATACGCGACGCCTGGACGGCATATCGCACGCCGATCGACTACGGTCTCAACGGCCTCGACCTGCCCAAGGTGGCCGCCTGCATCGAAGCCGGCCTGCCGGCGCGCATCTATCACGTGTCCTATCGCAACAACGCCTTCGATACCCACGTGCAACAGGTCAACCTGCATCGCCGCATCCTGGCCTATACCGGCGACGCGATCAACGGCTTCATCCGCGATCTCGAACGCATCGGCCAGGCTCACCGCGTCCTCGTGCTGGTCTATTCCGAGTTCGGCCGCCGCGTCCCCGAAAACGCCAATCTCGGCACCGACCACGGCTCAGCCAACGCGATGTTCCTCGCCGGCAAACCGGTAGTCGGCGGCCATTACGGCGTTCCGCCGAGCCTGACCAGGCTCGCGGACGGCGACAACCTGCGGCACACGACGGATTTCCGTCAGGTCTACGCCGCCGCCATAGACCACTGGATGCAGGCCGGCGCCTCGGAGAAAGTCCTGAAAGGCCGCTTCGACCCCATCCGGGCGATCGCCTGAGCCGGGGAGGATACCCTGATCAGCGAGGTGCCGGTCATGTCTGCCAGATTGCTGGCGCCCGCCGCCGCGCTGCTCGTCTGGCTGCCGGCGGCGGCGCAGGAAAACCTCGCGCCGAACGGCATCGCCGACCAGCGCGCCGGGGCCTACGCCTTTTACAACGCGAACATCTACCAGCCCGACGGCAGCATCCTCGACGGCGGCAGGCTGCTCGTCCGCGAGGGCCGCATCGTCGAACTCGGCGATAACGGCGACGCGCCCGCCGGCTACTTCCCCGTCGACCTCGCCGGCAAATATGTCTACCCCGGCCTGATCGACATCTATACCGATTACGGCATCCCCGAACTCGAACGGCCGGAAGATGAAAACGGCGGCGGCGAGAATCTCGAACCCGACGACCGCGCGCGCAATGCCAACGACGCCGTCCGCGCCGACTTCCGCGCCGCCGCCGCTTTCGCGCCCGACGCGGATGAACGCGAGAACTTGCGGAAAAGCGGCTTCACCGCCGTGCTGAGCTTGCGCCCCGACGGCATCGCCCGCGGCACTTCCGCCCTGATCACGCTCGGCGACGAACGGGCGGCCGAGTCGATCATCGTCGCCGACACCGCCGCGCATTACTCGCTCGACAAGGGCACGTCCATCCAGGCCATGCCGGCCTCGCTGATGGGAGCCTTCGCGCTTTTGCGCCAGACCTACATGGACGCCGAATGGTTCGGCGCCCGGCAGCCGCGGCCCTTCGCCGACGCCGCCCTCGAAGCCTGGAACCGGATTCAGGATCTGCCCCAGATCATGGAAGTCGACAACTGGCAGGAAGCGCTGACGGCCGACCGCGTCGGCGACGAGTTCGGCGTGCAATACGTGCTCAAGACAGGCGGCGACAGCTATCGCCGCGCCGAGGAGATCGCGGCCGCCGGCGCCCGCCTCATCGTGCCGCTCGATTTCCCCGCGGCGCCCGCAGTGACCGACCCGCTCGACGCGGCGGAAGTCAGCTTCGCGGCGCTCAAGCATTGGGAACTCGCGCCTTTCAATCCGCGCCTGCTGGCCGAACAGGGCATCGAGTTCTCGCTCACCGGCGCCGGCGCGGGCGACGACTTCTGGCCCAACCTGCGGCAGGCCGTCGGCAACGGCCTGCCGGCGGAAACCGCCATCGCCGCGCTGACCAGCGTCCCGGCCGAGACCCTGGGCGTTTCCGATCTGGTCGGCCGGCTCGTCCCCGGCGCCCTGGCCAATTTCCTCGTCAGCTCGGGCGAGTTGCTCGACGCGGACACCGTGTTGCTCGAAAGCTGGATCCGGGGCAAGCGTCATGTGCTCGACCTGGGCCGGCGGGAAACCGCCGGCCGCTACCGACTCGCGCTGGACGGCCGAATCCGGGTGCTCGATATCGAATTCGACGGCGCCGAAGCCGAGGCGACATTGGATCCCGACGGCGATTCGAGTCCGGCCAATATCGAACTCTTCGACGATCTGATCACGCTTGATTTCGCCTGGGACGAAGATGGCGGCCGCATCCGCCTCAGCGGCTGGAGCGACGCCGGCGGCTGGCGCGGCAACGCGCTGACTCCGGCGGGGGAATCGCTGTCCTGGCGGCTGGACAGGGCCGGCGACGACGCCGGGGAGGAGCCTGCGGTCGAGACCGCCGCGGCGGCGGCCGAATTGCCTTCGCCGGTGCTCTATCCTTTCAGCGCCTACGGCCGGACCGAGTTGCCCCGGGCGCGGGATTTCGTCGTTCGCGGCGCTACCGTCTGGACCAACGAGGACGCGGGCACGCTCGTCGCCGACGTGCTTGTGCGCGACGGCCTGATCGAAGCCGTCGGCGACGGGCTCGACGCCGCCGGCGCCGTCGAGATCGACGGCGCCGGCAAGCATCTCACCCCCGGCATCATCGACGAGCATTCCCATATCGCCCTGTTCAACATCAACGAGACCCAGACCAATTCAAGCATGGTGCGAATGCGGGACGCGGTCGATTCGGAAGATATCAATATCTATCGCAACGCCGCCGGCGGCGTGGTGGCGGCGCAACTGTTGCATGGTTCCGCCAATCCCATCGGCGGCCAGTCGGCCGTCGTCAAGATGCGCTGGGGCGAATCGGCCCCGGGGCTGCTGATCGAAGGCGCCGCCGAGTTCATCAAGTTCGCTCTCGGCGAGAACGTCAAGCGCAGCACCAATCCCGCATCGGTGCGTTATCCCCAGACCCGCATGGGCGTCGAGCAGGTGTTCGTCAACGCCTTTTCCCAGGCGCGCGAATATGGTCGGGCCTGGGACGAATATCGCGACCTCCCGGCTTCGCGCCGGCGGCAGACCGCGCCGCCGCGGCGCGACCTCGTCCACGAGGCCATGCTCGAAGTGCTCGCCGGCGAGCGTTTCGCGACCAGCCATTCCTACGTGCAGTCCGAGATCAACATGCTCATGCACGTGGCCGAGCAGTTCGACTTCAATATCAATACGTTCACCCATATCCTCGAGGGCTACAAGGTCGCCGACAAGATGGCCCTGCACGGCGCCGGCGGCTCGACTTTTTCCGACTGGTGGGGCTACAAGTGGGAAGTGCGTTACGCGATCCCCTATAACGCCGCGCTGATGCAACAGGCCGGCGTGGTCGTCGCGATCAACTCCGACGACGCCGAGATGTCGCGCCGGCTCAATCAGGAAGCCGCCAAGGCGATCAAGTACGGCGATGTGAGCGAGGTCGACGCGCTCAAGATGGTGACGCTCAATCCGGCCATCCTGATGCATCTCGACGACCGCATGGGCAGCATCAGGCCCGGCAAGGACGCGGATCTGGTGCTCTGGTCCGATCATCCGCTGTCGGTTTACGCCGCGGCGGAGACGACCTGGATCGAAGGCGCGCCCTTCTACGACCGCGCGGAAGACATGGCCTTGCGCGAGCAGATCGCCGCCGAAAGGGCGCGCATCATCGCCGCGATCATCGAGCGCGGCGAATAGCAAGGGAGGAACCCATGCGCAAACCGATTCTGACAGCCTGTTCGCCGGCCTTGCTGGCCGCGGCCTTCGCCGCCGGGGCGGCGCCGCCGACTCCGGCGCCGCCGCAAGGCGAGCCCATCGCCCTGGTCGGCGCGATCATTCACGTCGGCGACGGCAGCGTCATCGGCGACGGCGCGATCACTTTCGACGCGGGCGTCATCACCGCCGTCGGCGCGGCCGCCGATGTCGATACGAGCGGCCATCTCGCGGTCGACGTGGGAGGCGCTCATGTCTATCCGGGGCTGGTCTTGCCGAACACGACGCTCGGCCTGCTCGAAATCGGCAATATCCGCGCCACCAACGATGTGGTCGAGGAAGGCGACATCAACGCCAGCGTGCGTTCGGCCATAGCTTACAACACCGATTCGGAGTTGATCCCGGCCACCCGCTTCAACGGCATCCTCACCGCCCAGGCAACTCCCGAAGGCGGCATGGTTTCCGGCCTGTCGTCGATTTTCATGCTCGACGGCTGGAACTGGGAAGACGCCGCGCTCAAGCTCGACGACGGCCTGCATCTGCATTGGCCCCTGTTCAGGCGCAATCGGCGCAATCCGGACAGCGGCCGCTTCGAGCGGGCCGACAATGACGATTATCGGACCCAGGTCGAAATATTGCATGCCCTGTTCCGCGACGCGGCGAGTTATGCCGGCGCGCCGCTCAATCTCAATCTCGCCGCCATGCAAGGCCTGTTCGACGGCAGCGGCAAATTGTTCCTGCATGCCGACGGCGCCAGGGAAATCGTCAGCGGCGTGCGGTTCGCCCGCTCCTACGGCGTGCGCGATATCGTCCTCGTCGGCGGCGCCGAAGCCCTGCAAGTGAAAGACCTGTTGCTGGCCGAGTCGATTCCGGTGATCTACGAACGGATTCACGCCTTGCCGGGAATGGAATGGCACGATATCGACGCGCCTTTCAGGATGCCTTTCCTGTTGCGCGAGGCCGGGCTCGAAGTCGGCATCGGCGGCGGCGACACCGAATTGCATCGGCAGCGCAATCTGCCGTTTTATGCCGGCACGGCGGCGGCCCACGGCCTCGACCGCGAAACCGCCCTGAGCCTGGTCACGCTGAACAACGCCCGCATTCTCGGCATCGACGACCGCGTCGGCTCGCTGGCGCCCGGCAAGGACGCGACCCTGTTCGTTGCCAGCGGCGACGCGCTCGACATGCGCACCAGCCAGCTGCTCGGCGCTTACATCCAGGGGCGCGAAATCGACCTGTTCGGCACCCAGCAGCAACTGTACGAAAGATTCCGCGAGAAATATTCGAGCCGGACGGAATAGCCGGACCGGCCGCGCCCGATGATCGAATATCCGACATTCGCGACGCATCTGGAATGCAGCTATACCGGCAAGCGCTACCCGGCCGATGTCTTGCGGGGCTTGTCCGAGGCGGGCAAGCCGCTGCTCGTGCGTTATGACCTGGACGCGCTGGCGAACGCCGTCGGCAAGGCGGATCTGGCCGGCCGGGCGCCGGAGTTCTGGCGGTACCGGGAATGGCTGCCGCTGCGCCGCTCCGAGAACATGGTGCGCCTCGGCGAAGTCATGACGCCGCTGCTGTCCGCCCGCAAGTTGCGCAAGGCGTACGGCTGCGGCGAAATCCTGATCAAGGACGAAAGCCGGCTGCCCACGGGCTCCTTCAAGGCCCGGGGCCTGGCGCTGGCGGTGGCCATGGCGAAGGAGCTCGGCGTGCGGCGCATGGCGATTCCCACCAACGGCAATGCCGGCGCGGCGCTGGCGGCCTATTGCGCGGCGGCGGACATCGAGACCTGGGTATTTTGTCCGCGCGACACGCCGAAGATCAATATCGAGGAAACCGCTTTCTTCGGCGCCCATACCTGGCTCGCCGACGGCTATATCAACGATTGCGGCAAGATCGTCGGCGCCGGCCGCGAGGAGATGGGCTGGTTCGACACCTCGACCCTGAAAGAGCCTTACCGGATCGAAGGCAAGAAGACCATGGGCCTGGAACTGGCCGAACAGCTCGACTGGCAATTGCCCGATGTCATCCTCTATCCCACCGGCGGCGGCACCGGCCTGATCGGCATGTGGAAGGCTTTCGCCGAACTGGAAGCCATCGGCTGGGTCGGCGCCCGCAAGCCGCGCATGGTCGCCGTGCAGGCGGCGGGCTGCGCCCCCATGGTGCGCGCATTCGAATCCGGCAGCCGCCACGCCGAGCCCTGGGTCGACGCGCGCACGGTAGCCGCCGGCATCCGCGTGCCCGCCGCGGTCGGCGATTTCCTGATTCTCGACGCCGTGCGCGCAAGCGGCGGCTTCGCGGTCGCCGTCGACGACGAGGCCATTCTCGCGGCCCAGGCGGAATGCGCCCGCCGCGAAGGCATCCTGCTTTGCCCCGAAGGCGCCGCGACCCTGGCGGCGCTGAAACAGGAACTCGCCGCCGGCCGCATCGGCCGCGACGAGCGCGTGGCGCTGTTCAATTGCGCTACGGGTCTGAAATATCCTCTGGCCGCGGAATACGGCCAGATAGATCCGCGGCGGCCGCTTGCATTCGCGAACCTGCGGGCGCGCCGGCCGCGAAGATCCGGTCGCGCTGGTTCCGCGGCAAATGCAAGTCCTGACGCAGCCAGCACGCGCGACGCCTGATGTGGGAGCCCGTGTCGTACAAGTTGTCGCAGACAATCTGCAAATTCCGGGGCGAGACGGCATTGTGCCGGGCAACTTCCTCCCGGGTCGGCGCGCGGTCGGCCGGCGCGTATCGGGGGTTCGCCGCGCAGGCGGCGAACACGGCGAGCAAGGCGCAACTGGCCCAAAAACGGGGCGAACGATTCATGGTCAACTCCTTTCCGGCGGGGTGAAATTCCGATTGGGCGGCGCGGCGGCGAAATCGGCATGCGCCGGTCGACGGCGCGCCCTGCCCGACAGGAAAGGTAGACCCGGTTGCGCCGTTTTACCCAATTCCCGCGGAAAATCGCGCTCGCGGCGGAGGCGTTACGCTTGGTATTCTCTGAATAATTCCATCCATGGAATTATTCATTGCCGCAAGGCAAAACGCGGTTTCGCCTTGCTCCCGGATTCGGCGGCTTGCGCCGTCGAATCCGGCGGCACATCCATGTGCCGCAGGCAAGCTCCGATAAATCGGAGCTTGCCTTGTATTCTCTGAATAATTCCATCCATGGAATTATTCATTGCCGCAAGACAAGACGCGGTCTTGTCTTGCTCACGGATTCTGCGGCTTGCGCCGTCGAATCCGGCGGCTCGTTTCATTTTTCATTCCGCCATCGAGGCGACGGGAGGCTTGGCCCATGCGGCGAACGGCGAACACCGGCATCGACCTCTATACCTGGAACACGCCCAACGGGCGCAAGGTTTCCATCATGCTCGAAGAACTCGGGTTGCCTTACCGGACGATAGCCGTCGATATCGTCCGCGGCGACCAGCACAGGCCCGAGTTCGACGCGCTGACGCTCAATCGCAAGATTCCGGTGCTCGTCGACCACGACCGCGACACGACCCTGATGGAGTCCGGAGCCATCCTGCTGTATCTGGCCGAGCGCGAAGGCAAGTTGCTGTGTCCGCCGGGGCCCGAACGCTGGCAAACCCTGGCCTGGCTGATGTTCCAGGTGGGCCATGTCGGCCCCATGCTCGGCCAGACCCATCATTTCCTCAAGTTCAATCCGGGCAAGGCGCCTTATGCCGAGGAGCGCTATGCGCAAGAGAACCGGCGACTATACGGCGTGCTCGACCGCCGCCTGGCGGACCGGGACTATATCGCCGGCGATTATTCCATCGTCGATATCGCGACCTGGCCCTGGATCTCGCGCTTCGAATGGCAGCGGATCGATTTCGACTCATATCCCCGGCTGCGCGACTGGTATGCGCGCATCGCCGCCCGTCCCGCCGTGCGGCGGGGCTACGGCGTGCCTGACGCGGCGGAGATTCCGCTGCCCTGAACGGTCGGCGGCGGGCTTTCGCAGATGATCTTCCCGGCGCAGGCGGCAATGCACCAATTTGATACGCCCGGCGCGCGCAAAGGCCGCATCCGGCCGGGAGAACGTCCGTTCGCATTGGGCTTATTGCGCGTTGGCCCGAGGATTGCATAACACTTGCGGCGGGAGTCATTCAGCGACCCTCGCATGCATTCGGCATCATCCATTGACACAGATCGGAGGAAGTTATGAAAAGGGCTGCTCTAGTTGCCGCGGGGGCGCTGCTCCTGGCCGGCTTCGGCTTTACCGCCAGCGCACAGGAAGTTTCCTACAATATCGGCTGGGCTTCCGAGTATTACTATCGAGGGCTGTTGCAGAAGGAATCTTCGGGCAGCGCGGGCGTCGACTTCGCCAACGGCGGCTTCTATGCCGGCGGCTGGACGGCGGATGTCGGCGACGGTCTCGAGGTCGACGGCTACTTCGGCTACAACATCGAGAGCGACGCGGGGTTCACCGCGGGCATCGGCTTTACCGGCTATTATTACACCGGCGATTTCGACGACACCTACGAGGAAATCAATCTGAACCTGGGTTACGGCCTGTTTGGGTTCGAATACTCGTTCGGCGCCTACGACAATTTCGACGGCCCCGAACAGGACTACAATTTCTTCGCGGCGACGGTCGCCGGCGATAATGGCTTGTACGGCACGCTGGGCAAGTTCGGCGGCGATTTCGAAGGCCATTACCTCGAACTCGGCTACGGCGTCACCGTCAGCGAAATCGATTTCGGCGTCGCGGCGATTTTCAGCAGCGACGAATTCGGCGAAGGCAACGGCCAATTCGACGCCGCCGGCAATCCCGACCAAAGTCAGGCCCTGGTCTTCACCATCGGCAAGACGTTCTGACCAGATCCCGCCGACGGCGCCGGGCGCAAGGAAAGCCCTGCTCAAGTCAGAACTTCCTGCGGCGCAGGCCCGGCTTGATTCGGGTCGGGAAAGCGTCTACTGTAAGGAAAACTCTGATCAAGTCAGAGCTTTCCTGCGGCGCATGAATGCGCCGCTGGATTCGACGGCGCGAGCCATCGCGTCCGGGAGCAAGACAGGACCGCGCCCCGGTTTTGCGGCAATGGTCCGTTCCATGGATGGAATCACGCGGAGGATACTGAAATTCCTTGTCCGAAAACGGAGCGCGACTTTCCATGAAAAAGATTTCCGGCCTGATCCTGTTGCTGGTCTCCGCGACGGCGTTCGCGGCGGAAGACGAAGACTATGTCGCGCCGCGCACGGAATGGGGACATCCCGACCTGCAAGGCGTCTGGAACTTCTCTTCCAATGTGCCGCTGACGCGTCCCGAGCGCTTCGGCGAGCGCGAGTTCATGACGCCTGAGGAAGTGGAGGAGTTGCGTTCCCGGCTGGCCGCGGCCGACGCCGCCTCCGACCAGGCCGTGCCGCGTCCCGTCGCGAGCGAGGATCCCGGCGGCTATAACGATTTCTGGGTGGAAAGCGCCGGCATCACCGACCGCTACCGCACTTCCCATATCGTTTATCCCGCCGACGGACAGATGCCGGCGCCGGTCGAAGGCGCGGAAATCGTTTTCGGCGGGCTCGGCGACGACGTTCCAGGACAGCGGCCCGTGCGCTTCGTGGTCGGCGGCATCGGCAAGGACGGCCCCGAGGACCGCGGCCTGTCGGAGCGCTGCATCGTCGGCTTCAATTCCGGCCCGCCGTTCATGCCGAGCCTGTACAACAACAACGTGCAGCTCTTCCAGAACAGGGACACCGTCGTCATCCTCACGGAAATGATACACGACGCCCGCATCGTGCCCATCGGCGAACGGCCTCCGCTCGACGAGAATATCAAGTTGTGGTCGGGCGATTCCCGGGGCTATTACGACGGCGATACCCTGGTTGTGGAAACCCGCAATTTCAACGGACTGACCCAGAGTTTCAGCGGCTTCGGCGATTCCGGCGCCAAATTCCTGACCGAGAAGTTCACCCGCGTCGACGAGTTCACGGTCGACTACGAATGGACCATCGACGATCCGTCGACTTTCACCGACAGGATCACCGTCATCGTCCCCATGGCCAGGGTGGCCGGCCAGTTGTATGAATACGCCTGCCACGAGGGCAATTACGGCATGGTCAATATCCTCCGCGGCGCCAGGGCCCAGCAAGCCCTCGCAGCGGAACAGGGCTCCAGGTAAGCGAACCCGAGACGACAGGAGCGCGTCTCGTCTTGCTCGCGGATTCGGCGGCTCGCACCGTCGAATCCGGCGGTGCTCCTTTTATGTCGCGGGTTTGTACCGCGGGCATGCGCCGCAGGAAAACCCTGACTTGATCAGGGCTTTCCCTTTGCCATGGCGCGCGGCGCCCGCGCCGATGTCGGCAAGCGAAACCCGGCGCCCGATTCAAGTCGATGCGGATTGCAGTCCGGCGATTTTTCGGCCATTCTCCTTGCCCGTATCGGGAACGGCGCGACCACTTTCGCAATCGAGGAGCAAAGATCATGAACAGGGAGCAAAGCGCGTCTGTCCGCGCGGGCGGCGCCATGCTGGCGACTTTCATCGTCCTGGCGCCCCTGCTGGCGCCCTCTCGGGCAATGGCCCAGTCCGGCGCGGGGGGAAGCTGGTACATCGGAGCCAATATCCCCCTGATGTTCATCGACGACACCGAATCCGTCGCCGGCGGCGAGATCCTCGAACCCATCGACCTCGGTTACCGGGCGAGCACGCTGAACGAGTTCGATACCGGCTACAAGCTCGGCGGGAACTTCGGCTACGCTTTCGAAAGCGGACTGCGGATCGAGTTCGAAACCTATTACGCCGCGGCCGAAGTCGGCAGTCTGGTCTATAGCGACATCGCCGTGCCCGCCATCAATTTCACCTTGCCCAACGACGCCGAAATTCCGATCAGCGGCACGGCCGAACAGACCGCCGCCGTGGTCAATGTCTGGTACGACTTCGATACCGCAGGCCAATGGACGCCTTATGTCGGCGCGGGGTTCGGCGAACTTCGGGTCGATTTCGGCGATGTCGACTATGACGCCAACGGACTGGCCCAGGCGGTGTCGGACGCGGTCACCGAATTCAATCAACTCCCCCGCGCGACATTGCCTGCGGGCTTCGTGCCGGAATTGTCGCCCAAGGATACAACCATCGCCTGGCATGTCGGCGCCGGCGCGACCTGGGAACTTTCCGAATCGACCCTGATCCAGCTCGGCTACCGTTATCAGGCCAGCGGCGATATCGAGTTCTCCGGCGCGAATGAAACCGCCACGGCGAACGCCGCGACCGAACAGAAGACCCACTTCCTCGAACTCGGCGTCCGGTTCCGCCTGGCGCCCCTTGAATAATTCCATCCCTGGAATCATTGATTGCGCCAAAGCTGAGCATCCTCTGAATAATTTCATCCATGGAATTATTCATCGCCGCAAGACATGAGCGACGAACCGGCGCGAATCTTGTGAGCCCGCGGGGCAGGTGGTATCTTTGCTGCCCCGCCCGGAACAGCGAACCGCACGCTGATCGTGACCTATCTGCCGCGCCTGATCAAGGTGCTCAATGTCGCCGCGAAATTCCGGCTGGATGAATTCCTCCGGGGCCGGCGCTGGCTGCGCTTGCTGTTGCTGCTGTATCGCGCGCCTTTCAGTCTCGGCCGTTCGCCCGGCGGCGACCGCAATGTCCGACTGCGGCGGGCGCTGGAGGAGCTGGGGCCGGTCTTCGTCAAGTTCGGGCAATTGCTCTCCACGCGCCGGGACTTCCTGAGCCCGGCGCTCGCCGACGAGCTGCGATTGCTGCAAGACCAGGTGCCTCCCTTCGAGCAGCCGCGCATAGCCGATCTGGCGAGCGATTTGCTGGGCATGCCGGCAAGCGAGGTTTTCGCCGAACTGGAGACCGAAGCGCTGGCCTCGGCCTCGGTCGCGCAGGTGCACGCGGCGGTGCTGAAAAGCGGCGAGGAAGTCGTTGTGAAAGTGATCCGTCCCGGCATCGGCAAAATCATCGGCGAGGATATCAATCTGCTGAAGCGGGTCGCCGCCCTGATCGACCGCAACTTCGCGGAGGGCCGCCGCCTGCGCCTCGTCGAAGTCGTGCGCGATTACGAAAAGATCATCAACGACGAACTCGACCTGCTGCTCGAAGCGGCGAGCGCCGCGCGCCTGCGAGCCAATTTCGAGCATTCGGAAATGTTGTACGTGCCGAAGGTGCATAGCGAATACAGCCGCCGCGAACTGATGGTGATGGAGCGCGCCCGCGGTATTCCGGTCACCGATGCGCCGGCGCTGAAAGAGGCCGGGGTCGATTTGCGCAAGCTCGCCGAGAACGGCGTCGCGGTGTTCTTTACCCAGGTGCTCGAACACAATTTCTTTCATGCCGACATGCATCCGGGCAATATCCTGGTGAGTGTGGGAAATCCGCGAAATCCCCGCTATATCGCGCTCGATTGCGCCATCATCGGTTCCCTGACCCGCGCCGACCAGGATTATGTGGCGCGCAACCTGCTGGCGATGTTCAAACGCGACTATCGCCGGGTCGCCGAATTGCACGTCGCTTCGGGCTGGGTGTCGCGCAAGACCCGGCTGCACGACTTCGAGTCCGTCATCCGCAGCCTTTGCGAGCCTATTTTCGAGCGGCCGCTGGGCGAAATTTCCTTTGCCGGTTTGCTGTTGCAGCTATTCATCGCCGCGCGCCGCTTCGACATGCGGGTGCAGCCGTCGCTGGTGCTGTTGCAGAAGACCCTGTTCCACATCGAAGGTCTCGGCCGGCAACTCTATCCGGAGCTGAACCTGTGGCAAACCGCCCTGCCTTTTCTGGAAGCGTGGGAGAAAAAACGCCTCAGCCCGATCACCTGGCTGGAACAATGCAGGGAGAAGCTGCCCGACTGGGTGAGCGAGGCGCCGTTGTTGCCGCAACTGGCGTTCGATACCGCCGCCCGGGTGAACCAGTTGGTCGAAGTCGGCGAAACCTTGATCCGGCGGCAGGAAACGGCCGCCCGGCAGCGCGCCCGCAATCGGCGGCTGGCGCGGCGCGGCGGCCTCGCCTGCCTGTTGCTGGCACCGCTGGCGCTGATTCCCGCGGTCGGCTCGGCCTTGCTGAATGCGCCACCGGCCGGCCTCGCGCTGGCGCTGGCCGGCCTGGCGCTGTTATTTTTTGCCCGTTGAGGAGGCGTTGGCGCATGTCCTGGCTGGATGAAGTGAAATGGAACGAACAAGGTCTGGCGCCGGTCGTCACGCTGGAGGCCGGCACCGGGGCATTGCTCATGCAGGCCTGGGCGAATCGGGAAGCCTTGCAGGCCGCGGTCGCCGAAGGGCGCGCGATCTATTGGTCGCGGTCGCGCGGGTGCCTCTGGCGCAAGGGCGAGCAATCCGGCCATGTGCAGAAGCTGGTCGAGGTATACCTCGACTGCGACGGCGACAGCATCTGCTACCGGGTGGAGCAGCGCGGCGGCATTGCCTGCCATACCGGCCGCAGGAGCTGCTTTTTCCGCAAGCTCGACAACGAAGCCTGGCATCTGGTCGAGCCGAATGGGGCCGGGAATCGAAAGGAGGAAGACGCGTGAGCGATATCGATACCCTGTCGCGACTGGAGGTCGCGCTCGAGGCGCGCAAGACGGCCAGCCCGGAACAGTCCTATGTGGCCAGCCTGTACGGGCGGGGACTGAACAGGATCCTGGAAAAGGTCGGCGAGGAAGCGGTCGAGTTGCTGCTGGCCGCCAAGGAAGCGGAAAGTCTCGCGCAAAACTCGCGCCGGGCGGTGATCGCCGAGACCGCGGACCTATGGTTCCACAGCATGGTAATGCTTTGCCATCTCGGCCTGAGCCACCGCGAAGTATTGGCCGAACTGGAAAAACGATTTAACATGTCGGGTCACGAAGAGAAATCTTCTCGCAAGCAATGATTTCCGGCCGGGCAGCCTTGTCGTCCGTCCGGAATGGAGGTGTAGCATGGGCATCGGCGGAATCGGCATTTGGCAGTTACTCATTATCCTGTTGATCGTGGTGATGCTGTTCGGCACGAAGAAGCTTCGCACCCTCGGCTCCGATCTCGGCGGCGCGTTGCGGGGCTTCCGCAACGCGATGAAGGATGAAGACGGCGACGGGAAGAAGGACGAGATCGAAGATCGCACCGCGACCGCCGAGACGGTCGGCGCCGCGTCCGAAGCCGCGGAAAACAAGTAGCGCCTTTCTCCGGCGCGGGGCTTGCAAATGCCCAGTATTCATTCGACCGAACTGTTGCTGATCCTGGTGGTCGCATTGCTGGTCATCGGACCGGAGCGGCTGCCGGCGGCCATTCGCACCGCAAGCCTGTGGCTGGGCCGATTCCGGCGCAGCTTCTACAAGGTCAAGGCCGAGATCGAGCGCGAAATCAACGCCGACGAAGTACGGCGGCAACTGCATAACGAGTCGGTGCTGGCGGATCTGCGCGATGCGAAATCGGATCTGCGGAAGGCCGCCGGCGAGGCGCGCGATTCGGTGGGCAAGATCGTCGATTCGAAGGATTTCGATCCCGGCGCTTCAGCGGCGACCGATGAGCAATTGCGCAACGCGAAAGCGGAACGCGAGGCCGCGGTCACGGGCGCGGGGGCTGCGCAAGAGGAAGCCGAATCCGGTTCCGGAGAAGCGGCGCAGGCATCGGCCGCATCGGAAGCAGCCGCCGGGGGCGTCGATGCCGGCCCGCGAACCGACGGCGCGGCGCCGGCGAGCGCATCCGGCAGATGAGTTCGGCCGAAGACGAAAAGGAACTCAGTCTGATAGACCATCTGGTCGAATTGCGCGATCGGATCATGAAGTCCCTGATCGCCGTGGCGGTGCTGTTCCTGGCCCTGTTCTATTTCGCCAACGATATCTACACCTATGTCGCCGACCCGCTGATCTCGGCCTTGCCGGAAGGGTCGAGCATGATCGCGGTCGATCCCACCTCGCCCTTTTTCGCGCCTTTCAAGTTGACGTTCTATGTGGCCGTGCTCGTCGCCGCGCCTTACATTCTCTACCAGATGTGGTCTTTCATCGCGCCGGGCCTGTACAAGAACGAGAAAAGGTTCGCCGTGCCGCTCTTTATTTCCAGCGTGGTGCTGTTCTACTCGGGCATCGCCTTCGCGCGCTATGTGCTGTTCGGCATCGTCTTCCGCTTTTTCATTTCGGTGGCGCCCGAGGGCATCCAGGTGGCGCCCGATATCAGCAGTTTCCTGAGTTTCGCCCTGACGATTTTCCTCGCTTTCGGTCTGGCCTTCGAGATTCCCATCGCGGTCTATCTCTGCATCTGGGCCGGACTGACCGAACCGGAATCCCTGTCGCGAAAGCGGCCCTATGTGGTGGTGGGCTGTTTCGTGGTCGCCATGTTGCTCACTCCCCCCGACCCTTTCACCCAGTCGATGCTCGCCCTTCCGATGTGGGTCCTGTTCGAGTTGGGCATCATCGCCGGCAAGATGGCGCGCAAGCGCCAGCAGCAACAGGAAGCCGGCGAAGAGGGCGCCGCCTGAGAGCCTGAGAAAAGAGGGAAGGATGACTGCCGAACGTACCGAAACCGGTCTTGAGATCGAGATGGCGCTTGGCGAAGTGCTTGTCCATGTGCGAGGCGAAACAGCGCTGTCGTGCCGGATCGTGGACGATCCCGCCGCCGGGCGGGTCGCCGCGCTTCGCAAGCGCATGAAGCTGAGCCGGCAGAAGTTTGCGGACAGTTTCGGACTGGATGCGCGTGCGATTCAGGATTGGGAACAGGGTCGTCGGGTTCCCGACCGGGCGGCGCGTGTGTTGCTGACGGTGATTGACCGCGACCCGGAAGCGGTCATGCGCGCGCTTGCGGCGCCAGAAAATTGATTCAATCCGGTTGCGCCGCTGCCTGAAAAATATCCAATCGCCCAAGTATCCGCTGAATAATTCCATCCTTTTTGCCTTGCTCCCGGATACGACGACTCGCGCCGTCCGGGATGCGCGGTCGTTTTGTCTTGCTCCCGGATTCAATGGCTTGCGCCGTCGAATCCGGCGGCGCTCTTCATGTATCGCGGGCATGTGCCGCAGGGAAGCTCTGACTTGATCAGAGCTTCCCTAACTGACCGGCGACAGGTCGCGGCCGATTTCGTCGGTCGCCTTTACCAGACAGTCGATGATCGCCGGTTCGCTGGCGGAATGGCCGGCCTCGCGCACGATGCACAACTCCGAAGCCGGCCACCGCCGGTGCAGGGAAACGGCGTTGTCGAGCGGACAGATCACGTCGTAGCGGCCATGAATGATATGGCCCGGGATATCGCCGAGCCGCTCCATGTGGTCGAGGATCTGGTTCTCGGCGATGAAGCACTTGTTGACGAAATAATGCGCTTCGATGCGCGCCAGCGCCAGCGCCTGATGCGGAGAGGTGAAGCGGGCCACTCCCGCGGGGTCGAGCCGCAAGGTGGCGCAACTTCCCTCCCAGGTCGCCCAGGCCTTGGCCGCGCCCATGCGCGCCAGTTCGTCTTCGCCGGTCAGGCGCCCGTAATAGGCTTCGAGCAGCCGATGACGTTCGCCCGCGGGAATGGGCCGCAGGAAATCCTCCCAGCCATCGGGAAAGATGCGATTGGCGCCGTCCCGGTAAAACCAGTCGAGGTCGCGCTGCCGACACAGGAAGATGCCGCGCAACACCAGGGTGATCACGCGCTCCGGATGCGCCTGGGCATAGAGCAGGCTCAGGGTCGAACCCCAGGAGCCGCCGAACAGCACCCATTGCTCGATTCCCAGATGTTCGCGGATTCGCTCCATGTCGGCGACCAATGCGCCGGTGTCGTTTTCGCGCAATTCCCCGTGGGGCTTCGAGCGGCCGCAGCCGCGCTGGTCGAAAGTGATGATGCGATACAGCTCGGGGTCGCAGAAACGGCGCGAATTGGCGTCGCAAGCGCCGCCGGGGCCGCCGTGGACGAACAGAACCGGGACGCCGTCGGGATTGCCGGCTTCGTCCAGATAGAGTTCATGCAGGTCCGAAACCTTGAGGCTGTGCCTCTGGTAGGGCTTCAGTTCGGGAAATAGCGTCAGCACGCGTTGGTCCGTCTTTGGCGACTGCCGCAATGTTAGAGCAATTCGGACCGCGACCGCCAGCAACAGGCGCGGGAAAACCCTTCCGCGCAGGCTGCTCGGGGAGGCCGGGGTTGTCCCGCCATGCGCCGCAGCCGCGATAACGGCGATATCGCGGTCAAGATCGAAACTTCGGCTCGAGCACCGCGACATTGCCGAAACCGGCGTCTTCGAGATGAGCGGCGTGCAGGCGGCTGATCATGCCGCGCTCGCAATACAGCAGATAGCGGGAACCCTGGTCGAGTTTTTCGAAGTCGCCGCGCAGGCGGTAGAAAGGTATGCGCAGCAAACGCGTCCCCGGCAATGCCCGCAGCGCCGGCGGCAACGCGCGCTGCTCCGCTTCGTGGCGAATGTCGATGACCATGTCCGCCGGCCCGGGTTCCGCGACCACCGCGACCTCGTCCGCCGCGCCGCCTTCATCAAGGGCGACTTCGTCGATGCGCCGGATCGAGGCGTCGGCGACAGCCCGGTCGAGCACAGCGAAATCGAACCCGGACTCCTCGCGTTCGATGCGTTCCGGCCGCGCTTTCGTCGTCGGCTTGTCCGAGATCACCGCGCAATATTCGGGAACATGGCGCGAGAATTCCTCGGTGCCGACGGCGCGCGCCAGATCGATGATCTGCTGCTTGTCCATTGTCGCCAGCGGGCGCAACACGAGATTGCCGGCGACGCCGTCGATGACCGCGAGGTTGCTCAAGGTCTGGCTGGAAACCTGGGCCACGCTTTCGCCGGTCACCAGGGCCTGCGCCCCGACCGCGGCGGCGACGCGGTCCGCGGCGCGCAACATCATGCGCTTGAGCACGACTCCCATCTGCGAATTTTCGACCTTGTCGAGAATTTCCCGAACCACGTCCTCGAAGGGAACGGCGACGAACTTCACCCGATGCGAAGCATGGTATTTCATCCACAGGTACAGCGCCAGTTCGCGCACCGCCAGATGATGGGCGTCGCCGCCCAGATTGAAGAAGCAGAAATGGGTCTGCAAACCGCGGCGCATGACCAGAAAACTCGAAACCGCCGAATCGAAGCCGCCGGAAATCAGCGACAGCACCGAGCCCTGCCCGCCGAGGGGAAATCCGCCGAGGCCGGGCCGGCGCCGCAGCACGACATGGAACTCTTCATGCCTGATCTCCAGCGGAACCAGCACTTCCGGCGCGTCCAGATCGACTCCGGCGGCCCCGGTCAGCCGCATGAGCCCGGCGCCGACAAAGGCCTCGACATCGACCGAACGGAAAGCATGCCGGCCGGAGCGCTTGCAGCGCACGGCAAAAGTCTTGCCGCGCAACTGTTCGCCGTAATGCGCCGCGGTCAGCTCCAGCATTCCCTCGAAATCGGGCAGCGGATATTTGCCGACTTCGAGGATGGCGGCGATTCCGGGAATGCAGCGCAGTTTCTCGAGCACTTCCGGGCCATCTTCGGCGCAGTCGATTTCGACTTCGATGAGATCCCATTCCCCGCTGACGCGCAACTGGTCTGCGAAAGCCTGCAAGACCGACCTGATGTTCTTGCGCAACAGTCGGACGAGCCGGCGGCGGACCGGGCGGCTCTTGATGGCGATCTCGGGAAACAGCTTGACCAGGAACAGCATGGCGGCTAGCGGATTATCCTCATGGGCGGCCGCGCAGGAACCTTGCCCCGAAACCAGGGCATCCCCTGAATAATTCCATCCGCGGCATTATTCATTGCCGCAAGACAAGAAAGCGGCTTTGGCTTGCTCCCGGATTCGATGGCTTGCGACATCGAATCCGGCGGCGCGTTCGCGCGGCGCCGGGAAACTCCGGCCAGGTCGGAGCTCTCGGGGCGCTTGAAGAAGCCATTTTGGAAAAAGCACCAGGCTGGTGCTAGTATTCTTCGCGGCGCACAAATATGGAGCATGGCGGGTGTCGTATACCGGGGAAATCAACCCCAAAAAAGGCTTTCGACGGCAACCGAATGGTGGCACATATCTTGCTGTCTGTCAGACGCAACCCGAGTCGGGTCCATGATGACCTAAGGGTCCGGCGATCCGGCGGCGCGGCGATTCATGAATTGAGGAGATACAAGGAGATGGTTGGACAATGAAATCAAAACTCGAATACATCTGGCTCGACGGCTACGCGCCCACGCAGAACTTGCGCAGCAAGACGCTGGTGCGGGACGATTTCGACGGCGCCCTGGAAAATTGCCCCCAGTGGTCTTTCGACGGCAGTTCCACCCGACAGGCCAGCGGCGACGACTCGGATTGCCTGTTGCAGCCGGTCGCGATCTATCCCGATCCCGACCACGCCAATGGCCACCTGGTGATGTGCGAAGTGCTCAACGCCGACGGCAGCCCGCATCGCTCGAACGGCCGCGCCACCATCGACGACGATGACGACGACTTCTGGTTCGGCTTCGAACAGGAATACTTCCTGTGGGATCCGGCGACGAACGCGCCTCCCGGCTTTCCCGCGGGCGGCTATCCCGGGCCGCAAGGCATGTATTACTGCTCCGTCGGCGCCCTCAACTGCCATGGCCGCGATATCGTCGACGAGCATCTCGACCTCGCGCTTGAAGCCGGCATCAACGTGGAAGGCATCAATGCCGAAGTCGCCGCGGGGCAATGGGAATTCCAGGTGTTCTCCAAGGGCGCCAGGCGCGCCGGCGACGAAACCTGGATCTGCCGCTACCTGCTCGAGCGAACCGCCGAGCGGCACGGCCTGGCGATCAACTGGGAGCCGAAGCCGCTGGGCAAGGACCTCGACTGGAACGGCTCCGGCATGCACGCCAACTTCTCCAACAAGGTGATGCGCGAAGCCGGCGAGGAAGAAATTTTCACCAGGATCTGCGAGAACTTCGGCAAGAATATCGATCGCCATATCGCCGTCTACGGCGAGGGCAACGACCAACGTCTTACCGGCCTGCACGAAACCCAGGCGATCGACGTTTTCACTTACGGCATTTCCGACCGGGGCGCCTCGATCCGGATTCCGGTAGCCACTATCCAGAATGGCTGGAAGGGACGGCTGGAAGACCGCCGCACCGCGTCCAACGCCGACCCGTACAAGGTCGCGGCGGCGATCATCCGCTCCACCAAGGAAGCGCTGGCCGCCTGAGGAAGCCCTGATCAGATCAAGTCAGAGCCTTCCCCGCGGCGCAGGGCGCAGGAATAGCGCCGCCGGATTCGGCGGCGCAAGCCGTCGAATCCGGGAGCAAGCCAAAACAGCGCTTTTGGCTTGCGGCAATGAATAATTCCATGGCTGGAATTATCCAGGGAATACCCGGGACGTTTTGCGACGGGTTCGGCCGATGCCGGGCCCGTCCGGTCGCGCCTTGCGCGGGATGAATGCCTGTGGAAAGGCGAATCGATAGCGGGCGGTTGCTGGACAGCCTGAAAACGGCCGTGCTGCTGCTCGACGAAGGCCTGCGTATCCGCCTGGTCAACCCGGCCGCGGAAGACCTGATGGCGATCAGCGCCCGCAAGGCCGCCGGGGTCTTTCTCGGCGACATCTTCGTGGACGCCGCCGAGGATATCCAGGAAATGCGCGCCGCCCTCGCCGAGCGCGCCGGCTTCACCAGGCGGCTGGCGCAAGTGCATCTGCCTCACGGCAAGGCGATAGCCCTCGACTACGCGATTACGCCTTTCGACTTCGACGGAGAATGGTTCGCCCTGCTCGAAATGAACTCCCTGGAATACTCCCAGCGCATGAATCGGGACCAGTTGTTCAGTTCCGCCCAGGCGACGACGCGAGAGTTCGTGCGCGGCCTCGCTCACGAGATCAGGAATCCGCTCGGCGGCCTGCGCGGCGCGGCCCAGTTGCTGGCGCGGGAGCTGCCGGACGAAGCGCTGGCCGACTATACCAATGTCATCATCGCCGAAGCCGACCGCCTGCGTAATCTGGTCGACCGCCTGACCGGATATCGCAAGCCGCTGGCAAAGAGCAGCATCAATATCCACGAAGTGGTCGAACGCGTGCGCAATCTGGTCGAAGCCGAAATCGACGGTCGCGGCATCCGCCTGATCAGGGATTACGACCCGAGCATCCCGCCGTTGACGGCCGACCCGGAACAACTTATCCAGGCGACGCTCAACATCGCGCGCAACGCCATGCAGTCGCTGTCGAGCCCGGATGTGAAACACGACCTCGGCGCGATCACCTTGCGCACGCGCGCGAAACGCAAGGTGGTTTTCGGTCCGCGTTCGCGCCGCCCCGCGGTCTCGATCGAAATCATCGACAACGGCCCCGGCATTCCCGAGCATTTGCGCGACGCCATCTTCTTTCCCATGGTGACCGGCCGCCCGCAAGGCACGGGGCTCGGTCTCGCGATAGCTCACGCCATCGTCGGCCAGCATCAGGGCCTGCTCGAATTCGAAAGCGAAACAGGCCGCACCTGTTTCCGCCTGCTATTGCCCTACCGGCACGAGGCGCAGGCCGCAAGCGGGCCGGAGACAAACGCATGAACGCGGCCCGATCTGTCTGGATCCTCGATGACGACCGCTCCATCCGCTGGGTGCTGGAGAAGTCCCTGAACGCGGCGGGCATCGCCGCCGTCAGTTTCGACAACGGCGAGGAATTGCTGCGCAACCTGCGCCGCGAAACGCCCGATGTCATCATCAGCGATATCCGCATGCCCGGAATCAGCGGCCTGGAACTGCTTTCCGCGGTCAAGTCGTCCCATCCCGGATTGCCGGTGATCGTCATGACCGCGCATTCGGATCTCGACAGCGCGGTCATGTCCTACAGTCGCGGCGCGTTCGAATACCTGCCCAAGCCCTTCGACATCGAAGACGCCGTCGCGGTCGCCCGGCGCGCGCTGGAACACGCCGGGGAGCGGACGGAAGAAGCCGACGCCCGCGAGGGACAGGCCGGGCCGGTCCAGGAGATCATCGGCGAAGCGCCCGCCATGCAGGAGGTGTTTCGCGCGGTCGGGCGGCTTTCGCATTCCAATATCTCGGTATTGATCAATGGCGAATCCGGCACCGGCAAGGAACTCGTGGCGCGCGCCCTGCACCAGCATAGTCCGCGCGGCGACAAGCCTTTCGTGCCCCTGAACGTAGCCGCCATTCCGGCGGAGTTGATCGAATCGGAACTGTTCGGTCACGAGAAAGGCGCTTTCACCGGCGCCGACCGGCAACGCGCGGGCCGCTTCGAGCAGGCCGACGGCGGCGCCTTGTTCCTCGACGAAATCGGCGACATGCCGCCGGACACCCAGACCCGCTTGCTGCGCGTGTTGTCGGAAGGCGAGTTCTATCGCGTCGGCGGCCATACTTCGGTGAAGGTCGACGTGCGCATCATCGCCGCCACGCACCAGCATCTCGAGGATCTCGTGCGCAAGCACCGGTTCCGGGAAGATCTGTTCCACCGGCTCAACGTGATCCGCATTCACGTGCCGAAGCTGAGCGAGCGGCGCGAAGACATCCCGCGGCTGGCGCGGCACTTCCTCGGCCGGGCGGCGGCCGAAATCGACGCGCCGGCCAAGGTGCTGCGGCCGGAAACCGAACAATACCTGCAAGGTTTGAGCTGGCCGGGCAATGTGCGGCAACTGGAGAATTTCTGCCGCTGGATCACGGTCATGGCCTCGGGCCGGGAAGTGCACCCCGGCGACCTGCCGCCGGAATTCGCGGAACAGCGCGAACAGCCGGGCGCCGCGCGCAACTGGACCCAGGCGCTGAAATCCTGGGCCGACGAACAGATCAGGCAGGGCAACACCGGCATTCTCGACGAAGCGACTCCGAAATTCGAGCGCGCGCTGATCGACATCGCCCTGAAGCATACCGCCGGACGCAAACAGGATGCGGCGCTGCTGCTGGGCTGGGGCCGCAATACCCTCACCCGCAAGATGCACGCGCTGGAATCCGGGCGCTGAGCCTCGGCCCGCCGCCGGACGCGGTCAAGGCGCCCATCGCCCTTGCCGTTCCCGCAGGAGCCGGCGCGACCGGCCAAGGCCGGCGAAGACCAGAGCTGTATCGGCGGAGAACCGGCAAATCGGGCAACCCCGCGCGCCTGCGGGCGAGTCCCGCATCCGCCCGCATCAGGCGGAGCCGTTGCCTCCGGTTTGCGCGTCGGGCTGTTGCGCCTGTTGTTCCGCCTGCCGCCGTTTCTGTTCGGCGTAGATCGCGTCGAAGTTGATCGGCGACAGCATGAGCGGAGGGAAGCTGCCCTTGGTGACGATGGAATCGATGGATTCCCTGGCGTAAGGGAAAAGGATATTGGGGCAAACCGTGGCCAATACCTGTTCGAGTTGCTGCGGCGGCATGTTCGCGCAGGCGAAGATGCCCGCCTGCTGCACTTCGACCAGGAACGCGGTGTTCTCCTCGACCTTGGCCTCCGCGGTCAGGGTGAGTATCACCTCGTAGGTGTTTTCCTGGAACTGCTGGAAGCGGCTTTTCACTTCGAAATTGATGTTCGGACTCCATTGTCCGGTGAAAACGCCGGGGCTGCGCGGCGATTCGAAAGAAAAATCCTTCAGGTAAATGCGCTGCAACGCGAACTGCGGAGCATTGGGGTCCGCCTGCTGTTGCGGCGCCGCGGGCGGCGGATTCTGTTCGTCTTGCTCGTTCTGGTCATTCTCGGCCATGATTGCTCCAAGTCGAACGGCGGCGGGCAGGCGCTCCGACGGCCGTCATTTCTGAATAAGCGGAAAAGACCGCGCGGTCCATTCCGAAATGCCGCCGGCCAGCCTGACGACGTTGTCGTGTCCGGCTTCCTCGATGCTTTTGGCCGCCGCGCCGGATTGCTGGCCCATCTTGCAGACGATCAACTTGGGCTTGTCCTTGTGCCTGTTCAGTTCGGACATGCGCTGCTTGAGCTTCAGCAGCGGTATATTGATCGCGCCGGCGATATGGCCCTGGTCGAACTCCTTCCTGTCCCTGATATCGACCACGACGGCGCCTTCGCGATTGATCAGCATGACCGCCTGTTGCGGGCCGACCGAGCGGGAAGCGGCGCGCGCATGATAAACGATAATGGCCAGCAGGGTAACCGCCCACATGCCCGCAAGAATCGGGTGATTGCCTATGAATTCAATGAATTGCGCCATTCCTGAAGCCTTGGCCGACAGGGCTGGGCGGCGGGAGGCCGGGTCGGCGAAACGGGCAGCAAGTATACACTCCCCTTCGCGCCCGGGACAGCGGCGGCCGGCGGCGCTGTAAATCGGGTCCGACATGGCGGATAATCCGCGCTCCAGCTCCAGCAATTTCCAACCGGATCCGATCGTCTCATGAGCCGCCGCAAAACCGCCGTGCTATTGATTCTCGATGGCTGGGGCCATCGCGAGGAAAGCGATTACAACGCCATCCATGCCGCCGACAGCCCGGTATGGGACGAACTGTGGAGCAGGCAAGCGCATACCTTGCTGCGCACATCGGGCGAAGCCGTCGGGCTGCCGCCGGGACAGATGGGCAATTCCGAAGTCGGCCACATGAACCTCGGCGCCGGCCGCGTGGTCTACCAGACGCTTGCGCGCATCGACCGCGATATCGCCGAAGGCGGTTTTTTCCGCAATCCCGCCTTGACCGCGGCGGCGGACAAGGTCGCGGCGAACGATTCGGCCCTGCATGTGATCGGCTTGCTGTCGCCCGGCGGCATCCACAGTCATGAAGACCACATCATGGCCATGCTCGACCTGGCGCTCGAGCGGGGCGTCGGGCGGCTGTATCTGCACGCCTTGCTCGACGGTCGCGACACGCCGCCGCGCAGCGCGCTGGACTCGCTGACAAGGGCCGAGGCGAAGCTGGCCGCCGGCGGCAAGGGCAAGCTGGCTTCGATCTGCGGCCGCTATTACGCCATGGACCGGGATCAGCGCTGGGAGCGCGTCGCGCCCGCCTACGCGATGTTGACCGAAGGCGCGGCGCCGCACCGCTTCGAGGATGCGGCATCGGCCCTGCGCGCCGCCTACGGGCGCGGCGAAGACGACGAATTCGTCCAGGCCAGCCTGATCGGCGATGCGGATGCGAAGATCGCCGACGGCGACGCGGTCGTGTTCATGAATTTCCGCGCCGACCGCGCGCGCCAGCTCAGCCGCGCGCTGGTCCAGGAGAATTTCGACGGCTTCGCGCGCCAGCGCCGGCCGCGTCTGGCCGACTTCGTCATGTTGGCCGAATACGCCGCGGACATCCCCGCCAGTTGCGCTTATCCGCCGCAACGACTGGACAACGTCTTCGGCGCCTGGCTCGCCGACAAGGGCTGTTCGCAATTGCGCATCGCCGAAACCGAGAAATACGCGCATGTCACCTTCTTTTTCAACGGCGGCCGGGAACAACCCTTCGTCAATGAAAAGCGCGCGCTGATTCCCTCGCCCAAGGTCGAGACGTATGACCTGAAACCGGAAATGTCCGCCTTCGAGTTGACCGGGCGGCTGACGCAGGCGATCCGCTCCGGCGATTTCGACGCGATCATCTGCAATTACGCCAATGGCGACATGGTCGGCCATACCGGCAATTTCGAAGCCTCGATCAAGGCGGTCGAGGTCGTCGACCAATGTCTCGGCAAGATCGTCGAAGCGGTCCGCGAAACCGGAGCGGACCTGCTCGTCACCGCCGATCACGGCAACGTCGAACAGATGCGCGACGCGCGCACCGGGCAGCCGCTGACTTCCCATACCGCCGGCCCGGTGCCGCTCGTCTACGTCGGCGCCGGAGAACTCGAATTCGCCGGCGAAGGCCGCCTCTGCGATGTCGCGCCCACCATGTTGCGCCTGCTCGGCCTGCCGATACCGCCGGAGATGACCGGCCGGCCGCTATTGCGCGCGCCGGCCCGCGCCGCGGCCCGATAACCGCGCGGCGAGCGCCGTCTCCCGACGCTCAAGCATCCTCCGGACAATTCCATCCATGGCATCATTCATTGCCGCAAGACATCAGAGCTTCCCTAATTCCGTCCATGGCGAAGATACCCCGCCAGTTCGTTGCGGCGCAGCCACATGATGCCGATCGTCGACAGGAAAACGCCGACAGCCATGGCGAATAATTGGCCCCCGTCCCGGTCCCCGGCTTCATTGACCACCACGCTGACGCCGAGCGGCGTGAACAGGTGAAAAAAGATCGCGCCGCTGATGACGACAAAACCGATCAGCGCTCCCAGCGACTGGGTCTTGCGAATGATCATCAGGACCGAGGCAACCAGTTCGACGCTGCCCGTGGCGTAACCGCCCCAGGCGCCGAATCCGGAGGCGATGAAGGCCGGCAGGCCGACCGCGGCCATCCAGTCGCCGATGGTGGTGAAAATGTGCCGGGTCTCGAACGAATTGGTGAATTTGAAGAACAGGGACTGCACGAAAACGATCGCGACGAATATCGCCAAGGCCCAGGGCAGGTATCGCATGACTCTCGCCTTGTCCATTGATTTATCCCCCTGAATATATCGTCATGACTTGCAACTGATTCCACAATCGAGAACTATCGGGCAATTCCCGGACAATATCCAGCCCGCCCGCGGCCCGGCTTCGGCCGGCGTCCCGATTGCCGGCGCAATGAGCGAACATGGACGAACTGACCGGCAACGAAATCGAAATTTCCCGCTGCGGCAATTGCGGCGCGGCGCTCTCGGGCAGGTTCTGTTGCGACTGCGGCCAGGAAGACAGGGTCGTGCGGCGGCCGTTCTGGCGCATGCTCAGGCAATTGTCGCACGCGATGCTGGATCTCGACGGCCGGGTCTATCGCACGTTGTACTGTCTTTATACGCGGCCCGGCTTTCTGAGCACCGAGTACCTGAACGGCCGCCGCGCGCGCTACACCCCGCCGCTGCGCATGTTCCTCGTCCTGAGCATCAGTTTTTTCCTCGTCGTTTCGATCATCGGCTCTTTCCGCGATTTCTCCGCCAACGAAGCAGGCTCGCCGACGGTCGCGAATCCGCCCGGACAGTTGCCGGAACGGCAAGTCGCGGATACCTCCGGGGACGAAGACCGGGACAACGGATTCTCCGGTCTCGACATCGACCCGCAAGCAATCCGGGCCGCGCTGGAAGGCCTTGAAATACCGTTCCTGCCGGCGACCGCGGGCGAACGGCTGAAGAACTTCCTGGTGGATCAGTCCGTGAGCAATTTTGTCGAAGCGCGCGAAGAACCGCTCGAGTTTTTCAGGGATTTCTTCAGCGAGTCCCTCGAGTACGTGACGGTCTTCATCTTGCTGATGATGCCCATGCTGGCGCTCGTGCTATGGACGTTGCTCCTCTTCAAGGGCCGCTATTACATGGAGCATTTCATCCTCGGCTTGCACAACCACTCTTTCCTGATCGTTTCATTCTATCTGCTGGCATTGACCGGGATGCTCGCGGGCCGATTCCCGGCGCTCGCCGGTTTCCTCGGCTGGGCGGATTTCGCCATCGTTTCGTGGATCGTGATCTACCTGTATCTGAGCCTGAAGAATTTCTACCGCAGCGGCTACATCTATAGCGGCGTGGTCTATCTGCTCGCCACCGCCGTTTACGGAACCTTGCTCGCGGCAGGCCTGACGGTATTTCTGACAATCGCATTCCTGTTGTATTAGGGAAGCTCTGATCAAGTCTCGAGCTTCCCTGCGGCACATGGATGTGCCGCCGGATTCGATGGCGCAAGCCATTGAATCCGGGAGCAAAACAAAACTACGCTTTTGTTTTGCGGCAATGAATAATTCCATGGATGGAATTATTCAGAGAATACTTGGAGAAGCTCTGAGCAAGTCAGAGCTTCCCTGCGATGCATGCCCGCGGTAGTGGAAGCGTCAGCCCCCTTTGGTTGAGGTACGCATGCCGCCCGGCTTTGCGGGCTTCCGGCTCGCGCGCGGCGCCGAACCGCTATTGTCTTGAGTGATTCCCGTGGCTAGCTGGTTGGCGAATTTGCGCAGAAATTCTTGCTGAGAAGGTGATAGCTCGGGTACTTGTCCCTTCGCTGCCTCCGCCAGCTTTCCGAACTGCGGCGCCCGGTCCAGAAGATGTTGCATATCCGACGACAACTCGCCACTGCCGCCGCGATACGATGTATCCGAGCCTTGGGTCAGCTTTCTTTTCTCATTCGTCATCCTTCATCTCCTTCCCATCATTGGCATCATCCGCCGCTGGCGTGTCATCATAGTATTTGCGAAAAAAGTGATCGTTGAGATCCCTGCGAAAATAGTGTTTGCGATTGATCCAGACAAACCCGTCTCCTTTCGAGATCACGGCGACATCCACCGGCCCGCCGACTGTTTGCCGTTCCAGCGACATCTGCTGTTCGAAGAAACTCAAACCTACCAGAGTGGATGCCACCTGAGCCAACTCCCCAATCGTCAATGTTTCGATAGCACGTGCGATCTTGTGACGTCGGTCAATCACCCCTTCCAGTATCTGATCCGCAAATTCTGCTGCCTTCTCCCGGCTCGCCTTGCGAATTAAATCAGCCACCTTCGCCGTCTCTGCCTTCGAAAGTCCGGCCACAGCATCCAAGACCAAGGGAGGTACCTCTCTGATGAATGTCGCCGCATCCTCCAAGCGGGAGAGCACTTGCGGCGAAATGCCATTGAGAAAGGTATCCACCATGTCCGTGTAAGCAAAGGCCATGACCGAGGATGGTCTTTCGTCTGTCACCTCAACCAACGAAGGAGGTTGAGCCTTCAGTCTACCGCCATAGACACCACCGATCTCGATCTTCATAACCGTTGGGAAGTGTTCGGCCTCACCGAACCCCGCTATGACAAGACCAGAAGACACATCCAGCGGAAAGTGGTCTTTACCAACCAAGTGCCTTGCGATTTGGTACAAGTTTTTAACGACGACACTACTTCCCACACCCCATCTTGCAGCAGCGATGTTGATGGCCTTGTTGACCTCTCCCGAGAGCCGCCCAACGACATCGCCGGCGCCCACATCGAGATACTCTGCGTCCGGCTGTTGTCGCCAGAGCTCCAACTTTTGCGCAATCACTTCTTCGACCACCTTGGTTACAGCTTCTCCTTCTCCGAACAGACCTCTGTCGGCGATTTCCTTTCTCACCTTCTTATTTATACGATGAAATTCTGCCTTCAGCGCCTTCAGGAAATATCTGGTCTGCACAGGCATCGGGAAACAGCTTGGTATTGCCGTCGAGGAAGCGGATCAACTCGTCGCCGTACTCGGGAAGCGTATCGAATCCTCGCCTCCCCAGATCATGCCGGAACAGCTTGATGATCGTCTCCAGCGGAACTCCCAAAAGCTGGGCGTTGTTGTAGACCATGATACCGACCGGGCGGTATTTCGAGAGCATGAACAACTTCAAGGCCGAGTCGCGCACCTTGCTGCTGTCGCCTGTATCAAGGGTAACGGCGCTGTCGGCCGCGAGCGCCACCCCAATACGATTCATCACTACCACTTCCGATGTCATTGAAGACCCCTTGCCACAGCCGCCGCGATCCAAAGAGATAGCTCAACACGAACTTCATATTGCCATCCTAACCATCCTCGCACTTGTCACCGTTCGATTTGTCCGGCTGGCGCCGCGTCGCTTTGTGCACGGTTTTTCCAGCCGTTTCCGACGATTCTCCCGAAAATGCCATTCTGACCTCCGGCACTGCGCATTCGCCCTGCGTCACCCCAGCCCAACGGCCCAGCCGTTGCATCGCCTGCGCCGCCGCGGCCTTGGCTCCCGGAGCGCGACCGCCGGCGCCGCGCCGCAACTCCGGTCGCTGCTTGGGATCGTACGTTCGCGCACGGATCATCGATTCCATGCCGGCTCGCATCGCTCTGACATCTTCGGTGCCGGCGCTCTCGTCTGTCAGTTGCTGTCCGATCCGGTCCGACTGAAGGACTTCGTCTTCAAGCGCGGCAAGCAGCGCGTCTTCGTCGTCCTTTAACGCCTCTTCGATACGGACCAGCGTTTCGGCAGCTGAGACCTGACGTTCCGGAGAAGCCACAGGATCCGCGGCGCTGTCGAACGCTCCCTTGTCCGCTCCTTCGTCCGCTTCCCCATGCACCTCAAGATCCGCCTCGGTCATGACTACTGGCTGACTCAATCTACGCCAATGATCGCTCGCGATGCTTCGCATCGTCTCGCGTAGAAACACCACCAAGGGCACACCCCGGGGCCACCGTCGGGAACCGTCGAGGAGTCTTGCAACCGCCTCGTGCAGCAGGTCGCGCCAATCCACCGCGTGCAGTCCGGTGACGCGGAGTCGCGCCAGTTGCTCCAATCGACGCAACTCATCATCGGAGAGTCGCCGCAAAGCCGCTGCGCTCTCTTCTCGGGTTGCAACATCTCGAAGCGCCAAGGTCATTTTGGTCCGTTTGCCAATTGTCTTCACCAGGATATGCGTATGGCCGCCCGGCTTTCGGACATTCAGAAACATATTTCTGCGCGGTTCCCTGCGTGTCCGCGAAACCCGCGCTCGCCAGCATCAAGGGGGTGAAATCCGATGCTGCCAACCGAAGGGGGAACTCCGCATGACCCGCGACAGCCAAGATTACAAGGTCCAGATCGACAAAGATATTTTTGAGACGCCCGTATCCCAGGTGACGGGTCGCGAGTTGCTCGATCTGGCCGGCAAGAAGCCGGCCGAAGGTTATGCCATCTACCTCAAGGTGAAGGGCGGACAGCCCCAGCGTATCAAGCTGGACCAGAAGGTCGACCTGAGGAAACCCGGCGTTGAAAGGTTCGTCACCCTCCCCCTCGACCAGACAGAGGGCTTCGACGGGCGCCGCGACTTCGCTCTCCCGCAGGAAGACCTGGAGTGGCTCGACAATACTCGAAGCAGGTTCGAGTTGATTTCAGAAGCCGGAGTCCTGCGCGTGGTTCTGTACGATTTCCAGCTGCCGGCCGGCTACCTCCAATGCCAAGTTGATGTCCATGTCCGCATCGAACCCGGCTATCCGGACGCTCAGATCGACATGGTCTACGTCCACCCAGCGCTTGAGCGCGCCGACGGGCGACCGATTCCGGCCACACGCACGGAGGCGTTCGACGGCAAGGAGTGGCAGCGCTGGAGCCGGCACCGCACGCCCGCGAATCCCTGGCGTCCCGGCATCGACAACCTCGCGACCCATTTCGGTCTGGTCGAGCACTGGTTCCTGCGCGAACTGCAACATGGCTGAGATCATGCGAGTCGCTACGCTCTCGATGACTCGGCGCCAGCATGCTGAACTGGCGGCGCATCTGTTTCCCGCCGACGGCTGCGAGGCCGTCGCCCTCGCCTTGTGCGGCCGCCGTCGGGGAGCCGAACTGAGCCGCCTGCTCGTCCACCGCGCGGCGCCGGTTCCGTACGAGGCTTGCTCGGAGAGAACGCCCGACCGCGTCACCTGGACAACCGACATCCTCCCGCCGTTACTGGAAGAAGCACGTCGGCGCGGGCTGGCGATCCTGAAAATTCATGGCCACGGAAATCCGTCTACCTTCTCCGCCATCGACGACCGCGCCGACCGCGCGCTCTTCCCGTCCGTCCACGCCTGGACGGAGGACGGCCCGCACGCCAGTGCCGTCATGTTCCGCGACGGACGCATGATCGGCAGGCTGGTCGACGAGAGCGGCGGGTTCCATCCACTGGCGTCGGTCAATATCGTCGGTGACGATCTCGCGTTCTGGCCCGCCGCACCCGCCGCCTCGGCTGTTCCCGAATTCGGACACCGCGTGGCGCAGACCTTTGGCTCCGGGACCTTTGATAGCCTCCGCAGGCTGCGCGTCGGCATCGTCGGATGTTCGGGTACCGGCAGCCCCCTCATCGAACAGTTGGCCCGGAACTGCGTCGGCACGCTGGTTCTGGTAGACCCGGACCGCGTCGAGCAGAAGAACCTCAACCGGATCCTGAACGCCACAATGGATGACGCTCGAAGAAATCGCTTCAAAGTCGACGTGGCGGCTCGCGCCATCGCCGAAATGGATCTCGGGACGGTCGTGGAAACCCATCCGCGGAGCCTGTTCGATCCGGACGCCATCAGGGCGGTCGCCGCCTGCGATGTGGTGTTCGGCTGCATGGACTCGATCGACGGCCGACATCTTCTCAACAAGCTGGCTACCTTCTACCTGATTCCCTACTTCGACCTCGGCGTGAAGTTGGAGGCTGACGGAAAGGGGGGCGTCGATCAGGTTTGCGGTACCGTTCACTATCTGCAGCCAGGCGGGTCAAGCCTTCTCAGCCGGCACGTCTATACGATGGAGCAGGTGCGCGCGGCCGGCCTTCTGCGCATCGACCCGTCGGCCTACCGCGCGCAATTCGAAAACGGCTACATTCGCGGCGTGCAGGAAGACAGGCCCGCGGTGGTTCAATTGAATTCTCTCGTGGCGAGCCTCGCGGTCAACGAATTCCTCGCGCGGATGCATCCCTACCGCCTCGACTCCAACGCGGACTACGCCGTCCATCGCCTGAGCGTGAGCCACGGAATATACGAGCACGAGCGCGACGGCGAACCTTGTCCTATGCTCGCCCGACATGTCGGGCGAGGAGATGTCGACCCGCTGCTTGATTGGCCCGAACTCAGTCTCCGCCGGGATGCGACATGAGGCGGCTCCTCCGGCTCTGGTGGAGTCTGGTCGAACGGTCGGGACTGCGCTCAGGTTACGCCACCAAAACCGTCGAGGACGCGCCCGATGTACTTGAGCCTCGCCATATTTACTTGGTAGGAGACCGGGCAATGCCGTGGTCGGCGGCGCTACTCTGCCCCTGCGGCTGCGGCGGGAGCATCCAGCTAAGTCTGATAGCGGGCGATACGCCAAGCTGGAGGGTCCGGCGCCATTTCAACGGGTCGGTCACTTTGCATCCATCCGTCTGGGGCAAAACCGGCTGTCGAAGTCACTTCTTTCTCCGTCGCGGCCGCATAGTCTGGGCCGTCCCATTACGGACCGAGCCCAATCGCGATATGGATTGCGACCACCAAAACCACGCCGCGCAAACTGGCCCAGGTACGCTCTGACAATTCCCCATCCATGGAATTATTCATCGCCGCAAGACAGAAGCGCGGTTTTGTTTCGCCGTCTCAGCGAAGCGCGTCTTGCAATCCCGACCCGCGCGAGGTTTCGCATTCGGTCGCGGCCTTGAGCGCAGCGCGGGAGCCGTGCACGACGACCTTTTCGCGCGCGCGGGTTATCGCGGTGTAGAGCAACTCGCGGGTGTTCACCTGCGATTCGGCGGGGCCTGGGATGCATGCGACCTCGTCGTATTCCGAGCCCTGGGAACGATGCACGGTAAGCGCGTAGAAGCTCTCATGGGGCGGCAGCCGTTGCGGGGCTACCAGTCTCGGCTCGCCCTGGGCGTCTTTCAGGTCGGGAAACCACACCTTGAGCGCGCCCGCGCCGGCGTTGACCACGATCCCGGTATCGCCGTTGACGAGTTCGGCGCGGGAGTCGTTGCGCGTGACGATGATGGGCCTGCCCGCGTAAAACTCCTCGTTCGCCGGAACGAGTCCCGCCGCGCGCAGCCCGCGCTCGACATGCTGATTGAAGCGTTCGGAGCCGAAACCGCCCTTGCGATGGGCGCATAGCGCCATGAAATGCCGGAACGGATTTTCGCGGGACGCGAGTTGCGCGGCATCGTCCAGGTTGCGGAACCGTTCGACCAGGGGAGCGTAATGCCGGCGGGTAAACCGCTCCGCGAGCGCGGCGAAGGCGGCGCTGTCCGCCAGGGCTTCGAAACCGACGGATCCCGCCGGCGCATGTTCCAGCGCCCGTTCGGCCGCAGCGGAATCGCCGCACCGGATCGCCGCCGCCAGCCGTCCTATTCCGCTGCCCGGGTCGAAGCGCCAGTTGTGTTCGAGATTGACGGCGCAAGGCGCCAGCGGCGAATGTTCGCTCGCGGCGGCGGCGCAGATATCGGCGAAGACCGAGCCGGGCTCGACCGAGGCGAGCTGGGAAGAGTCGCCGAGCAGGATGAGCCGCGCCGAGTCGGACAAGGCGCGCAGCACCCGGCTCATGAGATGGATGTCGACCATCGAGGCCTCGTCGATGACGAGCAGCTTGGCGAGCCCTCTTTCGGCTTCGCTTTTCATCAGCCAGCGATGGATCGTGCTTACCTCCACGGCGAGTTCTTCGGGCAGGGTTTCGCCTTCATACATCTTGCGCAGCGACGCGCGGGTCGCTTCCTGGAGGCGGGCGGCGGCCTTGCCCGTAGGCGCGCTGAAAGCGATATCGCCCGCCTTCGCCTGACCCGTTTTCATCAGCGCCAGCATGATTTTGGCGACCGTGGTGGTCTTGCCGGTGCCGGGACCGCCGGAAATGCAACACAGGTGGCGGCTTGCCGCGACGCGGGCCGCCTTGCGCGGCAAGGCGTCGCGCGGGTCGTCCCCGAACAGTTCGTCGAGCACCGCCCGCAACTTTCCGGATTCAGGGGTCTCGCGGCAGGCGAGTTCGCGCAGCCGGACCGCGACCGACCGCTCGCGCTGCCACAGGCGGCCGAGATAGAGCCGGCCGGTTTCGTCCAGTACGAGGGGCCTGCTTGCCGCGGCGCCCCGTCCGGCCACCGCGGGACTCGCGGCAAGCCGGGCGAGCCAGCCTTCCAGCGCGGGCAGCGGCAAGTCGACCGCGTCGGCTCCGGGCGCGCCGGGCCATTGGCCGCCGGCGACTTCTTTCAGATCGATGCAGGTATGGCCGGCGCGGGTATGGCGGCTCGCCAGCGCCGCGGCCAGCGCAAGGTCTTCATCGCCGCCGGCGAGTTCGACGATCAACGCCGCGAGTTGCCGGTCGATTTCGCCGATCTGGCGATGCTTCAGGAGCAAGTCGACGGCGGGGGGAGTGGTCATGACGCGCCTCGCATGCAGTCGTCCAGCGCCTCGATGCATGCCTGCGAAGGCCGGTCGAACCAGACGCCGCGCGACATGCCGGCGCCGGGATCCATGCCGCGCAGGAACAGGTAGAAAGCGCCGCCGACGTGGCGCTGGTAATCATAGTCGGGCAGGCGCGTTCGCAAGTAGCGATGCAAGGCCAGCAGGTAGATGAGATATTGCAGCGGGTAGCGATGTTCGCGCATCGCGGCGGCGAGTCGCGGCCGTTCGTAGTCTTCCGCCTTGTCGCCGAGCCAGTTCGACTTGTAGTCGAGCACATGCCAGCGGCCCGCATGTTCGAAAGCGAGGTCGACGAAGCCGCGCAGATAGCCGTCGATGGCCGGCGCGCCGTCTTCGCCGCGCAACAGGCCGGGGTATCCGAAACGCTCGAGCAATCGGCCCAGGCCCGCGCGGCGCAGGCCATTGACCGGGAAGAAGAACTCGAGTTCGACCAGGCGCCGGTCGATATCGGCGAGCCGGAAGCCGTCCTGTCCGGGTTCGCGCAATTCGGTCGCCAGCGTATTCTCGACCATGGTTCGGGCGACATCCCGCCATTTCGCCTCGATGCCGGCGCGCCGGAGTTGTTCCTTGCAGACCTGATCGATCGGGCGCGCCGGGTGCTGGTCGAGGATTTCGAATATCCGGTGCAGGCAAGTGCCGACCTGGACGCCGCGGGGGAAGTTGAATGCGTTGCATGCCCCCGCTTGCCGCCCGGCTGCGCGCGCGTCGGGATCCGCGGTCATGCCGCCGGCGGATTCGTCGCGGTCGGGCGCTCCCGCTTCCATGAAACGATGCGCCGGGGCCGGCGCGGCGTGATCCGCCGCCAGCGCGGTGAAACTGGTCATCTGGCGGACGCCGCGGATGGGGCGGTTGAAATCCCGGCACCGGTACTCCAGTTCGGGCTCGGGCTCGAATCGCGCAACGAACACGTCGATTTCGCCGGACAGTTCGCGCACGCGGATGCCGCGCGGGCATCTGCCCGCGACCGCCTGGATGTCGGCGACGAAAGCGGCCCGTTTCTTGTCGGGAAATTCCTTGCGTATGCTGTCGTGGACCCTGGCGACCGCGCAGGGGACGGCGGCGCCCGTCGACGGCGGTTCGCCGCCGCTCAGGCCGGCGAGCATTTCATTGTGCCGCGGACTTCTATGCATGAGCCAGGCCAGCGGCGGCAATTCCTTCGCGATCTTGCTCGTGATCCTGGTCCAGACGACGACGCAGCGCTCCCTGGCGCGGGTCAGCGCCACATAGAGCAGCCGCACCGATTCGCCGAACTCTTCCAGTTCCCGCCTGCCCAGAACCGACGCATCCGCAGCGAGGTCGAGAATGGCCGGGAACCTCGCGCCGTCCCGGCGGTGATAGCTGACGGGAAATCCGGCACGGTTGCCGATTTTCCTGCTTTGCCAGGCGAAGGGGAGATAGACCAGCGGGAACTCCAGGCCCTTGCTTCTGTGTATCGTCAGGATTCTTACCAGATCCTGGTCGTTGTCGAGACGCAAGGCGGCTTCCTCCGCCCCGCCCCCCGGTCCGGCCCGCCCCTGCCGGCGCCGGCCGAACCAGGCCAGCAGCGTCGCGGGCGAAAAGCGATTGTCCGTCTCGGCCTCTTGCAGCAGTTCGGTCAGGTGGTGCAGATTGGTGAGCCGGCGCGGCCCGTCGGCGTAGCGCAACAGATTGCCGGCGCCTGCGCCGGCGTCGACGAGTCCGCGCAACATGGCGCCGACGCCTCTTGACCGCCAGCACTCGCGCCACTCGCCGAAACGGCGGGTCCAATCGCCCCAGGCCTCGTCTTCCTCGCTCAACGCCAGCAATTGCGCGTTGTCCAGCCCGAAAACGTCGTCGGCCAGCGCCGCGCGCAGAAAATCCCGGCGCCCGGGATTGACAAGGGCGCGCAGCAGGCGATGGACCTGCTCGGCTTCCCGCGACTCGAACACGCTTGCATCGTCGACCTCCACGCTCTTGCCGCCGCGCCGGCGCAGGGCGCCGGCGACCTCGCGCCCCTGGGAGCGCGTGTTCACGAGAATCGCGATATCCGAAGCCTTGAGCGCCTTGCCGCCGACGCCGGCCTTGCCGGCGCGCGCCAATGCCAGCAGGCGCACAATATCGTCCGCGACCGCGTCGACCGCGACCGCAGTGGCATTGGCGTTGTTGCGCTGGTCGTCCGGCAGCCAGAAATCGAGCGGCGGCGGGACTTCGCCGTCGATTTCCAGCCGTGTTTCGTCATCGCGTCCGGGCCGCGCCGGCGCGAATTCGATTTCGGGCATCGTGAACGCCAGCGGCGCGGCGAATACGGCGTTTACCGCGGCGACGAGCTCCGGCGCGGAACGCCAGTTCCGGTCGAGCTGCAAGCTGGAGTCCGATTCCTTTTGCGCGGCGAGATAGGCGAAAATGTCGGCGCCGCGGAATTCATAGATCGACTGTTTCGGGTCGCCGACGATATAAAGCGCGCCGCGGCGGTCTGCCTGCCCGGATGGCGCGCCGGAACCGGAATCTTCGCGGTCTCCGTAGATGCCGCTGAAAATCCGCTCCTGCGTCGGATCGGTATCCTGGAATTCGTCGATCAGCGCGACGGGAAAACGGCGCCGCAAGCGCGCCGCCAGCCGCTGTCCGGCATTTTCGCGATATAGCGCGGCGCGCATCTCCACGAGCAGGTCGTCGTAGGCGAGACATCGCTCGTCGCGCGCGAGGCGGCGGATTTCCGCGTCGGCCTCGCCGATGATCTGCCGGCGCAGGCGCCGGCAGCAGTCGGCGAAATTTCGCAGCAACTCGTCGCAGGCCCGGGCCAGTTCGTCGAATGCCTCGAATAGCGGATTCTGCGGCAGCCGCTGCCCCGGATTGCAAGCTTGCGAAGCCTTCGCGGCGCCCAGATCTCGCGCCAGTTTCGCCAAGCCGTCGATACCGACCGGCAAGACCCCGACGGCGGCGACTTTTTCGAAAGCGGCCAGGCGCTCTTCCATGGTGTCCTTCCGGTATTTTCGCCTGTCGAAGGCCGTGCTTTCGCGCACGATTCGACTGTATTCCCGACCGTGCTCCCGCCAGTTCGCCAACAGGGATTCCAGCGTTTGCCGGCAGGCGGCTTCGGCAATGTCCGGCTCGACCGGCAGGTCGGGCGCGCCCTCGATCGCCTCGAACAATCTGGCGCGAACCGAGCCGAACCAGTCCGCGAGTTCGGCGGGCATGAAATTCTTCGCCGCAAGGTAATTGGCGAATATCGGGGAGCTGTCCTTGAATCGGCGCTGCCAGATATCGCGCACAACGCTTGCGACGACGCCCGTTTCGTCTCCGCCCACCTCGAAGCCGAAAGGGAATCCGGTCTCGAAAGCGAACTCGGCGAGCGCCCGCTGGCAAAAGCCGTGAATGGTAAAGACATTGGCCCGATCCATGTCGAGCAGGGCCGCTTCGATTCGCTCCCCGATCCGCCGCTCGTCGAACTTCCCGGCGTCCGCCCATCTTGCGAGCAGTTCCCTCGCCTGCGCGCCGTCCTTGCCCTTGATGCTGTCGGGACGCTCCAGTCCTTGCCGGATTTTCCCGAGGATCTCGCGCACGCGCTCGCGCAATTCCGCCGTGGCCGCCCTGGTGAATGTGACGATGAGGATGCTGTCGAGCGCGCGGTCTTCTTCGACCACGAGCCGAGCGACCAGCGTGGTGATGGCCCGGGTCTTGCCCGAACCGGCGCTGGCCTCGATGAGCGTGCGGCCGCCGCCCAGGGCCGTATCGAGCGCTGTGCGGGGCGGTTCGGCGGTCATGACGAAGCGAGCTCGACAATCGGCAAAAGCAGCTGTTGCGCCAGTTCCTCGAAGTCCCCGCCCAAGGCTTCTTCTTCCCCTTCGGAACCCCAGACAAGGCGGTTGCTCAAAAGGTCGCGCTCGCCCGGCAGCGACCGATACGCATCGCCGATCCATTTTCGTCTGGCCGCGTTCATGGCGCCGGCGTAATTCCTTTTCCTGATTTCCCAGATCAGCTCGAACGACGATTCCGGGAAGAAATGCAAAGGCTCGGACAAACCCCGCCACCAGATGTCGAGCCAGGCGCGAATCGACTCGGACGGCTCCACCATCAACTCCTCCCCGCCCAGAAAAACCATCTTGACGGGAAGCGGTTGATTGCCGGCCGCCACCCACGCAAGTTGCAGCAGGCGGGCCTCGATCCTGTCCCTGGCGCGCAGTCTGCCGTTGCGCCACCAGACGATCCGTCTGGCGTCGACATTCGGGATCGCGCCGATCAGCCGGAAAGCGTCGATTTTCAGATCGATATTCACCGGCGGCGCCGCCAATGTTTCCGCATAGGGGGTCAACCTCTCCTTCAGCAAGTCGACCTCCGCGCGGGCGCGCGCATAGGCCAATTCGCCGAAAGCGCCATGGGGCAGATTTCCGCGCGCCAGCAGCAGCGACTTGACGTCTTCCGGACCGGCGCGGTCCGCCCGGGCCGGTTCGGTCCTGTCGCGGATCTCTTCCCGCAAGCCCCAGCGCTGGAGGCCGTTGATTCGCAAGGGCTCGACTTCTTCGATCGTCTCGGCTTCTTCGCTAAGACCGATTCCGAACCGCTCCTTCAGGAAGCCTCGCGTCGGGTCGGCGAAAAACCGCGCCAGCGCGGCCAAGGTGATTTTCCGCCGCGCAGCTTCGGGTTCAGGCAACTTGCGGCGGAACCGGCGCGGGGAAGTTCCGGTCGGATTGCCCAGCATCTGCGCGGCGTCGCGCATGGTCCGCGAGTAGCTGAACAGCTCTCCGTCGCCGCTGAAATATCGCTTGCTGAAAGGCTGCAATGGATGTTTGACGCGGAAAGAGTCCGGCGCCGCCTTGCCGTCTCCGCCGGCCGCGGCGGGAAAGCGGACCGCGAGATAATCGCAAAGTTCATCGACCAGGATCGACGGCGGGATATCGGAATCATCGCGCTGGTCGCGCCCGACATAACTGACGATGAAAGCGCTGCGCGCCGCGAGCAGGGCTTCCAGCAAGGCGAAGCGGTCTTCGCGGCGGACATCGCGGTCGCCGAAGCGGCGCTTGTCCTGCTCGACCAGATCGAAGCCGTGACGCGGGGGATTGCGCGGGAACCCGCCGCCGTTCATGCCCGCGACGCAAACGATTCTCGCCGGCAACACCTGTCCCGGCGCGAGCTTGCCGATGGTCGCGCCGTCGGCGAGCCGCGCCGGCCCGAGCGCGGGTCCGGCGGCGGACTCCCGCAGCACCTGCCGCGCGATCGCAAACGAAATGGGGCATTCGGTGCGGCCGGCCTGTTGGGCGAAGCTCTCGACCAGCGACCTGATTTCGCCCACTTCGTCCGCTGCTTCGCGGGCCGCCGCGAAATCGCGCCATGCGCCGGCGGCCGAGCCGTCTTCGAAGAAATCGTCCACGACCTCGCGCAAGATCCGGCCCCATCGCCGCGCGCCGCAAGGGCGCGCCACGCGGGATCTCAGGTCGAACAGCCTTGCGCAATAGGCGATGAACCGCCCCAGGGTTTCATGATCTTGCTCGCCCGCCTCGAATCCCCCTTCGCCGCGGATGGCGCAGGGCGCGACGCCGAGCGCGAGCGCGTCGGTATCGCCCGTCGCATAGCCCATCAACAGCCGATCCAATCCCTCGCGCCAGCTATTGCCGGGCAGCGCCGGCGCGTCGTCGCCGACGGCTACGCCGCGGCGGATGCCGGCCTGCCCGACCCAGTCGCGGATCGCGGGAAGACTTTCTTCGGCGATGCCGAAACGCGCTCGCAAGGAAGGCGCGTCGAGCGGCGCGAGCACGGCCTCGACGCCGTAACGCGTGCCGGGCAGGGAGAGAATATCGAAAAACGCCCGCGCGGTCGGCGAATCCGCCGCCCGGAACCGCGACAGCGTCACGGGAATGCGGCCTTCGGCTTCGAATACCGCGGCGATCGCCGGACCATAACGCGCCAGGTCCGGCGTCAGGATCATGATGTCCGCCGGTTCGATATCGGGATTGGCCTCGAGCAGGCCGAGCAGGCGGTCGTGCAACACCTCGGCCTCGCGCATGACCGAGTGGCAGCAATGGATCTGCAAGGAGTCGTCGGGCGCGACCGCATGGGCCGCGGCGGCCTCGGCGGCATCCCGCACCAGTTGGATATCGCCTTGCGCGGCGGCCAGCCGCGTTCCGTCGCCGGGCCGCGGGAAGCATTGCTGTTCTTCGGCTTCCTGTCCGACCAAGGCTTCGAAAGTATCGCGTCCGGCGCGTCCCCATGTGGCCAGCAGCCTGTTGCCTTCCTCGAAATGCTGGTCTGCGGAATTCCCGTTTTCGGTCCGATTGCGGATTTCCCTTTCCGTGCGCAGTTCGCTCCAGTATTCCGAACTCGGATTGAAAAGGAAGACATGCAACTCGATAGTCCCGGCAAGATCCCGGAGCAGTCGCAGATAGGACGGAGACAGCGCCGAGACGCCGAAGACGAATGCGCGCCGCGGCCAGATTCCCGGTTCGATTCCGCTCGCCAGTTGCCGCCTGCACGCGTCCAGCGCATGGATCCAATGCTGTTCGGGAACTTTTTCCGCCAGCGCTCGCCACAGCCGCGCCTGCCAATGCGGCGTCGCGCCCTGCTCCCAGTCCCTGATCCAGTCTTCCCGGAAGTTGACGCAGCGGTCGAAGACCCCGGCCAGCTTGTCGGCGAGTTCGAACCTCTTGCGCTCGTCGCCGTCGGCGAGGAAGCGGCCCACTTCCCCGGCATCGGCGCCGCGAGCGAAATCCGGCAGCAATTCGAACAAGTGCCAGCGCAAGGTATCCGGGGAAAAGCCTTGCGTTTCCGGCAGCGAAGGAACGGCGTCGCGCAAGATCGACCAGGCAAACGCCGCCGGCTGCTGGAAACGGAGATTCGCGGCGATGCCCAGTTCGCGCGCGAGTTCGAGCCGCAGCCAGCGGCCCATGGTCTGATGCGGCACGACGATTCGTTCCGGCGTCAACGGCTCGGCCGGATCGGCCGCGATCAGCCCGGCCAGCTCCCCGGCCAGCGATTCGAGCCGGTTCGAATGGTGGACGCGCAAAGTCCGGTTGCGGCCGGCGCCGGAGGACGCCCGTCGTTCGCTCAAGGGCGGTTGTCCCGGCGGTTCGCGCCCGCAAGGGCGAGGTTGCGGCGAGCTGTCGCCCGGCGAGAGCCGAACTCCGGGCGGCCGGCAAGCATCGCCGGCGAAACTTGTTCATTCATGTCGCACATGTCGCATCATGTCGCGGCGGTTCGCGCGGCGCTTCGTCGCCGCGAATCGGACGAGGAACGCATGGTATCACGCCTGCGATCAGGGCCGGAGAAGCCGGGGCATGCTCCGCGCCATCCCGCCCGCGGCATCGTTCATTGCCGCAAGCAAAAAGCGCCGCAAGGCAGCTTCGGCATCCCGCGAGGCGCCGGCGAATCCGCCGCATCCCTGGTCGGGGGATCAGGATTTGAACGCCCTCGGGATATCCTATATCCTGCCTGCGCGATCTTGATCAGGCGCGCTCGAGGTTGATTCGATGACCATGCAAAACACGCCCTTGCTCATGTCCCGCATCCTTGGCCGGGGCGCCCGACTCGACCCGGAAGTCGAAGTCGTCACCATGCAGGCCGAAGGCTGCCGCCGGCAGACCTTGCGGCAGACCTGGAACCGGGCCAATCAGCTGGCCCATGCGCTGGCGGGGGCGGGCATCGGCATCGGCGACCGCGTCGGCAGCTTCATGTGGAACAACCACCGCCACCTCGAGCTGTACCAGGCGGCGCCCTCGATGGGCGCGGTGCTGCATACCCTGAATATCCGCCTGGCGCCGATGGACCTCGAATACATCATCAATCACGCCGATGACCGCGTGATCTTCGCCGACGAAGACCTGCTGCCCCTGCTCGAGCCGCTCTGGGGCAAGTTGCCCCGCGTCGAATTGCTGGTTGTTTGCCGGCATGGGGAAGGCGGCGAGAGCAGTTTCGGCAACCAGGTCGACTACGAGGATTTCATCGCCGGCCAGGCGCATGACTACCAATGGCCGGAAATTCCGGAAACCTCGCCCATGGGTCTTTGCTACACCTCGGGCACGACCGGCAAGCCCAAGGGCGTGATGTACACCCACCGCTCGACCTACCTGCATACCTTGACCGAATGCCTGACCGATTCCATCGGCCTGTCGGCGCTCGATTCCTCGCTCGGCATCGTGCCGATGTTTCACGCCATGGGCTGGGGACTGCCCTTCTGCGCGTCCATGCTCGGCTGCAAGCAGGTGATGCCGCATCGCTTCATGACTCCCGACGCATTCCTGCAATTGATCCAGGACGAGAAAGTCACGCTTTCCGCCGGCGTGCCGACGATCTGGCAAGGCGTGAAAGCGGTGCTGGAAGCCAATCCGGGCAAATACGACATCTCGCATCTGACCAGGCTGACCTGCGGCGGTTCGGCGCCGCCGGTGTCCATGGCGCGCTGGTATTGGGACAATTACCGGATCGAAATGATCCAGGGCTGGGGCATGACCGAAACGAATCCGCTGGGCACCTTGTCGCGCAAGGTTTCCAAGTTTTCCCAGCAGGATCTCGGCGAGGACGAGCATTTCGAGAATATCGCCAAGGCCGGCCTGCTCATGCCGGGCCTGGAGATGGAGATTTTCGACGAGCAATGGAACCCCCTGCCCCACGACGGCGAGACCGTAGGCGAATTGTGCATTCGCGGCCCCTGGATCGCGGCCGAATATTTCAACGACCCGCAACCCGACAAGTTCCATGACGGCTGGCTCGTGACCGGCGACGTCGCCAAGATCGACCCGGAGCAGTACCTGATCATCGCCGACCGTTCGAAAGACCTGATCAAGTCCGGCGGAGAATGGATTTCATCGGTCGACCTCGAGAACCATATCGTCGCCATGCCCGATATCGCCCAGGCCGCCGTGGTGGCCCAGCCCCATCCGAAATGGGACGAGCGGCCCGTGGCGCTGGTCATCATGAACGAAGGCAGGGAACTCGATCCGGCGAAGGTGATCGAACATTGCGGCAAGGCCTTCGCCAAGTGGCAATTGCCCGACGAGGTCATGCTCGCCGACCATATCCCCTTGACCACCACCGGCAAGATCGACAAGAAGGCCATCCGCGCCCGCCTTGCCGAAGAAGGCTACCAACTGCCCGACCTGCGAGCCTGAGCGCGGTTGCCGGGCTCAGATTTCGCGGGCGATCAGCATCTTCATGATTTCATTGCTGCCGCCGTAGATCTTCTGCACGCGGCTGTCGGCGTACATCCTGGCGATGGGGAATTCCATCATGTAGCCGTAGCCGCCGAAGAACTGCAAACATTCGTCGACGATCTCGCATTGCTTCTGGGTGGTCCACCATTTGGCCATGGCCGCGGCGCCGACATCGAGTTCGCCTGCGACCAGACGCTGGATGCAGTCGTCGACGAAAACGCGGGCGAGGCGCGCTTCGGTATAGCGTTCCGCGAGCTTGAACCGGGTGTTCTGGAAATCGAGGATGCGCTTGCCGAAGGCCTTGCGCTGCTTGACGTATTCCGCGGTCAGCCGCAAGGTCTTCTCGATCCCGGCGACGGCGCCGACGGCGATGATCAGCCGCTCCCGGGGCAATTGCCGCATCAACTGGACGAAACCCTTGCCTTCCTCGCCGCCGAGCAGGTTCGCCCTCGGCACGCGCGCGTCGGAAAAGAAAACTTCCGCGGTGTCGGCGGCCTTCTGGCCGAGTTTCTCGAGATTGCGCCCGCGCGAAAAGCCTTCCGCGCGATCGGTTTCGAGCATGATCAGCGATACGCCGGCGGCGGCCCCGGTCGGATCGGTCTTGGCGACGACGCAGATCAGGTCGGCGTTGATCCCGTTGGTGAGAAAGGTCTTCTGGCCGTTGAGCACGTAGTCGTCGCCGTCGGCGATAGCGGTGGCGGCGACCGATTGCAGATCCGAACCGGCGCCGGGTTCGGTCATGGCGATGGCCGCGACGAGTTCGCCGCGGGCCATTTTCGGCAGCCAGCGCCGCTTTTGCCGCTGCGAACCATAGGCATGGATATAGTGGGCGACAATGCCGGAATGCACGCCGTTGCCCCAACTGCCGACGCCGGCATGGGCCGCTTCTTCGAGCAGCACCGCCTCGTGCCTGAAATCGCCTCCGCCGCCCCCGCAGGACGCGGGTATCGACGCGCACAACAGGCCCGCCTCGCCGGCCTTGCGCCAGGCGGCGCGATCGATGCGGCCCTGTTTTTCCCAGGCGGGCATGTTGGGAGCGAATTCCTGTTCGAAGAAGCGGCGCGCCGCCTCGCGCAAGATGCGCAATTCTTCATCCATCCAGGGAGATTCGGCGCGTTCCGACAACATCGCAGACTGTCCGGGCAAGTTCGACTTCGAATCAGGCGGCGCGCTCGACGCGCTCGATGATCATGGCATTGGCCGTGCCGCCGCCCTCGCAGATCGCGACCAGACCGCGGCGCCCCCGCCGGCGTTCGAGTTCATGCACCAGGGTGACCACCAGTTTTGCTCCCGTGGCGCCGAGCGGATGGCCAAGCGACTGGGCGCCGCCGTTGACGTTCAGGCGTTCGATATCGGCGTCAAGCGCCTTGACCCAGGCCAGGGGCACCGAACCGAAAGCCTCGTTGACCTCGTACAAGTCGATGTCGTCGAGCGAGAGCCCGGCCTTCTCCAGCACTTTCCCGGTCGCGGGAATCGGCCCTTCGAGCATGATTACCGGATCCGAGCCTGTCACGGCCATCGCATGAATCCGCGCCCGCGCCGGCAGGCCGAATTCGGCCACGGCGCGTTCGTTGGCGATCATTACCGCCGCCGCGCCGTCGCTGATCTGGCTCGCGGTGCCGGCGGTAATCACGCCGTCCTCGCGCAAGGGTTTCAGGGCGCGCATGGCCGCCAGCGAGGCGTCCATGCGGATGCCCTCGTCGATCGCGTGCATTTCGCGGCTGCCGTCTTCGAGCGCGATGGGAACGGGCAGCACTTCGCGCTCGAAATGGCCCGCTTTCGTGGCCCGGGCCGCGCGCCGATGGCTGAGCAGGCCGAATTCATCGAGTTGCTCGCGGCCGATTGCGTATTTCTCCGCAAGCAATTCGGCGCCGTCGAACTGGGAAAACCGGATGCCCGGATAACGCGCTTCCAGTCTTTCTCCCCTGGGCATGCCGCGGCCGTGCGGCAGGCCGTCGCGGATATTGGAGCCGATCTCCACCATGCTCATGGCTTCGACGCCGCCGGCGACGACCACGTCCTGGGTTTCCGACATGACCGCCTGGGCGGCGAACTGCACGGCCTGCAGCGAAGAGCCGCATTGCCGGTCGACGGTGACGCCGGGCACTTCGAGCGGCAGGCGCGAGGACATGGCGACATTGCGGCCAAGATTGCCGGCCTGGGCGCCGATTTGCGAAACCACGCCGAAAATCAGATCGTCGACGCGTTCCGCGGGCATGCCCGCGCGCGCGACGAGCTCATCGACCACCATCGCGCCGAGATCGATCGGGTGCACCCGGCTGAGCCGGCCCTGCTTGCGCCCGGCGGCGGTGCGCACGGCGCCGACGATATATGCTTGAGCCATGTTTCTCTCCTTGACGGAAGCGGCCGCGAAGACTTGCGGTCGGTTCTTGTCGCGGTTTCAGATCGCCGGCATGCGGATGCCGGCGTCGAGCCGTATGGTTTCGCCGTTGAGATAGGCGCAACCGACGATATGCGCCACCGCGGCGGCGAATTCGTCGGGTTGTCCGAGCCGCTTCGGGAACTGGACGATCGAAACCAGCGCCTGCTTCAGTTCTTCCGGCGCCGCGGCGAGCAAGGGCGTCTCGAATACGCCCGGCGCCACGGTCATCACGCGGATGCCCTGCTTCGCCAGATCGCGGGCGACGGGCAAGGTCATCGCGACGACGCCGCCCTTGGATGCGGCATATCCCGCCTGGCCGGTCTGGCCGTCGAAAGCGGCGACCGAAGCGACATTGACGATGACTCCGCGTTCGCCGTCGGCGCCGTCGGGTTCGTTTTCGTTCATGGCCGCGGCGCACAGCCGCAGCACATTGAAAGTGCCAATCAGGTTCACCCGCACGATATGTTCGAATCGCGCCAGCGGCATGGGACCGTCGCGGCCCACGGTGCGCGCGGCGCCGCCGATGCCTGCGGAATTGACATTGATATGGACGGCGCCGAAGCGTTCGCGCGTCGCGGCGACGGCGGCGGCCACCGATTCTTCATCGGCGACATCGCCCTCGCGCCAACTCGCCCGCTCGCCGAGCGCCGCCCCCGTTCGCCGCAACAGTTCGCCGTTGCGGTCGAACAGCATGACCCTGGCGCCGGCGTCGAGGAAATTCCTGGCCACCGCCAGGCCAAGGCCCGAGGCGCCGCCGGTGATGAATGCCGTCTTGCCTGCGAGTTCCATGTTTGCCGCCGCGCTCTCGATTGCGAGGACGCAAGCATATTGCATCCCCCCATGCGCAACAAGGGAGCTTGCCGGGGAGCCGGACAGACCAAAGTATCCTCTGAATAATTCCATCCATGGAATTATTCATTGCCGCAAAACAAAAGCGTGGTTTTGTTTTGCTCCCGGATTCAATGGCTTGCGCCATCGAATCCGGCGGCACATCCATGTGCCGCAGGGAAGCTCCGACTTGATCAGAGCTTCCCAAAGGCTTCTTATATGGCGGCGGCGGCTTTCAGCCGCGCGATGCTCTCGCTGCTGAATCCCCAGTCGGCGAGCACTTGCTCGCCATGTTCGCCGACCAGGGCGGCTTGCGACTGGATTGCGCCCTGGGTGCGGCTGAACCGCGGCGCCGGGGCGGGCTGCACGACGCCTTCGAAGTCGACGAAGGTTCCTCGCGCCTGGTTGTGCGGGTGGGCGGGCGCTTCCTCCAGATCGAGCACGGGCGCGAAACACGCATCGCTGCCTTCCAGCAATTCGCGCCATTGCTCGCGCGTTCGCGTGCGGAAGACCGCCGCCAGCTCCTCGCGCAATGCGGGCCAGTTCTCGCGCGCGTATTGCGGTTCGAATCGCGGATCCTCGATGCCGGCTTTTTCCAGCAGCAAGGCGTAGAACCGCGGCTCGAGCGAGCCGACGGAAACATACTTGCCGTCGGCGCATTCGTAAGCGCCGTAGAAATGGGCGCCGCCGTCGAGGCGGTTGCTCTGGCGCCGCGCGGTCCACATGCCCATGGCCATGAGGCCGTAGAAAGGGCTCAGCAAGCTTGCCGTGCCGTCGGTCATGGCCGCGTCGACAACCTGGCCGCGGCCCGAATCGCCGCGTTCGATCAAGGCGGCGAGCAGCCCGCACAGCAGGTACATGGCGCCGCCGCCGAAGTCGCCGACCAGGTTCAGCGGCGGCGACGGCGGCCGGTCGGCATAGCCCATGGCGCCGAGCGCGCCGCCGATGGAAATATAATTGATGTCGTGGCCGGCGGCTTGCGCCAGGGGGCCCGACTGGCCCCAGCCGGTCATGCGACCGTAAACCAGCCGCGGATTGCGTTCAAGACAGACTTCGGGGCCGAGTCCGAGCCGCTCCATCACGCCCGGACGGAAGCCTTCGATCAGCGCGTCGGCCTGATCGATCATCGCCAGCGCGGTCGCGACGCCGGCGGTCGATTTCAGATCCAGCGCCAGCGACCTCCGCCCTCGCGCCAGCACGTCGGCGCGGTCGCCCGTTCCTTTCAGGCTCAGGCGATCTAGGCGGACCACTTCGGCGCCGAGGTCGGAAAGCATCATCGCGCAGAAGGGACCCGGCCCGATACCGGCCAGTTCGATAACGCGAATTCCGGCAAGTGGTCCCATGACGGCCAACAACCTGAAAATTTCCGCCGCGATGATACGCAATTTCCGGACCGCGCGTCCAAACGCCCGCGTGACGCCTCAGCCTTGCCCCGGGCCCGCCGCGCCGGCGGCCGCATGGGCCAACGCCGCTCTCGCCCGGCGATGCATCATCGCCGCCCCGCTCGGGAGGAAACCGGCGCCCGCTTCGCCGCGCGCAATGGATCCAGGTATCTTCCGAATAATTCCATTCATGGAATTATTCATTGCCGCAAGACAAAAGCATGGTTTTGTCTTGCTTCCGGATTCAATGGCTTGCGCTATCGAATCCGGCGGCGCCTTGGCGGTGTTTTCCTGTACCGCGGGTCTGTGCCCGCAGGCCTGCGCCGCAGGAAAACCCTGACTTGATCAGAGCTTTCCTTGTTTCCGGCGTTCGGATCAAACCCCGACATCGTCTCCAGACTGCGCAAACCAGTTTCTGGTATGTGCAGTTACCGCCAATCGGAACTTGTTGATATGCCTGCCGTATTTGCCGGATTCGCGCGGACCGGTCGCTGAATCGCCGTGCGAACATGAACGGGAACTTTCAGCCTGCGGAGCCGTCGGTCGAGGCGGTCTCGCGGCATTCGCCGAATAATTCTCCGGAGCAGCGACACCGCGTTTTTGGGACAGCGACACCGCGCGGCGGACCGAAACGCAGCCGCGAAAAAGGCGCGCATCGCGCGAACGCTTCCCCGGAAACGCGCGCGGCGGCCCGGTCGCCGAATCGCCCGCCGTCCCGGTTCAGCGGATCGCGGGAACACCGCCCCGCCTGCGGCGGCGCAAGAGATTTGCCGGCAATTATTTGATTTATCAGCAAATAAATAAGCCGGCGCGCGGCGCTCGACGGCTTTCCCGGAAGCGTTTTGTCGACCTTCGAAGAGGCTCGCGATCATTTCCAGGCCGTTGCCGAGGCGGGCCGCGCAACCGGACGGAACGCGCCGCGGTCGGATGGAGCATCGGCGTTTCGCGGTCGCCCGGGCGGGCGAAAAATTTCGATAACTTGTGATCCGGGTCACATGCAAGCAGGACGAATGTTGCTATATAATGCCGTCCCGCAACACCTTGTCTTTAATTTCAGGAGCACTTCAGATGGCGGTAACTGCACAAACCAGAGATACGATAATCGGCCTGTCGGTAGCAATGCTGGGCAAGGCCCCGGGCACCGAACTGCTCAACGAATGGTACGGCGTCTACAACGCGAGCGTCGGCAAGGGCATGAGCCCGGAAGCGGCCCTGCTGGAGGTGGCGAATCACATCGCTTCTTCGAGCGCCTTCACGTCCATGTATCCCTTTTTCATCACGAATGCGGAGTTCGCCCGGGATTTTCTGACCGCGGCGCTCGGCGAAGCGCCTTCGACGGAAGTGCTGGCCTTGGCGACCGGCCTGCTCAACGGCGGCATGGGTCGGGGCGAGATGGGCCTGCTGGCCGTGCAGCAGTTGCTGGAGATCCGCATGCAGGGAGAAAGCCATCCCGCCTACGGCGATTTCGGCGCCCTCGCCATGATGTTCGCCAACAAGGTGGAAGTGGCCACGTACTACACCGTTACCAAGCGCTGGGAGGGCGACTCTGCGAGCGTGCTCGGCGGCGTGACCGGCGACGGCGACAGCGTGAACGCGGCCAAGGAAGCCATCGACATGATGCAACGTCCCGGCAAGAGTTTCGAGTTGACCACGGGCGTCGACCGGCTCGACGGCACCCTGGGCGACGACACCTTCGTCGCCACCGAGAAGACCCTGACCGGCGTGGACCGGCTCGACGGCGGCGAAGGCATGGACACGCTGGAGCTTTCTTCCAGCGGCTCCGACGACGATGTCAATATCTCTTCCGGGACGAGCGTCATGCATGTCGAGACGCTGACGGTCGACAGCGGCGGCGACTTCTCGGCGGACCTGAGCGGCTGGGAAGGCCTGACGGATGTGGTCCTGAGCGATGTCGCGGGAGATGTCGAACTGAACGCCGGCGGCGCCGATGTCTCGTCCAAATCCCTGGAAGGCGGCACCGTCGAGATCATGAACGCCGCCATGGTAAATCTCGAGGACGTGAGCGAGAGCGCGCAGGTGAACATCTTCGGCGCGGACACGACGACCTCGGTCATGGTCGAGGGCGGCAAGGGCGTCGAGGTGGGCAAGTCGACCGCGCATTCGGAGACGGTCAAGCGCGTGACGCTCGACGGCGTGCGCGACGGCATGGGCGACGACGGCAAGCGCTACGGCGCCAACACGGCCGCCAAGGAAGCCGCAGACGGAAAAGCCGCGGTAGCCGCGGTCAACAACAAGGACAGCGTGCCGGTGCACATCTACTCGAAGGCGATCGAGTCCGTCGACCTGCGCAACACCAACACCACCTTGCTGGTGGAGAACGCCGCCAAGGACATGACGGAACTGACGGCCATGGTCGATCGGTTCGGCAACACGGCCAACGGGCACGGCAAGTTGTGCCTCAAGGGCATCAAGGATCTGATGATCGAGGTGAAGGGCGATTCCAACATCCGCCTGGCTTCGGATCAGATCAAGACGGTCGCCGTTTCCGGCGCCGGCGACCTGACGCTGGACGTGACCAAATTCGCTCCGGCGGTGGCGGAGAAAGCGGCCGATGTCAAGCCGTCCGAGACGCTGGAGAGCATCGACGCGAGCGAGGCGAGCGGCGCCGTCAAGATCGCCGCTCTCAACAAGAGCGTCATGTCCTACATGGGGAGCATGGGCAAGGACGACGTGAGCGTGACGGCGTTCAACGCCAAGGGCCTGACGGCGAACCTCGGCGCCGGCGACGACATGTTCACCGTCGCCAACGTCAAGGCCGGCAAGAGCCGGATCGACGGCGGCGCGGGCATGGACACGCTGGTGCTGAAGGAAAAGACCGGCGCCAATCTCAAGGGCGCCGGAGACGCCTACACGGGCTTCGAGACCATCACCCTGGACGCGGGCGGCGGCTCGGGAACCTACGATGTCAAGGAACTCGACATCGACAACCTGAAGGTGACCGGCGGCACCGGCGCCGGCGGCGTCGTGTTCAAGAACCTGATGTCCGGCACCGACCTGGCGGTTTCGAGCAAGAAGCCCGGCAGCACCACCAACAAGGCGACGGCCACGACCGCCGTGGTGAGCTACATGCTGGAAGACGGCGACGACGACTCGTTGATGCTGCATCTGCACAGCGACGGCGGCACGAAGGACGAGAAGGGAAATTTCGGTGTAAAGGTTGCGCAAGACAAGATGAAATTGGATCTCACGCTGGACAAGGACATCGAGGAACTGGTCGTGCACTCCACGGCAAAAGTCACTTCGACCGTTGCTGCCGCAAGCCGCCCCAAGGCCGGGGACTACGTCAACAGGGTTGTCGTCCAGAAGGACGACGGGATTGAAGAGATCAAGGTGACCGGCGATGCCAGAACCTTTATAAGCGTAATTGTAGAGGCGGGTACGGCATTGACTTACGACAAGGCCGGACTGAAATCCCTGGAGCTGGTGGACGCGCGCGAGAGTTCCGGAGGGCTTGTTCTCCTGAAAGGGGAGTCGTCGGGGACATTGACGGTTGAAGGCAGCCCTGTCGATGATTGGGTGATAGCGAACCTGAACACTGGAGAGTCGATCAAAACGGAGCTCAAGGGTCACAATGGCGACGATGTGTTGACCGGCAATAGAGGGGAGGACAAGTTGACCGGCGGCGCGGGAGGAGATGTATTGATTGGCGATGCAGCTATAATACTTGCAAGTCGGGGGCAATCGGATATTGGCCTCGCGTTTTCGCGTTATGCAGACGCTGATTATGCTGTAAGCGCCGATACTGCGAAAGACACTTTCATCTACACTGACAAGTCCGACTCTCAAATCAAGTTCGGGGCCGACGGAAATCCAAAGTCCGGCTTTGACAGAATCTTCGGATTCGATATAGGAGAGGACAGGATTTCCCTTTCCGGTGTCGTGGATCTGACGGGAGGCATGCATTTTATAAGCAACGGCGGCGAGCTTTCACTGAAGGCGCTCATGGACGCGAAATCACTGGATAACGCGTTCGAGTCCGATCCAGGAGGTCAGAGCTTCAGGCAAAAACATGTCATTACAATTGTCAGGACCAAGGAGAGCGCCGACTTCAGAGTGATCGGCAATTCGATAAAACCAAGCGAGACGCTTACAGGTATAGCAGCAGACACAACCGCAGTGAACGTGAGCTGGGTTCTTGTCGATGTGGATGGGGACGGCGATTTCGATGCCAACGCCGATATGGCCATTGCGCTGATAAATGTGGACGGGGCCAGTTTCACCTCCATCAACAATTTCAGCGGGTCGGATTTCATCTGACCCGGCGCTTCGCCGACGCAACCGGAACCCGGTCCATTCGGTGTTCCCAGACCCAAAACCCCCGGCTTCGGCCGGGGGTTTTGCTTTTCGAGGCTTGGAGAAAAGGAAGCGCGGCGGGTCGGCATGTCCGGCATCCGCATTCCGATCAGGCGTCATGGAACTCGCCGGCGTTCCCTCGCGAGAGGTTCAGCGGATGTTCTCCCCGAAGCGGAACCGCGCGGGAGGCCGTCGCTGTTGCAGGTGTTCGACGAAATAGTCCCAGCGGCGCTTCATGAAATAGCGCGAATTGAGAAAGCCGTGACTCGCATTGGGCAGGACGAAGAGGTCGAATCCCTTTTCCGCCCGGATCAGGGCGTCCGCCAGCAGCATGGTGTTTGCCGGATGCACATTGGCGTCCATCAGACCGTGGGCGAGCAGCAACTTGCCTTGCAGGTTTTCGGCGAGCAACTGGTTGGCCTGATTGTCGTAATTCGACAGCGAGTATCCCCGCGCCGGATCGGTCTCGCCGCTATATTCGAGCAGCCCCTGCCAGCGCTCGGCCCAGTCGTCCTCATAATTGCGGTTATCATGATTGCCGGCGCTGGAAACAGCAACCTTGTAAAAATCCGGATAGCGCAAGATGCCCGCGGCGGCCGCGAAGCCGCCGCCGGAATGGCCCCAGACGCCGACCCGCTCCAGGTCCATCCAGGGACGACTTGCGGCGAGTCGCCGGATCATCAGCACCTGATCGGGCAGGCCGTTGTCGCCCATATTGCCGTAATAGATGTCGTGGAAGGACTTGGAGCGGCCCGGCGTGCCCATGGCGTCGACTTCGACGACGATGAAGCCGAGTTCGGCCAGGGCCTGCTTGTCGCCTCTCGAAGGCGAAAAGCGGCGACTGCCGACGCTGGAACCGAGCGGCCCGGGATAGAGATAGTTCAACACCGGATAACTGCGCGATTGGTCCAGATCGGACGGCGCGTACATCAAGCCGTGGAGGTCGGTAACCTCGTCTCGCGCCTTGACGGCGAATGGCATGGGAGGATTCCAGCCGGCCGCGCGCAAGGCCGAGACATCGGTCCGCTCCAGCGCGGCGAGCACGTCGCCGTCGCGGTTGCGCACGACCGAAACCGGCGGCGTGTCCGGGGTCGACATGGTATCGAGAAAATAGTCGCCGGACTTCGACCAGCTAATGTCGTGGTGGGCGGGTTCCGGCGTAAGCGGTTCGAGACCCTCGCCGTCGAGGCCGACGCGATACAGGTAGTGGAAATAAGGATCGCTGCCTTCGATATTCGACGCCAGCAGCCAGAGCCGGCCCGCGTCGAGGTCGACTTGCTGGATATCCAGCACCAGCCACGGGCCTTCGGTGATGCGGCGCTTGAGTTCGCCGCTCGCCAGGTCGCGCAGGTACAAATGGCCCCAGCCGTCCTGTTCGGAGAACCAGATGAATTCGCCGCGGTCGTGCAATACCCGCCAGTTCTCGTCGATGAAGCCGGACATGTAATGCGTCTCGGCTTGCTCGCGATAGACATCCCGCACGCTGCCGTCGCGGATGTCCGCGACTCGCAATCGGGCGATCTTGTGGTCGCGGGAAGAGGAAATGAAGGCGAGGCGTTCGCTGTCGTCGCTCCATTGCGTATCGAGAAACACGCCGCCGTCGCCGGCGACATGGTCGCTCGTGGTCGAGCGGTGGGGATCGGGCGGCAGGTCGAGGAATACCAGGCGCGGCTCCGGCTCGAGATGAATCACGAGGCGCTCGATCATGAAAATATGCTCGTCGCCGGGCAACGGGTATTTCCAGATATCGACTTCGGGGCGTCCCACCCGGGTATCCCAGAGCGCGAAGTCGCCGACTTCGCGGCCGTCGTGGCGAAAGGTGGCGATCTTGTTCGAATCCGGCGACCACTTGAGCACCGGCCCGTCGCCGCGAACCCAGCCGGCATTGTTGGTGGCGTAGCCGTAATTTTCCGCGCCGTCGAAGGTCAGCCGGGTCAGTTCGCCGGTCGCGGTATCGCGCAGCCAGAGATCATGTTCGCGAATGAAAGCGGCGCGGCTGCCGTCCGGGGAAAGGAACTCGCCGGAAGGGTCTCGCTCCAGTCGCCGCGGCGCGTACTCCCCTTCCAGCGCCAGCGAATAGCGCTGGCCGTCGAAGTCGAAACAGGCCTCGCCTCCGTCATCGGCGACGCGAATGCCGGTCAGCAACAGTTCGCGGGCATCGACTTCGCGTCCGAGCAAGTCCGCCAGCGCCGCGGCGAGACGTTCATTGTCGATCAGTTCGCGCCGTTCGCCGCTGGCGGGGTCGAACCGCCAATAGCTTTGCGCGCCCAGGTCCGAGCGCCGGTAGACAAGCAAGTCGTTTTCTTGCCAGTAATGCGCCGCGATATGGCCGGCCAGGAGGGGAGCGGTATTGGGGCCGAGCATGCGCTCCGCGCGCCGATATTCCGCTTCGCCGGCGGCCGCCGGCGGCTGGTCCGGCGCGCAGGCTGCGGTCAGCAAAAGGCCCAGCATCGCCGCCGGCAAAAGTATCTTGTCATGATTCGTGTTCGGCATCGGACGCCGCCTCGAACTGTCCGCCGCCGCGAAGCCCAGGGCGCGGCATCGCGCATCCGCCGCCTCGCAGTGTAGCAGGAATCGGCGCGGGCGCGACCGGCGGGCGGGCCTGATCAGAGCTTTCCCAAGTATTCTCTGAATAATTCCATCCATGGAATTATTCATTGCCGCAAGACAAGACGCGGTCTTGTCTTGCTCCCGGATTCAACGGCTTGCGCCATCGAATCCGGCGCTGTTCTTTTTTACCGCGGGCATGCGCCGCAGGGAAGCTCCGACTTGATCAGAGCTTCCCTGAGTCAACGCATCCAGAATCAGGTTGGTCGATTCGATTATGCGCTGGTCCCGCGGTCGCAGGTCGGGCTCGAAAGCGCTTCCGGTCAGATGTTGCACGCCGCCGATATAGCGCACGGCGATCTCGTTGGCTTGCTCTTCGGTAAATTGCTGGTCACGGTTTTTTACCATGCCGCGGGCAAACTCCTTGGAGAAGGAAACCGGCTGGCCGTTGCGCCGGAGAATCTCGCCTTTCTCGTCCAGTTTCCAGAAGCGGCTCGAATCCATGGTGAACAACTCGTCGGCAACGACGACGGCGCCCGCGCGGTCGAGGCCGTGCTCGGTCTTGGTGTCCACCAGCACCATGCCCTTGCGCGCCAGATAGCCGGAAACCAGGCCGAAAGCCATCAGGCTGGCGTTGCGGATCTGGGTGTATTGCCCCGCGGTGCATATCCCGGCGTCGATCAGCGCGGCGGAGTCGACAGTGGCGTCTACCGCCGCCTTGGTGCTCGGCGTGTCCATCAGATAGGGCAGGCGGCCGTTGGGCTCGAGTTCGCCGACGATCAACTCGTGGCCGGCATAGCTGAAATGGCTCAGGCCATCCGCTTTCGCCGCGAGCCAGTGCTGGTAGAGCGAGGTGGACGTGCTGGAGACCGCCATGTACATCCGCAATACATTTTCGAGGCCGAACAATCGCAGGTTTTCAGCGGGGATCACCGTCGAGGTCGGATGCAGTCCCTCGACTTCGAATTGGGAACTGCCGAGCACCGGCTCGACGAGGCGCAACATGTGATCGTGATTCAGCGCCAGGATCTGGTCCTTGAACGGAATCGCGCCGCGATGGACATCATGAGTGGAAATGCGATTGTTGCGAAACATGAGCCGCAAGGGCCGGCCGCAGCGGCTGCGCAAGGCCTCGCCATGGACCGAATCGGAAACCTTGCCTTCCTGCACGGCGGCGCCGCGCAGGCGCGGCAACTCGCCGTCTTCGATCAATTGTCGGATCGGGCGGCCGGTATTCACGCGCGGGCCATATTCGGCGACGAGCTCCCGAATCGATTTTTCATCCAGCATGACAGGATTTCCCGCAATCGGGCCAGATGAAACAGGCCTCCAGGTGGAACCGGGCGCAGCCCGCCGCAGCGGCTAGCCGCCTTTCAGCTCGGCAACGGCAACGCTCCGATTTGTCAAGGGGGAGATTATATTCATAACTTGAAACACGCTGCATATGGAGAGGGCAGTGTGTTGTGACGCGCCATATGAGCATTTTCAGTCAATGCATGCAATTCCCTGCCAGAGCTTTCCCGCGGCGCATGTCCGCGGTACGAACCCGCTGGTACGAAAGAATACCGCCGAATTCGACAGCGCAAGCCATCGCATCCGGGAGCAAGACAAGACCGCGAGGCTGCGTGAAAGCGCAGCCGGGAATTGCCGCGGCCGGCGCAACCGGAATAAAAACCGCGAGGGCCTAATTCCCCTTTTTCGGTCCGAAAATGCGATGCTCCGCGCGTCCGGCGGGTGTCGGCGCGCCACGAACGGCCCAGACTGCTCGAACGCTCGCCGAAGCCGCAGTTGTTCAGACCTTCTTTCAGGGTGTCGGCGAGTTCTTTGTTTGCGCGTTGCAACCATCCGGCGAAATCCGGTTACTCTCCGAGCAGGTTCAGGTCGATGCGCGAAGGAGCGCGATACAACAAGCGTTCACCTTCGTCCGTGAGTCGATAGACGCCGCGACGGACCCGCTCCAGCAGCGCGGCTCGCTTCATGTAGATCACGGCCCAACTCACACGGTTCACGAACACCGCTTGCCGACCGCTCGGGAGCATTTCCCGGACATCTTCCGCCGAGAGTCCCTCGGCGGCGACGATACGCTCGCGGACTTCGAAAAGTGAAGACTCCCCGCCGGCGGCGAACGCCTTGAGGGCGGGGAGCATCAGCGACTGGAAATCAGGGGCGGGTATCGGCCGCCGCGCTTGTTGTCGCCACCTGCCGCGGCATCACGCATTTCGCGATCTCGCGACCCGCCGCGATCTCCGCCTGGCGAAGCTCCCAGGTCTTCTGCAAGTTCATCCAGAGTTGCGGTGTCGTCCCGAAGTACCGCGCGAGCCGCAGCGCCGTGTCCGCGCTCACGCCCCGCTGACCGTTCAGGATCATCGTCACCCGGTTCACCGGCACGCCCAGCGCCTTCGACAGCGCATTGGCCGACAAGTCGAGTGCTTCGATTTCGTCGCGCAGTATTTCTCCGGGATGTACCGGCCTCATGCCGTTCCTCGTGTTCATGTTCGGCCCCTCAGTGATAATCCGCGATCTCGACCTCGCATGGCCCGTCGTCGGTCCAGCGGAAGCAGACGCGCCATTGCGCGTTGATCCGAATGCTGTACTGCCCGGCACGGTCGCCCCGCAGCGCCTCCAGCCGGCTGCTCGGCAATGCGGCAAGGTCTCCGAGCGTCTCTGCGCTGTCCAGCAGGATCAGTCGACGCACCGCCTGATTGGCGAAGCCCTGAAACGCCGCGACGCGTCGCCCCTCGAAGAAGCGCCGCGTCTCCCGATCCTTGAAGCTCCGAATCATGCGCGCTGATCGTAACTCATCTTACGCTTTCCGTAAAGGATGCTTGTAGAGAACTGTAGAGAACAAATAAACTGTCCGCTTTTGGAACATATGAACTGTCCGGTCGTACAGCGGTCGTTTTTGGCGGCGATCTGGCGACTGCAGGGCGTTGCGAGACGGAATGGGGAGCGGAGGCTGATGTTGTTCAAGGAAGTGAATCCGATGTGGACGGAGGGTCGTCCGACGGGAATTCAGGGAGGATTGGTGCCGCCACCAAGAGTTAAATATCTCTGTAATTATTTGTTTTTTATTGAATTTTTATAAAGTTTATTGGGAATGCAACGCTTTGTGCAACGAATATTTAGCCCGGATATTGCACGAGCAATCTGATTGGGCAAGAAAGCCGTGGTTTTCGCGCCTTGACGGGGCGTGAAAGCTCCCGGCGGGCGGGAGCCGGGCCGTCCGGCGCGGATTTCGATGCACACGCCGCCATTTCCGGCCTGTTTTCGAGGCGGCCGGGGCCAGTCGGCGGATTTCGGGCAAGAGGAGCCCCGAGCGGAAACCGCCCGCAGCAAAAATCGGGGCCGAAACGCGATTATCCGGGCTTGAGCCGCGGGCCGGCGGCGAAAAACAGGGCCTTGTTCAGGCAGGACGAGTACAGCAGCAAGCGCACGCGCCGGGTGTTGCGCCACCACGGTGCCGACCTTGAGCAGCTTCAGCCGGACCGTGCCGACGTAGGCGCGGGCGAGGTCGCCGCCGGCCAAGGCGATCCGGCGGGTCGACTCCAGCAGCACATAGGTCAAGGAAGAAAGCAGCAGCCGATACTGGTTGGGCCACCACTCGCTGCAGCTGGTGCGGTCGGCGAACAGTTCCAGTTGCTGCTCCTTGATCCGGTTCTCCATGTCGCCGCGGGCGCAATACATCTTGTCGTACAAGCGCTGCGGCGCGCCTTCGAGGTTGGTGACGATATAGCGCGGGTTGGCGCCCCGCGCGGCATGCTCGGCCTTGACGATTACCCGTCGCGGCCGCTCCCAGGTACCGGCGGCGTAGCGAAACTTGCCGAACAGGCGCCGCTTTTCGCGCGCAGGCCGGCAAGGCCTGCGGTCCGATAGCGCTTGCGCCATCGAAAGCAGGTGGCGCGCGACCAGCCGACGGCTTTCAGCGCGACCGCGGCTGCGCAGCCTTCGCCGCGCAGCTTCTCGTACAGTTCGATGCGGGGTCTCCTTTTGTCGTGGAAAACAACAAGGCTATCCCAAACCGGCGCGTCGGCGCGCGCTTCCGATTCCAGTCGCTTCGCTCCTTCCATCGGAAGCGCGCGATCCCGTTTTCTCGAACCGAATCAACCGTTGTCAAAACGGCGATGCAGTCTCATATGTATCTGAACCAGCACACTGCCCCGCAATTTGGCTTTCCTCGACAACGCCGTCATCTCCTTCGTGCGTCTGCGCGGGCGGTTCACCATGATTTCGACTTGGAATCGACCCTCGGCTTCACCACCACTGTGCGTTGGGCAATTCGCTATGGACAAAGAAGCCGACCGGCCGTATCCTTGCCGTTCGTGCCGAAATCTCAAGAGAGGGCTGGCAAATGCCGAAAGAGAGTCAACATGTCGTTCTTCGCGACGGCAAATGGGCTGTGCGCAGAACCGGTGCCAAAAAGGCAAGAAAACGTTTCGACACGCAAAAGGAAGCGATCGAAGCCGGGCGGGAGATCGCCCGCAGGCAACGAACCGAACTCTACATTCACGGAGAGGACGGTAGGATACGCGAACGGAACTCCTACGGAAAAGATCCTTTTCCGCCCAAGGGATAAGGCGCATGGCGCCAAATCCGAGCTTTGACTCGAATGTATTCGTCAACTGCCCGTTCGATGACGATTACTCTTCCATACTCCAGGCCATACTGTTCTGTTTGATCCGTTTCGGGCTCAATCCGCGCATTGCGACCGAACGCAGCGACTCGGGCGAAGCAAGGATCGAAAAGATATTCGAGCTGGTCGAATCCTCCCGCTATTCCATACACGACCTGAGCAGGTGCCAGGCGCAAGAGGCGGGGGAACATTACCGGCTGAACATGCCCTTGGAACTCGGCATCGACTTCGGGTGTCGACGATTCGGCTCGGAACGGCTTTCGAACAAGGTTTTTCTGATCCTGGAAGAAGAACGGCATCGCTATCAGGTCGCGGTCTCAGATCTGGCCGGTTTCGACATCGAGGCGCACGGGGGCGAATATGCCACCGCGGTTCTAAAGGTCCGTAACTGGATCATGGTTCAAGGCAGCTTCGAGCGGTTGGAAGCGAGGCAGTTGATTTCCGAGTATGAAGATTTTCATGGATGGTACTTGGAAGGACGGCTTTCCGAAGGGGCTTCCGAAGAAGATATAAGAGACAGTTCGACTGCCGAGTGGATGCGCGCAATGCACGAATGGTGTGAAACAGGCGGTTAGCGATGTTGATTCGGGAAGTTCGGCGGATTCGCCCGCAACGCCGGCTCTCGCCGATTTTCCGCTCAAGCGCTGTTCGGTCCTTGAAAAGCTTCACGACCTTCTGATCGTCCACAGCACCTTGCCGACGATGTGCGCGTTCGTGGCTGGATATCCGCGTAGTCGGCGTACTCGGGATTGGCGAATTTAAGCTTCAGCAACGGTTCGTCGCGGCCGTCCCCGTCGGTTTCGATCCGCTTGACCATCAGGTTCCGTCTTACACCGCGAACAGCCCCCGACGGCGGACTCGCGCCGTCAAGCGTCGACCAGCAGCCGGTCGTCGTCGGACAACTCCGGTTCCATGGACATCCCCCTGACCCGCAGCACCCTCGGTGCCTTGAACTGGCGCCAGACCGCCCTTTCCTCTGCCCCTTTCCTCGGTATTATCGCCGATGATCGCCCCAGGACCGGCGGCTGGGCACCGCACCGGACGAAGTTAGTTTATTGGAGTGCGCGGTGTTGGGGCAAATAGCGTGGAGTGGCAACACAGTGAACTTATTTACGACGGCTCCTGGACGGCCACGATAGTGTGCCGTCCAGTTCTTGGAGCAAAGGCTCAGCCTCTTCGTCCTCGTTCCAGCGCTCCCGGGCCGGCATCAGGCTTTCGTCAAACCAGATGAGCGAGAGACATTGATTCCAGTTCCCCAAGAGGATGGCTTCCTCCGCAACCAATGGTCGGTTCCTGATGCCTCCGTCGAACCAGACATCTGTTGGGAGTTCGTCGTAATCCTCGATCTTCGGGCTACCCTCGATTAGGCGCTGTGCGACGCTGCCTTGGGGCACAGAGGCGTTGAAATTGATCCAGCCCTTCAACTCGTTCAGGTATTTCGAGCGGGACACATAGCGGATCCGCCCGTCCTCGCTGAGAACGAACGCGCAGGGCTCTCTCGCATTCAGGGCGAATCGCGAACCCGTCGCGGTCAATGATGCTTTGTATTCTTGGGCAAGCGACTTCACGGCATTCAGGGAGATGTCCATGTCGGCGACTTGTCTGGCAAACGGGCGGTGTGGAAGCAGGCACTCGGCAGCGAAAACATCACAAAGCACTTCTTCTCTGGGTCGTTGTCCGTACCGAAGAAGCATGTCGGTTCTGAGCGTCGAGCCGTGGTGCCGGGAAGGCAGTCCAAGCATGATGTGAGCGATTTCATGAAGCACGGTGAAACGCTGCCGCTCCTCCGCGTGATTGCCGTTAACGATGATGAGGTGTTTTCCCTTGAGCCGGGTGGTCTGACCAGATTCATCGTCGGCGAGATCGTAGGCGACCTTGATCTTCGCGTTGGAGGCGGCCGCCAGACACCCAATGTCAACGGGCACAGATTCGTTGCCGGCATCCCGAAGGAACCGGCGAGCACTGAGAATCGTCGAGGACTCGTTCATTCGTCGTCTTCATCGAACAAGCGGGCCAACCGATCAACGTGGCGACGCCAGTCGTCCTTGGCTTCAGGGCGCTTTCCCCGGAAGCTCATTTGGTGAGCAGGCTCAAGCAGGTCCAGCGGCTGCTCCTCATCTTCGATAAACAGGTCGATGAGAGTGCGGTTGATCGTCTTGCCGACCAGCAGGCGCAGCAGGTGCGCCCTCCGAGAGTTGAGCTTCAAGATGCGGACGAAGGTGTCAACCACTTGCTCAGAGGGGGCCGTCTTTTCCTCCCGTTCAAGCCGGTGGATGTACGCGTGGTCGATTCCGCAGAGTTTTCCGAACTCACGCAGGCTCAGGCCGCGGGCCTCCCGGAACCTCTTCAGCGTATAGCCGAACGACATCGCCCTCTCCTTGACACGCGGCCACGGCGGTTGTATTGTGTTGTCTGAATGGACAACGAACTTGGTAAGACGCATGAACCTATGGAACTCGTCAGCGCCGCATAGATCTGTCTGTCCGTGGTCTGCATGGGCATACACGATAGATCACCGCAGCATCTTTGACAAGGAGTGTCTAAGCGCTGCCATCAAGCCACCCAACGATACACCGGTGTGGATAGCGAAGAACCTTGGCATGGCGAACGTAGAGCCGCAACTGCCCCAACGCCGGTACTTCGAGGTCGCCGCCGCGGATGGACGTTCTCCGCAGCAGCGCGGTTTCGTTTTGCATGGGGGTGCAACGGGAGGCGGAGACGCATTGCTGCCACATGGAGATCATGCCGTGCGAGCCCGGATTCAGGCCGGACACCACGGCGACTGGAAGCATGGGCACAGGGATCTGCTGCCGGTGCTTCGACGAACACCAAGTCGTCATGACGTGCAATAGGGTCGAGTTGTCCGAATTTCCTTCAACCTCTAGCAATAGGAGAAACAAAACGATGAATGGCGGCACGGAAATCTACGTGAGCGGTCGAGAGTACAAAGTCCCCGGTGATATTGTTTGCTATGACGAAGTCGTAACGATCTGGAACAAGCTGCACGAGGCAGAGAACAAGCACATCATCGGCACACCCGGTATTGATTACGAAGACGATTTCAAGGGCGAGGGCGGTGTTCTCCTGTCGGGCAAGCACGTTAAAGTCAAGGACGGCACAAGCTTTTCGGTCGACCCCGAGCATGTCTCGTAAGGATCTCCTCAAAGCGTTCGGCGAGCAGGCCGGGTTTAGCGTCGTCATTGATTCCGATGTTGTCCGGGCTGTGGGGGTGCCTTGTCTCCTTGCAGATGGAAGTGTCGGCACTTGCACTATCGAGAAGTCGTGCGACCGTGCGGGTGAGAAACCGAATGATCGGATAGGCGGCGCAGTCCATGCGGTGCGGATCACCACTAACGGAGAACACGACGGGCGCGTATACCACGCGGATAGGACTCCGATCGGGAGCCACATCGACGGCGATGGAAAAACTTGGTCGGACATTTCCATCAAGAAAGGTGGGCAAGGCAGTCCGGAAGAGGATGAGTCGGCGGGTGACTTGATTCATCGCTACGCGAAGCAGATCGTCGGTGCCGTGTCGAAGGCTGGTTACTCCGAAACCGCTTCTCTAGCGAAGCAGGGGCCTTTCAAGATACCCAACACGCACGAGGCACGAGCGGCGTTGGGGCCAGTTCAGGATCGCATCCGCGGTCAGCGGATTGCGATCATTGGTCTGGGCGGAACAGGTTCCTATATACTTGATATTGTTGTAAAAACGCCCGTCAAGGAAATTCATCTGCTGGATTCAGATGATGTCAGCTGGCATAACTTCATGCGGGCGCCCGGCGCGCCTACGGTCGAGGAGGTTGAGTCGTGCAAAAAGGAACATTTGTGCAAAGTGGACTATTACCTTCCCAAATATACGCCCCTCCGGAAAGGCATCTACGCGCATGCTGTCCGGGTGGAAAGCCCGTCAAAGTTTGACGAGTTTCTGTCGGCACATCCCATCGACTATGCATTCGTGTGTATCGACCAGCTGACCGACAGCGATTCGCCACGTCAGGATGCTGTCTACCGCGTTCTCTCTGAGGCGAAGGTTCCCTTCATAGATTCGGGCGTGAGCATAGTGTTGGAGGGCTATGCCGTTAGAGGTGCCGTGACGACAAGCGCCTATGCCGCAGGGTCTGAGGCGTGGAAGGAGGCCATACCGAACGCTAGAATCGAAGGCAGTGTGCCCGGCTATCGCAACGTCCAGTTACCGGAAGTGAATGCATTGGCGGCATCGCTCGCCGTGATGGAGTGGCGCCGCCGCACGGGGCAATATGTTCCGAAATCGGCTTCTTTCCTCCATAAGTTCCGACTCGAGACCCCGCGCATTGTCGGAGTGGATGATTCGCGGTGAAGGCATCTGTGAAACTCCGCCCCGTCTTCGTAGAGGTGCTGCCCAAGTTCGGCCAAATCAAAGCCGGCGAGCTTTGGATCAGCCACAAACATCGGACTGTCAACCTGCGCTGTCCCTGTGGATGCGGTGATCTGACGGTCCTGTCCCTCCACCCCAGTCGATGGCGCGTTTGCTTCGATGGGAAGTCGGTCTCGCTAGACGGTCCTGCTGGTGGATCCGTGTGGGCCACTTCTGGCTGCGGCAGCCACTACGCGATACGGGATAACGCGGTGATTTGGTTGGGGGGGATCGATCCAGGCCGTCATTCGGAGTATGCCAACATCGAGCGGGCTCGTCTGCTTGGTTCAACACCGAACCGTCAGACTCTTCGATCGCGGATCGGACGAATATGGCGTGGCCTATGGTCAGGGAGTTGGCGCAAGTAGAGCGCTATCTTCCACTTTATCGGCGAATATCGCGCATGCAAAGGTCGGCCCGCGCCCAGATGAGGAGCCAGACGTTGTTGAAGGGAATTATATACACATAATAGTTTGACTGCTTTCCGATTTCCTGCTATGTTTTCGGCCCATTATGACGAACTGGGCCAACGGCATCATGGAGTATTTTCGGGTTAAACTGTAACTATAGGAGAAATCACATGCCTAGAAAATCGAAGAACGAGCAAACCAGCCAAAGAGTGGCAAAAATAGCGGCGCAGATACTGCGTGATCCGAAATCTAGCAAGAAAGTAAAATCGGTGGCGGGATCGGTTTTGACGCAAGCCCCCAACAGACCTAAGCGAAAGAAAAAATAGCAAGGCGGCTATAGCGAAGCTGCCTTCCGACAAATCGGGCGACCGTCTCGCGCATCTGGTCGAGCGTTCCTGGTTTCCGCATGTTGTGTTTGGTCGCGAATTCCTGAACGTAGCGCTTCAAGTGCTTGGGGCTCAATTTGTGGAACGTGCTCTTGTGCGGCCGCTTCAACATGCTCCGGAACGATTCTACGCCATTTGTGTGGATGTCGCTACGCACAAACTCCAACATCGAATTCGTAACAGCTTCGTGTTCGTACCCATCCATTGACTGGATTCGCCAACGAATTATAAGCAACGGCATCGTCCGTATAGACTTCGCGCCAATCGTCGCAGTCTCCTCGAAGAACGGAACCAGCGCGGCAGTGTTTGCCGATTCTACGACCTTCGCGACCACCTTGTTCGTAACTCGGCCTTTCGTGCCGACCACCGTGGTTTTGCCTACGGTGCCGCGACCGCTTCCGAGCAACTCCTTGTGCTTCGCATTGCTCATGTTGAACCACTTGCACCAAAATGGGTTTCGTCCACTTCCACCGGCCCGCCAAAATCGCCCTTATCTTTCGGCGTCCAAGCTTCGCGGATTCTGTGGGTCATGAACCACGCTTTCTTTTGCATAACGCCGATGTCGCGGTGCAGGTTCATGCTGGACACCGACTTCAACGAAGTTCGGACGCGGAAAGAGAGATTCGTAGTCGGGGGATAAATTTTCGAGGCCAAGAATTTAGTTTGAGTTATCCGGCACCCCCTGGTCCGCCGCAGGATTCTGCGTTTACGCGCAGGTATTCATCGATAAATTTATCTACACTCTCTGAAACACTTTGTCGAATATATCCGGCATCTCCTCCATGGGTTCCCGTAATTGGTCTTTGCCAAACACTTGCAAAACTCGAAAAACCAGAATAAATGGTATCGGCAAGAACTTTATAAAATTCTAGTCTATGAGAAAATGCTCTACCTACAACATTTACGTCCAAATAAAGAAAGTTATCTTGCGGAGTTCTTGAATATATCCGGGCAGATCGGAGCCTGCTTCGAACAAGAGTTTCTAGGGATTCATCCGTCAAGCCAATGTCAATTGCGTCTTGCCTCAACTTTCCAAACTCCAAATAGACTGGAGCGCAATCAGTCCATAACTGAAACCTGTCACGGCGTTGTTCTGCCGTTGTATTGCCAGAGGCCGAATTAGTGGTCTGCGCCTGGGCGGCGTGCGCGATCAGGGACAAAGCGAGCAGGGCAAGCAATTTTTTCATGAGGCGGATTTCCTATGGAAGCTCTGAATAAGTCCTTTTCTGTCATAATATCCGCAAGGTGTCAAACCAAAGTTAAAATGTCCCCTTTTCTCCAAAGTTAAAATGTCCCCTTCGGCCTTGCGCGCAGGGAGCGTAGCGACCGGAGCGCAAGGCCGCGCCGCCGCTATCGGGCGACCGCCTGCGCATCGGTCCTGAACGGTCGCCGCCAGGGGTGGTCCGGGGGCGGTTTCCAGGCCGGCCGGGATTGCTGCCGCGCCTTGGCCCTGTCGACCCGCGACCGCACGCCCTTCCCGTCCTCGACCGGCGCCGGCTCCTCGCCCTCGGCCAGCAGTTCGACCGGCAGCTCGCGGCCGTCGCGCAACACGGTCACCGCGCCGTCGTAGCCCTTGCACACCGTCACCGCGGCGCCCCGCAGCCGGTATCCCCGGCCCTGCCCGGTCACCTGGTAGGTGCGCCCCTGGAAACTGATCGACAGGTTCCTCGTCAGCTTGCGCACATGCTGCTCGCACAGGATCAGGTCGAGTTCCCGGGCATCGTGCAATACCGCCCGGTGCGCGTCCGAGGCGTTGCGCGGCGCCGCCCCGAAGCGCCGGTTGTAGTCCGCCATGAACGCCGGCAGAAAGGCGTTCCCCGCCGCAATGCCGCAAATCCCCCGCAGCCGCAGTTCCTTCACCAGCCGGTCCTGCAGCGTCCGGTTGGCCCGTTCCACGCGGCCCTTGGCCTGCGGACTGCCGGCGTGGATCGGCGCGATATCCAGCGTCCGCAGCGCCCGCGCGAACTGCGTCGGCGCGTCTTCCCGGCCCCGCCGGTTCACCCGAAACACGCCGCAGCGGTCCGAATAGTACGCCACCGGCCGGCCGTGGGCCGCCAGATGCGCGCGCGTCGCGCTCATGTACGCCTCGGTCGTCTCGGCAGGGAAAAAACGCAGCGCCAACAGCCGCGACGTCGCGTCGTCCACGTACACGATCAGCGTGCACCGCGGCCCCCGATCCTCGAACCAGTCGTGCGGCGAACCGTCAATCTGCACCAGATCGCCCAGACACTCCCGACGCGGCCGGCTCGGATGCGCGCGCGCCCCGCGCCGCGCCTTCGGCTGCCAAAGCCCGTCCTCGATCATCCAGCCTCGCAACGTCTCCGCCGACAGCCGGTAACCGTGTGCCTCCACCAGCTTCTCGCGCGCGAAGGTCGGACCGAAGTCCGGGTAGCGCTCCCGAACCAGAGCCAGCGCCGAACGCCGAACCGCCGGGTCGATCGCGTTGCTCGAACGCTTCCCCCGGCGAACCGGAACCAGACCCGCCGCGCCGCAGTCCCGATAGCGCGACGCCAAACGCTTCACCTGGCGCACGCTCAGATCAAGCCGCAAGGCCGCCTCCCGTTGCGGCAGATGCCTCTCCACAACCTCCCGGATCACGCCGGCACGATCCAACTCCCGCAAGCTCAAAACCACCTCCTCGCTCGACAAAACAGCCCCTCCTCAAACAACAAAAAGGGGACATTTTAACTTTGCTCAAAGGGGACATTACTGCTTTGGGCTAACACATCCCGACAGCCATGACAGCCGCTATGCGGAGATCGGCCTGGTCCCGCGTTCGCGGCTGCTCGGCCGCGCCGCGCCGCTGCCGGACATTCCCTGGCTGGGACTCGAAGGCCCGCTGGCCGGGCCGGAAACGGTCCGCGCGGATGCCGTTTCGGAGCAGGCGGCGAATGCGGACCTGATCGAGGCGCCCGCTTCGGAGGCGCGGCTGTGAAGCGGCGCGGATTCGCTCTTGCCGCCGCGCCGATCCTGGCGCTGACCGCGGCTTCGGCGGCGGCGAAGGATCTGGGCGCGCGCGGCGCGTCCTGGCCGGTCGCCGAGACCGATCTGCTGACCGCGATCTCCGGGCGGCTGGAAGAGATGTCCGCGTCCGGCGAATGGGCGCGGCTGGAGCGGGCGGCCCGCGCGCGGGCCCGGCGTTCGCTGGAGGAGCCGCCGCCGGTCCCGGGGATCGCTCCGGCCGCGGCGCGGCGCGTCCGCCGGTTCGACCCGACGGTCGAGGCCGCGGAAGACATTGTCGGCCCCGGCGGCGAGGTCGTCGTCGCGGCCGGCGCGCGCGTCAACCCTTTCGCCTACGCGCCGCTCTCGTCCGAACTGCTGTTCATCGACGGCCGCCGCGAGGCGGAGGTCGCCTGGGCGCTGGCGCGGGCCGCAGCCGCGCCCGCGAAGATCGTCCTGCTCGCCGGCCGCCCGCTCGACCTCATGCGGCGGAGCGGACGGCGCTTCTATTTCGATCTCGGCGGCCGGCTGGCGGCGCGGTTCGGCGTCCGCGCCACGCCGACGCGGGCGGCGCGGGACGGCATGTTCCTGGAGCTGACCGAAATCCCGCTCGCCGACGAACTCCCGTTTTCCGGCCCCCCGCCGCCGCCCGGCCCCGACGACCCCGGCCCGCGGGAAACAATCCCCATGCCGAACCTCGAACCCGACCCGCAGGAGACAACCCCATGCTGAACATCAACCGCGTCACGCTGCTCGGCCATGTCGGCCGCGACCCCGAAATGATCGCCCTGCGCAACGGCGCCCGCGCCGCGGTTTTTCCGCTGGCGACCGCGGAGCGCTGGCGCGACAGGGAAATCGGTCCCGCCGAAAACAGTCCCTTGCGCGAGCGGACCGAATGGCACCGCGTCGTCGCCTACGGTCCCGCCGCGGATATCGTCGAGCGGCGGGTGCGCAAGGGCGGCGCCGTGCTGGTCGAGGGCCGGCTGGCGACCCGCGAATACCGGGACGCGGAGGGCGCGGTCCGCGCCGCGGCCGAAATCGTCGTGGCCGGTCCAAAGGCCCTCGTCAACGCGCTGGGTCCGCGGCCGGAGAACGGCGCGGACGGAGGGGCGCGGCCATGATCCGTCTTTGCGCGATATTCGCCGGAACGCTGCTTTCGCTGGCCTGCCTGCGCGGTCCGGCCCAGGCCGCCGCGCAGTCCTGCGGCGGCCGCTTCGTCAATCCGATCGCCGACGTCTGCTGGGAATGCCTGTTTCCGATTTCCGTCGGGCCGGCGAATATCTCCGCCGCCGGCGGCGCGCCGGACACGCCCAATCCGTCCTCGCCGATCTGCTTTTGCGGTTCGCCCGTTCCCCGCGCCGGCCTCGCGCTCGGCGTCTGGGAGCCGGCGCGGCTGCTGGACGTCGGCCGGGAGCCCTGGTGTTTTCCGAACCTGGGCGGTCTGAAGCTGGACCCGGGCGTTTCCGCCGGGCGCGGCCGCGTCGCCTCTTCCGGGGGCGACGGCGCGTCCGGCTCGGTCTGGCACGTCCATTACTACAACTACCCCCTGCTCGACTGGATCGGCGCCCTGCTCGACGTCGGCTGTCTCGAAAGCGGCGATTTCGACATCGCCTGGGTTTCCGAACTCGATCCCGCCTGGCTCGACGACGGGCTGTCCCTGCTGGTCCATCCCGAGGCCGCGCTGTTCGCCGGCGCGCCGGCCCAGGCCGCCTGCGCCGCCGATTGCGCGGCGGCCTCGACGGGCCTGCCCGCCGACTCCCTGTTCTGGTGCGCCGGCTGCCAGGGCGGGATGTATCCGCCGACGGGCAACGTCGCCGCCCATGTCGGCGGCGTGCAGGCTTCCCTGCTCGCGGCGCAGCGGCTGGCGTTCCGGCTGCACCGCCTCGGCCTGGCCCGCGGCACCGCCGGCCCGGCGGCGCTGTGCGGCGCCTATCCCATGCCGGTCATGCGCAAAAGCCAGTACCGCTGGCAGATGACCGCGCCCGTCCCGGCGACCGACCCGATCGCCGGCTGCAATCCCACCGGACGCTCTTCGGTGTTCTGGGAGTCCCTGCGCGAAGTGCCCGTATCGGGCGAGAGCTTCGGCTACCTGCTGTGGAGGAAACGCACATGCTGCCTTTTGTAGAGAAAAGCCTCGGACAGCGGGCCGGAGCGCTCGCCCGATGCGCGGCCGCCTTCGCCCTGGCCGCCGCGCCGGTCCCCGGTCCGGCCGCCGATGCCGATGCCGGCGTCGGCGCGCCGCCCGAGGCGCGAACGCCGGCGGAAGAACGGGAAGCCGCGAAAGCGGAGGCCGAAGCCGAAGCGAAGGCGCTGGCCGGGGAAGTCCTGTCCCGGACGGACGCGGAAGAGGACGCGGAATATCGCGACTGGGCGCGGCGCGCGATCGAACGGGCGATGACGCGCGCGGGAGCGGCCGCCGCGGAAGCTCCCGCTTCGCGCGGCGCCGCCTCGAAAGGCGCCGCCGAACCGCTGGCCGCCGAGCGCCGGGCCGGGTCGCTCGCGGCGGGTTTCGCCGGCGGGCGGGAAGCGCCCCGGGTGCTCGTGTTCATGAGCCTGTCCGTGCCGAAGCCGAGCTGGCGGCAATGGGCCGCCGAAGCGGCCCGGGCCGGCGTTCCGCTCGTGCTGCGCGGCCCTTCGCCCGCGGGCCTGCGGGCCACGGTCGCGGAGGTCGGCGACCGTCTGGACGGCCGCGAGGCGGGCGTCGCGATAGACCCCCGGCTGTTTCGGCTGTTCGGCGTCGAACGCGCGCCGGCGGTCGTCGCGGCGCCGGACGGCGCGCCGGCCTGCGCGAGCCGGGGCTGCGCCGAAGACGCGCCGCCGCCGTTCGACATCGTCGTCGGCAACATCGGCCTCGCCGCCGCGCTCGCGGCGATCGCCGGCGAGGGCGAGGCGGGACGCGCCGTCGCCCGGGAATATCTCGCGAAACTCGGAGACCGGCCGTGAACCTTCCCGCCCGCGATGAAAAACCGGCGCCGGACCGCGGCGCGCTTCCGCTGGCGGCGCGCGTCGATCTCGCCGCGCGCTTCGCGCGGCTTTTCGCTTGGCTCGCGATGTGCGTCGCGATCTCTCTGGCGATCTGGATCCTGGCCCGGCGGGCGGCCGAGGCGGCGGGTCCGCAGGCCGATCCCCGGGCGGCCGCCCGGGAGATCGGCCGGGCGGGCGCGTTCGCCGCCGCCGCGACCGCCCGGGACCCCGCCGCGGCCGCCGCCGCGCCGGGATACGCCGGCGTCGATTTGCCGGAACAGAACCTGCATGACGCGTCGATGGCCGCCGCCGGCCGCGCCCGGCTCGCCGACCCCGACGATCCGGGCGGGGCCGCGGGCCGCGCCGCGGCCGCGGGATACGCCGCGCGGACCGCCGCGCCGAACCCGCGCGGCGACGCCGGCGTCGCGCGCGCGAACGCGATCCAATCTACCCCGAACGCGCCCGCCCACCGGGCGGACGGCCTGGCTTCGGGCGATGCCGCCGACTGCGGCGCGGTCGACGCGCAAGCCGGCGCCGGCTTCTTTCGCGCCGCCGCCTCGCTCAACCTGGCGCTGGAGACGGGCGGCGCGGGGTTCGACCGCCGGCGCGCGGCCTTCTTTCCCGGCGAGCGCCGCGCCTGCCGGACGCGCCTCGGCGGGCTCGCCGACTGCTGCGCGGACCGGGGGCCGCCGGCCGCCTTCGCCCGTTGCCCGGTGCGGGAACGGGAAATCGCCCGCGCGCGCGACGAAGGCCGCGCGCGCTATCTGGGCGAGCGCTGCGCGCGGCGCGTCCTCGGCGCCTGCCTGACGCGCGAGCGGACCTGGTGCGTTTTCGGCTCGAAACTCGGCCGCATGCTGCATGAGCAGGCCCGTCCCCGGCTCGGCGTCGGCTGGAGCAGTTGCCGGGGCTTCTCGGCCGGCGAGATCGGGCGCATCGATTTCGACCGGCTCGATCTTTCGGAGTTTTATCGGGAACTGGCCGATCCGGACCGGGCGCCGGGCGTCGTCCCGCCGGACCGGGAGGCGGTCGAGGACGCGCCCGCCGCGCCCGCGGCGTCCGATCCCGCGCCGCCGGCCGCGTCCGCCCCGGCCCGCATCGCGGTCTTGCGCAAGGAGCTGGCGGAAAGCCGCGCCGCCGCGGTGCTCGACCCGACCCCGCAGAACGTCGCGGCCTATCTCGAACTGCAGCAGGCCGCGCTGGCCCGCGCCGCCGCGTTTTCCGACGCCTTCCGCCGCGCGGTGTGGACCACGCCGGAACTCGACTACACCCTGATCCGCCCCGCGGGGGCGCTCGCCAAGCAGCTCTGGTCCGACGCCCGGCGCGAGGAGCGCGACGCGGCGCTGGCCGGTCTCGGCGCGCGCTACGGCCTGATCTACATCGGCCGCGGCGACTGCGCGAGCTGCCGCGTCTTCGGGCCCCTGCTGCGGGCTTTCGCCGGGCGGCACGGCCTCGACGCGCTCGCCGTCTCCCTCGACGGGGAGCCGCTGGAAGGCTGGCCGGAAGCGGTTCCCGACAACGGCCGCGCCGCCCGGATGGGTTTCGGCGGCGTCCCGCTGCCCGCCGTGGCGCTGTTCGACGCCGCCGCCGGCGCCGCGGTTCCGGTCGGATTCGGGGTGTTGGCGGAAGATCAGCTCGCGGAGCGCATTTTCGTCCTCACGCAAAAGGAGATCGGCGATGACTATTAGTATCGGAAACAACAGGCCCGGATCGATTCCGGTCATGGCGGCCCCGCGCGCCGCCGCGGGCGCCGCGCTGCTGTCGGTTCTGGCGGTCTTCCCCGCCCGCGCCGACGTGCTGTCCGAGATGGAGTCCTTCTGGCGGGGCGCGGCCGTCAACGTCACCGCGCCGACCGCCTTCGACGGCCAGGCGTCCGGATACTGGACCCTGGGCAATCTCTATCTCCGCGCCCCGTCGCGCGCCGAGCCCGTCGCCTCGATCGGCCTGCCTTCGTTCCGCGCCGGCTGCGGCGGCGTCGACGCCTTCGCCGGCGCCTTTTCCTTCGTCGACTCCGACCAGCTCGTCGCTTTCGGCCGCGCCGTGGCCCAGAACGCCACCGGATTCGCCTTCGAACTCGCGCTGGAGACCATCTCCCCGGTCGTCGCCGAAACCCTGTCCAAGCTGCGGGCGCTGGCCACCTGGGTCAACAGCCGGAACCTGCAGTCCTGCGAGACCGCCCAGGCGCTCGTCGGCGCCGCCTGGGCGCGCAACGACCGCGCCGGCGAGGCGGTCTGCGCCGCCGTCGGCGCGTCCCAGGGCGTTTTCGCCGACTACGCCGCCGCCCGTCACGGCTGCGGCGCCGGCGGCCGGCGCAACTCGACCCTCGCCGCGGCCGCCGGACCCCTGGCCGCGCAGGCGCCGGTCAACGTCAATCTGGCCTGGCGCGCGCTGCGGGCCTCGCCTTTCTTTTCCGCGGACGACGAACTGGCCGAGTTCGCCATGTCGATTTCGGGCACGGTCGTCGTCGCCGCGCCCGCGACGGACGGCGACCCGGCCGGCCCCGAGGTGAAAATCCTGCGGCCGCTCGCGCTCGACCGCCGCGTGGTCGAGGTCCTGATGGAGGGCGGCGGCGATCTGCCGATCTACCGCTGCGGCGGCGACGCCGACTGTCTCGATCCCGCTCCGGGCCGCGTCGCCGTGCCCGCCGGCCGGGGTTTTCGGACGCGGGTGGCGGGACTGCTGGCGCGGCTGGCCGAGTCGGTCCGCGCGGACGTCCCGCCGCCGCCGGAGGCCCTGGGCCTGGCGAACCTGACCTCGATCCCCGTCTACCGCGTCGTCAACGCCGCCGCGGCCTATCGCGGCGCCGTCGTCGACGCGGAACTCGACTCCCTGGCCGAAGCCGTCGCGCTGGACCTGCTTTCGGTCTGGATCGCGGACCTGCACCGGGCGGTCGAGACGCGCGCCGCGGGGCTGGACATCGCCGACGGCGCGCTGCTCGAGCGCTGGCGGGAGGGGCTGCGCGCCAACCGCGCCGCCCTGGCCGGCCGCCGCGGCGAGGGCCTGGCGCGCTTCGACGCCGCGCTGGCGGTCGTCGAGCGGCTGCGGCTTATCGAGACCGAACTCGCCGGCGCCCTGTCCGCCGACCTGCGCGCCGCCCTCGCTTTCGCCCGCGGCGGCCGGCGCTAGCGTCCCCCCAAAAAAAGGAAGACCGGAGCGCGCCGAAAATGTTCGAAATCTTCACTCTGGGCGGCGGCGTTTACCTGGTCGACCTGCTGAACGCCGTCGCCGCCGTCACCGGCGGCGGCGCCTACGCGGCGCTGGCCCGGATCGCCGGCGTCGTCGGGCTGGCCTGGATGCTGTTCCGGACCGCCTTCGGCGGCGCTTGGCGCGACAACGCCAGATGGATCCTGTTGTTCGCCGTCGTCTGGGGCGCGATGATCGCGCCCAAAACGACCGTGCGGGTGGTCGACCGGCTCGACCCGGCGCTCGCGCCCGCCGCGGTCGCCGGCGTGCCGGTCGGGCTCGCGCTGTTCGCCTCGCTGACCAGTCAGGCCGGAGACGGGCTGACGCGGCTGACCGAACAGGCGTTCGCGCTGCCGAACGACCTCGCCTACCAGCGCCGCGGCATGATTTTCGGGGCGCGGCTCGCCGCCGAGGCCACCCGCTTCGAAGTCACCGACGCCGTGTTCGCCCGCAATCTCCGCAACTACGCCCGGCAGTGCGTGTTCTACGCCCTGCTGCTCGGACACGTTTCGGCCGACGAGCTGCGCGAGTCGCCCGAGCTGTGGACGCTGATCTCGTCGAACCGCTCTCCCTCCGCCGGCGCCTCTCCCGCGCGCCTGGTCGAGTTCGCCGCGCGCAATAGCGCGGGCGGGGTCGACCGGACCGTCGTCTCCTGCGCCGACGCCGCGGCCCGGGCCGAACTGGCGGCGGCCCTGCCCGCCGCCCACGGCTTCCTGATCGGCGTCTCCCGCTCCGCCGCCGAAATCATGCGGCAGCAGATGCTGCTCAACGCGCTGCGCGACGCCGGCGAGCAATGGGCCGCCGAGACGGGCAACGCCGCCGCGCTGGCGGCCTACGCCGAAGCGCGGGCCGAAGCCCAGACCTCGGCCGCCTACCGCGCCGTCGGCCGCCAGGCCGAAGCCTGGGTGCCCCTGCTGCGCGTCGTGTTCGAATGCCTGTACGTCGGCGCCTTTCCCATGGCGGCGCTGCTGATGCTTTCCCCCGCCGGGGCCGGCGTCTTCCGGTCCTACGTAATCGGCCTGGTCTGGCTGCAATCCTGGGGTCCGCTGTACGCCGTCCTGCACCGCGTCGCCATGGGCGAGGCGGCCGAGCGCATGTCGGCCGCGGCGCTCATGCCGGACGGGAGCGCGGGGATCTCCCTCGTCGCCCAGGCGGGCGTGCGGGCCGCGGCGGCGGACATCGCGGCGATGTCCGGCTATCTGTCGATGTCGGTGCCCTTCCTGGCCGCCGCGCTGGCGTACGGCGTCTCGCGGGCGACTTCGCTGGCGACCTCGGTGCTCGCGGTCGGGCAGGACGCCGCCGCGGACGCCGCCCGGGAAAGCGCCACCGGCAACCTCTCCCTGGCCGGCACCAGCTTCGACGTCCATCGCTACGCGACGCTGGAGGGCCGCCAGATCCGCACTTCGGCCGCGGTCGACGACAGCCGGCATTCCGGCTACGCCCCGGGCGGCGCCGCGGTCACGGTCGCCGGCGACGGCACCGCGATCGTCGACGCCGCCGCCGCGACGAGCCGCGTGCCAGCCGCGGGCGTGCGCCTTTCCGAATCGCTGGCGGCGTCGCGCGAAACCCGGGCCGCGGAAGCCCGGTCGCTGTCCCGGCGGTTTTCCCTGGAGGCGGCCGCCGCGCGCGGCGCCGCCGCGGACGACGCCGTCCGGCTCTCCGAACGCTACGCCAGAGACGCGTCCGCGGGCGAAACCCGCGCGCGGGGCGAGACCGAAAGCGGAAGCGAACAGCTGCAGGCCCTCGAGAACCATTACGACCGCATGGCGGAGACCGCCGGCTTGAGCCGGGAGCAGGCGGCGGCGCTGACGGCGGAGGCGCGGATCGGGGGCGGGTTCGGCAAGATCGCGCGCTTCGGCGCCGACGGCGCGGCCCGCTGGCGCGGCCAGACGATCGAATCGGCGGCGTGGAATCGGCTGCGGGAGTACGCCGAAAGCGAGCAGGTGCTCGAGCTGTGGTCCCGGACGCTGGAGGCGTCGCGCCGCCATGCCGCGCAGACCGGCGAGAGCGGACACGCGGGGCTGGAAGAAAGCCTTTCGGCCAACCTGACCGACCTGCGGCGTTTCGAGGAGCGCGCCGCGCGCGCCCTGGAGGAATCCCGAAGCTGGTCCGCGCAGGCGTCGCTGGCGCGGAGCGAGGCGCAGGCCGTCGACCGCGCGCTGGGCCAGCCGTTTTTCGCGTGGCTCGCCGGCCGGGAGGACGCGGCCGGCAGGCCGCTCGGCGTCGCCGGCGCGGCGCGGCTGGCCTCGCCGCAAACGCCGGAAGAGGCGGAAACCCTGCGGCAGTACGCGGCGGCCTTCGTCGAGGAGGCGTTCGCGCCGCCCGAGGGTCCCGATCCCGCCGCCGCGCCGGACCGGGCCGGCTACGCGGCGGAGAGAGAATACCTTGCCGAGCTGTACGGCCGCGAAATCGCGGAAATCCACGCCGGGTCGGCGGCGGCCGTCCGCGGCCGGGCGGCGGAGGCGAACGCGCCGACGCCGGAAGAGGTGGAGGAGGCGGTCCGCGCGGCGGGTGTCGGCGCGGCGGGCGCGATGGCGGCGGGCGGGGCGGAGCGCGCGGCGCGGGCGGCGGCCGTCGGACAAGACGTCGAAACCGGGCGCGCGGCCGTCGAGCGGGAGCGCGAAAAATCCCTGGCGCGCGGCGCCGCGGAATCGCTGCTGGGCCCGCGCTTCGCGCATCGGCTTTTCGGGACGGCGGACAACCCGCCGCTCGACGGCTTCGAACCGGAACGGCCGCCGGAGCCGCCGCCGGAGACATCGTCGGAGTCGCCGCCGGGGACATCGCCGGAGCCGCCGCCGGAAAACCCCGGAGAATCCGTCCGGCCGCCGGCCGGGCCCGCGTCTTCGGACGCGGCGTCCGGCGCGGACAGGGAGCCCGGCGAAAATCGCGCTCCCGGCGGCGGGGGAGCGCCGCGATGAGGCCGCGGCGCGGCGGCCGGCGGCGGGAGCGCGCGCGATGCGGATGATCGGCGGCTCCGCGCTGCGGGGCGGGCAGAACGTCTTCCACGGCCTGCACATGTGGGGCCAGCTCGTCCGGGCGGCGCTGCTGCTGGCCGCCTGCTGCGTCGTCGCCGCGCCCGTCTGGCGCGTCTGGCAAAACACCTCGGGCTACGACCGGTACGCCGCCTTCATGGCGACCGTCGCCGAAACCAAGCTCGGCCTCGGCTACCCGTCCGACTCGCTGCAGACGGTCCGGCTGCGGAGCGGCCGGGAGGTCGCGCTGGCCCTGCCGCATATCGCCGGGTCGCCCGCGGCGCTGGCCATTCGGGAAAACCTGAAGCGCGAAGTCTTCGCCGGCGCGGTTTTCGGCGCGAAAATCGCGGGCGCGTCGGTCTCGCTGCTGTTCGCGCTGTTCTGGTTCCGGGGCCGCGCGCTTGACCGGACCCGCCGCGTCCGGGGAGCGGAGCTGGCCTCCGCGCGGCGGCTCGAACGCCGCGTCCGCCCGCTGCGCCGCCGCGCCCTCGACTTCGTCTCGCTCGCCCCGCCGCCCTACCGGATCGCCGGCGTCCCCTATCCCGAACGCGCCGAAACCCGCCACACCATCGTCTCCGGCACCACCGGCTCCGGCAAGACCGCGCTGATCTCCGACCTCGTCGCCCAGATCCGCGCCCGCGGCGAGCGCTGCGTCGTCTACGACAAGATGGGCGGCTACGCCCGCGCCTTCTTCGATCCCGCGCGGGACGCGCTGCTCAATCCCCTCGACGCCAGAAGCCCCCGCTGGTCGCCCTTTCACGAAGCGCGCGGGCCGCGGGATTTCGACACCATGGCCGCCGCCCTGATCCCGCAGCAGAAGGACGCCGTCGATCCCTTCTGGGTCACCGCCGCCCGGCAGCTTTTCGCCAACGGCGCCGAAGTGCTGCGCAAGCGGGGCGTTTCCCGCAACCGCGTCCTGGTCGAGCATCTGCTCAAGACCGATCTCGGCGATCTGGCGAAAGCCATGGAAGGCACGGTCGCGCAGTCGATCGTCGATCCCGAAAACCCCAGAACCGCGCTGTCGGTGCGCGCCATGCTCACCGCCAACATCGGCGCGCTCGAGTTCCTGCCCGACGCGGGCGAGCCGTTCTCGATCCGGGAATGGATCGCGGACGACCGGGGGAGCGGCTTCCTGTTCCTGACCTCCCGCGGCGACCAGCACGCCAGCCTCAGGGGGCTGATCTCCACCTGGCTCGAAATCGCCGTCAACGCCATGCTGTCGCTGGAGCGGGACGACGCGCGGCGCGTCTGGGTGGTGCTGGACGAACTGCCGACCCTGCACCAGGTGCCCAGCCTCCAGTCGGGCCTGGCCGAGTCGCGCCAGTTCGGCGGCTGCTTCGTGCTCGGCGTCCAGGTGATCTCCGCCCTGCGCGACCTGTACGGCCGCAACGGCGCCGAAACCATCTCGGGCCTGTGCGGCACCCGCGCGGTGCTCGCCTCGCCGGACCGCGACACCGCCCAATGGTCCGCCGACAGCCTGGGCCGCGGCGAAGTGGAGGAGATGAGCGAAGGGTTCTCCTACGGCGCGAGCGCCTTCCGGGACGGCGTTTCGCTGACGCCGAAGCGCGAGTTGCGGCCGCTGGTGCTGGCCTCGGAAATCATGCGCCTCGACAGCCTGCGCGGCTGGCTCCGCTTCCCCGGCCCCCTCCCGGTCGCCCCGATCCGGCTGCGCTGGGTCGAACGGCCCCGGACGGCGGAGCGGTTCGTTCCGAGGCCGGAGGAAGGGCGGCCCGGCAAGCCGCCGCTGGACGCCCGCGCGGGCGAGCGGGCGCAAACCGAAGCGGCGGCCGCGCCGAAAGGGAAAAAGGGCGAGAGAGGGAAAAGGAAGCCGAAAGGCGAACCCGATATCCCGCCCGCGCCGCCGGAAACTTGCGAACCCCCGATCCCGCCGGCCCTTTTTCCGGACTTCGGGTTCGATCCGCCCGAAGGGAAGCCGGGCGGCTCCGGCGGCCGCGCGGGCGCATCGAAGCGGAAAACGGCGGCGCCGGCGCGCGCCGGCAAGAATCCCGCCGCCGCGGGAGCCATTTCGGAGAAAGCGGCCGCTCGACGCCCGGAGAAAGCGTCCGTTCCGCGCGAAGCCGACGGCCGGTCTTCGGCCGGCGCGGCGCCGGGAGCGCCGGCGCCGGAATCACCGCCGGAAAGCGCTCGCGCGCGGTCCGGCGCAAACGCGGAAAGTCCCGATTCGGGCCGCGGCGCCGCGCGGGCGGACGGGGACTGGTGCTGATGGTCGTTTCGATCGGCGCCGTCTCCGCCCCCGCCCAGGGCGCGGCCTATTACAAGCGCGACGGCTACTACGCCGAGAACGACCCCGAACACCGCCTCGCCAGCGCCTGGACGGGCAAGGGCGCCGAAGCGCTGGGACTGTCGGGGACGGTGGACCCGGACGTTTTCAAGGCCGTGCTCGCGGGCCGCGTCCCCGACGGCTCGGGCCGGCGGTTGGACCGGCGCGGCAAGGAAGGCGATATCGTCCACCGTCCCGGCCGCGACCTGACTTTTTCCGCGCCCAAATCCGTCTCGCTGGCGGCGCTGGTCGGCGGCGACGAAAGAGTGGTCGAAGCCCACGACCGCGCCGCGGCGGCCGCGCTCGCCTGGGTCGAGGAGAACGCCGCCGAGACCCGCCTGCGGGATCCGGAAACCGGAAAGACGGTTCGGGCCGGCGGCCAGAAAACGGTGGTCGCCAAGTTCCGCCACGACGTCTCCCGCAATCTCGACCCCCAGCTGCACACCCACGCCGTGCTCGCCAACATGCTGCAGGGCGAAGACGGCGCATGGCGCTCGATGTCGAACGAGACGCTGTACCGCCGGCAAAAGCTGATCGGCATGATCTACCGCGGCGAACTGGCGCGCAGCCTGTCGCGCATGGGCTACGCCGTCGAAAAAAGCGGCGCGGACGGACTTTTCGAGATCGCCGGCGTGTCGCGCGAGACGATCGAGGCGTTTTCGACCCGGCGCAAGGAGATCGAGGCGGCGGTGGCGGCGAGAGGCGCGGCGTCGACCGCGGCCGACCCGAGACTGGCCGAACGCGCCGCGCTCCTGACCCGGGCGCGCAAGCGCGACGCGGACAAGGCGGCTTTGCGGGAGAGCTGGCGAAAACAGGCCGAAGCGCTCGGCTTCGACGCCCGGGCGCTCGCGCGGGAGGCGAAGCGAAAAACGGCGTCCCTGGACGCCCCGCGGCCGGGGCGCGCCGCGGCGGAGCCGGAAAAGACCGCCGCGCGGCGCGCCGCCGAGTGGGCGCTGGCGCATCTCTCCGAGCGCGAGGCCGTTTTCAGCCGCTCCGACCTGCTCGGGGCGGCGCTGAGCCTGGAGCCGGGCGCCGTTCGGATCGGAGAGGCGGAGAAAGCCGCGGAGGAGCTGCTCGCCGAAGGCCGCCTGCTCGCCGCCGAAGCCCATGCTTCGGGCGAGGGCCTGACCACCGACAGGGCGCTGGCCGACGAGCGGGAAACCATCGCGCTGATGCGCGAGGGCCGGGGCCGCGCGAAACCCCTGATGCGAAGCTGGATGGCGGGCGCGCGGCTGCGCGGGGGCGCCCTGACGAAAGGGCAGCGGGAAGCGGCCAAGCTGATTCTGGGATCGAAAGACCGGGTCGTGGGCGTGCAGGGCTACGCCGGCACCGGCAAGACCACGATGCTGCGGCGGGCGAAGCAGCTCGCCGCGAAAAACGGATACGGGATCGCGGGTCTGGCGCCTTCGGCTTCGGCGGCCCGGACGCTCGCGTCCGAAGCGGGCGTCGCGACGGAAACCCTGCAGCGTTTCCTGGCCCGGCACGCCGCGGCGGCCGAGGGCCGCCTGACCAGGAAGAGCGAACGCCGGATGCGCGAGGCGTTTCGCAAGACGGCGCTGATCGTCGACGAAGGCTCGCTCGCCTCGACCGTTCAGGCGCGCGACCTGTTGCGGATCGCCAGAACCCTGCGCGTTCCGCGCCTGGTGCTGGTCGGCGACGCAAGGCAGCTCGACGCCGTGGAGGCCGGCAAGCCTTTCGCCCAGCTGCAGGCCGCGGGCATGAAGACCGCGGTCATGGACGAGATCATGCGCCAGCGCGACCCCGACCTGAAAGCGGCGGTGGAAGCGAGCCTGGCGGGAGAAATCGAAACGGCGTTCCGGAAACTCGGCGAGAACGTCGCCGAAGCGAAGCCGGACAATCTGGCCGGCGCCGTCGCCGCGCGCTGGCTCGCGCTCTCGCCGGAAGACCGGGAGCGCACCGGAATCATCGCGCCGAGCCACGAGCTGCGCCGGGCCGTGAACGAACGCATCCGCGAGCGGCTCGCCCGGGAAGGCCGCGTCCGCGGCCCCGCGCACGAAGGCGAGCGGTTGGTCTCGCAAGGTTTCACCGACGCGGAAAAAGGGGAAGAGCGGCGCGTGACGGGCGTCGACCCGAACGGCAAGGTCGTTTTTCTGGCGGGCCGGGACGGCGAGACCGCGAGGTGGGAGCCGGGCGCGTCCGCGAACGAAAGGAAAGGAAGCGAGGCGTATCGGACCGAGAAGATCGAGTTGCGGGCGGGCGACCGCGTCCGCTGGACCGCCAACGACCGGGCGCTGGGCCTGGTCAACAGCCACGCGGCGGAGGTGGTCGAGGCGGCGAAGGACCGCGTGTCGTTCCGGCTGGAGGACGGCCGCCGGCTGGATCTCGACGCCGGCAGCCGGCAACTGCGCCACCTCGACTACGCCTGGGCCTCGACCGCGCACGCTTTCCAGGGCCGCACGGCGGACAACGTGATCGCCGCCGTGGAATCGAGACACCGGCGCCTGACCACGCGGAAGTCCTTTTATGTGGAGATCAGCCGCGCCCGGGACCGCGCCGAACTGGTCACCGACAACGCCGGGGCGCTGCGGAAACAGCTGGAAGAGGCCACCGGCGAGCGCATGGCGGCGCTGGAGGGCGTCGGAGAGACGCGGGGCGAAGCGCTCGGCGAGGCCGGGGAGCGCCAGGCGATGGACGGGCCGGCATCGGGCGAGAGGGCGGAGCCGGCCCGGGAACAGGGCGCATCCGCGCCGCCCGAGAGAGCGGGCGAAAAGTCGGTCCCCGAACGGAGCGGCCAAAGAGAAAAGGATTTGGGACTGTAAGCGGCAAAAGCGGTCCAATCGGGCAATATGGGCGCGGCTCTGGTATATAGTCTTATGCGCGGCGCCGATCAGGTCGCTGGGCGCGCCGGTCTATGCGGGAAGGCCGGCGCGTGTTTCGAAAAGTGGATCGCGGGCCGGATCGAGGCCGCGCCATTGAGGCGAAGACGCGCGCGACGGAGCATGAAGAGCATGACGAATGACCGAAACGACTCGACAGCGTCCCGCTTCGGCGGCGAGCCCGAGGAGATCGCCAAGGGGCTGCTCGAGTATTCGAAATCCGCCGCGGCGCTGTCGGCGGATCGGCCGAGGCTGATCGAAGAGCATCCCGCGAAGTGGGTCGGCGCGTATCGAGGCGAGGTGTCGGCGAAGGCGGACGACTTGCCGTCGCTGATGAGAGAGCTCGAAAAGCAAGGCGTTCCGACGGGCGACGCGATCATTCGATTCGTCGAACAAAACCAACGCACGATGATACTGTAGCATGCTGCGAGGAAGATTCGGGAATACGTCGGGCTGGATCCTACATTGAAGGCACGTTTTTTTGCCGCTTCTGAGGAAAAGAGGCAATGTATCGTTCATCTTCCATCTTCGATGCCGGTACCGATACTTCCTTGTTGATACCGATCAACGGGCAGCGTATGGGAGTTAATTACGTCGATCTCGAAAACATGGAACCAACTCTTTTGGAGTTGGCGGCATATCCGAAATATTCGTCGAACTCGCGCACATCGCATTTTCAGGGCAAAAAGTGTTTTGATGAATCTGCCAAGTTGATTCATTTCATTTATAGCAACTTAGAACCTGCAGGTTATGAATGAGTCCCATCTTACGCAACGCGCTTGATAAATTTTTCCGCAGTATACTAAGATTCCATGGCTAAAAATTTCCATTTCTTATAAATGGAGTTAACTTCCTTGGGCACACTTCCCGTGTCTAATAAGTCAACCATTTTTTTGAAATTCTCCTTGCAATCTGAAGATCTCCTAATTCTTTCAGCTATTATACTTGTATTATTATTTCTTGTTAATTCCAGCATAATTTTAATTTCTCGCGGAGAAAATGATCTTACCATCGCATGATAGCTAGTTCCTGTCCGTAAACGCCCCTATTTCTCGCTGGCTTATTCTAATCAGCCGACGATTCGCGTCCGGGCAGATACAGCCTGCCCCCTGTTTCGTTATATTTTACTTGAAGTTGTGCCGTTTTTTCCGTGCCTGGCGCAGCGGATCCGGCGGCACGGGAATCGCCGCCGCGGCAAACCCTCCGGCATCGTTGCCCGGACTGGTTTCGAGCGTTTCCCGTCTTTTCTTCCGATCAGGTGGGGTGCAGTTGCGCCAGTCGCACCAGATTGTGCGTGAAGACGGCCGAGTGCACCCAGGCCTTGAAGCGCGGCAGCCCCCGCCATCGGCAACGGCCCAGACCGAAGCAGCGCTTGAGATAAGAGATGCCGGCTTCCACGCCGGCGCGGAAGCGCCTGAGTTGATCGCGCACCCGGGAGGAAGGGGACATGTCGTCCGCTTTCAGTCCGCGCTTCTTGCTGAAGACCGCGTGCGCCACCCCCAGCGCCCGGGCCTGTTTCAGATTCTCCTTCGCGGCGTAGCCGCCGTCGAAGGCAGCATGACTCGGCGCCTTGCCGCAGTGCGCGCAATGGCGTTCCAGCATCGGCAGACAACGCGTGCTGTCCGCGGGATTGCCGCGCTCCGCCACCGCATCGAGCACCAGGCCGCTGCGGCCCGCGGCGAGATTGATCTTGTGTCCGTACGCGGTTTCCCGGCCGCCCTTGCGGATGATGTCGGTGTGCGGCTCGAACAGGCTGACGATCTTCTCCGCGGCCGGCACGTTCTCCTCCAACAGCACCCGGCGCGCCGCCTGCACGATTACGGCACGCAGCAATGCCGCGTATTGCTCCGTCCGCGCCAGCCAGGCCGCGGCCCACGGATCTGGACACGCCGCCACCCGCGGCCGCGCGGCGTCCACATAAGATAAGACAAGGTCGCAACCGCCGTCCGCAACAGCTTGCGGTACGTGCGCTTGCGCTGCTGCGCCCCGCGCGCGCCTCCAACGCGCGGCGCTTCGCGGCTCGGCTGTGATCGCGGTACGCGATCCCGTCCCCCAAACGCCGACGGGCGCCGGACAGCAGGCGCGTCAGCACGCATACGCCGTCGCGGAGCAAGCGGCTGTCCGAAGGCGCCGGGATGTGCGTCTCGGTCACGGTGCTGTCGACCCGCACGCGCGAGCCGGTTTCCACGCCGGCCGAGCGCGCCGCTTCCAACAGACAACGGTTCAGCCGCTCCCAGGTCTCGGCCCGCACCGCCCCCACCGTCGCCTGCAACGCGGATTTCTTCGGCGCGCGATGCCGGTCCAGGCGCGCGAACCGGCGCGTCGACCGCGAGTCCCGCAGACAGAACTCCAGCCCGCGCCAACTCAATTGACGCAAATGCCGGACCACGGCGCAGCGCAGCACGGTCTCGCAACTCAGGCCCAGGCGGCCGACGGCCTTGCCGCGCGCGGCGCCCAGATCGGCGGCAACGGCATCGACCCACTCGGGATGGGCGTCCAGCCACGCCGAAATCGCTTCCAGCATGGCCCCGACGGGATGGTCAACGGGATCGGGATCGAATAGACTTGTCTGTGTCGTGCGCTTCTGTCGCATGATGCCCCCGGCGTTTTGGCGTGTGATTGTGGGGTTTGGTTATCACGCAAGAATACCCAAAACGCCGGTTTCTTACCAGCGGTATCGACACATTTTCAAAAGAAAATCAGACGGTTAGGAATTTACGGACAGGAACTAGCTAGGCATCGCTGCAATAGAAACGCCGTACATATTGCCAATGCCGCAAGTGATAATAGCTTCTACAAAAAGTGCTTTAGCACTCTCCGGGACATCAACATCTCTAGCCAGTTTTTCCAAGTGAGCCGCGAATGGCGGTTCATTGTAAAAATTGTCCAATCCATTATGCACACGCAAAAGGTTCTTGGCAGAGCTAGAAATAAGGCTATGTACTTTCATATCTGAAAGCAAAGATATTAACCCTAAATCTTGAAAAAATTTTGTTGAAGCTTTGTATCTTTTATCATCCCCTCTCGCCCGATAATCTTGGTGTCTATCTACAAGTTTGGTTTGGGTCTTAGAAGTAAATCTTTCAGAAAAAGATTTACAAATTTCTAATGCGTTTATCCGGGCTTTTTCATTACGGCTAGGGTCGCAGTAAATGCCGTGCAACATTGAAAAAATCATTTCTCTCTGGGCATCATAAGTGTCCCGAATGCGCTCTTCCCACTCTTCTCGTTGGCTCTTCTTAAATTTGGTTGAATTTAACGAATTTAAAAGCTCTTTTGTATCCACTCCTTTCGGGTTTTTATTTCTTGACATGGCGTGCTTTTGGCAGCGGCTTATAAAGTTCAAAACCTCGTCTTCGTCTATATTTCCGCCGGAAGGGTGGGCAACTGAATAGCTATTTCTCATAGCCCTGCATTGGTCTAGGAAGAAAAAGTTTTCATCTGTAATGAGATTTAATTTTAGACATAGATCTAGAAGTTCCGCATCTCTTAGCTCTACGAGATTGTTCTCATCAAACGGTTTATCAGCAAGAATCTGAGGAACTACATGTATTCCAAACTGACGAACCTTCTCTCGAAGTTCCATTGTAGTTGCGTTCCATACATAATTGATCGCGGCATCAAAGAGACCGCTTGCAACAGCGATGCATGCTTTGACAATTTCTTCATCCCTGATGTTTAGAGGGATTCGTTCAATCAGTCGCGGCAATCCAGACCAAGCATGCTCAATTTGGTCGTCTAGCGCTATTATATTACGATCTACGCCTAAAGCATCTGTTAGTTGATCCAGCATGCTTCCTGTTAGGATTTGGACTCTCGGAAACCTGATGGCTGTGTTTTTCTTTAATGTACTTGGCAGCTCGATTTCTTTTTTCTCCATAGTTGAATTCCTCGACTAATTTCTGCTCAACTTATCCTGAATTTTCGATAAAATAGGTGGGCAAAATACTCTGATTTTCGATATAGCTTAGTTGCTTAATCTGACATTTAAGGATGGTGCCTTGACCATGACAAATTGTAACCGGGACACCGTTCGTTTTTCATGCTGCAAAGGACGCTTGGTGACAGCTTCTTTTTCCGGTGGTATCGTCATTTCCAGCGGCGACGTGTTGCTGGCGAGCTATCTGCACCCGAGCAACGTCGACGAGGCCAAACACGCCTGGATATTGTTGGCCTTACTGACGAAGCAGCTACGCCGAATCTGGCTGCGGGTCGAGATCGTGTTTCGTGGCGACAGTTTTCGACTTTCTACTGTTCCATGTGCTTCGAGCGTAGTACAGACACATCAGTGAGCGCACTGTCAAGCAGGTTCTTTCACAAAGCCAGTTCATTGTCAAACGCCTTCGTCGTAGAAAGCGGACATTGCAATGGCGAACCAGACCAGCTCATCGTCGCTGAAATCTTCCCGCACCCATTCGGGAAGGCTTGCGCGAGGGAACTGCAAATTGGCAATCGCGCCAGCAAGTTGACTAATCTTCTTATTAATTCTAGATTCCAAGTCGACTTCTGCTGCGCTTTTTGACAAGGCTTTGGACAGAGAGAGGAGCATTTCCAAGAAAACGAAAGCCGCATTCTCCGGGCTCTCAGGGTCGCCAATGAAAGCCCAAAAGTCCTTGCCGATGCATCTATATACCCGGATCGAATGGGTCTTGCTGTCGATTAGAACGCCGGGTTTTTCTATTCGATTTTCTTCTTCAAAACCTTGATCTAATAGCTTCGCTAAAATCTGGTTTTCTTTATTGTTTGTCGTCCGAGGCGTGCCATACGTCAGTCCAAGAACGATGTCTATCTCTTCTATCTCTGAAAATCGCTCAGTTGATGATATAGCCCATTTTCTATGGTGGTCGATGACCGCCTGTGTCATTGCCTGAACCTGAGTGTCGTTTATGGTATTCGGGCCGCTCTTTATTGAAGTCAAATATCGTTTGTTTCCGGCAACGCAAGCTTTGTCGATTTCGCGCCACACAGAATTGGTTCGGTGGCGTGCTTTTTCTTCTTGGCTGAGACCGAGCAATTCGTTGGCCTCAGCCACTTTCTCGTCTGGATCATCCCACTTGCTGCTGTTCTTAATTGGATAAAGCTTAAGGAATGCGGCCTCAATAGATTTGCCGAACGATGTTTCGAGGGCCATGTAAAGCTTGCTATTGAATAGGAACGATCCGAATACTGCGGGATCGTTGAGTTGCATGACGCTTGCCGAGGTCATGAACACGTAAGGATTGGTTCGGTAGTCTGAGAGGCTGTTACGTTTCTCGAAGGCGCGAGGCAGATTGGTCTGTATATATCCGGAAATGGTGTTGGCCATTCGGTCTACCCTCGCCTCGTTTACGTGGCCAAATAGCTCAACAAGCTCGCGAGAATCAAAACGGCACCGGTTAGCCTTGAGTGAGGCGTACAGGCTCTTTGCGTGGTTTCGGGCGACCATCAGGTCCGAGCCTCCTTCACAAGATCGGTTTTTCGGCGTGTAACCGGGCTTTTGTAATATGCATCACCGTTTTCACCGTTGTCGGACCAAACAAACGTTCGCCCCGACTTAAACCATTGGCGGGTCCGTACATGGGACTGCACATAGACGACACGATAAGCCTCTATCTGGTCTGGGTAGGGCTTCCAGCCGCGCAAAGCGAGTCTGTCGAGGGCCGATGCGACAACCTCCCCGGCGACTTCCCCAAGGCGCACAGGAACGGCATTTCCGGCTTGCGTGTATTGCTCGTAAGTCGTTCCGCAGAATTCCCAGTCACGTGGGAATTCTTGAATGAGCGCATATTCCAGTAGGCTAAGCGCCCGAACTTCGGTTGGGTGGCAAAGGGATGTTCCGGCGTGGTTGGGCATAGTAACTAAAGTTGGGCAGGGCAAGTCGAAACTTAACCTGCGCCACCAACCGGAACGCCCGCCTTTGGCGTGCCAAGCACGTCCCATTGACTCTTGCTGAATCTCTACAGGAAGACTCCGCCAGTTGGATCCCGGCGGCACCATGGAAAGATACTTCTTTTTGCGCGGGCTAAAGTCCATTATGAATGGTCCCGGATCGTTTAGGTCGCCAATTGCATCTCCTAGGGTCTGCCACGGCTGGAGAGATTCTCTCGCATTGAAGAGGTCGGGCGTTGTGCCTTGCCAGTCAGATCGCCCGTGTGTCGGGTTTGGGAAGTCGACGATAGAACTGTACCTGTTTCCGACAAACAGAGCGCGTTCCCGTAGTTGTGGTGCGCCATAATTCACAGCATTTACTTCGAAACAATCCATGCGGTATGCATGATTGAGGTGCGAAAGATCGTCAGCGAACATGCGGACCACTGACCCGGGCTCTTCGTCCAGCTCTAATGGCAGGCCACCTTTTTCAGGGCGATTGGCGATAGGGCGGTGTCGAAGTGCAGCCGAGAGCAGTCCCCGCACATTCTCCATAAGGAAGAAGCGCGGTTGCATCGCGTCTACGAATCGCAAGAACTGCCAAAGGAGTGTGCCGCGAGGATCGCTCACCGTACGGCGCCGGCCCGCCGTACTAAAACTCTGACAGGGCGGGCCTCCTACAAGCAAGTCGACTTCACCAGGCTTGAGTCCCACTGAATTAAGAACCTCTATTGGGTCGAGGTCCGATATGTCTCTTTCGAACACTTTTAGATGCGATCGAATCCTCCCAGCATCTTGGTTCGTACGTATAGTGTCGCAGAACACAGATTCCTTCTCTACGCAGGCTAAGACATCAAACCGCCCAGTCTTCTCTAGGCCGATATCCAAGCCCATAGCGCCCGAGAAGAGTGAAATCGTCTTGTAACTCTTCATCTATTCACCACTAAGAATAGGTTCATTATGCGGACGGGGCTAACTTAAACTGGCAACTCAGACTGGCCCTTGCTTGCGTAGTACTCACGGAGGTCAATGATCGCCCGACGACCTAACCAAGCCTTAGGAAAGGTCTGAACAACCGCGGTTCGACGGACGTTCGAGCCGTCGGAGTCGCTCCTGACGCGCCAAAATCCCTCGGACGCACGGATCATCGCATTTTCAGACCGGAAAGGGGGGGGCAAGAGACCCTCCCCGGGCGCGGGACGGACATCTCCGCCTGTCTCGCGACAGTCGCGGGCGCACCGATGCCTCGCGCTTCCCCGCACCTTGATAGCCCGCGTCGCCCACACCCGCTCCTCGCCTCCGTGCAGCAGCGCGCCCGCCGCCGTCACTTTCACCACATTCGCTGGCATCGTCTTTAATCTGTGCGTAAGACTCGATTCCTCGTCCGTGCCGATGCGCGTCTTCATACCGAAACGCCACTGCTTGCCCTTCCGCATCCCCGAGTTGCGCCCGCCCACTTGGCTCTTCGTCGACGAGGGCCTCGATGATGCTCGCGTTCATGATCGTGCCCGCCTGCAAACGCCGGCCCTGCGAGGCCAAGTGCGCGTTGATCTCCTCGAACAGCGCCTCTCCCAGATCGTACGTTTCCAACAGGCGGCGGAAGTTCAGAATCGTCGTCTCGTCCGGCAGCGCGCCGGACAGCCACAAGCTGGCGAAATGGCGCACAGACTCCACTTCATAAAGCAGGTTCTTCATGCCAAGATCTCTCAGGTTGTAGAGCAAATGCACGCAATGCACCAGCAGCATCGTCCCGAGCGGATACGGCCGACCTTCGGATAGAACGGCTCGACCCGTGGCTCCAGACGGCTCCACGGGGTCAGACTGTCCATCTTCTCGAGAAACAACTCGCGCCGCGTCCGGCGCTTCTTCGAGTCGTGCTCCAGTTCCGCGAAACTCATCTGCTCCATCACTTGATCGCCATTGCCGGGGCCATTTCAGATATTATGACAGAAAGGACTTGCTCAGACCTTATCTTAGAGGCGCGAGCTACCCGCGCAAGAGCTTTTAATTTCCGATAATCGTCGGGTGACTGATTGGTCGAGATGCGGCGTTTCGAGGAATATGATCAATGGGGCACGCTTTTCCTGCCCGGAAGGCCTGCTCCGACCGACCCCGCGCCTCCGGCGAGTACGCCGGAATCAGGTCAATGCCCGAGTCCCGCACCATCGCCCGGCCGAACTGCGTCAGCCGCTGCTTGTCCACCTTGCCGCCCGCCCCCGGCGTCACAGCCAGTAATGAGGCCCGATCCGTGTACAGCGAATAGCAGCACAACCCCTTGCTTTCAATGACCTCCTGCATGCCCGCAAAACTGCTCCACAGACCTTCTTCCTCGCAGAAAAACATCGAGTAGCGCTCGTTCGCGGCATCGTCCATCGTCACAATCAGATCCCTTTTCACCCTTGGCACTCATTCGTGGGTGCGGCCGTTCTGGCGCGGCAACATCCCGCGGCACCGCCCCTGCCTCTTGCAGCTTGGTCCGCACCCGGTTGTAGCTGTGCTGCCCCCGTCTCTCCGATACCAAGCGTAAAAATGACGCACGTTCCAGCCCGCGTACCGCGTCCGATACCGATCCACCATCCGCATCACCTCGTCCACCGGCGCCGTGCGATGCGACGCGCGCAACAGACGGCGATCCTGCAAAGCCTCGATCCCGTCGCCTTCCTCTTCCCGCAAATGCGCCAGATAACGCCGAAACGTCCACTTGCAAACACCCGGCAGCTGCGCCGCCTCCGCCTGCGTCAGACGACCCTCCGTCCACATCGAATTCACTTCCTCGAACAACATCAGCCTCCGCTCCTCATGCCGTCTCGCAACGCCCATACAGCCACCAGATCGCCGCCAAAAACGACCACTGTACGACCGGACAGTTCATATGTTCTAAAAGCGGACAATTTATTTGTTCTCAACAAACGACAGTGCATCAGCTGCGAACATTTCCGGTTCAAGTTATGATCATCGGTCTATCCACGCCACATACGGGCATCAAGATGCCCCATGGATACGGCGGAACAGCATCTCTCTGAAATTGGTAAACCACAATCTCCGGCAGGTTGCGCTTGTCATAGAGCCTGCCGAGGCGAAACGCGACGCTGTTTTGGGCTGCCAAGAAAAGATGAATGCGCGTCACTCCACGATTGCTGAGATTGATCGCTGCGCCCAGAAACTGCTGACCAAGCGCACGCTGCTTGCCCTCCGACCAGTGGCAGTCCGGCGAGCCGCCATTGAGCTTTAGCTCGACAACAGGCATATCGCCTACCCGCGCACGGATATCATCAGCTATGATGTCATAGGAGACGGAAACTGCCATCGCGACTTCCTTGGTGCCGTCCGTCAAGATATTTCCAACGTCGGTTGCCCAGAAGCGCCGGCCATCGTCTGCGCCATCCAGTTCACGCCAGACTTCCGCGTGCCGATCCCAATCAAGAACGAGGACAGTCCCTTCATCGTCCATAAGCACACCGGTTAGGAAGGTGAACGGCGCCGGCGTTAGCCCACCGTAGACGAGCGACAGATCGCGACGGTCAAAGCCATTTTCTCGACGTCTGAGGTCGGCAGGTAAGGAGGCCACATCTGCCAGTGCGGCTTCGGGCGCGACGATCTCGCCATCCTTTACCCGCTGGCGAAGGTCAACGAGAACATGCTCACGATGCCCCTCTAGCCTTGACGTAAGTGCATTGATCAGTGGTGTGCCACTGCTGTCACGCAGACCGCGCCCCTCGATCACAATCACCTTCTTGCGGACAAGACGCTGCTGCTCGCCCCTGAAGCGAATGACTTCCCAGACCAGACCAACTGCAATGAAGCCAAGCCCCGCAATTGCTGCCGCACAGACGAGGAAAGCCGGTGTTCTACCGGCACTGTCGAAGATGACATCAATCCGGCCATCCCGTAAAGGGAACGACACATCCAGCACCCATCCGGCACCAAAGGCGAGCGTTAGGCAGACTACGCCAAGCCTCATAACCAAGAGGGCCAGCGACCGTCTCCTAAATACGTATTCGATCAATGACCGGATGAAGTGCTCAAGCAGGATCTTCATCAGCTACGCCTCACCGGATGTTGACGATGAACTGGTCACTGCGAGCGGCCAAGTAGCCTTCCTTGACGATAAAACACTCGATGCTGTGCGTCCCGGTGTAGAGCGTGGACTCTTTCTTCTTCAGCTTCCCCGAGGTTACGAGCCCCTCATCGAACCCGCCGCGTAGACCATTGGCCGCTGTCGCCTCCTGACCGGTGTTCACCACCTGCCAGTAAACCTTGAATGGTCTCGGAACGTCAGTGCCCGCCTGAAAGGTGAGACCGCACCGCTTAGGCAGAGGCTCGCCATCGCTGTGGAACGCCTCCGGTCGAAAGCCGTTGCGCTGCATCGTCGCCTGCTCTATCCGCACCTCACCCTGATCGACTTTTGACCATGGTGGTGCCTTCCGATGGGTAGGGTTGAGCACCTTCCCGGGGTGCCGGGCACCGCCAACAATCCGAGTCAACAGCGACCCGCGCCGATGCGCTGCCGCTTCCTCCATAAGCTTCTGCCCGAGCCTAGGCTTCAATGCGGACATCGCCGTGTCACGGCTGAGCGCCTTGGCGGCGGCAGTGAAGTCTGCACGCGCCTGCTCAAGCCATTCGCAGAAGGCCTCTTTGCGCTCAGGGTGCTCCCGCCATCGATCAGCAAAGTTCTCAACCGGATCCGTCGGATTTGCGATCCGCGCAATACCAGTGCTGTAGTCGATATAGTCGTCCATGCGATTGAGGATACTGTACAGCGCGCCCGAGATCGTTGGCTCTTGCTGGTAGGCATGGGCGGCCAGCGTCGTAAGAATAATTGAGATCGGCTTGTCGTTCGGTCGCTCTGCAAACGTCATATCGCGGTGACGCTTGAGAATCTGAACGGCGCTCTGGAGCGGTGTGCGCACCTTGTACTCGGGAATGTCCTCAACGCTCGCACATGCCTCCAAGGCCATGGCGAGCCGACGCGCCTCAAAAACCTCTCTCATCCGCGAGCGGAACCAGTTTGCATAGCCCTTGGGATTGCTGTGCGGCCAGTCTTCCGTAATACACCTGAAGTTTTCATCCTCCCTGTCTGTAATCGCGATGGCAGTGTCCGTCCATTCGGCAGAGAAGCCGCGTCGCTCCAGAAGCAGGCGCTGGTGCGCTGCGTCAGGGAGCGCTGGAAGCGTGTCCATATGAAATTGCGCCCCATCTGCGTAATCCTGCGTCCAGCAGCGGCGTCCCTCTTCCGGATCCTTCATGCCGTGCGTTCGAGCATAGGCCTTCAACTCTTCACCTAGTAACACCTTCAGTTGCGCCTGGGTCAGCCGCGTTTTTGATAGAGACAGTTCGCAGACCAGATCAACGTCGTAGTCCTCTTCATCAGACGCTGGACGGATAGCTGTTCCCAGTCGGAACGAACCCTGTATGTAGACCTTTGGATCCATTTGCCGGACGCTGGATGAGTCGCGGTGCAACCACTTGCCTACGGACTTGTAGCTGCATTCGGCAGCCTCGTAGCGACTTGGCGGCACCTGTAGAGATGCCGCCAGATCTTCGAGGAGCTTTTCAGTATGCTTTGGTACCGTCATAAATAGGTGAGGTTCTTTCCTAACCTGCAGGCGGGTAGGGATCGCCACCATGGCTGTCACTACTTGCGATCCGTCCGTCCTTGTTGTGGATGCGGAGCTCCGTGCCCTGATTCCGACTGATCTCCCGGCCGCGATTGATGGCATCTCGCTTGGTGTCGTGGTGGCTGCTGGCTCGGCTCGCGCCGCCTCGCTTCACATCCCAACCCCCATCGGGGTTGGGGACGACGTGGTGGGTCTTTGGGCCCTTGCTCATGCTCTGTCTCCTTGCAGTTTCATAAAGCGCATTGCATAGTATGACGAATTCGCCATGACGCTGGTCAAACAAAAGCGCCTCGCGGAAATGGCGAAATCGCCATCTTTCAATATACGGAAACATAATGAGCAAGTCAATCAAACCGACAGAGATATTTAAGGCGCGGCTGCGTACTGCACGGGAGCTCAGGGAACTGAGCCAGGGCGAGCTTGCCAAGCGTGCAGGTCTTCAGGCTTCGGTCGTCTCTCACTTTGAGACCGGGACGCGCAAGCCTTCCTTCGACAATCTGAAACGCCTCGCGGACGCGCTACGTGTCACGACGGATTATCTGCTCGCCCGGACAGACGACATGGAAGGCTCGGTCGTCAGCGCCGACCGACTTCACCGACACTATGCCGGCCTATCTGCCGACTATCAGGAGATGGCCGACGACTTCATTCAGATGCTGGCGAGCAAAGCAAAAGACAAGAAGCTGAAAGGAGGCTAGAAGCTTGCGCCGCAGAATGATTTTAGGCGTTTTCGATACTATATGTAGTGTTAATGAACATGCATGCATACAACATATAGTGGACAGAAGTTTCTATGGTGCAGGCTTTTAGATGGTGCGGGGGTCCGATCCGTTTATCAAGGCACATTGGGAAGCCGACCGGCTCCTTAAGGATCTGGAGATTGACGCTTTGCCCATCGACCCGTTCGAGATTGCCCGCCGGCTCGACATTGAATTGTGTCCGCTGCCGTCAACCGTCGGTGGGGCATCTGGCATGCTGCTGCACGTCGGCGGACAATTCGGCATCTGCTATCCGACCCACGTGAACAGTGATGGCTTCAAGAACTTCTCGGTCGGCCATGAGATAGGCCATTACCGTCTGCCCGGTCATCTGGATGCGGTCTTTGACGGTCGGGGCCAGCACGTATCGCATGCTGGCTTCCGGAGCGCCGACCATTATGAGCAGGAAGCCGATCACTTTGCCGCGTCTTTGCTCATGCCGGCCAAGCTGTTCGTTGCTGCGGCCAAGCTAGCTGGCGAAGGCCTTGAGGCCATCAAGAAGCTTGCCGATGATTGCGGAACCTCGCTAGAGGCTACGGCCATTCGATTCGCCCAGACCAGTCGCGAACCCGTTGCAGTTATCCGAAGCGAAGGCCGGATAATCGACTATGCCTTCATGTCTGAGTCCCTGAAGAATATCCCCGACCTTGACTGGATACGCAAAGGTACGCCGACACCCGCGGGCAGTGTGACAGCTACATTCAACAGCGATAAAGGCAAAGTCGAGCAGGCTGCGCGCACGGACGGCACGTCAGCATTGCAGGATTGGTTCTGCGGGCCTCACCGACAGGAAGTTGTCGAAGAGGTTATCGGCCTCGGGAGGTATGGCAAGACACTGACTGTACTTACAGGGATGGAGCCGCCGGACGAGCTCGAAGATGAAGAAGACGGACTTGATGAATCATGGACACCTAGGTTTCGCCGGTGAGTTGGCACCATGATATGATGGAAATGGGATCCCATTTTTGAAGATTTGATTTGCACACTTAAGAGCCTTGTATGAGACTGTATCGCCGTTTTGATAGAGGTTGATTCGGTTCGTAAGACAGGGCACTTTTCTACCTATTCATGCAGTATTCGGGATAACACTGCACAAAAAAGAAAGGTGCGAATGGACAAGCTGGCAGGCACAGTGATCGAAGCGAGGGTGGCGAGACTTGGTGGCACGACTAGTGTGGTCGGGCCGGAATTGCGACGTTTACGGTTGCTTTCAGGTCTTACGCAGAATCAGATCGCGACCCGCATGGATACCCAGCAAGCGACTGTCTCTAAGATCGAGAAAGGCGGTAAGATTTACTGGAGCACGGTGCAGCGGTATGTAGAGGCACTCGGTGTTTCGCTTCGCGTGGATGCGCGTTTCCCGACAGATACGCCGCTCTCGCTGAAGCGTTGCGAAACGTTTGATGTCGAGCAAGGGGATGACGGCCATCTCGTCTTGCCAATCCTGGGTGACGATTCGTTCAGGCCACAGCGAGATGTCGTACTGTCGATCAAACCAGCATACTCCGAAAGGATCCTGAATGGCAGGAAGACGGTGGAACTGCGTCGCCGGTTTCCGGTGTCCGCGCCAAACGGCACGCTGGCCTATATTTATTCCACTTCTCCGGTGAAGGCGATGGTCGGCATGGTCGCAATCCGTGAAGTCCTGAAACTTCCTGTCGAACAGATATGGTCTGAATTCAAAGAAACTGCTTCTATTGAGCGCGATCAATTCAATGGTTATTTCGAGGGCCTCGAACAGGGGTTTGCTTTGGTGTTTGAGGACGTGAAGGCCTTTTCCCGGCCCCTTCCGCTGAGCGAGTTGCGCAAAAAGTTCAGCTTCGAGCCGCCGCAATCCTTCCTTTACGCGAAACATGATCTGCGACAGGCCCTTCGAGATGAGCCCGCAATCGTATCTTATTGATACCAATATCCTGATCGGCCTGGAGGACAATCACAGGGTAGATGCGGCATACGCAAAGTTTTACAAGCTCGCATCGGCCCATAACGTCAACGTTTTCGTCCACGAGGCCGCGAAAGAGGATATCGCGCGGGACAACGACTCAAAACGTCGACAGATTTCGCTCAGCAAGATCGAGAAATACCCCGTTCTCAGGAAGCGTCGCGGGCTCTCGGAGGAAGATCTCGCCTCCTCCTATGGCCCTTTGAAGAAACCGAATGATGTCGTCGATGCGATGCTTCTCCATGCGCTCGAAAGCGGCGCCGCCGATTTTCTGGTCACGCAGGACAAGGGACTGCATGAGCGCGCGCAGAGGCGTTCCTCCGATCTTGGACGACACACTCTCTTCGTCGAGGATGCGACCGACCTCTTGGCTCAGACTTATGAGCCAAAGGAGGTGCCAATCCGCCACGTGGGGGAGGTCAAGGCGCATGAGATCGATCACGAGGACGCATTCTTCGACAGTCTGCGGGACGGATACCCGGAGTTTGACGAGTGGTGGCTCGAGAAATGCGTCAGGCAGCACCGCGCATGCTGGGTTGTTTACGACGACGACAACCTGACCGGACTGGTCGTCCGGAAAGACGAGGTTGCCGACGACACGGATGCCGCGACGCCCGCAAACAAGATACTGAAGATCTGTACGTTCAAGGTGGCGCCCGAGAAGCGCGGCGTCAAACTCGGCGAGCTGCTTCTGAAGCAGATCCTGTGGTATGCCCAGATCAACGGATACGATCTGGCCTATTTGACGACTTATGAGGATCAGACCTCGCTAATGGGTTTGCTGGAGTTCTATGGTTTCCGAAATGCCGGAAAGAACAGCAAAGGCGAGGTTATCTACGAACGCGGCTTCTCGAGCGACAGGCTCAGGCGCGACGCGGATGCGACCGCTTTTGAGCTGGCCCGCAGTAACTACCCCAAGTTTCTCTTGGATCCGGAAACCCGCGGCTTCGGCATTCCGATCAAGGAGGCCTACCACGATACGCTCTACCCCGACTTGTGGCGGTCGCGGCAACACGAGCTGTTCGCCAGAGCATCGACGCGTCCCGGGAACACCATCCGCAAGGTCTATCTGTGTCGCGCGCCATCTCGGCCTGACCCTCCCGGCTCCATCCTGTTCTTCTATAAGGGGGTTTCGGACGAGCCGCCGTCTCAGGCCATCACGACCCTCGGTATTTTGGAGAGCGTCAATCTGGCCAAATCGACGAATGATTTGATGCTGTTGGCCGGTGGGCGGTCGGTCTACAGCGAGAAGGAACTCGAAGGTTGGGGTGCGACAGCGGAAAAACCGGTGAAGGTCATCAATTACCTGCTTGTCGCATATATCGATCCTCCGGTTTCCCTCAACGAGTTACGCGCGATGGGCATCGTGACCCATCCGCAGCCATCAATTTACGAATTGCGGCGCGATCATCTGACCAGTCTTGTTGAGCGATCAAACTTGGCGTTCGACGTATGAACCAGAGAGTCATCGCCGTGACCGGAATATCCGGTGTTGGCAAGACGACGCTTCTTCGCAAGTTGACGGCGCGCGCTGCCTTTCAGCATCTAACGGGCGGCAGCCTCATCGCGCGGGCGCACGCCGGCACGAATCTATCGCGCGACGGGCTCAGGCACTTCGACCTCGACGACAATCAGAAGCTGCTGATTGAAGGCTTCATGGCCGCGAGGGATCGAACGGCGGAGACGGTGATCTTTGACGGCCATGCCGTCATAGACGGTCCGAACGGGCTGGCTGAAATTCCGATCAGCGTTTTCGATGCCTTGGGTATCCGCCTGATGGTCCATCTCGAAGCGGATCTGGTCACGATCCAACGCAATCGAGGAAATGATCCGAGCCGCTCCCGACCTGCCCTGGACATCCAAACCTTGCGGGAGCATCAAAGCCGATCAAGGCGACATGCCATCACGATAGCTCAGGCTCTGAACGTCGAGTGTTTGGTTCTTCATAACGAGGATGCATCTATATTGGAAGCTCGCCTATCGGCATGACCTCCCCGACACCCGGTCCGCAGTTTTTCTCGGTCGCGAAGGAGTTCCGATAAAAGCGCGTCTAAAGAAGAGGCCAAACGAAATCTTGGGCTTGGCCGAGGAAAAAGCCGTCCCTCTCATATCTCATGGTCGCAATCCCGGATGGTCGGACTGCCGGAAAGCCGGGACCACAGAGAGGCATCTGTAAACCGGATATCACCCGAGCAGGCTGACTGAGCAAGAAATCCGTGGTTTTTGCGTCCCGGCAGGACGTAACAGCGCCTGCCGAGAAGAAACCAAGCCGTTGGATGCGGGTTTCGGGGTTTTCTGGCCTGTTTTGGGGCCGAATAGCGATTGGGCAAATTCAAGGCGAGCGGAACCCCGGACGGGAACGGCCCGAAACAAAAATCAGAGCCAAACCGCGATCATCCAAGCTTCAGCCGTGCAGCGGCAGTGGGAAGAGTCTTTGTGCGAACAGGACGAAAATAGCAAAAGCTAAGCTGGGTGTTGCACAACAGGAGAGACACCGAAACCCTTTGGACGCGCAAGTCATCGCATCGCGACTCCGGACTGGTCGTCTCATCCAGCAACGGTGCCGGACTGGAACTATTCGGGACCGTCGCCGCATATAATCCCCTGTTGAAAGTCGATGCCGAACAGGTTCCAAACAGAAAATCGGCGACGGCAACCCGACGGTTGTCCGTCGACCCGGGGAGGTCATTCCGGATGAGCAAAACCCGAAATACGCGAGACGAATCCGCCGCCGCGGGAACTAGGCGGTCGCCGCGCACGATCCGGTTTCTCGACTCCGAATGGGCGCGCATCGAGGCGGCCGCGAAGGAGCGCGGCGCGGCGCCGGCCGAATTTGTCAGGTCCGCGGCCCTTTTCGCGGTCGAACAAGACGGCGTTTCGGTCGCCGTACTGGCCCCGCTCATCGAGCGGACTTTCCGGTTGACGTACCTGATGGCGACGAAAATGCGCGAAGAAATGATCGAGGCGGGCGAGCGGGAAAAGCTGGAAGGGATGATCGAGTCCGCGCGTCGCCTGCAAGCAAAGCTGTCGGGCGAGCGTCCGGACTGATCGCGCGCCGACGCGGAAATCGGTTCGGAACAGGCGGGTTCGAGTCAGTTCGCGGTCGGGGAAAGCGGGCCGCAAGCGGCGGTCCGCGTCCCGAAAGGACTCGCGTTTCGACGAACTTCTCCGGCCGTCGGGCGATTCTCCGGAGAACCGCCCCCGATTCTCTGGAGAATCGCTGTAGTTTCTCCAGAGCAACTCTGCTGAAAAAGCGATTATGAAACAGCGGGTTGCGAGCGATTCTCCAGAGCATCTCCTCTCCCCGCCAAACCCGCGGCGGCGTTTGTCGTCGCCATCGCGCCGGACCGCATGACAAGCGCGGACGCGGCGTTGAGGGCATCGGGATGCGTGGGGTGTGAAAACCGAGCCGCCTCCGGCGTCGAGCAATACGAAGATAAGCGGTATCCGCGGAAGGGAAAGACAGGCGGGCCGAGTCGACAGCGAAGCCGGAGCGGCGTCTGAGCGGGGAGCGAACGCGGCGCGATTCGGGAAGCGCGCGAGCGAGGGACGGACGCGGGGCGCTCGCCGCGGGCGAGCGGGCGGCGATGCGGAAGCATCGCCGGCGGGAACGGATGCGCGGCCCGCGCCGTCGCGCGGCGCGGCCCGCGAGGGCGGCGCGGACTACGCCGCCCGGCAGCGCTGCACCGGGATGCCCAGCTTGCGCGCCTTGTCGATCAGGTTGTCGGTGATGCCGGACCCCGGGAAGGCGATGACGCCGCGGGGCAGCAGGTTGAGCAGGTCGTCGTTGCGTCGGAAGGGAGCCGCCTTGCCGTGCCGATCCCAGTCGGGCTTGCAGACGATCTGGTGGATGCCGTTGCGGTCGGCCCAGGACGCGGCGAGCTTTTCGATGCCGGGGGCGCCGCCGTGGACGAGCACCATGTCGCTGTATTTGGCCCTGGCCTTTTCCAGACGCCGGAAGATCGCGTCGGCGTCGGCGACCTGCTTGCCGCCGGCGACGGCGATCAGCGTGCCTTCGGGCAGGTGCGCGCCGGTTTCGCGGTCCTGCTTCGCGCGCAGGTAGTCCCGCGCGTCGATCGCCGCCGCGGTCAGCTTCCCGGTCTGCGAGACGTGGCTGCCGCGCCGCGGCCGCCAGATGTCGCCGGTGACGGAGCGGTAGGTTTCGGCCGCCGCGTCGCGCATCTTTTCGAAGGCGTCGCGCCGCTTGCCCAGGTTTTGCGCGCGGTCGGTGACCAGTTCCAGCCGCCGGGACTGGATTTCGGTGCCGTCCTGTTCGCGCTGGAGGTCGCGCAGTTCGGGCGCGAGCCGGTCCGCCGCGCGTTCGAGTCTTCGGACCTGCGCGTCGGACAGGTTGACGAATCCCCACAGCAGGCTTTCGCGCTCGTCCGCGAGTTGCGTGCCTTCGGGGGCGAGGATGTCGGCGATGCGTTTGGCGGACTGTTGGACGCAGTCGAGCGCGTCGTCCTCGTCCCAGACTTCCCTGGGGTCGAACTCGTCGCGGTCGGGCGCCGCGCCGAACAGCCGCGCGTGTTCGCAGGCGATGGACATGGGGGATTCCCCGGTTGTGGTTTCGGTGTATTCGAACTCGTTCATGATGGGATGCCTCTCAAGAGATGAAGTTGTCGGGCGGTCATGCCCGGAAGCGCCGTCGGATGCTCCCGACGTTGGCCTCTTGTTTCACGCGCGCGCAGCGGAGCCACCGCGCAGCGGCCGTAACGCAGTGAAGGACCCCGCAGGGGTTGGCGCAGTGAGCACGTGTGACACAATAGGCCTTCGTCGGGAGTAGCTTTGCTTGATCGAAGCCTCGGCAAGCGCAGCGCGCAGCGAGCGGAGGGGGACGGCGGCGGAGATGGTTTCGCCGCGCGGCCCGAACAGCGCCCGCGCCGTTTCGGCCTGTTTCGCCGCGGCGGATGCGTATTCCACAGCGGCCGCGTTTCTTCGCGGCCGCGGCGGCGTTCCTTTGCGCGCCGCGGTCTGCGCCGATCCTCGTCGAGGCGGACGACGCAGCCGCGCGCGACTCGTTCTTCGCCTCCGCGCCGCGCCTCCGGCGCCGCCGGGCGCCCGCTTCGGATTGACGATGCGGCTCATGCTTTCTCTCCCCGCTCTGCCGATTCGCGCGCTCGCGAGCCCGTCTCTCCCTCCGCCGCCGGGTCTCCGCGCAGCGCGGGCGGGAGCCGTGCGGCGAGCGCGGCGGGACCGAACGCGAGCAGGTCGTCGTTGAAATCCCCGCCCGCGGGAACGATGATCTCCGCGGCGACGCCCGCCCGCGCGCAGCGGCGGGCGAGGCGGGCGGCGGCGCGAACGCGCCGAGGCCGGCGGCGGACAGCGCGGCGGCCGCGGCGATTTCCGGCGCGGCGGCGACCAGCGAGAGCACGGTTTCCACGCCTTCTCCGACCAGCAGCGTCCCGTCCGGCGATCCGAACCGGACCGCGCGGCCGCGGATTCGCCCGAGCGCCTTGCGCGGGGCGCGGAGATTCGCCTTGGCGGGCGCGCGCGGGTCGAGCCAGGTGCGCTGCACGCCGTCGACGGCGCCGTCGTCGCCGGTGGCGGCGGCGACCAGGGCGGGGAGGGCTTCGGCCGCGCCGCGCTCGCGGCAGCGCAGCGCGGGATGGAAGCGCAGCGCCGCGAAGCGGCAATGCGCGAGCCCGCGGGCGCGCAGGTAGCGTTCCGCATGGGTGCCGTCGACGGCGCGGCACAGCCGCCACAGGCGGCGGGCCGGGGCGGAAGCGTCCCGGCCGTCGCGCCGGTCCGGCGCCGGCGCGGCCGGCAGGGCCAGAAAGGCTCTCGCTTCGGCGAGCGCCGCGCGCAGCGTGGGCGCTCCCGAGCGGTGGCGGACGAGGTCGAGCAGGTCGCCGCGCTCGCCGGTGGCGGCGTCGGTCCACTTGCCGGTCGCGCCGGGGCCGTCGAGGCGGACGTACAGCGAGCGTCCGGGGTCGCCGTCGAGGTTGCCCGCCACCCAGTAGCGGCCCAGGCGTCGGCCTCGGGGCAGATAGCGTCGGCAGACGGCTTCGGCGCGCCGCGCGAGCGCGGCGGCGGTTCGGGCGGCGTTCACGGCGCCGCCCCGGTATCGGGCCGGGAGCAAGGCATGCGGGTCTCCTGCGGGCGAGGGGGGTTCCTCCGATACCGGCCGGGCTCCGCCTCCCGGCGGCGCTGGGCGCGACGGGCGCGAACGGGCCGGCCGGCGCGCCGGACGCCGGCGCCCGCTCGGATTCCGCCGCAAAAAAAGGGGCCGGACGCCGCCGCGCCCGGCCCCTCGGAGAGGCGAACGGTCTCGCCGGATTAGAACGGGATGTCGTCGTCCGCGCCGGCGGCTTTCTGCGCGGCGGGCGTCTCGCCGCCGTTCTGCGCGGGTCCGCCGCTGTCGGCGGGGGCGCCGTTGGGTTTTTCCAGGAACTGGACGCGGCCGCCGGGCACGAGCAGGATTTCCGTCGAGTGCCGGTCGGAGTCCTCGCCGTCCCTGCGCCAGCGCCGGGTTTGCAGCTTGCCGTCGATGTAGACCAGTCGGCCCTTGGCGGCGTGTTTGGCCAGCATGTCGATGAGGCCCTCCTGAAAGGTGACGACGCGGTGCCACTCGGTCTTGTCGACGCGTTCGCCGGTCTGCTTGTTGAGGTAGGATTCGTCGGTCGCGACGGAGAGGTTCGCGACGCGTCCGCCGGAGACGAGGTGGTTGACGGAGACGTCGTCGCCGAGGCGGCCGATCAGTTCCACGCGGTTCAATCCGAAAGCCATGATGATGCTCCTGTTTCCATAGTTGGTTGACGATGGGTTGGTGAAGGAGGGAAGCCGGGAAGTTCTTTCTCCCGGCCGCCTGCCGTTCGCCTTTCCTTCGCTACCCTCCAACCGGCCGAAGGCCGCGGTTGACCGCGGCCGCGCGCGAGGCCGGCCGTCTTCCGGAGATTCGCGAACCCGCGCATGCGCGACTGATCGGAGCTTTGCGCGGTCCGCTTTTCATCGACCGCCGCGCGGTCGCGACGGCCCGCCGCGCCCGTCGAGGTTCCGGCGACGGCGTTCCGCGCTTTCGCCTTTCGCAAGCGGCCGCGCGCGGGGAGCGGGAGCGACCGAAGGCAAGCGGAGCGCGCAGCGAGCGCGAGCGAGCGAAGGCGATAGGGATGCCCGCCCGCAGGGCGGAAACTCGCGCAGCGAGGTTCCGCAGGGCAGCCCGGTCGCGCCGCCCGGCGCGAATCGCCCGATGTCTTCGGCATCCCCGCCCGATTCTGCTTTTGCCGCATTCGCCGCGGCCTGCTCATTTGATTTTTCAAAATAACCGGCCGAAAGCCGCGTTGATTGTGCTTGGCCGAAAGACTGGTTATTCTCCGCTGCAACTAGATCATCCGGCCAAGCTTCGTGCGAGGAATCTGCAGGATATGATCTTTTCCTTGCCAAGGAATACGTGGAAAAACGAAAAACCGGCGATGATTTGAACGGCTTGTCCAGGCTGAAAGCTGCTAAAAAGACTGATGAGTTGGAGCGGCTGTCGAAGCGGAGAAGAGGCGCGGATATCAAGAAGACCGCTGGCGCGACCTTGCAGGGATCGACGAAATAAAAGATACTAAAAGCAAGCTTGGATCAGCGAGAATCGATCCGGACTTAATGGTTCCGAACACGCGGAGAACAGATCGGAAACTAGGAAGAAACAGCCTGAAAATATTCCTCGTAGCTAGCAAACCCGTGCGTCGAAACCGTCGACGCTGACAGAGAGCAAATATTGGAAAAACCACGATAGACCACCTACAATATCGCCATCGAAAAATTGAATGCGCCTTGCGCGAAGGAAGGTTTGAAATGAAGTTTTATAAAGTGTTTGAAGTTAACGCCAGCGGCCATCTTCTGGGCATCGACCGCCCCCCTGTTCGGGCGAAAAATATCGAGAAAGCGCGAGCGGTCATATGCGCCCGCGAGGATACGCCGCCGGACTGCAGGTTGTGTATCAAGGAATACGCGGCGAAGACCGGCGCAGATACCGGCACCGAGCTTTCGTTTTTCAACCCCGAACCGGAAGCGCAATCATGAGAGCCGCGGCGCTCGCCGCGCTCATTTTCGTCAGCGCCGCAGCCACGGCCTGCGACGCGCCGCAGACCGACGAAACATTCATGGACGAGTTTCGACGCGCCTGCTACACCCAAGCGCGCCAAGCCTTATTTTCGGCGATGACGGCAAGCGTAAATGGCCGCGCGGACATAGCAGTCCTCGAGTTTAGCAATTTCGAGTCTACGACCGAGAATCCGTTGCCGCCCAGAGTCGAAAATGTAATGACTGGCTATGCGCGTCTGGCGCAGGCCTGCGCCGAACAATTCGAGGAAAGCTGGTCGAATCTGGTAGATTGATTGCCGCGCGATGCTGTTCAGGAAGCCCCTGCCGGGTTCGTACGCGGCAGGGGCTGTTGTGAACAAATAGAACCGTCCGGTTTTCGCGCATGATCCTTGCCGCGACCTGTCCAGTCTGCGCGAATCCCGACGAGGCATTCTTGATCTCCCGCGGTCTTGCGATCCGATTCGGCGCGATTGATGACCGGAACGAAAATCGGGATTCCCGATCGCATGCGGCAAGCCTTGCGCCTGAAGGTATCGGAGCGCGCCCGGAAATCAAACTATCGGTCGAGGACGAGACCGAAGACGATTTGAAGCGCGGGACCAAACCGGAAAGGATGATCGGATCGCCCATCAAGATGTCTACAGCAAAACGATGCGCGTCCGCATGAGAATCCGAAATCGACAAACCCGGCGACCAGACCGAACATGTCGCAATCCGCATGCTTTTGCCTGATCGGCGAGGCAAGATCGGCGCTGCTTCGCCTGCGGGCGCGCCGCCGTTCGGCCGGCGCGGCCTATTCGGCGCGGAGGCGGCGCCGAAGCCACGCCTTTCGCTCTTCCGCCGTCGAGCGCAGGAAGTCCGCCGACACGCGCTTCGCGATCACGATTTCTTTCCGGTTGCGGGGATTGACGATCGCGACGCGCATCGCGAATCCTTTCGGGACCGGCCCGCTTTCCGGCGCGGACTGGAAGGCGTCGCACATGTTCGGCCCGCGCGCGCTGAATAGGCGCCGGGCAGGCCTGTCGGCGTCGTAGAACACGAACCTGTCGTCGTTCATGGCTGATTTCTCCGATTCGGCCGGGGGACCGTTCGCGGCCGCGAACGGGGGGTCATGTCGATTCTCGGGCGCGCCGCCCGAAACACGGGCCGCGCCGCGCGCGGGGAAATAAGGATCAGGCGGAAAGGCGGATGGCCCGCATGCGCAGGCAGGCTTCCCGCGGCGAAATCAGGGCCAGGTTGAACACGGGCACGCCGCGCGCTTCCGCGATGCGCAGCGCGAGGCCGGCGCCCCCGGCGACGGCGCCGCCGGGCGTCCAGGCCACCACCGCGCGAACGGGCCTGTCCAGGGCAGGTCCGAGCAGGACGGCGGCGTTGCGCGCATGCAACTTGCGCACGGCGTCGGAACAGCGGTCCCAGGCGGGATGGGCGCGTCTGGCAGCCTCCGTCCAGGCGGCGAGTTCTCCGCGGCCGGGCGCGTGGCAGCGCGGGCCGCGATGGCCGTTGTAGCCGTCCCAGGGCAGGTAGAGTCGGCGTCGGTCGGCCGGCGCGCCCGCGGCGAAAGCGGCGTCGGCCCCGTTCGCGCCGCCGGTCGCCAACAGCCAGCCCTCGCGCGCGAGCCATTTCGCGATCGCGGTCATGTCGGCCAGCACCGGACGGGGCGTCGCGCGGGCGCCGACGCCGGCGTAGATGAAACTGCTCATGTCATTTCCTCCGGGATGCGGGCGGCCGCGGTTCTCTCTCCGCCCCGCGGCCTTCGTCCTTGCCCGGCTGTCCTCCGGCTCCCCGGAAACCCCGATCAACGCGGGCGCCCGTCGTCGGCCTCGGTTTCGCGCGCGGATTCGGCGGTCGGGACGCGGGCCGGAGAAGCGCCCGACGACGCTGCCGAAGCGCCGCCCTCGGGGAAAAGGAAAAGTGGCGGACAGGCGGCGAGCGCCCGCGGGCGCTGCGCCGCCGTTCTGCTTCTCCGGGAAACGCCCGCGGCCGCCCGGCGCGAGCGGGATCTCCGTTGGGCGGCGGCCAGGCCGTTCCTGTGGCGGCGCCGGGTTTGCTAAGGGGAGGCCGGGAAAGTCTCGCCCGGCCCCCGCCGTTCACCCCTGTTTCGCTTCCCTCCGATCTTCCCGCGGCGGGAGCTCGGGAAACGGGCACGAGCGGGCCCGGTCGTCGACCAGGGCGTCGCGGACGCGGTCGACGTCGAGGCCGAGGTCGTCCAGCAGTTCGCGGGAATCGGGACGGACGGGATCGGTTTCGTCTTCGAATCGGTACATGAAAATCTCCTTCGCGCGCGCCCGGCGGGAGGGAGACCGCCTCCCTCTCCGCCGCCGGGCGTTCGCCCGCCCAAGCGCGAGGCTCCGGCTCGGCGGGGAAAAAGATCCCGTACGAGCAGGCGCGCGGCCCGCGGGCGTTCGCGGACCGGCTGCGGGAAAAGGCGGGCCGGGTGTTCCGCCGGAACGCCGCGAGCTTCGGCGACGCGGCGCTGCGCCGGTCCGGCGGCGCTTCGGGCGAGCGGCTTGCGCGCGCCGGCGGAACGCCCGGCCGCGGTTCTTTTCCTGCTCCCGTCCGGCTGTTCTCCGGCGCCCGCGCGAAGCCCGGATCAGTGCGTGCGCGCGCCGTCGCGCATGGACTCGGCCGCCATGGCCGTCCAGGCTTCGCGGTCGAGGCCGAGGCGGCGGTTGAGCCTGTCGCAGACGGCGAGGGCGTCTTCGAGGCGGAGCGCGACCATGGCGGTCGGGACGTGGCCGGAGAGGCCCTCGATGACGATGCGGATCTGCCGCGTCTCGGTCTCGGCGTCCCAGGCGGGCGCGAAACAGAAGTTGGGGCGGTCCGGCAGGTGCTGCGCGGTCATGGAAGCCTCCTCGGCTGAAGGAAAAGACGGGACGCCGCCATGGCGGCGGCCGATGAAAGAAAGAGAGCGCTCGCCGCCCGGCGTCCGTTCCGGGCGGCAAGCGGGCGGCGCCGTCCTATCCGGCCCGGCGCATGGAAGCGGCCGCGGCCGCTTCCGGGGCCTCGCCGCCGGCGGCGGGCGGTCCGCCGTCCGGCTGGCCGTTCGCCCGGGAAGACGGGTCCGCGGGCGTTTCCCCGTTCTCGCCGCCGTCGTCCCGGGCGCCGCCGTCCGCTTCTTCGGCGGCCGCGTCCCGCGCCGCTTCCGGGTCCGCGGCGGGATCGAAAGCCTCGAACCCCGGCGGGCACCAGGCCAGCGCCGCGGCGCTGGCGGCCGGGTCGACGCCGGGCGGCCGCGGTCCGGCGGCGAAGGCTTCCTCCATCGCCCGCGCCAGGTCCGCCTTGCGATAGCCGGCGCGGGCCTGCGCCCAGGCGGGGCCGAGGATTCGCCGCGCGATCGCCAGCATCCGGTCCTTGCGCAGGCGCGACCAGAACAGGTCGGCGGTCGGCCGCACGTAGCCGGCGAAATCGATGCCCAGCCGCGCGATCGTGGCCTCGGTCTCGGGCCGGGCGCCGTGCTCGAAGGAGAGCTGGCCCTTGAGCGCGCGCGCCGTCGCGGCCGCGAACAGCTTTCTCTTCTCCGCCGCGGTCAGCGCCCGCAGGGCGGCGAAAGAGGCGGCCTCGCCGTCCGCCTCCAGCCAGTCGAGCGGCAGCGAGGACCAGTCCTCCAGCAGGGCCTCGCCCGGACTGGCCGCGCCGAAACTTTCGTCTCGCATGCGCGCGGGCGGCCGGTCGGCGGTCTCGCCGACGGTAATGTCGAGCGCGTGGCAAGACGGAGTCAGCCCCCGCGCGAAGACGCTGCGCGCGAACTGGTACACCGCCAGGTCGAAGGCGGCCGCGAAGTTGCCCGCCAGCTTCGCCTTCGCCAAAGCGGTGCGGACGGCGCGCAAGTCGTCGGCGAGACCCGCGCCCACGCCCGCCGCCTCCCGCGCCAGGGCGCACGGGTCGGCCGGCGCGGCTTGCGGCGCCGACGCGGCGGGCGCCCGGACGCGGTCCGGATCGGCGGCCGCGCCTTGCGCCGGACCGTCCTTGCCGTCCGCGCCGCCCTTTCCGGCCGGATCGGACTTTTCGGGCATGTCCTCCGGCCGGACCAGACCCTCGACGCGGCGCAGCCCGCCTTCGCGGCCGACGGAGACAATGCAGCCCGCGACGGCCCGATCCTCGGGCCGGTATCGCGCCCGGGCCTCGACGGCCCGGTCGATCTCGTCGAGACGCGCCTCGACGGCCTCGGCTTCGGCTTCCAGGTCGTCGGTCCAGTCTTCCCCGTCCAGGTCGGCGAGCGCGTCCCGGCGCTGGCCGAGCCTTTCGAGCTCGGCGCTTTCCTCCGCGGTGGGCCGGCCCGGCCGGGGGCGGACGCGGCCGAAGCGGGCGATGTCGGTCCAGTCGATGTCGATCCTGGCTTCGGCCCACTTCCAGCGCTTCGACCGCGCCTCGGCCTCGGCCCGCAGTTTCCCGTTCGCCAGTTCTTTCAGCAGCGCCGGATCCTCGAGCCAGACGCCGCGTTCCTCCTCGTCGGCGAACAGGTCGCGCAGCACCGGGCCGCCGGCGGCCTCGTAGGCCGCGACGCCGACGAAGCGCGCCAGCCCGGCGCAGGCCGGCACGCGCTCTTCGGTGAGCAGGCGCCTGACCTGCCGGGCGGAGATGCGGCCGTCCCGGCCGGAGAGCTGTGCGAAGGCGGCAAGCTGGCGCTCGCGGTCGGTCGTGATGGCGAAAGCCTTGAGCGTTTCGAGGTCGAAGGCGCCGCCGCGGTAGGCTTCGAGCAGTTCCGGCGCGGCGTTGCCGAGGCGCAGGCGCTGTTCGACCGCGCGCTCGGTCGCGCCGAAGCGGGCGGCGATGGCGGATACGGTCAGGCCGTCGGCGGCCAGCGCCGAGAACGCCGCGACCTGATCGGCGGGATGCATGGCGACGCGGGCGACGTTTTCGGCGAGCGAGAGTTCGCCGGCGCCCTTTGCGGGCGCGATGCGGCAGGGGACCGGATGGCTGTCCTTGATCGCGCCGTCCGCGGCCAGGGCGCGCAGCGCCGCGAGGCGGCGTCCGCCCGCGACCACGGCGTAGCGCTTGCGGCCTTCGCCGTCGGCGCCGTCGGGGCGGACGACGAGATTCCCGATCAGACCGTGGGCCGCGATGGAGGCCCGGAGTTCGTCCCGCGCGGCCGCGTCGGGCGGCGTCTTGCGCGCGTTTTCGGGCGCGAGCGTCAGTTGCGAGAGCGGAATCGCCCGGATGCGGGTTTCGGGCGGTTTTGCGGTTTCGTTCATGGCGTTCTCCTCGGCGAATGGGAAGCTTGCGCGGCCCCGGCTCTCTCCGGCCGATGTCCGGGAACGCGGCGGAAGCCGGCGGCGCCCCGTTCCGCGGCGTCGAAGCGCGCGCGGCGCCGCCGCGCAAGTTCAATGCCGCGCCGCGCCGATATCGATCCGTTCTCCCCAGGGCTCCCGCCGGTCGTCCGGCGGCGGGTCCGACCAGTTCATCCACAACACCGGATAAGGCGGTTCGGACGCGGGATAGCGCGCGCATTTCATGTCCGTGAAGTACAGGCAGACGGCGGGCCGGACGCCGCGCTCTTCGAGCCGGGCGAACCCCGGCCGGAAGTCCGTGCCGCCGCGGCCGCGCGCCTCGATTTCTTCCGGCAGTTCGAAGGCGGCGTACTCGGCGACGTCCCGGACGGCCGCGTCGACCTGCAGCGCGATCACCCGGTCCGGCTGGATTTCGGCGGCGATCTCGCGCAGTTCGCTCCAGAATTCCCCCAAAATGTCCGCCGGCAGCGAGCCCGAGGTGTCGACGATCACGGCCAGGGTCTCGATGCCTTCCGAGCGGATCGACGGCAGGTACAGTCCGCCGTCGATGAACCGCCGGTTGGGCGCGCTCCAGGAATAGTCGCCGCGGGCGGCGTCCGTCAGATAGCGGCGCAGCAGCGCGCGCCAGTCGAGCCGGGCGGCGCGGGCGCCGCGCACGGTTTCCCCGACGGCGCCCGGCAGCTTGCCTTCGGCCTCGGCGAAACTCGCCGCCTGGCGCGCGGCCTCGTCCCAGACCTGTTCCTCGGCGGCGCGGTCGAAGCCGGGCGCGCCGGCCTCGGGCGCGTCCATGACCTCGCCGGTGCCCGCCGGATCGCCGCTGGACGGATCGCCGCCGGGCGACGCTTGCGGCTGGCGGCCGGCATCGCCGGCCCGGTCGGCCCGTCCGTCGCCGCGGCCGTCGCCGTCCGTCCCGTCCCGCGGACCGTTTCCGTCTTCGGTGGAACCGCATGCCCGCCCGCCGTCGCCGGACGCGCCGCCTTGCGGAGACGGCGGGCCGTCGCCGTCCTCTTCCGGCGGCAGGCGGTCGTAGGCCTCTTCGATGCCGATGTCTTCCATCTCTTCGGCGCCGGGCGGCAGGATGAAGCCCGCCTCCCGCAACAGGCCGTGGGTGACGAGTTGCGAGGCGCGCCGCCCGCGGCGCGGCTCCCGCCCGCCGCGCCGCGCGTGATGCTTGAGCGCGCAGGCGAGAACGACGCGCGCGATCGCGGTTTCGATCAGGCGCACGCCGGCATCGGCCGCCCAGCCGGGGTTGTAGCGGATCTCGGCCCCGTCGCTCGCCAGCGTCTCGCGCGAGGGATCGGCCCGCAGCGGCAGGCGCAGCGCGAGGCTGCCGAAGAAGGGCTGCTTGCGCAGCAGCGCGCTCACGCGCCGGGCCGATTCGTCGGCCGCGCCCCTCACGCCGCGTCCCGCCGCGCGACTGCCGCCGCGCCGAAGCAGCCCGCGAACCGCTCCTTCAGCGCGTCGGCGTCGCGTTTCACGCGCGCCCGGGCCGCCGGATCGAAGGTCCGCGACGGGCGCAGCGCGTCGGGCTCGACGCTCGCGATCTTCTCCCCGACCTGCTCGCACAGGCGCGCCAGACGGTCGTCTCCGAAAATGTTCAGCCGCGGCGCGACGTCGACGAGCTCGCGGAGGTTCCCGATCATCGAATCGCGGAAAACCAGCGGCTTGCCCTCGCCGTCTTCCCGCAGCCGGTCCGAGACGCGCGCGACGGCCTCTCCCAGACGGCGGTAGAGATCGGCCGCGGCATCCTCCAGACACGCCCGGATCCGGCCTTCGATCTCGCGCCGCACCCGGTCGGCGTCCGCGGCGGCGAGCGCGGCGACGAAGTGGCCGGCGTCCGGCGCCGGCGCGATGCGGTAGCGGAGCGAGAACCTGTCGCACAGGACTTCCCGCGAAGGGTAGTCCTCTGGGCGGAAGAGCGCGCCGAGCTCGTCCCGCGCCCGGACGACGTTGGCCTCGAAATCTTCCGCGAAGCGGGCGCGCTCGCGCGTCATGCGCTCGCGCAGGGCGTCCATCAGGGCGACGTAGCGCTCGTAGTTGGCCACCGCGAGCAGGCGGTTGCCCTGGTCGTCCCAGGGCAGCGTCTGCGCGAAGTGCGTCTTGCGGGCTTCGCCGGCGACGGCGGTCAGGGCGGCGAAGGCGTCCTTCGGCAGCAGGCGCTTGAGGTAGCGCCCGGCGGCGCGGGTCGCCCGGTGCTGGGCGGCGACCCTGTCGCTGGCCTCGCGGTCGTGCAGTTGGCCGGACCAGGCGCGGATGCGCAGGCTGACCAGCATGGCGTCGGTTTTCAGGTTCATGGCTTCTCCCGGCTCGCGGCGCGAGCGGCGGCGAAAATGAAGCGGCGGCGCGCCGGCGCCGCGCCGCCGCGCAGGACCCCCGCGCGCATCGGTTTTCGGCCGACGCGCGCCGCCGGCGGGGCGGTTCGGGGACGTTTCGGACGGGCGGGCCGGCGGCCCGCGTTGCTTATCTGGTTCTGGCCGCCGCCCAGCGGATGAACGCCGGGGTATGCCGCAGGTCCGGGTCGCGGCGCACGCAGGAGCCGACCAGGAATTCGCCCACTTCGCCGCGCAGCCGGCCGGCGTAGGCGACGACGGCGTCGAGGTTGACGTCGCTCGCGAGCCGGTAGAGCGAGCCGCACAGGGCGATCAGGACGCTCGCGTTGTCCGGCACCGGGGCGTTTTCGGGATCGTCGAGCACCGCGCGCGGGTGCGGCAGTTCGCGCCAGATGCGCAGGAAGGCGGAGAACTCGGCCGCGGCCGCCGCGCCGACGGCGCCGCGCAACAGGGCGCGCTCGGCGGCCGGCGCCAGCTCCCGGCGGCGGCGCACGATGCGGCTGGCGAACTCCCAGGTGCGCGGACAGGCGAAGGCGCGCTCTTTCGACCGCGGGTCGAAGTCGTGCAGCAGCTCCGGGCGCAGCTGGATGAAGAACAGCACCTCCGGGGCGATGCCGGCGCCCGCCCCCCAGGCGCACCAGTCTTCGGCGTCGACCCTGATCTCCAGGTGCACGAAGCGCGAGGCGAGCGGGGTCGGCATGCGGTGGACCACGCCGCGGTCGCCTTGCCGGTTGCCGCAGGCGATCAGCGAAGCGCCTTCGGGCAATGCGTATTCCCCGATCTTGCGGTCCAGCACCGGCTGATACAGCGCCGCCTGCACCATCGGCGCGGCCGACGGCAGCTCTTCGAGGTTGACGAGCCATTTTCCGCCGTCGTCCGCAGGCGGCAGGAAGGCCGGGGGCGCCCAGCGGGTGCGGTTCTCGCCGTCGCGCCAGGGGATGCCGCGCAGGTCCACGGGGTCGAGCAGCAGGGCGCGGACGTCGACGTAGCGGCGGCCGGTCTCGGCGGCCACCTGCTGGGCGATCTGGGATTTGGCGGCGCCGGGAGGCCCCCAGACGATGCAGGGCTGGCGCGCGTCGACCAGCAGGGCGAGGGTCGCGGCGAGTTCGCTCGGGCGCAGCGCGCAATCCGCCGACAGGACGTTTCGGGATGCGGTCATGGACAGGCTCCGGAAGGAAAGGGAAAAACGGAACGGCGGCGCGGACGCTCTCCGGCCTCCGCGCTTCGCCCCGAAACCCCGCCCGCCCGGCCTCTCCGCGCGGCGCGGCGGGACGCCGGCGCTTTCTCCGGCGGTGCCGCGGGAGCCGGCGGCGGCCGAGCGGCCGAAACGGAGACTTCCGGCCGCCGGTCCGCGGCGCCGCGCGATGCGGGCGCGGGGACCGGACGCGCGGGCCGGGCTCAGATCAGCCCGCGCTCGGCGAAGGAGACCGCGCCGCCGCCGCAGACCACGAAATGATCCAGCAGCCGGACATCGACCAGCGCCAGCGCCTGCTTGAGCTTTTCGGTGACGGCGATGTCCTGCGCGCTCGGCTCGGCGCGGCCCGACGGATGGTTGTGGAACGCCAGCGCCGCGGCGGCGTTGCGCTCGAGCGCCCGCTGGACCACCGCGCGCGGATAAACCGGCGCGCCGTCGACGGTGCCCTGAAAATGTTCGGCGATCTCGATCAGGCGATGCCGATTGTCCAGATAGATCATGCCGAAAACCTCGTTGCGGCGCTCGCCCAGACGCAGGCGCAGGAGTTTGCGGACCGCTTCGCTGGAGTCGAGGGGCCGGCCGGGCCGGCAGCGCAGCGACAGGACGGCCAGGGCGAGGTCCGCCAGGGAGGACTGTTCTGCCGGAGACAGGTCTTCGGGACGCAGCGCGGCGAAGCGGTCTGCGCGGCGGGGAACGGCTGCGGGCATGGGGACCTCCTGAAATTGCGGAAAGGGCGTTTCGGGTTTCCCGGAGACCGCCGCGCGCCGGCGCCGGTTCGGACGCCCGCTCCGGCCTCCGGGAACCCGCCCGGCCCCGTTCGCCCTCCGCCTCTGCGCGGCGCCGCGCACCTGCGCGCGAAACCGCATGAGACCCGATGCGCGAAGCCCCGCAGCCGACGAATTCCGCAGAGGAGCCGGCCGCGGCGCGTTTGCAATTGGTCCTTGGTTCAACTATAAAGTTGTGGCGCAGCAGTCGGCCCGAGCCGAAAATTCGGGACGGAGAATGGAGAGGCGCGCCCGTGACGAAGAAGATAAACATGAAAAGTGGGCGACCTCGCAGCGCTCGGCCCGCAGCGGCTGTTCGGGTGGGGCGTGAGCGCCTCGCGCGACCTTCGTGCCCCTGTGCGCGCGAGGCTGCTGAGCCGAAGCGCGCTCTCTGGAGAACCGCCCGCCGTTCGGCTGGCGATCTTGGACTTGGCGCTGAAGGCGCGCGGCGAATATCGACAGACCGATATCAGGGCGACGCTGAAGCCGCTTCAGGAATTGGCCGGGCGAACTGCGGTTGCGCATCAGCATCAATCACTTCGGCAAGGCGCGCAACACGCGGGGGAACCCCGCCTTCGCTCGGCAGTCGGCCGCGGTGCGGCGGGGGCCGGTACCACGAGGATTCGGGGGGCTGATATGCGCAAATTGTCGCTCCACGTCATGAGATGGCGCGGCGATCCGGATCGGCAGGTTGCGCAAGGAAAACCACGGCGGCGGTTCATTTGACGCAGTCGCCTGCGGGCAAATAGTCTTGCGCTGACAGCCTGCGGAGGCTGGATTGCGCGATTCACGGCGTCCCGAACTGGCCAGGTTGCCAAATGACCAAAGGAGAGCAAGCACTACCATGATTAAACGCGGAACTAACGACGACGATACGCTGGACGGCGGCATCGGCGACGATACGCTCGGGCCGAGGATTCCGCTGCGGATTTGCTCATTTCCGGCGCCGGCCGCGCCGTCCGCTGGATTAGGGCGCGGGCGGAAGGGCGCTCGGTCGACCGGACGCGGGCGGCAATCGATCTGACCGGGCCGGCAAAGGCCGGCCGCCTGTCGCGCCGTCCGCGGCCGCCGGCCGCCGCCGAGACTTCCAATCGCCCGGCGACCGAATCCCAATTGCCCGGCGGCCTGCGCGGACCGCGGGGCGAGATTCCAACGCGGTATCGCCGGCGGCGCTGACAGCGCAATCGGGGCCGGTGTACAGGTGCACATTTCGGGTCGCCGCGGCCTCGCCGGCAGGTCCGGGCGGATCTACCGCGGGCCGGAGTTCGTGAAAAGCGCGTGCATGTACCAGGCTGCCAATTGCGCTAATCGAACGCCGGCGGCTGATGGTCGCTTGGCGGCGGATCCGCCGTCTTCGGCGGGCCGTTCGGCCTCGCCGCGGGGGCGGTACTGCGAACGATCCGCGCCGCGGTATGCGCAAATGTACGCCTCGCGTCATAAGATGGCGCGGCGATCCGGATCGCCGCGGCGGTTCGTTTGACGCAGCCGCCGGCGGCAAATAGTCTTGCGCCGACAGCACTGGCCGGATTGCCGATGACCAAAAGGGAGCAAACAGCATGAGCGGGCAGACAATCACAGGAACCGAGATCAACGACAGGCTGGAAGGCGGCGACGGCGACGACACGCTGTACGGGGGCGCCGGCAACGACACGCTGGACGGCGGCGGGGGCAACGACACGCTGGAAGGCGGCGAGGGCAACGACTATCTGTACGGCGGCTGGGGCGACGACAAGCTACACGGCGGGACAGGCGACGACACGCTGGAAGGCTATATCGGCAACGACAGGCTGTACGGCGGCACCGGCGACGACACGCTGGACGGCGGCATCGACGGCGACAACACGCTGTATGGCGGTGCCGGTGACGACGAACTGGACGGTGGCCGCGGCAACGACACGCTGTACGGCGATCCCGGCAACGACGGGCTGGACGGCTACGGCGGCGACGACCGCCTGGACGGCGGCGACGGCGACGACAGGCTGCGCGGCCTTGAGGGCGACGACACGCTGATCGGCGGCGACGGCGGCGACGTGTTCGTGTTTCTCATCGGCACCGGCCGGGACACGATTACCGACTTCGCGGACGGCGACATCATTCGCATCGAAGGCATCCGTTTCGGTTATGACGATCTGAGCATCCGGCAGGACGGCGACGACGCCGTGATCGACGGCGGCGCCGACAGGATTACGCTGTCCGGCGTGAAGGCCGCTTCCCTGGACGCGGCCGATTTCGAGTTTCGCGGCGTCACGCTGAACGGCGGTTCCGACAACAATACGCTGGAAGGCGGCGCGAACGACGACTATCTGGACGGCGGCGCTGGCAACGACTGGCTGGACGGCGGCGACGGCGACGACGAACTGTACGGCCGCGAAGGCGACGACAAGCTGAAGGGCGGCGCTGGCAACGACTGGCTGGACGGCGGCGAGGGCGACGACAGTCTGGACGGCGACTGGGGCGACGACACGCTATACGGCGGGACAGGCGACGACTATCTGCGCAGCGCCGCCGGCAACAACACGCTGAATGGCGGCACCGGCGACGACACGCTGCGCGGCGGCAAAGGCAACGACTGGCTGTACGGCGGCGACGGCGACGACGAACTGCACGGCGGCCGCGGCGGCGATACGCTGGAGGGCGGCGACGGCGACGACGAACTGCGCAGCGCCGCCGGCGATGACACGCTGGAAGGCGGCCCCGGCGATGACAGGCTGTACGGCCGCGAAGGCGACGACACGCTGTACGGCGGGACAGGCGCCGACACGCTGAATGGCGGCAGCGGCGACGACATGCTGAATGGCGGGACAGGCGACGACACCTTCGTGTTCTGGTCATCAGATCCCCGTGCCGGCGGCTGGAACAACGGCGGGGACCGGATCGCCGACTTCGCGGACGGCGACATCATTCGCTTTGAAGGCCGTGGAAATTTAGGCTATGACGATCTGGACATCCGGCAGGACGGCGCGGATGCCGTGATTGCTAACTTCGGTATTACACTGGTCAACGTGAAGGCCGCTTCCCTGGACGCGGCCGATTTCGAGTTTCGCGGCGTCACGCTGTACGGCATCACCTACGGCGGGACAGGCGGCGACGACAATCTGGACGGCTTCTGGGGCGACGACGAGCTGCACGGCGGCGAGGGCGACGACACGCTGTACGGCGACGACGGCGACGACGTGTTCGTGTTTCGCGTCGGCGACGGCCGGGACACGATTACCGACTTCACGGACGGCGACCGCATTCGCTTTGACGACGTCCGTTTCGGTTATGCCGATCTGAGCATCCGGCAGAACGGCGACGACGCTGTGATTGCTTACGGCGACAGCGCCGACAGGATCACGTTGTCCGGCGTGAAGGTCGCTTCCCTCGATGCGGACGATTTCGAGTTTCGCGGCATCACGCTGAAAGGCGGTGCCGGTGCCGACCCGCTGGAAGGCGGGGCGGGGGCCGACACGCTGGAAGGCGGCGACGGCGCCGACAAGCTGTACGGCCGCGCCGGTGCCGACCCGCTGGAAGGCCGCGCCGGTGACGACTGGCTGGACGGCGGCCGCGGCGACGACGTGCTGAAAATCGATTCGCCTGGCAACAAGCGGGCGACGGGCGGCGACGGCGCCGATCATTTCCAGGTGCGTTCGATTCAGGACGGTGCGGCCTCGAAGCACACCATCGAGGACTTCACGCCGGGCGAGGACAAGATAACCTTTTCGGCCGGCGGCATCGGCTGGGAAGATCTGGAGATTGTTCAGGGACAGGATGGGGCGGTTGTTTCAGGCTTCACGCTGGACGCTGGCGGCGATCCCGTCCGCGAAGACACGATCACGCTGACCGGCGTTGACGCGGCGGCGCTGACGGCGGCCGACTTCGGGCTGGACGGATAGGGCCGCGGCGCGGCCAAGCGACCACCAGCGCCGGCGGCACCGAAAGCGCAAATCGCAGCCTGATTTGTGCAGTTGCGATTCCGGCACCGCGGGCCGCGGCGGCCCGAGATTCGGGCATTTCAATTACAGACCTAAACTCCGGGCGCGCCGGTTGAAAATTAGTCTTTCCTCGGCGCCCATGCACTCCATGCGCAGCGCACGGACCTCTTCCAGGGTGGTAATTCCGCGCCGCGCCATCCGGTTCGCAAGGGCGCGGTCGGCGGCAGAACACGCGACGGCGGGTTCATCGTTGCCGATGTTGCCGACGAACCCCAACACCAACACCAAAACGATCGCGCCGAATACGGCGGCGCAAATGGCGATAACAGTCGCGTCGTTTGATCTTTTCTGCTTCATCTCAAGGCCGCGCAGGAAGGCCGCAGGACGATTTCCGCGGCCTGTTTCAGATCGCCGAGGCGATACAGCTTCCGGCGGTATCCGGCATACCGCTTCGGCTCGCCGACCAAGCCATCCCGCTGCCATCGCCAGAAGGTGTTGCGGGCGACGCCGAGATATGCGGCCGCCTGCGTCGCGTTCAACAATGCGTCTTCTTCGTTCATGTCCTGTTCCTTGATGAAGGCGGCGGGCCGCCACGGTAGAACATTATAGAACACTTCCGGCAATCCGCCGGACCGGAAACGAGGCCTTCGGGGGCACCGGGATCGCATCAAGGCCGCGGCGATCCGGGGCCGGGTGCCCACCAGGTCGGCGGCGCTCGGTTAGCGCACACGTCAGCCTGTTGTGTAGATTTTTCACCGAAACATCAAGCCAGCGCTCAAATTCCTGTAGAGAACAAATAAACTGTCCGCTTTTAGAACATATGAACTGTCCGGTCGTACAGTGGTCGTTTTTGGCGGCGATCTGGTGGCTGTATGGGCGTTGCGAGACGGAATGAGGAGCGGAGGCTGATGTTGTTCGAGGAAGTGAATTCGATGTGGACGGAGGGTCGTCTGACGCAAGCGGAGGCGGCGCAGCTGCTGGGCGTTTGCGAGCGGACGTTTCGGCGTTATCTGGCGCGGTTGCGGGAAGAGGAAGGCGACGGGATCGAGGCTTTGAAGGATCGCCGTCTGTCGCGCGCTTCGCATCGGGCGGCGCCGGTGGACGAGGTGATGCGGATGGTGGATCGGTATCGGACGCGGCACGCGGGCTGGAACGTGCGTCATTTTTACGCCTGGTACCGGAGAGACGGGGGGCGGCGCAGCTACAACTGGGTGCGGACCAAGCTGCAGGAGGCGGGAGCGGTGCCGCGGGGCCGCGGCAAGCATCGCAAGCGGCGCGAGCCGTCGCCGTGCTGCGGGATGTTGCCGCACCAGGACGGCAGCACCCACGAATGGGTGTCGGGGACGAGATGGGATCTGATTGTGACGATGGACGATGCCGCGAACGAGCGCTACTCGATGTTTTTCTGCGAGGAAGAAGGCCTGTGGAGCAGTTTCACGGGCATGCGGGAAGTCATTGAAAGCAAGGGCTTGCGCTGTTCGCTGTACACCGGTCGGGCCTCGCATTGCTGGCTGACGCCGGAGGCGGGCGGCAAGGTGGACAAGCAGCGGCTGACGCAGTTCGGCCGGGCGATGGTGCGGGACTTGGGCATTGACCTGATTCCGGCGTACTCGCCGGAGGCTCGGGGTCGGTCGGAGCGGGCCTTCCGGACGCGCCAGGATCGGTTGGTCAAGGAGTTGGCGCTGGCGGGGATCGAGGATATGGAGGCGGCGAATCGGTATCTGCGCGAGCGCTGCTTGCCGGCGTTCAACGCGGAATTCGCCCAGCCGCCGAAACAGGAAAAAGACATGTTCGTGCCGTTGGACGCGGGCGCGGACCTGGACGCGATCCTGTGCGAGTTGCACGAGCGGGTTGTGAGTCGGGACAACCGGGTCCAGTTCGAAGGGCTGAAACTGCAATTGCCTTCGGACCGGCATCGGCCGCATTACTTCAAGGTGCGGGTCAAGGTGCGGCGGCACATGGACGGCAGATTGTCGGTGTGGCACGGCCCGCGGCTGCTGGAGCGCTACGGCAAGGACGGGCGTCCGCTCGCGGGCGGGGAGTTGTCCCGCGCGGCTTTAGACGGCCGCGCGGGGCCGTCCCGCAGGCGAGGCGGTCCTAGTTTCGGCACCGGATCAGATACTGCTTCTCCCGTTTCTTTCCAGACATGCGATTCCCCTTTTGCAGCAGCCGCGCGCAGGTTGCGAGCCATCATCCGCCAAGAGCCCCAAAGTCGAATCAGTCGGTCAGATATTCCGCCCAGGACTCCATCAACGCGCGCCTTCGCTCGAACAGGTCGGAGCGGAAATACGCCCCCTCGACGCCGCCCACGGTGTGCGCCAGCGCGGCCTCGGCGAGTTCCCGTGGTTTTCCCGCGTCCGCGCACCAGTCCCGGAAAGAAGACCGAAAACCGTGCACGGTAGTTCGTTCCGCCAAGCCTATGCTGCGCAGCACTTTCAAAAGCGTCGCGTCGGACAGGGGGCGGTCGCGGCGCATCGGGGAAGGGAAAAGCAACCGGCTTCCGTCTCCGAGTTTCCCGGCGCGCCGAAGCACTTCCATCGCCGGGTCGGCGAGCGGCACGCGATGCGCCGCGCCGGCTTTCATGCGCTCGGCCGGTACATGCCAGATGCGGCCGCCGGTATCGATTTCGGACCTTGCGGCGCCGCGAACCTCTCCGGAGCGCGCGGCTGTCAATATCACAAACCGCAACGCCAGCTTGGCCGCCGAAGTCGCGCCCGAGGACTCGATCAACCGCAAGGCCGCGGGCAATTCCCGATACGGCAAGGCGCGAAGATGCGCCTTGACCGCGGCCATGCGCGGCAAGGCGCCGTCAATGGCTTCGCCGGCGAAGTTGACCTCGACCAGCCCATGGGCCTGGCACCATTGCAAAGTCGCCTTGATGCAGCGGCGCACGCGCCGGGCGGTTTCCGGCTTGGCGCTCCAGATCGGCTTCAGGACGGCCAGGATGTCTTCCCGGCCGATGCGGTCCACGGGCAGGTCGCCCAAACGTTTGAAAGCGTGGCGCTCCAGTTGCTGCATCCAGTTCGCGGCGACCTTTTCGTTGCGCCATCTCGGACGAAGGGAATCGTAGGTGCTCCGGGCCGCATCGCGGAACAACGGCGTCTTCGGCTTGCGCCTGGCTTCCAGCGGGTCGCCGCCGCGGCGCGCGACGCGCCGGTTCTCATAGGCGGCCTCGCGCGCTTCGGCGAGCGTCACCCAGCGAACGCCGCCGAGGCCGATGTTGCGCCGCCTGCCGCGGACGGTGAGCCGCTGGACCCATTGTTTGGAGCCGCCCGGCGCGACCCGCAAGAAAAGCGTGTTGCCGTCGCCGTAAAACCCCGGCTCGTTGATCGCGCGCACCAGCTTGACGGTCAGTTTTCCTTGTACCACGTTTTTTGTAACCTGATTTGTATAACGCAGAGGAGCGAAACATAGCGGATCTGCGCGCAGGAGTCAACAGGGGAAAACCCTACAAGATGTTGCTATACATGGTATTTCTGGCGGGATGCGGCATTCCGCGCACAAGGGAGATTGGTGCCGCCACCAAGAGTCGAACTCGGGACCTGCTGATTACAAGTCAGCTGCTCTACCACGGCTGAGCTATAGCGGCACGGTATCCTGAACGCCGCGCGATTCGTTCGGGGGTCGATATTCGACCTCCCTGCGCGAGCGGACGGCAGATAGTACAGAATCGGACCGTCGCATTCAATATCCCGGCTGCGCCGTCGCTGCCTTTGTCCGGGGGCGGGGCAGCCCCCGGTTCGACGATTACCCCTTGGCCATTCGACGGTTCCAGACGAAATTGTTCGCGGCCATGAAGCCGGCGATATCGCCGCAATCGAAGCGGCGGCCCTGCAAGCGCCAGGCGAGGACCATTCCTTGCCGAGCCTGGGTTTGCAGCGCGTCGGTGAGCTGTATCTCGTTATTGCGTCCGGGCGCGGCGGCGCGCAGGATGTCGAAGATATCCGGCGTGAGAATGTAGCGGCCGATCACCGCCAGATTGCCGGGCGCGGTTCCGGGCGCGGGCTTTTCCACCATGTCGGCGACGCGATACAGGCCGGGGCCGAGGCGCTCGCCGGCGATGATGCCGTAGTTGGAAGCGTCCGCCGGCGAAACTTCCTCGATCAGGACAATGCTGCATCGATGCTCGTCGTACAAGGCCAGCAATTGCGCCAATGCGCCCGCGTCCCCGGTCATGCAGAAATCGTCCGCCAGCAGCACGGCGAACGCCTGGTCGCCGATCAGGGTTTCGCCGGCGAGGATGGCGTGTCCGAGCCCCTTCGCCTCGAGTTGCCGGGTGTAGGAAAAATGGCATTCATCCGTCAGGCGGCGAATGTCCTCGAGCAGGGACTCGCGTTCGGTTCCGGCGATCTGGCGTTCGAGTTCATGACTGATGTCGAAATGGTCCTCGAGCGCCCGCTTGCCCCTGCCGGTCACGAAGGCCATGTCGGAAATGCCCGCGCGCGCGGCTTCTTCCACGCCGTACTGGATCAGCGGCTTGTTGACGACAGGCAGCATTTCCTTGGGCATGGCCTTCGTGGCCGGCAGGAATCGGGTGCCGTATCCGGCCGCGGGGAACAGGCACTTGCGAATCGGCGACATCAGCTATCCGCCCTGCCGTAGCGGTCCTCGTAGCGGACGATATCGTCCTCGCCGAGATAATCGCCCAATTGCACTTCGATGATTTCCACCGGCTCGTCGCCGTCGTTGCGCAGGCGGTGCCTGCTGCCGAGCGGAATCATGGTCGATTCGTTCGCGCCGAGAACGAATTCCCGGTCATCGCGGGTGACCACGCCGCGACCCCGCACCACGGTCCAATGTTCGGCGCGCCGCGCGTGCTTCTGCAAGGACAGGGCGGCGCCGGGATTGACGATCAGATGCTTGACCTGGAAGCCGGGACCCGCGGCCAGGCTCTCGTAGCTCCCCCAGGGACGTTTCACCAGGCGGTGATGTTCGGCCTCGGGGCGCGCCCGCTGCCGCAACTCGCGCGCGAGCGCGCCGACTTCCTGCGCTCGCGCGCGGTCCGCCACGAGCAAGGCGTCCGCGGTGTCGATGACGAGCAGGTCGCGCAGGCCGAGCGCGGCGACCAGACGCGAGCCGGCCTGAATATAGCTGCCGCCGAGGTCGCGGCCGATGACGTCGCCGCTGATGAAATTGCCTTGTTCGTCCCGTTCCGCGTGATCCCAGGCCGCGTCCCAGGTGCCGAGGTCCGACCAGCCGGCATCGAGCGGAATCACCGCGCCGCGGCCGGTGTGTTCCATGACGGCGTGGTCGATGGACAGACCGCGGCAGGCGGCGAGGGCGGCGGCCGGATAACGGCTGAAATCGGCGCCGCGGACGATCTGTCCGTGAGCCCGGCGGCAGGCGGCGAGGATGTCGGGCGCGTGACGTTCGAGTTCGGCGAGATAGGCTTCGGCGCCGAACAGGAACATGCCGCTGTTCCAGAGATAGTCGCCCGATGCGAGATAGGCTTCGGCGGCGGCGGCATCGGGCTTTTCGACGAAATGCCTCAGTTCGCGGGCCGCTGACCGCGGCAGATTCTCGCCCGCCGCCATATAGCCGTAGCCGGTGGCGGGCGCGTCCGGCGCGATGCCGAAGCTCACCAGATATCCGTCCCCGGCGAGTCTTTCCGCTTCGCCGAGCGCCGCCGCCAGGCGCTCCGGGCGGTTGATCGCGTGATCGCTGGGCAATACCAGCAAGACGGCGCCGGGATCGGCTTCCGCCGCTGCCAGCGCCGCCAGCGCCGCGGCCGGCGCGGTATTGCGCGACTTCGGCTCAAGCAATATGCGGGCATCGGCGATATCCGCCCGCCGCAATTGTTCGGCGGCGAGGAAGCGGTGTTGTTCGCTGCAGACCACGACCGGCGCGGCGCCGCGACCGCCGAGACGAAGCAGGGTCTGCTGGAACAGCGTGTGTTCGCGGCCGGGAAATGCAACAAACTGTTTCGGCAGCGCGGCCCGCGAAAGCGGCCACAGGCGAGTTCCGGCGCCCCCCGCCAACACTACTGGAATCAACATGAAAGGACCCCGCAAGGCTGCCCGGCATGATAGCAGAATCGTTTGCGGGCGGACGCGGATGCGAATGGCGGCGATCAAATTGCGGTCGATTATTTGGGCGGGTCGGGATAAACTCGCAGCCACCAAAGTCAGAGCTTCCCGGCGATGCATGGATGCGCCGCCGGATTCGACGGCGCAAGAGCCGTCGAGTCTGCGAGCAGAATAAAACCACGCTTTTGTTTTGCGGCAATGAATAATTCCCATGGATGGAATTGTTCAGAGGATACTTGGCGGCAGCGCGCATGACAGCAACTTCCGGGGCGACCGGCAAATTCGTCCAGAAAGACTCTTACCAATACGAGGAATTGCTCGACTGCGGTCACGGCCGGCTGTTCGGCCCGGGCAACGCCAGACTGCCGGTCGGCAATATGCTCATGTTCGACCGCATCACCGATATCAGCGAACAGGGCGGAGAATACGGCCGCGGCCACATTCGCGCCGAGCTCGATATCCGTCCCGACCTCTGGTTCTTCTCCTGCCACTTCCCCGAGGATCCGGTCATGCCGGGCTGTCTCGGCCTCGACGCCTTGTGGCAACTCGTCGGTTTCTATCTGGGCTGGCGCGGACATCCCGGCAAAGGTCGTGCCCTGGGCGCCGGTGAGGTAAAATTCACCGGCGAGATATTGCCGACCGCCAGCAAGGTGCAATACGACCTGTCCATCAGCCGGATCATCAGGCGCAGCCTCGTCATGGGCATCGCCGACGGCGCGGTCCTGGCCGACGGCGAGACCATCTATACCTCCAGGAGTCTGAAGGTAGGCCTGTTCACGCCTGAGCAGTCGTTTCGGCAGCGGCCCATTCAAAATGAAAATGAAAGTTGAAGACTGGATTTATGCGGCCATCGCGCTGGGGCCGTGGATTTTGATAATGCTGTCAGGGAAGCTCTGATCAAGTCAGAGCTTCCCTTCGGCATATGGATGTGCCGCCGGATTCGACGGCGCAAGCCGTTGAATCCGGGAGCAAGACAAGACCGCGTCTTGTCTTGCGGCAATGAATAATTCCATGGATGGAATTATTCAGGGGATACTTGGGCATTGCCATGACAATAGAGCACTTCCTGGCGCTATAGGAAGGCCCCCGAGGAGCATATGCGACGCGTCGTAGTGACCGGGATCGGAGTCGTTTCCTGTTTGGGCAACGACAAGAGTTCGGTGCTGCAATCCCTGCGGGAAGGCCGCAGCGGCATCGGATTCAATCCCGAATATGCGGAAATTGGCATGCGCTCCAAGGTCAGCGCGCGCATCGATATCGACCTGAAAGCGCTGATCGACCGCAAGTTCCTGCGCTTCATGGGCGAAGGCGCGGCCTATGGCCATATCGCCATGGAACAGGCCATCGGCGACGCCGGCCTCGAACCCGGCGAGATTTCCAGCGAGCGGATCGGCATCGTCATGGGTTCCGGCGGCGGCTCGCCGAAGGACCAGCTCGAATCCTTCGACGCCATGCGCGACCGCGGCATCCGCCGGGTCGGCCCCTATCGCGTGCCCCGCACCATGAGCAGCTCGGTATCCGCCTGTCTCGCCACCGCCTTCGGCATCAAGGGCGTCAATTACTCGATTTCCTCCGCCTGCGCGACCAGCGCGCATTGCATCGGCCATGCCGCGGAACTGATCCGGATGGACAAGCAGGATATGGTCTTCGCCGGCGGCAGCGAAGAAGAACATTGGACCCTCGCCCACATGTTCGACGCCATGGGGGCCTTGTCCACCCGCTACAACGAAACTCCCGAGCAAGCCTCGCGCGCGTTCGACCAGGATCGGGACGGCTTCGTCATCGGCGGCGGCGGCGGCGCCCTGGTGATCGAGGAACTCGAACACGCTAGGGCTCGCGGCGCCCGCATCTACGCGGAACTGACCGGCTACGCCGCGACCTCGGACGGCTACGACATGGTGGCGCCCTCGGGCGAGGGCGGCGCGCGCGCCATGCGCATGGCCCTTGCCGGCCTGCAAGGCAAGGTGGACTATATCAACACCCACGGCACGAGCACGCCGCTCGGCGATATCTCCGAACTGAACGCTATCCGCGAGGTGTTCGGCGAGGAAATACCGGCGATCAACTCCACCAAGTCCCTCAGCGGGCACGCATTGGGCGCGGCGGGCGCGCACGAGGCGATCTTCAGCCTGCTGATGATGGAACATGATTTCATCGCCGAATCGATCAATATCGACAAGCTCGACGAGCAGGCCGAGGGGTTTCCGATCTTGCGCCGGCGCGCGGACGGCGCGAGGCTGAATCGGATCCTTTCCAACAGTTTCGGTTTCGGAGGCACCAATGCCTGCCTGGTGTTCGACCGTCATGCGGCGTGAAATGCGCGCCGCCCTGCTCGCCCTTGCCGGCGCGGCGGTTCTGGCCCTGGCGGGGCTCCCGGCGGCGGCGCAATTGCCTGTTCGTTCCGACAATGTTCCGGGAGACGGCAATCTTCCGCGCGCGTTGCCGGTCGAAGAGGCGTTCCCCTGGTTCGTCAGCGAAGCGGCGCCGGGACAATTCAGCGTCGTGTTCAATCCCGCGCCGGCGCATTACCTGTATCGCCACGCGTTCGATTTCCGCCTGCAAGTCGGCGCCGAACAACAGTCGCTGGACTTCCGGCTGCCGCCGGGCCTGGAGAAAAACGATCAATTTTTCGGCGATATCGTCGCCTATTACAAACAAGTGACGGCCGAATTGGATATCGGCCGGAATATTCCCGCAGCCGCCGCGTTGCTGATCGAATTCCAGGGCTGCGCCGATTGGGGCTTCTGCTACCCTCCCCAGCAAGCGCGATTCGAATTGCCGCCGCGCTGATATCGGGAAAAACCGCGGCAATGAATCATTCCGCGGCTGGAGTTATGCAGAAGATACTTGGCGCATTTTCTGCGAAAATGCGCCGAAGTTCATGCAGCCGGCGCGAATCAGCGGCAAAGTCGATTTTTCCGGAATAGCAACATGGCGCAAATCCTGGCCTTGCACGGGCCCAATCTGAATCTGCTGGGACATCGAGAGCCGCATATCTACGGCAACGATACTCTCGACGACATCAATAACCGCCTGCGCGAACAATGCGCGGCCGCAGGGCATGAGTTCGACGCCCTGCAAAGCAATTCCGAAGCCGCGTTGATCGATCGAATCCAGTTGGCGCGAGTCGACGGCACCGCCTTCATGCTCGTGAATTTCGGCGGCTTCACCCATACCAGCATCGCCATTCGCGATGCCGTGCTCGCCGCCGGAACGCCATTCATCGAAGTGCATTTGTCCAATCTTTTCAATCGCGAGCCATATCGCCGCAAATCGTATTTTTCCGATATCGCCGTCGGCTGCGTCATCGGCCTCGGCGCCCAGGGCTACGAGCTCGCATTGCAGGCGGCCTGCCGAAAATTGGCGAATTGACCGGCAACGGGGGGAAACCGATGGATATTCGCAAGGTCAAGAAACTGATCGAATTGCTGGAAGCGTCCGATATCGCGGAAATAGAGATCAGGGAAGGCGAGCAAGCGGTTCGCATAAGTCGCGCGTCGCGCATCGCGCCGGCGGTTCCCGCGTCGCCCGCGCCTGCCGCCGCGCCGCCGGTTCCCGCGCCGGAAGCGAAGCCCGGGCCGGCGGAGCCGCCCGCGCCCGCCGCCGAAACCGGCAAACTGGTGACTTCGCCCATGGTGGGCACTTTCTACCGGGCGCCCGCGCCGTCCTCGCCGCCTTATGTCGAAGTCGGCCAGCAGATCAGGAAAGGCGATGTGATCGGCATCGTCGAGGCCATGAAGATGATGAACCAGATCGAATCGGAGTTCGGCGGGGTAGTGGAAACGATCCTCGTCGACGACGGCAAGCCGGTGGAATTCGGCCAGGCGCTGGTCAGGATCGTCTAGGACCGCCGCCGTGCTGAAAAAAGTACTGATCGCCAATCGCGGCGAAATCGCCTTGCGCGTGCTGCGCGCCTGCAAGGAGCTCGGGATTCGCACGGTAGCGGCGCATTCCACCGCCGATACCGACCTCATGCATGTGCGCCTGTCGGATGAATGCGTCTGTATCGGGCCGCCGAGCCCGAGCGAAAGCTATCTCAATATCCCGGCCATCATCAGCGCCATGGAAGTCAGCGAAGCCGACGCCGTGCATCCCGGCTACGGCTTCCTCTCGGAGAATGCCGACTTTGCCGAGCAAGTCGGAAACAGCGGCTTTGTTTTCATCGGGCCGAGCGCCGAGACGATTCGCCTGATGGGGGACAAGGTGTCCGCCATCCGGGCCATGCGCGAAGCCGGCATACCCACGGCGCCGGGCTCCGACGGACCGCTGGACGATGATCAGCAGCGCAGCCTCGAACTGGCGCGGGAGATCGGCTATCCGGTATTGATCAAGGCGGCGGCCGGCGGCGGCGGCCGCGGCATGCGCGTGGTCCATCACGAAAACAACCTGCTGCAATCGGTCTATCTCACTCGCGCCGAAGCGAAATCCTTTTTCGGCTCCGATGCCGTCTACCTGGAGAAATACCTGGAGAATCCGCGCCATGTGGAAGTGCAGGTGATCGGCGACGGCAAGGGCGACGCCCTTTATCTCGGCGACCGGGATTGCTCCTTGCAGCGCCGGCATCAGAAAGTGATCGAGGAAGCGCCGGCGCCGGACATTCCCGACGCGGTGCGGCGGCAAGTCGCCGAGGCCTGCATCAATGTCTGCCGCAAGTTGCGCTATCGCGGCGCGGGCACGCTCGAATTCCTCTACCAGGACGAGCGCTTCTATTTCATCGAAATGAATACTCGCGTGCAAGTGGAGCATCCGGTCACCGAAATGGTCACCGGCTTCGATATCGTCAAGGAGCAATTGCGCATAGCCGGCGGCGAACCTCTGTCCGCGAGCCAGGACGAAATCGTCGTCCGCGGACATTCAGTGGAATGCCGCATCAATGCCGAAGACCCGGCGAGCTTCATGCCGAGCCCCGGCAAGGTAAAACTGTTCCATTGCCCGGGCGGGCCGGGAGTGCGGGTCGATTCCCATCTCTATAGCGGCTATACCGTGCCGCCGCATTACGATTCCCTGATCGCCAAGGTCGTCACTCTCGCCCAGGATCGCGAGCAGGCGCTGACGCGCATGCAGATCGCGCTCGAGGAATTGCTCATCGACGGCATCGAGAGCAATGCTTCCCTGCTGCGGGAGCTGGTCGCCGATCCGGAAATCCGCAAGGGCGGATACAATATCCATTACTTGGAAAACAAGCTCGCCCGCTGAGGCGGATATGCGCGCAAAGCGCCTCGCGCAAGAAAAACCCCCGGCCGCAGCCGGGGGGTTTCGGCAAGGGACGGCGAACCGCCGGCTCAGATGAAGTCTTCCGCATCCAAGTAATCGTTGCTGCCCATCAGCGCTATGGCCATGTCGATGTCGGCATCGAAATCGCCGTCCCCGTCCACATCCACCAGCAGCCAGTTTGGCGTTATATTGGTCGCATCGGCAAAAGCGGGTTGGTTATCAATAGTTATGGAAACGGAGAAATTGCTCCTCTTCTCCGTCGACTTAAGCCATACAACGGAGTTGAATTGGCCAAACGAATCACCCGAAGGCTCAGTGACGAACATGCCTTCGCCGTGATCGGCAACAATTTGCTTGAGCGATTTCGTGTGATCAATGACCTGGGAGTCACCCTGGCTGACCCCCGGTGCGCCAGCTTCCCTGTAATAAACCTGCCCCTGCAAATCCAGCACCGGGCTGAGCTTGATCTTGTCCTGGCCTGATTTGAAGTAAAAGATCGAGTCGAAGCCAGTCATGTTGTCCAAGTCAACCTGTGAGTCGAAAGCCGCGTTGTAGACAAAAGTATCCTTGAGATTGTCATCAACAGTTATTCCATTAGAAGCCACTTGTCCCCAATTGAAGAATACAAACATCACCTCTTTCAGAATCGCATTGCCCGACCCCAAGAGGGAATCGCCCCCGGCTCCGCCAATGATCGTGTCTTCGCCGGCACCGGGACCACCGCCCCCCACCAGTACATCGTCGCCACCGTTGCCCATAAGAGTCGTCTTACCCTTCCCTCCCCCAACAACGTCTCGGGCAGGGCTGCCATGGAATTCAAGGTCTGAGGCACCATGACCTGTGTTGAAAGTGACCCCTCCTGAACTTCCCCTTGCATCAATCACCTTCAACGAGGAAACAGCATCCGCTTCAGTCACTTTGAGATGCATATGAGCCTCCCCGGTGACCTTGACTTCCTCAAGTTCGTTGCCCGCTTTCAAAGACACCCGATTGAAGTAATCCGTCAATCCGGGCCGGTCCTTGGTGGGAGTAACCGTAGAGGTAACCTTCGCCGTGGAGTGCACGGTCATCTCCTCAATGTTCTTGTCCAGGGTCAGCGTCACATTCACCTTGGGATTTCTCACTCCCAAATCCGACTTCTTGTCCTTGCTGCCACCACTGGTATGCAATGTCAGCTTCAACGAATCGTCGTCACCGTCCTCCAGCATGTAGCTCACGTCAGCGGTGGTAGCCACCGACTTGTTGCTTGTGGGGTCCGGTGCCTTGCTGGACACTTTCAGGCCAGTGCCGGACATCGTGTTCTTGAACGTGACTTTCGCCGCGGTGCCGCCGCTCGCCATCAGTTCGTCAACGCCAAGCCCCTTGAGGTCGTAGGTGCCCGAGCCGCCGCCCGCGTCCAGAGTGATGGTCTCGAAGTTCATGTAGGCATCCCCGGCGCCCTTGAGGTTGGCGCCGGTCTTTTCCTTCAGCACCAGGGTGTCCATGCCCGCGCCGCCGTCTATCCGGCTCTTGCCCGCGCTGACATTGGCGACCGTGAACGTGTCGTCGCCGGCGCCGAGGTCCGCCTTCAGACCGTCCTTCGCGAACGCCGCCACGCTCACATCGTCCTTGCCCGCGCTGCCCATGTAGCTCATGACGCTCGCGCCCAGATTGCTCAACTTGACGGCGCCGCTCGCTTCGCTCGCATCGACCGTCTTCAGCTTCTTCAACCCCATTGCATCGAGCGTCGTCTTGCCGGAGCCGGACAGCGTCAGTTTCTCCAGCGTTTCGGACGGCTTGACCGCGTCCTTGTTTTCCGCCACCGCCGGATCGAATTTGGTCGCGGACAGCGTCAGGTCGCCAGCGCCGGAAACGGCGACCGTCTTGATCTGATCCGAAGCCAGGCGGATGTTGGAATCGCCCTTCACCTCGATCATCAGGTCCTCGATGCCCTTCAGGCACAACTTGCCGTGCCCGTTGGCCGTGTTGCCGAACCGGTCGACCATGGCCGTCAGCGCCGTCATGTCCTTGGCGGCGTTCTCCACCAGCAAGGTGGTGTTGGTGTTGCGCAGGTCGACGGACTCGATCGCCTTCGAGTAGATGTGCACCGGAACGCTATCCTTGCTGGCGTCGCTTTGAGCCTTGGTGACCGTTTCGCCGTTCACGGTGCTGCCTTCCTTGAGTTGGTAGCGCTTGCCGTCGTCGCCCATGCCGTCGTGCACGCCGTCGAGCGTCACGCTCTTGACCGTCTCCGAATGCGCGGTCGATTTGCCCACCTCGACGCCCTTGCCGCCTTCGACCATGACCGAGGTCGTGGTGTCCGTGTCGAAGATGTTCACCTGCGCGCGGGCGTTCACGTCCTCGAGATTGACCGAGGCGGCGTTCATGATCTCTATTGTCGTGTCCTTGTCGTCGTCGCCCAGGGATTCGGACATGACATCCGCGCCGCCGGCATCCAGTTCAACATCCCCCGCGACATCGCTCAGGACGACATCCGTCAGGCCTTCCCAGCCGCTCAGGTCCGCCGAGAAGTCGCCGCCGCTGTCGACCGTCAGCGTCTCGATGTTCATGACGCTCGCTCCGGAAGAGATATTGACATCGTCGTCGGAGCCGCTGGAAGAAAGCTCCAGCGTGTCCATGCCCTCGCCGCCGTCGAGCCGGTCCACCCCGGTCAGGGTCTTCTCGGTGGCGACGAAAGTGTCGTCGCCCAGGGTGCCGTCGAGCCGGTCGACGCCCGTAGTCAACTCGAAGCTCTTGCCGGGACGCCGCATCATGTCGATGGCTTCCTTGGCCGCGGTCACGCTGTCGCCGTCGCCGGTCACGCCGCCGAGCACGCTCGCAGAGTCGCCTTCCCAGCGCTTGGTAACGGTGTAATACGTGGCCACTTCCACCTTGTTGGCGAACATCATGGCGAGGGCGCCGAAATCGCCGTAGGCGGGATGGCTTTCCCCCTGCATGCGGATCTCGAACAACTGCCGCACGGCCAGCAGGCCCATTTCGCCCCGGCCCATGCCGCCGTTGAGCAGGCCCTCCGCGAGGTTCAGCACCGCCTCCGACGGCGCTTCGCCCAGGGCCGCGGTCAGGAATTCCGTCGCGAACTCCCTATTCGTGATGAAAAAGGGATACATGGACGTGAAGGCGCTCGAGGCGGCGATGTGATTCGCCAACTCCAGCAGGGCGTCTTCCGGGCTCATGCCCTTGTCCACGCTGGCGTTGTAGACGCCGTACCATTCGTTGAGCAATGCGGTGCCCGGGGCCTTGCCCAGCATCGCTACCGACAGGCCGATTATCGTATCTCTGGTTTGCGCTGTTACCACCAATCGGAACTTGTTGATATGCCTGCGTATTTGCCGGATTCGCGCGCGCCGGCCGCCGCATCGCCGTCGCGAATATGAACGAAAAATTCCGGCCCGCGCGGCTGCCGGCCGGGGCGGTCTCGCGGCGCTCGCCGAACAATTTTCGGGGCAGCGACATCGCGTTCTGCGGGCAGCGACACCGCGCGACGGACTGAAACGCGGCCGCGGAAAAGGCGCGCATCGCGCGAATCTCTCCCCGGAAACGCGCGCGGCGGCCCAGCGACCGAATCGCCCGCTATCCTGGTTCGGCAGGCCGCGGGAAAACCGGTCCGCTTGCGACGGCGCAAGAGATTTGTCGACAACTATTTGATTTACAAGTAATAAAATAAGCCGAGGCGCGGCGCTCGACAGCTTTCTCGAAAGCGCTCCCTCGGCCTGCGAGACGGCTCGCGTTCACTTCCAGGCCGGGGCCGAGGCGGGCCGCGCAACCGGCCGGGACGCGTCGCGGCCGGCCGGAGCACCGGCGTTTCGCGGTCGCTTGGGCGGCCGAAAAATTTCGATAACTTGTAATCCCCGTCACATGCGAGCAGAACGAATGTTGTCGTATAATGCCGCCACGCGAAGCCCTTTCTTACTTTTCAGGAGCACTCCAAAATGGCGGTAACAGCGCATACCGCGAATTGGTTTGTTCGGCCCGCCACCCGCTCCGTGCGCTGAATCAAGCCCTGCAACCAGCCGCCTTACGGCATCATGGCCGCGGTCGATCTGGAAACCGGCGATCTGCTCTGGGAGCGTCCGGTCGGTCTGGCAAAAGACAGCGGACCTTTCGGCATTCCGACGCGCTTGCCGCTGACCATCGGCACTCCGCAAAGCGGCGGCACCGTGACCACCGCGGGCGGGCTGATCTTCAGTTCGGGGGCTTTCGACAATTCCGTGCGCGCGACGCATATCATGAACGGCGAGGAGCTATGGCGCGCCGACTTGCCGTTCACCGCGCATTCGACGCCGATGACCTATCTGTCGCCGGCGGGAGAGCAGACCGTGGTGGTGACCGTTCCGGTTTTCAATTCGACCTCGGGCTCTGGTTTTCGCGCCTTGCGCTCCGACCGGGAAGATCCGCAAGGAGGCTATATTATCGCTTATCGACTGCCGCGGGCGGCCGGCGAGCCATGAAACGCGCCGGTCTCGGGCCATGCGTCCCGGAGCTGCAATGGCTTGCGCCGCCGAATCCGGCGATGCCGCCTCCAACGGCGGCGCGGTACTGTTGCCAAGCCGATCAGCTATCGGGACCGAGCGGGCGGCGCGGGCGCAAGGGCAAAGCGGCGAGAAGCAGCGCCTGTTCGGCGAGTTTGGCGGCACCGAAGGAATAATCGCCTTGGAATCGCCGGTCTCTTCGGCCGCTTCTGTTTTTCCGGATCGCGCAAGCAATGTTCCGGCAACCTTTGTTGAACATCATCGGACATGCCGGGACTGTTTTCCATAAAAAACCCCCGGCTTGAGCCGGGGGTTTTGAACTTGGGGGAACAGCGAATGATCGGGTTCCGGTTGCAGACCGAGCCGCCGGGTCAGATGAAATCTTCCGCATCAGGCCAGCCAGCCTTCTGAAGCACATTGCCCAGCAGCGCAATGGCCATGTCGGTGCCGGCATCGAAATCGCCGTCGCCGTCCACATCCGCGAGAACCCAGGTGGTCGTTATCTTGCCGCTGGAAACTTCGTAGCCGGCCGGGGTCGGGCCAACGTCTATATTGAAACGACTGATCATTATGCCTTGGTCTTCCTTGGTCTGAACCAGCGCAATGGAGTTGATCCTGCCGAATGTGCTGCCGGACGCATCGCTCCTGAACAGGCCCTCCGCCTGAGCATCGATGACTTGCTTCAGGGAGTTCGCGTTATTGTTTGCGCCGTTTTCCAATTGGATGACATCTCCCTGGTAATCCAGCACCGGGCTGAGCTTGATCTTGTCTACCCCCTTGTGGAACCTGTGGATGATGTCGAAACCGGTCATCTTCTCAAGATTGACTTGAGAATCGGAAGCGGCGTTGTACACGAACGTGTCTACCGCGTTGTTGCCATCGTTACTAGGAAGAACACTATTTCTGGTTATGTACAACTGGTGGTTAAGCCCGTTAGCAGAGATGGCCTGACCGCCGAGCAAGACATCGGCCCCGGGACCGCCCGTGAGCGTGTCCGAACCTCCGAATCCCATCAACACATCGTCGCCCTCGTGGCCAAAAAGCTTGTCATCGGCCTGCCGGGTAATAATACGATCATTGGCGGAGCTGCCGTGTATTTCCATGGCTTTGGGCACGCCCCGCGCTCGGAACACGAGACCTCCTGTGTTTCCACTTGCATCCAGGTGGGTCAGGGAGAGAAATCCAGTTTCATCAAATGAGGAAGATGACGGTGTGACATAGACGGCGGCATCGCCGGTGACTGTCAGTTTTTCGAGTTTGTCGCTGTTAGCCAGATTGAACCCGTTCAGGTAATCCCCCGCCTTGGGCCGGTCCTCGGCGGCCGCCGTAGAGGTTACGGTCGCCGTAGAGTGAAGGGTCATCTCTTCGATGTCGGGGTCCAGGGTCAGAGTCAGATTCAGCTTCGGATCCTTGGGCGATATGATTGTCACCAAGTCCGATTTCTTGTCATTCTTGCCGCCCCGCGCATGCAGCGTCAGCGTGAATTCGCCGTCTTCCCCGTCCGCCAGCATGTAGCTCACTTCAGCGTTCGTAGCCGTGGTCGTGGACTTGCCGGAAGTGCTGTCGGGCACCTTGCTGGAAACCTTCAGGTTGGTGCCGGACATCATGTTCTTGAACGTGATCGCGCCGGAGCCGCCGTCGCTGACCATCAACTCGTCGACCTCGAGTCCCTTGACATCGTAAACGCCCGAGCCGCCGCCCGCGTCCAGAGTAATGGTCTCGAAGTTCATGTAGGCGTCCCCGGCGCCCTTGAGGTTGGCTCCGGTTTTTTGCTTCAGCACCAGGGTGTCCATGCCCGCGCCGCCGTCGATCCGGCTCTTGGCGCCGGCGGCGGCATTGTCGACCGTGAACGTGTCGTCGCCGGCGCCGAGGTCCGCCTTCAGGCCGTCCTTCGCGAACGCCTTCGCGCTGACTTCGTCCTTGCCCGCGCTTCCCATGTAGCTCATGACGCTCGCGCCCAGATTGCTCAACTTGACGGCGCCGCTCGCCTCGCTCGCGTCGACCGTCTTCAGCTTGCTCAGCCCCATCGCGTCCAGGGTCGTCTTGCCGGAGCCGGACAAGGTCAGTTTCTCCAGCGTCTCGGACGGCTTGACATCGGCCGCTTTCTCCGCCACCGCCGGCGCGAATTTGGTCGCGGACAGCGTCAGGTCGCCGGCGCCGGAAACGGCGACCGTCTTGATCTGGTCCGAAGCCAGGCGGATGTTGGAATCGCCCTTCACCTCGATCATCAGGTCCTCGATGCCCTTGAGACACAACTTGCCGTGCCCGTTGGCCGTGTTGCCGAACCGGTCGACCATGGCCGTCAGCGATGTCATGTCCTTGGCGGCGTTCTCCACCAGCAAGGTGGTGTTGGTGTTGCGCAGGTCGACGGACTCGATCGCTTTCGAATAGATGTGCACCGGAACGCTGTCCTTGTTGTTTTTCGCGGCTACAGCGGGTGTTCCGGCTGTTTCGCCCTGGGCGGGCACGGCCGCCTTGGCGGGCGTGTTTTCGCCATAGCGCTTGCCGTCGTCGCCCATGCCGTCGTGCACGCCGTCGAGAGTCACGCTCTTGACCGTCTCCGAATGCGCGGTCGACTTGCCCACCTCGACACCCATGCCGCCTTCGACCATGACCGAGGTCGTCGTGTCCGTGCCGAAGATATTCACCTGCGCGCGGGCGTTCACGTCCTCGAGGTTGACCGAGGCGGTGTTCACGATCTCTATTGTCGTATCCTTGTCGTCGTCGCCCAGGGATTCGGACACGACGTCCGCGCCGCCGGCATCCAGTTCGACATCTCCCGCAACGTCCAGCTCGACCGTCGCGAGGCCCGTCCAGCCGCTAAGGTCCGCATCGAAGTCGCCGCCGCTGTCGACCGTCAGCGTCTCGACGTGCATGACGCTCGCTCCGGAAGAGATATTGACATCGTCGTCGGAGCCGCTGGAGGAAAGCTCCAGCGTGTCCATGCCCTCGCCGCCGTCGATCCGGTCCACCCCGGTCAGGGTCTTCTCGGTGGCGACGAAGGTGTCGTCGCCCAGGGTGCCGTCGAGCCGGTCGACGCCCGTGGTCAACTCGAAGCTCTTGCCGGGACGCCGCATCATGTCGATGGCTTCCTTGGCCGCGGTCACGCTGTCGCCGTCGCCGGTCACGCCGCCGAGCACGCTCGCAGAGTCGCCTTCCCAGCGCCTGGTAACGGTGTAGTACGTGGCCACTTCCACCTTGTTGGCGAACATCATGGCGATGGCGCCGAAATCGCCGTAGGCGGGATGGCTTTCTCCCTGCATGCGGATCTCGAACAATTGCCGCACGGCCAGCAGGCCCATCTCGCCCCGGCCCATGCCGCCGTTGAGCAGGCCCGTCGCCAGGGCCAGCACTTCCGCCGACGGCGCTTCGCCGAGCGCCGCGGTCAGGAATTCCGTCGCGAACTCCGCGTTCGTGATGAAGAAGGGATACATGGACGTGAAGGCGCTCGAGGCGGCGATGTGATTCGCCAACTCCAGCAGGGCATCTTCCGGGCTCATGCCCTTGTCCACGCTCGCGTTGTAGACGCCGTACCACTCGTTGAGCAATGCGGTGCCCGGGGCCTTGCCCAGCATCGCTACCGACAGGCCGATTATCGTATCTCTGGTTTGCGCTGTTACCGCCAATCAGAACTTGTTGATATGCCTGCGCATTTGCCGGATTCGCGCGGACCCGCCGCTGAATCGCCGCGCGAACATGAACGGGAACTTCCGGCCTGCGAAGCCGTCGGCCGGGGCAGTCTCGTGACACTCGCCGAATAATTTTCTGGAGCAGCGACACCGCGTTTTTCCGACAGCGACATCGTGAGGCGGATCGAAACGCGGCTGCGAAAAAGGCGCGCATCGCGCGAATCTCTCCCCCGGAAACGCGCGCGGCGGCCCTGCGGCCGAATCGCCCGCCGTCCCGGTTCGGCGGGCCGCGGGAAAACCGATCCGCCCGCGTCGGCGCAAGAAATTTATCGACAACTATCTGATTTACAAGTAATAAAATAAGCCGAGGCGCGGCGCTCGACGGCTTTCTCGAAAGCGCTCCCTCGGCCTGCGAGACGGCTCGCGTTCACTTCCAGGCCGGGGCCGAGGCGGGCCGCGCAACCGGCCGGGACGCGTCGCTGCCGTCCGGAGCACCGGCGTTTCGCGGTCGCTTGGGCGGCCGAAAAATTTCGATAACTTGTGATCCCCGTCACATGCAAGCAGAACGAATGTTGTCGTATAATGCCGCCACGCGAAGCCCTTTCTTACTTTTCAGGAGCACTCCAAAATGGCGGTAACAGCGCTTACCGCGAATTGGCTTGCCCGGACTGCCGGCGGCGATGCCTGGGCGGGGTCGCCGACTTGGTGCCGCGAACCGGAAGAAAGAAAATAAAAAAAGCAGGCTCCATGCTCTCTCGCGGCGATGGCGACAGTCGGCTTGATTGAAATCGGCATCGGCGGGAGGCAAGAGCGGCCAGGTGCCGGAAGCGGGCGGGTCTTGACGCGGACAAATCCGCATCCATGATCATCGGAGGCCCGGCCGGAACATTCGTCAACGCGTATGTTCAAGCTGCCTGGGCGAAATTTCTCACGGCCCGCCGGGAAAGGGGATTGCAAGGATCGCAAGCCGGCGCATGAATGCCGAACTCGGCGGTTGACGGGTTTCGCGGGAGTCATTCCGCAACTTGACGCGCGGCCTTGCGCCCGGCGAGCGCCTGTCTCGCTCTTGCCGCGGCTTTCTTCACCTGGGCCGGGGCCGTTCCGCCGAAATGATCGCGGGCGGCGACCGATCCTTCGACCGTGAGAATATCGTAAACATCTGCCTCGACCAGCTCGCAAAAACCGCTCAATTCATCGAGTTCGAGTTCGTGCAGTTCCTTGCCCCGCCGCAACGCGTAAGCCACGGTCTTGCCGGTCGCCGCATGGGCATCGCGAAAAGCCAGACCCTTGCGCACGAGGTAATCCGCCAGATCGGTGGCGGTGGCGCAATCTCTCGCGGCCGCCTCGCGCATGCGCTCGCGCCGGCAATCGATGGCGGGAACCAGTTCGGCAAAGGCGAACAGGCAATCCTTGAGCGTATCGATCAGGTCGAAAACCGGCTCCTTGTCTTCCTGGTTGTCCTTGTTATAGGCCAGCGGCTGGGATTTCATCAGGCACAACAGCGATTGCAGATGGCCTTGCACGCGCCCGGCCTTGCCCCGGACCAATTCCGGCACGTCGGGGTTCTTTTTCTGCGGCATGATCGACGAACCCGTGCAGAAGCGGTCCGGCAGGTCGACGAACCCGAATTGCGCCGACATCCAGAGCACGAGTTCTTCGGACATGCGCGACAGATGCGTCATGATCAGGCTGCCCGCGGCCGCGAGTTCGACGGCGAAATCCCGGTCGCTGACCGCGTCGAGCGAATTGCCCGCGGGCGCGTCGAAGCCGAGCAATTCCGCAGTGCGCGCGCGGTCGATGGGATAGCTTGTGCCGGCGAGGGCGGCCGCGCCGAGCGGCGAGACATTCACGCGCTTGCGGCAATCCGCAAGACGGGCATCGTCGCGCTCGAGCATTTCATGCCAGGCGAGCATGTGGTGGCCGAAAGTCACCGGCTGGGCCGTTTGCAGATGCGTATAGCCGGGCATGATGGTTGCGGCTTCGCGCGCGGCGAGGTCGACGAGGGCGGATTGCAGGTTCCAGAGCAGGCCGCGAATCGAATCGATCTCTTCCCTGACATGGAGGCGCAAGTCGGCGGCGACCTGGTCATTGCGCGAACGGCCGGTGTGCAATTTCTTGCCGACCTCGCCGATGCGCGCGGTCAAGGCGGCCTCGATATTCATGTGCACGTCTTCCAGCTCGACCGACCACGCGAAGCGTCCCTGTTCGATATCGGCGCGGATGCCTTCAAGCCCGTCGATGATCTGCCGCGCCTCCGCCGCCGTTAGCGCTCCGACTTCGGCGAGCATGGTCGCGTGGGCTATCGAGCCGGCGATGTCCTGCCTGTAAAGGCGCGCGTCGAAGCCCACCGACGCGGTGAAGCGCTCGATGAAACTGTCGGTCGTCTCGGCAAACCGGCCGCCCCAGAGCTTGCCGGCGCCGGTTCCGCCTTTCTTGTCGTCCATGCCGTCCGCCCGCCGCGGGCAAGCCCGCCGACCATGAAATGGCTGGCGATTATAGCAACCAGTCGAGCAGATTCGGGATTTCGCCCGACAGGCGCCGGCAGAACCTTTTCCTGAACGCCGGAGAGACCGGAACCCGTCCGCGCCTGCTTTCCCATTGACGAAAATGCCGAAACTCGATGTCTGGCGAGTATTGCGGGCATTTTTCGCAGCCGGCCGACGGGCTCGCTCCCCGGACATGAACGGCGCGATTGCGTAGAATGGCGACATGCCTCGAACCGCGCTGAGAATTGCAAGCCGCAACAGCCCGCTGGCGATGTGGCAGGCGAACTTCGTCAAATCCTCGCTGCAACAGGCCCGCCCCGGGCTCGCGGTCGAAATTCTCGGCTTCACTACCAGCGGCGACCGCTTGTTGCAAAGCCCGCTGGCGCGGCTCGGCGGCAAGGGACTGTTCGTGAAGGAGCTCGAGCGCGCGATGCTTGACGGCGCGGCAGATATCGCGGTGCATTCGATGAAAGACGTTCCGGCGCAATTCCCCGCGGGCCTGACGCTGGCCGCGGTCTGCGAACGCGAGGATGCCAGCGACGCCCTGGTGTCGAACGACCACGGCAGCTTCGCCGACTTGCCCGCGCAAGCCGTGGTCGGCACTTCGAGCCTGCGCCGCCAAAGCCAGCTCAAACACCTGCGGCCCGATCTGCGGCTCGCGGATCTGCGCGGCAATGTAGGCACCCGCCTCGGCAAACTCGACGCGGGACAATACGACGCGATCATTCTGGCAAGCGCGGGGCTGTTGCGCCTGCGGCTCGAACAGCGCATCCGCGCAAGACTCGATATCGCCGAATGCCTGCCGGCGGCGGGCCAGGGCGCCATCGGCATCGAATGCCGCGCCGGAGACCATGAGACTCGCGAGTTGCTGGCGTGTCTGCATCACGAACAAACGGCGGCGCGGATCATCGCGGAACGCGAAGTCACTCTTGCGCTCGACGGCGGCTGCGAACTGCCCATCGCCGCCCACGCCCGGCTCGAAGCCGGCCATTTGCATTTGCAGGCATTGGCGGGCAAGGTCGACGGCAGCGAGATCGTGCGCGGCGAGCGCAGCGGACCCGCCGCCGACCCGCGAGAACTCGGCCGCAAGGTCGCCGCCGATTTGCTCGCGCGCGGAGCGGACCGGATCATCGACGCATTGCGCGGCGGAGTCGCGCCTTGAACAAGCGCCCGCTTGCCGGTTGCCGCATTCTCGTCACGCGGCCCGCCGGACAGCAACAGGAACTGATCGAGGCGGTCGAGGCCCGCGGCGGCGAAGCCGTCCATCTGCCCCTGCTCGCGATCAAGCCCATCAAGGATGGCGCGGCCGCGACCCGGCTCGAGCAACAATTGTCCCGCTTGCCGGACTACGACATGCTGATCTTCGTCAGCGTCAATGCCGCGCGTTGCGGCGCCCGGCGCATCGCGGAATGCGGCGCAACGATTTCGCCCCGGACGGAAGTCCTCGCGGTGGGCGCGGCCACGGGGCTGGAAGCCGCGACATTGCTCGACCGGCCGGTAGCATCCCCGGTCGGCAGCGGCAGCGAACTATTGCTCGACCTGCCGCACCTTGAAGAGGTGGCGGGCCTGCGCATCGCGATCTTTCGGGGCGAAGGCGGCCGGGAATTGCTCGCGACGGAATTGCGGCGCCGCGGCGCCGCGGTGGACTACCTCGAATTGTATCGCCGGACGCCCGCGCCCGGCGCCGCCGGGCGACTGGAGCAAATACTGGCCCATGGGCCGCCCGATATCGCCGTCGTGACCAGCGCGGAAGCGCTGGCGCGCTGGCGCGAACTGCTCGGCGAGATTCCGATGCGCGGCAAGGATCGATCCCCGCGCGGAACCGCAGCCGCGACAGGTGCCAAAAAGCGTTCGATCGCGCTACCATTGGAGGCGAACGAAGATGCCGTCCGCGATGCCGGCGAGCTATTGAAAATGCCTGTCGCAGTGCCTTCGCGGCGCGTTGCCGAACTGGCCGCGCAACATGGGTTTGCCGCGGTCATCAATGCCGGCGACGCTGGAACGGAAGCGATAATCGAGGCGCTCGCCGAACATTTGCGGCGGCGGGTGATTTAGGGGAAGCTGCGCTTTTGTCTTGCGGCAATGAATAACTCCATGGATGGGATTATTCCGAGGGGGCTTGACGCGCGAGGAGCGCCAGCTTGGCCGAGCAAACGAATACGCCGGAAACCCGTCCCGAACCCGCCGGGAGCAGGGCGGCGAATGCGAAAAAACGCAAGACCCGGCAACAACAGACCGCGCGCAATCGCTTCCTCTTGCTGCTGTTCCTGTTCGTCTCGTTATCGGCCGCTGCCGGCTATCTGCTGACGCAACTGGCCGTCATGCAAGAACGGCTGGAGGATCTCGCCGGCGAGAACGCCGCGCTTGCCGAAACAATGGCGGCGCAGACAGCGATCATCGAATCGACGCGGGCGCAAATCGCCGAGCCGGCCGAGCCGGCGCCGATGGACATGACTTCCTTGCGCGAACTGGAACAGCGCTTGCGCCGGGAAACCGACTCGCTGCAACGGCAACTCGGCGAAGTCAGCGCCGCGCAACGCAATTCGCAGGCACAGCCGGAACTCGGCTGGAAGATATCCGAAGCCGCCTACCTGTTGAATCTGGCGAACCTGAAATTGCAACTCGAAGCCGATATCTCCGGCGCCGCCGCGCTGTTGGAAAGCGCCGACCGGGCCCTCGCGGAATCTCGCCGCGACGACGCGCTTTACATCCGCCAGACGATTGCCGGGGAAATCGCGCAATTGCGCGCGCTTGAACCGCCGGATCGGGAAAGCATCTATTTCCGGCTGGAAAGTCTGGCGGGCGAGATAGCTCGACTCGACTTGCCGCGCGGCTTGCGCGAATCGATCGCCGCAGACGGCGCGGAACCGGAATCGACGGCGGACAGCGGCTTCATCGCCGCCGGACTGGAATTTCTCGGCGATATTTTCGTATGGCGCAGATGGGAAGAACGCCCGCAATTCGAACTGGTCGCCGGCCAGGAAGAATACCTCCGCGAATCGATCCGCCTGCGGCTCGAACAGGCCCAACTCGCCTTGCTGCAGCGCGATGCGGCCATGTATCGCGCGAGCCTGGAAGCCGGCCTGGAACAGCTGCGGGCGTATGTCGGCGCCGGCGGCGCGAGCGCGGCCGGCATCGCCGCGGAATTGGGCGAATTGCTGTTGATCGATATCGCGCCGGAACTGCCGGTATTGAACCGATCGCTGAACCAGATCGGCGAATTCCTGGCCGGCGAGCCGCGATGATCCGGCTGTTCGTCTATGCCCTGGCGGCCATGGCCCTGGCGCTGGCGGTCATCGTGTTCGCCGACTTCCCCGCCGACACAGGCTATCTGTTGATCGCTTTCGGCGACTACACTTTCGAAACCAGCCTGCTCGCCCTGGCGGTCGCGGCGGCGGTCGTCTACCTGTTCTATCGCCTGTTGCGCATGTTGCTCGAATCGGTCAACCCCCGGCGCTGGGCGCGCGCGGGGCGGCGGGTCGGCAAGCTGTTCGGCGGCGGTCGCCGCAGCAAGACCGAGGACGGCATGCTCGCCCTGTTCCGGGGGAACTGGCAGTCGGCCTGCAACCTGCTGATGCAAGGCAGCCGCGAACGCGAGGCGGGCGTCGTCAACTACCTCGCGGCGGCATTCGCAGCGCACAAGCTCAAGCAGCCCGAACTGTGGGCCAATTTCCTGGAAACCGCGCAACAGCGCTATCCCCACGCGCGCTCGACAGCGGGGATCGTGCGCGCGCATCTATTGCAACATGACGGTCATTCCGGGCAGGCCCTTGCGGCCATCAACAACTTGCGCAAGTCGGCGCTGAACGACGCCGCGCTGCTCGGTCTGCTGAAACAGGTCCATATCGATCTCGAAAACTGGGACGAACTGGAGCAACTGCTGCCAGCGCTCGCCCGCGACAAGATGCTGGAAGAAACCGAATTGTCGCGCTTGCGCCGGCATATTTTCGCCCGGCGCCTGCATGCGGTCGCGGTCGGACGCGACGCCAGCCTCGACCGCGAACAAAGCCTGGCCAAGTTGCGGCAAATGTGGAAAAAGGCGCCGGACGAGTTCCGGCGGGAGCCGGCGCTGACAGGTCATTACGCCAGGCTCGCCCTGGGCCGGGGCGGCGGCGAGGACGCGGCAGCGGCCATCGAGCGCGCGCTCGCCGCGCAATGGGACAGCGACTTGATCGAACTCTACGGCAGTCTCGCCCTCGGCGACGACATGCGGCGCCTGAGTCTCGCCGAGCAATGGCTCGGGCGACACAAGGATGACGCGGGCCTGCAACTCGCCCTCGGCCGTCTTTGCCTGCGCAACGAGTTATGGGGCAAGGCGAGAGAATACCTGCAAGCGAGCATAGCTTGCCGGCCGACGGCCGCGGCCCACGGAGAACTGAGCCGATTGCTGGAAAACCTGGGCGAATCGGCGGCCGCGAAACATCATCTCGACCAATATCGCAAACTCGCCGCCGAGCCGCTGGCCGATTTGCCGCAGCCGGCATCGGCGGCGCCGGATTCCGATTGACCGGACGCTTCCGTTTGCCGATCAATCGCGGAACAGGGACGCGAAGCCGCCTGCCGACAACGGCGCAACGGGGCGGCGGCCGCGAATCAATCAAGGCCGAGCAAGGGCCACAACTCGTCGATTCTGGCTTTTACCGCTTTGCTCATGTGGATCGGCCGGCCCCATTCGCGGGCGGTTTCCGCCGGCCATTTGCCGGTCGCGTCCAGCCCCATCTTGGAGCCGAGGCCGGCGACGGGCGAGGCGAAATCCAGGTAATCGATCGGCGTATTGTCGATCAGCACCGTATCCCGAATCGGATCCACCCGCGTGGAGATGGCCCAGATCACCTCTTCCCAATTGCGGATGTCGATATCCTCGTCGACCACGATGACGAACTTGGTATAGGTGAACTGGCGCAGGAACGACCACATGCCCATCATCACGCGCCTGGCGTGGCCGGCGTATTGTTTCCTGATGCTGGTCACCGCGACGCGATAGGAACAGGCCTCGGGCGGCAGCCAGAAATCCACGATCTCGGGATATTGCTTGCGCAACAGCGGCACGAACACTTCGTTCAGCGCCACGCCGAGCATGGACGGTTCATCGGGCGGCTTGCCGGTATAGGTGCTGTGATAGATCGGGTCGGGACGATGGGTGATGCGTTCGATAGTGAACACCGGAAAGACGCCGACCTCGTTGTAATATCCCGTATGGTCGCCGAAGGGGCCTTCCGCGGCGGTCTCGTCCGGATGAATCGAGCCTTCGAGCACGATTTCGGCGCTCGCCGGCACTTGCAGGTCGTTGCCGATCGATTTCACGACTTCGGTCTTGCCGCCGCGCAGCAAACCGGCGAAGGCGTATTCGGACAAGGTGTCGGGCACCGGCGTCACCGTGGCGAGAATCGTCGCCGGGTCGGCGCCGAGAGCGACCGAAACCGGGAACGGCCGCTCTGGCCAGCGCGCTCTCCAGTCGCGAAAATCGAGCGCGCCGCCGCGATGGGACAACCAGCGCATGATGAGCTTGTCGCGCCCGAGCACCTGCATGCGATAGATGCCGAGATTCTGCCTTTCCTTTTCCGGCCCGCGCGTGATGACCAGCGGCCAGGTCACCAGCGGCGCCGCGTCTTCCGGCCAGCAGGTCTGCACCGGAAACATGCCGATGTCGACAGCGTCGCCTTCGATGACGATCTGCTGGCAAGGCGCGGACTTCCGCGTCGCCGGGCCGATATGCAAGGCGCGGCGATAATTGGGCAAGTTTTCCCACAGATCCTTCCAGTCCTTCGGCGGGGCGGGTTCGCGCAGGAAAGCGAGCAACTTGCCGACTTCGCGCAGGCCGTCGAGGTCTTCGCGGCCCATGGCCAGGGCGATGCGGCGCGTGGTGCCGAACAGGTTCGCGAGCAGCGGTATCTTCGAGCCCCTGGGATTTTCGAACAACAGCGCGGGGCCTCCCGCGCGCAGGACGCGGTCGCTGATTTCCGTGATTTCGAGCGCCGGGTCCACCTCGGCCGAGATGCGCCGCAACTCGCCCCGCTGCTCGAGCATGGCGATGAAATCGCGCAGATCCTTGAATGCCATGGCCCGGTCTTGTTGGGCGGCGCGAACTAGCTGCGCCGCATGGACTTGAAGAATTCCTCGTTGGTCTTGGTGCTCTTCAGCTTGTCGAGAATGAATTCCGTCGCCTGCACGTCTTCCATCGAGGACAGCAGCTTGCGCAGGATCCACATGCGTTGCAATTCTTCCTCCGAGGTCAGCAGGTCTTCGCGGCGAGTGCCGGAACGGCGCACGTTGATCGCCGGGTAGACGCGCTTTTCCGCGATCTTGCGGTCGAGGTGCAGTTCCATGTTGCCGGTGCCCTTGAATTCCTCGTAGATCACTTCGTCCATCTTCGAGCCGGTTTCGATCAGGGCGGTGGCGATAATGGTCAGGCTGCCGCCTTCCTCCAGGTTGCGCGCGGCGCCGAAAAAGCGTTTCGGCCGCTCGAGGGCGTGGGCGTCGACGCCGCCGGTGAGCACCTTGCCGGAGGACGGCACGGTGGTGTTGTAGGCGCGCGCGAGGCGCGTCATCGAATCGAGCAGAATGACCACGTCTTCCTTGTGTTCGACCAGGCGCTTGGCTTTCTCGATGACCATGTCGGCCACTTGCACGTGCCGCGTCGGCGGTTCGTCGAAAGTGCTCGCCACGACTTCCCCGCGCACCGAACGCTGCATTTCGGTGACTTCCTCGGGCCGCTCGTCGATCAGCAGCACGATCAGGCGGCATTCGGGATTATTGCGGGTAATCGACTGGGCGATATTCTGCAGGATCAGGGTCTTGCCCGCCTTGGGCGGCGATACGATCAGGCCGCGCTGCCCCTTGCCGATGGGAGCGGTGAGATCGATGATGCGGGCGCTGAGGTCTTCGGTGCTGCCGTTGCCGACCTCGAGCCCGAGCCGGTCCTGGGGAAACAGCGGAGTGAGATTTTCGAACAGGATCTTGTGCTTGGCGGTTTCGGGAACGCTGAAATTGATTTCGGCGATCTTGAGCAGGGCGAAATAGCGTTCGCCGTCCTTCGGCGGCCGGATCTTGCCGGAGACCGTGTCCCCCGTGCGCAAGTTGAAGCGCCTGATCTGGCTGGGAGAAACATAGATATCGTCGGGGCCGGCGAGATAGGACGAATCGGCCGAACGCAGAAACCCGAAACCGTCCTGCAATATTTCGAGCACGCCGTCGCCGTAGATGTCTTCGCCGTTGCGCGCGTGCCGCTTGAGCAGGAAGAAGATGATGTCCTGCTTGCGCGTCCGCGCCACGTTGTCGAGCCCCATTTCATGGGCCGTTTCGAGCAATTCGGCTATCGGTTTCTGTTTGAGTTCTGTCAAATTCATGGGGGAGTTACCGTCTGGTGCTGACGCGGCCTGCCGGACCGTCTGGTCGGCCCGCGAAACGCATGCGTTGGATGAAACCCGGCGCGCGGGTGATTGAGAAATATCCTGTCACCGCCGTATGCGGAAATAATGAACGAGTCTGAACCGGACCCGACCGGGACGAGCTGGATTTCAGTGAATTTGCCCGGCAGGGGGTAGCCTGCGCTTGCACCAGCGGCCGCTGCTGAAGGCCGGGGTCCGGATCGGGGCCTTCATTATTTCCCGGTTCGCCGCCCCTTGGCAAACGGATGCGGAATCCCGGCAGGCCGCGCCCGCCTGTTTCCTGCTGTCCGGGAGACATTGCCGCGCAGTGTAATACAATGATTCCCGGATAACAAGGAAACTGCGCCTGTGGCATCGCGCTCGCCCGCGCAGGCGACGTGGCGGGCCGCTTCCGCATGGCGCGCCGGCGAGCGCGTATGCGGGCGATCCATGGCGGAACAACTCGCGCTGCGGACTGCCCGACCCGCGACATCGCCCGATCTTGTTCGTCACCGCCCCAGCATCGACATTCTCATTTGATGCTATTTTTGTGCAATCCTATGGTGATTTAGATGACCAGGATAAACGCGGAGACACAATTTGCTACAATTTTCTATTGACAGGGGGGGGGGTATAGGATCGCAGCGCAGTTTTCATTTTCAAGAGGATATCATGAACCAAATCAGAGAATTAACCATCAGCGAAATTGACAATGTAAGTGGCGGCATCATACCTGCAATTATTGCTATAGATATAGCTATTCTTGCTTTTGGTGTTGGCTTTTATGTTGGCTACAACACAGTACAACAGCACTGATAGGAGGCATACTAATAAAATGTTGATTTCAAATAGGAACGAATTGAGTAATTCGGAAAATACTTTCTCAGAAATCCGAAATTTGACCGATAATGAAATTAATCAAGTTTCAGGAGGTATATTTCCAATGATTGCTACAGCTTTTACTGTTGGCATGTTCTTTGGAGCAGCTTGGGGAATCTATCGGAAAGCACAACTCGCACAACTCAAGTAATTCCATCAAAAAATCACTAACGGCAGCGATAGACTGCCGTTAGTGATTTTTAATAAAAGCATAAAATTAATTATGGAAATTCAGCAATATCTTCTGAAATCTTTCAAGCTGTCCGCTTTAGGATGTTTTTTTGGATTAGGGCTGCTGATTCTGGCTGGATGGGGCACGAAAGTTTACGTTATTGCTCTTCCAGGGGCTCTATATATGCTTTGCATGGTAGTTTTTCTTTCTCATAAAAAAACTAAAACTCCCGCAGTCTATTTTTTTGCAATTACCATGTTTTTAGTAATTTTAACTCTACTGTTGCTACTGCTATGAAATGGTCTATTTTAGCGATACTGAATGTTTCCATTCTGGCCGACTTTTTAACAACACGGTTCTTAGTGCTTCGAGGTACAGGAGAAGAGTTAAATCCTTTCTATACAGACATCAAAACCTTCTTTCTGTTAAATTTGGCAAACATGATAGTTTTCTCATTGTTGCTATTTCTTGTTTGGCCCAATCATGATCGCCGAAAAATGATTAGAAAAATGCCAAATAAAGCGATTCTAAAAAGATTATTTAGCATTTCAACTCCAATTGGAAATTATTTCAGAGATGGAGATGATAAGCTTGTATTTATGTTTTTTATCATAGTTCTTATTCTTTCAAATGCATTTGCGAAATCTGCGGCTTCTATCAGCAATATTTCAGTAATTATTTTTGATCGGGGAGCCATATATTTCCTCGTCCAGATTCTCGATTTAGCTTCAATTTATCTCAACCAAGAACTTCTTTTCTATACTGCCTTCCTTTCGACATTTATCACAAGTACAGTTATATCTTTTATAACCTTGAAAAAGTTCATTTGATATATAAGGAATTTTAACTTTTCGATTTTTCGGACTATAGCGGAAAAGTATTAGTGAATCTTTTTTAACTTTGAAAAATAAGATATTGGCAATACAACATTGAAACTCGTTCTGCAAACTGAAGCAACCGAGTGCGGGCTCGCGTCATTGGTCATGGTGGCTCAACACTACGGCCACAAGATCGACCTTAATGCCATGCGCCAGCGTTTCGGTTCGTCTCTCAAGGGAGCACGCTTGCGCGACCTGATGAAGATCGCCGAGCAGATCTCGCTCGGCTCGCGAGCCTTGCAGCTCGAGCCCGAAAGATTGAAGGACATTTCGCTTCCAGCGATCCTGCACTGGGATCTGGATCATTTCGTAGTGCTGAAGGAGGCCGGACGCAACCGATTCGTCGTGTTCGATCCGGCTCGAGGCCGGGCAGTCTATTCGCTCTCGGAAATATCGAAACATTTTACCGGCATCGCGCTGGAGCTAACTCCCGCCGCCGACTTCCAGCCAATCGCAGCCCGGACCAAGACCCGATTAAGCAGTTTGTGGTCGCGCCTGTCCGGCATGAAAAGATCTCTGGCGCAGGTTCTTGTTCTATCCGTCGTCATTCAGCTATTCGCCTTGTCTTCGCCCTTTTACCTGCAACTTGTTATCGATGAGGCGGTAACTCGATTTGATACGGACCTGCTGTTTCTGCTCGGAATCGGTTTCGGATGTCTCTATCTGATTCACGCTGTCGCTGAAGCGTTGCGGTCCTGGGTGATCCTGCTGTTAGGACAATCCATGACTTTCCAGATGGCGGGCAATGTGTTGCGCCACTTGATCCGGCTGCCGTCGGCCTACTTCGAGAAGCGCCATGCGGGAGACATCATTTCCCGAATAAGCTCGATACAGCCGATACAGAATGCGCTTACGCAAAGCGTGGTCGCAGCCCTCATCGACAGTGTGATGGTTGTCGCCACTATCGTGCTAATGCTGTTATACAACTGGAAACTGGCACTAATCGCTTTCGCGTTCACAATTGCGTATCTGATCATTTCACTCGTATTGTTCCCTTTCATGCGGAGCCGGCAAGAAGAACTGATCGCCAAAAGCGCCGCAGAGAACACGCATATCATCGAAACCATCCGCGCGTCGCGCGCCATCAAATTGTTCGGCAAGGAAGTTGAACGCGAGAACGCGTGGCGCAATCTTTACGCTGATGTCATCAATGCCGGCATTTCCTACGGCCGGCTGGAGATTGGCAATCGGTTCTCCTCCACTTTGTTGTTCGGCCTGCAAACCGTGCTCGTCGTCTATTTCGGAGCACGATACATTCTGGCGGGAGAAATGAGCATCGGAATGTTGTTCGCTTTCATGTCGTATCGGCAACACTTCGCCGCCACAGCCGAGGGTTTGGTCAACAAGGGCATCGAGTTCCGCATGCTGGGCCTGCACCTGGAACGACTTTCAGATATCGTGCAATCGTCCAGAGAAGAAGGCTTGGAAGCGCCGATATCCGAGATCAGGCAAATACAAGGAAGAATCGAACTTGAAGAAGTCAGCTTTCGCTATGACCCGAACGAACCATTCCTTTTCGAGAATATCTCCCTTTCCATCCAACCAGGAGAATTTATCGCTATCGCCGGCCCCTCGGGAGGCGGCAAGACGACTTTACTGAAAGTAATGCTTGGCTTGCTCGCGCCGGAGTCAGGAATTATCCGGGCAGATGGATTGCCCTTGCGCTCCCTGGGCTTGCGCAACTGGCGCGCGGCGGCGGGCGCGGTTATGCAAGACGACCAACTTCTTTCCGGATCGATAGCCGACAACATTGCCAGTTTCGACCCGCAGATCGACATGCGGCGGGTGGTCGAATGCGCCACGCTGGCGCAGACTCACGATGACATCAGTCAGATGCCCATGCACTACTTGTCGATGATCGGGGACATGGGCACCGCCCTTTCCGGCGGCCAGCGACAGCGGTTGTTATTGGCGCGCGCACTGTACCACAAACCCCGAGTACTTTTTCTGGACGAAGGCACGGCCAATCTCGACTTGCAGACCGAAAAACAGATCGCGCAAACAATCTCGCGCATGGAAATTACCCGGGTCGTGGTCGCTCATCGGCCCGAACTGCTCCAACGCGCAGATCGTATCCTTTTGATGATCGACGGCAAACTGATTGAAAAAAAGAAGCCTTGATATCAAGAGAGTTGAGCTCGGGGCTCCTGAATCAGGCTGGGATAAGAATGAGGCGAAATGGAGATTTTTCGCAAAGAAGTAGTTGAACGCCGGGGAAGCCGGCTATTCGGCGAAGTCGCTCTCGCCTCTCCGGTTTCAACCTGGGCGGTCACTTGGCTGATCGGTGCCATCGTGGCGGCGATCACAGTAGTCTTGTTGACCGGCAGCTACGCACGAAAAGAAATCGTTCATGGCTGGCTGAGACCAGACAAGGGCCTGGTAAGAATCATTTCGCCGCGGCTCGGAACGGTTGCGGCCGTCCATGTAGTTGAAAATCAGGATGTCGACAAGGGCGATTCGCTAGCTACGCTGAATCTGGATACAGCGCTTTCTGGAGGCGAAGGAGTTTTCGGCACCGCGCTGGCGGAAATCGAAACGCAGATTGCCGAAAGGGAAAAGCTGTTGCCTCTGACCGAACTGCGTTTTGAACAGGAAGCAAGGGAATTGCGATCCCGGATCGAATCCGCCCAGACGGAAGTCGCGTCGCTGCAAGCTCAGCGGCGATTGCTTGACAAACGCATGCGAACCGCGAATGCGGCGCTGTCTCGATTTGAATTATTGGCAAACCGGGACGCGGCTTCCCTGAATGATGTCGAGCGGCATCGAGAGATCGCGCTTTCCTTGCGTCAATCCGAACAACAGCTTGCCCAGCAGATTGAAATCAAGCAAGGAGAAATCGCAAACCATCAATTGCGGCTTGAAGGCGCGCCGATAAGGCGGCAGACCGCAATGGCGGAACTGAGGGCGGAACTGTCTGGTCTGAAAGGGCAGTTGGCGCAAATCGCGGGGCAGGGTTCCATAGTATTGAAAGCGCCGGTTGACGGGCGCATTGCCGCGCTGCCGATTGCCGGCGGACAGAGCCTGCGTCCGCAGCAACTTGCCGTTGCGCTATTGCCGAGAGGCGGACGGCTTGAAGCAGAGTTATTCGTGCCGACCAGGGCCGCTGGCTTTATTCGAACCGAACAGGCCGTTCGGTTGCAATTCGACGCGTTTCCTTATCAGCGATTCGGAATCGTTGAAGGAGAAATCTTTTCCGTATCCCGAACGATTTTCGAACCGGCGGAGTTGCCTGTTTCGCTCAATGTCGCCGGCCCCGTTTATCGAGTATTGGCGAACATCGCCGCCCAGCATGTCGATGCTTATGGCGAACGTTTCCCCTTGCAAGCAGGCATGACGCTAAGCGCCTATATCATCCAGGAAGAAAGAAGGCTCTGGCAAGTGCTGCTGGAACCGCTGCTCGCCAGAATCAGTCTTGCCGAAAGTCCGACCGACACGCCGCCGGCTCCATGATCAAATGCTGCCGCCAAGGACGGCAACTCCCGCCTGGATACATTCAAACAAGATAAACTGCTTTATTGGAAGATCCGTAATAGCATCATGACAGCGGCAACAAATATGGTAAGAATGAAGAATCGGATTTGCTTGAGTCGCACTCCATGCCGGGCGAGAGGGGAGAGGATCAGATCAGGCTGTCGACAAAGGCCGATAATTGCGACTTGGACATGGCGCCGACCTTGGTGCCGGCCACATCGCCGTTATTGAACACGATCAGCGTCGGGATGCCGCGGATGCCGTAGCGGGGCGCGGTCGCGGCATTGGCGTCCACGTCCATCTTGCAGACTTTCAACTTGCCCCGGTATTCGGCGGCCAGCTCTTCAAGCACCGGCGCGATCATCTTGCAGGGGCCGCACCATTCCGCCCAGAAATCCACGAGCACGGGGCCCTTGGCCTGCAATACGTCCTGCTCGAAACTGGCGTCGGATACGTGAACGATATTGTTGTCGCTCATGGGAACTCCTTCAATTCGGGCTCGGGGCCGGCCCGCCCGGCCCGCAGACTTGCGCAACAGAGGCGTATGATAAGGGCTGCTCGCCAGGATTCAAGCGATGCCGGCCTCAACCGAGCATGCGGGCCGCGGCCGGAGCGAAATAGGTCAATATCGCGTCGGCGCCGGCGCGCTTGATGGCGAGCAGGGATTCGAGCATGACCGCGTCGCCGTCGAGCCAGCCGTTGCGCGCCGCCGCCATGTGCATGGCGTATTCGCCGCTGACCTGGTAGACGAATGTCGGCGCGCCGAATGCGTCCTTTACCCGGCGCACGATATCGAGGCAGGGCATTCCCGGCTTGACCATGACCATGTCGGCGCCTTCGGCGAGGTCGAGCGCGACTTCCCGCAAGGCCTCGTCGCTATTGGCCGGATCCATCTGGTAGCTGCGCTTGTCGCCGCCGCCGAGCGAGCCGCTGGAGCCGACGGCGTCGCGAAAGGGGCCGTAATAGGAGGAGGCGTATTTGGCCGAATAGGCCAGGATGCGGGTATGGACGGCGCCTTCCTGCTCGAGCGCAGCGCGGATGGCGCCGATGCGGCCGTCCATCATGTCCGAAGGCGCGACGATATCGGCGCCGGCCCGGGCCTGCGACAGCGCCTGGCGCGTCAATGCGTCGACGGTCTCGTCGTTGAGCACATAGCCGCTGTCGTCGATGATCCCGTCCTGGCCGTGGGTCGTATAAGGATCAAGCGCCACATCGCAGATCACGCCGAGTTCGGGCAGGGCGGATTTCAGTTCGGCCGTCGCGCGTTGCACGAGTCCGTCGGGATTCCAGGCTTCGCGGCCGTCGACGGTCTTGGCGTCCTCGGCCGGCGAGGGAAATAGCGCCAGCGCCGGAATGCCGAGCGTCGCGGCCTGTTTCGCTTCCTTGAGCAATTCGTCGACGCCGAGCCGGAAAATGCCGGGCATGGATTCCACCGGCCGCCGTTCGCCGGCGCCTTCGACGATGAATACCGGATAGATCAGGTCATCGGGCGACAGGCGGTTCTCGCGCATCAGGCGGCGGCTGAACGCGTCGCGGCGCATGCGGCGCATGCGGGCGGCGGGGAAGTTGCGATCAAACGTTGAATGGGCCAAGCGAGGACTCCTGCGTCATCAGGCTTCGGGCTTCGGCATTTTCGGCAACCGCGAATCGACAGGTTGCGAACGGGCTCCATTGCTGCGCGTCGCGGGTGGCGGGATTTTCCCGCAGCTTGCTATATTTGCCGCGCCGCGAAGCCGCAGGGAAGCTCCGACTTGATCGGAGCTTCCCTGCGGCGCATGCCCCGGTACAAGCCTGCGGCGCAATGATGCGCCGCCGGATTCGACGGCGCAAGCCGCCGAATCCGGGAGCAAGACAAAACCACGTTTTGTCTTGCGACAATGAATAATTCCATGGATGGAATTATTCAGAGAAGTCAAGGAAAGCTCCGATTTATCGGAGCTTGCCTGCGGCGCAAGGATGCGCCGCCGGATTCGACGGCGCGAGCCGCCGAATCCGGGAGCAAGACAAAACCACGTTTTGTCTTGCGGCAATGAATAATTCCATGGATGGAATTATTCAGAGAAGACATAGCATACCCGACTTCGGCGCGGGCCGGAATCCGGCGCGGCTCCGGCCGGCGGTCGCGGAGGTTCGCCCGCGAGCAATATCCACATGGGAAAACTCAGAATATTCGTCGCGCTGCTGATCGTCATCGCTATCGGCTGCTACTTCGCGTTCGATCTCGGCCGATTCGCCGGCCTGGAATACGTGCAATCGCGACTCGCGGTCTTGCAGGCATTCACGCAGGAGAATCCGGCTCTCGCGGTGCTCGCCTATTTCAGCTTTTACGTGGTCATGGCGGCTTTCTCGATCCCGGGCGGCCTGATGATGACCTTGCTCGGCGGCGCGCTGTTCGGCGTGTTATGGGGAACGGTCATCGTCTCCTTCGCCAGCAGCGTCGGCGCCACGTTCGCCTTGCTGGTCGCTCGCGGCTTGCTGGGCGACTGGGTGCAGGAACGCCATGGCGACAAGCTCGAACCGATCAACCGCGGCATCCGCAAGGACGGCGGCTTTTACCTGTTCAGCATCCGCATGGTGCCCCTGTTTCCCTATTTCATGGTCAATCTGCTGATTTCGCTGACGCCCATCAAGGTGATTCCCTATTATGTGGCGACCCAGACCGGCATGTTGCTCGCCACCGCGGTATTCGTGAACGCCGGCGCGGAACTGGCCCGGATCACTTCGCTTTCGGGCCTGGTCAGCGGCCCGGTGCTGTTTTCCATCGCCCTGGTCGGCCTGCTGCCTCTGCTCGCGCGCTTCATCGTCGCCGCCATGCGGCGCGCGCGACCGGCGAATTCGCGCGCGCCGTGACTTGGGACGGCCGCGCAGGGGTTCAGCGAGACTTGATCTCGCTGCAGGAAGAGCCGCCGGCAAAACAGCCATGGCAGCGGTGATGATGCAACATGACGCGCCGGCCCCGAGCTTCGCCGAGGCTGCCGCCGAGATCGTAGGATTCGTCGTCGTCGACCAGGGTGCAGGCGTATACCCGCATGCGGCCGTCCTTTTTCACCACCATTTTCGAGAAATGGCACATGAAATCCCGGCGCGATTCCGCGGCGCGGAAAGTCCTCATGCAATGTTCGGTGATCGGCGGAAGCCGGGGTCGGGCGCCGGGAGCGAGAAAGTCCGGAAAGGAAACGACATGCGTATCGCCCGGCAATCCGCGCGCGAGACACAGTTCGCGAAACGCGCGGTCGACCGCCGCGCTGTCCTCTCCGGCGGCGCGCTGCCGGGCCAGCGAGACCTGGAATCCCCGCCGATGCAATTCTTCCATGCTTTGCCAGGCCTTGCGATAGCTGCCGGCGCCGCGGCCGGCGTCGTGCCGCGTTTCGTCGACATGGTCGATGCTGATCCGGAAAGACAGCGCATGCGGCAAGTCCGCCAGCCTCTCGATGGCCGGCAGTCGGCGCAACACCGGTTCGGTGCCGTTGGTCAGCACCAGACAGGGATTCAGCCGCAAGGCGTAATCGAGCACGCGAACGATGTCCTTGACGATGAACGGCTCGCCGCCGGTGAAGGAGAACTGTCCGACGCCAAGCGCGACGGCCTCGTCGAACCAGGGCCGCGCGTCCTCGAAGCTGATCCGTTCGAGCCGGCGGTCGCCGGGCCTGGAGCCTTCCAGACAGAACGGACAGGCGAGATTGCAGGCGGTGCCGGTATGGAACCAGAGTTCGAGCAGCGGCCCCGGCTGAATATAGCCGGTCGCCTGCTGCGCAGGTTCGCTGCGGGCAAGCACCGCGCCCATGTCAGTCCCGGCCGGCGGCCGGCGCCCATTGATCGCGCAACAGCATGAACATGCACGTCGCGAACAGCATGACGAAAGCGACCATGGCCATTTCGGGAATGCTGAGCAGGCCGAGGAAGCGGAATTGCACTTCGGCGCAATTGCCGTCGCCCCGCAGCAGGAAGTTCAGGGAATCGACCAGCGGGAAATTCTGCAACAGATAGTTCAGGCCGGGGCCGCAGGCGGGAATCTGGTCTTCGGGCAGGTGTTGCAGCCAGATTTGCCGGCCGGCGAAATAGCCGCCGAAGATGGTCGCCGTCGCCGCCGCGCCGGCATAGATGCGCTGGCCTTTCGGGTTCGGATTATGGAGCGCCCCCGCGAGACAGACGAGACCGCAAAGGATCATGAATATGCGCTGGGTTATGCATAGCCCGCACGGCGGCAGAAACATGGCGTATTGCATGTAGAGCACGATGCCGATCGTGCCCATGCTGAATGCGAAAATCGCGAAATTCAGCATGCGGTTGTCGGGTATCGCCGGTTTCATGAATTCTCCTCTCGCGTCTGTCTCGCCCACGCGGCTCGATGGGGCCTGGTATTCTGAATAATTCCATCCATGGAATCATGCAGGGCCGCAAGACCAAAGCGCGGTTTCGCCTTGCCCTATGCCTCGTTCTCCTGGATGGCGCGACTCAAGGGCTGCCAGGCATTCCATTCGCGCAGGAATTCATCGAAGCTCGACTTGTCCGCGGCTTCGACCTCGCGCTGCCGGACCAGCGATTCCGCCGCGGTCCGCTCCATCAACTCGCGCGCATCCTTGCGCAAGGGTTCGGCGAGCAGGGTTCGCGCATGCCGTTTCGAAATCCTCATCGAAAATTCGCAGAAACTCAATCCGTCTCGCTCCATCTCCGCGAGCATCATGGCCGAGGGCGTCAGCGCCGGGTCGCGCAGCTTCTCCTCCTGCCGCTCGACGCTTTCGAGATAGCCGCCGCCATGGAAATGATCCATCAGGGCGGCGGCGTGCTTCATGTCGGCCAGGAATTCCCCGGCCCAATCCGCCAGCGCGACCGGCCGGCCGCCCCGGCGGAGCGCGATCGAAGTGTCCCGGCCCTCTTCCACCACGCGCAGGATGTTATTCGCCACTTCGAAGAACTCCGCGCGGTCGCATTGCGGACTTTCGCGCAACAGGCAATGCAACAGAAAGGTATCGATGAGCCGCGCCTGTTCGGCGTCCATGCCCAGCGGCAGGTACGGATTGAGGTCGAGCGCGCGCAACTCGACATATTCGACGCCGCCGCGCACGAGCGCGTCCAGCGGGCGTTCGCCGGCGCGGGCGACCCGCTTGGGACGGATCGTGCTATAGAACTCGTTCTCGAGTTGCAGCAGATTGACATTGATCTGGCGATAGTCGCCGTCGACCTTGTGTCCGATTTTCTCGTAGGGCGGGTAAGGCGTCTTGATGGCGTCCTGCAGACATTCGACATAGAGCGGCAGGTCGTTGTAGCAGACGAACAGCGATTTCTGCGCCTCGCTCTGATAGCCCAGCCGGCCCATGCGCAGGCAGGTGGCGTTCGGCAGATACAGGGTTCCCGCCGACAGCCGCCGCAAGCGATGTTCGCGGCCTGCGACGAAACTGCTCGCCGCCGCCGGCGAAGCGCCGAACAGGTAGAGCAGCAGCCAGGAATGGCGATGGAAATTGCGGATCAGATGCAGGTAGCTCTCGGTGCGGAAGTCCTGCAAGGAACCGCCGAAGCCGACGATGCGCTGGTACGGCGGCCAGAATTCGTCGGGCATGGAAAAATTGTAATGCAGCCCGGCGATGGCCTGCATGAGGCTGTCGTAGCGATGCGAAAGCCCGATGCGATACAGGCGCTTGAGGCGGCCGATATTGGAGCCGCCATAATGCGCGATCGGCACTTCGTCCGCGGCGCCGGCCGGACAGGGCATGCTCGAAGCCCAGAGCAGTTCCCCTTCTTCCATGTTCGCCAACGTGAATCGATGGATGTTTTCCAGCATCCCCAGACAGTTTTCGATGCTCTGGTCCTTGGGCGTGATGAATTCAAGCAGGGCCTCGGAAAAATCGGTGGTGATGAACGGGTTGGTCAGCGCCGAGCCGAGCGCCGCCGGATGCGGCCGCTGGGAAATGCGGCCCTCGGGCGTTACCCGCAGGCATTCCTTCTCGATCCCGCGACATACCGCGGTCCATTCAGGTTGGAAGAGGGGAAGCCCGTAGCGCTTCAGGGCAGCGTCGAAACCGTCGGCCACATTGACTCCGGAAAGGCGAAATCATGGTGCTTCGCGAAAGTCGCGGCATTATGGCAAAAATCGGAGAATGGCGCGACCGGACGGCGAACCTCCGCAGCGCGATTGCCGGCAACTGTTCGCGCCGGTCGCGCCCGACCTCTTAATCAGCGCTTTCCCGGCTGTCCGCGCCTGCAGCGGGCAATTCGAAAACGAGCCACTCCCAGCGAATATGGCTTCGCGAACGGTCGGGATGCTCGTATCGGCCGCGCAACCTGACGGCGCGGTCCCCGGCGTAGCGGATCAGCTCATCGCCGCTGACGGGATGGAAGCCTCGCGCCCGGTTTTCCGCTTCGTCGCGCCCGTGGCGCAGGCTGATCACGAGCAGGCCCGCAGGCTTCAGCAATGCCGCGAGGACGCGAAATGCGCGTTCCTGTTCGGAGCCGGGAACATGCATCCAGACCGAGCGCAGCAGGACCAGGTCGAAGCGGCGGCCGAGCGCGCGCAGCCGCGGGAGCTCCGGCAGCCTGTCGTCGAGCCAGGCGACGCGCGGATGGGCCTGCGCCTGTCCCGGTTCGCGCAATTTGCTCGGCTCCACGGCCAGCACTTCCCAGCCTTGCGCGGCAAGCCAGTTCGCGTCCCGGCCGGTTCCCGCGCCGATATCGCAAGCGAAGCCGGGCGCCCGTCGCCGGAGATGGTCCGGCGCCCACGCGCGATGAACCACCTCCGGGTCGTAGCCGTGGTATTGCTCGAACAGCGCGTCCCGACGCTGGTCGTAATAGGAGGTGCTGTTCAAGGCGACTGTCCCGTATCCGTCCTGTTTCCGCCCGCCATTGCCCGCAATGCAATCGAGGCGTATGATCGGGGCGCGGGTCGGGTTCAACTCGAACCTGCCGGGGAGTTCGCATGCGCAAATTCGGGCGCGCGTTCGACAAGCTTGCCGCTCCCGGGCCAAGCCGACGACTTGTCGTCCGTTTGTGACTGCCGGCCCTGTTCTGTCCCTGCGCGATAATGCCCAATTATATTCCGAACGCCCCGCGCACTACAGCGCCGACCGGCTCTACTCCGTTTCGCGGTCGTCAATCGCCGCAAGTCCCGGTTCGTCCGAAGCTTCTTTCGACGCGCAAGCAACAAGCCTTTCCTGGAGCGAGTCCATCGCCGGCGGCGCGGCCGGAACAGCGGCGAAGGCGAGTTCGAGCGCCGCTCCACCATGTTCGACGCATACAGCCGCACCGAGCAACGCGCAAAGCCTGTCCAACGACACTTGTCTACAAACTGATTTGGCTGCGGAGAGCTACCAAGATCCTTCAGCAAGATGATTTCATTACAGGAAGAACTACTCCATGCAATGCTTAAGGAGTCCCAATCCCGCAGTAAAATTTACAGGATGTCTTCATGATGATGAAAAATTTTCGATATTGCTTTCTGATCCCACTGTCCTTTGCATCATCTTTGACCCATGCTCAAGATATAAATGAGATATTCTCGACTTTACTTTATGGGCTTGCTGCTCCTTGCATCCCTTGCAGTTCGCGGTCAATGCAAGGAACCTGAAAAATACGCTATTCCTGCTTGAATTTTCTGAGTTCGCGCCTCTGCTTCTTGCTCGGACGGCCTGCGGAGGGTTGGTGGGCGGGATGGGATTTTCGCTCGGCGGCGAGTTGTTCGCGCTTGCGGATGCTCTCCGGGGTTTCGCGATAGAGCAATTGCGCTTCCGGCGCGGGGCGGCGGTCGTTTCGGACGCCTTCGACGATGACGGTCAGTTCCCGATCGCCTTGTTGCAAGCGAATCGTCATGCCGGATTCGACGGTCTTGCCGGGCTTGGCGCGGATGCCCTCGCAGCGGACCTTGCCGCCCTCGATGGCTTGGCGGGCGATCGCCCGGGTCTTGTAAAAACGCGCCGCCCAGAGCCATTTGTCGAGCCGCGTCCTGGTTTCCATTGTGGTCGGGGCGCGCTTGTTCATGGGCGAGCGATCATGGCGATTGCGTTCCAGGTATCCTCTGAATAATTCCATCCATGGAATTATTCATTGCCGCAAAACAAAAGCGTGGTTTTGTGCCAACACGTGTCGCAGGGAAGCTCTGGCTTGATCAGGGCTTCCATGGACCGGACGGCTACCAGGCGAGTTCCCCCGCCGTCAACGGCTCGCGCACGCCTTCGCAATGTCCGCCGCTGTCTTCATCCGCCGCCACGACATAGCTTACCAGACTGGGAATGCCGGGAATGAAATGCCTGGCGCCCCACGGCTTCCAGAGGAAATCCGTCGCCACCAGTTTTTCGATCATGACGCCGGTTTCTCCGGCTCGATATTGGCGCGAGAGGATGTCTCCGACCGTCTTCTCCAAGGCTTCCTGATCGAATGACCCGTGCGTTTTCACCGCCCTGGCGATTTCGGCCAGAAATCGCCGGTCCTTTCCTTGCCATTGGTCTCTTCGATTCTCGTATAGCCCCCGCCGCGCCCGGCTCACTGCCGGCATGGCCTTGCGAACGAGCGCATCGTCGACGACAGTCGCGGCTTCCTGTCTCGCCGCGGCCCAAAGCGCTCTGCCCCAGACTTGCAGGAAATAGGGATAACATTGGCTGTCGGCCACGATGCGCCCGAGCGAGTCCTCGCGCATCGCAATGCCTTCTCCGGCCATCGGGATGCGAACAGCATCCGCGGCGGCTTCCGGGTCGAGCAGTCCCAGGCTGATTTTCTCGCCTCTTTCGTGGAAAGTCGCCCTGGCGCGGGCCAGCACCTCGCGCAATCCCGGCGTGCCCGCGAGGATCAGCAGCACCCGTCCCTGTTCCTGCCGGATCGCCTGCGCGGTTTGCAGCAACAGGCCGCATGGTTCCGGATCGAGAAAATGCGCTTCATCGACGAGCACAATCAGCGGACGGCGTCGGCATTGCCTGACCGCCTGCCGGAAACGCCTGTTCGGAGAATGCCCGATAGCCCGCCATTTCGCGCGCAATCCCCGCGCGCCGGTTTCGACCTCGTCGATAGCGAAATCTCTCCGGCCCGAGATGAGAAAAAGCTCCGCGATATCCTGCTCGCGTTCGAGATGCCCGGGCAGCGCGCGCACGACTTGCGGCGTTTTCCGCCGGGAGAAAACGCCTTTTTTCGCGCCCGCCTTGCTTGCCGCCAGCGCCGCCCAACGCAGGATCACGGTCTTGCCCGCGCCTCTCGGCCCCATCAGGACGATATCGCCGGCTTCGCGGTCCCCATCCGCCAACGCCCCGACCTGTTCGGCGATCAGTTCCTGTTCGGCGTCCCGGCCCGCCAGATAAGGCGGAAACCGGCCATAGCCAGGCATGAATGGATTTTTCCGTCTGGTTTCCATGAACTTGTCCCCCCATTGCGCATCCGCAGGAAGGATGCGAGAAAAGTATAACGAAGTTGGTGGTGGAAAGCGTTGTTTTCGGAGAAGATCAGCAGCACAAGCCATTGCGTTCGAGGGCAAGAAAAGCGGCTGGCCAGGTCAGAGCTTCACTGCGGCGCATGCCCGCGGTACAGGAGAGCGTCGCCGGATGCGATGACGCAAGCCTGCATCCGGGAGCAAGACCAAACCGCGCTTGGGTCTTGCGACGATGATTCAGAGGGCGCCGAGACAAAACCGCGCTGTTGTCTTGCGGCAATGAGCTATTCCATGGAAGGAATGGTGCGGCGCAGGCTCAGCGCGCCCGGGCGCCGGGAAGCAGTTCGCCGAAATCCTCGACCATGGGGAACTCGCCGCGATCGAGCGCGGGCCGGCTGCTGTCGGGTCGGCGGATGCCGTAAACATGGCGGATGCCTTCCTGTCTGGCGCGGCGCAGCACGGGCAGGGAGTCGTCGAAAAGGATGGTCCGCGCGGGGTCGAAGGGTTCCAGTTGCTGCAACTTCGCCCAGAAACCGCGACTTTCCTTGGCCAGATGCAACTGGTGGGCGCTGATGCAGCGATGGAAATAGGCGGCGATCTCGGCGTTGCGCATCTTGAGCTCGAGACTCGCCGGATGGGCGTTGGTGACCAGCAACATGCGCTTGCCGGTGTACCACAGCGCCCGCAGGAAGGATTCGGCGTTGGGGCGCAAGCTGATCTTGCGGGCGATCGTGCGCTTGAGCGCGGCGATTTCGAGTTCGAGTTCCCGCGCCCAGTAGTCGAGACAATACCAATTCAGCGTGCCGTAGACTTCGTCGGTCTTTCGCTGCACCAGATCCTCGGCGGCCCGCAGGCTGACGCCGTGCCGGGCGCTGTACGTCTCGGGCACGAGCACGCGCCAGAAATAATTGTCGAAATGCAAGTCGAGCAAGGTGCCGTCCATGTCGAACATGATAGTGTCGACACGAGACCAGGGTGGCATGGCAACCGGCATGGGAGAACTTTCCGAATTCAATCCGCCGCCCGCGGGGAAGCCCTGTTTGATCAGGGCTTCCCCGCGGCGCATGGATGCCCCGCCGCATGCGACGGCGCGAGCCGGCGCAGGCGGGAGCAAGACAAACCGCGTTTTGCGCGGGAATTATATACATCTCGATCCGGTTTTCGCCGGTTCGGATAGTTCGAACTCGCCCGATTCGCTTCCGGAGGAACGATATGGAGACCTTGTTGCGGAAAATCGACGCTATCGCGCGCCGCGCCGGCGCGGCGATCATGGAAGTTTACGAGTCGGCGAGCGGCATGGAAGTGCGATACAAGGACGACGATTCGCCGTTGACGGCGGCGGACCGGCGGGCGAACGCGATTATCGTCGACGCCCTCGCCGAACTCGAACCCCGGCTGCCGATATTGTCGGAAGAATCGCCGCGGCCGGACTACGACATTCGGCGGCGATGGCGGCGCTATTGGCTCGTGGACCCGCTCGACGGGACGCGGGAATTCGTGAAGCGCAATGGCGAGTTCACGGTCAATATCGCGCTCGTCGCCGGCGGCGCGGCCGAACTCGGGGTGGTGCATGTGCCGGTCAGCGGGGTCAGCTATTCGGGCCTGTCGGGCCGCGGCGCGCATCGGCGCGCGGCCGCGGGGGCGCCGGTCCCCATACGCGCCGGCGCGAAGTCCGCTGGCGCGGCGCTGAAAATGGTGGCGAGCCGCAGCCATCCCGACCCGCATGTCGAACGGGTGCGGCGGCGGCTCGAAGCCGAGCACGGCGCGGTGGAGATGGTCAACCTGGGCAGTTCGCTGAAGATCTGCCTGCTCGCCGCCGGCGAGGCCGACATTTATCCCCGCCTCGCTCCCACTTTCGAATGGGATACCGCCGCGGCCCACGCCGTGCTCGCCGCCGCCGGCGGCGACATGTTCGATACCGGTTTCCGGCCGCTGCGCTACAACAGGAGAGAGGATTTGCGCAATCCCCATTTCATCGCGGTCGCGGACAAGCAAGCCGACTGGCGATCCCTGCTGGCGCCGGCGCTGCCCGCCGGGCCGGTCGCGCCGAATCAAGCGGACCGCGCCTTGCAATAATGGTCGATGAAGCGCTGATGCGAGGGCAGCTGGTCGACCAGCTTCTCGACCGATCCATGGATTTCGCTCAGGAAACGGCGCAACTCCTCTTCGCTCATCATGTTGACGATCGGGTGGTATTGCTCGGGCAACAGGCCCTGGCCGAGCATTACCTGGATCCATGAATTCTCGCCGAACAACTCGGTCGGCACCTTGAATACGCGCCCCGCCTGCCGGAACAACTCAATGCGGTGCCTGAGCGAATCGGGTATGTCCATGGCGCGGCATTGGCGCCAGAAGCGGGTGTCGGTCCGATTGGTGACGTGATAATGCAAGATGATGAAATCGCGCACATTGTCGATCTCGAACTTCATCTGATTGTTGAATTCGTCGACATCGGGCCGGCGAATGCCGTCATGGGGAAACATCTGCATCAGCCGGATGATCGAACGCTGGATCAGGTGGATGCTGGTCGATTCGAGCGGCTCGATAAAGCCCGCGGACAGGCCCATGGCGACGCAGTTCCTGTACCAGTGCCGGCGCCGCTGGCCGGCATTGAAACGAATCACTCTCGGCTCGGTCAGCGGCTTGCCGTCGACATTCTCGAGCAGTTTCCGCACGGCCTCGTCGGCGCTCCAGTGCCGGCTGCTGAAGACCACGCCGTTGCCGACCCGATGTTGCAAGGGGATGCGCCATTGCCAGCCGGCTTCGCGCGCGATCGAACGGGTATAGGGAATCGGCTCGGCGACCGATTCGGTCTGCAAGGCGACGGCGCTGTCGCAAGGCAGCCAATGCTTCCAGTCGTCATAGCCGGCGTTGAGCGTCTGCTCGATCAGCAGGCCGCGAAAGCCCGTGCAATCGATGAACAGGTCGCCTTCGACGACCTGGCCCGATTGCAGGCGAATCGCGGTGATATAGCCGCTGTCCGGATCCTGCTCGACGAATTCGATCTTGCCTTCCTGCCGCGTCGCGCCATGTTCCTCGGCGATGCCGCGCAGGAATTTCGCATAGCGCGAAGCGTCGATGTGATAGGCGTAATTCAGTCCCCGGCTCGGCAAGACCGCGAAGCGGTTGCGCACGGCGGCCGCCCACTCGTTGCAATATTCGCCGAACTCGCGACTGATGCCCAGTCGCAGGCCTTTCAGCCAGAAGTGCTGGAAGCCGGCGGCCCAGCTGTCCTTGCCGGTCCAGCCGAAGGAATGGATATAGTCCTCGCCGACAGCGCGCCAACTTTCGAACTTGATGCCGAGCTTGAAGGTGCCCCGGGTCGCCTTGAGAAAATCCTGTTCCTTGATCTTGAGCAGTTCGTGGAAAGTGATCAGGGTCGGGATGGTCGCTTCCCCGACGCCTACGGTGCCGATCTCTTCGGATTCCACCAGGGTGATATGCAAGGTTCGGCCAAGCAGCCGCGCCAGCGCCGCGGCGGCCATCCAGCCCGCAGTGCCGCCGCCGGCGATGACTATCTTGTGGATCTTGCGATCATGCATGGATGTTCTCTCCGGAAAGGTTCTCGCCTGTCAGGTATTCTCTGAATAATTCCAGCCATGGAATTGTTCATCATCGGTTCAGCCGGTTCAGCAACTCGGCGCGCAGGCGGTTCGCCCGCGCTTCGTCGAGCGGCGCCAGACAGCCCCTGCCCGGCTCGGGAATGTGCCGGTATACGGACTCGTCGGCTTCGAACACGTAATGATCGAACAGGCCCCGCCACAGCTCCCGCCGCCGCGGCGGCAGGTCGCGCAAGGCCAGCATCGCGTGCATCAGGGCATTGGCGGGCGAGCCCAGGAAATCCGGCGAGTCGCACCACCAATAATTGATCAGCATGTTGAAATCCTTCCGCGATTCGACGTGATGCCACCACATGCTCGGGATGAAGATCGCATCGCCCGGCCGCAACAGGGCGGACCGCGCATGCTTCAGGGCTTCGGCGAATTTCGGGAAGCGCGCGAAATCGGGGTCGCCGGGATCCGCCAGGCTGATCGCCTGCCCCGACGGCGTCCTGTCGACGGGGCCGACGTACAGGTTGCCGATCTGGTCGGGCGGGAACAGCGTGAAGCGCCGCTCGCCGGCGACCGCGCAGGCGACATTGTCGGGAAAATCGTAATGCGCCGACACCCGGGTCCGATTGCCGAGCCAGAAACTCGCGAGCGCGTCCGCGGCGGGCAAGCGCACATCGTTCCGCGCCCGGAAGCCGGGCATCCACTTGTCGACGGGGGTCGAGCCTATGTACAGGGTGGTCAGGCGCTCTTCGCGTTCGGGTTCGGCGAGCTTGGCGAAAACCTGCGGCAAGCTGGCCCTGCCGGCGACGAAATTGAAGCCGGTGAAATCGCTGTTATAGAAGAACTTGCCGTTGATCGAGGCATCGCCGGCATACACCGTGACCGGCTCCTCGCGCCAGAATTGCGAGAGGTAGCGGGCGGCCCCGGCTATCGACCCGCCGCATTGCGCGACCGCCGGCCACTCGCTCACCAGGCCGCGCAACATTACGGGCGCGGTCGATGCGAACACCTGCGGCGGAATCTCGCCGCCGGCGCAATCGAGGCTCTCGACGGGCGTCGGTTCAGGCATCGGACTCGCCCTGGCCGCCCGCATCGAGCCTGGCGTTCTTCAATTCGGCCAGGGCCTGCAAATTGCCCATGGAAGCGAGCACCATGAACATCGGCATGAGATGGCCCCCAGCGTGCAATTTTCCCAGGGCTTCTCCGGACAGCCCCTGGATCTTTTCCTCGTCCAGACAATGGAAGCCGAGCAACTGGTTGCGCGAACCATCCTTCAATTCGATTTCCAGCGTCATCGACTCGAACAGATCGCGTTTCCGCAAGGCGTCGACGAAGGTCTTGCTGTGCTCGACGCCTTGATAGATCGTCTCCAGCAGATCCGCCGCGTTTTCGAGAAACGGCGTGCTCCCGCCGAGGGGCTGGAACAGCGGCTCGCCATGTTCGGTATTGACCCGGGGATGGTCCATGTCGATCGACAACATGCGGGCGGGCTCGGTTTCGCCTTCGCCGCCGGATTCCCGATATCCGATCAGAAAAGGCTCGCGCCGCACCATGGCGGGAATATAGGGCGCGCGCCAACCGGACTCGTCGAGAAACAGGTTTTCTCCCTGCCGGAATCCGAACAGCGCCAGCGGCGCGAAACCGTCCGCCTCGTCCCGCTGGAACAGGATCGGGTAAAAGGCTTGCACGTTGCGGAACTCGAACGGGAAGACCGGCGCTTGCATGACGCCGTCGCCATAGCGGGCGGCGCGGTCGGTGATGATCCTGACCTGCGCGTGATCGGCGGGATTCAACAAGGCGTAATTCGACATTCAAGTATTCTCTGTATCCTCTGAATAATTCCATCCATGGAATTATTCATTGCCGCAAGACAAAAGCGTGTTTTGCCTTGCTCGCGGATTCAATGGCTTGCGCCATCGAATCCGGCGACGCTCTCTTGTACTGCGGGCCTGCGCCGCAGGAAAGCTCTGACCTGATCAAGGCAGCAATTCCCGCCAAGCGTGACAATGCCCGAAAATCAGCTCCGGTCCAACGCCTGAATGGTCAATTTACCGGGATAATTCGGTCCTGAATGGACGGCTTTGCATCGTTAGCGGGAATTGCTGTGATCAGAGCTTCCCTGATCGGCCCCCTGCCACGCGAGTGCGCTGACCAATTCCCTCGTCTTCGGCAACAGCCGCTCCATTTGCCGCGCTTTCATCCGCGCGCCGTGAAAAACCGCGTCCGCCCGCCTTTTCATCCGCTCGTCGCCGGCCGAGACATGACGCGGTCTGAAGCCCATTCCGTAAAGCACATATTGGTAGCTCGCGGACGGGAACAATTCGTCGAGCCGCGGCGCGTCGTCGTGCCAGGGCGGCTGCTGCCGCCACAGGATCAGTTTTTCGCGCAAGCCGTCGGGCCAGCTTGCCTGCGCCCGGTTCTCTTTCCAGTAGTCGCTGTCCTCGCGGGCGCTGATCGCGTAATGCAACTTGAGGAATTCGACGATGCGCAGCCAATGGTAGCGCATCTTGTCGTTGAATCGGCCGGCGACGACATCCATGATTTCCCGGTCGCGCGGCATTTGTTCGCCGATGACGGCGGCGGATTGTTCGATCAGCACGAGGGCCGAGGCTTCCAGCGGTTCGATAAAGCCGGCCGAAAGACCGACGGCGACGCAATTTCTGGTCCAGAAACTTTCCCGATAGCCGGGTTCGAAAGGGATCGTCCGGTAACCGAGAGCGCCGGGGTCGATGCCTGGAGAGGTCTCTGCGACATAGGTCTTCAATGCCGCGCAGGCGGCTTCCTCGCCGACATGGGCGCTCGAATGGACATAGCCGACGCCGCGGCGGCTGCTGAGCCCGATATCCCAGATCCAGCCGTGGGGCCGCGCCGTCGACAAGGTCGCGGATGCGATCGGAGCGCCGGGGTCGGCGTAGGGAACCTGCGTCGCGACGGCCCGGTCGTTGAACAGCACGTTTTTCGCCGAGACGAAAGGTATTCGGTAGTGGCCGCCGATCAGCAGCGCTTGCTGTCCGGTGCAATCGACGAAGAGGTCGCCCGCCACGCGCTCGCCGGTATCGAGCGCGACCGCGGCGATGTCGCCGTCCGGGCCGGACTCCGCGCCTGCGACATTGCCGGCGATATGGCGCACGCCGAGTTTCCGCACGGCGTGCCGGCGCAACAGTCCGGCAAAGGCGCCGGCATCGAAGTGATAGCCGTAATTGACGGTGAACGCGTATTGCGGGGCGTCGAGCTGTTTCGGCGCAAGGCCGAGTTCGATCGCGCGCGCCTGCGGCGTGACCAGGTCGGCGAAGGCGCCGCCGCCATGGGCGAGCCAGTATCGCGCGGGATTGAGCTCGGCATATTCCGCCGGCAGGCTGAAAGGATGAATGTACTGCGGGATTTCGGAGCGTCCCGACCAGCCGCGAAAGCGCGTGCCCTGCTTGAAACTCGCGCTGCTTTCGCGAATGAAATCGGCTTCGGCGAGACCGATGCGCTGGAGCGTCATGCGCATCGACGGCCAGCTGCCTTCGCCGACGCCGATGGCGGGGATATCGGGCGATTCGACGAGCACGACCCGCGTCGCGTCGTCGCCGCGTTTCAGGGATTCGGCCGCCGTCACGCAAGCAGTGATCCAGCCGGCGCTGCCGCCGCCGACGATCACGATTTTCCGGATGGGTCGACTCATCGATTCATCACCCGGACCGACGGCGGTTCGATTCGGATATTCGCCCGGTCCGCTTCAGTTCGGGGCGATAATAGCAGCAGCGGCCGCCGCGGCAGGCGGCCTCTCCCGGCGCGGCCGCAACAGCTGCACTACAACTTGTAGCGGAATCCGATGTTGTAGCGCGGTCCGGCCTGCGCGGCGAAAAGCGTCTGGAACTTGTCCCGGCCGTAAACATGGGTCGTTTCGTCGGTCAGGTTCAGGATATCGACATACACCTGCATGTTCTCGTTGAACCAGTAGCTCGCGCTCACGTCCACCTGTTGATATGCCGCGACGTAAGTGGGCGGCCCGGCGCCCACGTTGGCTTGGCCCGTGCCCGACAGGAAATCGTCGCGCCAGTTGTAGGCCAGCCGCACGCTGATGTCGTTCCGGTCGTAATAGGCGATGAAGTTCGCCGAATCGCTCAGGCCGGTGAGGACGAATTGCTGGGCCAGGCTGAAATTATCGTAGCCGACATCGGCGTCGACTATGGTCGCATTCGCGATCAGGCCGAAACCGGTATCGCCGAAAGCATGCTGGACCACGAATTCCCAGCCTTCCATCTGCGCCTGTTCGATATTCACCGGCACGGTGAGATTGAACGGCGCCGCCGGGTCGCGGCCCGCGACGCCGCTGATGACGCCGGCCTCGGCGTCGACGCCCGCGGCATCCGCGCGATTCTCCAGAATCCAGCCATACAGGGTTCCGCCGTCCGAACTTCCCGTCGCCGCCCTTGCTTCTTCGCCGAGCGGCCCGAGCGCCGGATGCGGCAGGCCGAAGGTTTCTTCGATCACCGACGCAGTGCCGATGAAGTTCTCCACGTCCTTGAGGAAATAGCCGACTGCGGCGTAACTGTCCTCGGCGTAATACCACTCGAGCGACAGGTCGCGATTCAGCGAATCGAAAGGCAACAGGTTCGGGTTGCCCCGGTTGCCCGTGCCGCCGTCGATTCGCAACAACTGGTTGACCGTCTGGCCTCCCTGGATATCGCCGTAATTCGGCCGGGTCAGGGTTCTGCTGATGGAAGCGCGGGCGACGAGATCCGGCGTCAGGTCGAATTTCAGGTCGAGGTTCGGCAACAGGAGCCCGTAATCGCCTTCCAGCGAGGTGAAATCCGGGGCGCCTTGCACCGCCGACAGTTCATTGCCGGCGACCCAGTTGATCCGGGTGTAGGCCGGCGACAGCGCCTGCGAGGCGACATCGGTCTCCTCGTAGCGCAGGCCCAGCCGGATATCTACCGGAATATCGCCGAGTTCGGCGGACATGTGGGCTTGGACGAAAGCCGCGAGCGACTCTTCCTGGGTGCGCCGGTCGGAACTGAATGTGCTGGACGCGCAAAGCCCCGTGCCGCAGTCGCCCATGTCCGGAATCGTGAAGGTGGTCGCGGCGCCCGAGGCCATGAGCTGTTCGGTTCTGGCCGCCAGTTCGGACATGTTGAAGCGGTAGAAGTCGGTCTGTCGGCGCGCGTCTCCGCCGCCGGGAATATTGGCGAATCCGTCCGCCGCCGACGCCGGCGACAACAGATCCGCGATCGCTCCGCGCTCGGTCACGCCGCCCCAGGCGTCGCGCTGCACTACCGAGCCGGCCGAACGATTATTGACCTCGGTGAGCTGGACGCCGAAATCGATGGCTTCGACGAAATCGAGATCCAGATTGTACGTGCCCGAGGCCGTCGTCTGGTTGATGTCCATTTTCGACTGGTTGTTGGCGAACACGCTGCCGGTGACGATCATGTCGTCGGGAGAAAGCGTGTCGTTCAGGCCGAGTTCGAGTATCGGCAGGTCGCTGCCGAAATAGCCGGTGGTCCGGTCGCGGGTGAAAGCCGCGGTCGAAAGCAGGGCGGAATCGCCGAATGGGCTGTTGGGAGCGCGCTTCGCGCTGGAGTCGTGATAGTCGAATTCAAGCGACAACTGGTCGGAAACGTCCCATAGCAGGTTCAGTCCGGTAGAGCCGTTCCGGCTGCGCCAGGCATCCTCGCCGCCGCCCATGGAAAAGTCGGAATTTTCCGAGTTCTCGGTATAGGCCAGCGGGCTGGCCTGGGGGCCGTCGGTCCAGAGCGTTTCCTGGCCGCCGAAATTGAACCAGGCGGACAGATTGCTGTACGACCTGGAAAGTTCGACTTCGGAATAGGTGTAGTCCAGCGTCGCCGTCAGGTTTTCGGCGGCGCGCATCTGCAAGGTGAGTTGGCCGTTGGTGCGGACGCGGTCCCATTCGGACAGTTCGTAGCCGATGCTCTGGGGCACGGAATAGAAGTCGCCTTCGCCCGGGCGATTCTGTTGCTTCGGGTCGGTATGGGGAGGAATGCCGCCCCATTCCGACGGACCAATGCCGCACCAGCAATTGTCGGTTTCGCCGGGGAAGGTGCGCCAGCCGCCGACGCTTGCCGTGCCGGCGCCGTTATTGCGTTCCTGGCGCACCGCGCTCAACGCGATGCCGATGGTGTCGTCGGCGAAAGTGTTGGAGAACAGCGCGGATACTTCCGGCGTGAAACTGTCGCCCATTTCCGTGGACTCGTCATGCAGGCCGCTCGCGGCGGCGGTGAAGTTCATGCCGGGGGCTTCCAGCGGCCGGGTGGTGCGGATATTCAAGGTCGAGCCGATGCCGCCGGTGGGCACGTCGGCCTGGCCGCTCTTGTAGACCTCCACCGCCGCGATGCCCTCGGAGGCGAGGTCGCCGAAGTCGAAGGACCGGCCGGGTTGGCTCGTGTCCGAGCTCGCGGTCGGCATCTGTCTGCCGTTCAACAGCACAAGGTTGAAGTCCGGGCCGAACCCGCGCACGGTTACCCGCGCGCCTTCGCCGCGTTCGCGGTCGATGGAAACGCCCGTGATCCGCTGCAGGGACTCGGCAAGATTGCTGTCGGGGAAGTCGCCGATATCCTCGGCGGTAATCGCGTCGACGACGCCGTCCCGATTCCGCTTCAGGTCCATCGACGCCCTCAAGCTTTGCCGGATGCCGGTTACCAGGATTTCCTCGATCGCCTGCGTTCCCGGTTGCGCCTGTTGTCCATATGCCGCCCCGCTTGCCAATGCGAGCGACACCGCTGCGGCCAGCGGCGACTTTGCGTAACACCTGACACCCACGTTGATTCTCTCCTCCACTCCCCGAACTCGGCCTGACGCCCGGGCAGTGATTTTCGTCCTCCCGCCTCTTTGGCGAGAAAATGATAACGTTGTCAATAGCGCCTTATAAGTCAGACGAACAACCTTGTCAACCATCTTGGAATGATTTGTCAAACCAAAGTTAAAATGTCCCCTTTTCTCCAAAGTTAAAATGTCCCCTTCGGCCTTGCGCGCAGGGAGCGTAGCGACCGGAGCGCAAGGCCGCGCCGCCGCTATCGGGCGACCGCCTGCGCATCGGTCCCGAACGGTCGCCGCCAGGGGTGGTCCGGGGGCGGTTTCCAGGCCGGCCGGGATTGCTGCCGCGCCTTGGCCCTGTCGATCCGCGACCGCACACCCTTCCCGTCCTCGACCGGTGCCGGCTCCTCGCCCTCGGCCAGCAGTTCGACCGGCAACTCGCGGCCATCGCGCAACACGGTCACCGCGCCGTCGTAGCCCTTGCACACCGTCACCGCGGCGCCCCGCAGCCGGTATCCCCGGCCCTGCCCGGTCACCTGGTAGACGCGCCCCTGGAAACTGATCGACAGGTTCCTCGTCAGCTTGCGCACATGCTGCTCGCACAGGATCAGGTCGAGTTCCCGGGCATCGTGCAATACCGCCCGGTGCGCGTCCGAAGCGTTGCGCGGCGCCGCCCCGAAGCGCCGGTTGTAGTCCGCCATGAACGCCGGCAGAAAGGCGTTCCCCGCCTCGATGCCGCAGATCCCCCGCAGCCGCAGCTCCTTCACCAGCCGGTCCTGCAGCGTCCGGTTGGCCCGTTCCACCCGGCCCTTGGCCTGCGGACTGCTGGCGTGGATCGGCGCGATATCCAGCGTCCGCAGCGCCCGCGCGAACTGCGTCGGCGCGTCTTCCCGGCCCCGCCGGTTCACCCGAAACACGCCGCAGCGGTCCGAATAGTACGCCACCGGCCGGCCGTGGGCCGCCAGATGCGCGCGCGTCGCGCTCATGTACGCCTCGGTCGTCTCGGCAGGGAAAAAACGCAGCGCCAACAGCCGCGACGTCGCGTCGTCCACGTACACGATCAGCGTGCACCGCGGACCCCGATCCTCGAACCAGTCGTGCGGCGAACCGTCGATCTGCACCAGATCGCCCAGACACTCCCGACGCGGCCGGCTCGGATGCGCGCGCCCCCTGCGCCGCGGTTCCGAAGACTCCCTTAAGGAAGCTCTGAACAACTGCGGTTTCGGCGAGCGTTCGAGCAGTTTGGGCCGTTCGTGGTGCGCCGAAACCCGCCGGACGCGCGAATCATCGCGTTTTCGAACCGAAAAGGGGGATTCAAGGCCCTCCTGGAGCGCCGATCAACCGTCTCCGCCCGTCTCGCGACGGTCGCGGGCGCACCAATCCCGCGTCAGCCCGCGGCATAACGTCCCGCGACGAGCAGGTTGGTGAATCCCAGCAGCACGGCGATGCGCTGCGTGTTCTTCGCCAACCCCCGATAGCGCACCTTGGCATAGCCGAAGTGGCGCTTCACGTATAGAAACGGATGCTCCACCTTCGCCCGCACCGACGCCTTGCGCTTCTCCGCAGCTTCCCGCGCGTCCCCCTTGTCCAGCAGCCGCCGCTTGCCGGGCCGCATCGCGACCCGCCAGTCCAGCTCCGCGTCGCGGTGCTCCTCGCGCTTGCCCGCGCCTTGATAGCCCGCGTCGCCCCACACCCGCTCCTCGCCTCCGTGCAACAACGCGCCCGCCGCCGTCACGTCCGCCACATTCGCCGACGTCGTCTGCAAACTGTGCGTCAGACCCGACGCCTCGTCCACGCCAATGTGCGCCTTCATGCCGAAACGCCACTGCTTGCCCTTCCGCGTCTGCCGCATCTCCGGGTCGCGCGCCCCCGACCGGTTCTTCGTCGACGAGGGCGCCTCGATAATGCTCGCGTCCACTATCGTCCCCGCCTGCAAACGACAGCCCCGCGCGGCCAGGTGCGCGTTGATCTCCCCGAACAGCGCCTCTCCCAGATCGTGCCGCTCCAACAGCCGGCGAAAGTTCAGAATCGTCGTCTCGTCCGGCAGCGCGCCGCACAGCCGCAAACCGGCAAAACGGCGCACCGACTCCACCTCGTAAAGCAAGTCCTCCATGCCGGGATCGCTCAGGTTGTAAAACAACTGCACGCAATGCACCCGCAGCATCGTCCCGAGCGGATACGGCCGACGGCCCCGACCCGCCTTCGGATAAAACGGCTTGATCCGCGCCTCCAGACGGCTCCACGGAATCAGACCGTCCATCTTCTCCAGAAACAACTCGCGGCGCGTTCGACGCTTCTTCGAATCGTGCTCCAGTTCCGCGAAACTCATCTGCTCCATCGCTCAATCACCATGTCGGGGCCATTGCGGATATTATGACAGAAAAGGACTTATTCAGAGCTTCCTTAAGTATCCTCTGAATAATTCCATCCATGGAATTATTCATTGCCGCAAAACAAAAGCGTGGTTTTGTTTTGCTCCCGGATTCAATGGCTTGCACTGTCGAATCCGGCGACGCTCTCTTGTATCGCGGGCATGTGCCGCAGGGAAGCTCTGACCTGATCAGAGCTTCCCTTATTGATTGCGTGTTTGCGGATTGTCAGTCGTTCACAAGTCCCAGACGGCGGCCCAGGCTGATGAGGATTCGACTGTCTTCTACTCGTCGCGCATCTGCGTTCGCGCCAGCCTCGATCAGCATTTGCTCCATTTCATTGTCGCCAAATTTAATCGCATTTTGAAGCGCGAACTCCCCGACAGTGCCAGTAACATCTGCGCCCGCGTTCAGCAATATACGGACTATTTCCGTATGTCCATTATGTGCGGCAGATGTTAACGGCACACTCAAAGGATTGCCTGGGTCGAGCCGATGATTCGGATTGGCCCCAGCATCAGCGAGCATCCTTACCGCATCTGTACTGCCGAAAATCACCGCTTCCATCAGCGGGCTCCAGCCATCGAGCGCCGTTTGATTGACATCGGCACCTGCGTCGATCAGCACTCGCAATATTTCTGGGTCGCTGCTGGTTGCGGCTTCATATACTGCGCTTCGTCCATCCGTGGTAAGTCGGTTGGGATCCGCCCCGGATGCAAGATAGGTTTGCACGGATAACAAGTCATCATCGCCTGCTGCACGGATCAGGCCGGAATATCCCGAGTCGAGAAGTTCCTCTCGATACGCTTCTGCAAAGGCAAGAGTATCCAGTATGAGTTGTTCCTCGTGGTCAAGGAATGTCGTCATTTGTTCCGGCGACAGGATTTCGGAAAGTCTGGACAAAAGCTGGTTGTTCACTTCCGCTATCGCAGCACCAATGTCGCTTCCGTCGTGTGAACCGTCTGCGCTCATAGCGCCCAGTTCGGTTTTTCTGGCCGTCGATTCAGTCCAAATGTCCCGTACGCGTTGGGCATCCTCTGGGCTCAGGTCCAAGCTGTCTACAAACTCGGCCCAGTACCGGTCGAAGTCTCTGCTGGCGCTGGCCAAATGATCAAAAGCGCCGTCGCCGTATGAGGCTTGTTGCCATTCGTCGAATGTGAGCGGATTGAAAACCCTTTTCAGTTCATCCGGGCCGAAGTCTTGCTGAAGTTCGGCAAGCAAGGCTTGTTCCTGCTCGGTTAACGCGCCTGCGGAAGTTTGAAGGTCGAACCGCGTCGCTGCGCTTGTCTCGGGTCGTGGCCCGCTTATCGTTTCGGCAAGCTGCGTCGGCTCGGAAGACTGTCGCGAGAAATAGATCGAGACAAGCGCAATCGTTGCGGCAAGGGCCGCTAGTGATAAGGTTATCTTGTTAAGTTTCATGCTGTTTCCTCTTAGCTCTTAGATTAGCCTATGACGTAATAGGGCACCAAACTTACAGGGGTCCGTCAGCGTAAGTTCTGGTTCTCTGGGCCGGGAAGCTAAGCCATAAGTTAAAGCCAGTAAAGGATGTATACCAAGTGCCTGTGGATTGGCTTCCTCGTGTGCTATTGTAATTGTTTATCCGTACTTGCGCCGCCGCACAATTTCTGGTTCGGTTGCGCATGATGTCATCTAGGCCATCCAGTTGACCGTTATAGTGGGCATATATATCAGAGATAATCTGTTCACTATTGTAATTCCTGTATTGGTTAATGTTGTAAGCGGTTAACTCTACAACATAGAGAATCTATCCGGCGACTACTCCAAGTCTTCTTCCTTTGCTGGGCGCTGGCGGAATTGGTGGATTATCGAAGCCGTCGATAGTCTCCATATTGGAATATGCGGTGAGTATATCTGCTGCCCTATCTCTTCTAATTGAAGCCGCGCGGTGGTTTCCCCAGCTAACGGAGGATGAGACGCAGTTGTAATATGCCCACCCGGCCATATACCAGTACGATCCGAAATGGTATCTGTCTTGGCTGTAGGACAGCACTGATACCGTCAGTAATGCTAAAGCCAGTAAACCCAAAGGGGGTACAGTGGCAAGGCGACCTTTGCGGTGGCTGTTGCAGATTGAGGATATATCATGTGATGTAATTTCCTTTTGTTTCGGTTGTGTTTCCGGACATGGTGTCGGGCCGTTACACAACCGTACACGAATCTTGTGACGTTCTCCCCTGTTTGCTAAGGTCAGATGGCCTATCGGACCCTTGCATAGCTATTGTATTTAGCAAGGAACCCGACTCGGAGCGGGTTCGCGCTTGGTTGTGTACTGCTGACGCTATCGCGAGCGATTATCGGTTGTCAAATCAAAGCCGCTCCGTGTGTAGAGAAAAAATAAATTTCCGCTTCTGGAACATATGAATTATCCGGTCGTACAGTGGTCGTTTTTGGCGGCGATCTGGTGGCTGTATGGGCGTTGCAAGACGGATACATAGATCAATCCGGGCTTTCCCGAAGCGTGAGCAAGGCCAAGATCAGTTGCAGCCGGGTATCGTCCAGGCGCTGTTCGTCGAAGGCGGGCATGACGCCGAAACGCCCGTTGTTCAAGGTTTCCCTGATGCTGTCCGGATCGCCGCCATAGAGCCACACCCGGTCGGACAGGCGCGGCGCGCCGAGCAAGACATTGCCGCCGCCGTCGACGCCGTGGCAAACCGCGCAATACTGGTCGTAGGCGGCCTTGCCCGGATGATCCTCGTCGCCGCCATCGGCCAGGCGCGGCACATAGTCGGCGACCTGTTCGACGCCGTCGGCGCCCAATACAGCCCCCCAGGCCGTCATGACCGCGTTGCGGCCGCCCCGGATCGACTGCCGGATCTGCTCCTGCTCGCCGCCCCATTGCCAATCGGCGTCGCGCAAGTCGGGAAACATGTCGGCCTGCCCGCGGCCTTCGGGGCCATGACAGGCCGCGCATTCCCTGCGAAAGATCCGTTCGGCCGCCGCCATCAGTTCGGCGTCGCTCTGGATCTCCGTCAGGCTCATGGCGGCGATTTCGGACCTGACGCCCGCGAATCTGGCCTCGTAGTCGGCGCGGCTTGCGGCGAGCCGGCTGCCCTGGGACCAGTCCAGCAAGCCCTGGAAACTCCCCAGCCCGGGGAAAAGCATGAGATAGACAAGCGACAGGATCAGGGAGGCGAACAGCAGCCAGAACCACCACATGGGCGCCGGCCGGTCGCCCTCTTTCAGGTCCGTGTCCCAGGTCGGCCCGGCCTCCGGCTCCCGGTCGCCGCCGAAATAGACGCTGCACGCCAGCCAGACCAGACCGGCCAGGGACACCAGGGTCAGCACCGCGATCCAGCCGCTCCAGAATGCCGAAGGCAGGTCAGCCATGACAGTCCTCGTCTTCATCTTCGTCTTGCAGCGGAATGCGCGCGGTCTCGTCGAGAGCCTTCGAATCGCCGCTGTCGAGCAACCACGCGGCGAGTCCGATCATGAACGCCATGACCAGCATGTCGCCCAGCAAGATGAAAGTAGTCATTGCCCCGCCTCCGCGTCGAAGTCCGCGCCGAGCATCTGCAGGTAAGCGATCAGGGCGTCGATTTCCAGCAATCCTTCCAGCTCCGCTGCGGCGTTCGCGATTTCCTCGTCGGTATAGGGATGGCCCAGTCGCCGCAGGCCGGTCATCCTGGCCGCGATGTCGCCGGCCTCGGAGGCCGCGCGCCGCGCGAGCCAGGGATAGGCCGGCATGATGCTGCCCGGCACGACGGCGCGGGGGTCGAGCAAATGGATGCGATGCCAGTCGTCGGAATATTTCCCGCCGATGCGATGCAGGTCGGGACCCGTGCGCTTGGAGCCCCACAGGAAAGGCCTGTCGTAGACGAATTCTCCGGCCCGGGACCAGGGGCCGTAACGCTCGACCTCGGCGATCAGGGGCCGGATCTGCTGCGAATGGCAGACATTGCACCCTTCGCGGATGTAGATATCTCGCCCGGCCAGTTCCGCGGCGCCGTACGGCCTGGTGTTGGCCGCGGCCGTCTCCAGGCTTTCCTGCTCCAGCACCGGCAGCAATTGCGCGAGGCCGCCGATGGCGGAAACGAACAGGATGCCGAAAATGAGCAGCCCGGCATGCTCTTCGATCTTGCGATGCAGCCGCATTCCGTTCATCAGACCGCTCCGCGGGCGTGGAGGGAGGCGGCCGCCGGCGGGACCGCGCGCCGGACGGGCCGGCCCCTGACCGTCATGTACAGGTTCCAGGCCATGAGCAAGGTGCCGCTCAGGAAGATCAGCCCGGCGACGAGCCGCAAGATGTAATAGGGGACCATGCTCGCCATGATGTCCCTGAAGTCGAAGCTGAGTTCGCCGATATTGTCGACGCTGAGCCAGAGCAGCCCCTGGGAGACTCCCGCCGCCCACATCGCGACGATATAAAGCATGGTGCCGGCCAGCGCGAGCCAGAAATGCAGATTGGCCAGGCGGCGGCTATGCAGTTCCCCGCCGACCAGCCGCGGCGCCAGGAAATAGAAAGTGCCGTAAGTGATCATGGCGTTCCAGCCGAGCGCGCCGGAATGGACATGGCCGATCGTCCAGTCGGTGAAATGGCTGACCACGTTCACGCTGCGGATCGACATCATCGGCCCCTCGAAGGTCGCCAGGCCGTAAAAGGCCAGCGAAAGCACGATGAACTTGAGCGCCGGGTCGACGCGCAATTTCTCCCAGGCCCCGCTTACCGTCATGATGCCGTTGACCATGGTCGCCCAGGACGGCGCCAGCAGAATGATGCTCATCACCATGCCCAGGGTCTGCACCCATTCCGGCACCGACTGATAATACAGGTGATGCGGCCCGGCCCAGATGTAACTGTAGACAAAGGCCCAGAAAGCCAGCACCGACAGGCGGTAGCTCCAGACAGGCCGGCCCGCCTGCTTGGGCAGGAAGTAGTACAACATGCCGAGAAAACCGCCGGTGAGCAGGAATCCGACGGCGTTATGGCCGTACCACCATTGCACCACGGCGTCCTGGGCGCCGGCGAATAGCGAATAGGACTGGAACGGGCCGACCGGCAAGGCCAGGCTGTTGACGACATGCAGCATGGCGACAACGATGATCAGCGCGCCGTAAAACCAGTTTGAAATGTAGATGGGCCGGATCTCGCGCGCGGCGACGGTGCCGAAAAACACCGCGGCGAAACATGTCCAGACAACGGCGACGGCGATATCGAAAGGCCATTCGAGTTCGGCGTATTCCTTGGCGGAAGTGTATCCCGCGAGCAGGGACAAGCCGCCGAGCAGCACGATCGCCTGCCAGGCATAGCAGCAGAACCAGGCCAGACGCGGCAGGAACAGCGGCGCATGAGAGGTGCGCTGCACACTGTAAAAGGCCGTCGCCATCAGCGCCGAGACGCCGAAGCCGAAGATGACGCCATTGGTGTGCAAGGGCCTGAGGCGGCCGTACGAAAGCCAGTACTGGCCGAAATCGAGGCCGGGCCAGACCAGTTCCGCCGCCAGCCAGACCCCGCAGAGCATCGCCAGCAGCGCCCAGATCACCGAGAACTGCATCAGGCGGATGACTACGGTATCGTGATAGGCCTTGTCGCCGATTGCCGCCATCGTTGCCGTCGCCCCTCCCCGTTCAAACGCCGAGCAACGGCCCGACGCCCATGACCCACAAGCTCATGCCGATGCCCAGCAGGCTTGCCGCCGCCACCAGCAGCCAGGCGACCAGCGACGAAGCCATCAGCATGCCGCGCTCCGGCGATGTCTCCAGCGCGACCGGAATGCCCCGGTAGAGCAGGCTCATGCTCCAGATCATGGCGGGAATGAGCGCCAGCAGCTGCACCAGCGCATCGGGATACAGATGAGCGATGCTGGCCGCCGCCAGCGGTTCGCCGACCATCGTGATCAACGCCAGATGGCGCCCGAAAGCGGCATTGGCGGCATAGGTGGCCGCCATCCACCTGCTGATCAGCGCGGTGCTGACAAGACCGAAAACCAATATCGCGAAATAGCCGGCGCTGAGCAGCCGGAGTTCGTCCGGCGGCAGCGACAGCGGCTGCCCGGCCCCGAGTCGCCAGCCGAAATTGGCGCCGCCGATGAGCGCGAAAATCGGCGGCAGCAACAGCAGCCACAGGGAATAGCGCAGGAAAACGGCAAGCGGGGCGGGCTCGCTGCGGGACAATGCCTCGAATGCCGCCGCCGGTTGATATAGCGAGCGCAGAAACAGAAAAGAATGGATATTGGCGTCCGCGCCGCCAACCGCAGCCGACATCGCCTGATTGCCCCCTGTTTCGTTTCCCCGGTTTCCGCAGGCCCCGTCCATGCATCTTCTGAACAATTCCATCCATGGAATTACCCATCGCCGCCAGACAAGACGCGGTCTTGTCCCGCTCCCGAAAGCAATGGTGCGCGCCGCCGAATTCGGCATCGCGCCCATGTTCCGCGTCTGTCGCCAGTATGCGGGCGCCGCGCGCTGTTTTCAACTTCGCCGGGTCGGCAGACGCGGCCGGGACGCTGGCCAGCTTTTCGCCATGCATCTCCTGAACAATTCCATGGAATCATTCATTGCCGCAAGACAAAAGCGCGGCTTTGTCTTGCTCCCGGCATCCTCTGGATAATTCCATCCGAAGACGGAACGTCACTTGTCCAGGCAGTCGGCCGCGCGCTCCATTTCGTCCGCAGCCTCGTCGCCCGCAGCCGCGCGCCGCGCAGGCAATCGCAGGCCATGGCCGAGCGGGAATATCGCCCCCGATTTCGCCAGCGCTCCATCCGCCTGCTCCGGACCCGGCCAGGGCACGGGCAAGCGGCCGGTGAACTCATGCTCTCCCATGAGCGCTTCGGCGACTCCCCGGCCTCCGGCGCCGGGCAGCCAGCCGGCGACGAAAGCGGCGGCAGCGTCGAGTTCCTCGTTCACGATCAAGGGCCGGCCCGATATCAGCACGGCGACCACCGGAATGCCCTTGCCGGCGATATTGCGAATGCAGGCGAGATCCTCGGGGTGCGTTTCCGCGAGCAACAGGGTTTCGGCATATGCTTCGAGCGGATTCAGCAAGCCGTTGATCATCGAGCCGGCTTCGACGAAAAGATTGTCGCCCTGGCGGATATCGCCGTGACCTTCGGCATAGGGGGTTTCCCCGATGACGACAACCGCGATATCGTGCCGCCGCGGGTCGGCGTCGCCGCCGCCGAGGCCTTCGCTGAGCACGGCGTTCGGCGCCAACGCCCGGATTCCCTCCCAGATCGTTTCTCCGGCGATCGTGTCGTTGTCTTTCTCGCCTTGCCAGCTTACGGTCCAGCCGCCGCATTGATGGCCGAGATTGTGCGCGTTCTTGCCGGCGACCAGGATTCGCTGCCCGCGCCCCAGCGGCAGCGCTCCCTGTTCGTTCTTCAGCAATACCTGGGACTGCCGGGCCGCCCTGCGCGCCAGCTCCCTGTGGGCGGCGCAGCCGAAATCCGCGGCGCCGCTGCCGGGCCTGCGCGCCGGACGCGGCATGTCGAACAAGCCGTAACGCAGCTTGCCGCGCAAGATGCGGCGCGCCGCGTCGTCGATGCGCGCGATATCCACATGCCCTTCGAGCACCTGCCGCTCCAGCGTGTCGATGAACAGCTTCCAGCGCTCGGGAACCATGAACATGTCCAGCCCCGCATTGACCGACTTGCGGACCGCCGCGCCGTAGTCCTCGTCGAGATAGTCGATGCCGTCCCAGTCGGACAGCACGATGCCCTCGAAGCCGAGCTTCTCCTTGAGCAGTTCGGTCACCAGGAAATGGTGGCCGTGGCACTTGTCGCCGTTCCAACTGCTGAAAGAAACCATGACCGTCATGACGCCTTGCCGCAACGAGGGGTAGTACGGCGCGATATGGGTCGCTTCGAGTTCTTCCCAGGTCAAGGTGGTCTCGCCCTGGTCCATGCCTTGCCAGGTGCCGCCGTCTCCGACCCAATGCTTGACGCAGGCGATGACGCCTTCGTCCTGCAAGGCCTGCGCATAACTGGCGCCGAGCCGGGCGACCAGCGCGGGGTCGCTGCCGAAACTCTCGTAACTGCGGCCCCATTTGCAGTTCCGCACGACGGAAAGCGCCGGCGCGAAGTTCCATTCCAGCCCGCTGGCGAGAATTTCCCTGGCCGTGGCGCGGGCCACCTCGGCGACCAGTTCCGGATCGCCCGCGGCGCCGAGGCCGATATTGTGCGGGAATACCGTCGCGCCCCCGAGATTGCCGTGGCCGTGCACCGCGTCGACGCCGACCAGGATCGGAATGCCCGGGCTGTCCTCGTCTCCCGCCGCCGCCTGCCAGTATTCGTCGCTCATGGCCACCCAATCTTCGCGCGCGTTGGCGCCCGGATGCGAGCCGCCGCCGCAAAGAATCGCGCCGAGCGCATGGCGCTTCACATCTTCCGGCGTCGCCGAAAGCCGCTCGGCCATCGTCATCTGGCCGATCTTCTGGCGCAGCGTCATGCGCTTCAGCCAGCCAGAGAGAATCCCTTCCCGATCCCTTTCCGACATCAAGATATGCTCCGGACTATTCAAGATTCATCGACAAAAAACGGAATGTTCGCGTGCGCGACCCGTCCCCGGCCGTCGCCGACATAAACGAACAGGCGGTAGGCGCCGGGATTGGCCGGCGCCCGCAAGCTGATTTCAGGCCGCGCCGGGTCGGCGATCAAACCGCGGAGTTCGGGCGGGACGTCTTCCGGGTCGCCTCCGACCTGGGTCGCCGCGCTTTCCTCCATCACGCGCCAGTCGAAGACCAGAGGGTCGCCGTCGGGTTCGCCGGCGGCGATCGAGGCGACGTAGTCCTGTCCGCTGCGCAGCCGCACGTTCTCATCGGCCCGGCGGCCGTCGAGCCGCATCGCCTCGATCTGCGGAGCGCGATTGTCCGGCCATTGCCCGGACCAGATCCGATGCAATACGTCCACCGCTTCGGTGCTGCGTCCATCCGCGGCGAACACGCCGTACCAGGTCGGCGTGCGTTCCTGTTTCTGCCCCCAGAGGAATGCGAAATTGCCGATCAGCCGGCCTTGCATCGGCGCGAGAATCTCTTCGTATCCGCGCCGGTAGACGGCGGCCTTGGCGGAACTGTGCAGTTCGATGGGCGCGCCCCATTCGGTCAGGGGCACTTCCCAATGGCCGATGGTGCCCCATTCGGTGACCATCAGCGGCAGTTCGGGATCGAGCGGCGCGATTTTCTCCGCCAGGTCGAAGATCTCGCCATAGACCTGGATGCTCAGGAAATCCAGATCCGGCGCCCGCCGCCGGATAACTTGCGCGAGTTCGGCGTCGATGCCGGCGGTGGTCGTGGTGGTGGGGTGGTTGGGGTCGAGCTCGTGAATCATGCGCGAGATGTCGTTGACGGCGTCGTACACTCGCGGATTCTCGTAACTGTGGTTCAATTCGTTGCCGATCACCCAGGCGAGCAGGGCCGGATGGTCCCGATAGCGCAACACGATTTCCCGCGCCTGCTCGAACTGCCGCGCGACGGCGGCTTCGTCGTTGTAGTCGAAGCCGTGGCGCTCGCGGGCGATATCGAGACAAAGCGCGACGGTCAGCCCCAGTTCGCGCGCGAGATCGAGCACGCGGCCGTCGCCGGGCCGCCAGGTGCGCACCGAATTGCCGCCATGCAAGGCGAGCGACGCGAGGTCGTCGAGGGTTTCCGCGCCGGCGCCCTTGACGCGGTAAGGCTCGCCGCCGCGATATAGCGCGAAATTGCCGGGCTCGCCGCGGATCTCCACCGGGACCGGACCGTTCTGGGCCGCCGCGCCCGCGCTCAAGGCGACCGCGCCGGCCGCCCCTGTCCACCAGGTTCGCAACTTGTTCATTGACTGGTCCTCGACGCCAGGGCAAGTTCCAGCTCTTCCAGCGACTTGCCCCGGGTTTCCGGCATGATCCGAACCAGGACGGCAAGCCCGGCAACGGCCACGACGCCATAGATGAGAAAAGTGATGCTGCCGCCGAAAGCGGCGAGCTCCCAGGGGAACAGCATCTGCACGAGAAAACTGACGCTGGAATTCACCAGACCGACGAAAGAGATCGCCGCCGCCCTGACGTAGTTGGGGAACAGTTCGGAGAACAGCACCCACATGATCGGCCCGACCGAGAACGCGAAACAGGCGACGAAACCGAGGATTCCGGCCAGCACCAGGGCGGTGTCGACTTTGATCGCCCGCGCGACGAGTTCCGACTCGAGACCGCCGGCGTCGCCGACGCCCGCCGCGGACAGGGCGGCCCGCAAGGCGTTCTCGTCGTCGAACCGGAGACCGACCAGCGGTTCCAGCGCGGCTCGGGAGCCCGCGTCCGCCGCCGCGGCGACCGACTCCGCGTCCAGCTGGTAGCTGGCCTGATGGAAAGTCCAGGACAACAAGGACATGAATATCGCGATGCCGGCCAGTCCGGCGAACAGCAGCGGTTTCCTGCCGAGCCGGTCGATGCACGCGATCGCCACAATCGTGAACAGCAGATTGACCAGGCCCACGAGCACCGCTTGCAGGAAGGCGGCGTCGCTGCCGATGCCGCTTTGCTCGAAAATCATCGGCGCATAGAAGAACACCGCATTGATGCCGGTCGCCTGTTGCGCGACGCCGATGGTCAGGGCGATCAGCAGCACGAGGCGAAGATGCGGGCGCAGCAGTTCGGCGAAGCCCGCCGGCGCGCCGGATGCTTCGGCGGCGAGACTGGCCTTGATCGAGTCGTGTTCCCGTTTGCCGCCTTCCGCGCCGTTGATTCGAACCAGAACCTGAAGCGCCTCGCGGTCGCGGCCGCGCAATTGCAGCCAGCGCGGACTTTCCGGCACCCATCGCAGCGCGAACAGGTAGAGCGCCGCGGGCAAGGCTTCCACGCCGAGCATCCAGCGCCAGAGCAGTTCCGGGGCGATCAGGGGATTTTCCGACTGGGACAATCGCAATAACAGGTAGTTGCTGAAAAACGCGGCCGAGATGCCGATCACGATATTGAGTTGGTTGAGCGAAACCAGTCTCCCGCGGACGGCGGGCGGCGCGACCTCGGCGATATACATGGGCGCCGCGATCAGCGCCGCGCCGACGGCGAAGCCGCCGATCATGCGCGCCGATACCAGAAAAGCGTAGCCGGGAGCGAAGGCGCAGCCGATCGCCGAAACGAGAAACAGCAATGCCGCCGCCCGCAGCACGCCGGCGCGGCCGATGCGATTGCTGAGGGGGCCGGCGCCGAGCATGGCCAGGGTCGAAGTCAGGGTCAGCGAGGCGACGGCCCAGCCGAGTTGAATCTCGTTCAGGCGGAATTCGTCTTCGATGAATCCCGCGACGCCGGAAATCACCGAAGCGTCGAAGCCCATCAGGAAACCGCCCAGCGCCGCGCACAGGCTGGTCAGCCAGATATAGGCGCCGCCTTCGCTGGCGGCCCGGGTTTGCCCGGCCGGCATGCTGGAATCCCGCAAGAGTTTTCAGATTCTCCTATTACCAGCAAGCTGACAGCGTTGTCAAATCCTGCGCGGATTCGCGCCGCGGCAAGTCGCCGCTTCGTCGAGCGCCCTTGTCCTGCCGCCATGGCCGGCGCAAGGCACGTCCAGGTCGGCCCGTTGCGGCTCAGGCGAGAGGGGCGGTGGATTCCCTGATGACGACTTCGCACTCGAACGGCGCCGCCGGCGCCGCCGCGGCGGCGCCGTCGAGCTTGTCGATCAGCAGGCCAGCCGCGGTTTCGGCCATCTTCATGATCGGCTGCCGCACCGTGGTCAGCGGCGGCCAGATGCGCGAGGAAAAGCGAGTATCGTCGAAGCCCGCGATGGAAAGCTCGCCGGGCACGTTCAGGCCGCGCCCCCGCGCCTCGAAGATCACGCCGGCCGCCATGTCGTCGTTGCTCGCGAGGATGGCGCTCGGAGGCTCGGGGAGGTCGAGCAGTGCGCTCGCGGCGATCCGGCCCGAATCGAAATCGAAATAACCCTGCCGCACGAGGCGCGCGGCATGCGGCAGGCGATGTTGCTTCAGCGCCCGGCAATAACCGGCGAAGCGCTTGGCGCTCGCGCCATGATCCGGATGACCCTTGATGAAGCCGATGGTCCGGTGTCCCTGGCCGATCAGCAACTCGGCGAGCGCAAAAGTCGCCGCTTCGTCGTTGCAGAGAATATTGATCTCATCCGCCGCCGGCGCCCGCGGCGTAATCGCCGCGAAGGGGGTTCCCATCTCCCGCAGCAAGGCCGATACCTCGGGCAAGTCGCCCAGGGGAGCGGGCAGCACGAAACCCTCGACTCGCGCATTGCGGGCGAAATGCCTGATGTGCTCGATAATCTCGGGGTCGGGCAAGGTCAGCGGCCGCAACAGCAAGGTGTAGCCCGCGGGCTCGCAGATGCGGAGCGCGCCGTTGAACAGGTCGTTCAGGTAACTGAACTCTTGCGCGTTTTCGTAGATCAGGCCGATCACGCGCGAGCGCTTGCCGCCCAACTCGCGCGCCGCGGCATTGGGGAGGTAGCGCAGCTCCCGCACCGAGCGCAGCACCTTGTCCCGGGTTTGCGGGCGCACATTGGGTTCGTTGTTGACCACGCGCGAAACGGTCTTGATCGAGACGTCCGCGTGTCGGGCGACATCGAAGATCGTTGTCTTGGTTCGTTCCAGGTTCATCCGGCCTGATCAGCGCTTTTCCAGCTTGCCGAGCGGAGATTCTACACGACTTGACGTTCGCCCATTTCCAGCCTACGCCAGCACGATGCCGAGAAAGACCAGCGCCCCCACCCATTGATTGTCGAGGAAGGCCTTGAAGCAGGCTTCCGGCTGCCGGTCGCTGGTCAATATCTGCTGCCGGACGAACAGCAGGCCGGCGCCGGCCAGGGCGAGGAAGTACGGCAAGCCGAGGTCGAACTGCCGGCCCGCCAGCCACATGGCGACGATGAACAGGCACTGCAACAGGCCGATCATCGCGTTGTCCGCGTCGCCGAACAGGATCGCCGTCGACTTGACGCCCGCGCGCCGGTCGCATTCGCGATCGACCATGGCGTATTGGGTGTCGTAGGCGATGGTCCACAGGCAATTGGCGAGAAACAGCAGCCAGGCCGAAGCGGGCAGGCTTCCCGCGGCGGCGGTGAAAGCCATCGGGACGCCCCAGGAAAAAACGATGCCCAGCGCTACCTGGGGCATATGGGTAACGCGCTTGAGGAAGGGATACAAGGCGATGACGGGCACGGCGGCGACCGCCAGCAGGATCGTCGGCAGATTGGTGAACAGCACCAGCGCGAAGCCGGCCAGGGCAAGCGCGGCGAATGCGAGCAGGGCGTCCCTGCGATCGAGTTTTCCGGTCGCCAGCGGCCGCTCGCGAGTGCGCAGCACTTCGCCGTCGATGCGATAGTCGGCGAAGTCGTTGATGCAGCAGCCGGCGGAACGCATGACGACCGTGCCGGACACGAATATGAACAATAATCCGGGCGGCGGAACGCCTCCCGAGGCGAGCCACAAGGCGCCGAGCGTCGGCCATAACAGCAAATATATCCCCACGGGACGATGCAGGCGCGCCAGATGGCAGAAAGCGATCGCTTTTTCCCGCAATGCCGGCCATCGCCGCCGCGATGCGGCCATCCGCCGGATACGGCCGACGCCCTGCGCCGCCGCGGCGAAAGCGAGCCGTTTCGCTTCAACCGTTGCCCGGCGCGCGCGGGCGAAGATCCTCTTGAACAGATCGGCGCCTGATCGCGCGAAACGAACCGCGAGTCGCGGCAGCCGCGAGGAAGTTCGGTAAATTTGCGCTGAAATTCCTTGAAGGTGCGCAAAAATACGGCGACATCGCAAAAAGACTCGTCGCTGCAAGGCGGCGATTCCAGCTTTTTGCCCGGACATGCTCATCAAGCTTCAGACATCCGCGTAATGACTGCGCTCGCCGAGCCAGCGGCGGATCAGCGGTTCGGCCGCCGCGGGATGGCTGGCCAGCAATTCGTCGCAAGTATCGCGCACCCGCTCGAGCAGATCGCTGTCGCGGCCGATGTCCGCGACCTTGAAGCTCATCAGGCCGGTCTGCCGGGTGCCCAGCATCTGGCCCGGTCCGCGCAGACGCAGGTCCTCCTCGGCGATCAGGAAGCCGTCGTTGCATTCGCGGATGATGCGCAGGCGCTCCCGACTCAAGGCGGACAGCGGCGCCTGGTACAACAACAGGCAATGGCTTTGCGCCGCGCCCCTGCCGACCCGGCCGCGCAATTGATGCAATTGCGCCAGTCCCAGGCGTTCCGGATTCTCGATCACCATCAGGCTGGCATTGGGCACATCGACGCCGACTTCGATCACCGTGGTCGCCACGAGCAACTGGATTTCCCCGCTCTTGAAACTTTCCATGACCGCGGCCTTCTCCGCCGGCTTGAGCCGGCCGTGGACGAGTCCGACCCGGATTCCGGGCAGCGCCTCGCCGAGTTGCCCGGCGGTGGCTTCCGCCGCCTGGGCCTGCAAGGATTCGGAGTCTTCGATCAGGGTGCAGACCCAATAAGCCTGCCGGCCGCGGCCGCAGGCGGCGGCGATGCGCTCGATCACTCTGGCGCGCCGGTCGTTGGATGTCATGGCGGTATTGACGGGTCTGCGGCCCGGCGGCAATTCATCGATGACCGAACAATCGAGATCGGCATAGGCGCTCATCGCCAGCGTCCTCGGGATCGGCGTCGCGGTCATTACCAACTGGTGGGGACGCACCGGCCCGGCGCCGGCCTTTTCGCGCAAGGCGAGCCGCTGATGCACGCCGAACCTGTGCTGTTCATCGACGATGATCAGTCCGAGACGCTGATACTGGACCGATTCCTGGAACACCGCGTGGGTGCCGATCAGCAAGTCGCAATCGCCCGCCGCGAGCGCCGCCAGCACCTGTTTGCGCGCCTTGACCCGGGTCTTGCCCGAGAGCCAGCCGATCCGCGTCCGCAAGACTTCGAACCATCGCCGGAAGGTGTCCAGATGTTGTTCGGCGAGGATTTCCGTCGGCGCCATCAGGCAGACCTGGAAGCCCGATTCGATGGCATGCAGCGCCGCCAGGGCGGCGACCACGGTCTTGCCCGAGCCCACGTCGCCCTGGAGCAGACGCATCATCGGCGCCCGGCTCGCGAGATCCGCGCGAATTTCCCGATAAACCTTGCGTTGCGCTGCGGTCAGCTTGAAGGGCAAGGTCTCCACGAACTGCTTGAGCAGCGTCTGCCGGTCGCCGAAACGCGGCGACCGCAAGGCCGCGACATCGATTTTAAGGCGGCGCATGCAGAGCCGGTGAGCGAGCAGCTCCTCGAAGGCCAGCCGGCGGCGCGCCGGACTGTTGTCGGTCCGTCCCGCCCAGTTGAGCCGCAGTTCCGGCGGCGGTTCATGCAGCAGGTGCACCGACTCGGCGAGGTCGACGCCGCCGAAATCGCGCAGGAAATGCGGCGGCAGCAGTTCAGGCAGGTTTTCCGCACGGGCGAGCAGCCGCAGCGCCTGCCGCACGAGCTTGCGGATGCGGCTCTGATGCACGCCTTCGGTTGCGGGATAGACAGGCGTCAGCGAGTCGGGAACCGCGGCGGCGTCGGCGGCGCCGGACAAGACGCGATATTCGGGGTGGTACATCTCGATTCCGCTGCGGCCGTGGCGCGCCTCGCCATAACAGCGGATCAACTTGCCCGGGGCGAGCCGGGTCTGCTGGAAGGCGTTGAAATGATAGAAGCGGATACTGAGCATGCCGGTATCGTCCCTGACCGCGCAACGCAGGCTGCGCCGCCGGCCCGGCTCGACGCCGCTGTCGACGATCTCGCCCTGGACCTGGACGCAATCGCCGGGAAATACTTGCCCGATGGGCGCAATGCGCGTCCGGTCCTCGTAGCGGTGCGGCAGGTGGAACAGCAGATCCTGGACGCTTTCGATGCCGAGCCCGGCCAGTCGCGCCTTCATTTTCGGGCCGACGCCTCCCAGGCGATCGACGGAAATCTGGTCCAGCGACGAACCGGTCATGGATCGGGAAACGGATGCTTCAATCGCTCAGGATCGCGTCGACCTCGATCATCGCATTCGCCGGCAATGCGGCGACGCCGATGGCGACGCGGGCCGGATACGGCGCATCGAGGCGCCGCGCCATGATCTCGTTGACGGTCTTGAAGTCGCCGAGGTCGGTGAGATAGATCGTCATTCGCAATGCCTGGCCGAGACTCGATCCCGCCGCCGCCGCGACCGCCGCCAGATTGTCGAAAACCTGCGCGGCCTGTCGTTCGATGCCGCCGTCGACCAGCCGCATGGTCGCCGGGTCGAGCGGCACCTGGCCGGAGATGAATACGAGCGAACCCGAGCGCACGGCCTGGGAATAGGGACCAATCGCCTGCGGCGCGTTTTCGGTCTGGACGACTTGCGATGCGGGCATGAAGATTCTCCCGTTATGCGCGCGGACCGGCTCGCCGCCGGTCAGATCTTTTCTGAATAATTCCATCCATGGAATTATTCATCGCCGCAAGACAAAAGCGTGGTTTCGTCTTGCTCGCGGATTCAATGGCTCGCGCCATCGAATCCGGCGGCACATCCATGTGCCGCAGGGAAGCTCTGACTTGATCAGAGCTTCCCTAATTTTCGATATAATTCAGCCTCTTACGCTGATATTGGGCGAAGCAGAAGCAGCTCATAACCGCTCATACCTCTTGAGATGGACTATCCGCTTCTCGCGGCCCGTCAGCAGCGATTCTTCAATCTCCTCATCGCAGTGGAACCTGTATGAGCCGCCAACTTCGAGACCATCAAGGTTTGGACCTTCATCACCTATTTTGCCGGAAACAGAGCCATCTTGCGTCATGAGGCCCCAAGACCCCGTTGCTCGATTAAACTTTTCAAATTCGCCTTCCAAGGTTATTTCCTCCGCTTCAAGCCTCTCAACACCGGTCAAAACTTCGATAAGAGGGCGCGTTTGGCGTTCGAGGACGGCCTGTTTGATTGGTGTCTCGGAGTAGGGTGCAGCCCAAGAATAACGAAGCCCTGTCTGCTTTTCCGCAAGGAAACGCAAGAGCTTGAGATAGGAGCCTGCGAAATGGCCCTTATTGTTCCTTAACAGCGCGAGGGTCTCATTCGGGTTCCCTGAAACATCGAAGAAAGCATCCACCTGCGGAAGTGCGATCTCAAGGCTGCTGCTTCCGAACAAGTCAGGCGACTCCGCTGCCTCAAGCATCACTCGAAATGACCCCGGAGCGGCAGGAGTGACCACATCAAGAAGTACTGCTTTCGAACCGTGATAGTTTATGCCGTGCCCTTGGAGACTCCTGCGAAAGGCGTGTCGAATCATGGTCTGCACGTGATGAAGCAGTCCGGCCAATGTCTCGGCGCGGATACGGTGTTGTGCTGCCGCTTCAGGCGGCTCTGCGATGATTTCCACAATCAGGTTGTTGCGTTCCCGGGCTTCCCGGAGAACGTCTTCCGAGGCTAGGTCATGGAGCAAGAAGCCTTCATGCGGGAGATATCCGCTTTCGTGTAGCGAGGTCGTCAACAATTCGAGCTTCAGCCCTTTCTCTATGCCGTTCTCAGCGATTGCCATGTAGCGCTGGCCCTCCTCGGAGTCAACCAGCAACGATCTCAGGTCGATCGCGCCGGCGCGGAATTGGCGAAGCAACTCCGGCTCCACGCCGACAACGAGATAACGCTCGGCCGGCCCATCCTGCGGCGGCGACATCCCGGACCACGGCTCCGCCGCCATCGCCATGGCTATGTAGTGTCCTCCAATGGCATCTCGGGCCTCGAACACCTGCGGTCCGTCGTAGTAGAACAGCATGCGTTCGTAGCGCACGCTCTTCATGGTATCTGCATCTTGCATTGATTCAGGATGTCGAATTGGGCGAGCGGCCACCAGGTGTGGTGCGATTGATTCCCAGTCTGCTGAATTCTGCCGGCACCTGCGGACAAGTCTACGCTGCAGAGGAAGCGTCCTCGCAAGCGCGGCAGCTTCAATGCCCGTCTGCCGTCTTCCTGCCGACCGAACACGGACAGTCCGCGCGCCTGGCATTCGGATACTCCCGTAAAGCGGCGTGTCGGCTTTGCAGCGCGCTGCGACTGAAAATCCTGCTCTGTGGGTGGATTCGTTCTCACCAAACGAAATACGCGCCGGGGCTTATCTATGCTCTCCGCCCCCTCTGGCGGACATCCTTGCGGCAACGGCTCCCGATAGCTCACGATGCGCGCCCCGCATTGATCTGCTCGGCGACTGCAGCGGCGATAAAAGCGGTGCAGCATTCCTTCAAAAGTGTCACTGAGTTCCCGGTCTCCATCACCAGCATGTCCAGCTGCGTCGTTTCATGGGACATTACGCGCCTGTTCGACAGAAGCCTTAGCCCGAATATTGCATGAAAAGGTGGGCAAGACACCCTGATTTTCGATATAATTCAGTTACTTAAGCTGATATCGAAGGATGCCTTGCCCATGACGAATTGTAACCGAGACTCCATTCGTTTTCCACGCTGCAAGGGACGCTTGGTGGAAGCCTCTTTTTCCGGCGGCGCCGTCACCTCCAACGGCGGCGCGCTGCTGCTGCGTCAGGCTGATCGGCTGCTGGGATTGACCGAGCGGGCGGCGCGGGCGGTGGACGATCCGCGCCGCAAGGCCAGTTGCCGGCATACGACCCTGTCGATGATCCGGCAGCGGGTTTACGGATTGGCGCTGGGCTGCGAGGACTTGAACGATCACGAGGAGCTGCGTTGGGACCCGGCGCTGCAAACCGCGGTCGGGAGCGACCGGGTGCTGGCCGGCGCTTCGACCCTGTGCCGGTTCGAGCGGCGCGCCGGCCGGGACGAGGCGCTTCGCCTGCACCAAGTCCTGGTGGAACAGTTCATCGCATCCTTCCAGCGACCTCCGCGGCGCTTGATCCTGGACTTCGACTCCACCGACGACCGGGTCCACGGACAGCAGATCGGCCGGTTTTTCCACGGATATTACAACCATTACTGCTTCCTGCCGCTGTACGTGTTCTGCGGCGACCAGCTGCTGGCGAGCTATCTGCGGCCGAGCAACATCGACGGGGCCAAGCACGCCTGGGCCTTGCTGGCCTTGCTGACGAAGCGGCTGCGCCAAGCCTGGCCGCGGGTCGAGATCGTGTTTCGCGGCGACAGCGGCTTTTGCCGCCGGCGGATGCTCGCCTGGTGCGAGCGCAGCGATGTGAAATACATCGTCGGCATCGCCCGCAACGCGGCGCTGAGCGAGTCGGCTGCGCCGTGGACGGAGGCGGCGGCGCGGGCGTACGAGCGCAGCGGCGAAAAGCAGCGCCTGTTCGGCGAGTTTCGCTACGCCGCCGGCACCTGGAGCAGCTGGACCTGTTCGCCGACAAGGCGCGAAAAGCGCGGTTTCGTCTTGCTTCCGGATTCAATGGATGACGCTTTCAGCGCGGCCGGCGGACTTGCGAGTCTTGCGGCCTTTCACCCGGGTGACCCGGCTTACCGCCTTGACCATGCGGATCTTGCGCATGACTCGCGCCAGATGCACGCGGTTTCTTACGTTGATCAACAGATTGACGATACTGCAATGGGCATCGCGCTCGTCGGTGCTGATTTTTTCGATATTCGCTTCCGCGCCGGTGATGGCCGTGGCCAGGGTTGCGATGATGCCGCGCTGGTGTTCGAGTTCGACGCGAACCTCTACCGTGAATTCGCCCTGCACTTCCGGATCCCAGTTCACTTCGACGCATTTTTCCGGATCGTTCCTGAGTTCGGCGATGTTGTTGCAATTGTCGGTGTGGATCACGAGCCCGCGTTCCGAGCTGATGTAGCCGGTGATGCGGTCGCCGGGAATCGGATTGCAGCAGCGGGCATAGTTCATTACCGAACTTTCCGAGCCGCGCACCAGCAGACTGCCCCGCCTTTCCGCCCCGGTGGGATTTTCGTTCAAGGCTATCAGCCGTTGCGCCACGGTATGCGACATGCGATTGCCGAGGCCGATTTCTCCGAACAGATTGTTCAGCGAATCCAGCCGCAATTGTTCAAGCGTCCTGGAAATCGCGTCCCGGGAAACGGAATCGAGGCTGGCGCCGAAACTGGCCAGCGCCTTGGTCAGCAGACGTCGGCCGAGAGCGATCGATTCGGACAGTTTCTGGCTCTTGAGGAAATGACGGATGCTCGTGCGCGCCTTGGCGGTGACGACAAAACTGAGCCAGGCGGGATTCGGCCTGTGGCCCGGCGCGGTGATGATCTCCACGGTCTGACCGCTTTGCAAGGGCTCGCTCAGCGGCGCGAGCCGGCGCGAGATGCGGCAGGCGACGCAGGCGCTGCCGACATCGGTATGGATCGCGTAGGCGAAATCGACGGGAGTGGAGCCGGCCGGCAGTTCGAAGATCTCTCCCTTCGGCGTGAACACGTAGATTTCATCCGGGAACAGGTCGATCTTGACGCTTTCGATGAATTCCAGCGAGTTGCCGGCGTGCTGTTGCATTTCGAGCAGGCCGTTGACCCACTCGCGCGCCCGGATCTGGGCATTGCTCGGAATGTCCTCGCTCGACTTGTACAGCCAGTGGGCGGCGATGCCGTTATTGGCCATGGCTTCCATCTCCTCGGTGCGGATCTGGATTTCGATGGGCAGGCCGTGCATGCCGAACAAGGTGGTATGCAGGGACTGGTAGCCATTGGCCTTGGGAATGGCGATATAGTCCTTGAACCGGCCCGGCACCGGCTTGTACAGGCTGTGGATGGCGCCGAGCACGCGATAACAGGTGTCGACGCGGTCGACGACAATGCGGAAAGCGTACACGTCCATGATTTCGGAGAAGGATTTCCGCTTGCTGCGCATCTTGTCGTAAATGCTGTACAGGTGCTTTTCCCGGCCGATGGTCCTGCCCGGCAGCCCTTCGCGCTCAAGACAGGCTTCCAGCGAAATCTGCAGTTGGGAGACGATCTCCTTGCGGTTGCCCCGGACCTTGCGAACGGCCGCGGCGATGCGATGGAAACGCAGCGGATACATGGCCTCGAAGGCGAGATCCTCGAATTCGATGCGCATTTCGTTCATGCCGAGACGATTGGCGATCGGCGCGTAGATATCGAGCGTTTCCCTGGCGATCCGGCGGCGTTTTTCCGACGGCAGCACCTTGATCGTGCGCATGTTGTGCAGCCGGTCGGCGAGTTTCACCATGATGACGCGCAGGTCGCGCGACATCGCCAGCGCCATCTTCTGGAAATTCTCGGCCTGGGCCTCGGCGTGGGAATCGAAGGAAATCTGGCTGAGTTTGCTCACGCCGTCGACCATTTCCGCCACGGTATTGCCGAACTGCGACTTGATCGCGGTCTTGGTGATGCCGGTGTCTTCGATGACATCGTGCAACATGGCGGCCATCAGCGACTGATGGTCCATGTGCATCGTGCCGAGAATGCCCGCCACCTGCAGCGGGTGGGTGATGTAGGGGTCGCCGGTGCGGCGGAATTGGCCTTCGTGCGCCTGTTCGGCGTAATAATAGGCGCGCCGCACCTGGTTGATCTGCTGTCTTGCCAGATAGCCCGACAGGCTCTCCGCCAGGATATCGATATTTTCGATCTGCGAGGCTGTCAATCTGCGCCTCCTTTCCCGATTAATCCCGGCCCGATCAATCCCGGCCCGATCAATCCCGATCAGTCTCCCGTTTCGGGTTCGGGCGCCGCCGCCGGCCCGGGCTGTTCGAGCATGATTTCCATTTTCTGCTCGAATTCTTCCATTTCCGTTTCCGGCTTTTGCGTGAGGATTTCGGGGCCGACGAGCCCCAGGGCTATTTCGCGCAACGCGAGCACCGTGGGTTTGTCGTTGTCTTCCGGGACCAGCGGATCCTTGCCTTCGACCTGCAACTGCCGGGCGCGCTTGCTCGCGACCATGACCAGTTCGAAGCGGTTGTCCACCTTGTCCAGACAGTCTTCAACGGTAATTCGTGCCATGTGCGGTACCTGTCGATTCCACCGGAATAATATTGTACAGCCAAGTGCTTGGTATTCTCTGAATAATTCCATCCATGGAATTATTCATTGCCGCAAGACAAGACGCGGTCTTGTCTTGCTCCCGGATGCGACGGCTTGCGCTGTCGAATCCGGCGGTGCTCTTTGTGTACCGCGGGTTTTGTACCGCGGGTTGTGCACCGCGGGCCTGCGCCACGGCAAAGCTCTGACAGAACTTTCCCAAGCTCAAGAAGCGGCAGATTTTACTGGATTCCGCACGGGAATGCACTCGTGGGGCAGAGTTTGCGTCACGCAGGGACGACGCGCGCCCTCCGGCCGGGTTCGCGTCGGGATCAGGCCGGCATCAGGCGCAAGACAGCGATCACGATCCCCCCGACACCGAGCATCATGCCCGACAGCCGCCACAGCAGCCGCGACTCCAGGGCTGAAATCCTGGCGTCGAACCGGGACGCCTGCGCCGCCATCCCGGTATCGAACCGGGATTCCTGGGCCGCCATTCTGGCATCGAGTTGCGACTCCCGAGCCGCCATCTTGGCGTCGAGTTGCGACTCCTGGGCCATCATCCTGCCTTCGAGCCGCGATTCCATGGCCGACATCCTGCCCTCGAGCCTGGATTCCATGGCTTTCATGTCGGACTGCAATTCGCGCCGCACGGCGGCCAGATCGTCTTTCGTCGCCAGATGCGCGGTCGCATCCCCGATGCCGCCGCGAATCGCCTCGGCCACCGCCTCCGCCTGCAGTTCGTTCATGCCCGCGCCCTTGAGCCGTTTCGCGACCGACAAGGTATCGTGAAGAGCTTTCTCCATATGGCTTTCCTCATTCCTGACGCCATATTTCCTCACGGACCCAGTGTAGACACAGTTTCCCGGAAAAGCCCAGAAATCGGCAAAAACAGCGAGGATGTCCGAGGCCGACCCGGATCAGCCGGGGCCTCTCGACCTGGCGTTGGACAATCGAGACAAGGTTGCCTCGATCAGACCCGCGGCATATTCGATATCTTCATCGGTCGTGTCGAAACCCAGACTGAAACGCACCGATGCTTCGGCATCCTCGCTATTCAGGCCGATCGCCCGCAAGACATGCGACGGCTCCGGAATGCCCGACGCGCAGGCCGAGCCGGTCGAGGCCGCGACGCGGGGTTGCAGCGCTCCCAATATCTCGTGCGCCGAGAACCCATGGAAACAGATGCTTGCATTGCCGGGATGCCGCAGGTCGCCTGCCGGACCATTCAGCGATATCGGCCAGCCCAGTTCCGCCACGCGATGCGCGAACGCGTCGCGGCGGCGGCGCAACTCGCCGCGTCTTGCCCGGGCCGCGTCGTCGGCCAGCATCTGGGCTGCCCAACCCATGCCCACGCAGAGCGGCACGGGCAAGGTGCCCGATCGAAGCCCGTTCTGCTGGCCTCCGCCGTAGATCAGCGGTTCAAGCCGATCCTGCAATGAGCGGGCAATGAAGATTGCCCCGATCCCTTTCGGGCCGTACATCTTGTGTCCGGACAGGCTCAGAATGTCCGCATGCGATCCAAGCGAATCCATCGGCCTTGCGAGCGGGGCTTGCGCCGCGTCGCAATGAAAGACGATCCCGCGGCGACGGACAAGCTCGGAAATCTGCTCGATATCCTGCATGGTTCCGACTTCGTTGTTGACCGCCATCACCGATACGGCGAGGACATCTTCGTCCAGCATGTCGTCAAGCGCCGCGAGTTCGATCAATCCCCGGCGGTCCACCGAAATATGTTCGATCATGAACTCGCACTGTTCCGCAAGCGCGCGAGCCGATGCGAGCACGCACCTGTGTTCGATGGCGCTGACCAGGATACGGCGGCGACCGCCTCCGGCGGCCCTGCGGCCCAGGCCCAGCAGCGCCATGTTGTTGGATTCCGTTGCGCCGGAGGTGAAGAATATCTCGTCGGGATCCGCCCCGATCAGGCGCGCGACTCGCGCGGCGGCTTCTTCGACGGCGCGGGCGGATTCCCAGCCGAGGCTGTGGTCCGACGAATGCGGATTGCCGAACGATTCTCCGAAGTAGGGCGCCATCGCGTCCAATACTCGCCGGTCCAACGGAGTCGCGGCCTGATGGTCCAGATAGATCGTTTCTCCGATTCTCATTTTATTTTCAATATGTTATATACGGCCGCCCGGGCAAGGCGGGGGCTCGGATTGTGGTTTTCAGCACAGTCGCCGGCTGCCGTTGACCGCAGTATACGTCATGCGATAAGGTCGAACGGCTGGATGCAGCATCCAGTACCGAGGGATGGATGAATGGCGCAAGGACCTCTTTTCCGGGACACGTACAAGCCGCAGTTTTCCGGGCATGAAACGTTCCCGCTGCGTTACGGATGGCTGAAAAAAGCGTTCGACCGGGTCGCAAGCGCCGGGCCTCGGCCCATGACCATGAACGACTGTTGGGGCGACGACGCCATCGCGCGATTCGGCGTCGGCAAGAACATGGTCGCATCCATGCGTCATTGGGCGAAGGCGGCCGGCGTGATCAAGGAGGTGCAGGAGGGTTATTGGACTTCGGTTCGAACGACTGCATTGGGTCGCCTGATATGCGGTCCGCAGGGGATCGACCCGTACCTGGAGCATCCGGCGACGCTTTGGCTAATCCATTGGCGATTGGCGGCCCGCGAAGAAAGGACGACATGGTTCTGGGCGTTCAACCACTATCCCTTCGTCGCCTTCGAACGGGACTCGCTGATCAGGAGACTTGATCGTCTTGCGCTGGACCGCCGCTGGTCGCGCGCCTCCAGGTCGACGATCAGGAACGATGTCGCCTGTTTCCTTCGCACCTATGTCGCGCGCCAGCCGTCGGGCAAGACCGCCGCCGAGGACGCCCTCGAGTCGCCCCTGACCGAGCTGGGGCTTGTCAGGCCCGTCGGCCGCAAGGACGGCTTCTGTTTCGTCCGCGGACCGAAGCCGAGTTTGGGCAACGGCGTCTTCACGCATGCGCTGCTGGACTTCTGGTCGCGTTATTCCGCCGCCGCCGCATTGTCCTTCGAAGCCATTGCCCACGCGCCCGGCGGACCGGGACGCGCATTCCTTTTCGACGAGGACGATGTCGCCGAACGCCTCGCGAACCTCGACGAGCTGACGGACGGAGCCTTGAGGTGGTCCGAAACCGCCGGCCTCAAGCAAGTCACGCGCAACATCGACCTCGACGGCCGCTCGGCATTGGCCTGGATCCGAAAAGATTACGACGCGCTTGCAGGGAACAAGGCCGCTTGACAACTCTTCGTCATCGGGTTCGAATCGCCCGCCGCTTCCATAAATCGATCCGGATCGACTCCGACTTCGGCGCCGCCGCCAGCCTCGAAGGTTTCGTCTGCCCGCAACCCTTCGCCGATATCCTCACGACAATGGCCCGACATGTTTCCGCGACGGGACAGGGCGCATTCACCTGGACCGGCCCTTGCGGCAGCGGCAAATCCAGCCTGGCCGTCGGCCTCGCCGCCCTGCTGAACGGCGATGCCGGAATGTCGGACAAGGCGGCCGCGGTATTCGGGCAGGAACTGGCGACAACCATCCGGGACGCATTGCCGGCCGGCGCGAAGGGGTGGCGCGTCCTTCCTGTCGTTGCGCGCCGCGACGATCCCGTCGCGGTGATCGGCGAAGCCGCGGAGCGCAGCGGAATCGCATCCCGTCCGCCGCGCGGCGGCTGGACCGAAACCAGCCTGATCGCCGCGCTGGCCGACGCGGCCGCCGCAAAGCCCCGCGTCCATGGCGGACTCCTCCTCTTCATCGACGAGATGGGCAAGTTTCTCGAAGCCGCCGCCCGGGACGGCGCCGATATCTACATCCTCCAGCAACTGGCCGAGGCGGCGTCCCGGAGCAATGGACGTTTTCTTCTCGTCGGCGTGCTGCATCAGGCATTCGAGGAATACGCCCATCGCCTGTCGCGCGAAATGCGCGACGAATGGTCGAAGATCCAGGGCCGTTTCATCGACCTCGTCGTCGACGCCGCAGGCGAGGAACAGATCGACCTGATCTCCCGCGCGATCGAGAGCGATCATCGCTGCGGGAAATCCCGCGCGCTGGCCCGCGCCGCGGCGGGATTCGCGCGCCGCGGCCGCGGCGGAGACGCGGCGCGGCTGGGCGCCATGCTGGAAGCATGCTGGCCATTGCACCCGGTCGCGGCGTGCCTGCTGGGACCGATATCGCGGCGGCGTTTCGGGCAGAACCAGCGCAGCCTGTTCGGCTTCCTCAATTCCTCCGAGCCGCACGGCTTCCAGGATTTTCTCGATCATGCGCCGGCCGGGGAGATGTATGGCCCGGATCGGCTCTGGGACTACCTGCGCGTCAACCTGGAGCCGTCTATCCTGGCCTCGCCCGACGGGCACCGATGGGCGCTCGCCGCGGAAGCGCTGGACCGATGCGAAGCGCTCGGCGGGGACGCCTTGCATGTGCGCCTGCTCAAGACGATCGCGGTCATCGACCTTTTCAGGGAGCGGTCGGGCCTGGTTGCGAATACCGGGCTTCTGCGCGTCTGTTTCCCGGAATCCTCCCGCGGCGAACTTGAACAGGCGCTCGCGCAACTCGATGCGTGGTCGTTCACGATCTTCAGGAAATTCCTCGACGCCCGCGCGATATTCGCCGGCAGCGACTTCGACATCGACCGGGCCGTCCGCGCCGCGCTCGACGAGATCCGCGAGGTCGACTTCCAGGCGCTCAAGTCGCTGGCGGGAATTCAGCCGATCCTCGCCAAGCGCCACTACCACGATACCGGCGCGCTCCGCTGGTTCGACGCGGACATTGTCCCCGCGAGCGAACTTGTCCGGCTCAATTCCCGTCCCGAACCGAAACACGGGACCGTCGGCCGGTTCGTGCTCGCCATTGCGACCGAAGGAGAAAACGAAAAACACGTCGCGCGCCTGTGCCGCAAGGCAACGCGCCGCGATGACGGCTGGGACGCGATCATCGGCATTCCGGAGCAATCCGGGACCATCCCGCCGCTGGCGCGCGAATTGTCGGCCCTGCGCCGCGTCAGCAACGATCATCCGGAACTGGCCGGCGATTCCGTGGCTCGACGCGAAGTCGCCGCGCGGCTCGCGGCCTTGCAGACCCTGCTGGAAACAGAACTGCGCAAGGCCTTCGACAACGCCTTGTGGTTTCGCAGGCATTGCTCGCCGAAGCGCCTGCGGCAAGCCGACCTGAACAGCATCGCTTCCGAACTTGCGGACAGCCGCTTCGCGGAATCGCCGCGCTTGCGCAACGAGCTGCTCAACCGGCAAAAGCCGTCCAGCAAGGCCATCGCGGCGCAGAACATCCTCATGCGGCGCATGGCCTCGAACGAGGGCGAGCCGCTGCTCGGCATCCGGGGATTCCCGGCCGAACGCGGATTGTTCGAGTCCATCCTGAAGGCCGCGGGGCTCTACGCGCGGCGCGAACAGGGCTGGAGATTTGTTGCGCCGGCGGCGAACAACAACGACCGGCACCGTCTGGCCCCGATGTGGAAGCGGGCGACCGGCTACTTGCAGGAGCACAAGGATCGCGCGGTCGCCGTCTCCGAACTGTTCGACGAATGGAGGAAGCCGCCTTTCGGCGTCAAGGACGGCCTCATGCCGATCCTCGCCGTCGCGTTCGTGCTGTCGCAACGCGACAAGCTCGCTGTCTACCGGGATGGTATTTTCCGGGCGGCATTCGACGACGTGGACGTGGACTACCTCGCGAAAGACACCGCGTCCATCCAGTTGCGCTGGATGGAACTTACCGGCGGCGCCCGGCGCCTGCTGTCCGGGATGGCGCAGGTCGCGCGCGACTTCGACAAGACGAACAGGCTTGTCCATCCGGAGCCCATCGATATCGGACGCGGCCTCGTCGCAATTTACGGCCGGCTCCCGAAATGGACGAAACGGACGCTGCGATTGTCATCGAACGCCTTGCATATCCGCGATTTGTTCAAACGGGCGCACGACCCCAACCAGTTTCTGTTCAACGACATTCCCGAACGGCTGGGCGAGGACGCTTCACTTGCCGGCGATGACCAGCTGGACCGCATCGTCGGCAGCGTTCGCGACGGACTGGAGGAGCTGGCGCAGGCGTATCCCTCGATGTTGCGCCGTTTGCGCGACATCATGCTGGCCGAGTTGCAGGTGCCGAACGCTTCGCCGCAGGCTCTCGCGGAATTGCGCGAGCGCGCGGAGAATATCAAGCAGCTTGCCGGCGACTTTCGTCTCGACGCGTTTGCCGGACGCTTGTCGCGGTTCGACGGCTCGGACGAGAGCTTCGCGGGCATCGCGAGCCTCGCCGCGAACAAGCCGCCGCGGGACTGGGTCGATGCAGACCTTGACCGCGCCGCGGTCGAACTTGCCGACATGGCCCAGGGATTCCTGCGCGCCGAGACCTTCGCGCGCGTCAAGGGTCGTCCGGACAAACGGCAAGCGATGGCCGTCGTCATCGGCATCGACGGCCGACCGGCGCCTCTGCTGGAGGAGTTCGACATCGCGGACTCCGACCGCGCCGCCGTCAACGATCTCGCCAGCCGCATGGCCGCCGTGCTGGACGAAACCGGACTCCGGCGCCGCAACATCGTGCTCGCGGCGCTGGCGGAACTCGGCAAGCGCTGCATGCAAGAGCCCCTGCCCGGGGAAATGAACGAGGAAGGCAGGGCCGCGTCATGACGCACAGTTCCGCGAAACATGTGCTCGGCCTGTCCGGCGGGCGCGACAGCGCGGCGCTCGCCGTCTATATGCGGCAGCACCGCCCCGAACTGGAAATCGAGTACTTCTTCACGGACACCGGCAAGGAATTGCCCGAAGTGTACGAATACCTCGGGAAGCTGGAAGGATTCCTGGGGCAATCGATAAGGCGGCTGAACCCCGACCGCGACTTCGACTTCTGGCTCAGGCAATACAACAATTTCCTCCCCTCGCCGCAATCGCGCTGGTGTACGCGGCAACTCAAACTCCGGCCATTCGAGCTTTGGCTCGAACCGATGCTCGCCGCCGGCACTACCGTCTACAGCTATGTCGCGATTCGCGGCGACGAGGAATATCGCGAAGGCTACTCGTCGAAACATGACCGCCTGATCGTCAAGTTGCCCTTCAGGCAGCACGGAATCGACAAGACGGACGTGCTCGAAATCCTGGAAAGCGCCGGACTCGGCCTGCCCGGCTACTACGCCTGGCGCACGCGCAGCGGCTGCACTTTCTGTTTCTTCCAGCAAAAGATCGAATGGGTGCGCCTCAGGGAACAGCACCCCGAGGCGTTCGAGGAAGCCAAGACATACGAGAAAGACGCCGTGGCGCGCGGCTCGCCTTTCACCTGGAGCCGGGGAGAGTCGCTGGCGGAACTGGAGCGTCCCGAGCGCATGGCGCAAATCAGGCGGGACCACGAAAAGCGGCTCGCGCGCAGGCGCCGGAAAGTTCAGACCAACCCGTTGCGGTCAAATGCCGAGCCGCTTGACATCGACGACCTGTACGGCAAGGCGAAGGTCTGTCTGGCATGCCATAAATGACAATGATTCCATGCATGGAATTATTCATTGCCGCAAGACAAGAGCGCGGTTTTGTCTTGTTCGCGGATGCAATGGCTTGCGTCATGGAATTCGACGGCATGATCGCGGCGGCGCGCGGCGCTTTCGCGTCATGCGTCAGGTAGCGCTTCGCTCGCTCCCGCCGCCTGCCCCCGCTTCCGGACCCGCCGCGGCTCGGGAGCCGCCGCCGCGAATCGCATCGGCCTCCCCGCCGACAGGAGCCGAACGCAGCAACTCCGAGTGGCGCTTCGATTGCGCTTCGCTGCGCAAGCGACGGGAGCGGACGATGGCGCGGATGTCCGCCAGCGCCTGTTCGAATTTGTCGTTGACCACCAGAAAATCCGATTTTTCCCCTTGGGCGATTTCCCGCCGCGCCTGCCGCATGCGCCGCTCGATCGTGTTCGCGTCATCGAGCGCCCGCGCCTCCAGCCGCTTGCGCAGGCTTGCCACCGACGGCGGCAGGATAAAGATCGAACAGGCGGTCCGGTCCAGCTTGCGGACCTGCTCCGCTCCCTGCCAGTCGATTTCCAGGATCACGTCGCGGCCTTGCCCGCGCTGCCGCCGGACCCATTCCCGCGAAGTGCCGTAACAGTGGCCGTAGACTTCCGCGTATTCGAGGAAGTCCCCCGCCTCCAGCTTGCGCTTGAATTCATCCCGGCCCACGAAGAAATAATCGACGCCGTCCCGTTCTCCCCGCCGTCGCGGCCGCGTCGTATGCGAGACCGATATGCAAAGCGAATCGTCGTCCTTGACGAGTTCTTTCACCAGGCTGGTCTTGCCCGCTCCGGAAGGGGCCGTGACGATATAAAGCGCGCCGCTTGTCATGGCGAATCCGGATTTACAGGGCCCCGGGCTTCTGCAAGGCGGCGATCCTGTCTGCCAGCGGCGGATGCGACATGAACAGCGCGCGCAGGCCGCGCGGACGGCCGCCGTTGATGCCGAAGGCGGCGAGTTCGCCCGGCAGATCCTCGGTCTGGTTCTGTTGCAGGCGCTTGAGCGCCGCGATCATCTTCTGCCGGCCGGCGAGACCGGCGCCGCCGGCGTCGGCGCGGAACTCGCGCCAGCGGCTGAACCACATGACGATGACGGTCGCGAGCACCGACAGCACGATCTGGGCGACGATGGAAACGACGAAATAACCGATCCCGTAGCCTCGCTCGTTGCGGAATACCACCCGGTCGACGACGAAGCCGATCACCCGGGAGAGGAAGATCACGAAAGTGTTCAGCACGCCTTGCAGCAGACCCATGGTCACCATGTCGCCATTGGCGACATGGGCGACCTCGTGGCCGAGCACCGCCTCGGCCTCGTCCTGGGTCATCTTGCGCAGCAGGCCGCTGCTGACCGCCACCAGCGCGTTGTTGCGCCGCATTCCGGTGGCGAAGGCATTGACCTCGTCGGAGGGAAATATCCCCACTTCCGGCATCCCGATGCCCGCGCGTTGCGCCTGGCGCTCGACGGTTTGCAGCAGCCAGCGTTCCTGTTGCGTCGACGGCGTCCCGATGAGCTGCACCCGCATGGACCGCTTGGCCGCCCATTTGGACAACGCGAGCGAAATGAACGCGCCGCCGAAACCGAATATGGCGGAGATCAGCAGCAACGAGTTCATGTCGAGGGCCGTGCCGCTGGAGTTGAGCATCCCTTCGATGCCGAACACCCGAAAAGTGATGCTGATCAGCAACAGCACGGCGAAGTTGGTAATCAGAAACAACAGGATGCGCATGGTTGACCTCTCTCTTGCTTGCGAAACCCGGTCTTGCTCATATGAGGCTTGCCCGCCCCGGCTTCAAGCATCGCGGTTGCGATCTGAACGCGCGGAATTTCCGGGTTCGACCCGCTGACCCATGCCGCCATGCGCCGGATACAGACGCCCTTCCCCGCGACAAACCAGCAGGCGGGCCGGGAAGAATACGGCGAAGACGCGACAGGTCGGGCTTGATCGGCCATGCAGGACATGGCGCGTCCATGCCGAGGGCGTCCGGCGGCGCCGGAATTCCCGCGCGAGCGCGGCGCCTCGCTCCTTCATTCAATATTCTGCACCTGTTCCCTGATCTGTTCGATCAGCACTTTCAACTCGAGGGCGTCGCGGGTCGTCTTGATCGCCGCCGACTTCGAACAGATGGTATTGGCTTCGCGCATCAGTTCCTGCATCAGGAAGTCGAGCGGCCGACCCATCGGTTCGCCGACGCCCATCAGCCGCTCTATCTCGTTCACATGGGCGTCGAGCCGGTCGAGTTCTTCGGCGATGTCCGCCTTGCTCGCGAGCAAGACGACCTCCTGCTCGACTCGCTCCGGCTCCAGATCGACCCGCAATTCGGCGATATTGGCCAGCAGCGTCCGCCGCTGGCGGGCGAGGATCTCGGGCATCGAGGCGCGCACTTCGGTCAATATCCGCCGAATCGAGTCGACGCGCTCGCGCACGATGGTTTCGGTCTCATCGCCTTCCCTGGCGCGGCCGGCGAGAAATTGATCAAGCGCCCCGTTGAAAAGCGATATGGCTTTCTGCTCGAGATCGCTGTCTTCGCCTGTTTCGGCGTCGACAACGCCGGGCCAGCGCAAGATATCGAGACTCGACGGGAGACTGGAGTCGCCGAAAGAATCGCGGATCTTGCCGCAGGCCACGGCGAGATTCTCCAGCGCCGGCGAATTCAGCCGCAATTCGTTCGGCGAGGCCTCGGACTCCCGGAACCGCAAGCCGCAATCGACCTTGCCCCGCTTCACGCGGCCGCGGACCGTCTTGCGAATGGCGGGCTCCAGATTGCGGAGGGTCTCCGGCAGACGAACCGAAATTTCCAGATATCGATGATTGACCGAACGGAGCTCCCAGATCAGCGTGCCTTGCTCCAGTTCGACTTGTTTGCGGCAGAACGCCGTCATGCTCAACATTGCCTGTCCCTCGCGACGCACATTGATTCTAGCGCACTTGCGGGCGGCGCGTTGCCCGGGCGCCGCGGTCTTGTCTTGCTCCCGGATTCGGCGGCTTGCGCCGTCGAATCCGGCGGCGCTCTCCTGTACCGCGGGCCTGCGCCGCAGATGCCCGTCGCGCCGGGTCGCAAATGCCCGCCGCTTCCGGGATAATGCGCGCAAGCGGAAACCAGCGGACGGAACCTCCATGAGCGAAGCCTTGCGGGCGGCCGGCAGAACAGCCCGGCAATTGCGCGAAATCAGGCTGCGCCGGCATTTCACCAGACACGCGGAAGGCTCGGTGCTGGTCGAATTCGGCGACACGAAAGTACTCTGCAACGCCAGCGTCGCGCAGGCCGTGCCTTCCTTCCTGAAAGGCGCCGGCCAGGGCTGGGTCACGGCCGAATACGGCATGTTGCCGCGCGCTACCGGCGAACGCATGGACCGGGAAGCGGCGCGGGGCCGCCAGAACGGCAGAACTCTCGAGATCCAGCGCCTGATCGGACGCGCGCTGCGCGCGGCGGTCGATTTGTCCGCGCTGGGCGAAAATTCGATCAAGATCGATTGCGACGTGATTCAGGCCGACGGCGGCACCCGCACGGCGGCGATAACCGGAGGCTGCGTGGCGCTCGCCGACGCCCTGGATTACCTGCTCGCGAACAAGCTCATCGCCGGCAATCCGCTCAGGCGCATGGTGGCCGCGGTCTCCGTCGGGCTCTGCGACGGCCTTGCCCTGCTTGATCTGGATTATGCCGAGGATTCGACGGCGGATACCGACCTCAATGTGGTGATGGCCGAAAACGGCAACCTCATCGAAGTGCAAGGCACCGCCGAAAAAGGCGATTTCAGCCGGACGCAACTGGCCGGAATGCTGAATCTCGCGGAGAACGGCGTCGCCAGCCTGATCGAATGCCAGCGCAAGGCGCTCGCGCGATAACAGGCTTCCCCATGCAGGACTTCCAGCGCCGGTTTCTCGAATTCGTCATCGACCGCGGCATTTTGCGGTTCGGCAGTTTCACGCTCAAGTCGGGGCGCGTCAGCCCCTATTTCTTCAATGCCGGCCTGTTCAATACCGGCGCCGCGATCTCTTTCCTCGCCGGCAGCTACGCGCGGGCGATCGCGCATGCGCGCATGGAATTCGACATGCTGTTCGGTCCGGCCTACAAGGGAATCCCGCTGGTGGCGGCAACCGCGATGGCGCTTTATCGGGATCAGGGTCTGGATGCGGCCTGGTGTTTCAATCGCAAGGAGGCGAAAGACCACGGCGAAGGCGGCGCGCTGGTCGGCGCCGCGCTCGCCGGACGGGTATTGCTGGTCGACGATGTCATTACCGCCGGCACCGCCGCGCGGGAGGCGGCGCGCATCGTGCGCGGCCGGAATGCGGAACTGGCGGGAATACTGGTCGCCATGGACCGGCAGGAACGGGGCGCGGGGCGGACTTCCGCCATTCGCGAAATCGAACTGGAATTCTCCGTCAGGGTGATCAGCGTGGTGAGCCTGCAGCACGTGATCGACTACCTCGACGCCTGTCCGGAAAGCGAACTGCATTCCCATGCGGATGCGGTGCGGGCTTATCGCGAGCGATACGGCAGCGGATAACCGCGCGCCGGATCAGCCGGTTATCAGCGTGCCGACACCCTCGTCGGTGAAGATTTCCAGCAGCAGCGCGTGTTCGACGCGGCCGTCGACGATATGGACGCTGCGCACGCCCGAACGCAAGGCGTCGAGCGCGCATTCCACTTTCGGCAACATGCCGCCCTTGAGAATGCCGGCGGCCGCGAGCGCTTCGGCCTGTTCGATATCGAGTCCGGCAAGCACATTGCCGGCATCGTCCCGCACTCCGGCCACATTCGTCAGCAAGATCAGCTTCTCCGCGCCGAGCGCGCCGGCGATGGCGCCGGCCACCGAGTCGGCGTTGATGTTGTAGCTGGTCCCGGCTTCGTCGGCGCCGACCGGCGCGACGACGGGGATGAAGTCGCTCGCCTTCATCATTTCCAGCACCTGGGTGTCGACCGAGACGATCGCTCCGACCTGGCCGAGGTCGACGAGCTCGCTGTCGTCCGCCCCCGGCCGCGCTTCCAGCCGGCGCGCGCGAATCAGGTTGCCGTCCTTGCCGCTGATGCCGACAGCCTTGCCGTGACTCCGGTTGAGCAGGCTGACGATTTCCTTGTTCACCTGGCCGCCGAGCACCATTTCGACCACGTCCATGGTGCGGCTGTCGGTCACGCGCAGGCCGTCCACGAAGCGCGATTCGATATGCAGTTCCTCAAGCAACTTGCCGATCTGGGGGCCGCCGCCATGGACGATGACCGGATGCATGCCGACCAGTTTCATGAGCGCGACATCGGTCGCGAAACCCTGTTTGAGGGCTTCGTCGACCATGGCGTTGCCGCCGTACTTCACCACCACCGTGTGACCGGCGAACTTCCGTATGTAAGGGAGCGACTCGGTCAGAATCCTGGCGACGGCGCGGGCCCTGTTGATGCTGAGCGACATGACGCGATTTTCCGTGAAGTTCGTATTCCCTGAATAATTCCAGCCGTGGAATCATTCATTGTCGCAAGACAAGAGCGCGGTCTTGTCTCGCTCGCGGATTCAATGGCTCGCGCCGTCGAATCCGGCGGCGCTCTCTTGCGCCGCGGGCATGCGCCCTGTTGTCAAAACGGCGGTTGCAGCGATGGGTCGGCGCGGAGGATCAATTCCCGAAACTCCGCCTGGATCGCGTCCAGCCTTTCCCGCGAGTCCGCCTCGAAGCGGCAAAGCAACGCCGGCGTGGTGTTCGAGGCCCGGATCAGACCCCAGCCGTCGGCGTATTCTACGCGCAGCCCGTCGATTTTGATAATTTCCGCCTGCCGGAAATCCGCCTCCGCCAGTTCGACGATCCTGTCGACCAGCGCGAACTTGCGCGCTTCCGGCACCGGCAGGCGCAATTCTCCGGTTCTGCATCCCTCGCGTCCCGCGCCGAGCGCCGCGCTCGCCGGTTCGGCCCGGGCCGCGAGCAATTCGGCCACCCGGGCCGCGGCATAGATGCCGTCATCGAAACCGAACCAGCGATCCTTGATGAAAATATGGGCCGAAAGCTCCCCGCCGAGGGGAGCGCCGGTTTCCCGCATCGCGAGTTTCATGAAGGAATGTCCCGAGCGGCGCATGCGGGGCTTGCCGCCGAGTTCCCTGATGCGTCGCGGCAGGCGGGCGCTGCATTTGACATCGTAAACGACGCTGCCGCCGGGATAGCGCGGCAAGATGTCTTCCGCCAGCAATTGCAAGATGGATTCGGCTTCGACGACGGCTCCGGTTTCATCGACGAGGCCGAGGCGGTCGCCGTCTCCATCGAAGGCGATGCCCAGATCGGCCTTGCCGGCCGCGACTTCGCGGCGAAGTTGCGCCAGATTCTCTACCGCCGTGGGATCGGGATGGTGATTGGGAAAGTTGCCGTCGAGTTCCGTGTACATCGCCCGCACTTCGCAGCCGAGCCGCTCGAACAGGACCGGAGCAACCACGGCCGGGACCGCGTTCGCGCAATCGATCACGACTTTCAGCGGATGCCGCAGCCGCACGTCGGCGACGATGGCGGACAGGTAGTCCTCGAGCACGGACCAATCGCTCATCTGCCCGGCGCCGCGCGAAAACCTGTTCTGTTCGACGCGCCGGCGAATCCGCTGGATCTGGCCGGCGCTCAGGCTCGCGCGGCGGAATACCGGCTTCAGACCGTTGTAGTCGGGCGGATTATGACTGGCCGTCATCATGACGCCGGAGTCGCAGGGACTCGCATGCGCGGCGAAATACAGCACCGGCGTCGGCGCGAGGCCCAGATTGACGACATTGCAGCCGGCCGCGCGGACGCCGGCGCAAAGCGCTCCGAACAATTCCGGGCTCGAGAGTCGGCCGTCCCGCGCCGCCAGCAGCGAATCGATGCCGAGCGCCAGCGCTTCGCTGCCAAGCGCCTGGCCGATGCGGCCCACGAGTTCGCGGTCAAGCTGTTCTCCGGCGATGCCGCGAATATCGTAGGCCCGAAAAATCTCCGCCGGAACGGGAGCCTTGGCGGTTCGCCGCATGTTCATGCTCCGGGCGGCTTCAACTCGGGTTCGCCGCGGCCGCCGGCAGGCGTTCGGCGATCATCGCCAGCATTCTCCGCGCCACGGCTTCCTTGCGGGCGCGGGGGATTTCGACCTCGTCTTGCGCGCTGATCGCGATAGCAGCCAACTCATCGCTGTTGAAGGACTCCTCGGCGTTATTGGCGAACAGCAAGTCAAGCCGTTTGCGTTCGAGCTTTTCGCGTCCGTTCGCCGCCGCAGCGCCGGTCTCGGCGGCGAATCCGACCACCAGCGGGCGCGGATTCAAGCCGGCGACTTCGCTGATGATATCCGGATTGCGCACGAGTTCGATATGCATGCTCGCCCTGTCTTTCCTGATTTTCCCCGCCGACGGATGCGCCGGACGATAGTCGGCGACCGCCGCCACGCCGATGAACACGTCGACGCCCGCGATGCGCTCCATGGTCGCGGCCAGCATGTCCCTGGCGCTGATCACGTCGATCCGGGTTGCCCGGTCCGGCGCGGGCAAGGCTACCGGGCCGCTGATCAGCGTCACCCGGGCGCCGGCCGCCGCGGCTTCGGCGGCCAGGGCATGGGCCATCTTGCCGGAACTGTGGTTGCTCAGGAACCTGACCGGGTCGATCGCTTCGCGAGTCGGCCCGCCGGTGATGAGCAGCTTCCTTCCCGCCAGCGGTTCTGCGGCGAATAATCCCGCGCAGGCCGCGAGCAGTCCGGCCGGCTCGACCATTCGTCCCGGCCCGACATCGCCGCAAGCCTGATCGCCTGCGTCGGGTCCGAACACGTGATAACCGCGTCGGCGCACTTCGGCCAGGTTCTGCTGGGTGGCCGGATCCGACCACATGCCCTGGTTCATCGCCGGCGCGAGCGCGACCGGCGCCGGAGTCGCCAGGATCAGCGTCGAAAGCAGGTCGTCGGCCCGGCCATGCGCGGTGCGGGCGAGAAAATCGGCGCTCGCCGGAGCCACGAGCACGAGGTCGGCCCAGCGCGCGAGTTCGATGTGGCCCATGGCCGCTTCGGCTTCGGTGTCGAGCAAGTCCAGACGCACCCGGTTGCCGGTCAGGGCCTGCATGGTCAGCGGCGTAACGAATTCCCGCGCCGCGCGGGTCATGACCACGCGCAACTCGGCGCCGGCTTTCGCGAACAAGCGGGACAGTTCGGCGCACTTGTACGCCGCGATTCCTCCGGTAATGCCCAGCAGAATGCGCTTGTTGGTCAGGGTCTGCATTTCCGGGCGAGCATTCCCAGCGGCTTGCGGCGAGAGGACGGCCAGACTAGCAGCAAGCCCCGCCGGAAGCAATTTGCCCGAAATCAGTGTCATTCGCGACAAGCCTTCTATGCTGATTCCCGAGCCTCGGCAAGGATCGGGAAAGGCCGGCTCCGATTTGCCGGAGCCGGCCCGGGGCGCATGGACGCGCCGCCGGTCGCTGATCGGGGCCGCGGGAAAGCGAGGAAACGCGATGACGATCAAGAACTGGCCGTTGCTGGAACGGCCTCGGGAAAAACTGTTCGAAGTGGGCGCCAAGAACCTGAGCGACGCCGAATTGGTGGCGCTGCTGCTCGGCAGCGGCGGCAACGGCAAATCGGCGCTCGATCTGGCGCGCGACCTGTTGAGCCGCTTCGACGGGCTGGCGGGCTTGCTGTCGACCGATTTCAGGCAGGTCGCCCGGGTGCAGGGCATCGGCCCGGCCAAGGCTGCGAGTCTGGCGGCGATGCGCGAACTCGGCCACCGCCAGCTATACGCCGAAGTGCGGGACCGCGACGTGCTCAGCAGTTCCCAGGCCACCAGGGAATACCTGCGCGCCCGCTTCCGCTATTGCAAGAGCGAGATCTTCAGTTGCATCTTTCTGACCAACCAGCATCACATCCTGCGGCTCGACGAATTGTTCCAGGGCACCATCGACGGTGCCGCCGTCTATCCGCGGGAAGTCGTGGAGCGCTGTCTGGCCTATAACGCCGCCGCGGTAATCCTGGCCCACAACCATCCTTCGGGAATCGCCGAACCGAGTCAGGCGGACATCGCCATCACGCGCAAATTGCGCGTCGCGCTCGAGACCATAGATGTCCGCGTGCTGGACCATCTCATCGTCGGCAGCAGCCAGGTCGTCTCGCTGGCCGAAAGAGGCCTGATGTAGCCGTCCGCAACTTGATCCGGCGGCGGTGTTCTGATATAAATCGCGCCGCTTGGGAATGGCTGGCTGCGAAGCCGGTCGGGATATCGCGACAGTCGGCCGCGGAGCTGGCGGAAAGGCGGAAACAGGAGTAGGCGAAATGGCGCGGGTCTGCATGGTTACCGGCAAGCGTCCGGCGGTGGGCAATAATGTTTCCCACGCGCACAACAAGACCAGGCGCCGCTTTTTGCCGAATATCCAGAACCATCGCTTCTGGGTCGAATCGGAAAAGCGCTTCGTCAAGTTGCGGGTTTCCGTCAAGGGCATGCGCATCATCGACAAGAACGGCATCGACAAGGTGCTGGCCGAGCTTCGCGCCAGGGGAGTACGGGTATGAGAGACAAGATCAAGCTGGTTTCAAGCGCCGGCACCGGCCACTATTACACGACCGACAAGAACAAGCGCACCACTCCCGACAAGCTTGAAATGCGCAAGTTCGATCCGGTCGCGCGCAAGCACGTCATCTACAGGGAAGCCAAGATCAAATAAGCGGGAAAGCTCTGATCAGGCAAGAGCTTTCCCGCGGATGCCGGGCCTTCCGATCAGTCCGGCCGCCGGGCGACGAGCAGCACTCGCGCCGGGGCGGGATGGCCCTCGACCGTCCTTGCCGGATTTTCCCCGTCCAACGAGTTCGCAAGCGACTCGAAAGGCATCCATTCGGTGCTGCGTTGCTCGGCCGGCGTGGTAATGCCGCGGTCGAGGATGCTCCAGTCGGCGAAACCGCAACGTTCGAGCCAGACTTCCAATGTCGCGATCGACGGAATGAACCAGACGTTGCGTATCTGCGCGTAACGGTCCCGCGGCGTAAGGCTGTAGCCCTCGCCGCCATCGACGAACAGCGTCTCCAGCACGAGTTCGCCGCCCGGGCGCAGGCTTTCGCGCAACAGGACGAGATGGTCCAGCGGCGAGCGCAGATGGTAAAGCACGCCCATGGAGAAAACCGTATCGAAATAGCCGCTGCGCCTGGGGAAATCTTCCAGCGCCATGGGCAGCACCCAGCAGTTGGCGTCCGGGACGAATGATTTCAGCGCCCAGAATTGCATGGCGTAAGGGATGTGCGGCTCGAGCCCGATGACCTGGGCGGCTCTCCGGCCCAGCATGCGGAAGCAGTAATAGCCGTTGCCGCAGCCCACATCCAGCAACTTGCGCCCCGCCAGGGAAGCGATGCGACCGTCGAGCCGGGCCCATTTCATGTCCGCGCGCCATTCGCAGTCGAGTTCGATGCCGAATACTTCGAAAGGCCCCTTGCGCCAGGGCAGGAAATCCATCAGTCGCGCGCGCAATCGCCGCCGCGCGGCATCGTCGCAGTCGGCCGCCGCGCCGATGAGCACTCTCTCTTCGAAATCGGTCCGGGAAGGCGCGATGCGCGGCAATCGCCCGATCTGGTCCAGCCGGCGGCGAATGTCCCCGCGGCGAATCCGGGCCAGGTTTTCTTCGGCCAGAAAATCTTCCAGGGAAGACAGGACGGTTCCTTCCAATTGCGCGAGCAGGGGCGCGAACTTCATCGGGCGTCCCGCTTGCGAGCCACCATGGAAGCGAAATTGAAACACTGGAACCATTGTTCCGCCGATTCGAATCCGGCGCCGGCGAGCCGGGCCTTGTGCGCCGCCGGGGTTTCCGGCAGCAGCACCTTTTCCAGCGCCGCGCGCTTGCGGCTGATTTCCAGTTTGCTATAGCCCATGTCCTGCTTGAACTGGTGGTACATCTCCGCGTAAAGCTCATTCAGGCGCGCATCGCCCAAGGCGATTTTTTCCGACAGGATCAGAATGCCGCCGGCGGTCATGCCGTCATGAATTCGCCGCAGCAGCAGGTCCCGGTCATCGAGCGCAATGAACTGCAAGGTGAAGTTGAGGATGACGACCGAGGCGGCTTCGACGGCGCAATCCCTGATGTCCTCGTGCCGGATTCGCACCGGGCCGCCGCCAAGCGCCGCGAGCCGCTGCTCGAGCCCGTCGAGCATGGGACGCGAATTGTCCACGGCGATGATCTCGCAAGGCCGGTCCCGCATGCGCCGGGCAATGGCCAGACTGGCCGCGCCGAGACTGCAACCGAGATCGTAAATGCGGCTGCCGGGCCGAAAGTGCCTTTCCGCCAGACGGGCGGTCATCGCGATGATCGTGGTATAGCCGGGAACCGAGCGGTGGATCATGTCCTCGAACACCGCGGCCACCTGCGCATCGAAGACGAAGTCCCCCGGCATCATGTTGTCGGCGAACAACTTGTCCCTGGGAGGCTTGCTCATGTCGCGCCCTTGCGATAGACCAGGTCGCGCGCTTCATGGCCGAGCCGCCTGGCGCGCAGTTCGAACCGGGTCGCCGGTCGCTCGGGCCTTGCCCGGCGGCCGTCGCCGCCGAAGCGCTTGCTGTACTCGGGAATCCGCGCCATGACCGCCATCATGTGCTCAAGATAGGGCGGCCAGTCGGTAGCCAGATGCACCTCGCCGCCGGGCTTGAGCCGGCTCAGCACCAGCCGCATGAAGTCCTCCTGCACCAGGCGGCGCTTGTGATGACGCTTGCGCGGCCAGGGGTCGGGGAAAAGCATGACAACGCGGTCGACGCTTGCGACGGGGATATTCGCGGCGAATACTTCCACCGCGTCGCGGCGGATCAGCCGGATGTTCTCCAGGCCGTGCTCGACGATGCCCCGCAACAGGCGGCCGATGCCGGGCAGGTAGACATCGATGCCGAGAAAATTATCGCGCGGCCGCGCGCGCGCCATTTGCAGCAGCGACTCGCCGGAACCGAAGCCGATTTCGACCGTCAGCGGCTGCTCGACGGCAAACAGCCGGCGCATGTCGAGGGGCTTCGGTTCGAACTCGACGACATAGCGCGAAGCATATTGTTCGAGCGCGCGGCGCTGGCCCGCGGTCAGGCGGCCGGAGCGGATTACGTAACTGCGCACCGGCCTGCGCGGCGGCGTTTCCCGCATCGCGGTCACAGCGGGGGAAAGAAGGTTCCGGACTCGGGAGAAGAGGCGCTGGCATACAGCCTGCGCGGCATGCGTCCGGCGAGAAAGGCTTCGCGTCCCGCGGCGACCGCCTTTTTCATCGCCGAGGCCATCAATTCCGGTTTCCCGGCCTCGGCGATGGCGGTATTCATGAGCACGCCGGCGCAGCCCAGCTCCATGGCGATGCTCGCGTCGGAGGCGGTTCCTACTCCGGCGTCGACGATAATGGGCGTGCTGGCGTGCTCGAGAATCATGCGGATATTGTAAGGGTTGCGAATGCCGAGCCCGGAACCGATCGGGGCGCCGAGCGGCATTACCGAAACGCAGCCGATCTCTTCCAGCCTCCTGGCCGCGATGGGATCGTCGCTGGTGTAGACCATTACGTCGAAGTCGTCCCTGACCAGCATTTCCGCGGCTTTCAGCGTCTCGGCCATATTCGGGAAGAGCGTCTTGCTGTCGCCGAGAACTTCGAGCTTGACCAGCTTGCGGCCGTCGAGCAATTCCCGCGCCATCTTGCAGGCGCGCACGGCTTCTCCGGCGCTGTAGCAGCCCGCGGTGTTGGGCAGGATCGTGTATTGCTCGGGAGAGATGATGTCGAGCAGGTTCGGCTCGCCGGCGTTCTGGCCGAGATTGACGCGCCGGACGGCCACGGTGATGATCTCGGCGCCGCTGGCTTCGAGGGCGGCCCGGTTCTCGTTGAAATCGCGATATTTGCCGCTGCCGATGATCAGCCGGGACCGATAGCTCTTGCCCGCTATCAGCAAGGGGTCTTCCGCAGCCTGGGTCATGATGTTGATATCAGCCTCCTCCGATCGCCTGCACGATTTCGAGCTTGTCGCCCCGCGCCAGCATGGTCGCGGCGAATGCTCCGCGCGGCACGACCTCGCCGTTCAGCTCTACGGCTATCCTGCGGCCGGCCACGCCGAGTTCCTCGACAAGTTCGGCCACGGAAAGCGGCGCCGGCAGGATCCTGGTTTCCCCGTTTACGGTCAGTTCCATGCGAGACTCTTCAGAATTGCCGGCTGAGCGCGAAAACGCAAAGGCAGAGCCAGCCGGCGAGAAATCCGAGACCGCCGAGCGGAGCGATCGCTCCAAGCCAGCCAACGCCGGTCAGAGCCAACAGATACAAGCTGCCGGAGAATAGCACAATGCCGGCGAGAAACAGGCCGCCGCTCGCCTTCGGCAAGGCCGCGGCGGGAAAATGCAAGCTCAGCGCGGCGACGCCGAACAAGGCGAGGGCGTGATACATATGGTATTGCGCCGCGGTCTGGTAGGTATCCATCAGGTTCGCCGCGGCAAGTCCGGCCTCGAGGCCGTGGGCGCCGAAAGCGCCGAGCGCGACGGCGAGGAATCCGTTGCCGGCGGCGAGTAACAGGAAGAGTTTGCCCATGGTTCGATCCAGGCCTCCGCGCGGCCCGGTTCGGAAGTCGGTTCGACCGGGGCGACGATTGTCCGCGGGAGGGGTCAGGCCGCCATTCGCGCCTTGATCTTGTTCATGGCGTCTTTTTCGATCTGCCGCACCCGCTCGGCGGATATGCCGTATTCCTCGGCGAGTTCGTGCAGGGTCGTCTTGGCGTCTTCGAAGAACCAGCGCTTGCGCAGAATGTCCCGGCTGCGCTCGTCGAGTTGCTCCATGGCCTGGCGCAGGGACGCGCCGGAGACTTCTTGCCACTCGGATTCTTCCAGTTGAATGGCGGGGTCGGCGCCCGGATCTTCGAGATAGTTGGCCGGCGCCCGGAAATCATTGTCATCGGAACTCTCGGGGTCGGCGTCGAACGACCTGTCGTAGGCGCTCATGCGGCCTTCCATCTTCCTTACCACCTTGGCGTCGACGCCGAGGTCGTCGGCCAGCGCCTGGACTTCCTCGTTATTGAGCCAGCCGAGTTGCTTCTTGGCGGACCGCAGGTTGAAGAACAACTTGCGTTGCGCCTTGGTGGTGGCGACCTTGACGATGCGCCAGTTGCGCAAGATGAACTCGTGCATCTCGGCGCGAATCCAATGCACCGCGAAGGAAACCAGGCGCACGCCCACATTCGGGTCGAAACGCTTTACGGCCTTCATCAAGCCTACATTGCCTTCCTGGATCAGGTCGGCCTGGGACAGGCCGTAACCGGAATAGGTTCTGGCGATATGCACGACGAACCGCAGATGCGCAAGCACGAGCTGGCGCGCGGCTTCCACGTCGTCCTGATAGAAATATTCGCGGGCGAGCTCGAGCTCCTTCTCGGGAGACAGCAGCGCGATCTTGTTCACGCTGGCGATATAGGCGGTCAGGTCCCGTCCGGGGCTTGCCGGCCAGACTGTCTGCAATGCTGTAGAGGCGCTGCCGCTCATCTCATCCTCTCCTTTGCCCGCTCTGCGAACAACCACGCATTGTCTGATTTTTCCGCAATATTGTCAAGACCTTGCGGCCCTTTCCATCCAGCTATTCTCTGCACAATTCCAGCCGCGGGATGGTTCATCGCCGCAAAGCCAAAGCGCGGGGTTTTTACTTCCGGATTCAATGGCTTGCGCCGTCGGATCCGGCGGCGCATCCGCGCGCCGCAGGAACGCCCCGGCCAATCAGAGCCTTGCTGACTCGATCAGCCGACCGCGCACGGAAACTCCGACAGGAATCGGCTTTTCGCCTCGTCTCGTCGCCTCTCGCTTCGCCAGCCCCCGCCCGGACGCGGACAGAAATCGCGCCGGTATCGATAAAGAGATATGGATCGGGCCGCAAGATTTCAAGCTTCTTTCCACGAACAACGCCGCGAACAACGCGCGAATGCATAAGGTTTGCCTTTCTCGAGCCGAGATGCGGGTCGACCAGAATGTCTTTACAGCATCGCGGGCCTGATCTTCAAGGTCACCGAGATCAAGCATGGCCGGAAGAATGCAAATCGTTCCCTGGCGCAATCAGATCACGTTCTGTCGAGGTCAGTTGATAAAGATCTGCAACTGCGACATTACATGACTCTGCATCTCCGCTTGCGGCAGCATCGATGAGCAGGCTCAATGTGGGGTTTGAGACACTTGATCTGCAAGGTATCCGGATGCGACGCAGATACTGTGCCTGAAAACGAAGATATCCGCCGCGCATCCGGGTGGAGTAGGCCGAAACAAATAACCTGGCAATTCCCGATAGCAGTATGGCTCGCAGGGCCTCGAGCTCCCATCCACTGGATGTGACGCAGTAGAGGTTATGGTGGGGATAGAGGCGCCCATCCTCATGAACGACGTGAGCGTCGCCCTTTATGTCCGGAATCAGCAGCTTCGGCGTACTGGCGAGCGCGGGATAGATGCGGTCTATGGTGCGATACCAGTTGGAAGGCGCCTTCCTGGCGACATGCCGCGCAAGCAGATCAGCTTTACGCTCATCAAGGTACCGACCAAGGCGCGGGTATTCGGACAGGGGGACCAGGCCGCCGGCATCTGCAAACGGATTGACGACACCCAGACCACGCCACTGGACATCGCCCGATTGAATGTCTCGCGTCATCACCAATGGCAGCTTTCGATCATCCTCGACATCGATTTCGTCGTAGGGTCCGATAAAAGCCTTGTCCGCGCCGGTTGCGACGCCAATACCGACTTTGCAGCCCGCATCTTCCAGAGGCAGGAAATCCCGTTCCAGCCGTCGGACCAGCGCGAACTCTTCAGACGGATTCAGTATCCAGGGCTGCGTGCCGAGAGCAATGCGGGAAATTTCACTTGCCGAGCCTGCGGGATCCGGCGCCTTGCGGTCGAGGATCTTGCGGGCGAGCCCGGCAAGGGAGCGGCTGTTGATTTCGGGGTGCCGAGCCACACGTGTCTTGCCTGTTTTCTCGCGTCCGATGACAAATATCGCGGGATAGGCGATAACGTCCGAATGAAATGCCTGCGCGCCCACCATGTCCACATAGACATGCAACTGGAATTGGTCGGACAGGAGGCGCCGCAGCGGGCCGCCGTATCGGTTCTTCATCCAGCGGTCGGCACAGATGATGCCGAGCTTTCCTTCGGGAGAAAGCAACTTCGCCGACCGCTCGATGAAGGGAACGTAGAGGTCGGCCCGGTCAAAAACCGTTTCGTATCGAGCTCGGTACTCGGAGACGAGCGCGTCGGGAATCAGTTCCTGGCGCACATAGGGAGGATTGCCAACGACGAACTCGTATGTCGACGGAAAGTCGGTCAGCAGAAAATCGCCGTGCGCCAACCAGCATTCGGTCAAGGCGGCGGCATCCGACTCGCTGATGCCGGCCGACCGAAGGGCGCGAAAAACTTTGGAGCGGGTCTCTTCGCAGGTGGCTTGATGAAGTTCGATAGCGCGAATACATCGCGTCAATTGGCGCGCTGGAATCGGCCGTCCCCGCCGCATCCAGGATGCCAGCAGCCGCTTGATTGCCGGAAGAATGAAGTCGCCGTCGCCGCAGGACGGTTCAAGAAGCGAAAAGTCCCAGAGCGGGCGATCAATGGTGTAGCCGACGAGGTCGAGAATGAACTCGACGACCTCTCGCCGCGTAAACACAGCGCCCCGGAATTCGGGTCCGGCCCGAGACAATTTTGCAAGTGCGTCAGCAATGGGACAGAGCCCCGGCAAAGAAGGCTGCCGCACGCGCGGGCGTTCCATTTCCAGACTGTCAACCATATCCTTTTCGTCACCCGGAATTGGACGGGCCATTCAACGCCTTTCCTTTGCGCCGCTGTACTGCATACTGCCGGATCCGCTTCCGAACACAAGATCGGGACTTGCTTCTCCGAGCAATGACGGCGGCCGAAACACCAGTCGTCAGCCCCGCCGACGATGTCCGTATGGACAAGGTCCGGCGACGTATCCGTGCCCCGGGGAATCGCCCGGCATTCAATCGCTGAACAGCGCTTCGACGAATTCGCGCGCGACGAAGGGGCGCAGGTCGTCGGCCTGCTCGCCGATGCCGATGAATCGCAGCGGTATGCCGAAACGTCTGGCGATCGCGAACACTACGCCGCCCTTGGCGGTGCCGTCAAGTTTGGTCAACACGATGCCGGTCAGGGAAGTGCTCTGGTGGAATTTTTCCGCCTGGCTCACCGCGTTCTGGCCCGTGGTCGCATCGAGCACGAGCAGGATCTCGTCGGGCACGCCCGCATCCTGTCGGCGCAGCACGCGCACGATCTTTTCCAGTTCGCGCATGAGATTGTCCCGGGTGTGCAGGCGGCCGGCGGTGTCGGCGACAAGCACGTCGATTCGCTTCGCCCGGGCCGACTGCCACGCATCGAAGATAACCGCCGCGCTGTCGGCGCCGGCGGCCTGGGCCACAACCGGCACATTGTTGCGCTCGCCCCAGACCTGGAGTTGCTCGACGGCCGCGGCGCGGAAGGTATCCCCCGCCGCCAGCATCACCGACTTTCCGCTATCGCGCAGGCGCCGCGCGAGCTTGCCGACGGTCGTGGTCTTGCCGGCGCCGTTGACGCCAACCATGAGAATGACGAATGGCCGGCCCGGCGACGCCACCTGCAAAGGCTGTTCGCAAGGCGACAGGATCGCGGTCAGTTCGTCCTTGAGCGCGGCGACGAATTCTCCGGGTTCGGCAAGGCCCCGGCCCTGTTTCTTGCGCAGGCCGGCGATAATCTGGTCGGTGGCCTCCAGCCCGACATCGGCGGAAAGCAGCCGGGTTTCGATATCGTCGAGCAGTTCGGCGTCGATCCGGCCGCGGCCCGCCGCCAGCCCCGCGATGCCTTCGCGCAAGCGCGAGCCGGTCTTGCCCAGACCTTGCTTGAGGCGGGAGAACAGTCCGGCGCGCGCGGCGACCGATCCGGATTCTTCCTTTCCCGGGCGGGAAGCTGTATTGGACTTGCGCATGGAATGTTCCCGAATCTGGCGGCGGGCTATGCTATCACCACCCTCGCCCGGCGAACAAAGGGAAACCTTGATCGATCAGGGCTTTCCCGCGGCACCTGCCGGCGGCACAAGCTCGCGGTACGTAAAGGAAGCTCTGATCAAGTCAGAGCTTCCCTGCGGCACATGCCCGCGGCACAAAAGAGCGTCGCCGGTTTCGATGGCGCAAGCCATTGAATCCGTGAGCAAAAAACCACGCTTTTGTTTTGCGGCGATGAATAATTCCATGGATGGAATTATTCAGAGGATACTGAAGAACACCACCTTGTTCTTGCGGCAATGAAACATCTTCATGGATAAAATCGCTCAGCAGATATCAGGCGGCATGGCTTGACCCATGGGAACCAGTTCGCAGGCATCGGCCGGCAAGAAGCGCGCCCGAACGCGGAAGCAAAGCGCCCTGCGCATTATCGGCGGCGAATTGCGTCGCCGCTTGCTGCATTTTCCGGCGATCGACGGTCTGCGCCCGACTCCGAACCGGATTCGCGAAACCCTTTTCAACTGGCTGCGAGACGAAGTCGAAGGCAAGACCTGCCTGGACTTGTTCGCCGGCAGCGGCGCTCTCGGCTTCGAAGCCCTGTCCCGGGGAGCGGCTCGGGTGATTCTTGTCGAACGCAATGCCGCCGCATGTCGGGCGCTGGCGGAAAACGCGAAGATGCTGCGAATCGAAAACGCGGAAATCCATCACGCCCCGGCCTGGGACTGGCTGCGCCGGACTCGCCAGCCGCCGGCCAGCATCGAACTGGTATTCCTCGACCCGCCTTTCTCCGGCGGCCTGTTGCCCCGGGCCTGCGAAACGCTCGAGCGCAGCGGCCTGCTGGCCCGCCCCGCGCTGATCTATCTGGAAGCCGAAACCGAAGTGCGGCCGCGACAATTGCCTGCAAACTGGACCATGAAAAAAACCGGCTCGGCCGGCGATGTGCATTATTTCCTGGCCCGGCGCGAATGAGTCGCCGGGAAGCGCATCCTGTATCGAAGAGTCCCAGCGGCCTTGCGACAACTGGCCGCCGGACAGGTATTCTCGCCCTTGCGCCGCAACTTCGAACTGAAAGAATACTTGATCGACAAGGCCGAGTATCTTCTGAATAATTCCATCCATGGAATTATTCGTTGTCGCAAAACAAGAACGTGGTCGTGTTTTGCTCTTGGATTCAATGGCTTGCGCCAGCATCCGGCGGTGCTCTTTTGTACCGCGGGCTTGTGCCGCGAGCATGCGCCGCCGGAAAGCTCCGACTTGATCAGAACCTTCCTGACGGGTGCCGCTCAAGCAGGAACCGCAATGGGCCGAGACAATGCAGGAAGGGCGAAAATTTTCCGGAGGACCGGCATTGGCCGCCACTTCCGGTCACAAAATCAATTCCGGCCAGGGATCATGCAGTTTCGAAGAGCTTATTATGTGTATATGCTTGCCGGACCGACTTGGCGGGCGCAGACAGCAGGCGCACTTTCGAGTCTCTCTGTCGGCGCCCATGAAATTTTCATATTAATCAAGGTGTTACATAAGCAATGCTGACAGCAGTCGACCTTTTCTGCGGGTCCGGGGGACTTAGCGCGGGGCTCATCGATTCCGGTGTCGAGGTCGTTTCCGCATATGACAACTGGGATGCGGCCATCAATACCTACAAGCGGAACATAGGACCGCACGCCCGGAACTTCGACCTCAGCGACGTGGAAGCTTCTGTCGCGGAAATATCCGGTTTTGAACCGGACCTGATCGCAGGCGGTCCTCCTTGTCAGGATTTTTCAACCGCCGGCAAAAGAACCGAGGGCATGCAGGCAAACCTCACTGTCGCTTTCGGACATATCGTCGCCGCATGCAAGCCAAGATTCCTGTTGATGGAGAATGTTCCTCAGGCGCGCTTGAGCCAATCGTACAAGTACATGCGCGAATTGCTGGAGCGCATGGGATACAAATTCAGGGAGCATTTGCTGGATGCCAGCCTATGCGGAGTTCCGCAATCCCGAAAAAGAATATTTGTTTTTGGCTGGCTTGGAGAGGAAAAATCGATCGGAGACAATTTTTCAAATTGGATAGAATCAAACAAATCTGATAGTAAGTTGACTGTCAAAGATTACCTGAAATCCGAAATTCAGATCGAGTTCTACTATCGACATCCTAGAAACTATTCCAGAAGATCTGTATTTACAGTTTTCGAGCCTTCGCCAACGGTGCGAGGAGTAAATCGCCCTGTCCCGCCAAATTATGCAGGTAATCACCTAGATAGCGCTCCACCATGTAGTGTGAGACCGCTAACTTCACGGGAAAGAAGTAGAATACAGACTTTTCCTTCAGGCTGGGATTGGGCAGGCAAGAATCGCAATGCTGAGGTGGAACAGCAGATTGGCAATGCTGTTCCAGTCAATCTAGCCTCTTACGTAGCGCATGGAGTGCTTGATGCCGCTGCTTGAAAAGCCTAGCTTATATGGAATATCCAAGAGCAACTCCAGCAGGCACGATAATAGCCTTTGGGGTAAGAACCAGTTTAATTCTACATTTCCTTTGGCTTTGTGCCTGTATATGCGAGATCAGGGAATAACTCCTGTTTCAGTAATTGGAAGAGAAAATCGTATTGTAACCGCTGATAATTATTGGAACTTCAATCAGATCCTTGGAGCCAGAAAAGAGAACCCCTATTTTCATTTTGAAAAAATGTTTGATGCGTACACAAATTTTTCTCGCAACATAGTAGATAAGATTGATTTGGTAGTTTCGATCAAGGATGTTCACATAAATCCCTTGGAAATCAAACTAACAGTTGTTCCTGATAGTACTACTGCTGGCAATGAAGAAAGCCGCCAATCTCCAGAGATCGTGGTACGACCAGTTAGTTCTGCATACGCTATGATGAGTGTTGCCGACAGTTTATCCGACAAATCAAATCAACAAGTCAGGATGAAAGTCATCAATATTCTTAGAAGGGCATACAACAAGATTTCAGACTGGGGCAACAAGACAGAAGTACAGCAAAATGCTTGGGATCTTGTTGGAGCTCTTTCTTTTGCATTAAAGGCTGCCACGGCAATTCAGAAGCCGTTTCTGATTCAACCAATCTGGAAAACACAGGGCCAGTCCTTTGTATTGTGTAAACATTGCTTTGATGTATTTGTCTGGTCGGATATCGCCGTCATGAGAATTCCTGCAGATCAATGTCGGGAAGAACCAGGAATGACTAGGCCGTTGCGAGAAGTTGCCAGACATGTAAGGGCTTTGTACGACCTTCTGGTTGCTGGAGATTATGACTACAATAGTATCTACAAGGGAATGTCTTTGGGAAATCAAACTGACAAGTCGTTTGCGTTATCAGGAAAAAAGACTATCAAGTATTTGAGTCATGAACGATTAGTTAGACCAATTTTGCCGGCCGGCTTGCTGGATACGCTGATTTTAAATGGGGGAAATAATGAATTGAGACCAGAGCGCAGGTTCGATGCAGCCGTGGTTTCTCATATGTCAAAGAAGATGGCGAACCATCCATGAAAATTGCTGTATATCCCGGGACATTCAACCCGATCACCAATGGCCACAGCGACTTGGTGGAGCGCGCCTCCCGGCTGTTCGACAAGATTATCGTCGCCGTGGCGGACGCCAACCTGAAATCATCCAATTCGCTGCCCATCGCAACGCGCCTGACGCTTGCGCGGGAAGTGCTGGGACATCTCGACAACGTCGAAGTGCGCGGTTTCGACAGTCTGTTGACGAAATTCGTCGAAGAATGCGGCGCCAATATCATCTTGCGCGGCCTGCGCACGGTCGCGGACTTCGAATACGAGTTTCAACTGGTCGGCATGAACCGCGTGCTGGCGCCGCGGATCGAAACGATATTTCTGGCCCCGGCGGAACATCTTTCCTACATCTCGTCTACCCTGGTGCGGGAAATCGCTTCCTATGGCGGGGATATTTCCAATTTCGTCCATCCGGCGGTGGCGAAAGCGATTTTCGACCGCGGTCAGGTTTGACAGGACGGGCAATACACTGTCGCGCGTTGCCCGAGGCGCAACTCGCGCAGGTCTCCGCAGCAGCGCGCGCAACTCTCTCCTTCCCTGCCGTAGACATTCAACCGCTGCCTGAAATAGCCGGGCCTGCCGTCGCCTCCGGTGAAATCGCGCAAGCTGGTGCCTCCCGCGCATATCGCATCGCCCAGCACCGAACGGATCGCCCCGGCCAGCTTTTCGTATCGTTGCGCCGAGATCCTGCCGCAGGCGCTGGCCGGATGTATGCCGGCAAGAAACAGGGCTTCGCAGGCATAGATATTGCCGATGCCGGCGACGATGCGGGAATCCATGATCAGATGCTTGACCGCGGTCTTGCGCCCGCGGCTCTTGCGATGCAACAGGGCGCCGTCGAATTCGTCTCCGAGCGGCTCCGGGCCGAGCCCCCGCAATAACGGATGCTCGCCCGCGCCCGCCGGTTGCCAATGCATGCTGCCGAATCTGCGCGGGTCGGTATAGCGCAGCATGGCGGCGGCTTTCGCGTCGATGCTGTCGGTCCTGGCGCCGGCAGCGGTGCCCGCGCCAGCATCGGTTTCGGTTTCGGTTTCGGTTTCGGTTTCGGTTTCGGTTTCGAAGGCGATGTCGACATGGGCATGCTTGCCGGGCGGCTCGTCCGCGCGAGTCAGCCGCAGGCTGCCCGACATGCCGAGGTGGACGAGCAGGACTCCGCTCTCGCATTGGAACAACAGGTATTTCGCGCGCCGCCCGACCGCGGTGAAGCGCCGTCCCGGAAGTTGCTCGACGAGAGCATCCGGCACCGGCCAGCGCAAGCGAGATTCGCGCACGTCCACCCGAATGATTCGCCGACCGATCACATGGGGCGCCACGCCCCGGCGGGTAGTCTCGACTTCGGGAAGTTCGGGCAAATCGGCCTCCGGCAGCCATGGTCGGATCATGTATTCTCTGAATAATTCCATCCATGGAATTATTCATTGCCGCAAGACAAGACGCGGTCTTGTCTTGCTCCCGGATGCAGCGGCTCGCGCCGCCGCATCCGGCGGCACATCCATGTGCCGCGGGCAAGCTCCGATAAATCGGAGCCTGCCCTGTATTCTCTGAATAATTCCATCCATGGAATTATTCATTGCCGCAAGACAAGACGCGGTCTTGTCTTGCTCGCGGGTGCAGCGGCTTGCGCCGTCGAATCCGGCGGCACATCCGCGTGCCGCAGCAGGGGAGCTCTGGCAAATCAGGGCTTCCCTTGCAGCACGGCCCCGCTGCAATATACAGCACGTCCGCCGCCGCCAGAAACCGCGCCGCGATGAAAACGCCGCGCCCGTTCGGCCGACCTCGTCGGAGCGCGGATTTTGTAACATAGGCCGCGGCTGGATCGGCAAACCGCAAACGGACCGCCGCGATGGCTGAAAAAAAGACGAATTATTGCATCGGGGTCGATGTCGGGGGCACGTTCACCGACTTTCTTTGCGTGCGCCGCACTGCCGCTGGCGAAGTCGAACTTTCGGCCTACAAGATTCCTTCGACGCCGCGCGCGCCGGAACTCGCGGTGCTCGAAGGGCTCGCGGCGATGGGTTTCGACCGCGGCGTCCCGCAACTCGTGCATGGCAGCACGGTTGCGACCAATGCGCTATTGCAAAGAAAGGGCGCCCGCGTCGCATTCGTCGCCAATCGGGGTTTCGGCGACCTGCTGACGCTGGCCCGGCAAACCCGGCCCCATTTGTACGCGCTGGAGTTCGAGCCGTCGCCGCCGCCGGTGCCGGAAGAGCTTTGCCTGGAAACCGGCGGCCGGGTCGGCGCGGACGGGGAAACCCTGGAGCCGCTGACCGCGGACGATCTGTCCGCGTTGATCGCGCGGCTGCGCGAACTGAACGCCGAGTCGGCAGCGATCAATCTGCTGTTCTCGTTTCTCGACCCGAGTCACGAAGAGGCCATCGAACAGGCCTTGCGCGCGGCCTTGCCCGGGGTTTTCGTCGCCCGCTCCTCGCGGGTGCTGCCGGAATACAAGGAATACGAGCGCAGCATGGCGACCTGGCTGAACGCCTTTCTCGGGCCGGTGGTAAGCGGTTATCTGCGCCGGCTGCAAGCGGGCTTGAGCCGGTTGCCCGCGGGTTCCCCGCTTCAGGTGATGCAATCGAGCGGCGAAACCATCAGCGCCGACAAGGCCGCGGACTTCGCGGTAAACCTGCTGCTTTCCGGTCCGGCGGGGGGCCTGGCGGCGGTGGAATACCTCGGCCGCCAACTCGGCCGGCGCAAACTGATCAGTTTCGACATGGGCGGCACTTCCACCGACGTCGCCTTGCTTGACGGACCCGTCAGCATCACGAACGAAGGCCGGCTCGGCGAATTTCCCGTCTCCGTGCCCATGGTGGACATGCATACCATCGGCGCCGGCGGCGGCTCGATCGCCTATGTCGACAGCGGCGGCATGTTGCAAGTAGGGCCGGAATCGGCGGGAGCAGATCCGGGGCCGGTCTGCTACGGCAAAGGCGCGACCAGACCGACGGTAACCGACGCCAACCTGTTGCTCGGCCGGCTGCCGGCCGGCTCGCCGTTGGCCGGCGGCCTCGAGCTAGACATCGAGCTCGCGCGCAAGGCCGTGGCCGGACTCGCGAGCGAGATCGGCCTCGATGTCGAAGCCGCCGCGCGCGGCATCGTCAGCATCGCCAACGAACACATGATCGAAGCCATTCGCCGCATTTCGGTCAATCGCGGTTTCGACCCCGCCGAGTTCCTGCTCGTCAGTTTCGGCGGCGCCGGCGGCCTGCATGTCTGCGCGCTCGCCGAAGCGCTCGGCATCCGCCAGGCGGTGGTGCCGGTCTACGCCGGCGTCCTGTCCGCGCTCGGCATGGCGGTCGCCGATCAGGGAAGGCAGTTCTCGCGAACCTTGCAACGCACAGGGGAAGACGACCCGACGCCGCTGGTCGAGCGGGAACTCGAACAATTATCGCGCCGGGCCGAAACCGAATTCGCCGCCGAGGGACTCGATATCGCGAGCATGCGCAAACAATTCGGCGTCGACCTGCGCTACGCCGGCCAGTCCTGTACCTTGAACGTGCCATGGTCCGGCTGGACCGCGACCCTGGCGCGATTCCATGAGTTGCACCGGCGCCGCTACGGCTATGCGCTGGAAGCGCCGGTCGAGGCGGTGAATGTGCGGCTGCGCGCCTGGTTCGCCCGCGAGGCTTTCGATCTGCCGCCCGCGAAGGAAACGCCGGACGACGCGCCGCAGTCGGAATCCCGCCGCCGCCTGGCGGCGGGAGCGACTCTCGCCGGCCCGGCCAGCGTGCCCGAATACGCCTCGACCACCTACATCGCCGAATCCTGGCAAGCCCGCCGCGACGCCTTCGGCAACCTGCTGCTGGAACGAACCGGTTGATCTCCCTGCGCGGCTCAAGCTTGAAGAGCGCACGCCGCACTTCGTGGAAAGATCGCGGACATCGCTTTGCAAGTCCGAGACTTCCTTGTCGACAACCTCTTTACCGCGAAGTCGTTTTGGATGAGGTCGAGACAAGCGGTCCATCCCTGGGAGTTTGCGCCGTAGAATGATTTCAGGCGCTCCCAAGACTATATGCAGTGTTTATGAAAATGTATACATACAACATATGGTATTCAGAAGTTTCTACGGCGCAGGCTCCTGGGATTCTTTATCCGCTTCTTCAAGCCACTCCCAAATGTCTTGATTCGCATAGCCTGTATACGACCCATTAAGCTTGAACACGACACCAGATACCTCGCCTGGCTCGGTTTCGCCTTCGTCCTTGAAAATGCCGGCACATCTCGCCACATCGCGCGAAAGCCCCTTATGAGCCACGACGTAGGTATCTGCGCCAAGACGGTAGACATCGCTGTCCTCGAATGAGGCCGCAATCTTGGCAGCCCCCTTTTCTTGTTCATCTGTCAGGACAACAGCGAACAATCTCTTCGACATTGTCGATCTCCTGCATTTTCAGGTGTCGCTCGAGCGAGCGAGTAGAGTAGGCGCTTGTCGATGGCGACCACGGAACTCGCGTAAATTGGTCGCCTGCCCATGCGGGCAGAGTGGATCGCCCAATGTACACAGGCCAGCCAATGATGTCAATGGCAGCGGGGCTGTCCGCCAATTCCCGCCGAGTCTTCCGGGCGAGTGAATCGGAGGGTTTCCGGCGGGCGGATTCTTCCGGGGAACAGCGTGCCCAAAAACCGCTGATTCCGACAACGACCGGAGGGCTTCCCTCCCCACCCGGTCGGACCGCGAGGCAACTCGCAAGCAGGGCGCGAATCCCGACACATGGACTGCGCGAAAGCCGGCAAGGGTCGAACTGAAGGTTTGCCGGCTCGCGCTTGCCTGTATTGCGGGGCAAATCGCCGGGTGATATAACTTGGGCATTCCTTGCCGTCGCTTCCATGCAGCGCTGTCTTCGCATCATGAATCGTCGCGAACTGAACAATTGCCGGTTGCGCAAGGCAAGTCGCGTTGTCGTGCCGCTCTGTTGCTGGCTGACCGCTGTCGCGGCCATGGCGCAGGAAGCCGGCGAAGCTGCGGGAGAGCAGGAAACCGCGGCGCGGCACACGCCGCTCTATCTCGAGCCGGCGGCGCCTTTCTCGCCGGACAGCGACTTCGAGCCGTCGCCGCCGGAAATTCCCCGGCTGCCGGAACTCGATCCCGAATTCGAGTTGCGGATGCAAGACATCCAGCAGTTCAGCGAAGCCGTCGCCGATGCGGAAATCCTCGACGGCGCCTGGGATATCGGCGTCGTGGAGCAACTCAGTTCGCTGGGGTCGCTGCAACAGCAGCAAGGCGACTATCTCGGCGCGATCGAAACCCACGAACGCGCCATCCATGTCCAGCGCATCAACTCGGGCCTGCACACCATCGACCAGACGCCGCTGGTGGAGCGGATGATCGACAGTTACGCCGCGATGGGAGACTGGGGCCAAGTCGATGTCTACCAGAACTATCTTTTCTATATCCAGCAGAAATTCTACGGCAATAACGACCCCCGGCTGATTCCGGCCCTGGGCGACCTCGCCGACTGGCATAGCCGGGCCTTCGCCTTGCGCCAGGGCGAGTCGCTGGCAATGCGGCTGAGTTCGGCGCAAATGCTGTTCAAGGCGGCCGCGCGCATGGTCGAAGTCCATTTCGGCCCGGAAGACGACCGCTATATCGAATACCTGCGAGGCGTGGCGCGAACCGCCCATGTCGTGGCCCTCAATCAGGATCTGTTGCGGGACTTGGCGCGGGCCCAGTTCAGGGCGCCGCAGGAAACATTGCGAGACATGCTTTACTGGCAATACCCGATCGTGCCGTCGGGTTTTCGCGCGGGCGAGGACGCGCTGCTCGCCATCAGGGAATACTATCTCGGGCGCGAAGGCGAAGCCGGGCGACTCGCCGAGGCAACCGCCCAGGTGGCGGACTGGTATTTGCTGTTCAACCGGCGCGGCCCGGCGCGAGACATGTACCTGCAGGCATGGGAAGCGGCAGCCGGAGAAGAGGACGCCGACGCATTGCGGCGGCGATTATTCGGCCAGGTTCGGGAGATTCCCGTATTCGCCTCCGACAATAACGAATGGATGATCGAGAACATCGCTTACCTGGAAGACGTTGAAGAACTCGATTACGGCTACGTCGAACTGCGGTTCGATGTCACGCAATGGGGCGAAGTACGGAATCTGGAGACCATCGGCGAACAACCGCCGGGAACCGAATCGCAACATGGCTGGGTCAGGCGCAAGGTCCGCGACTCCATGTTCCGGCCCATGCTGGTCGACGGCGAGACCGCGCGTTCCGACGGCAACCTGTTCAGGTACAGGTACTGGTACTGATTCGAACTCGGTCCGCGGCCCGCGGCTCCGCCGCCGGATTCAACGACGCGAGCCGTTGAATCCGCGAGCAAGACAAGACCGCGCTCTTGTCTTGCGGCGATGGACAATTCCGCGGCTGGAGTTGCCCAGGGGAGGCATGGAAACTCCCGTTCGCGGAAATTGTCCAAATTTCCTGACCGAGCGCGGAAAAATGTTAAGCTGTGGTTAAGCGGGGTTGACATATCAAGCAAGAGGGCTCCCGAAAGCGGCAAGCTTTCAGCATTGCGTCGACCCGCGAGGACGGGCTTATGCAAGATTTCATGAACAGTTCCGCTTCCCGAATGCGACTTGCGCTGGCCTGCGGCCTGATAGCGGGGCTTGCCGCCTGCGAGACGCCGACGCCAATTTCGCAACCGCCCCAGACTTCCCCGCCGAGTCCGCCGAGCGGCAGCAGTTTGCCGACTCCCCCGTCGATGCCTTCCCAGGGTTCTTCGGGTTCCAGCGGGTCGCCGGCGATGCCCTCGCCGAGTTCGTCAAGCTCCGGCGGGTCGCCATCGCTCCCCTCGCCGTCGAATCCGGCGGGCGGGCCGTCGTCGCCCTCGCAATCCGGCCAGAGCGGGTCGCCGGCGATGCCTGCGCCGGGCTCGGCGGGCTCCGGCGGGTCGCCGTCGCTGTCCAATCCGGCGGGCGGGCCGTCGTCATCCTCGCAGTCCGGCCAGGGCGGGTCGCCGTCGTCCCCTGCCGCGGCGCCGGGAGTTCCGACCTTGCCCACCTTGTCCAATCCGCCCGGCTTGCCCGGCGAGCCGTCTTCGTCGAATCCCGGCGATCCAGGGGCCGGGGGTATGCCGCCTTCGGGCCAGAACGGTTCCCGGCCCGGCGCCGAACCGCCCGGGAGCGGTGCCGGCGGCACGGCATCCGGCAATGCGGGCGAGTTGCCCGGCGGGGGCGGTTCTTCGCCCAGCGCTGCCGGCGGCGACATGTCGGCCGGCGGCGCTGCGGGCAATTTGCCCGGCGCTGAAATGCCCGGAGGCGGCATCGGCGGCAGGGACGCATCGACCGGCGATGCGGGCGGTTCACCCGCGGGCGATTCGCCCAATGGAAGCAATTCGCCCGGCAGCGGCAGCAGGGGCGCATCGGCCGGCACCGTCGGCAATTTGCCCGGCGGCGCCGGAATTCCCCGGCTTCCGGGCGCGCCGGGCGGCGATTACTCGCTTGATACCTTGCCCGGCGGCGGCGTGTTTCAGGGCGGTCCCGGCGGCGGCGCGAGTCAGGCGGGCGGCGCCATGACCGCGGCGGAACGAGCGGCCATCCTCGATGAGCAATTGCGCCGCACCTACGAAACCTACGACGAAGTTCTGCGCCGGGAGCAAGCCGATGCCCGCGGCGGCGCGAACCGCGCAGGCGCCGGCGGGGCCGGCGGCAATGACTCCGCAGCGGACGGCGGCGGCCAGGGCGGCACGCAACAGTCCGGCGGCGCCATGCCCCAGGGCTCGTCCAATGGCGGCGGCGCCGATATCGCCAACGCGAATCGCAGACCCGGCGGCGGTCCGCCGGGCGCCGGCCGCAATCAGCCCACTTTTCCGCCGCCGGACGATATTCCCAGCGGCAGGGACGACGACGTGGTGGCGCGGCAATTGCGCGAAGCGGCGATGACCGAGGCCGACCCCGAATTGCGCGAAGCGCTTTGGGACGAATACAGGAATTACACTGGCATAGCCAGCGACCAGTAAAAATGAATAATTCCATGGATGGAATTATTCAGAGAATACGAGGCAAGGTCCGATAAATCGGACCTTGCCTGCGGCACATGGATGTGCCGCCGGATGCGACGGCGCGAGCCGTTGCATCCGGGAGCAAGACAAAACCACGCTTTTGTCTTGCGGCAATGAATAATTCCATGGATGGAATTATTCAGAGAATACCTGGACGCCAAAACACCATGACATACAGGTAAGGACCGATGAAATCGATATTTGCGCAAATGGCGGGACTGGGCCTTTTGGCGCTGATCGCAAGCGGCTGCGCCACCCATACCGTGCGGACGACGACCTATGAACCGATCGTCACCGATGCCGCGGCCATTCCGGAAGAGTTCCTGATGGATGTCGACGTGGCCGTGTTCGACCCCGGACTCGACGAGATCGACAACGACGAGGAAGAAACCACCAACCATCAAGTGCGGCTGGCGGAATCGCGCTACGCTCCCTATCTGCTGGCCGAAACCCTGATCCGCTCCGGCAACTGGGGCATCGTCTACGTAATGCCCGGCGACGCCGGCCCGATGGATATCCGCGTCGAGGGCACGATCCTGCAATCGACCGGCGAAAGCATGGCGATGCGGGTCGAAGTCAGCGACGCGACCGGCCGCCATTGGTATACGCGGGAATATCGCGAGGCCATCAGCCAGTTCGCCTACGAACCCGGGCAGCGGGCGCAGAACGATCCCTTCCAGGTGCTCTACAACTCCATCGCCAACGATCTGCTCGCCTGGCGCAAGGCCAACATGACGGATCAGCGAATCGCGGAAATCCGGGCGGTATCCGAAATGCGCTTCGCCCAGCGCTTCTCTCCCGACGCGTTCGCGGATTATCTGCATGCGGATGGCGAAGGCAGCTACATGCTCGCCGCCTTGCCCGCCGAATCGGATCCCGCCTTGCGCCGGATTCGCGAGATTCGGGAGCGCGATTACATGTTCCTCGACACCGTGCAGGAATACTATTCGGGTTTCACTCGCGAAATGCGCGAGCCCTATGATTCCTGGCGCGAGCAGAGCTATCACGAAACCCTGGCCCTGCGCGAACTGGAGGCCAACGCGAGACGGCGCTTCATCCTCGGCACCGCGGTGGTGCTGGGCGGTCTGGCGGCCGCCGCCAACGGCGGCGACTATGTGACCCGAGTCGGCGGCGCGACCGGAGTCAGCGCCGGCGCCTACCTGATCAAGAGCGGTTTCGACAAGCAGGCCGAAGCAAGGATCCACATGCAGGCGCTGGAAGAGATGAGCGCGTCGCTGGAAGGCGAGGTCGCGCCGAGGGTGATCAGCCTGCAGGACCAGACCATCACCTTGACCGGCACCGTGGAGGAACAATACGAACAGTGGCGCGAGATCCTGGCCGACCTTTACGCCGCCGAACGGGGCGATATGCCTCCGGCGGCAACGATCCGTTGAGCGCGGGCAAGTCATGCTTGCAACCGGAGCGGGTCTGGGCCGCCGACGAATCAGCCGGGCATTTCCTGCGCGGCGCCGTCCATGGAACTGTTCATCGCCGCAAGGCGAAAACGCGGTTTCGTTTCGCTCCCGAATGCAACGGCTCGCGGCATCGAATCCGGCGACGCTCTTTTGTACCGCGGGCATGCGCCGCAGGCCGGCCGCGCATCCTTTGAATCATTCCATGCATGGAATGATTCATCGCCGCAAAACAAGAGCGTGGTTTTGTCTTGCTCCCGGATTCAATGGCTCGCGGCATCGGATCCTGCGGCGCGGGCATGCGCCGCAGGAAAGCTCTGGCTTGAGCAGGGCTTTCCTCTGATACATCAGGGCTTCCCCGGAATGACGACACATGCCGGAACAGCAGAACGCATATCAAGCGCCGGAGCAAGCGGATGACAGCGCCGCCGGACCCCATGCGCCGCCGCAGCCGGAATCTCGCCGGCCTTCGCCATGGGCGTGGCTGGGTGTCGGCTTGCTGCTGGTCGTGGCCCTGCTGGTCATTTTCGTCCTGCCGGTAATTGTTTCCGAATACGAACTGCCTCTCGAACGCCGGGCCGAGTTGCCGCCGCAGCCGGTCGCTCCTGCTCCCGCGCAGGCCGGGGAGGAACTTTCCCCGTTCCAGCAAGCGGTGCTCGCGCGGGAACGCCAGCGGGCCCAGGATGTGCTCGCCCTGATTCTCGACGCGCAGGCCGAACTCGAGCCCTTGCAGGTGGAAGAATGGGCCGGCGAAGCCTATGGCGCGGCGCTGGAAACAGCGCGCGGCGGCGATGCGTTCTATCGCGACAGGGAATTCGAGCAGGCCAACTCTTCCTACCGGGAAGCGGCGGACGCGCTCGAAGCGCTGCTGGAATCGGTGCCGGAACGGCTCGGGCAGGCTCTCGCCGCCGGCGAGGAAGCCTTGCTGCGCGGCGAGCCCGGACTGGCGCAGGAGAACTTCAACATCGCGCTATTGCTTGATCCGGGCAATGCCGCGGCGCGGAACGGACTCGAACGAAGCGCGAACCACGAAGCATTCGTCGCCGCGCTCGAACGCGCCGGCGAACTGGCCCGCGCCGGAGCGCTGCGGGAATCGCTCGCCGCCTATCGCGAAGCGGCCGCGCTCGATCCGGCCAGACCCGAAGCCCGGGACGGCGTCGCCGAAGTAAGCGAACGGATCAGGCAGGCCGAATTCTCCGCCGTCATGTCCTCGGGCTTCACCTTGCTCGACGCGGGCGATCCGGAAGCGGCCATCGCCGAATTCGAGCGCGCCGCGAGCCTTGGCGTGAACAACGAACAGGCCCGGGCCGCCGTGGAGCAGACCCGCGACCAGGCGGCTTCGGTCGAGATCGAGCGCCTGCGCGGACGCATCGAAGACGCCGTGCGGGCCGAACAATGGCAACAGGCGGTCGAGTCCTATGACGAAGTGCTGGCGATCGACGCGAACGTGGTATTCGCGCTCGACGGCAAGGAATACGCCGCGCGCCGCGCGCTGCTCGACCAGTTGCTGACCGAGGCCATCGCCAATCCCTGGCGCTTCAGCGAAGACGAGGTTTACCAGCAAGCGCTCGATGTCTACTACACCGGCCGCTCGCTCGAGCATCCCGGGCCGAAGTTGAGCGGACAACTCGACGAACTCGAAGTCTTGCTGGCCAACTCGCAGATACCCGTCGAGGTGCGCTTCGCCTCGGACAACCTGACTTCGGTGACCATTTTGCGCGTCGCCGAACTCGGCGTTTTCGAGCAGACCAGCCTGCCCCTGAAGCCGGGCCGCTATATCGCGCTGGGCCGGCGCCCGGGTTATCGGGAAGTGCGCGAGACATTCACCGTCGGTTTCGGACAGACTCCCGCGCAGGTGATCGTGCAATGCGCGGAGCGGTTGGGCGCGAGGCGCTGAACGCATGCGACAACGCGAATCCGATTACATCGAACCGATCGTCCCGGTCGAATTCACTCCGCCCCGGGGCGATGGTCCGGGATTCGTCTTCCGCTGGCGCTGGCTTTACGGCGCCGTCGCCGCCTTCGCCGCCGCGAGCGGATTCGCCGTCTGGTTCGTGCTGACCGCGAAGTCGGTTTTCATCGAGGTCGACCCGCCCGCGGCCGAGATCGAATTGAGCGGCGGCCCGAGTTTCAGGATCGGCCCCCGCTACCTGCTTCGCAGCGGCGAATATCGGCTGCTGCTGCGCAATCCGGGTTATCGCGACAGCGAACTCGTGCTCGCCGTCGGCGCGGCGGCTTCGCAAACACGGCAATATGCGCTGCGGCCCCTGCCCGGCAGGATTTCGGTCGTCGCCGGCGACCTGAGCGGCGCCCGGGTCAGCCTCGACGGCGCCGATATCGGCAATACGCCGGTCAGCGGCGCGCAAGTCGAAGCAGGCGACTACGAACTCGTCGTCAGCCTCGACCGCTACCAGGATTTCAGCCGGCGAATCAGCGTGGAGGGCCGCGAGCGCGAGCAGCATTTCGAAGTCGGGCTCGAGCCCGCCTGGGCCGAGGTCGGCCTGACGAGCGACCCGCCCGGCGCCGAGCTGCTGGTGGACGGCGAACCGGCGGGCCGGACGCCGCTGGTCGCCGAAATTCTCGCCGGCGAGCGCCTGCTGACCTTGCGCTTGCCGCGGCACAAGGTCTGGCAGGATCGACTCGAAATCATCGCCGGCGAAGCCATGCGATTGCCCCTGGCGCGGCTCGAGCCCGCCGACGGACTGGTTTTCATCCAGTCCGAGCCTTCCGGCGCCAGCGTCACGGTCGGCGGCGAGTTCAAGGGCCTGACGCCGCTGGAAATCTCCCTGCCGCCGGGCAGAACCCATGAATTCACCTTGTTCCGGGAAGGCTACCGCTCGCAACGGAGCCGCCTGGAAATCCGCGCGGACCAGCAACATGACTTGCGGGTCGAACTGGAGCCGGTGCTCGTCAGCGTGCAAGTGCGGGCGGAGCCCGCCGACGCCGAACTTTACGTCAACGGCGAATTGCTCGGTCCGGCCAATCAGACCGTGGAATTGCTCGCCGCGCGCCAGACCATAGAGATTCGCAGCAATGGCCATGTGCCCTATGCCGCCGAGTTCATCCCGCGGCCCGGCCTCGACCAGATCATTCGCGCGAACCTGAGATCGCTGGAAGCGGTCCGGCTGGAAAATATCAGCGTGGTGACCAATGCCGCCGGACAGACAATGAAACTGTTCTTCCCGGAAGGCCGAACTTTCGTCATGGGCTCCTCGCGCCGGGAAGCCGGCCGCAGGCCCAACGAGACCTTGCGCGAGGTGAAACTCGAGCGGCCGTTCTATCTTGCGGAGACCGAAACCACCAATGAGCAGTTCCGCCGCTTCGATCCGGAGCACAGTTCCGGCACGACCGCGGGCATGACCCTCGATAACGGCGGCCAGCCCGCGGTGCGCGTGTCGTGGCGGCAGGCCGCGCTATTCTGCAACTGGCTCAGCGAACAGGAGTCGCTGCCGCCGTTTTATCAGGTATCCGGCGGGCAAGTCGTCGGCTTCGACCCGGCATCGCATGGCTACCGCCTGCCCGCGGAAGCCGAATGGGCCTGGGCCGCGCGGGTGGACGAAAGCGGCGCCAGCCTGCGCTATCCCTGGGGCGAATCCCTGCCGCCGCCTCCGCGCGCCGGCAATTTCGCCGACCTGGCCGCGCGTTCCTTCCTGACCCTGGTATTGCAGGACTATAACGACGGCGAAGCGGTGACGGCGCCGGTGGGCTCGTTTTCGCCGAATCGGCATGGACTTCACGATCTGGCCGGCAACGTCGCGGAATGGATGCACGACTATTATGGTTCGGTGGGATTGGACGGCGCGATTCCGGTCGATCCGCTGGGGGCCGAAACCGGCGAGGCCCATGTGATCCGCGGCTCGAGCTGGGCGCAGGCGTCGATCACCGAAATGCGGCTTTCCTATCGCGATTTCGGCATCGAGCCGCGCTATGACATCGGCTTCCGGGTAGCCCGCTACCTCGAGGAGGAATGACCCATGGTCGATCGGCTGTTGCGACTGTCGCTATGCGCCGCCTTGCTGGGCGCGGGCGCGGTCGGCGCCCAGGACCGGCCGCAGGATGACCCGGCCGCCGCCGAAGAGCAGGAAGAGCAACAGGAAGCGGCGCCGGAGCAGGCCGAAGCGGAGCAACAGGCGCCGTCCGCCGAAGACGCCGCGGAAGACGGGGAATTCGAGCGGTTCATCCCTCGCGAACAGGTTTCGCGGGATCTCGGCGTTTCGTTTCCGGCGGATATCTAGGTATTCTCCGAATAATTCCATCCATGGAATTGTTCATTGCCGCAAGACAAAAGCATGGTTGGGGCTTGCGGCGCCGGATAATCCCATGGCCGGGACGGAGGCTGCTCTAAACGGAACGAAGGACGGGAAAACATGAGAAACGGGCTGCTGCACCAGACGCTTTACCAGTTGGCGGCGCTGATCATCGCGATCATCGTCGTGCACGCGGCCTATGTGGCGATCATCCGGCCCAATGCGGAATTCATCCAGGAACAGCAGACGCTATTGCAGCAAAGCGATCCGGACTATGTGCCGGAACGCTCGGTCTACATCATCCTGCGCAATATCGAACAGGAAACCTGCATCATCCTCTTTCTCTGGGCGCTGTCGATCATCGGCATGAAAACCGCGACCACGATGCGCGAGCGCATCCTGCTCGACCGCAGCCTGATTCCGTTATCGGAAGGCATGAGCATCCTGCCCGAGGATGCGCGCAATTATTCGCGCCCGGTGCAGGCGCTGCCGGAAAAGGAACGCGAGCGCCTGCTGCCGCGGGCATTGCTCGCCGGCCTGCATCGCTTCCAGACCACGCGCAATATCCAGGATGTCTCCAACACGATCAAGGATACCTGCGCGACCGAGGCCGACCGGATGGAAACCGAACTCACCATCGTGCGCTATATCGCCTGGGCGATCCCGTCGATCGGCTTCCTCGGCACGGTGCGCGGCATCGGCACGGCGCTCGGCCAGGCCTATCAGGCGGTGGCCGGAGACATCGTCGGCGTGACCGTGAGCCTCGGCGTGGCCTTCAACTCGACTTTCGTGGCGCTGGTGGTAAGCATCTTGCTGATGTTCCTGCTGCATCAATTGCAATTGCTGCAGGACCGGCTGGTGCTCGACTGCCAGAACTATTGCGACGACCGCTTGATCCGGCGCCTGCAAGTGCCTGATCGGGAGCCCCGGGCATGAGCCTGAAAGTCATCGAGTTGAACGATGTCTCGCTGCAGGTCGGGGATGCCGGCGGCATAGTCGCCGCCAGTCCCGGGTTCGCCGTGCTCGAAGGCAAGGAGCTGATACTCGGGGCGGCCGCGGAACAGCGGCATCGCATCCATCCCACTTCGAGCCACGACAAGTTCTGGCACGAACTGAACACCGAGCCGCTGCCCGCGCGCGGCCGCATCCGCCATCATGCCGACCTCGCCTATAGCCAATTGCTGGAACTGGCGCGGGAGGCGGCGATCGGGGGCGAAGTGCTGTTCGCGGTGCCCGGCCATTACAGCAACCGGCAATTGGGGCTCTTGCTCGGACTGGCCGGTCAATGCCCTTTTCGGGCAAGCGGCATGGTCGATTCGGCCCTCGCCGCGGCGGCGGACACATCCGCCGAGGAATGCGTCGTGCACGCCGGACTCCAGTTGCACCAGGTGCTGCTGACCCGCCTGGTCCGAAAAGGCGGCGAACTGGCCGTGGACCATGTCGCGCCGGTGCCGCAACTCGGCCGGCAGCAACTGCTCGACGCGCTGATGCGGGTCGCCACCGACGCCTTTATCCGGCAATGCCGCTTCAATCCGCAACATCAGGCGGATACCGAACAGCAACTGTATTCGATGCTCGCCGCCTGGATCGGCGACCAGGCCGGCGGGCGGGGCAACCTGACCATGGAACTGAAAGCCGCTGCCGCGACGCATGCGGCCAAGTTGCCGCGGGAGCAGTTGCTCGCCGCGCTGAAGCAGTCTTACGCGAAACTGTCGCATGCGCTGCGGTCGCTGGTCGAACTGCACAACGCCGGCATACTTGTCGATCACCGGCTGGCGCTCTTGCCGGGCGCGATATCCGCCCTGGGCGAACTCGGGCCGCTGCGCGTGGCGCGGCCGGAGGCGGTAACCGAAGCCTGCCTGCGCCATCGCGACCTGATCGGCGGCGGCGAAGGCGTGCGCCGGATTCGCGCCCTGCCCGGGCCGGATTCCTTCCGCGCCGAGCCGCGGCCCGCGGCCCGCGCGCCGACTCATGTGCTGTTCCGCAATCGAGCCCTGCCCGCGAACGACCTGCAACTGATGAACAACCTGAACGGCGGCGGCGCGAACGCGTTCGAATTCGGCCTGCCGGGTCCGCCGGCGACCCTGGGAAGGATTTCGAAAAATCGGGCCGAAGTCCTGCTCGACTGCGGCGGCGTCGAATTCCGGCTCAACGATGTGCCGGTCAAGGGCCGGCAGCCGCTGAAGCTCGGCGACCGCGTCCGCTTGCCGGAACTCGCCGACGAATTGCTGCTGATCGAGGTGAACGATGGCGAATAGGTCCGGCAGGGGTCGGCGCGGCGCAACGCCCTTGAGTCTGGCGTTCCTCGACGTCATGTTCTGCGGCTTCGGCGCCGTGATCCTGATCTTCCTGATCCTGGACCACACGTCCACGGTTTCGGTCGTGGAAAGCAGCCCCGATCTCGAGCTCGAACTCAACATGCTCGAACGCGAAATCGCCGAGGGCGTCGAAGGCAATCTCGAACTGCGCAATCTGCTGGCGGATCTGAGCGAAGACTTCGCGCGCGGCGAAGTCGAAGCCGAAACATTGCGCGAGCAGGTGGCATTGCTGCGGCGGGAAATCGAATTGCTCGAACACGGCGGCGCCGACAGCGATCAACTGCGCGACCGGCTGCTGTCGGATATCGAATCGCTGGAAACCCGGATCGAGACCTTGCAGGCGCAGGCGCTGGAACGCGCCGGCAGCAACTTGCGGCAATTCATCGGCGACGGCAACCGCCAATACCTGTCGGGCATGTTCCTCGGCGGCCAGCGCATCCTGATCCTGATGGATGCCTCGGCCAGCATGCTCGACGAAACCGTGGTCAACATCCTGCGCACGCGCAACATGCCCGACGAGCGCAAGGTGCAGGCGCCGAAATGGCAGCGGGTGCTGCGCGCGGTGGACTGGATCACGACCCAGATTCCGGTGACCAGCCGCTACCAGGCCTGGAGTTTCAATACCGAAGTCGTTCCGGCGCTGCCGGGCGACCTGCAAACCTGGCTCGAGGTCGCCGACCGCGACCAGCTTGAGGAAGCGGTCGCCAATCTGCGCGCGACGGTGCCGCGGGACGGCACCAATCTGGAGCAGGTTTTCCGGCTCGCCGCGGCAATGTCGCCGCCGCCGGACAATATCTTCCTGATCACCGACGGCCTGCCGACGGTCAATCGTCCGGGCCCCGCGAGCGGCCTGGTGACGCCGCGCGACCGGATCGAACTGTTCGAGGACGCGGTCGGCGAACTTCCGCGCGGCATTCCGATCAATATCATATTGATGCCGCTCGAAGGCGATCCGAGCGCGGCGGCGGCCTATTGGCAACTGGCGATGGCGAGCAGGGGCTCTTTCCTGGCGCCGTCGAAAGACTGGCCCTGACGCGAAGGCGGCGAGATGAGACGCGGAAAACGCGAGACCGAGCAGTTCAGCATATCCTTCCTGGATGTGGCGTCCTGCGGTTTCGGCGCGATCATCATCCTGCTGATGATCACCAAGTCGGCCGCGCCCGCGACCGAGGAAGTGATCGAAACCCTGCCCGCCGGCGCAATCCAGGAATTGCAGGAACAACTGTTCGCGATCCGCGGCGAAACCGAGACCTTGCGGCAGGAGTTGAATTCCGCCCGGGAGCGCAATGCCAGCGTGGAGCAACTGATCGCGAGCCTGCGCAGTCAGCGCCAGGCGCTCGAGGGCGATTACGCCCTGGCCCGGGAACAGGGCGACGAAACCACCGAGGAAATCGGCCAGTTGCTGCTGGCGCGGCAGACGCTGACCGAAGAAATGCAGCGCCTGTTCGCCGATTCCCAGGCGCAGGAAAGCAGTTATATCGGCGGCGTGCCGGTGGACAGCGAATACATCATTTTCGTGATCGACACTTCCGGCAGCATGTATGAAAACGCCTGGGGCAGGATGCTCGAGGTGATCGAGGAAACCCTCGATGTCTATCCCGAGGTGAAAGGCATCCAGGTGATGAACGACATGGGGGACTACATGTTCTCTTCCTTCCGCGGCGAATGGATTCCGGACACCCCCGCGCGCCGCGCGCAGATCATTTCCACCTTGCGCACATGGGATCCCTATAGCAACAGCAGCCCGGTGGAAGGCGTCACCGCGGCCATCGACTCCTTTTATTCTGCGGACAAGAAAATTAGTATCTACGTATTGGGCGACGATTTTCAGCAAGGCGGCTCGATCGAGCAGGTGTTGCGCACGATCGACCGGATCAATGCGGAAGACGCCGACGGCAACCGGCTGGTGCGCATCCACGGCATCGGATTTCCGGTAATATTGAGCGGTTCCGCGCGGTTTCAGCAAAGCGGCTATCGCTACGCTTCGCTGATGCGAGAGTTGACCCAGCGCAACGGCGGAACATTCGTTGGTTTGAACGATTTCAGGTAGGCGGGGTCGGGGAACGCCCCGATTTGTCCGAGCTTCCTGCGGCACATGGATGCGCCGCCGAATTCGATGGCGCAAGCCATGGGGTTCGCGAGCAAGACAAAACCGCGTCCTGTTTTGCGACGACGAATCATTGCATGAATGGAATCATCCGGAGGATGCGCGAGGTAGGCCGGAACGCGCGAGGGGAGCATCCGAAAAGTGAGAAAAGTGAAAAGCCCCGCCAGATCGATTGGCGTAATCCTGTTGCCGGCATTGCTGCTCGGCGCCTGCGGCGCCAGCAATGTCATTGTCAGCGGCGGTTTCCCGACGCCGAATATCGGCAAGTTGCCGATTTCCGTGGCTGTCGTCTACGACGACAACTTGCAGGAATTCACTTATACCGAATATAGCGAGACCGGCCAGGAGGAGTACTTTATCCAGAGCGGCCAGTCGCATGTCGAGTTGTTCAACGCCGTGCTGCCGGCCATGTTCGACAATGTGGAGTTCGTCGAGGACGTGGAAGCCGCGGCGGATTCCGGCATCGACGCCATCTTCGTGCCCGCCATCGAGGAATTCCAACTCGCCCTGCCGGCCAAGACCCGGCTCGATGTCTACGAAGTCTGGATCAAGTACAACATGCGCCTGCTGACCGCCGAGGGCGATTACCTGGCCGACTGGGAATTGACGTCCTACGGCAAGATGCCGACCGAGACTTTCCAGAGCCCCGAATCCGCCATCAACGACGCGGCGATCGTGGCGCTGCGGGATCTGGCTTCCACTTTCGCGCTCAGTTTCACGCAAGTGCCCGAAATCAGCGACTGGCTGGCGAACCGATGAAACCGGCGGAGAAAATCCGATGAAACATCTTGACGGCGTAAAAGACAAACTGATCCCGCTTGCGCTGATGTTGTGCGGCGGCTGCACCAGCACCACGGTCGACGAGTTCCGTCAGGGCGAAACCGGCATAGCAAGTCACGAAACCGTGGTGATCCTCGGCCGGCGCCAGGTCAGCAGTCATGAAACCAGCGCCGATTTCGTCGAATGCGTGGGCAACCGCCTCGCCCAGGGCGCCGACGGTCTCGACGTGGTGCCGGAACGGGAGTTTCTCGACGCCATGTTCCCCTGGTTCGAGCCGCGCACCGCGCCATTGCGCGCCCCGGATCTGGAGCGGCTCATGGCCGAGGAGCAGGTCGCGCTGACCATGCGGGATTTCGGCGTGCGCTATATCGTCTGGCTCGACGGCTTCACCGAAACCATCGACCGCCGCGGTTCGATTTCCTGCACCGTGGCGCCGGGGGGCGCCGGCTGTTTCGGCTTCGGCTCCTGGGAAGACGACGCGAGCTTCAGCGCGAGAATCTGGGACGTGAGCAATTTCAACGCCGTGGGCACGATCAGCACCGACGCCACCGGTCAATCCTATATGCCGGCGATCGTGATTCCGATCCCGTTGATCGCGCGAGTCGAGGCCAATGCCTGCCAGCGGCTCGGAGACCAGTTGAAGAATTTCGTCATCGGCAGTTGAAGTCGCCCGAATCGAATATCGCGGGGCACGACATCATGAACAGAACCCTTGATCGCCTGGAGCATCCCCTGAACAATTCCACCCATGGAATCATTCATTGCCGCAAAACCAGGGCGCGGCTTTGGCTTGCCCGCGGATGCAGCAGCTTGCGCCGTCGGAGCCGGCGGCGCATCCATGCGCCGCGGGAAAACCCCGGCTTGATCGGGGCTTTTCCGGGGAACATGGCGGCCGTCCGCTGGCCGCTGTTCGCGCTTTGCCTCGCCGCGCTGCTGTCGCTCGACTCCTGCGCGGTCAATCCGGCGACCGGCGCGCCCAACCTCGTGCTCATGTCCGGCGACCGGGAAAAGGAAATCGGCCAGGAAGAACACGAAAAGATCGCGCAAAGCTCGATCTTCTATCAGGACGAGGCGCTGAACGAATATGTGGCCGAAATCGGCAATCGCGTCGCCCAGGCCGGCGACCGGCCCGACCTCGAATATCAGTTCTTCATCATCGACAGCCCGGAAATCAACGCCTTCGCCTTGCCCGGCGGTTATGTCTACGTCAATCGCGGCCTGATTGCATTCCTCAACTCCGAGGCCGAACTCGCCGGCGTGCTCGCGCACGAAATCGCGCATATCACGGCCCGGCACGCGGTGCAGCAGCACGCCCGCGGCACGCTGGCCCAGGCCGCGGCCCAGGTCGGCGGCCTGGTGACCGCGGTCGCCACCGGCAGCGGCTATGTCGGCTCGCAGATTTCCCAGGTCGCGTCGATCTGGGCCCGGGCCGGCCTCAGCGGCTATGGCCGCGAACACGAACTCCAGGCCGACCAGCTCGGCGCCGAATATCTGCGCGATGCCGGCTATGACCCCCTGGCCATGATCGACGCCTTGACCGTGCTCAAGAACCATGAGGACTTCCAGCGTCTCACCACCAATCGGGGCGGCGGCTACCACGGCCTGTTCGCCACCCATCCGCGCAACGACCAGCGTTTGCAGCAGACTATCGCCCAGGTGCGCGGCTTCGACCCCCAGGCAAGCTACCGCGACAACGACAGCCGCTTCCGCGAAGCCACCGAAGGCCTGATCGTCGGCGAGAGCCGATTGGCCAAAACCAACGAAACCCGCAATCGCTACTACCAGACCCTGCTCGGCTATACCATGGTTTTCCCGGACAACTGGCTGGTGAGCGAAACCACGACGACCGTAACCGGCGCGGGGCCGGCGCAAGGATCGCTCAAGGTCGAGGCCCTGCGCCTGCAAAACAACCTGCTGCCGCAGGATTTTCTCATCGGCCGGCTGCGCGGCGCCGCGCTCGAACAGTCCGAAGCCCTGGAGCAATTCCGCCTGCGCGGCCATACCGGCATCGTCCAGAATCCCGACAGCGGTCGCAAGGAGCGCGTCGCGACGATCTATTTCGGCCCGCGCGCCTTTCTTTTCCGCGGGGAATTGCCCGCCGCGGGCGCGGCAGAGGCCGATGCCCTGCTGCTCGAATCGATCCGCAGTTTCCGCCCGATCGAGCGCGGCGAAATGGCGTTGGCCCAGGAATTGCGCATCCGCTACGCGGTAGCGGACGAGAACTTCGATTTCGCCGTCGCGGCGCGCGATTCCAGGATCAGCGAGTATCCGGAAGAGACCTTGCGCCTGCTCAACGGCCACTACCCCATCGGCGAGCCGGAACCCGGCGATTGGGTGAAACTGGTCGAATGATTCCCGGCGCCGGAGCATGACGGCCGACTCCGGAGCCGAACCGCGATCCGGTCGCGGCGGCGACGACCCCGGCCCTCGGCGCGAGCGCGAAACCGCGCCCCGCGCCGCCGATTCGGGCGACGGCCGCGCAGCCGAATCCCGGCGCGGCGATTCCGCCGCCCCCGCCGCGCGCGCGGCCGAACCCCGCCGCGGCAGTCCCGACAAATACCTCGTCATCGGGCCGTCCTGGATCGGCGACATGGTCATGGCCCAATCGCTGTTCAGACAACTCAAGGCCGATAATCCGCGCCATGAAATCGCCGTCATGGCGCCGGACTGGACCAGGCCGCTGCTCGAGCGCATGCCCGAAGTATCCGAAAGTCTCGCCTTGCGATTCGCGCGCGGCGAGTTCAACTGGCCGGCGCGGCGGCGCATCGGCCGGGATTTGCGCGGGCGGGGATTCACCCGCGCCATCGTATTGCCCAACTCTTTCAAGTCGGCCCTGATTCCTTTCCATGCCGCGATTCCCCAGCGGATCGGCTGGCGCGGCGAATGGCGCGACCCGCTGCTGACCGATTGTCGCCGACTCGACAAGGAAAAACTCCCTCTCATGGCGCAACGCTTCGTGGCGCTGGCGCGGCCCGCCGACAGCCCCCCCGCCGACGACTGGCCGAAACCGAAACTGCAAGCGCGGCCGGCCGAACTCGAATCGGCCTGCTCGCGACTGGAGTTGCATCGGGAAAGGCCGATCCTGGCGCTTTGTCCCGGCGCCGCATACGGCCCGTCGAAGCAATGGCCCGCGGCCGCCCATGTCGAACTGGCGAACATTTACCTGCGCCGCGGCTGGCAGGTGTGGCTGTTCGGCTCGAAAAACGACAGCGCGATAGCCGCCCGGATCGCCGCGAACATCGAGCCCGGACTCGCCGCGCATTGCCGCGACCTCGCCGGGCGCACGAGCCTGACCGAGGCCGTCGACCTGTTGTCCGCGGCCGCCGTCGCGGTGTCGAACGATTCGGGCCTGATGCATGTCGCGGCGGCGCTGGACAAACCCCTGGCCGCGATCTACGGCTCGAGTTCGCCCGCGTTCACGCCGCCGCTCGCCGACAAGGTAGAATTGCTTGCCGCCGGTCTCGAATGCCAGCCCTGTTACCGGCGAGAATGTCCCTACGGGCACCTGCGCTGCCTGACCGGGATGCGGCCCGCGACGGTGGCCGACGCCGTCGACAGGCTGCGGGGGGCGAGTTCCGGGGAAGCGGCGCATTGCGGATTCTCATAGTCAAGGTCTCTTCGCTTGGAGACATCATTCATACCTTGCCGGCCGTCACCGACGCGGCCAAGGCGCGCAAGGACGTGGTTTTCGATTGGGTCGTCGAGGAAAACTTCGTCGATATCCCCGGCTGGCATCCCGCCGTCGACAAGGTCATTCCCGTCTCGCTCCGCCGCTGGCGCCGCAATATTCTGAAAACCTTGCTCAAACGCGAAATCGGCTCGTTCCGGCAACGCTTGCGCGCAGAACATTACGATCTCGTGATCGACGCCCAGGGGCTGATCAAGAGCGGCGTGATCAGCCGCATGTCGAAAGGACTGACCATCGGCCTGAGCAACCAGACCGCGCGGGAGCCGCTTTCGTCGCTATTCTACAACCAGTCGTATTCGGTGCCCGGCGACGACCACGCGGTCGACCGGGTGCGGCAATTGTTCTCCCGCGCGCTCAACTATCGCTATAACAGGGAATGGGTCGATTACGGCGTCGACCTCTCGCGCATCGGCCGCGCAGAGGCGCCGGCCAAGTCCGGTTCCGTGCTGTTCCTGCACGGCACGACCTGGGCCACCAAGCATTGGCCCGACGCCTATTGGCGAGAGTTGGGCGCGGTCGCGGCCGCGGCCGGCTACCGGGTATTGCTGCCCTGGGGCGATGCGCGCGAACAGGCCAGGGCCGAACTGATCGCCGGCGGCAACGACGGGGCGACAGTACTGGCGCGGCAGACATTGACCGGCCTCGCCCGATGCATGCTCGAGGCCGACGGCGCGATCGCCGTCGATACGGGGCTCGGCCATCTGGCGGCCGCGCTCGGCAGGCCCGCGCTGAGCCTGTACGGCCCGACCGATCCGCGACTGAGCGGCACTTTCGGCCCGCGCCAACTGCATCTGACTTCGGATCTCGAATGCGCGCCCTGCATGAAGAAGACTTGCGGCTATCAAGGCCCGCCGGTATTCGGCTCGACGCAAGGCAAACCCTTTCCGCTGCGGCCTCCCTGCTTCGCCGCGCACAAGCCCGGCGAGGTCTGGCGCCGTTTCGAACGATTGCTCGACGGGCGCGCCGTCCCATGAAGCTGGCCTTTCTCATTTATTCCTGGTTCCCGCACGGCGGCCAGCAACGCGACATGGCGCGGCTGGCGCGGGAATGCCTCGACCGCGGCCATGAGGTGACCGCATACGCCATGCGCTGGCGCGGCCCGAAGCCGGACGGATTGCGCGTGACGCCGGTCGAGGCGCGCGGCTTCGGCCGGCTGGCCCGATACCGCGACTACACCCGGCAGTTGCGGCAGGCCCTGGCCGCGGAGCCGGTCGACCTGGTGGTCGGTTTCAACAAGATGCCGCTGCTCGACGTGTACTTCGCCGCCGACTCGTGTTTCGCGGAAAAGGCGCGAACACAGCGCGGCGCGTATTATCGCCTCACGCCCAGGTTCCGGCATTTTCGCGCCTGCGAACAAGCCGTGTTCGGCGCCGCCAGCGCGACCAGGGCGCTCGTGCTTTCAGCGCGGCAGCGGGATGAATATGCGCGCCATTATCCCGAGTGCGCCGCGCGCCTGCGGCTGCTGCCGCCGGGATTGTCGCAGGACCGGAAAGTGGCCGCCCGCGATGCGGAAACGCGCCGGCGCCGCCGCGAGGAACTGTCGCTGCGCGAAGACGAGCGACTGATTCTGCAAATCGGCTCGGGCTTCCGCGTCAAGGGCGTCGACCGCGCGTTGCGCGCAATCGCCGCGCTGCCCGCGGCCCTGGCCGGAAATTGCCGCTATCTGCTGGTCGGCCGGGGCCGCGCCGCGCCATTCCTCGCCCTGGCGCGCAGGCTCGGCATCCGCGAGCGGGTCGACATGCTGCCGGGACAGGATGATGTGGCGCGCCTCTATCAGGCGGCGGATCTGCTATTGCATCCGGCCTATTCCGAAAGCGCCGGCCACGTGCTGCTCGAAGCGACCGCGGCCGGCCTTCCGGTGCTGACCACGGCCACTTGCGGCTATGCCCCGCATATCGTCAAGGCCGGCTCCGGCCAGGTCTGCGGCGAGCCCTTCAGCCAACAGGAACTGAACCGCCGCCTGCGGGAAATGCTCGAGCAACTCGACAGCGCGCCCTGGAGCGCAAACGGCCTGCGCTATGGCCGCGGCGAAGAACTGTATACCATGGCGCAAGCGGCGGCGGATTTTCTCGAACAGCTATGGTCGGAGCGGCGGCTGGAAAGCAACGCAAGATAAGCCCCGCAAGTTCGCGGCGACGGCAAGAGGGATCTTGGCTCCGCGCAAAACCGGAAGGGAAACCCTGCTTCGCCAGGGCTTCCTTGCGGCGCATGCCCGCGATATCAAGGAGCGCCGCCGGATTCGACAGCGCAAGTCATTGCATTCGCGAGCAAGAAGGCAAAACCGCGCTTTTGTCTTGCGATAATGAGTAATTCCATGGCTGGAATTGCTCGGAGAATACATGGAGGCGGCTCATGGCGGAATATACTCTCGGTCTGGCGGGAGCAATCGGACACGATGCCGCGGCGGCGCTTTTTCGCGGCGGCGAACTGGTGGCGGCCGTGGAAGAGGAGCGTCTGACCCGGCGCCGGCACGCCCGCGACGAAATGCCTTATCACGCGGCGCGTCAATGCCTGCGGGTCGCCGGCATCCACGCGTCTGAAATCAACCGGATCGCCATTTCCTACAGTCCGATCAGCCTGTTCAGTTCCGCCCGCTGGCATTACGCCCGGCGCCACTGGTACGCCCCCGACCGCGGCCTTGACAGCCTGTTCAACGGCAACCGCCGTTACCGCCGCTATCTGAAGAATTTGCGGCAGATGCTGGAACAATTGCATATCCCGCCGGCGCAGGCGCCCATCGTGCCCGTCGAACACCAACTCGCCCATGCCGCCAGCGCCTACCTGCTGAACGAGCCGGAGCGGAAAACGGCGATCTTCTGCAACGATATCAAGGGCGAATATTCCAACATGCTCTTCGCCGTCGGCGAAAACGGCCGCATCCGCAAGCGGAAGGAATTTCACAACCCGGATTCCCTGTGCGGCATGTATGCCGCGTTGACCGATTATCTCGGCTTCGAGGTTCTCGACGGCGAACTCAGGGTCATGGGCATCGCGCCGCTCGGCGACGCCGGCAAATACGACCTGTCGCCGCTGGCGAGTTGCCGCGGGGGCAAGTTCAAGGTCAACAACAATCTGATCGGCACGGTCGGCCTGCGCCGCTACAAGGCCAGATCCCGAGGCCATTATTTCAGCCAGAGGCTGGTGGATCTGCTGGGTCCGCGCCGCCTGGGCAACCTGCTCGACGACCCCTATCTGCATTACGCCGCCGCGATCCAGAAACTGTACGAAGACATGGCGATGCAATTGATCGAGCATTATCTGGGCGACGCGCTCGCCGAGACCGGCATCCTCGCCGTGGCCGGCACCGGCTCGATGAATATCCGCCTGAACCAGCGGCTCGCCGCCATGGACCAGGTCGAGCGCCTGATCGTGCATCCGGCCTGCGGCGATTCGGGCACCGCGATCGGCGCCGCCGCCTGCGCGATTCGCCGTTCGGGCGTCAAGTTGCAGCCGGTCGGAAACATGTCGCTGGGGCCGGAATTCACCTCCCGGCAATGCGTCGCCGCCTGTCGCAACCATCGCGCCAGGCCGGTCTCGGAGGAACTTGCCGACCCCCACGCGAAAGCCGCGGAGCTGCTGGCGGCCGGGGAACTCGTCGGCTGGTTCCGCGGCCGCCTCGAATTCGGCCAGCGCGCGCTCGGCAATCGCAGCGTATTGGCGAATCCGCGACAGGAAAACATCGCCGACCTGATCAATCAGGAAGTCAAGTTCCGCGAAATCAGAAGGCCTTTCGCCTGCGCCGTGCTCGCCGAGGCGAGCGGAGAACTGCTCGCCGGCCAGCAGGCGGATCCGTATCGCTGCATCGGCGTTCGCATCGATGAAACCTGGCGGCGGCGTTATCCGGGCATCGCCTATGCCGACGGCAGCACCCGCCTGCAAGTGGTCGACCCGGATCGCTTCCCGGACTTCCATCGCCTGCTGACGCTATTCAACGAGCGGACCGGACACCCCTTGCTGATCAATACTTCCATGAGCCGGCCCGGCGAAGCCCTGGCCTGCTCGCCGGAACACGCGGTCGAGTTGTTCGTCAGTTCGGGCCTGAAGTACCTGATCCTCGAAAACCTCCTTGTCACTCACCGCATCGAAAAGGATTCGTGGTAGCGGAACAGCCTTGAGCTCCGCTCTCCAACGACCGGCCGGAGCTGTATTGCGCCGTGAATTGCCAGTTTGACGAGAACCTGAACACGATCCGCATATGCTTCCTGTCGCTGCATCGCTTTCCTATCGGGGCAAGCGGCGGTAAATCCGCATGAGCGTTTCGTCCCCGGCGGGGAACGCGGCCAGCGGTTCGAGCAATGCCGCGATATCGGGCCGCGCCAGCAATTGCTCGTTGGCGGCCGAAGTCTCCGCCGCGACCACATCGCCCGGCGCGACGGCAAGGATCTGCGCTTCGCGCAAGCGGGGCCGCACCTGATCGTATTCGGCGACCATGCCGCTATAGTAGGCCACCGCCCGATTATCGGTCAGCAAGCGCGCGCCTTCGCCGGCATTGGCGTCCAGCCATTCGGCCGCGTCCCGGACATGGGACTTCGAGCGCCCGAAACTGTAATACGAATCCACCGCCGAGAATGCGAAGAACAGCGCGAGCAGCCAGGGGACGAGCCGCGTTCCCGGCGCCGCCCGCGCGAGCATTTCGCGCGCGACGAAAGGCGCGGCCAGGGCCAGGGCGAGGCTGAATATCATGGCGTAGCGGCTCGTCAGATAGCGCGTCACCAACAGGAACGCCAGCACGGTCAACAGGTTGATCGCCGCGAAAGCGACCGCGGGCAAGGCCGCGTCGCGATCCGGCAGTAGCCATTTTTTCCAATAGCCCCAGGCCAGGATGAGCGAAAAGGGCATGCCGACCGCATATAGCAGTTCGGCGACGAGGATGACCATCAACCCCGCGAGCAGGAACAGCGGCAGATAACGGCCGGAATAAGTGGCCGCGTGTTCGCCGAATACGGCTTGCGCCATCGCCGCCATTTCCTGTCCGCCCGCATCGAACAGGGATTGCAGGAACGGCAGGTAAGCCGAACCCAGCGCGACCGCCTGCGCGAACAAATCCAGTCCGAACCACAGCCCTGCCAGCCAACATGCCAGCAGCGCGACAACCGCCGCGGCCTGCGCGCGAAGGCAAAGCAGATAGCGTTCCGCCCGTCCGCGACGGCGGTCGAACAACAGGCAGAGCGGCGCGAGCAACAGGTAAAGCAGCGCCTCGGGCCGGAAAATGGCGGCCAGCAAGAGCGCGCCGCAAAAATACAGACAGCACTTCCAGCGGCCTTCGGCGCCATAGCGAATCAGTTGCCACAAGCCGAGCATGGCGAATGCCCAGAAGCCCGAATCGCGCAGAATCTGAAAGCGGTACTCGTTGATTTCGGGAAACAGCAAGATGGTCAATGCGGCGAGCGCAAGCAGACCGCGGTCTTGCGAAAATTCCCGGCAAATGCTTGCGAAGGCGAAGGTCAACACGGCGAAAAACAACGCGTTGAGCAGATATGCCGCGGTCAGCACTTCAAGTCCGGCGGTCGCGACGAGACCGATCAGCACCGGATATCCGGCCCAGGCGAAATGCTCGAAGGCCGCGCCGACGCCGTCTTGCAGAAAGATCTCGGCGGTGCGCGCGTAAAGAAAGGCGTCGTCGTTCGGCACGGAGACGGCGAAACCGACATGGACCGAAAGCAGCAAGCTCGCCGCGACCGCCCAGATTCGCGCATCCAGCCGCGCCAGCCGCCCGCCGATTCCGCCTGTCGCGCGATTCATGACCCGGCCGCCGCGCGACTATCGATACGGGCCGGGGTCGCCGGCTTGCCGCGTCTTGAAGCGCCGGTGCAGCCACAAGTACTGATCCGGCCGCTCGCGGACGGCCGCTTCGACCAATTGGTTGATCCTGATGGCGTCTTCGCGTTCATCGCCGCAGGGGAAATTTTCCAGTTCGGGACTGATGCGCAGATGGTAGCCCGAATTGTCGGGCTTCCGGTAATGGCTGAAGAACAGCGCGGGCGAAGCGTTCGAGGCGGCATAGCGGCTGGCGGCGGTTATGGTGGCCGCCCGCACGCCGAAAAACGGCGCGAACACCGCCCGGCGCGCGCCGTAATCCTGATCCGGCGCATACCATACGACGAATCCGTCGCGCAGGCAGCGCAACATGCCGCGAACATCGCGCCGTTCGACCACGCGCGGATAGCGGCGGCGGCGGCAATTGAACATCTCGGCGTCGAACAGGGGGTTTTCATGAGCGCGATAAGTGACTGCCAGCGGCTGCCACAGGCTGAGCAGGAAACCGCCGATCTCCAGGGTGCTGAAATGCGCGGCGACGAGCAGCACGCCGCGGCCCTTGTCCGCCGCCGCTTGCAAGTGCTCCAACCCTTCGATGCTCATGCGGGAGCGAAAGTCTTCGGGGTCGCGATACCAGGCAATGGCCACTTCCATCAGGCCGATGCCGTTCGCGACAAAGGTACTGCGCGCCAGCCGCCGCCGCGCGCCGCAATCCAGTTCGGGAAAGCAAAGCCGCAAATTGACTTCGCAGATGCGCCGGCGCCGCCGCGCCAGCACATAGCCGAGATGCCCGATGCCGGCGCCGAGCCTGAGCTGCCAGGCAAACGGCAACCGGGCGACTGCCCGGGCGAGCAGGATGAAAACCCAGACGGGCCAATAACGGGGAGCGATGAATCGCCGCAAGCGAACCAACTCGCTGGAAGCGTCCTGGGTCATGCGACTTTCGCCCCGGCTTGCGCACAAAGCGGATAAGCTAGCCAAATCCCGCGCGAATTGAAAGCCGGGGACTTGCGCGATCAGGACGAACTTGCAGGGGATGACATCGATCAGTCAGCGATATGCGACATGCAGCGAAGCTGATTCGCCGAATATCGATATCCGGGATTCTGTAGGCTTGCATCAGGGCTTCCCTGAATCGCCATGTCTGTTGATAGCCGGATGCATGTCGATAATGCATTCCGCAATTAGATCTCCCACCAGCATAGCTTGGTCAGAGTCGCCTGACGGCAGACCAACGACTTCGGCATGCGATGGATCCGCCTCGAAATCGCCTTCGGCCTCAAGCGGATCGTGGACAATACGCAGCGTATCGAGTTCTTCGGATACTACACGCAGGACCGTACCGACATTGAGCTCCGCGAACCGCCCGCTTGGCTTTACGCGCAGGCGGAACAAGCGCCGCACTTCGCTCAACTGATGCTTTTTCTCGCCTCCAATAGCCTCAAGCCAGTTGACAAACAACCCTTTTTCGTCCGGCCTTTTTGCACGCAAACGAAAATCTGAACCGTCTGCGATTCTATCTTCCAAGATCATGCTGGGCTTTACGTAACGAACGACATGGTCGCCCGCTGGCAGGTTGTCTCCCTTCATTTGTAGAGCAGCGCGTCCAGATCGAAAGCATCGATCTGTCGCAATACGCCCTTAAGGGAATCGCGGCCGGCAACACGGGAAATCTGCTGTCCGGACCCGCGTCGCCTGAAGATCACATATTGCGCCATCCCGCCGCCAAGAAACTGCAATCCGAGGTGGGAACTCTGCCCATCCTTCCAGATCGCGCGGATGTTCCCATTATCCACCAGCACCAAGCTCCCTCTTCGAAAATGAGGCACCAATTCGATAAAGCGCCAGAAATCGACCTCCGATTCTGGATTTAAATGATACCCATCGTCCCTCGCATAGGTGCCCAGTTCATTTATTCTGGAAGCGTAGGATTGAAGTCGTGTGCGTGTTAGGCCATCAAGATCGAATACGGTACTTGGGATGTCAAAATCGATTGCTTCGGTGGGTTGAGTAAGAAATAACACAATGTTGTGATCCATATTTTTTTTGATGCACCGGATTAAAGAGCTGAGACCTAAATCTTTGCCATGAAATTTGGTATTGAATATTGGATTCTATTGTTGGATGCATACTAGTGTCATGGAGTGGAAGAAGCTCGGGGCCAGAAGTACTGCTGCGCCATTCTCCTATTGTCGTAGTCATTCGGTTTCCTCCTCCAGCATCCAGAATTTACGCTGTACATGCTTGTCCGTAACGTTCAAAAACTGAGAAATAATCGCATTGTGCGCTTGTTCGTACCATTGATCAATACTCAACTCTTCAGAGCCATTCGGTTGGCCAAGCGCCTTGAATTCCAATATTAGACAAGACGAATTGGGTATTTGGTTTGATTTGGCAACTCGGATTGCGATATGTAGTTGCAAATGAGGAGATATATCATGGCTATACGTACAATTGAAGGCAGATAACTCTCCGGATTTAGGTCCGATTTTCGGAACAGAAAAGGACGGGACAACTTTGTAGGTGTCCTGCGGGCCTTGCCAGTATTCGCACGGCTCTATAACATCAACGTAGGTCAGTTCGCAGAGACCAATTTTAACTTCATATACACCGACATCTCGATTGATAAACTCTTTAAATATCGAAAATTTCTCGCTAAAAGACGATTTCAGTTTCTCATCAAAATTTGGGTATTCAGCTTCCCGTTTCCGCCAATTAAGAAGAAAGGCATCCTTTTGAACTTGAACTAGGTTTATTTCGTCTTCCGAGATGAACCAGAACCTTGGCATAAAAGGAAACTCGCCACCACTATACACTGACGGCCCACTTCCTTGAATATTGACTAAAAGAGGCTCTCGTTGCTCTACCTTCGGGAACTCACTGCGAAAGCGTGACCACAGCAGACCAATGTGTTCGCTTCTAAGGGAAATCAGAGGAGGATCAAAATAAACACCGATAATCAGTTCATTAATTGGCGGATTCTTCAATCTTATTTTCATGACTTCCTCCAGAGACCCCAAATGTTGGACCCATCGGGACCATTCAGTCGAGCCACTTTTTGGCGCGCATCCTCCATCGACCGACGATGCGCGGCGACGCACTCGCGCAGGCGCTTTTTCACGTCGTCGTCGAGATTGCGGATCGTGATGCTCTCCATGCCCTGTCCCCCACTTGACACCGTGCCCATTCTATCAGCGTCGACGCTGCCATCAAGATTTTGCGCCGCAGAGCAGCGCGCCCCGGTTGACGAGGCGCCAGCGCCCTCAAGGGATTTGAAGTCCGATACGACGGTCCGGTCGATTGCGGGCGAACATGGCGAAATGTTTGCAGGCCGAATCGGGTTCGAGAGCGGCCCGAATCCTGACGCGGAGCCGATAATCGCCATGCTATGATCCGCCTCGCCGATACCAGCACGAGCAGGCAGTTCATGAAGCCGACCATGCCCGCTTTTCAGGATGCCCGCGTGCTTGTGGCGGGCGATGTCATGCTCGACCGATATTGGCATGGCGAGGCTTCGCGGATTTCCCCCGAGGCGCCCGTGCCCGTGGTGCGCGTGGACAAGCGCGAGGACCGGCCGGGCGGCGCCGGGAACGTGGCGCTCAATGTCGCCGCGCTTGGCGGCGCCGCCACCCTGGTCGGCATCGTGGGCGCCGACGCCGCTGCCGCCGAATTGCGCTCGCGACTCGAAGCCGCCGGCGTCTATTGCGAGTTTCTGCATGCCCCGGACAAGCCCACGATCACCAAGTTGCGCGTCATCGGACGCCAGCAGCAACTCATCCGGCTCGATTTCGAACAGCGTTTCAACGAGGCCGATGCCGCGGGTCTGACCGAAAAGGTCGCCGGCCTGTTGGCCGAAGCCCATATTCTGCTGCTCTCGGATTACGACAAGGGCGGGCTGGGCAAGGTCGAGGACTTGATCGCGCTCGGCAAGGCGCGGGGAATTCCGATCATCGTCGATCCGAAAGGCAGCGATTTTTCGCGCTATCGCGGCGCGACGCTGATCACCCCGAATCTGGCCGAGTTCGAGGCCGTTATGGGGCCGAACGCCGACGAGGCGGAACTCGTGGCGAAAGGCGAGACGCTCATCGACCGGCTCGCGCTCGAGGCCTTGCTCATTACCCGCGGCGAACTCGGCATGACGCTGATCCGGCCCGATGCGCCGGAATTGCATCTGCCGGCGAGAGCGCGGGAAGTCTACGATGTCACCGGCGCCGGAGATACCGTGATATCCGTATTGTCGGCGGCGCTCGCGGCCGGGGAGAAGCTGGCCGACGCGGTCGTGCTCGCCAATCTGGCCGCGGGTCTGGTGGTCGGCAAGCTGGGCACGGCCGCGATCAGCGCGCCCGAGTTGCGCCGGGCGTTGATGGCCGAGCAAGACAGCGGCAGGGGCATCATGAGCGCGGGTCAATTGCGCATCGCCGCGCAAGACGCCCGCGATCATGGCGAGCGCATCGTCTTCACCAATGGCTGTTTCGACGTGATCCACGCCGGCCACGTCGGTTATCTCGACGAGGCGCGCAAGTTGGGAGACCGGCTGATCGTCGCGGTCAACGACGATCCCTCGACGCGCGCGCTCAAGGGGCCGGGCCGCCCGATCAATCCCGTCGACCGCCGCCTGCGGGTGCTGGCCGGACTCGAAGCCGTCGACTGGGTGGTGAGTTTCAGCGAAGACACGCCCGAGAAACTGTTGCGCGAGTTGCGGCCGGACGTGCTCGTCAAAGGCGGCGATTATGCGCTCGACGAAGTGGTGGGCAGCGAACTCGTCAAGTCCTGGGGCGGCGATGTGCGGGTGCTCGCTTTCCACGACGATTGCTCCACCTCCGCCATCGTCGAGAAAATGCGCCGGGCGAGCGAACAAGCGCCGTCCGCCTGAACCTCTGCGGCGCCGACCCGCAAGCGCTTGCAAAGGCAATCAAGCACGCCGGAAAGGAACGAAAATGAACACGTTCGGAGATGATCTGATCCAGTCCCTCAACGAGGCGCTGTCCCACGCGCGGGGCGAAGGCCCGGCCATCGTTCACGCGCCCACGGCGGCCCCGCGCGAGGTTCGCAAGCAGGCCAGACTCACGCAATCGCAGATGGCGTCCCTGATGGGCATGAGCCTGTCCGGCTATCGCAAATGGGAACAGGAAACGCGACGGACAAGCGGCCCGGCCGCGACCCTCCTGCGCGTGATCCAGCGGGAACCGGATGCCGTCAGGCGCGCATTATTTTTATGAAGAACGACTCGATCCAACCTCCCCGACAATTCCTGCCGCAGCGGTCATTGCACAGGCGGCGGTTGCGGCCGCGATGTTTTCGCGCAGGTGGTCGGGGGGCTCTTATTTTCAGAGCTTTGTGCCGCTGTGGATTTTTCCTGTCCCGCTCCTTTTCCCACGACCCCGAATCTCTTTAAGAACACGAATATGGCACGCAAAGGCTCGCTGCCTACACTCCCGTTGAATAGTCTAACGAATCTATGCCCGCATCAAGCAACATCTTGGAAAACTCGAGGCCATTGATGAGTCTAACTTCTTCTTTCTTGGCTAGTTTTTCACAATCCTTAGAAAATCCTTCAGCAGTAGATATTACCCAAGTTATTCGATTATATGAGTCGCTAGAATTAACACTTTCCTTGATATATGTTTTGTAACTACTTATCTGTTGAACTGCCCATTCGTTGGTTTCACCTTCATGGTGTTTAGCTTGGATGTATATGACCAGATTTAGCAAATCAAATTCCGCAACCACGTCAGCATCTCCTTCTTTATCTATTTTATTTTTGGAAGGAATGGTTACATTGGCTCCTTGACGCTCAAAGAACAACTTAATGAGCTTCTCAAATTTATCTGGGTTAAGTTTATTTACTATAATTTCGTGAACAGCAGGAGCACATTTTTCAAAGATTTTTTCTCTCAAGTTAATTGGACGACCTTTTCTGAAAGCAGTTATTGCATCTTCTATACTTTTTTTAAGATGACTAATATGGAGATTGGTTTGGCGAGCTTTCATTCTTTTTGTTAATTCAGCGTCCGCGTATCCAGCACGAGGAATATCTTCTTCTATTTTTATCACTCGCCGAAAAAATCCAAGATCAATTTTCTTTCCTTTTCCATCTTCTGTTATATAGCTTTCTTTAATAGATGCTGTTTTCCTCGACGACCAAGAACTTTCTAGGCCCTGTATATCATCTTTTATTTCTGCGGGAACAAGACATTGATTTTCGGAAACTTCATACACATGAAACTTTTCCCCTGTTGGCACTACAACTCGATCCCCCTTCTTCATTTCTAGAAATCTTTGTAGATCAAAACGTGACCTGGAGGGGCTTTCTTCCCATGCTTCTTGACAGAACTTTGCAACACTTTCGGGGATCAGAGACAAATCTTTCCGACTTGACAACCAATATTTCGATGCGGAAAATTCCGACCATCCAATTGAAAGCAAACATCTTTCTTTCAAGAGTGAATGTGACCATTCGGCTTCTTGGGAAATTCGGTGCAAGTAATAGTTCATGATCTATTCCTCCTGAAAGTACGATGCTACCGGTCTTTTGGATAGTCTTCAGCTACTTTATCGGACACCGACCGATCATTATCCGGACAATCAGAAGGAAAGTGTCGAGCGGCGCGATTACGGATCGCATCGGCAATGGGCGCCACACGAGCCGGACCAGAAAATAAGCCGCTATCAAGCACTCTGGATACGCAAGCAGTGTCCATGGTCGCAAGAAACTTGAATATGCGCGGAATTGAACTGGCACGTGAAACCGATTTCCCCAAGTCGACACCATAGATGCGACAGAATTCTCTGACATCTGCGACCCTGGGTAGAAATTTCCTGTCTTCGAATCGTTGCGCAGCTCGCATCATTACTTCGGCCTTGTCTTGGGAAAGTCCCATCTTGCCGACGTAGTCAACCACGGACAACTTGCTTCTTGCGCTGCGGGAACGCGCGGGCGGAGAAGACGAATTCGATTGATTTCGAGGAATTTGTATGTCAGCAAGGCCATGTAATACCGAACTGATGCCGTGTCGGCGTACTAATTCTTGCAATACCTCGTTCAACTCATGTTTTGGCATCGATTTCTTTCTTCATGTCAAGACGAATCAAGAACTCATCGGCAAAAAATTTGAAGTCTTTCGCTTTGCCACTATGCCTTCTATCTCCCCGCATCAACTTCGGAAAGCCAAGTGAAAAAGGAATTTGGTTTTCAAAAACATGCCAGTCATTTTTATTCACTTCTTCATATATTTCCGGCAACGCACGACGTTTCTCTGGGCCTCCATCATTTCCTCCATCGTAAAATCCATTATTGATTACGATGCCAAAAATATCGATATAATGAGTTGGATTTTCAGTTTTGAATTCATCAAGAGACTTCGAGAGAAGAGGAAATCCGATAGTCGCAAAATACTCGGGACGCACAGGCACTAAAACATACCGTGAGGCATGGTACGCTGCGCGAGTGAATACCGATTCAGTTGGAGGACAATCAATCAGGACGAGATCCTTTTCCTGAAAATGGTTTGAAATGCAACGTGCGAGCACTTGTGAATCAGGTTTGCGCTCGAACGAGATTGTCAGAGAAATCCTATCGAGAAGGTATGTACGAAAGAGTGCATCAGGGTAAAACTCCTGTACGGCAGCTCGAGGATCAAGCTGAGCGGGTGACGCGCGATGCCGAGTAGGAGGGACATAGCCGTCGAATATCTCTACAATTGATGGCGCTTTGCTGTCAAGAAAATTTACATAGTTATCGCCCATATATGCTTGACTCAGGTTTGCTTGAGGGTCCAGGTCGACGACAAGAACGCGCCAATCCCTGTCGGCAGCGTGCTGACCCAAGAGCGCGGCAATTGTAGTCTTGCCGACTCCCCCCTTCATATTGATCACTGACACACAAACTGGGTCGCGTTTGCCTGACATGCCAAATCCCCTGCACAATCTGTTTTCGCACTACACTAAGCATCCTCTGAATAATTCTATTCATGGAATTATTCATTGCCGCAAAACAAAAGCGTGGTTTTGTCTTGCTCCCGGATTCAATGGCCTGCGCTGTCGAATCCGGCGACGCTCTCTTTTATCGCGGGCATGCGCCGCAGGGAAGCTCTGACTTGATCAGAGCTTCCCTAACAGACTGCGGAGAAACCTTCCTGCATAGGCCGGACAGGTCGGAACTTGATCGCAACTTATTGATTTTCAGTAAATTCGAATGCCGAAACCCGGCATCTCGCTGGTATTGCGGTAGTTCTTCCGCAGACTTCCAGTGTACTCGAAGAGAGCAGCACCAGCAAACCAGCGGTCGAATTGTCGTGCTCCATGCCTCCAAATCTTCGCTTTCCTGTTTCTATTGCATCAAGCAACGACGCAGAGGCGGCTACAAAACTTGATCAGGCTCGCGCGACATGGCCCGGCAACCTGTTGCGCCTTGGATTTCGAATCATCGCTTTCCATATGATTGCTCCCGCCACTCTTTACCTCCGCAGCCGAGATGGGCGCAGCGCGTAGTGGATACCTGCCAATTCAAGCAGGCATCGACGACGAACAGGTTTTCTCTGCTCATGGCCTCGCGCGATGCGCTCGCATGCGCTGTCATGCTTCTGTGCAGGCAGCTGTTGCGGCCGCGATGTTTTCGCGCAGGTGGTCGGGATTGATGGTGCCGGCGATTATGGAGGAGATTCCGGGGCGTTGGAAAATGAAGCGGAAGTTTTCCTCGACCGAATGGTTTTCCTCCCGAGCGGAGGCGCGCACGGCGTGGCCGCTGGCGAGGCCTTTCTTGATGAGGACGCCCTTGCCGGCTTTTCGCGCCTGTTCGATAACCGGCGCCTGACTGTTGTCCGATCGGTTATAGGCGAGCATGAGCACGTCCGTCAGTTCGATTGCCCGCAGGCCGCCCTCGATGGTCTTGGAACTCATGCCGACGGCGCGCAACAAGCCCTTTTCGCGCATCCGGCACAGGGCTTCGAGACAGCCGGAATGGTCGAGGATGTCGAGGTCGCCGCCGTCGGAATGGATCAGGACGAGGTCGAGATAGTCCGTGCGCAGATGACGCAGGCTTTGTTCGACGCTGGCGCGCGCATGGTCGGCGGAGAAATCGAAGCGCGAACCGCCGCCAGCGAAGATCTCGCCGACCTTGGTGCAAAGCAGCCATTGGTCGCGGTCCGGCAAGAGGCGGCCGATGCGTTGTTCGCTGCTGCCATAGGCGGGAGCGGTATCAAGCAGGTTGACGCCGGCTTCCCGGGCCTGTTCTAGCAGCGCGCTGATTTCCCGGTCGGCGGGCAAATCGAAGCCGGCCGGGTACTTCACCTGCTCGTTGCGGCCGAACTTGACCGTGCCGAGCCCCAGACAGGAGACACTCATGCCGGTCGCGCCGAGCGCGCGCCTGGGCAACATGGGCTCAGTCCCAGAAAGGCCGCGCCAGCGGCGGCGGGGCGGGCAAGTCGACTGCGGACGGCTCCAGCTCTTGTCCATGCGACGCCGCGTTCTCCGGCGCCGGAACCGAATCCATCGCCTGACCCGCGCGCGGGCCGGCGCCGGGCTCGACGCCTTCGTCGCGCAAGTGTCGCAGCACGATATCCGCCAGCGCCGGCGCGAGAGTCAACTTGGTCGGCCAGGCGACGATCACATCTTCTTCGCAGGCGATCGCGGCATTGTCCGGCCTGCAGCCTTCCGCGACGGCGGGCTCGGCCCGATTGATATCGAGGCAGCGCCAATTCATGTCGTCGAAATCCAGTTGGGGGAACAGCTTGCGCAAGAGGCTTTTCGCCGCTTCCACTTGCGCCTGGTCGGAGCGCGCCGCGCCGGTCTCGGCCAGTTCGCCGCCCAGATACCACACCGGCTCGTCCCGCGCGTTGCGATGGGAGGTAATGGTCAGGGCCGGCGCGGCGCGCAAGCCGGCGCCCGCCGCATGCAGGAACAGCGGCGGCAGCGACGGGCCGCTCGCGGCGACCATCTTCAGCGGCCGCAATTGGCAGCGCGGGCCGGACAGGCCGGCGGCCTCGATCAATCGCCCGTTGCCCTCGCCCGCGCAGAAGATATAGCGGCTCGCCTTGAGCAGGACAGATTGCCCGGCGAGCCGCGCCCGCAATTCGCGTCCGCCGCCGGCGCGGCGGAATTCGGGAATCGCGGCGGCAAGTTGTCCCGGCGGTTCCGGCCCGGATCCGGCATCGGGGCGATGGAATTCCGGGGTCGCCGCGATATCGGCCGGCGCTCGATCAAGGCGGGCGTCGAGTGCGCGCGGCAACTGACGGGCAGCCTGGAGCGCCGCATTCGATCCGGCGGCCCGTCCGTTCCCCGGCTTGCGGGAACCTTGCGTTGGACCGGCCCGGGACGCCGAATGCGGCGGCGCGGCGGACGCGCATGCGCCATCCCTCCGCAACGCGTGTATCCGCTGCCGGTGGGGCGCCGCCAGGATCTCGATCAGCGAAGCGCTGTCGAGCACGAAATCCGGCAGGCGATAAACAGCGCCGCGCGCGCGCAATATCGCGGGAACCTCGGCCGGGGCGACCGGCGCGGCCTTGCCGACGACCGCCTTGCTGCCGAGAAAAGCCTTCATTCCGGCGCCGAGACCTGCGCCCGACCAGAGCAGGAAATGCGGACTCAATATCCGGCAGGCGGAAAGGTCGATCTCGCCGCGACCCTCGATACAGTCGCGCCAGCGCCGCGGCATGTCGGCGATGGCGCGGGACGCGCCGCCGAAGGCGCCGTGCAAGGCGTATTTGAGCCCGCCATGTATGATCCCCTGGGAGTTGATCGATTGTCCGCCGCCGAGCCGGTCCTGTTCCAGCAATATCGCCCGATAGCCTTCGGCGACTAGCCGGTCGAGCAGCCACAATCCCGCCACGCCGCCGCCGAACAGGACGATGTCGGTTGAATAGCTGGAAGGCATGCTTTAACTTTTCCCGCATTGCGGCCGGGCCAACTCAAGAATACCGCAGGCAAGGCGGCAGTTCACGGTGCGCCGGCCGGCGCGCGGATCGGGCTCCCGCCATGCAGCGAGCGATCTACAGCACCATTTTCACCCTGGCCCTGCCGCTGATCTGGATGCGCCTGCTATGGCGCTCGCGCCGCTCGCCCGGCTACCGGCTGCGCATCGGCGAACGCTTCGGCCGAATCCGCCCGCCCGCCCGATTCGACGCGACCAAAAACACGATCTGGCTGCACGCCGTTTCCGTCGGCGAAAGCGCGGCGGCCGCGCCGCTCGCGGCAGCGTTGCGGACCGAACTGCCCGCATTGCAATGCGTCCTCACCACGACGACTCCCGCAGGCGCCGAGCGCGCGCGGCAACTGCTGGGAGACAGCGTGATCCACCATTACGCGCCTTGCGACGCGCCCTGGATCGTGCATCGGTTCCTGGCGGCTTTCCGGCCGAAAATGCTGATCCTGATGGAGACCGAACTCTGGCCGAACATGATCCATCTGGCGCGCCGGCAAGGAGTGAAAATAGTGCTGGCGAACGGCCGTCTCTCGGAAAAATCCAGGCGTTCCTATGCCCGTTTCGCCGGCCTGACCCGAAACATGTTGCGGCAAATCGACGCGATTTGCGTCCAGGCCGAGGGAGATGCGGCGCGATTTCGGCAACTGGGCGCCGAGTCGCCGCGGGTGACGGGCAATCTGAAATTCGCCTCGCACCGCGCCGGCGAGCCGCCGCGGCCGCTGGAAAGCATCCGGGACTGGAAAGGCGGGCACGAACTGATCGTCGCGGCGAGCACGCGGGAGGGCGAGGAAGCTGCCGTCCTGGAGGCATATCGGCGCTGCCTCGGGAAATATCCGCGCGCCCGGCTGCTGATCGTGCCGCGCCATCCGGAGCGTTTCGACCAGGTATTCGAACTTTGCGCCGCGGCAGGTTTCGCCGCCGGCCGGCGCAGCCGCGCCGAGAGCCTCGGCAATGATGTCCAGATCGCCATCGGCGACTCCATGGGCGAAATGATGGCGTATCTCGCCTGCGCCGACATCGCCTTTGTCGGCGGCAGCCTGGTCGACGCCGGCTGCCATAACGTGCTGGAACCGGCGGCGCTGGGCTTGCCGGTGACCACCGGCCCTTCCCGCTTCAATTTCGCCGCGGTCTGCGAACTGCTGGATGATGCCGGCGCCCTGCGCGGCGCGGCGGACAGCGCCGCGCTCGGCGATATCTGGAGCGAATTGCTCGCGAACCGCAACTTGCGGCAACAGATGGGCGCGGCCGGCAAGGCGGTCGTCGCCGCCAACCAGCAGGCCCTTGAGCTGACCTTGAAAGAAATCAGGCGGTTGCTTCAGGAAAGCCCGGACGCCGCAGGTCAACCCTGATTTGCCGGAGTCGCCGCGGCCGCCGGGTTCCGGGTCAGATTCTCGGCGCCGTCCGCGGCGACGCGGACATTGTCCTCGATCCTTGCCCCGCCGTGGTCGTACAAGGCGGCGACCGCGTCCCAGTTTATCAACGCGGCCGCCGGCGACTCGCGCGCGGGCTCGAGCAATAGCGGAATGAAATAACAGCCCGGCTCGATGGTGAACACCATGTTCTCGGTCATGCGGCGCGTGGCGCGCAAGGCCGGAGAATGTTCCGGCGGCGGCCTCGTGCCGCCCGCGCCGTCGCGCTGCCGGCCGCCCACGTCGTGCACCTGTACGCCGAGCAGGTGTCCGATGCCGTGGGGCATGAACAATTGGGGAACCCGATGCTCCCAAAGTTGCTCCGCATCGCCGCGGCAGATATCGAGTTCGAGCAGCAAGGCCGCCAATTCGCGCAGCGCGCGCAGGTGCAGATCCGCAAAATCCTGTCCCGGCGCGACTTCTTGCGCGAGTTGGCGTTGCAGGCGGTCCATTCCCGCGACCAGCTCCCTGAACAAGGGGCGCGCCGAAGGTCCGGTCCAGGTTCGACTCACGTCCGAACAATAGCCGTTCACCCGGCAACCGGCATCGATCAGCAACACCCGCGCCGGCCCGGCCGCGGCCCCGCGGCGGCGCTTGTGCTGGTAGTGCAATATGGCCGCCTTCTCGTCGAGCGCGATGATGGGCGTATACGGCAGTTCTGTTTCGAGTTGCCGGCAGGCTTCGAGAAATGCGAGATGGATATCGAACTCGCTGCCGCCGGCGAGGAAACACAGGCGAGCCGCCTCGTGGCCGCGCAGCGCGAGCCGATTCGCCGCGCGCAACTGCTCGATTTCATGCGGGGTCTTGACGGCGCGGGCGAAATCGAGCTGATTGACGAGCCCTGCCGGATTGCAGGCGCCGGGGTCCACGCCGAGCCGCCGCGCGAGCTTCGGATCGGGCCCGAGATAGGCTGTCCGCTTGCCGGGCGCCGGCATCTGCCCGATCTCGTCCAGTCGTCGCAATTCGAAAACTTCGCGCCATTGCTCGTCGACGGGAAAGTCCTGCTCGTGCCAGTAATCCGCGGGAACGACCTGATAGTAAACGGGTTTTCGTCCGCTCCGGACAAGCAGGAACTGATGCGGCCGATTGACCGGCAGCCAATGCCCGAAATGGCCGTAAGCCTGGAAGGAGATCTCGCGATCATCGGCGAAGTAGCAGCCGGGGCTGCCGCTATGCAGCAGCACGCCTTCGAACTCGCCGTCGACAGCTCGTTCGTACAGGTTCCGCAAATGCGCGACATGTTGCGGATAAGCGTTCGCCGAACTCATCTCCTGCTCCAGTAGCCGCCCTGATCGGCCAGGGGAATTATACAGCGCCCGCGGCGAAAGCCTTGCGGCGCAACTCCGGCAACTCGCGGCGCGAGCATCCCTGCGCGGGGGGAAGCCGGCTCAGGCCGCGGCGGGCGGCCGCGGCGGGAAAATTTTCGGCGAAGATTTAGCGCGATCGGAAGTCCTTGCCTACATTGATGCGCACTCTCCTGAACAAGGGCGCAATCATGATCAGAAGCAAGACCGATTTCCCCGCCGACCAGGTCGCGGCCGTCTCGGCGTTCCTGCGCGAGCCGCGCGGGCGCGTGCGGCAGCTGCTCGACGCCAACCGCAAATGGCTCGCGGCGCTTGAATACCGGCGCAACAACCGTCTCGCCGAAGCCGAACTGCGGCGGCATGTCGACCGCCTCCACTTTCCGCAGGCGGGGTTGTTGCGGGAACTGCTGCGGGACGATGCCCGTTCGCGCCTGCTCGTCTCGTTTCATTTCGGCGACTACATCTACGGCCTGAACCTGCTGGGAGCCAGCGTCGGCGCTTGCGCCAAGGTGGTTTACCTGTCCCGGGATCCCGGCAGCGCGGCTTATTTCGCCAACCTGAAACTCGCGTTCGGCGAAACCGCGCTGGGGCCGGATTCGCAACTGCTCGCGCGCGAGACGGGCCTCGACCGATTGGCGCCGCTGCTGCGCGGCCGGGGCGTTCAATTCATCAGTTTTTGCGACCTCGGCGAGGAATTCGGCGGCCGCGCGCCAGTCGAATTCCTGTTCCGCGAGGCCTGGTTCTCGCGCGGCCCGGCCTTGCTGGGCCTCGCCAACCGCATTCCGGTGTTGCCGGTGATCAACTGGTTCGACGGCAGGCGCGCGCAACTTGTGCTCGGCGCGCAGATCGAGCCGGAGCGATTCGCCGGCGAGACCCTGAGACAGGCGGCCGCGCGCATCACCGCGGAACTCGTGCGCTTCTTCGAAGCGTTTTTTCGTCTCAACCCCGAGCAATGGCGCTATCTCGACATCCTGCCGCTGTATTTTTTCCAGGCCGGCGCGACCCGATCCAGAGGGAAATGACATGCAAGTGAGCGGCAAGACCTTGCAATTGCTCGCCCGCCACGTCGACGAAGCGAATCGGGAAGCCGTATGCATGGACAGCGATATCGAGGCGCTCGAACTCGATTCGCTGGCGATGTTCGAGCTCGTCTACGAACTCGAGGAATGTTTCGCGGTGGAACTCGACGAAGAGGATCTGGCCAACCTGAAAACCGTGCGCGACCTGGTGGAGCGCGTCGAGACGAAACTTGCCGAAACAGGCTGAGTACGGATTCCGGGGGCGCGCGTCATGGAAAGGAAAGAGTTGATTCGGCCGGAGGCGCTGCGGCGGAAATACCGGGCGGCGGAGTCCCGTCCTCTGGCCGGCGGGAAGAACCTGCTGCGCAATGCGGTCCTTGTTCTCGTCGCGATTACCGCGGGCGCCGGCCTGTTGTTGACCTTGACTTCATACAAGGTCACCGAACAGGCGCAGGGCGTGCTGGTGCCGCTGGGAGGCCTGCAAAAGCTCTCCATCGGAGGCGCCGGCCGGCTGGAAGCCCTGCTGGTCGAGCAAGGCGACCGCGTGCGGCCGGGGCAGGTGCTGGCGAGGGTATCCCTGGCCGCGATCAACCAGTTTTCCGAAAGTCATGACTTGCGGATCGAGGCCTTGCGCAAGCGCCGCGATTCGCTATTGGAGAAATTGCCGCTGCACGAGAAGGAACATGCGCTCGCCGTGCGCCGAAACCGCGAACTGCTGGCTCACGCCGACGATTCCCTGCGAACCGCCGGCCACAAGCAGGCCCTGTTGCGCGAACGCATCCGGGTCAGCGAGCGGCACTTGCGCCAGCTCGAATCCTTGTTCGAAGCGGCCGCGATCAGCGCATTCCAGTTCGATGAAGCTTACGCGGCGCATCTGCGGCTCGAACAGGAAGCCGTCGAAACCGAACGCCAGCAAGCGGAACAGGAAATCCGCCGCCGGGGCCTGGAAGCCGATTTGCGGCAACAGGAACTGGCGAAGGATCGGCTCGACCTCAGCTTGCGCGAGGAAATCGACCAGTTTTCTTCAGAGATACGGCAACTCGAAACCCAACAATCCGTGTTCTTGCGCGCCGACCGCGCCGGTCTGGTCGCCACCATCGCCGTCCGCGCCGGAGACGGATTTCGCGCCGGACAGCCGCTGATCTATCTCGGCCCCGAGCAATCCACGCTCGCCGCGGAGCTTTACGTCCCTTCCCGGGTGATCGGCAAAATCGCCGTGGGCCAGCAAGTGCTGCTCAGTTACGAGTCTTTCGACTATCGGGAATACGGCCGCTATCCGGCGACTATCGACAGCGTCGCCGGAGCCCGACTCGACCCGCGGGAACAATTGCTGCCGCTGAGCCTGCTGAACGAGCCGGCGTACCGGGTGCGGGCCGCGCTCGAGCGGCAAGGCGTCAGCGGCCCGGAAGAACACGGGCTGCTCGCCGGCATGCAATTCCAGGCCAATATTGTGACCGACGAACTGCCCCTGATCGGACTGGTATTCAAACCCCTCAGATCCTTGCGAGGCCTGGCATGGTGAATCGACTGTTCGCCGGACGCGGCAGCCTGCCGATGATTTTTCAGGCGGAAGCCAACGAATGCGGCCTGGCCTGCCTGGCGATGATCGTCAGCTATTTCGGCCGCCTCACCGATATCCGCTCGATTCGCGAGCGCAGCGACCTGCCCGCCTTCGGCTCTTCGCTGGGGCATCTGACGAGAGCGGCGACCGCGGCCGGGCTCAAGGCCCGCTCGCTGAAACTGGAGCTCGAGGATGTCAAGCGGCTGAACACGCCGGCGATCCTGCATTGGGATCTCGACCATTTCGTCGTGCTGAAGCGATGCGGCGGCAGCGGCGCGGTCATCCACGATCCGGCGGTGGGCGTCAGAAAGTACTCGTTCGCGGAGCTCGACGGCCATTTCACGGGCATCGCGGTCGAATTCAGTCCGGCCGGCGACGCTATCGGCGCGCCGCCCGCCCGCCGCCTGCGCTTGCGCGACCTGATGCGTTTCTCGGGGCATACCGCGCGAGGCATGGCGCTGATCCTGCTATTGTCGCTGATCGTGCAGGCCTGCTCCCTGCTCAGCCCCCTGTACCTGCAACTCGTGATCGACCAGGGCCTGGCGCGCGGCGACATGGATCTCGTGCTTGTGGTGGCGCTGCTTTTCGGCTTGCTGATGCTTGCGCGAATCGCGCTGGGCCATGTCCGGTCATTGGTGACGATGCAATTCTCGATCCGGCTCGGCTTCGAGATGGTGTCGGGCCTGTTCGAGCATCTCATCAACCTTCCCCTGCGGTTCTTCGAAAGAAGAGAAATGGGCGATCTGGTCTCGCGCTTCTCGTCGGCGGAGAAGATCAGCGCCCTGATCTCGCAAGACATGATCACGGTGCTCGTCGACGGTTTGTTGTCCGCGCTTTCGCTGATCCTGCTATATGTCTATTCGCCGCTGCTGGCGACGGTCTGCCTGGGTTTCGTCGTCGTCGCGATGCTGCTCAGGCTCAGCTCGCTGCCGGGCGAAAAACTGCGCCGGCAGGAGAACATCGTGCGCACGGCGAAAAGCGAAAGCCGGCTGATGGAGAACATCCGCTGGGCTTCGGTCGTCAAGAACTACGCCATCGAAGAACAACGCAGCGCCGACTGGCAGAACCATTACGTCAATTCCGCCAACGCCGGCTATCACCTCGGAACCTTCCAGCTCTGGTTCGGTTCGGGCCAGAGCCTGCTGTTCGGCGTCGAACAGATCCTGATCATCTACATCGGCGCGAGCCTCATCGCCGGCGGCGACCTGACCATCGGGCAACTGATGGGCTTCATCTTCCTGAAACAGCATTTCTCGAGTTCGGTGCTCGCCATGTTTCCGAAGCTGGCGGAATTGCGCCTCATGCAGCTCGACCTTGAACGCATCGCCGATATCGCCCTCGAGGAAGTCGAGGAAACCGACACCATGGTCCGTCTGCCCCGGCGCGCTTTCAGCGGCGATATCCGCGGCGAGGGCCTCGGCTTCCGCTATTGCGCCGATGACCCGCCGGTGTTCGAAGCATTGGATTTCGCGGTCGAACCCGGCGCGATGCTGGTCGTTACCGGTCCTTCCGGATGCGGCAAATCCACCTTGCTCAAGTTGCTCGCCGGGCTGGAAAAACCGTCTGCCGGCGACCTGCTCTACGACGGCAAGCCCTTGTCGAGGCTGGGACTTTCGGCGCTGCGCGCCGCTACCGCGCCGGTGCTGCACGGCGACGGCCTGCTCGCGGGCGATATCGCCTTCAATATCAACCTCGAAGACGAACCGGAAAACCGCGCCCGACTCGAAGAAGCCTGCCGCCGGGCCTGCATCCTCGACGAGATTCTGGCCCTGCCGCTTGGTTTCAACACCAGGGTCGGCGAACTCGGCAACAGCTTGTCGGCGGGGCAGGTGCAGCGGGTGCTGCTTGCCCGGGCGTTGTACAAGCGGCCCAGGCTGATCCTGCTCGACGAAAGCCTCGCCTGTCTGAGCGATGCGGTCGCGCAGCAGATCCTGCGGAACATCGGCGAATTGCGCATCGCCGTCGTCCTGGTAACCCACAATCCCGCGTTGGCGCAACTTGGCTCGCGGCAACTCAGCCTGCCCGCCGCGCAGGCGGCGTGACGCGGGGAAATTTCCGGTTCAGGGAGGAACAAGCCCATGACGGACGCGCGCAACCCGACCGAACGCAGCTGGTTCCTGGCCGACCGGGCGAAAGTCCAGGGCGCGGCGTTCTTCGACGACGCCTGCCGCGACTATTTCCAGTTGCGGCTGCTCAACTGCCTCAAGGTTTACCAGGTACGATTGCACGCCTACGCGCTATTGCCGAACGAGGCCTGGCTATTGCTCACGCCGAGCATGCCGAAGAGCATGTTTTCCCTGCTGGACTTCGTCAATACCTGCTATTCGGACTATTTCAACGAGCGCTTCGAACGCAAGGTCGCGGTCTTTCAAAGCCGGCCCTCGCTGGCGGTCATCGACAGCGCGCGACTCTTGCTCGACTGCCAGAAGATGATCGAACGCTGGCCGCTCTCCAGCGGCGCCGTCGATCATCCCGGCCTGTACCGCTGGTCGAGTTATACGGCCAACGCCTTCGGCGGCCGTCCCCGATTCCTCACCCGCCACCCCTGGTTCGAGCAATTCATCGCCGCCGCCGAAAACCCCATGGCGCGCTATCGCGAGTTCATCGCCGAACCTTTCGCGACGGCCCGCCTCGCCGAACTCGAACAACGCCTGTTGCCGCCCGCGAATTCCCCTTGATTTCGCCCCTGTCGAACCAGACAAGCTCTGAACAAGTCAGAACTTGCCTGCGGCACATATCCGCGGCGCAAGAGAGTGCCGCCGGATTCGATGGCGCAGACCATTGAATTCGGGAGCAAAACAAAACCATGCTTTTTTACGGCAATGAATAATTCCATGGATGGTATTGTCGAGGGAATGACCGGCCGAACCAAATTGACACGACGAGGCAAACTGAATAGCCTGCCGGAAAGCGACGAGGGAGTTTCGGAATGACCGGAAAAGCCGTTTTCCTGATGGGCTTGTGCGTATTCTGCGGCGGCGCGGCGGCGCAGGAATACCAGACTCCCCGCACCGAATGGGGCGCGCCCGATTTCCAGGGAGTCTGGAAGCACGCCACTGTCATGCCGTTCGAGCGGCCCGAGACGCTCGGCGAAAAGCGGACATACACAGAAGCAGAAGTGCTTGACCTCGAACGCCGGGTGCAACAGCGATTCGACGCGGACAACGAACCGCTCGACCCGAACCGGCCGGCCCCCGAAGTGGCCGAGTCGCTGCCGCCCATCGGCAATTACGATCTTTTCTGGCGCGACGACGCGCAATTCCTGCCGACGATCAATGGCGAATTCCGCACTTCGGCGGTCATCGAGCCCGCCGACGGACGCATGCCCGACGTGCTGCCGGGAGCCAGGGAGCGCTTGCTCGCGGCGCGGGGCGGACGCCGGGGCCGCAGCAACGACGGGCCGGAAGGCCGCGGCCTCGGCGAGCGCTGCCTGGTGGGCTTCGGCAACCTGTCCGGGCCGGTGATGAGCCCGGTCATCTACAACAGTCACTTGCAGTTCGCGCAATCCCCCGGCCATATCGTCATTGTCGCGGAAATGGTGCACGACGCGCGCATCATCAGGATCGCCGACGAACGCAATCCGGCTGCGGCGGTCCACCGCAAGTGGATGGGGGATTCCATCGGCCGCTGGGAAGGCGATACGCTGGTGGTGGAAACGCGTTATTTCAACGACTGGCACAGCCTGCGCGGCCTGCCCGTCGAAAATATCGCGATCACCGAAACTTTCCGGCGCGAGTCGGACTTCAAGCTCATCTACGGCTTCAGAGTCAGCGACCCGAGCGTATTCGCCGGCGAGTTCTACGGCGAATATCCGCTGTCGCGAATCGACGAACCGATCTACGAATACGCCTGCCACGAAGGGAACTATGGCATGCTCGGCATCTTGCAGGGAGCCAGGCGGCTCGATGTGGCGGCCGAACTGGAAACAGGCGGCGAAAGCGCGCCCGGGGAGCCCGCGCCGCAGTAAGATTTCCGTCCGAAAGCATGATTCGAGATCGCAGGAATCTCGTCCCTGATACGACTCAGGGGTTCGCGCGGGCAGCCTGTTTCTTCGCCAGGCGCGTGCGGTGCAGGATCGGTTCGGTGTAGCCGTTGGGTTCTTCAATGCCCTGGAAGATCAGGTCCCTGGCGGCCTGGAACGCGAATGAGCCGCCCGGATTCGTCGCCATGGGTTCATATAGCGGATCCGCGGCATTCTGGCCGTCCACCACGGCGGCCATGCGCGCCAGCGAGGCTTCCACCTGTTGTTCGTCGACGAGCCCGTGGCGCAGCCAGTTGGCGACATATTGGCTCGAGATCCGCAAGGTCGCGCGATCTTCCATCAACGCCACATCGTCGATATTCGGCACCTTGGAACAGCCGACGCCTTGATCGACCCAGCGCGCGACATAGCCGAGAATGCCCTGGATATTGTTGTCGAGTTCGCGCTGGACGCGGTCGGCGCCGAGCGCGGAGGCGGCGGGGAGCAAGGGCACTTCGAGCAGGTCGCCGAGGGCCGGCGGCGGCCGCTCGCGCAATTCCCGCTGCACGCCGAAGACATCGACCTTGTGATAATGCATGGCGTGGAGCACCGCGGCGGTCGGCGAGGGCACCCAGGCGGTATTGGCGCCGGCCATGGGATGCATGATTTTCTGATCGACCATTGCCGCCATCAGGTCCGGCATGGGCCACATGCCCTTGCCGATCTGGGCCTTGCCCGGTAGTCCGCATTCGAGTCCGACGGTTACATTATGGTCTTCGTAGGCGGCGATCCAGGTCGAGGTTTTCATTTCATCTCGCGGCAGCATCGGCCCGCCATGCATGCCGGTATGGATTTCGTCGCCGGTGCGGTCGAGGAAGCCGGTATTGATGAAGACCACCCGATCCCTGGCATTGTAGATGCAGCGTTTCAGGTTGACCGTGGTGCGCCGCTCCTCGTCCATGATGCCGAGCTTGATCGTCAGCGGCTCGAGCCCGAGCAGTTCCTCGACCGCGGCGAACAGGTCGCAAGCGAACCGCACCTCGTCGGGTCCATGCATCTTCGGTTTGACGATATAGATGCTGCCGGCGCGCGAATTGCGCAGGCGATTGCGGCGCCGAATGTCGAGACAGGCCGCCGCGGAGGTGATGACCGCGTCCATGACGCCTTCGAATACCTGGCGCCCGCGGCGGTCGCGGATGGCGTTGTTGCGCATGAGGTGGCCGACATTGCGCGCGAACAGCAAGCTGCGGCCCGGCAGCCGCAAGGATTCGCCTCGCGGCGACAGGTATTCGAGATCTTCGGCCAGCGCGCGATTGATTGCGCTGCCGTCCTTGACGAAGCTTGCCGCCAGATCGCCGCGGATCAGGCCGAGCCAGTTGCGATAAACCTCGACCTTGTCGGCGGCGTCGACCGCGGCGACGCTGTCTTCGCAGTCCTGGATCGTGGTGACCGCGGCTTCCAGCACCACGTCCTTGACGCCGGCGAGGTCGGCCGCGCCGACTTCATGCTCGCGATCGACGGCGATTTCGATATGCAATCCGTGATTGACCAGCAGCACCGCAGACGGCGCCGCCTGCGGCCCGAGATAGCCCGCGAACTGCCCTGGATCGCGCAGCCCGCGAACGGCCGCGCCGCAATCGATGCGCAGTCGGCCGTCCGCGACTCGATATCGCCTCGCATCGGCATGGCTGGCGCCGTCGAGCGGACAGACTTCGTCGAGGAAATTCCGCGCGTAGTCGATCACGCGCCGGCCGCGCGCCGGATTATAGCCGCCTCCGCGCCGGGCGCCGCCGTCTTCGGCGATGACGTCGCTGCCGTACAGCGCGTCGTAGAGAGATCCCCAGCGGGCATTGGCGGCATTGACGGCGAAGCGGGCGTTCTTGACCGGCACGACGAGTTGCGGCCCGGCCATGGCGGCTATTTCCGGGTCGACATTGGCGGTTTCGATTTCGAAGTCCGCCGCCGGCGGTTGCAGATAGCCGATCTCGCGCAGGAACGACTGATATGCGCCGCGGTCGTACTCCGGTCCCTGGTTGCGGCGATGCCAGTCGTCGAGTTGTTGTTGCAGCCGGTCCCGGCGCGCGAGCAATTCCTCGTTGCGGCCGGCGAAGTCGTCGATCAGCCGTTCGAAACCCGGCCAGAAGTCTTCCTGCGGCAACCCGATTTCCGGCAACAGCTCCCCATTCACGAAAGCCGCCAGTTCAGCGGCGACGCGCAGGCCGCCGATCTCGAAATCATCACTCATCAGATGAGCATCCCCTGTGCGATTGGAGTCGGAGTTCGTCTCGCATCCTCCGGACCATTCCATTCATGGCCAAGTCGGGGCTGCTTTTGCTTGCGGCGCCGAGTCAGTCCGCGCGTATAATAGCTCAGTACCATATCGATGAGGGTAATCCGATGGAACGCCTTGCTGTCGCCATTTGCGGCCTCTGCCTGCTGTGCCTCGCCTCGGCGGCGCCGGCGGCCGAGGGGCAGATCGACATCGACGCCTTGAGCGCCTCCGAATTGCGCGCCGAAATCGAAAAGATCGAAAAGGAAGTCTATCGAGTCTTCAATCTGCGCACCGAAGACGAGTCCTTGCACGTCATTTGCCACAGGTACACGCCTACCGGTTCGAATATCTCGCGAGAAGCCTGCGAGCCGAATTTCCTGATCGAGGCCCGCTCCCGCAACGCGAGCGATTATCAGAACGGTATCGACGAATTGCTCGACACGGCTGGGCTGCTGGCCGACACGAGCGCGGATTTCGAGAGATTCAACGAAGCCATGGCGAACTTGAATGAAGACTACGACTATTTCCGCGAACTGAATGTCATTCTTTCGGTATTGCGGAATCGGCTGGAAGAAATTCGCTAAGGAAGCTCTGAATAAGTCCTTTTCTGTCATAATATCCGAAATGGCCCCGACATGGTGATTGAGCGATGGAGCAGATGAGTTTCGCGGAACTGGAGCACGATTCGAAGAAGCGTCGAACGCGTCGCGAGTTGTTTCTGGAGAAGATGGACGGTCTGATTCCGTGGAGCCGTCTGGAGGCGCGGATCGAGCCGTTCTATCCGAAGGCGGGTCGGGGCCGTCGGCCGTATCCGCTGGGGACGATGCTGCGGGTGCATTGCGTGCAGTTGTTCTACAACCTGAGCGATCCCGGCATGGAGGATTTGCTTTACGAGGTGGAGTCGGTGCGCCGTTTCGCCGGTTTGCGGCTGTGCGGCGCGCTGCCGGACGAGACGACGATTCTGAACTTTCGCCGGCTGTTGGAGCGGCACGATCTGGGAGAGGCGCTGTTCGAGGAGATCAACGCGCACCTTGCCGCGCGGGGCTGTCGTTTGCAGGCGGGGACGATAGTGGACGCGAGCATTATCGAGGCGCCCTCGTCGACGAAGAACCGGTCGGGGGCGCGCGACCCGGAGATGCGGCAGACGCGGAAGGGCAAGCAGTGGCGTTTCGGCATGAAGGCGCACATTGGCGTGGACGAGGCGTCGGGTCTGACGCACAGTTTGCAGACGACGTCGGCGAATGTGGCGGACGTGACGGCGGCGGGCGCGTTGTTGCACGGAGGCGAGGAGCGGGTGTGGGGCGACGCGGGCTATCAAGGCGCGGGCAAGCGCGAGGAGCACCGCGACGCGGAGCTGGACTGGCGGGTCGCGATGCGGCCCGGCAAGCGGCGGCTGCTGGACAAGGGGGACGCGCGGGAAGCTGCGGAGAAGCGCAAGGCGTCGGTGCGGGCGAAGGTGGAGCATCCGTTTCTATACGTGAAGCGCCACTTCGGCTATGCCAAGGTGCGCTATCGGGGGTTGGCGAAGAACACGCAGCGCATCGCCGTGCTGCTGGGATTCACCAACCTGCTCGTCGCCGGGCGTTATGCCGCGGGCTGACGCGGGATTGGTGCGCCCGCGACCGTCGCAAGACGGGCGGAGGCGGTTGATCAGCGCTCCAGGAGGGCCTTGAATCCCCCTTTTCGGTCCGAAAATGCGATGATTCGCGCGTCCGGCGGGTTTCGACGCACCACGAACGGCCCAGACTGCTCGAACGCGCGCCGAAACCGCAGTTGTTCAGAGCTTCCCTAAGTATCCTCTGAATAATTCCATCCATGGAATTATTCATTGTCGCAAGACAAGCACGTGGTTTTGCCTTGCTGCCGGATGCAATGGCTTGCGCCGTCGAATCCGGCCCCGCGCCCATGCGTCGCGGGGACTATCTGATTCGGCCGGAGCTGCCTTGTCCGCCGTTTATTCGGCAAGCAGGGAAATTTTCAATTCGGCGGTGACCAGCGCCTGCCGGTCCAGCGTCTCGCGCGCCCAGCGAAGCAGGGTCTCCGCGCTTTGCTCCACCATAGCCGCATGCACGGTCTCGCCGTTGACCTCGACCACCACGGCCTGACCGAAATCGATCTCGTCCGGATTCAGCAGCAAGCTGAAGCCGGCGACCGCGACCGCTTCAACGGCGAACCGATTGCCCTCGCGTTCGACCTTGACCACCGCGGGAAAATCGGAACTCGCCATGCGATCGACCCGCAGCCACAGGTTGCGGTTGTACCGGTCTTCCCGGTCGGCTACCCATTGCAGGGATTCCGGAAACGGATCCCGCGGGCGCCCGGCCTTGAATTGTTCGATGGCGGGAGTCTCTTGCGGCAGCCAGCGGGTGTCGTGGCCGCCGCCCTCGATCACCCTGAAGACATGCTCGACCCGGGCCTCTTCCAGCGCGTCGACGAATGACCGCAAGGAGGCCGCGGGATAAAGCCGGTCCAGCTCGCCATTGACGATGTAGAACGGCCTGGCCGCGAGATTTTCGAAATACAGCCGATAGCTGACGCCGCCGGCCGGATTGCGCAGCACGCCGGGATGGCCGATGAAAGGCATGAACGCGGCCCATTCGCTCGGCTGCTTGAAGGCGAAAAACCAGGCGCCGGTGCCGCCGTCGGAAATGCCGGTCATGGCGACGCGGTTGTCGTCGACATTGTAAATCCGCTTCACTTCGCGCAATACGGCGGGCAAGTTGTCCGCCTGGTTGTCGTGCCACCAGAATGCTTCGCGCCAGGCTGCGGGAACGACGAAAATGCGGTCTTCCCGTTGCAGGTTCGCATAGCCCGAACGCCACCACTGGCCGCCCGCGCCCCATGCGGGGCGGGCCACGCCCCCGTGCAACATGAACTCGACCGGATAGGAAACCGCCGGGTCGTAGCTTTCCGGCACTACCACGCCATAGCGGAAAATCAGACCCTCGGCATCGGTGCGCGCGCCTTCCCAGGCGCCGGTCGCGACCTCGGGCGAGAAAGTCGGGCCTTGCCTGAGCCAGGCGTACAAGGCGGCGACATCCCCGGTCGCGGCGAGCAGCGCCTGCTCGCTCGCGCGCCGCTCCTCGGCCGAATCGGCCTGCCAGAAGCGGGTGACCAGCTCCGCGCCCTCATGTCGTTCGGCGGCGAAGCCGGACGCGGCGGCCAGCAGCGCGCAGGCCGCCGCCAACCGCGCCGGCATCGGGCTTCCCGCGCCGGGATTACTGGCCGCCAAGCTCGGCATAGATCGCGCTCAGGAAACGTTCCGGGTCGCCGTAGCGGCCGTTCCACGCAGCCGTCGGCTCCGCCGCGGCAACTTGCCCGAGGTTCATGCCTTGCCCGATCATGGCCTCCACCGCGCCGGCGACTTCGATGATCATGTCGCGAAATTCCATGACGTCGGCGCGCGAGGAAACCTCGCCATGGCCCGGCACGATTCGCGTATCGGGGCCGGCGCGGCCGACGAGCATGCCGAGCGCGGCGATGGTGCCGTCGAGAGTGCCGCCATTGGTCAGGTCGATGAACGGAAACGATGTGGTGCGGAACACGTCTCCCGCGTGAATCACGTCCGAGCCGCGGAAATGAATGAAGCTGTCGCCGTCGGTATGCGCCGGCGGCACCGCGAACACGTGCACTTCCTCATCGTTGAGATGAATGGTGATATTGCCGTCGTAGGTCAGCACAGGCAGGGCGAGGCCGGAACTCTGTTCGGCCAGCCGCAGCCGCACTTCGTCGCGGGCGAGAATGTCGATGCCCATGCGGCCGAGGTTCTCGTTGCCGCCGGTATGGTCGCCATGCACATGAGTATTGATCACGAAGCGGATGTCGCCGTCGTGAAGTTCGGCGATCGCCGCGACGATGCGTTCGGTCAGCGGCGCGAACTGGTCGTCGATCATGACCACGCCGTCGTCGCCGACGGACAGCCCGATATTGCCGCCGGCACCTTGCAGATAATACATGTTGCCGGCAACGTGATGGGCGATGATCTCGACATCGCTGAAATCCTGTTGCGCCCGCGCCGGCGCGAAGAAGAGCAGCATCGCCGCGGGAAGAGCCAGGGCCGTCATTGCCGTCCGAATGGATCGATTCATGCCTGGGACCTCTTGTCAGAACCCGATATGAACATCCGAGAGTAACGGATGTCGCATATCGTGTCTATCGCGGTTCGCCTCGGGACTCCCGCGCGAAAGCGACGCGCAGGCATCCCATGCGCGGCGAAACTTTGTATCTTCGTATCCTCTGAATAATTCCATCCATGGAATTATTCATTGTCGCAAGACAATACGCGGTCTTGTCTTGCTCGCGCATTCAAAGGCTCGCGCCGTCGAATCCGGCGGTGCCCTTTTGTGCCGCGCTGTACCGCAAGCCTGCGCCGCAGGAAAGCTCTGACCAAATCAAAGCTTTCCTGACAAAATTTTTACAGTTTCACGTGCAATTCTAGCTGAAATGCCTTTTCAAATCTGGCAGCGTGGATTCTCCATACCGATTCTCCTGAATTGTTCCTCTTTTAGTTAGCCACCATAAAAGTGGCAATATTCCTACAATTGTAAAGGCTAGCAATTGATACCATCCGGTTTTCCCGATATCGTGTAATCTTCTGCATCCCGCAGAAATTTATGGAATTAAAAGTGGTAGATTAATGGACCAATAGAACCAATTCTCGTAGACTCCTCCCAACCGCACAGCGATGAAGTCTGTAACTATAGAAACCAGCATGCAAAAGAGCATGAAATACCAGAACTCGCTTCGAGAAGCTCGACCGCTGAACTTTGTATAGCTCTTCAAACATGCTGCGACTGATTCCCCAAAATTCATTGTATTGAAACTAAATATTTTCGCTCAATATTGCATGTGCTTAATCGTTTACAAATCCTGCCCTGCGCCCAATTTCCTTGAGCATACGCTGAGATGTAGCAGAAAGAGAATTGGCATTTGCTCCCGCATCAATGAGCATCTGCTCCATTTCAAGGTCTCCAAGCCTTATGGCACTTGCCAGCGCCTCTTCTCCAGCGTCGCCTGTGACATCTGCTCCAGCTTCCAGCAATACGCGAACAGTTTCCGCGTGCCCGGCAAGAGCGGCTCTTTGCAAAGCAGTATCAAAACGATATCGAGCATAGTGCTCCAAATCAGCTCCGGCAGCAATCAATACCCTCACAGACTCGATATGCCCCTTGCTGGCGGCCCATGCCAATGCGCTGGCAATTCCGCTACCCGACGGCGGCCAGTCAACTTCCGCCCCCGCATCTATCAATGCCTGGGCCATTAGCGGATTTCCAGTGCTGGCGGCTCTTGCCAGAGGAGTACGACCATCATCACTTGCGATATTGGGATCGGCCCCTGAACGAAGATATGCCGATACAGTGGGGAAATCGTCCGAACTTACAGCAGTCAGGAGTCCAGCATTCCCCGATTCCAGCAGGTGCCGAGTCGCCTGCGCAGCTTGCATTTTGTATTCTTCTTCCAGCAGCTTTCCATGATCTCGCAATTCCGCAATCTGACTCGCAGACAGGATTGGCGAAAGCCGCTGAAGCAAGTCTTCAAATCTGCCGTATGCCGCAGCCCATTGCTCCCAGCTGATCAATCCATCACTTTTCTGTTCTGACAACTCGAAATTTCGGGCAGAGAATTCCAGATAAATATCTCGAACATGATGTTTGTCGAATCCAGAGAGATTCATCTTATCTATAATCGTTGCCCATCCTTCATCTTCATACAATCTGTTCGCATGATCATATGGGCTAATTGGTTGATCATGCAATATTTGTGTTTCTTCTAAATCGACAAGATGATTAACAAGAATGCCCGAATCCTCGGCTCTGAATGCTTTGTCAATCTCTTCACGCGCCAACCTCACAAAGTACGGTGTCGAATAGACCTCTTCAATAGTCAAGCTTCCTTCCTCTATTTGTTTTAGAATTTCCATTGCACTTTGCGAATAGTCTTCATTATTATTTCCAATAGCACTTAAATTTTCCTCGTCAATATGTTTGATATGCGTGATATCCTCGACTGCCGCTTGTTGCTCATCTACTCTCCAGTTAGAGAAAAATCTCCACTCAAACAAGGCAAATACAATTGCCAAGAAAGCATACATTACTACTACAATTCGAATCAGTTTCATCTTCCTGTTCCTTTCTTACTAATCTTAACCCTCGCTATCAATAGTTCGTTGTTTTGATCTAAATTGGAGTAACTGTTACGGTACCAGCAGGTGGAATATGGCTGCCACCACCTGATGATGTAGGCACATCCGGCAAACCGGGAGAGAATTGCCAAGGAGCGCTGCCGTTTTCATCAGCCGTATTTTCTGCCCCTTTCCCCTCGCTTTCTTCTCGTTCTAGCTGCCTTAAATCACACCTGTCATTCGCTTGACGAAATGAACTAGCAACACTTCTTAAATTTCTATTAAAAGGAAGATCATGAAAAGACTTGATCGCAATGCCCGCATCCAAATAAAGTTTATTTCTTTGACAATAGACAAGTTGCCGAAACCCTTCTTGGACGCGCCAAACAGGTTGAAACTTGTCCGCAGTTTATTGATTCTCCATCAATGCAATGGGGAAACTCGGCGTTTCACGGATTTTGCGGAAGTTTCCCGCAACCTGTCAAGGATAGCCCTGTCTCAAAGCAGCAGTTTCAATTGGCCAGCGTGGGACGCAAGGATCCAAGCTGCCGTTTGCTGTCTCGCTATGGCAAGTAGATTGCGCATGCGCGCCGACCATTGTCAAATTCATGCCTGTTCAGGCTGCGGCGATTCCACTTTCGAACGACGGGAAATGGAAGTGTCGAACAAGAGGTTCGCGCAGCCTCATGATCGCGGAATCGAGTTTCCCGAGGGGAATGTCGAAACCGGGGCGGAGTGCGGCGCGTCGCCGAAACGGCGGCTGGTCGCGGGGCGGCACTCGCCAGGGGCAGCCGACCGCCGAGTGGGAAAGGTCGCGCTTCCCCGCCACTCCGGCGGCTCCGCAATACCAGGCGCCTCCGCCCGCTGCCGTCGCCCGCGCTGTCGCGAAATTTCCTTGCGGACACGGCGGCAATGTCTTGCCGAATCCCGGCTCTGCGGATATCCTGCGGTCAGGACAATACGGCGCGCCAGCGGGGGGAGTGCGCCGCGACATCGCTTTCGAGGAGAATACGGCAATGGCAAATACGGCAACGCTCGCCAGACGCGCGGGCCTGGGCATCCTGGTTCTGGCCCTGCTCGCCTTGCTTTACTGGACGACGGCATATCCCCGCGACCGAACGCCGGGCTTTTACCTGTTCGGCGACGCCGGGGACGAATCGGTCGAGGATTGGACTTTCGCCAACGATGTCGCGCTTTGCACCTTGCAGGTTTACGCCGGCTGGCGGCCGCATTCCATCAACCTGAATTGCATGGCGGCCGCCGACGGCAATCTGTATCTGAGCTGTTCGGTCTGCGAACGCAAGTACTGGGCCAGCCACGTGGGAACCGATGAACCGGGGCGGCTGCGACTGAACGGGGTGGTCTATCCGGTCACGGTGAACCGGGTAACCGACGCGGCCGCGATGGATCTGGCCTGGCGCGCCCGGGTGAACAAATTGCAGCAATTCGCCGGCGCGGACCCGAACAATCCCGCGCCGCCGCCGGATGCGCAACGTCCGGGCCACTGGTGGACTTTCCGGGTGGAGTCGCGGTCCCCGGCAAGCTCCGGCTAAGGGCCGACCTGCGGCGCATGCCCGCGATACATGGAGAGCGCCGCCGAATCCGGTAGCAAGACAGGACCGCGTCCTGTCTTGCGGCAATGAATAATTCCATGGACGGAATTATTCAGAGACTACGAGGCACATGGATGTGCCGCCGGATTCGACGGCGCGAGCCGTTGAATCCGGGAGCAAGACAAAGCCACGCTTTTGTCTTGCGGCAATGAAAATTCCATGGATGGAATTATTCAGAGAATACTTGCCCAGAGGAGAAACAAGCATGTCACGCATATCGCGCAAGCTGATTCTTGCCGCCGCCCTGCTCGCCGCGAGCGGCGCCTCCCTGGCCCAGAACAGTTGGGTCGAACTGGCGGTGCATAATTTCGGCGCGCCGATCAATACGATGTGGGCGGAAGGCGAGTTGTCCTTCGCCGCCGACGGCACCATGGTCTATTGCAGCGCGCGGCAGGATATGGCCGTCGCTCCGGGTGATCCGAAAGATCTCTACATCGCCACTTTCAACCAGGAAACGGGCACCTGGAACACGCCGGCGAACATGGGCTTTCCGGTCAACGCGGCTCCCGCCACGGACACCGACCCGCTGCGCAAGGGCGACGACCGCGAGCCCTGGATCAGCGCCGACGGCAATACCATCTATTTCAAGTCGGACCGGCTGGCGACCAGTTCCCCGCGCAACAACAACGACCTGTTCGTCACCCGCAAGGTGAACGGCCAATGGACCGAGCCCGAACTCGTCGGCTATCCGATCAGCACCGACGAGGGCGACGAACATTGTCCGGCGATCTTGCAGGACGGCGAAACGCTGTGCTTCGCCTCGAGGCGCGCCGGCGGATTCGGCGGCTCCGATATCTATTGTTCGCGCCGGGACGCCGCCGGCAACTGGATGGAGCCGGTCAACCAGGGTCCGAATATCAATACCGACAGCGAGGAATTCCATTTCAGCCAGGCTGAAGACGGCACAGTCTATTTCACTTCCGGCAGGCCCGGCGGCTATGGCGGCATGGATATCTGGGGCGCGGCGCCGCTGGGCCGGGACAATTGGGGGCCGGCCTTCAATCTCGGGCCCCAGGTCAACACCGCGGGCGCCGACATGTGCCCCGCCCTGCCCCCGGACCAGAGCACCATCACCTGGTTCTCGTCGCGCTCCGACAACAGCCTGGGCAATATCGACATCTTCTGGACCAGCAAGTTGAATGTCGACTGAGCGGCGGCGCCCCCAGACCCGATTCGCCTTGCTCGTGCCGCTGTTCCGCTGCCGCGCGGCGGCCGGTCAGGCCAACGCGCGCTCGAACAGGTTGAGCATTCGGCTCCAGGCGCGCTCGGCCTGGGCTTCGTGATAGACCTGCGAGTCGGGCGGGCACCAGCCGTGCAAGGTGCCTTCGTAGACTTCGATCTCGGCCGGAATGTCCGCGGTCTCGTACGCCGCCCGCAAGCTGTTTTTCGCTTCCGGATCGGCCTCGTCGTCGTTCTCGGCCACGGCGTGCAACATCTGCGCGCGGGTCTGCGGGATCAGCAGATGCGGGCTGTCGTCCGAATCGGTCGCCAGGCCGCCGCCGTGGAAAGTCGCGCCGGCGCCGAGCCGGTCGGGCACCGCCGCCACCGTGCGCATCACCATGGGTCCGCCCATGCAATAGCCGGTGGTGCCGATGCCGCGGCCGACATCGACTTCATCCTGCTCGTCGAGCCAGGCGACGAAAGCCCGGGCATCGGTGAAATGCGTATCGGCGTTCAGTTGTCTGGCCATCGGCAATACGATCTCGCGGGTTTCGGGCTGACCGAAACTGGCGCCTTCGCCGACCACGGGCGAACGGGCGCTGCGATAGAAAGGATTGACGGTCAGGACGGAATATCCGGACATCGCCAGACGCCGCCCCATATCCCGGAACGCCGGCCGCAGGCCGAGGATATCGGGCCAGACCAGCACCGCCGCGTGACTGCCCGAGGCGGGACAGGCGAAATAGCAATCGGCGACGCCGTCCGGCGTGGCGATTTCCACATCCCTTTCGCCGAGTTGCTGGGCATTGGCCATGCCCGGCAACATCATGCCGAGTCCCATGGCGGCGGACACGCGCCCGAATTCGCGCCGGCTGATCGCGCCGCCATCGCGCAGAAATCTCTCCGCGTCTTGCTGCGTTTTTTCGTCACACATCTTTGGCCTCCTCAAAGCCGATATCAGTGCGTGTTTTACCGCAAAAGCCAGGGCAATATCCACCATCTCCCACAGCGCTCGCGCTTTGCAGTATAGTCGGACCATCAAGTATTCATTGCCGCAAGACAAAAGCGTGGTTCTGTCTTGCTCCCGGATGCAATGGCTTGCGCTGCCGAATCCGGCGGCGCTCTTCATGTATCGCGGGCATGTGCCGCAGGGAAGCTCTGACTTGATCAGAGCTTCCCTGCAACGGAGGGTCGCATCATGCTTCATTCAACTCGCCGGCGATTTCTGCGAACCGGCGCGCTCGCGGGGCTTGGCCTTGGCGGGCGGCCGCTGCTGGCCCAGGCAAGCGCGGTCGCCACGGTCGCCGGCAACGGCGTCGCCGGCTACGAACCGGAGCCCGGCGGCGGCGCGGAGGCAACCGCCGCGCCGATCAATAATCCCTATGGCGTCGTGTTCGGGCCGGACAACGCCTTGTATTTCTGCGAAGTGGACACCGGCCGCATCCGCCGCGTGAATCTGGCGACCAATCGGCTTGTCACGATCGCCGGCAACGGCGAGAAGGGCTGGGAAGCGGAATCCCGCGTGCCCGCCGAAACGCCGTTTTCGGCGCCGCACGAGATTCGCTGGGACAGCGGCGACCTCTATATCGTCGAGCGCGATTCGCATACCGTGCGCAAAATCGACGGCCGCCTCGGACTGGTTACCACGCTCGCCGGCAATGGCGAGGCGGGTTATGCCGGCGACGGCCGGCCCGCGGTGCTGTCCCGCTTGCGCCGGCCGCATAGCATCGCATTCGACCCCGACGGCAATTTGCTGATTTGCGATATCGGCAACCATCGCCTGCGCCGGGTGGACCGCCAGACGGGAGTGATCAGCACGATCGCGGGAACCGGAGAGCGGGAACGGACGCCGGACAGCGGACCGATGGCGGGCACGCCGCTGATGGGTCCCCGCTCGATCGATATCGCAGCCGACGGCATGGCCTATCTGGCGCTGCGCGAAGGCAACGCGATTTACCGCCTAGACCTGGCCGGCAACCGCCTGCGACGCATTGCGGGCACGGGCGAAACCGGCTATGGCGGCGACGGCGGCGCGGCGCTCGATTGCACCTTCAGCGGACCCAAGGGCATCGCCTGGTCGAGCCGTGACAACTCGCTATACATTGTCGATACCGAAAACCATGTCATCCGCCGACTTGCGCTGTCTTCGGGCATGATCGACACGGTGCTCGGCACGGGCGAGCGCGGGGACGGCCCGGACGGCGACCCGCTGGCCTGCAAGCTCGATCGCCCGCATGGCGTTTGCGTGCGCAATGGCGTCGTCTATGTCACCGACAGCGAAAGCCACCGCATTCGCGCGATCTACGGGCTCATGTAGATCCCGGGAAGCTCTGATCAAGTCAGAGCTTCCCGGCGGCACATGCCCGCGGTACGGGAGAGCGCCGCCGGATTCGACGGCGCGAGCCGCCGCATCCGCGAGCAAGACAAGGCCGCGCTCTTGTCTTGCGGCAATGCATGATTCCATGGATGGAATTATTCAGATGGCTTGCGCTTTCGAATCCGGCCGCGCGGCCCGAATGTCCGGGAAATCAGCCGGAATCGTCGAGGAAGCTGTTTCCTTGCAGCCAGCGCGAGACGGGCCAGGCCAATAACGCGCCAATGGCCGGAGCGGTCAGATAGAGCCAGAGCAGTTCGAGATTCTCCGCCGCCAGCGCCGGGCCGAGCGAACGGGCCGGATTCATCGAGGCGCCGGTGACGCCGCCGCCGAACATGCTCAGCAGCGTTACCGCGGCGCCGATGACGAGTCCGGCCATGGCCCGTTTGCCGTGATTGCCGCTGAGCACATTGAAGATCACGAACATGAGCAGGAAAGTGAGCAGCACTTCCAGCAGGAAGCTGCGCGGCACGTCGATCACCGTCGCCGTCATGCCATAGCCGGAATGCTCGGGGAACAGCAGCCGCAAGGCGAAAGCCGCGACGACGGCGCCGGCGCATTGCGCGGCGATATAAGGCAACAACAACTTGCGCGGCAGGCGGCCCGAGGCGCAGAAAGCGATGCTCACCGCCGGATTGATATGGGCGCCGGAGACATTCCCCAGCGAATAGACCACGGCCATGACAATCATGCCGAACACGAGATTGACGCCGAGGGCGCCGAAGCCGACGGCGAACAGGTCGTCGACTACCACCGCGCCGCAGCCGGCGAATACCAGCGCGAAGGTGCCGGTCGCCTCGGAGCCCAGAATCTTCCAGTTCATCGCCTGTTCCTGTTGTTCCCGTCCCGGCCGCATTATCTCCGACAAGCGTCTTTGTATCCTCTGAATAATTCCATTCATGGAATTATTCATTGTCGCAAGACAAAACGCGGTTTTGTCTCGCTCCCGGATTCAACGGCTCGCGCCGCCGGAAAGCTCCGACAAATCGGAGCTTTCCTCGTATCCTCCGGATAATTCCATCCATGGAATCATGCATTGCCGCCAGACAAGAGCGCGGTCTTGTCTTGCTTGCGAATGCAATGGCCTGCGCCGTCGAATCCGGCGGCGCAGGCCAGGCGCCGCCGGGAAGCGCTGACTATATCAAAGCTTCCCTTGCTGTCGCTGGCATCCCGTCCGCGATTGCCTTATCCTTTCTTGTCGAAAGAGCAGATGAGGAGAAGCCGGTGGTCGCATTCACCCTCAACGGAGAGTTGCGGGAACTTGACATAGAGCCTGAAATGCCCCTGCTTTGGGTGCTGCGGGACGAACTCGGCATGACCGGAACCAACTTCGGCTGCGGCATCGGCAATTGCGGCGCCTGCACGGTGCATGTCGACGGCAATGCGATGCGCAGTTGCGTCACTCCGGCGAGCATGATCGAGGGACGCGCCGTCACCACGATCGAGGGGCTTGCCGCGGCGGCGGGCGGCGACGGCCTGAGTCCGACGCAACAGGCCTGGATCGATTACCAGGTGCCCCAATGCGGCTATTGCCAGTCGGGCATGATCATGGCGGCCGCCGCCTTGCTGGCGCGCAATCCCTCGCCCACCGACGCGGAAATCGACGCCGGCATCACCAATATCTGCCGTTGCGGCTCCTATCCGCGAGTGCGCAAGGCCATCCGCGCGGCAGCGAACGCATAGGGAAGCTCTGATCAAGCCAGAGCTTCCCTGCGGCGCATGCCCGCGGTACCAGAGAGCATCGCCGGATTCGATGGCGCAAGCCATTGAATCCGGGAGTCAGGGAATACATGGAGGCCGGCGATTTCCGGCCGGCGCGGTCAGGGGGCGGCGCTTGCGTCGTCCGCGACAATGGAGGCAGAACACATGCAAATCCGATTTTCGCTGGCCGGAATGGTCCTGGCCTTGTTCCTTGCCGGAACCGCTTTCGCCCAGGACTTCGTCTGGGCGCCGGACTTTCCGGCGGGCGCGACGCTGCCGCCGATTTCGGCCGCGGACCAGAACGGCGCGGTGCGTACTTTCGACGATCTCGCGGGCGGCAACGGCATGCTCTTCATGCTCAGCCGCTCTTTCGACTGGTGACCCTTCTGCAAAGCTCAGCTCGTGCAGCTGACAGAGATTGCCGAACAATTCGAGGAAATGGGTTTTTCCGTGGTCGCGATGACCTACGATCCGGTGGCGACGCTGAAGACCGTCGAAGAGGATCTGGGCATCGAATTCGCCCTGCTGCATGACGAGGCCATAACCCATGTCAATGCGCTGGGCATCCTGAATACCGATCACGAACCGGGCGAGCGCGCCTACGGAATACCGTATCCGGGCATTTTCCTGGTCGACCCGGATGGCGTGATCCAGGCGAAATTCGCCGAGCAAGACTATCGGGACCGTCCGGACTTCGATCTGGTCCTGCAAGCGGCGGCCGAGCTCCAGGACGATTCCTGACGCTGCCCGGATGCCCCCGGCCTGCGCCGCCGGGCCAAACGCAGACATCGCCTCGCGCGCCCCCGGCGACGCTGTCCGGCGCAGGCCGGTCGGCGCGCCCGGCAAGGGAGGGAACAGGCGTTTGCGAAAGGCGACATCCGGCGCGGCCTTGATTTCGGCTTTCGCCGCCATTCTTGCGACCGACGCGGCCGCCCGGGACGATTCCCGGCTTGCTATTCCCCGCATCGCGAACGCGCCGGCAATCGACGGGCGCGTCGAGCCTGCGGAATGGGCCGGGGCCGCCCGCGTCGCGGTCGACATCGAATACGAACCGGCGGACAATGCGCCGGCGGACGTGCGCGCGCAAGCGCTGATCATGGAAGACGGCGAGACGCTGTTCATCGCCTTTCTCGCCGAAGACCCCGACACCGAAAACATCCGCGCATACTTCAAGGACCGGGACGCCATAGGCGACGACGACTGGATGTCGGTGGTGCTCGACACCTTCAACGACGAACGCCGCGCCTATGCCTTTACCGTCAATCCCCTCGGCGTGCAGGCGGACGCGATCTACGACGACCTCAGCGGCCGCCGGGACGATTCCTGGAACGCGATCTGGGACAGCGCCGGCCGCATCGTCGAGAACGGCTACAGCGTAGAACTGGCGATCCCGTTCAGACAATTGCGATTCAGCGATACCGCTTCCGGGCAGACCTGGGGCGTGGACTTTACCCGCCAATACCCGCGCGACCAGATGACCATGATCGCCAGCAGCCCGCGGGACCGCGATATTTCCTGCTATCTGTGCCAGATCGCCAAGGCCGACGGCTTGGCCGACCTCCAGCGCGGCCGCAACCTCGAAATCATCCCCACGGTCACCGCCAACGCGAGCAAGGACCGTCCGTCGGGTCTGGGCGAATGGCTGGGCGCGAACGCATCCGAAGGCGGCCTCGACCTGCGTTGGGGCGTCGCCCCGGACATGTATCTCCATGCGACGCTCAATCCGGACTTTTCCCAGGTCGAGGCGGACAGTCCCCAACTCGATGTCAATAATACTTTCGCGCTGTTTTTCCCCGAGCGCCGGACTTTTTTCCTCGACGGCGCGGATTATTTCGACACCCCGCAGAACCTGGTGCATACCCGCACCATCGCCGAACCGGAATACGGCGCCAAGCTGACGGGCAAGAGCGGCGCGCATGGTTTCGGCCTGTTGGCGGCCGCCGACCGCAACACGAACTTCATTATTCCCGGCAGCCTGCGCTCGCGCTCCGCCTCGCTCGGCGAAATACCGAGCGATATCGCCATAGGGCGCTATCGCGCGGATATCCTGCGCAATTCCACCATCGGCGCGCTGGTCACGGACCGGCGCGGAGACGGCTACAGCAATTCCGTCCTGAGCGTCGATTCCGTGCTGCGGCCGACAGCGCAGGACAGCGTCGCGATTCAATACATGCGTTCCCGCTCGAACTACCCCGGACAGATTCAGCGCGATTTCGGGCAACGGGCGGACATCGCCGGCGACAATCTGTTCGCGGAGTACCGCCACGTCGACCGCCGCTGGGACTGGCGCGTCGGCTATTTCGACGCGGGCGAGGATTTCCGCGCCGATCTCGGTTTCATCAACCGGGTCGACTACAAGTACATCGTGACCACGATCGGACATACCTGGCGCTGGGATGGCGACGGTTTCTTCAGCCGCATCCGTTTCGCCGCGGATTGGGACCGCACCGAAGATCAGGCCGGGCTCAAGCTCGAGGAAGAGACGGAGTTTTTCCTCAACATGAACGGACCGATGCAGTCATTTCTCAACGGCCTGTTCGGCGGCAGCAAGACCTACTGGAACGGCCATTATTTCGACGAGCAGTTCAATCAGGTGCAAATTGGTTTCAGTCCTTCCGCGGATCTTGTCCTGGGCATGCGCGTCCGGGTCGAAGACGTGGTGGATTTCGCCAATACCCGGCCGGGAAAATCAAACCGGTTCGGTCCGCAAATACGTTACCAATGGGGCAGGCACCTGCAACTCGCCCTGGAACACGCGATCCAGCAATTCGAAGTCGACGGCGGCCGCCTGTTCGCGGCCCGGCTGACCGACCTGCGCAGCATCTGGCAGTTCGACGCCCGCAGCGCCCTGCGTTTCACCTTGCAGTACTCGGATACCGAACGCGATCAATCCCTCTACACGTTCCCGGTGCGGCCTCTCCGCCGCGAACTGACCAGGCAGTTGCTTTACAGTTTCAAGCTGAATGCCGCGACGCGTTTTTTCATCGGCTATTCCGACGCGGGCTTCCGCAACGAACGCCACGCATCGCTCGCAGACACCAACCGCACCTGGTTCGCCAAGCTGAGCTACGCCTGGCTGCCTTGATGCGGATTCGCAAGACGGAACAATAAACCCGGCCGATAAAAGCGAAATCGGGCGAGCCTTGGGCGGAGGGCTGCCGCAGATTGCTGCGCTTCAAGGCCCGAGTTCATTTCGCAGCCCTCGCGCACGACTCGATGCGACAGGCTTGATTGCAACCCGACTGGCCGACATTGGCAGCGCGGAAACGATTTTCCGGCTCCGGGTATGCCGCTCCGCCCTGTCCAACAAAAGACCCTTGTCTCGGCAGAGCATCAAATCCCGGCGGGAAAACACGCAGCTCCAGGCAGAATCTATCAAGAAGCAGGCTTTCGGATGCGCTGATCCCGCAAATCAGGCAAACTCGGCCATGCAGTTTTGACCCAGAAAACGACATTCGCGAAAAAGAACCACCTGGAGGTTGTCGTATGACAGCCCCGAACAGCAAAAATTGGAGGGTCCGCCTGTGATCGACCCCGCAACCCAGGCCCAGTTGAAAGAAGTTATCGCCGACTGCATTGACACTGATCAGAGCATCCTTGACAAGCTCCGCGAAGAAATATGTACGTTGCGCGGGTCGACGAGAATAATACAACCTCGCGCAACCACTTCGATATCGATTGTCGGAACGGATGGCGGCAATAATCAGCTACAGTTTGATCCTTTCTTGATACAGCTTGTAAGAGTCGTCGACAGCAGCAACAATGAATATTGCCTGGAGGCGGTTTCACCAACCACGCCGATCAAGAATCTGAGCCGTCGCCAGTTTTCCATCGATGGATCACCCCAAACTGCGCTTGGCGAAATGATGCGGTTCCTCGGGGCAGACACTCTGACAGCGCTCTCGCACATGATTCGCCCTACCGATAGCGGCAAGCCCGTCTCTCCAAGTTGGGTTCAGGTTTATCGAGAACTTGTTGAGTGGGCCACCCTGTTTGCAATCTTGAAGAAAGACTTCGGCACGGACACCCTGATCGTTTGCGACGGCTTGCTGCGCAGCAAGGTCTTTGCAAAAGATCTCTTTCAGCGCCTCCTTCAAGGCATGCGCGCTCGAATAGAAAATCAATGGCAAAGAAGTCGACGCCGCATCTATCTGGCAGGTGTAGCGAAGCACAGTAAAGTTCTCGCCCGATACCGGCTCGCCATGGCGCTGGAGGGAGTTCTGCAAACCAACTATCCAGCCTACGTGGAAGTGCCGCGCGAGGTCGAAGAACGGGCTTACGTTTGGTCCGAATACGCGCGAGGTGACGACCGCGCGGGCGAAGGCGGCGAAATCAACAAGTTTGTCGGCGGCAAGATGTTTCTCGTCAAGTTCGGCGCGCGCGGACATGACCCTATCTGGCCCGTTGACATCTTCGTGCCGCAGGTGTCCGATGCTCAGGCAATGCTCGGTTCCTTGCTCGCAGATACAATCAACGGGTTCCCGGTTCCCCACTACCCGCGCTGCCTCCAAAAGGCGCACGAGAATGCGGCACTGGTGGGCTTCGACTTGGACATCCTGCAGGATTTTATCTACGAAGGTGTTCGCGCAAGCCTGAAGGACGAAGCATCAACACTTGATGTGTTCCAGCTTCAGGATGCCGACCCCGCTCAACAACGTTACAAATGAGATCCGCCATGTCCGCAGAAATACAGCTATTCCCTAAAGACAAGGTTGCAGGAATATTTCGTGGGTTCCAACAAGGAGGGATGGAGTTCCATGCCGATCTTGTACTGCCTTATCAAAACGAGTTCCAGAATATTCCGATGCACGGTCAATTTCTCCTTGTGCAGCTCGAGACACCGGATGAAGCTGTGCTCGGACGAATTGCATCGTTTTCGGCAGAGGGAAAGCTGTCTTTCGGTTCCGGTGAAGAGTTCAACATTCGGGCAGTCCGTGAGGACCGTTCCATACCCGAGGACCTCAGGGAGCAGTATCTCAAATATCGTGTGAACATCCGCGTGCTTGGCGTACTTCGCAAAAATGGAGCAGGCCTTGTTTTCGTACCCTCGCATCGGCGACTGCCACACGTCGGAAGCCAGGTTGCTTTCCCATCCAGCGCAGTGCTGCGCGAGATTGCCGGACACAATATCGACGGCGCGCCGATCGGACACCTTGCTTTCGGCGAGTACATCTATGCTTCTGGCAATTCCGATTTCGAAGCACAGGAATGGATGCAACTCATGCAGCCCGAGATTCTCGTCAAGTTCCCTGTTGCGTCACTGGTTTCACGCCGCAGCTTCGTGTTTTCCCGCGCGGGCTTCGGCAAATCCAACCTGAACAAACTTCTGTTCAGCCAACTCTACGAGACAACTCCGCACGCAGAGAAGCGCGACGGCCGAAAAGTTCCTGTCGGCACTGTCATATTCGACCCTGATGGTGAGTATTTCTGGCCAGACGACAAAGGACGACCCGGACTTTGCGACGTGCCGGCGCTTGAGGACAAGCTCGTGGTCTTCACGGAACGCCGCAATCCAAGCCCGTTCTATCAGTCTTTCGCAGCAGGCGGCATTCGTCTTGATATTCGACGCTTCCGCCCAGGCGATGTCATTGCGATCGCCCTTGGTCCCGAGCGTCAGGAACAACAGAATGTGAGGAAGCTAAGAGGTCTATCGCAAGACCGTTGGGAGTCCCTGGTCAACCTGATCGAAGCGAACGGAAATGCCACTCCGCTTGAAGACATATGTCCGATCCTGGATCTCGATCCTCAACGGCAGGAAGCGGAAGCGCTTGCTGCTCGCGGCAACATGACGGCGATCGTCCGCATGCTGCACGACAAGAGCAGTCAACTCATGGATATGCTCATTCACGCTCTCTCCAAGGGAAAACTATGCGTGATCGACGTATCCCAGATGCGCGGAGGGCAATCACTGGTCTTGTCCGGCCTGATTCTCCGCCGCATTTTTGATCGTAACCAGCAAGAATTCACGGCTGCTGAATCGAAGACCATACCGACTATCGCCGTGGTCGAAGAAGCGCAATCAGTGCTCAATGAAAACGCGCCGGCGGCAGAACCATACATCGCATGGGTCAAGGAAGGTCGAAAGTATGACCTCGGCGCGCTGCTGATCACGCAGCAACCTGGCAGTATTCCGGTCGAGATCCTGAGCCAGGGCGATAATTGGTTTATTTTCCATCTGCTCTCCGCAGCCGATTTGACATCGCTGAAACGCGCAAATGCCCATTTCAGCGACGATCTGCTGAGCTCCCTTCTGAACGAACCGATTCCGGGACAAGGCATCTTCTGGAGTTCGGTCGAAGGGAAGCCCTATCCAGTGAGCCTCCGCACGCTCTCCTTCGAGCGCATGTTTTCGATGCGTGACCCTGGCTATAAACTGCCCGAGGGGGACACTTATGCGAAGGCTCTCCGCGGCACGTTCGGAAGAACCGCTCAATTGGATCTTGCGAGTACCGCAGACAAGACCATATCGGCATCATCGGAATCGCCAGAGGAGCAATCAGAGCCGATTGACGTGATGGCGAAGATCGAAGAACGCATGATCGCGGCGCTTCGAACAGAAGACCGCTTGATGACAAAACTTGAATCGGAAGGTGCTGCGTGGGGCTCGGTAAAGGCATTCTTCTTGAAGCAACTTCCCGAGCATCTCGATGATAGAGACCAATTGGCATTTAGGCTGGTCATTAAGGCTATGAATGAAATCTATGGTAAACAGAATCATGCGTGGGAGACATTCAAGAATACATCAAGTCCCGCCACATATATCAGGAAGAAGACGTGACTTGAAATGACCGCGCGTGTAGCAAAAACGTCATTGAACGGGATATGCCCGTACTTCACCATGTTCCCGCTAGAGTTCCCGCTAGGCATTCTGCAAAGGCGCGCCAGGAAACATCAGACAGTTCTCGACCCTTTTTGTGGTCGCGGGACAACAAACTTTGCTGCCAGACTGGTCGGCTTGCGATCCTTGGGCGTGGATGCGAGCCCGGTCGCGACCGCAATTACGGAGGCCAAGCTCGTCCAGGTCAGCAACTCGGAAATATTGGCCGAAGCGCGCGATATCCTGTCAGGGACAGAGCCTCGCGACATCCCTTCAGGATCCTTCTGGGGCTGGGCATATCATGCCGAAGTGCTGTCCGGGCTTTGCCGCCTCAGGACGGCCTTGCTGCGAGATTGTTCATCGCCGGCCCGCATCGCTCTGCGAGGAATCATCCTCGGCGCGCTGCACGGACCCAGGCAGAAGACATTCCAGAGTTACTTTTCCAATCAAAGCCCCAGGACATACGCCCCGAAACCCGCCTACGCAGCCAGATATTGGCAAAGCCGCGGCTTGCGGCCTGCCCGGGTAGATGTCCTGGACATCATCGAGCGCAGAGCAAAGCGTTATTATGGCTCCCTTCCGCCAGGCGCTGGCGAGGTCAGGCTGCGCGACAGTCGCAAGATCGATTCGTTAACGCCGGAATCGGACGACACCCGATTCTCGTGGGTAATTACGTCGCCGCCCTATTACGGCATGCGCACATATATTCCGGATCAATGGCTTCGTTACTGGTTCGTCGGCGGCGCGGGCCGCGTTGACTATACGAATGAACATCAGGTCGTGCACTCAAGTCCCGACGACCTCGCTGCCGACCTCCGCAAAGTCTGGGATAACGTTGCCAATGCCTGCGTTTCGGATGCCACCATGATAGTGCGTTTCGGCGGAATTTCCGATCGGCGTGCCGACTCCTTGAGTATCATAAAAACTTCGTTTCGTGACGGTCCCTGGCGACTATCTGCTATCCGCAGCGCAGGGACCGCGCTCGAAGGCAAAAGGCAAGCCAATGCCTTTCTGCGCAATCGCAGCAAGCCCGTCGTTGAACATGATCTCTGGGCCAGGTTGGCGTAAGCAAATCGCTCGATTTGATCACAAGTGACCTATGTGGTTAATTGGGTTCAGGTGAATTTGCTGCTGATCAAGATATGGCAAGTGTTGCCTTTGCTTTCCATGGGCGGAGAGCGCCGGCGGTTTCAGTCGCCGCGGAGGGCGCGGGTGATGGGGAGTCGGGCGGCTTGCAGCGCCGGGAACAGGCCTCCGGCCAGGCCCAGCGACAGCGCCCAGACAATGCCGGTGAGGAGGATTTCGGGGGTGACGGCGAAATCGAAAGCTACCTGGGAGAAAGAGCCCTGGTTGAGCGTGGAGACGGTGTAGCCGTTGAATCCGAACCAGGCGACGGCGGCGCCGAGCAGGCCGCCGAGCAGCGCGAGCGCCACCGATTCCGCCAGCACCGAGATCACCACGGGCAGCGCGCCGAACCCGAGCGCGCGCAAGGTCGCGATTTCGACCGTGCGCGTCGAGACCGCCGCGTACATGGTATTGAGCGCGGCGAACATGGCCCCGACAGCCATGATCGACGCGACGCCGTAACCGAAGCCGGTAATCAGGGTCGTCAGGAACTCCGACTGGTTGCGGAAAAACTCTTCCTCGGAAGTGATCGACAGGTCGACCGCGGGATTGATCTCGAATTCCGCCCGCACCGAAGCTATCGCCTCCGGCCCCTCGAGCGTCACCCGCATGGAGCTGATCAGGCTGAAGCGCCGGAACGCCGACTGGGCGGACGCCAGGTCGGCCCACAACTCGGATTCGTAAGCCGAACCATCGGCTTCGAATATGCCGACCACGGTCCACTCGGACTGGCGCAGTTCCACCGTCGCGCCGAGGTCGATGCCGAGGAACTCGGCGCTGGCGTTGCGGCCGGCGATCAGTTCATTGCGCCCGGGCGTGAAATTGCGGCCCTCGATGACGCGCAGTTCCGGCCTGATCTCGAATGCCGCCTGTTCGACGCCGCGGATCACGACATTGGCAGGCAGGCCCGTGGCCCGTTTGGGTATGTCGGCCACGGTGAACAACTCGCCGCTGGCAAGGCCGACGCCGTCCAGGGTGCTGACGTATTGACTCCGCGACAGATCGATGATGCTGCTCAATTCGGACAACGTGCCGCCGCTGCGCAACACGATGGCGCGTTCGGGCGATCCGGCGCGATTCAGCGTGTTCGAGAAGCCCGCGCCCATCGCCAGGATGGCGGCCAGCACCGCGACGACTCCGCCGATGCCGACGACGATGACCGAAGAACTGCCGAGCCGCGCCGGCAGGTTGCGGAGATTCAGCAAGCTGATCTGGAAGATCTGGGACCACATGATTCTTTCCTTGTCCCGGCGCTACTTGCGCAAGGCTTCGACCACCTGCATGCGGCGCGCGCTCAAGGCCGGATTGAGGCCCACCGCGACGCCCAGCAGCGTCGCGATGCCGAGGCCGGCGATTATCGTGGCCGAGTCCAACCCGACGGGTCCGAGAAAGGCTTGCAGGCCCGGACCCAGCACGCCCAGCGCGACCCAGGCCAGGGCAATGCCCGCCGCGCCGCCGAGGCCGCAGAGCAATATCGATTCCGCCAGCACGAGCCAGGCCACGCGCCGGTCCGTGAAGCCGAGCGTCTTGAGCACGGCCAACTCCGGTATGCGTTCGCGCAAGGCCTGGGACATGGTATTGCCCGAAAGCAGCAAGATGGTGAAAAACACCGCGCTCAGAATGCTGTTCATGATCAGCCCGATATCTCCGACCTGGGCGGCGAACTGACGATTGGCCTCGGCTTCGGTGGCGGTGCGGGTCGGATTGATCGAGTTCTCGAATTGGGCGTCGATTCGCGCCGCCACCTCTCCCGCCTGGTCGGGGTCGGCGACGCGTACGGAGAAATTGCTGACGATGCCCTCGGTTGCGGCAATGCGGGCTTCGTCGAAGTAGTCGTAATTGAACAGGAAGGCCAGAAAGCCGGATTCGCCTTCCCGCACGCGGTAAGTGCCCGCCAGTTCGAATTCCCACAGGCGGCTGCCGTCCTCGCGCAGCCAGATATCGCCTTCGATCGGAATGCGGTCGCCGACCCGCCAGCCGTATTCGGCCGCCAGTTCCTCCGGCGCCACGGCCGCCGTGCGAATCCGTTCGAAGGCGTCGAGTTGTTCCGGGGCGATGACGTATTCGCCGAACATGTCGAAGAAAGCGCGCGGCTCGACCGGAAACTTGGGAAAGAAGTTCGTCGGGTTCTGATAAATGCCGCCGAACCAGGTGGTATGCGTCACCAGGCCGACGCCTTCCACCGCGGCGATCTGCGTCATATGGCTGACCGGCAGTCCGTCGATCATGGAAAACTTGGGCGACACGGTCAGGCGGTCCACGCCCGCGATCTCGACGCCGGCGTCGAACGCATCCGCCACCGACCGCAAGAGCCCGAACAGGAGGAAAGCGGCGGTGATGGAAAACAGCGTCAGCAAGGTCCGCGCGCGGCGGCGGAACAGATTGCTCCAGATCAGGGGAAAGGATTTCATGCCGCCTCCCGCACCAGATTGCCCTTGTCCAGATGAAGTATTCGCCGCGCGTGGCTCGCGGCTTTCGGATCGTGGGTGACCATGATGATGGTCTTGCCATGTTCGCGATTGAGCAGTTCGAGCAATTCGAGAATCTCGTCGGCGGTCTCGCGGTCGAGATCGCCGGTGGGCTCGTCGCATACCAGAATGCGCGGGTCGGCGACGATCGCCCGGGCGATGGCGACGCGCTGCTGTTGTCCGCCGGAGAGTTCGCCGGGCTTGTGGCCGGCGCGGTCGGACAGGCCGACGACGGTCAGGGCGACATCGGCGTTGCGCTTGCGCTGCCGCCCGTTCAGCCGGGTCAGCAGCAGGGGCAACTCGACATTGCGGCGCGCGCTCAGGATCGGCAACAGATTATAGAACTGGAAGATGAAGCCGATATTGCGCGAACGCCATTGCGCCAGTTTCCTGCCGGAAAGCCCCGCGAGCTGCTGCCCGGCGACCTCGACGCTGCCCGAACTGGGCTGATCGAGTCCGCCGATGAGATTGAGCAAGGTGGTCTTGCCGCTGCCCGAAGGCCCCATCAAGGCCAGGAAATCGCCTTCCCCGATGGTCAGGTCGATATTGTCGAGCACTTCGACGGTTTGCTTGCCCTTGGCGAAATGTCTGGATACCTGCCGCAGTTCGACTATTCCCATGTCCCGATTCTCCTATGTATCCTCTGAATAATTCCATCCATGGAATTATTCATTGCCGCAAAACAAAAGCGTGGTTTTGTCTTGCTCCCGGATTCAATGGCTTCGCCATCGAATCCGGCGGCACATCCATGTGCCGCCGGAAAGCTCCGACTTGATCAGAGCTTTCCCAAGTATCCTCTGAATAATTCCATCCATGGAATTATTCATTGCCGCAAGACAAAAGCGTGGTTTTGTCTTGCTCCCGGATTCAATGGCTTCGCCATCGAATCCGGCGGCACATCCGTGTGCCGCAGGAAAGCCCCGATAAATCGGAGCTTTCCTTGTATCCTCTGAATGATTCCATGGCTGGAATTATTCACAATGATGCTCAGTTGATCCGGCTGCCGGCGGCCGCGAATTCCACCGGCAGGCCGTCTGCCAGCCGCTCCCGCAAGGCGGGATCTCGCGTGTTGACCACGCGCTCGCCGGCCTCGAGTCCGGACAGCACCAGCGCCTGCGCGCCGGCGGAGCGGCCGAGTTCGACGCGGCGGCGGCTGGCGCGGCCGTCTGTCACGACCCAGACATGGGTCGACTCGCCTTCGCGCACGACCGCCGCGGCCGGCACCAGCACGCCGGCCGGAGGCGGCTCGCCTTGCGCGCCCGGCGGCGCGCTGGCGCCGGCATCTTCCATGAAAGCCACTTTCACTCCCATCTCCGGCATGACTCTTTCATCGCGGTCGGCGAAGCCGATGCGCACCCTGACGGTCGCCTGATTGCGATTGGCGGCCGGGATGATGGCGATGACCCGCGCCGCATAAGGGTCGTCGGGCCAGGCGTTGAGGCGGATCGTCGCTTCCTGGCCGGAGTAGACGCGATTGATATAGGCTTCGTTGACGTCCACCTCGACTTCCAGCGATTCCATGTCGACGATGGTGCAAATGCCGGTGGCGGTGAAGCCGCCGCCGGCGGCCACCGGCGAAATCATTTCTCCGGGCTGCGCCGCCTTGGCGATGACGACACCGGCGAAAGGCGCCCGGATCTGCATGTCCTCGAGCAACTGCCGCTGAATCCGCAGCGCCCGTTCGGCGACTTCGATATCGCTTCCGGTCTTCGCCAGCCGCGCCCGCAGGGCTTGCAGGCCGAGTTCGTCGCGGTCGAGTTCGGCCTGGCTCGCGAGCCGGTTCGCGGCCAGGTCGCGAGTGCGGCCGAGAGTCAGTTCGGCCTGGCGAATCTGCACTTTCAATTCTTCCGCCGAGGCCCGCGCCGACGCGACCTGCGCCTCTTCCAGTTCCAGCTGGGCGCGATTGACGCTGTCGTCGAGCCGGGCGAGCACCTGGCCTTCCTCGACCCGCATCCCCTCTTCCACCAGCACTTCCATGACCTTGCCGGTGACCTTGGAACTGACCGTCGCCATGCGCCGGGCGATGACATAGCCCGTCGCGTCGAGCACGCTTTCGGTATTCGCCAGCAGTTGCCGCGGCGCCTGGGCGATGCTCGTGTCGACCGCGAGCGCCTGGACCTGTTGCAAGGGACGGAAATTCCAGAAAACGAAAGCCGCGCCCGCCAGCAAGGCGAGCGGCAGGAACCAGCGCAAGGGCCGGAAGCCGGCCGCCGCCGGCGCTTCCCGGTCGATCTTCAATTCGTCCAGCAGCGACTGTTTGTCCACTTCGAGACTACCTCGCGCGACACGCCCGAGTGTACTATGTATCCTTTGAACGATTCCATCCGCGGGATGGTTCATCGTCGCGGAATAAAAGCGCCGGTCCGCGTGAAAACGCGGCCGGGAATCGCCGTGCCGGAAAGCCGGAATGAAAAACCGCGTCATGTCCTGGCGCGCGGCCCGCGGCAGACCCGCGCTTGCCGTGATTTTCGGGTTGCCGCGCAGTTCGGCGCTTTTGTCCCGCTCCCGGATGCGACAGCTTGCGCCGTCGAATCCGGCGGCGCATCCATGTGCCGCGGGGAAGCGCTGATCAAAAAAGATGAATCAGGGCTTCCCCGCAGCCTTCGCCACTTGTCTCCGGACATGGCCGGCATGAGCCGCGGTCGACAACATCTCCCGCATCGCGCGAGGAAGAGGAATCCGGCATAGCTGCCCATGGGAAAGAAAACACCCCTCCATGACCGCCACGTGGCCGCGGGCGCGAAAATCGTCGATTTCTCCAGCTGGGAGATGCCGCTGCATTACGGCTCCCAGATCGAGGAACACGATCAGGTGCGCAAGGCGGCCGGCGTGTTCGACGTCTCGCACATGACCGTGATCGATATCGCCGGCGCGGAGGCCGAAAACTGGCTGCGCCATCTGCTCGCGAACGATGTCGCGCGTCTCGAAGCGCCCGGCAAGGCGCAATACAACCTGCTGCTGAATCACGACGGCGGCGTGGTCGACGACCTGATCGTCTATCGCGGGAATGCCGGTTACCGCCTGGTGACCAATTGCGCGACGCGGCGAAAGGTGCTGATCTGGCTGGCGCGGAACAGCCGCGGCTTCAGGGTCGAGGTCGCCGAGCGGCCGCGGTTGGCGATATTGGCCGCCCATGGCCCGAACGCCATCGCGCTGGCCTGCGAGGCGCTGCCGGCGGACGCCGTCGAACAAGTGCGCCGGCTGGGGAATTTCGATTCGCTCGAACATGGCAAATGGCTCGTGGCGCGCACCGGCTATACCGGGGAGCTGGGCCTGGAAGTGATGCTGCCCGCGGCGCAGGCCGGCGCCTTGTGGGACGCCTTGCTCGCGGCCGGGGCAAGACCGGCGGGGCTCGGCGCCAGGGACACCTTGCGCCTCGAGGCGGGCATGAACCTGTACGGGCAGGACATGGACGAGACGACTTCGCCGTATTCGGCGAACCTCGGCCCGGTCGTGGACTGGCGCGACGCAGAGCGGGACTTCATCGGTCGCGAAGCGGCGGCGCACCACCGGCAGCTGCTGCGGGAAGGGGCTTTGCCCGTGCTCGCGGGGCTGGTGCTCGAAACGCGCGGCGTATTGCGCAACGGCCAGCCGGTCCGCACCGACAAGGGCGACGGCGTCATCACCAGCGGCAGTTTTTCTCCCGCGTTGAAGCAGTCCATCGCTTTGGCTAGAATCCCATGGGGCAGCAGCAACTGTCAGATCGAATTGCGCGGCGCCATGGTTCCGCTGAAGATCGTGAAACCCGGATTTGTCAGGTTCGGCAAGAAGATTTTCGAGTAATCCCGCCGCGGCAATCTGTCGATTGCCGCCGCGACGGCAATAGACGGCAACAGGGGAGCGCCGGTGTCCAATATTCCAGACGATTTTCGCTACACTCCAACCCATGAGTGGATCAAGACCGACGAGAGCGGAATCGCCACGGTCGGCATCAGCGAGCATGCGCAAGATGCCCTGGGCGACATCGTCTTTGTCGAGTTGCCCGAACCCGGAACGGAAGTCGAAGCCCGGGCCGAAGTCGCGGTGATCGAATCCGTGAAGGCGGCGTCCGACCTGTACAGTCCGGTCGGCGGCGAGATCACCGAGGTCAACGAAGCCCTGATCGACAATCCGCAACTGGTGAATACCGCGCCTTACGACGACGGCTGGATCTACAGGATGACGATCAACGATGCAAGGGACCTCGACGAGTTGCTCAACGCGGAGGCCTACGCGGACCATTGCGCGAATGAGTAGCGCCGCGCTCGATTCGCTGCTTCGCCGCAACGAATTCGTCGACCGGCACATCGGCCCGGATGACGAAGAAATCCGGCAGATGCTCGCCTTGCTCGGTCTTGAAACCCTCGAACAACTCGTGCGCCGCACGGTGCCCGCCGCCATCGCCGCCGACAAGCCGCTGGCCCTGGCCTCCGCCGTTCCCGAAAGCGAAGCCCTCGCCCGGCTGAAAGCCGTCGCCGCGCGCAACCGGCCGGTCCGGTCCTTCATCGGCATAGGCTATTACGACACCCGCCTGCCGGCCGTCATCCAGCGCAATGTATTGGAAAATCCCGGCTGGTACACCGCCTATACGCCCTATCAGCCCGAGATTTCCCAGGGCCGGCTCGAATGCCTGCTCGCTTTCCAGCACATGGTCATGGATCTGACCGGAATGCCGCTCGCGAACGCTTCGCTGCTCGACGAGGCCACGGCCGTGGCCGAAGCCATGGCGCTGGCGAAGCGGGTCTGCCGCGACCGCGGCGCCCGCGATTTCTTCGTCGACCGCGACTGCTTTCCGCAGACCATCGATGTGTTGCGCACCCGCGCGAAATACTTCGGCTTCAATCTCATCGTCGGCGACCCGGCGGACTTGCCGGAGCGGGGATTGTTCGGCGCGGCGCTGCAATACCCCGGCATGTCCGGGGCCGTGCGGGACTTGACCGGCACCATCGCCCGCCTGCGCGAACAGGGCGCGAAAGCGGTGGTGGCGGCGGATCTGTTGAGCCTGGTCCTGTTGCGGCCGCCCGGCGAAATGGGCGCCGATGTGGTGACCGGCTCGAGTCAGCGATTCGGCGTTCCGATGGCCTGCGGCGGCCCCCACGCCGCGTATTTCGCGACGCGGGACGAATTCAGGCGCGCGGTGCCGGGCCGCATCATCGGCGTGTCGAAAGACGCGCGCGGCCGCCGCGCCCTGCGCATGGCGCTGCAGACCAGGGAGCAGCATATCCGCCGCGAGAAAGCCAACAGCAATATCTGCACCGCCCAGGTGCTGCTCGCCAATATCGCCGCGCTGTACGCCATGTATCACGGGCCGCGGGGGTTGCGCCGCATCGCCGGCCGGATCAATCGCCTGAGCGCGATTCTTGCCGCGGGCTTGCGGCAGGCCGGCCTGAACGCGCCCGCAGACGGCTTTTTCGACACCTTGAGCGTGCCGGTGGACGCGGCGCGATTTTCCGATATCTCGAACCGGGCCGCCGAGCGACAGGTCAATCTGCGTCTCGACGAAGCCGCGGGCGTGATCGGCGTCAGCCTGGACGAATGCGCGACGCCCGCCGAGGTCGAGTTGCTGTGGCGGGTTTTCCTCGGCGAGGCGGCGGCGGAATTGTCGGTAGCCGCGGTCGACGGGAAACTGGCCGCGGGCGAATCGCCGATTCCGGCCGGATTGCGCCGCGAATCGGATTTCCTGCGACACCCGAATTTCAATCGCTATCATTCCGAAACCGAGATGACGCGTTATCTGAAGCGGCTGGAAAATCGCGACCTTTCGCTTGCGCACGCGATGATCCCGCTCGGCTCCTGCACCATGAAGCTGAACGCCGCGGCGGAGTTGACGCCGATATCCTGGCCCGAGTTCGCGGCGCCGCATCCCTTCGCGCCGAAAGAGCAATTGGCGGGCTACCTGCGGATGATTGGCGAACTGGAACACATGCTCGCCGAGATCACCGGTTTCGACGCCGTCAGCATGCAGCCCAATTCCGGCGCCCAGGGCGAATATGCGGGCCTGCTCGCGATCCGCGAATATCTCGCGGCCAGGGGCGAGGCGCAGCGCGACGTCTGTCTGATTCCAACCTCGGCCCACGGCACCAATCCGGCAAGCGCGAACATGATGGGCATGAAAGTCGTGCTCGTGCGCTGCGACGAATCCGGCAACATCGATGCGGCGGACCTGCGCGCGAAAGTGGACCGGCATCGCGAGCGGGTCGCGGCGCTGATGATCACCTATCCCTCCACCCACGGCGTGTTCGAACAGGCTGTGCGGGAGATCTGCGACATCGTCCATGAAGCCGGCGGCCAGGTGTACATGGACGGCGCCAATCTGAACGCCCAGGTCGGCCTGACCAATCCGGCCCTGATCGGCGCCGATGTCGCCCACGTGAACCTGCACAAGACTTTTTGCATTCCCCACGGCGGCGGCGGCCCCGGCATGGGACCCATCGGCGTCAAGGCGCATCTGGCGCCGCATCTGGCCAATCATTGCCTGGTCGAGCTCGCAGGGCCGAACGCGGGCAACACGGCGGTCTCCGCCGCCCCCTGGGGCAGCGCCGGCATCCTGCCGATCACCTGGATGTACATCACCATGATGGGCGCCGAGGGACTGCGCAAGGCGACCGAAGTGGCGATCCTCAACGCCAACTACATGGCGCGGCGGCTAAGCGCGCATTTCCCCGTGCTTTACACCGGCCGGAACGGCATGGTGGCGCACGAATGCATCCTCGACCTGCGTCCGCTCAAGCAGTCCTCGGGCGTCACCGACGAAGACATCGCCAAGCGGCTGATGGATTTCGGCTTTCACGCCCCGACCATGTCGTTCCCGGTGCCGGGCACGCTGATGATCGAGCCCACCGAAAGCGAAAACCGGGCCGAACTCGACCGCTTCATCGACGCCATGATCCGCATCCGCGAAGAAATCGCCGCCATCGAAGCCGGCGTTTTCAGCCGCGACGACAACCCGCTGAAAAACGCGCCGCATACGCTCGAGGACTTGCTGGAAGAAGACTGGCAAAGGCCCTACAGCAAACGCCAGGCCGTCTTCCCCGCCGGCCGCGGCGCGGCCGACAAGTTCTGGCCCTGCGTCAACCGCGTCGACAACGTCTACGGCGACCGCAACCTGTTCTGCGCCTGCCCGCCGGTAGAATCCGCCGGGGACGACTGACGGGCGCTGGTAATGCTTGATAGTTGCGTCGATCTGGCCATCTTTATTCGAAAACTGGAGCTCCAAATCCACAAGTCAACCAAGAGGCATCCCAGATCAGGACCATTCCAAAGTCGCGACGAGTTCCGCTCGCTATGCGTTATTTGTTGACCCTGTCGCTTGCCTTTGTATCCTTGCTCGTGTGGCGGGGCTTGAGCGCGATACCGGCCTTGGTAAGCACATAGGCCTGTTGCGGGTGGTTCGGCTGGTACGGATGAACCATGCGTAGAATACCGCCTTGCAACAGGGGATCGAGATGATGCTTCTTGAAGAATCTCCGATTGGCTGCTCCGACCTTGTCCATGATCTCTGCCAATCGGTGAGGCGTGTCGCAAAGCCTGACGATTTCCGCCTGGGTCGCCGAGAGCTTCAAGGAGGCATCTTGTGCAGTGAACAAGCCGCCTGGATCCGAACCGGGTTGTACAGTGGACAAGCCACCTTGTCTTTTTGAAGCTTGATCAGTGACTGGGTGCGGCATCCTGGCACCCTCTCGACCACCTGGCCGGTCAGGTTGACCCAGCTGCTCCTTGAGATGCTCGGCGACGACGAAGATTGAAGATTCGTCGCCATCCGCCGGCGAAACGAGTCCTTGGGCTCTCAGGCGTTTCAGAACCGCCTGGACATCAGTTCCAGACAGGCCAGTGACGGCGCGCACATCGCGTGGGCGCACCTTGCCCTCGCGGCAAGCGAAGGCGAATGTCCTGGCCTCGGCATCGTCGAGGTGGATGCCAAGGCTCGCATGGAACAGGAGTTGATCTTCGGACAGGAGTTCTTCCTTGCCCAGGATCAGTTGAAACGCCTTGCGCGTCCTATCGTTGCAAATAGTCGGCGGTACGCGCCCAAGTCGTCGCCAGTTGCCGACGATGGCTCGAATACCTGTCCCGGCCTGCTCGCTCAGGCCGACCCTCCGGAAAGCAGCAACGATTCTCGGGTTGCGCACCTCCTTCTCGCCCGGATCAAGCAATTCGTCTGCGGACGCGAAGGCATCGCCGGGGTTCCAGAATATCGTCCGGTCGTCGAAGAACCGGATTGTCGGCTTTCGGGTGTGGTCTGCGTAATCCTGATGCATCAACAGGTTGATCGCGGCTTCGCGGAACGCTATGTAGTCCAGAGGGCGGTCTGTGCGCCGCAGGGTCTCCGGGTCGACGGAGAACGGTTTCTCGGCGCGTTGAAGGTAACGGTCCGCCAGCGTTTTCCACGAGTCCACGAGATTGGTTTCGATCACCAGCCGATCAATCCAGCGCTCTTCAGGCAACTCTTCTGACCAGTCGCCGCGGCTCCATTGCCAGTCCGCGACGGGACGCGGGAGTATCTGACGGAAGGCTGGCGCGGCGCCGAACAGCAGAATCGCCGCGCGGGTCGGCGACAGTCGGCCGTCAGCTTCGACGACCAGACCCCAATGATGAAGAAATTCCAGATCCGACAAGGCTTCGTAATGACCGGGGTTCCGCTCGTCGAACAACTTGCGATACCACCGCAGGGAGCCATGATCGAAGCAGTGTTCAGGATCGAGAGCCACAACTTCTCCGTCGTGACGCTCGTCGGCCGCGTCCCGCAGCAGCCGCTCGATTTCGGCTTGCGTGCAGCGCTGGTCGCCCGCGCCCCGACGCAGGAATGACCGCCGGATGTTGCCGTCGAGGTAGACCGGCTTGTCCTGTCTGCGCGCCTCGGGGATATGGAAGACGAGAAGCGCTTTGCCGTCTTCCTTGATCAGCTGCTCTTGCGCGGCGATGCCCCGGTTGAGCTTCTGTCCGGAACACAAGGTACTGAGGAAGTCGTTCTGTACCTTGTCCACCTCCAGAACGCCGACGATGTCGAAGCCGCCGATGCCATCGCGAACGCCGAACACCAGCCAGCCGCCTTCGGTGTTGGCAAAGGCGGAAACTGTTTCATAAGCATTTTTCGGAACCGCATGTCGAGCCTCCTTGAACTCGATATCGGTCCATTCGTAGCCTTTGAGACGTTCGATGAGTTCCTCTTTCTCCATCGGGGCCTATTCCAGCACTACACGTACGTTGGCCGGTTCCTTTCCTTTTCGAACTTGCTGCTCGCCGATTTTTCGGAGCAGTCGTTGAGCTACGACTAACTTCACGTCTCTCCGGGCGATAAGTACTTGCTCGAAGCGATCCTTCACTCGATGGATGCTGTCGGCTTGGATGGAATTGTCCAGAGAATACCGGAAGGGATCAAGGAGCGCATGAAGTTCCGGCTGCGGAAATTGCCGGGCGCGCGGGGAAAACCTTGCAAATCGAAAGTCTGGCTTTTATATTGCAGGGATGATTCCGCGCGAAGCGCAGCAGATTGTCGCCGCCCGGCTGGCGAAGTTCGACAGCGTGGCCTTGCTTGGCCCGAGGCAGGTCGGCAAGACGACCCTGGCCAGGGAAATCCTTGCCGGTCACGACGGGCCTTGCCGTTATCTCGATCTCGAAAATCCTCGCGACCGCCGTCTGCTCGAAGATCCGATGGCGTGGTTTTCGGCGCATCCCGGGCACCTGATCGTTCTTGACGAAGTGCAGAGGACGCCGGAGATCTTTCCGGTGCTCAGGGTCCAGATAGACGAGCGGCGCCGGATGCGCGGCGAGGGCGGCAAGTTCCTGATTCTGGGTTCGGCGTCCATGGACCTGCTGCGCCAGTCTCGGGAAAGCCTCGCGGGGCGCATCAGCTACGTCGAGTTGCATGGGCTCAACGCCCGCGAGGTCGCTGCGGCGGCGGCCGGGAAAGCCGCGGCAAGCCCGCCGCGAACATTCGACCGGCTGTGGCTTCAGGGCGGCTTTCCTCCCGCGTATCTGCGCGAAGACCTGTCCGAGAGCCTGCAATGGCGCGAGGATTTCATCAAGACCTATCTCGAGCGCGACTTGCCCCGGTTCGGCCTGCGGATCGCGGAAGATCATCTGGCAAGGTTCTGGCGCATGCTCGCGAACGACCAGGGGGAATTGTTCAATGCGGCCCGCTACGCCAGGTCGCTGGGAGCAAGCGCGCCGACAGTCAGCCGCTACCTCGACATATCGCACAAGTTGCTGTTGGCGCGCGTGCTCAGGCCATGGCATTCGAACACGGGGAAAAGGCTGGTCAAGTCGCCCAGGTTCTACATCCGGGACAGCGGAATCGTTCATGCGCTGCTCAACTTGCGGAGTCTTGACGATGTGCGCGCTCACGGCGTGTCCGGCAAGAGTTGGGAAGGCTTCGTCATCGAAAACCTGCTGGCCGCCGTTCCGTCCGGCGTGTCGCCCTGGTTCTATCGCAGCGGTTCGGGAGCCGAAGCCGACCTGGTGCTGGAATTTTCCCCCGGACGCTGCTGGGCATTCGAGATCAAGTTGAGCACCGCGCCGAAGGCGGACCGCGGATTTCACTTCGCCGCGCAAGACATCAAGGCCGAGCGCCGCATTCTGGTATATCCCGGCGAAGACCGCTTTCCGCTGCCCGGCGGAATCGAGGCGATGCCGCTGCTGGATGCCATGGGGGAGTTGCCCGCCTCGGGGCGAATATGCGCCGCAGGGAAGCCCTGACCTGAATCAAAGCTTCCTTGATGACATGGCTGCGGACTTTCGGTAGGCTAACTGCTCCGATACAAGGCGAGCACGGGTGCTTTTCCGATGAGCCCCGAAGCTTGCGGTTCGCGCCCATGAGAGCGTTCGACAGACGCAAATTCCTGCACGCAACCCTGTTGGGAGGCTTGGCCTCGCCCTGGCTGGGCGCCCGCTCGGCGCTTGGCCAGACCAATCCCGCGGCATCCCGTGAAGGCGTGTCGGACGACGAAATCCTGCTCGGCACCTCGGCCGCGTTTTCCGGACCTTCGCGCGGGCTGGGCATCGAGCTTTATCGCGGCGCCCAGGCCTATTTCGCGCAAGTCAACGAGCAGGGCGGAATACGCGGGCGGCGCATCGCGATGAAGCTCTACGACGACGGCTATCAGCCTGTTCCCTCGGTACAGAACACGATGGAATTGTTGCTGCGCGACCAGGTATTCGCCCTGTTCGGCTATGTCGGCACGCCGACCGTCACGCGGGTCTTGCCCATTCTCAAGAAATTCCAGGAAGAGAACGTCTACATGTTCTTTCCGTTTACGGGCGCCCAGCCGCAACGCGAACCGCCGTACGGGGAATTCGCCTTCAATCTGCGCGCGTCCTATCGTCAGGAAACGGCGGGGCTGGTCGAGAATTTCCTCGGCATCGGCCGCCGCCGGATCGCCGTCTTCTATCAGGCCGACGCCTATGGACGCAGCGGCTGGGCGGGCGTGCGCGAAGCGCTCGGCGCGCGCGGAGAGCAGATCGCGGGCGAGGCGACCTATACGCGCGGCGCGGCGTATTCGAGCAGCATGCGCCGGCAGGTCCAGATTCTCGCCGCCGTCGATCCGGACGCCGTGATCTGCATCGGCGCCTACGGCGCCTGCGCGGCGTTCCTGCGCGACGCGGTGGATCTGGGACTCGAAGTGCCGATCGCCAATCTTTCTTTCGTCGGCAGCGAGAACCTGCTGCAACTCATCGTCGACAGCGTTGCGGACAGCGAGCGTTATTCGCGCCATCTCGTGAACTCGCAAGTGGTGCCGAGTTACGAGGACGAGTCCATTCCGGTCGTCAGGGAGTACGGCGAACTCATGCGCCGCAACGACCCGCGCGTTCCCGCGCCGCTGCGCCAGCCGGATTATGTGCCTTTCGAGAAAAGTTTCGTCAGCCTGGAAGGGTTCGTGAACGCCAAGATGCTGGTCGAAATCCTCGACCGTCTCGGCGATTCGCCCGCTCGGGCCCGGCTGCAGGAGGCCGTGTTCACCATCAGGGACTTCGATCTGGGCATCGGCGAGGACATCTCCTTCTCGGAACAGCGCAGGCAAGGCATGCAGGGGCTCTATTACACCGTCGTGGACCAGGGTCGATTTGTTCCGCTCGACGATTGGCAAGCGAGGTTCGGCTGACATGAAAATGAACATACAAAAATTGTTTCGCAAACCGCTGTTCGGGATCTTCCTGCTGTTCGGGATCATCGCGGTTTCCACTTCCTGGGTTTGCATCGCGACGGTCGATTCGCAACTTTCCGAGGAATATGAATCCAACAGCAGGGGCATCGCGCAAACCATCGCCGACGCGAGCGTGGACATCATCCTCAATCGCGACCTTTCCGCCTTGCAGTCGCTGATCGATCAATTCCTCGAAATCCAGGGCATCAGCTATATCTACATCGTCAACGAAGACGGGGAATTTCTCGCGCACACCTTCGTGCCGGGCATTCCCGCCGAGATTCTCGCCTCCGACCCGGCGAATACCGAATCGGTGGAACGCCAGTTGTCCGGCGCCGACAGCTATGTCGAAGTCGGCAGCCCGATTCTCGCCGGCGTCGCGGGGACCGTGCACATCGGCATGGACAAGTCCGTCATCACCCTCAAGATTCAGCAGGCGGTCGGCCGCCAGATGTATCTCATCTCGTCGATTTTCCTGGTCGGCATCATCGCGGCCATCTTGCTCATGAACCTCGCGGCCAAACCGGTTGAAAACCTGCTCGCCTACGCCGTGGAGCTCGCCCGGGCGGAACAGGAAGGAAAAGAAGTGCGCAGCGCGCTGCTCGACCGCGACGACGAAGCCGGGCAGCTCGCGCGCCTGTTCCTGTATTTCTCCAGGGTGGCCGATCCGACAAAGACCGGCGCCTTGCCGGAGCCGTCCCGAGCCGAGGCATGATCGCGGTACCGCGGACCGTCACCGTCCTGTTATGCACGGGGCTGCAACTCTGCTTCGGCACGGTCTACGCCTGGAGCTTCTTCCAGACCATGCTCGTGCGCCAGCTCGGCTGGAGCAATACCGACACGGCGATCGCCTTCGGCATTACCATTTTCTCGCTCGGCATAGCCGCGGCCTGGGCGGGAATGGCCTTGCCGCGCCTGGGGCCGCGCAAGCTCGCGCTGGCGGGCAGCGCGCTGTTCTCGCTGGGCTACTTCATCGCCGCTATCGCTCTCGAATATAACAACCTGCTGCTTTTCTATCTCGGCTACGGCGTGATCGGCGGCGCCGGCATCGGCTTCGGCTATGTGACGCCCGTGGCTACCGCGGCCAAGTGGTTTCCGGACAAGAAAGGGCTCGCGACCGGCATAGTGGTGATGGGATTCGGCGTCGGCGCCTTCCTGTTCAGCAGGATGCTGGCGCCTTTCCTGGTTGTGCAGACGGAAGAGGATCTGCCGTCGATATTCATGTGGCTGGGGATCATTTTCGCCGCCATCCTGATTCCTTTCAGCCTGCTGGTCAGCGACCCGCCGAAGAATTTCGCGCCGCCGGCCGGCGCCGCTCCGTCCGCGCCCGAACCCGAGGGGGCCGATCAACCCGGCTTCGTCTCCCGCTGCCTGGGATCCCGCGAGTTCGTCATCATCTGGCTGATTTTCTTCTTCAATATCTCCGCGGGCATTTCGGTGATCAGTTTCCAGTCCCCCTTGCTGCAAGACGTATGGGGCCTCGCCGACCCGGGGCTCGACCCGCAAATTCTCGCCGAATACGGCGCGATGCTCATCGCCGTGAGCTCCCTCTTCAACGGCCTGGGGAGACTGCTGTGGGGCCTGCTTTCCGACCACATAGGCCGCGTGACCGTGTTCCGCATACTGCTCGCGAGCCAGATGGTCGTGTTCGCCATTCTCATGACCGAACGCGACCCCTGGATTTTCTCGGCGCTCGTCTGCTACATCCTGCTCTGTTTCGGCGGCGGCTTCGCCACCATGCCTTCCTTCATCGTCGATGTATTCGGCAGCAGGAACATGTCCGCCATCTACGGCGCCATGCTCACCGCCTGGGCCGCGGCTGGCATCGTCGGGCCGCTTTATGTCGGCTATTACAAGGATGTATATCCGGATCGGGCGGTGATCTATTGTTTCCTGATCGGCATGCTCATCCTCGGGCTCGGACTCATCTTTTCCTTCCTGCTCGATTCGGAGCGGATTCGGCTCGACAAGCCGACCATGGAGGGAACATTGAGGCATTACGGCATCCCCGCGCCCCGGGGGCCGTCGGCATGAGCGGCGGCGGCGGAAATTCCCGCGGGCCGCGGGCGGCCCGGCCGGTCTTTCGCTTGCCGAAACTTGCTGGTATGGTTGCGCCGAATCCGGCGGACGGCGACACATGATCAAGCTTACTTTTATCGAACACGACGGAACGCGGCGCCAGGTCGAGGCGGTCGACGGCAATTCGCTGATGCTTGCCGCCGTCTCCAACCGCGTGCCGGGAATCGACGCCGATTGCGGCGGCTGCTGTTCCTGCGGCACCTGCCATGTCTATATCGACGAACAATGGCTCGACAAGCTCGAACCGATGCAAGAGGATGAAGAGGACATGCTCGACATGGTCGACGAACGCAGGCCGAATTCGCGGCTCTCCTGCCAGATCACCGTGCGCGAGCAACTCGACGGACTGGTCGTGACGACCCCCGAATTCCAGTTCTAGGGGAGTTCTGATCAACGGGAGAGCTTTCCGATGGCCGATGCTGTTTCCGCCGCGCCCGCCCGCAAGCCGGGCAAATGGAGCATGGTGGGCAAGGATCCGCGGACCATGCCCATCGCCGACATCGATCTGTCGCATCCCGGCATCTGGGAAGCGAACGAGCATCTGCCTTTCCTGGCGCGCTTGCGCGAGCAGGCGCCGGTGCATTATTGCCGGCATTCGGCGGTCGGCGGCTATTGGTCCGTGATGAAGCATGGCGACATCATGGCGGTCGATACCGCGCACGCGATCTACTCTTCCGAACCGACCATCGGCATCGTCGACATGTTGCCGGAGTTCGACGCGCCGTCCTTCATCGCGATGGATCCGCCCCGACACAACGCGCAGCGCAAGGTCGTGCAGCCGGCGGTGGCGCCGGAGAACCTGAAAAAACTGTCGGGCGCGATTCGCCGCCGCGCCGCCGGCATCCTCGACGAATTGCCGGTCGGCGAGGAGTTCGACTGGGTCGAGCGCGTTTCGGTCGATCTCACCACGCGCATGCTCGCGACCCTGTTCGACTTCCCGTTCGAGGACAGGCGCAAGCTCGCTTACTGGTCGGACATGGCCACGGCGATTCCCGGCGGCGGCATCGCCGAGAGCCATGCGCATCGCTGGCGGGTGTTGTCCGAATGCCTGGCCTGCTTCAGCGAGTTGCGGCGCGAACGAATCGACCAGCCGCCGGCGAACGATCTGCTGTCGATGCTCGCCCATGGCGAGGCGACCCGCGACATGCCGCCGATGGAGTTCCTCGGCAATATCCTGCTGCTCATCGTCGGCGGCAACGATACCACGCGCAATTCGATTTCCGGCGGCGTGGTCGCCTTGAACGAGTTTCCGGACGAATACGGGAAATTGCGCCGCGACCCCTCGCTGATCCCCAACATGGTGTCGGAGATCATTCGCTGGCAGACGCCGCTGGCCTATATGCGGCGCACCGCGAAAGTCGACGCCGAATTGCGCGGACAACGCATCGGGGCGGGCGAGAAGGTGGTGATGTGGTACGCATCGGGCAATCGCGACCCGGACGTGTTCGAATGTCCCGACGATTTCCGCATCGACCGGCCGAACGCCCGCCGCCACCTGTCGTTCGGCTTCGGCATTCACCGTTGCATGGGCAACCGGCTGGCGGAATTGCAATTGCGGATCCTGTGGGAAGAAATCCTCAAGCGCTTCCATCGCGTGGAAGTGACCGGCGCGCCGCGCCGCGTCTATTCGAGCTTCGTCAACGGCTACGCGAAACTGCCCGTGGTATTGCATCCGCTCCAGTAATTCGACCCGCGGCCGCTCTACAAAATGTAACAGAATCGCCCCTTCCGGGCGGGTATACTGCCGGGTGTCGGAGATTCCCGGTTCCATCCATGGAACTGTTCATTGCCGCAAGACAGCAACGTGATCCTGTCTTGCTCCTGGATCCGATGGGTTGAGCCATCGGATCCGGCGGCGCATTCATGCGCCGCGCGGAAGCCTTGGTAAATCGGGGCTCTCCTGGAAACAGGGAAAGGTCGCCGGGCCGGGGGCAGCAAGGTCGTGAAGTTCAATTCAGCCAGTTTATCCATCGCTGTCGCCGTTCTGCTGCTGGCTCGGCCGGCGCCGGCGGACGCCCAGCAGATTCCCGGCCCGGAAGACGCGACCGACGATTCGACCATCGTTTATCCGGCGGCCTATTTCGCGGAATTCCTGCCGGTGTCGGTCAACGACATGCTGAACCGGATTCCCGGCATCAATCTGGCGATGAACAGGGGCGGCAATCGCGGCCGGCGCGGTCTCGGTTCCGGCGAAGGCGAAGTGCTGATCAACGGCCAGCGCATCACCGGCAAGAATTCCGGCGGCCGCGACCAGCTCGACCGCATTGCGGCGGATCAGGTGGATTACATCGAGATCCTGCGGGGAACGTCCGGCGACATCGAGATCCGCGGCGGCGGCCAGGTCGTCAACGTCGTCCTGCTCGATACGCTGTCGACGGCGAGCACCACGGTGGAGCTTCGTTCCGACCGCTCCCGCGACGGCACCGTGGATACCGGCGGCCAGCTTTCCCGCGGCGGCCAGAGCGGCGACCTGAACTACCTGCTGCATCTGGAAGCGAATCCGCGCTACAACGCATCGAGGAGCCGCGAATTCAGCTACGACCCCGACTACAATCTGCGGGAAATCCGTTACGAGCAAAGCATTCGGGACGAACTCGAATATCAGGTCAGCGGCAACATGGGCTACCGCTTCGACAGCCAGGTGCTGCAATTGAACGGACTCTACGAAACCCGGGGCGATTCCCCGTCTTCTCGCGACCGCGCCATTCACGATCTGGTCGACGACCGCATTCGCCGGCAACGCGAGGACAACAACAGCAAACGCTATTCCTGGGAAGTGGGCGGCGACTACGAACGCGATTTCGCCGGGGCGGGCATCTATCGCTTCCTGTTCATCGTCAACGACCGGGAGTTCCAATACACCCGCAAGCGCTCGGATTTGCTCGCCGAGGCGAAGGCGCCGAACCTGTTCCTGCACAACCTGGGCCGCGACCGGGAACGCATCGCCCGCACGTCCTTTACTTCCGACGTGACGCAGCGGCAGGGGCTGGAGCTAGGCGTCGAAGGCGCCCGGACCATACGCGATTCCGGCCTGCGCATGGGTCTCGATATCCCCGGCGAGCGGTCGCCGGAATACGGCGGCCTCGTGCCCGTCGCGGTCGACAACAGCGAATCGACGGTCGAGGAACTCCGCTACGAGGGTTTCGCGATACACAACTGGCGGTTCAATCCGCGCATGTCGCTGGAGAGTTCGCTGGTGATGGAAACCTCGACCATCACGCAGTCCGGCGATGTATTCAATTCGCGGGATTTCCAGTTCTTCCGGCCGAAAGTGGACTATCGCTTCGATATCACGCCCAGCCTGCAACTGCGGGCGCGGGTCGAGAAAGATATCCAGCAATTGAGCTTTTCCGATTTCAGCGCCTCGACCGACAACAGCGACGACGACCAGAACACCCAGGCGGGCAATCCCGAAATCCGCCAGGAGCAGTCCTGGCGTTATGAACTGAATCTGGAAATGCGCCTGCCGAACAATCTGGGCGTGGTGAATTCGCAATTGTGGTATCGCGACCTGCAGGATGTGATAGAGCGGGTGGATGTTTCGCCGAGCCCGGATATCCTGCGTTCGGCGCGCGGCAATATCGGCGACGGCAAACGCTATGGATTGAATCTCGACCTGAGCGCGCGCCTGCCGATGCTGGGCCTGCCCAACGCCTTGCTGACCACGGGCGTCCGCTTGCGGGATTCCGAGATCATCGACCCCTTTCTGGGCGGGAAGCGCCGGCAGCCCGGGTCGGAGCGCTGGTCCACTAATGTCGGATTCCGCAACGACATGGTCGAACAGGGCCTGACCTACGGCATGTTCTATTCGCACTCGTCGAACGGCGGCAGCGGACGCACCGAAATCGACATCATCGATATCGAACAGCGGATCGAAGATCCTTTCCTGATGGCTTTCGTGGAAAAGAAGGCGTTCGAAAATTTCACCTTCCGACTGGAATCGCGCAATATCACCGAAGGCGAGAATTGCCGCAAGCGGACCCGATTTGTCGGCGCGACCGCGGACGGCGTCGTCGAGGAAATCGAACATTATTGCAACGGCAGCGGCATGGAGCTGGCGTTCCGGGTGAGCGCCACTTTCTGACCCCTTGCGCGAGGCCCGGGTATTCCCTGAACTGTTCCCATCCATGGAATGGTTCATCGCTGCGAGACAAGAACGACTGCGGCTGCAAGGACAGCGCTGCAAGACAAGTTCGCAGTGAGTGGCAAAAGGCTGGGGGAAGCTGCCAATTATCCTTTGAATAGTTCATGAATGGAATTATTCAGGAAATACCTGGCCGGAGGACGTCTGGTCGCCGGAAGCGGACTCGTCCAGATTCGGAATCTCGAACATGCAGGAATTCGTCATCGCCGAGACCGACCAATGGTCGCGGCTGAAGTCCCTTGCCGCCGCCCTGCGCGAGACGGATTTCAGCAAGTTGCCCGATGCCGGGCGCGCCGCGCGCTATCGGCTCGAAGCAGCCGGCCTCTATCTGGATTTTTCGCGCAATCTGGTCACGGACGAGGTGATGGAGCTGCTCGCCGAACTGGCCGCGCGCTCGCCCCTGGCCGCCCGCCGGGAGGCGATGTTCCGCGGCGAGGCGATCAATGCGACTGAACAGCGGCCCGCGCTGCATACCGCCTTGCGCGCCGCCGCCGGGGACTTGCGGGCGGACGGGCTTGGCGAGGTCGCCGGGGAAATCGAATCGCAGCGGCAGCGCATCCGGGAAGTCAGCGAGCGGATTCGCGCCGGCGAATGGCGCGGCGTTACCGGAAAACCGGTGCGCGATGTGATCAATCTCGGCATCGGCGGCTCGGACCTCGGGCCGAAGCTGGCTTGCGAGGCGCTGAAGGAATTCGCCCACCCGCAGCTCCGCTGCCATTTCCTCAGCAATGTCGACGGCGAGCCGATTCGCTCGACCTTGCGCGGCCTCGATCCGGAAACCACCCTGGTGATCGTCGTCAGCAAATCCTTCTCCACCCCGGAAACCCTGCTCAACGCGCATACCGCGGCGCAATGGTTTCGCGAGCGGCTGGACATCGAACATCCTTTCGCCTCGCCGCATTTCATCGGCGTCACCGCCGCGCCGGAGAAGGCGCTGCGGGCGGGGATTCCGCAAGATCAGCTGTTGCTGTTCGGAGAATGGGTCGGCGGCCGCTATTCGCTCTGGTCTTCGGTCGGGCTGACCATCGCGGTCAGCGCGGGCTACGGGAATTTCCTGCGCCTGCTCGCGGGCGCCCGCGACATGGACGCGCATTTCCGCGCCGCGCCGCCGCAACGCAACATGCCGGTGCTATTGGCCCTGCTCGGAATCTGGTACGCCAACTTCCTCGACGCCGAAAGCCAGGCGGTGATTCCCTATTGCGAGCGCCTGCTGCAATTGCCTTGCTACTTGCAGCAACTCGACATGGAAAGCAACGGCAAGTCGGTGACTTGCGCGGGCGAGCGGGTGCGCCAGGCCAGCGGACCGATTGTCTGGGGAATGACCGGCACCAACAGCCAGCACAGTTTCTTTCAGTTGCTGCACCAGGGAACGCATCTGGTGCCGGTGGATTTCATCGGCGTCGGCGAAGACAGGCTCAGTTCGCCGGAACACCACCGGGTATTGCTCGCCAACATGATCGCCCAGTCCGTCGCGCTGATGGCGGGCCGGCGGTCCGCGGAGCTGCCGCCCTGGCGCCAGTACCCCGGCGGGCGCCCGTCCAACGTGCTGCTGCTCGACCGGCTCGCGCCGGAAACCCTCGGCGCGCTGATCGCCCTCTACGAGCACAAGGTCTTCGTCCAGGGCAGTTTGTGGAATATCAATTCCTTCGATCAATGGGGCGTCGAATTCGGCAAGGAACTGGCGCGGCGCCTGCTGGACGACGGCGGCGAGCGCGGCGAACTCGACGCGGGCGCCCGGGCCCTGATCGACAGATTGCGCTGGTGATCCGATGCCGGGCGCGGAAGACATCGAGCTTTTCAATCAGGGCGCGGCCGAACAGGCCTGGCGCTGGCTGGGAGCGCATGGCTGTCGCCGCGACGGCGAGGCCGGCGTGCGCTTCGCGGTCTGGGCGCCGAACGCGAAGCGGGTTTCCGTGGTCGGCGATTTCAACGGCTGGGACGGCCGCCGCCACGCCATGCGGCCGATTGCCGATTCGGGCGTGTGGGAAGTCTTCGTCGCGCAAGCGCGCCATCTCGATCTGTACAAATACGAGATCGCCGGCGCCGACGGCAATCTCCTGCCGCTGAAAACCGACCCCTATGCGCGCTCGATGCAACATCCGCCGGACAGCGCCTCCAGGGTAATGCTCGAAGAGGACTTCCGCTGGAGCGACCGGCAATGGATGGAAACTCGCGACAGCGGCGACTTGCTGTCGCGGCCGGTCTCGATTTACGAGGCGCACGCGGGTTCCTGGCGGCTCAGGCCCGAACAGGACAATCGCTATCTCGGTTATCGGGAACTGGCGGAAGAACTGATTCCCTACGTGCTCGACATGGGTTTCACCCATATCGAACTCATGCCGATCACCGAGTTTCCCTTCGACGGCTCCTGGGGCTACCAGCCCGTCGGCATGTTCGCGCCGAGCATCCGCTTCGGCACCCCGAACGAACTGAAATATTTCATCAACGAATGCCACCGGCATGATATCGGCGTGTTGCTCGACTGGGTGCCCGGGCATTTCCCCGCCGATGCCCACGGTCTCGCCCGCTTCGACGGCAGTTGCCTCTATGAACACGAGGACCGCCGCCAGGGATTTCATCCCGAATGGAATACGCTGATCTACAACTACGGCCGCAACGAAGTCGCGAGCTTCCTGCTCGGCAGCGCCAATTTCTGGATTCGGGAGTTCCATGCCGACGGGCTGCGCGTGGACGCCGTGGCTTCGATGCTGTATCTCGATTACGGTCGAAAAGCAGGCGAGTGGCTGCCCAACAGGCATGGCGGCCGCGAGAATCTGGAAGCGATCGAATTGCTGCGCAAGGTCAATGCCAGCGTTTACCGCGATCATCCGGGAATCATGATGATCGCCGAGGAATCCACCGCCTGGCCGGGAGTCAGCCATCCGGTCGACCAGGGCGGACTCGGCTTCGGCTACAAATGGAACATGGGCTGGATGAACGATACCTTGCGCTACATGCGGCGGGATCCGATCCACCGCAAGCATCATCACCACGAAATGACGTTCGGGATCTCTTACGCCTGGGCCGAGCGATACGTGCTTGCCCTGAGTCATGACGAGGTGGTGCACGGCAAGGCTTCCCTGCTGGAAAAGATGCCGGGCGACGACTGGCGGAAATTCGCCAACCTGCGCGCCTATTACGGTTTCATGTGGGCCTCGCCCGGCAAGAAACTGCTGTTCATGGGCGGCGAATTCGGCCAGCGCCGGGAATGGAATCACGATGCCGGCCTGGACTGGCATCTGCTCGAACAGACCGGCCATCGCGGCTTGCTGCAACTGGTCCGGGATCTGAATTTCCTGTACCGGCGAACTCCCGCGCTGTTCGAGCGCGACGCGTCGCCGGAGGGCTTTCAATGGGTGCAGGCCGACAGCAGCGAGCTGTCGGTCTACGCCTGGCTGCGGCGCGGCGACGAAGATGTATTGCTGGCCGTCTCCAACATGACGCCCGAATGCCGCCGGCATTATCGGCTCGGCGTGCCCGCGCCCGGCCGCTACCGCGAATGCGTCAATACCGACGCCGAAGTCTACGGCGGCAGCGGACAAGGCAATGGCGGCGGCGTCCGGAGCCAGCCGATACCCTGGGACGGCCAGCCGCATTCGGTGGTCGCGACCTTGCCGCCGCTGGCCACCTTGCTGTTGCTGCATGCCGGCGGCCGATGAAGCGACCGGGCAGACGCATGATAGAAGCCGGCGACCCCAGCGTGCCGGGCGCCCGCTGCGACGGCGAGGGAACGCATTTCTCGCTATTTTCGGCTCATGCCGAGGCGGTCGAGCTTTGCCTCTACGACGAACGCGGGGAAAAGCAGGTCGACCGCGTGTTCCTGCCGGAACAGACTCACGGGATCTGGCATGGATACCTCCCCGGACTGCGGGCGGGAACCTGTTACGGCTATCGCGTGCACGGCGCTTACGCGCCCCATGCCGGCCACCGCTTCAATCCGGCGAAATTGCTGCTCGATCCCCATGCCCGGGCGCTGGCGGGAGAATTCCGCTGGCACCCCTCGCATTTCGGTTACGAACCGGGCCATCCCGAACTCGACCTCGCGCCCGACCGGCGCGACAATGCGGCGCATATGCCCAAGGCGGTGGTGACGGCCGCGGGCGACCCGGCGCCGCCGCGCCGCCGGCCGCGCACGCCCTGGCCGCGAACCGTCATCTATGAATGTCATGTCAAGGGCTTCACCCGGCTGCATCCGGACGTGCCGGAACGATTGCGGGGGACTTGCGCCGGTCTGGCCCGCCCGGAAATCATCGCTTACCTGAAAGCGCTGGGGATCACCGCGGTGGAACTGATGCCGGTGCACGCCTTCATCAGCGAGTACGAGGCGAAGAACAAGGGACTGGTCAATTATTGGGGATACAACAGCCTGAATTTCTTCTGCCCCCATGCGGCCTATTGCGGCGGCGGCGCGGCCGAATTCCGCGCCATGGTCGACCGCTTTCACGACGCCGGCCTCGAAGTCATCCTCGATGTCGTCTACAACCATACCTGCGAAGGCGATCATCTCGGGCCCACGGTCAGTTACAAGGGCATCGACAATCTCAGCTATTACCAGTTGCTGCCGGGCGACAGGCGGTTTTACGTCAACGACAGCGGCTGCGGAAACACCTTCAATATCGCCCATCCGCAAGTGTTGCGCCTGATAATGGACAGCTTGCGCCATTGGGCCGCGGACATGGGAGTCGACGGCTTCCGCTTCGATCTGGCCGCCATCCTCGGCCGCCAGGCGCGCGGCTTCGACCCGCGCGCGCCTTTCTTCCAGGCATTGGCGCAAGATCCCGCGCTCGCCGGAGTCAAGCTGATCGCCGAACCCTGGGATGTCGGCCCCGGCGGGTATCAACTCGGCGGCTTCCCCGCCGGCTGGAGCGAGTGGAACGATCGCTATCGTGATACCATCCGCCGCTTCTGGCGCGGCGACCCCGAACAGTTGCCGGAACTGGCGCGCCGCCTGCACGGCTCGGGCGACCTGTTCGAACATGCCGGGCGCCGGCCCTGGGCGAGCATCAACTTCGTCGCTTCGCACGACGGCTTCAGCTTGCGCGACCTCGTCTGCTTCGAGCGGCGCCGCAACGAAGCGAACCTGGAGCAGAACAGGGACGGGCACGGCAGCAACCACGGCGACAATCACGGCGTGGAAGGCCCGTGCGACGACCCCGCGGTCGATGCGCGGCGCTGGCGGCGGCAACGCAACCTGCTGGCGACGCTGGCTGTCTCGCACGGCGTGCCGATGCTCGCCGCGGGAGATGAATTCGGCCGCAGCCAGACAGGCAATAACAATGCCTGGTGCCACGACAGCCGCCTGAACTGGATCGACTGGCGGGGAATCGCCCCGCAGGGCCAGGAATTGCGGGAGTTCGCCCGCCGCCTGCTGCGCTTGCGGCGCCGCTTTCCGGCCTTGCAGGCGGGCGAATACCGGCATCGTCCCGCCGCCGACGCCGGCGGCGTTCAATGGCTGGCCGCCGACGGAACGCCGATGCGCGACGAATATTGGCATGAACCCGACCGCCGGGTGCTCGGCTACATGCTGAGCGAAAGCGGAGGCCGCGACGCGCGGCACTTGCTGGTCATCTTCAACGGCGCCGGCCGCGCGGCTGACTTCACCTTGCCGGCGCGGCCCGCGGGAGTCTGGAAACAGTTCATGCAGACCGCGACCTGGGAAAACGGAGAGGATGCGGCGGAATTCGCCGCGGGCTCCCGGCTCGAAATGCCGGAACAATCGATCCGGATCCTCGGCAACCCGCCCATCGAATCCGGGGAGCGGCGCCGGCCATGAGCGACCATTCGCGCCCGCCCGTCGACCCCGCGGATGCTATCGGCCGGGATCTGAGACGCCATTTCGAGTTCACTCTCGGCCGGGACGAGGCGGACGAATCCCGTTATTTCCTCTATACCGCGCTCGCGCTCGCCGTGCGCGACCGCATGGTCGGCCGCTGGCGCGCCACCCGCGAGCGCTACCGGCGCGACAAGGTCAAGCGGGTCAGCTATTTGTCCATGGAATTCCTGATGGGCCGCGCCTTGAACAACGCCTTGCTCAACTTGCGCATCGCCGACGAGACGCACGCAGCGGTCGAGGCATATTACTGCCGGCTGGAGCAACTGGCGAGCGAGGAAGCGGATGCCGGTCTCGGCAATGGCGGGCTCGGCCGGCTGGCCGCCTGTTTCCTCGACAGTTGCGCCACGCTTGAAATTCCGGTCACCGGCTACGGCATTCGCTATGAATACGGGATGTTCCGCCAGTCGATCAGGGACGGCGAGCAGGTCGAGCAGCCCGATCCCTGGCTGCGCCGCGGCAATCCCTGGGAAATCGAAAGCCCGGATGCCGCCAGACTGGTGAAGTTCCGCGGCCGGGTCGAAAAACATTGCGACGAAGCGGGCGAATTGCAGGTGCGCTGGGTCGATACCATGGATGTGCTCGCCGTTCCCTGCGACCTGCCGATTCCCGGCTATCGCAACGATACCGTCAATACCTTGCGCTTGTGGAAGTCCGAGGCCACCGACGAATTCAATCTCGAGGAATTCAACGCCGGCAGTTATACCGACGCGGTGGCGGCAAAGAATCTCGCCGAACAGATCACCATGGTGCTCTATCCCAACGATGCCAGCGAGGCGGGCAAGGAACTGCGGCTGCGGCAGCAATATTTCCTGGCCTCGGCGAGCTTGCAGGACGTGATCTGGCGCTGGTCCCGGGACCATGGCGCGGACTTCGGCGAATTCGCGGAAAAATGCGTGTTCCAGTTGAACGATACCCATCCCGCGGTGGCCATCGCCGAACTGATGCGGCTGCTCATGGACGAACATCGCCTGGGCTGGGACGAGGCCTGGGAAATCACCGCCCGCAGCATGGCCTATACCAACCACACGCTGTTGCCGGAAGCGCTGGAAGTCTGGCGGGTCGACCTGTTCGAACAATTGCTGCCGCGGCTGCTCGACATCATTCATGAAATCAATGCGCGTTTCCTTGCCGAGGTCGAGGCGAGATGGCCCGGAGACCGGCAGCGCCGCGAACGCATGTCGATCATCGGCGGCGGCGACCAGCCCGTCGTGCGCATGGCTTATCTGGGCATCGTCGGCAGCTTCTCGGTCAACGGCGTCTCGGCATTGCATAGCGAGTTGCTGACGCGGACGCTGTTTCGCGATTTCTACGAATTGTGGCCCGGCAAGTTCAACAGCAAGACCAACGGCGTCACTCCGCGGCGCTGGCTGGCCCATTGCAATCGCGGCTTGAGCGAATTGATCACCGAGACCATCGGCGACGGCTGGGTCCGCGAGCTGGACGAACTGGAAGCGCTCGGGGAGCATGCCGGCGACAGCGAATTCGCCCGCCGCTTCATGGCTGTCCGGCGCGCCAACAAGGCGCGGCTGGCCGACCTGGTGCGGCGCGAATGCAAGGTCGAATTCGAAGTCGAATGGCTGTTCGACGCGCAGGTGAAGCGGATTCACGAATACAAGCGACAGTTGCTGAACGTGTTGCACATCATTCACCTGTACAACCGCATCCTGCGCGGCGACACCGCCGGCCTGCGGCCGCGCTGCGTCCTGATCGGCGGCAAGGCCGCGCCGGGCTATGTCATGGCCCGGCGCATCATCAAGCTGATCAATACCGTCGCCGCCGCGGTGAACCGGGAAAGTGCCTGCAAGGACTGGCTGCGCGTCGCCTTCCTGCCCGATTACGGGGTCACCGCCATGGAGACGATCTGCCCCGGCACGGATCTCTCGCAACAGATTTCCACCGCCGGCAACGAGGCTTCGGGCACCGGCAACATGAAGTTCATGATGAACGGGGCGGTCACGATCGGAACCCTCGACGGCGCCAATATCGAAATCCTCGAAGCGGCGGGCGAAGAGAACTTTTTCCTGTTCGGCCTGACGGCGAGCGAAGTGCGCGACCTGCGCCGGTCCTATGCGCCCGATGCGATCATCGCCGGCGACGCGGATCTCGCGCAGGCGATGGAACTGCTTGAAAGCGGCCATTTCGGCCAAGGCGAATCCGGCCTGTTTCGCGATATCGCCGCCGCCGTTCGCAGCCCCCATGAACCCTGGATGACCGCCGCGGATTTCCGCGGCTATGCCGATGCCCAGCAACGGGCGGGGGCGGCATACGCGGAGCCGGCGCGCTGGGCGCGGATGAGCATTGCGAACATGGCGTCGAGCGGCCGCTTTTCCAGCGACCGCGCCGTCAGGGATTATCGGGACAGCATCTGGTACGCCGACGGCAACAACCGGGAGCAGCGCTGAGCAGTCGCAAGCCGCTGCTGTTCATGGAAGACCCGCGCGCAGTTCGAGCGGCCGCGAGAGCGATCCCCGGCATCTTCGACGGGCCGAACAAGCCGGTTCGCGGTAAGCGCTGTTACCGCCATTTTGGAGTGCTCCTGTAAAGTCAAGGAAGGGGCTCGCGTGGCGGCATTATATAACGGCATCCGCGCCGCGCGCATGTGACCCGGATCACAAGTTGGCGAAATTTTTCGGCCGCCCAAGCGGCCGCGAAACGCCGGTATTGCGCCCAGCCGCGACGCGTTCCGGCCGGTTGTGCGGCCCGCCTCGGCCCCGGCCTGGAAGTGAACGCGAGACATCTCGCAGGCCGAGGGAGCGCTTTCAAGAAAGCCGTCGAGCGCCGACTTCGGCTTATTTTATTACTTGCAAATCAGATAGTTGTTGGCAAATCTCTTGCGCCGCCGCAGGCGGAGCGGTGTTCCCGCGGCCCGCCGAACCGGGACAGCGGGCGATTGGGCCGCCGGTCCGCCGCGCACGTTTTCGGGGAGAGATGCGCGCCTTTTTCGCGGCCGCGTTTCAGTCCGCCGCGCGGTGCCGCTGCCCGAAGAACGCGATATCGCCGCTCCGAAAAATTATTCGGCGGAGTGCCGCGAGACCGCCCCGGCCGACGGCTCCTCGGGCCGGAAGTTCCCGTTCATGTTCGCGCGGCGATTCAGCGGCCGGCCCGCGCGAATCCGGCAAATACGCAGGCATATCAACAAGTTCTGATTGGCGATAACAGCGCAAACCAGAGATACGATAATCGGCCTTTCGGTGGCCATGCTGGGCAAGGCCCCGGGCACCGCATTGCTCAACGAGTGGTACGGCGTCTACAACGCGAGCGTCGGCAAGGGCATGAGCCCGGAAGCGGCCCTGCTGGAGTTGGCGAACCACATCGCTTCCTCCAGCGCCTTCACGTCCATGTATCCCTTCTTCATCACGAACGCGGAGTTCGCCCGGGATTTTCTGACCGCGGCCCTGGGCGAAGCGCCGTCGGCGGAAGTGCTGGCCCTGGCGACGGGCCTGCTCAACGGCGGCATGGGCCGGGGCGAAATGGGCCTGCTGGCCGTGCGGCAATTGTTCGAGATCCGCATGCAGGGGGAAAGCCATCCCGCCTACGGCGATTTCGGCGCCCTCGCCATGATGTTCGCCAACAAGGTCGAAGTGGCCACGTACTACACCGTTACCAGGCGCTGGGAAGGCGACTCTGCGAGCGTGCTCGGCGGCGTGACCGGCGACGGCGACAGCGTGGCCGCGGCCAAGGAAGCTATCGACATGATGCGGCGTCCCGGCAAGAGCTTCGAGTTGACCACGGGCGTCGACCGGCTCGACGGCACCCTGGGCGACGACACCTTCGTCGCCACCGAGAAGACCCTGACCGGCGTGGACCGGATCGACGGCGGCGAAGGCATGGACACGCTGGAGCTTTCTTCCAGCGGCTCCGACGACGATGTCAATATCTCTTCCGGGGCGAGCGTCATGCACGTCGAGACGCTGACGGTCGACAGCGGCGGCGACTTCTCGGCGGACCTGAGCGGCTGGGAAGGTCTGACGGATGTCGTCCTGAGCGATGTCGCGGGAGATGTCGAACTGGATGCCGGCGGCGCCGATGTCTCGTCCGAATCTCTGGGCGACGACGACAAGGACACGACGATAGAGATCATGAACGCCGCCTCGGTCAACCTCGAGGACGTGAACGCCCGCGCGCAGGTGAATATCTTCGACACGGACACCACGACCTCGGTCATGGTCGAAGGCGGCAAGGGCATCGAGGTGGGCAAGTCGACCGCGCATTCGGAGACGGTCAAGAGCGTGACGCTCGACGGCGTGCACGACGGCATGGGCGACGACGGCAAGCGCTATGGCAAAAACGAGCCCGCCAAGGCCGCCGTACCCGCCGTGCCCGCCACCCAGGACGGAGGCGAAGGAACACCCGCTGTAGCGGCTGTGCCCGCGAAAAACAACAAGGACAGCGTTCCGGTGCACATCTATTCGAAGGCGATCAAGTCCGTCGACCTGCGCAACACCAACACCACCTTGCTGGTGGAGAACGCCGCCGAGGACATGACGGAACTGACGGCCATGGTCGACCGGTTCGGCAATACGGCCAACGGGCACGGCAAGTTGTGCCTCAAGGGCATCGAGGACCTGATGATCGAGGTGAAGGGCGATTCCAACATCCGCCTGGCTTCGGACCAGATCAAGACGGTCGCCGTTTCCGGCGCCGGCGATCTGACGCTGTCCGCGACCAAATTCGCGCCGGCGGCGGCGGAGAAAGCGGCCGACGTCAAGCCGTCCGAGACGCTGGAGAAACTGACCTTGTCCGGCTCCGGCAAGACGACCCTGGACGCGATGGGGCTGAGCAAGCTGAAGACGGTCGATGCGAGCGAGGCGAGCGGCACCGTCAAGTTGAGCAATCTGGGCGCGAGCGTCATGAGCTACATGGGCAGCGCGGGCAAGGACGAGGTCAGCGTGGCGGCGTTTGCGAAGGACGGCCTGCAGGCGGACCTCGGCGCCGGCGACGACATGTTCACGGTCACCAATGTCAGCGCGGGCAAGAGCAGGGTCGACGGCGGCGCGGGCATGGACACCCTGGTGCTGAAGGAAAAGACCGGAGCCAACCTCAAGGGCGCCGGGGATGCCTACATGAACTTCGAGACCATTACCCTGGACGCGGGCGGCGGCTCGGGCGTCTACGATGTCAAGGATCTCGGAGTCGACGAGTTGATGGTGAGCGGCGGCGCCACGGGGAAAGTCGAGTTCAAGAACGTCCTGTCCGGCGTCGGCCTCGCCGTTTCCAGCAAGGCGCCCGACAAGGACACCGACAAGTCGGTTGTTACCAGTCCCAGCGTGAGCTACATGCTGGCGGACGGCGACGACGATTCGCTGACGCTGAAACTGCATACCCACGGCGGCAAGAAGGACAAGCTGTCGGATTTGTCGTACTTGGTACCAGGTGCAAGGATGGGATTGACGCTCGCGGTGGACAAGGATGTCGAGGAATTGACCGTGCACTCCACGGCGACCGTCACTTCGACCGTCGCCGCCAATGACCGGCCCAAGGCGATCAACTACGTCAACCGCCTCACTGTCGCCAAAGGCAATGAAATCGAGGAGCTGAAGGTTACCGGAGATGCCCCTCTCCATATCACAAGAGATTCAAGAGATTCATGGGGGTCAGGGTTTCTTGATTCCCTGACTTACCTGGACGCCAGAGAGAGTTCGGGAGGCGTTTACATTGTAGGGACGCTTATAGGCTCATCAGCAAATCCGCCTCCCGACCTGAAAGTTGACGGCAGTCCTGTCGACGATATCATTTTCGGTGTCGGTTACGGGGCGAAAGGCACTCTCATGGGCCATGGCGGCAACGATCTGTTCGTCCACCACTCCGGCGAGGACAAGATGACAGGCGGCGCTGGAGGAGATATTTTTCTTCGCAATACTAATGTCTTTTCTTTGAGCAATGCGATTACTTCTTTTGCATTTGATTCGGGTTCCCACATCAAGGATAACCATAAAGACACGTTCACATATACTGCGGCATCCGACTCTCAAGTCAACTTTGGCGACAAGATGACCGGCTTCGACATAATTGCCGCGTTCGAAAAAGGCGTCGACAAGATTGATCTCAGCTCGGTCCTGGACTTGAGGGGAGGCATCAAGACAATAACCAACAGCGGGAATAACAACCTGAAGACGGTCGTCGGCGATGGCGACGGCCTGTTCATGAGCGACGCGACAGCGACTGCATTCGCCGAGGCCAGGTCCATTGCGCTCGTCACGACGACGGAGGACAAGACGAAATTTGAATGGCCGTCGTTTTTTTCCGGTTTCCATACCGATCTGAGTTTTGTCACCGGCAACGATATAACCTTGGATTGGGTTCTCGTCGATGTCGACGGGGACGGCGATTTCAGCGCCGGCACGGATATGGCCATCGCGCTGGCGGGCGTATTCGACGGTCCTTTGACACCGGTCGATTTCATCTGATCCGGCGGTTCGCCGCCCTTTGCCAAAACCCCCGGCTGCGGCCGGGGGTTTTTCTTTGTGAAAGAAAATTGCCGCGCATATCCGATGGTGTTCAACGAATGCTGCCGCAACATTGCTTGCCTGATCGGGGAACATGGAAGCGGCCGGAGAGACCGGCGACTTCAGGTCGATTATTCCTTCGGCGCAGCGAAACTCGCCGAACAGGCGCCGCCTCTCGCCGCTTCGCTCTTGCGCCGCCCGCGAGCTATGGGGCCGGAATAAAATTATTGAATATCATATAGTTGTTCCTGCGCAAAACGATATACTGCATGCGGAAGCGGGACAAGGGCGCGCCTTGTCTTGCTCCCTGATGCGATGGCTTGCGCCGGCGAATCCGGCGGCGCATCCATGCGCCGCAGGAAAGCTCTGATAAATCAGGGCTTTCCCAAGCCAACCACCGGAGGCCGCGCGTTGCAGAATCCATTACGCGGCAGATCGCCCCGCAGCCGGCTTACGCGAGCCACCCTGGCGCTGATTCTCGCGGGCGGGCGCGGCTCGCGCCTGTATGAACTGACCAACTGGAGGGCCAAGCCGGCCCTTTACTTCGGCGGCAAATACCGCGTCATCGATTTCCCGCTGTCGAATTGCGTCAACTCGGGCATCCGCCGCATCGGCGTCCTGACGCAATACAAGGCGCATTCGCTGGTGCGCCACCTGGTGCGGGGCTGGAGCCATTTCAAGAAGGAGCTCGGCGAATTCGTCGAAGTGCTGCCGGCCTCCCAGCGCTATTCCGACGACTGGTACCAGGGCACGGCGGACGCGGTCTACCAGAACCTCGACATCATCCGCGCCGAACAGCCGGAGTTCGTGCTGATCCTGTCGGGCGACCACGTTTACAAGATGGATTATTCGCAGATGCTGATGGATTTCGCCAAGAGCGGCGCCGACATGACGGTCTGCTGCCTGGAAGTGCCCGTGGCAGAGGCGGCGAACGCCTATGGCGTGATGCAGGTCGACGACGACAACCGGGTGGTCGGCTTCGAGGAGAAACCCGCCCGACCCGCGCCCATTCCGGGCAGCGACGGGCTTGCCCTGGCCTCGATGGGCAACTACATCTTCCGCACCGAGTTCCTGTTCGAACAACTCGTCAGGGATTCCCGCGACCCCGCTTCGAGCCACGATTTCGGCAACGACATCATTCCCGCGCTCATCGGGGACCATCACGTCAGAGCTTTCGCCTTCCGCGACGAGGAGAGCGGCGAGCGCGGCTATTGGCGGGACGTGGGCACGCTGCATGCGTTCTGGCAGGCGAACATGGAATTGATCAGCACCGCGCCGCGTTTCAATCTCTACGACCCGGACTGGCCGCTATGGACTTATCAGGAGCAATTGCCGCCGGCGAAATTCGTCTTCGACGACGACGGCCGCCGCGGCATGGCGGTAGATTCCATGGTTTCCGGCGGCTGCATCGTTTCCGGCGCCGCGGCGCGGCGCTCCGTGCTGTTCAGCAATGTCCGCATACGTTCCTACAGCAACGTGGAAAATTCGGTGATCCTGCCCGGCGCCGACATCGGCCGGCATTGCCGCCTGCGGAACGCGATCGTCGACCGCGGCTGCTGGATTCCCGACGGCATGGTCATCGGCCATGACCGCGAGCAGGATAGCGCCGGCGGCTTCCGGGTCTCGCGCGGCGGCGTGGTGCTGGTGACCCGGGGCATGCTGGGGCAGCCGGAGGGCTATGCGTGACCAGCCGGCAGGGACGATCATGAGCGCGGTCAAGGCCATCCATACCAGACCGTTCGCCGGCCAGAAGCCCGGCACTTCGGGCCTGCGCAAGAAAGTCGCCGAGTTCAGGCAAGCGCATTATCTCGAAAACTTCGCGCAGGCGATTTTCAACACGCTCGGCGATTGCCGGGGCCGGCGGCTTGTGCTCGGCGGCGACGGGCGCTACCACAATCGCCGGGCGATCCAGATTATCGCCAGGATGGCGGCGGCCAACGGCTTTGGCAAGTTGCTGATCGGCCGGGACGGACTGTTTTCGACGCCGGCGCTGTCTCACGCCATCCGCAAATACGGGACCGACGGCGGCATCATCCTCTCGGCAAGTCATAATCCCGGCGGACCCGACGCCGATTTCGGCGTCAAGTTCAACGGCGCCAATGGCGGCCCGGCGCCGGAAGCGGCGACTAGAGCGATCTACCGGCAAACCTTGTCCATCGACAGGTATCTGACCCTGGAAACCGCCGACATCGAACTCGGGCGGGTCGGGCGGACCAGTCTCGGCGGCATGGAAATCGAAATCATCGATCCGGTCGCCGACTATGCCGACTTGATGGCCTCGATCTTCGATTTCGGGAAGATCTCGCAGTTGCTCGCCAATCGGCGCTTCCGCATGTGCTTCGACGCCATGCACGCGGTTGCCGGCCCCTACGCCAGGGCGATTCTGGAAGAGCGGCTCGGCGCGGAACCCGGAACCGTGATCAACGGCGTCCCCGACGAGAGTTTCGGCGGCGGCCATCCGGATCCGAACCCGACCCATGCGCGGGAACTCGTGGAACGCATGAACGGCGATGCGCCGCCGGCCTTCGGCGCGGCTTCGGACGGCGACGGCGACCGCAACATGGTGCTCGGCAGCGGTTTCTATATCAATCCCTGCGATTCGCTCGCGGTGCTTGCCGCCAACGCGAGCTGCGCGCCCGGCTATCGGGAAGGCCTCGCCGGCGCGGCGCGATCCATGCCGACGAGCCGGGCGCTCGACCGGGTGGCGCAAGCCCTGGGGATTCCCTGTTACGAGACGCCGACCGGCTGGAAATTCTTCGGCAATCTGCTGGACGCGGGCAAGATCACCATCTGCGGCGAGGAGAGCTTCGGCGCCGGTTCGAATCACGTCAGGGAAAAGGACGGCTTGTGGGCGGTGCTGTTCTGGCTCAATATCATCGTCGAATCGCGCAAGCCGCCGCGCTCGATCGTGCGCGAACATTGGCAGCGCTTCGGCCGCGACTATTTTACCAGGCACGATTTCGAAGGACTCGATGCGACGCGGGCGGCGGAAATGATCGAGCGCCTGCGCGAGCGGATGCCCGCGCTGGCGGGGGAGCGGGCGGGAGCGTTGCGCGTGCGGGCGGCGGACGATTTCGCCTATACCGATCCCGTCGACGGCAGCGTCAGCGCGAACCAGGGCGCGCGCGTCTTTTTCGACGACGGCAGCCGCGCGGTATTTCGCCTGTCCGGCACCGGCACGGCGAACGCGACCTTGCGCCTGTATTGCGACAAGTACGAAACCGACCCCGCGCTCATGGGGCTCGATACCCAGCGCATGCTCGCGCAGCCCCTGCAGGCGGCCAGCGAGATCGTCGGCCTCGCCGAACTCGCCGGGCGCGCGGCGCCCGACGTAGTTACCTGACCGCGGGACGGCGACATGAAAATCTGCATGCTCGCGGCCGAAAACGGCTCCATTCCCGGCGCGAAAGTGGGCGGCCTCGGCGATGTGATCAGGGATCTGCCGCCGGCGCTGGCGGAACTCGGCCATGAAGTCGATATCGTCATGCCCGGCTATCAGCGCCTTGCCGGCGCGACCGGCGCCGCGCCGCAGCCCCCGCTCGAGGTCCGTTTCCGCCGGCAAACGCTGCAAGTGGAAGCAAGCCGTCTTGACCAGACGGACAGCGGCGTTCGCTGCTGGCTGCTCGATCATCCGCTGTTCGCCGCCGGGCCGGACCGGATCTATCGCGACGACCCGCCGCAGCGGCCCTTCGCTACCGACGCCTCGAGGTTCGCGTTGTTCGGGGCCGCCGCCTGCGAATTGTTGCGCGAAGACCGGACGGGCGGCGCGGACGTCATCCATCTGCACGACTGGCACGCGGCCTTCGCCGCCTTGCTGGTCCGCTTCGACCCGCGCTACCGGCGCCTCGGCGAAGCTCGGCTGGTGCTCACGATCCACAATCTGGCCATGCAAGGCGTCCGGCCTTTCGCCGGCGACGAATCTTCGCTCGCGGCCTGGTTTCCCGAATTGCGATGCGACAGGAAGGCGATAGCCGACCCGCGCTATCCGGACTGCTTCAATCCGATGCGCGCGGCGATCAATCTTTGCGACCAGTTGCATGCCGTCTCGCCGAGTTATGCCAGGGAAATCCGCACAAGCGACAAGCCGGAAACCGGATTTCACGGCGGCGAAGGACTCGAGCGCGATTTGCAGCGGGCGCATAGGGCGCGCAAGTTGAACGGAATCCTCAATGGCTGCCGATATAGCGAGCCGACGCGCGCCGCCCCGTCCGCGGCGGAATTCATCGAAGCCGCGCGGCGGCAGGTCTTGCGCTGGATCGGCGACGGCCCGCAGGTCGACAGCAGTCATCTCATAGCCCTGGAGCGGCTCGCGCGCTGGCGCGAGAGGCCGCCGCGGCATTGGGTGACCGCGATCGCCAGGCTGACTCCGCAGAAAACCGCGCTGTTGCGGACGACGATGGAAAACGGCGGCAGCTGTCTGGAAAACATGCTCGCCGCGCTGCCGCCGAATCATGTTTTCGTCATGCTCGGCAGCGGCGATGCGGAGATCGAGGACTTTTTCGCCCGCCGCGCCGCCCGCGCGGAAAACTGCCTGTTCCTCAAGGGCTATTCCGAGCCCTTGTCGCAGCTGATCTACCAGCTCGGCAGCCTCTTCCTCGTGCCGAGTTCCTTCGAGCCTTGCGGCATCGGCCAGATGCTGGCGATGCGCGCGGGCCAGCCCTGTCTCGCCCATCGCGTCGGCGGCCTGAAGGACACGATCGAAAACAATGTCGACGGTTTTACTTTTTCCGGCCGCGACCCGGCGCGGCAGGCGGCGGCCCTGGTCCGCGAACTCGGCAGGGTATTGTCGCTCAGGAGCCGGTCTCCGCGGCGCTGGACCGAAATCCGCCGGGCCGCCGCGGCGCGCAGGTTCGACTGGACGGATTCCGCCCGGCAATATTGCGAACAGCTATACGGCATCCGCGGCGGGCAATGATCCGTCCAGGTCGGCGCGCTCGTCCGCCGGCCTGTTGTCGCGGGCAAGTCCGCGTTGCGCGGGCGGGTCAGCGCGAGCGCGTCCCGTTCGCCGGAACCTCGATCATTCGCGCGATGAACGCAAGCGCCGCGCGGGCGCGTTGCTCGAGTTCCGCGTCCGACGCGCTGCTGACCGGATGCTCGATAATCGCGAACGGATAGTCCGGCATTCCCAGCGCGCGCGCCATCAGTTCGGCGGCATCGGCGAATCGGCTGGTCATCACTGCCGCGGCCGGCGTCCCGGCCAGTTCCGCGCTGATCGCGTCGTGCAAACTGCACGACGAACAACTGCCTCAGTCGCCGAGACCGGTGATCGCCAGATTCCAGTTGCGCGCCTCGTCGATGAAGTTCCGCTGCGCCGGCGCGCTGTAATTGGCCTTGACGCGATGCGCGATTTCCCCGACTTCGAATCGCTCCCGCAACAGCCGGTCGAGATGGGCGAAGAAACCGGCGCTTCCCTGCTTGCCGTTCGAGATGAAGCCGACCGTCGCCCCGGCGAGCGAAACCGGCCGCGGCGCCGGCTCCTTGCGCTCGGCGCGGTCTTCGCTTGTCGGGTCGAGCACGCGAATCGTCATTTCGCTGCGGCGGTCTGTCGCTGAAGGGGTTCGCAATCGACGCAGGCGCCGACGGCGACGGTAACGGCCCGGCTCTTCAGGCCCAGCCAGGGAGGAATGACCGCGCCGAATCCCCCGGCCGGCCCGCCGGCCGCGAGCACCAGCAGATGATCGGGCGCGGGCAGGGCGCAGTATTCGGTATCGCGCTGGCCGCGCACGACCGCGCCCTTGCCCACTTTCGCCCATTCGCCGCGCTTGATGCGCGCGCTCCGATAGATGAATTCGGCGATATCCGATTTGCTCCAGCCGGCCGCCAGCAAATGGTCGCGATGCTGTTTCGGCACCACGATCGCATAGTCGCCCGGCCAGATCGAGTAATTGCACATGTTGGCGCGCATTTCCGCCGCGTAGGTCTCGAGTATCTGCTCGGGCTCGGCGGTCCACTCGTTCATGATCTGCCGCGGCGCGCCGGCGGCGAATACGGTGACGGCGGAAATATCGGCGGGGATGCCGCGCATCGCCGCGAGCGACGGCCAGGGAGAGGCTTCTTCGTCTTCCGCCAGACAATAACTGATCTTGCCGGGATGGCCGAGCGTCGAGCGGTCGGCCGCGCCCGCGCTCGCATCGAGGATATTGATCAGGCCGAGCCGGATCGCCCGGCCGATCGCCGCGGTCGCCCGGTTGCCGCCCCCCAGCGCGTTGCAACCGCCGCCGGCGCCGATTTGCAGCCGGATCGGGCCGTTGACGACGACCAGGATCGCGCATCCGCCAGTGCTGGCGCTCGCGCCGTGCAACAGGAACTCGTCTCGCAGCATCGCCGACCAGGCCGCCGCCACGACGGGGAAATGGCTCGGCAGGCAGCCGGCCATGACGGCGTTGATCGCCAGTTTCTCGGCGTTGATCGCGCGTTCCCTGACCGGTTCGACGCCGATCAGTTCGTCGGCCGGCAAGTTCGCCCATTCAAGACAGGCCCGCACCGCCGCCGGCGTCGGCGGCACGATGGGAAAACCGTCGGTCCAGCCGCGGCTGTGAAAGAATTCCTGGGCGTCTTCGAAACTCCCCAGATCGTAAGCGGCGGAATTCAGCTTCATGGCAACAGGTGTCGCCGGACTGTTTTCGGCGGCGGGTTTCGACGGCGACCGCTCAAGGCAGGGCGTAAACGACGAGCGCGGCGCCGTCCCGGCGCAGCGAGCCCAATCGACCGCGATCTGGGCCGGCCGCCTGCATGGCGATGCCGAACAAGGTGCTCGCATGCAGGCCGGCCTGCCCGATCGTCAAGGCGACATATTGCTTTCCGGCCGCGCTGTAGCTGATCGGAAACGACGCCGGGACATCGCCGAGATCGGTGCTCCAGAGCACTTCGCCGTCGGCCTGGTCGAAAGCCTTGAACGTGCCGTCGATCGCGCCGCCGAAAACCAGGCCGCCGGCGGTCGCGAGCACCGCCGACGAGGGCGGCATGAACTCGCGGAAGTCCCATTCCAGGCGGCGCGTTTCCAGATTGATCGCCTGCAGCACGCCGATATTGCCGTCGCTGCCGGGCACCGGCGCCGGCGTCAATCCGGCGCCGGTGCTCAGGAGGCCGCCTTGTCCGGTCGGACCGCCCGTCATGCAGGTTTCCGCGAGCGGCAGGAAGAGCATCTTGCTGGCCGGGTCGACCGCTCCGGATTGCCAGTTGCGGCCGCCGATGGCGAAGGGGCAGACCAGCACGCCGCTTTCCGCGTTCGGCCGCGCATTCGGGTTCATGGTCTTGGCGCCGGTCTCCGGGTCGATCGCGGCGATCATGTTCTGCAGGCCGACATCGATCGAAAACAGGTATTCGCCGGTGGCCGCGTCCAATGCGTCGTACAGCGCCATCTTGCCCGCGGTGACGACGGCCTTGCGGCTTTCTCCGTCCACCTGCAAGTCGACGATCTGTCTTTCGTAGCTCCAGTCCAGATCCCATTGGTCGTTCGCCACATGCTGGAAATGCCAGACCAGTTCGCCGGTGCGCGGCCGCAGCGCCAGGGTCGCATTGGTGTACAGGGCGTCGTTGTTGACGCCGGGGATATCCGCCGGGTCGAGCAGCGGGGCGGTGTGGTAAGTCGGCGCGGCGCCGAAATAGACCAGGCCGAGTTCCGGATCGTAACTGCCGGGTATCCAGACCGAACCGCCCTGGCGCTCCGCATGGGCAATATCGTTCCAGGTATGGCCGCCCGGATCGTCGGGACCCGCCACCGTTCGGAAACGCCAGAGTTCTTCGCCGCTGGCGGCGTCCAGGCCGAGAATGAACCCGCCTTCGGGGACCATGGTCGCGGTCACCCCCTGCACGACGACTCCGCCGGCGACCAGCGGCGCAGCGCGCAGCGAGTAGGTTTCGGGGCCTGCGGCCTCAACCGCCACGGCATGATCCCAGACCGGCTCGCCGGTCCTGAAATCGAGCGCGACCAGATGCAGATCGAGCGTGGGCACGATAAGCATGTCGTCGTAAATCGCCGCGCCGATCTTGCCGCTGAGGCCGACTCCCGCCGCGTCCGGGTCGGTCGCGTGTTGATGGCGCCATAATTCCGCGCCGCTGCGCGCGTCCAGGGCCAGCACGATATCGCCGGCGTCGGCGAGAAACATCACGCCGTCATGCACCAGGGGCGTGGCCATGTTGGGTCCAGACGCCAGCGGCGCGCGCCAGACCTCGGTCAGCTGATCGACGTTTTCCGTATCGATCTGGTCCAGCGGGCTGAAACCGAGGCTGTCGTACGTCTTGCGCCAGATGAGCCAATCGCCGGCGTCCGGGTTCGCCAGCATCTCGCCGGTTACCGGCCGCATGTCCGCCAGCGGTTCCGAACCGCCGCCGTCCGACTGCGCCAGCGCGGGCGCCGCGCCGATACCCGCCCATAGCAGGGCCGCGCCGAGCAATGGTCTGTGCGATATCCCGAACATGGCTTTTCCTCTGTTCCGTTTCATCTGGGGCGACCTCTGGTCCGGCCCATGGGTTTCAAATCAGGCAAAAACGTTTACATGTGATGCCGTCGTGTATACAAAAACGCATTTTTCTTGACATGTGGCGGCGACATGTATAGAAAATTGTCATTTCCTGTGCATAAGAGGCAAGACGGAGTCCCATGCGCCCGCTCGCGATCCAGCCGCTGCCCCCAGCCGCCCAACTGGAAACCCTGAAGATTCTCAAAAGACTCCCGTCGGCCCACCGCTATCTGGCCGAACTCAAGGGCAAGGCGAAGACCATACCGAACGAACAGATTCTGATCAACACGCTTGCCTTGCAGGAAGCCAAGGCCAGTTCCGAGGTCGAGAACATTATCACGACCCACGACGACCTCTATCAAGCCGAATTATTTCCGGATCATCCGCGGAATCCGGCAGCCAGGGAAGTCAGGCGGTACGCCGTAGCATTGAAAACCGGTTTCGAACTGACGCGGCGCGACCGCCTGCTGACCGTGAACCACATTCTCCGGATCCATGAGGAACTGGAACAGAACGATGCGGGCTTGCGCAAATTGCCGGGCACGGTGCTCAGGAACGAGCTGACCGGCGCGGTGGTCTACACGCCGCCGCAGGAGCCGGCGGAAATCATCGAACTGATGACGAATCTCGAGCGATTCATCAACGACCCCAACATGTGCGATGCGGACCCGCTGGTCAAGATGGCCGCGATCCACTACCAGTTCGAGAGCATCCATCCGTTCTACGACGGCAATGGCCGGACCGGGCGGATCATCAACATCATCTATCTGGTCATCCGGCAGCTGCTGGATATACCCGTGCTTTACCTGAGCCGATACATCATCCGGCGCAAGTCGGATTACTACGCATTGCTCCAGTCCACTCGCGAAACCGGCGACTGGGAGCCCTGGATCCTGTTCATGCTCGACGGGGTCGAGGCCACCGCAAGACAGACTCTTTCCATGATCGACAAGATTCGCAAGGCGATATGGGATTACAAGCACGGCATCCGTTCAAAGTTGCCGAAGATCTATAGTCAAGATTTGATCAACAACCTGTTCCGGCATCCCTATACGAGGATCGAGTCGATCCAGAATGACCTGGAGGTCACGCGCGTGACCGCGGCCAGATACCTGAATCTGCTGGTCGACGGCGGATTTCTGCAAAAGCGCAAGATCGGACGTTACAACTATTACATCAATCGACAACTGTTCGACTTGCTGCTCGACGCGCCGGAAGTCTGACCTCGACTCGGCGTTGCCGGCGCGCCCCGTCCCGGAAGGCGGAGGAAGCCGACCCGACGCATTCCCGATCTACCATGGCGTACGCGCTGTCGAACGTCTTCGAAATGTGGGCCGGCGGTCAGCACCTATTGCATACCCCCCCCCCCCCCCCCTCAAAAGGCATCGACTTGGCCGCTCATCAATAGTCAGTTTTGTGATCGTCTTGAACATGCCTTCCATCCTGTGAGATTCAGGCATCCACAAGATACGGGATGGCGACATTAGGTGCATGCGATACAATTTCGGAGAACACTGGCAGACCTGCCGCAACGAGTGGTATACCGGCTCGTGCGCAAGAGTCGGTAGTTCTGCCGTGGATTTCGCCTGCGGTCAGATACGATTCTCCCGATTTCCCTCTTTGTCCATGTTACTACTTTCGTGAATTGGTATGACAAAGGATTGCCTGTATTATTGGAGCTGCAGATGTCAGTTCCCCGTAGTTGATAAGCCAGTGGCTGAGTTCGTTTGAGGGTGGCGGGAAAGCCAGCGGAGCCAAGCCGGCACTTTCGTGCCACGGGAGTTATGCGGCAGTCCACGAGTTCGAAAAACACCCGAATATCGGCATGTTGATTGTTGATTCCTCGGCGACAGAATCAGGTAAAAGGGCGGTGGCAACAATGATTCGTCTATTCGAAGATAAGCACGACGAAATTCACGGTAAGCTCGTAGTCGAGAAGCGCACTTCGGGCAGCGGTGTCGAGGTCTATTACATTCCGTCTCCATCACGTCTCTCTATGCACGGTATCGATCCGGAAGACGACGAGAAGAACAAGACGAAATTAGTGGAGTTCGATACTGAATCCGGAAAGTTTACTATTTTTCCAACAAATACCGTGAGCACAGGCGAAGGCTTTCTAAAACCCAAGTACAGCAAAGTAAAAAAGATCACACTGGCCGATGGAAGTCCAGTGCTTTCGGCAAGCGGTGGCGACAATGAATCGGATAGGAACTACACTCGTTCGGTAACCTTTGGGCCTACACAATCACTCGATGACGATATCTCTGAAGCAGACATTGCCAGCGCCCCAGAATCGGAACAGCAGATCATTGAAATTCTAGAAGATCTGCCTCCTGGGTTCACCAAAGACTACGACTACGGTCTGGGATTTGCAAAGCCATACAGGTTTATTGTGGAAGCCGTAGAAGAGTTGTCCGATTGCACAGAAATAGTGATTTCGAGAGATGGTCGAACTAGAGTAGATGAAGGTGCGGGTAAATTTTATATTAAGACAACGGACTTCGATACAATCCGTAAAGGTTTGAATTCCATAACAAACATTGGGCGAACTGCGGGGTGTTCCGTTAAGAGAGTGAAGGTATACAACTTCTTTGCTGAAATCTTAGAACTTCCATCGATTGCCGTAAATACAGGGCGTCATCCGCTCCGAAAACTGCTCACGAGAGCGATGCTCGACGATAACACAGATCTTTCGGAAGATGAGCAGAAAGAAGCAATTGAGATTGTTGCGAAGAATATACAATCTATTTCGGAGAGCCGCCCAGAAAGGTTGGTGCGGCTGAAAAATGACCTGGAATTTGCGAGTCTTCAGAGCTTTATCAATCGCTTTCATAGGATGCTTAGGGAACGTCATAGTGAGTCTATATGGCAGAAATTCTTTGACGAGAATCCGCTTATTTTGAGCCTGTCTTTTGGATATCCAATCATCAAGGTAGGTCAACAAGCATCCGTTGGAGGCCGAAAGTTGTTTGGCGGAGGAGAGAAAATTACTGACTTTCTGACAAGAAACAAGATGACAAGCAACGCGGCGGTGGTTGAAATTAAGACACCGAGCGCGAAACTCTTGATGAAAGAGTTTCGTAGCGGCGTTTTTGCGCCGTCAAGCGCTCTGTCTCAGTCGATTGTACAGGCACTCGATCAAAGATATCAGTTTCAACGTGATATTTTTGGAATAAAGGGCAGGAGCAGAATCGAAGATATTGAAACTTATTCTGTTCAATGCTGCTTAGTAATTGGGACGATTCCTAAAGGTGAGGATGAGAAAAAATCATTTGAGCTTTATAGAGGAAATTCAAAGGATGTCCAGATTATAACTTTCGATGAATTGCTTGAGAAGCTTGTTGAGTTGAGTAAACTATTATCATCGTCTGACGATGATAGTAATAAATTTATTCATGATGTGGATATTCCATTCTGACCACACTACTTGAACATCTATTGATCGGTATATCGCAACAATAAAATCCCTTTGAAAGTGGTAGTTAAGCCGGATAAATAGGCCTCTACTCGGTATCCATGCAGCGTAGAAATGAAATAGTTTATCGATTACAATTCGTCATAAGAAAGGCAACCTTTTCATTTCATTTAAAACAGCTGAATTATTTAGAAATGAGAATTAATTTTTCCATCTTTTTATATAATATCTGGATTAGCATCCTGCCGTACATCGGCATTCGTTATCTTATAATACCCGTTATAAGCCAACCACCGGGTTTTTGGGATGCCAAGGTTTGTTGAGCGTAATTCCTCCCAACGGTATCTGCTTCCGTTGAGCAGACGCGATTGGGTGCCCGAAGACGATTTGATGCATTTTGTGTTGGAGGCTGTAGAACGGGTTCCGATAAGCGCGTTTCAAGTAAACGAGCGGGGCGCGGGGTCGGCACAGCACCACTCCCGGATGATGCTGGCGCTGCTGATTTATTGCTACGCCAACGGGATATTCGGATTGTCTAGGATTGAGCAGACGACGCACTAGGGCGCATTAAGTATCTTCTGAGTAAATTCCATCCATGCAATTATTTATTGCCGCAAAACAAAAGCGCGGTTTTGTTTTGCTCCCGGATTCAATGGCCTGCGCCATCGAACCCGGCGGCGCATCCATTCGCCCATGCGCCGCAGAAAGCTCTGACCTGATCAGAGTTTTCTTATAAGCGCCAGACGTTGCAACTCCGAGAACGCCCGATCCAGCACTCCGTTCTTCGTCTAGCGGTTCATTCGCGTGTAAATGGTGTGTCGAGGTGCGACGGCAGGCTGCGCCACTTGCATCCCTGAGCGGTCACGTGCAGAATGGCGTTGAGAATCGACAGATTGTCGAACGAGACATTGCCCCACTGCTTCAGGGAAACATGCGAGATGAGTTCGTACTCGGCTTGGAGTGAGTTTCATCCTCTGGAATCCTCTTCATCGGCGGAGCTCCAGAGAATCCACCATAAAATGTGTTAACAAACCTTAGAAACTTGCATGTTAAAGTGTCGGTGCTCGATAGCGTGATGTGTTATGATATACGTACTTTCGGATCGAATTTTGCGCGAGAGCACTTGTGGCATGACCAGTACAACCGAAAGGTCTTAGTGAAGCTGTAGGGCGAAGCGATGGGCGGAAGAGAAGGGAGTGGTGGACGAATGCTTGTAGGTTCAAATGGCAGTGGATTTGACCCATGTGATCTTCGCTTCCAGACAGATCTCTTCGGGCCAGTGGCTTCGGTCGTCCGGAAGCTCAGGGTGGGCGACCGACTGGCGGTCCAACTCATCTCGCAAGGACAGTCCCAGAGTGTTGCCGCATTTATACAATCAACGGAAGTGATCGCAGGTACAATTGTCGGAGTATATCAACTCAATGCCCTTATCAAGTGTCTCGCACAACATAGATATGAAGCAGAGGTTAAAGCGATTTCGGGGTCGAAAGTGACCGTTGCCGTTGAGCGAGTTTAACGGTGATTGTTGTCGGCGGTTACTATCGCGAAATTTGTGTATTGCCACAGCACGATGAGGTTTTCGGATCTGGAGGCCGCGCCGCGTATGCCATTGCTACCGCCGACATTGAAGTAGACTGGCATTACTATTGCCCTGAGCCGCGACAACGAGTCGCGGCGATTTCTCTGCCAAGCCCACAACTACGACATCATCCTTACACTTCCGATGTTCTGGTATCCTTCACCTATTTCCATCCGTTGTCGGAGCCGGAGTATCGGCCGGGCAAGCTGCCGAGACACGATGATATCATTGTAGAAGGCGCTAACGTCCTACGTTTCGGATTCATGGAGGGCGATGCCATAATCCATGGCGAAAAAGTGGTGTTCGACCCCCAAAGCCCAAGCAAGCCGGCATCTTTCAAAGCCAACGGTTCGACGGCGAAATCCTTGGCAATCGTTCTGAACGCACAAGAGGCACGAGTGCTTGGGGATGACGAGGATGAGTCGAAAGCCGTCCGAAATATTCAGCAATCGGAAGGTGCTGTTATTGTCCTTGTTAAGTCCGGCCCGCAAGGATGTAGGGTCTATATCGATGGTGTGCTTCGGGGAGTGGTGCCGCCGTATCGAACTGATCGCATCTACAAGATCGGATCAGGCGATATCTTTAGTGCAGCATTTGCATACCATTGGGCAGAACAAGGGATGACTTCCTATGAAGCGGCTGATGCCGCTTCCCGCTGTGTAGCGCGCTACTGCAACAGCCGCGTTCTGAATGTCCTTCTTGACGACGAGACAAAAGCGTTAGAGCCGATTGCCGTGAAAGACGAGAAAGCTAAGGTTTATATCGCCGGGCCGTTCTTCACGATGGCCGAGTTGTGGATCGTGGAACAGGCGTGCCGCTCTCTCGATAGTCTCGGTGTCTCATTTTTCTCGCCTTACCGCGAGGCTGGGCTTCTCCGCGACTACACGGACGACCATCAGGCAAATCAGAAGGAGGTCGAGCGGGTTGTCGAGGCTGACCTAAAAGGCCTCAGCGAGTGCAAGGCAGTTTTGGCGATTCTTGATGGGTGTGACCCAGGAACCATCTTCGAGATCGGTTGGGCCGTGCGACACGGTATTCCTGTTGTTGTCCTGTCACAGAACCCGAAGCCAGCAGATCAAACCATGATTCGTGGATCAAAGAATTGTTCGATCTCTGATGATTTCGCTAGCGCTATCTATCGTGTCGCTTGGGCGGCTTGGTCAGGATGAGAGCCCTTCTATTTTCTGGTGGCGTGGAGTCCACTTGCCTTGCGGTGATGATGAGACCCGATCTTGCTGTGACGATCAACTACGGCCAAGTTTGTGCGCGGGGCGAGATTCGCGCCGCCAAACATATCGCGTCTTTGATCGGTATATCTCACAGAGTGATTGAAGCTTCGCTTGACCATTTGGGTTCCGGCGAGATGACCAGCGTTCCATTCGTTGCCACAGGCCGGGTTCCAGAGCATTGGCCGTTCCGAAATCAGATGCTCCTTACCGTTGCAGCCATGGCGTTAGCGGACAGTGGCTTGCGAGAATTGATCATTGGGACTGTGCTCACGGATCGAGTGCACAATGACGGCACCCCAGATTTCTTGAGCGCCATGGAACGCCTCCTCCAGACCCAGCTTGCTGATTTCAGGCTGAGCGCGCCAGCATTGACCATTACCACCGACGATTTGGTCCGTAAATCAGGCGTGGACCGGAACCTACTGGGTTGGACATTTTCATGTCACCGAGCCGAAGTCGCTTGTGGTGCATGTCGAGGTTGCAACAAATCCTTGGATCTTTTTGCTCGCCTCGATTATGAGGATGGTGCCGTATTTACCAAGGCGTGATAGCAAAATTTAGGTAGACTCTCTGGAACACTTTCGATGAAGAGGATGCCAGAGGATGAAACTTGATCAAGCCGAGCGCGAACTCATCTCATATGTTTTCCCAAAGCAGCGGGGCAATGTCTTGATCGACAATCTGTCGGTTTTCAACGCCATTCTTTACGTAGCCGAGCAGGGATGTAAGTGGCGCAGTCTGCCGTCGTATTTCAGCAACTGACACACCATTTACATGCGAATGAACCGCTGTACTGACCGAATGCGAGTGCAGATCTATGCGGGGCCATAGAGCTGGTGTGCGAGCCTTACAACCGCTTCATACTTGAGGGAGTGCTTTCAAACTGATATGTTGAAGTTCGGCATCTCAATGTAATATCTGGGTTAGATTGCTGGTGGGCACGAATGGCTGGACGCTGATGTGCTGGGTCGAACGGGACACCGGTGTCCATGTGGCGGTGGCGACAATATTGTCTCTTGCCGAGACTCTTTATTAACTTAAGGGTGCGAATTGCCTTCGTGCTTGCGTCGTTTCGTCATTCGCAAACCGGACAACCGACCGCGGGCGAAAGCCTGGACTACCGTCTCTTGCGCGCAAGCCGGTATATCGCTCGTTGCGGCAGGCCCGCCGGCAGCCGCAGCAGCGAACAGAGCTGCAAGTCCCGGCGCCGGGAGCGGCCGAGGTTCGCGCGATGCTGGCGCAGGAACGCGCGGGCCTGACGGCCGACTTCGCGCAAGTGCGGGTCGGCGGCGCCTGCGCCAGCGATGAGCCGGCGCCAATGCGCCCCGCGCGCGAGCGCGGCGGGGCTGTGCCGGCGCGCGCCGATGGCGTTGGCGTCGTGCTGGCGGTAGCGGACCGTGGGTTGTTCGATGTAGGCGATCTTGCCGAAGGCGCTCGCGGTCAGGGCCAGCCACCAGTCGTGCATGACGGCGTCGGGCGGAATCGGCAGCGCCCGGCGCGCGAGCGCCTGGTTGACCAGGGCCGTGCAGCCGGTGACCAGATTGCTGATCGTCAGGTCGATGAATCGGTTGCGCTCGATATCAAGCCCCTGGTAGGCGGCGAAGGAAGGCGCGATATCGCGGTTCGCGCAGGAAACGACTGCCAGGTCGCTATGCACGAGCGCGGGGAGCGACGGGTCGCCCGCTTCGGTCTCGCGCATCAGCTTCAGCTGACGCTCGACCTTGTCTTCGAGCCAGATATCGTCCTGGTCGCAGAACATCAGACAGGCCGACTCCAGTCCGAGTTCCGCGGCCTGCTCGAGCGCCGTTCGCATGAGCAGGGCGAAACTCGCGCAAGCCCCCCGATTGACCGGGTCTTGCGGCAGCAGGCGAAAGCGGCCCGGATATCTTGCGCGATAGCCCTCGAGCAGCTCCCGGCTGCCGTCGCTGGAACCGTCGTCCCGCGCCAGGACGATGAAGTCCTGCCGGGTCTGGCGCAAGAGCGAATCGAGTTGTTCGGCGAGGAAGCGTTCGCCGTTATAGGTCGACAGCAGGATGGCCAGCGGGGAAGCCATGGATTATTGCAAGAGCCGATAGTCGCGAATGCCGGCGCTGATGTGCTTCCAGTATTCCGCCCGTTGCGGCGAACTGGCCAGCAGCCAACTCGCCTTGAGCGCGAAGCGGACGATGTCGCGGATCTTCCAGCCGATGGGCGAATAGGGGCGAGTATACAAGTGAATGCGATTGCGGCTGGAATAATAGGTTCGCGCAGGCTTGTGCTGGGCCATGATGCCGGCCCGCACGAGGGGATTGAGGCTGCGCTCGCCGATCAGGTGGTAGAGAATCGCCCGGTTGGTGCCGACGAGGTCGAAACCCATGGAGCGGGCGCGGAAACACCATTCGAGGTCCACATTGTCGATGAAATAGTCTTCCCGCATGAGGCCGACCGCGGGCAAGTGCCCGGAGATCAGCATGGTGCCCGACGTGATCAGGAAATCGGCGAAAAAATGGGACTCGCTGCCCGCGTAGGGCCGGTTGGCGCGGAACCAGAGCCGGTTGAACAGCTTGAACGGAGTCTGCCGGCTCGTCTGGGGATTGATGATGCGCGGCCCCATGGCGGCGATGCCCTTGCCGCTGCGGTCGCGCACTTCCCGATAGGCGGCGATCATGCGTTCCGCATAGGATTCGCAGAGGCTGCTGTCCTGGTCGAACAGGAAGATATAGTCGTAGCCGCTTCGCATCGCCCGGGCGATGCCGATATTGAGCGCCCGCGCCAGCCCCTCGTTCTGTTCGCGCTTGACGATGCCGAGACAGTTGTCGTAGACCGTGATCGACTCCTCGAGCCGCCCGATCGAAGGCGAACCGTTATCGACCACGAGGAAATTCGTTTCCCGGTTCAACTGCCCGAGCATGGTCAGCAGCGGCGTGATGTCCGGATGATGAGTGACGACGACGGCGCAGGATTCGGTTTTCTCGGCTAGGGACATCGCATTCAGATCCTCGCGGCTTCCGGGATGTCCGCCGCGACTTCTATCTTCCGCCGCGCCAGCCAGGCGACCGCCATGAAATGGAGCATCGAACAGACGCCGATGCTCAGCCCGGCCACCACGCCCGCATCGAGAATGCCGCGCCAGGGCTGGGGCAACTGCCGGGCGACCGCGACAAAGCAGACGACCATCGCGGTAAGCCCGATGGTCGCCATCCTGCGCCGACGCGTGGCGTGCAGGAAGCCCATGCAGAACAGCGGCGCCAGCAACACGAACCCGGGCCTCGGGTCGCGCCCGAGGCATTGCGCCCGCACAACCGTCCGCGGCGCGAACCCGAGATGGAATCCCTTGTAGCCTTCGGCATACGACATATAGACCATGCTGAAGATCAGCCCGGCCCAATGCAACAGGCTCAGCCGCAAATGCGCGAGTTCGAACGCCGCGGGCGCGAGCCGGTAAATCGCGAACGCCAGCAAGGCCAATACCCCGCCCAGGCCCCAGGCTATGCCCGCCAGTCGCAAGAACTCTTTCATCGTCTTCTTCGCCGCTTCGCTCCCGGCCATCCGCGCCCCGCCATGCATCTGCTGAAATTCCAGCCATGAAATTGGCCAGAGGATACTTCATTTTCGCCATGCCGGGCCGGGCCGGGAAAAACACTGTTGCCAATGCGACCGGAATTGGCCCTATAATCGAAGCTCAGGCCTTGAACGGGAGGCAACTCATGCGCGCAAGACTTTCCGGCAGGGAAGCGCTTTTCGGTGCCGGCGCCCTGGTTCTCGGCGCGGGCCTGTGGCTCGCTCCGGCGCTGGCCCATCATGCCACCGGTCCGTTTTACGACCCTGAAAACCAGGTGGAGATCGAGGGAACCGTGACCCGTTTCGTTTTCCGCAACCCTCACGCCTATCTTTATGTGGAAGCCCCCGACGGCGGCGGCGAACCGGTCGAATGGCAGGTGGAGCTCGGCGCGCCGATCAGCCTGCGGCGCACCGGCTGGACTCCCGCTACGCTGACTCCCGGCACGGTCGTGAAAATGACCGGCAACAGGTCGCGGGCGGAAGGCAGCCGCGGCCTGTGCTGCGTGCGCATGACGCGGGAAGACGGCAGCCCGATTCTCGCCGGCGGCAGAGTCGAAGAAGAGGACGCGCAATAGTGAATCCGATCGCCGCGATCAGAAGCGGAGCGGGCAAGCTGGCGCTCGCCTTGCCGGCGCTCGCGCTCATTTCGAGCTGGGGCGTCGGCCGGATCGACGCCCAGCAAGGCGGCGCGGAGATTCCCGACCTGAGCGGCGTCTGGGACGGCTCGCCGCGCGCGCGACCGATCAATGGCCCGAACATGCCCTGGACCGGGGAAAATTTTCCCCGGCTCAACGCCAGGGCGCTGGCCTACCAGGAAGTCTGGGAAGAGATCATCGCTCCGAAATACGATTGCCAGCCCGCGTCTTCGCCGGCCATCCAATACGACCCCTACCACATGGAAATTACCCAATGGCCCGACCGGGTTCTGTTCCGCTACGAGAAAGACGACCAGTTGCGCACTGTCTGGCTGGACGGCCGCCAGCCGAAACCCCATGAATTCAGCGTCCAGGGATTTTCCGCGGGCCATTACGAAGATGGCGCGCTGATCGTGACAACGACCAACTTCGTCTTCGATATCGTCGGTTTCGACGACTACAACGGCATACCCTCGTCTTCCCGCAAGGTCGTGCGCGAACGGTACTGGCGCGATGGGGACGAGCTCTGGATCACGCTCGAAGTCGAAGACCCGATGTTCCTCGAAGAGCCGACTTCCTATACCGCGCGCTGGATACCCGCGACCGAAGGCTACCGCTTGCTGCCGTACGATTGCGACCCCGAAGCCTCGCGCGGCGCGGTGCGGTTCTTTCCGTCCCGCTACGACTGATCCCGCGCCGCCGCCGCGGGCGACGGATGTCGCGTCCCCGCCTCAACCCGTGCCGACATAAGGGATCAGCCTTCCCAGCAGCAACACGCCGACCCAGATCAACAGGGAGAAGGCGGCGACCAACCTGGCGCCGGCCGGCGCGGGCGAAGCCGGATCCCGATCCGCCATCAGCGGTTGCGCCCGCAACTGGAAAACGACGAGGTTGAGCCCGGCGATCAGGATCAGCAGCATTTTCAACTGGAACCCGATATTGATCGAATAGCGCATCGGGTCGCCGATGAAAAACAGAGTTCCGCTGGCCAAGTTGACGCAGAATCCGATCCAGACCAGCCTCGCGAGCCGCTTGCCGGAACCTGCGTCCGCGTCATGAGTCCCGAACATGCCCAACAGGCGCGCGTCGATTGTCAGCAAGGCGCCGAACATGAGGCTCAGGCCGATGAAATGGACGATTTCGAGCACCGGCCATAGCCAGTATGTCTCCGCGATCCACCGGTTCAGGCCGCTGGCGGCGATGTTGTCGGCGAAGGATTGCAACATGTGTTCAGAAATACGCGATCAGCCGGCCTGCGCTGATCGCCCCGATCCAGGTGGCCAACGAGAGCAGGGCGAGCGGTCGCAAGTCCTTTTCCGCGGATAGCGCCGGCATGTATTGCGCGGCCGCCGCCGGCTGCCGCCGCAGCCGCGCATGGATGACCGCGGCGAGCGCCATGCCCAGGGCAATGCAACTGATCTTGATCAGGAAAGGCGGATTGCTTGCGAAAACCGTCGCCTGGGATGTGAACAGGAGCAGGCCGGAGACGAGATTGAAGGCGAAACCGGACCAGGCCAGGGGCGCGAGCCTGGCGAACAGGCGCGGGTCGAGACCGCGGACCCACCCCGCCAGATGCAGATCCCGAACGATGAAAATGCCGACGACGACCGCCAGTCCGATGATATGCAGGCTCAGCAGGGCCGGGTAGGCCCAGAGCGAAAGCGCGACCCAATTCGCCGCCGCGGTGGCTTCAAGCCAGGTGAACATGCGCGCCTCGTCTGCATCGGGTCTCGGAGCTTTCAGGTATCCCCTGAATAATTCCATTCATGGCTTTATTCATCGTCGCAAGACGAGCGCGGTCTTGTCTTGCTCATGGATTCAGTGACTTGCGCCATCGAATCCGGCGGTGCTTTCTTGTACCACGGGCTTGTACCACGGGCTTGTACTGCGGGCTTGCGTCGCGGGAAAGCTCCGACTTGATCAGAGCTTGCTCAACTCGAGCCGCCCGGAGTGATCCGCAGCACCTGATCGACCGCCAGCAAGTCGCTGCTGAGGCCGTTTTGCCGCATGATCCGCGCCACGCTGGTATTGAATCGCCTGGCTATCAACCAGAGCGAATCGCCGCTGCGAACCTTGTATTCGATCCTGTCGGCGGTCGCGACGGCGCCGGCGGCCGCGTGCGCGGCGGGTATCCGCAGCCGCTGTCCGATATTGATGATATTGCCCGAGATGCCGTTCGCCGAGCGCAATCGCGCCACGGAGATTCCCGTCGCTTGCGCGATTTCCCAGAGCGAGTCGCCGCGCCGCACGCGATATTCCCGGCTCGAACCATTCGTCAGGTTCGCGACATAATTTCGATACGGCATCGTGAAAACCGCGACGTGATAATGCGGAGGATAGCGTTCCCGGGTCACGTCGAGCACGCCCGAATTTTCCAGCGACAACAGCGTCTGTTCCAGCCAGGAGCGGCATCTGCCCCGGCGGGGAATGCGAAGATCCACCGCCATGCCCGCGGGATGCACGGAATTCGAGGCCGCGTTGGCCGGCTGCCGGTTCATCGGTCGCAACAGGGAAGTGACCGTCATCGGTTCGCCGCAGGCCGCCCGATATTGCGCGCCGAGCCGCTCGAGCAGCAACTTGACTCCGGGCCGCGCATACGGGTTCGATACATCATGCAAGGCCAGATTGCGATTTTCTTCGACTTTGACCAACTCGCCGTTGTCGACCAGACCTTGTATCTGGCCTGATCTGGCGACAAAAGCGAAGCCGTCTTCGACGGCAATATTGTATTGACGTTGCAGCGAAGCCTTCGAGCCCCGCAGGGTCTGCCCCTGCGCCGCGCCGACGGACGCGAGCAAGATTGCGGCGAGAATCGGGATTTTTCGCAAGTTCACGCGCTTGTTCCTTTCCATATCAATGTTTCAAATTGCATCGATCAGTTGACGACATACGACATGTAGTGAACTTGAACCCGCCAGACATCAATATCTGGGATTTTGTCAACCAATGGATGATATAAGCTCCATAACTGCAAGACATTCCTGCTTTTTAGACATCCCACAAGAATGCTTGTCGGCAGACTTTACGGAATCATCACCGCCTCGTAAACCCCTGTTTGATTGTCGGCGTCGGTTCGGGCGAGGCTGTTTGGGTCGGCTCTGTGGCCAAGGCAAGAGCAAGGGGTCAGCCGCTGTCGAGGAGATCTTTCAGCGTCTCTTGCGACGGATCCGGTTCTGCGCTGTCCGTGAATTCGGGCGCGATGAAGAGCGGATTTCCGGGCGACCAGAACTCCACGCTTTCGGCGTGCTCCTCGAAATATTCCGGGTCCGTCGTAATCCGCGCCGGCTCGTTCATGCCCGGCGCCGCCAGTCCGTATTCCCGCCGCCCCATCGGTTGAACCTCCATGCCCGGCGCCATGAGATGATCCGATGCGACGATCCGGTCCAGGTCTTCCATGGTCACGGTCGATGGCGGACGTTCCGGCATGGCGAAGTCGTCCTCCGTCGCCGCGTCGATATCGAACCCCGCTCCCTGGTCGTCCGCCGCCTCGCGTTCGATGGCGGCAACAATATCGACGCCTTCGCGGGCATCCCGGCCCTGACCCGCGAGCACGCTATGCGATATCGCGCCGGGCAGCCTGGCCAGAATCGGCTGCAAGCGCCCCACCACGCTCTCGAACAAGCCGATGCGCTCGCGGAGCGCGCGATAGATGTCGGTCTCGACCGTGCCCTCGTAGTGCAGGTTGACGATGCGGATGGTCCCGTGCTTCTGACCCAGCCGGTCGATGCGCCCGATGCGCTGTTCGACCCGCATGGGGTTCCACGGCATGTCGTAGTTGACCATGGCGCCGCAGAATTGGAAGTTGAGCCCTTCGGCGGCGGCATCCGTGCAAAGCAGGATGTTCGCCTCGCCGTCCCTGAAACGCCGCTTGGCGTCGTCGCGCCCGATCAGGCGCCAACTGCCCGCCGAATCGGCCACCTCTCCGCCGCGCCCGGAAAAGCAGATCAACTTCCGGCTGGAATCGCGGCGCAACGCATCGCGCAGGAAATCCATCGTGTCGGTGTATTGCGTAAAGATCATCGCCTGCCGGTAACCGCCATCGTTCAGTTCGGCGAGCACGCATTCCAGAGTTTCCAGTTTGCTGTCCGGCGGCAAATCCCGGATGCGCGAGAGCAGGCGCTCAATTTCGTCCTGTTCCTCGACCGCCAGCGCTTCCCGCGCGAGCGCTTCCATCTCGTCGGCGTCGGGAATGTCGTCGGCTGTCTCGTCGTCCGGCGTATCGTCGTCGGCCGCCGCATTGATCGTCGCGGCGAAACCGCAGCGCATCGAATGCGCTCGACGCGAACCGGACAGGGCATCGCCGCGCTTTTGCAAGGTCGCGCTCAATGCGGTGAAACTGCTGGCGAGGCGGCGTCGATAAACAGTCATGACGAAACCGACCGCATTGCGCTCGTCGGCGCCGGCATTGTCGTAGGCGCTTGAGATGTAGTCCTCGACCGCGTCGTAGATCGCTCGCTCCTTGCCCGACATCTCCAGGAAACGGTCTTCGACCCGACGTTCGGCAACCGGGGTCGTTATCATGCCTTCCCGGAAGTAGCGCCGCAGCAACTCGCGGGTGTTGCGGGAGATCAGCTTGCGCACCGGCGTGCCGGCCCGCATGATCGCGACCGCTGCCCGACGTTCGTCGATCTCCAGCTGGCGGCGCGGAATGCCGGCATCGTCGCGCAGCGCGCGGAGCACTTTTTTGACTTTCAGCCGAGTGAGACCGGCCAGGCGCCGGGCGCGCGCCGGATCGACCGCGCCGTAAGCCCGCTCGGCCGAGCGGAACAGCGCCGCCATCCGCTCCATGGCCTCCGCCGAAGGGTTCGGTTGTTCGATATCGTCGAAGAATTCGAGGAACGCGCTCGCATTCCATTGCGGCGGCAAACCGAGCAGATCAAGCAGATCCCAGACTTCGACGGGATGCACCTGCATCGGCGTCGCCGTCAGCAGGACCAGCCCTTGCGCGCGATCCTTCAGGCTCCGCATGAGCCTGAGCAAGGTGTTGGGTCCGCCTTCCTGCTTGCTGCCCGCGGCGCGCCGGCGGGCGTGGTGCGCCTCGTCGAGAATCACGAGATCCCACGGCTGCGCCGTTGTCAGGAGTTCCGCCGCCCGCTCGCTCCGGCGCATCAACTGGCTCGAGGCGATCACGGCCGGTTCGCGATGCCACTGCTCGCGTCCGACATCGCGCTCGTGCCGCCCCCGCAACGCCGGCGAGGGATACCATGTCAGCTTGCCGCCGTCGTAGATCGGCCAGTTGAGATTGAACTTCTCCCGCAGTTCGATCTGCCATTGTCCGAGCACGGCCTTGGGCGCCAGGATCAGGATTCGTCTTGCGCGTCCGGCGAGCCATGCCTGACGCAGCAGCAGCCCGGCCTGAACGGTCTTGCCCAGACCGACCTCGTCCGCGATCAGGAGCCGGGGCGGCCAGTTTCCGTACAGGCGCTCGAACGCCCTCGCCTGATGCGGCCACGGGTCGACCGGCGCGGTCGCCTCGCCGACCCGGTCGCCGCCGCCCGGCCGCGACGGCGCTTCGCGGATGAATTTCCATACCCGCGCGCGCAACGCGCCGGCCGGCAATGCCGGCGGCTTCGCGCCGTCATCCGGCCGGATGTCCGGTTTGGGCGGGGGGCGCTCCGGATCCGCGTCCGCCGGTTTCCGCTTCAGTCGGGCCGGCAGGCCCGTCGCCGGCTTGAAGCGCAGCAGTTCCCGGCGCACCGCTTCCGGCACGTCCATAACGATTACGCGCTGCGCCCTGTCGGCCCAGATGCGCGCGAAGTTCGCTTCTTCTTCGTCGACCCGTCCAGGCTCCGGACCCCAACTGGTATAGACGCTGACGCTCTCCCAATTGCTTCGCCAGCCGGCGCCGGTCTCGTTGAGGCTGCCGCTCCAGGCCAGCCGGTCGCCGACCCGATCCTCGACGATTCCGCTCTTCTCGTGAAAGATACCGCTTTCCGGGAGCGGCGCGCGCCGCGCATCGCAGGGCACGGCGACTTTCACGTCGAGCATCCCCCGCGCGACCATCCACGCCAGCAGTTCCAGCGCTTCGGCCGATGCCGGGTCGGGCGGCGCAAGCGAAACGCTCGTCAGGCGCCGCTCGACCAGGGCGCGGAGCGCTTCGCCTTTCTTGATCGCCTCGATCTCGGGCGGCTCCAGCGTGCAGCCGACCACAAGCCGCATGCGGCCATCGTTGCGCGCCAGCTCCTCGATACCGCGCGCGGCGAGCGTCAGGGCGGTCGCATTGAAATAGCCGGTCAGCCGGTCGTAACGTTCCGCGTCCTCAAGCGCGGGAACATGGAGCAGCTTGACGAGATCCCCGTCCTCGGCAGTGTATTTGAGGCGCCATGAGCGATCCCGCAGCATGGTCAAGGCCCATCGTCGCGCCAGAGTTTGAGTTGCTCGGGCTCCCTGACGTACTGGTTGTAGGCCAGACGGCTCAGATTGTAGAGCGCCTCGAAGTCGCTGCCCGACGCCGCCGCGTCGCGTTCGAGTTCGATGCCCGTGAACGCCTTGCCAATCGGCAAGACCTCGAGCGTCGCCTCAAGTGCCGCCAGAAAACGGGGATTCCGGCCCATCCCCGCGTCCGCGAGCGATTCGCGGGCGGCGTCCAGCGAGCGCATGCGCGCCAGACTCGCGGCGTGATGGAGGGCGTCGATCATTCCGCGCGAACCGTCGGCCGGCCCGAGCGCCCCCTTGGCCGCCCGGCGCGCGCTGTCCCACAGATCGATATCGCGGCCTTTCTTGCCGGCGAGCCGGCCGACGATATCGCGATCAAGATCAATGCCGACGGCGCGCGCGAGCCGCAAGGCTTCGTCGTAGGAAAACACGGGCGCCCGGAAAGCGTCCCAGGCCAGCACGAAGAAGGCGGTCGAGGGATCAAGGTCGGCATTCGCCGGCAAATGCGTCAGTTGCTCGAGGCGCCAGCGCTTGACCTCGCGCCGGGCGGCGTCGAGCGCGTCTTCCGGCGTTGCCGCGTAGGGATCCCATTCGTCTTCGAACAGTTTTAGCTGCTGTCTCCGGCGTTCCGGAGGCCGCTCTCGCGGCGTGCCGCGCCTGAGCGGCCAATGGCGCGAAAATTCCTCGAGCGCCGGGCCGAAGCAGGCCAGATAGAGATCGACGCCGGCGATGCCCGCCTGCTGGAATTCCCCGATCCGCCGCCGCACCGATCTGGCCACCTCCGGCTCCACATCTTCCCAATATACGTCCGGTTCCGCTGCGGCGCTGTCGGCGCGCGGGCGGCAGACCAGGAAGATCGTGCTGTTGGCCGCCGCCTTGTCGCGGATGTGAAGGCTGCCTTCGGCTTCCGTGTTGACCGGCCAGGACGCGGTGATCGTGAACCGCGCCTCCATCAGGCCCTTGGCGAGCGCGTCCCAGGCGCCGGTCGCCTTGTGGGTGAACATCAGCGTCAGGATGCCGCCGGGCTTCAGCACCCGGCGGCACTCCGCGAAGATCGACGCCATGCGCTCCTGGTAGTCGCGTCCGGCCAGCGCCCGGGCGCCTTTCTCGCCCCGGAAGCGCGCCGGATTGGCGACCGCCTCGCTCTCCTTGTCGGTGAGGACGCGCCGGAACAGCTCCGGATAGACATGGCCGGCGGTGCGCTTGAGCCAGACATAGAAGAAGTCCGAGAGTTCGGCGTACATGACGTTGTCGTAGTACGGCGGGTCCATGACTACCGCGTCGATGCTGTCGTCCCCGATGTGGTCGAGGCTGTCGCCGGACTTGCAGGAGATGGCGACCGGCGGCGGGGTGTATTCTCGGTCATGAATCAGCCGCACTTGTCTCTTGTCGCACTTGTCGCCGGCTTCCGGACGGATCAGGGATACGAGTTCCTTGATGCACTTGGCGGTCTGGCCGATAGCCCAGTCGTAGCCGACGCCGATGACAAGCGGGGCCATTTCGGAATGAGACCAACAGAATGCAAAATCATGACGGTTGAAGGTGTTTGCGACTACCTCTCGCGTCGGCATCCACACCGACATGCGGGAGTTGTAATTCAGGAGCTTGTCGAGCGAGAGCGCCAGGCACCCATACGCCGCTTGGCGAACTTCGGTCAGCTTGCCCTTTGCGCGGTCGGCCTCAAGCATCTCTCTGAAGACTTCGACGCTGGTGCCGTGGCAGAGAAGCTGGCGCGGCGAGAACAGATCCCGCCATAACGACATTCCATACCGCTGTGGCTCTGAGGTCTTGTTTCCATTGGGAATTTTCTCGCTCGGCACCATGTCGAACGCCTCCCATTCGGGGAGTTTTTCGGCGAGCCGCGCCGCGATGGCCGCGCTGTTGTCGTCCTCCAGACGCGGCGGCCGATAGCCGCGAACCCACTTGTCCTTGCCCCGCCTGCCCGACTTGAGGATATTCGGCACCCGCTTCTTGAACACGACGGCATAGAGTTGTTCGCCCATGCGGCCGGCCTGGGCCTGGCGCTTGATCTCGTCGCCGTCGATGACGCGCCCGCAATCGACATATGGGCAAGTGCCGTCGCCGCGCGATACCGTTCCCGGCGAATGGTCCCGCGCATTCTTGACTATCTCGAACGAACAGACCCTGCCGTCCGACCCCGGACCGGCGCCCAACTCCGGCCTCAGCCGAACCCCCGTGCCGTCCGGCGCCAGCCGCCAGTTGGGAGACAGCGGAACCAGACCGGCGCAATAGGGACAGGTGATTGTGCGCGCCCAGAGGTAGCCGTCTGGCCGGGTGTCATCCTTCGGTTCCTCCGGAAAGGTTCCTGTAAGGTGCCGCCGAACGGCAGTTGTGAACTCTGCGCCGATCTCGTCGACGAGCGTCTTGACCTCCATACCGTACTTGCTGGGCCATTCGAGGGTGGCGCGCTCAATCAAGGCCGCGACCGGGTTCAAGTCGTTCGCGATGGCTTCCAGACCCAGTCGAACTGCTTCGAATGGTACGCTGCCTCCGCCCGCTGTCGGATCGAGAACGGTTCGCCTTTCACACAACGACGAGAGCAGCCAGTCCTCGTCCTCAGAGTTCGGCGTATAACCAAAGGCGCGCGGATACCCGTAGGCAGCAGCTCCCAAGCGTTCTCCCTTTCGCGTGGCGATAGCGATCCGTCGCTTCGCGGCCACCGGATCCCCGTGAATCCCCAACACGTGCAGGAACTTCTCGCGGTCGGCATCCGCCGGCAACAGCGAAGCCAGAACGGCGGCGCGAGACGCCACCAGCGGCCGTCGCGCCCACCAGACGTGCAGGCGGTTCGGCGCGGGAAACGGCGTCATCGGTATCCGTTCCCGCGTGCTCTCTATGCCGAGTTCGGCAATCGGCAGCCAGCGCTCGATCAGGCGGGTGTCGTCCATGTGTTCAAATCCAGACCCGGGGAGGTTCTGAAAGAACCCTCTCGGCATAGGCGTCGAAATAGCTTCGACTTGTCGTGAAGAATCGCGGCAAGCGATCATTCTCGTCCGGAAGAAGCTCTATTCTCGCGGCCGCTTCCATCTTCGAGGGATCGTCGGTCTCCAATCCCCAGATTTCGCTCAGCGCTTGCCAGCGCTTTTCCCGCGCGCGCCGCAACCGCTCGTTGTTCAGTTTGAGCAGTTCGATCGTCTTGTCGATCTTGCCGGCAGGTATCCCGCAGTGCTTGCACGCTTCGGCATCGGCTTCGATGCGACCGTCGAAATTCACCCGCGTCAGCGACGGCAAGGCGGGAATTTCCTTGGATCGACAAAATCCGCGGTCACCTGATCTCCCTTGGCTGCTCCGCAACTGCGATTGTGCTTGCTCGGAGAGAGCCACCGCGTTTCATCGTCATCAATCCGCCGCGTTCCTCCCAAGCAGCAGACGATCATGTTGCCATGATCAAGTGCGCGCGCCGAGCCGCGAAGCGGGTCGCTTTGGGGAATCACATGCTCGACCTGCCTGTCCCTTGGCCGAATGTCGATCTCGCAATAGCCGCAAAGCCCGTGCTGCAAGTCATCCAGAGACTCGACAAGTTCCCGGTACGATGCGCCGCCCGCGTGGCTGCGAAATCCCTCCCAGCTATTGTCGTCGTCAACTGTCTCAGCAAGACAGGCGGCCAGACCGGGTGTTGGTTCTGTCAGCGATGCGATGCGCTTCACTCCGATTTCCTTGCCGCCTGCATCGCGCGATGTCGTCTGATTTCGATATCGGCGCGGTCAAGCGCCGGGTCGCGCGGCGAAAGCGTTTCCAGTTTCTGTCGCAACGACCTCGCCTTTTTCGACTCGCCCTTGCCGGCTCCCACCAGACGAGTGTACTCATCCAGGGCGCGCACGAGCTCGTTTTCGGGCGGCCGCTCCCCCACTCCCATCACGGTCGCAAGCACGTCGCCGGCCTCCGCGCCATAGGTCGGAGCGGCGACGCGCCCGGCCGCGATGCTGCCCCGCTCCCGCCGGAGTTCCACGATATGTTCCGGCTTGACGGTCGTCAAAATCTGCGGGCTGTGGGTGGATACGATGAACTGGGTATTGGGGAAGGTTCTCGCGAGATCGGGAAGAACCCGTTGTTGCCACGATGGATGCAAGTGCAGCTCGATCTCGTCGACCAGCACGACCGCCTCCGATTGGAGAGGCTCGTCGAGATGGGGGTTCCCTTGGGCCATCCGCCGCGCGAGGTCGGCCGCCAGCGCGAGCATGATCCGGTAACCGCCACTCAACTGGTTGATCGAGAGCGCTTGCGGTTTGCTGCCGTCCAACTCCGCGGAGACGACGAAGCGGAGTGGGCCCGGCTCGATTCGGGGGTTGGATATCCCGGGGAGCATGGTTTCGATAGCTCGGCGCACGGCCTCCAGATCATTGAACCGGTGATTGAAGTCCCGACGCTCCTTTTGCTCCCGCAACTCCTCGTTTTCCTTGGCATAGAACCATTTGAAGAAGTCCCGAAATTCGGTGCGGGCGGATAGCGCGTCTTGCAAGGCCGCGTAGCGCGGAAACTCGGTCTTGACTCTGCTCCGGGGTAGCGGTCGGTCGAACACTGCCCGGTCGGTGCCGTAAAAAGCCACGATGGGCAGGTCGACGGGTTTCGCTCCCTCCCGATCCGCACTGAGGATGGTGTCTATTGTGTTCTTCAAGTGCCGCATGGGCGCCTTTCGTCGCGGTCCGCGCTTGCGCCGGTCCCATGTTGTTCCGTCAATGGCCCATAGCGCGACCCGCAATTGTCGGGAGCCGCGCAGGTCGGTCTTGAGAAAATCAACGCCCGATACGCCGGGCAAGAGCGTGGGGATGCTGCCGAGGCCGGTAGCAATCGCGCTCAGGACGCTGGTCTTGCCATGCGCATTGTCTCCATGAAATACCGTCAAATCGCGATCCAGCGACAGATCGAGCTTTTCGATCGCGCGATAGTTTTCGATCTCCACACGCTCCAGCTTCATGATCACGGCCTTATCGCCTTGGTCATTGTCAACACCATCCCGCAATAACATCAACTGCCATCGCTCACGAGTTTGCCCGCCTCATAGGCCTGCGCAAATCGTACTCGCAGTTGGCGCGGCTGCGAAAGGCGGCCTCAATCAGAAACTCAAGTGTTTTCCCGTTTATTCTGTCCCATGGGGCAACCGAGATCTTGACATCCGGATTCATCAGATTGTCGATGATCCGATCAGGCATGTGCGGATACCGACGCTCGTATTCCGACCGCTCCTTGACTTGAATCCATGACGTAATTTCCGGGTACAGCAACCTCTTCTCTTCATCGCCGTGGGGCGCAGTGAATTCATTTTCGGAGATTCTCGGGAGATTGATAACGACTATTCCTGACCTCTTGTTTACCGATCCGTCGTACATGCTTGAGTAAATTTCCCAATCGACATGCTTTCGGCCTCTGGTCTCACTGCCTACCAACACGATGGTCACCGTCGAGTCTCTGAGATACCGGTCCCTGATGGCACGACGAATCTGTTCATCAGTCCAGTCGTCTGGTATATCTCCAGTGTCAACGGATCGATCCACGAAAATCGAGTATTTCTCACCGAATTCGACCAAGCTGTTCTTGTATCCCTGGTCGTTGTGGTGATGATAGCTAATGAACACTTTGTGCATTGCGGTCTCCATTGCCAAGGACTTGGCGCAGACCCTGCAAAACGAGGGCGACTGCCTCCTGGATATGCGGCGTGCGGGCCAGGATGGCGTTCTCGTCGCGGGATAGTCCATTGCGGAGGTCGTCCGGCGAGTACTTGCGAAAGCGCTCCCGGCCGGCCCATCCATCATCACGCGAGCCGGCCCAGCGCTCGGCGATGCCGACCGTCTCCGCGATGTCGCGCGCGCATCCGCCGAATCCGCCCACGAGGAACACGGGCTGGCCTGCTTCCAGAGAAAGGCATGCCTCCTCGGCGATGCCGGGCATCGCCCCCTTGTAGCCCTCGACCCTGCCGCCGAGAACGACCCGCGCCCGAATGTCCCCGCGCATGGCGGTTCGCATCGCGGTCAGTCCTGCGGTCCATTCCTTTTGGTCCGGCTCATGCGCACGCAACTTCAGCCGTTTCTCTCGCGCCAGACGCGCACCGTCGAGGGCGAGGAAGACGAGATGGACACCGAGCTCGTGTTCGGCGGAGAACGCGGCTATCTCGTCCGGGGTCATCCGGATATGCACCGGCCAGGCCAGATAGTCCGTCACGACGATGGTGCCGTCGTGCCGGGGATGGCCCCGATACCGCTTCACCAGTTCGGCCAGAAGCTCCGTAAATCCGTGTGGCCGCAGGTCGCCGCCGTAGGCGAGACTCCTTCCCGAGGCGAGCATCTGGAGGGCGATTTCCGCCATCGCGTCACGCAGATGCTCGTCGCTCAGCCCCAAGGCCCACAAGTCCGGGCTCTCCGAAACAGAGACACCGACGGCATCCGATCTCTCAGTCCCGGGTGTGGTCATGGGCGTTCTTCCAGCCAGTGCGTCAACGTCTGCACGCGGACTTCCGGCGCAACCTTTCGGAACAGCCGTTCTTCGTCAGCGCTCAGCAGTGGTTCAGGATAGACGATTGTCGAAACCGATTCCCGGTCATCGGAAGGCAGCGCCGCCAAGGCGATCAGTTCGGGGGGCCGGGCCGTGAACACGATTCCCGGTGAACCCGTCAAATGGTGCCCCACCCGGCAAAGCCAAAGCCATGTTCGGAAGACCTCATCCAAGAGGCAGCCCGCAACGATGGCAAGCCTGTCCATCCGATCGGGATCCATGCGAATGATCGGTACGTTGCCGAGGTAGGCCATTCCGCGCGGGTCCGCATCCCGCACGCAATCAAGGACCACCATCGGCACCAGACGACGCTTTGCTTCGATGACCTCGCGGCGGCACCACTCGCGCGACGAGTACGAATCGGTATGCACTGCCACGACGGCCCCCGCGCCGACCTGATGTCGCAAGACACCCGCGAACGACAACCCGGGCGGGATGTCGCGGACATCGAAGAAGCTGCCGAGTGGGCTATGTTCATGTATCCAATCGCGGATGGCGCAGCCTACCGGTTCGCCGTCTCCATCATGTTTCGAATGACTGATGAAGACCTGTATCTTCTTCAGGTACCTTTCGAGCGCAGCGTCCCTGTCACCGCCGCTGCCCCGGAGCATGTCGATGCGATGTCGCAACATGCGGCAGAACTCGTGAGTGAGATCCGACGTGAGGCGCTGGATCCGATCTTCATTGGGTTCATTCCAATCGTCCCAACGCAATGCTTGCTGTTCGAGTCTCAACTTGTCGAGCACCTGCGATTCCATCGCCACCGGGAAAAAGCCGGCGGCCATTTCCCTATGCCGCGCAGCCTGCGCGGTATCATGCACATAGCCGACCCAGTCCTGATCGTCGACAAGCGTCGCTTCCGCCAGCATGATGACGGCAGTGAGTTCTGCGCTGTCCCAGTCGACCGGCAAGGGCGTGCGCGACCCTGGAACAGCCGTGCTGCGGTCGAGGACGCTGACGCGGCGCTCCTCGCCGGCGGCCGAGTGGCGAGCGCGGCCGAAGTGCGTGCGGAGTCGATCCGCGATCTCGCGGCCTCCCTCATACGAAGGATGCCACATCGCGTACAGGGCAAAGAGAGGGCGTGTCATCGGTTCGCCTCACGCTTCGCAACTGCTTGTCTTGCATCGCGATTCCGAGCCTGCGCGCGCCATTGCCGCATCATCGTCTGGTGATCTTCGGGCCGGCGTACACGATGTGGACGGGCTTGCCGGCCTTGATGGGCCACGAGAAGTGCATGCGGAGGGTCAAATGACGGACCTTCCCGTGCCACGAGCAAAACAGCGAACGCGCTGGATCTTCGGGATGAGCGAACGTCAATCCTTGGCGGAAGTCCCGTTTCTCCGAGTCCGACGAGTCGGAGAACAACGCATTGTCGCCCGTGAAGTAGTCCTGATAGATGCCGTGGCCCTCCGCGTTGCGTCTGCCGTCGTCTCCGAACGCCCGGGCGAGGCGGTCGAGCACGTCGAGCAGCACCAGCAGTTGATCCGCGGAGCTCTTCGCGAACGGAACTCCGGCGAGCGGCGCGAAGCAGCTCTCGGTGAACGCGAGACCTGCAAACCTGCCCGTCGCGAGGTCCCGCAGCGCGTCCCATGAGCCGACCGGGCGCTGGCGGCGCCGAAGCGACCGGTCGAGCGTCTCCGCACACCACCAGTTTTCGACCTTCGTGCTGCGGTTGTCCGCGCCTTCGGCTTCGCGCACCCAGGTCACATCAATCGGCGAGCGACACCAAGCCGACGGCATCAGGCTGACCAGACCGCACGGTGCGCCGTGCAGGGTTCTGAAAGCTGCCTCGCCGACGGCATGGTCGGTAACGAGGTTGTCGGGGCCGCACTCCAGCCAGTCGCCTCCATCGTGATGCCGCAGGTCGTCCCAGAACGGGCCGGAACGGGTGAGCCAGGTCATGACGGCGCGCCGTTCGCTGTCCGGGCCGAGCCGGCTGACCGCCTGCCGCATCGGCATGTCGGGGACCGGCTTCGCATCCAGAAACGTCTTCCGGCATTGCACCTGGCGGCCGAACCGCCTGGCGGTCGCGCGCAGGGCCATCAGCCCCGACAGGGCATCCCGGAATCCGGCCAGATCATGGAACTGCTCGTGCATCGAGAGCTCGTTGGCCAGGAGGTCCACCTCAGTCCCAGCCCGCCAAGACGTTCATGTCGCGGTCGAACTGATCGAAGAACCCGTCCGGCCAGTTGTCGATGTTGCCGTCGGCATCCATCGCCAGACTCTCCACTTGGGCCACGCCCGATTCCTCCGCTTCGTGGCGCGGACGAAAGAAATACAACGCCGCGGCATCGGCTTCGAGACTGCCCTTCCTTACGGCGCGCCGGATACCGTTGAGGATATGGTCGCTATGGGTCTCAATGAGCACCTGCACGCCGGCATTCGCCGCCTCGGCCAGGAACTCGCCCATCCGGGACTGCCCGGCCGGATGCAGATGCACTTCCGGATTCTCGATCAGCAGCAGGTCGTCGGGCTTGGCGGAGAGAACCGCAACGACGATGGGCAGAACCTGTGTCAGTCCGAATCCCGTATGCACCGGACGATGGAAGTCCGTGTCAGCGGACACGCGAATGCCGAGCGTCAGCGCGTTGGCGCGCCGGACTCGATCAATCTCCAGAACGCAGCCCGCGAAGAACTGCGCCATCCGCGCCTCTACCTGACGGAACCGCGCAGGCGGCACGTCCTCCATCACCAATCCGTTGAGAACCTTGCTGTCCCGACCCGAGTACAAGACACTGACGGCATACTCCCCGCGCGGACCGACAACCGGCGTAAGTTGGGGGTCGTCGAACCGATACTGCTCGCGCGGCCCCAACCGCTCTGCGGTCAGATAGGTAAGCCCGCTCAAACGATTGGTGAGGGACTGCTCCACGTCGGTGTCCGGCAATAAGTGGCGAAGGGGCCGAGAGCCGTCACCGTTCCACACTTCGCCCGCCGCCGTCTCCCCGCTCGCTCGTTGCACGGACATCGACATCTCATCGCGGTCGCCCCGATACTCCCAGTCGAACCGCGAGCCGTCTTCGTCGAACAAGCCGATCCCGCAAGCATGACGGCCATGCATCTGATCAATGACATCTCCGGCCGTCCCAAGGCGAACCGTCGCCCCGTTGAGCATCAGGCGCGAAGACCACTCGTGCTCCCGCATGGTCTGATGCAACACCGCCAGCGCCTGAATCACGGAGGACTTCCCCGAAGCGTTGCCTCCGGCCAGGAGGCTGAGCGGCCGCAACGGGAGCTTCAGCGTCTCGAAGCACTTGAAATGCCGCAGATCAAGCCGAGTAATCACCGAGTACTCCTTGAAGCGCTTCCAGTGTCATCGCGAAGCGCGTCCGCACCTTCCTGGCATCGTTCGGCCCGTACCTGATCGCGGTGTCAAAGTCCTCATCTTCAAGAAGTCGATAGATCGACTCGCGAACAGGCTCTGCCGACGACTCGACGCGACTTTCCTCATAGCGCGAGAGCCCTGTAGCCATTACATCCCAGAAAGAGGCGTTCAGCACCGGCCGTCTTTCCTGCCCAGGCCGATGTCTGCGAAAGGCGAACCCTCCGAACAACAACCAGTTGTTGGAAAGACCTCGCCGAAACTCCATAGAGAGACGTGACAACTGCTCCCTGGTCATCGTGTTCATCTGACGCAGACAGTCGGCAAGAAACTCGTCCATGTCACCGCGATACTGGTCCAGACCCAGAAGCCTGAACGCACAGAAGCGATTCACGAACTCTCGATCTCGCATCTTCTTTCGGCTCAGGCTCGCCCCGGTCGCCTGCTTGAATATCTCGGTGTCTGCCTCGTCCCTGAGGAAATGCGTTCCCTCTCCCATGAACAGAGCATTGCGCATCTGTTGCCGGGTCAACGGAACGCCCCCATTCACTCGTTCGAAGATCTCCATCCGGGCACTCTCCGCCACCCTGGAGTCGATCATGTAGAAGATGAGGTTGCAGTCCTCGATACGGTTCTGGATCTTGGGCGGCAGATCGGAGAATCGAAGGCCATTCAGCTTTTCTCGCTTGGGAAGCTTCAACTTCAATTTATTTGCAAGGAATCTGTGAAACGTAGAGAGGCGCTGCAAGCCATCCACGACCACCATGCGCCCCTGATCGGCCTCCGCCATATAGAAGACGGGCAGGGGTATTCTCATGATGACCGACTCGATGAGCTTGCTCTGCTTGTCCTCCTCCCAGAGGAACTCGCGCTGGAAGTCCGGGTCCATGACGTAGTTCTTCTGTTCGATACGTCGCTTGACATCGTGGATCGTCCGGCTTTCCTGTCGAATCAGCAGTTCGTCAAGGGGATAGTCGCCCCACGAGGCATCCTCCTCACCCAGACCTTCCAATTCTTCGTCGTCAGTAGACGGGTCGAGCGCTTTTTCATTCATCAGGTTGTCTGCTTTTGCGTCATTCATGGTTTCATGGCTACCGCTTCGGTTCGGTCAACAAACACCGCAACGCCGTCAGCACCCTGCGCGGGTTCTTGCGGTGCATCGCCATTCCCAGCCAGTAGGCCGCTTCCTCTCGTCCCATCGCCTCGATTCCCTCGGCCGCCGCCCGCATGTTGTCGCGACTGCGCATCGGCGCCAGCGTGCGGAACAAGAGCCCCAGCGTCAGCGCCAGATCCTCTGTCAGGGCATAACCTCGCGTCGCCCCGTCGCCGCGTCGTCCAGGCTTGACGCCGGCCCGCGCCAACCTCCTCAGCACCCGGTGCTCCACCAGGTCGAGATTGCGGCCCCGCAGCCCGGCGACCCGCAGCGCGCACGTCACATGGGGCGAGGCGGCGGAAGGCAATTGCCAGACCTCGTAGGCGGAATCCGCCGATCCATGGCGCCGCACCCGCAACTCGTAGCGCGGCGAGGAGCCAGGCGTCTCGACTTGCGATATCCGTTCCAGTCGCGCCATCTCAAGTCTTCGCTTTCGCCGCGGCTGAAACATACGCCGCGCCGCTGGCGAACCGGCTGAGCCGTTCGCCGAGTTTCTCCGCAGCATCGCCATTCATCGACAGGCCGTCCTCGAAAGTCAACTCGAAGCCCGCTTCGAGATTCGACGAGCGGGCATCGCGCAGTTGCGGCTCGAGGAATTCCCGAATCGGCTGCGCATCCGGCACCGGACCCCGGAACTCGAGTTCGAATGTGCCGCCTTCGCGGGTTTCATAACCGCCGGCAATGGTGACCGTCCGTTCCGCTGCGGATACCGCGCCGACCGCGCCGAGCAGCCGGAACGCGTCGCCCGCCTCGAACATGCGGATATGCAAGGTCGCGACGGCTTTCCATTTCCTTGCGCGCGCCTGCTCCCAGAGCCGCACGAGCGCCTCGCGCAGCACCCCCTCGACGACAAGCGAATCCGGCTTTGGCTCGGCAGGAGGATCAATAACAAGTTTCTTCCGGCCCGGGGGCTGTTTGATTTCCTTCTTCGGTTCCGCAACGCCGCCATTTCCGGCAGTCGACGGTCGCGGCCAAAGTCCGCGGTTTTTCGCGTAGGCCATCGTGAGAATCATGGATTGTTCGTCGAGCTCGATCTCGGCCGGCGGATCGCCCGGACCGAACAGCAAGTCTCCGCGCTGGTACACATACTCGCCCTGATCGATGCCTCGCCTCACGCCGCGAATGAAGATATCCTCGCCCGCCAGGATCGGCAGGGCGGGGTCGCGGCGGAACTCGTTCCGCAACGACAAGGTCGAAATCTGCCCTTTCCTGAGCGGAGTCCGATCACGCACATAAGCGGGCGAATCGGGTTCGTCCTCGGCCAGGCGCAACTTGTTCAGATCGCGCAGCGCGCGCACGATCTGTTGCTGCCCCGCGCCCGGCCGGTCAGAGGCGGAATGCGTGTCGATGGCCGTATGCGCCAGATCGATATCGCTCGCGCCGACGCGATTGCGCGACGGATAGAACACGTGCCGGTAGCATTGATGAATGGCGAGCGCGAGTTCCTGCTCCGACCGCGCTTCCAATTCCCGCACCTGATCCTGCTGGTGTTCCGCCAGTTCGGCCAGGCGCTCCGGCTTCTTCATCTCCCGCAGGGCCAGCCGACGACAGGCCTTGCGGCGCATGTCTTCCTTGCGCGCCTCGTCGGCGGCCACGAATACAAGATTGTTGCGCAGCACGCGCAGGGCGGAGCCTTCCGATCCTTTTCTCTGGTAGATGCGCGCGATCAACTCCGGCACGGATTCCACCGACGCGCCGACCGCGAGGGCCTCGTATCCGAGCACGACCAGCTTCGGGCGACCGTCCGCGACATCGTCGGCCACATCGAACGGGCCGCCCGGGAAGGGCACCGCGTCCAGCGTCTTGCCTTCGAATATCGCGCGGATGCGGTCGTTCAGTTCGGCTCGCGCATCCCCGGCGTCAATGTGATCCTCCGTCCGTCGAATGATCTGCCGCAAGTTGGCCTCGGCCAGGAAGCGCATCGGCGCCCCGGGACGGTCGTCGAGATAGGCGGACTCGGCAAGGAACTTCTTGCGCGCTTCCTCGACAAAGCTGATGTCCATCGCGGGACCCAGCACCGAGTAGCGCAGCCGCTCGGGCGAAACTCCCTTCAGCGGATCGTTGAAGGCCAGGGTATGCATGAAGATGGTGCGGGCGACGCAAGAGGCGTAGGGCGGCAATCCCCCGTGATGCGCGGCATCGATCTCCTGGGCCAGCGCCGCCTTGCCGGCCGCTCCCGCGGACACGTCGTTGGAAATGGCCGGCGCGAAGGCCGACTGCGCCAGCCGCGTCACGATCTCCTGCCGGATAGGCTCGTGACCCGGATCGATGTGATGCAGATGGATCGCCGTCGCGTCGGCGGGCCGCTCGGCCCAGAGATGGGCCACTGTGCGCGCCAGCAACCGCAACATGCCTCGCACCCGCTGGAAATTGCCGAGCGTCGCGGTCTTCGATGTCAGGGTCTCCAGAACCTCGGGATGCAGGGGATAGCTCGCGCGGAACGCCTCGACGGCCTCGGGCCGGGCGGCGGTTTCCGGCAAGGCGTCCCCGTGGGCGTTCCATTGCGCCCGATAGGCATCCGCCGCATCATCCGCCGCGGCCTCGTCGATGGATTCGAACAGACGGCGGCGAAGCACCTGAATCGTCTCGTCTTCTTCGGTGGGGTTGAGCAATGTCGCCTTGCGCGCCGACACGCTTTCCACCTCTGCCATCTGGTCGGCGATGAACTGGTTTTCGTCGCTATAGGCATCGGTCGCCCGCCCGTCCTTGCCGATCGCCAGCGTATAGACGAGAACCGCATTCGGCGCGCTCTCGACAGCCTTGAACAGCGAAGTCAGGAAGGCCGTCAGCTGCTCGCGGGCATTCTCGAGCTTGCCGACCTTGCGCAGGTAGACCGACAACTCGTCGAGCAGGATCAGCGTCGGTTCGCCGCCGAACAACTCGCGCAGCGTCTCGGCGCCCGGAGCGATTCGGCTCTCGTCGCTCTTGCGCACCCGCTCGTACCCCTCCGCGCCCGACAGCGCCGAGGCTATCTCGCCCCAGGGGGTAAAGGCGAGCTGCCCCGCCGGCATCCGGCGGCCATTGGCCGGGTCGGCGTTCTCGCCGTCGAAGGCGGCGATGCGCACGGGGCGCGCCGGCGCCAGCGCCGGGTCGACAAACTCCTCGATTCCCGGCACTTCGGAGCCGGCGCGCGCCGCGTGGCAGAGCGCGATCAAGCCGTGGGACTTGCCGCCGCCATAGGACGTGTCGAGGCGGAAGATCGAAGCGGCTTCGCCGCCCGCGCCGCTCAGCCGACGGCAGACATTGGTCAGCAGGTTTCTCAGGCCCCTTGTCGGATAGGTGTTGGCGAAGAAGCGCGCCGGATCCGCATAATCCTCCGTTCCCTCGCCGACGATCACCTGCGCCAGATCCGCAGCGAAATCAGCTTCCGCCACGGCATTCGCCAAAACATCGGCGCGCGGGCGACAAGACTCGAAAACCGTCGGCGCCGTCATCGCGATCGCTCGCCTGTCGTCCGGCTGCTTTTCTCAAGCAGTCCCGCTGCGTTCGCGCCCGCCCATCGTCCGCGCCCGCCCTTTCGCAAGCGCCATGAGCCGCCGTTCCTGAAACAGGGCATGTCGCCGCTGCCGTCGCGACGGCAAGTGCTTTGGTTCTCGATCTCGAGGCAGCCCGCGATTTCGCGCGCATGCATGACTTCGTCGGCGGTCATCGCTGTTCCGGCCCTGGCGGCATTTCTGGAAGCGTGCGCGCAAAATACGACATAACGGACAAGGATGTCCATTTATATGTTGGTCGAACGGAATCCTGGCATTCTTGGCGGGCTCTGTATTCGCCGGAACCCGGGTTTCGGCATGCATTTTGATGGAACATCGCGAAGCAGAAGCTGACTTGAAGATTTCCCGAAAGCCTGCTCCGCCATATTGTGATCAGGAGGTGGTTAGCTGGAGCGAGCAACGACGATGCTGAACTGGCACCTGTATTCTCGATTACATCCATGAAACTATTCATTACCTCATCGTCGCAAGACCAAGCGTGCTTTTTGTAATATAATTCAAGGAGTTGCGAATTCGAGTTGGGCGGCATATCCATGTGGCGCGGTAGAGTCATGATTAATCAGCGCTTCCCTGGCGTGTGCGTTCGAAGTCGGCTCATGCGATTCAAGAGCGGTGAATTCTTGATCAGAGGCTCGATTGAAAGGTCTGGACGCTCGCAGTGCATTTGGCATACTCATTCCAACTGTCAGTTTTATGCTTCCGCACCCTACAGATAAAATTTTCTTGGGAACCAAACATCTATAAACCGTATAGCGAAGAGATCTGTTCACGAAAAAGTTTTTCACCTCCATAACTAGGATGACGCACATCCCATATGTCTATTGCCAACATTGCATTTCTCAATGTTTGTTCTGAATCCTTACCAATTGCAATAATTCGACGAGGTCTCAGAAACATTAAAAGTTTATGAAGTAACTCTATTCCAGCTTTTCTCTCAGTACCATTATGTGCGCGATTTCTATAGATGTCGTCTTTCGGAAACGGATGAAGTGGAAATAAATTCCATAGAAAGATATTTTTGTTGATCTGTTTCAGCATTTCCCACACAACACTCGCAGTCCGTTCACGTATCATTGGGCCCAGTGTGGGTCGTTCTACATCCACTCCCCATCTCCTATTATGGATAGGAAACTGAAAATCGTCAGTTAGCGCCAAGCCAGTACGTCGACCGCCTCGGTGGCCTAGATCTCGACCTATCCATATGGCATCAATATCGACTTTACTCGCTGCTCGCAAGATATCAAGAAGTAAGCCAGTTCGAATCTCCGGCGCATGTGGCTTATCGTATTGCTTGCACCGATCAACATAAGGATTAAACGTATTCGGGAACTTTAATTCCTTCACCATGGGAATAAAATCTTGCGGACCTATAACTGTCATCATTTATACGATTCGTATGAAATGGATCTATTTTCTCTGTTTCCCACCACTACGCCACCGCCGTTTTCTCGCAAAGTTCTAAAAACAGCATAGCCTTGTAATATGGCATCCTCCCACAATTTGAGCGGGCACTGTTCCACCTCGTATCCCCGAACAAAATTCCCAATCGTTTTCAAGAGATCAAAAGAAATTGATGATTGGCCCTCGAAGAAATTCAACTTCTTCGCGCAAGCAAAAATATATGCAGTCAGACCTTCCTCAACTATGATAGCTCTTCCCCCGTCTTGATTTTCATCGAACCTTTTTTTACTCTTCCTTTTTTGCCGAATTATCGCACGAAATGTTGGAGACCAGTGTAGTATAGAAGCATGTGCAAAATGGAATACATCATGAAACCTATAGTCATCGCAGTCTTCTATATTGTCAGCTAATGGATCGCCAATAAAGACCCCATTCCATCTCAGATAGCACTTCCCGTTCCCTCGTTGTTTGATTTCAATTCTAAATTTCTTGGGAAGTCGCTCATCCTCCGGGAAATTTGCGTCAAAGTCAGGAAGTTTAGACGCGTCATAGTCTAGAAAACGGCTTCTTATCTTTGCAATATTTTTGGCAGTGATCACGGACAGCGGAATCCCGCATGCCTGTAACGCACGCAAGTATGTCTGAGTAAAAGATATAAGCTGATCTTTCTGTATGTCTGTTTCGCTGCAGGCACTCATAATTCTAGCAACGTCATGCCCCAAATATATCAGTAATTCATCAAATTCTGTCTGCTTTCGACATGTTTTAACGGATGATATAAATGCTTTCGGAAGTTTCGGAAGCGCATCAATTGCGATAGCTGAGATGGAATTATCTAGTTGAACTGCTTCGATTGCCACTTTCTCCAAGTTATACCCCAAGCGACGGCAAAGCGCAGCGAAGTACCACAGCGTGTCGCCGAACTCTTCAATAACAGCATCCCTGTAAGCTGCATACGCTTCGCCCTCTCGATGATACTTCTTGGATGTAGCCATCAGGCTACCCACTTCACCGAAAAGTCCTAGCCGAACAGGCTCCAGTGCTTTATCCGTCAGCCGGTCTGTGTCGGCGCTACTGGATGCATATTCAGCAATAGAAATTCCAGATTGTACAGGTATTGTAGAGCTCATCTGCGCCTTTCAAGCCAATCCCATGGCTTCCCTTGGAAACCTTTATTCAGTGAATTGATCCAGTTCTCAAACGCTGTAATGATGATTTCGCATCGAATTCTTCTGTGGTTTCGATGCAACCAAATCATTTCGAAGTCACCGCGACTAAGGAATGATTCCGGCAGTTGTGGGCCTTCTCCCCCAAAATATACATAATCGTCACTTATAAGAATCCTTTCTACGCCAGTGTCTCTTCTGATGTGATCATCTCTGCAAGAACCGTCTTCATGGCTATGGTAGGAATTAAGCTGACGCCAGCATCTATGGCCAATTGGTTCGTAGATGTTGTCTCCGGATGCAGTTACCCAGTTATGAAATAAGTTCGGTTTCTTTTTATCAAATCTAGGGTCGTACCAATATTCCCTTGTAGAGAGGATTTCAGACACCTTCATGGCATAGACTAGGTGCCCACCGCGTCGAATGCCCTGCGCGTTACTGCCAGTCCCAACTATCCAATCGCCGATTTTTGCGTTATCACGGATAGTCGGTTTACACGTAGCGAGTGTACAGTATCCATGAAATGGATTCGGTGCAAACCCACTGTCATAGCGAACAATGTAGGAAAACAGATTGCGTGTCATTTTGCGTGTCATTTTGTTAGCTGCAAGGGTGTCTTTTAATAGGAATAGGTTTCTCTATCGGCATGCCATTGGAGTCATGTGGACCTTTGATATCTCCGTTGATTGCGTCAACTATATTCTCTCCATTCCATCCTATTATCGCATCGTTAAACTCCTTCAAAGCCTCAGGAATATCGCATCCTTTAGAGCCCGACTCCCAAACTCCAACTATTTTCTTCCCTTGCTTATAAGCGTACTCAATTTCCCAATCCACCCATTTACTTTTCTTCGTATAAGGGGTGATGTATACAACAAGAGTACTACATGCTTTGATCCGTGGGCCAAGAATTTCGCTCTTTATGTAATCGGGAGATTTTGCATTGTTTTCTTTGTCAGAAGTAATCGAATAATTTCGTGCTTCCATCCCATGCCTTCCGAGCAAATTCATCAAGTCAGAAAGGCCAGCATCATCGGGATGTATATGACTTACAAACACGTTCTTTACATTTGACATTTTAATCTCTTTTGGCCACTGCTCAAGTTGTCATTTGCATGTCATTCTCGATATAAGTTGGTTCTATCAGTATGCAGCATCGAGAAACAACGTGACAAGCCATCCGGCGGATATAATTAAAAATAAAACCGGCATCAAAAGTGCAGTCCATTTCCTCCTGATGGTGAACAAATTATCAAAAGAGTCTTTTTCGCGTTTTAAAAAGGCAAATGGTAGCTTAGATTCCAACTCCAATAGAGTCTTATGCTTGGCGAACAACCGTCCTGTCGCAGAAAGAAGCGACATCATCCAAGAAAAAGATATGACAATTCCAAGGACAGGCAACACCCACATCGTGCCGGAATCTGGTGCCACTCGGTGGATCAGTACAGAACCTGCGATGGTAGCTATAACCATGCCCGAATAGATTTTATTCATATTCTCTCTTGAGTAAGATGCTTGTTCTGCGAGCTCGGTATGGAGTTTGTAAATGCTGAACAGAGTCTCGAGGTTTTCTTTTTCCTTAGTCATTAAACCCTCTGGGAGCTCTTCTCGTAAAATTTTTCATTTTGTTGGCCTTTATGTTCATCCCGGTCTACGCATTGCTGCGTTTCACGTTATACAAGCCCGTTAATTGATTCGTAATCGCCTTGTGAGATATGCTTTATGACACGTAAATTCTTCTGATTGGCTATATCCAGCGAATACAACGAGTATGGCTCTCCTCCACTCAAAGCATAACACTTGGGGCTTAAATCTCCGAATTCAAGCTTGCCACCACCAGTCCGGCAACTACCGAGTCTCCGTTTTTCGGAAACTCTCCGTTCGCTTTCGTCCCTGTGCACGAAGAACTGCCAGGTTGATCTGCTGGGCTCGATGCCTAGATTGGCAGACCCTATATCATTTGTTGAAGAATATATAGAGTCAAGCGGTCATCAGCAACCTAAAAACGGTGCTTGCTTCATTGGAATTGTTCGCCACGTTGATCGACTATCTCCTCAAAGATCATCCCACTGTGTCCTGTATCGGGCGGTGGCACTGCTGAAACGAGCAACGACGGATACTGGCAGCGGATGCCGATGGAACTGCTGCTTGACGAAGTCGTGCCGAAGTGTCTGGCATTCTGCTCGAATCGTTTGCCCCGCGCGACTCAGGAAATGGATTAGCCATTGCACGGCGCGATCTCGCAGGGTTTCCAGTTCTTCGTCCAATGCGTATCGCTTTGCACATGGCCTGGGCGAACGCTCTTGCACACATCGAGTGGGAAGCTGGATGCGGGGAACCCGCCTGACCGCCGCACTACCACGCCCTCTCGCGCCCCGCCGAGGGCGGAAGGTTCGACGTGAGCGTCCTCGATGAAGGCGCGCAACTCGGCGACGGAACGGAATTCCCCCCTGAACAGCACGGGCACGACGGGGATCAAGTGCCGCGCCGCATAGGCCTCCACATCGGCGAACGGGGCAAAGGAGCCGAGCTCGTCGCGGAGCGCGAAAGCGTAGAACGTCCGGTCCTCCGGCACCGGCCCGTAGGCGATGCTGTGCACGCCGTAGATGTCCTCGCCGTAGAGGTAGACATCGGGCCCGGCCACTTTCCAGGCGTGATGTTTCTTGACCATCGCCGTCCATTTCGCTTCGGACGGCGCGGAGACGCTGCGCCCATAGACCTTGCCGTCGTGCAGGAGGATATTGCTGCCATCCAGTTTCTCCGTCACGACAACGGGCACACCCGCGAAACGGCGGGGATCGGGATGCACATCGTCCTCGCGGCCAACGGTCGGGGAATAGGGCCAGTACGGCGTTCTGGGATACTTCCGGTTCATGTTCCGCATCATCCGGGATTCGTTCGACTCACGTTACTTGTTGGCATGCCGGGGGCAAGGGAAAGCTCTGATCAAGTCGGAGCTTTTCTGCGGCGCATGCTCGCGGTACATAAAGAGCACCGCCGGGTTCGATGGCTCAAGTCCTCGCATCCAGCAGCAAGACAAAGCCACGCTTTTTGTCTTGCGGCAATGAAATTCCATGAATGGAATTATTCAGGGATACAAAACTGTTCGACCTTCACGTCCTGCGTTTTCATCAACTCCGCGTGCTCCTCCGAGTTGCTGTCGGCAGCGTTCATCGCCCTGGCTTTCGCAACCACTGCGACAGCCAGAAACTTCCGCTCCGACAAGGCAAGCCGAACCCGCTCTCGGGCAGCAGGCCCGAAAGGCAAGAGCGAGGCAGGGGCGCGAGCGGGTATTATAGCCGGAGACCGGAGGCCGAGCCCACGAAGCAAGCGGGAGGAAAGGAGAATTGAGCGACCCGATCTGGCGACCCTCGGGCGAGCGCGTCGACGCCAGTAAAATGCAAGGCTTTGTCCGACATCTCGACGCGCGGCTCGGGCTGCGATTTCGGGATTACGGCGCATTGCATCGCTGGTCGGTGGAAAATCCGGCGGTCTTCTGGGAGCAGGTCTGGCGATTTACCGGGATTATCTCGTCGGCGCCCTGGGAGCGGGTGCTCGCGGATGGCGACAGTTTCCCCGGCGCGAAATGGTTCGGCGGCGCACGGCTGAACTTCGCGGAAAATCTTTTGCGTCGCCGGGACGACGGGACGGCGGTGGTCGCCAGGCTCGAAAATGGCGAACGGCGCAGTCTGAGCCATGGCGAACTGTATCGGCGCGTCGCGCGATTCGCGGCCGCGTTGCGGGCGAGCGGGGTCGGCCCCGGCGACCGCGTCGCGGCGTTCATGCCCAATGTGCCGGAGACCCTGACCGGCATGCTGGCCTGCGCGAGCATCGGCGCGGTCTGGTCCTCGTGTTCGCCGGATTTCGGCTTCGCCGGCGTCATGGACCGCTTCGGCCAGATATCTCCCAAGGTGCTGATCGCCTGCGACGGCTATTTCCATAATGGCAAACGGATCGATTGCCTGCCGCGGGCGGCGCGGGTCGCCGCCGCCGTCGACAGTCTGGAGCGCATCGTCGTGGTGCCGGTCGCCGGCATCGAGGCGGATATTTCCCGCATTCGCCATGCCGTATGGCTCGACGACTACTTGCCGGCGAATCATGCTCCCGCGCTCGAATTCGAGCAGCTGCCCTTCGATCATCCGCTTTGCATCGTGTATTCGTCGGGCACTACGGGCGCGCCCAAATGCATTGTTCACGGCGCCGGCGGCACCTTGCTCCAGCATCTGAAAGAACATCGCCTGCATGTGGGACTTGGGCCGGAAGATGTGTTCTTTTACTTCACCACTTGCGGCTGGATGATGTGGAACTGGCTCGCGAGCGGCCTCGCCAGCGGCGCGACGCTCGTGCTTTACGACGGCGCGCCGTTTCATCCGGGTCCGGCCGCCTTGCTCGACCTGGCGCAAGAGGAGCGGATCACGGTCTTCGGAACGAGCGCGAAATACATCGCGGCCATCGAGAAAGCGCATCTGGCGCCGCGCGAAACCCATGACCTTTCCGCGCTGAGAACCATTCTGTCCACCGGCTCGCCGCTTTCTCACGAGAGTTTTCGCTACGTCTATCGCGACTTCAAGCGGGATGTCTGCCTGTCTTCCATTTCAGGCGGCACCGACATCCTTTCCTGTTTCGCGCTCGGCAATGAATGCCTGCCTGTCCACGAAGGCGAGATTCAATGTCCGGGGCTCGGCATGGCGGTGGAATTCCGCGACGCGAGCGGGGTCGCGGCGCCGGGCGAGAAAGCCGAGCTGGTCTGCGCGCGGCCTTTTCCGAGCGCGCCGGTCGGTTTCTGGAACGATCCCGGCGACAGCAAATATCTCGCCGCCTATTTCGATGCGCGCCCGAATGCCTGGACCCATGGAGATTACGGCGAGATAACCGAAAATGGCGGGATCGTCATCCACGGCCGCTCGGATGCCGTGCTCAATCCCGGCGGCGTTCGCATCGGCACCGCCGAGATCTATCGGCAGGCGGAAAAGCTCGACGAGATCCTCGACAGCGTCTGCATCGGCCAGCAATGGGAAGACGATGTCCGGGTTGTGCTGTTCGTCGTATTGAGAGCGGGCGTCGCGCTTGACGATGCCTTGCGAGAGCGCATTCGCCGAACGATTCGTGCGGGCGCCTCGCCGCGCCACGTGCCCGCCAGGGTCGTCGCGGTCGCGGATATACCCAGAACCCTGAGCGGCAAGAATGTCGAACTCGCCGTGCGCGACATCGTGCATGGCCGGCCGGTGCAGAATGCCGACGCGCTGGCCAATCCCGAGGCGCTCGAACTCTTCCGCGATCTGCCGGAATTGCGATAGGATTTTGCATATGAAAATTGAGCGAAAAGTCGAAATCAATGCGCCCATGGCAAAAGTCTGGGAGGCCATTATTGACCATAATAAGTTTGGAGAGTGGTTTCGATGCAAGTTGGATCAGCCCTTTGAGGAAGGCGGATGGTCAACAGGCATGATGACCTTTCCCGGCGCGGAGCATGTAGCGTGGAAGGCCAGGGTGATACGGATCAGGAACGAAAAATGTCTGGAATTTTCGTGGCCGCCCTATGTCGAGGATGAATCAATAGACCTTTCAGGCGAACCCTGGCTGCATTGCAGGTTTGAACTGGAGGCGATGCCAGCCGGGACATTGTTGAAGATTACCGAGACAGGTTTTGAAAAGTTGTCTCCGGCCATCAGAGATGAGGCGATGCGAGGAAATGAACAGGGCTGGGATATCCAGTCGGGTCATATATTGGAGTATGTCATGTCCTTGACCGCGAAACCTGCCGGCGGTCAGGTCGATGCTCGATAGACTTTCGCCGCAGGCTGCCGGACATTCGGGCCGCATCAGCCCTGGGGGCGCTTCCTGAACATGACCATGGGCTTGTTGCTCATCACCAGTTCATCGTTCTGGTTGAATACCTTGTTATGCATGAACACCGTGCCCATGTCCGGTCGCGAGCGCGATTCCTTCTTGTCGATGATCGTCGATTCCATGCGCAACGTGTCGCCCGGGAACACCGGCTTGGTCCAGCGCAATTCGTCGATGCCGGGCGATCCCAGCGTGCCCTTGCCGCCGTCGGCCATGTTCTCGACGATCATGCGCATGGCCATCGCGCAGGTATGCCAGCCGGAAGCGCAAAGTCCGCCGAAAAGCGTCGCCCTGGCCGCCTCGTCGGAGAGATGGAACGGCTGCGGATCGTATCTTGCCGCGAATTCGAGGATTTCCTCCCGGGTAACGCGATAGTTGCCGAATTTCTGCGTGGTTCCGATCGCAAAATCTTCGAAATAATCCGGCAAGGGCATTGCTGGGGCGCTCCTGCGCGCGGTCAATTTTTCGCGAACTCGGCAACTTCGCGGTCGCCGACATGGCCGCGGCCTTGCGAGTCGACGGCGGGCGCAAGCAATGTCGGCGGTTCGAGGCGGCTGAAGTTCATGCTATCCATGTGTCCCTTGAATAACTCCACCCTTGGAATCATGCATTGCCGCAAAACCTGAACGCGGTTTTGTCTTGCTGCCGGATGCAATGGCTTGCGCCATCGAATCCGGCGGTGCTCTTGTGTACCGCGGGTGTGTACCGCGGGTTTATACCGCAGGCTCACACTGCAGAAACCCCGTCTGAATCAGAGCTTCCCTTGCCGTCGCGCCGGTCGGACCCATTGGCCGGAGATGCTAGTGGGTGCCCCGGACGCTTGTCAATGCGCCGCGGCGGCGATTTCGAGGCTGTCCGAAATCCGGTAGCCGGCGGTGGTATGCCGCGCGATGTCTTCGACCGAACTGCCGGGCATCAAGGCGGTCAGCGTCATGCCGCCCTCGTCGAATTCGAAAACGGCGAGCTCGGTGATCAGCACATCCACCGCGCCGCGGGCGGTCAGCGGCAAATCGCAGTCCGCCACGACCTTGCTCGCGCCGTCCTTGTCGGTGTGGGTCATGGTCACCACGAGCCGCTTCGCCCCGCTCGCTAGATCCATCGCGCCGCCGACACCGAGCAAGGGCCGGTTCGGCACGGCCCAGTTGGCGAGATTGGCGTGCTGGTCTACCTGCAGGCCGCCCATGACCGCGACATCGATATGTCCGCCCCGGATCATCGCGAACGAAGTCGCGCTGTCGAAATAACTGGCGCCGGGCAAGGCGGTGACCGGGATCTTGCCGGCATTGACCGGGTAATCCATGGCGCCGCCCGCGGCCGGTTCCGGACCCATCCCCAACATGCCGTTCTCGGAATGCAGGACGATGCCGTCGCCGGGAGAGACGAGATCGGCGACCAGAGTCGGAATGCCGACGCCGAGATTGACGATATCGCCGCGCCGCAATTGCCCCAGGGCGACCCTGGCCATGGCCAGCCGCTGCGCGTCGGCTTTCTTCGGGCTGTCGGCGATCGAGGCCGAAACGCCCAAGTGTTCGAGCAGCACTTTCGCCGGCACCAGATAATCGACGAAACAGCCGGGAGTGTGGACGGCGTCGGCTTCGATCTCGCCCGCGGGGACGATTTCCTCCGCTTCGGCGATTACGGTGCCGGCCGCGGTCGCTATCGCCTGATTGAAGTTGTTTTCGGTCATGCGGTATTGCAGATTTCCCGCCGTGTCCGCGCGCCAGGCGCGAATGAAGGCGATATCGCCCCGCATGGGTTCGACCAGCACCATCTTGCGGCCGTCGATGACGCGGGTCTCGCGGCCTTCGGCCAGCAAGGTGCCGGCCGCGGCGGGCGTATAAAATCCGCCGATGCCCGCCCCGCCGGCGCGAAGCGCCTCGGACAAGGTTCCCTGGGGAATCAGTTCCGCCTCGACTGCGCCCGATTGCGCCGCGGCGACGGCTTCGCGATTGCTGGTGAAATAGGAGCCGATCAGCTTGCGGATCTGTCCATTGCGCAGCAGGCGGCTGCCGCCGAGACCGGGCTCGCCGATATTGTTGCCGATGAAGACCAGGTCCCGGACATCGGTTTCAGCAAGGGCATGCAGCAGATGAGCCGGAGTTCCGGTCATGCCGAAACCGCCGGCGAGCAAGATATCGCCGGAACGAACCTTGGCGGCGGCCTGTCGCACGTCGATGATGGGTACGCTTTTCAATTCGATCCCTGTCCCGGCTGCCCGGCGCGCGCCATGATAGCAAGCCCGGCGCGAATCGGTATTCGAAGAGCCGGCGCCGCGGAATCACCTCAGGAGCTCCCATGAACTATGTATCTTCTGAATAATTCCATGGATCGAATTATTGGGAGGGCACTTGGTCGGAATTTCCCCCAGGGTTGCTCGCCTGTTGCTCATGGTGGCTCGCGGCTTCGGATTCCAGTCGGTCCGCCTGCCTCGAAATCCAAAGCGCGACATTCGAATGGGGCAGCAGGCCAAGGCCGTCGGCGCGATAGTCGAGTTCGGCGAGCACGCGCTCGTAAGGCCCGAAACCTTGCAGGCGGAACGGCACCACGATCGGCGTCAGCGTCCGGGCATGCGCCTGTTCGATGTAGTTGCGGATTTCCCGTTCCGTCGCGATCCGTTTTTCCGGCCAATCCTCGCGCAAGGCAAAAACCCGAATTTCCCGCAATCCCAGTTGTTCGCCGGCGCTCCTGGTTCGTTCGGCGATCTTGTCGAGCCAGCGCCGGTTTTCAGCGTCGTCGCCTGCGCCGTGCGCTATGACTGCGACAACCTCGTTTGCGGGATCGGAACTGAGGTCGCGGATGCGCGAAGTCATTATCGCGTCGATCTCCCCGGCATCCGCCAGCCCGTCGACGCTGACGTGGAACGCCAAGTCCGTATCGACTTGCCAGAATCCCATCGGCATGCGCATCCCGGCCCGGATTTCCTCGAGCCGCGCCGGATCCGGCCGCGGCGGGGCACCGTCCTGCAGGCCGAGTATCTGCAGCGTCCGCTCATACCAGCTTTCTCCGGAAATGAATACCCGCACCACGCCGACGTGATTCACGCCGCGGGATTCGAGTCTGCGCACGGCATCCTCGATCGAGCCGGCATCGGCCATGCCCAGGGCTATTTCCGTCGGATAGCGCTCGCGGACCGGCTCCGCGGCTGCCGCCAGATGCCGGTTCCATTCATCGCTGCCGCCATGCGCCATGACCAACACGCCGAAACTGAATTCATCGACGGGATTTTCATTTTCCGCCATGGGAATCGAGGCGCAGGATGCGAGCGCGAACAGGAGCGCCGGGATCGGGAACCGGCTGATCGGTTTCATTGCGAATGCTTCGGTCTTCATGATTGTTTCCTTGTCGAACTGTAGCCTGAATATTCTCTGAACGATTCCATTTATGGCATTTCTCATTGCCGCAAGACAAAAACGCGTTTTTGTCTTGCGGCCGGATTCAACAGCGCTCTCTTGTATCGCTGACTTGCGCTGCCGGGCAGTTCTGAGCAATCAGAACCGCCCTATATCTCGACCTGCAAGCCGATGCGGAAGTTTGTTCCGGGCTGTTGCGCATTCGCGACGGCGGCGCCGGCGGCGGCGGTCAGGCTGCTGATGTTGATCCAGCGCGCGTACTGTTCATCCAGGAGATTGAACACGCCGAAACGCAGACGCGCGTTGTCGGAGAAGTCGTAATGCCCGATCAAATCGACGACCTGGTAGGCATCGGCCGTCACCCTTTCCGGGGACGATACGCGGTCCTTGTCGCCGGCGGCGGTCAACAACAATTCTCCGCCCCAGCGGCCCGATTCCGCATCGAAGCGCAGGCCCAGGACGGCGGTCAGCGGCTCCGTCGAATCCAGAGCGGTCGCCGCCGAGAGGTTGTCGCCGCGCGCGTAGGCAAGCGAGGAGCGTATCTGCCATTGATCATCGAGCAGGAACCGGCCATTGAATTCGGTTCCGCGTATTTCGACCTTGCCGATATTCTGATTCTGGAACAGGCTGATCTGGTCGCGGGTTCCGACAAAGCTGCTTTCGATGAAGTTGCCGTAGCGGTTACGATAGGTCGCGATGCTCAGGAAAGCGCTGTCGAAATTCGCCCGCAATCCGAACTCCAGTCCCTTGCTTTGCTCGGCGGCAAGTTCCGGATTGGGAACAGTGGCGTATTGGAAGCCCAGATTCACGAATGATTGGTTGGCTTCGGAAAAATTCGGCGGCCGATAGCCTTCCGCATATTGTCCGAAAACCGACCAGGTTTCGTCGAAGTCGTACAAGGCGCCCAGACTCAGCGAAAGCGCTCCCTCATCGATCGATTCGACGGCGAAACCGTAACTTTCGATTTGGCCGGTGCCGTCGAGCAGCGGATCCGGCATCGCCTTCATGCGGTAGCGGTCGTATCTTGCTCCGGGAATCAAGGTGAACCGGCCATCGCCGAAGACCATTTCATCTTGCAGATAAAAGCCGGAGCGATTGGTGGAAGTGTCCGGAATGGTCTTGTTCGGAAAGACTTCCGGCGGCGCGAACGGATATGCCGAAATGCGGCAACTGGTCTGACCGCCGGCGAGATTTTTCTCGCAGCGATTGCGGGGACGCTGCGTGTCGGTTTCCTCGAAATTGGCGCCGTAGGCGAATGAGTGTTCGACCCAGTCTTGCGAGACGGTCTTGCGCAGATTCAGGTTCAATGCATGAGTCAGCTGGTTGAATTCGAATTCGGTTTTCCGCGATGCTTCGGCGCCGCCGAAAGTACGGGGGTCGCGCGGATTGATGAACGAATAACTCGTGCGCGTCTGCTCGGTAACCTGGGACGCATCGGTATCCTGCCGATTGAGACTCAACTCCAGGTCGTCGAAGAGTCCAAGCCCGGCCCGCCATTGGTAATGCATGCCGATGCGAAGCCGCTCGGTGTCGTCGAGACCGAATGAAGCCGAAACGCTCCGGCCAATATCGGAATCGAGCCGGGAGGCTGTCTCCTCGACGAAATTTTCGGCGCTGAATCGCAAGAGCTGGTCCGGCGCCGGTTCCCAATTCACCTGCAACAGCAAGTTGTCCGAGTTCCCGTCCTGCGGATTCAGGCGGCCGGCGCCTTTTACTTCCCGTTCCCTGAATTCCCGATGCGTGTATTGCGCGAGCAAGCCGAAGCGGCCGCTTTGCGCCGCGGCCGTGAAACCGCCGCGATGCTGTTCATCGGCATCGGCGGTGGAGGCTCTCAGATTGAAATAACGGTTGCGGCCGGTCGCCAGGTAATCTCGCGGATCCTTGCTGGTTACGATCACCGCCCCGCCGATGGCGTCGGCGCCGTACAGGACCGAAGCCGGCCCTCGAATCAATTCCACGGTCTTGATGCTTTCGGTATCGAAATTGTCCCTGCCGTAACTGGCCGGACCCGCCTGATAGATGTCGTTGCTGCGAATGCCGTCCAGCACCGTCAATACCCGGTTGCCGCCGATGCCGCGTATGCTGAATCCCTCGTTGCCTCCGCGGGCGGCGGCGCTGATTGCCAGGCCGGGTTGGAATCGAACGAGGTCGTCAAGGTCTTCGGCCAGCTCTCGCTCTATTTCCGCCGCGGTGATGAGCGATACGGTCCCCGCGATATTTTCGATCGTGCGCGGCAGTCGGACGGCATTGACGATCAATTCCTCGATATGCTCGCCGTCATCCTGCGCCGCCGCCGGTTGCGCCAGCGCCAGGGCGATGCCCGCCGCGGACAGACTTCTTGCCGTTGCGGATAATCCGCCGGCTCGCGCGAGCCGCACGGACGCTTTTCCTGCTTTCTCTCCTGCTTTCATGATCTGCTCCATCAATTCTCTTGCGCCGGCCTGCCTCGATCGGCGATTTGGACGAGAAGGGAAGGATAATGGAACTTTTCTCATATGTAAACGCAAATGATAAAGATTCGCATTTATATGTGAAGAGATCAGGAAGGCTCTGGTCAAGTCGGAGCTTCCCTGCGGCGCAGGCCCGCGATACGAAAGAGCGCCGCCGGATTAGACGGCGCAAGCCATTGTCTCCGGGAGCAAGACAAGACCGCGCTTATGTCTTGCGGCAATGAAAGATTCCCTGGATAGAATTACCCAGAGGATGCCAGGACGATCAGGCCGCTGTTCATGAACGAGCCGCGCGCAGTTCGAGCGGCTCTCAGGCATCGCCGTCGGCAGTTCGAGCAAACCCGTTCGCGGTAAGCGCTGTTACCGCCATTTTGGAGTGCTCCTGTGAAGTCAATGAAGGGGCTCGCGTGGCGGCATTATACAACGGCATCCGCGCCGCGCGCATGTGACCCGGATCACAAGGTGGCGAAATTTTTCGGCCGCCCAAGCGGCCGCGAAACGCCGGTATTGCGCCCAGCCGCGACGCGTTCCGGCCGGTTGCGCGGCCCGCCTCGGCCCCGGCCTGGAAGTGAACGCGAGACATCTCGCAGGCCGAGGGAGCGCTTTCGAGAAAGCCGTCGAGCGCCGGGCTTCGGCTTATTTTATTACTTGCAAATCAGATAGTTGTTGGCAAATCTCTTGGCGGAGCGGTGTTCCCGCGGCCCGCCGAACCGGGACAGCGGGCGATTCGGCCGCCGGGCCGCCGCGCGCGTTTTCGGGGAGATGCGCGCGATGCGCGCCTTTTTCGCGGCCGCGTTTCGGTCCGTCGCGCGGTGTCGCTGCCCGAAGAACGCGATGTCGCTGCCCCGAAAAATTATTCGGCGAGCGCCGCGAGACTGCCTCGGCCGACGGCTCCGCGGGCCGGAAGTTCCCGTTCATGTTTGCGCTGCAATTCAGCGGCCGGCTCGTGCGAATCCGGCAAATACGCAGGCATATCAACAAGTTCTGATTGGCGGTAACAGCGCAAACCAGAGATACGATAATCGGCCTGTCGGTGGCCATGCTGGGCAAGGCCCCGGGCACCGAGCTGCTCAACGAATGGTACGGTGTCTACAACGCAAGCGTGGACAAGGGCATGAGCCCGGAAATGGCCCTGCTGGAGGTGGCGAATCACATCGCCGCCTCGAGCGCTTTCACGTCCATGTATCCCTTCTTCATCACGAACGCGGAGTTCGCCCGGGATTTTCTGACCGCGGCGCTCGGCGAAGCGCCTGCGGCGGAAGTGCTGGCCCTGGCGACGGGTCTGCTCAACGGCGGCATGGGCCGGGGCGAAATGGGTCTGCTGGCTGTCCAGCAGTTGTTCGAGATCCGCATGCAGGGAGAAAGCCATCCCGCCTTCGGCGATTTCGGCGCCCTCGCCATGATGTTCGCCAACAAGGTGGAAGTGGCCACGTACTACACCGTTACCAAGCGCTGGGAGGGCGACTCTGCGAGCGTGCTCGGCGGCGTGACCGGCGACGGCGACAGCGTGACCGCGGCCAAGGAAGCCATCGACATGATGCGGCGTCCCGGCAAGAGCTTCGAGTTGACCACGGGCGTCGACCGGCTCGACGGCACCTTGGGCGACGACACTTTCGTCGCCACCGAGAAGACCCTGACCGGCGTGGACCGGATCGACGGCGGCGAAGGCATGGACACGCTGGAGCTTTCTTCCAGCGGCTCCGACGACGATGTCAATATCTCTTCCGGAGCGAGCGTCATGAGCATCGAGACGTTGACGGTCGACAGCGGCGGCGACTTCGATGCGGATCTGAGCGGCTGGACGGGCCTCGCGACGGTCGAGTTGGACGTTGCGGGAGATGTCGAACTGAATGCCGGCGGCGCGGACGTCGTGTCCGAATCCCTGGGCGACGACGACAAGAACACGACGGTCGAGATCATGAACGCCGCCGCGATCAAGCTTGAAGGCGTGAGCAAGATGGCGGATGTGGACCTCTACGACACGGATACGACGACTTCGATCATGGTCGAAGGCGGCAAGACCGTCGATGTAGGCAAGGAAGACGCGCCTTCCGCGACGGTCGAGAGCGTGACGCTCGACGACGTGCACGACGGCCTGGGCGACGGCAAACGAGGCAAACTCAAGGTGGAAGGCGATGTGACCGAGGCGATAAGCACAGCGAGCGCAGACACGGTTCCGGTGCACATCTACTCGACGGCGATCGCGGATATCTCCCTCGCCAACACCAACACCACCCTGCTGGTGCAGAACGCCGCCGAGGACATGACATCGCTGACAGCCGCGGTCGACAAGTTCGGCCTGTATTCCGCGGCGAGCGAGCACGGCAAGTTGTGCCTCAAGGGCATCGAGGATCTGGCGATCGAGGTGAAGGGCGACTCCAACATCCGCCTGGCTTCGGACGAGATCGAGACGGTCTCCGTTTCCGGCGCCGGCAAACTGATGCTGGACGTGACCAAATTCAAGCCGGCGGTCAACCCGACCGAGGCCGATCCGATCGTCATATCCGCGACGCTGAAGAGCATCGACGCGAGCGAGGCGACCGGCGACATCAAGGTAAGCAGGCTCGGCAAAAGCGTCGAGAGCTACATGGGCGGTTCGGGCAAGGACGATGTCGCGGTGACGGAATTCCATAAGGACGGCCTGAAGGCGGAGCTGGGCGAAGGCGACGACATGTTCACGATCGGCGCCGGCGTCGTCGTCAGCGCCAGGAGCCGGGTCGACGGCGGCGCGGGCGAGGACACGCTGATGCTGACGGCGAACAAGGCGAGCCAATTGAAGAATGTCGACGACGATGTCTTCATGAATTTCGAGAAGACAACCCTGACGGTGGAGGCCGACAAGTCCGCCGCTGCCGGCAATTACGATGTCGAGGGGCTGATGCTGCATGAACTGAAGGTGGCCAAAGGCACATCGACACTAGCCGCCGCGCCCGCGATCAAGTTCAAGAATATCCAGGAGTCCGGGACCGATCTCGTCGTGACAGCTTCAAGCGGAGTTGCTGAATACTTCGATGTGAGTTACATGCTGGAAGACGATGCGGACGATGCCGAGGTCAATCTGAAATTGCAACTCGCAGGGGGAGCAGCAGATACGGTTGATGAATTAACCAAGAAAGGAGTCGAAAAAGGGCATGTTCGCTATACGCACCTCCGAACCAAGCTCGAACTGGATAAGTCCGTGGAAAGCTTGAACCTGGAATCTATTGTAGTTAAAGGAAAATCCACTCTGGATTTTTTGAAGAGTTATGCCAACTACATCTGGGAAATCTCGGCGCCGGGTCTGGAAGAATTGAAGATCACCGGCAATGGCTATACGATTTTCTATACGGAAGAAACATTAGATGTACCACAAGCAACTTCATCAGTATCAAGATTTGACGCAGACAATCTGGAACACATAGATGCCAGGGGAAGCGGTGGCGTTCAGTTCAATGCGATAAAATCGAATCAAGACATGGAGATTCACGGTTCTTCCCATAGCGATGTGTTGCTTATCTCAGACGACTCCCCCAGCAAGAAAGACAAGCTGATGGGCTACGGCGGCGACGATTATCTGGCTGGCGGAAAAGGCGAGGACCAGATCACGGGCGGCGCCGGAGGGGATGAGATGACCGGCGCCAGTGTTCGCGGCTGGAATCCTACTTTCTACTATGCAACCCTTGACACGGCCGAAGATACGTTCATCTATGAGAAGTATACCGACTCCCAGATCAATTTCGGCAAGATGTCCGGTTTCGACACCATATTCGACTTCAGGAGTGAAGACAGGATCGATCTTAGAAAGGTTGATGAAATCGCCGGCTCGGCCAAAACCGACGAAGTGAATGTCACGTGGATCCTCGTCGATGCCGATGGAGACGGTTCTTTCAGCGCTGGCGCCGACATGGCCATTGCGCTGTACTTCACGCAGAGTGAGACAGCTATTACAGCGGACCATTTCGTCGTCTGATCCGGCGGTTCGCCGCCCTCCGCCCCGCAGCCCTCGGCCGAAGCCGGGGGCTGCGCTTTTCGGGGCATGGGATTATTGATTGCCGCGAGACAAAAAAGCGCGGTCTTGTCTTGTTGCCCCGGATGCAATGGCTTGTGTCGTCAAATCCAGCGGTGCTCTTGTGTATCGCGGGTGTGTACCGCGGGTGTGTACCGCGGGCATGCGCCGCGAGGGAAGTTCTGACCGAATCGGAGCTTCCCCGGCGCTGTTCCCGGTCAGGCGCGGTAGTAGCGGCCGCCCTGATGAATCACGGCGCCGCTCAGCTCCAGCTGGAGGAGTTTCACGGCCAGTTGTTGCTGGGCGAGACCCGTCTGGCGGGCCAGGGTTTCAGGCAGGGAACCGGATTCTTCCAACAGGGCCAGCAGTTTCGCATCGTCGGGCCCGCGCGCGAACCCGGCGCCGGGGGCGCCTGCCGAACCCGGGCGGAAGTCGGCGAGCGGAATCGCATCCGGCATTTCCCGGAGGATGTCTGCGGGAGTTTCGACCAGGGCGGCGCCCTGGCGGATCAGTTGGTGGCAGCCCTGGGAAAACGAGCTTGAGACGGGGCCCGGCATGGCGAATATTTCCCGGTTTTGCTGCAAGGCCAGCTTGGCCGTGACCAGAGAGCCGCTTTTCAGGCTTGCTTCGATCACTGCGACACCCGCCGAAAGTCCGCTGATGATGCGATTGCGGCGCGGAAAATTCGCGCGGCGCGGCGGCGCGCCCAACGGAAATTCGGAGACCAGCGCGCCTTGCGCGCGGATTTGTTCGCGCAATTCGCGATTGCGCGCCGGATAGCAGACATCCACCCCCGTGCCCATGACCGCGATCGTGTATCCGCCCGCATCGAGCGCGCCCTTGTGCGCAGCCGCATCGATGCCCAGGGCCATTCCCGAACAGATCGCGAGACCCGCCTTGCTCAATTCGCGGGCGAACCATTCCGCTTGCCGGCGGCCATATGCGCTGCCGCGCCGACTGCCGACCATCGCGACGCAGGGATGGCGGAGGCTTTCCAGCCGGCCTTCCACGTACAGCACCGGCGGCGGCGCCGCGATTTCGCGGAGCAAGGCGGGGTAATCCGGCGATTCGAAATGAAGTATGGCGCGGTCCGCAGCCCCGGCCCAGACAAGATCGGACCGCACCTGGCCGCGACAATGGGGCGCGGGAGCCGCGGCGGTCAAGGCCGCGCGCTGAGTCGCGGAGAGGCCTGTCGCAAGCAATTCCGTTTTCGGCAAACGCCGAATGCGGCTCAGGGACCCCATCTCGCCAAGCAATCTGGCCAACGCCCCCGCGTCGAACGCGCCATGGCGCATCAGGCCGAGGTAATCTTCGAGCAGGGGGTCGTCGTCCATGATACAAGTTCTCGCGAGGCTGGTATAATTCCGGGAAAGCCGCGATCAAGTCGGGGCTTTCCCGCAGCGCATGGATGCGCCGCCGGACCTGATGGCGCAAGCCATTGCATCCGGCCGCAGACAAGACCGCGCTTTTGTCTTGCAACAATCAATAATTCCATGAATGGAATTATTCAGAGGACTCCCTGATCAAGTCAGGGCTTCCCTGCGGCACATGCCCGCGGTGCAAGCGAGCGCCGGATTCGATGGCGCAAGCCATTGCATCCGGGAGCAAGACAAGACCGCGCTTTTGTCTTGCGGCAATGAGTAACTCCATGGATGGAATCACTCAGAAGATACCTGGCTCGGCAGGCGCTTTCCCGCCTGCCCGCATGTACCGGAGTTTTCGATGGCGCTGTTGCCGATTCTGGAGTTTCCCGACCCGAGGCTGCGGAAAGTCGCCGCCCCGGTCGCGAAATTCGACGACAGCCTGCGCGCCCTGGTCGACAACATGCTCGAGACCATGTATCAGGCGGAAGGCATCGGTCTGGCCGCGACCCAGGTCAATGTGCGCAAGCGCCTGCTCGTGCTTGATATCTCCGAGGAAAAAGATAGTCCGCAAGTCTTCATAAATCCAGAATTCGAGGTAATCGAGGAAGAATTGCAGGATTACCAGGAAGGTTGCCTGTCGGTGCCCGGATTCTTCGAGGAGGTGTCGAGGCCCCGCGCCATTCGCGTCCGGTCGCAGGACTCGCGCGGCGAGAATTTCGAACTCGAAGCCCGAGGGCTGCTCGCGGTATGCATCCAACACGAAATCGACCATCTCGACGGCAAGCTGTTTGTCGATTATCTCAGCCCGCTCAAGCGGCGACGCATCCGCAGCAAGCTGGAAAAGGAACACAGGAAGTCCGCCTGAATCCGATGCCGGCATTGCGACTCTGTTTTGCCGGCACGCCGGCCTTCGCGGCCGCGCATCTGCAAGCGCTGCTCGATTCCCGGCACGAGCTCGGCGCGGTATTCACCCGGCCGGACCGGCCCGCCGGCCGCGGCCGCAAACTCTCGTCAAGCGCCGTTGCCGCGCTGGCGGAAGCGCATGATCTGCCCTTGCACAAACCGGCCGACTTGCGCGGCGACGAACCTGCGCGGCTGCTGGCCGCATGCGAGCCCGATGTGCTGGTGGTCGCCGCCTACGGACTGATCCTGCCGGCGGCGATTCTCGAGATCCCCCGTTACGGTTGCGTCAACGTCCACGCCTCGCTCTTGCCGCGCTGGCGCGGCGCGGCGCCGATCGAGCGCGCCTTGCTCGCCGGCGACAGCCATACCGGCATCACCATCATGCGCATGGACGAGGGTCTCGATACCGGCGATATCCTCCATCAACGCGAAGTCGAAATCGCCGATAGCGACGACCGCGATGATCTTGAGACGAAACTCGTCGAAGCGGGCCGCGCGGCCCTGACGCATGGCCTGGACAACTTGCCGGACTTGCTGGCCCGGGCGCGGCGGCAGGATGAAAGTCTGGCTACCCGCGCGCGCAAGCTCGACAAGGCCGATGCGATGATCGCCTGGAGCGCCTCGGCGGAATTCATCGCCCGGCAGGTGCGAGCCGGCGTCGGCCGCGCGCCGGCTTACGCAAACATCGGACGACAACGCGTTCGCTTGCTGCGCGCCGCGCCCCAGGCCCGGACGCATCCCGCGGCGCCGGGCGCCATCGTCGATATCGACAAGAGAGGCCTGCTCGTCGCTTGCGGCAGCGGCGCGCTGCGCGTCGAAATCGTGCAGTTGCCGGGCAAGAAACCGATGCCGGTCGGCGCTTTGCTGCATTCGTCCTCGACCCCGTTCGTCAAGGGCGCGAGCTTCCTCGACGCGGCGGCGGTCTGAGCCGCCATGGATGTCCGCGCCGGAGCCGCCCGCATTCTTGCCCGGCTCGCGCACCGCCGCGGCTCGCTCGGCGAACATCTGCGGCCCCACCGGCAGTCGCCCGAATACGGGCTGCTGCAGGAAATCTGCTACGGCGTCTGCCGCCATCACGCGACGCTGGTCTTCCTCCTCGGCCAATTGCTCGAACGGCCATTGCGCGCGCGCGATTCCGACCTGAACTGCCTGCTGCTCGGCGCGTTGTATCAATTGCGCGAACTTGCCGTGCCCGACCATGCGGCAATCGATCAGACCGTGACGGCGGCCGGGCAGCTGCGCAAGCATTGGTCGAAACCCCTGGTCAACGCCGTATTGCGCAATTACCAGCGGCGGCAAGCCGAGCTCGAACAGCGACTCGCGCGACAACCCGAGACGGTCCGCCTGAACCATCCGGTCTGGCTGAGCGATGCGATCCGGGCCGACTGGCCGGAAGACTGGCGGCTCGTGCTCGAGCGCAACAATAGTCGCCCGCCAATGAGCTTGCGCGTCAACCGGCGCCGGAGTTCCCGCGACGAGGCCATGCGGTTGTTGCGGCAGGCCGGCCACGAATGCGTCGCGGGCGAGTTGGCGCAAACGGCGATTTACCTGACCAGGCCGCGGCCGGTCGGCGAGATTCCAGGATTCGGCGCGGGTCTCCTGAGCGTGCAGGACGAAGCTTCGCAACTCGCGGCCGAACTGCTCGCGCCCGCGCCGGGCGACCGCTTGCTCGACGCCTGCGGCGCGCCCGGCGGCAAGACCTGCCACCTGCTGGAATATCAACCGGAACTGGCTTCGTGCCTGGCGCTGGACCGCGATGCGGCCCGCTGCGCAATGATCCGGGAGAACCTCGACCGCCTCGGACTCGACGCCGAGCTTGTCGTCGCCGACGCCGCCGACCCGGCCGCCTGGTGGGACGGAAGCGGCTTCGACCGGATCCTGCTCGACGTTCCCTGCTCCGCCACCGGGGTCGTCCGGCGTCATCCCGATATCAAGCTATTGCTGCGCCCGGACGATGTCGCAGTTCGCGGCGAAGCCCAATTGCGCTTGCTGACAGCGCTCTGGCGATGCCTGAAACCGGCCGGGCGCCTGCTCTATGCGACCTGTTCGGTGCTGCGCCGGGAAAACGAACAAGTCGTCCGCCGCTTCCTCGCAGCGGCCGGAGACGCTAAAACAGTGCCCATCAATGCCGATTGGGGAATAGAATGCGCCCATGGGAAACAGTTGCTGCCGGGCGGCGCGAGCGGTCCGGACGGCTTCTATTTCTGCCTGCTGGAAAAGGACTGAAATCCGCGATGGCGGGCGCTCATGCTGAGCGCGGTATCTCGACATGAAAATAATCGTTCTCGGCGCGAATCCGGTGGGCATCAGCCTGGCGGGCACCTTGTTGCACGAATCCAACGACGTGACTCTGGTCGACAGCGACGCGGCGCGACTCGAAGGATTGAAGCAAGGCATGGATATCCAGGTTGTCAGCGGCCGCGGCTCGCATCCGGACGTGCTCGAACAAGCCGGCATCGACGACGCCGACCTGTTGCTCGCGGTATCGGAAAACGACGAACTGAACATGGTGGCCTGCCGCGTCGCCTATGCGCTATATCGCACGCCCAAGAAGATCTGCCGAGTACATTCTTCCTCGTTCATCAATTTCAGCGAAAAGCTGTTCGGCAAGCACGGCATCGCGGTAGACACGCCGATTTGCCCGGAAATGATCGTCTCCGAAAATATCGAGCGGCTCATCAATCTGCCCGGCGCATTGCAAGTGCTCGACTTCGCCGGCGGCAAGGTGCGGCTCGTCGGCGTCAAGGCGGTTTACGGCGGCCCTCTGGTCGGCCAGGAAATCCGCCTGTTGCGCCAGCACATGCCTTCGGTCGATGCCCGGGTGGCGGCGATATTCCGCAAGGACCGCCCGATCGCGCCTGAAGGCTCGACCGTGATCGAGGCCGGGGACGAAGTCTTTTTCGTCGCCGCCGAAAAAGATATTCCCGACTGCATCGCCGAAGTTCGCCGCACAGACCGAGCATATCGCCGAATTTTCATCGCAGGCGGCGGCAATATCGGCCTGCGGCTCGCGCGCCGGCTTGAGGATCATCACTACAAGGTCAAGCTGGTCGAGCGCGACGAACAGCGCTGCGACTTCCTGACAGGCCAACTCGGCAGCACCCTGGTGCTGCAAGGCGAAGCTTCGGACCGGGAACTGCTGAACAGCGAGAATATCGACGATGCCGATGTCTTCGTCGCGCTGACCAATGACGACGAGGCCAATATCATGTCCTGCATGATGGCCAAGCGCCTCGGCGCCAAGAAGGTGATGGCGCTGATCAACAATCCCGACTATGTCGATCTGATCCAGGGCGGCGAGATCGACATCGCCATTTCGCCGCAACAGGCCACCATCGGCAGCGTGCTCACCAAGGTGCGGCGGGCGGATTTCGCCAATGTGCATTCATTGCGCCGCGGCGCCGCCGAGGCCGTGGAGGCGGTCGTGCACGGCGATGTCGCTTCATCCAGGGTGATCGGGCGCGAGTTGCGCCAGCTGAATCTTCCGGACGGCATTACCGTCGGCGCGATCGTGCGGGACAACGATGTCCTGATCGCCCACGACGACACCAGGATCGAATCCGGCGACCATGTCATCCTGTTCCTGGTGGACCGCAAGCACGTCGCCCTCGTGGAGCGCCTGTTCGGGGCGGGCTTCGCGCATTTCTGACCCGCCATGCACCCTCTCATGATCACCAAGCTGCTCGGCATCCTGTTGATGCTTTTCAGCCTGCTGGGAACCTTGCCGCCGATCACCGTGTCGCTATGGTACCGCGACGGCACGGCTGGGGTTTTCTTCGCCACTTTGCTGGCGTTGTTCTTCCTTGGCCTGGGCATGTGGGGGCTGAGCGCGCGCGCGCGCAAGGAATTGACCATCCGCGACGGCTTTCTCGTCGTCACCCTGTTCTGGAGCGTGCTGGGCGTCGCCGGCTGCCTGCCCTTGCTGCTGGCGCTCGACCTGAGCCTGACCGACGCCGTGTTCGAATCCCTGTCGGGGCTGACGACCACCGGAGCCACGGTCATTGTCGGTCTCGACGAATTGCCCCGCTCGATCCTGTTCTACCGGCAATTGCTGCAATGGATGGGCGGCATGGGCATCATCGTGCTCGCCATGGCCCTGTTGCCCATGCTCGGCATCGGCGGCATGCAACTCTACCAGGCGGAAACGCCGGGACCGCTGAAGGACAACAAGCTCGTGCCGAGACTGGCGGAAACCGCCAAGGCGCTGTGGTACATCTACCTGTCCCTGACCCTGGCCTGCGCCCTGGCCTATTGGGCGGCGGGCATGGAACCCTTCGACGCCCTCGGCCACGCCTTCACGACCATAGCCATCGGCGGTTTTTCCACCCACGACGCCAGCCTGGGCTATTTCAACAATCCGGCGGTGGAGCTGGTGGCGATCGTCTTCATGATCGTCGCGGGGGTCAATTTCGCCTTGCATTTCACCGCCTGGCAGCGCCGCTCGATAAAACATTACCTGGCCGACCCCGAATTCCGCTTCTACTCTTTCATTCTCGCGTCGCTGTCCGTCGCCACCATCGGCATTCTCTACCTGACAGCGACGTACGGCGATTTTTTCGAAGCATTCATCAAGGGGCTGTTCCAGGTGGTCTCGATCGCCACCACTACCGGTTTCGTCACCGCCGATTTCAACTCCTGGCCGCTGTTCCTGCCTTACATGTTGCTGTACGCGGCCATCATCGGCGCCTGCGCCGGCTCCACCGGCGGCGGCATCAAGGTGATCCGCATCCTGCTGATCTTCAAGCAGGGCTTTCGCGAAGTGCAGCGGCTGATACATCCCAAGGCCGTGATCCCCATCAAGCTCGGCGGCCGGCGGGTTCCGGACCGGGTCGTCGAATCGGTCTGGGGATTCTTCGCCGTTTACGTCATGGTCTTCATGTTGATGTTGCTCGCGCTGCTCGCTTCCGGAGTGGAGATCATCACCGCCTTCAGCGCGGTAGGCGCATGCATCAACAACCTCGGCCCGGGCCTCGAAGGCGTATCGGCGACTTACGAAACCCTGCCCGTGACGGCGAAATGGATATTATGCGCCGCCATGCTGCTCGGCAGACTCGAGGTCTTCACCTTGCTGGTGCTGTTCACGCCCATGTTCTGGCGACGGTAGCAAGCTGCGGAAGCCTCGCCGCATACGCCGAACAATTCGAGCCTCGTTCAATTTATCGACTTCCCGCAATGAAATGCCGAATCTCGCCGTCCAACTCCGAACTCGGGCCGCGCGACGCTTCCGCTGCCGGCAGAGAAGGTCGCTGGACACCGAATCTTTACCCCATGACAATAGCTTGCGCAACGTCCGCCGCAATATCGCCGCCCCGTGCTGGTTGCGGGTCGGCGCTGCGACATCCATCCCCCGATCCGATTGAAACCGATGATTGAACGAACATTTCAAGATATCCCGGAGGAAAACCTCCGCGATGCATTACAGCCATCGCATCTGGTCGGCCCGGATCGGTCGAGCGGGACGACATGGGAGCTTCTGCTGCGCTCCAGGCGGGTGCTGATTATTTCCGAGGCTGGCGCCGGCAAGACGTATGAATGCCGTAAACAGGCGCGGCATCTGTGGAATAACGGAGAACCTGCCTTCTTTGTTGAATTGGCGGCCTTGGCGACAGGGGGCCTCCGCGACCAACTGGAAGATGAGGAAGAAGGCCGATTAAACGCTTGGCTTGCATCGCAATCCGACATCGCGACCTTTTTCCTTGATTCTATCGATGAACTCAAGCTGACCCTTCATTCCTTTGAGCAGTCCCTCAAACGCTTCAAGAAGGACATCCGCAGTCAGTCCGCACGAGCCCGTATTGTGATTACCACGAGACCAGTTCCATTCGACAAAAAACTTGTGCGCGATCATCTGCCCATTCCTCAACCCCCTTCGGAGGAGACACCCGAGGAAACCTTTGCCAGAATCGCCATGGGTGATCACCCAGCTCCAGAAATCGAAGACGACGACAATGATGCCGTTGACGATTGGCGAACAGTAGAGCTCTTGCCGCTATCGAACAAACAGATTCTAGAATTCGCCAAGTGTCAAGGCATTAAGGATCCCGAAGTGCTGCTGAACAACCTTGAGCAGAGAAATGCACAGCAATTCGCGCGACGCCCGCAGGATCTGATCGAGTTGTGCGCTGATTGGCGCCAGCACAAGCGTATACGAACTCATCGCGATCAATTGGAGGCGAACGTGCGGCAGAAGCTTCAGCCGCGAGACGACAGGCAGGAGCCGGCCGAGCTATCGGTCGACAAGGCAATCGAGGGAGCCTGTCGATTGGCGCTCGCGATGTTGGTCACACGCCGCTTGACAATTCGACACAACGTCGCGTCTGACAACATCAATGATGACGCCGCGCTTGATCCGTCGACCATTCTATCGGACTGGATGCCAAATGAAAGAAAGGCATTGCTGGAACGGGCGCTGTTCGGATTCGCCAACTACGGCCGTGTGCGCTTTCACCATCGTTCGGTCGCCGAATATCTGGCGGCAAAGCGCCTTCGAACGCTTCGCATGCATGGCATGACTTTTCGTGCGCTCGAACGGCTCATCTTCGCGAACACCAGGAACAAGATGATTGTTCGCCCGTCAAGACGTCCGATTGCCGGTTGGTTGGCTCTCGAAGAGAACAGAATATTCGAGATGCTGCGGGACCACGAGCCTGCGGTGCTGCTTGACGAAGGCGACCCGGAGTCTCTTTCTCCAAGGCGGCGCAACCAGGCGTTGTGCAGATATGTTGGCCGATACGGCCAAAGTGGATGGCGCGGACTGGATACTCCGTCCATCCAGGTTCGTCGTTTCGCTTCGCCCGAACTGGCGGACACTGTCAAGAAGCTCTGGGCAAGGGGTATCGAAAACCCAGAAGTTCGGGATACGCTTCTCCGAATCGTTGTAGCCGGACGCATCAGTAGTTGCGCTGATGTCGCCCACGAGGTCGCACACGACGTTCATGCATCTCCGAATGAGCGAATCATTGCTGTCGAGGCGATGCAAGCAGTCAGAGACTCTCGACTTGAAGGCATTGCATCCAAAGCGGCAAACGCTGATCCTGCGTGGTCGGGCGAGACGCTCCGAGGCGTTGTGTCGAGGCTATTCCCCCAAGACTTGTCTGTCGAGCAGCTTTGTCGGGCTCTGAGCAGAATCGAGGTAACGAGACATGGCTTGGACATCCTGGGTTGGCAGTTGCCTCGTCTGATCTCCGATGCCGAACTTGACCCCCAAACTCTCGAGGCACTTCGCGATGGTCTGGTCGAGTTGCTTGCTGACGGTCTGCGATGGCGAGAGGAACGACCACGCATCACCTGCGACCGGCCTCATCTCAGTAGCGCGTTGGCCGCGACTTGCATGCGTGGACTCAGAAGCAGCCGCCGGACCGACGGTTGGTTGAAAGCGAGTGTCCTCGCACTCCGCCTTCATCACGATGAACACAACGATAGCGAGGCGCACAAGGCGCTTCGCGACCGACTGACAGACTTCGCCGCCGATGACAATCGGTGTCTTTTCTGGGTGAAAGACACCGTGATTCAATCTCTCCATCCAATTGCCGATCCATGGCAACGCTTGGCGGAAATCATTTTTGACGATGCGCCCATTGAACTTCACGTAGAGCGGGATTTAAGCTGGATCAAGCAAGACCTTGCCGATACGGACCGATCCATAGAAGACCGCGCTATGTTGCTGAAGGCGGCGATGCTCCTTTCGCCAAACCAAGATACCGAAGGACGGCGAGAACATGCGTTGAAACTGAAGCCGCTGGTTTCCGATCAAACAAGCTTGCTGGCAATCATTGATGACCGTTTGAAGCCTTCGGAGGAAGAAAAGAAGCACGAGCAATGGGCAAGGGAAAATTTTGATCGGGAGGAGCAAAAAGAGCAGCAACGTGCGGAAAATAAGACCAGATGGGTTGAGTTCTGGCGAGAATTGACTAACGACCCCACTGGGGCTTTTTCGCCTGATAACAGTTGGAACACGGCTTGGAAGCTCTGGGCAGCAATGAAACATAACGGAGAAGACAGCCGGACATCGGGATGGAGCCGCCGCTTTATCGAGGAACAATTCGGAGAAGAGACGGCGGACCGCTTGCGACGCACACTGATGACTGTTTGGCGGCAAGATTATCCCACTCTTCCAAGTGAAAGAGCGGAAGAAGAACGCAACACCTATCTGTACCGTTGGCAACTCGGACTCGCCGCGCTCTACGCAGAGGCCGAAGACTCTTCATGGGCTACCGGACTTGCCGAGGAAGAAGCAATGCTGGCGGCCCGATATGCTTTCATAGAACTCAATAGACTGCCCCTCTGGATGGAAGACCTGATCGACTCTCATCCCAAGGCGGTGGATAGCGTTCTCGGAAGCGAGTTGAGCTGGGAACTGGATAGGGAAGCCAGCGCAGACGGCCGCTCCATGCTTTTGCAGAAAATTGAATATGCTCCGGAGCCAGTCGCCAGACTGTTCCTTTCCAGACTTCTGGGCTGGTTGAAAGATGAAAGGAATGTTGCGGGTGGCGCGGGCGACATCGCTGGAGCACTCAACCAGCTTCGGCAGGTTGTCGGTGCGATACTGAAGCATGGCGATGAAAATACCCGTGCGTGCATGCGAACCATCGCATTGCACCGACTTCGCGAAAACCAGCCGCAAGAGCTTTCTCGAGTTTGGTTGTCAACGCTCATGCGCGTCGACCCCGAGCATGGCGTATGCATGCTCGAAGAGCGGCTCCGAACCGTCGAGCCCGAAAAGCACAGCGACGCGGTTGGATATTTTGCCACTCTCTTTGGCGATAGTCATGATGGAATCGATCTGAAGATCAAGACATTTACGCCACAACTGCTCCTGCGGCTCACTCGACTTGCGTATCGCCATGTTCGACCTGCGGATGATGCCCGGCGCGAAGGGGTCTATTCTCCAGATACGCGCTACCACGCCGAACATGCGCGAAACGCGATCATGCATGCTTTGCTTGAGGCGAGGGGAAAAGAAGGCTGGGAAGCAAAGCTTGAAATGGCGGATGATCCGCTCTGCGCGCACTTCAAGGACCGTATTCTTGCTGTAGCCGAAGAACATTGGGCACAGGAACTCGATTCGGACAAGTTCGACGAAACACAAGCTGTTGCGCTGGACAAAACGGGCGAGGCACCTGGCTCAACCAACGAAGCGATGTTCGCTATCATGACAGATCGCTTGGAAGAACTTGACGAACTGCTGCATCAAGACACATCTCCTCGAGAGGCATGGGCTGGAATCAGTAAGGAAAAGGTTATGCGCCGCGAGGTCGCGCGCGAGCTGGAAAATATGAACAGAGGCCTCTACAGAGTAGACCAAGAGGCTGTTACGGCTGAAGAGAAAGAAACGGATATTCGTTTGCGTTCTGTCGTGTCCAGTCACGAAGCGGTCATTGAGCTCAAGCTTGCCGAAAAATGGTCTGCCCGCGAATTACGCGATGCCATTAAAAATCAACTGGTCGACAAATACATGGCTGCGGAAACAAGCAGATCCGGGTGCCTGCTGCTAACGCTGGCAAAGCATGATCGCAAATGGAAACACCCGGACCATAGAACCTCCATGGGACCAGAAGAGTTGATGTTGTTCCTGCGAAACGAAGCGCAGCACGTTGAGGATACGATGAGTGGCAGCCTCCGGCTACACATCCACCTTCTTGATCTGCGCCCTGTTATAAACAAATAGGACTGTCCGGCTGCCGATGGCTGTTTTTTGCTCCACCGCGGGCACGGTGCGAAGGGAGCGCAGCGGTCGCGTGTTGCCCAACGGGCATCTTCTCGACCGCAAGCAAGGGCGACCTCTCGCCCCGCATCAGAGGCTGAACCAGCCCAGGCGCGGAAAAACAGGCAGGGTCCCAATTACAATCCGTCATGGACAAGGTATTATTCGGCATCAGGCAATTGAGTCGTATCGAAACAGAGCACCTTCCCTGTCTTGCCAAGCAGTTTCTGAACAATCTCTTCCGTGGAGTTGTTCATTGCCGCAAGACAAGAGTTCGTACTGTTTTTTCTAATTAATTCAATGGTTTGCGCCGCAGGATTTGACGACTCATTCATATGCCGCATGGGAGTTCCGATGAATCAAAGCTCCCCTGATGCGATATTCCGGCAGAGGAATCGCGACCATGCCGACACAGTTGACAGCAGCAAGAGCGACGCGCCCGGCAAGTTATCAGGATGTGGTCGACGCGCCTTCGAACGTGGTGGCTGAAATTGTCGGCGGCGAGCTCCATACCCATCCTCGACCAGCGCCCTTGCACGCCTACGCGAGCTCCCGGCTTGGCGTGGAGCTTGGCAATCCTTTCGGATCGGGCCGCGGCGGCCCCGGCGGCTGGTGGATCATCGACGAACCCGAGTTGCATCTGGGCGGAGATGTCCTGGTTCCGGATCTGGCCGGGTGGCGACGCGAACGGATGCCCGAGCCTCCCCGAACCGCGTACTTCACTGTCGCGCCCGACTGGGCCTGCGAAGTGCTCTCTCCGTCTACCCGCGCCCTGGACCAAGGCGCCAAACGAGCAATTTATGCCCGGGAAAAAGTCTCATATCTATGGTTCGTCGACCCTGACGCGCGCACCCTGGAAGCTTTCGAACTGCAAGATGGACGCTGGATGCTGCTCGACACCCTGACCGGCGATGCCGAGGTCTGCCTCCCCCCTTTTGATGCCGTCCGGCTCAGCCTTGGCGAACTCTGGTGGCCCGCAGCTGAATAGGGCCGCAAGACCTGGCCCCCGAGACCGAATAACGCTTGCGCGGTTTCGAGAGGCCCGGAGCAACCTCCGGTCCGTTGGCCGCCGCCTGCGCCACGAGCAGGGTCAGGCCGCGTAGAATTCGGAGTTGTCGGGGCGGCGACGAAAGCGCTTGTATTCCCATTGATATTGTTCGGGGCATTCGCGGACCATTTCCTCGATGGCGCGGTTCATGGCCGCCGCGGATGCGTCCAGGCCGTTCGCGCGCAGGTCGAGTTCCCGCACGACGACGCGGAAGCCGGCGCCGCCCGGCAGTCTGGCGGCATAGCCGCAGAACACTCTGACGCCGCGGCGCCGAGCCAACTTGCAGGCCAGGGTCATCGTGTAGGCGGGCTGGCCGAAAAACGGCGCGAAGACGCCGCTGCCGTCGGCCGGCACCTGGTCGGGCAGAATGCCGGCCAACTCTCCCGCTTGCAGGGCGCGCAGCAGTTTGCCGACACCCGTCCGGTCGCCGGCGACCAGCCGCAGTCCGCCCCGGGAGCGGCTGCGCCGCAACAGACGGTCGAGCGCGGGCTGTTGCGGGGGCATATACATGAAATGGGCGGGGATGCCATGACATATCGATATGCCGAATATTTCCCAATTGCCGAGATGCGGCGCGAGCAAGACCGCGCCCTTGCCGCCCAATGCCGCCCGGCGAAACTCGCCGACGCCTTCCGATTCCCGAACCAGTTCGATCAGGCGCGGCACCGGCCAAAGCCAGGCGCGGCCCATCTCGAACAGGCCGCAAAGCGAATGTTCCAGGCTTAGCCGGGCGAAGTCGCGGGCGCTCGCGACTTCGAGTTCCGGGAAACAGGTTCGCGCATTGCGCAAGGTCGTGCGCGCGGCGCGGTTCGGCACGCGCATCAGCAAGCCGCCGAGGAGGCGCGCCGCAGCTTGCAGCAAAGGCAGGGGCAGGCGCGCGGCAAGCTCCAGGAAAAGCCGGAAAATCAGGATTTTGATGATTGCGCCTGTCCTTGCCCGAGCTTGTGGATAACGCGCTGGAATTCTAGGATAATCGCGGCCTTTCCGGTAGCCGCCCTCGATTCCGACGTGAATTCTCCCGCCGACCCGACAACATTCCAGGGACTGATATTGGCCTTGCAGCAGTTCTGGGCCGATGCGGGTTGCGTCATCTTGCAGCCATTGGACATGGAAGTCGGCGCCGGCACCTTTCATCCCGCCACTTTCTTGCGCGCCATCGGCCCGGAGAGCTGGAATTGCGCCTATGTCCAGCCAAGCCGACGGCCCGGAGACGGCCGTTATGGCGAAAATCCCAATCGCCTCCAGCATTATTACCAGTTTCAGGTGATCCTCAAGCCTTCGCCGAAAGATATGCAGCAACGCTACCTGGAATCGCTCGTCTTCCTCGGCATCGACCCGACGGTGCACGACGTGCGTTTTGTCGAAGACAATTGGGAGTCGCCCACGCTGGGCGCCTGGGGTCTCGGCTGGGAAGTCTGGCTCGACGGCATGGAAATCACCCAGTTCACCTACTTCCAGCAGGTCGGAGGGCTGGAATGCTATCCGGTCAGCGGCGAAATCACTTATGGCGTCGAACGCATCGCCATGCATTTGCAAGAGGTCGACAGCGTCTACGACATCGTCTGGCGCGACGGCCCCGGCGACGCGGTGACCTATCGCGACGTTTTCCTGCAGAACGAGGTCGAGATGTCCGCGTACAATTTCGAGTTGGCCGATACCGGGAAACTGTTCGGGTATTTCGACGACTGCGAAAGCCAATGCAAACTGCTCCTCGCGCGCGATCTGGCCTTGCCCGCATATGAGCAAGTGCTCAAGGCTTCCCATTTTTTCAATCTGCTCGATGCCCGCAAGGCGATCTCGGCAACCGAGCGGCAACGTTTCATCTTGCGCGTGCGCGCCCTGGCCAGGGCGGTCGCGGAGGCATATCTGGCGAGCAGGCGCAAACTCGGCTTTCCATCGGCGTCGGAAGAATTGCGAAGTGAATACGCCTGAAGCCGCGGCGGCGACCGCGGCCCGCGACTTTCTGTTCGAAATCGGCGTCGAGGAGTTGCCGCCGAAAGCCCTGCGCGGCCTGTCGGCGGCGCTCGAGACGGCATTTAGCTCCCGGTTCGAAAAAGCGGGCCTGACCCATGGCCGGACGAGGGCCTTCGCTACTCCGCGACGACTCGCGTTGTTCGTGGAGAAGCTCGCCGAAAAACAACCCGACCGTCGGGTCGAGCGCTTCGGGCCGGCGCTGGCCGCCGCTTTCGACCCCGACGGCGCGCCTACCGCCGCGGCTCTGGGCTTCGCCCGCTCTTGCGGCGTGCCGGCGGAAGAATTGTCGAGTTCGGACCGTCAGGGAGTGGCCCGACTCCATTTTACGCGACTTGCGCCGGGCACGGCCTCGACCGGGTTATTGCCGGAACTGGCGAAATCCGCCTTGGCGGCATTGCCGACGCCCAGGCGCATGCGCTGGGGCAGTTCGCGGACCGAGTTCATTCGTCCGGCGCATTGGGCGGTAATGTTGTTCGGCGAAGAAGTCGTTCCGGTCTCGATCCTGGGCGAATCCGCGGGGAATGTCACGTTCGGGCACAGATTTCATTACAACAAGCCTATTCAGCTGACTTGTCCCGGAGATTACGAGGCGGCGCTGGAAAATCCGGGCCGGGTAATCGCCGATTTCGAGCGGCGCCGGGAAATGATCCGGGAACTGGTCATGGAGCAGGCGAACCGGCTGCGCGCCAAGGTGGCGATGGACGAGGAATTGCTCGACGAAGTGACCAGCCTCGTCGAGTATCCCGTGGCGCTGACCGGGGCGTTCGACCGGGAGTTCCTGCAACTGCCGGACGAAGCGCTGGTGCTTGCGCTGAAACACCATCAGAAATGTTTCTGCCTGGAAGATGCGGACGGGCGGCTTGTGCCGAATTTCGTCACCGTGAGCAATATCGAAAGTCTTGGTCCGGATGAAGTCGTCAAGGGAAACGAGCGCGTCATCCGGCCGCGGCTGGCGGATGCGCGCTTCTTTTACGAAAACGACAAGTCGCGCAGTCTCGAGTCCCGGCTGCCGGAACTCGAAAAAGTGGTTTTCCAGGAAAAACTCGGCACGATTGCTGCGAAATCGCGGCGAGTTGCCGCACTTTCCCGCATGATCGCTGATCGCCTGGGAGTCGAACCAGATGTCTGCGAGCGGGCGGCCGCGCTCGGAAAATGCGATCTGGTCGGGGATATGGTCGGCGAATTCGCCGAATTGCAAGGGCTCATGGGGTCTTGCTACGCACGCAATGACGGCGAGCCGGAAGCTGTCGCGACCGCCATTTTCGAACAATATCTGCCGCGGCATACCGGCGACCAATTACCGGAGACGGCGGCGGGCCAGGTAGTCGCCCTGGCGGAAAAGCTCGACACGCTGGCCGGGCTTTTCGCCATCGGCCAGCCGCCGACCGGCTCCCGCGATCCTTTCGCCTTGCGTCGCGCCGCGATCGGCGTCTTGCGAATCCTGATCGAGCGCGGACTGGCGCTCGACCTCGTCGCCGCGATAGACGCGGCGGTCGCGGCTTATGCGGAACTGGAGCCGGAGGCAGACTGCCGGCAACAACTTTACGATTTCATTTTCGACCGCCTGCGCGCCTGGTACGCCGATGCCGGCATAGCGGCGCCGGTCTATCTTTGCGTGCGGGCCTTGAATCCGGCAAGCCCATTGGACTTCCACCGCAGGGTGGAAGCGGTCGCCGATTTCGCGGGCAGGCCGGAAGCCGAGGCGCTCGCCGCGGCCAACAAGAGGGTTTCCAATCTGCTCGACAAGAGCGGAGAGGAAATGCGGCGAGATGCGGTAGCCGCCGAACTATTGTCGGAAGCGGCCGAAAAGCGATTGCACGCGCGCCTCCGGCAACTACGCGAAGAGGCGGCGCCCCTGTTCGCGGCCGGCCGGCACCAGCAAGGATTGACGTTGCTGGCAGGCCTGCGGGACGATATCGACGCATTCTTCGATAACGTCATGGTAATGGTCGAAGATCCCCTGGTGCGCGCCAATCGCCTCCGCCTGTTGCGGGAGTTGCGCGAACTTTTCCTTCAGGTCGCCGATATTTCGTTGCTTTGAATGACAAGACAACCAAGGTGGTCGTGCTGGACCGGGACGGCGTGGTCAATCGGGATTCCGAAGCGTTCATCAAGTCTGCGGAAGAATGGCTGCCGCTGCCGGGCAGCATCGAAGCCATCGCCGACTTGAGCCGGGCCGGCTATCTGATTACCTTGGCGACCAACCAGTCGGGCCTGGCGCGGGGATTGTTCGACATCGCGGCGCTCGATTCGATACACGAAAGGTTGCGCAAGCAGGTGGAGAGCGAGGGCGGCCATGTGGACGGCATCTTTTTCTGTCCCCATGGGCCGGGGAAAAAATGCGCTTGCCGCAAACCTGCTACCGGGCTGCTTGAACAGATCGAAGCCGAATTCGGCCGCAGCCTGCGCAACTGCTGGTTTATCGGCGACAGCCTCAGGGATCTGCAGGCCGCCCGGTCCCACGGCTGCCGGCCGGTGCTTGTGCGCACCGGCAATGGCTTGACAACAGAAAGCGTGCTTGCAAGCAACGGCCTGGCCGAAATCGACGTATTCGACGACCTGCGCCATGCGGCCGATGTCTTGCTGGGCAGCCCCTGAATAATTCCATCGAAGCTCTGATCAAGTCAGAGCTTCCCTGCGACGCATGCCCGCGATACACAAGAACGTCGCCGGATTCCACAGCGCAAGCCATTGCATCCGGGAGCAAGACAAAACCTCTCTTTTGTCTTGGGGGATGTACGCCAAGCCTTTGTTTTGCTGATGAACTTTATGCCCTGAGTCGCCGGATCCGGCGGCGCAGGGAGCGCCGGGGGGCTTCAAAAAATCGGGACAGGGCCGGGGAAACCGGCGGCCGAGGCCGCGTTCAGATATCGATATTCTCGGCCTGCAGCGCGTTGGTCTCGATAAACTGCCGGCGCGGGTCGACCTGGTCGCCCATCAAGGTGTTGAACAACTGGTCCGCTCCGATCGCATCCTTGACCGTTACCCGCAACATGCGCCGGGTTTCGGGGTTCATGGTGGACTCCCATAACTGATCGGGGTTCATTTCCCCGAGGCCCTTGTAGCGTTGCAGATAGTTGCCCTTCATGGCCTCGTCGGTCAACCAGGCGAGCGCCTCCGAGAAACTGCCAACCTCCCGCTTTCGGTCCCCGCGTTTGACGAAAGCCCCCGGCTCAATCAAGCCGTCAAGCTTCAGCCCCAGCGAGGACATCATCTTGTATTCGCCGGAATGGAAGAAATCGGCGCTGAAAGAATAGGTTTTGCGCAAGCCGTGGCGCTCGTGCAATATCACCGGCAGGAAAATATGCCGTTCGGAATCTTCTTCGACGGCATAGCTATAGTCGATCCGATATTGCGGATTGGATTCGAACAAGTCGGCGAGTACTTTCCCGGTCCAGGATTCGACTTCTTCCCTGGACCGAAGATTTTCCTCCGGCAAGGGCGGCGCGCGCAGCAGGGCTTCGAGCACTTCTTTCGGATACAGCCTGCTCAGCCGGTCGATGATGGCGTAGACCTCGCGATAATTATTCACCAGCAATTCGAGCGACTCGCCGCCGATGCCGGGCGCGTCCGCGTTCACATGCAAGCTCGCATCCTTGAGCGCCATGGCGGTCTGATAATCTCCAAGCTCCCGGTCGTCCTTGAGATATTGCTCCTGCTTGCCCTTTTTCAATTTGTACAATGGCGGCTGGGCGATATACAAATGCCCGTTTTCGATCAGCTCGGCCATATGCCGGAAAAAGAAGGTAAGCAACAATGTGCGAATGTGAGAACCATCGATATCGGCATCGGTCATGATGATTATTCGATGGTAGCGCAAGGCCTTGAGCGAAAATTCATCCTTGCCGATGCCGCAACCGAGCGCCTTGATCAAGGTGCCGATCTCGTTCGAGCTGAGCATGCGGTCGAACCGGGCCTTCTCCACATTGAGAATCTTTCCCTTGAGCGGCAATACGGCCTGATTGTGCCGATTTCTCGCCTGCTTGGCTGAACCGCCCGCCGAATCGCCCTCCACCAGGTAAATCTCCGACAAAGCCGGATCCTTCTCCTGACAATCTGCGAGCTTGCCGGGCAGGCCCGCGATATCGAGCGCGCCCTTGCGCCGCGTCATTTCCCGGGCCTTGCGCGCGGCTTCCCGCGCTTTCGCCGCTTCGATCAATTTCCCGGCGATCAATTTGGCGTCCTTGGGGTTTTCCATGAGGTAATCGTTCAAGTGCGAAGCCATTTGCTGCTCGACCACGCTCTTCACCTCGGAAGAAACCAGCTTGTCCTTGGTCTGGGAGGAAAACTTCGGATCCGGCACCTTGACAGACACCACGGCGACAAGGCCTTCTCGCACATCGTCGCCGGATACCGGAATATCCTTGCTTTTCGAGCCGTTGAGTTCCTTGTCGATATAGCTTTTCAGCACCCGGGTCAGCGCCGAGCGAAATCCGGCGAGATGGGTGCCTCCATCCCGCTGATGGATATTGTTGGTGTACGGGTAGATCACTTCCTGATAGGAATCGTTCCATTGCATGGCGACTTCCACGGAAATGCCTTCTTCCACTTCCCTGGCATTGAAATAGACCATCTTGTTGACGATGGTCCTGTTCTTGTTGAGATAGTCGACAAAGGCCCGCAATCCGCCCTTGTACAGGAAAGTTTCCTGCTTGCCGGTGCGCTCATCCATCAGGCTGATGGTCACGCCGGCATTGAGAAAGGCCAGTTCGCGCAACTTCCTGGCGAGTATGTCGTATTGGAACTCGATATTGTTGAAGGTTTCTTCCGAGGGCTCGAAGTGGCATTCGGTGCCGGTTGCGGTTGTTTTTCCCACCTCCGCAAGCGGCGCCTGCGGTACGCCATGCTGGTAATACTGTTCCCAGACCTTGCCGTTTCGCCGGATGGTCAATTTCAATTCCCGGGAAAGCGCGTTGACGACGGATACGCCGACGCCGTGGAGGCCGCCGGAGACCTTGTAACTGTTGTCGTCGAACTTGCCGCCGGCATGCAGGACCGTCATGATGACTTCGGCCGCCGAGACGCCTTCCTTGTGCATTTCGGTCGGAATTCCCCGACCATTGTCGGCCACGGTCACCGATTCGCCGATGTGGATCGTGACCTTGATCTCCGAACACGCGCCGGCGAGCGCTTCGTCGATGGAATTATCCACCAGCTCGAAGACCATATGGTGCAAACCGGTTCCGTCATCGGTATCGCCGATATACATGCCGGGCCTTTTTCTGACCGCGTCGAGACCCTTCAGCACCTTGATGCTTTCAGAGTTGTAATTGTTGGCCGGGGGATTTTCCATTGGCTCCTCTCAGCTTCGGGCGGGCATCCTGGCAAGGCGGCGAGAAACCGCGCTACCCCCAAGAAAATCAAGTCGTTATTGTACCATGTTTCACGTGGAACAGATGTCTCGCGCTTGCTTCCGGGAGGCAGGACTCCAGCGCTTCAACGGCTATGCAGGTAACGAACAGCTGGCCGCCGACAGACCGCAGCAATCGGAAAACGTTCGCCCTGTTCGTCTCGTCCAGCTCTGCGGCAAGGTCGTCTACCAGATATATCGGCCGCTGTTCGCGCGTTTCAGAAAACAGTTCGCCCTGGGCGATCTTCAGCGCTGAAACAATGAGCTTCTGCTGACCCCGGGACAGGACATCGATCGCCTTGTCGTTGCCGGCGCGGACGAGTATGTCGGCGCGATGCGGGCCATGCCGGGCGCCGCCGTGGTTCTTGTCATTTTCCCGACTCTCATAAAGCAACCGGCCCAGTTCATGCTCCTGATTCCAGCCTGCGTAGAACAGCAGGCTGATCGTTTCGCCCAATTCTTCGCTCAAGCTGGAAAGCGCCCGCTCGAACGACTTTTGCAGCCGCTGGAAATACCGCGCTCTCGAACTGGTAATCTGAGTCGCCCCGGAAACCAGCTCTTCCTCCCAGGCGGCAAGTTGCATCTCATCGGCCCTGCCAGCTGTTTTCAGCAAGGCATTCCTGTGTTTCAACGACTTTCGGACCCGTCGCCAGGTCAAGAGAAACTGTTGTTCCACGTGGAACACGCCCCAATCGAGGAACCTCCTCCGCAATCCGGGGCCTTCGTTCAACAGCGAGAATGATGTGGCGTCGAGCAGTTGCGTCGGTATCTGGCGGGCTACGCCTTCCCAGCTTCGCAGCACTTCTCCGTCGAATTTGAGTTGCTGGCTTCCTTTTCGGTTCTTGCGCAGACCAGCTTTTGCCCCGCTTGCCAATTCCGCGAACAAGACAGTTTCGCTATCGCCGATCCTGATCAGCGGCTTGACGTTGCTCGTCCTGAAAGATCTTCCCAGGGCAAGATAATGAATGGCTTCGAGAAAACTGGTCTTGCCGGAAGCATTGGGGCCGGCAAGTATATTGAGCTCAGGGTGCGGAGAAAGGGCGCATTGTCTGATGTTTCGGAACGAACTGATTTCCAGCCTTGCCAGCCCGCCCATCAGGTTCGCCGACCGGGACCATTACAGTCGAGACGGGCTGACAACGAAAGAAGCGCCATAATTTTCAACAGGTTCCAGCAATACCGCGCCGTTCGCATCTGTCAATTCCATGCGCACCTTGTCGGTTCTGATGGCGGAAAACACATCGATCAGGTAACTCACATTGAAACCGATCTCGATCGGATCTCCCTCGTAGTCGATCACCACGGACTCTTCGGACACTTCCTGGTCCGGGTTTCTGGCGACCACCTTGAATTCGCCCGGACTCAGTTTGAAACTGGCGATCTGATACTTTTCGCTGAACAGGATGGAAGCGCGATGGCAAGCCTGGCGCAGGGCTTCGCGGTCGCCTACCAGCACCTTGGAGCCGCCCCGCGGAATTACCCTCTCGTAATCCGCGAAACGGCTGTTGACCAGCTTCGAAACAAAAGCGCAATTGCTCATTCGAGCGCGAAAATGCCCCGCGCCCCCGGTGACCGTGACGGGCTGGTCCGGCTCTTGCAGCAAACGAGCCAATTCAATTGCGCTCCTTCGCGGCAATATCAACTGGTGTTTTTCCTCTGCGTTGGTTTCCACCTGCACTGTATGCAAGGCGAGCCTGTGACCGTCGGTGGCCACCGCGCGCAAGCTTGCCGCATCCACTTCGATCAGCACGCCGTTCAGATACGGGCGAAAATCCTTTTGCGCCATGGCGAAACTGGTGCTGGCCAGAACCTCGGAAAGCTGTTCCTGCGTCAAGGTAAGCGCGATCGTGTCGATTTCGCTTTCTGTTTTCGGAAAATCTTCCGCCGGCAAGGTCGCCAGGGTGAAATTGCTCTGGCTTGAACTGACCTTCAACTTGGCGCCGTCGACCTTGAACCGTATTTCCGATTCTTCGGGCAGCGACCGGCAAATATCGAACAATTTCCGCGCGGAAGCCGTTATTCGACCATCGGCCTGAACGTCGGACACATCCACTTCCGCCGACAGCTCGAGTTCCTGATTGCTGCTCGTCAGCGAAAGCCGGTTGCCTCGCAGCTCCAGCAAAAGGTTGGACAACACCGGAAGCGTGCCGCGCCGTTCGACGACCCCGCTTACCAGTTGCAATGGTTTGAGCAACGCATCCCGCGCAATCTGAAACTGCATATCGTATCTACCCCGAGTTCGCGCCAATTCGTGCGACGGGTCCGGTGCGTTCCGGCTCCCGCGGTCAGTTCGTCAGTATCCGCATCAAATTGTTGAAATCGTCGTCCAACACTTTGGAATTGCGGCGCAATTGAACTACTTGCCGGCAGGCATGCAGCACGGTTGTATGGTCCCGGCCGCCGAATGCCTCGCCGATTTCCGGCAGACTATGACTCGTGAGCTGCCGGGTCAAGCTCATTGCGACTTGCCGCGGGCGCGTGACCGAGCGACTTCGGCGTTTGGAAAGCATGTCGCGCATGTTGATCTTGTAATATTGGGCTACCGTGCGCTGGATATTGTCGATGCTGATCAGCTTGTCCTGCTGGGCGAACAAGTCCCACAAGGCTTCCTTCACCAGGGGTATGTCGACTTCGCGGCCCTTGAATTGGGCGCAAGCCTTGACTTTCTTGATGGAGCCTTCGAGTTCGCGGCCGCTCGAGCAGACCTTTTGCGCGATATATTCCGCCGCGTCATTGGGAAGTTCAAGCCCGATCTGTTCCGCCTTGCTCATGAGGATCGCCACTCTGGTTTCGAGTTCGGGAGGCTCCACCGCTACCGAAAGCCCTCCTCCGAATCGCGACCTCAGTCGTTCGTTGATGCCGTCGATCTCCTTGTAATAGCGGTCGCATGTCAACACGACCTGCTGCCCGCCGCCGAGCAGATTATTGAAAGTGTGGAAGAACTCTTCCTGCGAACGCTCTTTCTTCGCCAGAAAGTGGACATCGTCCAGCAATAGCGCGTCTACCGACCGGTAATACCGCTTGAACTCGTCCATGGCATTGAAGCGCAAGGCCTGGATCATCGTATTGACGAAGCATTCGCAATCCACGAATTTCACCTTGGCATGCGGTTTCTGATCAAGCATCAGGTTGCCGATGGCATGCATCAGATGCGTCTTGCCGAGGCCCACGCCGCCATAGATGAAGAGCGGGTTATATTCTCGCTGTCCCGGATTCTCCGCCACCTGCAACGCCGCCGCCAGGGCGAGCTGGTTGGACTGGCCCACCACGAAGTTCGTGAACTTGCACAGGCTGTTCACCTCGCCTTCGAGGCGCAATTTCCCGGCGGTTTCCGAGTCCGCGGTCAAATGCGGCGTCGACCCGGAGCCCCTGGAATTTCCAGAACGCAGCCAGGGGGCATCGCCGTTGGCGCGCGCCGCTCTTGCAACGCCCTGCGCGTTGTTGCCTTCCCCCTCGTTGGGGACATCGCCCGGCGGCGCCACTTCCAGCGCGACCTCTTCGAGCCCGGGCTCTATTTCGAGCATCAGTTCCCGGATACGCATCAGGAATTTGGAATTTACCCAGTCGAGAATGAACCGGTTGGGAGCCTTCACCCAGAGAAGTTTGCCGTCGGGCTCGAGTTCCGCGCTGAGTGGCCGGATCCAAGTGTTGAACTGTCCTTGCGAAATCTCGCTTTGGAGCGTCTGGACGCATTTCTGCCAATCTGCCACTGCCACGTTTCGACCTCTGCCTTGGGATTGTTTCGAAATTTTTTGAGCATTCTAGCGACAAGGCTGTCACTATTCCAAATCGCGCAAGATTTCTGGGTCGAAACCCTTCGCAGAGCATTTTTTTCCGATTTTCATGGTGTTGCTGATGCAATATCACAAGCGTTGGAAAGAAGACGCGCTAAAAAATTTTTCCGGCGCTTCGCCCGCCGCCTGCATTTCCTGTGGATAACTTGTAGTCTAAGTATTCTCTGAATAATTCCATCCATGGAATTATTCATTGCCGCAAAACAAAAGCGTGGTTTTGTTTTGCTCCCGGATTCAATGGCTTGCGCCATTGAATCCGGCGGCGCATCCATGCGCCGCAGGGAAGCTCTGACTTGATCAGAGCTTCCCTAATTTTTTCCCGACAATTCCATTCATGGAATTGCCGCTTGGCCGCAAAGCGAAAAGGCGCGTTTTTCTTGCTCTCGAATTTCATGGCTTGCGCCGGCTGTCCCGATCGCCTCCGGCGCCGGCGTAGCAGGTGGAAATCGCCCCTGTCGCGCCGGCGGGCGCGAATTGCTCCATTTCCGGCGCGCGCCGCCATCGCCCGCGCCGGCGCGGGCATTTCCATTGCAACATTTCCCTGAAACTACTAGAATCCGAGCCGCGAGAAAGTTCCGATCAAGTCGGAGTTCGCTCGCGGCGCATGCCCGCGGCGCATGTCATGACGCTTGACATGGAGAGCACCGCGGATACTTGAATTTCAGGCACCCGAGGCCTGTCGCAGCGAATCGGACCAGGTCATGAAAAGAACCTTTCAACCCAGCAGGATCAAACGCGCCAGGAATCACGGCTTCAGGGCCCGCATGGCTACGCGCGGCGGACGCGCGGTGCTGGCCCGACGGCGGGCGAAAGGCCGCCGTCGTCTTTCGGCTTGAGTTCCCGCGCGGCCGGCGGCGGACAAACCCGGTTTCCCCGCGTATCGCGCTTGCTGCGGGCGAAAGACTACCGGGCTGTCTTTTCCAGCGCCCGATTCAAGGTTTCCTGCCGGCATTTTCTCGTGCTTGCGATACCCGGCGAGAAAGGCAATGCCAGACTTGGCCTGGTGGTTTCCAGGAAGAATGTTCCGGGCGCGGTTCAACGCAATCGGGTGAAACGGCTGATTCGGGAGAACTTTCGCAGGCGGCAAACGCAACTTGCCGGAACTGATCTGGTCGTTCTGGCGAGAAAAGACGCTCACATGCCCGGGAAGGCGGCGATAAACCGCAAGTTGGACAGGTTGCTGGACGACCTGCGCGGAAAATGCGCGGCGGCGCCGTGAATCAGGGCTTCCCCGCGGCGCGCTGTCGCCCGCAATGGGCCGCCGGATTCTCCGACACAAGCTATTGAATCAGGGAAGCTCTGATCAAGTCAGAACTTCCCCGCGGCACATGCCCGCGGCGCAAGAGAGCGCCGCCGGGTTCGACGGCGCGAGCCGCCGAATCCGGGAGCAAGACAAGACCGCGCCTTTGTCTTGCGGCAATGAATAATTCTGCGGATGAAATTATTCAGAGGGCGCCCGGCAGGAATCGCCTCGAACATGATTGGATACGCGCTCGTCAAGCTGATCGTCATCTACCAGCTTTTCCTCGGCAGGCTGCTTTTCACGCAATGCCGCTTTTACCCGAGTTGCTCGCAATACGCACGGGAAGCCATCGAGACGCATGGCGCGGCCAAGGGCCTGTGGCTCGGCGCGCGAAGAATTTGCCGCTGCCATCCATGGCATGAGGGCGGCTGCGACCCGGTGCCGGGATCCGAGCGCGCGCGGCAAGGCGAATCGACATGAAGTTCGCGCGCTACTTCCTTTATTCCTCCCTGGCCGTAATCACTTACCTGATGTTGCTGGCCTGGCAGGAAGACTATCCGCCGACCGTGGATAACGGCGACGATTCGCCGCCCGCGGCGGAAACCGAACTGCCCGATCCCGCGGCCGCCGTCGAGGCGCCGGATCTGCCCGCGCAGGTTCCCGACGAGACGCCCGCCGCGGCGGGCGAAGAAATCCCGATGTCCGGAACCGCGCCGGGCCGGACCGGGCTGATCGATGCGAGCACGGATACCTTGCATTTGCGAATCGACCCGGCGGGCGGCGATATCGTATATCTCGCCCTGCCTCGATATTTGCGCGAACTCGACGTTCCGGACGAGCCGTTCGTATTGCTCGAATCGCGGCCGGGGCGGGAATTCGTCTCCACCAGCGGGTTGGTGGGGCCGGACGGCATTGATCGGAACGGCCGGGCGGCATATGAAGCCGCGGCGTCGGAATACGTGCTCGCCGATGGCGAGGATACGCTTGCGATCGACCTCCGGCTGACCACGGAAGACAATGTAGACATCGTCAAGCGCTTCACCCTAGCTCGCGACAGCTACCTGATCGATGTCTCCTTTCTGGTGGAAAACCGGTCCTCCCGAATCTGGCGCGCCAATCCATTCGGGCAGATCCGAAGGCAGGATTTTCCCGATCCGAGCAGCGGCAGCCGCTTTACCAGAACCTATCTCGGCTATGTCGTCACCAGCGAAGACGACCCCTACCGGGAAATCGACTTCGACGAGATCGCCGAAGCTCCCGCATCCATCGAAGAGCCCGGCGGCTGGCTCGGCCTGAGCCAACATTACTTTCTCTCGGCCTGGGTGCCCGACAGCGACTCGACCAACCGCTATACCTTGCGCAGGAGCAACAACGGCCAATTCATCGGCGAATTCACCAGTTCGACCTTGCAGGTGGCCCCCGGCGCCTCCGGCTCGGCGAGCATGCGGTTCTACGCCGGCCCCAAGGATCAGTACGCGCTGGCGGAAATCTCGCCCAACCTGGATCTCACCGTCGATTACAGTTTTCTCTGGTTCCTGGCGGCGCCGATCTACTGGCTGCTGACGAATATCAATTCCTTCGCCGGCAATTACGGCGCATCCATCATCCTGCTCACCCTGATCGTCAAGCTGGTTTTCTACAAATTGTCCGAAACCCAGTACCGCTCCATGGCGGGAATGCGCCGGCTCATGCCGAAAATCCAGCAATTGAAGGAACGCCACGGAGCAGACCGCATGAAATTGCAGGAAGCCACCATGGCGCTGTACAAGAAGGAAAAGATCAATCCCTTCGGCGGCTGCCTCCCCCTGCTCGTGCAGATGCCGGTATTCATCGCCCTGTATTGGGTGCTGATGCAAAGCGTCGAATTGCGCCACGCGCCATTTTTCCTCTGGCTCGACGACCTTTCCGTGCGCGACCCGTTTTTCGTGCTGCCCCTGCTCATGGGCGCGACCATGTACCTGCAAACGCGCATGAGTCCCGCGCCGGCGGATCCCATGCAGGCCCAGATCATGAAATTCATTCCGATCATGATGACCGTGCTTTTCCTGTGGTTCCCCTCCGGACTCGTGCTTTACTGGCTGACCAACGGCCTCCTGAGCATCCTGCAACAGTGGTATATCACCCGCAAGATCGACGCCGAATACGAGGCCTCCCGCTGAACCGGCGACCGCGGCCGGCATGACGGATGGATAACGATCCCATTTGCGCCATAGCGACCGCGCCCGGCCGCGCCAGCATCGGCGTGCTGCGCATATCGGGCAAGTCGCTCGGCGCCATGGCCAGAAGCCTGGTCGGGATGACGCCGCGGCCGCGGCGGGCGCATGTCTGCGATTTTCTCGACGAAGACGGCGCCGTGCTCGACCGCGGCATCGTCCTGTTCTTCCCGGCGCCGAATTCCCTTACCGGCGAAGACGTGCTCGAATTGCAAGGCCATGGCGGGCGCGTCGTGCTCGACTCGCTGCGCGAACGCGCGCTGGCGCTCGGCGCGAGGCAGGCCCGGCCCGGCGAGTTTTCCGAACGCGCCTTCCTCAACGGCAAGATCGACCTGGTCCAGGCCGAGGCCGTCGCCGACCTGATCGACGCCGATTCGAGACAGGCGGCAAGATCCGCCGCGCGCACTTTGATCGGGGAATTTTCCAGGCTTGTCCGATCAATCAGCGCATCGCTCGTCGAGCTCCGGGTGCTTGTTGAAAGCGCGATCGACTTTTCCGACAGCGATATCGAAGTCCTGCCGGAGTCGCGCTTGCGCCGGAAGCTGGCGGACTTGCTCGACCGTCTGGACAGCATTCGGGAGCGAAGCCGGCAAGGCGCCTTGCTCAACGAGGGCGTCAGCGCAGTGCTCGCGGGTTTGCCGAATGCGGGCAAATCGAGCCTGATGAATTGCCTTTCCGGACAGCAGACCGCGATAGTCACGGATTTCCCGGGCACTACCCGCGACGCGCTTTCCCAACGCATCCTGCTTGACGGCCTGCCCCTGCAACTTGTCGATACCGCCGGATTGCGCCGCAGCGGAGACCCTGTCGAACAGGAAGGAGTCAAGCGCGCTCGCGCCGCCATCGACAACGCCGACATCATCCTGCTCGTGGTCGACGCAAGCCTTTTTCCGGACTGCGCCCGGGGTCTGTCCGCGGCCGAGTTGCGCAAGGCCCTCGAACCGCTCGCAGACCTTCCGGCAAGCGCGGAGAACCGCGCCGAACTGTTGCGGCGCACTTGTCTGGTTCTCAACAAGATCGACCTGTTGCGACTCGCGCCGGGCGTGGAGCATGCGACGCTGGAAGACAACGAACTCGCGGTGGTCCGCGTCTGCGCCAGGGACGGGAGAGGCGTCGAGCTGCTTTGCGCGCATTTGCGGGACTTCGCGGGACACGAGGGCGCGGAGGACGCGTTCGTCGCCAGGGCGCGACATCTTGAAGCGCTCGACGAAGCGCGCCGGCAATGCCGCGCGGCGCGGGAGAAAGTCGGGGAACAAGCGCCGCTGGAACTGATCGCGGAAGACTTGCGACTCGCCGCCGACGCAACCGGGAGGATCACCGGCGAGGTCACCAGCGACGACCTGCTCGGGGAGATTTTCAGCCGCTTCTGCATCGGCAAATGAAGCGGGCCGAACTGTGCGGTTCCTGTTGATAAAGCCGCTCTGGCGCAGGAAAAGCTGTGGGCCAAAAGTGGGCCTGCGGCGGCAATGCGACTTGTCCAAGTTCGCTCCAACGTCCGCGCCGAGGAAATCCGCAGCCCGCACACCGGGTTTTGCATCCCGCAAGCCGTTGAACAGACCTGCGAATATGCGCATATCAACAGGCGGACGGGCGTACTGCTATTACTGCTACTATTCTTTATATATCTCTGAATAACCATAAATAAACCGGCAAGAGCTATAATCAGGGAAGCTCTGATCAAGCCAGAGCTTCCCTACCGCAAACAAAACCACGCTTTTGTTTGCGGCAATGAATAATTCCATGGATGGAATTATTCAGAGGATACTCGGGCGAACTTTGATTCGTCGGCGATTCGCTGAACCCGGAATTGGAACCATGCGCTACGGGAACGACTACGATGTAATTGTGATCGGCGGCGGCCACGCCGGGACCGAAGCCGCCCTGGCCGCGGCGCGGCAAGGCGCCGACACCTTGCTGATCACGCACAATATCGAAACCATCGGCCAGATGTCGTGCAACCCGGCTGTCGGCGGCATCGGCAAGAGCCACCTCGTGCGCGAGATCGACGCGCTCGGCGGCGCCATGGCGCTTGCCGCCGACCGGGCCGGAATCCAGTTCCGCGTGCTCAATGCGCGCAAGGGCGCCGCGGTCCGGGCGACCCGGGCCCAGGCCGACCGCGCGTTGTATCGCGCCGCGATTCGCCGCATGGTCGAGCATCAGCCGCGCTTGTCCCTGTCGCAGCAAGCCGTGGACGATTTCATCATGGCGGGCGAGCGCGTCGTCGGCGTGCGCACCGGGCTCGGCCTGGAGATTCGGGCGCGGGCGGTGGTGCTTGCCACGGGCACTTTCCTCGCCGGCCGCATTCACGTGGGGCGGGCCGGCAGCGAAGGCGGGCGCGCCGGCGACCCGCCCGCGCTCGCGCTCGCCCGGCGTTTGCGCGAACTGCCGTTTCGGGTCGGCCGGCTGAAAACCGGCACGCCGCCGCGGCTGGACGCGAAAAGCCTCGATTTCTCGGCGATGGAAGTGCAGGAAGGCGACGACCCGGCGCCTTTCATGTCGTTCCTCGACAACGGCGTCGACCATCCGCGCCAGGTGAATTGCCATATCACCGCCACCAGCGAGAAATGCCATGAGATCATCCGCGGCGCGCTCGACCGCTCGCCGATGTACGCCGGCGTGATCGAAGGCGCCGGACCGCGCTATTGTCCGTCGATCGAAGACAAGGTCGTGCGCTTCGCGGAAAAGGCTTCGCATCAGATCTTCGTCGAGCCGGAAGGCCTTGATGTCGCCGAAATCTATCCGAACGGCATTTCCACCAGCCTGCCCTTCGAGGTTCAGCTTGAAATGGTGCGCTGCATTCGCGGCTTCGAGCGCGCGCACATCACTCGCCCCGGCTACGCCATCGAATACGATTTCTTCGATCCGCGGGATCTGCATTACTCGCTGGAAAGCAAGTTCGTTCCGGGGCTCTATCTCGCCGGGCAGATCAATGGCACCACAGGCTACGAAGAAGCCGCGGCTCAGGGCCTGCTCGCGGGACTCAACGCCGCCCGCGCCGCCGCCGGCGAGGCGTATTGGTGCCCGCGGCGCGATCAGGCCTATATCGGCGTGCTCGTCGACGACCTGATCAGGCTCGGCGCCGCCGAGCCCTATCGCATGTTCACCAGCCGGGCGGAATATCGCCTCAGCTTGCGCGAGGACAACGCCGACGCGCGGCTGACTCCGATCGGCCGCGAACTGGATCTGGTCGACGACGCGCGCTGGCGGTTCTTCAACGAAAAACAGGAACGGGCGGAAGCCGAGGCGCAGCGCTTGCGCGAAGTCAGAATTCATCCGGACAGCGCCGCCGCCCGCCGCTTCGCCGGCGCGCTCGGGCGACCGCTTGCGCGCGAACAAAGTCTGGCGGAGTTGCTGGTCCGCCCCGAACTGGATTACGGCGCATTGATGAAACTGGCGGATCCGGAAGGCTCGCGGGAAGCCGCTTCCCCGCTGGCGCGGCAAGTCGCGGAACAACTCGAAATCCGGATCAAGTACCAGGGCTACATCAAACGGCAACAGGACGAAATCGAGCGCTTGCGGGAGCGGGAAGATACCGCGCTTCCCGCCGACCTGGACTACGCGGGCATGCCCGGCCTGTCGAATGAACTGAAACAGAAGCTGGCCGAAGCCCGCCCCGAAAACCTCGGCCGCGCCGCGCGCGTGCCCGGAATAACGCCGGCCGCGCTTTCCCTCATCCTGGTGTATCTGAAGAAACATCGCTCGATCAGGCGCAAGGCGAGTTGAGCGGGACGATTACCGGAGGCGGGGGAGGCGCCGCGGGCCTGCGCGCCGATTTGCTGGCGGCCGCGGCCGCGATGAACGCGCCGCTGACCGGCGCCGGCGCCGACAAGTTGCTCGACTACCTTCGATTGCTGGACAAATGGAACAGGCGTTTCAATCTTTCCGGCATTTCCGGCCTCGACGAGATGTTGCGCCGGCACGTGCTCGACAGCCTTTCGGCGGCGCCCTGGATCAGCGGCGAAGTCGTGGTGGACGCCGGCAGCGGCGCCGGCCTGCCCGGCATTCCGCTCGCCGCGCTGTTTCCCGAAAAGCGGTTCGTGCTCGTGGACAGCAACGGCAAGAAAACGCGCTTCCTGTTCCAGGCGACCTTGCTGCCGGGCCTGGAGAATATCAGCGTGGAACATTGCCGCATCGAGGATTATCGCGGTCCGGCCGACCTTGTCGTTTGCCGGGCGCTGGGCACACTTGCGCAGTGCGCCGCGAAAACGCAACATATGCTTGCTCGCGGCGCCAGGCTGCTGGCGATGAAGGGACGGCTTCCCGACCGGGAACTGGCGGACTTGCCGGATGCTTTCGTCGTGGAGTTCGCGGACCGCGCGCATGCGCCCGGCGCGTCGGACCGTCATGTAGTCGGGATAAGCTGTCGCTCTTGCAGGTGATCCGCCGCGGCGGATAAGGGAAGCTCTGATCAAGTCAGAGCTTCCCCGCGCCACGAGGAAACAAAAGGAAATCGGATCATAGCCGGCAATGGGCGCTATCCTGGCCATAGCAAACCAGAAAGGCGGCGTGGGGAAGACCACCACCGCGGTCAATCTCGCCGCTTCGCTGAAAGCCACGCGCAATTCGGTGCTGCTGGTCGATATCGATTCCCAGGGCAACGCCACCATGGGCTGCGGCGTGGCGAAGGACAAACTGGAAATCACCGTCTGCGAATTGCTGATCGGCGAGGCCACGTTCGACCAGGCGCTGGCGCGGCAAGTGGACAACGGATTCGACCTGCTGCCGGCGAACGGCGACATGGCCGCGGCCGAGGCCTGGCTGATGGACAACGGCCGTTCCGGCACTCGCCTGCGGGAAGCGCTGGCGCCGGCGCGGGGCGACTACGACTTCATTCTCATCGATTGTCCGCCCGCGCTGAATCTGTTGACCGTCAACGCCCTGACCGCGGCCGATGGACTGGTGATACCCGTGGAGTGCGATTACTATGGTCTGGCGGGTATTTCGGCGCTGGTGGAAACCATCGAGGCGATCAGGTCCAGATCGAATCCGAACCTGAAAATAGAAGGGATCGTGCGCACCAAGTACGATTCCCGCGCCAGGTTGACCGCCGACGTGAGCGCGAATCTGTTCCGGTTCTTCGGCGACGCGGTATTCCAGACCGTTGTTCCGCGCAACATCAAGTTGGCGGAGGCGCCGAGTTTCGGCAAGGCCGCGCTCAGTTACGCGCGCCGTTCGAAGGGCGCTATAGCCTATCTGGCGCTGGCGGGAGAATTGCAGCGCCGGCGCGACCAGGCCGCCGCGGCGCAAGCAGAAAGGTGAAATCATGTCGTCGAGCAGACTGGGCAAGGGGCTGGAGGCGCTGTTGGGAAACCGGGATCGGGAATCGGTGTCGGCGCTGACGGAAGACAGGCCCGCGGCCGCGGCGCGGGACGGGGAACTGCGCGAAATTCCGGTCGACCTGATCGAGCCGGGCAAATACCAGCCGCGGCAGGACATGCGCGCGCAAGCGCTGGAAGAACTCGCCCAATCGATTCACCGGCAGGGGGTGATGCAGCCGGTGGTCGCGCGCGAGATCGAATCGGGCCGCTACGAACTCATCGCCGGCGAGCGGCGCTGGCGCGCCTGTCAGCTCAGCGGCCTGACAGTCATCCCCGCGATAATCAAGTCGGCCTCGGACCGGGATGTCGTCAGCATGTCCCTGGTCGAGAATATCCAGCGCGAGGATCTCAACCCCCTCGAACAGGCCGCCGCCTTGCGTCGTCTGCAAGAGGAATTCGGCTATACGCAACAGGAAGCGGCGCGGGAAGTGGGCAAATCCCGCGAAGCGGTCGCCAACCTGCTGCGCCTGCTGAATCTCGAGCCCGCCGCGCGCGCGCTGCTGGAAAAGGGCGAGATCGAAATGGGGCACGCGCGCGCGCTGCTCGGCGCGCCGGGCCCCGACCAGCCGGAACTCGCCCGCGAAGTCGCGCGCAAGCAATTGTCGGTGCGCCAGACCGAAGAGCTGGTGCGCCGCCGCCAGACCCGCGGCGCCGCCGCTTCGGGCAAGCGCTCCCGCGACCCGGACCTGCTGCGCCTGGAAGAGACATTGTCCGAAAAACTCGGCTCCAGGGTCGCCATCCGGCACACCGCCAAAGGCAAGGGCAAACTGGTCATCAACTACAACAACGCCGCCGAACTCGAAGGCATCCTCGCCCGCATCAGATAGGGAAGCGAGGATACAAGGCGCCGCGCCCGCGGCGGGGTCCGTGTTGCCAAGCCCCGGCAATCTCCCTATAATGCGCCTGCCCTGGCGGTAGCCGCCTGACAGTATCTTTATCGCGTGCGGCCGTACAAGGTCATCCTGGCGCAATTGATCGGCCCGGCCCTGCTTGCCGTCACCTTTCTGTGGACGACAGACGCAGGCATCGCGGGCAGCGTGCTCGCGGGTGGCCTGATCAGCGCCTTGTCGAACAGCTACTTCGCGGTTCAGGCATTTCGCTACCAGGGCGCCGAGAATGCGGATAAGGTAGTCAGGAGTTTCCTGAAAGGCGAAATGGGCAAGATCGCGATCGCGATCCTGCTGTTCGCCCTGAGCTTCCATTTTCTGGAAGACCTGAACGCGGCGGCGTTGTTTTCAGGTTTCCTGTTTGCCCATCTCGCAGGCATATCGGCGACCGGCCGGATGACCCGGGATTCAACCGGCGACTCGCGATAAACGGCAAAACCAGGGAAGCTCTGACCAAGTCAGAGCTTCCCTGCGGCACATGCCCGCGGTGCAAGAGAGCGTCGCCGGATTCGATGGCGCAAGCCATTGAATACGTGGGCAAGACAAAACCGCGCTTTTGTCTTGCGGCAATGAATAATTCCATGGATGGAATTATTCAGAGGATACTTAACGGCAAGAAGCGGAGCCATGGCGGAAGCAGGCGCTGAATCGCAGACGGTTCAGGACTATATAGTCCATCACTTGTCCTATCTGACCTGGGGCCGTCATCCCGACGGGCATTGGGGATTCGCCCATACGCCCGAAGAAGCCTCCGCGATGGGCTTCATGGCGATCCATGTCGACACCATGGGCTGGTCCATCGCGCTGGGCGCCGCTTTCCTGCTCTGGTTCCGCCGGATCGGGCTGCGCGCTTCGGCGGACAATCCCGGGCCAATCCAGAACCTCGTCGAAAGCGTCTTCGAATTCGTCGACAACCGGGTCGCCGAAGGCTTCGCCCACAAGAACAGCCTGATCGCTCCGCTGGCCCTGACCCTGTTCGTCTGGATATTGCTGATGAACACCATGGATCTGGTGCCGGTGGACTGGATCACCGGAATCGCCGCCCTGATCGGCGAACACGTGTTCGGCTTCGACCACATGCCGTTCAAGATCGTGCCCACCACCGATCCGAACATCACCATGGGTCTGGCGCTCGCCGTTTTCGCGCTGATCATCTGGTATTCGATCAAGCAGAAGGGCCTGGGGGGCTTCTTCAGCGAACTCGCCTTCCACCCCTTCGGCAAATGGATGTTGCCGTTCAACCTGATGATCGAGATCCCCACGCTGCTGGCCAAGCCCGTCTCGCTCGGACTGCGGCTGTTCGGCAACCTGTACGCGGGGGAATTGCTGTTCCTGCTGATAGCGGGCCTGCTGGGACTATGGCAGTTGCCGGCGCATTTCGCCTGGGCGGTGTTCCATATCCTGGTGGTGCCGCTGCAGGCCTTCGTATTCATGATGCTGACCATTGTCTATCTCAATGCGGCGCATGAGACAGCTCACTGAGTCCGTCAAGACTGAGACAACCGACAACAATCCCGGAGGATAAAGATGGAAATGATATTGGCTTTCACCGTGCTCGGCGTGCTGCTGGTGCTGGGCATGGGAGCGCTCGGCACGGCGATCGGCTTCGGCATTCTCGGCGGCAAGTTCCTTGAAGGCTCCGCCCGCCAGCCGGAACTCGCCCCCCAGTTGCAGGGCCGCATGTTCCTGGTCGCCGGCCTGATCGACGCGGTGACCATGATCGGCATCGGCATCGGCATGTGGTTCACCTTCGCCAATCCGTATCTGGCGGCGCTCGCGGGCTGACGGCGATCCTGCTCCCGGGAGTCTGAAGTGGACATAAATCTGACCATCATTGGACAGTCCGTCGCGTTCGCGGTCTTTGTCTGGTTTTGCCACCGATACGTCTGGCCCTTGTTCGCCAACGTGCTCGAAGAGCGCAAGCGGACCATAGCCGATGGCCTGGAAGCCGCCGCCCAGGCGGAACGGAAGCTCGAAACCGCCGGCCGCGAGTCCGTCCGGCAACTGGACGAGGCGAAGACTTCCGCCGCCGGCATCATCGACCAGGCGAATCGGCGCGCGGCCCAGATCATCGACGAGGCCAAGCAGCAGGCGCAGGTCGAGGCCGAGCGCGTCATGCTGGCGGCCCAGGCCGAAATCGAGCAGGAAGCGAATCGCGCCAGGGAGGAGTTGCGCGCCCAGGTTTCGGCCATCGCCGTCGCCGGCGCCGAAAAGATACTTGCCCGCGAGGTGGACATGGCGGCCAACGAAGAAATGCTCGCGCGCCTTGCCGCGGAGCTCTGAAGCGGAGCCATGGCTGATCCCGTCACTTTGGCCCGGCCCTATGCGAAAGCGGCTTTCGAGGTCGCTCGCGAGGCGAAAGCGCTCGACGCATGGTCGCGCATGCTCGCGCTGGCGGCCGCGGTCGCCCGACAGCCCGCCGCGCATGCCGCGCTGACCGACCCCGGCCGGCCCCGGCAGCAGGTCGCCGCCATGTTCAATGGTCTTTGCGGCGAGGAATTGAACAGCCGGGTCCGCAATCTGGTCGGCCTGCTCGCGGAAAACAGGCGGCTGCTGTTGTTGCCGCAGATCAGCGTCCTGTTCGACGAACTCAAGGCAAACCAGGAAAGATCGGCGGACGTGGAGCTCGTCACCGCCTTTCCGGCAAGCGCAAGCGCGGCGGCGCGTCTCGAACGCGCATTGGCGGCGCGGTTGCAACGCGAGATCAGGCTGACCGCCAGCGTGGATCCCGCATTGATCGGAGGCGCCGTGATCCGGGCCGGCGACCAGGTCATAGACAGTTCCATCCGGGGCAAGCTGACCAGGCTCGCCGGAACCATGAATACCTGACGCATTAGGGAAGCTCTGATCAAGTCAGAGCTTCCCTGCGGCACATGGATGTGCCGCCGGATTCGATGGCGCAAGCCATTGAATCCGGGAGCGAGACAAAACCGCGCTTTTGTCTTGCGGCAATGAATAATTCCATGGATGGAATTATTCAGAGGATACTCGGCAACCAGGAAACAGACATGCAGCAACTGAATCCCGCGGAAATCAGCGAAATCATCAAACAGCGGATCGAAAACCTCGATACCGCGGCGCAGGCCCGCAACGAAGGCACCATCGTCAGCGTGCTCGACGGCATCATCCGCATTCACGGCCTGACCGAGGTCATGTACGGCGAGATGATCGAATTCGAAGGCGGCGTTCGCGGCATGGCGCTCAATCTCGAACGCGATTCCGTCGGCGCCGTGGTGCTCGGCGATTATCTGAAACTGAAAGAAGGACAAAGCTGCCGTTGCACCGGCCGCATTCTCGAAGTGCCGGTCGGTCCCGAGCTCGAGGGCCGCGTGGTCGACGCCCTCGGCCGGCCGATCGACGGCAAGGGTCCGGTCGGCGCGGCCATGACCGACGCCATCGAAAAGGTCGCGCCCGGAGTAATCGCCCGGCAATCGGTAGGGCAGCCGGTGCAGACCGGGCTCAAGTCCATCGACGCCATGACTCCGATCGGCCGCGGCCAGCGCGAACTCATCATCGGCGACCGCGAGGTCGGCAAGACCGCCGTCGCCATCGACGCCATCATCAACCAGAAAGGCAAGGATCTGAAATGCATCTACGTGGCGGTGGGACAGAAAGCCTCCTCCATCGTCAACGTGGTGCACAAGCTGGAAGAACACGGCGCGATGGAATACACCACGGTCGTATCCGCCAGCGCTTCCGATCCGGCGGCGATGCAATTCATCGCGCCGTATTCCGGCTGCACCATGGGCGAGTATTATCGCGACCGCGGCCAGGACGCCCTGATCATTTACGACGACCTGACCAAACAGGCCTGGGCGTACCGGCAGATTTCCCTGCTGTTGCGTCGGCCGCCGGGCCGCGAAGCCTACCCCGGCGATGTTTTCTACCTGCACTCGCGCCTGCTCGAACGGGCCGCGCGCGTGAATGCCGATTACGTGGAGAAGTTCACCAATGGCGAAGTGACCGGAACCACGGGCTCGCTGACCGCGTTGCCGATCATCGAAACCCAGGCCGGAGACATTTCCGCCTTCGTTCCCACCAATGTGATCTCGATCACCGACGGGCAGATCTTTCTCGAGACCGACCTGTTCAACTCGGGCATCCGCCCGGCGATGAATCCGGGCATCTCGGTCTCGCGGGTCGGCGGCGCGGCCCAGACCAGGATCATCAAGAAGCTCGGCGGCGGCATCCGCATCTCCCTGGCGCAATATCGCGAACTGGCGGCCTTCGCGGCCTTCGCCTCGGATCTGGACGACGATACCCGCGCGCGCCTTGAACACGGCCAGCGCGTTACCGAACTGATGAAGCAGAAACAATATTCGCCGCTGTCGATCGCGGAAATGGGCATTTCCCTGTATGCCGCCAACGAGGGCTTCCTGAAGGATATTCCATTGAACAAGGTGCTCGATTTCGAGAGCGCCCTGTTGTCCTACATGAATAGCGAACATGGCGAATTGCTTGCCCGCATCAATGCCGGCGGAGATTTCGACGAAGAAATCGAAGGCCGGTTCAGGGCGGCGATCGAGCAGTTCAAGGCCAGCCAGACCTGGTAGACGGCGGTCGACTGAAAGAGGCGTTTTGAGCAATGGCCCGCGGTAAGGAAATACGCAATCAGATCTCGAGCATCAGGAACACGCAGAAGATCACCAAGGCGATGGAAATGGTTTCCGCCAGCAAGATGCGGAAGGCCCAGGAGCGCATGCGTCTCGGCAAGCCCTACGCCAGGCATATCCGCGAGATGATCGGGCATATCGCCACTTCCTCTTCGGAATACCGCCACGGCTATTTCGAAAACCGCCCGGTGCGGCGGGTCGCCTATATCGTCGTATCCACCGACCGCGGCCTGTGCGGCGGATTGAACATCAACGCCTTCAAGGCGACCGTGGCCTCGATGCGGGAATGGCACGAACGGAATATCGGGATCGATGTCTGCACCGTCGGCGCGCGGGCCGCGACGTTTTTCAACAAGTACGGCGGCAATGTGGTGGCCGCGGTGCGCCAGCTCGGCGACCAGCCGGCGGTGGCCGATGTCATCGGTGCGGTCAAGGTCGTGCTCGACAAGTTCGACAAGGGCGACATCGACAAGTTGTTCATCGTCGGCAACGAGTTCGTCAATACCATGGTGCATCGGCCCTCGGTGGCGCAATTGCTGCCGTTGCTGCCGGCTGAAGAGGAATACCTCAAGCATCACTGGGACTATCTCTACGAACCCGACGCCAGGGAATTGCTCGACGGCCTGCTGTTGCGCTACATCGAATCCCAGGTGTACCAGTCGGTCGTGGAAAACATCGCCTGCGAGCAGGCGGCGCGCATGATCGCCATGAAGAACGCCTCGGAAAACGCGGGCGACCTCATGGACGAGCTGGAACTGGCGTACAACAAGGAGCGTCAGGCGGCCATCACCCAGGAGTTGTCCGAAATCGCCGCCGGCGCGGCGGCGGTATGAACTCCGTACGAGAACAGATTTTTATCAAGGGTCAAACATAATGAGCAGCGGTCGAATCGTACAAATCATCGGCGCGGTCATCGACGTGGAATTCGAGCGGGAAAGCGTTCCCCGGGTATACGACGCGCTGACCATCGACGACTCGGAAATCACCCTCGAGGTGCAACAGCAACTCGGCGACGGCGTGGTGCGAACCATTGCTCTCGGCAGCACCGAAGGACTGCGCCGCGGGCTGACCGTGCAGGACAGCGGCGCGCCGGTATCCGTGCCCGTGGGCAAGGAAACTCTCGGCCGCATCATGGATGTGCTCGGCCGCCCGATCGACGAGCGCGGCCCCATCGGCGAACAGGAGCGCATGCCGATCCACCGCAAGGCGCCGAGCTACGAGGAACTTTCCGTCACCAACGAATTGCTCGAAACCGGCATCAAGGTCATCGACCTCGTCTGCCCTTTCGCCAAGGGCGGCAAGGTGGGACTGTTCGGCGGCGCGGGCGTCGGCAAGACCGTGAACATGATGGAGCTGATCAACAACATCGCTACCGAACATAGCGGCCTGTCGGTGTTCGCCGGCGTCGGCGAGCGCACTCGGGAAGGCAACGACTTCTATCACGAGATGCAGGAATCCGGGGTCATCGATCTCGCCGGCGAATCCAAGGTATCCATGGTTTACGGCCAGATGAACGAGCCGCCCGGCAACCGCCTGCGCGTGGCCCTGAGCGGACTGACCATGGCGGAGAAATTCCGCGACGAAGGCCGCGACGTGTTGCTGTTCATCGACAACATCTATCGATACACGCTGGCCGGCACCGAAGTGTCGGCGCTGCTCGGCCGCATGCCTTCGGCGGTGGGCTACCAGCCGACGCTGGCGGAAGAGATGGGCGCCTTGCAGGAACGCATCACTTCCACCAAGGCCGGCTCGATCACTTCGATCCAGGCGATTTACGTTCCCGCGGACGACCTGACCGACCCGTCGCCGGCGACCACATTCGCCCACCTCGACGCCAAGGTGGTGCTGTCGCGGGATATCGCCGCGCTGGGCATTTATCCGGCGGTGGATCCGCTCGATTCCTCCTCGCGCCAACTCGACCCGCTGATCATCGGCCAGGAGCATTACGATGTGGCCAGCGGCGTGCAATCGGTCTTGCAGCGCTACAAGGAATTGAAGGACATCATCGCGATTCTCGGCATGGACGAATTGTCCGACGAAGACAAGCAGACCGTCGCCCGGGCCCGCCGCATCTCGCAATTCCTGTCGCAACCGTTTACCGTGGCGGAGGTATTCACCAACGCGCCCGGAATCTACGTGCCGCTGAAAGATACGATCGCCGGTTTCAAGGGCATTCTGGAAGGAAAATACGACCATCTTTCCGAACAGGCATTCAGCATGGTGGGCACGATCGCGGAAGCGGAAGAGAAGGAAGAAAAGCTCAAGGCCCGGCGTTAGGAAAGCTCTGATCAAGTCGGGGCTTTCTCGCGGACGCATGGCCGCGGTACGAGGCGCAAGAGAGAGCACCGCCGGATTCGAGGCGCAAGCCATCGCATCCGGGGGCAAGACAAGATTGCGCTTTCGTCCTGCGGCAATGAATAATTCCATGGACGGAACTGTTCGGAAGATATCAGGCAAGGCGGGAACAACGACATGGCCAAGACCATTCAATGCGATATCGTCAGCGCGGAGAAGAGCATTTTTTCCGGGGAAGTGGCGTTCATGGTTGTCGCCGGCAATATGGGCGAACTCGGCATCGCGCCGGGCCACGCCCCGCTGCTGACCGATCTGCTGCCCGGCCCGGTGCGGCTTGACCTCGAAGACGGCTCCGAAGAAGTGTTCTATGTCTCCGGCGGTTTCCTCGAAGTGCAGCCGAAGAACGTGACCTTGCTCGCCGACACCGCGGCGCGCGCCCGCGATGTCGACGAGGCCGCCGCCCGCAAGGCGCTGGAAGACGCCCGGCGGGCGATCGCCAATCAGGACGCCGAATTCGAATACTCCGCCGCCGCCGCGCAACTTGCGGAAGCCGCGGCGCAACTTCGGGCCTTGCGGCAGTTGCGAAAAGAAAGCTCCTGAGCCGGCGCGGAAACTGCGGGCCGCCGCCGGATGAAGCTTGAAGTCGTCATTCTCGCAGCCGGCAAGGGCACCCGCATGCATAGCGGGATGCCGAAAGCGCTGCACCGCCTCGGCGGCAGGCCCTTGCTGGCTCACGTATTGCAGGCGGCGGCCGCGCTCGACCCGGCCGCGGTTCATGCGGTCGTCGGCCACGGCGCCGAACTCGTGCGCCGGACCTTCGCGAACCCCGATTTCCCCGCCGCCGGCATTCCCGGCCTGAACTGGGTGGCGCAAGAGCGGCAACTCGGCACCGGCCATGCCGTGCGGCAGGCGCTGCCGCAAGTAGCCGCCGACCTGCTGCTCGTGCTCTGCGGCGACGTGCCCCTGGTGCGTCCGGACACGTTGCGCGCGCTGGCCGCGCTCGCGGATGATCGCGCTGTCGCCCTGCTGACGCTGGAAACAACGCGCCCCGAAGGCCTCGGCAGAATCGTCCGCGACGCGAACGGCGAGGTGGAAGCCATCGTCGAAGAGCGCGACGCCGACCCGCGGCAAAAACGAATATCCGAAGTCAACAGTGGCATAATGGCGCTTCCCGCGCGGCGGCTGCGGCAATGGCTCGACCGGCTCGATTGCGACAATGCCCAGCGGGAGTATTACCTGACCGATGTGGTCGCGATGGCCCGGGCCGAGCATTGCCCGGTGCGCGCGCTGAAGATCAGCGACGGCATGGAAGCGCAAGGGGTCAACGATCCGGCGCAATTGGCGCTGCTGGAGAGACATTGGCAGATGGGCGAGGCGCGAAAATTGCTGGCCGCGGGAGCGCGGCTGCTTGATCCGGCGCGAGTCGATATCCGCGGCGGCCTGACGGTCGGCCGGGACGTGGAAATCGATGTCAATGTCGTGTTCGAAGGCGAGGTGGACTTGGGCGACGGCGTGAAAATCGGCCCCAATTGCGTGATCAGGGATGCCGACATCGGCGCGGGAACCCGCGTGCTTGCCGGCACGAACATCGAGGGCGCGGTCGTCGGCGCCGATTGCGTCATCGGACCCATGGCGCGCCTGCGGCCGGGAACCGAACTCGCCGACAACGCGAAAATCGGCAATTTCGTCGAAACCAAGCAGGCGAAGATCGGCAAGGGCTCCAAGGCCAACCATCTTTGCTATCTGGGCGATGTGGAAATCGGCGAAAATGTGAATATCGGCGCCGGCGCCATCGTCTGCAATTACGACGGCGAGAAAAAGCATCGCACGGTGATCGGCGACAACGTCTTCGTCGGGTCCAACAGCGTGCTGGTCGCCCCGGTCACCTTGCGGGACGATTGTTTCGTCGCCGCCGGCTCCACCATCAGCGGCGAAGTGCCCGCCGGCCATCTCGCGGTCGGACGATCGCGGCAGAAAAACATCGCGCGCTGGAAACGACCCGGAAAACGGTGAAGCCGGCATGTGCGGGATAGTCGGCGCGGTCGCGCAAAGAAACGTCTGCGACATCTTGCTCGAAGGGCTCAAGCGGCTCGAATATCGCGGCTACGACTCCGCCGGCATGGCGCTGATCGATGGTCCCGGCAAGGAGATCGTCACGATCAAGACCGTCGGCAAGGTCGCCAATCTGCTCGCGGCGGCGCAGCGCAAGGGCGCTTCCGGCAAGCTCGGCATCGCCCATACCCGCTGGGCCACTCATGGCGGAATCACCCGCGCCAATGCCCATCCCCACGGTTCCGGCGGGCGGATTTCGCTGGCGCATAACGGCATCATCGAAAATCACGAGAGCCTGCGGCGGGAATTGACCGCGGCCGGCTATCGCTTCGCGACCGAAACCGATACCGAGGCGATCGCGCACCTGGTCCGTCAGGCGCTCGAGCGCGGCGCAACTTCCCTGTTGCAGGCCGTGGCCGTCGCGACCGCGCGCCTGCGCGGCGCCTACGGCCTATGCGTGATCGACCGGCAACATCCGGACCGCATTGTCGCGGCGCGCAGCGGCATGTCGCTCGTCATCGGCAACGGCATCGGGGGAGAGAACTTCGTCGCCTCCGATCCCCTCGCCCTCGGCCAGGCGACCGACCGCTTCATCTATCTTGAAGAAGGCGACCTGGCGCAACTGACCAGCGATTCGATCGAGATATGGAACGGCGGCCGGCGCGTCGAACGCGCAGTCGCGACCCTGCCGCGCATGGCCTCGGAGATGGAGAAGGGCGCGTATCAGCATTTCATGCAAAAGGAGATCCACGAGCAGCCCCGAGCGATCCGCGACACGCTCTCCGGCCGCGTCAGCGAAGGGAAAGTGCTTGAAGAGGCCTTCGGCATCGGGGCCGGGAAGATCTTCGACCAGGTCAGACAGGTCCAGATCGTCGCTTGCGGCACCAGCTTTCACGCCGGCCTCGTCGCCAGGTACTGGCTCGAATCGATCGCCAGGATGCCTTGCCAAGTCGATATTGCCAGCGATTATCGCTATCGCGACATCATCGTCGAGCCGGGCACCCTGTTCGTCGCGGTTTCGCAATCTGGCGAGACCGCCGACACCCTGGCGGCGTTGCGTTACGCCGCCGCGCGCGAACATGCGGCCACCTTCGCCATCTGCAATGTCGCCACGAGTTCGCTGGTGCGCGAATCCGATTTCTGCCTGTTGACCATGGCCGGCCGGGAAATCGGCGTCGCCTCGACCAAGGCCTTCACCACGCAATTGACCCTCTTGCTCCTGCTGGCCATCGTGCTGGGCCGCCGCAAGGGCTTGACGCCTGAATGCGAGCAGCGGCTGGTGCGGGACATGAACGACTTGCCCGAACTCGTGCGCAAGGCGCTTGGGCTCGACCGGGAAATCCGCGAATTGTCCAGCCAGTTCTCGGACAAGCACCATAGCCTGTTCCTCGGCCGCGGCATCCAGTACCCGGTCGCCAAGGAGGGAGCGCTGAAGTTGAAGGAGATCTCCTACATCCACGCCGAAGCCTATCCCGCCGGCGAACTCAAGCACGGCCCGCTGGCGCTGGTGGACAGCGAAATGCCCGTGATCGTGGTCGCGCCGAATAACGACCTGCTAGACAAATTGCGCTCCAACCTCTCCGAAGTCAGCGCCAGGGGCGGCAAGCTCTACGTATTCGCCGACGAGAGCATAGGCCTGGAAAGCGACCGCGGCTGCAAGGTCGTCAACCTGCCGAGCTGCCCCGAAGTGCTCGACCCCATCCTCTTCGCCGTGCCCCTGCAATTGCTCGCCTACCACGTCGCCGTCATCAAGGGCACCGACATCGATCAACCCCGCAACCTAGCGAAATCGGTCACCGTTGAATAACCTGCCCCGCGCGACATCCGAATTCCGAATAAAGCCGGCAACAGGATTGGTAGCCGCGAGCAGCCAAAGAAGTGCCCGCCGATTGCCGGCGGGGATTTTCGCCTATCGCGGACACATCTCATCGTCGCGCGACTCCTCGCCGGCGAGCCGGGGCCGCGACTTCCAGCAAGTCGACTCCCCGCCGCTATTCGCCCGCGCTCGACCGGCATCGAGCGCTTGGGATTATGGTCGACGGAGCGGTTCGGACTGCGCGCGGCTCGACGAACTCGGCATCGGCGCGTCGCATGCGCTGAATTCAGCATCTTTTGCAACGCTCAGGTCTTGCTCGGCCTTGTCGCAAACATTCCTCAATCAGCGCTTGTTCGTTCCAACCGCAGAGTTTGACATATGGCCAAGTTCGCTTTCCGGCATCGGACGGACGATGAAGAAGGCTACAGGAAGCTCTGTGCAATTTGATGTGGTTTTTATAGTTTAAGTTGTTCACAACAAAACCGCAGCTTCTATTCTTGGCTAGCCAAGCTTCGTACTCTTCTTCTTGTTTATCGAAGTACTTGGTGCCGGTTTTCTTCGAATCATAGCAAGACTCCGATTGAGTCGGAGTTCCCCGGCGGCGCATGCCCGCGGTACCAGCCCGCAGCATAAGAGAGCACCGCCGGATTCGATGGCACAAGCCATTGAGCCCGAGAGCAAGAAAAAACCGCGCTCTTCTTGGTGTCATTTTGCAGTCTCCATTAGCAATAAAACACAGGATTTATAATTGAAATAAACCGCATGGTCAAACAGTTTTTTACATAAGAAGATTATTGGACTTTTATAAGAGAATATAAGCGGTTTATAGAAGAATATTGAATCTATAACGCGGCAATAGGCTTTATATAGACATGTTTGTAAGAGAGGAATAGGGCTTGGAGTAGCCCTGCGTCAACCGCTCCCGGCATGCGTCGACAAGGGTGTCGCCGCCGGATCCGCGCTTCTCCAGAAAGCCCAAGCGCTTGAACGCGGCATTGGTTGGGAACTGATCGGCATAGGCCACCAGCGTGTGAAGCCCGCAGCGCTGCTCGCTGTCGACACGCACCAGTCGTGCTCCGCCATCCTCGACCCACCGGGCAGCAGCTTGGCGGCCGCTGCGGCTGATGTTCAGAGTTCGTTGGGCATCGCTGATATGGAGAGGTCGTCAGCTTCTCGGATCACTGCGGCCAGTCCTGCGACATCCATCGGGCATGGAGGTTTCCTTACTCATGTCCTGATACAAAATTGCTGCAATAAATCCCATTTTTCAGGAATTTTTGTCAGATCGTTGTACCCAATTTGGTTCGTGGCAATAAATCGGCGGCAGCGGGGCGTGTTCGCCAGTCTGCGCGACCCTGAGCCCTGCCGCGAAACCAACGCCGATTGCCGATGCGGGTCGGGCTGGCGCCTTTTCGGCAACCAGGTCACTCCGTGCGCGGACAGTTGCCAACAAGGGGCTTGACAATTTACTCAGGGAATCGAGCAAAATGACCTTTATCAGACCCCAGGCATCCGAACTGGCTCGGCGCTTGAAGGAGCTGCGGCGATTCATCCAGGTCGTGGCGGGAGCAAGGCAGGTGGGCAAGACGACGCTTGCCCTGCAAGTCGCCGAGCGGAGCAAATTGCCCTGTCACTTTGCCAGCGCGGACGAACCGACCCTGCGCGGCGCCGGGTGGATCGACTCGCAATGGGAAGAGGCTCGGCTGCTGGCCGGCAGCGGCAAGGGAAAAAGCTCCCTGCTGATATTGGACGAGATCCAAAGTCCCGCATTGGGCTGAAACGGTCAAGCACCTCTGGGACGAGGATACCCGCAAGAAAACGAGGGTGAAAACCATATTGCTCGGTTCGGCCCCGCTGTTGATCGGCAAGGGGCTGGCGGAGAGCCTTGCGGGCCGCTTTGAAAACCTGCGCATGCCGCATTGGAGTTTTCCCGAAATGCGGGAGGCCTTCGGCTGGAACCTGGAACAATATCTCTTTTACGGCGCCTATCCGGGCGCCGCGCCCTTGATAAACGAACCGTCCCGCTGGTCGCGCTACATAATCGACGCTCTCATCGAAACAACCATCGCCCGCGATGTGCTCCTCCTTTCCCGCGTCGACAAGCCGGCCCTGCTCCGGCGGCTGTTCGAGCTGGGCTGCGCCTGTTCGGGGCAAATTCTGTCTTATACAAAAATGATCGGGCAACTCCAGGACGCGGGCAACACAACAACGCTTGCCCAATACCTCGACCTGCTCGCATCTGCCGGCGTGCTCGCCGGTTTGCCCAAATACGCCGGCGACACCGCGCGGCGGCAACGATCAAGCCCCAAGTTTCAGGTCTTCAACACCGCGCTGATAACTGCCCCGTGCGGCATGACACAGGCAGAAGCATTTGCCGACCGCGAGTTCCGGGGGCGTTTGACCGAGTCTGCGGTCGGCGCGCATCTGCTCAACGCATCCGTCGCCGGAGCGTGCGAACTCTTTTATTGGCGGGAACGCAACCGCGAGGTGGATTTTGTCCTGCGAAGGGGCAAGAGGCTGGTGGCCATAGAGGTAAAAAGCGGCCGCGCCGCCACTGCCCTTCCCGGCATGGAATCGTTCGCCAAATCCTTCAAGCCGACGCGCCTGTTGATAGTCGGCGCGGGCGGGATTTCCCTTCAGCGGTTTCTCTCGGAACCTGTGGAATATTGGTGATAGCGACAAGCCCTTTCGGGCGCAGGACATCGAATCGGCGGCATCAGTCATTTTTTGCGGCATGAAAATTCCGTTCGCGCTTGTTCCCGTCGGTTTCCATGCATCTCCACCCTGCTCGCCGACCTCGTCACCGTCACCTGCAACACCGCGGCGCCGCGCCTGCCCGGAGCCGAGCCGTTCGAGGTCGCCGCCCGGCCCACGCCGCTTCAACGCAAGACCTTCGAACGGATTATCTACCCAATCCGTCCACTCCAACGGCGCAATCGCAACGGTTATCAGGTTGCAGCCTGTTTTTTCGATTAATTTATCAGGCCAAAGCCTTATTGCAAGAATCTGAAAAACAGGCTATAACCTGATATTGCACAGTTGAACAGCAGGCTATAGCCTTATGAACGCGACCGGAAAAGCCGTTCCGCGCCAGCGCCTGGATCAACGCTTCTCATCCATGAAGCCCGAATCCCGCTACCGTCCTCCGCCGAAAGGTTGGATCAGGGCGATACGCGACGCCTTGGGCATGTCCGGCGCCCAGCTCGGCCAGCGCCTGGGCGTGAAGGCCCAAAGCGTGGCCGACATCGAGAAATCGGAGGCCTCGGGAGCCATCCAGCTGAAGACGCTTCGCCGGGCGGCGGAGGCGCTGGACTGCGTCGTCGTCTACGCCCTCGTACCCAGATCTTCGCTGGACGAAATGGTTCAAGGAAGAGCCCGCGAGATTGCGAGCAAAGAACTCGCCCGGATCGCGCATACCATGGACCTTGAGGCCCAAGGCCTGTCTCGGGGAGAGCGCGAAGAGCAGATTGAAGCCTATATTCGCGATCATCTTCGAGAGCGTGATCTGTGGGAGGATACTTGAGCGACCTCTTCGATGAGCCGGCCGGTGCGACCCCTCTCGAGCCGGAAGAGCGCGAGGGTCTGCTCCAGACCTGGATCACCTATCGGCGAGACCTGAACGAGGCGGAGCAAACGAACATCGCTGCGGGCACGGCATGGGTCTGGCGCGCGCGCCGACACGACCTGCTCTCGGAGGAATTCCTCCGGCGGCTTCACAAGCGTCTCTTCGGTGATGTCTGGGCCTGGGCCGGCAAGTTTCGCAAAACCGAGCGGAACATCGGTATCGAGCCAGTACATATCCCCGTCGAACTCAGAAAAGCGTTCGACGACGCTCGCTATTGGATTGAACACGAGACGTTCCCGCCTGACGAAATCGCCGTGCGCCTCCATCACCGGCTTGTCTCGATCCACCCGTTTCCGAACGGTAATGGTCGAACAACGCGCTTGATGGGAGATTTGGTGGCTGCGCGTCTCGGCCAGGAACCTTTTACATGGGGCAGACAGAATCTGACCGACGTTGGCGAAACGCGCGGTAGATACATCGCCAGCCTTCGGGCCGCAGATAACTACAATATCTTGCCGCTGTTGGAGTTCGCGCGCTCGTAGTTCATTTTTTTCGGCATGGAAATTCTGTTCGTACTTGTTCTCGTCGGTTCTTTATGGCTGGCGAACCCGGTCGAAAATCTCGCGGGCCAGGTGCTCGTGGGCGGCTGAACGGAATTCGGTGTCTGTCATCACCCTGCCGAAGATCTCTTCGTTGCCCTCCATTCGCGCGATGAACAGTTCGTCGAGCATTTGATCCAGATAGGCGGCGAAGTTCGCGAAGTTGTTGGCGCGGGCGGCCTCCGAAATGTTCTCGTTGTTCTCTGCCGAAGCCCGTATCTGGTCGAAGAACAACTGGTCCGCCTCGGTGAAATCGGTGCCGAACCGCTCGTTGAGGCGATCGATCAGGCTCGAAAGCGCCACCGCTTCGTCCTTGACGCCCGCGGTGCCGATGTCGGTCGGCCCTTTCAGCGGGTAGGCGTGACCTTCCGAGAGCTTGATGGAGCCTTCGGCCGTCTGCTGAAGCCGAAAGAACCGGAGCGCGACCTCGTCGTCGAGCGCGAAGGCCCGGCCGTCGCCCGGCGGCGGCAGCTTCGCCAGCAGGTTTCTCGCGAAGGCGTAGAATCGTTCGAGATCGCTGTCCTGATAGGGAATGATCTGCGACAGGAAGGCGTAAAGGCTCCGATAGCCCTTCAACTGGCCGCGAAACTCCTCCCGCTCTTCCTCCTCGCGCTGCAGGAAGCGGTTGACGACCGCGTCGAGGATGGCGTTCATTGCGCGATGATCGCTCGCCGAATGTTCGCGTTTGGCGCGATACCAGATTTCGGCGAAGGCGGCCGCGTCGGCCTGCGCGAATATCGCCCATTCCAGCAGGCGGTGTTGCAGTTCCGATAGCCGCTGCGGGTCGGCGTTCTCGCCGACGGGCGTGGTCTCGTAATAGGGTTTGAACGCCTTGTAGATCTCGTCTTCCCCGTTGGCGAAATCAAGCACGAAAGTGCGCGACTTGCCGGGCGCGACGCGGTTGAGCCTTGAGAGGGTCTGCACCGCCTGCACGCCGGCCAGACGCTTCGCCACATACATCGTCTGCAACAGCGGCTGATCGAAGCCGGTCTGGTACTTCTCCGCGACCAGCAGCACCCGGTAATCGTCGCGTCCGAAGGTTTCCGGGAGTTCGCTTTCGGCAAGCCCGTCGTTCATCGCCACTTCGGTGTACGACGATCCGGGGTCGTCCGGATCCTCCACCGACCCCGAGAAAGCCACCAGCGAACGGATGCCGGTGTAGCCTTGCTCCGCAATGTAGCGGTCGAAGGCGAGCTTGTATTTCACGGCGGCCAGGCGGGAGCCCGCGACCACCATCGCCTTCGCGCGCCCGCCGAGTTCGCGCATCACGTTGAGCCGGAAATGCTCGATGATGACGGAAACCACCTGCCCGATATTGAACGGATGAAGCTCCAGATAGCGCGCAAGGGCCTTGGCGGCCTTCCTGCGCGGCACGTCGGGGTCGTCCTCGACCTGCTTGATCAGGCCGAAGAAACGCCTGTAGGTCGTGTAATTCTCCAGCACGTCCAGGATGAAGCCTTCCTCGATAGCCTGCCGCATGGTGTATTCGTGGAAGGGCGACGCGCCGGCCGGGCCGGGCTCGTCGAACAGGGCTTTGGTCTTGAATTTCGGCGTGGCCGTGAAGGCGAAGAAACTGAGGTTCGGCTGCCTGGCGCGCCGCAGCGCGTCGCGCAACACGGCCGCTTTCGTCTCGTCGGAGAGGTCGTCGTCTTCTTCGTCCGAAAGCTGCGCGGCGATGGCGGCTTCGATGCCTTCCTTGTTCAACATGCCCCTGAGCGCGGTCGCGGTCTCGCCGCTCTGGGACGAGTGCGCCTCGTCGACGATGACGGCGAAGCGCTTGCCCGCGGTATCGATCGTTACGCCGGAACCCTGTTGCTCAAGAGTCGAGAGCGCCCGCGAGATGAAAGGGAATTTCTGGATTGTCGCGATGACGATGGGCGTGCCCTGGGACAGCGCGCGGGCGAGTTGCCGGGTGTCCTCGTCGATCTTTTCGACCACTCCGGTCTTGTGCTCGAACTGGTAGATCGTGTTCTGCAACTGCTGATCGAGCACGCGCCGGTCGGTCACGACGACGACGGAATGAAACACTTTCTCGTCGCGCTCGTCATGCAGGCTGGCCAGCCGGTGCGCGAGCCAGGCGATCGAGTTCGACTTGCCGGAGCCGGCCGAATGCTGGATGAGGTAGTTCCGGCCCGCGCCGTTGTCCCTGGCGTGCGCGACGAGTTTCCGGACCGCGTCGAGCTGGTGATAGCGCGGAAAGATCATCGTCTCCCGCCGCACGGCGCGCGCGCCCTTGTCGGTCCTGACCCGCTTTTCCTTCACTTCCAGGTGCATGAAGCGCTGCAGGATTTCCAGCAGGCTGTCGGCCTGCAGCACTTCGTCCCACAAGTAATGGGTCTTCCAGTTGCCCGCGACCGGCGGGTTGCCCGCGCCGTGTCCGTTGCCCCGGTTGAAGGGCAGGAAACGGCTCTCCTTGCCCTCCAGCCGGGTCGTCATCCACACTTCGTCCGGGTCCACGGCGAAGTGGACCAGCGCGCGCTGCCTGAAAGCGAAGAGCAGGTCGCGCCCGTCGCGCTCGTGCTGATATTGGCGCACGGCGTCGGCGGCGCGTTGTCCGGTCAGCGGGTTCTTGAGTTCGGCAGTGACGACCGGAATGCCGTTGACGGCAAGCGTCACGTCGATGACGCAGCGGCGGCGCTTGCCGTCGGCGCGCTTCATGGCCGAAGTGAAGGCGACCTGGCGCGTTATCGTCAGCCGGTTGCTGGCGTAGTTCGCCGCCGCCTCGGGATTCATGCGGGTGTTGGGGCGGAACCAGGCCATGCGCAGGTTCTTGCCGTAGCACTTGAAGCCATGGCGCAGGACATGCAGCGCGCCCTTGCTCTTCAGCTCCTTCGACAGGCTGTCCAGCGCCGTCGCCGCGGTCTTCGGCCCGAGCAGCGCTTCCAGCGCGCGCCACTTGGCCGGTTGGCTGTCCTTGAGGAAGCCCGCGACATCGTCCGGAAAGAGGGCGAGCGTTTCGTCGTAGGCGCTCGCGGGCCGCTTCCGGTAGCCGCCGGCGCGGGTCAGCCCGGCCTCGATTGCCGCCTCAAAAGCCTCTTCGGTATGCGCGGGCATCGGTCACAAACCTGACGAAAAACGGTATTGAACGCCGAGCTTGTGCAGCATGCCGAAGGTATCTTCGAAATCGACGGAGAAGGCTTTGCAGACATCGGGCAGTTTGATTTGGCTGCGCGCCCCCGGTCGCGGCTGTTCGTTGGTCACAATGGTCTTTCCACTCGTCATGCCGTGAGCGACCAGCCAGCCGTCCGCGCCGCTGGCGAATTTGGCCTTGGCCTCGTCGTAGTATTGCGCGTGGCGCATCACCCAGAGCATGACCTGAGTAAAGGCGGTGACGACTTCGCCAACGTCGCTGCCGAGAAAGAAGTCTGCGGGCACGGACCGACCAACCCACCGCACCAAATCATCGTCATCGCTGCCGAGGAGCAATTCCTGTTTGACTCGATCAATGCTGTGGATGTACCCGAGCGAATGGTTGTGCAAGATGCTGTCCCAAAACCCCGGACAAATCAGAAACGCATAGTATCGGTTCTTCGCCGTGATCAATACGTCGGAGTCGATGAGGTAGCCGGATGTCGAACTCACGGCAGCGCGATTCCGATTTTACGGGCATAAGTCTGGAACGCGCCGCCATGCAGTCCGGTCAGGTCATAGGCTTCCCTGAAGCCGATGCGCCCTTCCCTGGCCGCCCGGATCAGGCGAGAGGCAAGCAGCCGACCCACGCGATTGTCTTGATTGTTGTAGAAATCGCCGCCGCCCGTCCCTGTTTGTCTTTTTTGGAATTCTCTTTGAGTATATTCGCGGTAGAAATCGAAAAATTCTTCACGGCCGATCAAGCCCAGATCCATTGCCCGGCGCCCGATCACTACCGGGCTGACCTTGAAGCGCCCGGCCAGATCCTCCAACGGCGCTTCGCTATCGGCAGCCCAACGCCAAGCGGCCCGCATCTCGGCGGCGGGCACCAGGAATTCGGCCGCCGCCCGGTCGCAAAATCGCTCTACCTCCCCGTCGCCCGGCTGCAATCCCTCGAAGCCGGACAGGCCTTCACCCGCATCGCCCAGCCATAAATGCGCCAATTCATGCGAGAGAGTGAACATCTGGGCGGACTTCGCGTCGGCTCCGTTGACGAAGATCAGCGGGGCATAGGGGTCGCTAAGGGCAAAGCCGCGAAACTCGTTCACATCCAGCTTGCGATGGTTGTTGTTGCCGACGACACCGTTGATCACTGTCATCACGCCGAGCTCTTCGATGCTTTTGCGTAATGCGCCCACAGCGGCGGTCCAGGTCGGCACTCGCTGCGGCCAACCGTCAACCAAGCCAAGCACGCGCCGCATTTCCCGACCGGTGGCCGCCGGGTTGTCCCCGAGCGAGGCGGCGCCCACGAAGTCCACTGGCTCCACTTCGGTTTCCACCCGCTCTTCACGCAGCCACGCCTGTCGCCTCTGCATGAGGTGGATAGTGTCCATCAGCTCCGGGCTGATGCTTTGAGGGTGCCGATTTTTGACCGTGCGGAAGTCGGCGAACGGCAAAGGCAGCGCCGGCGGTTCCGGCAAGAAAAGAAATCCATAGGGCGCCCGCGTCGCCTTGGCGAATTCCTGCAATTGTCGAATCGTGGGCCGGCCGGCTGCGCTTTCCCAGTCCGCCAACTTCGGAAACTTGCCTTGCAGGTCAGCCAGATCAAGACCGGCGCGCTGCCGAGCCCAGTAAAGGACTTGCGGACTGACATCTACTCGAATCATGTCGGAATGTCGCTCGTCACGAGGTTATCCGCCAAGTTGGCTCTCGGGCGAATGCGCGAGAAGCATGCCCGCGTCGGGCCGGAGCCAAGTCCATGCGGAGGGCTTGGCCACGGCATTTGAAGCCCGCGACGCGGGACATGCAGCGTAACCTTGCGTTCCAGCACCTTCAACAGGCTGTCCAGTATCGTCACTGCCGCCTTCGGCCCGAGCAGCGTCCAAGTGCCGGAGCCCTCCACTTCGCTGGCTGACTCTCTTTTAGGAAATCGGCTGCATCGTCGGGAAAAAGAGAGAGAGTTTCGTCAAGGACTTTTGGTTTCCGCGTCTCGCAGCCGCCGGAATCGATAGCCCGGCTTTGATCGCCGTCTCAAAATCTCGTTCGGTGTGGTCGAACATGAGTCAAATTCTCTCCGCGGAAATGCTGGACTGGTCGCCGAGATGTCCGAAATGTGGAGTCATCAAGGATCATTGCAACTCCGCGAGTTGGCCTGTGACAGCTGCCGTGATTTGTGCTGATCTGTATTCTTCAAGTCGTGCAATACTATCGCTAAGTTTATCAGTCACTTCTCTGTAACTCTGATCCACCCTTTCGCAGAAACACACGATCTCCCGTTGTTCTTGGATGTCTGGAACCGGAACAGGAAATGCCCCCAGGGCCTCTCGGTTCACTTTGGGCATTGCAACTCGCAGTGATTCAAGCTCTGCGTAAGACGTGAATGCATCGGTCAAAATAAAGTAGAACAGGTACTCGCGCACCAAATCGCGGTCTGGGTAAATGGCATACATATCGGCACTGCAAATACATTCGGTATGGTAAAGCGTAACCTTTCGAAGCGCTGGGCGGATTTTTGAGTACAAAATCGATCCTTCAGGACAGAGGTATTTTCCGCTAATCGCGCCTTGCTCTTCAGCACTTGTGACTTCATACAAACGTCCCGTGCCGCTTTCTATATGATCCGGGGCGATCAGCATCATCTCAGCGTATTCCGGTTCCTTGGGATTGACTTGCCCGCTCTGTATTCGGCATCGCCATTTGAACGGAATAAGCGACCAACGCTTGGGGATATCACCGAGCCAGTCGATGCCTGAAGGTTTCATCGGAGCATCTGGCTTGAGGCCCTTGGTGACGGCGCGAGTGATGAGGGCTTGGCGTTTCTCGGCCAGCAAGTCCAGAAGCGCCCGCTTCTTCTCGATCAGCCCGTCGATCTTCGCCGTCTTCTCATCCAGAAACCGTGCGATCCGCTGTTGCGTGGCGAATGGGGGGAGAGGCGGTCTCCAGTCCCTGATGAAGCGTTCATCAATTCGCTTCTGTCCCCCAGCGCCGTACATTTCCGATTCTCCAAGCTTTCGGAAGTCGTCTGCAATTGAGACATAAAAAAAGAAGCATCTATCTAACCATGGTCTTGGGCGAACCACGTGTAGTTCGGTCGTCCCAAACCCAACACGGTTGGTAAGCCCTTCGGCAATGGCACCTTTTCCATTTTCGAAGCAGGGCGTTATTTTCGCAATACAGATATCGCCATCCGAAATATAGGAGTAGCCATCGTAAACATCGGCCAGCTCTCGCACATCGTCCAAGTTTAAGCCCCCGTACTCGCCGACAGCGTCCATCGGAATGAACGAGACAAGCGCATCTGGTTCCATATCTAGCGAAGATTTCTTTGGATTCAGATGCACATCATATCGAAGACGGCGGCGTGTCCAGCCTTCCGGCAAGTCGCCAAATGCCGCGAGTGCTTTCTGGACTACCGTGCCCATCCCGTCAGCCCCTTTAATAACTTGGCGATCTCCTCTTCGATTTGGGCAATATCCGCCTCGATCTCGTCGAGTGGGCGCGGCGGCTTGTAGACATGGAAATGCCGGTTGATCGGGATTTCGTAGCCGACCTTGGTCTTGTCGTAGTCCACCCAGGCATCCGGCACATGGGGCAGCACTTCGCGCGCCATGTAGGCATCGATATCGTCCCGGAAGGCTTCGACCAGACGGTCGTTGGGCTTGTCCGGTCCGAAATCCATCGGCAGCGGCAATTCCGTGCCGGGCGGCAGGGGAATGTTCTCGGTGTCCCGGAGTTCGCTGTCGGGCTCGGGGCGGCCCTTGCCGTCGCGGCAGATCGCGGCGTCCGGGTCGCGTTCGCCGAGGGCCGCGAAGACCGCCTTCCTGATCGGGGCGGGAATCTTGATGCCGGCCCGCCCGGCGGCGGTCATCATATCCGCTTCGAAGGTCTCCCGGTCCATGTAGCGCCCATTGCCTTCGAGCGTCGCAAGCGCGGCGCGGATGGCGTCCTGCTGTTTCCGTCCCGCCGCGGCCTCTCGCTCGGCCGCTGCCGCGTCCTTGCGCTTTTTCGATTCCGCCAGATTAGTGAAGGCGGTCTGATGGTCGAGCTTGGCGATCCGCTCCGGCATTGCCTCGAAGCGCATGCGCAAGGGGCGCTCGACCGTTACCTTGAGAAAACCGAATTCCCGGTTCTCGAAGATGCGGGAGATGACGCGCGTCTCGATCGCGCCGTCGATTGTCACCTCGGCCGTCTCCCCGTCCCGGCAGTTGCCGTACACGCAAGTCAGGCGGCTGATCTGGTCTTCGTCGATCTTGTTGCGCTTGTTGTTGAGGCTCTTCTTCATCTTGCGGAAGAAGCGGGTGCCGTCGATGAGTTGCACCTTGCCGCGCCGCTCCGGCGGCTTGCGGTTGGTCACCAGCCAGACATAGGTGAAGATGCCGGTGTTGTAGAAAAGCTGGTCCGGCAGCGCCACGATGGCGTCGAGCCAGTCGCTCTCGATGATCCAGCGGCGGATGCCGGACGGTCCCGAGCCGGCGTCGCCGGAGAACAGCGGCGAGCCGTTGAAGACGATGGCGATCTTCGAGCCGGGCCGATCCTCGTTCCCTTCCTCCCAGGGATGCATCCTGGAGATCATGTGCTGGAGGAAGAGCAGCGAACCGTCATTGATGGCCGGCAGCCCGGCGCCGAACCGGCCCGCAAAGCCGAGCGTCCTGTGTTCGCGCTCGACCGTCTCCTTCTGGTCTTTCCATTCGACGCCAAAAGGCGGGTTGGCCATCAGGTAGTGGAAGCGCTGGCCTTCGAAGCCGTCCCCGGTCTTGCCGTCGCCCAGAGTGTCGCCGAGGACGATGTTGTTCGTGTCCTCGTCCTTGATGAGCATGTCGGCGCAGCAGATGGCCCAGGATTCGTCGTTGTATTCCTGGCCGTAGAGCGCGAGCTTCGCCCGCCGGTTCTGCGCGAGGATCAGCTTCGCGGATTCGGAAAGCATGCCGCCCGTTCCGCAGGCCGGGTCGTAGATCGTGCGGTAGATGCCGGGCCTCTCGACATCCGGTTCGCCGGTGTAGATCAGGTTCGCCATGAGGCGGATGACCTCGCGCGGCGTGAAGTGGTCCCCGGCTTCCTCGTTGGCCTGTTCGTTGAAGCGCATCACGAGATGCTCGAACAGGTAGCCCATCTGGAGGTTGTCGATCCGTTCGGGGTGGAGGTCGATGTCGGCCATCGCCTTCACGACCGCGAACAGGCGGTTGCTGGCGTCGAGCTTCTCGATCTGGTCGGCGAACTTGAACCGCTCGAAGATATGTCGCGCGGTCGGGGAAAAGCCGTTGATGTACGACACCAGGTTCGGCGCAATGTTCTCGGCATCGCCGAGCAAGCGGGCGAAAGTGTAGGGACTGGTGTTGTAAAGAGGGTGTTTCCGGCTCGGGTCGGCGGCCTTGCCGAGCAGACGGGCCATTGCCGTTTCGGGCATCCGCTTCGCCTCAAGCTCCTCGCGCTTTGCGAGAACGGCATCCCTGGTCGGCTCCAGCACGCAGTCGAGCCGGCGCAAGACGACCATGGGCAGCATGACCAGCCGATATTGCGGCGGCCGGTAAGGCCCCCTGAGCCGGTTGGCGATTTCCCAGATCTTGGCCCTGAGTTCGTCGTGCGCTTGCATGTTCACGGGTGGTCTTCTTTTTTCCCGGTCGCCGTCCGCTTCTCGCCGATGGCGGTGTTGCCGCTTCGTTGTTTTCGTTCGCGGGTCAATGACCGCGCTTCCGCATCCCGAGAAATCCTCGGCGTTCCTCGCGGCGGATGTCGCGCCGTCTCGTTTTGCTCGAACCGAATCAACCGCCGCTGAAACGGCGATTCAGTTATCGGGTTCATCAGGCATGGCTGTTCCCGCCGCGCCGATGGCCGGGCGGAAAAAACAAGCCCGTTGAACTCCCCCTTATTGTCTGGTCGCCGATTATCCGGTTATCAACGACTCTTGTCGCCCGCCTTGTTCGCATCATGAGTCCGCCGGCCGGTGCGCAGGGCGCGCTGGCTGCGTTCGAGGCGTTTGAGGTGTTCGCTGAGCAGAGGCTTGCGATGCACCGCGACGCCCGCGCCGAGCGCGTCGATGACGACGAGATGGGCGATGCGCGAGGAAACCGGGGCGAAGGCCTGGTGTTCTTCGCGCAAGTTGACGTGGATCGGGATGCTGCAAAGGTCGCTCAGCGGAGTGTCTTGCGGCGCGAGGCCGATCACCGCGGCGCCGGCTTCCATGGCGAGCTTGACGCTGTCGAGCAGCGCCCGGGTCTGGCCCGACTGCGAGATGGCGACCACCACGTCGCGCTCGTCGAGCGAAATCGCCGACATGTGCTGGATGTGCGGGTCGGTATAGGCGGCGGCGACGAGTTGCAGGCGGAAGAACTTGTGCTGGGCGTCGGCGGCGACCGAGCCCGAGGCGCCGAAGCCGTAGAATTCGACCCGGCGCGCGCGGATGATGGCGTCGATGGCGCGTTCGAGCGCCTGCGGGTCGAGGTCGTCGCGCACGCCGAGCAGCGAGCCCACGGTGCTGTCGAAGACCTTGTTGCACAGATCCCCGACCGTATCCTTGTCGTCCACCGCGAACTGGGTATGGACATCGCCCAGCCCGGCCTGCTGGGCGAGCCGCAACTTGAAAGCCTGGAAGCCGTCGCAGCCGACCGCGCGACAGAAGCGGATCACGGTGGGGTCGCTCACGCCGGCGCGTTCGGCGAGGTCGACGACGCGCATGGCGAGCACGTCGTTGACATGTTCGAGCACGTAATTGGCCACCTTGGCTTCGGACTTGCGCAACTGGCGCCGGGAGTCGGCGATGCGCCGGATCAGATTGGGCGATTCCATGTGCTGGGCCACCGGGCGAGAAACGGTACAATCCTACTGCAAGCGTCGCAGCCTCGCATGGGAGAGAGGATGATCGCGGTCGGCTGCGCGCCGGATATCTTCCGGAGCTTGCGTTGTCGCCGGCTCGGCAAGGCGGACCGGTGCGCGGCGCTTTCTTTTCCGCCGCTTCGCTGGCGCAAGCCGTTGCATGCGGGAGCGAACAAGACCGCGCCCCGGTTTTGCCAATGAACCATGTCATGGATGGAATTGCGCAAGGCACACTTGGGCGCCGGCGCGGCATGGAGCGGAATATGTCATCAGGCACAAGCGCGAAACGCCGGCCGGCCGGCTCGCTCGCGATCCGGTTCGCGGATTCCATCGCCGAAATCGGCCGGGACGCGTGGAATGCGCTGGCGGGAACCCGCAATCCCTTCATGCGATACGAATTTCTTCACGCGCTGGAGCGAACCGGTTGCGTCGGCCCCGGCAGCGGCTGGCTGCCCCGCCATCTGACGCTATGCGACGGCGCGGAGAATTGTCTCGCGATCGTTCCGCTCTATCGCAAGACCGACAGCTGGGGCGAGTTCGTTTTCGATTGGGCGTGGGCGAACGCCTATCAGCAGCACGGCCTCGCCTACTACCCGAAACTCGTCACCGCAGCGCCTTTCACGCCCGCCGTCGGACAGCGGTTGCTCGGCGCCGCCGCCGCGCACATGCCGTTGATCTGCGACCGGATTCGGCAACAGGCCCTGGACAGCGACATCACGTCCTGGCATGTGCTTTTTCCGACCGAAGCGGAATGCCGGCTGTTGCGCGCGCAGGGCATGCATATCCGCCACGGCACCCAGTTCCGCTGGCGCAACAGGGCTTACCGCAGTTTCGACGACTTTCTCGATGCGCTTTCCTCGCGCAAGCGCAAGAACCTGCGCAAGGAGCGCCGCCGCGCGCGCGACCAGGATATCCGCTTCAGCGTGACCGAGGGCGGCGACATCAGCGAAGCGCAATGGGCGGAGTTCTTCCTGTATTACCAGGCCACCTACCTGCGCCGCGGCATGCAAGGCTATCTCAACCTGGAGTTTTTCCACGCGCTCGCCGAGACCATACCCGAGCAGTTGCTGCTGATCAGCGCCGCGCATGAGGGGCGCGATATCGCCGCGGCGCTTTTCTTCCGCAACGAGGAGACGTTGTTCGGGCGCTATTGGGGCTGTCGCGAAGACCGCGAATTCCTGCATTTCGAGACTTGCTACTACCAGGGGCTCGACTATGCGATCGCCAACGGGCTGCGGACCTTCGACTCGGGCGCCCAGGGCGAACACAAGATCCAGCGCGGGTTCGAGCCGGCGACGACCTGGTCCGCGCATTGGCTGGCGCATCCGGAATTCGACCGCGCGATCGGCCGTTTCGTGGAACAGGAACGCACCCATGTCGATGCCTATCAGAAGGCGGCGCGCTCCCTGCTGCCTTATCGGCGGGCCGACCGCTGACCGCCGCCGCGGTCCATCCGCCAGACGAGCAATTGGTTATTGGCGGGCATGGCGTTGTCTTCCGCCAGCGACAGCCCGGCTTCTTCCGCCAGGGCGTTTACCCATTCGAAATCGCGAATGCCGCTGGCCGGGTCGCGTTGTTGCAGCCAGCGGTCGAAGCGGGCATTGCTCGCGGAGGTGTAGGCGTTGCGATAGCGGAACGGGCCGTAGACCAGCAGCGCGCCGCCGGGGCCGAGATGCGGCCCGAGCCCGCGAAAGAAGTTCTCGACCGAATTCGCGCCGACGATATGCAGCATGTTGGCGCTGAAGACCGCGTCGAAACTGCCGCAGCCCCAGTCGGGCTCGTCGATATCGAGCGCGACCGGTGCGGGCAGGCCCGCGCGCGCGATGCGCGGCCGCAACAGCGGCAGGTTCGCCGCGACATCCGATGCCTGCCAGCGCAAGCCGGGAAATTGGCCGGCGAGGAACTCGGCATGCTGGCCGGTGCCCGCGCCGATTTCGAGCAACGAGCGGACACCGTCCAGATGCCGCCGCAACACGGCGAGAATCGGCCGCTTGTTGTTCTCGCAAGCCTGGCTGAAAGGCAGCGCGGTCATGGGCGCGCCGTTCAGGGCGCGCGGTCGCGCAGGAATACCGGGCGGTCGGCCGTGGATTCTTCGGCGCTGTAGCGATATCCGGTTGCGGTGAATTTCTTCAGCGCGCGGCTGGCGTTGATGCGATTTTCGATGATCCAGGCGGCCATTTCTCCCCTGGCCCGTTTGGCCATGAAACTGAGCACGCGATAATCGCCGCGGCTGGTCTGGTCCTTGAATATCGGCGTGACGACATCCGCCTCGAGCGCGTCGTTGTCGATCGACCGGAAATATTCGCCGGAAGCCAGATTCACCAGCAACTTGCGTTTCTGCGGCAGGGCGGCGAGGTCTTCGTTGAGCGCGCGGGCCAGTCGCTCGCCCCAGAAATCGTACAGGCCGGCATGCCCGTCGACGGCAATCTGCCGTCCCATTTCCAGCCGATAGGGCTGAATCAGGTCGAGCGGGCGCAACAGGCCATATAGTCCCGACAGGATGCGCAGGTGCTTTTGCGCGAAATTCAGCCCGGCGGTGCCGAACCGCTCGGCGCGCAGGCCGAGGTAGACATCGCCGCGAAAGGCGAAGACCGCCTGCCGCGCGTTGCGCGGAGTGAACGGCGTGCGCCAGGAGGCGTAGCGCTGCCAGTTGAGTTCCGCCAGATCGGGGTTGATTTCCATCAGCGCCGACAGATCCCCCGGGTCGAGCGTCTTCATGTGCTCGACCAGACGCGCGGCGTCGTCCAGAAAACGGGGCTGGGAGAACTTGCGGGTTCGCACCCTGCTTTCGAAGTCGAGGGTCTTGGCGGGCGAAACTACGGTCAGCATGACGAATGGCTCTCTCTTCTCTGTCGGTATTCGGTCGCGCCGGACAATGATACACGAGCCGCGGTCGCCGCGACTTGCCGCGCGCGTCCATTGTCGAGACCTCGACAACTTCCGGAATGAATGCAAGCGAGAGAGTTGAACAACGATGAAAGGAAAAGAATGTTTCGATGATATTGGGCAAGGCCGCCGCGCCGCCGCGCCGGCTCCGGGGACGAAGAGCGCGGGAGATGGAGCCCCGGAGCCGACAGCAACGCGGCGGGCGAACCGCTCGGTCCGGAGGTCTCGCTCTCGAACGCGCGATGGATGCGCCGTCGAAGGGGCGCTGTCCGCGAGCGGGGCGCTGGGGTAAGCTTGGCCGGTTGCCGGGTTGGTGAAAATGATCGAGCGACTGCAAGGCATCGCCAGGACCATTCAGAAGTTGCGCTGGATTCTCGGCCTGCTCGCCCTGGCGGCTGTCGCCGCGGTGTTCGCCAGCCTGGTCGCCAATCCCTGGCTGGCCGACGACCGCTGGCTGATGCCGGGGGTCGTCGCCTTGTGCTGGTCGCTCGCGCTGCTCAGCTTCGGCAGGATGTTCGAATCGGTCCCGCCCGCGGCCACGCGCGACATGCCCTGGCATCGCCGGCTGGCGCGCAAGATGCAGCGCGGTCTGCTCTGGCTGCTCGGTCTGGCGATGATCGGGCTGAGCGTCGCGGTATTGCTGTTGAGCTGGCAATTGTTGCGGGTATGGATGATGTCATGACGGATCGAAGCGCCGCCGCGATCTCCGCTATCGACGCCTTCAGCGAAAGGACGGGGCAGGTCGTCTGCTGGCTGGCGGCGGTCGAAGTGCTCGTGGTCGCGGTCATCGTGTTGCTGCGCTATCTGTTCAGCATCGGCCACATCGGGCTCCAGGAATCGGTCATGTATATCAATTCGGCGCTGTTCGCCTTCGGTGCCGCCTATACCCTGAAGGCGGGCGGCCACGTGCGCGTGGATTTCTTCTACAACAGGCTCCCGGTCAGGGCGCGGGCGCTGATCGACATGATCGGCGCGGTGCTTTTCCTCGGCGTCACCGGCGTGTTCATCATCTGGACGAGCCGGGATTATGTCGCCTTGTCCTGGAGCACCCTCGAGGGTTCGCCCGAGTCGAGCGGGCTGCCTTTCGTCTTTCTGCTCAAGACGCTGATCCCGGTGCTTGCGGGGCTGCTGTTGCTGCAGGGCGCGGCCGAGTTTCTGCGTTCGCTGAAGAAGTTCCGCGGATGACGCGCTCTTGCGCGGGTCGCCGCGCGGGGCTCGCCGCGTTCGAGGCGGCCGAGCCGCCGCGATTGCGGGACGGACTCTCGTGATCGAGTTGCTGCCCCTGTTGCTGTTCGCGGCCGTCTGCCTGTTCCTGCTCGCCGGCTACCCCGTCGCGCTCACCCTGTCGGGCGTATCCCTCCTGTTCGCGGGGCTGGGTCTGGCCGCGGGCGTATTCGACGACGCCTTTCTCGGCCTGGTCCCGAATCGCATCCATGGCATCTTCGTCAATCAGAACCTGCATGCCGTGCCCTTGTTCGTTTTCATGGGCGCGATGCTGGAAAAGTCCCGCATCGCCGAGGAGTTGCTCGAAAGCATGGAGTCCGCGTTCGCCCGTCTGCCCGGAGGCCTCGGCATTTCCGTGGTGTTCGTGGGCATGTTGCTGGCGGCGAGCACCGGCATCGTCGGCGCCACGGTAGTGACCATGGGGATGCTGTCGCTGCCTTCGATGCTCAAGGCCGGCTACCGCCCTTCGCTGGCCGCCGGCGCGGTCTGCGCCACCGGCACCCTCGGCCAGATCATCCCGCCTTCGATCTGCCTGATCCTGCTCGGCGAGGTCGTCAGCAATGCCTACCAGCAAGCGCAACTCGACGCGGGCGCCTTCGCGCCGGACTTCGTCACCATCGGCGACCTCTTCGCCGGCGCGGTCGCGCCCGGCCTGCTGCTCGTGTTCGCCTATGCGATGTACGTGGGGGTCGTCGCCCGCTTCGACCCGGACGCGGCGCCGCCGCTCGCAAGCGCGGCGCGGGGGATTTCGTCGCGCAAGTTGCTGGGCGGCCTGTTGCCGCCGCTCGCCCTGATGGCCGCGGTGCTCGGGGCGATCCTGTTCGGCCTCGCCACGCCGACCGAAGCGGCGGGCGTGGGCGCCGCGGGCGCGGCGCTGCTCGCGCTGAGCCGGAGGAAATTGAATACGGATGTGTTGCGGGACGTATCGCTGGAGACGGTGCGGCTCACATCGATGGCTTATCTGATCCTGATCGGCGCGACGATCTTCTCGTCCGTTTTCCGGGGCTTCGGCGGCGAACAATTGATCGAGGAAATCTTCGGCGCGCTGCCCGGCGGCGTATTCTCGGCCACCTTGCTCGTCATGCTCGTCATCTTCCTGCTTGGTTTCATCCTCGACTTCATCGAAATCACCTTTCTGGTCGTGCCCATGGTGGGGCCGGCGCTGCTCGGCATGGGCATCGACCCGGTCTGGCTTGGCGTGATGATCTGCGTGAACCTGCAAACCTCCTTCCTCACCCCGCCTTTCGGCTTTTCCCTGTTCTACCTGCGCAGCGTGGCCCCGGACAGTCTGCCGACGGGCGCGATCTACCGGGGCGCGATACCCTTCGTGCTCATGCAATTGGGCGTTCTGCTCCTGCTCGCGCTGCAACCCGGCCTCGCCACCGCGCTGCCGGAGTTGCTGCGGTAGCCGGCCGACGACGGGAACCGGGCATTCTCCGAACCGTTCCGCGCATGGAATTGCCCATTGCCGCGCAACCGGAGCGCCAGACTGCGCGAAAACCCGGCAATGAAGACGATTGCGAATCTGCTGCGGGGACAAACCGCGACATGACGCGGTTTTTCATTCTGACAAGGTTTTCTCGCCATCGCGCGGCGAGCGCGAACCGGCCGCGGTGCGCAGCCTTTGTCTCGCAGCAAGGAATGGCTCCATGGATGGAATCATTCAGGGAATACTGGGGAAAGCCCTGATCAAGTCAGAGCTTTCCTGCGGTGCGGGATGCGCCGCCGGATTCGATGGCGCAAGTCATTGAATCCGGGAGCAAGACAAAACCACGCTTTTGTCTTGCAGCAATGAATAATTCCATGGATGGAGTTATTCGGAGGATACCTGGAGCTTCCTCGGCAAACATCGGCCTTGGCGGCCTTGTTTCCGCCGACACAAGTATTTCCAGAGAAGAGAAATGCCGCATCCTGCGAATCGTCGCCGCAACGACGATGCAATCCGACATGTTTTGCCGAACCGGCGTGGGCTATCGGTCTCCGGCAGCGCTCAGGGCGGGTCGTGTCGCGGAGGTCGGAACAAACCAGTTCGCGGTTTGTGTTGTTACCGCCATCTGGAGTGCTCCTGTAAAGTAAAGAAAGAGTTTAGCGCGGCGGCATTATACAACGGCATCCGCGCCGCGCGCATGTGATCGGGATCACAAGTTGGCGAAATTTTTCGGTCACCCAAGCGACCGCGAAACGCCGGCATTCCGTCCGGCTGCGGCGCGGCTCGACCGGTTGCGCGGCCCGCCTCGGCGGCGGCCTGGAAATGATCGCGAGCCTCTTCGAAGGTCGATATAACGCTTTCGGGAAAGCCGTCGAGTTCCGGGTTTCGGCTTATTTATTATCTATAAATCAAATAATTACCAAAAAATCTCTTGCGTCGCCGCGGGCGGAAAGGTTTTCTCTCGGCCCGCCGAACCGGGACGGCGAACGATTCGGCCTTGTCGGTCGTCGCGCGCGTTTTCGGAAAGGAATTCGCGCGCGCCGCGTCTTTATCCGCGCTCGTGTTTCGGTCCGCTTCGCGGCGCCGCTTTCCTGAAAAACAGTTTGGGGAGCATCACGAGACCATCCCGGACGGCGGCCGCGCGGACTGGAAATTTTCATTCATGTTCGCGCGGCGATTCAGCGGCCGGCCCGCGCGAATCCGGCAAATACGGCAGGCATATCAACAAGTTCTGATTGGCGGTAACAGCACAAACCAGAGATACGATAATCGGCCTGTCGGTAGCGATGCTGGGCAAGGCCCCGGGCACCGCATTGCTCAACGAGTGGTACGGCGTCTACAACGCCAGCGTGGGCAAGGGCATGAGCCCGGACGCGGTAAACCTCGAGGACGTGAGCGCCCGCGCGCAGGTGAATATCTTCGACACGGACACGACGACCTCGGTCATGGTCGAAGGCGGCAAGGGCGTCGAGGTGGGCAAGTCGACCGCGCATTCCGAGACGGTCAAGAGCGTGACGCTCGACGGCGTGCACGACGGCATGGGCGACGACGGCAAGCGCTACGGCGAAAACACGCCCGCCAAGGCCGCCGTGCCCGCCGAGGGCCAAACACCCGGAACGCCCGCTGTAGCCGCGAAAAACGACAAGGACAGCGTTCCGGTGCACATCTACTCGAAGGCGATCGAGTCCGTCGACCTGCGCAACACCAACACCACCTTGCTGGTGGAGAACGCCGCCAAGGACATGATGTCGCTGACGGCCATGGTCGACCGGTTCGGCAACACGGCCAACGGGCACGGCAAGTTGTGCCTCAAGGGCATCGAGGATCTGATGATCGAAGTGAAGGGCGATTCCAACATCCGCCTGGCTTCGGACCAGATCAAGACGGTCGCCGTTTCCGGCGCCGGCGACCTGACGCTGTCCGCGACCAAATTCGCCCCGGCGGCGGCGGAGAAAGCGGCCGATGTCAAGCCGTCCGAAACGCTGGAGAAACTGACCTTGTCCGGCTCGGGCAAGACGACCCTGGACGCGATGGGGCTGAAGAAGCTGAAGACGGTCGACGCGAGCGAGGCGAGCGGCGCCGTCAAGTTGAGCAATCTGGGCGCGAGCGTCACGAGCTACATGGGAAGCGCGGGCAAGGACGAGGTCAGCGTGGCGGCGTTCGCGAAGGGCGGCCTGAAGGCGAACCTCGGCACCGGCGACGACATGTTTACAGTCACCAATGTCAGCGCGGGCAAGAGCCGGATCGACGGCGGCGCGGGCATGGACACCCTGGTGCTGAAGGAAAAGACCGGGGCCAACCTCAAGGGTGCCGGGGATGCCTACACGGGCTTCGAGACCATCACCCTGGACGCGGGCGGCGGCTCGGGCGTCTACGATGTCAAGGATCTCGGAGTCGACGAGTTGATGGTGAGCGGCGGCGCCGCGGGGAAAGTCGAGTTCAAGAACGTCCTGTCCGGCGTCGGCCTCGCCGTTTCCAGCAAGGCGCCCGACAAGGACACCGACAAGTCGGTTGTTACCAGTCCCAGCGTGAGCTACATGCTGGCGGACGGCGACGACGATTCGCTGACGCTGAAACTGCATACCCACGGCGGCAAGAAGGACAAGCTGTCGGATTTGTCGTACCTGGAACCAGGTGCAAGGATGAAATTGACGCTCACGGTGGACAAGGATGTCGAGGAATTGGCCGTGCACTCCACGGCGACCGTCACTTCGACCGTCGACGCCAAGGACCGGCCCAAGGCGATCAACTACGTCAACCACCTCACTGTCGCCAAAGGCAATGAAATCGAGGAGCTGAAGGTTACCGGAGATGCCCCTCTCTATATCGAAAGAGATTCAGAAGGGGCAGGGTTTCTTGATTCCCTGACCTACCTGGACGCCAGAGAGAGTTCAGGAGGCGTTTACATTGTAGGAATTATTGTAGGCACGTCAGCAGATCCGAGTCCCGGCTTGAAAATGGACGGCAGTCCTGTCGACGATATCATTCACGGTGTCGGTTACTCGGCGAAAGACACTCTCATGGGCCATGGCGGCAACGATCTGTTCGTCCACCAATCCGGCGAAGACAAGATGACAGGCGGCGCTGGAGGAGATATTTTTCTTCGTAATGTTTCTGGCTTTGTTTTGAACAATGAGAATACTTCCTTGATCTTGAATTCGGGTACCCATATCAAGGATAACCATAAAGACACGTTCATATACACTGCGGCATCCGACTCTCAAGTCAACTTTGGCGACAAGATGACCGGCTTCGACATAATTGCCGGGTTCGAAAAAGGCGTCGACAAGATCGATCTCAATTCAGTCCTGGACCTGAGGGGAGGCATCAAGCAGATAACCAACAGCGGGAACAGCAACCTTAAGACGGTCGTCGGCGATGGCGACGGCCTGTTCATGAGCGACGCGACAGCGACTGCATTCTCCCAGGCCAGGTCCATTGCGCTCGTCACGACGACGGAGGACAGGACGAAATTTGAATCGCCGCCGTTTTTTGACGGTTTCCATACCGATCTGGGTTTTGTCACCGGCAACAATATAACTTTGGATTGGGTTCTCGTCGATGTCGACGGAGACGGCGATTTCAGCGCCGGCACGGATATGGCCATCGCGCTGGCGGGCGTATTCGACGGTCCTTTGACTCCGGTCGATTTCATCTGACCCTGCGGTCCGCCGCCTTTGACGAAACCCCCGGCCTCGGCCGGGGGTTTCTTGTTTGCGGTGCCGGATTCGATGGCGCAAGCCATTGAATCCGGGAGCAAGACAAGATCGCGCTCATGTCTTGCGGCAATGAATGACTCCATGGATGGAATCAGTCAGGGGATGTCTGGCGGGAAGACCCGGAGGCGTCAGGAGGCTCTGACATGGTCGCGGTTGCCGAGCCAGTTGACCGCGGCGAGCAACAGCGCGGCGAAGACGATCAGGAAAGTGGCCACGGCGAGGATTTCGGGGCTGATTTGTTCCCGGATGCCCGCCCACATCTCGCGCGGGATCGTGCGCTGTTCCGGCCCGCCGATGAACAGCACCACGACAACTTCGTCGAAGGAAGCGGAAAAGGCGAATAACGCGCCGGTAAGCACGCCGGGGGCGATCAGCGGCAATTGCACCCGGCGCAGGGTCGTCCAGCCGTCGGCGCCGAGATTGGCCGCGGCGCGATTGAGGTCGTGGTTGTAGCCGCTCAGGCTGGCGCTCACCGCGATCAGCACGAACGGCGCGCCGAGCACGGCATGGGCCAGGATCAGCGCGATATAGGTCTGCCCCAGCCCCAGGTCCGAATAGAAGAAGCTCATGCCGGCGGCGGTGATGATGATCGGCGTCACCATCGGCGAAATCAGCACGGCCATGATCGCCTCGCGCGCCGGCATGGCGGGACTGCTCAGGCCGAGCGCGGCCAGGGTTCCCAGCACAGTGGCGATCGCGGCGGCGGCGACGCCGATCATCAGGCTCTTGCCCAGGGCCGGCAGCCAGCGGCCTCCTTCGAGCACGTTGCCGTACCAGCGCAGCGACCAGGCGTCCGGGTCGAGCCGCAACATGCCTTCGGTGAAGGTGAAATAGGGCTCGGCGTTGAAGCTGAGCGGAATCACCACCAGCACCGGCGCGACCAGGAAAAACAGCACCGCGGCGCAGAAGCCGACATGCAGCCGCCGCCGCAGCCTGGAATCGCCCGGATTCTGCGCCGCGCTCATCCGCCCAGCCTCATCTTGTCGAGTCCCGCGAGCCGGTTGTAAATCAGGTAGAGCAGCGCCACGAGCGCGAGCAGGATGCAGCCGAGCGCCGCCGCCAGGCCCCAATTCAGCGACTGTTCCATATGGTAGGCGATCATGCCCGAGATCAATTGTCCGGTGCGGCCGCCGACCAGGGCCGGAGTGATGTAATAGCCGATCGAGAGTATGAACACGAGCAGCGAGCCCGCCGCCACGCCCGGCAAGGACTGCGGCCAGTAGACCCGGCGGAAAGACTGCCGGAACGATGCGCCGAGCGAGGCCGCCGCCTGCATGTGCCGCGGCGGAATCGTGCGCATGATCGAATAGAGCGGCAGGATCATGAACGGCAGCAACACGTGCACCATGGCGATGATGGTGCCCGTCATGTTGTAGATCAGCGCCAGGCGTTGTTCCTCGGCGAGAATTCCGAGCGCCACGAGCAGGTCGTTGATTACTCCCTGGTTCTGCAACAGCACGATCCAGGAGGTCGTGCGCGCGAGCAGCGAAGTCCAGAACGGCACCAGCACGAGCAGGAGCAGCAGGCCGGCGCGCGCGGGACGGGCATGGGCCAGCAGCCAGGCGACCGGATAGGCCAGCAGCAGGCAGATCAGGGTGATGGCCGCGCTGATGGCGAAAGTCCGCAACAGCAGGCCGACGTAGATGCGCCGGTCCTCGGGCTGGGCCGCGATCTCTCCGGCCGCGCCGCGGTCGAGATCGAGGGCGTTCAGGAAATGACGCGGCGTGATGCGTTCTCCCGCCCGGCGCAGCGCCAGCCAGGAGGAGACCTCGGCCCAATCCGCATCGGCTTCGATCATGGCTTCGCGCCAGGAACCCGAGGGAGCGTCGCTCCCCAATATGCGGGCGGCGCCGAGCAAGGTGCTGCGCATGCCGCTTTGCAGGCGATTGACTCGCGTCGCCACCGCGCCGAGTTCGCGCCGTTCGTTGAGCGCGACGAACTCCATGCCGGCAATGCGGAATATTTCCTCGTCCGGCAATTCGCGGCCATCCCAGTCGGCCAGCGCGGCCAGGGTCGCCGGCAGGGAATCGGCGACCGCCGGCTCGTAGACGCTGCGCGCGAGCATGGCGGCCAGCGGCGCGAGAAAGGTCGCGGCGACAAACACCGCCAGCGGCGCCGCCAGCAAGACGGCGCGCGCGCGGCTGCTGGTCAGCGAGTCAACCATACGGCGAAGCGCTCGTTCAGTTCGTCCCGGTTATCGGCCCACCAGAGCCAGTCGCTGTTCAGGGCGCGGCGCATGTTCTGTTCGGCGGCGGGCATGTGAGGCGCCATTTCGACGCCGGTGTCCAGATGCGCGGAGACCAGCGCGTGGCCGGAATAACGGGTTGGGCTATAGGAGATGTATTTGCTGATCGCCGCCAGGTTTGCCGGATTCGAGACGAACGCCACGAATCGCCGGGCGATTTCCAGTCGCGGCGTTCCCAGCACGATGCCCAGGCCGCTGGTTTCCTGGACCTGGCCGTCCCAGATGATCGTGAATGGCTGGCGCTCGAGAATCTGGGCATTGAAAATGCGGCCGTTGTAGGCGGTGGTCATGACGACTTCCTGATCCGCCAGCATTTGCGGCGGCTGCGCGCCGGCCTCCCAGAACACGAGCTGGTCCTTGATCGTATCGAGCTTGGCGAAAGCCCGCGCTACGCCCGCTTCGGTGTCGAGCGTCCGGTAGACCTCGTCCAGGGGCACGCCGTCGGCGATCAGCGCGAACTCCAGATTGACCACGGGCACGCGGCGCATGCCGCGACGCCCCGGAAATTTCTCCAGATCGAAATAATCTTCCAGCGTCGACGGTTTCTCGCCGGGAAACAGTTCGTCGTTATAGGCGACGATGGTCGCCGAAACGATGCCGCCGCCCGCGCAATCAGAGCGAGCGTCGGGAGGATAGTCACGGGCGGCGGGCGTGCCGTCGGCAGCGGCGGGCAGGTCTTCCGGCGGCACGAATTCCAGCAGGCCCTCGTCGCAGGCCCGCACGGCGTCGGGAGTCGTCATGTCGACGATGTCCCAGAATACATTGCCGGTTTCGACCTGGGCGCGAATCTGGGCCAGGCCGCCGTTGTAGTCTTCCAGGCGCACCTCGATCCCGGTCTGTTCGGTGAACGGCTCGACCCAGGCGCGCTCCACCGAACGGCCGTAAGAGCCGCCCCAGGAAACCAGGGTCAGCGTCTGGGCGCCGGCCGCGGCGGAAAATGCCGCGAGCGACAGCGCCGACAACAGGCCGAGCGCCCGCAGACGGGTCCGATGCCCGGGCAGCGGCGCCGGTTCTCTCATGTCCATGTTTCCGGATATCTCACGCCGCCTGTCCTTGCCGGCTTTCCCGGGGCAAGGCCCGGCAATCGATCGTCGTCCAGCCGATACGCACGCGGTCGCCGGGAAGAATTCCGCCCTGGCCGATGAAATTGGGAATCTTGACGAAGAAATCGGCCTGATCGAAGGCGGTTACCCGCACGCGCCAATGGTCGCCCTGGAAAACCATGTCGTCGACGCTGGCGGTCGCGGTATTGCTGTATTCCATCGACGGCGACAGCACCACGCGCTCGGGACGGATCGCCAGCACCGTTTCCGCGCCGGCCGCGAGCGGCTCGACCATGAAGGCTTCGACCAGGCCTTCGCCGACCTGGACCTTGCAGGTCTCGCCTTCGACGGAACGCACGGTGCCGCGCAGCAGGTTGTTGTCGCCGACGAATCTCGCCACGAATTCCCGAACCGGCTCTTCGTAAAGCGATTCCGGCGCGGCCAGTTGCTGGATTTCGCCATGATTGAAAACCGCGATGCGGTCCGACAGCGTCATCGCTTCCTGCTGGTCGTGCGTTACATAAACCATGGTCACGCCGAGCTCGCGCTGGATCGAACGAATCTCGAGTTGCAACTCTTCCCGCAGGCGGCGGTCGAGGGCGCCGAGCGGCTCGTCCATCAGCACCACGCCGGGCTCGAATACCAGCGCCCGGGCGATCGCCACCCGTTGCTGCTGGCCGCCGGAAAGTTGCCCGGGACGGCGGTGTTCGTAGCCTTCGAGGCGCACGATCCGCAATGTCCGCCGCACCCGGCGCTCGCGTTCCGCGGCCGTCACGCCGCGGACTTCCAGCGGGAAGGAGAGGTTCTGGCCGACAGTCATGTGCGGGAACAGGGCGTAGTTCTGGAAAACCATGCCCATGTCGCGCTTGCGCGGCGGCAGGTTGTGCACCGACTCGCCGTTGACGCGGATTTCGCCCGATGTCGGCGTCTCGAACCCCGCCAGCAGCATCAGGCAGGTCGTCTTGCCGGAACCGGAAGGTCCGAGCAAGGTCAGGAACTCGCCTCGCCGCACGCTCATGTCGAGCTTCGGCAAGACCATGGTCTTGCCGTCGTAAGACTTGCTGATGTTGATGAACTCGATCTGGGTATCGGTCGCGGTATTCATTGTCCGGCGCATGCGAGCCGCCCCGCCGGCCAGGTCTGCTCGACTTCCGCATCCATGATCCGCTCGGGATCGATAGTCGGCAAGTCGTCCGGGAGCACGATCATGTCGGCATGCTTGCCGGGCTCGAGCGAGCCTTTCGCGTTCTCCCCGAACAGCAGCCAGGCGCCGGTCCGGGCATGGCCCCGCATCGCCTCCTCCATTGTTATCGTCTCTTCCTCATCAGGTCCGCTTCGACTCGGCCGGGACGCATCCGGCCGGGACCGAGGGGCAGGCCGGACGAGAGGATTGCTTTCCCGCGGGTCGGGTTTTTCATCGGTTTCCTCGCCTCGCGAATTCCGGCAGTTCCCGCCGCATGACCGCGAGCATATGCCAGCGGCCGCGCAAAGACCAGCCGCGCCGCATGCCGGTTCAGCCGCCGTCGCGGCGATGCGGCGCGGCTTGCCGCGTTCGGGAGCAGCCCGCCCGCGCGCTTTCCCGCCCGACCCACTTGCGGCGCGGGCGAAAATTCTATACCATGCGCCCCGCTGAAATTAAGGGAAGTTCTGATCGAGTCGGAGCTTCCCGGCGGCAAGACAAAACCACGCTTTTGTCTTGCCGCGGCGAATAATTCCACGCATGGAATTATCCAGAGGATACTTGAGCCATACTCATCCTCGCGAGCCGGCCCGGGTCGCGGCGATTCACTCCGGGGCCGACTGGTTCCCGAAGCAAGAGTACAAGATGAACCAGCCCCCTGAAATCGGCATGGCGAACCGCGACTCGTCCGGCGGGCCGCGCCTTGCGGAAAATTTCGGACCCGTATGAGGATTGCCGCCATATGTCATTAGCGATCGCGCTTTTCCTGCTTGTCGTCGGCACTGTCGTTCTGCATTTCGTCTTTGCCTATTACTTCGACTGGTGGTTCACCGACCTCGCCGCCGACTGGGCGGGCATCGACATTACCGTATACATCACCTTGTGGGTGACCGGCATCGTTTTTGTCGCGATCAACGCCTTCATGGCCTATTGCGTCTGGCGCTTCCGCCACAGGCAGGGCCACAAGGCGGTGTACGAGCCGGAAAACCACAAGCTGGAAATCGGCCTTTCGGTGTTCACCACCATCGGCGTGGTGCTGATGCTGGCGCCGGGCCTGTTCTACTGGGCGGTTTTCGTCAATGTTCCGGAAGGCGCGAACGACTACGAAGTATTGGCCCAGCAATGGCAATGGCAATATCGCTATCCCGGCGCCGACGGCATCCTCGGCACCGCCGATACTTCATTCGTTTCCCAGGACAATCCTTTCGGCATCAATCCGGAAGACCCCAACGGCCAGGACGACGTGGTGGTCAACGATCCGCAAATGCGCATTCCGGTCAACCAGGACGCGCATTTCCTGTTCCGCTCCAACGATGTGCTGCACAATTTCACCGTGCCCCAGTTCCGGGTGAAAATGGACCTGGTGCCGGGCCTCGTTTCCTACATGTGGCTCACGCCCACCGAAGTCGGCACCTATGACGTGCTTTGCGAGGAACTTTGCGGCATCGGCCATTTCGTCATGCGCGGCCAGGTGGTGGTGGAAACCGAGGAAGACTTCAATGCCTGGCTCGCCGCCCAACCCACTTTCGCCGACACCCGCAACAGGGTCGCCGCCAATCCCGCGGCCGGCCAGGCGCAATACGCGCTGTGCGCTACCTGTCACGGCCAGCAGGGCGAAGGCAACATGGCCCTGAACGGCCCCAAGCTCACCGGCCAGCCGGCCTGGTATGTCGAGCGGCAACTGCAATATTTCAAGACCGGAGTGCGCGGCGGCGAGGGCGATGTGTTCGGCCAGCAGATGGCGCCCATGGCGGCGACCCTGGCCGATGACGAAGCCGTGCGCAACATGGCGGCCTACATCGCTTCCTTGCCCGACGAGCCGGCCGAACGCACGGTCGCCGGCGATATCGCCAACGGCCGGGACATCTACGACCGCAATTGCGCCGCCTGCCACCTCGACGACGGCAGCGGCACCTGGTATACCGACGCGCCGCCGCTGGCGGGGCAAAGCGACTGGTATCTCGTCACCCAGCTCGCCAATTTCCGGTCGGGAATCCGCGGCCTGCACCCGGAAGACGACTATGGCGAGCAAATGGTGCACATGGCGACGGCCATGGCCGACGAGGAAGAAATCCGCGATGTAGCGGCGTATATCAATACGCTTTCGTCCACCAGCATCGCGGTCGGGGAATAAGGAACAGATAAAGGATATAGGCGTCAGACGGAGCCGGAACGCGAACAGCCGGCAATCGGACAAGGTCGAATCAGGAGGCTGAACATGGCATACGTACCATTGGCGGACCAGGAACTGGAACTGCATCATCCCCATAGCTGGGTAACGAAGTATGTCTGGAGCCAGGACCACAAGGTGATCGCGATTCAATACGGCGGCACCGCCATCGCCGTCGGGCTCGTCGCCCTCGTGCTGTCGCTGTTCATGCGCATGCAGCTCGGCTTCCCGGAAACCTTCGACCTCATCGATCCCAACTCGTATTACCAGTCCGTGACCATGCACGGCATGATCATGGTGATCTACCTGCTCACCGCCCTGTTTCTCGGCGGCTTCGGCAATTACCTGATTCCCCTCATGTGCGGCGCCAGGGACATGGTGTTCCCGTTCATGAACATGCTCAGTTACTGGGTGTACCTGGTTTCGGTGCTTATCCTGCTGGCCAGTTTCTTCGTCGGCGGCGGTCCGACGGGGGCCGGCTGGACGCTTTATCCGCCGCAGACTTCGATGGCGGGAACGCCGGGCCACGACATGGGCATCGTGCTCATGCTGGTCTCGCTGGCGGTGTTCATCGTCGCCTTCACCATGGGCGGCCTGAATTATGTCGTCACCGTATTGCAATACCGTTGCCGCGGCTTGACCATGATGCGCCTGCCGCTGTCGGTGTGGGGCATCTTCGTGGCCACCGTGCTCGGCCTGTTCGCCTTTCCGGCATTGCTCGTGGCGGCCATCATGATGCTGTTCGACACCTTGCTCGGCACCAGCTTTTTCATGCCGGCGGTCATCGAGTCCGGCACCGCGCTCGACTACGACGGCGGCAGCCCGATCCTGTTTCAGCACCTGTTCTGGTTCTTCGGCCATCCGGAAGTGTACATCGTGGCCCTGCCGGCTTTCGGCCTCGTTTCCGACGTGCTCAGCACCCACGCCCGCAAGAATATCTTCGGCTATCGCATGATGGTCTGGGCGATCATCGTCATCGGCCTGCTCAGCTTCGTCGTCTGGGCGCATCATATGTACGTCAGCGGCATGCATCCCTATTTCGGCTTCTTCTTCGCCACCACCACGCTGATCATCGCGGTGCCGACGGCGCTCAAGGTCTACAACTGGGTGCTGACGCTATGGGAAGGCGATATCCGCATGAACGCGCCGATGTATTTCGCCATCGGCTTCATCTTCACCTTCATCCACGGCGGCCTGACCGGCCTGTTCCTGGGCAATGTGGTCATCGACCTGCCCCTGTCCGACACCTATTTCGTGGTCGCGCATTTCCACATGGTGATGGGCGTATCGCCGATCCTGGTGCTGTTCGCGGCGCTATACCACTGGTTTCCGAAGATGTCGGGCCGCATGTATCACGAAGGCATGGCCAAGTTGCATTTCTGGTGCACTTTCCTCGGCACTTACGCCATCTACCTGCCGATGCACTATCTCGGCATCCATGGCGTGCCGCGGCGCTATTACGCGCTCGGCACGACCGAGTTCATGGCGCCCGCGACCCAGGACGCCAATACCGCCATCACCATCGCGGCGCTCTTCGTCGGCGCTTCGCAGTTGCTGTTCTTCATCAACGTGTTCTGGAGCTTGCGCAAGGGCGAAAAAGCCGACCCCAATCCCTGGGGCGCCAATTCGCTCGAATGGCAGACCCCGGATACGCCGCCGGTTCACGGCAACTGGGGCGACAAGCTGCCGACAGTTTATCGTTGGGCCTATGACTACAGCGTGCCCGGCGCGCACGAGGACTTCATTCCGCAGAACACACCGGAAAGCGTCGAACCGACGGTGGATGAAGAACATTTCGATCCGGATCGCGACGCATCCAGGGCAGACCTGTGAAATCGCTCAAGCATCTGACCGACAAGCCCTGGGAACGCAAGGGCATCATCGGCGGGCTCAAGCCCGAAGGCGTTTTCGATGCCGCGGCGGAGAAGGTGGCTCTAGGCTTCTTCCTGGTCGTCGCCACAGTGCTGTTCAGCCTGTTTGCGGTCAGCTATTTCATCCGCATGGAACTGCCGGACTGGCGGCCCCTGGCCGAACCGGCGCAATTATGGCTTAATACCGGCCTGCTCGTATTCAGCAGCGCGCTGTTCCAGCTCGCCCGCAACAAGGTGAAGCGCCGCGAAGCGCGCAATGTCCTCGCGCTATATCTCGCGGGGGGCGTCTTCGCCTTCCTGTTCATCGGCGGACAACTGCTGGTGTGGGGCGAACTGCGGGAAGCCGGTATCTATCTGACTCCAAATCCCGCCGCGTCGTTCTATTACCTGCTTACCGGCGTGCACGCCGCGCACTTGCTCGGCGGGCTTTGGGTCTGGAGCAAGACCTCGATCCGGCTGCTGTCGGGCAGCGAGCCGCAAGAGGTTCGGCTGAGCATCGAGTTATGCACGCTCTACTGGCATTTCCTGCTGGTGGTGTGGCTGGCGATGTTCGCCATTCTTTCAAACACTTAGGGAAGTTCTGATCAAGTCAGAGCTTCCCTGCGGCGCATGCCCGCGGTATGAAAGAGCGTCGCCGGATTCGATGGCGCAAGCCATCGCATCCGGGAGCAAGACAAAACCACGCTTTTGTCTTGCGGCAATGAATAAATAGCTACTTGGCCGCCGGCGAACCGGCAATCAACGGGAATCAACACGAATGAGCGAAGCTGCTGCTGGTACGGCCCCCAATGAAGGGATGACAGGCCTGGTCGACGACTGGACCGCGGACAAGCAGGCCTATCATGTGCCCTGGGGCAAGGCCATGATGTGGATCTTCCTGGTCAGCGACACGTTTATTTTCACCTGCTTTCTGACCGGCTACCTGAACGTGCGCATGACCACGACCCAGCCGTGGCCGCCGCAAAGCGAGATTTTCGCGTTGAGCTTCGGCGGCGCGCCCATCCCGCTGATCCTGATCGCGATCATGACCATGGTGCTGATCACGAGTTCGGGCACCATGGCGCTGGCGGTGAACTACGGTTATCGCCGCGACAAGTTCAAGACGGTCGTGTTCATTCTTCTTACCGCCCTGTTCGGCGCGACCTTCGTCGGCATGCAGGCATTCGAATGGACCAAACTGATCGTCGACGAGGGCGTGCGGCCCTGGGGCAATCCGTTCGGCGCGCCCCAATTCGGTTCGGTGTTCTTCATGGTCACGGGATTCCACGGCTTGCACGTATCGGGCGGGGTGATCTACCTGTTGTGGGTGGCGCGGCGCATCATGGCCGGCTATTACGACAAGAAAGGCTTCGAGATCGTCGAAATCGCCGGGCTTTACTGGCACTTCGTCGACCTCGTGTGGGTATTCATCTTCGCATTTTTCTATCTTCTGTAAGAGGGGACGCCAATGGCATCGTCAGACACTGCGGGACAACAGCATCCGCTTGGTATCTATTACCGGATCTGGATATTGCTGTTTGTCGTCAGCGCCGCTTCCTACGCGGTCGATTACTTCGACGTGCAGGGCGTCATGCGCTGGACGCTGGTCATCGTGTTCATGCTGGTCAAGGCCGGCTTCATCATCGCTATCTTCATGCATGCGTTCTGGGAGCGGCTGGCGCTGTGTCTGACTATTCTCGGCCCGCCGGGCGTGCTCTTGCTGCTTATCGCCTTCATGGCGGTGGAAGGAAACTACGCTTCCGGCACGCGCTACGACTATATGGGGCATGATCGCGACGCCGTCGCCCTGACGCCGGCCCAACTGCACGGGACCGCGGAAGACCATGGCGACGAAGGAGACGTTGCCGCCGAAGCGCATTAGGGAAGCTCTGATCAGGTCAGAGCTTCCCTGCGGCACATGCCCGTGGTGCTGGAGAGCGTCGCCGGATTCGACAGCGCAAGCCATTGAATCCGGGAGCAAGACAAAACGACGCTTTTGTCCTGCGGCAATGAATAATTCCATGGATGGAATTATTCAGAGGATATTTGGGAAAGCTCCGATCAGGTCAGCGCTTTCCGCCGGCGCGCAAGCGGCGGATGACCGGTCCGGTGTCGGGGGCGAGGCCGCGCCAGATGCGAAACGATTCCGCGGCCTGCTCGACCAACATGCCGAGACCGTCGGCGGCGACCGCCGCGCCGGCGACCCGCGCCCAGTGGGCGAACGCCGTGTCCTCATCCGCGTAAACCATGTCGTAGCAACAGCAGCCGGGCGCGAGCCAGGCCTCGTCGACTGCGGGCAAGCGGCCTTGCAGGCTCGACGAGGTGCCATTGATGACCAGGTCGAATTGTTGTCCGCGCAAGTCTTCGATGCTCGCCGCGGTCAGGCTGCCGGCGAAATCCCGCGCGAGTTCGACCGCGCGTTCCGCGTTGCGGTTCCAGACCGCCATCGAAGCCGGCGCCTGCTCTTCCAGCGCGGGCGCAGCCCCGCGAACCGCTCCCCCCGCGCCAAGCAGCAATATGCGGCGACCGCGGATATCGATGCCCAGATTGTCGCGGATATCGCGCACCAGGCCGATGCCGTCGGTATTCGCGCCGGCGAGTTCGCCTTCATCCAGGTAAAGCGTATTGACCGCCCTGGACCGGGCGGCGTTCCGCGTCAGCCGCCGGCACATGGTCCAGGCCGCTTGCTTGAAAGGCACGGTGATATTCAGACCGCCGCCGCCTTCGCGGAAGAAATTGTCCACCAGATCCGTGAAGCCGTCTTCCGCGGCCAGCAGCGTTCCGTAAGTGATCGCCTCGCCGGTCTGACGCGCGAACAACGAATGGATCAACGGCGACTTGCTATGGTCGACCGGATTGCCGACCACGGCGTAGCGGGCGGGAGGCGGGTTCATGCCCATTGCTTCGGCAACAGGTAATAGCCGGTGAGTTTTTCCTCCTCGCTGCCCGGCTCGGCCCGCCAGTCGTAGATCCAGCGAACCGCCGGCGGCAGCGACATCAGAATCGATTCAATCCGGCCGACTCCCGATTGCAGTCCGAACAAGGTGCCGCGGTCGTAGACCAGGTTGAATTCGGCATAGCGGCCGCGGCGATATTCCTGGAACTTGCGTTGCGCGGCGGACCAGGCAAGGGCCTTGCGGCGCGCGACGATCGGCAAATAAGCCTCGATATAACTTTCGGCCAGGGCCCGGACCAGAGCGAAACTGTGTTCGAAACCGCCTTCGTTGAAATCGTCGAAGAAGATCCCCCCTATGCCCCGATGTTCGTCGCGATGTTTCAGATAGAAATAATCATCGCAGGCTTGCTTGAAGCGCGGATAGTATTCCGGCCCGAAACGCTCGCAGGCTTGTTTCGCCGTGCGGTGCCAATGCGCGCAATCCTCGTCGAAGCCATAATACGGCGTCAGGTCGTAACCGCCGCCGAACCACCAGACCGGCTCTTTCCCGCCGGCGGCGAACATGCGGAAATTCGCGTGGGAAGTCGGCGCGAAAGGGTTTTCGGGATGGATGACGAGGGAGACGCCCATCGCCTGATAGCTGCGCCCGGCCAATTCGGGCCGGGCGGCGGAGGCCGAAGGCGGCAGCGCGTTTCCGAACACATGGGAGAAATTCACGCCGGCCTTCTCGAACACCGCGCCTTCGCTCATCACGCGGGAAATGCCGCCGCCACCGCCGCCCCGGTCCCAACGGTCGGCAATGAACTCGCCGCCGCCGTCTTCGGCGGCGAGCCGCGCGCAGATGTCCTGCTGCAATTCGAGCAGGAACCGCCGTACTGCTTCCATATCGATTCGGCTCATCGCCCAGCCCTGGATATTCTCTGCCACCCCCCTAACGAATCCGCTTGCCGGTGACCAGGTCGCGGATTTCCGACGGCCTGTCGCGACCGCCCACCTCGCCGTCGACTATATAGCCGACGGCATCGCCGAATTGGCGCCGCACTTCCGCCATGGCGCGAATTTCAGCAGCTCCGGCGAGATTGGCCGATGTCGAAACAATAGGCCCGCCGAAAGCAATACACAACTCCCGCACGACAGGATGTTCGCTGACTCGAATCGCCACCGCCGGATGCTTGCCGCGAATCCATTCGGGATAAAGCCCGGCGGGATCGGGCACGAGCCAGGTGACATGTCCCGGCCAGGTTTCCCGCAAGGCGGCGATCTGATCGACAGGGAGTCGCGTCAGCAACTTGCCGAGTTGCTCCATCTCCGATGCGACCAGCAACAGGCCCTTGTCGACCGGGCGACGCTTGAGCCGCAACAGTTGGTATACGGCTTCGCGATTGAAAGGGTCGCAACCGATTCCCCAGACCGCCTCGGTCGGATAGGCAATCAGCTCGCCCGCCCGCAGCCGCCTTGCCGCCGCTTCGGCCCGGCTTCCGGTCACTGGCGGCGGGGATTCATTGTTGTTCCTGCAAAACCCTGTCCTGCGCCCGCACTCTTTCGGCGTCGGCCCGGCGCTCGGCCGCGACGCGGGCGGCCAGTTCGCTGTCGGACAAGGCCAGAATCTGCGCCGCGAGATAGGCGGCATTGCGCGCCCCGGTCTTGCCGATGGCGACGGACGCGACGGGTACGCCGGCGGGCATTTGCACGGTGGACAGCAAGGCGTCGAAGCCCTTGAGCGGCCCGCTTTCCATGGGCACGCCGATTACCGGGCGAGTGGCGTGGGCGGCGACCGCGCCGGCGAGATGGGCGGCAAGGCCGGCGCCGGCGATGAAGACATGGCAGCCGCGTTCGACGGCGTCCGCCACGTATTGCCGGGTGGCTTCGGGGGTGCGATGGGCGGAGCTGATCTTGATCTCATGCCGAATGCCGAAATTCCGCAAGATATCGGCTCCAGCCCGCATGACTTCGAGATCGGACTTCGATCCCATCAAAATGGCGACAAATGGCGAACTCATCAGCACCTCGCTTCCATGAAAAACCGGCGAGATTATACAGGGAAGCTCTGGCAAATCAGAACTTCCCGATATCCGAATGAACGAATATTCCGCCCCGGCCGCCGGTCATGGCCGCAGATCGGTTCGTGTCGAGTCCTGCCCCGCTTCCGGCTTGCTCCAGGCATCCTCTGAATAATTCCATCCATGGAATTATTCATTGTCGCAAGACAAAGGCGCGGTTTTGTCTTGCTCGCGGGGTCAATGGCTTGCGTCATCGAATCCGGCGGCACTACATGTGTCGCAGGGGCTCTGACTTGATCGGGGCTTCTCTGGTTTCCCGTCGCCGCTGTTTTCAGTCAACCCGGCCGCCGATGCCGCGAGAGAGCATGGGATCCGACTTGTCTTGCTTTCGGTTCGCGATAATCGGATCGACATCGCCGACGACAGTCCGCACAAACCAGTTCGTGGTATGTGCAGTTACCGCCATTTGGGGTGCTCCTGAAATTGAAGACAAGGTGTTGCGGAACGGCATTATATAGCAACATTCGCTCTGCTTGCATGTGACCCGGATCACAAGTTGTCGAAATTTTTCGGCCGCCCAAGTGATCGCGAAACGCCGGTGCTCCGTCTGGCCGCGGCCCGGCCCGGCTGGTTGCGCGGCCCGCCTCCGCAGCGGCCCGGAAATGATCCCGAGTCCCCTCGCAGGTCGAGAGAACGCTTCCGGGAAAGCCGTCGGATGCCGAGCTTTTACATATTTATTGATTGAAAATCAAATAGCTGTGGACAACTTCCGACCTGGCGGCAGCGGCGGGCCGGTTTTCCCTCGGCCCGCCGAACCGGGGTGGCGGGCGATTCGGCCGTCGGGCCGCCGCGCGCGTTTTCGGGGAAGCGTTCGCGCGGTCCGCATCTTTTCCGCCGTTGCGTTTCGGTCTGGCTTCGCGCTGCCGCTTTCCTGAAAAATAGCCTGGCGGGCGCCGCGAGACCGCCCCGGACGCCGGCCGTGCGGGCCGGAATTTTTCGTTCATGTTCGCGCGGCGATTCAGCGGCCGGCCCGCGCGAATCCGGCAAATACGGCAGGCATATCAACAAGTTCTGATTGGCGGTAACTGCACAAACCAGAGATACGATAATCGGCCTTTCGGTGGCCATGCTGGGCAAGGCCCCGGGCACCGCATTGCTCAACGAGTGGTACGGCGTCTACAACGCGAGCATCGGCAAGGGCATGAGCCCGGAAGATGCCTTGCTGGAGTTGGCGAATCACATCGCCGCCTCGAGCGCCTTCACGTCCATGTACCCCTTCTTCATCACGAACGCGGAGTTCGCGACGGAATTCCTGACCGCGGCCCTGGGCGAAGCGCCGTCGGCGGAAGTGCTGGCCCTGGCGACGGGCCTGCTCAACGACGGCATGGGCCGGGGCGAAATGGGCCTGCTGGCCGTGCGGCAATTGTTCGAGATCCGCATGCAGGGGGAAAGCCATCCCGCCTACGGCGATTTCGGCGCCCTCGCCATGATGTTCGCCAACAAGGTGGAAGTGGCCACGTACTACACCGTTACCAGGCGCTGGGAAGGCGACTCTGCGAGCGTGCTCGGCGGCGTGACCGGCGACGGCGACAGCGTGACCGCGGCCAAGGAAGCCATCGACATGATGCGGCGTCCCGGCAAGAGCTTTGAATTGACCACGGGCGTCGACCGGCTCGACGGCACCTTGGGCGACGATACCTTCGTCGCCACCGAAAAGACCCTGACCGGCGTGGACCGGATCGACGGCGGCGAAGGCATGGACACGCTGGAGCTTTCTTCCAGCGGCTCCGACGACGATGTCAATATCTCTTCCGGAGCGAGCGTCATGAACATCGAGACGCTGACGGTCGACAGCGGCGGCGACTTCTCGGCGGACCTGAGCGACTGGGAAGGTCTGACGGATGTCGTCCTGAGCGATGTCGCGGGGGATGTTGAACTGGACGCCGGCGGCACCGATGTCATGTCCGAATCCCTGGGCGACGACGACAAGGGCACGACGATAGAGATCATGAACGCCGCCGCGGTCAACCTCGAGGACGTGAACGCCCGCGCGCAGGTGAATATCTTCGACACGGACACGACGACCTCGGTCATGGTCGAAGGCGGCAAGGGCGTCGAGGTGGGCAAATCGACCGCGCATTCCGAGACGGTCAAGAGCGTGACGCTCGACGGCGTGCACGACGGCATGGGCGACGACGGCAAGCGCTACGGCGAAAACACGCCCGCCAAGGCCGCCGTGCCCGCCGAGGGCCAAACACCCGGAACGCCCGCTGTAGCCGCGAAAAACGACAAGGACAGCGTTCCGGTGCACATCTATTCGAAGGCGATCGAGTCCGTCGACCTGCGCAACACCAACACCACCTTGCTGGTGGAGAACGCCGCCAAGGACATGACGTCGCTGACGGCCATGGTCGACAAGTTCGGCAACACGGCCAACGGGCACGGCAAGTTGTGCCTCAAGGGCATCGAGGATCTGATGATCGAGGTGAAGGGCGATTCCAACATTCGCCTGGCTTCGGACCAGATCAAGACGGTCGCCGTTTCCGGCGCCGGCGACCTGACGCTGTCCGCGACCAAATTCGCGCCGGCGGCGGCGGAGAAAGCGGCCGATGTCAAGCCGTCCGAGACGCTGGAGAAACTGACCTTGTCCGGCGCCGGCAAGACGACGCTGGACGCGATGGGGCTGAAGAAACTGAAGACGGTCGATGCGAGCGAAGCGAGCGGCGATGTCAAGTTGAGCAATCTGGGCGCGAGCGTCATGAGCTACATGGGAAGCGCCGGCAAGGACGAGGTCAGCGCGACGGCGTTCGCGAAGGACGGCCTGAAGGCGGATCTGGGCGCCGGCGACGACACGTTCACGGCCATGGGCGGCGGCACTGCCAAGAGCCGCATCGACGGCGGCGCCGGCATGGACACGCTGAAACTGACGACCAGCAGCAGCGCGACCTACAAGGAAGGCGGCGAGACGAAGTCGATCTATTCGAACTTCGAAACGGTGGTGCTGGAACCGGACAAGGCCGGCGCCTACGATCTGGCGGAGCTGGATGTCGACAGGATCATGATCGGCAAGTCCCTCAACGGTGCCACTTTCAACAATGTCGACCCCGCTGCCGCATTCGAAGTGTACAGCGCTCCCGGGAAAAATACCCACGCCGTCGCGAGCTACATGCTGGACAGCGAAAAAGCGGGACGCAGGGGCAGCGAACTCGAACTGAGTCTGCTGGCGAAGGGCGGCAAGGACGACACCGCCGCGGACGCGGCGAGCCTCGCCAAGCGGGGCGTGCTGCTGCGTCTGGACCAGCTGGACGAGAAAATCGAGTCCCTGACGGTGCATTCCAGCGCGGCTCCCCACCAGGACAGCGGGCTGAAGGCCGGGAACTACGTCAACAGGCTCTTGTTCCGGGGCAAGGACAACGTCGAAGAGATAACAGTGACCGGAGACACCAAGCTGGTCCTGAGCAACGCGTACGCTTTTGAATGGGATGCGAACGCCGCCAACAACTTCAAGCAACGCACTTCTCTTACGGTAGAAGCCGCCTCGCTGACGAAACTGGCGCGTGTCGATGCGAGGGAGCACACCGGGGGCTTTCAGATACTGGCCAACAACAACACGGTGTCCATTGAAATTCACGGCTCCGAGGCGAACGACGTCATGAACGGCGGCCTCGGTTCTCCGCATCCGGACGACAAGATGCTGGGTTACGGGGGCAACGACATCATAGGGGCCGGCTCCGGCTCGGACGAGATCACGGGCGGCCTCGGGGGAGATATTCTGTCGGGCTACGCACTGCAATACATATGGGGAGGAGCATCAGCGACCGATGACTATTTGCCGGCTTGGTCCGGGACGGAACATGATCTAACTACCGACGGGGTGAAAGACACTTTCATCTACACTTCGGCGGCCGATTCCCAGGTCGACTTCAACAAGCTCAACGGCGCCATCGGTTTCGACGTCATCGTCAAGTTCGACGGAGCAAAGGACGTGATCGACCTGAGCAAGGTGGTGGATTTGCGGGGAACGATCAAGAACGGGAATCACGGCATGAACGGCGCCAGCGGCGGCGGAGACGATTTCGCGGCGAGCACGGCCGGCAATACGCTGAAGAAGTTCGTCGGCGACGGCGGCGGCGTTTTCGAGACGACGGACTCCACCCAACTCGGCAACAAGAAGCACTCCGTCGTGATCGTCGACACGCAGGAAGACGGCTTCATCTTTGCGACCTCAAGGAACGGAGATGCTTCCCGTGTCAGTGGCCAGTTGTTTGACCCTTTCAAAGGCCTCCACGAGAAAGATGACATAAACGTGAAATGGATTCTGGTGGACGTGGACGGCGACGGCGATTTCGACGCCGGCGTCGATATGGCCATCGCGCTGGTGGTCACCGTCAGCGGCGGCAGCATCGACGTAGGCAACTTCATCTGATCCGGCGGTTCGCCGCCCTTCGACCGAAACCCCCGGCCTCGGCCGGGGGTTTCCCATATATGAAAAAACTCTATCGCGCGGGCTGCCGGTCTCCGGCGTTCTTGCCGGTCACGATCATGCCGAGCCAGTCGGCGACGAGAGCCGGTTTTTGCTCGCCTTCGATTTCGACGGTCACCGCATATCGGGTCAGATAGCGGCCGGGCTGCTTCTCTTCGACGGAAGCGAGCGCGAAGCGCGCCCGGATGCGCTGGCCGGATCGCACGGGATGCGCGAAACGCACGCGGTCGAGGCCGTAATTGATGCTCATCTCCGTATTTTCGAGTCGCATCCCGCCGCCGCGGGAACCGAGCGCGCTGAGCAGCGACAAGGTCAGGAAGCCGTGAGCGATGGTGCCGCCGAAAGGCGTTCGCGCGGCTCGTTCGGCATCGACGTGGATGTACTGGTGATCGTCGGTGGCGGCGGCGAACTGGTCGATCCGCTGTTGCTCGATGGTCAGCCAGTCGCTCACGCCGACCTCCTGTCCGACATGGTCCTGCAAGGCATCCGCCGATATCGCTTTGTTCATGTCGAAACCCCGCCCGCGAAAACGCGGCAGTCTAACAGCTATCTGCCGGAAGCGACATGTTCCCCGCAGGCGTGCGGGCGCGGTTGTCGGATAGAGCCCTCAACAACTGGATGCGGCAATGTTCCCCGCGGGTGCGCGGTCCCGGTTTGAAGTAGACAGCCGCGATGAATCTTCCTACAATGCCCGCTCAGTATGTGGAATGCTGAAACCTGTCCGGATCGCCTCTGCGGAGGCCGTTTCCGAAAGCGGAGTGGAGCAACCTCCATTCCGTTTTTTTGTGTCCGCGTTTCGCGTTGCTGACTGGAGCGAAAGTTGGAAAAGTCCGCGATTCTGGCCCTTGAAGACGGAAGTCTGTTCGAGGGCGTCGCCATCGGCGCGCAGGGATGCGCCAGCGGCGAAGTCGTATTCAATACCGCGATGACGGGCTATCAGGAAATCTTGACGGATCCGTCCTACGCGCGTCAGATCGTCACCTTGACCTATCCCCACATCGGCAATACCGGCGCCAATTCCGAGGATAACGAGTCGCGCAAGGTCTGGGCCGCCGGACTTGTCATTCGCGACTTGCCGCTGTTGGCGAGCAATTTCCGTTGCCGGCGGACGCTGCGGGACTTTCTTTGCGACCAGGGAGTGGCGGCGGTCGCCGAGATCGATACGCGCCGGCTGACGCGCGTCTTGCGCGAGAAGGGATCCTTGAACGGCTGCTTGCTGTCCGGCCCGGAACTCGAACATGGAGGCGCGAAGCGGGCGCTCGCCGAAGCCCGCGCCTTTCCCGGCCTGAAAGGAATGGATCTGGCCCGGGAAGTCAGCGTCGCGAGCAGCTACCGATGGGACCAGGGGACCTGGGCGCTCGGCGCCGGCTACCGCAGCGCCGGCGACAGCCGGTTCCGCGTTGTCGCCTACGACTTCGGCGTCAAGCGGAATATCCTGCGGCTGCTGGCCGTGCGCGGTTGCGCCGTGACCGTGGTGCCGGCGACGACGCCGGCCGGCGAAGCGCTGGCCATGCGGCCCGACGGCATATTCCTCTCCAACGGGCCCGGCGACCCGGAACCCTGCGCTTACGCCATCGCCGCCGTCAGGGAGTTCATCGCGCGCGGCGTGCCGCTGTTCGGCATCTGTCTCGGCCATCAGTTGCTCGGTCTCGGCTGCGGCGCGCGCACGGTAAAAATGCCCCATGGCCATCACGGCGCCAATCATCCGGTACGCGACCTGGACAATGGCTCGGTGCTGATCACGAGCCAGAATCACGGCTTCGCCGTCGACGGGGAAAGTTTGCCGCAAGAGTTGCGCTGCACCCACCGCTCACTTTTCGACGGCAGCGTGCAAGGCGTCGCGCATCGGGAAAAACCCGCGTTCGGTTTCCAGGGACATCCGGAAGCGAGCCCCGGCCCCCGCGACGCCGCGCCCCTGTTCGACCGTTTCATCGAGTTGATGAGCGACCATGCCCAAGCGCACTGATATCGAGAGCGTGCTGATCATCGGCGCCGGGCCCATCATCATCGGGCAGGCGTGCGAGTTTGATTATTCCGGCGTGCAGGCCTGCCGCGCGCTCAGGGAAGAGGGCTATCGCGTCATCCTCGTGAACTCCAATCCCGCCACCATCATGACCGACCCGGCCATGGCGGACGCCACCTATATCGAACCGATCACCTGGCCCATCGTCGAGAAGATCATCGAACGCGAACGTCCGCACGCGCTGCTGCCGACCATGGGAGGACAGACTTCGCTGAATTGCGCGCTCGATCTGAACCGCATGGGGGTATTGCGCAAATACGGCGTGGAAATGATCGGCGCCAGCCGCGAAGCCATCGACAAGGCGGAAGACCGGGAGTTATTCGACAAGGCCATGACCGCCATCGGCCTCGAGACGCCGCGCCACGGCATGGCCCGCGACATGAAGCAGGCGTTCGAGGCGCTGCGGGAGATCGGCTTCCCCTGCATCATCCGCCCGTCTTTCACCCTGGGCGGCAGCGGCGGCGGCATCGCCTACAACCGCGAGGAATTCGAGGAAATCTGCTCGCGCGGCCTGGAACTGTCTCCCACCAGCGAATTGCTGATCGACGAGTCGTTGATCGGCTGGAAGGAATTCGAGCTCGAAGTCGTCAGGGACCGCAACGACAATTGCATCATCGTCTGCCCGATCGAGAATCTCGACGCCATGGGCATCCATACCGGGGATTCGATCACCGTCGCGCCGGCCCAGACCCTGACCGACAAGGAATACCAGATCATGCGCGACGCCGCGATCGCCGTGTTGCGCGAAATCGGCGTGGAAACCGGCGGCTCGAACGTGCAATTCGCGGTCAACCCCGACGATGGCCGGCTCGTGGTCATCGAGATGAACCCGCGCGTGTCGCGCTCCTCGGCGCTCGCGTCCAAGGCGACCGGCTTCCCGATCGCCAGGGTGGCGGCGAAGCTGGCCGTCGGCTACACGCTCGATGAGTTGCGCAACGAAATTACCGGCGGCGTCACGCCGGCGTCCTTCGAACCCAGCATCGACTATGTGGTAACCAAGATTCCGCGCTTCACCTTCGAGAAATTTCCCGAGGCCAACGACCGCATCGCCACCCAGATGAAGTCAGTGGGCGAGGTCATGGCGATCGGCCGCACTTTCCAGGAATCCTTGCAGAAGGCGCTGCGCGGGCTGGAAGTGGGTATTTGCGGCCTCGAGCCGATACTTGACCGCGACGCCGACAGCAGCAAGATGAAGCTGACCCGGGAGTTGACCGAAGCCGGGGCGCAAAGGCTGCTGTTCATCGCCGAAGCCTTCCGTCATGGCTGGACGACGCGCAAGGTCGCCGGGCTTTCGGGTGTCGACCCCTGGTTCCTCGTCCAGATCGAGGATCTGGTCATGCGGGAGCGGGCGCTGGCGGACAGGAAGCTCGAGGCGCTTTCCGCGGACGAACTGTTTCGCCTCAAGCGCAAGGGATTTTCCGACCGCCGGCTGGCGCAACTGCTCGGCAGCAGCGAGGACGCGGTCCGGGCGAGGCGCCATGAACTGGGCGTTCGCCCGGTATTCAAGCGCGTGGATACCTGCGCGGCCGAATTCGATTCCGCCACGGCGTACATGTACTCCACCTACGAGGAAGAATGCGAGGCCGCCCCCTCGTCGCGGCGGAAGATCATGGTGCTCGGGGGCGGGCCGAACCGCATCGGCCAGGGCATCGAGTTCGACTATTGCTGCGTGCACGCCGCGCTGGCGATGCGCGAGGACGGTTGCGAGACCATCATGGTCAACTGCAACCCGGAAACCGTCTCCACCGATTACAACATATCCGACCGGCTCTTCTTCGAACCGCTCACCTTCGAGGACGTGCTCGAGATCATCGAACTGGAGCGGCCCGCCGGCATCATCGTGCAATTCGGCGGCCAGACTCCGCTCAACCTCGTCAAGCAACTCGAACGCGCCGGAGCGCCGATCATCGGCACTTCGCCCGACGCCATCGACCGCGCCGAGGATCGCGAACGCTTCCAGCAACTGATCCGCAAGCTGAACCTGAAGCAGCCGCCCAACCGCACTGCCCGCAGCGTCGAGGAAGCGCTGCGGGCGGCGCGCGACATTTCCTATCCGCTCGTGGTGCGGCCTTCCTGGGTGCTCGGCGGCAGGGCGATGGAAATCGTCTATAACGAAACCGAACTGAAGCGCTACATGCGCGACGCGGTCAAGGTCTCCAGCGAAAGTCCGGTGCTGCTCGACTCTTTCCTGAGCGCGGCGATCGAAATCGATGTCGACCTGGTGAGCGACGGCGAAACCGTCGTCGTCGGCGCCATCATGCAACATATCGAGCAGGCGGGCATCCACTCCGGCGATTCCGCCTGTTCCCTGCCGCCTTACAACCTGCCCGACGCGGTGCAGCAGCAAATCCGCGCGCACGCGTCCGCCCTCGCGCTGGAACTCGGCGTCGTGGGCCTGATGAATGCCCAGCTCGCCTATCAGGACAGGGAGGTCTACCTGATCGAGGTCAACCCCCGGGCCTCGCGCACGGTGCCCTTCGTGTCCAAGTGCATCGGCGCTTCCCTGGCCAAGGTGGCGGCCCGCTGCATGATCGGCAAGACCCTGGCGGAACAGGGCTTCGTCAGGGAAATCATTCCCCCCACTTTCGCCGTGAAGGAAGCGATCTTTCCGTTCAACAAGTTTCCCGGCGTGGATCCGATCCTGGGCCCTGAAATGAAGTCTACCGGAGAGGTCATGGGCGTCGGCGCCACTTTCGCCGAAGCCTACGGCAAGGCGCAACTGGCCGCCGGCGCGGTCATCGGGAAATCGGGCACGGCCTTCATCAGCGTGCGGGATCCGGACAAGATCCACGTCGTCGAGATCGCCAACAGACTGCTCGACCTCGGCTACAGGCTGGCCGCGACCCGGGGCACCGCCAGGGTGCTGGAGTCGGCCGGCATCCCGGTCAGACGCGTCAACAAGGTCGCCGAAGGTAGACCGCATATCGTCGATATGCTAAAAAACGACGAGATCGAACTGGTTTTCAACACCACCGAGGGCAGGCAGGCAATAGCGGATTCATCCACCATCCGGAGTACGGCGCTGCGTCATGACGTTTTCTGCACGACGACGATCGCCGGGGCGTTCGCGGTCTGCGACGCCTTGCAGTTCGGCGACGACATGTCCGTCTACACGATTCAGCAATTGCACGCGGAACTCGACTGAAATTTCGCCGGGAAGGCCCTGATCGCTCAAGGCTTTCCCGCGGCGCGCGGATGCGCCGCCGGATTCGGCGGCGCAAGTCGTTGAATCCGCGAGCAAGACAAAACCGCGCTTTTGTCTTGCGACAATGAATAATTCCATGGATGGGATTACCCGGAGGATACCCGGACAAGGCTCGTTCATGCGCAAGGTGCCAATGACAGTCGCGGGCGAAAGGAAGATGCGGGAAGAACTGCATCATCTCAAGACCGTAGTGCGTCCGGCGATCTCGGCCGCCATCTCGGAGGCCCGGGAGCATGGCGACTTGCGGGAAAACGCCGAATATCACGCTGCCCGCGAGCAGCAGGGTTTCTGCGAGGGGCGCATCACCGAGATCGAGCGCAAGCTGGCCGAGTCCGAGGTGATAGACATTACCAGGATCAAGCATTCCGGCAGGGTCGTCTTCGGCTGCACGATCACGCTGACCAATCTGGCCAACGAGGAAAGCGTTACCTACCAGATCGTCGGAGAAGACGAAGCCGATGTCGCATTGGGCAAGATTTCGGTGATCTCGCCCATCGCCCGGGCGCTGATGGGCAAATTCGAGGGCGACGAGATCGAGGTGCAGGTGCCGGCGGGCAGGATCGAATTCGAAATCTATTCCGTCAGGCATCTTTAGGGAAGCTCTGATCAAGTCAGAGCTTCCCTGCGGCACATGGATGTGCCGCCGGATTCGATGGCGCAAGCCATTGAATCCGGGAGCAAGACAAAACGACGCTTTTGTTTTGCGACAATGAATAATTCCATGGATGGAATTATTCAGAGGATACTTGGCAAAGCCCTGATCAAGTCAGAGCTTCTCTGCGGCGCGCCGGATTCGATGACGCAAGCCATCGCATCCGCGCAAGGACAAAACAGCGCTTTTGCCTTGCGGCAATGAACAATTCCGGGGAGGGGATTGCCCGGAAGATACCCGGATGCGCGACGGGGCGTATTCGATTCGGGACGCGATGAGCCGGTCGAAGTCCAGCAAGCGTTGGCTGCGGGAGCATTTTTCCGACCCGCATGTCAAGCGCAGCAGGGAACAGGGCTATCGCTCCAGGGCCAGCCGCAAACTGCTTGAGATGCAACGCGGGGGTCGCCTGATCAGGCCGGGAATGACCGTCGTCGATCTGGGCGCGGCGCCCGGCGGCTGGTCCCAGGTCGCGCAACAGGCGGTCGGCGCCCGGGGCAAGGTGATCGCGGTCGATCTGTTGCCGATGGAGCCGATCGCGGGAGTCGCGTTCGTGCAAGGCGATTTCGGCGACGCGGAAGTATCGGATCGGGTGCTGGAGCTGCTCGAAGGGCGCGCGGCGGATATTGTAATTTCCGACATGGCCCCCAATATCAGTGGCGTGAAGGGAATCGATCAGCCCCGCGCCATGGCGCTCGCGGAACTTGCGCTGGAGTCCGCGCGGCATATGCTCGCGCCGGGCGGAAGCCTGCTGGTCAAGGTCTTCCAGGGCGCGGGCAGCGAACAATTCCGGGCATCCCTCAAGTCCCTGTTCGCGACGGCAAAGACCCGAAAACCGGAATCGTCCCGGGCGCGTTCGAACGAATTGTACTTGCTCGCAAGTGGTTTTCGCGGGCAAAATCGGGGTTCCGCGACTCGTGACGGATAGCGGCGGAGGATGCGGACCGGGCCCGGCCCGGGGGAGGCACAGCCTTGAACGATATGGTGAAAAACCTGATCCTGTGGATGATCATCGCCGGCGTGTTGCTGACGGTGTTCAACAATATCAATCAGGGAACCAGCGAAGAAACGGTGACCTACACGGAATTCATGCGCGAGGTGAACTCCGGGCGCATCAACGCGGTGGAGTTCTCGGGCATCAATCTCACCGGGTTTCGCAACGACGGCTCGCGCTTCCGCACGACGCTTCCCTCGATCGGCGACGACCGCCTGCTCGATGTGCTGTTCGAGAACGGCATCGAGGTCGTCGGCCGCGAACCCGAGCGGCAAAGCATCTGGGCGCAATTGCTGGTAGCCGGCTTCCCGGTGCTGATCATCCTCGCGCTGTTCTTCTTTTTCATGCGGCAAATGCAGGGCGGCGGCGTCGGCGGCAAGGGCGGTCCCATGTCCTTCGGCAAGAGCAAGGCCAAGTTGCTCGGCGAGGACCAGATCAAGGTGACTTTCGCCGATGTGGCGGGAGTCGACGAAGCCAAGGAGGATGTCAAGGAACTGGTCGAATTCCTGCGCGAGCCCGACAAGTTCCAGCGCCTCGGCGGGCGCATTCCCCGGGGCGTGCTCATGGTGGGCCAGCCCGGCACCGGCAAGACCTTGCTCGCCAAGGCCATCGCCGGCGAGGCCAAGGTGCCGTTCTTCTCGATTTCCGGTTCGGACTTCGTCGAAATGTTCGTCGGCGTCGGAGCCTCCCGGGTGCGCGACATGTTCGATCAGGCCAAGAAACAGTCGCCCTGCATCATCTTCATCGACGAGATCGACGCGGTGGGCCGCCATCGCGGCGCCGGCCTCGGCGGCGGTCATGACGAACGCGAGCAGACCCTGAACCAGCTGCTGGTGGAAATGGACGGCTTCGAAGGCAATGACGGCGTCATCGTCATGGCCGCGACCAACCGTCCCGATGTGCTCGACCCGGCCTTGTTGCGGCCGGGCCGCTTCGACCGGCAGGTCGTGGTGGGACTGCCCGATATCCGCGGCCGGGAACAGATTCTCAAGGTGCACATGCGCAATGTGCCCATCGACGAGCGCGTCGAAGCCTCGGTCATCGCCCGCGGCACGCCGGGCTTTTCCGGCGCCGACCTGGCCAACCTCGTGAACGAGGCGACCCTGTTCGCCGCCCGCGCCAACCGCCGCCTCGTGACCATGGAGGAATTCGAGAAGGCCAAGGACAAGATCATGATGGGCGCCGAGCGCAAGTCCATGGTCATGTCCGAAAAGGAGCGCGTCAATACCGCCTATCACGAAGCCGGCCACGCCATCGTCGGCAGGCTCATGCCGGAACACGACCCGGTCTACAAGGTCAGCATCATTCCCCGCGGCCGCGCGCTCGGCGTGACCATGTTCCTGCCCGAGGAAGACCGCTACAGCATCAGCAAGCGCGCCATTCTCAGCCAGATCTGCAGCCTCTACGGCGGCCGCATCGCCGAGGAAATGACCCTCGGCAAGGGCGGCGTCACGACCGGCGCTTCCAACGACATCCAGCGCGCCACCGAAATGGCCCGCAACATGGTGACCAAATGGGGATTGACCGACGAACTCGGTCCGCTGCTCTATTCGGAAGACGAAGGCGAAGTCTTCCTCGGACGATCGGCGGCGCATCAGGCGAAGACGGTATCGGTCGACACCGCTATCGCCATTGATCGCGAAGTGCGCAGGATCGTCGACGATTGCTATGCCAGGGCGAAGGATATCCTGGAAGAGAACCGGGATATCCTGGAATTGATGAAAGACGCGCTGATGGAATACGAAACCATCGACACCGACCAGATCGACGACATCATGGCGCGCAAGAAGCCGCGGCCGCCGGCGAACTGGGACGATGACGGCGGCGTTGACGACAGCGCCAGACCCGCGCCGAAGAAGCCCCGCGCCGAGTCCGGGCAATCGGGCAAGATAGGCGACCCCGCGGCGGAGCATTGACTGTTTCCGGCCCAGGGGCGCCGAGGACGCTGCATACCGCGCAAGGCAGTCTCGACCTGTCGCGTCCGGTATGCATGGGCATCATCAACCTGACGCCTGATTCCTTCCATGACGGCGCGTCCCTCGGCGCGGAGAGCGCCGGAACTTTCAGGGTCGATATCGACAAGACCTTGCGGCGGGCGGACAACATGCTTGCCGAAGGCGCCCGGCTGCTCGATATCGGCGGCGAATCGACCCGTCCCGGCGCGGCGCAGGTCTCGCCCCAGGAAGAGCTCGACAGAGTGCTGCCCGCGGTGGAAGCATTGCTCGAATGCCGGGAAGCGATCATTTCGGTGGATACGAGCTCGCCCGAGGTGATGCGGGCGGCCGCCGCGGCCGGCGCCGGCATGATCAACGACGTGCGGGCATTGCGCCGGCCCGGCGCCGTCGAGGCCGCGGCGGCGACGGACATGGCCGTTTGCCTCATGCATATGCGAGGCGAGCCGGACACCATGCAGGAGCGACCGGAATACGAGGATGTGGTCGCCGAAGTCGCCGGTTTCCTGCGCGCGCGCGCGCGCGCCGCCGTCGAAGCCGGCATCGATCCGCAACGCATTGTCATCGATCCCGGTTTCGGCTTCGGCAAGACCGCGGCGCACAATTTCGCCTTGCTGCGCGAAATGCGGCGCTTCGCCGGGTCGGGCTTTCCGGTGCTGGCCGGGGTTTCGCGCAAGTCCATGATCGGCGCCGCCACGGGCCGTCCGCCCGGGCAGCGTCTGGCGGGCTCCGTCGCCGCCGCCGCGCTCGCCTTGCGCGGCGGCGCCAGCATCATCCGCAGCCATGATGTGGCTGCCGCGGTGGACGCGATTGCAGTACACTTGATGACTTGCGGGGATCGCTGAGCGAGCAGGTTCCGCCATGGGCAACAAGGGCAAGCGTTATTTCGGAACCGACGGCATCCGCGGCAGGGTGGGCACGTCTCCGATCACTCCGGATTTCATGTTGAAGCTCGGCTGGGCCGCGGGCAAGGTCTTCGGCGACATCGGCAACGGCCGCAACAGGATTCTGATCGGCAAGGACACCCGCATTTCGGGCTACATGTTCGAAGCGGCGCTGGAAGCAGGCGTAACCGCCGCCGGCGTCGATATCAGCCTGCTCGGACCCATGCCGACTCCCGCCATCGCCTATCTGACGCGCACCTTGCGCGCGCGGGCCGGCATCGTCATCAGCGCTTCGCATAATTCCTTCCACGATAACGGCATCAAGTTCTTTTCCGGCCAGGGCGCCAAGTTGCCCGACGAGATCGAACTCGCCATCGAAGCCGAACTCGACAAGGCGATGACCACGGTTCCCTCGGAAACGATCGGCAAGGCTACCCGGGTGAGCGACGCTGCCGGGCGCTATATCGAATTCTGCAAGAGCACGATCGGTTCCAGCCTGAAACTGACCGGCCTGAAGATCGTCGTCGATTGCGCCCACGGTTCCACGTATCACATCGCGCCGAACGTTTTCGAGGAACTCGGCGCGGAAGTCGGCGCCATCGGCGTATCTCCCGACGGACTGAACATCAACATGGAAGGCGGTTCGACCATGCCGGGGAAATTGGCGCGCGAAGTGTTGGAACGCGGCGCGGATCTCGGCATCGCCTTCGACGGCGACGGCGACCGCGTCATCATGGTCGACCATCGCGGCCGCATCGTCGACGGCGACGAAATTCTCTACGTGATCGCGCGCCGCCGGCAACGCGAAGGGCTGGAATTCGGCGGCGTCGTCGGCACGCAGATGAGCAATCTCGGGCTCGAACTCGCGTTCGGCGAACTGGATATCCCGTTCGCCCGCAGCCCCGTGGGCGACCGCTACGTCATGCGGGAACTCGCCGGCCGCGGCTGGAGACTCGGCGGCGAATCCTCCGGCCATATCATCATTACCGATCTCAACACCACCGGCGACGGTGTCGTGACCGCATTGCAGACGCTTGCCGCGATTGTCGGCCTTGATCGGCCGCTGGCCGAGTTGTGCCGGGGCGTGCGGAAGTTCCCGCAGTCCATGGTCAACGTCCGGGTCGCCAACGGCGCCGACCCGACCGCAAGCCCGGCGGTGCGGGCCGCGGTGTCGAAAGTCGAGCGCGAGCTCGGCGGCGACGGACGGGTGCTGTTGCGTCCGTCGGGCACCGAACCCGTCGTTCGCGTCATGGTCGAAGGCGAGGACGCCGCATACGTCGAAGCGCTCGCCAGGGAGTTGTCGGAAATCGTCGCCGCGCAGGCCCATTGACGCCGCGGTGCCGGCTGCGCGGCCGCATCCGCGGAATTGCGCATGCCGCAAGGCCGGCGCGCGCTTTGCCTGTTCCCGAATGCAGCGGCTCGCGCCGCCGCATTCGCCGGCCCATCCATATGCCGTCGGGGAAGTTCTGGTTTATCAGGCTTCCTGCATGATTCCATCCATGGACTTGTTCGTTGTCCCAGGACAAAAACGCGGTCTGGCCGTGCTCCCGGATGCGATGGCCGGCGCGGCCAAATCCGATGGCGCATCCCAAGTATCCTCTGAATAATCCCATCCATGGAATTATTCATTGCCGCAAACAAAAGCGTGGTTTTGCTTTGCTCCCGGATTCAATGGCTTGCGCCATCGAATCCGGCGGCACATCCATGTGCCGCAGGGAGGTTCTGGTCGATCGGAACTTCCCCGGGGCTTTCTTGCGCGAAATCCAGCTCTCGGCTAGTATTGGCATCCCGTTTTTCACGGCCTGCGGGCAGCTTTCGCGCCCTCGGGAATCAGGGACATGCGCCGCAGACTCGTCGTCGCCAACTGGAAGATGCATGGTTCCCGGGCGCGAAACAGGCAATTGCTGGATGCCGTCAAGCCTCCCTTGCGAAGTCTCGAGAACCGGGTCGATATCGTCGTTTGCCCGGCGCATCTGCATCTGAGCGAGACGGTCGCGGCCTTGGCCGGCAGCAATATCCGGCCCGGAGCGCAGAATCTGTACGGGCTGGCGGAAGGCGCGATGACCGGGGAGACATCCGCCTCGATGCTGGTGGATTGCGGCGCCGAGTTCGTCATTCTCGGGCATTCGGAACGCCGGGGCCGGTTGGGCGAGACGGATGCCGAGGTCGCGGACAAGTTTGCCGCCGCCGGGAAAAGCGGGTTGATCCCCATATTGTGCGTAGGGGAAACGCGAGCCGAACGCGATGCCGGCGAGACCGAGGCGGCAGTGTCGCGCCAGTTCGACGCCGCGACGGACAAGGCGACAATGGAAGCTGTGCGCAATGCCGTGATCGCCTACGAGCCGGTCTGGGCCATCGGCAGCGGCGCGGCGGCCGCGCCGGAACAGGCCCAGGCGGTGCACGCCTTGTTGCGCGAGCGTCTGGCGCGGCGGAACGAACGGGTCGCGGACGAAGTCCGCATCCTTTACGGCGGCAGCATCAACGCCGCCAACGCGGCGGAGTTGTTTGCCCAGCCGGACATCGATGGCGGTCTGGTCGGGGGCGCTTCGCTGCAAGCGGAAGAGTTCACGGCCATTTGCGCCATTGCGGGTACCTGATCATGCTGCAAACATTGGTTGTCGTCCTTCACGTCGTCGTGGCCGTGGCCATCGTCGGCCTGGTGCTGCTGCAGCAAGGCAAGGGCGCGGATGCCGGCGCGTCGTTCGGGGCCGGCGCATCCCAGACCGTATTCGGCTCCTCCGGCAGCGGCAGCTTCCTGGTCAGGGCAACCACGGTGGCGGCGGTGCTCTTTTATTTGACCAGCCTGGGGCTGGCGATCTTCGCCCGGGACCAGTCGCAACTCGCCGACCCGTCGGGCCTTCCCGTCGCCAACGAGGAACTGCTGCAACAGTCCGTGCTCGAACAGAGCGCTGCGGCCGACGCGCTGCAACAGCTCGACGCGGGGCCCGCGGACGACGCGCTGCCCGCGATCGAGATCACGCCGGTCGCCGCGGACGATACGTTGCCGCAGGTCGAAGAACCGACCCAGGACGATGTGCCGCAAGTTCCGGGGACCGACAACTGAGTTTCAAGTGCCGAAGTGGTGGAATTGGTAGACACGCTATCTTGAGGGGGTAGTGGCCCACGGCCGTGCCGGTTCAAGTCCGGCCTTCGGCACCAAATACGCTTGCGCGCCGGAAAGCAGGCTGATCCCGAAAGGCTTCGCGATGCGCGTCGCGATCGTCAATCCCCGCAGCAACCGGAAAGAAATCGTGATCGCGAAGCGGCAGACGACGGGCGGCTTCGGTGCCATGCTCTCCCTGCTGGTCGAAGGCGGCGCGGAGGCAGCCAAGCGGGCGCGACCCGCGCCCGGCTCTTCGCGCCGGCAACGTCGCTCGGCGGCATCGAGAGCCTGATCGAGCGCCGGGCGACGGTCGAAGGGCCGCTGAGCGCCGTGCCGGCAAACCTGCTCCGCCTCTCCGTCGGCATGGAGCGCGCCGACGAGCCAATCGCGGACCCTCGAGCAGGCGCTCGCCTGACGGTCAGCGCCAGAATTCCACGCGGAAGCGGACGCGGCCCCCCGCCTCGACCTCGTGAGCCACTTCCGGCTCCACGATTCCGGACCGCTCCGGCGAAAGCTCGATTTCCTCGATTTCGGGTTCGAGGATGCGGTAGAGCAACCGCCCCTCCAGCACGACGATCGTCGCCCATGTCCCGGCCTTCGTCCGATGCGAGCGCAGAAGGTTCGCGGGAATAGACCGCTCGGAAAATTCCGGCGTCCCGCCATATCGCGCCACGCCCTCGGGAAGCGCCCTCATCGCGACCGCGCCGCGGCTGTCCGACAGTTCCGGTCCCCGCCTGCGTCCCCGGACGCGGCGCGGCAGTTCCCGGTCTCCGGCGCCGGACTCGGGCTCATATTCCTTGATCCGCAACTCGCAGTCCGTCGGCGTATCCTCGCGGGCGCGTATGACCGCTCGCGCTTTCTCGATATTTTTCGCCAGGAAGAGGGACGGTCGGCATCCGCAGGGTCGTCGCGGGCGTCAACTTCAAACACTCTGTAAAACTTCATTTCGTGCCTTCCTTCGCACAAAGCGCGCGCTCAATTTTTCGGTTGCGATATTGTAGCAATCTATCGCGGTTTTCCCATGCTTGTGCTTGTTCTCCGGCGGCTTCTGTTTCCTTATGCCTGACGATATTGCGCCAGGGCGGCCCGGCCAACGAGGGCGGCAATACGGACCGTCGCTTCCTGTCTCTCGGCATCGCCGAGGTGCAGAGCCTCGCCGGGAGCAAAGTGCGTCGGCTGCTGGAGTCCGCCTCAGATCGGCCTCCGCGCCGTTTTGGTCGCGGTAAAACGATATCCACTCGCTTCGCCCTGGTTGGCCCGGTGTTTGGCGACCTCCGAGACTGCCCAGGTTTCGAAGATCGCGCCGCGAAGCGGATGTGCGCGGAGTTGTTCGGGGGAGCGGAGCCCCAGCAACCAGCAGACGATCCCGGTATCGTAGAAATGCAGTTTCGGCATTTTCACCAGACGCTTGCGAAGGTCCGTGTGAAGGACCGGAAGGAGAAAAACGATGAAGCCGGTCTCAAGAATGCTGGGCCAGGCTTTCGCCGTCGGTTGCGAGATGCCGCAATCATCTGCGAGCGACGAGTAGTTGAGCAATTGCGCTGTCCGGCCAGCGCAAAGCGTTACGAAACGCTGAAAGGTCGCGAAATCCACGTTGCGGATCGTCCGCACATCGCGCTCGATGCAGGTGGCGATGTAGGAGCCGAGCCAGTCCGAGACCTTCGGCCCTTCATCGAATATGCGCGGGCAAGAACCAGTAAAGAGAGTCTCGCCTCTCGCCAGCGGAAGGAGATTGTACTCAGCCGTTCGTCCCGCCAGCGACTGGCTGACCGATTCGAGCAGAGAGAGGTTTTGCGAACCCGTGAGAATCCAACGACCCGACACCGGGCCTGCGTTGATGATGCCTTGCAGATAGGAGAGCAGGTCGGGCACTCTCTGGATCTCGTCGAGAACCGGGTCAGAAAGGCTCGAGGGTCTTCAGCGGCGAAGGCTCGCACGATTGTTCATTGCCGCAAAACCAAAACATGATTTTGTTTTTCTCCGGATTCAATGGCTTGCGCCGTCGAATCCGGCGCTGCTCTTTTTACCGCGGGCATGCGCCGCAGGAAAGCTCTGACTTGATCAGAGCTTTCCTGAACGCAACCAGAAACCGGCCTATGCGCAATATTGATTGCGCATAGGGTTGAAAGTTGCGCATAGATGTTCTTTAATTGCGCATATCGTCTATGCGCAAGATAAAGTGATATGGCAAAGCCCATGCCGGAGCAGGAATTGAAGGCCATTGAAGCGGTGGTGTCTGCCCATCCCGAGGGCATCGCTATTCGGGACATCGGGGATGAACTGGAAAAGAAGACAGCCCGACGCACGCTTCAATATCGCCTCAATCACCTTATTGGCGAAGGCCGTCTAGCCAGGGAAGGCGACGGACGCTGGACCAGGTATCTACTGCCTGCCGCCGCCAAACGCCAGACAAAGACTCTCGAAGTATCCGAAGAAGGGCTGGTTGGCGAAGTTCCGCTCTCAAAGCAGGCGGTTAAAGTTCAGGAATACGTTTGCAAGCCTCTCCGCGACCGCAAGCCCGTCGGTTATCAGCGCGCGTTCCTTGATGCCTACAAACCCAACGACACTGCCTACTTGTCAGCGAAGGAACGCGCGCGCCTGCGGGAGGTCGGGACCCCGACTTCCGGGGAGCAACTCGCTGGAACATACGCGAAGCAGATACTGAACCGACTGCTTGTCGACCTGTCATGGAACTCCAGCCGTCTGGAGGGGAACACCTACTCGCTGCTCGATACAAGGCGGCTGATTGACTTCGGCGAAATGGCCGAAGGCAAAGCACAACTCGAAGCGCAAATGATCCTGAACCACAAGGACGCAATCGAGTTTCTCGTGGATTCGGCGGAAGAGATCGGGTTCAACCGGCACACGATCCTGAACCTGCATGCCCTGCTGGCGAACAATCTTCTGGCCGACCCGGAAGCGACGGGCCGCCTGCGCCGGATCGCGGTCGGTATAGAAAAATCGGCGTTTCATCCGCTCGAAGCGCCTCAACTTGTCGAAGAGTGCCTTGATCAGGTTCTGGCCAGTGCCGAGGCTATTGAAAACCCATTCGAGCAGGCGTTCTTCGTTATGGTGCAGTTGCCGTACCTGCAGCCGTTCGACGACGTAAACAAGCGCGTCTCGCGCCTTGCCGCGAACATACCTTTAATCAGGGCGAACCTCGCGCCGCTCTCATTCGCCGACGTTCCGGTCAAAACTTATACTGAAGCCATACTCGGCGTGTATGAACTGAACCGGATCGATCTGCTCAAGGACGTTTTCATCTGGGCTTGCGAGCGTTCCGCATCGCGCTACGCGGCGGTCAGACAATCACTTGGCGAGCCGGATCCGTTCCGACTGAAGCATCGCGAGGCCTTGCGCGAGGTCGTCCAGACTATCGCGCTTGAGCGGCTGGACAAGAAAGCGGCCTTCTCCCGCATCGCCGCCTGGGTCGGAAAGAACGTCGAAGTCGATGAACAGGACCAATTCAGGGAAGTTGCTGAAAACGAAGTTCTGGGAATCCATGAGGGCAACTTCGCGCGCTATCGGATAAGACCGTCGCAGTTCAAGGCATGGCAGGATGCATGGAACAAGCAGGAGGAAGGGCAAGCTGCTGCGATGGAGCACGACTCATGAATGATCTGGTCCGCAGGAGTCAAGATGGGTTCACGAGACGTTGCGGACAAGTTGCGGCGGGGAGCCTGGGTTTTTCGCTTTCGGGAGAACATCCGCAAGCGCATGCCGGTTCACGCGGCGACTTTCGATTTCAATCTTGGGTTGCCGACGGCAACGGCAGCGACCGTGATGAGGCGGATGATGTTCTCGTTCGGGTCCAGGTCAACAGTCAGCTGTTCGACCGCCACGTCCTCGACTATGATCCCGTTGGGGAAATTATCCGACGTGATGACGACACCGCCCGCATCCTTACTATATTCCATATTGAGATTGACGTATGAGAGGAACATATCCCCTTGGCTGGCGGTTGCCTGCTCTTCGGTCTGGGCCAGGAAGATGATCTTGTCTTCATCAAGATTGAAGTCAGTGATGAAATCGACGCCATCGCCCGCGCGGAATATAAACTCGTCCGGACTCACGTCGCCGTGCAGTTCGTCGCTATCCTCCCCGCCCTGGAGCCGGTCTTGGCCGGCGCCACCATAAAGGATGTCTTCGCCAAGCCCGCCATGAAGAGTGTCGCGGCCGCCATCGCCCATCAGGTGGTCATCGCCCTGATCAATGGTGGCTTTCGCAGTTGGGGAAATGGCGGAGAAAAGGCATGGCGACCGGCAGGCGACCCGAGGGACGGCAAGACGCCGCGGTTTTGCGAGGCGGGATTCATGTCCGCGTCATGTATCATTGACTCCAGAAACCATGCAAGGGGGCGCGAACCATGTCCAGCGAACGCATCGCAGAACTTCAGGAACAGATTTTCGGTCTCGTCGGGGAACTCGAAAGCCTGCAACGGAACAACTCAGGGAACGAAGTTCCCAATTACCGCTTTGCCGCCGAACATGGCGAAGTCAGCTTGCTCGGCCTGTTCGGGGAGCGCGACAAGTTGCTGCTGATCCACAACATGGGCCAGGGCTGCCGTTACTGCACCATGTGGGCGGACGGGCTGAACGGCATTCTGACGCATCTCGAGTCGGCCATGTCGGTTGCGCTGGTCTCGAAGGATCCGCCCGAATTGCAGCGGCGCATGGCCAACTCCCGCGGCTGGCGCTTTCGGCTCGCTTCCCATGGCGGCGGCGACTACATCAAGGAGCAGACGGTCAAGGCAGGCAGCGACAACTACCCGGGCGCGGTCGTCTACAAGCGCGAGGCCGACCGGATCATCCGTCTCAACGCCAGCATATTCGGTCCCGGCGACCTCTATTGCCCGACCTGGAATCTGCTCGCCATGGCGGGCATCGGCGTCGATGACTGGACTCCCCAATACTCGTATTGGCGGCGGCCCCGGCAAATGGATGACGGCGGCAAGAACGTGCTGGACTGAAAATGACCGCGACGAGCCCGGCTCCGAACGAGCTCTTGCTTGACGCTCGACGGGCAACTGCCTATACTGCCCGTTCTTGGCCGAGCTTGGAAATCGTTGCGGGGTGGAGCAGTCTGGCAGCTCGTCGGGCTCATAACCCGAAGGTCGCAGGTTCAAATCCTGCCCCCGCTACCATCTTTACTTGCGATTGCCCCGCCCCTCCGGCGGGGTTTTTCGTTTGGGCGGAAATCGTAAGGATTCCAACGAGCTCGCCCCGAATGTCGATCTCCACCTTGCCATCCACCGGCATCAACACGATCTGGTCCGCGAGCGAGCGCAGGGTGTCGGCGGCTTCGGTCCGCTTCCCCTCGTCCTTGTTCTTCCAGGAACAGGGCGTTCATCGTGCCCTTGAGCCCGACATGCAGATGCGTCACCTCGCCTTCCGAACTTGCAGCATTCGCCCCCGGGACAGCGTAAGCAACGGAAATTGACGGCGAATATTCGGCGGCATTGGTGCAGACAAGCGTGTCCTAGCGAGCCATGGCGTAGTAAAACAACCTGTCGGAATCTCGCACTCGTCCGGTCATCATTCGTCTCGGTGCCTCTCCTCATGAGGTCGTTGACTGTTGAGACAACCTTGGCGTATTGTATTTAGCGATACAAGACGCTATATGCCGACCAAGGAGAATCGCCATGGCCAGCACCGCCGAACGCAAGGAATATCCGATCTCGATGCGCCTGCCCGAGGCGGATGTCGCAATGATCGATCGCGCCGCGAACCTGCGCTGCCGCTCGCGCACCGACTTTGTGCGCGATGCCGCCGTGCGCGCGGCCGAGGAAGTCGTTATGGAGCAGGGGCTGATCCGGATGAGCCCGGAAGGCTTCGCCCAGTTCATGGATGTGCTGGCGCGCCCCGCCGCGCCCGTTCCGGAGATAGCGGAAGTGTTGAAGCGGCCCGCGCCATGGGAGCCCGGCTACGTGGCGAAACGGTGAGCCGTTGCAACTGACAGGCCCCGAGCCGATTGCCGTCGCTCACGATGTTTCCGAGTTCTCCTGTGGCAAGCCCACGCTTGACCACTGGCTGAAGACGCGCGCCCTCTCCAATCAGCAGAAGGGTTTCACCGCAGTTCTCGTCGTGCATGAGGCTGGCCGCGCGGTCGGCTACTACGGCCTCGCGCCCACGGCCATTGTGCCATCGGTCCTGCCGCGTTCGATCAGGACGGGACAGCCGCCCAATCCGGTCCCGTGCATGCTGCTCGGCCAACTCGCGACCGACGCCGGATGGGCAGGGCTGGGTATCGGCACTGGTCTTGTGAAGCACGCTCTCCAGCGCTGTGTTCAGGCGGCATCGCTGATTGGCGGGCGAGCCTTGCTGGTCAACGCCATCGACCGGGAGGCCGCCCAATTCTGGCGGCGGCGCGGGTTTGAGCCGTCCACGGATGATGAACTGGTCCTGCTCCGCTCATTCAGCGACATCGCGGCATCGCTTGGTGAGAGCGGTGGGTGAAAGTCTGGCTGGCGTCCAAACGTAGCGCTCCGCCCAACCACCCAGAGTGCAGCAAATCAGCTCCGGCCATGCAAATGCGTGTTCCTCTATTCTCCAACCTCCGCCGACAGGTGGCCGTCCTCCCCCTGACGCTTTGCGCAGCCGTTGGCGTTCCGCTCGAATCCGCCGCAGCTCAACCTCGCCCGCAGATTGCGAAGTGCGTTCCCGGACAGGCGCGTGCTGTTGGCGAATATTGTCTCGTCGATGGCGACACGATCTGGATCGACGGGGAGAAGCTGCGGCTGGGATCGGAAAAATTTTGAATCGGGCCGCGCGGTGTGCTATTGCTTTTCGTCATGCGCGAGACCGCAATCCTTGCCCTGTCGCTCGCACTCGTCGCGTGCTCCGCGAGCGAGCCGGAAACCGGGCGCAACGCCGCGATGACGGCCCCGGAAACCGGCGCGAACATTCCGGCGGCGCCGGTTCGCGCAACGACCGCCGAAACTTTCGCCGCCTCGGGTCCATTGCCGCCGGCCGGCGCCGAAGCCTGCGCCGCCAGTTCCGGGCCGCTGCTGCAGGTCGCCTCGCCCGACTGGCGCGATCAGGTCATCTACATGCTGATGATCGATCGCTTCAACGACGGCGACCCGTCCAATAACGATCAGGGCTACGGAGAGTACGACCCCGCCCTGGCGAGCCACTTCAGCGGCGGCGACCTGCAAGGCGTGATCGACCGCCTCGACTACATCCGCTCGCTCGGCGCGACCGCGATATGGATCACGCCGCCGGTCTACAACCAGTGGTGGAGCACGCCGTATCAGGCCGCCGGCTGGCATGGCTACTGGGCCGTCCATTTCCGGGAGGTCGACCCGCACTTCGGCGCGCTCGAGACCTACCAGCGGCTGTCCCACGAACTGCATTGCCGCGGGATGTACCTGATCCAGGACATCGTCGCCAATCACGTCGGCAATTTCTTCGCCTACGACGGGGACTACGATCCCGAGGATACGGCCAGGAACTTCTACCTGCTGGAGCCCGATTCCCATCAGCCGGCGCCCGCGCAATACCCGTTCAACCTGATCGACCGGCTCGACCCCCGGCATTTCGCGGCGGATATCTACCACTGGACGCCGTCGGTGCAGGATTTCGCCGACCCTTATCAGGAGCATTACTACTCGCTCGGGCATGTCAACGACCTCAACACCGAGCATCCGCTGGTCATCGCGACCTTGAAGGAGAGTTACAAATACTGGATCGACGCGGCCGGCGCGGACGCGTTCCGGATAGATACGGTCATGCTGGCGCCGCTCGAGTTCTGGAACCGTTTCCTGCACGACGAAGACGGCATCTACGCGCATGCCCGGAGACGCGGCAAGGAGCGCTTCCTGACCTTCGGCGAGGTGACCGCGTCGTCCGCGCCCTACGACGACTTCGGGGAGCGCAAGGTGACCGGATACCTCGAAACGGACGGCGTTCCGGGGCCGAACGCCATGCTCGGTTACCCGCTTTATCACGAGGTCGGCCGGGTGCTGGCCCGCGGCGGCGAGACCGCCTCGCTCGCCTGGCGCCTCGAACGCTTCATGGAAGCTTATCGCGACCCCTTCACGACCCCGAATTTCGTCGACAATCACGATACGGCGCGGTTCCTGGCGGCGGGGCACCCCGCGGCCTTCCGGCAGGCGCTCGCGTTCCTGTTCACGATTCCGGGCATTCCGATCATCTACCAGGGCACGGAACAGGGGCTGCCGGAGGCGCGCATGGCCATGTTCGCGGGCGGATATCGCAACCCCGCGGGATCCTTCGACCCGGATTCCGACTATTTTCGCCATGTGCGGCGCCTGACCGCCCTGCGCGCCGAACATCCGGCGCTGGCGCGGGGGGATCTGGAAATCCTCGCGTCCGAGCCCGCCGGCCCGGGCTTGCTGGCCTGGCGGCGAGAATACCGGGACGATGCCGTCATCGTGCTGCTCAACAGCGCGGACCACAGCATATTGGCGCATCGGCTGGACCTCGGCGCCGCGCCGCTCGAGCGCCTTGATGTGCTGTTCGCGGAACCGGTCGCCAGCGCGCCCGTCACCGATGCCGATGGCCGATCGAGCCTGAAGCTGCCGCCGAGGGGCTTCGTCGTGCTTCGTCCCTCCGGAGCGCCCGCGCCGCCGGCCGCGCCGCCGGCCGAGCTGGACATCGACATCGAATCTGTCGGCGTCGAAGGCGCCGTTCTTGCCGAGGATTTCGAACTCGCGGGCACTGTCAGCCAGGGCGGCGCGGCGCTCGAGTTGATCCTGGACGGCAATATGGATCGCGCGGTCCGGTTCGCGGCCGACGCCGCCGGCAGCTGGAGCGTCGACGTGCCCGTGCGCGACCTTGGAGAGACCTCCCGTTTCCTGCAGGTATATTCCGCGGCGGCGAATCGCCTGTCGCGGCGAATCGACTATACGACCCGGGTGACGCAAGCGGCCGTCTCGGCAAATATCGCGGATCCCCCCGATGACGCGCGCGGCCCGACCGGAACGTACGTGATTCCGCAGCATTCCGAAAGCGCGCGTCAACGCGAGATCGAGGCGATCAGAGCGCGCGCCGCCGGCGGCAACCTGGAACTCGTCCTGACCATGGCTGAAATCACCGGGTCATGGCTGCCGCCGTTCGGTTTCGACAACGTCACCTTCACCATCTTCTTCGACCTGCCCGACCGGGACGGCGCCGCCGCGCTGCCGCTGCTGGACGCAAACGCGCCGGCGTCGATGGACTGGGATCTGGCGCACTTCGCGCGCGGCTGGGACAGCTATACTTACCGGTCGGCGGGCAGCGGCGCGGACCGTCAGGGCGAGAAACTCGGCGTCTCGCCGCGAGTGACTACGGACCGCGAACAGCGTACGATCACCTTCTTCTACGAAGGCGCCGCGCTCGGCGTCGAGGACTGGGCGGACAGCCGCATATACGCGACAACCTGGTCGTCGAGCGCGGAAGGCGACTACGTCGACATCAGGCCGGAACCCGGCGATTGGTTTTTCGGCGGCGGCGCGCCCGGCGACCCGAAGATCCTCGACGACGCGCTGCTTGAACTGAAACGGGAATGAACTGCCGCAATTTTCGGAGGACTGCGATGAACCGAAGAGAGATCAGCGACCATGCAAGGATCCCGGGGCATGGGCTGCCGCGACCCCGGAAGGCCCGCATGCGCGGGATCCGCTGGCTTGCCGTCATTGCGCTTGCGCTTGCCGGCAGCGCCGCGCTCGCCCAGAGACCGCCGAATATCGTATTGCTGGTGGGCGACGATCATGGCTATCCGTACTTCGGGTTCATGGGCGACGAGCATGTCGTGACGCCTTCGATGGATGCGCTCGCCGCCGGCGGAATGACATTCTCCCACGCCCACGTCACGTCGAGCTATTGCCGTCCGTCGCTGCGCACGCTGGTCACGGGCCTCCATCCGGTGCAATACGTCCTGCGCGAAATGGAGATCCTCGAGCGGCGGCGCCGGGACGCTGACTACGCCGCGCTCGACGAGGCGCAGAGGGGCCTGTGGGAGCAAGTTGAAAAGGCCGCGGCCATGCGCGAATTCGACACGCTGCCGAAACTGCTCGGCGAGGCCGGCTACGCAAGCTGGCAGGGCGGCAAGTGGTGGGAGAACTCCTGGCGCAACGGCCATTTCACCGCCGGCATGAGCGATGGCTGGGATCTGTCCGCATACGGCGGGGACGGGTTCTTCGAGCAACTGATGGGGGGCGAGGGCAATGACCTCGTGCGCGAGACGATGGAGCCGTTGTTCGATTTCATCGACAGCCACCGGGAGCAGCCGTTCTTCATCTGGTTCGCGCCCTCGCTGCCGCACGTGCCGTTCGACGCGCCCTACACCTACAGCAAGTACTACCAGGACATGGACATTTCGGAGTCGGCCAAACTGTATTACTCCAATGTGACCTGGTGGGACGACGGCGTGGGCCGGCTGCTGGACCACATCGAGAGCCGCGAACTCATGCAAGATACGCTGTTCGTCTATATCAGCGACAACGGCTGGCAGCAGGATGCCGATGTCGAGTACAAGCAGCGCGAGGACTCCACCGTCGCTACGGATTTGCTGCTCGCCAACGGCGGTCCGCTCGGCAAGAACGGGCTCTACGACCTGTCCTTCCGCTCGCCGCTGGTATTCCATTGGGAGGGCCGCATAGGCCACTCGTTCAACACGTCAAGTCTGGTTTCGTCCATGGACATCGTTCCCACGCTGCTGGATATCGCCGGCGCCGAAATTCCGGAAGATCTGCCCGGCTACTCTCTGTTGCCGCTGATCGAGGGGCGCTCGATGCCGGAGCGGACGCATATCGTGGGATACACCGACAATCGGCGCTCGACGACCTCGCCCATGGGAGAGCGCGCCGAGGGCTATTCGGTGCGCACCCGCCGCTGGCAGTTCCTCTGGTACGCGGATACCGACGAGAAGGTGCTTTACGACATCACCGTCGACCGTCTGGCGGAGCGCAACCTCGCGGCCGACTATCCCGAGCTCGTGGCCGAATTCCAGACTGTCATCGAGGATTGGAAAACGGACATGGGCATGTCGGAGGCGATCACGATATACGAGTGACAACAGCGGCCGGTTCGCCCGCGGCCGCGACCTTTGCCGGCGGGCGCGCGTGCGGCCGTACGCCCTTCTGCGCCGCGGGCATGCGCCGCATTGCGGCTACTGTCGCAGCAGGATTCGCTCCATTTCCTCGTCGGCGGCGGCGAGGGCCGAATGCGCGTCCATCCGGCCCGAGGAGGTCAGTTCCAGGGCGGTGTCGAGTTGTTCGAAGACCATGTAGGCGGCGCGCGTCGTCGGCACCTCGGCGCCGAATTCCGCCTGCCTCAAGTAGCTGTTCAAGGTGGTGTCGGCGGCGATTTCCGGGTCGGTCGCCAGCGCGCGAAGCGTCGGAATCATGTAGGTCTCGAGCGCGAATTCCTTCTGCACATCATAAGAGGACAGCCATTGCGCAAGCTTGACCGCTTCCACCTTGGCGGCGCTTTGCCTGGACACGCCCCAGCCGAATACGCTGTACATCGGCCTCATGCGAAGACCCGTCTCCGCCACGACGGGCATGACCGCCAGACCCGGGTCGATGCCGGCCGCCAGATAGGCGTTCCAGTTCCAGGAGCCGTCGAGCACCATTGCGGCCCTCGATAGTTGAAACAGCGTCGACATGGTCTCGATGCCGGTGCTCGAGGCGGCCACGCCGTGCGCGCGTTCGAGATCCAGATACCATTCGAGCGCTTGCGCCGAACCCGGCGAGTCGAGCGCAGGATTGGCCTCGGAGTCGAACAGCGTCGCGCCGAAACCCGTCAGGAAAGGGACGAACCAGTAAGACCACCTGATCGGCAGCGCAAGGCCGAGCACGTCGTCGCCGGTCAGCGCTTTCGCAGCGACTAGCAGATCGTCCGTGGTCCAGTCGTCGCGCGGATAGTCCATCCCGGCCGCATCGAACAAGGCCTTGTTGTAGACCAGCGCCAGCGTGCCCTGGCTGACCGGAATCGCGTACAACGAAGCCCCATAGCGCATCGCGTCGAGCGCGCGCGGTTCGAAGCGCGCCCGCTGGACCGGCGTCAGATGGGGCCGGAGATCCTCGAGCAGCGGCAGTCCTTCAACCGAGATGTGGCCGATCCTGCCGAGTTCCGTGTCCGAGAGGCGCACCAGATCCGGCGCCTCCCCGCCCTGCGAGGAATTGATGAACTGCTGGAGGTTCTGCAGGTAAGGGATGCGCACGGGCTCCGCGGCGATTGCGGGATGTTCGGCCTCGAACGCCGCAATGGCGCCCAGCAAGATCCGCTCATCCGCGCTGCCGGCGCCGAAGGTGTGCCAGACCGCGAGCCGCGCCGCTTCGCCGTCGGCGCCCAGGCCCGGAGCCGAACCGAACAGCGCCGCCAGCAGGGCTGTCGCGCAGAACGCCGCCCGCCGGTCGGCCGCGGGGCGAGCGGGCATGTCGCTATATATCGTCATGGCAAGACCTGTTGAAACCGATCATCTTCCAGGTTTCGCATGCGCCTCGAGCGCCCGGGGACCGCGATGCGCGGCGTCGCGACCATGCCGCAATGCTCCGGCGACTCGCCGTCAAGGCTTCCCCAGGCAACCCGGAGCAAGGCATGAAAAGAAAGATCATTCCCGAAAGCTTTGGCGGGAACGTCCCTTGACGCGCTGAAACTTTACCCTATTCTATACAGGGGCGACATTCTGACCGGCGGTCCAGACGACAATTTTCTCCATGGAGGCGCCGGCCTTGATTACGCGATGTGCGCCGGGGACAGGAATCAAGCGGATCAGCGTCCGAAACGCATATGCAGCGATTCGTAGCCCGTTTGCCGCCGGTAGGCGGGCCACGCCTCGCAGCGGGCCCGGCAATCGAGCACTTCCATGTCCGGACGCCTGCTCCCGAGTTGCCCGATCAGCGTCCTGAGCAGCAACCGCGCATGGGCCGCGCCGAGACATTGGTGCGGTCCGGCGCCGTACGCCAGATGCGGGTTGCGCTTGCGGTCGATGACGAGTTTTCCGGGCGCTTCGAAGACGGTTTCGTCGCGATTCGCGGAGGCCCAGCACAATGCGGCCCGGCCGTCCGCCGGCACCTTGACGCCGCGGACATCCGTGTCCTGCGGGCAGACCCGCGCGATCATGGTCAGCGGCGAGGCGAAACGGACGATTTCCTCGGCGGCGCGGCGCGCCCGCAACGGGTCGCCCCGCAACTTTTCGAGGTCTTCGGCGTGCGCGGCGAAGTGCGCGAGCGTCAGCGACACCGCCGCGATGACCGTATCCCGGCCGCCGGCAAAGACCAGATTGGCGAAGCCGGTCATTTCCTCGCGAGTCAGCGGCCGGCCGCGAAATGTCGATCGGCGCAGCGCGCTGAAAAAATCGTCGCCGGGGTCGGCTACGGCCCGGTCGAACTGACGGCGCAGGTAGCGGTCCAGGACATTGCCCTTTTCCTCGCTATGCCCGTCGGGGCCCGCAAAGACGTTCAGGCCCCAGCCGACCCACTCGTCCGCGGCCGTCGCGGGCATGCGCAGCAGCAATGCGAGCGCTCGCGACTGAAGCGGCAGCGCGAATTCCCGCACGACCTCCACGGGACCGCCGTCCTCGACCGCGTCAAGCATCCCGGCGACCAGGGTGCCGACATCCTCCGCCAATCGCGGACGCCCGGAAACGTTGAAGAACGGCCGCGCGATCGCCCGATATTCGGTGTGCTCGGGCGGGTCGGTCTCGATGGGCAACTGCCTGACCGCGCGCACGCGCTCTTCGGAAGGAATGGGCACGCGGAACGGCGCGGCGGAACTGTAGACGCCGTAATCATGCGCCGCCGCGCGCACGTCCCGGTAGCGCAGGAGCAGGGGAATCTGCTCGCCGAGGAAATCCGCCTCCAGCACGCCCGCGCGGCGGCGCGCCCCGGCGAAGGGGTCGGTCGCGTCCCAATAATCCGCCGACATGCGCCCTATTCCCTGAAGATGAGCGCCGAGGGGACGGCCAGGGTCACCTCGACCTCGCCGTCTTCCTCGCGGTCCGGACCCTGGTCCCGGCCCGAGGTCCGGCGCCGGAGCGCCCGGATCCGGTTGCCGCCGGCATCGAGGTGATAGATGGTATCGCTGCCCAGACGTTCCACGCCGCCGACGCGGCAATGCGCGCCGCCGGAACTTCCGGCGCGCCGGTTCCCGGCATGCGCATCGCGTCCGTCCCCGCAATCCGCGATGCGCACATCTTCCGGGCGCACCCCGAAGATGCCGGGGCCGTTCCAGCCGGCCAGATGCTCGGGCAGCGCGAAGCTGAGTTCGCCGGCCGTGAAGACGCCTTGTTCCGCCGCGCCTTCGATAAGGTTCATGGGCGGAGTGCCGAGGAAGGAGGCGACAAATGAATTCGCCGGGCGGTGATAGGCTTCGAGCGGTTTCGCCTGCTGCTGCAGCCTGCCCTCGGAGATGATCGCAACGCGGTCGGCGAGGGTCATCGCCTCGACCTGATCGTGAGTGACGTAGAGCGTGGTCGTCCCGTGGGTTTCATGCAGGCGGCGCAGTTCGAAGCGCATGCGGTTGCGCAGCTTCGCGTCGAGGTTGGACAGCGGCTCGTCCATGAGCAGGACCTTCGGACGGCGCACGAGCGCCCTGCCGATGGCGACCCGCTGCTGCTGACCGCCGGAGAGTTCCCGCGGCTTCTTGTCGAGCGCCTTGTCCAGGTCGAGCATTGCGGCGGCTTCCTCGACTCTGGCGGAAATTTCCGCGCTGCCGATTCGCGCATCGCCCCGGCCGCGGCGCAGGCCGAAAGCGAGGTTCGCGCGCACCGTCATGTGAGGATAGAGGGCATAGGACTGGAACACCATGCCGAGCCCCCGGGCGCCGGGCGGCAGGTCGTTGACCCTTGAGCCGCCGATCCTGATTTCCCCCCGGGTGATGTCCTCGAGACCTGCGAGCAGGCGCAACGCGGTCGACTTGCCGCAGCCCGACGGACCGAGCAGCACCAGGAACTCGCCCGCCCGCGCCTTGAGATCCAGCGCTTCGAGCGCCACCGCGCCGTCGTCGTAGATCTTGGTCGCCTCGATGAATTCGACGTCGGACATTCCTCAACCCTTGACGCCGCCGGCGCTCAGCCCCTGGACCAGCGCGCGCTGGAACAGCACGAACAGCACGACTGCCGGGATGCTCACCACGATGCTCGCCGCCGCGAAGTCGCCCCAGAGCTGGCCGGTGGCCGGAATCATCGACGCAAGTCCCACCGGCAGCGTATAGGCGTCGTTGGAGGTGTTGAATACCAGCGCCAGCAGGAACTCGTTCCAGGCCGTCAGGAACGAGAACAGCGCCGTGACGGCGACCGCCGGCAGCGACAGGGGCAGCACCACGAAGAAAAACACGCCCGCCTGGTTGCAGCCGTCGAGCAGCGCGGCTTCTTCCAGCGCTCGCGGCACGGCGTCGAAAAACCCCTTGAGCATCCACACGCAAAGCGGCAAGGCCGTGACGGAATAGGCGAGGATCAGGCCAAGGCTCGTATTGAGCAGTCCGAGAGTCTTCATGACCATGAAGTAGGGCACCAGGATGATGACGCCCGGGAACATCTGGACGAGCATGAACAGGAACATCGCGCCCTTGCGGCCGGCGAACCGGTAGCGGCTGAACGCGTAGCCCGCGGGTATCGCGAGCAGCAGGCCGACCAGGGTCGTGCCGAGCGCCACGACCAGCGAGTTGCGGGTCCACAGCCAGAAGCTTTCTCCGCCCAGCACCGCGCGAAAATGTTCGAGCGTGAAGGCGTCGCCGATAGCGCCGCCGAGGATGTTCCCCGGCGAAATGGAGACATCGACGATCCAGATCACGGGCGCCGCGACCAGCGCCACTGCGTGAATCAGCAAGACATGCAGGGCGAACGCCTCGAGCCGGGGACCAAGGCGGCGGTTGCGGGCCAGCCCGCGCTCCGCCGCGCGGGCGTCCGAAGCGCCGGCGCACCAGGCTCCGCTGAGCCCCGCCGACAACCAGTAAAGCGCCGCCGCCGCCGGAACGACGAGCCAGCAAGCCGCCCACAGATCGTAGAAGGCGGCGTCCCGCCGCAGCAGGGAAAGCGCGCCGAGCGCGAGCGCGGCGGCGGCGATAGCCTGGGCCGCGGTTCGCCGCCACCGCCGCTTGCCGTCGGGCATCAGGCCGCGCAGGAGCAGCAACAGCGCGACCGCGCCCAGCAGGATGCCGAATTGCCCGGCGCCGCTGCCGCGCAGCGCCTCGCCGGCGAGGATGATCAGGTTGGCCAGCGCCGCGCACGGAAGCCACGCGCGCAGGGCCTGGATTTCGGCCGGCGCGTACCACCGTTCGGCGAGCGTCGCGGAGTTGGCGCCGCCGTTCGCGGAACTGTGCGCATCGCCGCTCAAACCGCCTCCATGGCGCGGGTACGCGTCAGATACAGCCAGGAAAATCCGACCAGCAACAGGAAAATCAGCACCGACCACGCGGCGGCGACCCCGTAATGTCCGTATTCGAACGCGACGGCGAACACATGGGTGATCAGGGTGTCGGTCGCGCCCGGCTCGCCGAAACCGCTGTAGGGATTGCCCCGGGTCAGCAGATAGATGGTATTGAACGTGTTGAAGGTCCAGATGAAGCTCAGCAGACTTGCGGGCGCCAGAGTGCCCTTCAGGTTCGGAAGGGTCAGCCAGCGGAACTGGTCCCAGCGGCTGACGCCGTCGATCTCCGCCGCCTCGTACATGCGCGAGGGCAGCGCTTGCAACGCGCCGCTGAACACCATCATCATGAACGGCACGCCCAGCCAGATATTCACGAGAATCACGACGGTCCGGGCCGAACCCGCGCCGGCGAAGAAATCGACGGCGGTGCCGAGCAGGGCGTTGACCAGGCCGTCCGGTTGCAGCATTCCGTTCCAGGCCAGCACCGAAATGTAGCTCGGGATCGCCCACGGCAACAACAGGATCGTGCGATACGCCATCTTGCCCCGCAGGCCGCGGCGGTCGAGCGCGACGGCGAGCGCGAGGCCGAGCAAGACATGCGCCAGCGCATTGCTGAAGGCCCAGATGAAAGTGAACAGCGTCACGCGCCAGAGCCCCGAACCGGCGAAGACCGTCGCGAAGTTCGCAAGTCCGATCCAGGCTTCGTCGCCGAGCCGGCTCTGGTCGGCGTTGGTGAATGCGAGCCATATGCCGTAGAGGATCGGGTAGAACGTCAGCGCGGCCAGCGCAATCAGGGCCGGCGCAACGTAGATGTGGGCCAGCCGGGACTTCGAGCGGCCGCGGCGGGCGTCCTGCCGGCGCAGGAAGGCCAGCAGCGCGACCGTCGACAGCGCCGTCAGGCCGAGCGCGTACAGCACCGGCCGCGTATCCGGCGGCGGCGTCCGTTCGTCGGGAACGTCCGTGCGGCCCGCCACAGGTCGCAGGCGATCCGGATCCGCAAGCGGCGCGCCGGCGGCGTCGACGGGCACGACGGCGATCCATTGCTCGACTCCGGGCGTCATGCCGGTCAGCGCGCAGGACCAGTTCGAGGCGTCCGGATTCACCACGGGGTTGCCCGCCGCGTCGCGGTGTATCGGCAGGCTGTCGCTCCAGCAGCGTTCGAAGACAGCGTCTTCCGGCGTCCGCTCGAGGGCGGAGGTGTCGGCCACGCGGATCGCGGAGTGCAATTCGGCGTCGGCCGTGCTTGCGAAAGCCCGGTTCGCATACCAGATATCGAAACCCGCGATAGCCTCGTCCGGCGCGTAATCGACCTTGATGCGTATCTGCCGGTACGCCTGCGCCGCATCGTCCACCGCGACCTGCTGCGCATGGGCGCCGGCGCCGCACAGCAACAGTCCCGCGATGCCGGCGCGGCGAACGACCCGGCGCGCGGCGGCTGCCGCGGCATTCCGCGCGCCGGCAAGCCCCGCCGAGATTGCCGGCCGCCTCGCGAATATCAAGGCGGCCGGGCCGGCGTCAGGACGGTCCGGCATCGCCATGCTCCTCGTATTCGCGCAGGTAGATCGGGTTCGCCGGGGTCTTGCGGCCGAGCCGGGCATAGGGATCCTCGCCGCAGACGATGTGGACGCAGCGATTGTCCGAACCGTGCCGGGCGCCGCCGGCAAGCTCCTCGTCGAGGCGCCAGTGCAGCGGGCTCTGCGTGCTCATGTAGTGGTTCACGAGCGCGCGCCGATAGCGGTCGCTGGTATTCTTCCGGCTGCGATGCAACAGGTAGCCGTTGAAGAACAATACCGACCCGGCGCGCATTTCGACGGCAATCTCGTTGCGCTCGTCGAACCCGTGGCTCTCCGGGGCCGGATCGAACTCGTCGACGCGGCTGTGCTCCCTCGACGGGTACAGCGCGCCCGCCAGATGGCTGCCGGGAATGACCCGCAGGCAACCGTTCTCGAGGGTCGCGTCGTCTATGGCGATCCAGGCGGCGCAAAGGCTGCGGTCGCGAGTGGGAATGAAGCATTCGTCCTGGTGCCAGGCCTGGCCCGGCTTCCCGGGCGGTTTGGCGAAGAACATCGACTGCATGCATTTGACGCCGCCGTTCCAATGGCCGGGCCGCAAGTGGGCGCCGACGATTCGTCCGAGAACCTGCGCCAGCCCGGGATGGGTCGTGAACCGCCGAATGACCGGCGAAACGAAATGGGGCATATGGATGCAGAGAATGCGCTCGAGGGCTTCGGAATCGCTGATGTCGGCGGGAACGGGTTTGATGCCGGCGGCGTCGTACCCTCCCCGGGCGAGCCTGACGAGGTCGGCCGCAAGCTCCGCGAGTTCGGCCCTGTTCAGAAGTCCCTCGACGATCAGGTAACCGTGTTCCGCATAGAAATCAGCTTGGTCGGCAGGCCGGGGAGGTGCCGCAGGGTCTTCGCGCATCGCATCGAGTTCTTGAAAAAACGCTTTCGCATTTCCGCGCGCGACTCCGCGCCGCCCGGAAATACGCCTTTATGTGCATATGCCCCATGTAAATTTTCGCCATGATCGACGGCCTTCCTCTTCCCTGTCAAGCATGTTGCCGGAGTCTTTGCCGCACGGCCGTCGCGCCGGTGTTGACGAACGCCCGCGCTTCGGGTAAACGGCTGCAATGCATGATTGATCGCGGAGACGCAAGACATGTCGAACCCTTGCGCGGGACTGGTTTCCGAGGAACACCGGCGACTCTATGCCGAAGAGGGCTACATGATCCTCGAAGGCGTCGTGACGGACGACACGCTGCAAATGCTGCGCGAAGAATGTTCGTATTTTCTCGGCTACATGGACGCGCGCATCGATGCCGGTCTCGTCTCCGGCGGCGCGTTGTCCTTTCGCGGCAAGCGGTACTTCGTCAACAATCTTTACCGCTACAGCGCGCGGCTGTGGCGGTTCATCTTCGGCGACCTCATGGCCGAGATCTGCCGCGCCGCGATCGGAGAAGAAGCCTGCCTGTTCCACGAGCAGTGGGTCGTCAAAGGCCCCGAACAGGGCATGAACTTTTCCTGGCATCAGGATTCGGGCTACGTGAAATTCATGGATCCCGGAACCGCGCACGAGCCGTATCTGACTTGCTGGTGCACGCTGGACGCCGTCGACGAATCCAACGGCACCATATACCTGTTGCCGCATTCCCGGGGCGGCACGACGAACAGGATCATTGCCCATGACAGGGATCCCGAAACCAATGATCTCGTCGGCTACGCCGGCGCCGATCCGGGCATCGCCGTCGAGGCGCCGGCCGGCAGCGTGGTCGCGTTCTCGAGCTACAACCTCCACAGCAGCGGCGCCAACACCACGGACCGCATGCGGCGCGTCTACTTGCCGCAATACGCTCCGGCGCCTGTCCGCCACTCGCGCACGGGCGAGCGGATCAATCTGGCCGTGCCCTTCCTCAAGGACGGGCGCAATGTCTACGACCGCGCGACAGATACTCCGGAACGCTGGGGCGGCGCGGCGGCTTTTTCCCTCTGAATAATTCCATCCATGGAATTATTCATTGCCGCGAGACAAAAGCGTGGTTTTGTCTCGCTCCCGGATTCGGCGGCTGGCGCCGTCGAATCCGGCGGCGCTCTTTATGTGTCGCGGGCATGCGCCGCAGGCAAGCTCCGACTTGATCAGAGCTTTCCTATTGCGCGGTCGAGAAGGGGTTCAGGAACTGCCTTCTCCAGAACAGTTTCTTGTCCGCTTCGCTTAATTCCGCTTCTGCGCAGACCGCGTCCCAATGCTGCTCGATGGTTTCCGTCAGATGGGCGAAGATGGCGCGGGCATCGTCCGCCGAAAGCAGGAAATGATGTGCCGCGTCGAGACAGGTTGCCAGTCGGCTGAGGTTATTGCGGCCGGATATCAGCATGGCCTGCGACGCCTCGTTGCCAGTTCGTCCCTGCGGGCAAATGTCGTAGGCGGGCGTCAGGCTCAGTTCCTCGCCGTTCCAGAAGGCGGCATGGTTGCGGGCGTGGTCGTCGGTGTTGCCGCACAGGATATTGAAAGCCAGCCGGGAGAACAGTTCTCTCAGCGTGTCCTTCGGGGCGGCGAAACGGCGGCGGATGATCTCGGCCAGCGTTTCATAGCTGGCGTAACGCGCCGTCAGCTCGTCGAGTTCGAGCAATGTGAGCGCCGAGACCATGGCCCTGCGCGACCAGTTCCCTTCTTGCGGGCGGCGGTCGAAACGCTCGATCAGCAATACGTCCTTGTTGGCCGCCTTGACCAGTCTTGCCGGCGCGGCATCCAGTCCGGCAAGGCGCGCCAGCCGCATTGCGATGAACTCAGCCTTGACCACGCTGTACAGGTCGCTGCCCGACGAGAACTTGGCGACATGCTTCTTGTCCTGATCCTGGATCAGGACTTTCGGACGCGCGCCGCCGATGGAACTGCCGCGAAGCAATGCCAGCCCCAGTTCGGGCGCGAGCGGCTTGCCTTGCTCGACGCGTTCGGCGGATTCGATCAACTCTTCCAGGCTGGCGTTGTTTGCGGTTCGCGGCGCGTAGTCGGTCGGCGAACGTTGAAAATCGAGCGCCCCGATCCGGTCGGAGCCGGATTCCAGCAAAAAGGTCAATTCGTCCAGTTCGGCCGCATCCGCATCGGCGCCTCCGAGCCCCAGCAACTTGTTGATGATCACGCGCCGCCCCCAGGCGTCGGGAGCGGCGTCCCGAATACAGCCGGGCATGGTCAAGCCTCGAAGCGGCGGCACCGCTCCCGCCCGCAACGGCAACTCGGGTTCGTAAATGGGGATCGCGGGCGGCTGGTCTCCGATGCGCTCCAGATAGCTCTTGCCGTAGTTGAACAGGACGACGCCGCTCGCGTCCGCTTCCAGCCGGCCGGCCACCACGGGGCTGGTCTCGTCCGCCAGCCAGATCCAGACGAAGGCTTCGCGGGAACTGCTGTCAGAAATCATCGCGCACCGCCTTTTCCGCAACTCTCATGCGTTGCGGCAGCAGCGCGATCTTGTCCCGCGCGTGTTCGATATGTCTCGACAGGGGCATGTTGTCGGATTCAAACAGTTTCACCCCGACCAGGGTCGCGACCTCGAAGACCGAACCAACGGCGCAGCCCATTTCTCCTTTCTCGATCTTTTGCAGCGTGGCTCTGGAGATGCCTGCCCGGTCCGCCAGATTTTTTTCCGACCACCGGCGTTGCTTGCGCCCCAGCTTGATCTGTTGCCCCATGAGCGCGGCGGCTTCTTGCGCGTATCTGGAGTAGGTTCGTTGTCTTGTCATTTTCACGCTCGACATGAAAGGCTATAAAAATAGCCATAAAGGTATCTGAAGTTCATTATAATAGCCATTATTGGTCCTGGCGGAGAAATTTCGCCCTGCCGGGGCAGGACATGAAAAGCATATTATAGTAGTCGTCAAGGCCATTAAAGACTATTTTTATAGTCATTTTCAGGCGGGACAGTTCTTTTGGCCGGCGCCTGCTGGTTGTTTCCGGCGGCGGAATGTCTCCGGGGATTTGCGCGCGGCGACCCGATCCGCATGCCGCATTGGGCAATGCCGCCTGCCGGATCAATCATGCCCCGAACACTTGACTTGTTCTTCGCGCCGCGAATTTTCCCACTGTCATATCGGGGAACTTTTCGGTACAATTCATCGTTTTGAGAACGCGGGCTCCCTCCGGATCGGATAGTAACGCGCTCGTTTTGGAGGGATATGCAGGCGTGGCTCCCGCGGCAGGTTGAAATGAGCTTGCGCCGTGCGCCGAAACGCGGACGGCAACGAGGACTTCCGAAAGTGGGCCGCGGGCCCATTTTTTGTGACCGGCAAAAGGATCGGCGTTCGCCGGAAACAGCCAATGGACGGGCAGCAATGGCGCGGAAGGCGGCAATGAATAATTCCATGGATGGAATTATTCAGAGTAAATGAGGACGAAACGCAATTGAAGCGAAGCGAGGCACAGATAGGCAAGGCGATAGCCCCTGCGATCGAGGCGCTGGGACTCGAGTTGTGGGGCATCGAACATCTGCGGCAGGGTCGACGCGCCACCTTGCGCGTTTTCATTGACTGCATGTCCGGAGTGACGGTAGACGATTGCGCGCGGGCAAGCCGGCAGGTAAGCGCGATTCTCGACGTGGAAGACCCGATCCCCGGGGAATACACCCTGGAGGTCTCGTCGCCCGGAATCGACCGGCCGCTGTTTACCCTGCCGCATTTCGAGCGCTATCTCGGCGCCGAGGCCAACGTCCGCCTGCGCATTCCGGTCGACGGCCGGCGCAGGTTCAGGGGCGTGATCGAGAAAGTGATGGCCGACAAGGTGGCGTTGTTGGTGGAGGGCAGGACATACGAGATGCCGCATGCCGATATCGAGCGGGCCGGACTGGCGCCGGCAGCGGAGGCAACCGCGAGCTCCCGCGGCGCCGGACGGCGGAATTCGGGGCGGAATTCGAAGAGAGCAAAAACGAAATGATGAACAGCAAGGAAATTCTGATGGTCGCCGACGCCGTCTCCAACGAGAAGGGGCTGGACAAGGGAGTCATATTCGAGGCCATCGAATCCGCTTTGGCTGCGGCCACCCGCAAGTTCCACGACCGGGACAATATCGACTGCCGCGTGTCCGTCGACCGGAACACCGGCGACTACGCGACTTTCCGGGTCTGGACCGTGCTCGAGGAAGACGACGAAGAGTTCGAGCAGGGCAGCCATCTGACTCCGGCGCAGGCGAAGGAGATGGATTCCGGCCTGGAACTCGGCGACACCTGGGAAAAGAAGATCGACAACGTGACTTTCGGCCGCATCGCCGCCCAGACCGCGAAGCAGGTCATCGTGCAGAAGGTGCGCGAAGCGGAACGCGAGATCGTCATCGCCGAATACAAGAACCGGGTCGGCGAACTGGTCAACGGCACGGTCAAGAAAGTTACCCGGGACGCGGTTATCGTCGATCTGGGCGGCAATGCCGAGGCCTGCCTGCCGCGGGACCAGATGATCCCCCACGAGAGTTTCCGCATGGGCGACCGCCTGCGGGCGCTGCTCACGGATGTGCGCTCGGAACAGCGCGGCCCGCAACTTTTTCTGAGCCGCACATCGCCCGAGATGCTCATCGCCCTGTTCAGGATCGAAGTGCCGGAGATTTCGGAGCAAGTTATCGAGATCCGCGCCGCGGCGCGGGATCCGGGGTCAAGGGCGAAAATCGTGGTCAGCACCAACGACGGACGCATCGACCCGGTCGGCGCCTGCGTCGGCATGCGCGGTTCGCGAGTGCAGGTGGTATCCAATGAACTCGCCAGCGAGCGCATCGACATCATCCCCTGGGACGACAACCCGGCGCAGCTCGTGATCAATTCCATGGCGCCCGCGGAGGTGGCCTCGGTTATCGTCGACGAAGACAGCCACACCATGGACATTGCCGTGGAAGAGGAGAATCTGGCCCAGGCCATCGGCCGCAACGGCCAGAATGTGCGTCTTTCGGGCGAACTGTCCGGCTGGACGATCAATGTGATGAGCGTCGAGGACGCGGCGGTCAAGCAGCAGCAGGAAACCAGCACCCTGATCGGCCTGTTTACCGAGTCGATGGACGTCGACGAGGAGCTGGCCGAAGTGCTGGTGCAGGAAGGATTCACTTCGCTGGAAGAAATAGCCTATGTTCCGCTCGAGGAAATCCTGGCGATCGATGGTTTCGACGACGGCATCGCCAATGAGTTGCGCAACCGCGCCAAGGACGCGCTGGTTACCAGGGCGATCGCCTCCCAGGAAGACCTGTCGGCGGCGAATGTCAACGAGGATTTGCTGACCATGGAAGGAATGGACGATGAACTGGCCCTGCAATTGGCGCGCAAGGGCATCTTGAGCATGGAAGAATTGGCGGAACAGTCCATCGACGAATTGATCGATATCGAAGGCATGGATGAACAACGCGCCGGGGAGTTGATCATGACAGCGCGCGCGCCCTGGTTCGCCCAGGAGCCTGCGCCGTAGAAACCGCGAGCAGGACAAGACCGCGCCCTGGTCTTGCGGCAATGAATGATTCCGGGGATGGAATTATTCAGGAGATGCCCGGGCAAGCGCTGATTTGTCGGCGCTTGCCCCGGGGCGCATGGAGGCGCATGGATGTATCGCCGGATTCGATGGCGCAAGCCGTCGCATTCGGGAGCAAGGCAAGGCCGCGCCTTGGTCTTGCGACAATGAACAATGCCATGGATGGAATGGTTCAGGGAATACCTGGGGTGACGGGAGCGATTGAATGGCGGACGTGAGTATTCGTGAATTTGCCGGCGCGGTTGGCGTGTCGGTAGAAAAACTGCTTTCCCAGATCAAGGAAGCGGGGTTGCCTCATACCGACGCGGATCATCTGATTTCCAACGCCGACAAGACCAGGTTGCTGGTGCATTTGCGCAAGGAACACGGCAGCGAGGAAGATGCCGCCCCCCGCAAGATCATACTCAAGCGCAAGACCCTCGGCACCTTGCGCGCCGCGGGATCCCATGGCCGCGGCAAGACCGTCAACGTGGAAGTGCGCCGCAAGCGCACTTACATAAAGCGCAGCGCCGCCGAACAGGAAGCCGCGGCGGCCGAGACGGCGGCGCCGGAAGAGGAAGCACGGCAAGGGGCGCGGGAAGATATTGCGGAACCGGCGCTCGCGGAAGCGCCGCACGACGCGGAAGCGCGGCAAGCCGGCCAGGAGGTGCAGGAGCCCGCCGCCGAAGAAGCCGCGCAAGCGCCTCCGGCCGCGGAAGCGAAACGGGGGCCGACTCCGGCCCCGGCTCCGCCGCCGGCCGATGCCGGCCAGCCCGCGAAGGCGCCGGCGAAACGCCGCGGCCGCGGCAAGGCCGCGAGCGCGGAGCCGGCCGAGAAGCGCAAGTCGCATCTGCGCCCGAAAGCGCCGCCGCAAAAGCGCAGGAGATCGATTCACGTCAACGATGATTTCGTGCTCGAGGGCGGCGATGTCGACGATATCGGCCGCGGCCGCAGAATGGGCCGCAAGACCAAGTCGCGACTCGCGTCCCAGCACGCCTTCGAGAAGCCGACGGAATTCATTTCGAAGGAAATCACGATCGGCGAGGCCAATACCGTTGCCCAACTTGCCCAGAAAATGTCGATCAAGTCGGCGGAAATCATCAAGATTCTGTTCAACATGGGAGTCATGGCGACGATCAACCACATCCTCGACCGGGATACTTCCACCCTGGTGATCGAAGAACTCGGCCATCGCGCCAGGTTCGTTTCGGAAGACGCCATCGAGGAGCAACTTGCCGAAACCCTCGCCATGGAAGACGGCAAGGTCGAGGCGCCCCGGGCGCCGGTCGTGACCGTAATGGGACATGTCGACCACGGCAAGACCTCCTTGCTCGACTATATCCGCAATGCCTCGGTGGTCAGTCACGAGGCCGGCGGCATAACCCAGCATATCGGCGCCTACCAGGTGGAAACAGACGGCGGCATGATCTGTTTTCTCGACACTCCGGGCCATGCCGCGTTCACCGCCATGCGCTCCCGCGGCGCCAGGGCCACCGATGTGATCGTGCTGGTGGTGGCCGCGGACGACGGCGTCAAGCCCCAGACCGTGGAAGCGGTGCAGCATGCCAGGGCGGCGGAAGTGCCGCTGGTGGTGGCGCTGAACAAGATCGACAAGGAAGGCGTCGATATCGAGCGGGTCAAGAACGAACTCGCGGCGCAGGAAGTCATTCCGGAAGACTGGGGCGGAGATACCCAGTTCATTCCCGTTTCCGCCCATACCGGCGAAGGTGTCGGAAACTTGCTCGAAGCCATTCTGCTGCAGGCGGAATTGCTCGACCTCAAGGCCTATGTCGATGTGGCGGGCCAGGGCGTCGTGATCGAATCCAGACTCGACAAGGGGCGCGGGCCGGTCGCCGCGGTGCTCGTGCAGAACGGCACGCTCAATGCCGGCGACGTGGTGCTCGCCGGGCATGAATTCGGCAAGGCGCGCGCGCTCATGGACGAGGCTGGCCGCAACGTGAAATCCGCCGGCCCTTCGATTCCGGTCGAGATTCTCGGCCTGAACGGCGTGCCCGAGGCGGGCGACGAGTTCGTCGTCGTCGGCGACGAGCGCAAGGCGCGGGAGGTGGCCGAATTCCGGCGCGGCCGGCACAAGGAAAGCCAGCAGACGAGACAGCAGGCCAGCGTGGAAAGCATGCTGGTCGACATGGGCAAGGACAGCGTCAAGTTGTTCAAGCTTGTGCTCAAGACCGATGTGCGCGGATCGCTCGAGGCCATCGCCGGCGCCCTGGCCGGACTGAAGACCGAAGAGGTGAGGGCGGATATCGTTGCTTCCGGAGTCGGCGGCATCACCGAAACCGACGCGCATCTGGCGGCCACCTCGAACGCCATGATCATCGGTTTCAATGTGCGCGCCAACAAGGCGGCGCGGGACATTATCGAGCAGGAACGGGTGCAATTGCGCTACTACAACGTGATCTACGAAGTGATCGACGACGCCAAAGCCGTCATGAGCGGCATGCTCTCGCCGGAAATCCGCGAGGAAATCGTCGGCGTGGCCGAAGTGCGCGATGTCTTCAACTCGCCGAAGTTCGGCCAGATCGCGGGCAGCATGGTGCTCGAGGGCACGGTATACCGCAGCAAGCCGATCCGCGTGTTGCGCGACAATGTAGTGATTTTCGAAGGGGAGCTGGAATCCTTGCGCCGGTTCAAGGATGACGCCAACGAGGTTCGTCACGGCATGGAATGCGGAATCGGCGTGCGCAATTACAAGGACGTGCGGATAGGCGACAAGATCGAGGTCTACAAGACCACCGAAGTGACGCGAAGCCTGTAGGCAAGCTGGGCTTCCCTGCGGCGCATGCCCGCGATATGGAAGAGCGCCGCCGCATCCGGGAGCAAGACAAAACCGCGCTTTTGTCTTGCGGCAATGAATAATTCCATGGATGGAATTATTCAGAGAAGACCAGGAGTTTCGCGATGGCGAGTCGGGCCCGGTCGGGCTGGAGCGCAGGCCATGATGGAGGACAATTCCCGCGCCCGCAGGGTGGCGGATCAGATTCAGCGCGATCTTGCCGCGTTGATCCAGTTCGAAGTCGACGACCCGCGTATCGGCATGGTCTCGGTTACCGGCGTGGAAGTCAGTCCGGATCTGGCCTATGCGAAAGTTTTCGTGACTTCGCTTGGCGGCGGCGATGTCGCGCGGCAGCCGGCGGCCGCGGCCGGCCGCGAAAGCACGGCGGCCCTGAACGGCGCCGCGGCTTATTTGCGCAATTTGCTGGCCCGGCGCCTGCAACTGCGCGCGGTGCCGAAATTGAGCTTCCATTACGATGCCGCCGGAGAGCGGGGCCGCCGACTCGACGAGTTGATCGACAGCGCGCTGGCTTCAGACCGGGAACGGCATTCGTGACCGAAGCCGGATCGCGGAAGGAATGCTGAATGCGCGGCCGACGGCAAAGGGGCAGGGATGTCAGCGGACTGATCGCGCTGGACAAGGCGGCGGGACTTTCGTCCAATGCCGCCTTGCAGCAGGTGAAACGGATTTTCCAGGCGAGCAAGGCGGGCCATGGCGGCAGCCTTGATCCGCTGGCGACCGGCGTATTGCCGCTTTGCTTCGGCGAGGCGACCAAGGTGTCCAGATTCCTGCTGGATTCGGACAAGAGGTACCGCGCGCGCATGAAGCTCGGCGTGCGCACGGACAGCGGCGACAGCGAAGGCAGGCAGATCGCGGTCTGCGAGGATTTTTCGGTAGCCAGGGAGCAGGCGGCGCGGGCGCTGGAGCGGTTTCGCGGCGAAATCGAACAGGTGCCGCCGATGCATTCGGCGGTGAAAGTGCGGGGCACGCCGCTTTACAAGTTGGCCCGCAGCGGCCGGGTCGTCGAGCGGGAATCGCGCAAGGTGACGATCCATGAAATTTTCCTGCGGGATTTCGCGCCGCCGGAGATCGAGGTCGAACTTGCCTGCAGCAAGGGCACGTACATTCGCGCGATCGCCGACGAATTGGGGCAGATATTGGGCTGCGGCGCCCATATAATCGCTCTGCGGCGCCTGTGGGCCGGAGGTTTCGGCGAGGAGGACTGCGTCACCGCCGACTTCCTGGCACAGGAAAGGGAAAGCAAGGGATTGGCCGGCGTCGACCGCTATCTGTCGCCGATCGACAGGCCGCTGGCGGCTCTGCCGGCGGTGGTGTTGCCGGATATCGCGGCGAACCAGGTGCGCAGCGGCCAGGCCGTGATCGTGCGGCACCTGCCCGCCGAGGGGATGGTCAGGATGTATCGCAAGACCTGCGATCAGGAGCGTTTCATCGGTCTCGGCGCCATCGACGACGACGGCAAGCTTGCGCCGAAGCGCCTGATCGCGGAACCCGCCGGCTGATCGGTCGCAAAGGGAAGCTCCGGCCAATCGGGGCTTCCCTGCGGCGCGCGGATGGATGCGTCGCCGGATTCGATAGCGCAAGCCATCGCATTCGGAAGCAAGACCGGCCCCGTTCCGGTTTTGCGGCAATGGATAATTTCATGGATGAAATGCGAAGTTATCGGGAGAAGCGCCGGCAGACTGCCAATATGCGCGGTCGGACCGGACAGGCATGGAAGCCGGTTTCGCGGCCGGCCGCATGGCGCGGCCCGCGCGACGGCAATGGCATATTGAAACCGGAGACGGCAATGGCTTTATCGACAGCAGAGAAACAGACGATCATCAAGGAACACGCCATGAGCGAGGGAGATACGGGCTCCCCCGAAGTGCAGGTCGCCTTGCTGACCGCCAACATCAACGATCTGCAGGCTCACTTCAAGCAGCATGTTCACGATCACCATTCGCGTCGCGGCCTGATCAGGATGGTCAACAGCCGCAAGAAACTGCTCGACTATCTGAAACGCAAGGACGCGGATCGCTATGCCGCATTGATCAAGCGGCTCGGACTGCGCCGCTAGGCGGCGGACAAATACATCGCGGCCGGCTCGAAGGAGACGGCCAACAGGAATAGCTCATGTTCAATATCACAACAAAGACGTTTCAGTACGGCGACCAGACGGTCACCCTTGAAACCGGCAAGATGGCTCGGCAGGCAGCGGGCGCGGTTACCGTCACGATCGGCAACAGCAAGGTGCTCGCGACCGTGGTCGGCAGGAAGGAAGCGGCGGCGAACGCCGACTTTTTCCCGCTGACCGTCAACTACCAGGAAAAAACCTACGCCGCGGGCAGGATTCCCGGCGGATTCTTCAAGCGCGAAGGGCGTCCCACCGAAAAGGAGACGCTGACCTCCCGCCTCATCGACCGGCCGATCAGGCCATTGTTCCCGAAAGGATTCCTCAACGAAGTGCAGGTCATCTGCACGGTGATTTCCGCGGACAAGGACCATGACCCCGATATCGCCGCCATGATCGGCGCTTCCGCCGCCCTGGCGATTTCCGGCATTCCTTTCGCCGGGCCGATCGCCGCCGCCCGCGTCGGCCTCGACGCGGATGCCGGATATATTCTCAATCCTTCTTTCGCGCAATTGCAGCGCTCGGCGCTCGACATGGTCGTCGCCGGAACCCGTTCCGCCGTGCTCATGGTGGAGTCCGAGGCGAACGAGCTTACCGAGGACCAGATGCTTGGCGCGGTGCTGTTCGCCCAGCAGGAGATGCAGGCGGCCATCGACGCCATCGAGGAACTCAAGAGCGTCGCCGGCAAGCCGGACTGGGGCTGGAAGCCGGCCGCGAAAAACGAGGATCTGACCAGGGCGCTGGACGAGAAATTCGCGCCCCGCGTGGCCGAGGCCTACCAGATTTCGGGCAAGACGGAGCGCTACGGCGCCATTGGCGCATTGCAGTCCGAAGCCGTCGCCGCGCTGGCGGACAGCGCGGCGGGCATCGGCGAATCCGATGTGCGCGACTGCTTCGCCGCGCTCGAGAAGCGCACTGTCCGCAATCGCATTCTCGACGGCGAATCGCGCATCGACGGCCGCGACACGCGTTCCGTGCGCCCGATTCATGTCGAGGTCGGCGTATTGCCCAAGGCCCACGGTTCGGCCTTGTTCACGCGCGGCGAAACCCAGGCCCTCGTGGTCACCACTCTCGGCGCGGTGCGCGATTCGCAATTGATCGAGGGGCTGGCCGGCTCGTACAAGGAGGGCTTCATGTTGCATTACAACTTTCCGCCTTTCTCGGTCGGAGAAACCGGATTCATGGGCGGACCCAAGCGCAGGGAGATCGGTCACGGCCGGCTCGCCAAGCGCGGCGTCGCCGCCTTGATGCCCGGGGAAGAGGATTTTCCGTACGCGATCCGGGTGGTTTCGGAAATCACCGAATCCAACGGCTCGAGTTCCATGGCGACGGTCTGCGGCGCCAGTCTCTCCCTGATGGACGCCGGCGTGCCCCTGCGCGCGCCGGTAGCCGGCATCGCCATGGGACTGATCAAGGAAAATGACCGCTTCGCGGTGCTCACCGATATCCTCGGCGACGAGGACCATCTCGGCGACATGGACTTCAAGGTCGCGGGCACCGAGAAGGGCGTGACCGCCTTGCAGATGGACATCAAGATCCAGGGCATCACCGAAGAGATCATGGAGCAGGCGCTGGCCCAGGCGCGCGAGGCCCTGTCGCATATTCTCGGCGAGATGGGCAAGGTCATCGCCGAAGCTCGTCCGAGCGTGAACGAGAACGCGCCGAGCATGGCCACCATCCGCATCGATCAGGACAAGATCCGCGACGTCATCGGCAAGGGCGGAGCGGTGATCCGCTCCATCACCGAGGAGACCGGCGCGGCGGTCGATATCGACGACGACGGCGTCGTGCGCATTTACGGCGAAGACATCGAGTCCCGCGACGCCGCTCTCGAGCGAATCAACGCCATAACCGCCGAAGCGGAAATCGGCAAGCTGTATAGCGGCACCGTCGCCCGCATCGTCGATTTCGGCGCCTTCATCAATATCCTTCCCGGCAAGGACGGTCTCGTGCATATTTCCCAGATTGCCAGGAATCGGGTCGAGAATGTCGGCGATTACTTGCAGGAAGGCCAGGAAGTGGTCGTCAAGGTGCTCGACCTCGACGCCCGCGGGCGCATCAAGTTGACCATGAAGGAAGTCACCGAGGAGGAAAAGGAAGCCTTCACGGCCTGAGCCGGCGGCAGTTTCATGATCGGCGAAGAATCATATAGAATCGGAAGGTGCCGCGATTTTCCGTCGAGCCAGAACAAGGGAAGTTCTGATCAAGTCAGAGCTTCCCTGCGGCACATGCCCGCGATACAAGAGAGCGTCGCCGGATTCGACAGCGCAGCCATTGAATCCGTGAGCAAGACAAAACCACGCTTTTGTTTTGCGGCAATGAATAATTCCATGGATGGAATCATTCAGAAGATACCAGGCAAGAGGAACTGAGAATGTCATATCGATCCCGACTCAATCCGGTCTGCCTGCTGCTCGCCCTGTCGGCATCCCCGGCAGTCTTCGGCCAGCAGGGCGAGACAAGCTTCCACAGGGACATCGAGCCGATCTTGCAAAGGAGTTGCCAGCATTGCCACAGGGTCGGCGGCGTAGGCCCCATGCCGCTGGTCACCTACGAGCAGGTCGCGCCGTTCGCCGGCCTGATCGAATACAAGACCGGCATCCGCGACCGCGCCGGCGCCATGCCGCCGTGGTATATGGAAAAGAACATCGGCATCCAGGATTACAAGAACGATCCTTCGCTGAGCGACGCGGAAATCGAGGCGATTTCCGTCTGGGCCCGATCCGGCGCGCCCAGGGGCAACCCGGCCGACGCTCCCGAACCGCTGGTTTTCGACGACAGCGTCAAGTGGACCGCCGGCGAACCCGACCTGATCGTGAGTACGAATCCGGTCACCAAGCTTGCCGGCACGCCGGACTGGTGGGGCGAGATCGACCGCATTCCCATTCCGCTGGAAGAGGAGCGCTACGTCAAGTCGGTTGAGATCGTCGAAGTCAACGATGTCGACTTCCAGGCCGGCACCGGCCGCGAGACCGTCGGCGGCCGCTACATTTTCCATCACATGATCTGGAGCACTGCCGAGATCGACGAAAACGGCCAGCGCATCGACGATACCGTCACCTCCTGGCCGGTGCACGAAGTGGGCCGCAATCCCGATATCTTCGACGAGGACGCGGGCCGGCTGCTGCGTCCGGGTACTTATGTAGTGTCCGATTCGGTGCATCTGCATTCCAACGGCCAGGACACTACCGGCCATCTGGAAATCGGCTTCCGTTTCCATCCGGCGGGTTACGCGCCCAAATACGAGCGCGCCCGGCTCGGACTCGGCAACGGCGTCGATATCAGCATCGCCGGCAACCGGAACAACCAGGAGCTGCACGCCTATGTCGCGTTGCAGGACAACATCAAGATCGTCACCTTCGAACCTCATTTGCACGCGCCCGGGGAACGCATGTGCCTGGAGGCGATCTGGGGCTATAGCGCGGAGACGCTTTCCTGCGTCGGCTACGACCACAACTGGGTGCGCGGCTACGCCTACGCCGACCACGCCCAGCCGCTGCTGCCCAAGGGCGCGGTCCTGCATATCGTCGGCTACATGAACAACACCGAGACCAATCCGAACGTGCCCGACCCGCGCAACTGGCAGGGCTCCGGCAATCGTTCCGTGACCAACATGTTCATCGATCTCGGCATGCGCGTGAAGCTTACCGACGAACAATTCGCGGAAGAAATGGCGGAGCGCAGGCGGGTGCTCGACCTGGGGCCGAACGACCATGTCATCGGCTGCCCCTTGTGCGCCGCGCCGATAGTCGCGCCCGCGCCGGCCGTTCCGGAACCCGAGTCTTCGGACTGATTCAGGAGGATCACAGGAAAAATGCCAGACACAAGCAGTTCGGGCGCGTCCCGCAGCATATTCTTCGCGACATTGGCGCTGGCGGTCTTTTTCGCCGGCGGCGCCGGCGCCCAGACCTATCGCAGCGGCCAACATGTGGAGCCTGCTTTCGAGGGCTGGCGTCCGAACGGCGAAGGCGGCTACAACATGATGTTCGGCTACATGAACGAGAACTGGGAAGAAACTCCCGATGTTCCCGTCGGCGAACACAACTTCTTCTCTCCCGGCGACCCGGACCGCGGCCAGCCCGAACATTTCCTGCCGCGCCGCAACCGCTTCACCTTCGAGGTCGCCGTGCCCGCCGACTGGGGCGACCGGGAACTCGTCTGGACGCTGCAAGTGAACGGGGTCGAGAAGAAAGCCTACGCGACCCTGCGCGAGGATTATCTCGTCGACAATATGGTCATCGCCTCGGAAACCGGTTCGCTCGGAGCCGGCACGAGCAGCCCGGAATCTCGCGCCAACATACCTCCCGTAGTCGCGGTCCGGGGCGACGACATCCGCGCGGCAACGGTCGGCGAGCCGCTGGCGATCGATACCCTGGTGACCGACGACGGCCTGCCCGAGCCGACGGACCCGGTGGAAGAGGCGCGTCGCTTCGCCGAATTCGCCGGCGGGCCGCTGGCTTCGGCTTTCGTCACGCCCGAATTGATCATGCAGCGGCGCATGACGAGACCGCCTTCGAGAGTGACCGTAGACAAGGTCAACGGCCTGTATTTCTCCTGGAACAAGTATCGGGGTCCAGGCAAGGTCTCTTTCGACCCGCCCCAGGTGAAAGTGTGGGAAGACACCCGCACCAGCGCGAATTCGCCCTGGGGCGCCCTGTTCCTGCCGCCGCCGATTCCGGCAGACGGCGTCTATTCGGTGACCGCCACTTTCGACGAACCGGGCACTTATGTGCTCTGGGGCAGGGCCGATGACGGCGGCTTGTATCACGACGGCTACATCACGGTGAACGTCACCGAGTAAGAACGCCCGGAGGTTCAGATGCGCGGATTCCGCAAGCCTGTCCTTTATCTTGTTCAGGCAGCTTTTCTGTTCCTGGCGGCCCAGCCCGGCCTTGCCCAGGATTTCTATTTTCCGCCGCCCGGGGAATGGGAGCGGCGCGCGCCGGAGGCGGCGGGCATGGACAGCGCGAAACTGGCGGCGGCGGTGCAATTGGCCCGGGACAATACCGTGGTCGAACCCCGCGACATGGCCCAGTTCATCGAACGCAGCTTCGGCCGCGAACCTCATTTCAGCATTCTCGGGCCCGTCAAGCGCAGGGAAGAAGGTTCGGGCCTGGTGGTGCGCGACGGCTATATCGTCGCCGAGTGGGGCGATATCGAACGCGAGGACATGACCTTCAGCGTCGCCAAGAGCTATCTTTCGACCATGGCCGGACTTGCGCTCGACGACGGTCTGATCCGGGATGTCGCCGACCCGGTAAGGGACTACTTCCCTCACGAGAGTTTCGACGACCCGCATAACGCGCCGATCACCTGGGAACATTTCCTGCATCAGTCGTCGGACTGGTCGGGCACGCTCTGGGGCAAGCCGGATTGGGCTGATCGCCCCGGCGACTACGATCCGGCCGCGGCGATCAACCGGGAAATGCATGAGCCCGGCACTTTCTACAAGTACAACGACGTGCGCGTGAACATGCTCGCCTACTCGCTGCTCAACGTCTGGCGCGAACCCCTCGACGACGTGCTCAGGGAACGGGTCATGGATCCGATCGGTGCCAGCGAGGAATGGGAATGGCACGGTTACGAGAACTCCTGGGTGGAAATCGACGGCCGGCGCATGCAATCGCCTTCCGGCGGCGCGCATTGGGGCGGCGGCTTCTTCATCAGCACTCTCGACCATGCCCGTTTCGGCTACCTGTTCCTGCGCGACGGCAACTGGGACGGCGAGCAACTGGTTTCGCGGGAGTGGGTGAACGCGGTGCGGCAGCCCTCGCCCGCCTTCAGGCGTTACGGCTATATGTGGTGGCTGAACACCGGCCGGGAAGCGGTCGCGAACGCTCCGGCAAGCGCTTTCTACGGCAGCGGTGCCGGCGGCAACTATATCTGGATCGACCAGGAAAACGATCTGCTCGTGGTCATGCGCTGGGTGCCTCGCATGGGCGAAGTCATGGCCGCTTTCACCGACGCCATCATTCGATTGTAGTTTCGCGGGTCGCTTCCGATAAATCAGGGCTCCCCCGCAAGCAAGACAAGACCACGCGCGCTTTTGTCTTGCGGCAATGAATAATTCCATGGCTGGAATTATTCAGAGAATAGAAGGAAAAAAACGCCGATCATGAGAACTCCGATACGCGCTATTCCGCAGATCCTGACGTTGATATTCGCGCTCGGCGCCGCTTCGGTCGCCGCCGCGCAATCGGGAGTCCGGGTCAACAAGCTGATCGAATTGTTCGAGAACGACCAACCCGCCTTCGGTCTGCTTTCCTTCCACTATTCGTTGAACAACGCGCGTTCGCTGGCGACTTCCGGGCTCGACTTCATCATGATCGACATGGAGCACGCGCCCTTCGATGTCGAGCGTCTGCGGCTGTTCCTGCTCGGCATGACCGACAAGCGCGCGATCATGGAAAAAGGCAATTTGCAGCCCGACGTGGCGCCCTTCGTGCGCATTCCCGCCGCGGGCGGTGCCGGGGAGATGATCTCCCAGGTCAAGCAGGTTCTCGATGTCGGGGTGTACGGCGTCATGTTTCCCGCGATCCACAACCGTGAGCAGGCGGAACTCGCCGTGCGCGCGATGCGCTACCCGCAAGTGCTCGATGCCCCCGACAGGGAGCCGGCGGGATTGCGCGGGCGCAATCCCGCCAATGCCGTCTGGTATTGGGGCATTCCCGACTACATGGCGAAAGCCGATGTCTGGCCGCTTGATCCCCGGGGCGAACTGCTTGCGATCATGTTCATCGAGTCGCCCGGGGGCGTGGCGAATATCGAGGAGATCATCGCCGTTCCGGGCCTTGGCGGCATCTTCATCGGCCCTTCGGATCTGAGCGCTTCCATGGGCTATGCGAGCCCCGCGGCCCCGCAAGTGGAGGCGGCGATTCAGACCGTGCTCGCCGCCTGCCTGGAACACGACGTGCCGTGCGCGATCACTGCCGGCGCGAGTTCGGTGCGGCAGCGCATCGAACAGGGCTTTCGCTTCGTGACGGTCGGCTCTGACAATGGCCTGTCGTCCGGCGCGGCGAATACCTTGCGGCTCGGCCTCGAAGCCGCGGGCCGCGACTGATCCGGCGCGGCTTCAACGCCCGGCCCATTCATGATTCGACCGCGATGTTGTCTTGCCGCCGAATGCGGCGGCTCGCGCCGTCGGGTTCGGCGGCGCATCCATATGCCGCAGGGAAGCTCTGATAGAATCAGGGCTTTCCCGATTCCGCAGGAGCGATTCCGATGAGAGCCATAGCCAGTTCGATCTTGATAGTCCTGCTTGCCGCCCCCGCGGGCGCCGCCCTGGCCCAGGCCGACATGGCGCCGGTCAATGACCCGCCCAATCCGTATCAGATCTACACCGGCTGGGCCAATATGCCCGCCGGCCGCGAATGGGGCGCGACCAGCGCCATCGATGTGGATCCGGACGGCAAATCGATCTGGATCGGCGAGCGTTGCGGCTCGGACTCGATCCGCTCGGCTTTCCCGATCAGGGGCTGCGCCGAATCCGACTTGCCGGTGGTGCTGAAATTCAACTCCGACGGGGAACTGGTGCGCAGTTTCGGCGGCGGCATTTTCGCGGTCCCGCACGGCTTCCATATCGACTACGAAGGCAATGTCTGGGTAACCGACGCGCCGTTCACGCTGCCTCCGGGCATTGAAGGCAAGGGACATATCGTCGTCAAGTTCAGCCCCCGGGGCGACCGGTTGATGACTCTCGGCACTCCCGGCGTCGCCGGCGACGATGAGTTCCATTTCAACATGCCGTCCGATGTTCACGTCGCGCCCAATGGCGATATCTTCGTAGCCGATGGCCATGGCGGCGACAGCAATGCGCGCATCGTCAAGTTCGACGCCGACGGCAACTATCTGCTGGAATGGGGCTCGCCCGGTTCCGGGCCCGGCCAATTCGACGCGCCCCACGGTCTGGCGATGGATTCCCGGGGCCGCCTGTTCGTCGCGGATCGCGGCAACAACCGCATCCAGATCTTCGATCAGGACGGAACCTTTCTCGAACAGTGGCACCAGTTCAGCCGCCTGAGCGGAATCTATATCGACCAAAACGACGTGCTGTACGGAGTCGATTCAGAATCCAACGAGCAACGCGGTCGCGGAGGATGGCGGCGGGGCATCCGCATCGGCAGCGCCCGCACCGGCGCGGTGCATGCTTTCATACCCGACCCTTTCGATGCGAACAACGGCCCTTATCGCGTGAGCAGCGGCGGCGAAGGCGTGGTCGCCGACAAGGACGGCGTGATCTACAGCGCCGAAGTGGGTCCGCGCTCGGTCAAGCGCTATGTGCGCTTCGAGGATTGAATCGTCGGCCTTCGGTTCGCGTTTCGCGCCGGCCGGGCCGCCGCCAATCGCGATATGAGGTTCGCATGTCCTTCGGCTCCTCCATGCGCAACCGCCCGGGGTCTGCAATAATCTGTTGCTGCGGCAATTTGCCGCTGGGAAGCCATTTTCGGAATTGGTAGGATCAAATATCGCAAAACGGGCTCGCGCCCGGAAATCGCGAATTGATCAGACGGCAAGGGAAGCCCTGATCGGGTCGGAGCTTTCCCGCGGCACGCGGGCGCATGCATGGATACGCCGCCGGATTCGATGGCGCAAGCCGTTGGGGCCGGGAGCAAGACAAGATCAGGCTTTGATCTTGCGGCAATGAATGATTCCATGGATGGAATTATTCAGAGAATACAAGGCAAGCTCCGATTTATCGGAGCTTGCCGGCGGCACATGGATGTGCCGCCGGATTCGACGGCGCGAGCCGTTGAATCCGGGAGCAAGACAAGACCGCGTCTTGTCTTGCGGCAATGAATAATTCCATGGATGGAATTATTCAGAGAATACCAGGCAGATTTCGGGAGTTGACAGTGAAGCGTTTGATTGGCCTTTTCATTTCCTGCGCATTGGTTCTTGCCGCCAGTCCGGCGGCGGCCGACGGCTGGCTGCGTTCTATTCCGGAATTCGAACTTGTCGACCACCTCGGCGACACGCACACCCTTGATACCTACAGGGACTACGACTACGCGGTTTTCTACGTGCAAGGCGTGGGCTGTCCCATCGCGCGTCTGGCGCTGCCGAACTATCGCGCGGTGCGCGAGGAGTTCGCCGCGAAGAACATAGCCTTCGCGATGTTCAATTCCAATATCCAGGACGACCTGTCTCGCATCGCCCGGGAAGCCGAGGAATTCGGCATCGATTTCCCGATCATGAAGGATGAGGACCAGACGCTCGCCAAGGCGCTCGGCGTCGAGCGCACCGCCGAAGTCTTCATTGTCGACCCGCGCACTCGCGACGTGCTTTATCGCGGCCCCATCAACGATCAGCTGGGCTACGAGACCCAGCGCAACGAAGCCCGCGAACATTATCTGAAAGATGCGCTGAATACCGTATTGGCCGGCGGCGTGGTCGATATGGACAATATTCCGGATTCCAAGGGTTGTCTGGTCGCCATTTTCTGATGCGGGCGCGCAGGCTCCGCCATCTCGCCCCTTGCCCGCCGGGCTCCGCCCGCGCGCGGCGCAGCGCCTTGAGTCGAGCGCCTGATCGCAGGCAACCAGGCGTCCTCTGAATAATTCCAGCCATGGAATTATTCATTGCCGCAAGACAAGAGAATGCTTTCGTCTTGCTCCCGGATTCAATGGCTTGCGCTGTCGAATCCGGCGGCGCTCTCTTGTACCGCGGGCCTGCGCCCAGGAAAGCTGACTTGATCAGAGCTTTCCTGAGCATCCTCTCCTCTGCATCATTCCATCCATGGCGATTCATTGCCGCAAGACAAAAGCGCGGTTCGGTCTTGCTCCGGCATGCCCGCGCCGACAAGAAGCGACTTGACAAAAATGCTGTTGCGGCCATTATTGGCCTCTCGCTCCCATATGGAATACAAAAATCATGGCCAAATATCTGTTTCGGACCAGTTACACTCGAGACGGCGTTGAAGGATTGATCAAGGAAGGCGGAACCGGGCGCCGGGAAGCGCTGCGCAAGACCATCGAAGGACTCGGCGGCGCGCTCGAAAGCTTCTATTACGCTTTCGGCGACGATGACCTGCTGTTGATCGCCGACCTTCCCGACGACGAAGCCGCCGCGGCTTTTTCGATGTTCGTCAATGCCGCCGGCGCGCTGACGGTTTCATGCACCGTGCTGATCGCGCCGGAAACCATCGACGGCTCCATCGGCAAGAACGTGGCTTACCGCAAGCCCGGCGATTGAAGCTCCCGCGCCCGCCGCGGCCTGATTCGATCGAGCGCGGGCGGCAATGCATCGCGCCTGATCGGACGGGTTGCTCCGGACGGCCTGGGCCGCGGGGAAATTGCGTATAAATCAGAGCTTTCCTTGCGCGTTCAGCGACCGCGCCGCTGGCCGGGAACCGACGCTTCAGGCATGCTACGGGCATGTTTTCCGCCGATGTGTCCGTGCCGCTGTGGCTATATCTCATCCTGCTCGCGCTGGCCGCTTACGCCGCGCTCATGAGCATCCTCTTTCCCGGCGTGCGCTGGTATCTGCGCCGCCGGCTCAATATCGCGGTCGACCGCATCAATACCAGCTTGCAGATCAAGATCAGGCCGTTGCAGCAAACCCGGCGCCAGGTGCTGATCGACCAGTTGATTTTCGATCAGGACGTGCTGGCGATGCTGGAGAAAACCTCCCGCGAACAGGATATCCCGCGGCAAGTGCTGCAACAGCGAGTGCGAACCATCGCCCGGGAGATCGTCCCCGCCTTCAATGCCTATCTTTACTATCGGGTGTTCTATTGGCTCGCCAAGAACGTCTCGCGCTTCCTCTACCGCATCCGCGTCGGCGCCTCGCACCCCGATATGTTGCGCCGACTCGATCCGGAATCCACGGTGGTCTTCGTCATGAACCATCGCAGCAATATGGACTACATCCTGGTCAGCTATCTTGCCGCGGAACGCGCGGCCTTATCTTATGCGGTGGGCGAATGGGCGCGGATCTTTCCGCTGGAAACACTGATTCGCGCCATGGGCGCGTTCTTCGTGCGCCGGAACTCCCGCGATCCGCTCTATCGCAAGGTGCTCGAACGGTACATCCATCTGGCGACCGGCAACGGCGTCTGTCAGGCGGTGTTTCCGGAAGGAAAGCTCAGCCGCGACGGGCGGCTCGGCGAAGCCAGGCTCGGTTTTCTCGATTACATCCTGCGCCATTACGACTGGCAGCGCGACCGCGGCGTGGTCTTCATTCCCGTCGCCATCAATTACGACCATATCCTCGAAGACCGCAACCTGCTCGACTGGGACGACCGGGGCAAGCATCCCTCCGCGACCGAATATCTCAAGCGCCTCTGGCGGTTTCTGCGGCGCAATCTGTTCGCCGCCCCGCGCGAACGCTTCGCCCGTCACGGCTACGCCAGCGTCAATTTCGGCGAACCGCTGGACATGCGCGAATATTGCCGGGCGCGCAAGCTCGACCTGCATCGTCTCGAGAAGGAGCAGCGCATCCGCCATGTGGCGGAGCTCGCGGAATTGCTCATGCGGCGCCTGCGGCGCGTCATGCCGGTATTGCCGGTCCCGCTGACCGCCCTCGCCCTGTCGCGCAAGCCCGGCGAAGCGATGACTTCGCTTGAAATCGCCGGCGCTTGCGACGAAATCATCGACGCGATGATCGCCCGCGGCTCGCCGATGAAGAAGTCCGAGAAGCCGCGCCAGCGCACCTTGCAGAACGCCTTGCAACTGATGCGGAAACATGGACTCGTGGTCGAGCAAGACGACCATTTCCGCGTCGGTCCGGGCCAGACGAGGTTGCTGGAGTTTTATGCCAACTCGATCCGGCATCTGGTCTGAAGGCGGCCCGGACTCGATGACCGGACGCATCGCGAGTTTCTGCCTGCATCGGCGGCATGCGCTGTTTCTGGCGGGCCTCGCCGGCAGTCTGCTGCTGGCGGGGGGCGCGCTCAGGCTCGGTTTCGACAGCTCGCTCGACGCCCTGCTGACGCGCAGCGACCCTTACGTCGACGAACTCGACTTGCTCGCGGCGGAGTTCCCGCGACCGACCGAAATCGTCTTCGCCTTCCTGGCCCCCGAAGGCGAAAGCATTTTCACGCCGGAGCGCCTGTCGGCGATCGACGCGTTGCGCGAGCGCCATGTCGAGATTCCCGTGGCTGATCGGCATTCTTCCCTGCTCGACTATTACTCGCCGCGCAATCTGCGGCGCCTGTTCGCGCGGGACTTCCGGGAGTACGGCGCAACCGAACTGGCCGCGCTGGCGCGTGTCGCGCAAGCGGACGAGCTGCTCACGGACAATCTACTCTCGGCCGACGCCAGTCTCGCTTTCTCGCGCATCCGGCTGAATGCCGAATCCGCCAGCGATTCGCAAAGGCTCGACGCCGCGCGCGAAACCATGCGCTTGCGCGACGAATTGCGGGAAGCGTTTCCCGACCTGGAAATCCATGCCGGCGGCGAAATCCTGCTCGAATTTTCCAGTCGCCAGGCCATGCTCGACGATCTCGGCGGCTTGCTGCCTTTCGTGATCCTGGCCTGCATTCTCTCGATCTGCGGGCTGTTCCGCTCGGCGCGGGCCGGTTTCGCCATTCTCGCGCACACCTTGCCGACCTTGCTTTGCGCCTTGGGCGCGCTCGGTCTGAGCGGATTCTCGTTCAATACCGTGACGGCGATCGCTCCGGTCATCATCGTGATCATTTGCGTGGCGAGCAGCGTCCATGTCATCTCGATCTACCGGCAAGGCCTGTTGCGCGGGATGTCGGAGCGCGACGCGATGATGTTCAGTCTCATGCACAATATCCGCCCGATCAGCCTGGCCGCGCTGACCACGGCCATAGGCTTCGCGTCGCTGAACCTGAGTTCCTCGCCGGCGATCCAGGATTTCGGCGTCGCCGTCGCCGTCGGCATCGTGTTTTCCTGGCTGCTGACCGCGGCCTTGTTGCCGAGCTTGCTCATCTGGCTGGTCAAGGCCGGCAAGGGTCCGGGCGAAGGCGATCTGTTGCAAAGGGCGATGCGGGGCGCGGTCGCGTTCGGCCGCCGCCGGGACCGGCAACTGTTCTGGTTCTGCACCGCGTTCGCCGCGGCGGGCGCGAGCATGCTTCCGCTCAATGAAACCGACTTCAACCGGCTTGATTTCGTCAGCGACGTCGCCGGATTGCGCGATTATTTCGACGCCGTCGGCGAGCGTCTCGACCGCGGCCCCTCGCTCAGCTACGCCATCAAGACGAGCGGCAGGGACGGCGCCGTCGATCCCGCCTTTCTCGCGCGGCTGGAATTGCTGCTCGGCTCGCTGACGGAACTGGACGCGGTCGAATCCGCCGCCAGCATCGCGGAAGTGCTGAAAACCGTCAACGAAATGCGCTACAACGACGCGAACGCCTATCTGCTGCCGAACGATTCCGAGACCATCGAAAACTATCTGGCCGCCTACCGCTTCGTTCAGAATCGCGATTATCCGCTGTCTGATTTTCTCAACCGGGATCGTTCGATCGCTGCCCTTGCCGTAAACGCGCGGCCCGTCAGCAATCAGGAACTGCTCGACCTGAACGACGAGGTCGATGCCCGCTTTGCACAGATCTTTCCGGAGGCGACATTGATCCACGGCAGCGGTCTGCTGATTTTCGCGCGCATGGACGAGCGCGTGACCGTGGAATTGCTGCAAGGCTATTCGCTCAGCCTGGCGCTGATCACGCTGAGCCTGATCGTCGGTTTCGGCAGCTTGCATTTCGGCATGCTCAGCATCATTCCAAACCTGCTGCCGGCGGCGATCGCGTTCGGTTTCTGGGGACTGCTGGTCGGCACGCTGGATCCTTTCGTGATGATGCTGTTCAGCATCAGTATCGGCCTGGTGGTCGACGATACCGTACACGTGCTGACCCATTATCTCGAGAAGCGGCGCGAAGGCGATACCGTCTCGAACGCCGTCGCCCACGCAATCAATACGGCCGGACCCGCATTGACGATTACCACGCTGGTGCTGGCGCTGGGAACGACTTTCCTGATGGCGGCGAGCACTTTCTATTTCCAGCAGGCCGCCCGGCTGCTGGTGCCGATCGTGGTGCTGGCCCTGTTGCTGGACGTGTTCTATCTTCCCGCGATATTGCGAAGATTCGACAAATGGCGCGACCTGCGGCCGCAGATTGCGAATTCGGATAGCCGAGTATCCCCTGAATGATTCCGGCCGCGGAATTGTTCATTGCCGCAAGGCAGCTCTGACCAAATCAAGTTGCCCCGATGCGGTTGCCGCCGGATGCGGTCGCGCGGGTCATGTCGGCGATGCCCGCCGGCGCCGGTCGCCGGCGGCGAAGCGCCCGCCCGGCATCGGGCGGGCGTTTTCGGGCTTCCCGGATGAACTCCGGATCGAGTTCCTTCAGTCCTCGCCGCCCTGGTTTTCGAACTTCCATCGAACCGCGCCGAAGAACATCTCGTCCCAACTTTCGTTGCCCCAGTCCACGGCGCGTGCGGGATCGGGATTCATCGGATTCCTGTCCGAATTGTCCCAGGCCGCCACGGCGGTGATCCTGGTGCCGCCGGGAACGAACTTGGGCTCCTCATAGGTATAACTCAACTGCCAGTTGTAGTTGTATCTGGCGACATTGATCAGTTCCTCGCGGCTGCCGTCCGGATAGTCCGCGTAGAAGCGCATGTACTTGCCGCGAAAATGCATGTGCGGCAGGAAACTGTGAATTTTCGCGTCGCGCTCGATGACGATGCTCGCGGTTTGTTCGAAGTTCGGATCATGGGGCGGAATCGTCCGCCAGGTCGGCGTAAAGACGCAGGCGCAGCGGCCCGACATGCGCTCGGCGGGGATCTCGTCCTCCGGATAGAACCAGACGCCGAGTTGGCTGCGGTCGACGGTCTCGCGGCCGTTGGGCGTGTAATGCATGTTCAGATGCAGCACCGAGCCCGCTTTCACCAGACCGCCGGTATTGGGCGGCGCCAGATCCGGCGTATCGCCCGGGATATAGGCCGTGATGTCGGCCTTGTCCGGATGGTCCTCGCCGAGGAAGCCGCCGCGGCGGCCGATTTCCTCGGGGAAATCGAGCCGGTTCACGGTATGGTGCAATACGGTGCGGTCGCCGGCGATGATCTCGCTGCCTCGCAGCCAGCGGTCCTTTTCCATATCGAACGTGACCGACACGTTGACGAAGACGCCGTTGCCGGTCGCCGGCACCGTGGTTGGAGGAATGTCGAGGATCATGTCCGGTTCGCCGAAAGCCCATCTGGATTCGGGCCAGACGAGTTCGGCGAGCGGATCCCCGCCGCCGTCGAAAGGCGCGCCCGCTTCTACCCAGGCGATGATGTTGCGCATGTCTTCGCGGTCGATCAGGCGGTCATTGACGAACTCGCCGATATGTCCGTCGATCTGGCCCGGCGGCATGCGGCGGGTCATCAGCACTTCGCGGATCATGGGCGACCAGCCGCGCACCATGGCGTGGCTGTCCATGGCGAACGGCGCGACGCCGCCGGCGCGATGGCAGCTGGCGCAGTTTTCGGCCAGCACCGGCGCGATATCCCGGCTATAGGAGGGAATGCCCTGGTCCGGGTATTCGACCGCGGCGCCCGCAACGGCGAGCCATGGCGCGCCGATCTCCTCGCCGGTCAGATATTCTTCGATGGCGACGGCGGCGCCCGCCGCGGAACCGCGATATTCGACCGTGAAGGAGCCCGGATCGTAAAGCACCACTTCTCCGAGGCGCTCGATGCCCATGGCTTCGGCTACGACCTGGGAGTCGTCCATCAGCACGGGAATCTCGACGCCCCATTGGTCAAGTCGGGCCTGCACCGCTTCGCGATTGAACCGGGCCATGGGATTGATCATCATGAACTCGATGCCTTGCCCGTCGTATTGTTCGCGCAGTTCCAGGAATCGCGGCATGGCGGCCTCGACCGCCGCGCTGTCGTTCGCCTGCACGAGGAAGGCGATCAGCTCGTGGTCGCCATACCAGCTCATGCCGTGGTGGTAGCCCGTCTGGTCGAGCAGCGAGAAATCGCCGACCCGCTCTTGCGCCGCCGCGCCGGCCGCCAGGAGGGGCAGCGCCAGCAATGACAGCAATCGAAACATGCCTGATTTGAACATCGAGTAGTCCTCTGATTCCGCCATGCGCGGCAAGACCCGCCATGAAAGCTTGACTGCCGATTGTACGAAGTCGGCCGCGAAGCATCAACTCGCTTCGCTCCTTGCGGTTTCAGCGACGGGACACTTTCCGCAGCCACGCGGATATGGCCTGGGCGATTTCGTCGGGAGAGTCTTCTTGCAGGAAGTGGTTGCCGGGGACGGTGACTTCCTCCTGGGCGGGCCAGGAGCGGCAGAACTCGCGCTGGGCGCCGGTCAGGATGGCGCCGGGCGCGGCGTTGACGAAGAGCTTCGGCAGGTCGGACTCGCTCAGCCAGTCGGCATAGTTCCGCACGATCTCCGCGACTTCGGCGGGCTCGCCGGCGATGGGGATCTGCCGCGGCCAGGTCAGGGTCGGGCGGCGGTCCTCGCCGGCTTGCAGGAAGGGCCGGCGATAGACTTCCATTTCCTGGTCGGCGAGCCGGCGCAGGACCGAGCCGGGCAACACGCGTTCGACGAATATGTTCTTCTCCAGCACCATTTCCTCGCCCGCCGGCGAGCGGAAGCCCTGGAATACGCGGCGGGCGGCCTCGGGCCAATCGTCCCAACTCGCCACCGGCCGCACGATCGCTTCCATGTAGGCGATGCCCTTGACGCGACCGGGATGGCGGCGGGCCCAGTCGAAGCCGAGAGCCGAGCCCCAGTCGTGGACGACGAAGGTGATATTGTCCCCGATGCCCAATTGTTCGAGCGCGGCGTCGAAGTACTCGCGATGTTCCAGCAAGGTATAACGGCCGGGTCCGGAATCGTCGAGCTTGTCCGAATCGCCCATGCCGATCAGGTCGAGCGCGATGCAGCGGCCCTGATCCGCCAGCCGCGGCATGATATTGCGCCAGAGATAGGATGAAGTCGGATTGCCGTGCTGGAACACGACAGGGTCGCCGGCGCCCATCTCGACAAGACTCATGGTCTTGCCCTTGACGGCGATTTTCCTTTTCGGGTGTTCCCTGGCGCTGATCATGAGGCTATCTCCGGTCGGCGAAACGCGGCCAGCATAAAGACGAACAGCGATGTTTTCAACCCGCGGCGGCTTTGCAAACTTCGCGTTGAAGGCTGGCGGCCGCTCCTCCCGCAAGTGTCGATTCGCCGCCCATCCTCCGCGACGCGGTTGACATGACTGCCCGCCCCGACCTACAAGAAGCTTCGATAATGTTGTCGTTTTCTCGGCAAATGCGGGGGGCCTTGGTATCCTCTGAATAATTCCATCCATGGAATTATTCATTGCCGCAAGACAAAAGCGCGGTTTTGTCTTGCTCGCGGATGCAATGGCTTGCGCCGTCGAATCCGGCGGCGCTCTTTGGTATCGCGGGCATGCGCCGCAGGAAGCTCTGATAAATCAGCGCTCCCCGATTGCGCTGCCCGCGGGCGCGTCATATTATCGGCGCGAACGGCGGCTGGGCCGCTGCGCCTTGAAGGACCGAAAAATGATCATCTATGGTGTCGCCCTGCTTTCCGCCTGTCTGCTGGCGGGCATGCTGATCGGCGAAGCGCTGGGCGTCGCGCTGGGCGTGGAGGCGAATGTCGGCGGCGTGGGCATCGCCATGCTGTTCCTCGTGCTGGCGTGCAACTCCAGGCGATTCGGCGCCTTGACCGAAGGGGCGGCGGGTTCCGGCGTCAAATTCTGGAGCGCGATGTATATCCCCATCGTCGTCGCCATGGCCGCGCAACAGAATGTGGCCGCGGCGATCGACGGCGGCGTGCTCGCGCTCACCGCCGGGGTCGCCGCGGTAGCGGTCAGTTTCGCGCTGGTGCCCGCGCTGAGCAGGATCGGAACCGGCGCGGACCCTGCCGGAGACGCGGATTCCGCCGCAAGCAAGGAGGAAAGCGCGCCATGATGGAATTGCTGGAAACCGTATTCGTCCGCAACAACCTCGTGGTCGCCTTCGCCGTGGTCGGCGTCGCCATCTGGTTTTCCTATCTGCTCGCCGACAAGCTCACCGCCGGCCGCATCCATGGTTCGGCCATCGCCATCGCCGCCGGCCTGCTGGCGGCCTGGTTCGGGGGAGTCGCCACCGGCGGCTCCCGCGGCGTCGCGGATATCGCCCTGCTCGGCGGCATCGGCCTGATGGGCGGCGGCATGATGCGCGATTTCGCCATCGTCGCGACGGCCTTCGGCGCGCAATTGAGCGAGTTGAAAAAAGCCGGGCTGGCGGGCGTGATCTCGATTTTCGCCGGGGTTATCGTTTCCTTTGCGGTGGGCGCGGCGGTCGCGGCGGCGTTCGGATATACCGATCCGACCGAGATAACCACCATCGGCGCGGGCGCGGTGACTTATATCGTCGGCCCGGTCACGGGCGAGGCCATCGGCGCCTCCGACGCGATGATTACCTTGAGCGTCGCCGCGGGACTGGTGAAATCGATCCTGGTCATGATCGGCACGCCGCTCGCGGCGCGCGCCATCGGCCTGGACAATCCGCAGTCCGCCATGGTTTTCGGCGGCCTCATGGGGACCACGAGCGGCGTTGCCGCAGGACTTGCGGCGACAGATCCGAAACTCGTGCCTTACGGCGCGATGACGGCTACGTTCTATACCGGCGTCGGCTGCCTGCTCGGGCCGTCGATATTGTTCTTCATCGTCGACGGCATTCTGGGATGACTGTGATCGATGACGAAATACCTGTTTTGCGTCTTTGGCGCTTCGAACAAGGAATGGAGGCATCTGGCTCGCCTGGTAGCCCGCCACGCCGAAACCAATGTAAACCGGCTTTTCAAAGATGCCGATTTCGACATGGTTATTTGTAATCAAGGAACTTTTTTTGCGCCTGTTCTGTTTGCCTTCCGGCAATGAACAATTCCATGAACGGGGTTGTTCGGAAACTGACCGATAACTGGAATCGATAATGTCGCATCACGGTTTTCATCATCTGGCCGACGGCAATGCGCGCATCGCGCTTGTTGCGGATACGGCAAGTTACACATACGGCGAAGTGAACTCGCGCATCGACCGATTCGCCGCCGGACTGCTCGGCGAACGGAGCGACTTGCGAGAAGAGCGAATCGCGTTCTTCCTGCCCGCGAGCCTCGATTACGTGACCTGCATGCATGGAGTCTGGCGCGCGGGCGGCATCGCGGTTCCCCTGAACGCGGCCTCGGCGATCGCCGAACTCGACCATTATCTCCGCAGCGCCGGGGTCGCGCGCATGTTCGCGGCGGCCGAGGCGCCGCCCGAATTGCGCGAACTTTGCGCGGCGCTCGACATCGAGTTGCTGAGCGTCGACGACGCGCTGGCGGAAGCGCCGGGCGACTTGCCCGATATCGACCCGCAGCGGCGCGCCATGATGCTGTTCACCAGCGGAACGACGAGCAAACCGAAAGGCGTGGTCAGCACCCACAAGACGATTCGCGCCCAGATCACCACCCTGATCGACGCCTGGCGCTGGACCGGGAACGATGTCATCCCCCTGTTCCTGCCGCTGCACCATATTCACGGCATCATCAATATCCTCAGTTGCGGATTGTGGGCCGGGGCCAGGGTGCATCTGTTCGCCGGACTTGATATTCCCAGGGTCGCCGCCGAGGTCGCGGCCGGCGTCTATAACGTCTTCATGGCCGTTCCCACCGTCTATGTCAAATTGATCCAGTATCTGGAGCAGCAGGACGAGCAGGAAGCGGCGGCGATATGCGCCGGCTTCAAGGCCATGCGCCTGAACATTTCCGGCTCGGCGGCGTGCCCGGTCAAATTATTCGAGCAATGGCGAGACCTTACCGGCCAGGTTCTGCTCGAGCGCTACGGCATGACCGAAATCGGCATGGGGATTTCCAACCCCTATCGCGGCGCGCGGCGCGCGGGCTATGTCGGCCAGCCGCTGCCGGGCGTAGAGGCGCGATTATTCGACGAATCGAGCCGGCCCGTCGAAGGCGAGGGCAATCCCGGCGAAATCCGCATCAAGGGCGACAACGTGTTCCTGGAATACTGGAACAACGAGGAAGTCACCCGCAAGAGCTTCGTCGACGGCTGGTTCTGCACCGGCGACATGGCGGTGATCGAAGACGGCTATTACCGCATCATGGGCCGCACGTCGGTGGATATCATCAAGTCCGGCGGCTACAAGCTTTCCGCGCTGGAAATCGAAGGCATGCTGCTGACCCATGAAGACATCGCGGAAGTCGCGGTCATCGGCGCCGACGACGAAGTCTGGGGCGAGGCGGTCACCGCCTTCATCGTGACGAGGAACGGCGTCGAACTGGACTATGCGGAACTGAAAGACTGGTGCGCCGCGCGCATGTCGTCCTACAAGATTCCCAAACGCGTCATGCGGGTCAACGCGCTGCCGCGCAACGCCATGGGCAAGGTCACCAAGCCTTCGCTGAAAAAGATGCCGCCATGATGAAACGCAGGACTTTGCTCGGGGCGACGCTGGCGGGCGCCGCCATGTTGCCCGCCCTGGCCAGGAGCCAGCAGGATCTGGCGCCGGCGGCGCCGAGGGACTGGTCGGGCCAGATGCCCTTGCGCTATCCCGACCCGGACCTGGTCGCGGTGGACAACCGCTTTGCGCGCTACATCCTGTTCAACACGCCGATCCGGCGCTTGCATACCGGCGCCTTGTGGGCTGAAGGTCCGGCCTGGAACGGTGTCGGCCGCTATCTGGTCTGGAGCGACATACCCAACAACCGGCAATTGCGTTGGCTCGAAGACGACGGCCGAGTGACGGTATTCCGCAGCCCTTCGGGACATAGCAACGGCAACACCTTCGATGCCCGGGGCCGGCAGATCTCCTGCGAGCACGGCGGCCGCCGCGTGGTGCGTTACGAGCACGACGGCTCGGTCACGGTCATCGCCGACAGCTACCAGGGCCGCCCGCTCAACTCGCCCAACGACGCCGCCGCGCATCCCGACGGCAGCATCTGGTTCACCGACCCGCCTTACGGCATTCGCGGCGACTACGAAGGCTTCCGCGCCGAGCAGGAACAACCGCTTTCGGTCTATCGCGTCGACCCCGCCTCCGGCCGCGTCAACCGCGTAACCGACGATATCGACGCGCCCAACGGCCTGTGCTTCTCGCCCGATTACAGCCTGCTCTATGTCGCCAATACCGGCGCCGGCAGGGATATCCGCGCGTGGGAGGTGGACGGCGAAAACCTGCGCAATGGCCGCGTGTTCGCCGAACTCGTCGACCCGACCACGGGCAATCGCACTGCGGCGGACGGCATGCGTTGCGATGTCGACGGCAATCTCTGGGCCGGCGCCCGGCCCGGCGTGCAGGTCATCGCTCCCGACGGCGACGCCATCGGCATCATCCGCCTGCCCGAAGTCTGCGCCAATGTCTGCTTCGGCGGCGCGCGCCGCAACCGCCTGTTCATGACCGCGAGCCAGTCGTTATATTCGGTTTATGTCGGCGCGCGAGGCGCCGGATACGGCTGACCGACATTCCCGTCTTGCGCGCTTGCGCCATGTACTTTCCGGATCATTCCATCCATGGAGTCATGCATTGCCGCAAGACAGAAGCGCAGTTTTGTCCCGCTCCCGCATGCAACGCCCGCGCCGTCGAATTCGGCGGCGCATCCATGTTCCGCGCGCGGCAGCCGGTCGCGGCCGATTCAGGCATTGAGCTGGAAAGCGATCGCCAGCATGCTCAGGGCGATGGCAAGCAGACCGCTGACCAACCAGACTTTCAGCGATTCGACATCCTTTTTGGTCGCCATGTGTTCAATGGCGATATCGAGCTTGGTTTCCAGCCGCCTGATCTCGCTCCTGGTCTCCTTTCGGAAAGCTTCCATATCCCTCCTCAGAACTTCCATATCCTTGCTCAAGACTTCTATATCTTTCCTCAAGACATCCACATCTTTCCTGAGGGCTTCCAGATCCTCCCTCAAGACTTCTACATCCTTCCGCAAAGCTCCCAACTCTGTGTTGGTAGCCAACGGAGCTACCGCTGCCGCGATGGTGCTCGCCACGGCTTCGGCCTGGGAATGGGTCATGCCGGATTCTTCCATTCGACGCGTCGCGGCCAGTATATCTTGCATTTGCATTGGAACTCCATGATTTTCACGAAATTGGCGGGATAAGCGGATCGAGCGCTTCGCCCTCCATGGTGCCGATAATGTGGCACATGAAACACGGATTTGCCTAACTTCAGGAGAAATCAGTTCGGGCATGCGCCGCGGAACCTGGAATGCGCCCGGCGCGGAGCAGGAGCCGCCTGTTCCGCCGTTATGTAGTAGGCTTGCGAATCAATCGGATGTCCGTCCCGCATGGCGACCGGCGATTCGATCAAGCTGCGGACAACCGCGCCCGCAACGACGAGGGCGGCCAGAGTCCGGAGCGCGGCGATTTTCCCGATACCAGGCATGCGCGCAATGCGACCGGCGACAAACAATTCATGGGCGGCCTTGCTGCTGGCGGCGCATCTGGCCGCCATCGCATGGTTCGCCTTGAACAATCCCTTCTACACCTGGGACGCGGTTCCCTATGTGGCGACGATTTTCGCAGCCGAATCCGACGACCCCGCCGTCATGCACGAAGCTGCATACGAACTGCTGCGACAGTCGCTCGACGCGGCGCAATTCCACTCCTTGACCAGCGGCGCATACGCCGCCGCAATGCATGCGAGCCCGGAAAATTTCGCCGGCCAACTCGACATGTATGAAATCAAGCCGCTATATGTGCTGGTCTTGCGGGGACTGGCCGCGGCCGGAGCGAACCCGGCGGCAGCCATCATCTGGCTTTCGCTCGTCCCGGGCATGCTGATCTGCGTGATCCTGTTTCTCTGGCTGCGCGGTCTGGCAGATCCCGTGCGAGCAGCCCTCGCCGTCATCCTGTTCTCCATCGGCGCGCGATTGCCCGATCTGAGCCGGGTTCCGGTGCCCGACAGTTTCTCCGCGCTGGCGGTGATCGCGGGGCTCTGGTGCCTGCTGGCGCGGCGATGGACTGCCGCGGCGACGGTCTGTCTTTGTCTTTCGATCTGGATTCGCAGCAACAACATCATCTTCGTCGCGCCATTGTTCTTGCTGCTTTGCTGGAACCATTGGCGCCGGGGCGAGCCGGCGCGATCAGCCGAGTGCCGCTGGTACGGCGGCGGGTTCGCCTTCAGCGTCATTTCCTGGTCATGGATCAGCGTCCGCTTCGACTACGACTGGTGGCGCCTGTTCTATCACAGCCTGATCGAATCGCAGGTCGATATCGAAGCATTCGCCGAGCCATTCTCGCCGGCGCTTTATCTCGACGCGCTGCGCGCCGCGGCCGTTCAGCTTTTCGCCGGCGGCGCGATGGTCGCCACGGCGCTGCCGCTGTTCCTGCTGCTGTGGCTGATCGCCTGGAGCGGAAACTGGCGCGGCAACCTGAACGGCATCCTCAGGCCGTCCGGTCCCGTATCCCTGGCCGATGTCAGTCTGCTCTGCATCATGGTGTTCGGCGCCTTTCTCGTCCTGTTCCCCCTGATCTCCGGACTGGACCGCTTCCTGACGCCGTATTACGCGATCATCACCTTGTACGCGGTCGCTCGCAGTTGCGGAGCCGGGGCCGCCGGCAACCAGCGAACATGAGCGCGCAGCGGGCCGCAAGCCTCCGCTGCAAGCTCGCGCTGGCCGCGATCGGCGCGGTCTGGCTGATCATGATCAGCGGGCTGATGGTCGCCGACGTATGGGACGAGACCGATGCCCTGCTGCTATTGGCGCAAGAACCGGTGGCAAGCATGAACTTCTTCGAGGCAATGCTGGCGGCGTGGCTGCACAACTTGCCGATCGGTTTCTACCGCCCGGTCGGCGGCGGTCTGGCCCTGGGACTCGGCAAGCTGACCGGCGGCAGCTTGCTCTGGCTGCGCTATTTGAACGCCTTGCTGGTGCTCTGTTCGGCCGGCTTGCTGGCGCGGGCGCTGGTGTCGAGATACGGGGCGGACACGGGCCGCGCGATCGCGTTTTTCGCGATCCTGCTGTTTTCCTCATCCAGCTTGATCACAGCGACCTGGTTCGCCAATATCTTCGATGCCACCTGCCTGTTCTTCCTGGCGCTGGCGCTCCGCTGCTACGTCGCGGGGCGTCTTGCCGCCTGCGGCGTCAGCGCCGCCCTCGCCGTGTTCTGCAAGGAGTCCGCGGCGCTGGCCTTGCCCTTGTTCGTCTGGCTGCTATGGGAAGATCTGCGAGGATCGGACTTGCGCGACAGGAAAGCGCGCATCGGGCTGGCCATTTTCACGGCGGGCGTCGCGGCGATCTATTGGCAACTGCGCCATTCGCTTATTCCCATCGGCTCGGAAGTCGATATCCATGGCTTCGATATCGATATCTTCGCCGCGTCCTACGCCAGCTTCATCGCCGGTTTCCCGACGCAGTCGAGCAGCTTCGCCCAGGGTGACATGATTTTCCGGGCAGGCATGGCGGCGACGGTCGCGCTGGTCGTTCTGACGCGGAACCTCGGCCCCAAAGTGACGCTGCTGGCGATTCTCGGCTTGTGCGGGCCGGTATATTGGGGCATGTTCGGCTATCAGGACGGCAATATCATGAGCTACCATAATTTCGTCGGCCGACTCTATCTCATACCCTTCGCGCTGTCGCTTTTCGTCATGTTCGCCGCGGCGTCGAGGCCGGCAATTCTGCTGCTCGCGTTGTTCAGCGTCTGGGGCATGGGAACAACCTGGCGCCAGCATCTCGTTTTCCAGCAGACTTACGCGGAAATCTACCGCCTCGCCGAATCCGCCGAAGGCGGGCTGGTCGTGCATTATCCGGAAAAGCCGCTCGAGGATTTCCGGCGCAACCTTTCGATCGGCGATTTCCCGGACGCGGCTGTTCGCATCGCCCCGCGCGCAGGCGGGCTCGAATGAAAGACCGCCGGACCGACTCATGAATTCCCGCCTGATCAATCCGCGCGATCCGGCCAACTGGAACGGCGGTATTGCGCGGTTCATTTCACGATCTTTTCCGCCTGGGCGGTTCCGGGAATCTGTTGGCTCCATCATCGATCCAGGACCGGCCGGCAGCAGAGGGTTTTCCGCAACGCGCCGGTCGGGCTTTTCGTCCTGATGCTGATCCGGCAGGAGGCGATCAACCTTGCCGCGCACGAGGGCTACAGGCAGCTCGGTTTGCGGACCGACGGGAATACGCCCGCCGACGCATCGATAGCGCCGACGGAAATCGGCGCGGCGCGCTGGTATTCCGATCACAGGATAATCGGTATCCCTAGCCAGGCGACCAGCGGCAACGCGCATTTCGGCGCGGAAACCCGCGTCGATATCGCAACGGACGGAATCAATGGCAACTGATCCGCAGACGCATCTGTTCGTCGACCTCGACGGCACCCTGATCCGGACCGACCTGCTGTTCGAATCGCTGCTTGCGCTGATCAGGCGCAACCCGCTGTACCTGGTCGTTATTCCGTGCTGGCTGTTGCGGGGCCGCGCCTGGTTGAAGCACCAGCTCGCGCGCCGGGCGAAGATCGATCCGGCCGGACTCCCCTATAACGAGGAGTTCCTGGCCTGGCTCGGGCAACAGCGGGCGCAGGGCAGACCGATGACGCTGATCTCGGCCTCGAATCAGTCCTGCGCGAGCGCGGTGGCGGAACACGTCGGACTGTTCGACGCCGCCGTCGGCAGCGACGAGCGAAACAATCTGAAGGCCTTGCGCAAATTGCGGCGCATCGAAGAGCTCGCCCGGGGCGAAGCGTTCGCGTACGCCGGCGATTCGCGCGCCGATCTTCCCATCTGGGCCGAGGCGCAGCAGGCTCTGCTGGTGAACTGCGATCCGTCGCTCGAGCGGCGCATCGCGCGGCGTCCGGCCGAAATATTGCGCTTCGGCGCGCCGCCCGAGCTTCCCGGGCCGATGCTGCGCGCCATGCGGCCCCACCAATGGCTCAAGAACAGCTTGCTGTTCGTGCCGCTGATCCTGTCCCATCAATTGACCCGACTCGATTTGCTGCTCGCCGCCATGATCGGCTTCGCGTGTTTCTGCCTGTGCGCTTCCAGCGTCTACCTGCTCAACGACATGCTGGATCTCGACCACGACCGGGCCCACCAGACCAAGCGCAAGCGGCCATTCGCCGCGGGAGAATTGCCGCTTGCCGCGGGCTTCGCCGCCGCGCCGGCCTTGCTGCTCGGGGCTTTCCTGGTCTCGCTGCTGCTGCCGGCGGATTTTCGCCTCGCGCTGGCGGTCTACTGGCTGCTCACCTGCCTCTACAGTTTCGCATTGAAACGGATGTTCCTGCTTGATGTCGTCGCGTTGGCGGTGCTCTATGCCTTGCGCGTCGCGGCGGGCGCGGCAGCGATCGCGGTGCCGGCCACCAACTTCCTGATCGCCTTTTCGCTTTGCTTTTTTCTCGGCCTGGCCATGGTCAAACGGGTAACGGAACTGGCCAGGTTGCAAGCCGGGACCCCGGACGCCGTCGGCGGCCGGGCCTATCGCAAGGCCCACGCGCCATTGCTGTCCGCGATCGGCTCCCTGGCGAGCGTCATGGCGGTGATCATATTCGCGTTCTACATCAATGCGCCGGCAACGACCCGGCTCTATAGCGCGCCGCTCATGCTCTGGCTGATCTGTCCCCTGTTGCTCGCGCTGCTCGGCCGCATCTGGAGACTGGCGCGCGCCGGCCGGCTCAACGAGGATCCGGTGCTGTTCGCCGTCGAGGATCGCTTCAGTCAATCGCTCGTGCTGGCCGCGGGAATCCTGCTGTGGCTCGCGACCTGAGGCGGCATGCGCATGCCTGAAGCCGCCATCGAATCCGGCGGCGCAACCATGTGCCGCAGGGAAGCTCCGACTTGATCGGAGCTTCCCTGACTATTTACTTTTTTTATTGGATTTTTACGAAAATTATCTGGAGTACAACGCTTTGTACCACGAATATTTGAGCCTGTCGGCGGCAAGGAAGAGCCGGCAGATCGAGTCGAGTGGCGCAGCGGGGGCTGACAGCGCCCGGCTCTGGCTGAACATTTGTGGCGCCATAGACATTTGCGCAGTCTTGCTCCGCGCGGTTTCGCGCGAAACGCGAAGCGAGGCTCCGAGGTCGATGCCTTCTGCGGAGGAGCCGACTGCGGCGTGTTTGCAATCGGCCCTTGTTCAGTCTATAAGGCTGCGGCGAAGCAGTCGGCGCGACCGAAAATTCGGGACAGAGAGGCGTGACCGTGACGAAGAGGAATGAGAAACCGGACGCGGGGCTGCCGAGCCGGAGCGCGCGCTCTGGAGAATCGTCCGCTGCTCGCGACAGCAAGATCGCTGATTATTGGGATGAGCACACCGATGACACGTTTCGCGGCGAGACCTACTGGTTAGCGAATCCTATCATCCATAGGCGCTGCCAACTGATGGCCGCTGGTGGTCGCGACTATCCGAGCTGGATTAACTTCTCTGTCGACCACTTCCTTGGCGACCGCAAGCCTGTTGATCGCGTACTCAGCATCGGCAGCGGCGACGGAGCTTTGGAAAGGCACCTTGCGAGCATCAATGCGGCGAAGGCAATTGAAGCCATCGACCTCGCGCCCGGACGCATACAGATCGCCGAAAAAGAAGCCAAAAAGGCCGGTTTCGGGGGATTGATCCACTATTCTGTTTGCGATGCGGAAACAAGCGACTTCCCCGGTTTTGATTATGATGCGATCTATTTCAACTCGTCGCTTCACCATATGTCGAATCTGGATGCTATCCTGCTTCGATGCAAAGGCGCACTCGGGCAGGACGGCTACTTGTTTGCGAATGAATACATCGGACCTAACCGCATGGCTTATAGTGATAGGGAGAAAGAAGCCATGCAGGGCGTTTTTCAGATGATCCCGGAGAAGTTCCGCCTGTCACACGCCGATCATGATCGCGGCGAAGTCAGGAAACAGGTGTATTTTCCCGATCCGGAAGAAGTCGAGCGTGTGGACCCTTCTGAAGCCATTCATTCTGAAGAGATAGTCGAGGCGATCAAACGACATTTTCAAATCAAGGAATTCAACGTTGCCTGCGGAACTTTATTGCAATACATGCTGAAGGACATCGCTGGAAATTTCCGCGAAGATAACGGCCAATCCATGGCGATTCTCAATCTCATCTTTGATATCGAAAAGACACTGGTTTCCAGCGGAGACTTACGCCCGCACTTCGCCATGATTGTTGCTGCGAAGTGAGTCAATAGATCGTCACCAACCTCAAAGACGCGCCGCGGCGGTTGCGACAGGATGTATTGCGCCCGCAGCGTCATGAAGAACCGGGCCAAGGAGCACTGGACCTGTTCGCCGACCGCGTCCAAGCTGCTGCGAGTAGCGGCCCAGGCAGTATCGGCTGCTGCTTTCCTTCCTTGCCTGCGTGCTGCTGGAGTCGGCCCGCCGGATCGCCCTGGCCGGCGGCGAACTTCGCCCGAGCCTATTTCGACACGGTCCGGCTGAAGCTGCTCAAGATCGGTGTCGTGGCGTTGCGCAACACCCGGCGCATAAGGCCTGCGGGGAAGCGCCCGCGCGCCGCTACGGTGCCGTCCAGGGCGGCTCGATCAGCAACTCGGGGTCGGCGTCGGGCTTCGGCACGAACTTCTGCGAACGACCGTATTGATTGTCGCCGCCGATCAGATTGCCGTCCGAATCCACCGTGAAGGTATGCACTTCGAGATAGCCGTCGGGCAACTCCTGCGGCACCAGCCAGGTGTACTTGTAGTTGCCTTCGAAATCGAAGTTGATGAAGCGCAGCGGTCCCAGGTCGGTGATCCAGAAATCATTTTCGTTGACGATGATATCGAGCGGCAAGGTCAGGCCCGGATACTCGCGCACGAATTCCACCCGCGCCGGATCGTCGGTCGAGCGGAACATGTTGACCCGGCCGCCGCCGCGGTCGAGCGCGAGGATGATGCCGTCCGGCCCGACGCCCAGCGCGTGCAAGGTATTGAACTGGCCCGGCCCCGTGCCGTAGCCGCCGAACTCGCCGAGATAATTCATGTCGGCGTCGAAGATGATCACGCGATGATTGTCGAGGCCGTCGGCGACGAGAATGCGGCCGTCCGGCAGGAAAGCGACATCCTGGGGCCGGCCGAAATGCGTCGCGTCGGTGCCGGAAACGCCTTTTTCGCCATAGGTCGCCAGCACTTCCCCGCCGTCGTTGGCGATCACGTAAATCTGGTGGAAAGTTTCGTTGATCAGCCAGATGCGGCGCTCCGGATCATAGGGGCTGATGCGGATGCGATGGGGTCCGGGTCCGTCCGAGCCCTCGCAAAGATAGTCGAGATGGTCCCAGACTTCGACCGCTTCGCCGTCGCCGTTGACGACATACAGGCAGTTCCGCCAGGAACGCCGATTGGTCTCTCGCAACACATTGATGCCGAGGGCGCCGGCATAGCCCGGAAAATCCTCCGGGACCGGATACGGCAGAATGGTCTCGCCGCGCTGGGCGATGATGATGCGGTCCGGCGATTCCGCCCACACTCCCGAGTTGCCGCCGAAGGCGAAGCCTCTCTCCTGGAATGGCTTGTGCCAACCGCTGACGACTTCGTAGGGACTCTCGCCGACGGGGCCGCGGGCATTGCCTTGCTGGGCAAGCGCCGGCGCGGCGCAGATCAGGGCGGCGGCCACGCACATCGCTTGCAAGGGAAGATCAAGCGGGCGGATCGGGAAACGCATTGCAATTACCTCGCTCTTGTTTGTCTTTGTCGCGCCGCCCCCGAGCCGGCGCAGCGCAATGATGACATACTCTCGCGACCCGGTCTCGCCGGGAAACGCTGATCAAGTCAGAGTTTCCCGGCGGCGCATGCCCGCGGTACAAACCCGCGATATAAAAGAGCGCCGCCGGATTCAAAGAGCGCCGCCGGATTCGACGGCGCGAGCCATTGCATCCGGGCGCAAGACAAGACTGCGCTTTTGTCTTGCGGCAATGAATAATTCCATGGATGGAATTATCGCGCTCGGTCCGGCAGGCGATAGGCGACCAGGGCGCCGGGGAAATCCGTGCGCGAACTGCCTATCTGCACGACGATATATTGCCGGCCGTCGTGCAGGTAACTCATCATGCCGTATTGGCCGGGAGCGGGCAGCGGCACGCCGGCGAGCACTTCGCCGGTCGTCTTGTCGCGGGCATTGAGCGTCAGCGGCGCGTCGGGCTCCAGCTGGGCCATGCCTTCGCTCAGCGCCCGGGTCTGGACCAGGATATTCGGCGTCGCCATCTGGATCGACCAGCCCTGGCCGCCGCTATTCGGGATATCCGCGTCCTGCAGCAGCGGATGGTTGCGGATCGCCTCGCGCGTCTCTCCCACCGGCAGCGACCAGAGCTTGTCGCCGGAATTCATCTGGTAGGCGGTCAGTTGATTGTACATGGGCTTGTATACGGGCAAGCCCCCGATCGTCGGCAGCCCCCCGCCGCCGCCCGGCAGCCACGCCGCCACGGTTCGGCCGGTGGTCGGCGTGCTGTTCGGCGTGGCGCCGCCCTCGCCCGGCTCGGGATAGTCGGGATTATCGCGGTCGACGCCATGGGTCGGGCGCATGAAGCCCGGCGCGCTGCAACTGCGGCGATGGGAATTGAACATCATGCCGCTGGTCGGGTCGGCCGCCGGCGGATGCGGAATGATGTTGCCGCCGCCCAGGCAGCCCACGTTATTGATCCAGGGGCCGTCGTAGCCTTGCGGCAGCGCCGGGACATAGAGTCCGCCGAGCCGGTAGCCGTTCAGGATGACCTGGGCCTGCTCGCGCAATTCCGGCGTGTAATCCATGATGAACTCGTCGGTGATGCCGTCGATGACGATCCGGTCCACCGGTTCCGGCCAGGTCGGATACGGCTGCGTGGGCGAGGTGTAATTGCCGGGCACTTCGGTCTGCATCACCGCCCGGTCCTCGACCGGCCAGATCGGCTCTCCGTTTTCGCGGTTGAAAGCGAAGATCAGGCCCTGCTTGGTGTTCTGGATCACCGCCGGAATCCGCCGCCCGCCGACCTCGAGGTCCATGAGGATGGGCGCCGCCGGCAGGTCATAGTTCCACTGATCGCTGCGATGGATCTGAAAATGCCAGGCTCGTTCGCCGATCGCGACGTCGAGCGCGAGCAGGCTGCCGCCGAAGAGGTTGTCGCCGGGCCGATGGCCGGTATAGGACTGCACCGTGGAGGCGTTGGTCACCATGTACGCCAGGCCGAGGTCGGGGTCGGCCGAAGCCGGCGCCCAGGTGGAGATGTCGCCGGAAAAGTACCAGGCGTCGTTATGCCAGGTTTCGTTGCCGACCTCGCCGGGCCGCGGAATGACATGGAACTTCCATAAGCGCTCGCCGCCGGCGGCGGAGAAGCCCATGATGTCGCCCGGCACGTTCTCGATGCGCGTCTGGCCATAGCTCGGCTGGTGGCCGACCAGCACCACCACCACGCCGTTGACGACGATGGGCGGAGCGGACGAGGTGACCATGCCGAGTTCGCGCGGAACGCCGTAGTCGGGATCGTATTCGCCGCCGGCTGTTACATGGTCCTGCCAGGGACCCCAGTCTTCCAACAGGTAAGGCAGCAGGTCGACGACCCCGGTTTCGGGAAACCCGCCGACGGGAAAGGCGGAGCCCCAGTTTTCGAGCGGCCGGCCGGTCCGGGCGTCGAGCGCCCAGAGGAAGAAGCCCGGCGTGGTGACATAGATCACGCCGCGGCCGTCGACCTCGCCCCAGGCGACGCCCTTGCCGTAGGCCTGACGCGGCGAGCGCTGGTGCCGGATGGTTTCCGGCTCGCGGAAAGTCCACAGGGTTTCGCCCGTGGCCGGATCGATCGCGACCACCTGGCGCCGCGGCGCGGCCACGGTATACAAGACGCCTTCGACATAAATCGGGGTGGAGCGCGAGAAATAGTCCACGTTCGGACCAAAATTGTCGCTGCGCCAGATCCAGGCCTGTTCGAGGTCGGCGAAATTGTCGGCGTCGATCTGGTCGTTCGGCGTATAGCGGGTATGGCCGATATCGCCGCCGATATAGCGCCATTCGCCGTTTTCCGTGCCGGTGAGTTGCTGCGCCCGGACGGCGGCGCCCGCCAGGCACAGGACCGACAGCAGAACCAGCCCGAATGCCGGATGCGACTTGCGATGCTTCATTCCATGTCCCTCCTCGTTCGTCGGCGATGGCCGGGGGACGACCCGGCGCGGCCGCGACCATCGAGAGCAGGGAAAGCCCTCGTCAAGCCAGAGCTTCCCGGCGGCATATGGATGCGCCGCCGGATTCGACGGCGCAAGCCATCCAATCCGGGAGCACGACAAAACCGCGCTCTTGTCTTGCGGCAATGAACAATTCCATGGATGGAATCATTCGGAGGATACTAAAAGCCGAGGCCCGGAATGTCCATGATCGCAAACGCGGCCCGATGCACAATTTGTAACAGTACGGCCCCGGATCCTCGCTTATCATTCAGGCTTCGCGAAAGCTTCGATCAAGTCGGAGCTTCCCCGCGGCACAAGCCCGCGGTGCAAGCCCGCGGTGCAAGAAAGCACCGCCGGATTCGACAGCGCAAGCCGGCCGTCGACCGGAAGCAAGACAAGACCGCGCTCTTGTCTTGCGGCAATGAATAATTCCATGGATGGAATTATTCAGAGAATACCAGGCAAATAAAACTCGGGGGCTCGCCGCGCCCCTGGTTGTCGATTTCCGGTTTCCGCGCGCAGTCGTTCGCCTTGCATCGTCGAGGCAGGGATCAAGTAATGGGAAGCAAGTTTCGCAACCGCCCGCCGGCCGCGCTCGCGGCGCTGATGCTGATATCGATATCGGGGCTCGCGCCGGGCGCTCGCGCCCAGGACAATGTCGGCGACGAATCGACGGTGGTCTACCCCGCCTCGTATTTCGAAGAATATTCCCCGGTATCCGCCCAGGACATGCTGGACCGCATCCCCGGCCTCGGCTCCCGGGGCGGCCCCGGCGGCGGCGGACCGCCGCGCGGTTTCAGCGGCGGTTCCGGCGGCGGACCGTCCAGCGTGGTCCGGGGAGGACGCGGTTTCGGCGGCGGCCGCAGCGGCGGCAACGAGATTCTGATCAACAGCAAGCGCACCGCGGGCAAGAACAACAACACCACCAGCGTGCTCGACCGCATCGCCGCCGCCCAGGTCGACTATATCGAGATCATCCGCGACACCAGCGGCTCGCTCGACGTGCGCGGTTCCGGCCAGGTCGTCAATGTGGTGCTGTTCGAGGAATTGTCGGAAACGAGCATTTCCTACGATGTCAACATGGACCGCTATCTCCGCGACGAGATCCGGCCCGGCGGCAATTTCGCGCTCAGCGGCCAGGCCGGCGGCCTGAGCTATGTGATCAGCGCGAGCGCTGCTCCCCGCTATAACGAATCGTTCACTTGGGAAAATTCGGTGCTGGGCGATTACTCCCCGAACGATTACATCTGGGAAGAACGGACGACGGACTCGAACACTTACGAATCAAGCGCGAATCTCGATTACCAGTTCAGCGGCAACAGCAGCGCGCGCCTGAATGCGCTTTATACGCGGAACGACCGGCCCCAGTCGGTGATGCGCCATATCACCGACCTCAAGGTCGAGCCGAACACGCAGGACATCGAGCGGGAAGCGATTCCCGGCGAATCCGTCAGTTGGGAGATCGGGGGCGATTACGAATACCTGAACGCCGACAACGCGCGCTTCAAGGTGCTGTTCATCGCCAACGAGAACGACAATTCATCCTTGCGCGAGCGCTTCGACGTACTTGCCGGCGGCGGCGAACAGAAAAACCTCTTCCTCCGCGCCGACTCCATTATCTCCGAACGCATCGCGCGCGGCTCCTATACTTTCGGCGCCGGCGCCAACGCGGATCTGGAAGTGGGCGTCGAAGGCGCGCAAACGGTGCTCGATTCCGCCCTTGCGCTGGGGATCGCCGACTCCGGCGTTACCTCCGAGTCGGTCGGCGGCCTGGTTCCCGTCGCGGTAGCCAACGCGATTTCCGAGGTCGAGGAAGTCCGCTACGAGCCGTTCGCGATCCATAACTGGGTCATCAATCCGCGCATGACGCTGGAATCGACCCTCCTGTACGAAACCTCGACCATCAGCCAGACCGGCGATTTCGATAATTCGCGCGATTTCCGGTTCCTCAAGCCGAAGCTCGACCTGCGCTACAACCTGACGCCGCAATTGCAATTGCGCGGCTCGGTCGAACGGGTCGTGCTGCAACTCAGCTTCGCCGATTTCGTCGCCGCCAACGACGAACAGGACGACGATTCGAACACGCAGGCGGGCAATGTCAATCTGCGCCAGGAGTGGCTGTGGAAATACGATTTCAACGCCGAATACCGGCTGCCCGACGACTATGGCGTACTGGACGCGAATATCTACTACCACCGGCACCGCGACAGGATCGAACGAATCGACGTCACCGCGGACGAGGACAATCTGCAATCCGCGAACGGCAATATCGGCGACGGCGAAATGTGGGGCTTCCGCGGCAACGCCGCCGTGCGCATGCGCATGTTCGACCTGCCCGGTCTCTTGCTTACCGCCAGCCTCAACGTGGAGGACTCGCGCATCGTCGACCCCTTCCTCGGCTACGAACGGCGCTTCCAGAACATGGCGCGCGGCTTCAATTCATTCGGTTTCCGCCACGATATCCCGCGATGGAATTTCAATTGGGGCGGCCGCTGGATGAACCGCCACGACGGCAATATCTTGCGCGTCGATATCGACGATATCGAATACTCCAGCGGCGAGCCTCGCGGCTCATTGTTCTTCGAGTACATCGACCGCCGCGGGCTCACCTGGCGGCTGGAAGGGCAGCAACTGACCAATCCGGAGAACTGCCGCGAACGCCTGCGCTATCTCGGCAGGGTTTCCGCCGGCATCCTGGAAGAGATCGAATACCGCTGCAACTACTCCGGCCGCGTCCTCAACTTCAAGGTCAGCGGCACTTTCTGATCAGGGAAGCTCTGATCAAGTCAGAGCTTCCCTGCGGCGCATGCCCGCGGTACAGGAAAGCGCCCCCGGCTTCGATGGTTTGCGCCATTGGAACCGGGGCCAAACCAAACCGCGCTCTTGTCTTGCGACAATGAATAATTCCATGGATGAAATTATTCAGTAGATACCAGGTTATAACGCATGATCCCCTGCCAGCGGCGGAATCATTTCTTGCAATTCCCGGCCTGACCCCGGCGCGTCATTCCGTTCCCCGACAAGTCCCCCCGACAGCTCAAACAAACCAGTTCGCGGTTTGTGCTGTTACCGCCATTTGGGGTGCTCCTGAAATTGAAGACAAGATGTTGCGAAGCGGCATTATACAGCAACATTCGTTCCGCGCGCATGTGACCCGGATCACAAGTTATCGAAATTTTTCGCCCGCCCGTCCGACCGCGAAACGCCGATGCTCCGTCCGACCGCGGCGCGTTTCGGCCGGTTGCGCGGCCCGCCTCGGCGACGGCCTGGAAATGATCGCGAGCCTCTTCGAAGGTCGACAAAACGCTTCCGGGAAAGCCGTCGAGCGCCGCGCGCCCGCTTATTTATTGTTGATAAATCAAATAATTGCCGGCAAATCTCTTGCGCCGCCGCAGGCGGGGCGGTGTTCCCGCGATCCGCCGAACCGGGACGGCGGACGATTCGGCGACCGGGCCGCCGCGCACGTTTCCGGGGAGAGATTCGCGCGGCCCGCGTCTTTTCCGCGGCCGCGTTTCGGTCTGGCTTCACGGCGCCGCTTTCCTGAAAAATAGCCCGGCGGGCGCCGCGAGACTGCCCCGGCCGACGGCTCCGCAGGCCGGAAGCTCCCGTTCATGTTCGCGCGGCGATTCAGCGGCCGGCCCGCGCGAATCCGGCAAATACGCAGGCATATCAACAAGTTCTGATTGGCGGTAACAGCACAAACCAGAGATACGATAATCGGCCTGTCGGTAGCGATGCTGGGCAAGGCCCCGGGCACCGAACTGCTCAACGAGTGGTACGGCGTCTACAACGCCAGCGTGGACAAGGGCATGAGCCCGGAAGACGCCCTGCTGGAGGTGGCGAATCACATCGCCGCCTCGAGCGCCTTCACGTCCATGTACCCCTTCTTCATCACGAATAGGGAGTTCGCGACGGAATTCCTGACCGCGGCCCTGGGCGAAGCGCCGTCGGCGGAAGTGTTGGCCCTGGCGACGGACCTGCTCGACGGCGGCATGGGCCGGGGCGAGATGGGCTTGCTGGCCGTGCGGCAGTTGTTCGAGATCCGCATGCAGGGGGAAAGCCATCCCGCCTACGGCGATTTCGGCGCTCTCGCCATGATGTTCGCCAACAAGGTTGAAGTGGCCACGTACTACACCGTTACCAAGCGCTGGGAGGGCGACTCTGCGAGCGTGCTCGGCGGCGTGACCGGCGACGGTGACAGCGTGACCGCGGCCAAGGAAGCCATCGACATGATGCGGCGTCCCGGCAAGAGCTTCGAGTTGACCACGGGCGTCGACCGGCTCGACGGCACCCTGGGCGACGACACCTTCGTCGCCACCGAGAAGACCCTGACCGGCGTGGACCGGCTCGACGGCGGCGAAGGCATGGACACGCTGGAGCTTTCTTCCAGCGGCTCCGACGATGATGTCAATATCTCTTCCGGAGCGAGCGTCATGAACATCGAGACGCTGACGGTCGACAGCGGCGGCGACTTCGATGCGGACCTGAGCGGCTGGACGGGCCTCGCGACGGTCGAGCTGGACGTTGCGGGAGATGTCGAACTGAATGCCGGCGGCGCGGACGTCGTGTCCGAATCCCTGGGCGACGACGACAAGGATACGACGATAGAGATCGTGAACGCCGCCGCGGTCAATCTCGAGGACGTGAACGCCCGCGCGCAGGTGAATATCTTCGACACGGACACGACGACCTCGGTCATGGTCGAAGGCGGCAAGGGCGTCGAGGTGGGCAAGTCGACCGCGCATTCGGAGACGGTCAAGAGCGTGACGCTCGACGGCGTGCACGACGGCATGGGCGACGACGGCAAGCGCTACGGCGAAAACACGCCCGCCAAGGCCGCCGTGCCCGCCGAGGGCCAAACACCCGGAACGCCCGCTGTAGCCGCGAAAAACGACAAGGACAGCGTTCCGGTGCACATCTACTCGAAGGCGATCGAGTCCGTCGACCTGCGCAACACCAACACCACCTTGCTGGTGGAGAACGCCGCCAAGGACATGACGGAACTGACGGCCATGGTCGACAAGTTCGGCAACACGGCCAACGGGCACGGCAAGTTGTGCCTCAAGGGCATCGAGGATCTGATGATCGAAGTGAAGGGCGATTCCAACATCCGCCTGGCTTCGGACCAGATCAAGACGGTCGCCGTTTCCGGCGCCGGCGACCTGACGCTGTCCGCGACCAAATTCGCGCCGGCGGCGGCGGAGAAAGCGGCCGATGTCAAGCCGTCCGAAACGCTGGAGAAACTGACCTTGTCCGGCTCCGGCAAGACGACCCTGGACGCGATGGGGCTGAAGAAGCTGAAGACGGTCGACGCGAGCGAGGCGAGCGGCGCCGTCAAGTTGAGCAATCTGGGCGCGAGCGTCACGAGCTACATGGGAAGCGCGGGCAAGGACGAAGTCAGCGCGAAGGCGTTCGCGAAGGACGGCCTGAAGGCGAACCTCGGCGCCGGCGACGACATGTTTACAGTCACCAATGTCAGCGCGGGCAAGAGCCGGATCGACGGCGGCGCGGGCATGGACACCCTGGTGCTGAAGGAAAAGACCGGGGCCAACCTCAAGGGTGCCGGGGATGCCTACACGGGCTTCGAGACCATCACCCTGGACGCGGGCGGCGGCTCGGGCGTCTACGATGTCAAGGATCTCGGAGTCGACGAGTTGATGGTGAGCGGCGGCGCCACGGCGAAAGTCGAGTTCAAGAACGTCATGTCCGGCGCCGGCCTCGCCGTTTCCAGCAAGGCGCCCGACAGCGCCACCGGCAAGTCGGTTGTTACCAGTCCCGACGTGAGCTACATGCTGGCGGACGGCGACGACGATTCGCTGACGCTGAAACTGCATACCCACGGCGGCAAGAAGGACAAGCTGTCGGATTTGGCGGGATTGGAAACAGATGCAAAGATGAGATTGACGCTCACGGTGGACGAGGAAGTCGAGGAATTGACCGTGCACTCCACGGCGACCGCCACTTCGACCGTCGCCGCCAAGGATCGGCCCAAGGCGATCAACTACGTCAACCACCTCACTGTCGCCGAAGGCAATGAAATCGAGGAGTTGAAGGTTACCGGAGATGCTCCCCTATATATTGAAAGAGACAGAGCTCAGTCGGCGTTCCTGGAATCCCTGGCCTACCTGGACGCCAGAGAGAGTTCGGGGGGCGTTTACATTACAAATGCGGGGGGCACGGCAGGCAATCCGAGTCCCGGCTTGAAAGTTGACGGCAGTCCTGTCAACGATATCATTTCCGGTACCGGTTACTCGGCGAAAGACACTCTCATGGGCCATGGCGGCAACGATCTGTTCATCCATCACTCCGGCGAGGACAAGATGACAGGCGGTGCTGGAGGAGATATTTTTCTTCGTCATAGTAATTTTTTGGTTGTGGGCGGTAGTATTATTTCCCTCCATTTTAATCGGCTTGCCCATGTCAAGGATAACCACAAAGACACGTTCATATACACTGCGGCATCCGACTCTCAAGTCAACTTTGGCGACAAGATGACCGGCTTCGACATAATTGCCGCGTTCGAAAAAGGCGTCGACAAGATTGATCTCAGCTCGGTCCTGGACTTGAGGGGAGGCATCAAGACAATAACCAACAGCGGGAATAACAACCTGAAGACGGTCGTCGGCGATGGCGACGGCCTGTTCATGAGCGACGCGACAGCGACTGCATTCGCCGAGGCCAGGTCCATTGCGCTCGTCACTACGAAGGAAGACAAGACGAAATTTGAATCGCCGTCGTTTTTTGCCAGTCACGATGCTACTTACGGTTTCGCTGCCGATCTGGATTTTGTCACCGGCAATGATATAACCTTGGATTGGGTGCTCGTCGATGTCGACGGGGACGGCGATTTCAGCGCCGGCACGGATATGGCCATCGCGCTGGCGGGCGTGTTCGACGGCCCCCTGACTCCGGTCGATTTCATCTGATCCGGCGGTTCGCCGCCCTCATCCAAAACCCCCGGCTGCGGCCGGGGGTTTTGCGTTCGGGACGATGAAAATGCTGGATGCGCGCCCGGGCTTCGACAAGGCTTTCGCAGAGGCGCTGAATCGAGGCTGGGCGGGAAACTCGACTCGCCGCCATCTTGCATCGGACAACTCCCGCAAATGGATGGCTGCGGAGAATCAGGCTATAATCCGCGTCTGCCCGCGCCGCTGGACTGCCGCGGAGGCCGGGGACCCATCAATGCTGGCCGATCCCGCGAGTGAAAGAGGAAATGAGAAAATCGCTGATTCTGCTGATGTCCGCGACCGCAGCCGTCCTGTGCGCGCAATCGGCGCTCGCCCAGGGCGACCCCGCCGCGGGCGAGGCCAAATCCGCCCTGTGCGCGACTTGCCACGGACCCGACGGCAATAGCGAACTTGCGATCAATCCCAAGATCGCCGGCCAGAACGCGCGTTATCTCGTCAAGCAATTGCGGGATTTCCAATCCGGCGCCCGGCCCGGCCCGATCATGGCCGCCATGGTGATCAATCTCGACGATGCAGATATCGAGGATCTCGCCGCCTATTACGCTGCCCAGACGCCGACCCTGCTCGGCGCCGACCCGGACAGCGTCGAACTCGCCGAAAGCCTGTATCGCTCGGGCAACAGGGAACTCCGGGTGGCGGCCTGCGCGGCCTGCCATTCGCCGACCGGCTCCGGCAACTCTCCCGCGGGCTTTCCGGCGCTCGGCGGCCAGCATCCCGAATATAGCCTGCAGCAACTCAGGGACTTCCGTTCCGGCGCGCGCGCCAACGACCAGGACGGCATGATGCGCACCGTCGTCGAGCGGCTGACCGACCTCGAACTCGAAGCCCTGGCCAGCTATCTGGCCGGTCTTCACTGAGTATCCCCTGAACAATTCCATCCGCTGTCGGGCATGGCCAAGAGGCCGCGGCCTGTGGTAGCTTCCGCGAAGTGTTATTTGCGAACAAATCCGGAGTTGAATCCATGATCAGACGAACGCTCGCGATCTTGTCCCTTGTGTTATTGCTGCCCATGGCGAACATCGCCCGCGGGCAGGTGGAACGATTCGTGGACGGCACGCATTACACGACCCTGCCCGTCCCGGTCAACACCCGCGACAGTTCCCGCATCGAAGTGATCGAAGCCTTCTGGTACGGCTGCTCGCATTGCTTTCGTTTCGAGCCCCTGGTCGAGGACTGGGCGGCCAACGCGCCCGCCGACGTGGACTTCGCGCGCTTCCCCGCCATGTGGAACGGGTTGATGAAGATCCATGCCCAGATCTATTACACCGCCGAAGCCCTCGACGTCGTCGAAGTCGTGCACGAACCGGTCTTCAACGCGATCAACCTCGAAGGCAACCGCCTGCAGAACGAAAGACAGATCGGCGACCTGTTCGCGCGCCACGGCATCGACGAAGAGGCATTCAGCCGCGCCTTCAATTCTTTCGGCGTCCGCACCCGCGTCAATCAGGCCGAAAGCCGCATGCAGGACTATCGCATCCAGAGCACGCCCAACATGATCGTCAACGGCAAATACCTGATCACCACCGGCCCCGATGTCCCGACCCAGCAAATGATGCTCGAAATCGTCGACTTCCTGGTGGACAGGGAACGCGCCGCCCTTTGAGGAAACTTCGGCGGAGCAGGCTCTCTCCGGTACAGGGCCGCGCCGCCGAATCCGACGGCGCGGCCCATTGCATCCGGGAGCAAGACAAAATCGCGTTCCTGTCTCGCGGCAATCCTCGCCCGCCAAACTTTATCGGCGATGCGGGCGACTAACTCCCTGATTATGCGCGTAGAAGGGGAGTAGCCCCCGGCCGCTTCGCAAAAGCATGTTCCATACCCCGAAATCATGGGCGAACCGTCTGCCCGCCCCGCTGCGGCGCCTCCTGTTCGCCGACCCCGGCCGCGAACTGCTGCGGCAGGCCGACGCCGTCCTGCTTGTGTTCGGCGACCAGCTATTGCACGCGGAAACCGGCGCCGTCGCCGGGTTCCGGTCGCGGGCGGGCGAAGCGGACGCCGCCGCGCTCGCGGCCTGCGCCCGCGAATTGCTCGGCGCCGGCAAGGACCGATCCATCCTGTTGCTGCTGCCGCCGCGGGAATTCGCCGCCACCGGGGTCGACATGCCCGGCATCAGCGGCGCCGACCTGCGCGCCGCCTTGCTGTTGCAGACTGAAACCCTGCTGCCGGCGACAGAAGAAGCTCTCGAACTCGCCGCGCACGGCAGCGCGGACGGCGCCCAGGTCGCCTTGTGGATCAAGTCGCAACGAATCGAAGCGCTGCACGAGGCTTTCGCCGCCGAAGGCCTGTTTCTCGCCGCGGTCAAGCCGCGCGTCTTGCATAGCCGGGCGCCTCGTTCGGGCCTGGTCGACGCCGACGACGCCGAGTTGACCTTCGTCCGGTCCTCGGCCGGCGTGTTGCGGCAATGGAAACACGTGGCCGCCGCCGACCTTGAACAAGAGGAATTCGCCGCGCAGTGGGACGGCGAGTTGCGCGCGGCCGCGGCCGGCGATTCGCGGCGGATCGATTCCATCGCGCATTACGCCGCCGCGCTCGACCGCGAAGCGCATGCCGATTACAGTTTCTTTCCCCGCGCCGCCGCGGCCCTGCGCCGCCGCAAGGAACGGCGCCGCCATGCGCTGCTCGCCGCCGCCGCGCTCGGCCTGACAGCGTTGCTGGCCGCCGCGCCTTTCATCATCCAGCAATTCGAGATCAGCGAGTTGAACGGCCAACTCGAAACGCGGCGAGGTCTGTCGGCGCCGGCCCGGGCGAACCGCGAGGTCGTAGTGAATTTCGAAAACCGCTGGAACGCGATCAGGGACTTCCCCGATCAGGACGCGCGCGAAGCGATGTTCGCCTTGCAGCAGGTGCTGAGTCCGAATCGCCTCTCCGACCTCGAGATCTCCGAAGGCCTGATCCGCATCCAGGGCGCGAGCGAGGATCCCCAGTCGATATTGCAGCAACTGGAACAGGATCCGAACTTCATCGAAGTGGTATTTTCCCGCGCCACGAGCAACAACCAGTACTATATCGACCTGCGTCTGGCCGACATCAATTTCGAAGCCTACATGGCGCGTTATTTTCCGGACCGCTGAGCATGGCCATTTCCGCTCGCGAACGAAACATGTTGCTGCTGCTGGCCGCGGTCAGCGCGATATTTCTCGCCAGCTACATCTTCCCCGCGGTCGCGGACTGGCGCGACCAGCGCCGGGAGTTGATCGCAAGCCTGCGGCTCGCCGTCGAGCGCGAGCAGGCCCTGATCGACAACAGCGCCGAGTGGGAACAGCGGCGCGACGATGTGGAATTGCAGGAGACCGAGCTGGAACTCGGCATCTTCTCCGGCGCGACAATCCCCCTGATCGAAGCGGCGATCCAGCAGGATCTGTCGCGCTACGCCAGGGAGTCCGGCCTGAGCGTCAATGCCACGCGCCTCGCGGACCGACTCGAAACCGAAGGTTGGCTGCTGATCAGCCAGGAAATGTCCTTCCACGCCACCGACGCCGACCGCACCGTAGCCTTCCTCGAGCGATTGAGCGAATCCCTGCCGCGGCTGCGCGTCACCGATTTCAGCCTCAGCCGCAACCGCACCCAATACGCCGGCTCGATCACCGTGGTCGGATTCGCGCGCCCGGCAGCGGCGCCCTGACAGGAATCCGGAACGTGTCCTTCTCTTCGATCACGCTGCCGATCTTCTCGCAATTGCTCGAACCCCAGGGCATCGCCCCGGAACGCGATTTCGAACAATCGGGCCAACTCGTCTGCGACCACCTGCCGCCCATCGAGCAACGGGCGAAGATCCGTTTCATTCTCGGCGAGCCCTTGCGCTTTCGCATGGCCCCGGACGACGAAGTGCGGCGGCTGGCGCGATATTGGCGCGCCGAACTGTCGCCGAAGATCGAAAGCGACGACGAGGAGCTGCTCGCCGCGGGATTCGAGGACGACGAGGAACTGCTCGACCTGGCTTCCGAAGCGCCGATCATCCGCCTCGTCAATCACCTGTTCGCCCGCGCGCTCGACCTGAATTCGAGCGATATCCATTTCGAGCCCGAAGAAGAGAGCCTGGACGTGCGCTGCCGGGTCGACGGCATCATGACCGTGGTCGAACGATTGCCGGTGCGCATCCATGCCGCAGTCGCCTCCAGGCTCAAGCTCATGGCGCGACTCGATATCGGCGAAAAGCGCCTGCCCCAGGACGGCCGCATCAATTACCAGCTCGGCAACAAGCAACTGGACATGCGCGTTTCCACCTTGCCCGGCGTGCACGGCGAATCCATCGTATTGCGCATCCTCGACCGCGACGACATGGAGGTCGACCTGACCGCGCTCGGCATGCCGCCCCGGGTGCTGCGCGACTACCAGTCGGTCATCGGCCAGCCCCACGGCATGGTGCTCATCACGGGCCCCACCGGCAGCGGCAAGACCACCACCTTGTACGCCACGCTGGACAAGATCAGCAACGATGCGCAGAAGATCATCACGGTGGAAGACCCGGTGGAATACCAACTGCGGGGCATCACCCAGATCCAGGTCAACCCGGCGATCGGCCTCGGTTTCGCCCAGGGCCTGCGCTCCATCGTGCGGCAGGATCCCGACGTGATCATGGTCGGCGAGATCCGCGATCGCGAAACCGCCGAAATCGCCATCGAATCGGCGCTGACAGGACATCTCGTATTCTCGACCTTGCACACCAACGACGCCGCCGGCGCGATAACCCGACTGCAGGACATGGGCGTCGAAAGCTATCTGATCAGTTCCAGCCTGCTGGCGGCGCAGGCCCAGCGCCTCGTGCGCCGCGTCTGCACCGACTGCGCGGAAGAGCGGGCGCTCCATCCGGACGAGGCCACGGTATTGCGCATCGAGGCCGCCGGCTGGCCGCCGGTCCGCCGCGGCGCCGGCTGCGAGCGTTGCGGCAATACCGGCTATCGCGGCCGCATCGGCCTTTATGAACTGATGCTGATGAGCGACGAAATCCGCCATCGCGTCGCCAGCGGCGCGGACGCCGGCGCAATCCGCGCCCAGGCGGTCGGCGAAGGTTTGCGCAGCTTGCGCCAGGACGCGCTCGACAAGTTGCGCGCGGGCCTTACCACGCCGGAGGAAGTAGTGCGGGTAACCAGAGCGATATGAGCGGGCGGACTTTTCGCTACCAGGCATTCGACATCGCCGGCAAGCGTCGCAGCGGCGCGCTGCAGGCCGAAACCGAACGCGAAGCGATGCGCATATTGCAAGGGCGCCGGCTTACGCCGATTCTCGTGCAGCCCGGCAGGGCGTCGAACTGGAGCCTTGAACGGCGCAAGATTTCCGCCGCCGAACTGCTCGGCTTCACCAATGGCCTGTGCACCCTGGTCGAGGCCCGACTGCCGCTCGACCGGGCGCTGCGCCTGCTCGAAGGCATCGCCGAATCCGCCGCCATGCGCGAACTCGCGCGCGGCCTGTTGCGGGAAGTCAAGGAGGGCAGCAGTCTGGCCGAAGCCATGGAGCAGCATCCCGGGGTCTTCGACAAGATGTACGTCAACATCGTCCGCGCGGGCGAGGAAGGCGGCATCCTGCATCAATTGCTGCCCGACCTGGCGGAGTTTCTCGAAAGCAACGCCAGAACCCGTCAATCCATCGTCGCGGCCATGGTCTATCCGACGGTGCTGATGATAACCGGCATCCTCTCGGTAGGGCTGCTGATGATATTCGTCATCCCCCAGTTCGCCGCGATGTTCCAGGACGCCGGCGCCGAAATTCCCCGCTCCGCCGCCTTGCTGCTGGCCGCGAGCGAGTTCCTGCGAGCCTACGGCTATCTCGCTTTCATCATCGCGGGCCTGGCCTTTTTCGGCTGGAAACGGCTCGACGCCGCGCCGGCGGGCCGTTATCGCAAGCACCGTTTCCTGCTGTCGCTGCCGCTCATGGGCAATCTGATCCTCTATCGCGAATGCGCGCTGCTCGCGCGCACCATGGGCGCGCTCATGAACGCGGGCATTCCCTTGATCCGCGCCTTGCGGGTGGCGCGGGAAGCGCTGGCGAACATGGTGCTGGCGCGAGAACTCGCGCGAGTCGAGGAAGACGTGCGCGGCGGCGCCGGACTCGGCATCTCGATGGAAAAGACCAATCGATTCCCGACCTTGCTGCACCAGTTGGTGGGCGTCGGCGAAGAGTCGGGCCGTACGGCGAGCATTCTGCTGAAGGCGGCGGAAACATTCGATTCCCATGTGCGCCATCAGGTCGCCGCCATGGTTGCGGCCTTGCAGCCCGCGCTGATCATCATTCTCGCCATCGTCGTCGGCGGCATAACGATCACCATGCTTTCCGCCGTGTTCAGCATGAACGCCGTGGAATTCTGACAGGAGGCCGCCGCGATGCGAGTCCAGTCCAAAACCAGTCCGGGGCCGCTGCGCTTGCTGCCGCTGGCGATGCTGTTGGCGTCTTGCGCCGGCATGACGGAAAACCGCGGCAGCGATGTCCGGGACGCGGAACGGCAACAGGCCCGGCAGCCGCAATCCGCCCCCGCTCAGGCCGCGGCGCCGGCGCAGGAGACAATCGCCGCGGCGCCCGCCGCGGACAACGCCGCCCAACTCGAACTGATCGACGGCATCAACCGCGACGGTTCCCTGCCCGCGGGCGGGTCGCCCGCCGACATCGCGCCGCAGCCGGTCGACGGCGACGGCGACGCGACGGTCGAGTTGAACTACGAACAGGCCGACCTGCGCCTCGTGCTCGAAGAGCTTGCCGCGGCGCTCGATATCTCCCTGGTCATCGACCCGGGCATCAATCGGACGGTCAGCCTGCGCACGGCCCAGGACCGGCCGCTGTCGGGCGACGATATCTGGCCGCTGATGCGTCTGCTGACCCGGGATGCCGGCGTGGTCGTCAACCGGGTCGGCAATGTCTACAACGTGCGGCAGGTCAGCGCGGCGCCGCCGACCGAATTCGTCATGCGGGACGGCCCGGACGGCGGCGCCGCCGCGCGCATCATGCAGGTGACGCCGTTGCGCTACGTGTCGGCCGCAGCCGCCATCGAAGTCATCCGTCCCTTGCTGCAATCCGAAGGCGATGCGCGCCAGTTCACGATCAATAACAGTCTGGCGATTACCGCGGGGCCGGAAGAGCTCGAACGCATCAACCAGCTGCTCTTGCTGATCGACGCCGACCCCTTTCTCAACCAGGGCATCCGCGTCTATCCGCTCGAGCACGCCGATGCGCTGGAAGTCGCCGGGGAACTCGCCGAAATCCTGCTGTTGATCGAAGGCGAGAACCCTTCCTACCAGGTCAGGGGAATCGGCCGCATCAACGCCCTGCTGGTAACCGCGCCGGCGACTCGCGGCTTCGACGAAGTAAGTCGCTGGGTGGAGATCCTCGACGCGGAAAGTCAGGAGCAGGTCGAACAATTGTTCATGTACCGGGTCAAGAACCTGCCCGCTCCGGAACTCGCGGCAACGCTGAGCCAGGTATTCGAGGAGGAAGACGAGTTCGTATTGCCCGGCCTGCCGCCGCCGGAAGAAGGACTGGTCCCGATCGAAAGGCGGGTAAACCTGAATCTGGTCGACAATGCCGAAGAGCCGGACGGCGAGGCCGTCGCGTCGGCGACCGTGTTCGCCGCAGAGCCTGTTGCGGTCGCGGACGGCGGGCCGGCGGCGGTCTCGGCCAACCTGCAAGTGCGCATCGTCGCCGACGAGGCGACCAACAGCTTGCTCATCCGCGCCTCGGCCCGGGACTACCGGCAATTGCTGACCACCATCAGCCAGTTGGATGCGGCACCCTTGCAGGTCATGGTAAACGCGGTCATCGCCCAGATCACGCTCACCGACGAAACGCGTTTCGGCGTCGACTGGAGCCGGGTTGCGGCGGACGCGGAATTGACGCCGATCGAAAATACTTCCCGGACGACGTTCACTCCGTCTCTTAGCGGCCTCATGTTCACGCGCAGCTTTCTCGACGGCGCGGCGCGGGTCGAAGCGACGCTCGAGGCGATCGCCCGCAACAACGAAGTGCGCCTGCTCGCCCGGCCCTCGCTGATGGTCGCCGACAACCAGGAAGGCGATATCCAGATCGGCGCCGAAGTGCCGATCGAAGCGGGCCAGTCGATCAGCACCGGCGGCATCGCCACGACCAATATCCAATATCGGCCCACCGGCATCGAGTTGTACATCACGCCGCAGATCAACGAGGACGGCGTAGTCGCCTTGACCATCCGCCAGGTGCTGTCGTCGGTCGACAGCGCGGCTTCGGGGGTGAACGACAATCCGGTGTTCAACAACCAGGAGATCAGCACCACGGTAGTGGTCAACAACGGAGAGAATGTGGTGCTCGGCGGCCTGATCCAGGACGACAACGAGAACCTGAACCGCGGCGTGCCCTTGCTGAATCGGGTGCCGGTGATCGGCAACCTGTTCTCCTACCGGCAATTGCGGGTGGAGCGGCGCGAATTGTTCATCGTGCTGCGGCCGGAAATCGTCAATCTCGGCGCCGAAGGCGGCGGTGTACAATATTCCGACATACTCGACCGCTTCGAACTCGTCTCGCAACTGTTCGAGGATGCGGGAATCTGAAATGCGCGCGGAAACCGAAATCCGCCCGGGAGCAGACATCATGCGAGCCCATGGTCCGGCAATGCGATCGGCCGGCTTCACCTTGATCGAGATTCTGGTGGTGATGGCGATCATCGCCATGCTCGCGGTGCTGGTGGCGCCGAATATCTTCAATCAGCAGGCCGGCGCCATGCGCGATGCCGCGACGGCGGAAATATCCGCCTTGTCGGCGGCGCTCGACATGTACCGGCTCGACCTGGGCCGCTATCCGGATTCGCTCGACGGGCTCATGGAAAACGATTCGGACCGCGCCGCCTGGAACGGGCCGTATCTGCGCGGTTCCGAACTGCCCGGCGATCCTTGGGACAATCCCTATGTCTACGAGCCCGACGGCGACGGTTTCCTGCTCTATTCGCGCGGCGCCGACGGCGCGGAAGGCGGCGAGGGCAATGATGCCGATATCGGCCGGGAATAGCGTCTTCGAACGGGGCTTCACCCTGCTCGAAGTCCTGCTGGCGCTGTCGATCATCGGATTGGCTGGCGCCATGATCGTGTCGCGGCTCGGCGGCCTCGACAGCCGCGGCTTCAATGCGGAAGCGCGCTCGGTCGCGAATCTGCTCAACCATGCGCGCCGCGCGGCGGTGGTGACGGGCAATCCCGCCACGATCAGCTTCCTGCCGGCGGTCGGCGGCGGGGAATTCGACTATAGCCCGCCGATCTTCAGCGCCGGAATCTACCAGGCGCGCGACATCGCGCTGCAATTCCGCGACAGCGCCGGAACGCGGGCGGCGGTGCTCGCGCCGCTGGAGATCACTTTCTTCCCCGAAGGCGGCAGCACCGGCGGCACCTTGCTGCTGTTGCGCGACGACCTCGCCGCGCGCATCGAAATCGACCCTTTTACCGGACGCATACGCGCGAATGACCAGGAAAATATCCGCTGAACGCGGCTTCACCTTGCTTGAAGTGATTGTCGCGCTGGCGATCGCCGGTTTCGTGCTCGGCGGTCTGTTCACCTTGCTCGGGGCCAGCAAGCAATTGTCCTTGCGGGCCGGCGAGAGCCTGCGCGAGGCGGCGGATTTGCGCGCCGCGGTCAATTTCGCCCTGCTCGAGAACGAATATAGCGAAGTCGAACCGACGTTGCGGAACGCGCGTTTCGACATACGCGCCGGCGAATTGCTGGAAGAGCCGGTCCGCAAGACCGCCGGCACCACCCAGGCGTTGCAGTCTTTCGAAATCGTCGACGCGGAACGGGACCGGATAGTCGACGGCACGCGCTGGGTCCGGCTCAGCTTGCCGCGCTAGTCTGGCCGCCATGGGTCGCTGCCGCGCCAATTCCGGTTTCACCCTGATCGAGGTGCTGCTCGCGCTGGGACTCACCGCCATCTTGCTCGGTCTGTTGTCTTCGGCGGTATTCATGGTCGCCTCGGACTGGAACCGGGACTCGGATGCGCTCGACCGCAATCTCGACCAGGCGCTGGCGGCGCTGCAACTCGACCGCGCCCTGCACGGCGCCTTTCCCCATTCCTGGCTGGACGAGGAGGAGCTGGTCCGGCGCGTGTATTTCAGCGGCGAGGACGAAACATTGAGTTGGGTCTCGACGGTTTCGCCCCAACGCGCGACGGGCCTTGCCGCCTGGCGATTGTTCAACGATCCGGACCTCGGCGTCGCGCTCAAGCTCGCGCCGGCGTTTTCCGACAATCCCGACGACCGGCTCGAGCGGGCCGAGGCTTCGTTGTTGTTGCCCGGCTACCGCGCGAGTTTCCGGTACCTGCAAACCGAGCTCGACGAAAGCCGCAGCTGGACCGGCGCATGGCGCGGCGCTGAACGGCTGGCCCTGCCGCAAGCGGTCTACATTCTCTTCGAGCCGCTGGACGACGCGGGCGCGCCGCTGGAAATCGTGGCGCGCATCCGCAACGAGCGACATCGCTCGATCCAGCCGAACGCGGCCCTGGGGGGATTCCAGCCATGAAAATCCGGCGGCAGCGGGGAGCGGTCATCATCATCGTGCTGTGGACGGCGGTATTGCTGGCGATATTGGTCGCGGCCATGGCGTCGAAGGTGCGGCTGTCGGCGGCGACCGCGGCCAATAACCGGAACGCCGGCCTGGCCTGGGCGGAACTGATGAGCGCGGCGAGCCATGCCGAGATGGAGCTCATGCTCGAGCGCATGGAACTGCCGGTGGGCGAGCCGCTCGAACTGTCCGCAAACGGCGAGCTTCGAACACCCGCGTATCGCTTCAACGGCCAGCAACTTCGATTGCACTATCCGGCCGGCGAAGACATCGTCGTCCGCATCTACGATCACGCCGGCAAGATCAATCTGAACCGCATCAATCGTCAGGACATGCAACAGCTCATCACGCATTGGCTGGGCGGGCTCGACGCCGACCCGGAGCAGGTCCGGGAATTGCTCGCGGCCTGGACCGACTGGACCGACCTGAACGACCTCGAGGGAATCGACGGCGCGGAAAGCGAATATTACAGGAATCTCGAACAGGCCTATGCGCCGCGCAATAATCCCGAACTCGACAGCGTCGGGGAACTGCTGCTGATCCGGGGATTCGACGAAGTGCTCGCAGGCGTCAATCTCGAAGCCGCCTTCACCGTCTACGGCAACGGCCGCAGGCTCAATCTCAATCTCGCCACCCGCGAAGCGATGCGCCTCGTGCCGGGACTGAGCGAGGAAACGATCGAGCGCGTCATCGCCTATCGCGAACGCGAAGACATCGACAACATGGCTGAAATCGGCGAGATCGTCCCGTTCGAGGCATTGCAGGAACTGGCGCCCTGGGTCGGCACCAATACTTCCAATATCTACACCCTGTTCGTCTATCCCAAGGTCGAGCCGGGCGCCGAAGAAATCGCAAGGCTCGCGGCGGAAGACGAATTTCATAATCCGGATCCGGTCACGCGCGGCTATATGGAAATCCTGGAAGTGCGCGGCTATGCCAACCCGCCCATCATCTACCATATCGATCCGTACGGCAGGTTGCCCGACACCGCCCCGGCGCGGGTCGACCAAGTATTCTCTGAATAATTCCATCCATGGAATTATTCATTGCCGCAAAACAAAAGCGTCGTTTTGTCTTGCTCCCGGATTCAACGGCTTGCGCCGTCGAATCCGGCGGCGCATCCCTGCGCCGCAGGGAAGCTCTGACTTGATCAGCGCTTCCCTGAAGCGAGTTGCCGTTCCGCTGATCAGCGCCGCTTCCGCACCGACCATTCGGCCGGCATGATGAAAGGACCGACGCCCTTGTTGGCCTGCACCGTCAGCAGTTTGCTGAAGCGAGTCTCGTACCAGAGCAGGCCGGTATGGTCCGCGAGCCCGCCGACGACGTAATAGCTGCCGACGCGCATGGCCAGATTGCGCACTGTGAGCGAGACCGCGAAGACATCTCCCTTGCGGAGAGGGCCGGTCGCGACGCCTTCCTCGTCGATGGTGAGGAAAGAGGCCGTCGGTTCTTCGGCCGATTTCATGAAAGCGAAGCCGAAATTGCCTTCGACCCCGTCGCGCAGCACCTCGACTTCCATGGTCAATTCCACGTCCTGCAAGGGCTTGAGCGAGGACAGCGGATTCCCGTCGAGATCCCTGACCGAAAGCGAATTGATGCGGCAGTCCCGCGCCTCGAGGGCTGCGGCGGACTGTTGTTCCATGGCCGCGGGCAAGTCGTCGCGGATCGTGTTGTAGGATGTCTTGCTTGCGCAATAATCCTCGTAATGCCCGACCACCTTGTCGCTCGCGCCGAGCTCGCGGATGCTGCCCTTGTCGAGCCAGACGGCGTTGTCGCACAACTCCTGCACATGGAACATCGAATGACTGCAAAAGACCATGGTCTTGCGCCGGGCGCGGAAATCCTGCATGCGCTGCACGCATTTGCGCTGAAAAGCCATGTCGCCCACCGACAGCGCCTCGTCGATCACGAGAATATCGGGCCGCACCATGGTGGCGATGGAAAACGCCAGCCGCACGAACATGCCCGACGAATAGGTCCGCACCGGCCGGTCGATGAAATAGCCGAGTTCGGAAAATTCGATGATTTCGCGTTCGAGTTCGCCCATGTCCTCGTTCGGGACGCCGAGCAGCGAGGCATTGAGATGGATGTTCTTGCGGCCGGTGAAATCGCGATGAAACCCCGCCCCGAGTTCCAGCAGCGCCGCCGTCCGGCCCTTGATTTCGATATGCCCGGAAGTGGGCTGCAAGGTGCCCACGAGCAATTTGAGCAGGGTCGACTTGCCCGCGCCGTTGTCGCCGATGACGCCCAGGCTGCGGCCGTCGGCGACAGCGAAGGAAATATCGTTCAGCACGCGGAACAGCCGATGCCGGGGCCGGCGCAGGATCAGTTCCGCGAGCCGGTCCTGGGGCCGCTCGTAGATCCGGAACTCCTTGTTCAGATTGTTGACGACGATGCGGGGACAAGAATCGGCCATGGCTACAACACATCCCCGAAGGCATGCCTGATGCGCATGAACAGCCAGCCGCCGAACAGCCAGGAAAGCAGCGCCGCGCCGGCGGCGATCCCGAGTTGCGCGGGCGAGAAGCTGCCGAGCAGGATGATTTCCCGGTACAGATTGATGAAACTGTGCATGGGATTGAACAGGTAAAGTCCGCGCAAGGTCTCGCTTTCGATCATGGCGACCGGATAGATGATCGGCGTGAGGAAAAACCATAGCGTCACCCCGAGCGAAACGATCTGTTGCAGGTCGCGCAGGAATACGCAAAGCGCCGACAGCACCGCCACCAGGCCCATGGTGAACAGGAATTGCAGCGCGAACACGACAGGCAGCAGCAGCCAGGGCCAGGACAGATGGCCGGCCAGGGCCATGTAGAGCAACAACAGGGCGAAGCCGATGCCGTGGGTCAGATACGGCACCAGGGCGCCGACTATCGGAATGATCTGCACGGGGAATACGACCTTGGTGATCAGCGGCGCCTTCTCGAGCAGCATATTGGTCGATTTGCTCACGGCTTCGGCGCAGGCGAACCAGGGCAGATAGCCGATCATGAGGAAAATCACGAATTGCGTCTGGCCGAAAGCGTCCACCTCGCGCAGCCGGAACACATAGCTGAAGACGAAGGAATAGATGAGAATGTGAATGACCGGCGTGATGAACAGCCAGAAAGCGCCGGCCGCCGCGGCGCTGAACTGGCCGAGGAAATCCTGGCGCGCGAAATTCCGGAACAGCCGGTAATTCCGGAAGGGCGTCATCGCCCATTGGCCGATCAGCTTGAGCACATCCTGCATCCTGTTGCCGCCGACGGCTCGGCGGGACAAATCGGGGAAGCTCCGGTTTGTCGGGGCTTCCCCGCGGTGCCTGCCCCGATACAAACCCGCGATACAAACCCGTGATACAAAAGAGCACCGCCGGATTCGACGACGCAAGCCATGGAATCCCGGAAAAGACAAACCGCGCTCTTGTCTTGCGGCAATGAATGATCCCATGGATGGAATTGTTCAGGGGACCCTCAAACCCCGGAATTTAAGCATGAAAGCGCGCGCGAACCAAAGCGCCCGGAACCGGCGCCGGATATCGGACATGCGCCCCCTTTCCCCGGCGCGAAACGGACTGATAACATCCGGGGCGCGCTGCGGTACAAGCCCGTTACAAGAAAGCATCGGCGGAAATCTGTCTCATGCGTCGGATATACAAGGCGATCGCCTCAATTCTGCGAAACAGGGGAAAAATCGCCGCCGCAACCGGCGACCATGGATCGGACGCGCAACAGGAGCCGATGCTTCCCTGTCCCGAATACAAGTTGATTCCTTATGCGACCGCGCCCTTGCCGCCCGGTCCCTGGCTGGTTTTCGCGCCGCATGCCGACGATGAAACCTTCGGTCTCGGCGGATGTCTGCTGAAGGCTGCCGATGCGGGCATCGAGACGCATGTCGTCGTGGTGACCGACGGCGCCATGGGCGGCGACGCGGACGGGCTGGTCGATCGCCGGCGCGGGGAAGTCGAACGCGCGGGAAAACTGCTCGGCCTGCGCGGCCTGCGCTGCTGGAGCGAACCCGACCGCGGCTTGCGCGTCGACGCCGGGCGCGCGCAACGGTTCGCCGGCGCGATCCGGGAGTTGCGGCCGGCCGCGGTGTTCTTCCCCGGACCGCTCGAGATCCATCCCGACCATCGCGCCACCGGCCTGCTCGCCTGGGCCGCCTTGCGGTCGCTCGCGGCCGACGAGCCCAAACCGCAGGCGCTGTCTTACGAGATCACTGCCCTCAATCCGGTCAATCTGCTCATCGACATCACCGGACAGATGGAAAGGAAACACGAAACGATGTCGGTCTACGTCAGCCAGAACAGTCTGAACAGCTATCCCGACTACGTCGTTTCGCTGAACCGAAGCCGTTCGTTTTCGCTCTCGCCGGAAGTGATTTACGCCGAGGGGCTGTATCGCTATAGCGAGCGGCAATTGCGCCGGCCGCTGTCGGCGGTGACCCAGGAAATCATCGCCGGCTACTTCGCGCCGGCCGCGGAGACATGAACAGGCGTCGTCAGTGCAGGTAGCCTTGCGAATTCGACGGGCGCGGCGCCTTGATTTCCTCGACCCAGTCCGGCCAGAACGAAAGATTCCATTCCGCCCGCCGCCACAAGGTGTGGATGATGGCGACCCATTGCCAGGCTTCCTCGAGCAGCAGCGAGAGTTGCGAATGTTCGCTGCGCCTGGGTTTGAACACTATGGTGATGCGAGCGGCGGCGATGCGGATGTCCGCTTCGAACAGCAGTTCGGCGGTCGCGGCCTTGTCTGCTTCCGGAGTTCCTCCCTTGCCGGCCGCGCTTGTCTCATCGTCTCGCCGACCCGCCTGTTCCGACCCCGACGACACTTTCGCGCCGGCATGCCCGGAGCTTTTCGCCGGCCTGGCCGCCATCGGCCCGAGCATTTCCGCAGCCGCTTTTCTTTCGAGCTCCTCGCGATGGGTCGCCAGCCAATCGAGCAGGAAATTGAGCAGCCTCAACAGCAGCCGCTGGGTCATCCAGTAGGCGACTTCGTCGCCCTGATCGGTAACGCCGCTCAGGAGGAAGCGATCCTCGGCGGCGACATATTCGGAGGTGATGCGTTGCAGGGTAAGCACGATCCGCCGCCTCCGCCTAGGAGCCTGCGCCGCAGAAGCCGCCGGCCATCATATGCAATATGCGAGCACAATCATGATCACGACATATGGTCCTGGAAGTGCCTGTAATCATTACTGGGGCGCAAGCTCCCGGGGACGTTCCAGCCATGTTCCCACTTCAAGCAGATCCTCGGCTTCGAGCGTGCCGGCTTCCCGCTGCAAGACAAGCATCGCCTTGATCTGATCGTAGCGCGCGCGCTGCAGGTCGCGCTGGGCGCGGAACCGGTCCCGCAATGCGATGAACAAATCGACCGTGGTCACCGTGCCGAGCGCAAGACCCTCCTGCATCGCGGTCGCCGAAAGTTCGGTCGACTCCACCAGGCTTTCCGCCGCTTCGATCAATGTGTCGCCGGCGGCCGCCTGCAAATACGATGACCGCACTATTTCCCGCGCCTCCAGTTCAACCCGGCGCAGGTCGTGTTCGGCGATGCGATGCTGGCTGCGCGCTTCGCGCACCTGGGCCGTGCGCGTGCCGCCGGAATAGATCGGTATGGTGATATCGAGCCCGAGATAGGTGATGTCGGTCTGGTCGACGGGCGCATTGTCGAAACCGACATTGGCATTCTGGCGCAAGGCGATCAGCGACACCTGGGGGAAAAAGGCGCCCATGCGCTCCGAGATGCGTTCGTTGGCGACCCGTTCGGCGAACTGGCTCGCGCGGATCTGCTGATTGTTCGCCAGCGCGAGTCCGACCCAATGCGTTATATCGCCTTCGATATCGGGCACTTCCACATTCTCGCGCAAGGTATGGAGCATTCCCGGTTCAAGTCCGGAAATCGCCCGCAGCGCTTCCTGCGCTATGGCCAGATCGCTTTCCAGCTGCAATTGCTGGGCCTCGACGCTCGCCAGATTCGCCTGGGCCTGATACAGGTCGGTGATCTGCGCCAGTTCGAGCTCGTACATGCTTTCCACCTGGGCGAGCTGATTCGATACCGCCTCGAGTTCGGCCGCGACCGACTCGAGCCCGTCCTGGGCCTGGAGCACGTTGAAATAGCGCTCCGCCACATCGGTCAACAGAAAGGCGAGTTCATAATAGTACTCCGCCTCCACCTGATCCTCGGCGAGACCCGCCTGCCGGCGCGCCGAGAAGGCCTGCCAGTTGAACAGCATCTGGGAAAGCTGCAAGTGGCTGCGTTCGCCGTCGAAAACCCGCAGGGCTTCGCGCCGGAAGATCGGGTCGATGCTGGTGCGGCGATTTTCCGTAATGCTGCCGGCCGCATTGAGTTGCGGCAGCAGGTTGCCCGCGGCCATGCGCTTGCGCGCCGACATGACGTTCAGGCTTTCCTCGGCGATGCGCAAGCGCGCGCTGTAGTCGAGCGCGGCGCTGAAGAAGTCCTCGAGGGTTTCTCCCGTCGGCGGCGGGCTGTCCTCGGCGGCGAAGACGGCGGCAACGGCGGCGAACAGCAGGGAGCCGCAGACAGCTCTTGTGATGGCGATGGCTTTCACGATTCGGCCTCGGAAAATCAGTCTTCCCTGAAACTGCGGGCGACTGCGTTGGAAAAGGGTTTGAACAGGTATTGCAGGAAAGTGCGCTCGCCGGTGGTGATGAACACCTCGGCCGGCATGCCGGGCATCAGCACGAAGTCGCCGAGAGCGTCCGCGCCTTCGGGAGTCACCTCGATTTCCGCGATGTAATAGGACAGGCCGGTGTTCTGATCCTGGAAGCTGTCGGCGGAGAGATTGGTCACTTCGCCGAAAATCGACGGCACCGTGCTGCCGAAAGTGGGAAAGCGGATATTCGCTTGCTGGTTGAGCGCGACGCGGTCGATATCGTTCGCCGAAACCTGGGCCTCTATGACGAGTTCGTCGTCTTCCGGCACGATGCTGACGATGGTCATGCCCGAACTGATGACGCCGCCTTCGGTGTAAATCTGCATGCCGGTGACGTAGCCGCTGTCGGGCGCCCGTATCACGGTGCGCGCAACCACGTCCTCGAGCGCGATGATGCGTTCCTCGAGATCGTTCAGATTGGTTCGGGTCTGGGCGAGTTCCGCCGCGACCTCGTTGCGGAAGTCCTTTTCCAGTTGCAGGATCTGCAAGCGGGTCTCGCCGATCTGCACTTCGGTCGAAGCGATGTTGGCGGCGAGTTCCGCGGCTTCGCCGCTGAATCTGGCGTAGTTTCGCTCCAGTTCGCGATAGCGGATCCGGTCGGAAAATCCCTGTTCCAGCAGCGATCTGGTGTCTTCGAGTTCAGCCGCGTAGGAGTCCGCGAGCAGCACCCTGCTTTCGCGCATGGCCTGCATGCCGACCGCGCGGTTTTCCAGTTGGCCGATGCGTTGCTCAAGCACTTCCGTATTGCCCTCGAGCGCTGCCTTGCGGGCTTCGAATATCTCGGTCTGGGCATCGATTTCTTCCGCGGTCGCCGGATCGTCCTGATCCAGACCCTCTGGCCAGACAATGCTCGCGGCCTTGTTGCGCTGGGCGATCAGACGCGCTTCGCGCACCAGATTGGCGGTGTGCTGGGTGCGCGCGATCGCAAGTTGCGCCTGCGGCTGGGTGCGGTCGAGATAGAGCAGCGGCTGGCCGGCTTCAACCAGGTCGCCGTTGCTCACCAGGATTTCCGAGATGATGCCGCCCTCCAGATGCTGGACGTTCTTGTTCTGGGACTCCACTGTCACCTCGCCGGGGGCGTAGGCCGCGCCGTCGATCGGCGCCAGCGCCGCCCAACCGCCGAATACGCCGAAAACCAGCGCGAAAATGGTCAGGCCGATGCGAACCGGGGTCTTGATGCTGGTGGTGTTCGCTTGCGGTTCCGCCGCCGGCAACAGTTCCATTTTTCTCATCGCTTGCTCACCTCGCCGCGGATCGCGGCAACTTGGCCGCCGGTTTCATGAGGGCGGCGAGAACCTGGTTGCGCGGACCATAATTGATGGTCGCGCCTTCCTTGAGCACCAGCATCTTGTCCATGCTTTGCAGCACCATGGTGCGATGGCTGATCACGATTATGGTCGTGCCTTGCTGCTTGATCCGCTCAAGCGCTTCCACCAGTTCCTTTTCGCCCTGATCGTCGAGGTTGGAATTGGGTTCGTCGAGGACGATCAGGCAGGGGTTGCCGTATACCGCCCGCGCCAGGCCGATGCGCTGGCGCTGGCCGCCGGAGAGGATGCCGCCGCTGCCGCCGATCATGGTGTCGTAGCCTTGCGGCAGCTCCAGGACCAATTCATGCACGCCCGCCAATTTGGCCGCGGCGACGATAGCTTCCGAATCCTGTTCGCCGAAACGGCAGATATTGTCGGCGATGCTGCCGTCGAACAATTCGATATCCTGGGGCAGATAGCCGAGATGCCGGCCGAGTTGCTCCCGATCCCAGGTAAAGATCTCGGCGCCGTCGAGCCGCACCGCGCCCCGCGCCGAAGGCCAGACGCCGAGAATCGCCCTGGCCAGGCTCGATTTGCCCGAGGCGCTCGGACCGACAATGCCGAGCGCTTCGCCGGGGGCGAGATCGAAATTCGCATTATGCACGACGAAGGTCTGGGAGGCGGGCGGCAGCACAAACAGGCCTTCCACGGAAAGTCGGCCGCGCGGCTCCGGCAAGGACATGGGCTGCTGCCGCGGCGGCAATTGTTCGAGCAATTCGCCGAGCCGCCTGTATTGCGCCCGCGCCACGCTGAAGCCGCGCCAGGTGTTCACCAACAGGTCGATCGGCGCCAGCGCCCGGCCCAGCAACAGCGAGCCGGCGATCATCATCCCCGGAGAGATTTCCTGTTGCAGCGCAAGCAATGCGCCAAGCCCCAGGGTCAGCGATTGCATGATGATGCGGAAGGACTTCGAAAGGCTGGCGAATGCGCCGGCCTGGCGGCTGGCGGTGCTTTGCAGTCCGAGTATGCGTTCCGAGCCGTCTTCCTGCCGCGCGCGAATGTCATTGCCCATGCCCATGGCCGCGATCACTTCGGCATTGCGCAAGCTGCCGGTCAACTGGTTGTTGACCTTGTTGTTGAGCGCATTGGCGTCCTGCAACCTGGAGCTGGTGGTCTTCTCGTTGGCCAGGGCCAGGATCAGCATGACGATCACGGCGAAAACGCCGGCGAGCGCGAAATACGGGTGGAACAGGTACATCACGAACAGGTAGATCGGCACCCAGGGCGCGTCGAAGAAGGCGAACAGGCTGCTGCCGGTGAGATATTGGCGCAATTGCGACAGATCGTTCATCGGCTGGGCGCTCGTGGTCATGCCGCCGGACAGCAGCGCCCGATTGAAAGTGGCTTCCGAGACGCGCTGCCGCAGCCGTTTTTCGAGCCGGTTGCTCGCGCCGATCATGATCATCGCGCGCACCCATTCAAAACCGCCCATGGCCAGCAGCAGGCAGACCATGAGAATGGTCAACATGGTCAAGGTGGGCACGCTGCCGCTCGCCACCACCCGATCATAGACCTGCAACATGTAGATGATGGGCGTCAGCATCAGCAGGTTGACCGCGGCGCTGAACAGGGCTGCGAAACCGAAATAGCCGCGCACGTCCCGCAAGGCGGCGGCCAATTCGGGGAACCTGCTTTTCGAGTCGATGCGATTCATTGGCTTGCAGCTCCGGTGCCTGGAGGGCACGACCCAGGAGCCTTCCAGCGCCCGGAGTCCGTGTTAGATGTGGTCGAAATCGCGCATTTCAATGCGGCGGCGCGAAACCGCTGCGCCGAATTCGCGCCGCCGCAGCGGAATTTGACCACAATTTCGCTTTCCGCGCATCGTCGATCCCTGCCGCCGACACGCGCCGCAGGAAAGCTCTGACGTGATCAGAGCTTTCCTAAAACTTCTCCTCGCCTTCGGCGAGACGGCGCAGGGCGCCGAGGTCGGCGATGATCAGCCGGCCGGGGCCGTCGCGGCGGGCAATGCGGCGGGATTGCAGCGCCCGGAACACCCGGGTCACCGTTTCCCGGCTGAGATTGAGCATGATCGCGATTTCCATATGCGTCGGCGGATTGATGATTTCGCCGCTGTTCGCCCGCCGTCCGGCTTCCTTGATCAGGAGATACAACTGGCCGCAGACGCGCTGGGGGATATTGCCCAGACTGAGCAAGGTGCGCTGCACCGTCATCTGCCGCACCCGCCCGGCGAGCTTGCGGCTGACGATATTGCTCAGTTCGCTGTTGTTCGACATGACCTTGCGCAATGGATCGCGAGAAACGGACACCACCGCGGCGGAGGTGGAGGCGATCACGAACTCGGGCTGCGGATTGTCTTCGAATAACGCAAGTTCGCCGCAAAAGTCGCCGGGTTCGACGAAATACAGTCCGACCTCGCGGTTGTCGACGGTAAATCCCACGCCTTGCAGGCGGCCTTCGAAGAGCAAACAGATCTTGTCCTCGCAGATCCCCGCCCGCAGCACTACCGCCCTGCGCGCATGACGGGCCAGCGCCGCGCGCGGCGCCAGTTGTTCCAGCGCCTCGCGCGGCAGCGGTTTCAGCAAGGCGAATCTGCTTAACAACTCGGGGGTAACCTGCATACAATGGGTCCGGCGATGCGCGCGAAGCGGCTATGTCTTCTCTGAATGATTCCATCCATGGAATCATTCATTGCCGCAAGCCAAAAGCGTGGTTTTGGCTTGCTCACGGATTCTGCGGCTCGCGCCGCCGAATCCGGCGGCACATCCATGTGCCGCAGGCGAGCCCCGATAAATCGGAGCTCGCCTTTTCTTCTCTGAATAATTCCATCCATGGAATTATTCATTGCCGCAAGCCAAAAGCGTGGTTTTGGCTTGCTCCCGGATTCAATGGCTTGCGCCATCGAATCCGGCGGCACATCCATGTGCCGCGGGCAAGGTCCGATAAATCGGACCTTGCCTCGTATTCCCTGAATAATTCCAGCCATGGAATTGTTCATTGCCGCAGGCGCGCCGCAAATGCCATTATCGCCCGTTCGACCGGGCCGGGGGGTGTCAAAATGAGATTTTTTCCGGATTTCGGCGGCGGATGTGATCCCGGTCACGTCAATTTATCGTCGCTCGTGCTAGATTTCTTCAATCCGAAGGACCGAAAGCGGCATGAATCGGCCGTTTCGGGAGCAAATCGAATGATGAAAGTTCATTTTCGCACACAGATTTTTTCCATGATGCTGGTCGCTCTCGGCTGGCAGATTCAGGCTTCGGCCCTCGAACCCGTCGCGCAGGAGCCCGCCGCCGGCCGGGTGAGCATGGTGCTCGGCGCCGCCTGGCTCGACAAGCCCGGCGCAGACCGTCGCCGCATCTCCATCGGCATGCAAGTCGGCGCCGGCGATCTTGTGCAGACCGAACCCAACGGTCATGTCCATATCCGTTTCATCGACAACGCCCTGGTCAGCGTGCGGCCCGACAGCCGCCTGGAAATCGTGCGTTATGAATACAATCGGGAGAACCCCGCGTTGTCTACGGTGAAGTTCGGCCTGATAGAAGGCGTTACCCGTTCGATCTCCGGCGCCGCCGCGACTTCGGCGCGGCAGCGTTTCCGCCTCAATACGCCGATCGCGGCGATCGGCGTGCGCGGCACCGATTTCGTCGTCAGCGCCACGCGGGACTCGGTGCGCGCCCTGGTTAACGAAGGCTCGATCGTGCTGGCGCCTTATTCCGCAGAATGCGCGGCGGAAGCTTTCGGCCCGTGCGTTGCGAACGCGGTCGAATTGAGCGGCGCCAGCGAACAGATGCTCGGTTTCGATATCAGTTCCCCGGCTCCCCGAGTGCTGTCGGCCGTGCATGAATTCGAACCGGACGCCTTGCGCGGCGACATCGTCGGCCCGATCGAAGAAGCCGCCGAAATCGAAGAAGGGTTCATCACCGCCAACGACGGCTATCTCGAAGGCATCACCAACGACCGCGTCTCCGCCGGGCTGGCGAATCTGGGTTCGTCCGCCGCCGCGCTCGGCGCCGGCGACGGCTCGCTGTCGATAATCGTGTCCGATTTTACCCCCGTAGTTCCCTTCGGCGCGGAACAGACTGTCGAGCGGCAGCTGGTCTGGGGCCGCTGGGGCGCGGGCAAGGGCGTTCTCGAACGCATTACCTACGCCTATGAAGATGTCGGACAAGGGCGGCAGGTATCCGTCGGCAACCTCGAATACGCCCTGTTCCGCCCCGGTCTCGGAAGCCGCAACGTCAACTCCGGCCTCGGCGCGGTGAAATTCAACCTCGCCGCCGCCCAGGCCTTCTACGAAAACGGGGACAATGCCGTCGCCATGCAAGTACGCGGCGGCGACCTTTCGATCAATTTCGACCGCAGTGTCTTCAGCACCGGGCTGGAACTGCACCATGACCTGACCGGAGCCGTCCTGTTCAGCGCCGAAGGCCGCATCCATGACGGCGGCTTCTTCCGCATGAACGGAAACGGCCGGCGGCTCAGCGGCGCGGTGACGCTCGACGGCAAGGAGGCCGGCTACCATTTCCAGCAACAGCTCGAGCAGGGGAATATTTCCGGTCTGACCTTGTGGGATAGCCGATAATCATGACCGCAACGCGATTCAGGAACCCTGTGGCGACCTTGCTGCGCCTGCCGCCCGCATGGGCGAGGCTGGCCATGCTGGCGCTGGCGGCGGTACTTGCGCTCGCGCTTTACGCGGGCCTGCGTCCGGCCATGCTGATGCTGGAAGAACGCCTCGGCGCGCTGGGCTGGACGCTGCGCGCCGATTTCGCGGAGGAACAGCGCATCACTCTGGTGACCATCGACGAGGCCAGCCTGGCCGAAGTGGGTCCCTGGCCTTGGCCGCGCGAAGTGCTGGCGCGCCTGGTCGCGACGATCGATGAAGCCGGCGCGCAATTGCAATTGCACGATATCGTCTATTCCGAGCAGCGGCCGGGCGACGAGGCGCTGGCGGCGGCGCTGGCGGCAAGCCGCGGCGCCGTGCTGGCCCAGGTTCCGGTGCTGCAATCCGACCAGCAGGTGCGAACCGGCAGCATCACTCACCCCCTCGCCGGCCTGCAATGCGGCGCGGGTCTGCCCCAGGCCGACAGCTACCTGGCGGCGGACGAGGCATTCGCCGCCATCCCGAAAGGTCATATTTCCCCGATCGTTTCCAGCGACGGCTCGATTCGCAAGACGCCCGCCGCGATCTGCGTGGAAGGCGCGGGTTATCCGGCGCTGGCGCTGTCCGCCTGGCTGACGGCGGTGCGGGCCGACAACTGGTCGGCGACCTTGATCGACGGCGGCGGCCTGTTCGGTCCGGACCAGTACCTGCGGCTGGTCGCCTATCCCGATCTTGAAATTCCCCTCGACAGCGAAGGCAATCTGCGCATTTCCTACGCCAGCGACCCATCCGCCTTCCGCGCGGTTCCCGCCGTCGATATCCTCGAGGGCGATTTCGACCCGGCCTGGTTCGACAACACCTGGGTGCTGATCGGCGGCACGGCTTTCAGCATGGGCGATGTCGTGCCGACGCCCTATGCGGGCATCGCGCCGGGCGTGGAACTCCAGGCCCGCATCCTGGCCAGTCTGCTCGACGGCGCCATTCCCTATACGCCCGCTTCGGCGAACCTGTTGCTCGGCCTGTTGACCATCGGCGCCGCCGCGACGCTCTACCTGCTCGCCGCGGGCCGCAATCGCTGGGCGACAGCGATCTTGCCCGCGGCGGGCGCGCTGTTGCCGTTCGCCATGCTCGGCTTGCACATCCAGTTGCTGCAAGGACAGGGCGTCTGGCTCGGCTGGCTGTTCCCGGCGCTGTACAGTCCCTTGGCCGCGGGAATGCTGTTGCTGTTCGAATATGGCCGGGTGCGCGCCGAACGCGGCCGCGTGCTCGGCAACCTGACCAGCTACCTGCCGAACGAGATCGCCCGCGAGATCGCCTATAGCCTGCCGAGTTCAAGCATCGATGCGCGCCATGTCGAAATGACCCTGCTTTGCGCCGACCTGCGCAATTTTTCGGCTTTCGGCGAATCGCGCCCGCCCGAAGAATCCGCCGCCGTGCTGCATTTCTTCTTCACCCGGGCCACGCGCATCGTCGAGGAATTCGGCGGCCGCGTGCATGAATTCAAGGGCGACGGCCTGATCGCGGTCTGGGATACCCAGAGCAGCGCCGCCGCCCGTCGCGCCTTGCAGGCGGCCCGCAAGATGCAGGAAATCGAAATCGCCGAAATGCTGCCGGAAGAATCGCCCCAGGGTCTCGAACCGCTGGCGCTCGGCATCGGTATCGAACAGGGTTCGGTCCTGATCGGCTCGGTCGGCCCGGCGCATCGCCGCAGCCACGTCCTGCTGGGCGATACCGTATCCATCGTGCTCCGCATCCAGGAATTGACCGCGGATCTCGCTCACCCGATTCTGGTCGGCGGCAACGCGGCGAAGCAACTTAAAGACGAAAACCTGGAATCCCAAGGGCACTTCCTGCTCGGCGGCCTGCGCACTCCGCACCATTTGTTCGCGCTGCCGAGCACTGGCGAACTGCCGGAGGACCGCGGCCTGAAACTCATTCGCGGCGGCCGTTCCTGAAGACATATTCCGTGCCTTTCCTTGTCCGTCTCGAATGCGGTGTTCCAGGATGACGATCTTTCCGTCTTGATCCGGGAAGCAGGATTCTTGTCCAGAAAAAAGCCTTCCGATGCTGCGCGAAAAGCAGCGACGATCCGTTTTCCAGTCGCGTTTGCGCTGGTGCTGGTTCTGGCGTTATCCCGGCCGCTTTCGGCCCAGGAGGCCGAGGATTGTCCCGACCTCGGTCCATATCTCGCCGATCAGGAATCGCGCGGCCAGCTCGAGTGGCTGCGAGTCGGCGGCGAACTCAACGGTTTCCTGACGCAATGTCTCGACTCGACGGAATATTTCGCCCTGATCGGCGCCGCCTGGCTCAATGGCGGCCTGCTGGCCGAAGCCGCCGAGGCGCTCGAGCGGGCGCTGCTGCTCGACCCCGACAATGGCGCGGCCCAGATCGACTACGCCGAAGCTCTCTATCTGCAGGGCCAGTTATTCTCCGCCCTGGAACTCAACGAACAGATACTCGCCAGGCCCGACCTGCCCGCCAACTTGCGGCCCGCGCTTGAGCGCAGGCAAGAACAATGGCGCGCGGCGTCTCGCGATACTTCCTTTCGCGGCGATTTCCTGCTCGGCTATGACAGCAATCTCAACGGCGCCCCCGACCCGGGCCAGATCACGTTGACGATAGCCGGCGAGAACGTGCTGCTCGCGCTCGACGAGGCATTCGAGGCGATCAGCGGCCCCTATGCGAATCTCGGATTGGCGGCGCGCCACCGCCGGCTCGCCCCCGGCCACCAGCACAACTTCGCCGTCGAAGTACAGGGCCGCGTCAGCGACGACCGCAGCACCGATCTGCTGCAACTCGACGGCCGCTATAATTTCATTCGCCCGCGCCGCGCGCAAAGCCTGCAGCTCGACAGCGGCGTCCGCAGCCTCGCTTTCGGCGGCTCGGCCCTGTTCACCGCGGCCGACGCCCAACTGCGCTACAGCATTTCACCGCTGTTCAGTTGCAGTCCCTTTTTCGACGCTTCCGCCCAATACCAGTTTTTCCACAGCCAGAACTGGCTGAACGCGTTCGACACGCGCCTCGGCGGCGGCTTTGCCTGCCCGCTCGGCGACGAAACCGCCAGTTTCGGCAATATCGCCATCGAAGCCGCGCTGCTCGACAGCCGGAAAATCAAGGCCGACCGTCCCGGCGGCAATCGCGGCGGCTGGCAACTGGCCGCCAATTGGCAATACCCTCTGCCCCGGGGCCTGTTCCGCGCCGTGGTCAATCACGCCCGGCTCGAAGACAGCGACAGTTACAGCCCCCTGCTCGACGGCGGCGCGCCGCGCTGGGTCGATCGCAGCTACCTTTTATTGCAATATCGCCGCGGCATGTCCTTCAACGGCATGCCCGGCGACCTGCTGATCAATTTCTACCATCAGCATCAGGACAGCAATATCGGCCTGTTCGACACCAGCGACACCACCTTTGAAATCGGTTTCAGCCTTGCGTTCTGAGCCGCGCCCGGCTCACCTGCGTCCGGCGCGATTCCTCGAGATCGCCCGCGCCCGCAATTTCGCCCGGTAGACGCCGATCGCGTGGTCGCTGATCAGACCCTTGCCGCGAGTGCCGCGCAAGCGCTTGACGAAACGCTCGAGGCGCAGGAAGAAGCCGGGGTTGTGAATCAGCTCGAGTTCCGGATACGTATCATTGATCCCGGCTGCCGCCGCCGTCAGATATCGCTCGTCGCCGTAATGCGTGTAGCCGGCGATGCGATCCATATAGTCATACAGCCGCCGCAGCGCGGGGAAACAGGGAAGGAAAAAGAGCGCCCGCCTCAGCAAGCGCGCGCAGAGCGCGTAGCCCTCGCCGAAGGGCAGCCGCGGCACCGCGTCGGCCGCGTTGACCATGCGATAGATCGGCGTCCTGAATTCCTTCGCCAGCGACAGGTCTCCAACCCGCGGACTGCCGAAGGTATAACAGGCCGCCAGGCTGCCGGCGTCGAGAAAGCGCGTCGCCACCACGGCCAACGCCCCGCCGAGTGAATGTCCGGTCAGGTAAAGAGGCTCGCCGGGGAAGCCCGCGAGCGCTGCCTCGACCTGCGTTTCTACCGCGTAATAGCTTTCCTGGAAGCCCTGGTGGATCAGCCCCGGCTTGCGTTCGTCCCTGGCCGGCACGAGTCTGGCCCGCAAATCGGTCTTCCAGTCCCGCAGCGACTTTTCGGTGCCGCGAAAGGCAAGCACAAGCATGCCGCGCTCGCTCTCGTCCTGCTTTCTGCGTCGAGCGAGAAAGGCCTGGGTGTCGCCGACATCGAACACCTCGATCAGGTCGAAATGAGCGACGCCGAGGATATGGGCAAGCAATTCGAGCCGGCTGTCCGACCCGCCGGTAAAAAGGCCGCCGACCTGACTTTGCAGTAAATTTCTGATTTTCCTTGAGTCACTGCCAAGCTTCGCCAGGTCGGCGGCCAAATCGGTCAGGGTGCGGCGATTCTCGAATTCGAAATAGGCGAGCTGGCTCATCACGGCCATCAACCAGGCGGTGCGATCGCTATAGCCCGCGCGCTGTTCCGGCAAGTCGAGCAGCGACCGTTCGATGATCTGTTCCGAGATGGGCTTCTCGAATTCGCGCATACCTCCTTTTCCTGTTCAGCGACTGGTTCTGTTCAGCGACCGGCGAACCTGTAATTCCGCAGGTTTTCGCCTTGTTTCCGATAATGACCAGCGCGCAAAAGTTTTTCTTTCGAATTTTTTCAGAAATTTGATTTTATTTTCTGAACTCGCCCGCCGGGGCGCGCCGCGCGCACGGCTCCAGCAACGGATTCCCCGGCGAACTCGGCAATCTGCGATCGGAATGCCGGGGCCGAACATGCCCCGACGATGCCCGGGCCGGCTCTGCTTCGCCAGCGCCGGCCTGCGGCGCATGCTCGCGCTGCAAGAGGACGCCGCCGGATTCGACGGCGCAAGCCATTGCATTTGTTTTCGGGACAAGGCCGCGCTCCCGTCCCGGGAACGAATCATTCCATGGATGGAATTATCCAGCGGAGGTCTGGTCGAAACGGGCGCCGAGCACGTCGGACATGGTGTAGAGGCCCGGCGGCTTGCCGGCGATCCAGCGGGCGGCTCGCACCGCGCCATTGGCGAAGGTCATCCGGCTGCCGGCCTTGTGGCTGATCTCCAGCCGTTCGCCCGGCCCGGCGAAAATTACCGAGTGTTCGCCGACGATATCGCCGCCGCGAACGGTGGCGAATCCGATCGTTTCGCGGCTGCGTTCATCGCCGATTCCCCGGCGGCCGTATACGGCGCAGGCATCGAGTTCGCGGCCGAGGGATTCCGCGACGGCCCGGCCCATGGCCAGCGCCGTTCCTGAAGGAGCGTCCTTCTTGCGGCGATGATGCGCTTCGACGATTTCGACATCGAAGTTCTCGCCGAGCGTCGCGGCCGCCCGCCGCAACAGGTCGAGACTCAGGTTGACTCCGACGCTCATGTTCGGCGAATGCAGCACGGCGATGCGTTCCGCCGCGGCCGCGAGCAAGGCGTGATGCCGCGCTTCGAGTCCGGTAGTGCCCACCACGAGCGAGCGGCCGCGTGCGCGGCAATAGTCGGCATGACCGGCCAGCGCCGAGGGGCTCGTGAAATCGATCAGCACGTCGAAATCGGCCTTGCATCGCGCGAGCGAATCCGTTGTCGGCACGCCCTGTTCCCGGCCCGCGGCCAGCAGGCCCGCGTCCAGTCCGAGCGCGGGGTCGCCCGCTTCGACTGTCGCCGCGCTCAGACAGATATCCGAACCGCCTTCCAGAACGGCCCTGATCAGGTTCTTGCCCATGCGGCCTGCGGCGCCCGCGACGGCGATCTTCAACATGAGAAACCGATTTCGGGGGAGAATTGGGCCGATATGCTAACCCCCCTTTCCCGCCCGCTTCAACAAGCCCGCGAGCGATTCCGCGGACCGCGCTGCCGTTTCCGCCTCCGGACCAGGGAGAACGGCGCGGACATGAAATACAAATTTGGTGACTTCAATAATAAAATAAGAAAAAGGATTTTTCTGATATTTATATTTAACATCATATGTTGATATTGACGGGAAAAACAGGCAAACTCCGCGCAACTCAATTCTTGCCGACTTCGGCGGCGCCGGGCGCGGTCGATGTGTCGGCAGTCGTTTTTCAAGGAAATCAGCTTGGCTGCTCGGGCACCGCAGGAAAATAACGGGGACTTCGATTGGAACGCCTTATTGGCCGATTTGTACGACGATGTCCTGCACTTCGCCCTGAAACTATGCCGGTCCAGGACGCAGGCGGAAGATCTGGCGCAGGAAGCCTTTCTCCGCGCCTGGCGCTTTCATCACACCTTGCGCGACGCGAATGTCGCCAAGGCATGGCTTTTCGCCATTCTCAGGAATGAGAACAACCGTCATTTCGAGCGCCGCCGGATTCACTTTCACGACCTGGATCAAATCTCGGCAACCGCCGCCCTCGACTCCGAACCCGACCGGCGCGCCGAATCCCACTTGCTGCAAAGGGCCATCTTCGAACTTGGCGAGCACTATCGCGAACCATTGATCATGCAAGTCTTCGGCGGCTATACGGGCAAGGAGATCGCCGCCCGGCTGAACCTGAACGGGAACACGGTCATGACGCGGCTATTCAGGGCCAGGGCCAAGCTCTACCGGAAATTCGAACCGGAATCCCCGCCCCGGAACCCGCGGGAACGCTCTGATTTATCAGAACTCCCCTGAGGAAAGCTCTGATCAGGCCGGAGCATTCCTGCGGCGCAAGCCCACGATACAAACCCGCGGTACAGAAGAGCACCGCCGGATTCGACGGCGCAAGCCGTTGAATCCGGGAGCAAGACGAAACCGCGCTCTTGTCTTGCGGCAATGAATGATTCCACGGATGGAATTATTCAGAGGATTCCAAGCCGCCTGACAGACCCTCAAGGGCAAGATGACGACCAGACTTTCCACCGCGCTCCGACGCGGATCGCGACGATTCCAGTCGCTGATGCGGGAACAGTTGCCGACCCTCTGTCTGGTCTGCCGCCGCGCGTTGCGCAGGTCTTGCAGTTTGTGTCCGGATTGCGAAGCGGAATTGCCGTGGTTGCGAGAAGGATGCGGCAGATGCGGAGAGGAGCTCGGCGAATCCGATGCCGGGATCTGTTGCCGCTGCCGGCTCGACCCGCCGGAATTCGACTCGTGCTTCGCGCCTTTCGCCTATCGCCCGCCCGTGGACAAGTTGATCGTCGACTACAAGTTCAATGCGGACTTTGCAAGCGGATACGCCCTGAGCCGAATCCTGGCCAGGATCATGGCGCGGCGCTGGCGCGGGAGCAAACGCCCGGATCTGTTGCTGCCAGTGCCCCTGCATTCTTCCAGGCTGCGTCGAAGGGGATTCAATCAGGCCCTGGAAATCGCGAAGGCGCTCGCGGACGAGAGCGGGATTCCGCTGCGCGCTCGCGACCTGCGCAAATTGCGGCCCACGCCGCCGCAGACCGAAATGCAAACCGCCCGCGAGCGCGGCGCGAATATCCGCGGCTCTTTCGGGCTTGCCCGAAACATGGCGGTTCGCGGCGCGCGGCGGATAGCGCTTGTCGATGACGTGGTCACCACCATGAGCACGGCGACGGAACTGGCTCGCGTGCTCAAACATGCGGGAGCGGAGGAAGTGGAGGTTTGCTGTCTTGCTCGCGCCAGACCCTGACCGGAGCTTTCCCTAGAACTGGTACTTCAGCCGACCGTAGGCGACGCGTCCGTTCTGGTCGAGGATGCGGGTCGCGGAATTGAGAATCTGCATGGTCTTGCGGTCGAACAGGTTCTGGATGCCGAAGGAAATCACGGCGCGATCATTCGACCCGGCCGCTATGCGATAGTCGTATTCGAGATCCACCGTTGTGATGTTGTCGACCAGATCGTTGATCTCTTCCATGCCGAGTTCGGACAGGTCTCGGGAGGAATCGAAATAGCGCGTGATCGCGCTCGCGGTATGGTTGCCGAACTCCCAACTCAGCTTCAGATTGCTGCGCAACTTCGGCGCGGTCAGTTTCGCCGCCGGCAAATTGTCGTTCACCGCGCCGAGCAGGGCTTCGGCATCATAGAAATCCCGCGCGTAGCTCGCTCTGGTGCTCAAGGTGAACTGGCCGAACCGGTTCGTGTCCCAGGCATAGGCCGCGCCGATATCGAATCCGCTGCCGCGCAGATTCGGCTCGGGCAAGGAATTCCGCAATGGCGTCGCGTCGAACTGGCTGCGCCAGATGCCGGCGTCGAGCTTGAGTCCTTCCGCCGGCGCGACATGCAATCCGAGGTTGTAATTGACGGCGTCTTCGACGAGACCGTTGCGCAAATCCTGCGTCTCGGCCGTCCTGACCACCTTGATCAAGCCGGCGGCGGCATCGGGCGCGCCGACGGGAGCTATGCTGAAACTGATCAGCCCGGGGTCCGAACCGGCGGCCGGAAATTCCTGTCCATGGGCGAGCGCGGGCAGCAGCAAACCGAGCGCGACCGCCCGCAGCAAACGTAGCACATGCCTGTTCGAAGCAACAAACATCGTCGTACCCAAATCCCGCCCATGACGCGACCGGCAACGCGCCGACTCGCATATATGGCCACATGCCGCGCAATTTTGCAAGAAGTTTGTAGTGTAGTGTAGAGAACAAATAAACCGTCCGCTTTCAGAACATATGAACTGTCCGGTCGTACAGTGGTCGTTTTTGACGGCGATGCCGTGCCGCGGGATGTTGCTGCACCAGGACGGCAGCACCCACGAATGGGTGCCGGGGACGAGATGGGATCTGATTGTGACGATGGACGATGCCGCGAACGAGCGCTACTCGATGTTTTTCTGCGAGGAAGAAGGCCTGTCGAGCAGTTTCGCGGGCATGCGGGAGGTCATTGAAAGCAAGGGATTGAGCTGTTCGCTGTACACCGATCGGGCCTCGCATTACTGGCTGACGCCGGAGGCGGGCGGCAAGGTGGACAAGCAGCGGCTGACGCAGTTCGGCCGGGCGATGGTGCGGGACTTGGGCATTGACCTGATTCCGGCGTACTCGCCGGAGGCGCGGGGCCGGTCGGAGCGGGCCTTCCGGACGCGCCAGGATCGGTTGGTCAAGGAGTTGGCGCTGGCGGGGATCGAGGATATGGAGGCGGCGAATCGGTATCTGCGCGAGCGCTGCTTGCCGGCGTTCAACGCGGAATTCGCCCAGCCGCCGAAAGTGGAATAGGATGGAACCGGAGCCGCCCCCGGACGAGACGGAGGAGCGGCGAACGCCTCTCCGGGTCAAATCCGGGGATGCCATGCAGATCAGCGATGCGGCCTCGAAAGGCGATGCGAAGACGCGTCCCGGACGCTCAGGTCCAGACTGGATGTGAATGCGTTCCCGTGCCGAACATTGCAATCGAAGGGCTTATATACTTGATGGCGCAGTGCCTTACCTCCCCTTCTTGACCAGCGCTGGTTTCGGCCTTGTCACCGCTGTGCTTCATCAAGGCCCGCGCCTCCCTTCTCCGGGACCGCCCCGGCGTAGCGGGGGTTCAAGGCTTCGACCTTCACAGGCTTGCGCTTCGCGGCCATTTCCTTCTCCATCATTGAATCACAAGTTCGGCGACGAGCCGATTGTCGTCGAGCTTGCCTTGCAGGGTGCTTACATTCAGCAATGCCGGTGTGTTCAGGAGCTCGGTCCAACACGCCGTGCCGTCCTTGGACTGGATCGGCCCGGCATAGAGGCGAATGTCGTTCGGATCGTCAAGGTTGGCGGAAAGGACGTTGACCTCGCCGACCGCCCAGTTCGTCGACCGAAGATTGTCCAGCCGGAGCCCGGTGTTCTCCCGAATGTAGTCCATGAGAGCGTCTTGCACGACCCATATGGCGCGCCCGCCCCAGTGATTGGCGATCTCCGACTTGACGATCATCTGTGAGGCCATGCGCGCCCACACTTGGCGGATATTCACATTCGGGCACTGGTTCAGTTCCGGCAGATTGCCTTGAGCGTACAGAACGGCATCGCAGAAGGCGGATCCAATGTCCGACCTTTTGGCCTTGTTCCCGCCCGAAGTCGAGGCGGTCATGATCTCGACTATGACCGGCGGACGGTCCCCGCAGCGGAGGACGTAATCCAGCCGATAGTTGATATTTGCCTTGTCGTCACGAAGCGATATTTCGGACCAGACACGGACCTTCTCGCCGGTCGCGAATCCCCCGATTGCCAACACGCGATCCAGTAGAGGCTTTTGCTGAGGCGACGAGTGATCGGTGTCGAAAGTGAGAAGTCGGCGCGGACAGATCACCCATGCGCGGTTCGCCGTGATGGAGCAGATCCCGCAAGGAATATACCCGTCGCCGAGCCTGCCGACTTTGCTGTCGAAGAATGGAGCAAGCGGCTGTTCTCGAGCTGGCCAGCGGGCCATGTCACGGTTCCCGCCGCCGTCGCATTGCTGCCCGCCCATATGCGGACAAGCGGCATCTCGAAACAGTCCCTTCCGCTCGCCACTCTTACCGATGACTTCCCCGAACAATTCGCGGACTACAGGCATAGGGACTCTTTCACGCTTTTCGCAACCGACCTGGCGAGGGGCGGCGGCACCGCATTGGCGACTTGCCGATGTTGGTCGAGGTTGCTCACCGTGCCCGTTCGGCGTCGGATGGGTCCGACGAAAACATGCCGGTCTGGGAAGCCCTGAATGCGGGCAGACTCGCGAGGGGTCAGGTACCGATCCTCTAACGGATGATAGAGCGCTTCTCCGCACCGCAGCGTCAGGGAGGGTTCGCCGCGATGAAGGCGGCGGAACTTGGTCGTATCTTTCCGCGTAAGGCGCTGGCGGACGCTCGCCGGGGCCTCGCTCACCTTCGACAGCCATTGTCCCTCTGGAACGAACGATATGCGATACCGGTCACGCTCCGGTGTCACGTCGATGTGATTGTGCGCCAACGGCTCTTCCCCCATGCGGACGGCAAGGGGAAGATCATCTATGGCACCGCCGACGGTCGCGGGAACCAAGAGAGTTGATGCCGGAAAGTAGTATTTCTGTCCGTGCGGTACGCAAACGATGATCGCCCGCTTGCGGTGTTGCGGAACGCCGAAGTCAGCGGCGTTTAGAACGGCCACGTTCATGTCGTAGCCGATGGCGTGAAATTCTTCCGCCAGCATGTCGCGGGCCGTTGTTCCCTGGGCCGCTTCTGCATCAAGGAACTTCGGCACCTGCTCCATGACGAGTGCAGACGGTCGCAGCGCGGCGGCGAATCGGACCATCTCGAACACGAGTCGACCTCTGGGATCGTTCATGCCGCCCTTGTGTCCGATCTGACTGAACGGCTGGCAGGGCGGCCCGCCATGCAATAGGGACAGCTCGCCTGGGCGGATGTCCAGCACGTCGCCCACGCGCTCGGGGCTCAATGCCTGAACGTCGACCTGCCAGACGATCTTGCTCTTGGCGTTGTTTTGCAGCGTAGCTACACAATGTGGATCGAACTCAACGGAACAGACGGTCTTGAACCCCGCCTGATCGACCCCGACATCCAGCCCACCGGCACCCGCGAAAAGACTCAGGGCGGCCGGCTTCACGCTGACCCGCATTATCCACGCACCCCGTTGGACAGGCCATTATCGGCGATCAGGCCACCGTACATCAGTTGCTTCCCAACCATGCTTGCAACAACAGACACCACCTGATTCATCGTGTCGAACTCTCCAATATTGTGTCGGCCCACGAACTCCTCGACGCAGCGGCCAATATGTCATGACTCGACCCCGGCATACAAGTTTTGGCCCGAGACAGCGCGGGGTTCAGTTCCGGAAGCGACTGTCGCGGATAATTCTCGGATCCTTCTTGCCCGGCAGGGCTTCGAGCAGTTCGGCGACGGAGCGCGTCCGGCCCGGCGGAATCCAGTCCGGCGCCAGCTCAGCCAGCGGCGCCAGCACGAACTCGCGTTCGGCAAGGCGCGGATGCGGCAATTGCAATTCCGGGCAATGAACGGCGCGCGCGCCCCAGGCTATCAGATCGAGATCCAATGTTCTCGGGGCATTGCGAGCGGTGTCGCGGCGGCGGCCGAATTCGATCTCGATCCGCAGCAACTCCGCAAGCAGCGATTCGGGCGTCAGTTCCGGCGGCGGCCATAGCGCCGCCGCCGCATTGACGAAATCCGGCGCGCCCGGCGCGCAGTTGCGAGGACTTGTGCGATATAGCGAAGAACACGACGGCGGCCGCGCGCTGAGTCGGCGCAGCGCCGACAGCGCGCGACGCGCCATCCGCTCGGGCGGCCCGAACCGGCCCGGCAGGTTCGAGCCTACGGCGACGATCGCGGCTTCGCCGATGTCCCCGCTACCGGTCGCCGGCCGCTGAATACTCATGCACGGCATCCACGAAAACGGCCACATGTTGCGGATCGACCTCGGGGGTTATGCCGTGGCCGAGATTGAAGACATGACCGGGTCCCGGCCCGTGGGAGCGCAAGATGGCCGCCACTTCCCGGCGAATGGCCTCGGGCGCGGCATAAAGCACCGCGGGATCCATGTTGCCTTGCAAGGCTGTCTTGCGGCCGATGCGCGCGCGCGCGCGACCGATATCGATCGTCCAGTCCAGACCCACGCAATGACAACCGCTGGCGGCGATTTCCTCCAGCCAGCCGCCGCCTTGTTTGGTGAACAGGATGCAGGGCACGGTCCGGCCTTCCCGCTCCCGGATCAGGCCGTCGACGATGCGCCGCATATAGGCCAGGGAGAACTCCAGATAGGCCGGGGTCGAAAGAATGCCGCCCCAGGTGTCGAAAATCTGCACCGCCTGGGCGCCGGCGCGAATCTGCGCATTGAGATAGTCCGTCGCCGCTTTCGCGAGCTTGTCGAGCAGCAGGCGGCAGGCCTCGGGGTGGTCGTACATGAATTGCTTGGCGCGGCGGAAATCCTTGCTGCCGGAACCTTCGATCATGTAGGCGGCGAGCGTCCAGGGGCTGCCGGAAAAGCCGATCAGCGGCACCTTGCCGTTCAGCTCGCGCCGGATCAGGGCGACGGCGTCCATGACATAGGCAAGGTCGACGGCCGGGTCGATGGCCGGCAGCGCTTCCGCGTCCGCCGGGTCGCGAATCGGCTTGCGGAATCGCGGCCCTTCGCCTTCGACGAAATCCAGTCCGAGACCCATGGCGTCGGGAATGGTCAGGATGTCGGAGAAAAGGATCGCGGCATCGAAAGCGTAGCGCTCCAGCGGCTGCAAGGCCACCTCGCAAGCGAGTTGCGGATCCCGGCACAAGCTCATGAAGTCGCCGGCGCGCTTGCGGGAAGCGCGATATTCGGGCAGATAACGGCCCGCCTGCCGCATCATCCATACGGGCGCGACATCGACGGGTTTTCCTTCCAGCGCCCGCAACAGGCGATCATTGTCGAGTGTCAAGGGCCAGCACCTCCCTGTTTTTCCGCGAGACCGATTTCCGAATGCACATTGCTCATGCGCCGAACCCAGGGTTCCAGATCGCCGAATTCGCCGGTCAATCGCGCCCGGGCTTCCATGGCGGCCTCCCAGTCCGGGTAAATACCGTCGACGACGACGAACCACGGCTGCCGCCGGCGCCGCGTCTCGTAATAGCCGTGAATCTCGCCGAGCCGCGAGGCGGCGATGAATTCGCGCACGCCTTCCTCTGAAGTCGAACCGAGGATCTGCACGGTGAAATTGCCGGGCGGCAGGCCGAGCAGCATCAGTTCGAACTCGCTCAGCCCCGGGGCCTCGCTGTCGGACATCGGCGTCGCCGGCGGCGAGGCGGCCATTGCGCCCGCCGCCGGCGAGGGGGCGGGGGCGAGGTTCTGCGCGACAGAGTCCGATGCGGGGCTGATCGGCGCGGGCAGGGAAATTCGTCGCGGCTCGTCGCGGTCGGCCGCGCTCGTCTCCGATGGGCCGGATTCGTCCGCGGGCCAGAGCGCCACCGCTCCCAACGCCAGACTCAGGACGAAGGCTTGCCGCAAATACCGGAATTCCGGGCGTTGTTCGGCGCGCGGCCTGCTCTCGCGGGGGCGCTCGAATATGCGGCCGACCGCGGGCACTTCGTCGGAGTTCAGCAGCGCGGCCGTCAGGACATTGATCTTTCCGGGCAAGCCCGCGGACTGTCGCAGGAGGTCGAGTCCGGCCAGGGAAGACAAGGACAATTTCTCCTCGTATCCGGCCCGTTCGAGTTTCAGGTGGATATATTCCGCGATCTCGGCCCGGTTGAACGCCGGCAGTTCGCGCAACTCCAGCCCGGCGCGATAACGCTCGCGCAGCCGGGTTTGCAGCATCTCCCGCAATTGCTCTTCGCCGAGCAGGACCGGATGAATCGCCGACCAGCGCTTGGCGAGCAGCCGTTCGACGAGTTTCATGCAATCCGGGCCCAACTCGTGCGCATCGTCGATGATCAACAGGATCGACTTGCCCGACCGCACGAGGTCGATGGCGAATTCGCCGAGCGAATCGAGGTCGCGCCCGATGTCGCCGGCCGATTCGAGTTCCAGCTCCAGCAATATGTCGCGCAGCAGAACCTGCGCGGTGGTGAAGAGGTCGACCGAAACCGACGCCGGCCTGAAATCGCCGCGGGCAAGTTCCACCATGCGAAAGGCCAGCCGGGTCTTGCCGCTTCCCCGCGGCCCGATGAAGACATCGAGCGAGACCTGCCCGCGTTCCTTGTCCAGCACTTCGCGCGCAAGTTTTTCGCGACTGCCGCCGCCGAAAAAGTCATCCCGCCGGAACTCGTCCTCGAAGGGATCGTGCCGCAGCCGCAACTTCTGGATGTATGACTTCATGATTCAGCGGCAGAGTCCGGTTCGCGCCGTCAATGTCTGCGCAAGCAGGAGCCGCCCCACTTCGTCTTCGTCCGCGACAACCGCTCTCCCTATGCCCTTCAGCAACACGAAGCGAATCTTGCCCCGCTCGGCCTTCTTGTCGGAAGACATCAATTCGATATACCTGTCTACGCTTATATCGGCAGGAGGAACCACGGGCATACCGAAATCGTCCTCGAGCACAGTCCGGATCCGGCGCGCCGCCGCCTGGTCCAGCCAACCCAGGCGGCGCGACAGGTCGGCCGCCATCGCCATGCCCGCGGCGACGGCTTCGCCGTGCAGCCAGGCGCCGTAGCCGGTCGCGGCTTCGATGGCGTGGCCGAAAGTATGGCCGAGATTGAGCAAGGCGCGGATGCCCGATTCGCGCTCGTCCCGGGCAACGATATCGGCTTTGGCCCGGCAACAGCGGACTACGGCCTCGGCGAGCAGATTCGGCTCCAGCGCCAGCATGCCGGCGGCGTGCCGCGCCAGCCAGTCGAAGAACTCGCTGTCGCCGATGAGTCCATATTTGACGACTTCCGCCAGCCCCGCCTTTACTTCCCGTTCGGGCAGCGTCTCGAGCGTCGTCGTGTCGGCTATGACGCAGGCCGGCTGATGAAATGCGCCGATCATGTTCTTGCCCAGCGGATGATTGACGCCGGTCTTGCCGCCGACAGACGAGTCGACCTGGGCGAGCAGGGTCGTCGGCGCCTGGACGCAGCGGACGCCTCGCAGCCAGGTGGCGGCGGCGAATCCCGCGATATCGCCGATTACTCCGCCGCCGAGGGCGATCAGCGTCGATTTGCGGTCGATTTTCGCCGCCATGAGCTTGTCGTAGATTCCGCCGAGCGTCGCCAGATTCTTGTGCCGCTCGCCGTCGGGAAGAATGACGGGAGTCGCCGGCACGCCGCGCAGGGCTTCCAGCACGCGGTCCAGGTAGTGCTCCGCGACGACATCGTTGGTGATTACCGCGGCGCGTCCCCCGGCCGCGGCCTGACGCAACAGGTCGCCTTCGGCCAGCAGACCCTCGCCGACATATATCGGATAACTTCTGTCGCCCAGGTCTACGCGCAATGTCCGCATGTCCGGTCCTCAACAGGCGGGGGAGCTTGTCGCCCGGTACCTGTTCAATTCCCGTTTCACCGCCTCGCTGACCAGATGCGGATGCCGGCGTTTGGCTTCGACGCGGATGTGCGCCAGTTCGCTATAGATCGGGTGGCGATTCTCGTGCAACTCGCGGATGCGCCGCTCGCGGTCCGCGGTCCGCAACAGGGGCCTGTTGTCGTCCTTGAGCTTCCGGCTCAATTGCGCTTCGAGCGGAACGTACAGGTAGACCACGATGCCCCGCGTCCGCAGCAGGTTGCGGTTCTCCGGGTCGAGTACGGCCCCGCCTCCGGTCGCCAGCAGGATTCCCCGCTGTTCCGTCAGCGCGGCGATCATGCGCGACTCCCGGCATCTGAAGCCGGCTTCTCCTTCCATGTCGAAAATCCAGGAGATGCCGGCGTTCGCCGCGCGCTCGATTTCCTGGTCGGAATCGAGGAACTTCAACTCCAGAGCACGGGCCAGCGATCGCCCTACGGTGGTCTTGCCGGCGCCCATCGGGCCGATGAGGAACACATTCTCGATCGTCTTCATGCGGCTTGGGTATCCTCTGAATAATTCCATCCATGGAATTATTCATTGCCGCAAGACAAAAGCGCGGTTTTGTCTTGCTCCCGGATGCAATGGCTTGCGCCGTCGAATCCGGCGACGCTCTTTCTGCGCCGCGGGGAATCAGCGCGCATGGTAAACAATTTCCCCGACCGACGCATCGCGCAAGCGCCGGACGGGATCGGTTCAGAGCGTCCCGGGGACGATCCCGGGCGTGATGAAGATCAGCAGTTCGGTGCGTCTGGTATCGGAGACGGTTCGCTTGAAAAGCCATTCCAGGTAGGGGATATCGCCCAATATGGGCGTCTTCGCCTCGGCGGCTGTCGCCTCTTCGCGAAACACGCCGCCGAGCACAATGGTCTCGCCGTCGTCGACCAGCGCGCTGGTAATGACCTCATTGGTATTGATCGAAGGCACGCCGACGATGGTGGGCGAAATCGAATCCTGCCTGATTTCGAGTTGCATGTTGATTTGTCCGTCCGGCGTGATTCTGGGCGTTACCCGCAACAGCAACACGGCGTCCTCGAACTGGGTGACCGAGCCGCCCGCGGCGCCGCCGGCCTGGGACTGGTAGGGAACTCTCACGCCGGAACGGATTTCGGCCGTGACCTTGTCCTGGGTAGTCACCTTGGGTCTGGCGATGATCTCGCCGTTGCCGCTGCTTTCGATGGCGGCAAGTTCAAGTTCGATCAAGTCGCTGTTGCCGGTATAGCCGATGTTGAAAGAAGTTCCGGCAGCCATGCCGAGGTCGAACGCCAATTCATCTTGCCGCTGCGCGGGCGCGAGCCCCCGGTCGATGCCGTAGCGGAACCCGCTTCCCGGCGTCGGCGCGCTCGCGGCGCCCCAGCGGATGCCGAACTCGCGGGAGTACTCGGTGGAGACATTGACTATGCGCGCTTCGATCAGCACTTGCCGCACCGGGACATCGAGACTCGCGAGCAAGTCCCGGACCGCGGCCAGATTCTGCTCCAGATCCCGAACGATCATGGTATTGGTGCGGACATCGACCGAGGCCGAGCCGCGATGCGAAAGCAGCCCCTGGCCGCCGGCCGGCGCGGGCGCGTCGCCCGCGCCGACGCCGCGCACGAGCTCGAGCAAAGTCGCCGCGTCGGCATAGTTCACCTGCAGCAGTTCGGTAACCAGCGGCGCCGATTCCAGTGCCTGCCGGGCGGCCGCCAGTTCCTGCTCGCGCTGCAGGGCCATTGCTTCGGCGGTGGTCACGTACATGACGTCGCCTTCCATGCGATAGGCGAGATTGCCGGCCCGCAGCACGAGTTCGAGCGCCTGCCGCCAGGGAACGCCGTCGAGCCGCAAGCTGATATTGCCCGCGACCGCCTCGCCCGCGACCAGGTTGAAACCCTGCTCGTCGGCCAGGATCTGCAAGGCGAAACGGATGGGAACATCCTGCAGCGCCAGGCCGGCGATTTCCCCGGCCGGCGGCGCGTCGTCCTGCTGCGCCCGCGCCAGGGCGGCGAACAACAGGGCGCACAGGATCGCCGCCCGCGCCGGCCGTCTGGCCGCAACTCCGGCCGCGGCGTTCATTCGTCCGGCTCCCATCGCAACAATATCTCCTGTCGCGCGCTTGTTCCGGTTTCGTCTGTGCTCCATTCGATCAACTCCACGCCGAGATCGGTAATTCGCCGGACGCGGCCCCGATCAGGTCCAAGATAGTCGCCCGGTTCGATGCGATGCACGGCGCCGGAGGGATCTCGCAACAGCCCGATGTAGTCCTGTCCATATCTGAGCAATCCGACCAGACGCAGTTCGTTCAACGCGTATTGCTCGAGCGGACCGCGACCGGGCCGCGGCGCCTCCGGCCCGGCCGCCGCGGGCCGGGCCGGCGGCGCGAACGGATCCCGGCGGCCGCCGGCGGAATATGCGAACGGCTCCGCCCGGCGCCACGCGGACGGGAAAGCCGGGCCAGCGGCGGGAATCGCCGATTCCCGGACGACCGGCGCCTCCGGCAATGGCCGATAGCGATAGGTTCGGGCGCGCAACTCGAGTTCCAGTTTCCCCGCGGACAACTCGCGCAGGGAAAAATCATGCATGGTGACAATGCGGTCAAGCGCCGCGAGGCCGCTGAAGAAAGCGCCGATCTCGTGATAACCGCCGCTGACGCGAATATCAATGGGCTGCTCCACATAGTGCGGGCGGTCGGCCTCGGCGGCCAGTCCGATGGCGGCGAAACGCAAGTCCGACTCGAGGCCGAGCGCGGTGATTTCGTCGATCAGGGCCGGAATTTCGCTCTCGTACGGCAATTGCCGCAACAGCCGCATATAGGGCCCCTCGATTTCCCGCGCGCGGCGCCGGTAGCCGTCCAGACTCGCGACGCTGCTCCTGAGCCGTTCGAGTTCCGCTGTCAGTTCCGCCTGTTCCCGGCCAAGCCGCGCAGCGCGCTCCCGCAACTCCCGCAGATGCGAAAAATATCCTCCGGCGAGCAAGGCGACCGTCGACAGCAATATGACGCTGGCCCTGACCGCGGCCGGCCAGGCGCCGCTGCCTCGCGGCGCGGCGAGTTCGCGCCAATCGAATTCGCGCAGGTCGCGCAGGATTGCGGCAAGCGGCGTCATCGGTTTTCAGCTCCCGTCTTCGTCAAGCCGCAAGATCAGGCTGAACTCGAACAAGCCCGGCGCGCCGTTCTCCGACGCCGCGCCCGCCACGCCCGCAAGCCGCGCCTCGAGGAATCTCGGCGACGCGGAAAGCTTGCGCATCAGTTCGGCGACCGCGGCATGGGATTCGGCAAGCCCCTCGATGCGCACTTCGCCGCCGCTGCGGGTCAACCGTCGATAATAGGCGGCCGGAGGCAGATGCGAGGAGAGTTCGGCAAGCGCCTGCGCCGGCAAGGGACGGCTGCGCTGCAGGCTGTTCAACGCCCGCATGTGCATCGCGATGTCTTCCTGCTCTTGCCGCAGCCGTTCGGCTTCGGCGCCGCGCGCGCCGAGCCGCCCGATTTCGGCGCGCAGGCGCTGATTCCCGGCGGCATGGGCAACAATGTTCCCGTCGAGGCCGCGGCCGAGCAACAGCAAGAGCGCCAGGCCAAGCAACATCGAAGCGGCGAACATGGCGAGAAATCGCCGTCGGCTGCGTTCCCGTCCGCGCGCTCTCCAGGGCAGCAGATCGATCATGACGGTCTCCCGCCGGCCAGTCCCGCCGCCAGCAGCAAGGCGGGCGCATCTCTTGCGATCCGGCTGTCGCTCGCGCCGGGGAACGGATTCGCCGCCAGCGCCGGCATGCCCAGCAAGTCCCGCGTCCGCTCCGCCAGACCTTCCGCGACGGCCGCGCCGCCGCACAGATACAGGCTTTCCACCCGGCCCTGGCGGGAAGAGGAATGGAACAATTGCAGCGCCTGCCCTATCTGTCTCGCGGCCGCGGCCGCCAGCAACTCCGGCTCGCGCCGATAGCGCGCGCCGTCGTCGAAAGGCCTTTCCCCGTTGTGGACGGACCGGCCGTCCGCCAGCACATACAGGCAGATCGCGCCGGCGCCGATATCGGCGACGGCGGCGAGCCCCGGCGCGGCCTCGTTCGGCGCCAGCAGGCGCCAGGCGCGTTCGATCGCATGATGTTCCGCGTCTACTCCGAGAGCCCGCAGGCCGGCGCATTCGATGGCCTGCTCGCGCGAGTCGACATGTTCCTTGCGGCATACCGACAACAGGATCGTTCCGGCCGCGTGTTCCGGACCGGCGAGACGCCGGAAATCGAAACGCACTTCATCGACGGGATAGGGAATGTACCGGTCGGCCTCCACCATGATCTGCGCTTCCATGTCGGCGTCGGTCATTTCCGGTTCCATGGTCAGCGTTCTCTGCATGACCGCCGACGAGGGCACGGCCGCGACCGCGCTCCCGCCCGGCGCGCGCAAGGTTTCCGCCGCTTCGGCGATACAGCGCCCCACGGCTTGCGCATCGCGGATATTCCGATCCGCGACCGCGCCCGGAGGCAAGGAGCGGATCGCGTAATCGGGCGGCTCTCCCGGTGTTCCGGGCCAGCGCAGCAACTTCACCGCGCTGGAGCCGATATCCACTCCAAGCGGACCGCGGCCGGCGCCCCGGAAGGGCATTTTTCGAATCAGTTCGGCCAGTCGAAAAGGCATTGACGCTTCCTCGAATATTTCGATGCCCAAAGGTGTAGCACCAATCAGCCGATCAGCCCGCGAATCCGGCGAAAAAAATCCGTCTGGCGCATGGATGCGCCGCCGGACCCGATGGCGCGAACCCCCGAATCCGGGAGAAGACAAGACCGCGCCCCGGCTTCGCGGCAATGAACAATGCCATGGCTGGAATTATCCGGAGGACGCGCGGCGGCGATGAATCGGGCGTGCCGGTTCAGATACATATGAGACTGAATCGCCTGTAATCGGCGAGCCGCCGTCGTCCGGCGCGACCCAGGCTCAGATACATCTGAGACCGAATCGCCATTTGGACAACGGTCGATTCGGTTCGAGAAAACGGGAGCCGGAGTGTATAATTCCTGTCGATTGCGCCGCCTATCAATTCGACGGCCGACTTCTCGGCCTGGAGACGAGTCGCCGCCGCGGCGCGGGAAGTCGCGTGGACGCCAGACTGAAACCGTATGTGAAATGGGGAGGCCTGTTTTCGCTCGCCTGTCTGGCGGGCGCCTGCATGGTGGCCTCCGCGGCCTATCTGTATCTGGCGCCCCTGCTTCCCGCGGCGGAAACCTATCGCGATGTGCGATTGGAAACCCCTCTGCGCATTTACACATCCGACCTGCGCCTGATCGACGAAATCGGCAATCGGCGCGACCCGGTGGCGTTCGAAGACCTGCCCCAGGTGCTTGTCGACGCGCTGATCGCCACTGAAGACGTTCGTTTCTATTCCCATCCCGGCGTCGATATCCAGAGCCTGCTGCGCGGCTTCTACGGATTCGTCACCGGCAACCGGCTCGGCGGCGGCAGCACCATCGCGATGCAATTGGCGAACAACCTTTCTTTCGACAGCGACAATGTCTACCTGCGCAAGTTCAAGGAAATCCCGTTCGCGCTGCAGATACACCGGGAACTGAGCAGGGAGGAGATCCTGACCCTGTATCTGAATACGATCTATTTCGGCTCGGGCGCCGACGGCATCGGCGCCGCGGCTTCGGTCTATTACGGCAAGGAAGTCGGCGAACTGACCCTGGCCGAATCGGCCATGATGGTTTCGCTGCTGCCTTGCCCGTCGGCCTGCAATCCGCTGGCCGCCCCGGAACGCGCCCTTGTCCGCCGCCAGACCCGGCTCGCCAACATGCGCAGGGAGGGCATGATCAGCGAAGAGGAATACCAAGTCGCCAACGCCATGCCGGTGACCGCCGGCAGGCGCAGCCGCGACATCGAAGTGCCGGCGCCCTATGTGGCGGAAATGGTGCGGCAGGAGATGTACGAACGATACGGCGAGGATGCCTACACCCAGGGCTTCGAGGTCGTCACCAGCATCGACGGCGACAAGCAGATGATGGCCAACAGCGCCCTCGTCAATGGGCTGGAAAGCTATTACGACAGGCGCCACGGCTATCGGGGGCCGGCCGCCAATTACCCGCCCGATCCGCTGGAGCCCGAACGGCAATGGCTGCGGGAACTCGAGGGGGTTCCGACTTACGGCAACCAGCGCCCCGCCGTGGTCGCCGCGGTCCAGTCCCGGTCCTTTACCGCGTTGCTGCAATCGGGAGAACTGGCGACAGTGCCCTGGGAAGGCATCCGCTGGGCCTATCGCTTTCGCAACCGCGACGAAGCCTGGCCGCCGCCCCAGGCCGCCGGCGACGTGGTAGCTGTCGGCGACCTCGTCCGGGTCCAGCAGTCGGAAGGCGAATGGCGACTTGGGCAAGTGCCGGATATCCAGGGGGCGCTGGTATCGATATCGCCCGACGACGGTTCGATTCTGGCGCTTGTCGGCGGCTATGATTTCCGCCTCAGCCAGGTGAACCGCGTGACCACTCCGCGGCCGCCCGGCTCCAATTTCAAGCCGTTCCTGTACGCCGCGGCGCTGGCCAACGGCCTTTCGCCCTCGAGCACGATCAATGACGCGCCGCTGACCCGCGGCAGTTATCGGCCCAGCAACTACGAAAACAATTTCCTCGGCCCGATCACCTTGCGCCATGCCCTGCGGGAATCCCGCAACGTGCCGGCGGTGCGGCTCTACGACCAGTTGGGTTCGGCCGCCGTCCTGCCCTACATGGGTCGATTCGGATTTCCGACGCGGAACTTCCCCGCCAACGATCTCACCGTGGCGCTCGGCAGCCAGGATACCCAGCCGCTCGAGATCGTCGCCGGCTACGCCACGATCGCCAATGGCGGCTTCGAAGTGAATCCCTGGCTTGTGCGGCAGATTTCGAACATCGCCGACGGCGTTGTCTATCGCGCCGAACCGATTTCGGCCTGCGAAGATTGCCTGGCCGAGGAGACCGGCTCGTCATCTCCGGCCGTCGCGCCCCGGCGCGTTATCGACGAACGCGTCGCCTTCATTCTCGGCTCCATGTTGCGGTCGGTAATCGAAGACGGCAGCGGCGCGCGCGTCCAGCGCGAAATGAAGCGGTCCGACCTCATGGGCAAGACCGGCACGACCAATGGCCCCCAGGAGCTATGGTTCTCGGGCTTCAACCGCAATCTGGCAACCACGGTATTCGTCGGCTTCGACCAGCCCGAGCCTCTCGGCGAAAGAGAGCAGGGAGCGACCGTCGCCGTGCCCATCTGGATCGACTACATGAAACAGGCGCTGGCGGGCGAGCCGGAAACCACCTTGAGTCGTCCGGACGGAATCGTCGAACGTCTGGTCGACCGCGACAGCGGGGCGCTCGCCACGCCCGGCGACCCGAATGCGGCTTTCGAGTATTTCCTGGCGGAAAACGCGCCCGAAGTCGGCGCCGATCAGGCCGCCGGCGCCGAAACTTCCGTCGACGAAAAGCAGCCGCTCAGCACCGAAACGATATTCTGAATTTTCGCGCGGCGCCTCAGATTCCGCGGTCGCCGAACCGCCGCTTGAACCGGTCCACCCTGCCGCGGGAATCGAGAATCTTCTGCTTGCCGGTATAGAATGGATGGCATTGCGAACAGACTTCGATCAGGATGTCCCTGCAAAGCGTGGATCGGGTCTCGACCACATTGCCGCAACTGCAGGTCGCCTTGATCTGCGCGTATTCAGGATGGATGTCGGGCTTCATGGCACCAGCTCTCGAACAGGATATCCTCGCATCCGCGACGCATGCCGCCGCCTCGCGAGGGCAGGCATTCTAACAGACCGGCGCGCGCAAGCAAGGCCCGGAGTTGCCCATTCGTCCGTCTCATGCCCACAGGCACGACAGCGGCGCCGCCGCCAACTTGTCGCTGAACGGCACGAATTCGGCGCTGTCGTACAGAATGACGCCATGGGCGAAACGCTCTCCGCACGCTTCGGCCAGGGTCCGCAACCCCGCGAAGTCGTCGGACCCCACGGTCGCGGCAGCCTTGACCTCGATTCCGGCGATCATGCCGTCGTCGCGCTCCAGCACGATATCCACCTCGCGTCCCTGTTGGTCGCGGAAATGCCAGGGCGTCAGTTGCATGTCCGACGCCGTCGCGAGCCTCAGCGTTTCACAGAACACGAAGCTTTCGAGGAGCGCGCCGAACTTCTTGCGGTCTGCCTTTACTCCGGCCAGGGTAAGTCCGCGGGTCGCGGCAAGCAGACCTGGATCCAGAAAATGCAGCTTGGGTTTCTTGACGATGCGTTTCAGCGCATTCGTGTGCCAGGGTTGCAAGGTGGCGACGAGGAAAACCTGCTCCAGCAAAGCGACATAACGCTGCCCCGTCTTGTTGCTGACATCGATGCCGGCGCCGAACCGCGAATAGTTGACCAACTGTCCGGAATATTCCGCCAGGAGCCGGACGAATTTCGGCAATTCGGTCAACTTCCCGACCTCCGCGATATCTCTCAGGTCGCGTGTGAGCACAGATGTCAGCCAGGACCGGAGCCAGGCCTGTCGCCGCCGTTCGCTCGCGCGCGTCACGGCCTCGGGAAAGCCTCCGGTCAACGCAACCCGGACGAGCGCGTCGCCGAGCGTCGCCTTCGCCGCGCCCTGGAGTTTCCGGCTCGCGAACAGCCGCGACAGGAAAGAAGGCGCCTTGCCCTCGATTTCGGCGCGGGCCAACGGAAACATCGGGATTGTTTCAATTCGGCCCGCCAGACTGTCGGCGACTTGCGGCAGGTTCATCACGTTCGCGGAACCGGTCAGCAGGAAGCGGCCGGGGCGGTAGTCTTCGTCCACCGTCTTCTTGATCGCCAGCAACAGTTCCGGCGCGCGCTGGATCTCGTCGATGATTGCCCGGTCCAGACCTCGTATGAAACTGGCCGGGTCGGCCTGCGCGGCATCAAGCGCCGTGCGGTCGTCAAGCGTGAGATAGGTTCGGCCGGCATCCGCCATCTTCCGGACAAGTGTCGTCTTGCCCGCCCGTCGGGGTCCGACGATCAGGACAACCGGAGTATCCGAAAGAGCTTCTTCTACCCGACTTTCCGCAAACCGCCCGTACATGCATGCCGCCGATTTCTGACAAATTGGAAACAGGAAGCATGATAATTGGAAGTCGATGGGCTGGCAATTGGGAATCGATGATCTGTCAATTGGGAGTCTGCGGGCTGGCAATTGGGAGTTTGCTGGCTGGCAATTGGGAGTCGGCAAGCTGGTAATCGGGAGTTGATCAGCCAGCGCCCGGAAGTTGCAGAGGCGGGGCCGGCACGCGCGGCACCAGCGACAAACAATGCCGCGGATGGGATTATTCAGAAGAAGATAACCGGTATTCCGCCTTGATCCGTTCGTGATCGCGCACGACCTCTTCCATGATGCGGCGAAACAGTTCCCGCACCAGCGACGGGTCGAGCTTGCGCGATTCGCTCAAGGCGCCCAGTACTTCGAGTTTCTGTTGCTCGCGCTGGATGTCCTGCGAGCTCATTTCGCGTCTGGCCTTGAGCAAGCCCACTTCATGAGTCAGATCAAAGCGTTCGCGCAGAAGTTCGATGATGGCCAGATCGATTTCGTCGATCCGGCTCCGAATCTCGGTCAGTTCGTTCGGTATGGAATCTTCCCCGCTCATTGCTGTCTCTTCCGCGGCCGGTGCCGGGTGGTCCTGTTGTCCCCGCGCTTGTGAAACCGAGTATCCTCTGAATAATTCCATCCATGGAATTATTCATTGCCGCAAGACAAGACGCGGTCTTGTCTTGCTCCCGGATTCGGCGGCTTGCGCCGTCGAATCCGGCGGCGCATCCTTGCGCCGCAGGCAAGCTCCGATAAATCGGAACTTGCCTTGTATCCTCTGAATAATTCCATCCATGGAATTATTCATTGCCGCAAGACAAGACGTGGTCTTGTCTTGCTCCCGGATCCGGCGGGGCTCTTTCGTACCACGGGTTTGTACCGCGGGTTTTGTACCGCGGGCATGCGCTGCGGCGAAGCTCTGATAAAATCGGAGCTTGCCAGGCATCCTGAATAATTCCATTCATGGAATTATTCATCGTCGCAAGACAAAAGCGCGGTTTTGGCTTGCTCCCGGGCGCGACGGCTCGCGCGCAATCGCATCCGGCGGGGCTCTTTCGTACCGCGGGCAAGCGCCGCGGCGACAATTGGTTCAATGCATGCCAGATCACGAGGGATCGAAGCCCGGCGAACCTGTCCTCCGCATTGCCGTGCCGCGCCCGCTGCGGCGGTCATTCGACTACCTGCCGCCCGCGGATGCAGATATTACTGAATTCCGCCCCGGCTGTCGCATCGAGGTGCCTTTCGGCCGCGGCAAGTTGATCGGCTTTCTGCTCGAAACAGCGGACAGCAGCCGGGTCGACCGCGATCAACTCAAGACGGCGTCCGCCCCGCTCGATTCGCGGCCCCTGTTCAGTCCTGAATTGTTCGCGCTGTTGCGATGGAGCGCCGACTATTACCATCATCCCGTCGGCGAGGTGCTGGCCGCCGCGCTGCCGGCGCCCCTGCGCCGGGGCGCGCCGCTCCGCGAGCAAGTCACGCTTTGGTCGGCAACAGCCGGACCGGAGGCATTGTCCGGCCGGGCCCCGCGCCAGCGGCAATTGCTCGAGTTCATTCGCGAGCGGGGAAGCGTCGGGCGCGCCGCGCTGGACGAGGCCGGCTTCAGTCCGGCATTGCTGCGGCAACTGGCGAACAAGGGCCTGGCGCGCAAGCAAACCGGGCCCGCGCCGGCTTCCGCCCTGGTTACGCCCCGGCGGCCCGGAAGTCGCGCCCGACTCGCGCTGAACGAGGAGCAAGCCGCCGCTTGCGCGAAATTCCGCGCCGCCGGCGCGGGGTTCCGCTGCGCGCTCCTCAACGGCGTTACCGGTTCCGGCAAGACCGAAGTCTACATGCAGCTGATGGAAGACGCGCTCTCCGCCGGCCGTCAATGCCTGGTGCTCGTGCCCGAGATCGGTCTTACGCCGCAGACCATCGAGCGCTTCCGGCGGCGTTTCGACCTGCCGCTGGCGGCCTTCCATTCCGGCTTGAACGACAGCGAGCGCCTGCGAGCCTGGCGGCAGGCGGCCGAGGGCGGCGCCGCGATCCTGATCGGCACGCGTTCGGCGGTATTCGCGCCCATGGCCCGGCCGGGCCTGATCGTGGTCGACGAGGAACACGACGCTTCCTTCAAACAGCAGGAAGGATTCCGCTATTCCGCCAGGGATCTGGCCGTCATGCGCGCGCGGCAAGAAAATATCGGCATCGTGCTCGGTTCCGCCACGCCAAGTCTCGAAAGTTTCCGCAACGCCGAAACGGGGCGCTTCCTGCGGCTTGAATTGCCGCATCGCGCCGGCGGGTCGGCGCCGGCGCGCCTGCGGCCTCTGGACGTGGCGAATGAGCATTTGCCCGGCGGGCTGTCGGAACTCGCCCTGATGAAAATCGCGCAACATCTCGAAGCGGGCAATCAGGCGCTGGTATTCATCAATCGGCGCGGTTTCGCTCCGATCCTGCATTGCCTGCTTTGCGGCTGGACGGCGCAATGCGAAAATTGCAGCGCCTGGCTTACCTTGCATGCGCAACCTCCTTGCCAGCGCTGCCATCATTGTGGAGCCTCGCAGCCGGTCCCGAACCGCTGCCCGACATGCCGGCAGACCGAGTTGTCCACCTCCGGATTCGGCACCCAGCAAATCGAGAGCTTTCTGCAAAGGGAATTCCCGACAACGCCGGTGCTGCGCATCGATCGCGATTCCACCCGCGGCAAGGACAGGTTCGCAAAGCTGCTCGCGGAAGTGGACCAGGGCAAGCCGGCCATACTGATCGGCACGCAGATGCTGGCCAAGGGCCATCACTTTCCCGACATCACGCTGGTGGTGATCGTCAACGCCGACGGCGGGCTGTTTTCGCCCGATTTTCGCGGCCAGGAACAGATGGCGCAAGTAATCGTCCAGGTAGCCGGGCGCGCCGGGCGCGACAGCGAACGTCCGGGCGAAGTGCTCGTGCAGACCCGGCACGCCGATCACAAGACGCTCAGGCGAATCGTCGATTCGACCTGGTCCGAGTTCGCCCGGCACCTGCTTGCGGAAAGGCGCGCCGCGGGCATGCCGCCTTTTTCCCGCCTGTGCCTGCTGCGCGCCGAAGCCGGCGACCGGAAAGCGGCGCTATCGTTCCTGCGGCGGGCGCGCCGCGACATCGAAGCCTTCGGCCGCGAACAGCAAGTCCGCTTCAGCGGACCGCTGCCGGCGCCGATGGAAAAACGCCAGTCGCGCTATCGCGTCCATCTGCTGCTGCGCAGCATGAACAGAACCGGCCTGCATGCCGTGCTTGACCGCCTTGTGCCGCGACTCGAGGAATTGCCCGCCCCTCGGGACCTGCGCTGGCATGTCGATGTGGATCCCGTCGATTTGCTGTGAAACTCCGGGCGAACGAATCATCGGGAAAGCCCTGATCAAGCCAGAACTTCCCGGCAACGCATGCCCGCGGTACGAACCCGCGGTACGAACCCGCGGTATGAAAGAGCACCGCCGGATGCGACGGCGCAAGCCATTGCATCCGGGAGCAAGACAGGGCCGCGCTTCGGTTTCGCGGCAATGAATAATTCCATGGCCGGGATTGTTCGGAGAATGCCTGGGGCGATACTCGGATTTCGCGCAATTGGCCGACACTATAGTATCCTCTGGAAAATTCCATCCATAGGCTGTCAAAGCTGCTTGCACGATGGGGTCGCAGCGCGCGAGGCGGAAGCAAAGATGGCGAGAAGGAAATCACAGGCGTTCCCGGTCGGGATTCTTTTGCTGGCGTTGGCGGCGTCCGCCGCCGTGCTGGTCTATCTCGTGTTTTCCCCCGCGGCTCCGGATTCCGCGGGAAGCATGCCGGACAGCGTCGACAATACCGGCGGCAGCGCGCTCGAATTCGAGTTTTACGACCGGCTGCGACAGGGTCAGGTGGAAGTCAATTCTCCCGCCGGCGAACCGGACCAGCCCGGCCCCGCGGAGGTCGAGCGGCTGGCCGAACAATTGAATCCCGATGCCCGGACGCAGTTCGATATCGCGACCGAAACTCTCGAACAGATCGCGGAAACCATCGCGGCCGGGCTGGAAGCGCCGGCGCCCGACCAGGTTGCGATGCCTGAACCCGCGCCGCCCGTTCCGGCAGAGCCGCGAGCGCCGGCGGAAATCGTCTTGGCCGCTCCGGCGCCGGCGGATGCTTCGGGCCGGTCGGGCACGGTATTGCAGTCGGGCGCATTCCGGCAGCAGGAACTGGCGCTGTCCGAGCTTGAACGACAGCGGAACCTTGGCCTCGAAGTCGAAATCAGGGAACGGCCCGGACAGAATGGTCCGATGTTCCTGTTGCAGTCGGGACCTTATGGTTCGCCGGACAGGCTTGAAGAGGCAGAGATGGTTTTTCGCCTGCACGATATCGCCACCGCCAGACTTCCGACGCCGTGACGCGCGCGGCGAACCTTGTCGCCACAGACGAAGGCCGGCGGCGGCGATATTGATTTTTCCGCCGCGACCCCAACCTTGGGGCTGGAGAAGCTCTGATCAAGTCGGAGCCTCCCTGCGGCAATGCGCCATGCCATGGTCGGAATGGCGCCGGGAATGCCGGACCAGCGCCGGCGGCCGCGCCATGACCGGGGGCCGACGATCGCGTTTCCCATTCGCTGGAGAAAGTCTTGAATCGATACAGAGGCACGACAGTGGTTTCGGTGCGCCGCGGCGGCAGCGTCGCGCTCGGCAGCGACGGACAGGTGAGTCTGGGCGATACCGTGCTCAAGGGCAATGCGCGCAAGGTGCGCATCTTGCACAAGAATTCGGTGCTGGCGGGATTCGCCGGCGGCACCGCCGACGCCTTCACCTTGTTCGAACGATTTGAAGCCCAGCTGGAGCAACATCGGGGCAAACTGCTGCGCGCCTCGGTAGAGTTGGCGAAAATGTGGCGTACGGAACGGTCGCTGCGCCGGCTGGAAGCCCTGCTGCTGGTCGCCGACCGCGAATCGTCGCTGTTGATAACGGGCAATGGCGATGTGATCGAACCGGAAGATTCGATCCTCGCGATCGGTTCAGGCGGCAATTACGCGCTGGCGGCGGCGAGGGCGCTTTATCGCAACACCGAACTTTCCGCCCGCGAACTCGTCGAACAAAGCCTGGGCATCGCCGCGGATATTTGCGTCTACACCAACGGCAACTTGTGTGTCGAAGAACTGCAACTGTCGCCGGGAGCCGCATTGCCATGTCCATGATGACCCCGAGAGAGATCACGTCCGAACTGGACAAGCATATCGTCGGGCAGAACGACGCCAAGCGTGCGGTCGCCATCGCCTTGCGCAACCGCTGGCGCCGCCTGCGCCTCGACGAGGAGATGCGCGACGAGATCACGCCGAAGAATATCCTGATGATCGGTCCCACGGGAGTGGGCAAGACCGAAATCGCCCGGCGGCTGGCCAGACTCGCGCGGGCGCCCTTCATCAAGGTGGAAGCGACCAAGTTCACCGAGGTCGGCTATGTCGGCCGCGATGTCGAATCGATCATCCGCGACCTCGCGGACGAGGCGATCAAGATGTTGCGGGAGGCGGAAATCCAGAAAATCCGGAATCTGGCGATGGACCGGGCCGAAGAACGCATTCTCGACGTGCTGTTGCCGCGCGCCAGGGAACACGAAAGCGAAGGCCGGGACTCCGGCGCGCGCCAACTGTTCCGCAAGAAACTGCGCGAAGGCGAACTTGATGATCGCGAAGTCGAATTGCAACTCGCGGAACAGCCGGCGGGCGTCGAGATCATGGCGCCGCCCGGACTGGAAGACATGACCAGCCAGTTGAAGACCATGTTCTCCAGCATGAACAGCGGCCGCAAGAAATTGCGGCGAATGTCGGTCGGCGCCGCGCTGAAAGCGGTAACCGAGGAAGAACAGGCGAAACTCATCGATGAAGAGGATATTCGCGGTCGAGCCGTTGAAGTCACCGAGCAGACCGGCATCGTCTTTCTCGACGAGATCGACAAGGTGACGAGCCAGCACGAACTCACCGGCGCCAGCGTTTCCCGCGAAGGCGTGCAACGCGACCTGCTGCCGCTGATCGAAGGCTCCACCGTAAAAACCAAATACGGCATGGTGAAAACCGACCACATCCTTTTCATCGCCTCGGGCGCGTTCCATTTTTCCAAACCCTCGGACCTGATTCCGGAATTGCAGGGCCGGCTGCCGATCCGGGTGGAGCTGGATGCGCTGTCGGCGGAAGATTTCGAACGCATCCTGGTCGAGCCCGACGCGTCCCTGACCGAGCAATACCAGGCCTTGCTCGATACCGACGGCCTGCGTCTCGCATTCGCCGAAGACGGAATTCGCAAGATCGCCGAGATCGCCTGGCGCGTGAATGAGCGCACCGAAAACATCGGCGCGAGGCGTTTGCATACCGTCATGGAGCGCCTGCTCGAAGAAGTTTCCTTCAGCGCGCCGGACATGGCGATCGGCGCCGGGGGCGAACTCGTCATCGACGACGCCTATGTGGAAAAACAATTGGCGGAGCTGGCTCGGGACGAAGACCTCGCCCGCTATATCCTGTGATGGGCTCCCGGGTTCCCGCAGGCATCAAGTTGCATTCCGGCTCGTCCGTGCTGGAACTCAACTATGCCGGCGGCGACGATTGCCGGCTCGAGGCCGAATTCCTGCGGGTGCATTCGCCTTCGGCCGAAGTGCGCGGCCATGGGTCCGGCCGGCAAGCGCTGCAGACCGGCAAGCGCAAGGTGCGCCTGACCGGGATCGAGCCGGTCGGCAACTACGCCGTCAAGCTGTCTTTCGACGACGGCCACGACAGCGGCATTTACAGTTGGGACTATCTGCGCGAACTGTGTTCGCGCAAGGATGAACTCTGGCGCGATTATCTCGACCGGCTGCGCGCGGCCCGCGCCAGCCGCGACCCGAAGGAACCCGGCGTGCAGGCGCTGAAATTCAGGCGGCCCGAATGAGCGAACACGGCAAGACCGCGAACTTCGGCTATCGGAAAGTCCCGTTCGCGGAAAAGCAGCAGCGGGTGAACGAGGTGTTCCGCTCGGTCGCCCGGCGTTACGACCTGATGAACGACCTCATGTCGCTGGGCAGCCATCGTCTGATCAAGCGCTTCGCCCTGGAATTGAGCGCCGCGCGCGCCGGTCATGCGGTGCTCGACCTCGCCGGCGGCACCGGCGACATGGCCATGCGTTTTTCGCCGCTGGTGGGCGCGGAAGGCCGGGTCGTCCTCGCCGACATCAACGAGAGCATGTTGCATGTCGCGAGAGACCGCATCATCGACCGGGGTCTGGCCGGCAATATCGATATCGTGCGGCTCGACGGCGAGGATCTGCCCTTCGCCGATGACAGTTTCGACTGCGTCTGCATTGCCTATGGCCTGCGCAATATCACCGATCAGCCCAAGGCCCTCGCGTCCATGCGGCGCGTGCTCAAACCCGGAGGGCGAGTGCTGGTGCTGGAGTTTTCCCGCGTCGAGAATCCGCTGCTCCGACGCGCCTGCGACGCCTGGTCGGCGCTTTGGCCAATGGCCGGCAGAATCGTAACCGGAGATGCCGCCAGTTATCGCTATCTGGTCGAGTCGATCCGCCTGCATTCCGACCAGGAAACCTTGCTCGGCATGCTCGAGGCGGCCGGATTCGAACAATGCCGCTACCACAATATCCTCGACGGCATCTGCGCCGCGCATGTCGGCCTGAAGCAGGCCGCGGCAACGGACTGAGTCGCCTCGTGCCTCTTTCCCTTGCCGGTCCGGCGCTGCTGATCGCCGTCGAAAAAATGGTCAACGGGCTGATCGGCCAGGATCCCCGCATAGCCGAAACTCTCTCGCGCTTCCGCGGCAAGCGGGTCGCGGCGCGAACGCCGCAGGGCGGGCTCGATGCGCTGTTCGATGCGGGCGGCATCCGCTTGCGCGCGCCCGACGCGACCGGGCCGGGCGAGCCGGCGGATGCGACCCTGCGCGGTTCGGCGCCGCAGTTGTTCAGATTGCTCGCCGGCGGCGAGCGGTCGCTTGCCGGCCGGGAAATTCGCGTGGAGGGCGATACCGAATTGCTGCTCGACTTGCAGCGCTCGCTTGATGAAATCGACATCCGCTGGGAGGATTTTCTCCAGCCCGCGCTCGGCGACGTGCTTGCCGGGGGACTCGGCGGCGCGGTCGCCGAAGCCCGGAACCTCGCCCGTCAGGCCGGCGGCAATATCAGGCGCAATCTGGCGAACTTCGTACAATACGAAGCGGGAATCATGCCCGCCCCCGAAGAAATGGCGCAATTCGCCGAACGAGTCGACGAACTGCGCTTGCGCCTGGATCGCCTCCAGGCCCGCATCGACCTGCTGTTGCGGGATCCGCGCCCGGATTCCCCGACGCGCCGGGCGTCTCCTCAATAATTCCATTGCCCGGCGAATCCGACAGCCTTGCGCGCAGGGTCGACCGGGCCGGCAAGCAGCATCGAGCCTTCGACTTCATGGTCGATCCATTGCGGAAAGACGATCGGCAAGCCTTCGACCGCGCAACGCAATACGGCCGCGGCGGTGAATAGCGCGTCGAAGTCGTCTTCGCAGGCCTTGGCGGGTTCCAGGTCCGGCAATATCCACGGACTTTTGCGCGCCCGGCTCGCGGCGGCGAATTGCTCGCAGGCCCGAATACGCTGGGCCTCTTTTCTCTTGGCGATCACCAGCCGGGCCGCGGGCAGCGATTCCGCGAGCGCCGCGCCATAAGCCAGGCCCGGATAGGTTTCGGCGAGCAGGATATCGTGTTGCGGATGTCCGAACTGCGCATCGCCTTCGAACGGCCAGACCGCGAAGTCCCGGGCTTGCTTCAGCATCGGTACGAGTTCGCGCCAGATCTCGCGGGTTCCCGAGCCCACCGAACCGGGTATGCCGCTGACCGCGAAGATCGGTTTCGCCGCGGCAGCCGCCGCGAGCCGGCGATGCAGCTGGTCGTCGGTCTTGCCGGTGAACGAAGTCAGGCCGCCCGGCCCTTTCCCCACCGCGAACCAGGGCCGTTGCGGGCTCCATTGTCCAGGATGCGCGGCCGTTTCGAAAAATCCGCTCGCCGGATCGACATTCCCCAGCCATTGCACGAAGTTGTCCGGCGCGGCGGCGCCGCGATCGGCAAGCGCGAGCCGCCAGAAGCCGCGCGAGACGCCCATGCCGACATCCGCGCCGACCAGCACTCTGCCGGGGAGCGTTCGCGCCAGTTCCAGGATCGATGCGAGACTCCATCGGCCCGGCGGTTCCGGCGGCTTGCAAAGGCGGCGCCGGCGCAGTTCGGCGACATATACGCGCCGTTTTGCGGGCGACTTGCTCCAGTCGGCGGAGATGAAAAACGACAGCGGCGGCGAACCGCGCCGCGGGCGGCGCAAGTTCAGATGCATGCGGAACCGGATTGCCGATGCGGCGACGATTCATGCGGCGCGGGGAACTGCGCGGCGCGGGCTGCGCACAGGCCATCCGCGGGCCGGCCGGCCAGTTCCGGTCGCCGGCCATGCGCAACAGGCGGAAACGTCGCCGGGGCCTTGCTCGCGGATATCACTCGCCCCGATTCGCCGCCCGCAAGGTCTCGAGGTCGAATTTGACCATGGTGTTCATCGCCGCCATGACCCGGGAATTATGCTCCATGTCCTCGCTGTCGATCATGTCGAAAAACTCGGCCGGAGTAACTTGCCAGGAAAGGCCGTAGCGGTCCTTGAGCCAGCCGCAGGCGAGCGGAGTGCCTCCTTCGACCAGCTTGTCCCAATAATGATCGATCTCTTGCTGGGTGTCGCAGGCGATCATCAGCGAAAGCGCCTCGGAAAACCGGAATTGCGAACCGCCGTTGAGAGCGATGAACTCCTCTCCCCGCAACTTGAACTCGATGGTCAGCACGGAGCCGGCGCCGGGCTCATCGGGCTTGCGGGTAATGCGGGTGATTTGCGAGTCGGGGAAAATCGAGCAATAGAACTCGACCGCCTCTTCCGCATTGCCGTCGAACCAGAGAAACGGAGTAATCGCTCTCATCATTTTTACCTCAGGGAGCGCGGACCAACCTGTCGCCGGCCAGCGCAATGGACCGTATCGGCCGATGAATATCTTCTCGCGCGCGAGATTGCCGCCGGCCGGGGAGACCGCACCATGATATAGCGGTTGTCCGCCGCGGCAAAAGAAATCTGCCGTCGCATTTCGGCAACCGGCGCGCCATGACAGGTCGGATGTTCGCTGTTATCGCCTGGTTTGCAGGAATTGCGCCGCCAGATCGGGGAAATCGGTGAACAAGCCGTCGACCCCGGCGGTAAAGTAATGTTGCTCGAGCATGTCCGCGAAACTGTCCGCGAAGGCCGGCAATTGTCCGGGGTCGGCGCGGAAGGTGTAGGGATGCACCGCGAGTCCGGCGGCATGGGCGCGTTCGACGAGTTCGCTGATGCGCAAGGCGCCGGGAGTCGAGCGCGGATCGATGATCAGGGAATGGGCCGGACCGATGCCGTCGGCGTGTTCGGCCAGCATGCGCATGCCTTCGGCTTCGAACATCCAGGGGTAGGTTTCGGGGTCGCCGAGCAGCTGGATCAGCCGGATATCGATGCCCGCCGCGGGCATGATCTCGCTGTCGATGACCGCCAGCTCCTGGTAGCTGAAGGTCTGCAGAAAGACCTTGTCGGATTTTTCGGCATAGCCGTAACGTTGCAGCACATCGACCACGGCGGCGCTGATGTTCTTGCCTTCGGCGCGATGGAACTCGGGCTGCTTGATCTCGGGATAGATGCCCACATCGCGCCCGGTCGAATGATTGAGCCCCTGGATCAGTTCGATTTCCTCCTCGAAAGTCGGCACGCGGAAACTCGACCGTCCCGGCGGGAAGCGATTCGCGTATTCCGCCCGGCGTTCGCCGCCGGCTGGCCGGAACCTCTCCATGGCGCTCAATCGCCTGATTTCGTCGAGATCGAAGTCGATCGCGTAATGGCGGCCGTCGGCGCGGGCGCGGCCGGGAAACCTGTCGGCCACATTGGTGGTGCGGTCAAGAGTGATGTCGTGCAGCACGATCAGGCGATCGTCGCGCGTCATGACCAGGTCTTGCTCGATGTAATCCGCGCCCATGGCATAGGCCATGGCCTTGGCCTCCAGCGTATGTTCGGGCAGGTAGCCGCTGGCGCCGCGATGGGCGATGACGATTTTTTCGGACTGGGCGCGAACCGGAGCGCAGGCGAGCGCGAACGGCAGGCCGGCAAGCAGGAAAGCGCGCAAGAAGGACGCGAACATGTGGAAATCTCGCGATTTGACCAAAGCGCCAGTGTAGTCGAAAAATTGTTCCCTACAAGCCGAACCGATAGCGCAATTTGATCGCGAGAGTGTCGACTACGGGCCTGTTCCAGGAATGTTCGAGCATGTCCTGAAAGGCGAGGAAACTGTCGCGCGGCAGATTGCCGCCGCGCGTGTAGACCACGAACAGGTCCGACAACGGCGCGATTTCCCAGCGATAGCGCGCCTGGAAGGTCATGCGGCTGATGACGAAGTCGTCCGCAGCGTCATTCGGCTTCGGCACGTCGTGCAGATATTCCCTGGCATGCGGATTCACGATCCAGAACCGGTCCTCGTAAGCCTTCAGTCCGGTCCATTGCAGGCTCAGGCGGAATTGCTGCCGGGCGGTGATGAAATAGCTCGTCTCGATGCGCGGCGACCATTGATGCGCCTCGAAACTCGTATAGCGGCCTCCGCCGCGATACACGAGCAGCGCTTCCCGGTCCTGGTACTCGAGATCGAGGTCGAAGGAGAAGCGGTCCACGGGGCGCCAGGAGAAACCCGCCTGAACGGAGCGGCGGCCCGGGCCGAGTTCGTCCTGGTCGAGAGCGACGCCGAAAGTCCAGGACAAGGGCTGGGCCACGTCGGTCTCGTACCCGATGTTGAGGCCGAAACGATGCGGCACGGCGAAATCGCCGCTGCCGCGGCCGAGGCGGTCGTCGATGCGCTCGGGGAACCAGCGCAGGCTGAAATTGACGCCGTCGTTGTCGAGGAAGGTATAAGCCCGATTGAAGAACGCGCCGAGGCGCACGGGCTGGCCTCTGGTATTCCACTGGTTGGTGAGGAATACGCTGGTCGTGCGGTCGCGCAGGCCGGGAATATCCGATTCGATGCGGAAATAGGAATAGTCGAGGTTGGCCGAATCGTTGCGCTGGGCAAAGCCGAGGTCGTTGATTTCCAGTTCGTCGTCGAGCAAGGTCGCGCGGAAGGAATGGTTGACGCCGCGGCGGGGCCGGAACCCCACATCGGTGAACATGCCGGCGCCGGTTACGCCATGGGCGTCGCTATACATGAGTTGCCCGTCGACGACCCAGCGATTGTCGGCCGAGAAATAGTTCCAGTCGACGGCATTGACCATGGCGTCCACTTCCGGGTGGGAAATATGGGTTCCCATCCAGCCGAGCGAGCGGCGGCCGCCGCCGCTCGTGTCCTCGTACAGCAGCCGGCCGATACCGAAATCGCGGCCGACGGCATGGATGCCGACCGGAGTGCCGTCGGCGAGCCTGCCTTCGATCGTGGTGTCGTCTTCGGTAGCGAACAAGGCGCCGTATTGCCAGTTGCCGACCGTGCCGGTGAACTTGCCCGCCCCGAGCAGGTCGGTGGGGCGGCTCAGGTCGGTGGGCACGACATCGACCTCGTCGGGGATATCGCCGAAATGCGGCGCGCCGCCGATGCGCCGAGTATTGAGCAGCGTCAATGGCCCCGAAGGTCCGCGACGGGCGCCGGCCGTGCGTTCGGTGGCGTTGAAGACATCCTGGCCTTCGAGGAAGAAGGCCCGCTTTTCCGGGAAAAAAGTCTCGAAAGCCGTCAGGTTGACGATTACATCGTCCGATTCGACATTGCCGAAATCAGGATTGATGGTCGCCGACAAGAGCGAATTGGTCGTGGGGCGCCAGAATATCTCGGCGCCTGTCTTGTATTCCCCATTGTCCCGGATGCCGTCCAGAATGCCCGAGACGAAGGGATAGAATGTCAATTGCCGCCGCGGTTCGATATCGCGCAACTCGTATTTTTCGAAGGCGGACAGAAATTCGTTCACGGTGCGCGGCAACGCCGGATTGGACCAGGCTTCGCCGCCGAGATGCCCGACCTGACGTTCGAAATAAAAGCCTATCTGACGGGTATCTCCCGCCCGAGGCAGCGCCACCATCGACCAGGGAATGAAATATTCGATGCTCCAGCCGTCTTCCAGCGCCTGGGTGGCGCCGTTCCAGGAGCCGTCCCATTGCATGTTCATCTGCCGCTCCGGCAGCAAGGTGGCGTCGGTCATCGAATCGCCGAGGTTCAAGCGCAGGAAATAGCCGTAAAGTCCTTCGCCGGAAGTATCGAGACCGACGACGAAGCCGTCGCGGTCCAGGCGCGTGTCGCGCGAGGTCATGCGCGCCACCAGGGTGTCCGGCGGTTGGTAATTGATCGCCGAAAGATAAATGCCGCTTTCCGTGTAAAACATGCGGACATGGGTCTCGTAAGACGCTTCGGCGAGCGTGTCGGGATCGATCACCCGCATGCCGTCAACTATGGGTATCCGGTCCCAGACCGGCTCGTCGACGAAACCGTCGAGCCGGATATTGGCCTCTCCCTCTTCGACGCGGGTCAATTGCGGCATTTGCGCCAGGGCGGCGCCGGCCCAGACGACAAGCGACAGGGCCGCGAAAGCACGCGGGAAGATGGGCCTGGATCGGAAATTCGCGGCGCAAGACATGACTGGACAACTATACTGCAAGCAGGCATGCGCCCGCTTGCCCAACTCCGGATTCGCCGCGACCGATTTCATTTCATCGCCGACTTGCTCGCGCAAGGGGAAGAACCGATGCCGATCTGCCATGATTCATCATGATTCTTCGCCATTTTGCCCGAATTGACGCATTTCCAGACTCTCTTTTCCATGCTCTAATCGGACTGCGGAAAACCTGAAACCGGATCGATTCAATGTGGACTCGAAAACTTGATCATGCGATTTTCGTGGAAGAAGAAAAATATATCTGGACTGAAACAAGAAACAAATTATTCTGGAAGCTCGTGGCGCTCGCGAGTCTCGCCGTCATGTCGGGAGTTATCGTCAAGACGGTGGTGTGAGGCGGCCCTTCCGGGCATTCCCTGAACCATTCCACCGACGGAACGGTTCGTCGCGGCCAGACCAGAGCGCGGGCGTGCGCCCGGGAAACTCTGACAAATCAGAGCGGTGCCGGTATTCCCTGAATAATTCCAACCATGGAATTATTCATTGCCGCAAGACAAGAACGCGATTTTGTCTCGCTCCCGGATTCGGCGGCTCGCGCCGGCGCATCCGGCGGCGCTCTTTTGCAGCGCGGGCATGCGCCGCAGGAAAGCTCCGACTTGATCAGGGCGTTCAGCGCTCGCCGAGCACGGCTTCCAGTTCCAATATCTGTTGTTGTCTGCGGATCTCGAGGTGCGCCGGCTCTCCCGGTTCGACTTCGCGCAACAAGTCGGAATAGCCTTGCAGGTCGTCGACTGTTGCGCCGTTGAAGCGGAGCAGGATGTCGCCCTCCTGCAATCCGGCGCGCGCCGCCGGGCTGCCGGGAGTCGTGCCGGCGACGCGAACCCCCGCTTCGGTCCAGCCGAAATCCGGCACTACGCCGAGCGCCGCCCGGCGCGGGCCGGCGCCCTGGGCCGGCGCCGGCATGGCGGGCGCATTTTCCAGCGTGACGCGGAAAGGCTCGGCGCGGTCGCCGAGATAGACCAGGGCTTGCTCCAGCCACAAGGCGATATCCGCCATGCCGGCGACATCGAGCTTGTCGGCGGTATCCGTCGGGCGGTGAAAATCCGCATGCGCGCCGGCGAAAAGATGAATCGCCGGAATGCCGGCCGCGAGAAAACTCGCATGGTCGCTGCTCGCGACGGCGGCCGCGGGGAACTCGGATTGCACGCCGGTGGCGAAACCGATGCCCTGGGCCATGAAGGGCCATTCATACGCGCTTTCGGTGCCGAAAACCTGCAATTCGCGGCCTTCCAGGCGGCCCACCGAATCGAGATTGATCATGGCGAAGAAATCGTCATAGCCGCCGGGAGGCTCGCGCAGAAAGCGTCGCGAGCCCGCCAGACCCGCCTCCTCGGCGGTGAAAGCGACGAACAGGATCGGCCGCCGGGGACTGAACGAGCGCGCGAGCCGGGTCGCGGTCTCGATCAGGATCGCCACTCCGGAGGCATTGTCGTCGGCGCCGGGATGGAGCTCGCCGCGGTCGTTGCCGAGATGGTCGTAATGCGCGCCGACCACGACCGGCCGCGCGCTCAGTTCGCGGTCGATTCCGGGCAGCAGGCCGACGACATTCGCCAGATCCGCCGCGCCCGTCCCGGCCAGCGATTCGCGCCAGCGATGCAGGAAGGCGCCGTCCAACGGTCGCAGGCCGGCGGCGCGGAACTGGTCGGCGATATATGACGCGGCCTCGTCGAGTCCGCGGCTGCCGACGCCGCGGCCTTCCAGTTCGGGCGCGGCCAGATATTCGACGTGGCGCAGCAATCGATCAGGCGGATATTTCGGCGGCAATTCCGTCAGCGCTGCCGGCGGCGGCAGCGAAAATTCGGGCGCGCTCGCGAGCTCGGGACGCAGCCATTGCATGGGCGAATCCGGGCTGGTCCAGATGCCGGAGACATCATTGGTCGGCTCCTCGCCATGGAAGCTCAGATAGGAATAGCGGCCGTAATGCGGCAATTTCTCGATCATGCCGGGAATGGCGGCCATGTTGTCCACATGGATCAGGCCGACGGCCAGTTCCGGGTCGGCGGGATGGCGGCCGACCAGCACGGTGCTGCGGTCGGCGAAAGGCAGCGACTGGCCGGCGAGCGCGATATCCTCGGCGTTCGCCGCCGCGCCATAGGCCGCCGCGGCCTCGAACGCGTCGGCGGCGAAGGCATTGTCGCGGCCGAGCACCCATACCGAGCGGTCCGGCGGCAATTCGCTCATCGACTCTTGCGGCAGGATGCGCGCGTCGACGCCCGCGGCGAAAGCTTCCGCCATGCGCCGCCACTCCTCGCGCTGCTCGCGCGGCAGCAGGAATGCGATCTCGCTCGCGCCGAACAACTCGCCTATCGCGGGCGGCGTTTCTTCCCGGTCGAGCTTGCGGAAGACATCGAACCAGGGGTCGACCAGCACCGCTTCGAGGCGGTCGTAATCCGGCGCCAGCACGCCTTCGAGTTTTTGCGTCACGCGCGCGAGATGGATTTCAGGCTCTTCCCGGCCGGCGTAATAGAGCGCCAACGGCACGTTCAACGCGTAAGGCTCTCCGTCGTGAATCTGAGCGAAAAGGATCCGGGCCTGATTGTCGCCCGCCTCGTCGACGCTTGCCGCAAGCTCGGGCGCCCCGGCGCGCCGGGTCCATTGCGCGAAAAACGGCTCGAGGTCGAAGCCGGCGACCTCGGAAAACAGTTCGGCGATGCCGCTGAAGCCGACGCGCCGGAAACGATAGTCGGCATATAGTCGCCGCAGGGCTTCGATGAACAACTCGTCCCCGAGTTCCACTCGCAACATGTGCCAGAGCATCAGGGTCTTGCCATAGCCCACGGCTTGCGAGGCGGCCGAATTGCGCGCGGTGAACTCGATCAGCGGGAAATCGGTCTCTTCGGCGACATAATTGCGATAGCGCGCGAGCATGTCCTTGCGGTATTCGGCCCCGCGGCCGTCCATCTCGCGGAACAGGTGGTCGGCGAGATAGGTCGTCAGGCCTTCGCTCCAGTTGCCGCTCCCGTAGTCGGGATAGACGCCGTTGCCCCACCAGTTGTGCAGGAGTTCGTGGGGATAGGACGATTCGAGGATAAAGGGGAAACGGATCACCCGGGAACCGAGCAAGGTGAACGACGGCATGCCGTAGCCGGTTTCCCAGAAATTCTCCACCAGCGCGAACTTGGAATAGGGATAATCGCCGAGCAGGGGCTGGTAAAGTTGCAGATAACGCTCGGTGGCGTCGAGATAGCGAATGGCCAGGTTGGGGTCGGGCGCGCGCAAATAGGCCAGGGCTTCGATGTCGCCGGCCATTTGCGAGTATTCGGTAAACCGCGCCGCGATCAGGTAGATTTCTTCCATCGGGTCGCCGCTGCTCCAGCCATTGGGTCCGTTGCGGTCGCCCTGGCTTACTGCGAGCCAGTCCCGGGCCGAATCGGCGAAATCCACCCGCAAGTCGAAACTGACCAGGTAATCGCCGAAGTCGGGAACCCAATAGCTCGCCTTGCTCAGATATACGCCGCGGGAATCGATGATGCCGGTGGTCTCGGAGAAGCTTTGCGCGTATTCGGCGCCTTGCTGCGCCGCGGCTTCGGCTATGCGGCCGCGATAACTGACGACGAAACGGCCGTCGGCGCCGGTCTCGGCCCGATAAGCGCGGGTCGCCGCGATTTCGCCGCTCATGGTATTGCGCAAGATCTCCGCCGGCGGGCCGGAGGCCGACTGCGGACTTGCCGCTCCCGGCGCGACTTGCAGATTGCTGTTGAGCCTGAACTCGGCGGCGGCGCCCGCCAGCGAAGGCGGCAGCGTGACTGTATCGAGCACTTCGATTGCGCCGGCCGCGGGGTCGAGGCTGACTTGCAGGTCGTGGTGGATCAGCGCCGGCGGCGCGGGGGCCTGCGCCGCGACCGTCAACACCAGGCAACACGGCAGGCCGGCAAGCAGGGCGCTGGATAATTTCCGCATATGGCGCTCCGGATCAGTTCAGGCCGAGCAACTCCATTGCCGCGCCGTGGTTCCAGTCGCCGATGTGGATCTGCGCGGCGCCTCCCGGCGTTCGCGTGGTGCTCCAGGCCAGACGGTCGCCGGCGGGCGAGAACACCGGCAGGATATCGGTGCCCTCGGTATTGGTGGCGCGCACCGGCGGGCCGTTGCCTTCGACATCGATCAGGAACAGTTCGAAGTTGGCGTGTCCGAGCAGATTGCTCGAATAGATGATGTATTCGCCGCTCGGATGGAAATAGGGCCCCCAGGCCACCATGGCGTCGGCGGTCAATTGCCGCGGTTCGCCGCCGTCCGCGTTCATGGTCCAGATTTCGGCGCTGTTGCCGTCCGGGTTGAAGCGCCGCCAGACGATCTTGCTGTCGTCGGGGCTGAAAAACGGGCCGCCGTCATAGCCCGGCGAAAAGGTGAGCTGGGTCACGTTGCCGCCGTCGGCGTCCATGATGTACAGATCCATGAAATACGAGGCGTCGTCTTCGAGCAGCGCCTGTTCAGCGCGGCTCAGGGGCCGGCGATAGGCTTCGCGGTTGGAAGCGAACAGGATTTTCGAGCCGTCGGAGGAATAGGAGCCTTCGGCGTCGTAGCCTTCGGCATTGGTCAGGTTGACCAGGTTGCCGCCGTCGCTGTCGGCCTGGTAGATCTCGTAGTGGCGGTCGTAGTCCCAGCCATAGGGGCGGTCGATTCCGCTTTGCCGGATTTCGATCTCCCGGGCCTGTTTCGCCAATGCGTCGGGGTCTTCATGCGTCGAAGAGAACATGACGCGGTCGAGCGTCGGATGGACCCAGGCGCAAGTGGTCAGGCCGATGCCCGGCGAGACGACGGTTGCGGTTCCGGCGGCCAGATCCATCAGGTGGATCTGGTAGAAGGGGTTGTCGCCGGGCACTTCCGACTGGTAAATGAAGCGGTCGCCGCCGGCGCTGAAATAGCCCTCGCCCGAACGCAGGCCCGCGCTGACCAGTTGTCGCGTATTGGAAAGCAGCATTGCTTCGAATTCGCCGTCGATGAAATGGGCCTGCGCCGGCTCTTCGCTCATGGTGGCGCCGGCGACGCCGTCGGCATAGCTTCCGGTTTCCTCCGGCGCGGCTTCGACCGCCGCCGGCGCGACCGTCGTCGCCGGCGCCGCGGGCGCACCGGAATCCGCGCCCGGCTCGCAAGCCGCCAACGCGACGAAAGGAAGCAGCAAGACGTATCTGCTCATGATGTGAACCCTGCAAGTCCGAACTGCCGCTGATGCCGAAAAATGTCGAACAGGCCAGCGACATGTATGAATGCCACGGCGCCGGCTCAATTCGCCGCGGAGGGATCGAAAGTCCGCACTTCGTCTCCGCCGGCATCGGCGCCGGCGTCGAGCGGCAGCGGCTTGAGCACTTCGCTATAGAGGAACAGGTCGGTAAGCACCGCGCGCAGGTGAATCGAAGCGTTCAGGTTGTCGACCATTTCCGAACCGACCTTGTCCTGGGCGAGAATGAAACGCAGCGCGGCTCCGGCCCGGGCGCAGTCCTCGGCGATGACCCGCTCGAATTCGTTGTCGGAATCGCCAAGGGCGTCGCGCAGACCTTGCACCGCCTTGCTCATGCCTTCGATGATCGGCCGGGCATGGGGTCCCGGGCCGGTCTCGGCCTGGGCCGGGCGGCCCTGGGCGGCATAGGCCAGCAGGAATTCATAGCCGGCTTCTATCGTTTCGATATCTTCTTCAAGTTTGCTCACGGTCTCGACCTTTCGGGCCATGCGGCGGACGCGCCGCGCGGGAAGCGCGGCGCCTGCGGCGATCAATCGGCTTCTTTCGGGGACCAGCGCGCGGTATCGTGATTCGCCGCCATCTCCTCTTCGGAGATCCAGCCGGTGATCATGGACCGGGTATAGAAAATCTTCTCCGGGCGCAAGGCGAAGTAGATATGCGCCGCCGCCAGGGCGACAAGGGCCAGGGTGGACAGGCCGTGCAGCAGGAACACCAGGCCGAGCTGGTCTTCCGGCATGCTGTTGGTGCGGTCCCAGAAAGGCGTGTCGATCTGGACGAACATCAGGATGCCGGTCACGATCACCGTCAGCGCGACGATGGTTACCGCCCAATGCATGCCCTTCTGCTCGAACGAGTACTTGCCCGGCTTTTTCGCCGAATCGAAGGGTTCGCCGAAATCGCGCGGCCCCAGGATCATCGACTTGAAGTCCTGCCAGAACAGCGATCGTATGATGTGGAAGACAACCACGAAGGTCAGTATCAGCCCTGAAATCCAGTGAATCTCGAGCCAGGCGATGCGCAATCCGATGATCGGAGCGACTCCGGTGAAGATGAGCGCGAGAATGCTGATCGCCATGATCCAGTGGAACCAGCGGTCGATCGTTTCGTGCCGCAACACGCGGCGGCCGTCCGCGCTCGGTTTTTCCATCTTGCGGTTGACCAGCACCGCCATGACGACGGCGTGGGCCGCGATCAGCACCAGCACGGCGACCGTGACCACCCAAAGCAAATCCCACGATACGCCGAGGATGACTTCCTCGCCCCAGACATCCCGCCGATAGCGCACTATTCCTTCTTCCACAACAGCAGACCTCTTCGAAATTCCGGTTGGTTTCGGCTCGGCCGCGGCCCGGGGATCAACCCCGGACCGCGCGCTTCACCAGATTCGCCATCAAGGGCACTTTGAAATGGTTGTAGTTCAACGGCCGCGCTCCCTGTACGGCGAGTTCCCCGGCCTGGGAACCGAGCTCCTCGGAGCGGGTCTGGCCTTGCAACAGATCCTCGACCGAAGTCAGCCGGCGCGGAACGCATTCCACCGCGCCGCAGGCCATGCGCGCTTCCCGGATCACACCGCCCTCGACCCGCATCGCCGAGGCGATATTGACCAGGGCGAAATCCCAGACGTTGCGGTCGGCCACTTTCTCGAAGTGGAACTCCGCATTGGCCCAGGTGTCGGGAATGCGCACCGCGGTCAGGATTTCGCCTTCGTTGAGCACGGTCATGTTGAGAATATCCCGCGCGGGGCCGACGAAAAAGTCTTCGGCCGCGATCAGCCGCTGTCCGCTCGCGCTGCTCGCCACCATGACGGCGTCGAGCGCCACCAGGGCCGGCGCGGTATCGGAAGGACTCACCGCCACGCAACGGCTGGAGCCGAACAGCGCGTGCTCCCGGTTGAGCCCTTCGGGCGAGTCGGCGTAACAGATGTTGCCGCCCGCGCGATAGCAACTCAGGCCGCGGCGGTAATACCAGCAGCGGGTGTCCTGAATCAGGTTGCCGCCCAGGGTTCCGACATTGCGGATCTGCGGGCTCGCCACCTGGCCGGCGGCCTCGGCCAACAGGCCGAAGCGCGACTGGATCAGCGGATGGGCGGCGATTTCGCTCAGGGTCGTCACCGCCCCGATTTCGATGCCGTCGCCGGTTTCGGACACGCCTTTCCAGGCGTCGACCCTGGTCAGCTCGATCATCGCGGAAGGAGACTTGTTGCGATCTTTCAACCAGCCGAAAGTATCCTGTCCGCCGCCGAGCAACCAGCCTTCGGAACCGAGCGCATCCGCAAGCTCCAGCGCGTTCGCTTCGTCAACGGGCTGGTATAGCTCGATATCGGGCATTACGTCGTGGGATGTGGCTACCATGTCAACCTCGGAAATTGTTCTGGGCAAGGGCTACCGCATCTTCCTGCGTGCCTGCGATATGGTTAATGATCATGTCCGTCGTAATCGGGGCCGCGCCGAAGATATGGCCGTCGAGCGCGTCCGAGATCGCGGCGGTCAAGGCGGCCGACACCGAACCCTGGGAGGGCTCGCCGATGCCGCGGGCGCCGACCGGATTCTCCGGATCGGGAAGGTCCACCCAGCCGGTATCGATCTTGACCGGGGTATCGAGATAGGTGGGAACCTTGCTCTGCCAATAGCCGGTGCTGGCGGGCAGGCCGTTCTGCGGGTCGTACAGGTGCCGCTCCAGCGCCGACAGGCCGATGCCCCAGACCGCGCCGCCGACAAGCTGGTTCTTCAGCCCTTGCGGATGCACCACGGTGCCGCACTCGCCGATGCTGACCATGTCGAGGATTTCGAACTTGCCGGTTTCGAGATCAAGTTCGATTTCGGTGCAAGTCACGGTGAATCCCGGCGGGTTGTTCGAATGGGCCGGGTCGTGATAGATGCCCATGAAGCCGGTGCCGGCCAGGCGCGAGGCGGCGATTTGCGTCCATTCGTGCAGTTCTTCGGGCAATTCCGCTGCGCCGGTGTACTTGCCGCCGAGTTCCATCGCCCGCTGGGCGACTTCGGCGTAGGTCATGCCGGTGTCCGCGTCGTCGATCCGATGCACGCGCTCGCCGGAAATATCGTAGTCCGCCGGCTCTCCGCCGAGTTCCGCCGCGGCGATTTCCTTCATCTTCGCCGCCATGTCCATGGCCGCGCCGTAACAGGTGCGGGTATTGGTGAAGATGGAGTTGCTGCCGTCTTGCGGAGAGGTGATGGGCAGATGATTGTCGGTGCGGCCGGTGACGATGTCGCAGCGGTCCCAGGGCATCTTCAGCGCTTCGGCCGCGGCTCTCGACGTGGCGGCGTAGGAATAGGTCCCCAGGTTGCCGACTCCGCTATGGATCTTGAGCCTGCCGTCGGCGCCCATCATGACGATGCCGTCCTGTCCGCTGCGGCCGGCGTTGTGATAGCCCTGGCCGATGCCGAGACCGGTCACCTTGTTGCCGTTGCGCTGGCGGCGGCGCGATTGGCGGCCTTCCCAATCGAAGGCGTCCGCGGCTTGCCGCAGCGCTTCGGGCATGTAGGCGCTGGTCAGCGGCTGGCGCTGCGGCCCGCCGACATCGCCGGTCTGGGCCGAATTGACAACGCGGATATCGAGCCGGCTCATGCCGAGAGCGTCCGCCGCCGCGTCCATGACGGGGGCGATGATGGGCGCGATCTGGTTCTGGCCCGGACCGCGCTGGGCGCCGCGATGCGCGGTGTTGGTGCCGATCGAGGTGCCGCGGAAGCGCACCGCCTCGGTCTGGTACAGAATGCTGATGCAGTCCGCCGCCGAGAACGCGTCCGCGCCGCCGCCCTTGCCGCCGTTGTCGGATACGACCCAGAGGTCGCAGGCCGCCATCACGCCGTCGGGCCGGAAGCCGACCTTGATCCAGCCCTGGAAGCCCTGGCGGGCGCCGCCGATGGTGAACTCTTCCTCGCGGGTGATGCGCATCATCACCGGGCGGTTCAGTTTCTGCGACAACTTGGCGGGAATCGCCATGCTCGGAATGCTGCCGGCCCGGGCGCGCTGGCCGAAGCCGCCGCCGGTGGCCGCGTTGATGAAGACCAGGTCTTCCTTCGCGACGCCGATGATGCCGGCCATGTCGTTGGCGAGCGCGGTCAGGCTCTGGGAAGTGCCGTGCAGGTAGAGCTTGCCGTCTTCCCAATAGGCCATGGCGCTGCGCGGCTCCATGGAATGGTGCGGATAGCCCGCGGTGGTGAAGGAGCCTTCATATACATAGGAAGACGCGGCGAAGCCCGCTTCCAGATCGCCGTAGACGAATTGCTGCTGGGGCTCCGCGGTGGGCTCGTTGCCGGCGCGGAAGCTCGCCACCTGGTCGGCGCTCCATTTCGCTTCGGCGAAGCCCTGCCGGAAAACGAAGGTATTGCCGCCGGAATAGGCGTTGGCGCCGCCTTCCTGCAAGCTGTCGAGCGGGTCGAGCACGAAGGGCAGGCGCTCGAAAGTGACATTGATCGCCGCGAGCGCGGTTTCGGCGGTCTTCTCGTCGACCGCGGCCAGCGCCAGGATCGGCTCGCCGACCAGGGTCGGTTCGTTGGTCAGGATCTTCAGCCCGGTGGACTCGGGTTCGCCGTCGGGATAAACCTCGTCGGCCGTCAGGATGCCGAACACGCCTTCCATCGCCAAGGCTTCGGAAGCGTCGATTTCGAGCACGCGCGCATGGGGAATGGGGCTGGTGAGCAAGCGGGCGTAGACCATGCCTTCGCGGGCGTAGTCTTCCGCGTATTTGATCCGGCCGGTGACCTTGCCGATCACGTCCGGCGGAACAAAATCTTTACCGATATGCATGTAGGCCATGATGATTATCCTATTTCAGCGGCGCGCATGACGCCGTCGAGGTAAGAGTCGTAGGAGCCGCAGCGGCAGATATTGCCCGCCAGCCCCAGTCTGGCCTGTTCCCGGGTGGGGTTCGGGTTGGCCCGCAGCAGTCCGACCGCCGCCATCACCTGGCCCGGCGTGCAATAGCCGCATTGCGGACCGAGCGCCTCGACGAAGCCTTGCTGCACCGGATGCAGCGTGCCGTCGGGCGCTTCCAGCCCTTCCACGGTTTCGATGCGCCCGTCCTTCATGGAATGCGTGAGAACGGAACAGGCATAGGCGGGAATATCGTCCACCAGCACGGTGCAGGCGCCGCATTCGCCGCGATTGCATCCCAGCTTGGTGCCGGTCAGGCCCAGCTTGTAGCGCAAGGTGGAGGCCAGGGTTTCCTGGGGAGCCACATCGACGGTGCGGTCCTGACCGTTGACGTTGAGCCGGATCATGCGCTCCACGGCCCCGGCGGGCCGGGATTGGCCGTTCGCCGCGTACCATAGCGAAGTCGTGCCGGCCGCGGCGCCCGAGGCAATCACGCCCTTGATGAAGCGTCGTCGGGTTAGTTGAGGGTTCACGGGTTGCATTCGCCTCCGTAACGTGAGGATGAGTCAATGGTCTGGACAGGCGCTCCCTGCCGGCCGAATTGTGGTTTTTCTTCGAGCGCCGCGCCGATTCGACTCGGCCGCGGGCGGGCCAGACGCACAAGAGCCCAAGGTTAAAACACCGTTTCGCATTTCGCAACAATTGCCTGCGTGTTGTCAAACCAAAGTTAAAATGTCCCCTTTTCTCCAAAGTTAAAATGTCCCCTTCGGCCTTGCGCGCAGGGAGCGCAGCGACCGGAGCGCAAGGCCGCGCCGCCGTAGCCCTTGCACACCGTCACTGCGGCGTCCCGCAGCCGGTATCCCCGGCCCTGCCCGGTCACCTGGTAGACGCGCCCCTGGAAACTAATCGACAGATTCCTCGTCAGCTTGCGCACATGCTGCTCGCACAGGATCAGGTCGAGTTCCCGAGCATCGTGCAATACCGCCCAGTGCGCGTCCGAGGCGTTGCGCGGCGCCGCCCGGTTGCGGCCGCGGCGGCTGATCTCGTACCTTGAACGAATTTTCGATGCAATCCGCAGGCCTTGCGGAATATCTGTTCAATCAAGCCCGCGTTCGCGGCGATACTGCTCGGCTTCTTCCGCAGTTTCCTGAAGGAAACGGCCGGTAGGTTCCAAGGCCGAAAACAAGCAACCGCTGATAAGCAGGCCAAAAATAAGAATTGGGATAAGACGCCAGTCCGTCAAATCCTTTTTCAGGGCTTCCTTATACGTCAAACCTTCATAGCGGGGGTTTTTCTTCCAAGATGCCATAACTCAAACCTCGGTCAATTCCGCGACGGCGGACCCGGCCGGAAGTCTACATCAAATCGACCTTCACCTTATAGTCGCCGCCGCCTCGGCTGGCGCCGCGAATGATGATCAGCGCGATACTGCCGTAGCGTCTGGTGGCGTAGTCCGCGGCATGCTTTCGCGCTTGGCGACGGACATCGGCCGCGGAGGTTGAGTTCCATTTGCCGATGCCGAGAGAATTTCCCTCGGCATCGAAGCACTCGACATCCCACCAGAGATTCAGGGCGCACATCAGCGGTGCGTGATCGCCGCATCCAGGCGACGCTTGTGGATTTTCTGATCGGTCTCTGTCTCGCCTTCGAGGCGACCGAGACAGTAGGCGGTATCGTCGTCGCGTTCGGCGCCGGAATAGCATCGCGGCGCCTCGTGCTCGCCGCGGTCGAGCATGTGGGTTATCGCTTTCATGGCGCTACTTCCTCAATGCAACCGAATAACGCAGGTCCGCATATCAACGATTTCCTCTGTGTGAGGTCGTCGAACCTATCGCTATCGGCGGTGATTGCTGTCATTGCTCCCTCGAGCATTGTTTCATCGTTCGTCTCTGCGGAAAGTATGTTGAAAAAACCGACCAATCGGTTTTTCGTCCATATTTCATCATCGGCGGCTTCCTCGATCTGCGGCGCAAGTAAGCAGGAGTTGCAAAATCCTTGCGCGGCTGCATGACATAAAACTGTATTTCCATGCGGATCAGGGCTTCAGATGTCGGCGCGGCCGTCGCCAAGGCTGGAATACTCGCCAGCAGCAGGATAACCGTCGCGAACGGAAACTTGCGAATGATCGTGTTTATCTGGCTGGTTCCTGGTCGGCCCGCACGGGGCATCGGCGCGATTATAACGCCGCGCTTCGAATCCGGTCCACAATGCGGTGGGGAAGTCCTCTGTGCATTTCCTGAATCATTCCGTCCGCAGGGCATTGCTCATGGGCGCAAGAGACAAGAGCGCGGTCTTGTCTTGCGCCCGGATACGATAGCTTGCGCCGTCGAATCCGGTAGTGCTCCCTTGCTATATCGCAGGCTTGCGGCGCAGGCTCCTGGGAGCCTGCGCCGTAGAAACTGCCGACCACCATATGTAGTATTCGACCACAGTCATCAACACAATATATGGTCTAGGAAATGCTTGTAATCATTCTGTGGCGCAAGCTCCTAGCACAGTTTTCCCAGTGCAACGCCTGATATGACCAACTCGCGGGCCACCTCCTTGGCTGGGCGCTCCCAAACCAGTGCAAACAGTCTCTCTTATGATGGATTACAATCTTTCAATTTCTTGGCACCAAAAACAAAATCAATCTGTTGCAAAGATTGCGATGATCAAATATTCAAACCATATCCTTCGAAATAAATCCTTCTATATGATCTTTCCTTGCATACGGAATTTCTTCCATGCTCTCTGGCCACCTATATTCCCATTGCGTTCCTTGGGCCAAGCCATAAGCTACTGAAAGTCGATCATATTCTTTTGACGGAAGACCCGGTGCATCGAGATTAAGGGGTTTCTCAAGCACCTCAACCTGCAAATTGAAAATCGAGTTTTCTGATATTCCCTGAACATACCTACGATAAAAATCTGATCGAGCGCCTCCGCCGCAGATCATCGTTCTGAGACTACTCCAAGCACTGTCACCTTCGTTTTTTCGTTTCGCATCCAGCAGCACATCCTGATAAACCTTATCTCCAAGCTGATTATTATACCGCCTGTCAGGATCGAAGTTACTTTTTCCTCGAACAATTTCCACATGATTAATGTAGTCATCAATATTCCCAGGAACTGCTACCGATTCCCCATTAAAATGTTTCAGTCTTGCCAGAAAGGCAACAACTTCCTCGCGCTCCGACAGGCCTTCAGGCAGATTCTCTTGTAGCCAGTCAATCCTGTCCTGATGGAGCTTTATGACTCCCAATTCATTGACATTACAGCTGAACGCACAAAAAGCAAGCTCTTTTCCCTCTTGTATTGCATCGACCAGCGAGAACACAGCCGAATCCACTGTGCCGGCACCGACATCCATCAAAAATGATATCGGCTTTTCCCTATCCCAACGACGTGAACGAAACAAACCAACCACCTGCGCGGCAATTTCCGGGACAACAACAACCACCCTTGGGTCTCCGCCCAACTCTTCAAAACAAGAGGTAGCCCCGTTTGCTTTCTGGTTGATCAAGTCTTCCTCAACCTGTTCAACGAGTACGTCAAGGTTAGCAACAGCAATAGCTTCTCGCGAAATAGCAGCTTGGGCCCCTGCAATAGCTGCTATTCGAAAACGACTTTCAAGTTCAGGCTGGCGAGCAGAATCTACCGGCAAACCCATCGCCATAGTCCAAAACAGATGTATACCTCGATAGTCATCGGCATGCGCCGAAAAAAACCAACGTATGCTATGGCGAATAATTTGAGCAACGTAACCGGCCAGATGGACTATTGCTTCGTTGCTCTTATTTTTTATCAAGTCCAATTTGATATGGCGAAAAGCATTGAGAGAATCTCCTGTATCAATAATGATGTTATGGAGCTCATCCTTAATGATTGAGGTGGAAATAAGATAGGGATTCTTAGCTCCAAGAGAAAGCGGCACAGCATAAAAACGCTTTCGATCAGGATCGCCAATTATCACCTTGGTTGTGGAGGTGCCCAAATCCAGACCGATAACCAACTGAACTTCAATATCACTACCCGGAGAAATCTGTGTTGCGCACGGTCGCTCATCGATGATTACCCTATACGACTCCTCCCTGTTTTTGTTAAAAATCGGGTTCTGCTCAAAATGGTAACCTTTTCTGGCTTTTAAAATTGTCTTTTCAGGTGTTTGGCTCTTAGCTCTATTGTTTTCAGGATTATCTTTCGATGAATAACCATATGCATTCGTAATGGCCGTCAAAGAAGGTAAGCCATCATCAAAATGCTTAGCCTGCTTCTTTCGTTGTGTATTCTTCTGCTCGTGCGTTTTTACTCCGCGAGTATTTTTTAAGACCTTTTTATTACTTTCCCTATTGCAAACAGGTTGATCACTCTTTCTGATTGTCTTGGTCGATCTGTGATTATTTTTAGATTCCTTTCCGATAGGATTTTCCTGTTTAGCTGGCAACTCTATTCCTGCCTCTTTAAAAGCATCCTTAAGTTTGTTCGCCATCTGCCTATTTTTTACCTTCATCACTGAACCTCAATGACACCCAATGCAACATCACCGCAGGAATGGCTTATTTTCCGACTTTTTTCAATTTCTCTAATCCGATCTGTTAGCCTCTGCCTATGTTTCCGGATTTTACCTTCGTTGGCAGGGATCATTATATCTCTACCTTGTCGTTTGAAGTTATCGATAACTTCTTGAATCCGGGCAATCTGGCCTTCAAAATGGCTTTTGGCAGTATTGGCCAACACGTCGGCTCGATCCTCATTCTCCCGTTCAATATGCTCTATGTAATAGCGATAAGCATCTTCCAAAATATCTTCACATCGTTCATAGGCTAGTTCGACATCGCTAATGCCAACGAGATTTTTGGCGGAAGTCCAGTCTTTACCCGCATTAGATGCGCTGTTAATCAGCCGTTCGGCTTGATCTTCCAAAAGTGGTTTACTCGTGGAAAGATTAACTGCCGAATATGCCAAACGTTCACTGTCTCGCACGCCGGATATTTGCCAGCGCTTAACAAAAAACCCATATATGCCAGATGGTATATCCCCAACATCCAACGTCGATACTATTGTAGCCGTCGGGATAAGCTGCTCTTTTTTTCCTTTCAACTTCGAATTAATAAATTGAATAGCTGGATGAAATTGATTGATAACCTCAGTTAGTGAATTTACTTTTTTCAATTTATTATCAAACATGAAGTGGACCTGTCTTTCCGGTGTATTAATGAGAAAAGTGGGCTTATGGATTTTCCTCGATCTCAGGTATCCTTGAAAATCATTTTTGGCATCATTACTCAACTTGATCTCAAACTCCACTGCATCGGGAGTCAGCTGTCTGATGTCAGTGCCCGGGTAGTTTTGTGAAAAGAAATCGATGAAATAGGTTTCCAGATCCTTACTACTGATAAAACGTTGTAGGGATTTTGCGGCAACGACTTCATTAAGTATGTATTCGTTGTGAGCAACTAAGTAGGACGCTCTATCCTCAAGCTCATCGTTCTCACGTTGTAGATTGGCCATAGCTTGCTCTGTTTGTTTGATTCGTATTTCTTGCTCTTTAGCGGTGAGTTTTCCGGTAAGTAACTCGTAGCCAAGCTTGGTTATTTCGTCGCCGAGTACGGCTTCTAGACCACCCAACGCGTACTCAAAGATATGAAGTCTTTCATGCAACCTCTGGTAGATTCTGGCATCAACAGTATCCGCATAGAAGAGGTTCCAGATGGTGATTTTCTCAGCTTTTTGACCAATACGATCTATCCGACCAATACGCTGCTCTACTTTCATTGGATTCCATGGCAGATCATAATTGATCAGCACTCTGCAAAACTGTAGGTCAACACCTTCACTGGCCACCTCGGAAGATATCAGCACTTGGATTGTGGGGTCGCTTTGAAATTGATTAACCACCTCATCCTTACTCTGTTTCATTCCTCCCATCAAGACCTTGGGTTTTATTCCTGCCTCCAGAAGACGCTCCTCAAGATAGTAGATGGTTTGTCGAAAATAGGTGAAGATAATGAGCTTTTCATCTGGGTAATCACGGAAGAAAGCTGTTAATAGATTCTCCAAGCGTTTGTACTTGCTATCACACTGTTTTAACAACTCATAGCTTCCGAGCTTATCGGCCTCGGCCACCAGATGGGCTGTTAGTGGTCCCAGATCACTTTGGGAGGATTTATCTATTTCTTCCCAACCAAAATCGTCATAAATTTCTTCATCAATATCCTTTTTGATTACCCTGTTCTTCCAGCTTCTAAGTGCGGCAGGCATGCAACTGGAAATCTGGCGTTGGGGAGTTGTTAGCAAAAACCCTTGGCTAATATCTCTGTCCTCGCAATATTCACTGATAGACTGAGTAACATTGTTGTAAAACTCTGCCTCCAGACTATGCATTTCGATATATTCAGGCACGGCCTCACGTATGACACGCCATTCAGTTACCTGGCGTTTTCGAGTTCGAGATACTGCCTTACTTAGGAGATTTATTTTTTCTAAATCACCTGCAATTTCAGCTCGAACTTGCGGCTTTCTCAGCTCGGAACTACTCAACTTTCTAGACCTTAGATGTGCCAACTGCCTGCTCGACGACAACATCGGGTGCATCAAGGCGTTGTTAATCAATTCTAGAAACTTATCTGCCGTTGCCTCACCTCGCTGTATTGCCTCATGGAGAAAATTAATGGGTTTATTGGCCGACAAAATCTGCTGAAAAGAATCGATATGAGAATAGGTTTGGCCATCAAGGATACGAAGTAGCTGGAAAAGATCTTGGCTTACGAGTTGAATTGGAGTCGCGGATAATAGCGCCATATAATCAGTAACAGGTCTGATCAAACAACCAAGTTTCGATGTCATGCTCTCTTGATTTCGCATGTGGTGGGCTTCATCCACGACTACCAAGTCAAACAGTGGGTCGTCTGCCTCTCGGTCAGATAAAAATTGTGCTAATTTACCTCTGGGAGTGGCTGTTGTGTCTTCGTTCTCGTCATTAAATCCCCGAGGCGGTCGTAAACCATCCTTACTGCACACCAAGGCAAATCCATTGATCTCACCCGTAAGAGATTGTTTAATTGTAGCAAGCAACTCATTGGCATCAGCAATCTGCGATTGCACGCCAAATCTATTTCGCAATTCCCTGACCCATTTCTCACGTAACATCGCTGGACAAATCACGAGCAATTTATTAGCGTCTAGGCGACTACGAAGTTCTGTCCAGATCAAGCCTGCTTCAATGGTTTTGCCTAGCCCAACTTCATCAGCGATTAAAATCCCTTTTGAAGGAGAGTCGAGTAAATTTAATACAGGCTTGAACTGGTAGGGATAAAAGTCCGTATCCGTGGACTCCATACTGTAAATCACATTTGCCAATCGACCACTTAATCGGCGATAGGTAATACTGTTTCGCAATACTTGCCTTCCGGAAAAGTTTCCGGATTGAATCAGGTCATTTAGGCTTTCTTCATCCGGGACCAACTCCAAGAGCCCTTCTAGGATGTATTCATGGCCGCCCTCTTTGAAGTCCACACCAAACTTAACTCTTCGACCGATAGTCTGTTTGCGGTCAGTCAGCACGCCCGCACGAGCTGGGTCTGTCTTTATTCGGACTTTTTGTCCTGGGTTCATTAATCGCTCTCCATCCACTACCTGTGTTAGTTCCTGTCCGTAAATTCCTAACCGTCTGATTTTCTGTTGAAATGTGTCGATACCGCTGGTAAGAAACCGGCGTTTCGGGTATTCTTGCGTGATAACCAAACCCCACAATCACACGCCAAAACGCCGGGGGCATCATGCGACAGAAACGCACGACACAGACAAGTCTATTCGATCCCGATCCCGTTGACCATCCCGTGTGCTGGTTCAGCACATATGAGACTTTATGGGATATCCCTGTTGCTGCTGAAGATACTCGTCGGGGGTTTTCATGTCGAGGGCTTGATGGGGTCTGGTTTGGTGGTAGAAGCGCCGATATTCGGTTAGCGCGCGGTTGGCGGCGCTGGCGGTGAATTCGTCGCGGTACTGGTTCCAGAATTCGACGCGGGTGGTGTCGTTGGCGCGCTCGACGCAGCCGTTGATTTGGGGGCTTTTGGGCGGGATCACGAAGAGCGGGATGTCGAGTGCGGCGCAGACCTGCTCGCATTCGGCCTGGAACTCGCTGCCGCCGTCGACCTGGATGGAGATCAGGGGGAACGGCAGTTCCCGGATGACGGTTTGCAGGAAGCGTTTGGCGTTGCGCGCTGTCGCGCGGCTGTAGACGCGGGCGATCATCTGTTTGGCGATGGGGCGGACGGCCTTGAACTCCTTGAGTTGTTTGCCGTCGCGCGACAGCGTCATGTGGTCGATCTGGACGAGTTGTCCGACTTGGGCGGCTCGTTGTCCGCGAGGCAGTCGCCGGGCGTGGCCGTTGAAGCGCCGCGGCTGCCTGGTCCGCGCGCGTGCGCGGCAGAAGCGGCAAGGCCGGATGCGTTGCAGCCGAATGCCCTTGGCGAGTACGCGGCCGACGGTGGATTCGCTCAGTTCGCTGCCTTCGCGCCGCAGCAGGGCGTGGAGTTTCTTCTTGCCCATGAAGGGGTATTCGCGCCGCAGCGTCCAGATTCGGCGTTCCTGGGCGCCCGACCATCGGGAGCTGCGGACGCGCCGGGGGCGGCGGCTTTTCGCGCGCAGGCCGGCAAGGCCTTCGGTCCGATAGCGCTTGCGCCATCGAAAGCAGGTGGCGCGCGACCAGCCGACGGCTTCCAGCGCGATCGCTTCCGCGCAGCCTTCGCCGCGCAGCTTCTCGTACAGTTCGATGCGCCGCAGGCGGTCGGCCGCTGCCGGGTCCGACATGTCATTCACCTTGAAGCTGCGGTAGGATTTCAGTCGCAGAGATCGTATCTGCATGGTTCGGGTCTCCTTTTGTCGTGGAAAACAACAAGGCTATCCCAAACCGGCGCGTCGGCGCGCCTTCGGCGTGCCGGCGCGCGCTTCCGATTCCAGTCGCTTCGCTCCTTCCATCGGAAGCGCGCGATCCCGTTTTCTCGAACCGAATCAACCGTTGTCAAAACGGCGATGCAGTCTCATATGTATCTGAACCAGCACACCGCAATTCGCCCCCGCCGCGCTGTTGTAAACAAATAGAACTGTCCGGTTGCCGATAACCTTTTTCGCTCCATCGCGGGCACGGCAATAAGGCCGTAGGCTTAATAGTGAAGTGGCGTGGAAATACGGGGAAACGGCGGAGCAACTATTCCCACACCCAAAGGTAGATTTGCCAAACGGCGACACAGATTGAGATCACTGTTGCTAATAGGCAGACGGACTTGGCAGGGCGACCTTCGAGCATCTTATCCAAGGCAACGCCTAAACCGCACGATGCAGTATGTAGTTTACCACTCAAGAGTTTTCGAATTACGGAACGCAGAAAGCCAACTTTGCAGAGGGTAGAATTGTGCATTTTTATGAATTTGTTATCTTGGAAAGCTTGGACTTCCTCCTTGCCACTAAGGAAATGCCGGTGGATGCCGCCGTTCAATTCCATCAAGGATTCCAATTTTGGATGAGCCGCATATCCTATGCCATAACGGTCTTGACTTCGACGGTTTAGCCTCCTGAATACGAATTCCCCTTTGCGCATCTGATTGTTTTCGGGCGGGTTTTCCAGGCAGCGCCCGAAAAGCCGTTTTGTTGTGCCTATCGATATTTATTGCTTGACATCAGTGCCGGAAGGCGATACGCTTTCCCCCATGTTCGTTCGCGTCAAAACCACGCCCAACAGCCCCCGGAAGTCCGTCCAGCTGGTCGAGGGCGTCCGCGAGGGCGGCAAGGTCCGCCAGCGCATCGTGCGCCACATCGGCGTGGCTTCCGACGAGGCCGAACTGGCCCGGCTGAAGGAGTTGGGCGAGTTTCTCAAGGCCCGGGAAGCGCACGACCGGCAGCCGGGATTGTTTCCGCCGGAACAAGTGGCCGAGGAAGCGATCGAGGCCGGGCGGCGCGCCGCCGAAAGCGCGGATTCGCCGTCCCTGCCTGTGGACCTGCGGGATTTGCGGGAGGAAAAACGCATGGTCACGGGCATTCACGAGGCCTACGGCCGCGTATACCAGGAGTTGGGACTGGACCGGCTGCTGACCTCGCGCCACCGGGCCTCGCGGCGGGCCTTGTTTCACACGGTCATGGCGCGCATCGCCAACCCCCAGAGCAAGCGCGGATCGGTGCGGCGGCTGGGCCGGGAATTCGGCGTCGGCCTGCCGCTGGAAAAGGTGTACCGGATGATGGATCAGCTGGACGAGCGGGTCATCGGCAAGCTGCGGGCCAAAGTGGCCGCGGCGGCCGGCGCCTTGCTGCCGGCGCCGCTGGACGTGCTGTTTTTCGATTGCGCCACGCTGTATTTCGAATCGACGACCGCGGACGAAGGCGGCGACGCGCTGCGGCAGTTCGGTTTCAGCAAGGACGGCAAGCCGCAACGGACGCAGGTGGTATTGGCGCTGATGGTGACGCGCGAAGGTTTGCCGGTGGGGTACGAGGTGTTTCCCGGCGCGGCGTACGAGGGCAGGACGTTCTTGCCGATGATGGAGGAGATGCGCCGGCGCCGTGCGGGACTGGAGGCGGTGTGCGTGGCCGATGCGGGGATGTTCGGCGAAGAGAATCTGGCCGGGCTGGAGTCCGCGGGGCACCGATACATCGTCGGCGCGCGCTTGCGGTCGCTGCCGCGGGCGCTGCAAGACCGGATTGTCGAAACGGGCCGCTATCGCGGAGCGGCCGCGATGGAGGCGGGCGGGAAGGTCGGGGTGTTCCGCCACCGGGGCCGGCGGGTCGTGGTCGCTTACAGTCCGAAAAGGGCGGCCAAGGACAAGAAGGATCGGCAAAAGGCGATAAAGCGCCTGCTCGACAAGCTCAACCGGAACGGCAAGCCGAAATCCTTGCTGCCCAGAGGCGTCGGGCGGTTTCTGCGCATGCGGGGCGAAGGCGGCACCCGCGAGAACTGGACGGTTTGGGGCAACGCGGTTTCTGCGCATGCGGGGCGAAGGCCGCTGGGAAATCGATCCGGATCGGATCGCCGCGGCGGCGCGCTGGGATGGATTGCGCGGCGTGGTCACCAATGTGCGCGGCATGTCCGCGGCCGAACTCTGGCAGCGCTACCGCGGCCTGTGGCAGGTGGAGCGCGGCTTCCGCGTCACCAAACACGATCTGAAAGTGCGGCCGATCCACCACTGGACCCCGCGCCGCGTCCGCGCCCATCTCGCCATCGCCTGCATGGCTTTCGCCTGCGTGCAGCATCTGGCGTACCGGGTAAAACTGCAGAAAAAGCGGTCGCTGTCGCCGGAAGCGATCCGCGAGGCCTTGCTGGGCCGCCAATGCTCGATCCTCAAGGATCAACGCGCGGCCAAACGCTATGTCGTCCCTTCGGCCGCCACCGTCGAGGCGGACTGGATCTATGAGACCCTGGGGCTGAAGTATTCGGAAGTGCCGTATGGGTTGAGCTGACTTCCCGCCAAGACAGAAAAATCCCGGATGTTGTGCCTAGGCAAAATGGCAAACTCAATGAAATCAATCACTTATGAATTCAAACCGTCGAAGTCAAGAATATCGTCACCAATACCCCTTGCGGTTTCGACCGCAGGGCGCGGGGCCTCTTCGGAGGCCCCTGCTTTTTGGGCAGATGATGCGCACATACGTCTATGTCGACGGCTTCAATCTCTACTATGGAGTGCTGAAGGGCAAATCCTGGAGTGGTTGGACCTGCCCGCGCTTTTCGCCAAGATCCTCCAGCACGAGCAACGACAGCGACATCGCAGAGGCGATGCGCCGCGCTGGGAACAACACTCGGGCGGCACGGCGCAACGACGAGCAACGACAGCGACATCGCAGAGGCGATGCGCCTCCTGAGGCATCATCATCGCGGCAAAAGGGTCGGACTGGTTACGCCCGGGACCGGGCGACCGTCCCGCCAGCTTTTGGCACATGCGGATTTCGCGAGGCATATCCGCCCGAACGCATTGCGGCAGTCGCAGTTGCCGGACCCGATTCCCGGTACAACGATCAGCAAGCCGTCGCGGTGGCAGCAGGACTGACCGGAAAGTGCTTTCCGGGTTCCTTGGCCGAACGCGATTAATGGAAGTGTGCGCGACAAATGTGCGCTCGCGAACCTGTGCAGCGCCAAAAACGACCACTGTACGACCGGACAGTTCATATGTTCCAAAAGCGGACAATTCATTTGTTCTCTACACTCCGCCGCGCCCCAACTTGACAAATTTCCCTTCGGTGTTATGTTGAGCGGCCCTCTCGGACGCGCGGAACCGGAAGCCAAAGGAAGGATTTTCGGCCTCTTGAGCGATGCCGGTCTGGACGAATCAAGCGCTGTTTCCCGAATGTTCCCAGGCAAGGTAGTCCGCGCCGGGGGGTGGAACCGATTCGAGCCCGGACAAGAATTCAATGAGCAAATCACCGGCCGCAGGATATCCCGGAAAGACAGGGCTTTACGATCCCGCGCAGGAGAAGGACTCCTGCGGCGTCGGCCTCGTCGCGGATATCAGGGGCCGGCCCAGCCATCAGATCATGCTCGACGCCTGCCATGTCAATTCGCGCATGGATCATCGGGGCGGCTGCGGTTTCGAGGCGAATACCGGCGACGGCGCCGGCATCCTGGTGGGCCTGCCCCACGACTTTTTCCGCAAGGTCGCCGGCGCCGAGTTCGGCGGCGAATTGCCGCCGGACGGCAAGTTCGCCGCCGGCAATATCTTCCTGCCGCGCTGCGACGAAGAGCGCGCTTTCTGCCGCAAGCTCATCAACGAGATCATCGCCGACGAAGGCCAGACCCTCGTCGGCTGGCGGCTCGTGCCGGTCGACGCCGAAGGCGCCGATGTCGGTCCCGCGGCGCGGGCGGCCCAGCCGCGCATCGAGCAACTCTTCATCGCCGCCGCCGAAGGGCTGGAACAGGACGCCTTCGAACGCGCGCTCTACGTCATCCGCAAGCGCTTCACCCATGCCCTGCGCAACGACGCCTCGCTGCGCGAACGCAAGTTGCTTTACGCCTGCAGCCTGTCGAGCAAGGTCATCGTCTACAAGGGCATGTTGACTCCGGGACAACTCTTTCCTTTCTATCGGGATCTGACCAATCCCGCATTCGCCACGCATATGGCGATGGTGCATTCGCGTTTCAGCACCAATACCTTCCCGTCCTGGGACCGGGCCCAGCCGAACCGCTTCATGAGCCATAACGGCGAGATCAACACCTTGCGCGGCAATGTCAACGCCATGGTGGCGCGGCAGGGGACCATGGTCAGCAAGGCTTTCGGCGACCGCCTGCCGGCCGTCTTTCCCGTGATCGACGACGATGTCTCCGATTCGGGCGCGTTCGACAACGTCCTCGAGTTGCTGCTGCTCGCCGGCCGTTCGCTGGCGGAAGCGACCATGATGATGATTCCGGAAGCCTGGCAGTCGGACCGCGGCATCGAACGCAAGCGCAAGGATTTCTATGAATACCATTCCGCGCTGATGGAGCCCTGGGACGGCCCGGCTTCGATCGTCTTTTCCGACGGCCACTATATCGGCGCCGTGCTCGACCGCAACGGCCTGCGGCCGAGCCGCTATTACATCACCCGCGACGACAAGTGCGTCATGGCCTCCGAAGTCGGCGTGCTGCCGGTGGATCCCGCCAATGTCAAGGCCAAGGGCCGGCTGCGGCCGGGCCGCGTCTTCCTGCTCGATTTCGAACAGGGCCGGCTGATCCCCGACGCAGAAGTGAAAGGCGACATCTGCGGCCGGCGGCCCTATGGCGAATGGCTCGCCGCCGAGAAGGTCGCGCTCGCGGATCTCGCCGGGCGCGGCGCGCCCCATTCGCTGGCGGGCGAAAACCTGCTGCCGCGCATGCAGGCCTTCGGCTATACCAGCGAAACCATCCAGTTCATGTTGCTGCCGCTGGTGACCGAAGCGCGCGACCCGCTCGGCTCCATGGGCAACGACAGCGCCCTGGCCTGCCTGTCCGACAAGCCGCGCATGCTCTACGACTATTTCAAGCAACTGTTCGCCCAGGTCACCAATCCGGCGATCGATTCGATTCGCGAAGAGGTGGTGATGTCCTTGCGCTGCTTCATCGGCCCGGAAGGCAACCTGCTCGAAACCACGCGCGCGCAGGCCCGCCGGCTGAGCATCGATCATCCGATATTGTCCAATGCCCAACTCGCCGAAATCCGCGACATGGACTATCGCGGCATGCGCAGCCGGGTCATCGACATCACTTGGGACAGCCGTTCCGGCGACGGCTTCCAGGACGCGCTGCGGCGCATCTGCGACGAGGCTTCCGCCGCCATCCGCGACGGCTGTTCCTTCATCATCCTGTCGGACCGGGCGATCTCGCGCGACCGCGTGCCCCTGAGCGCCTTGCTGGCCTGCGGCGCGACGCATCATCATCTCGTGAGCAATCACCAGCGCACCCGCATCGGCGTCATCGTCGAGACCGGCGAAGCCCGCGAGGTGCACCATCATTGCCTGCTCGCCGGCTACGGCGCCGACGCCGTCAATCCCTATCTGGCCTTCGAGGCCCTGTGGCGGGCCAATGAGGACGGCCTGCTCGGAGACGGCTATCGCGACGGGAACTCGCTCGTGGCCGCCTACAAGAAAGGCGTGGCCAAGGGCATGCTCAAGGTCATGGCGAAGATGGGCATCTCCACCTTGCAGTCCTACAAGGGCGCGCAGATTTTCGAAGCGGTGGGGCTCGCCGATGAAATCATCGAGCGTTGTTTCGCCGGCACCGCGAGCCGCGTGCAAGGCATCGGCTTCGACGCGCTCGAAACCGAATTGTTGCGCCGCCACCGCGTCGGCTTCCCGCTGCGCGCCAGCGAGCGCCTGCCGGTGCTGGACAATCCCGGCGATTTCCATTGGCGCAGCGGCGGCGAAACCCACATGTGGAATCCCGACACGATCTTCAATTTGCAGATCGCCGCCCGCGGCAACAACGCCGAGGCCTATCGCGTCTTCGCCCGCTGCGCGAACGAGGAAGCGACCAAGCGCGCGACCCTGCGCGGCCTGTTGCGATTCCGCGACGACGTCAACGAGCCGGTGCCGCTCGATGAAGTCGAGCCCGCCGGCGAGATCGTCAAGCGGTTCGCCACCGGCGCCATGAGCTTCGGCTCCATTTCCGATGAAAGCCACCAGGCCCTGGCCATCGCCATGAACCGCATCGGCGGCAAGTCGAATACCGGCGAAGGCGGCGAGGATCCGATCCGCTTCGAGCCGATGCCGAACGGCGATTCGAGCCGCTCGGCGATCAAGCAGGTGGCCTCCGGCCGCTTCGGCGTGACCATGTCGTATCTGGCCAATGCCGACGAATTGCAGATCAAGATCGCCCAGGGCGCCAAGCCCGGCGAAGGCGGCGAACTGCCGGGCCGCAAGGTCGACGGGAATATCGCCCGCATCCGCCATTCGACGCCCGGCGTGGGACTGATCAGCCCGCCGCCCCATCACGATATCTATTCGATCGAGGACATCGCCCAGCTCATTCACGACCTCAAGAACGCCAATCGCCGGGCGCGCATCAGCGTCAAGCTCGTTTCCGAAATCGGCGTCGGCACCATCGCCGCCGGCGTGACCAAGGCCAAGACCGACCATCTCGTGATCGCCGGCCACGACGGCGGCACCGGCGCCTCGCCGCTGACTTCGATCAAGCACGCCGGCCTGCCCTGGGAACTCGGCGTCGCGGAAACCCACCAGACCCTGGTGATGAACAATCTGCGCTCGCGAGTCGTCCTGCAGACCGACGGCCAGCTCAAGACCGGCCGCGACGTGGCGGTCGCCGCCCTGCTCGGCGCCGAGGAATTCGGCTTTTCCACTGCGCCGCTGATCACCCTGGGCTGCATCATGATGCGCAAATGCCATCTGAATACCTGCCCGGTGGGAATCGCCACCCAGGATCCGGACCTGCGCCGCAAGTTCCGCGGCAAGCCCGGGCACGTGGTCAATTACATGTTCATGGTGGCCGAGGAACTGCGCGGCATCATGGCGCGGCTCGGACTGCGCACCGTCAATGAAATGATCGGCCGGGTCGACCTGCTGCAAGCCGCCACCGCGGTCAGCCACTGGAAGGCCGGCGGACTCGATCTCGGCGCCATCCTCGAGCCGGCGCGCATCATGTTTCCCGACACCGATGTCTATTGCACCCGGGAACAGGACCACGGCCTCGACCAGGCCCTCGATATCGAACTGATCCGGCTCGCGGCGCCGGCGCTCGAACGCCGCGCGAAGGTGCTGATCGAGCGCGAAGTGCAAAACACCAACCGCGTGGTCGGCACCATGTTGTCGAACGAAGTCGCGCGGCGCTGGCCGGAAAAGACGCTGCCCGAGGACACGATCGATATCCGCCTGCGCGGGTCGGCCGGCCAGAGCCTCGGCGCCTGGCTCGTCCCGGGCATCCGCATCGCGGTCGAAGGCGACGCCAACGACTATGTCGGCAAGGGCCTGTCCGGCGGCAAGCTGGTCATCTATCCGCCGCGGGAAAGCACTTTCAGGGCGGAAGAAAATATCCTGATCGGCAATGTCGCGCTCTACGGCGCCACCGGCGGCGAAGCCTATTTCCGCGGCGCGGCCGCGGAACGTTTCGCGGTGCGCAACAGCGGCGCCCATGCCGTCGTCGAGGGCATCGGCGATCACGGCTGCGAATACATGACCGGCGGCCGCGTGGTCGTGCTCGGCCCCGCCGGCCGCAACTTCGGCGCCGGCATGAGCGGCGGCATAGCCTACGCCTGGGATCCCGACGGGCGCCTGCCGGCGCAATGCAACATGGCCTCGCTCGGCCTGGAAACCGTGACCGCGGCGGAAGACATACTCGAACTGAAGACCTTGCTCGAAAATCACGCCAGGCATACCGGCTCGACCGTGGCCCGGCGCGTGCTGGACAACTGGGAGCGCAGTCTGGCGGAGTTCGTCAAGATCATGCCGACCGAATACAAGCGCGTATTGGCCGAACGCAAGGCGGCGACCGCCGCCTGAGCGATCTTCCCTTGCATGAACATGTCCCCGCCACGGCGGGGCAAACGGAAATCTGACGTAAGCAAACAGTGGGCAAGCCGACCGGATTCAAGGAATTCGAGCGCGCAACCGAACCGTATCGCGACGCGCTCGAACGACTGGTGGATTTCAGGGAAATCTACACCGACCACCAGCAGCCGCTGCTGGCGCGGCAAGGCGCCCGCTGCATGGACTGCGGCGTGCCCTTCTGCCAGTCCGACGACGGCTGCCCGGTCTATAACCTGATTCCCGAATGGAACGACCTGGTATATCGGGGCAGGTGGAAGGACGCCCTCGACCGTTTGCACAAGACCAACGACTTCCCAGAATTCACCGGCCGCGTCTGTCCCGCGCCTTGCGAAGGCGCCTGCGTGCTCGGCATCAACGAACCGCCGGTCGCGATCAAGAATATCGAATGCGCCATCGCCGACAAGGGCTTCGAGATGGGCTGGGTCAAGCCCCGGCCGCGCGCCGCCGATACCGGCCGCAAGGTGGCCGTGGTCGGCTCCGGGCCGGCGGGGCTCGCCGCCGCGGCGCGATTGAACCTGCAAGGCCACCAGGTGCGCGTCTACGAGCGCGACGACCGCGTCGGCGGACTGCTCATGTACGGGATTCCGAACATGAAGCTGGAGAAGGAACTCGTCGACCGCCGCGTAAACCTGTTGCGCGAGGAAGGCGTCGAATTCACGGTCGACGCCGATGTCGGCGGCGAGGGCGCGAACGGTGTCGACGCGCGGCGATTGCTCGACGAGAACGACGCCCTGTTGCTGGCCACCGGCGCCACCGCGCCGCGGGATCTGTCCATCCCCTCGCGCGCGGGCCCCGGCGTGCATTTCGCGATGGAGTTCCTGCTCGGAAACACCAAAAGCCTGCTCGACTCCAATCTGGCGGACGGCAATTACATCGACGCCGGGGACAAGGACGTGATCGTCATCGGCGGCGGCGATACCGGCACCGACTGCATCGGCACCTCGCTGCGTCACGGCTGCCGTTCGCTGGTCAATTTCGAGATCATGCCGCGACCGCCCGCCGAGCGCGGCCCCGACAACCCCTGGCCGCAATGGCCGCTCATCTTCCGCGTCGATTACGGCCACGAGGAGTCCGCCCGCAAATTCGGCCGCGACCCTCGCCGCTATTCGATTTCAGGCAAGGAATTCGCGCGCGGCGAGGATGGCCGCCTGCGCGGCATCGTCACGGTCGAGGTAGACCCGAAATTCCGGGAAGTCCCCGGCACGCGCAAGTTCTGGAAAGCCGACCTGGTATTGCTGTCCATGGGCTTCCTGGGTCCCGAGCATTATGTCAGCGAAGCGCTCGGCGTCGAACTCGACCAGCGCTCGAACTATCGCGCCGCATATGGCGATTTCCGCACCAATGCGGAGAAGGTCTTCGCCGCCGGCGACTGCCGCCGGGGCCAGTCCCTGGTCGTGCGCGCGATCTACGAAGGCCGGCTGGCGGCCGAGAGGATCGACCGGTATCTCGCCCGCAAGGTCCGGGCCAGCGCTGATTTGCCGGAAGCATGAGCGGGCAAGCGTTCGCTTCCGATCCGCGCTGGCCGCGCAATGGCGAGCAAGCGTCGCCGGAACGAAAAACCGTGGCATGGCGCGGTTCGTTCCCGCGGGAACCCATAGTCGCCGTCATTTTCGGGTTTCCGCGCCGGCCGACGCTTTTGTCTTGCGGCAATGAACAATGCCGCGGCTGGAATCATTCAGCGGATGCCGTCTGGTCCCGGGATTCCTCCGCGAGGGCGTCGTCGTCCGGCGCGGCGTTTATCGCGGCCAGGAACGGCGCGGCGAATTGTTCGAGCTTGACGGCCCCGACGCCGTTGATCTCGGCGAATTCGGTCTCGTTGCGGGGCCGGCGCCGGGCCATCTCGATCAGGCTCCGGTCGGCAAAGACGATATAGGCGGGGACTTCGCGCTCTTTCGCCAACTCCAGGCGCAATGCCTTGAGCTTGGCGAGCAATGCGTCCTGGGCAGCGGTCAGGGCATGGTCCGCCAGCAATTGCTCCTGCTTGCGCGTCTGACGCCGCTCGGCTTTGGGCCGGCTCGCGAATGTGTCTTTCCGGTACAGGAATTCGCCTTCGCCGCGCGCGAGTTCGCGGCCCTTGTCGGTGATCTTGATGCTGCCGTAGCCCGCGATATCGATTTGCAGCAATCCGGCGGCCACCATCTGCCGGATCAGCGAACGCCATTCGTTCGCGCCCCGTTCGGCGCCGGCGCCGTGGCAGTCCAGCCGATCATGGCGGAAACGCAGGATTTTCTCGTTTTTGGCGCCGCGCAGGACATCGATCAGATGCGCGGCGCCGAAGATTTCGCGGGTCTGCCGGGCAGCGCTCAGGATCAGCCCGGCCGCCTCGGTTCCGTCCTCGCGTTCCGCGGGCGACAGGCAGGCGTCGCAATTGCCGCAAGCATCGATCCGCTCGCCGAAATACTCGAGCAAGGTCGCGCGGCGGCAGACCGGCGCCTCGCAATAGCCGAGCAGCGCGTCGAGCCGCTTGTGTTCGCGCCGGCGCCGGTCGTCGCCGGCTTCCTCGTTTTCGATGAACTGCCGCCGCATCCTGATATCTTCGAGGCCATATAGCATATGCGCTTCGGCGGCCGCCCCGTCGCGGCCGGCCCGGCCGATTTCCTGATAATAGGCTTCGACGCTGGCGGGCAGGTCGGCATGGAAGACGAAACGCACATCGGCCTTGTCGATGCCCATGCCGAAAGCGATGGTGGCGACCATGACCACGCCGGGTTCGGTCATGAAGATATTCTGGTTGGCTTCGCGCTGTTCGGCGCTCATGCCGGCGTGATAGGGAAGCGCGCGTATTCCTCGCTCCGCCAGCATCGCCGCGCATTGCTCGGTCTTCTTGCGCGACAGGCAATAGACGATGCCGCTGTCGTTTTCGAAGCGCGCGATGAAGTCCGCGAGCTGCCGCTTCCATTCGCGTTTCATCGTCACCGTCAGGCGGATATTGGGGCGGTCGAAGCCGAGCACGAATTGTTCGACGCGGCCGCCGAACAGGCGCTCGGCGATGTCGCCGCGGGTAACCTCGTCCGCGGTCGCGGTCAACGCGGCTATGGGAATGCCCGGAAACAACTCGCGCAGCCGACTCAGGTCGGCGTATTCGGGACGGAACGCCGGCCCCCATTGCGAAATGCAATGGGCCTCGTCGACCGCGAACAGCTTGACGGGCAAGCGCTTGAGCGCCGCCAGCATGCGCTCGGTCATCAGCCGTTCGGGCGACATGTACAGCAGGCGCGTCCGGCCGGCCGCGGCCCGCCTCCAGACTTCGATGTTTTCGCCGCGCTCATTGCCGGAATGAATGCCGTCGGCGTCGATGCCGGCGAGTTTGAGCGCGGCCACCTGATCCTGCATCAGGGCCACCAGCGGCGAGACGACGACGGTCAGCCCGTCGAACAACAGGCCGGGAATCTGGAAACATAGCGATTTGCCGGAGCCGGTGGGCATGACGGCAAGCGCATTGCGGCCCGCCAGCAGGGCATTGATTACGGCTTCCTGGCCGGGCTTGAAATCGTCGAAGCCGAAGGACTCGCGCAGCACCCGGCGCGCGGGGGAACTGCGCGGGCTGTCGCCGGAGGGCCGGCGCGCGGGGCTGGCGGCGAGAGACATGAGGGTCAAGTTCCTTTTGTCGCGTGTTGCCGCGCGCCCGAACTATTCAGTGCCGCCGGGAGCTGGCCGCAGGGGAATTCCGCAATGCACGCATTTGCGGGTCGTCAGGCTCATCAGGATATTGCGAACGAAGAACTGCCGGCCGCAGCCGGGGCAGGCGCGGCGCGCCATGTCGAGAGCGAAACCGGACCAGATGGCGATATAGATCAGCATGAAGATATCGATCTCGCGCCGCTCTTCGAGCAGCAGCCAGACTCCGGCGATGTAGACGGGGAGGGTCCAGAAGCAGACCAGCAGCCGGGCGCGGGAACGCTCGACCCGCTTCAGCGCCCTGACGCGGGCGAGACCGCTCTTGCGGGCGGCTTTCTCGCGCAGGCTTGCGCCGGATTTCCCTGGGCCGGGCACGGCTGCCATGGAATTCTCCTATGCCGGATTCCGGGCCGGCCCCGATTCGGACCAGCCTGCGGGCAGGGTATCCAACTTGCCCGGCATTCGCAAACGCGACGCCGATGCGGCGCCTGCGAGACTGTTGCGGCCGAACCCGCGCAACGCGCCGGCGCCGTCTACTGGTAGCCCCTGGCCTGCAATCGGAACAGTTTGGCGTATTGCCCGCCGGCTTGCAGCAGTTGTTCGTGGCTGCCTTCCTCCAGGATATCGCCCGCCTCGAGCACGATGATGTGGTCGGCCATGCGCACCGTCGAGAAGCGGTGCGAGATGATGATCGAAATGCGGTTCTCGGTCAGCTTGCCGAAATGGGCGAAGATCTCCGCTTCGGCGCGGGCGTCGATGGCGGCGGTGGGCTCGTCGAGAATGAGGATGTCGGCGCCGATGCGCATGAAGGCGCGGGAGAGGGCGATTTTCTGCCATTGGCCGCCGGACAGTTCCTTGCCGTCCTTGAACCAGGTGCCGAGCCGGGTGCGATAGTCCATGGGGAGGTCGCGAATGAAGACATCGGCCATGCCCTTGCGGGCGGCTTCGCGAACCTGGATTTCGTTGGCGAGTTCCGCCACGTCGCCGATGCCGATATTCTCGCCGGCGGGCAACTGGTAGCGCGCGAAGTCCTGGAAGATCACGCCGATCTTGTTCCGCAGCGCCTCGATGCTCCATTGCGACAGTTCCAGCCCCTCGAGCGTGATGCGCCCCGCCGACGGCGCGTACAGCCGGGTCAGCAACTTGATCAGCGTGGTCTTGCCGCTGCCGTTTTCGCCGACGATGGCGAGGCGTTCGCCCGGCCGGATATGCAGGCTGACATCGTCAAGCGCGGGCTTGTCGCTGCCCGGATACGTGAAGCTGACATGCTCGAAACGGACGCCGTCGCCGGGGTCGGGTCCGAACGTCCGGTCGCCCGTGGGTTCGGGCACTTCGTGCTCGAGATATTCGGTCAGGGTCGACAGGTAAAGATTGTCCTCGTACATGCCGTTCACCGCGGCCAGGCTGTTGCTGACCGAATTCTGGCCGAGCCGGAACTGGGCGATATAGGCCGTCATCTGTCCGATCGTGATCGCGCCGGCGATGGCCGAGAAGCCGACCCAGCCATAGGCGAAATAGAACGCCGCGCTCGACAGCAGTCCGAGCAGGTAGCCCCAGAAATTGCGCCGCAGCACCAGATTGCGGTCTTCCCGATAGATCTTGCGGAAAATATCGATATAACGTTGCAGGAACAGCCGGCCGAGTTGCAGCAACTTGACCTCTTTCACGCCGTCTTCCCGGGTCAGCACCATTTCCAGATAGAACTGCATGCGTCGCTCGGGCGAGCGGCGGCGCATGATGCGGAAGGCCTCGCCGGAGAAGCCCGCTTCGGCGACGAAGGCCGGCAGGCCCGTGCATGCCAGCAACAGGACGACCCAGGGCGAGAACTGGAACAGCCAGGCGCCGATCGCGAGCAGGGCGATCAGGTCGCGCATCAGGTCGAAGGTCTTGACGACCAGGCCGAGCGGGCGGCTCGAGGCCTCGCGGCGGGCGCGCAGCAACTTGTCGTAATACTCGGCATCCTCGAAGTGGCTCAATTCGAGCGTCAGCGCCTTTTCCATGATCATCACATTGACCCGGTTGCCGAGCAGCACTTGCAGGATCGACCGGCTGACCGTCGTGAGCCGCTGCGCCCCGGCCATGACGGTCACCAGTCCGGCCTCGATCAGAACGTAAAACAGCGCATCCGAGCGCGCCTGGGCAATGGCCGCCTCGTCCGCGGCCGTCAAGGCGCCGGCTACGGCGTCGACGAACAGTCCGCCGACGAAGGCGATGGAAGCGGGCAGGACGCCGTTGGCGATCGTCGCCAGCGCCATCAGCACCGTCAACGAGGCGCTGGTGTCCCGGACGATGCGCATGGCCAGCGCGCTATAGCGGAAAACCGCGAGGAATCTGCTTACGGGATTGGAAGGAGGTTCAGCCGTCATGGCCAGCCGGTCCGGAGCGCTGATGGGTATGGCGCGCCTCGCGCGAGGCGCGCGAACCAGCCCGCCGGACCCGGGCGCGCAACAGCAAGCGGGCCGCGCCGCGGCCCGCCGAACAGTTTACCGGCGCGCGAGTTACCGGCGCGCGAGCTTGAGCAGAAGGCGATCGGTATTGCGGCCGAGGCTGGGGTCGAACGGTCCCACAGTGTGGTCGTCGTCCGGGTTGTCGAGCAGTTCGCTGCTTTCAACAAGCTCGAAATCGCCGCTTTGGACAAGAGCCCCCACCAGCTCGTCGCGGGCGATGCGATGCAGGGCGACATTGTCGGCGCCGGGCGAGCCTTCATGGTCGATCACGCCGAGAATGCCGCCGGGGCGCAGCGCTCCCGCGACCGCGGCGAGGAAATTCTGGGCGCCTTGCGGATTCGGGTTATGCAAGTCGTGGAAGTTCAGCGCGGTGATCGCGAAATCCACCGAGCCGGCGGGAATTTCCGCGATCGGCCGCTGCCAGTGTTCAACGTTGTCCAGCCGCGCGAGCCGGTCGTTGATCACGTCGACCTGCCGCTCGAGAAAACTCGGCAGCGGATCCTGGTTTTGCATGTACACGTGCCCGTCGTCGCCGACCGCATAGGACAGCACTTCGGTATACCAGCCGCCGCTGGCGACGAGGTCGATTACGGTCATGCCCTCTTCCAGGCCGAGGAACGCCAGCACGGCGGGCGCCTGTCTGCTGGCGTCGCGATCCTTGTCCGCCTGGGGGCGGTCCGGATTGGCCATGGCCCGCTCGAGCGCGGCGGTGTCGAGTTGGGCGTGAGCCGCATTGCCGAGCAGTGCGCCGGCAGCAAATAACGCGAGGAATTTTTTCATTTGGAATGACTCCAAGTGTTATGGGGAAATCGGATCGGAGTATATCGCATTTCGTTGCGTTTCGAGGCAAGACCCGTCAGGCGCCGATGGCGCGGCGGGCGAGGAAATTCTTCAGCGGGACGGTCCGGTCGACCAGATTCAGGCCGGTATTGCGCAGCCAGCGCCATGGCGGCGGCCGGGCGCCGAACAGCCGGTGCAAGCCTTCCATGGCCCACATCATGGCCAGGTTGTCGCCCTTGCGCCGGCGTTCGTAACGGGCCAGCACGACCGGGTCGCGCAGGGATCTGCCGGCGGCGAGGCCCGCGCGCAACTCTTGCGCGAGCGCCGCCGCATCCCTGATGCCGAGGTTGACGCCCTGGCCGGCGAGCGGATGGATGGTGTGCGCGGCGTCGCCGACGAGCACGACGTTGCCCTTGACGTAATTGGCGGCATGATGCCGGCGCAGGGGAAAACAAAAGCGCCGGTCGCTCCATTCGATTTCGCCGAGACGATGTTCGGCGGCCGTGGCGAGGCGCGCCCTGAAGCGCTCTTCGGGCAGTTGCGCGAGTTGTTCCGCCGCCTCCGGCCGCGTCGACCAGACGATGGAACTGTGCCGGAACTCGCTTTCGCCGGCGGCCGCCAGCGGCAGCAAGGCCAATGGTCCGCTGTCGAGGAAAACCTGCCAGGCCGTGCGCTCGTGCGGGCGGGCGGTTCTGACGGTCGTCACCAGCGCCGCCTGCCCGTAATCCCATTCCCGGCTGGGCATGTTCGCCAGCCGGCGAATCGCGGAATCGCCGCCGTCGGCGCCGACCAGCAGGCTCGTCCGCAAGCGTCCGCCGGGTTCGCCGGCGAGCACAAGCTCGCCGTCCGCGCCGGCATCCAGCGCGGCGCTGGCGAAAGGCGCGACGATGCGCAGGTTTTCCTGCCGGCGCAGCCGCTCGTAAAGTCGCGCCAGCACGACGGAATTCTCGACGATCGTGCCGAGACTCTCCGTTTCCAGCGCCGCGGCGGAAAAATGAAGCGATCCCGTCCCATCGGCGTCCCAGACGCGCATCTCCCGATAATCGCAACAGCGAATCGCCCGAATCTCCGGCCACGCGCCGATTTCGTCCAGCGTCCGCCGCGAAGACTCGTTCAGCGCGCTGACCCGCGGGTCGAAACGCAAACCAGGCGCCCGGAAGGGCAAGTCGCCGTCGGCCGGCAAGCGCCGTTCCGCCAGGGCGATGCGCAGGTCCAGCCCGTCGAGCAGGCAAGCCAGACACGCGCCGACGATGCCGCCCCCGGCAATGACGATGTCGAATTTTTCGGCGTTCCCATCCATGGCCGCATTGTAGCTTGCGCAGCGCCGGGGAACATGCGCGCCGCCTCCGGACCACCCCTGGCGGCGACCGTTCAGGACCGATGCGCAGGTGGTCGCCCGATAGCGGCGGCGCGGCCTTGCGCTCCGGTCGCTGCGCTCCCTGCGCGCAAGGCCGAAGGGGACATTTTAACTTTGGTTTGACACACATCGGGGTTTCTTTTGCATTTCCGCCGCCGGCGCATTAAGATGTGCGCCCTGATTTTTCGGGCTCCTGCCGGAGCCTGCCTGACAAGGTGCTGAATGCCTCAAGTAAAACTGAAAGAGAACGAACCCTTCGACGTGGCGCTGCGCCGCTTCAAGCGCTCCTGCGAGAAGGCCGGCATCCTGGCGGAAGTGCGTCGCCGGGAGTTCTACGAAAAGCCGACCGCCGTTCGCAAGCGCAAGGCGGCGGCCGCGGTCAAGCGTCATCAGAAAAAGCTCTTGCGCGAAAGCCGCAAGATGCAGCGTCAATATTGACCGCCCCCTTTCCGCCAGCCGCCCGCGACCGGACATGAGCCCCTTGCAAGCCGAGTTGCGCGAAGCCATGAAGGACGCCATGCGCGCCCGGGACAAGCCGCGCCTGGAGTCGATCCGTCTGGCGCTGGCGGAAATCCGCAAGGTGGAAGTGGACGAACGCATCGAGTGCGACGATACTCGGATCGTCGGCATACTCGACCGCATGGTCAAGCAGCGCAGGGATTCGATCGCGCAATTCAAAGCCGGCGGGCGCGAAGATCTGGTCGCGAAGGAACAGGCCCAGCTCGAAGTGCTGCTGGAATTCCTGCCGCAGGCGCTGACCGGCGAGGAACTGGGCGCGATCATCGGGGAAGCGGTCGCCGCGGCCGGCGCCCGGTCCATGCGCGACATGGGCAAGGTGATGGCGCTGATCCGGCCCCGCGTGACCGGCCGCGCCGACATGGGCGAGGTCGGCAGACGGGTCAAGGACTTGCTGGGCTCAGTCTTCCCTGAATAATTCCATTCATGGAATTATTCATTACCGCAAGACGAGCGTGGTTTTGTCTTGCTCCCGGATGCAATGGCCCGCGCCGTCGAATCCGGCGGCGCATCCATCTGTCGCGGGGAGGCTTCGATGCATCGGAACCTGCCCCCGGTCGCCTTGCCGGCGGGATTACAACACGGCCGTCTCGCCCGGCGCAGGTCCGGCGATGGAGTTCAGCAGGCGATGGCAGGCCTGATTCCGCAAGGTTTCGTAGACGAGTTGCTCAATCGCGTCGATATCGTCGAAACAATCGATCGTCGCGTCACGCTCAGGAAAGCCGGCAAGAACTATCAGGCCCGCTGTCCTTTCCACCAGGAAAAGACCCCGTCTTTCAGCGTCCAGCCTGAAAGGCAGTTCTTCTACTGTTTCGGTTGCGGCGCCGGCGGCAACGCGATCGGTTTCATCATGAAATTCCACAATCTCGGCTTTCCGGAGGCGGTGGAGGCGCTGGCTCGCGATGCGGGCCTGGAAGTTCCGCGGCAGGAGAGCCCGCAAGCCGCCCGGCGCAGCGCCGAACAACGCGCGCTATTCGATTGCCTGCAACAGGCGAACGAATATTACCGGAGCCAATTGCGGGGACACCCCATGCGCGACCGCGCCGTCGCCTGGTGCAAGTCCCGGGGCATAAGCGGCCCGGTCGCGCGCGAATTCCAGATCGGCTATGCGCCGCCGGGATGGGAGAATCTCGCGCAAGCGCTGGGCATCGATGAAACAGCGCGCGCCAGACTGCTGGAAGCGGGCCTGGTCATCGCCCGCAAAAACGGAGCCGGGGAGTATTCCGGCAAACGCTCCTGCTATGATCGCTTCCGGGACCGTGTGGTATTTCCGATTCGCGACAGCCGCGGCCGCACGGTGGGATTCGGCGGTCGCGTGCTCGACGACAGCGCGCCGAAATACCTGAACAGCCCGGAAACGCCGGTATTCCAGAAGAGCCGCGAGTTGTACGGCCTGTACGAGGCGCCCAGGAACAAGACCGGCAAGTTGCTGCTGGTGGAAGGCTACATGGATGTCATCGCCCTCGCCGGGGCCGGCATCCGCAACGCCGTGGCCACATTGGGAACCAGCACCAGCGCCCGGCAGATCCAGCGCATGTTCCGGCATGCGCCGGAAATCGTGTTCAGCTTCGACGGCGACGAAGCCGGCAGAAAGGCGGCCTGGCGCGCGCTGGAAACGAGCTTGCCGCTGATGGCGGACGGCAAGAGCGTCAAATTCCTGTTTCTGCCGGAAGGCGAAGATCCCGACAGCGCGGTGCGCAAACTCGGCGCCGAACAGTTCCTTGCGCTCATCGATGCCGCGCAGCCGCTGGAGACATTGTTTTTCGAACACCTGAGCGAAGGTCTCGACACCGATTCGATCGAGGGCCGGGCCGCGCTCGGCAGCAAGGCCGCGCCATTGATCCGCAAGTTGCCCGAAAGCGTATATCGGGAGCTCATGCTCGAGCGGCTTGCGGAAATCACCGGCGCGGACAAGCAGGCCTTGCTCAAGTCCCCGCCCGACGCGGCCAAGCGCGACCGCGAATCGCCGCCCTGGTCGGAAGGGGAGTTCGCGGATTTCGATTCCCGGCCGGTTCCCGCGACGCCGCCCGGATATCCGCCGGAGCCCGGACGCGCGCAAGCCCGGCGCGGCATGGCCAGCCCTCCCGGCGCCGGACTGGTGGCGATAAGGCTGTTGCTGCGGGCGCCGGAAATCGCCCTGAAGTCCGCAACGGATTCGTCGTTATTGGCCGAAGCCGACGACGAAGTCGCGAGGCTGTTGTTCGAACTGGTTGAAAAAGTCAGGGAGAACCCGGATATAGAGTATTTCGCGCTATTGGAGCATTGCTACCGGAGCAAGGAGATGCGCGGCCGGCTCACCGAGGCGATCGGCGCGGAAAAGATCGAGCCCGCGGACCGGAAGCAGCTGGAACTGGAGTTCCGCCAGATCCTTGAAAATTTGCTCGCCAAATATTCCCGGAAACTCCTGGATCGGCGGCTCAGGGATCAATTGCGCGCCAAGACCGCCGCTAAAGGACATAATGAGGCGTGATTCGGCGTTTTTTTCGCATTCGCGTATACACTGCCGACATGCCCGGTTTATAATGCCCGGCTAACTTGAATTTGCGCAGCTCCGGCCATGCGCGCTACAGGCAAGGAATTCATGACTGATTCAATCACGCCGCTTGCGCCCAAGTCCAATCTGAAAGCATTGATCGCCAAGGGGCGGGAGCAGAGCTACCTGACCTATGCCGAGGTCAATGACCATCTGCCCGAACAGATTTCGGATCCGGACCAGGTCGAAGACATCATCCAGATGATCAACGACATGGGCATCAAGGTCTACGAGACCGCCCCCGATGCCGATTCGCTGATCCTGAACGATGACAGCGACAGCAGCGCCGACGACGTGACCGCCGCCGAAGCCGCCGCCGCGCTCGCCGCCGTCGCCCATGAAGCCGAAGCGGGAAGGACCACCGATCCGGTGCGCATGTACATGCGGGAAATGGGCACGGTGGAGCTGCTCACTCGCGAAGGTGAAATCGTCATCGCCAAACGCATCGAGGAAGGCATCCGCGAATTGATGAAGGCAATGGCGTGCTTCCCCGGCGTGGTCGAACATGTGCTCGACGAGTATGAAGCGATCAGCAATGAAGACCGCCGCCTCAAGGAACTGATTTCGGGCTACCTCTATCCCGACGAGGAAGCCGCGCCCGCCGCCGGCCGCAAGGACAGGAACGACAAGGACAAGAAGGACAACAACAAGAAGGACAACAAGAAGTCCGCCGGCGACAATGAAAACGACGACAGCAGCGACTCCGTTTCGGGGCCCGATCCGGAAGAAGCCCGCGTCCGCTTCGCCGCCATGCGCGAACAATACCGGCGCGCTTGCAAAGTCGTCGGCAAGTTCGGCCGCGGCGACGAACGCGCCCGCGCCGAACTCGACGCCCTCGGCGAACATCTGAAATGCTTCAAGCTCACGCCGCGCCGGTTCGACCCGCTGCTGCTGGAAATTCGCGGCGTCATGAGCCGCGTCAAGCGCAACGAGAAGTCCGTCATGACCTTGTGCGTGCGCAAGGGCATGATGGACCGCAAGCAATTCCTGACCACCTTCCCCGGCAACGAAGTCGACGAACAATGGCTCGACGCGCATATCGACAAGGCCGGGGAGAACGCGGACCTGCTGCGCAAGGTCAGGTCGGAAGTGCTGCGCGCGCAGAAGAAATTGCGCCTGCTCGAAAAGGAATGCGGCCTGACCATCGCCGAAATCAAGGACATCAATCGCCGCATGGCGATCGGCGAAGCGAAGTCGCGCCGGGCGAAGAAGGAAATGGTCGAAGCCAATTTGCGGCTGGTCATCTCCATCGCCAAGAAGTACACCAATCGGGGCCTGCAATTTCTCGACCTGATCCAGGAAGGCAATATCGGCCTGATGAAAGCCGTGGACAAGTTCGAGTACCGCCGCGGCTACAAGTTCTCGACCTACGCCACCTGGTGGATACGGCAGGCGATCACCCGCTCCATCGCCGACCAGGCGCGGACGATCCGCATCCCGGTGCACATGATCGAGACGATCAACAAGCTCAACCGCATCTCGCGCCAGATGGTGCACGAGAAAGGCCGCGAACCGACCCCCGAAGAACTCGGCGAACGCATGGACATGCCCGAAGAGCGGGTGCGCAAGGTGCTCAAGATCGCCAAGGAGCCGATCTCCATGGAAACTCCGATCGGCGACGACGAGGACTCGCATCTGGGCGATTTCATCGAGGACAGCACCATCGACAATCCGATCGAGGCGACCCTGGACGAAGGGTTGAAGGAAGCCACCCGCGATGTGCTCGGCAGCCTGACCACTCGCGAGGAAAAGGTGTTGCGCATGCGCTTCGGCATCGAGATGAACACCGATCACACGCTGGAGGAAGTCGGCAAGCAGTTCGATGTGACCCGCGAACGCATCCGCCAGATCGAAGCCAAGGCGTTGCGCAAATTACGGCATCCCACCCGCGCCGACCCCCTGCGCAGCTATCTCGATGAATGACGCCGGCAGGCGCCGCCGGGCCTATAGCTCAGTTGGTTAGAGCACCGGACTCATAATCCGTTGGTCCCAGGTTCGAGTCCTGGTGGGCCCACCAAGCATCGGCCCCGATCGCGCCCGCCGCGCCCGCGGCGGGCTTTCCCGTACCCGCAAGGCCGAATCGCGACCGGCGTTCGCATCGAACCGCCGCCGCTGCGGAAATACTTGCCCGGCAATTATTCAGGAGTATAATCCGCCGATTGCCGACAGAGTCGGCAATCATGAAAAATATTTTAGGAGGGGATGGGAATGCGATCCAACAGACGTTGGGCGCTGCTTGCGTGCGGCGCCATGGCAATGGGAGGCGGAGCGGTCCAGACCGCGTCGGCCCAGGGTCAGGAAGCTCAACTGGAAGAAGTGATTGTCACGGGCACCCGCTTGCGGGATGCCAACGTGATCAGTTCTTCGCAAATCACCACGATTCAGGTGGAAGATATCTCCGACCGCGGCATCACTCGCGTCGAGGACTTTCTGAACGACCTGCCGCAGATTGCGCCGGGGCAGGCGATTACCGCGTCCAACGGCGCCTCCGGCACCGCCACGGCGAACCTGCGCAATCTGGGCTGCTCGCGCACCCTGGTCCTGATCAACGGCCAGCGCATGGCGCCGGGCACCACGGGCGGCGGCAATTGCGCCGACCTCAATGCCGTGCCCACGCTGTTGCTCGAACGCGTCGAAGTGCTGACCGGCGGCGCCTCTTCGGTTTACGGCTCCGACGCGATAGCCGGCGTTGTCAATTTCATCATCGACGACGAGTTCGAAGGCTTCAGGGCGAGCTATTCCCACAGCTTCTACCAGCACACCAACGACAATGGCGAGTTGCGGAACCTGGTCCGGTCCTACGACTACGCGCTCGCGGACGAGGACATCACCACCGGCGACACCAACAAGTTCGCGATCGCATTCGGCGGCTCGGCCTTCGACGGCCGCGGCCACCTCACCGGCTTCCTCGAAAAGACCGATACGCAGCCGATCCTGCAAGGCGATTACGATATCTCGGCATGCGCGTTGACCGGGGGCAAGGGCGGCTGCGGCGGTTCCTCGACGATTCCTCCCGGCCGCTGGGCCGACTTCGGCCTGTACGGCGCCGCCGGCTACAAGAACGTCGACCCGTCGGTCACGCGGCTCGATGTCAAGGTGCAAGGCGACGAGTTCGTGCCGCGGGCCGGACAGACCTTCAACTATAATCCCACGAATTTCTTTCAGCGCCCGGACGACCGCGTCAACGCCGGCTTCTTCGGCAAGTTCGAGATCACCGAAAACGCCGAAGCCTACGCCAGCCTGCGTTCGATGTCTTCCGAGTCCAACGCGCAGATAGCGTATTCGGGCACGTTCGGCAATATCACCGAACTTCCCTGCTACAACCCCTTGCTTTCGCAACAGCAATACCAGGTGGCCTGCGGCAACTGGAACGGCATGGGCGCCGAACATGCGCCCGACTTCGCCAGCAACGCGGAAGCGCTGGCCTACATCTCCAATCTCGATGTCATGGCGGGCGACGGCTCGATCATCGGCTACAAGGCGCCGCTGTTCTCGCTGAAGCGCAACGTGGAAGGCGCGCCGCGCCAGGATCTGCGGACTTTCGACAACGTCACCCAGGTCTACGGCATGCGCGGCGACATCGCCGCCGGCTGGACCTACGACGTCAACTATCAACTGTCCGAAGTCGATTTCGTCAGCGAATATCGCAACGACCTGTCCGTGACCAATATCAACCGGGGCGTCGACGTGGTCAGCGTCAACGGCACGCCCACTTGCGTCGCGGCGATCAACGGCACCGATCCGAACTGCGTTCCGTACAACCTGTTCGGCGGCGGCCTGTCGGGCGACGGCGGCATCCAGAGCGTCATCGACGGCGGCCAGGAGTTGCAGAACTATATTGCCCAGTCCACTTTCATCCGCGGTTCCGGCAAGCAGCGCATCTGGCAAGGCGTGGTTTCGGGCGAGACTCCCATCACCATCCCGGGCGCGCCGGGCCCTGTTTCCGCCGCCTTCGGTTATGAAACCAAGGAACTGAAGACCGACTACAGCCCCGACGCGCCGAGCATCGCCGGCGACCGTTCCGGTTCCGGCGGCGCCGCCGTGCCCCTGTCCGGCGCCTACGATGTCGACGAGTTCTTCATGGAACTCGGCGTTCCGGTCAGGGACAACTTCAGCCTCGACGCCGGCTATCGCTACGCCGACTATTCCACCGGCCAGACCACCGACACCTACAAGGTCGGCGCGTTCTTCCGGGCAAGCGAAGATATCGCGATCCGCGGCTCGTTCCAGTCCGCGATTCGCCACGCCAACCTGTCGGAATTGTATACCGCCCAGGGCGACAGTCTGACCGACCTGCCCGATGATCCCTGCGGGCTCAACATGACCTCGACCCAGGCCCAATGCGCCAACACCGGTCTGTCCGCCGCCCTGTACGGCACCGACCTGAAGTCGCCCGCCGATCAGTACAATATTCGCTACGGCGGCAATCCGATGACGGCGCCGGAGGAAGCCGAATCCATCACCGCGGGCGTGGTGCTGACGCCGCGGTTCATCGACGGCCTGACGCTCACCCTGGACTATTTCGACATCAGCCTCGAGGAAGGCATCGGCGAAATTCCGGCGGCCACCTCGCTGGACAAGTGTCTGGCGTCGGGGAACCCCAAGTTCTGCGACAATATCAACCGCGATCCGGCAACCGGCTCGCTATGGCTTACCGGCGGTTATATCAATACCCTGACCACCAATATCAGCGAAGAGACCGTTACCGGCATCGATATCATCTTCGATTACAACTTCGATACGCCGCTGGGACCGATGGAAATCGAAGGCGTGACCACCAATGTGTTCGAGGCGAGCTTCATCGAACTGCCGGGCGAGCCGACCACCGAGTGCGGCGGCTATTGGGGCCTGTCCTGCGGCAAGAACCCGCAGCCCGATTGGAGCGGCAATTACAAGGCGACCTTGTATACCGATTACGACGTGCGCGTCTCGCTCGGCATGCGCTATCTCGGCGAAACCGAGGATCTGGGCGGGAACGGCATTGATTTCGACGCCGAAACCTATTGGGATCTGACCGCCGAATGGAGCGCCGCCGAGAACTATACCGCCACCGTCGGCGTCAGCAATCTGCTCGATACCGATCCGCAAGTCAGTTCCGACGCGGGCACCGCTCCCGGCAACGGCAATACTTTCCCGGCGTTCTTCGACGCCCTGGGACGTTATGTATTCATCACGCTGGGCGTGAGCTTCTGAGAACCCGGGTCGGCGCTGACCTGCCAGTCAGCGCCGACCCGCGGCGCATGCAGGTTCGACCTTGATCGTCCTCGGCATTGAAACCTCCTGCGACGAGACCGGAATCGGCGTCTATTGCAGCGAGCGCGGCCTGCTGGCGGACGGGCTTTACAGCCAGACGGAAACTCATGCCCGCTACGGCGGCGTGATCCCCGAATTGGCGTCCCGCGATCACGTGCGCAAGACCTTGCCGCTGATCAGGGAGGTGCTTGCCGAAGCCGGACTGTCGCTGTCCGCTATCGGAGGTGTCGCCTACACTGCGGGACCCGGTCTGGTCGGCGCATTGCTGGTCGGCGCTTCGGTCGGCCGGGCGCTGGCCGCGGGGCTCGATGTGCCCGCGCTCGGCGTGCATCATATGGAAGGCCACTTGCTCGCGCCCCTGCTCGAGTCGGCCGCGCAACGCGCAACGCCCGCGCCGGATTCGCCCGGCGCGGAAGTCGGCGCCGGCCGGTCGGCGGTCGAATCCGCGCGCCAGCCGCTGCGGTTTCCGTTTCTGGCATTGCTGGTGTCGGGCGGCCACAGCCAGCTGGTCGGGGCGGAAGCGGTCGGCAACTACAAGATGCTCGGAGAGTCGCTCGACGACGCCGCCGGCGAAGCCTTCGACAAGGTCGCCAAGATGCTTGGCCTGCCTTATCCCGGAGGCCCGCATCTGGCGCGTCTGGCCGAGCGGGGCGATCCCGGCCGGCTCGATTTCCCCCGGCCGATGACCAGGCGTCCTGGTCTCGAGTTCAGTTTCAGCGGCCTGAAGACCTGCGTGCGCACCACAATCGCAGCGCAGCGGGAACGCGAGGGGGAACTCGGCGAGCAGACCCGGGCCGACATCGCCCGGGCCTTCGAGGAAGCCATGGTCGATACGCTGGCGATCAAATGCCGGCGCGCGCTGCGGCAGACTGGACTCAAGTCGCTGGTGATCGCCGGCGGCGTCAGCGCGAACCAGAGGCTGCGTCGGACGCTCGAAGAGCAACTCGGCGCCGAAACCGTGCATTACGCCGCGTCGCGCTATTGCACCGACAATGGCGCGATGATCGCCTACGCGGGCTGCCTGCGCCTGCTGGCGGGCGAGCGCGAAGGGCTGGAAATCCAGGTGCGGCCGCGCTGGCCGCTGGAATCGTTGCCGGCGATCTGACAGCTTGCCGCCAGTCCTGCGCCAACCCCGGCTCGCGACCGAGGTCGAAGCATTCAAGTATCCCCTTGGGTAAGCCCTGATCAAGTCAGAGCTTACCTGCGACGCATGCCCGCGGTACATAAAGAGCGCCGCCGCCGGATTCGACGGCGCGGCCGCGCGCCCGGTATTTTCGGCACCCCGAAAAGCAAAACTCCCAGCCAAAGCCGTGGGTTTTTGGTCTGGGAACACCGAATGACCGGGTTCCGGTTGCGTGCGGCGAAGCGCCGGATCAGATGAAATCCGACGCGTTCAAATTGGTGGCGGTGAAACTGGCCCCTTCCAGAGCGATCAGCGCAATGGCCATATCGGTGTCGGCGCCGAAATCGCCGTCCCCATTTACATCGACAAGAACCCAGGTCACGGTCACTTCAGCTGTATTTGTTGAGCCATCTGCGGGATCCGCCTCGCCTGGTTTTAACGAATTGGCGATCACTCTGAAGTCGGCGCTCTCCTTGGTCGTGACAGCCGCAACGACATGCTTTTCCTTGAAGCTCTGACCGCTTGCCTCCGTTTCGAACGCGTTATCCAGAGATTTCGCATCCATGAGCCCCTTCAGCGAAGCCATGTCGCTGTTGCTTATCAGATTGATGCTTCCCTCCAAGGCTACAACATCGGAAAGGGAAATCTTGTCTGCCCCACTCTTGAATCCGAAGATCCTGTCGAATCCGGATACTGGTTTTCCTGCCTGGTTGAACTTGATTTGGGAGTCAGATGCAGCCGTATAAATGAATGTATCTTCCACACTGTCATTAAAATCTCCGTGATAATAATTGTCATTAAAGCGCGAAAAATGCAAGTCAATATTCAAATACAATTCAATATTACTCGATGAAGGAAATGTTGCAGATAACCAAGGCACCCAGGCAACCAATACATCTCCCCCTGCGCCGCCAGTCAACTTGTCCTCCCCGCTATTGCCAACCAACACATCGTCGCCATTGTGACCCTTGAGATCCGTTTCAATTGGGTCTCCACTGTTCATGTTCGCTACCACCCAATCATCGACAGGGCTGCCTTCAACCGTCAATTTCCCCGACGATCCCGCTTTCAGGAGAACAAGCCCTCCGGAGCTCTCCCGCGCGTCCACCAATTCCAGGGATTTCAGTCCAGCCCTGTCGTACTTGAATCCGGTCGTTATCGTTTCTATAGTTGTGTTTATAAAGGTTCTGGCATCGCCGGTCACCTTGATCTCTTCAATGCCGTCGCCCTGCTTGACGACAACCCTGTTGACGTAGTCTCCGGCCTTGGGACGATTATCGGCAGCAACGGTCGAAGTGACTTTCGCCGTGGAGCGCACGACCAATTCCTCAATGTCCTTGTCCAGAGCGATATCCAATACCATCTTCTTCTCCTCATCCTTTACACCCAAATCTCCCTTCTCGTCCTTCGTGCCGCCGTCGGTGTGCAGATACAGCATCAGCGAGTCGTTGTCGCCGTCCTCCAGCATGTAGCTCACCGAGGCAACCGTGGCTTGCGTCTTGTTTTCGCTGTCGGGCTTCCTGCTCGAAACTGCCAGGTCGGTGCCGGACATCAGGTTCTTGAACGTGATGTCGGGCGGTGTGTTAGTTGGCAATAACGGACCAGGACCAGTGCCGCCGGTCACTTTCAGGTGGTCAACGCCAAGCCCCTTGACATCGTAGGTTCCAGAGCCTTCGCCCGCTTCCAGGGTGATGGTCTCGAAGTTCATGTAGGCGCTGCCGGCGCCCTTGAGGTTGGCCCCGGTTTTTTCCTTCAGCACCAGGGTGTCCATGCCCGCGCCGCCGTCGATCCGGCTCTTGCCCGCGCTGACATTGGCGACCGTGAACGTGTCGTCGCCGGCGCCGAGGTCCGCCTTCAGGCCGTCCTTCGCGAACGCCGTCACGCTGACTTCGTCCTTGCCCGCGCTGCCCATGTAGCTCGTGACGCTCGCGCCCAGATTGCTCAACTTGACCGCGCCGCTCGCCTCGCTCGCGTCGACCGTCTTCAGCTTGCTCAGCCCCATCGCGTCCAGCGTCGTCTTGCCGGAGCCGGACAAGGTCAGCTTCTCCAGCGTCTCGGACGGCTTGACATCGGCCGCTTTCTCCGCCGCCGCCGGCGCGAATTTGGTCGCGGACAGCGTCAGATCGCCGGCGCCGGAAACGGCGACCGTCTTGATCTGGTCCGAAGCCAGGCGAATGTTGGAATCGCCCTTCACCTCGATCATCAGGTCCTCGATGCCCTTGAGGCACAACTTGCCGTGCCCGTTGGCCGTGTTGCCGAACTTGTCGACCATGGCCGTCAGCGACGTCATGTCCTTGGCGGCGTTCTGCACCAGCAGGGTGGTGTTGGTGTTGCGCAAGTCGACGGACTCGATCGCCTTCGAGTAGATGTGCACCGGAACGCTGTCCTTGCTGGTGTCGCTTTGAGCTTTGGTGACCGTTTCGCCGTTCACGGTGCTGCCTTCCTTGAGTTGGTAGCGCTTGCCGTCGTCGCCCATGCCGTCGCGCACGCCGTCGAGCGTCACGCTCTCGACCGTCGCGGAAGGCGCGTCCTCCTTGCCTACATCGACGGTCTTGCCGCCTTCGACCATGATCGAAGTCGTCGTGTCCGTGTCGTAGAGATCCACATCCGCCATCTTGCTCACGCCTTCAAGCTTGATCGCGGCGGCGTTCATGATTTCTATCGTCGTATCCTTGTCGTCGTCGCCCAGGGACCTGGACATGACATCCGCGCCGCCGGCATCCAGTTCAACATCCCCCGCGACATCGCTCAGGACGACATCCGTCAGACCTTCCCAGTCGCTCAGGTCCGCCGAGAAGTCGCCGCCGCTGTCGACCGTCAGCGTCTCGACGTGCATGACGCTCGCTCCGGAAGAGATATTGACATCGTCGTCGGAGCCGCTGGAAGAAAGCTCCAGCGTGTCCATGCCTTCGCCGCCGTCGATCCGGTCCACGCCGGTCAGGGTCTTTTCGGTGGCGACGAAGGTGTCGTCGCCCAGGGTGCCGTCGAGCCGGTCGACGCCCGTGGTCAATTCAAAGCTCTTGCCGGGACGCCGCATCATGTCGATGGCTTCCTTGGCCATGTCCACGCTGTTGCCGTCGCCGGTCACGCCGCCGAGCACGCTCGAGGAAGCATCTTCCCAGCGTTTCTCCACGGTGTAATAGGTGGCCACCTGCACCTTGTTGGCGAACGTCATGGCGAGGGCGCCGAAATCGCCGTAGGCGGGATGGCTTTCTCCCTGCATGCGGATCTCGAACAATTGCCGCACGGCCAACAGGCCCATCTCGCCCCGGCCCATACCGCCGTCGAGCAGGCCCGTCGCCAGGGTCAGCACTTCCGCGGAAGGCGCTTCGCCGAGCGCCGCGGTCAGAAAATCCCGGGCGAACTCCGTATTCGTGATGAAAAAGGGATACATGGACGTGAAGGCGCTCGAGGCGGCGATGTGATTCGCCAACTCCAGCAAGGCCGCTTCCGGGCTCATGCCCTTGTCCACGCTCGCGTTGTAGACACCGTACCACTCGTTGAGCAGTTCGGTGCCCGGGGCCTTGCCCAGCATCGCTACCGACAGGCCGATTATCGTATCTCTGGTATGTGCAGTTACCGCCAATCAGAACTTGTTGATATGCCTGCCGTATTTGCCGGATTCGCGCGGGCCGGCCGCTGAATCGCCGCGCGAACATGAACGGGAACTTCCGGTCTGCGGAGCCGTCGGCCGGGGCGGTCTCGCGGCGCTCGCCGAATAATTCTCCGGAGCAGCGACACCACGCTTTTGGGACAGCGACGCCGCGCGGCGGACCGAAACGCGGCCGCGGAAAAGACGCGGGCCGCGCGAACGCTTCCCCGAAAACGCGCGCGGCGGCCCGGTCGCCGAATCGTCCGCCGTGTCGGTTCGGCGGATTGCGGGAACACCGCCCCGCCTGCGGCGGCGCAAGAGATTTGCCGGCAATTATTTGATTTATCAGTAATAAATAAGCCGGCGCGCGGCGGCTTCCCTGGAAGCGTTCTATCGACCTTCGAAAAGGCTCGCGATCATTTCCAGGCCGTCGCCGAGGCGGGCCGCGCAACAGGCCGGGACGCGCTGCGGCCGGACGGAGCACCGGCGTTTCGCGGTCGCTTGAGCGACCGAAAGATTTCGATAACTTGTGATCCCGATCACATGCGAGCAGAGCGAATGTCGTCGTATAATGCCGTTCCACAACATCTCGTCGTCAATTTCAGGAGCACCCCAAATGGCGGTAACTGCACAAACCGCGAACGGGTTTGTGCGGACTGTCGGCGGCGGCGATGCCGGGCGCTGAGCAGAACACCGCGAGAACCGAAGGATAAGGAGAAAGGGCTCCATCCTCTCCTCTCTTCTCGGCCGGTGCCGGCGGCCGGCTTGATTGAAGTCGGCATTGACGAGAAACAGGACCGGTCCGATATTGCGAGCAATATGGACGCGATCGCATGAGCGGTTTCACATTGTCGAAACTGCTGGCGGCGCGGCCATGAGTCGCGGGGGAACGTATATCAGGGCTCCCCTGATGAAATATCGCGGAATATCCGGGCAATCGCCGATCCGGCGCGGGTCATGCGTTACAATGCGGCGATGAACGGGATTCGCGCGCATACTGGGCCGGGCGGGAGCAAGGCGAGGGACCGATGCCGACCGACCGATCACTGTTGCGGGCGGAGCGGCCGTCATGGTCGACTTGAAACGCGGGGTCGGCCTTGATGGACATTGTCTATATCAAGGAGCTCGAGGTCGAAACCATCATCGGCATATTCGACTGGGAACGCGAGCGAAAACAAACTGTCAGCATCGACCTCGAACTCGGCTGCGATATCCGCGCCGCGGCGCGAACGGACAGTATCGCTGCGGCGCTGGATTACAAGGCGGTCTCGCATCGGGTCGCGGGCTTCGTCGCCGCATCGCGATTTCTGCTGGTCGAAGCCCTCGCCGAAGCGATTGCCGAACTGGTGCTGGCGGAGTTTCGCATTCCCTGGCTGCGCTTGCGGGTCGGCAAGCCCGGCGCGGTGACCGGCTCGAAGGACACCGGCGTGGTTATCGAACGGCGCAATCGCAACGGCGCGACGGAATCGGCAAGCCTCGCCGGCGGCCGCGCGGCGGCCGGGAACGATCCCGCGGGCGCGGCGCCGACTCGAGACATGTCCGTTGTCGACTCGCGCGAACCCGCCGGCACGAACAGCAGCGACGGAAAAGCCTGAGCCGTGCCGTTGCTGGCGTTCTGCCTGGGCAGCAATGATCGCGCGAGCGCCAATATCCGCCGCGCGCTCGCGGAATTGCGGCAGAGATTCGGGCCGCTGCGCCGTTCCAACGTGTATCGCAGCGCCGCCGCGGGCTTCGACGGACCGGATTTTCTCAATCTGGTCGCGCTGGCCGAAATCGAGGAACCGCTGCCCGAAGTGGTCGCCTGGCTCAAGCAACTCGAGCGGCGTCTCGGCCGCGACCCGAACAAGCCGAAATTCGCTTCGCGGCCCATCGATATCGATGTGTTCGTGCCGGGCGCGCCGGACGGCGCCCACGGCGCGTTGACGGTCTCCCGCCGGGAAGTGCTTGACCACGCCTTCATCCTTTGTCCGCTCGCCGAACTCTTGCCCGATCACAAGCTGGCCCCGGACGGGCCCGGTCTCGCCGACCTCTGGAACCGCTTCGACAAGTCCCGCCAGACCCTCGTCAAGGTCGACCTCGACCAGTCCCGGCCAAGTATCCCCTGAATAATTCCATCCATGGACTTATTCATTGCCGCAAAACAAAAGCGTGGTTTTGTTTTGCTCCCGGATTCAACGGCTTGCGCCGTCGAATCCGACGGTGCTCTTTTATACCACGGGCTTGTACCGCAGGTTTGTCGCGGGCTTGCGCCGCAGGCAAGCTCCGACTATCAGGGTTTTCCTAAGGCCCGAGACTGGCAACTGGTATCACCGCGATGCCGTCGGGGCGTTTGTACCCATAGCCGGTGCTGACGATAACACCCAATACCCCAGGCTCTCCGGCATCCTTCAAGTCGATTCGCTCGCGAAATTTCAGCAAGGTCGCCGCAGCAGCATCAATCCGGCCTGCCCCCGGCTTTACCTCGAATGCGCACCATTCTCCGCGTCGATTCTGCACTACCATGTCGACTTCCAGATTGTTGTCCCTGTAATGGTAAACCCCGGCATCGCACGCGCGGGCGTAAACCGATAAATCGCGATATACCATGGACTCGAAAAGAAAGCCGAGATGATTCAGATCATTCAGCAGCCGGCTCGGAGTGGCGCCGACCGCCGCGGCGGCGAGAGAAGGGTCGACAAAGTGCCTTTTCGGCGACTTTCGCAGTATGGAACGTGATCGCAGCCGCGGCGACCAGGAAGGTTGCGCCTCGACTACCATCAATCTTTCCAGCGCGGCCAGGTAATCCCGCGTCGTGTCGCGGTCCAGCGGTCGGCCTTCGCCGCCGATATCGTTCGCCAGAGTGCGTGCGCTGACCGTTGTTGCCACATTGCGCGCCAGAGAACGGAACAGACGTCCAACATTCGAGGGATTGCGGGCAACGCCGTCGATGCGCGAAATATCGGCCCGGCGAATTTCGTCCAGATAATCAACTCTCGCGGTTTGGCATGCCGCGACCGAATGATTCAAGTCGCCCGGCCAACCGCCGCGGCAAATGAGTTCGGCGAGTTCATTCACTGTCGGCCCCGCAGATCCGCAGCCGTCGAACTCTCCTCGCAGCAATCCGGCCAGGGAAATGCTGCCCGAGGAGACGCCTGTCTCCCGCAAACTCATTGTGCGCAGTCGCAAGCGGGAAATCCTGCCCGCTCCAGTATGGCGGGTGATGTCGTCCGCGGGAGCGGCCGAGCCGGTCAGGATGAACTGCCCGAGCTTTCCGCGCTGGTCGACCGCGCGCCGAACATGGTTCCAGACGCGAGGTTCGAGTTGCCATTCGTCGACCAGTCGCGGCGTGTCGCCGACGAGTACAAGCGCAGGATCTATATCCATTGCCCGACGCGCATTTTCGTCGATATCCAGCAATACTTCGCTGGCGGCCCTCCGACGGGCCATCTCGGTCTTGCCGCAAGCTTTCGGCCCTTCGATCAACACCGCGCCGGCGATTGCCAGACGGTCATTCAACTCGGCATCGGCTATTCTGGCAATGTAGTCGCTCACGCCAATCATTCACCCCGCTATTTGCAGCAATTTTAACCGGCCATATATAACATATATAACCCGCCATATGCAACAACTGCATCCCGTCAAATACAGCAAGGCAACTATGGCCGACCGTCGGAGTTTCCTTGCGGCGCATGGATGCGACGGCGCAAGCCATTGCATTCAGGAGCAAGGAAAGCCCTGATCAAGTCAGAGCTTCCCTGCGCCGCATGCCCGCGGCGCAACCCCGCGGCACATGGATGTGCCGCCGGATTCGACGGCGCGAGCCGCCGAATCCGGGAGCAAGACAAGACCGCGCTTTTGTCTTGCGGCAATGGACGATTCCGCGGATGGGACGGAATGGTTCGGGGAATATCCGGCGGAATGAGGCTTCACGCAGGTTCGAGATATTTGCCCCCATCCATGCGGATGGTCTGGCCGGTCATATAGCTTGCTTCGGCGGCCAGGAACCAGCAGAGAGCCGCGACCTGGCCCGGTTCGCCCAGTTTCCGCATGGGAATCGAGCGCAGGATTTCCTGGCGCGCTCCGGCGACTCCCGGAGCCGATTCGTCCGCCAGGCGATCCGGCCAGAGAATGGCGCCGGGCGCGATGGCGTTGACGCGCGCCGAAGGCGCGAGTTCCGCCGCGAGCGACCGGGTCATCGCCTTGAGTCCGGCCTTGGCGATCGCATAGGCCGAAAAGCCGCGCCGGGGGCGGTCCGCGTGGATGTCGCCGATATTGACGACGGCGCCGCCGCGCGCGCGCAATTCTTCGCCCAGGGTCTGGCTGAGAAAGAAATGGCCGCGCAGATTGCTGCCCAGCAAGTCGTCCCATTGCGCCGCGCTCACCTCGCCGAAGGAAGTCGGGTAATAGCTCGAAGCATTGTTGACGAGCACATCGACTCGCTGAAATCGCTCCAGCGCCTGTTGTCCGAGCCGGGCGCCGCCGGCGGCGGACGCCAGATCGGCGATCAGCACCGCCACCGAAGATGCCCGCCGCGCATTCAGTTCGGCCGCCAGCGCGCGGGCTTCATCGGTCGAATTGCGGCAATGCAGCAAGATCCGGTATGCGCGATCATGGAACTTGCGCGCGATGGCGGCGCCGATGCGGCGCGCGCCGCCGGTGATCAGCGCCACCGGCGCCGCGGATGGGGAAGCGGGTGCCGGCATCGTCAATGCGCGAATTCGGCCCTGGCCCGGCGAATGGCTTCGATCCGGTTGCGAGCGGCGAGTTCGCCGGCGTCCGCCGCCGGCGCTTCCCGCAACAGCGCGCCCACATCGACCGCTTTCACGGCCGCCAGCATGCGCTCGAGATATTCGTTCTGCGGATACTCGCAATCCTCGAAGCCCGGGCGGCCGCGAGCATCGGCCAGACAGGCCGTCAGGAAGCGCTTGAATCTGCGCGGACGACGGATCGCGTCAAGGCCCTTCAATAGCCGCAACACGGTCGCCGGCCGCAAGTCGCGCACGCGGTGCTGCAAGGTGTGGTATTTGCAAACGGCCGCGGCCGTTGCCGCATACTCTCCGGGAACGCCCAGCCGCCGCGTGATTTCCTCGACCAGCGGCACGCCGAGCGCGTCATGACCGTGATGGCTCGGCCACTTCGCGGGGTCGGTCACGCCCTTGCCGACATCGTGCAGGAGCACCGCGTAGCGCGTGACGGGATCGTCCGAAAGCCGCGCCGCCGCTTGCACGCACAGCAAGGTATGGATGCCGGTGTCGATCTCCGGATGATATTTCGCCGGTTGCGGCACGCCGAACAGGCGATCCACTTCGGGAAGAATGGCCTGAAGCGCGCGCGATTCGCGCAACACGCGAAAGAATTCGGCCGGCGACCGGCTGCCGAGCGCCAGTTCGATCTCGCGCCAGACGCGCTCCCGGGTCAGTTCGGCAAGTTCGCCCCGTTCGACCATCTGCCGCATCAGCTCCATGGTTTCCGGAGCGACGCCGAAACCGAGATGTCTGAAGCGCGCGGCGAAACGGGCGACTCGCAATACCCGCAGCGGATCTTCGCGGAAAGCCGGGGAGACATGCCGCAACACGCGATTTTCCAGATCCTCGCGACCGCGGCAGGGGTCGATCAACTCCCCGCCGGGAGTTTCAGCCATGGCGTTGATAGTAAGGTCGCGCCGCGCGAGATCTTCTTCCAGGCTTACTTCGGGTCCGGCGTCGAAAGCGAAGCCGGCGTGGCCGGGCGCGACCTTGCGTTCCCGGCGCGCGAGCGCGTATTGCTCCCCGGTTTCCGGATGCAGGTAAACCGGGAAGTCCTTGCCGATCTGGCGATAGCCGTCTTGCTCCAGGCGCGCGCCGCTGCCGCCCACCACCATCCAGTCTTTTTCCTCGACCGGAAGTCCGAGCAGCCTGTCGCGCACGGCGCCGCCCACCAGATAGATTTTCATGGCCTGTCGCATCCAAGTATCCTCTGAATAATTCCATCCATGGAATTATTCATTGCCGCAAAACAAAAGCGTGGTTTTGTTTTGCTCCCGGATTCAATGGCTTGCGCCATCGAATCCGGCGGCGCTCTCTGTGTGTCGCGGGCATGTGCCGCAGGGAAGCTCTGACTTGATCAGAGCTTCCCTAATGAATTACGGAAGCCCGATCGCGGCGAACATGCGCCGCGGGGAAGCTCTGACCTGACCAGAACTTTCCCTATTATAACCGCCAGCCGGGCACGGAGAATCGCCTGCCGTCTTCCAGCCGCATCGCCGTCAGGATCCCGCCCCAGACGCAGCCGGTGTCGAGGGCGTGGACCCCCTTCCGGCCGCTCGCTCCCTTGAGCGCGGCCCAATGGCCGAAAACGATATCGGTCTCCGCGCTGACGCGCTGCCGGCAAAACCAGGGCGCATAGCCGGGGGGCGCGGTATCGATTCCTTCTTTCAGATCGAGCCGCAAGCGGCCCTCGCCGTCGCAGAAGCGTATCCTTGTCAGGTAATTGGTGATGGTCCGCAGGCGGCGCTGCTTGCGCAGGCCGTCATGCCAGAGGTTCGGTTCGTCTCCATACATGCGGGACAGGTATTTTCTCGGCTTTTCGCGCAAGGCGGCCTCCACCTCGCCGGCCAGCGCCAGGGTCTTGGCGACCGGCCAGTCCGGCGCGAATCCGGCGTGCACCATCAGGAAAGGGCGCGGACCCGTTTCGGTTTCGATCATCTCGCAATGCGCCAGCGGCTTCAGCCGCAGCCAGTCGGCGAGCGCGGCGCAATCCCCGGCGGCCAGCAATTCGCGCAATCGGTCCTTGCGGCGCAGCGGCGCGCAGCCCTCGTGGACCGCAAGGAAGTGGAGATCGTGATTGCCGAGCACCGCGACGAGCGAATCGTCGATTTCCCGCAGTCGACGCAAGGTGTCGAGCGACTTCGGTCCGCGGTTGACGAGATCGCCCACGCACCAGAGGCGATCCCTTCCGGGCCGGAAACCGATCTTTGCGAGCAGCTGCTGCAATTGCCGGTCGCAGCCCTGGATGTCTCCGATCGCGTAAGTGCTCATGATTCCGCAAGCATCCTGGGAATAGTCTCAGCCATGGGTTTGTTCATCGCCGCAAGACAAAGGTGCCGGCGCGCGCGGAAAACCGGAAATGACGGTAATTGCGGGTTTGCCGCGGGCGGTTTTCCGTATCGGCGCGCAAGAGGTATGGTTCTCGCCGCGGCTCAATGAACCGTTCGCGGCGGCGCGAGCAGGAACATCGGAATCGGCGCGTCGAACTTCTTGCCGGCGACGGTCGCCATGCGGTAGCTGCCGTGCATGGTTCCCGTTTCGGTCTTGATGACCGCGCCGCTGCTATATTCGAATGTCGCTCCGGGCCTGATCACGGGCTGCAAGCCCACCACTCCCTCTCCTTCGACTTCCTCGACCCCGTTATGGGCATCGGTGATGTACCAGCGGCGCGACAGCAATTGCACCGCCTCCGGCCCGTTGTTCGCGATCTGGATGGTATAGGCGAAGGCGAAGCGGCCGGTGTCGGGATCGGACCGGCTTTCGAGAAACACCGCTACCGGATGGATCCGGATATGGTCGGCCGGATGCGTCATTTCTTGTCTTGCGCCGCAATGGCGTCGCTGATGAGCACATAGTCCGCCAGAGCAAGTTGCTCGGGCCTCGCGCCGAGGTCGAGCGGAAGTTGTTCGAGCGTTTCCGCCGCGGCCAGGGATTTCAGGCTGTTGCGCAAGGTCTTGCGGCGCTGGCCGAAAGCCGCGCGCACCACCGCGGCCAGGGCATTCTCGTCCGCGGCCTGCAAGGGCCGCGGCCGGCGGGGCCGCAGCCGCACCACGGCGGAGTGGACCTTCGGCCGCGGCCGGAATGCCTCCGGGGGCACATGAAACAGTCGTTCGACCGCGCAATAGTACGCCAGCATAACGCTCAACCTGCCATTGTTCCGGCTGCCCGGCGCCGCGGTCATGCGCTCCGCGACTTCCCGTTGCAGCATGAAGGTCATGTCGGCGATCAAGTGCGACATCTTGAGCAGGCGGAACAGCACGGGAGTTGAAATGTTGTAGGGCAGGTTGCCGCAAACTCGCAATCCGGCCGGGTTTTCGCCAAGTTCGGCGAGATCGAACTCGAGGATGTCCCGGCAATGCACGCGCGCGTTCCGCCGGCCCGCCAGACGCGATTCGAGTCGACGCGCCAGTTCGCGGTCGAGTTCGATGCAGTCGAGACGGCCCGCGGTCTCCGCCAGCGGCAAGGTCAACGCGCCGTCGCCGGGACCGATCTCGACGCAATGGTCGTCGGCCGCCGGCGCGATGGCCGCGATGACGCGGTCGATCGCGCAGGGGTCGCGCAGGAAGTGCTGGCCGAAGCGCTTGCGCGGCCGATGCATGCGGCTCGCGGCGTTCACGCCGGATTGCCGGCGCGCAACATTTCGAGCGCCGTCTCGACGGCGTAGCGCAAGCTGCCGCTGTCGGCCGCGCCGCTGCCCGCCAGGTCGAGCGCCGTGCCGTGGTCGACCGACGTGCGGATGATGGGCAGGCCCAGCGTGATGTTCGCGGCATTGCCGAAGCCCTTGTACTTCAGCACCGGCAAGCCCTGATCGTGATACATGCTGAGCACGGCGTCGGCATGGTCGAGCCAGCGCGGGCTGAACAGGGTATCGGCGGGCAGCGGACCGGTCAGATCCATGCCCGCGCCGCGCAATTCGGCAAGCGCGGGTTCGATGATTTCGAGTTCCTCCCTGCCGAGTTCGCCGGACTCGCCGGCATGGGGATTCAGTCCGCAGACGAGAATACGGGGCCGCTCGATGCCGAAGCGGCCGCGCAAGTCCCGCTCCAGTATCGCGAGCACCCGGCGCAACCGTTCGCGGGTGATCGCGGCGGCGACATCCTTCAGCGGCAGATGGGTAGTGGCCAGCGCCACCCGCAGGCCCGGCGTCGCCAGCATCATGACGCTCGCATCGCTACCGCATAGCTCGGCGAGGAATTCGGTATGGCCGGAAAACGGAAAGCCGGCCCTGTTGATGACGGCCTTGTGCGCGGGGCCGGTCACCAGCGCGCCGGCGCGGCCGTCCAATACATGCCGGACCGCGACGCGCAGACATTCGAGCACGTAGGCCGAGTTGGCCGGATTCAGTTCGCCCGGACGCGCCGGCGCCGCCAGCTTGACGGGCACCGTCCGCAATTCGCCTTGCGCGCACGGGCGCGGCCTCGCGCCGGGCGCCGCGAGCCGCAACGCCAGTCCCAGCGAGGCCGCGCGTTCCGCGAGCAGGCCGGGGTCGCAAAAGGCGATCAGCTCGACATTCGCCGGGGGGCTCTGGGCCAGTCGCGCGCACAACTCCGGCCCGACGCCGGCCGGCTCGCCGGGAGTCAGCGCGAGCTGGCAAACCGGGCTCCGGGTTTCACTCGACGTATTCAACGAACGCTTCTTCGCGAATCTCGATCAGCCAGTTCTGCAATTCAAGATCGAACTTGCGGTTGCGCAGCACGTTTTCGGCTTCGGCCCTGGTGAATTCCCGGCTGAGATCGGTCAATCGCCGGCCGAGCACTTCGATGATGTGCCAGCCGGTATCCGAACGCACGGGTTCGCTCAATTCGCCGACTTCCATCTCATTCACGACGACTTCCCAGGCGGGCGGCATGCCGCCTTCGTTGATCCAGTCGAGGTCGCCGCCGGCGACCACCGAAGCCGCGTCGTCGGAATTCTGCCGGGCGATCGCGGCGAAATCCGCGCCGTCCAGGATGCGCCGGCGCAACTGCCCGATTTCGGCCAGGGCCTGTTCGTCATTTCTTATTTCATTGGGGCTCAACATGATGTGGCGCATATGCGTCTGCCGCACGAACTGGGAAGTGCCGCCGCGCTGATCGGCCAACTGGATGATGTGCAAGCCGTTGGGCGCTTCGAAAGGTCCTTCGATCTGGCCGATGTCCATTGCTTCGACCGCCGCGTTGAACAGCCCCGGAATCTGATCCAGCTTGCGCCAGCCGAAATCGGTGGCGGCGACCTGGAACCGGTCGTCTTGCATGGCTTCCGCGCGCACCGCGGCGAAATCCTCGCCGGCTTCCAGCCGCGCGACGAGTTCGCCCGCATAACGCATTTTCCGCTGCCGCTCCTCGGCGGTTTCCTCGGCTTCGAAAGGCACCGTCATGTGATTCAGGAAGTAGTCCGCCCGCATCAGTTCCTGGCCCATTTCGGAATTGATGAAGTTGTCGATTTCCTGGTCGGTGATGCGGATGCGCTGATTGACCAGGCCGCGCTGCAATTCCTGCAAGGTCAACTGTCGCCGCACCTGTTCCCGGGTCTGCAAGTAGACGCCGGCCTGTTCCAGCGTGGCGACATATTGGTCGAAGTTCATGCCGCTGTTTGCCGCCATCGATCCGAGCACCCGGTTGATGGTGTCGTCGTCGAAGCGGATATTGATGCGGTCGGCGATCTGCATTTGCAGATTCTCGAGCACCAGGGCTTCCAGCACATCGTCGTAGATCGCCGCCAGATCGGGCTCGGGCTGGCCGCCGCGCGCCGCATTGGCGTAGATATCCGCGAGCCGGGCATCGACTTCGCTTTGCAGCACGACGCCCGTATCGACGATAGCCACGATGCGGTCGAGCAATTCGCGCTCCTGGGCGAAAACGGGCTGCGCGGCCAGCCCCGGCAAGGCCAGCAGCAAGGCGAGCGCCGGCCGCCGGCCGGCTGCAAGGAATTTACTCATAATCCGGATCTCTGAATCCCCTTATTCCGTCGCTCAACAAATCGCTCAAGCCGCCGCCGGCGAGATTGCCGAGCCCGTGCAGGCTGATTTGCAAGAAAACGCCGCGATTGGAAGGGACATTAGGGACAAACAATTCATATTCGTCAAGCCATTGCCGCGCGACCAGGCGGATCGTGGCGCAGCAGTTGCCATATTCGACGCCGGCGAAAGCTTCCAGGTCGCGCGAATTGGCGTGATCGTAATTCCAGCGCGCCAGCAGTTTCCAGTTCGCCGACAGCGGCCAGACGCCGGATATGTCGGTTTGCCTGATGTCCGGGTCGACGCCCGCGCGCAGCAGGAACGGAGCGGCCTGCAACAGCGAGCGCTGCCGCCAGGAAAAATTGAACAGGCGTTCGCTGTCGCGCTGATAGCGCAATTGCAGGCTGCCCTCGTCGACTTTGCGATAGTGCTCGTTCCATTGCATGTCGACGCCGACGCGCCAGTCGTCCCGGAAGCGGTATTCCAGCTCTCCCGCAAGGGCCGAGGTATCGCTGACCGGCGAGTATAGCGCTTGCCATTGACGCAGGGGTGAATCCGGCCGAGTGACGGCCGAGACTGAAACGGGCGCGTTCGCGGCCGGCGCCGTCGAGCAGGTGGCTGGTGACGGCGATACCGAGCTGGTCGGCGTCGCCGGCGAAGCGGTCGCCGCCGCTGAACCGGCGTTCGCGAAACAATTGCGGGAAGCCGAAATTCAACTCGGCCGTATCGAACAGGGGCAACATGCTCTGATCGCGATATTGCCGGTACAGGTAGAACAGCCGCGGCTCCAGGGTTTGCATGCCGCTTGCGCCTTGTCGCCGGCGTTCGAAGATCAGTCCGCCGTCGACGCTGTAGCCCGCCATGTCCAGGCTCGGGTCGGCGGGACTGGCGAGCGCCTGTCGTTCGAGTCGATAGCGCAGATGTTCGTAACTCGCCGCGACGCGCAGGAACGAGCCGGGAGTTTCCAGCGCCCAGTCCAGCCGCGGCGAAAGATTGAAGCGGCGGCCCGCGGTCAGGGCGCCGTTGTCGATGTCGCGCCGGGAAATCAGGCTTTCCTCCAGCTCGCGGTCGAAACGAGCCGCCTGACCCGTCAGGCCGAAACGGAAATTCGCCCCGAGATCGAACCCGGCGCCAAATCGGAAATGCGGCAGGCGGTCATAGGGCTTGGCGATATCGAGGGCGTCGACCAGCGGGTCGATGATCTGGATGCGCTGCGCGTCCAGCTCGGCCCGCAAGACATCGGACGCGAAGCTCAGCCGCGCCTGCCGGTTCAGATGATTGCGCGCGGCGGCATCGAGCCCGCCGCCGGCAAGATCGACAAACCAGTCCCGGTCGCTGACCGCGGTGAAATCCACCAGGGTGCGCCAGTTGTCGCCGAGCCGGCCGTTGTGCTGAAAGCCGGCGAACCAGCGATTTTCGGCAGGCGGAGATCCGGCTCCGGGGATGGCGGCGAGCGCGGGGTCGAACCGCCGGTCATTGCCCAGCCACGACAGGTTCGCGGTATTCATCGACCATGCGGCGAGATAGCGGAATTCGGCGCCGAGCATGACGCCGCGGTCGCTGATCAGGCGCGGCATGACGGTGGCGTCGTAATGGGGCGCCAGATTCAGGTACCAGGGCAGTTCGAAATCGAATCCGCCGCTGCGGGTCGAGCCCATGCTCGGCGGCAGCAGGCCCGAGACCCGCCGGTCGCCAAGCGGGAAGCTCAATTCGAAGGGATAGCGGAATATGGTCGCATCGCCGAGCCGCAGGCGCAGGTCGCGCGCTGTGCCGCGGCCGCGCGCGGGGTCGAGCGTCATGGTCTCGGCGGCGATGGTCCAGAACGGGTCGACCGGTTCGCAGCGGCTGAATTCGCCGTTGTCCATCGTGATGCGGCCCGAATCGCCGTCATGGACGATGGCCGCGGCGCTGCCGTGGATGCCGGTCTCGTGCAATACGTAGCGGGCCGCGAGAATCCGGCTCAGATTGTTTCCGTTGTCGATGAAAGCCGAATTTCCGCGCAACAGCATGCCGGGCTCGCGGAATTCGACATCGCCTTCGAGCGCGAAGGCGTCCGCGGCGTTGTCGATGACCGTGGAGCCGTTGTTGGCGATCCTGCGCGCGCCTTGCGCTATCTCGACCTCGCCGTCGATGCTGATCGCGCCGGAGCCCGCGCGGGTGAATCCTTCGGCCGCGGCGAATCTGGTCCGGCCGCTGTCCTGGTCCGGCGATCTGCTACCATCGATGAAGGCGCCGCAGCAAGCCGGCGCGAGTCCGGCGCGCTGCGCGGCGGACATGGCTTCCGCCGGCACCCAGTCGAGACGCTCGATTTCCGTCTGCGCGCCCGGTTGTTGTCCGGCGGCGGCCGCCTGCCAGCCCAGGGCCAGCAGCGCGATGGCCGGCAGTATTCCGGGTCCGGATTCAACAGCTTGCATGGGAGGTCGATATTCCTGACAGCGGAGCCCGGCGCGGCGGGGCCGGGCAAGGGCATCATAATGGAACGAAGTCCGAATGCAAGGCAAGGCGAAGCGGAGCAGACGCGCGCGGCCGATGATCGCCGCGCGGGCCTGACGGCCTGGACCCGGGCCAGACTGCGGCAACTGCTGCCGGACGCCCCGGAACTCGGCGAGCTGGAAAGGGTCAGCGGCGACGCGAGCCACCGGCGTTATTTTCGCGCCCGTCCCGCGGCCGGCATTTCCCTCATCGCGGTCGATGCTCCGCCGGAGCGGGAAGACAGTCGCCGCTTTGTCGAAGTTTGCCGCCTGTTGCGCGCCGCTTCGCTGCGGGCGCCGGAACTGCATGCCGCGGATATTGAGCGAGGCTACATGTTGCTTGAGGATTTCGGCGATCAACTCTACCTTCCCCACCTGTTGCGGGCACAGCAAGAAGGCGACCGCGAGACGGCCGACCGGCTCTGTCGCGCCGCCGTCGACAGCTTGCTCGACTTGCAGCAGCATGTGGATGCGCGCGGACTCCCCGCATACGACAAGACGGAATTGACCCGGGAAATGTTGCTGTTTCCCGAGTGGTTCTGCCGCCGCTGGCTGCGAGTCGAGCCCGACGCGGAACAATCGGGCATTATCGGCGATTGCTGCGACTTTCTTTGCGAGGCGGCGCTCGCCCAGACTCGAGTCGCGGTGCATCGCGACTACCACTCGCGCAATCTGATGGTGCCGGAGGCCGGCGCGGACCGCCCGGGCATACTCGATTTCCAGGACGCGACGCGAGGCGCATGCAGTTACGACCTCGTTTCCCTGTTGCGGGACTGCTATATCAAATGGGACCGGCGCCGGCTCGAATACTGGATCGACTATTACCTCGAAGGCGCGCGGGCGCGGCGCATCGTCGGCGCGATTTCCGGCGCGCGATTCCGACGCGATTTCGACCTGATGGGATTGCAGCGGCATCTGAAAGTGCTCGGTATTTTCTGCCGGCTCGCAATCCGCGATCGCAAACCCGGATTCCTCGCCGACATCCCGCTGGTAATAACGTATTTCACCGAAGTCGCGCGGGAATATCGGGAAATGGAACCGCTGCTGTCCTGGTTCTCGCGCGAACTCGAGCCGCGCGCCCGCGACAAGTTGCGGGCGGCGCGATGATGCAGGCGATCCTGCTCGCGGCCGGCCTCGGCAGGCGCATGCGGCCGCTTACCGCGACCACGCCCAAGCCCTTGCTGCGAGTCGGCGCGCACGCATTGATCGAATATCAGCTCATGCGGCTGGCCCGGGCCGGCATCGGGCGCGTCGCCATCAACCTGTTCCATCTCGGCGACATGATCCGGGAAACCCTCGGCGACGGTTCGCGCTTCGGACTGGAAATCGCATATTCGCCGGAGAGGGAACTGCTCGACACCGCCGGCGGCGTCATCCAGGCCCTGCCCTTGCTCGCGGGCGATTCTGTCATCGTCGCCAATGCCGATGTCTGGACCGATTTCGACTATGCCGGATTGCGGCCCGCGGACGGCGACGGAACCCTGGCGCATCTGGTGCTCGTCCCGAACCCCCCGACCAGGCCGCGCGGCGATTTCTTCCTGCGCGGCGACAATCGCGTTTGCGACCGCGACCGCGACCGCGACCGCGACCGCGACCGCGACCGCGCCGGCGCGGCGGCGGGCTCTCTCACTTTCGCCGGCATCAGCGTCATGCATCGCAAGCTGTTCGCCGGGCTGGAGCCCGCGCCGCTGTCCGTGGTCCCCCTGTTGCGCGCGGCCATGCGTCGCGGCCAGATAAGCGGCGAGCTGTATCGCGGCGACTGGATGGATATCGGCACGCCCGAACGCCTGCGCGAACTCAACGCCCGGTTCTGATCCCGGCGAGACATCCTCCGGACAATCCCGTCCGCGGCATGACGCATTGCCGCGCAAGTCGCGCAAGCGCCGTGCTAAACTTGCCGCTCGCCGATGCCGGTCCGCTCCAGCATGAACGACTACCTCATAGCGCCTTCGATCCTCTCCGCGGATTTCGCGCGACTTGGCGATGAAGTCGACGCCGTGCTCGACGCGGGCGCGGACGTCATCCATTTCGACGTGATGGACAGCCATTACGTGCCCAACCTGACCGTCGGCCCGATGGTCTGCAAGGCCCTGCGCGAGCACGGCGTCGCCGCTCCCGTCGACGTGCATCTGATGGCGACCCCTGTCGACCGGTTGATCGCCGATTTCGCCGCCGCGGGCGCGAGCTATATCAGTTTCCATCCCGAGGCCAGCCATCATGTGGACCGCAGCCTGCAACTGATTCGCGATCATGGCTGCAAGTCGGGGCTGGCGTTCAACCCCGCCACGCCGCTCAATTGCCTGGAATACCTGCTCGACAAGCTCGACCTCGTGCTGCTGATGTCGGTGAATCCGGGATTCGGCGGCCAGCAATTCATTCCTTCCACGCTCGACAAATTGCGTCGGGCGCGCTCGATTCTCGACGGCGCGGAAAATCCGATCCGGCTCGAAGTCGACGGCGGCGTCGGCGTCGACAATATCCGCGCCATCGCCGATGCCGGCGCCGACATGTTCGTGGCCGGCTCGGCCATCTTCAACAGCGCGGACTATCGCGCCGCCATCGCCGCCATGCGCGCCCGACTCGAACAGGCTCGTCCCGCGGCCTGATGATTGCGCGCGAACGAGAGAGAAACTGATGGACGAGAAGCGATTCCGACAGCTCGCGGCGCAGGGCTGCAATCGGATTCCGGTCGCGCGCAAGGTGCTGGCCGATCTCGAAACGCCGCTCAGCGCCTACCTGAAACTCGCCGACGGCCCCTACAGCTTCTTCTTCGAATCGGTCCAGGGCGGCGAGCAATGGGGCCGCTACTCGATCATCGGGCTGCCTTGCCGGACCGTATTGCGGGCGACCGGCAGCCGGGTCGCCGTGGAGACCGACGGCGAAGTGGTCGAACAGCGCGAACTGGCGGATCCGTTTCCCTTCATCGCCGAGTTCAAGGCGCGGTTCCGCATGCCCGACATTCCGGGCGACCAGCGATTCGGCGGCGGCCTCGTCGGCTATTTCGCATACGACGCCGTGCGCTACACAGAGCCGCGAATCGGCCCGTCCAGGGGGCGCGACGATATCGGCGCGCCGGATATCCTGCTCATGGCGGCCGATGAAATCGTCATCTTCGACAACCTCATGGGAACCGCGTCCCTGCTGGTCAACGCCGACCCCGCCCAGGCCGGCGGATTCGCCGCGGCGCAACAACGGCTCGATGAACTCGAACAGCGGCTCGGCGACAAGGCGGAATTGCCGCCGGACGGCGCGGAGAATATCGCAGACAGCGACTATCGCCAGCATTTCCCGGAAGCCGACTTCAAGCGCGCGGTGGAGCGAATCAAGGACTACATCATTGCCGGCGATTGCATGCAGGTGGTGCTTTCCCAGCGCATGTCGGCGGATTTCAGCGGCGAACCCTTGCATCTCTATCGCGCCTTGCGCCATCTGAATCCTTCGCCGTACATGGTTTTCTTCAATCTCGAAGACCATCACGTCGTCAGCGCCTCGCCCGAGATCCTCGCGCGGGTGGAAAACGGCAAGATCACCGTGCGCCCGCTGGCCGGCACGCGCCGCCGCGGCGCCGACGCCGCGGCGGATCTCGCGCTTGAGAAGGAACTGCTGGCCGACGAGAAGGAACTGGCCGAACATCTCATGCTGATCGACCTGAGTCGAAACGATTCGGGGCGCGTGTCGAAGACCGGCTCGGTGCGCGTGCCGCGCAAGATGTTCGTGGAGCGCTACTCCCACGTCATGCATATCGCTTCCATCGTCGAAAGTGAAATCCGGCCCGACCGCGACGCGCTCGACGTATTGCGCGCGACCTTGCCCGTGGGCACCTTGAGCGGCGCGCCCAAGATCCGCGCCATGGAAATCATCGACGAACTCGAACCGGACCGGCGCGGCATCTATGGCGGCGCCATGGGCTACATCGGCTGGAACGGCAACATGGACATGGCCATCGCGATCCGCACCGCCGTCATCGCCCGCGGCAAGATCCATGTCCAGGCCGGCGCCGGCATCGTCGCCGACTCCCGGCCCGACCTGGAATGGGAGGAGACCCGCGACAAGGCCAGGGCCCTCATGCGCGCCGTCCAGCTCGCCGCCGCTTCCCTGCGCCTCGACGACCCATAGGAAAGCTCCGATCAGGTCGGAGCTTTCCTGCAGCGCATGGATGGAATTATTCAGAGGATATTCAAGTGATTTTGCAGCGGACCAGGAATCATGGTGAGAATGTCTGGCAGGCTTCCGGCAGGCCTGTGAAATGGCGATTTCCGAGCGGAAGGGCTGCGGGCGCGACGAGGCTTCCATGTTGTTGCTGATCGACAATTACGATTCCTTTACCTGGAACGTGGCGCAATATTTCGGCGAGCTCGGCGCCGAAGTGGAGGTGTTCCGCAATGACGAGATCAGCCTCGAGCGAATTGCCGGGATGCGGCCGCGGCAGATCGTGATCTCGCCCGGGCCATGCACGCCGGACGAGGCGGGAATTTCCCTGGCGCTGGTCGAACGCTTCGCCGGCGAGATTCCGCTGCTCGGCATCTGTCTGGGGCATCAGAGCATCGCCCAGCAGTTCGGCGCACGCATCGTGCGCGCCGGCCGCGTCATGCACGGCAAGACGAGCGAGATCCATCACAACGGAGCAGGGCTGTTCGCAGGGCTGGAAACGCCTTTCGCGGCCACCCGCTATCATTCGCTGGCGGTCGAAGCCGAGTCTCTGCCGGATTGTCTGGAAGTGACCGCCTGGACCGAAATCGGCGGCGAGCGGGAAGAAATCATGGGCGTGCGGCATCGGGAGTTCGAGGTGGAAGGCGTGCAGTTCCATCCCGAATCGATCGTCAGCCAACATGGACACGCGCTTTTGCGGAACTTTCTCGATCGCGCGGACAGCGGCGGAATCGAGAACCCGGAAAAGCTCTGATCAAGTCGGAGCTTTCCCGACGCAAGCCGTCGCATCCGGGGGCAAGGCAAAACCGCGCCCTTGTCTTGCGGCGATGAATCATTCCATGGGCGGAATCGTTCAGGGAATTATCGGAATACCAGAGGAAAATCCGATGGACATCAAAGATGCGATCAGGCGGGTGACCGGCGGCGGAGATCTGGCCGCGCCGGAAATGGTCGAGGTCATGACCCATGTCATGTCCGGCGCGACCACCGACGCGCAAAATGCCGCCCTGCTCGTCGGCCTGCGGATGAAAGGCGTCAAGACGGCGGAGCTGCTCGGCGCGGCCCGGGTCATGCGCGAATTGGCGACGCCGGTGAAAGTCGGCGCGCGGTCGCATCTCGTCGACACTTGCGGCACCGGCGGCAGCGCCGCCGGCAAGTTCAACGTTTCCACCGCGGCCGCGATAGTCGCCGCCTGCGCCGGCGCGAAGGTCGCCAAGCATGGCAATCGGGGCGCGACGAGCAAGAGCGGCAGCGCCGATGTGCTGGAGGCGGCGGGCTACAATCTCGCCCTGGGGCCAGACCAGATCGGACAACTGATCGACCGGACGGGCGCGGGCTTCATGTTCGCGCCGGCCCATCACGGCGCCATGAGACATGTCGTCGCCGCGCGCCGCGAGATCGGCGTGCGCACCATATTCAATCTGCTTGGGCCGCTGACCAACCCGGCCGGCGCGCCGAACCAGCTCCTGGGCGTGTTCGACGGCGCCTGGATCAGGCCCTTGCTCGAAGTGCTGCGGGAACTCGGCAGCGACCATGTGCTGGTCGCGGCGGCGGAAGATGGACTCGACGAGATCAGCATCGCCGCCGCCACCCGGGTCGGCGAATTGAAAGACGGCGAAATCGGCGAATACCGGCTGACGCCCGAAGCGCTTGGGATGGAACGGGCCGACGATATCGACGACCTGCGCGCCGACAGTCCGGCGGCAAGCCTGGAACTGGTCGAACGGGCGCTCGGCTGGGAACACGAAAAGGCCGCGCGGCTTGTCGCCGTCAATGCCGGCGCGGCGATTTATGTCGCCGGGCTCAGCGAAGATCCGGCGGCGGGCGTCGCCAGAGCGGTCGCCATCCAGCAAGACGGCGCGGCCTTGCGCAAGCTCCGGGAACTGGTGAACCTCAGCCGGTCGCTTGGCGATCAGGATTGCTTGCGGACATGAACCCCGCCGGCATGCTCGCGGATATCATCGCCCGCAAGCGCGAGGAGGTGGCCGCGGCCAAGGCGGCCCGCGCGCCGGCGAGTCTCGAAGCCGAACTCGCCGGCGCGCCCGCACCGCGCGATTTCGCCGGCGCGATGCGGGAGCGCATCGCGCGCGGCCGGCCGGCGGTGATCGCTGAAATCAAGCGCGCTTCGCCCTCCAGGGGGTTGATCCGGAAAGATTTCGACGCCGCCCGCCATGCTGCGGATTATGCCGCGGCGGGCGCCGCCTGCCTGTCGGTGCTCACCGACGAGCACTATTTCCAGGGCAGTCTCGACGACTTGCGCGCGGCGCGCGGCGCGACGGAATTGCCTTTATTGCGCAAGGATTTCATGATTGATCCTTATCAGGTCGCGCAGTCGCGATTGGCGGGCGCGGACTGCGTCTTGCTGATCGCGGCGGCGCTGTCCGATGCGGAAATGGGGGAACTCGCCGCCTGCGCCGCCGCGCTGGAACTCGACGCGCTCGTGGAAGTCCACGACCGCGAGGAACTCGAGCGGGCGCAGCGCCTCGATTGCGAAATGATCGGCATCAACAATCGCGATTTGCGCAACTTCCATACCAGCCTCGATACCACGCTGGAGTTGCTCCCGCATGTGGCCGCAGACCGGCTGCTCATCACTGAAAGCGGCATCGGCGGCGCCGGCGACGTGCAGATGATGATGGAGCGGGGCGTTTGCGGCTTCCTCATCGGCGAGACTTTCATGCGCGCCGCCGAACCGGGAGCGGAATTGCGGAACATGTTGCGCGGGGCGGCGGCCCGCGGCCGGGAATAGACAGGAGGAACAGTCATGCAAGCGCGAGTGAACTGGGTTGAAGACGTCATGTTCGTGGCGGAATCCGGCAGCGGCCATGCGATCGTCGTCGACGGCGCTCCGGAAGGCGGCGGCCGCAACATGGGGATGCGGCCGATGGAGCTTGTCGCGCTCGGCGTCGCCAGTTGTTCGAGCTATGACGTGGTGAGCATCTTGCGCAAGGCGCGCCAGAAAATCAGCCATTGTCAGGCCCGGGTCAGCGCCGAACGGGCCGACGCCGTGCCCGCGGTATTCGAATCGATCCATCTGCACTTCCGCATCGCCGGCGAGAATCTGAATGAAGCGCAAGTCGCCCGCGCGGTCGAGCTGTCCGCCGAAAAATACTGTTCGGCCTCGATCATGCTGAAACGGGGCGGAGTGAAAATCACCCACGATTACGAGATCGTCGGCGAAGCCTGAAACGACGCTTTTGTTTTGCGACAACGAATAATTCCATGGATGGAATTATTCAGAGGATACTCAGGGCGGCGCATGCCCGCTGCGGTACAAGCCCGCGGCATAAGCCCGCTCCAAGAGAGCGTCGCCGAATCCGGGAGCAAGACAAACCCGCGCTCTTGTCTTGCGGCAATGAACCATTCCACGGATGGAATGATTCGAGGATCCTCAGATGCGGTAGACGACTTTCTTCATCGCCCCCGCCATGGCGGTCATGGCGGAGCGCACCGGCCGCGGCAGGTCGGCGCCGCCGGCCTGTCTGGCGGCGGCGCCGTGTTTTTCCTCGTCGATGAGCATTTGCTCGAGAATGGCCCGACTCTTGCCGTCGTCCGCAGGCAGCTCCCGCAAATGATCTTCGAGATGTTCGCAGACCTGCCTTTCGGTTTCGGCGACAAAGCCGAGGCTCCAGCGGTCGCCCGCCATGCCCGCGACCGCGCCCAGGCCGAACGACATTCCATACCAGAGCGGATTGAGCAGGCTGGGGCGCGAACCGAGCTCGGCGAGCCGTTGTTCGCACCAGACCAGGTGGTCGATTTCTTCGGCCGCGGCTTCGTTCATGGCGGCGCGAACCTCTCCGGGGCGGGCGGCGGCGGCCTGGCCGCGATAAAGCGCCTGGGCGCAGACTTCGCCGGTGTGATTGATGCGCATGAGGCCGGCCACGCGGCGCGCCTCGGCATCCGTGAGTTCGGCTTCGGGCCGGGCCTGCCCCGGAGTTTCCCGTTCGGCGCGGCTGGCGCCGGGCGCGCAACTGCGCAGCGCCTCGTCGATTCCGATCAACAGGCGGTCGACAAGCGAATGTTCGGCGGGGCGGCTCATGTCCGGATTGTAGCAGAATCAGCGCTTTCCCCTGCCCGCGGCGGAATCATTTCTTGCAATTCCCGGCTTGACCCCGGCGCGTCATCCCGTTCCCCGGCAAGCCCCCTCCCCCCGACAGCTCAAACAAACCAGTTGGCGGTTTGTGCGGTTACCGCCATTTTGGAGTGCTCCTGTGAAGTCGGGGAAAGGTCTTGCGCGGAGGCATTATACGACGAAATCCGGTCCGCGCGCATGTGATCGGGATCACAAGTTATCGAAATTTTTCGGCCGCCCAGGCGGCCGCGAAACGCCGGTGCTCCGTCCGGCCGCGGCGCGTCCCGGCCGGTTGCGCGGCCCGTCTCCGCGGCGGCCTGGAAATGATCGCGAGCCTCTTCGAAGGTCGATAGAACGCTTCCGGGGAAGCCATCAAGCGTCGAGTTTCTGCTTATTTATTATTGAAAAATCAAATAGTTGCCGACAAATCTCTTGCGCCGTCGCAGGCGGGGCGGTTTTCTCGCGGCCCGCCGAATCGGGGCGGCGAACGATTCGGCCTGTGGATCGCCGCGCGCGTTTTCGGAAAGGAATTCGCTCGGGCCGCGTCTTTATCCGCGCTTGTGTTTCGACCCGCTTCGCGATGCCGCGCTCTCGGAAAATGATCCGGCGGGCACCGCGAGACCGCCCCCGGACGGCGGCTCCGCGGACCGGAATTTTTCGTTCATGTTCGCGCGGCGATTCAGCGTCCGGTTCGTGCGAATCCGGCAAATGCGCAAGCATATCAACAAGTTCTGATTGGCGGTAACCGCACAAACCAGAGATACGATGATCGGCCTGTCGGTGGCCATGCTGGGCAAGGCCCCGGGCACCGCATTGCTCAACGAGTGGTACGGTGTCTACAACGCGAGCATCGGCAAGGGCATGAGCCCGGAAGCGGCCTTGCTGGAGTTGGCGAATCACATCGCCGCCTCGGACGCCTTCACATCCATGTATCCCTTTTTCATCACGAACGCGGAGTTCGCCCGGGATTTTCTGACCGCGGCGCTCGGCGAAGCGCCTGCGGCGGAAGTGCTGGCCCTGGCGACGGGCCTGCTCAACGACGGCATGGGCCGGGGCGAGATGGGCCTGCTGGCCGTGCGGCAATTGTTCGAGATCCGCATGCAGGGAGAAAGCCATCCCGCCTACGGCGATTTCGGGGCTCTCGCCATGATGTTTGCCAACAAGGTGGAAGTGGCCACGTACTACACCGTTACCAAGCGCTGGGAGGGCGACTCTGCGAGCGTGCTCGGCGGCGTGACCGGCGACGGCGACAGCGTGACCGCGGCCAAGGCAGCCATCGACATGATGCGGCGTCCCGGCAAGAACTTCGAGTTGACCACGGGCGTCGACCGGCTCGACGGCACCTTGGGCGACGACACTTTCGTCGCCACCGAGAAGACCCTGACCGGCGTGGACCGCATCGACGGCGGCGAGGGCATGGACACGCTGGAGCTTTCTTCCAGCGGCTCCGACGACGATGTCAATATCTCTTCCGGAGCGAGCGTCATGAACATCGAGACGCTGACGGTCGACAGCGGCGGCGACTTCGATGCGGACCTGAGCGGCTGGGAAGGCCTGACGGATGTCGTCCTGAGCGATGTCGCGGGGGATGTTGAACTGGACGCCGGCGGCGCGGATGTCATGTCCGAATCCCTGGGCGACGACGACAAGGATACGACGATAGAAATCGTGAACGCCGCCTCGGTCAACCTCGAGGACGTGAACGCCCGCGCGCAGGTGAATATCTTCGATACGGACACGACGACTTCGGTCATGGTCGAGGGCGGCAAGGGCGTCGAGGTGGGCAAGTCGACCGCGCATTCGGAGACGGTCAAGAGCGTGACGCTCGACGGCGTGCGCGACGGCATGGGCGACGACGGCAAGCGCTACGGCACCAACACGGCCGCCAAGGAAGCCGCAGACGGAAAAGCCGCGGTAGCCGCGGTGAACAACAAGGACAGCGTTCCGGTGCACATCTACTCGAAGGCGATCGAGTCCGTCGACCTGCGCAACACCAACACCACCTTGCTGGTGGAGAACGCCGCCAAGGACATGACGGAACTGACGGCCATGGTCGACCGGTTCGGCAATACGGCCAACGGGCACGGCAAGTTGTGCCTCAAGGGCATCGAGGATCTGATGATCGAGGTGAAGGGCGACTCCAACATCCGCCTGGCTTCGGACCAGATCAAGACAGTCGCCGTTTCCGGCGCCGGCGACCTGACGCTGTCCGCGACCAAATTCGCGCCGGCGGTGGCGGAGAAAGCGGCCGATGTCAAGCCGTCCGAGACGCTGGAGAAACTGACGCTGTCCGGCTCCGGCAAGACGACGCTGGACGCGATGGGGCTGAAGAAGCTGAAGACGGTCGACGCGAGCGAGGCGAACGGCGCCGTCAAGTTGAGCAATCTGGGCGCGAGCGTCATGAGCTACATGGGCAGCGCGGGCAAGGACGAGGTCAGCGTGGCGGCGTTCGCGAAGGGCGGCCTGAAGGCGGACCTCGGTGAAGGAGACGATACGTTTGAGGTCAGCAACACCAAAGCTGGCAAGAGCAAGATAGACGGCGGCGCGGGCACGGACACCCTGGTGCTGAAAGAAAAGACCGGACCCAACCTGAAGGGTACGGGCAGTGCCTACATGAACTTCGAGACTATCACTGTGGAGGCAGGTGATGGTTCGGGCATCTACGACCTTGAGGGGCTTGATGTGGATCAGCTGCTGGTTAGTGGCGGCAGTCCCAACAAGATCACGTTCCAGAACGCGATGCCCGGTACCGGTCTGAAGGTGTCCAGCAAGGCACCTGACAAGACCAGCAACGAGTCGGTAGTTACCACCGCTGACGTGAGCTACATGTTGGAGGACGGCGAAGAAGGCAGTGAGTTCGCACTGCATCTGCACACCAGTGGCGGCAAGATGGACAAGAAATCGGTCTTGCAGACGGAGGCACCGAGAAAGGCCAAAGTAAAGCTGACGCTCACCCTGGGCGAGGATGTGGAAGAAATGACCTTTCACTCCACGGCAACCGCCACTTCCACTGTGGATGGAGATCAGGCCAGATCCATGGATTACACGAACCATGTCACTTTCAATGGCGGGGGTGATCTTGAGAAACTGACGATCACGGGAAATGCTGCTGCACTTATCTTAAGAACGGGAGATAACCTGCCCTCAATGGGGGAGATTGATGCGCGGGGGAATTCGGGAGGTTTGCATGCCCAGACTTTCAGCGACGACCGCGGTTCAGATTTAAAAATCCAAGGTAGTAATGTCGCGGACTACATTATGGCTGCAAATGCAGACGACGATCTGATGGGCAACGGAGGTGATGATGTGCTGTTGGGTAACTTCGGCAAAGATACCATCACGGGCGGTGCTGGAGGAGATTCCATGACGGGCGGCAGGTACAATCATGTCGGTGGTGAGGTAACATGGTCGTTTCTTGGCAATAATTCTATCAGTTCGGTTAGTGACTCTGCTGAAGACACCTTTGTGTACAACGCGGCTTCCGACTCGCAGGTTAATCTGGACAAGATGACAGGCTTCGACTCGATCTTTTACTTCCAGGTCGGGCAGGACAAAATCAAGATCAGCCCGGTGGTGGAGAAATTGCAAGGCGACATCTACTACAGGGGATCTGGTGCGCCAGGGGGCGTCACGCGAAAAACTGGCGATACCATTGATAACACCAAGTCGCTCAAGCAAATTGTCACCGATCATGGTGACGGCATGTTCTTCCAACGCAAAGCCCCGGGCTCTGCGTTTGGTGAGTTGAACTCCATTGTGTGGCTTGAGTCCACGGAGGCCAGGGACAAATTTACCACGGCTTACGCCATTGATAGCCTTGCCAGTGTCCTTGGCGTTGTCAAGAACAGCAACAAAAGCATCTTTACAACCTGGCTTCTAGTGGATGTGGACGGAGACGGCGATTTCGACGCCGATATAGACATGGCCATAGCAGTAATGGCTAACAGCAATTATATGACGCATGAGGACTTCATCTGAGCCGGCGGGTTCGCCGTCCCTTGTCGAAACCCCCCGGCTCCGGCCGGGGTTTTTCTTATGCAAGGCACTTCCCGTGCATGTCCGCCTCACCGGGCGAGCTTGTTTTCCAAGCAATGGATATTGTATCCGCCTTGCTTGCGGATTTCCGGATCGGCGACCAGCTCCCGCACCAGGGAAGCATTGCTCTCGACGCCGTCGATGAACAGTTCCTCAAGCGCGACCCGCATGCGCGTCAGCGCCTGCTCGCGCTCCCGGTCCGCCCGGGCAATGGAACAGTTTTACCTTTTCCATTCGCTTCGCTCCTTCCATCGGAAGCGCCCGATCCCGTTTTCTCGAACCGAATCGGCCGTTGTCAAAAGGGCGATTCAGTCTCATACTATATCTGAATCAGCACAGAGGGAATCGACCGTCAGGGAAGCTCTGATGAAGTCAGGGCTTCCCTGCGGCGCATGCCCGAGGCACAAAAGAGCACCGCCGGATCCGATGGCGCCAGTCATTTTTGTTTCTCGGCGATGAACAATGCCATGGATGGAATGATTCAGAGGATGCCGGGACGATCAGGCCGCTGTTCATGAACGAACCGCGCGCAGTTCGAGCGGCTCCCCGGCATCGCCCCCGACAGCTCAAACAAACCAGTTCGCGGTTTGTGCAGTTACCGCCATTTGGGGTGCTCCTGAAATTGAAGACAAGATGTTGCGAAGCGGCATTATACAGCAACATTCGTTCCGCGCGCATGTGACCCGGATCACAAGTTATCGAAATTTTGCGGCCGCCCAGACGGCCGCAAAACGCCCGCATTGCGATCAGCCGCGACGCGTCCCAACCGGTTGCGCGGTTCGCCTTCGCCCCGTCCTGAAAATGATCGCGAGCCTCTTCGAAGGTCGATAGAACGCTTCCGGGGAAGTCATCAAGCGCCGAGTTTCGGTTTATTTATTATTGAAAAATCAAATAGTTGCCGACAAATCTCTTGCGCCGCCGCAGACGGGGCGGTTTTCTCGCGGCCCGCCGAAACGGAACGGCGAACGATTCGGCCTGTGGACCGCCGTGCGCGTTTTCGGAAAGGAATTCGCGCGGGCCGCGTCTTTATCCGCGCTTGTGTTTCGACCCGCTTCGCGATGCCTCGCTCCCGGAAAATGATCCGGCGGGCACCGCGAGACCGCCCCCGGACGGCGGCTCTGCGTACCGGAATTTTTCGTTCATGTTCGCGCGGCGATTCAGCGGCCGGCCCGCGCGAATCCGGCAAATACGGCAGGCATATCAACAAGTTCTGATTGGCGGTAACTGCACATACCAGAGATACGATAATCGGCTTGTCGGTGGCCATGCTGGGCAAGGCCCCGGGCACCGCATTGCTCAACGAGTGGTACGGCGTCTACAACGCGAGCGTCGGCAAGGGCATGAGCCCGGAAGATGCCTTGCTGGAGCTGGCGAATCACATCGCCGCCTCGGACGCCTTCACGTCCATGTATCCCTTTTTCATAACGAACGCGGAGTTCGCGCGGGATTTTCTGACCGCGGCCCTGGGCGAAGCGCCGTCTGCGGAAGTGCTGGCCCTGGCGACGGGCCTGCTCAACGGCGGCATGGGCCGGGGCGAGATGGGCCTGCTGGCCGTGCGGCAGTTGTTCGAGATCCGCATGCAGGGGGAAAGCCATCCCGCCTACGGCGATTTCGGCGCCCTCGCCATGATGTTCGCCAACAAGGTGGAAGTGGCCACGTATTACACCGTTACCAAGCGCTGGGAGGGCGACTCCTCGAGCGTGCTCGGCGGCGTGACCGACGACGGCGACAGCGTGGACACGGCGAAAGAAGCCATCGACATGATGCGGCGTCCCGGCAAGAGCTTCGAGTTGACCACGGGCGTCGACCGGCTCGACGGCACCCTGGGCGACGACACCTTCGTCGCCACCGAGAAGACCCTGACCGGCGTGGACCGGCTCGACGGCGGCGAAGGCATGGACACGCTGGAGCTTTCTTCCAGCGGCTCCGACGACGATGTCGATATCTCTTCCAGGGCGAGCGTCATGCACGTCGAGACGCTGACGGTCGACAGCGGCGGCGACTTCTCGGCGGACCTGAGCGGCTGGGAAGGTCTGACGGACGTCGTCCTGAGCGATGTCGCGGGAGATGTCGAACTGGACGCCGGCGGCGCCGATGTCTCGTCCGAATCCCTGGGCGACGACGACAAGGATACGACGATAGAAATCGTGAACGCCGCCTCGGTCAACCTCGAGGACGTGAACGCCCGCGCGCAGGTGAATATCTTCGGCACGGACACCACGACCTCGGTCATGGTCGAAGGCGGCAAGGGTGTCGAGGTGGGCAAGTCGACCGCGCATTCGGAGACGGTCAGGAGCGTGACGCTCGACGGCGTGCGCGACGGCATGGGCGACGACGGCAAGCGCTATGGTGAAAACACGCCCGCCAAGGCGGCCGTGCCCGCCGTGCCCGCCACCCAGGACGGAGGCGAAGAAACACCCGCTGTAGCGGCTGTGCCCGCCAAAAACAACAAGGACAGCGTGCCGGTGCACATCTATTCGAAAGCGATCAAGTCCGTCGACCTGCGCAACACCAACACCACCTTGCTGGTGGAGAACGCCGCCAAGGACATGACGGAACTGACGGCCATGGTCGACCGGTTCGGCAACACGGCCAACGGGCACGGCAAGTTGTGTCTCAAGGGCATCGAGGACCTGATGATCGAGGTGAAGGGCGACTCCAACATCCGTCTGGCTTCGGACCAGATCAAGACGGTCGCCGTTTCCGGCGCCGGCGACCTGACGCTGTCCGCGACCAAGTTCGCTCCGGCGGTCGCGGAGAAAGCGGCCGATGTCAAGCCGTCCGAGACGCTGGAAAAACTGACCTTGTCCGGTTCCGGCAAAACGACCCTGGACGCGATGGGGCTGAGCAAGCTGAAGACGGTCGACGCGAGCGAGGCGAGCGGCGCCGTCAAGTTGAGCAATCTGGGCGCGAGCGTCATGAGCTACATGGGCAGCGCGGGCAAGGACGAGGTCAGCGTGGCGGCGTTCGCGAAGGACGGCCTGAAGGCGGACCTCGGCGCCGGCGACGACATGTTCACGGTTGCCAATGTCAGCGCGGGCAAGAGCCGGATCGACGGCGGCGCGGGCATGGACACCCTGGTGCTGAAGGAAAAAACCGGTGCCAATCTCAAAGGCGCCGGGGATGCCTACACGGGCTTCGAGACCATTACCCTGGACGCGGGCGAAGGCTCAGGCATCTATGACCTCAAGGGGCTTGATGTGGATCAACTGCTGGTCAGCGGCGGCAACACCAGCAAGATCACGTTCCGGAGCGCGATGTCCGGTACCGGTCTGAAGGTCTCCAGCAAGGCACCCGACAAGACCAGCAACAAGTCAGTGGTTACCTCCGCTGACGTGAGCTACATGCTGGCGGACGGTGAGGAGGATAGCGAGTTTGTGCTGCATCTGCATACCAGTGGCGGCAAGATGGACAAGAAATCGGACTTGCGGCAGCAGGCCCCGAGAAAGGCCAAGGTAAAGCTGACGCTCGCCCTGGATGAGGATATCGAAGAAATGACCTTCCACTCCACGGCAACAGCCACCTCCACTGTGGCTGGAGATAAGGCCACATCTATGGATTACATGAACACGATATCTATCAAAAACGGCAATAAGCTTGAGGAACTGAAGATCACCGGAGATGCTGTCGCACATATTGTAGAGGAGGCGGATACCCTCCTGTCCTCATTGCAGGTGATTGACGCGAGGGGGAGTTCGGGAGGTGTTTATTTTGATGGAAACAAAAATCGCAACAGCAGCCTGGAAATTCACGGTAGTCATGCCGCGGACTACATCATAGCTAGTGGAGAGGAAAACGCCGATGATCTGATGGGCAACGGGGGCGATGATGTATTGTTGGCTAGCAGTGGTAAAGACACGATCACGGGCGGAGCTGGAGGAGATTCCATGATTGGTAGCAAATATCAAGTCATCACTGCGAAGGGTGAATGGGCGTATATTGGCAATGCTGGTTTCAGTCTGGTTAACGACTCCGCTCAAGATATTTTTGTATACAACGCAGCTTCCGACTCGCAGGTTGACCTGGACAAGATGACGGGCTTCGACTCCATCTTTTTCTTCGACGCGGATAACAGTAACGTTAATGCCCGGGACAAGATCAAGATCAGCCCGGTGGTCGAGTTGCAAGGGAACGTCTACTACAGGGGATCTGGTGCGCCAGGGAGTGTTACGCGGAATACTGGTGATGTAATTGATAAGACCAAGTCACTGAAACAAATTGTTGACGACCACGCGGACGGCATGTTCCGAAGCAAAGCTTCGGGTTCTGCGTTTGGTGAGTTGAACTCAATTGTGTGGCTTGAGTCCACGGAGGCGAAGGACAAATTTACTACCGCAATTGCTATTGACAACTCTGCCTCCAGCATTAACATTGTTAAAAACGATAATAAAGAGTTATCTGTAACTTGGCTGCTGGTGGATGTGGACGGCGATGGGGATTTCGACGCCGATACTGACATGGCCATAGCGCTGATGGGTAACAGCAATTATCTGAACGCGGAAAACTTCATCTGAGCCGGCGGGTTCGCCGTCCCTTGCCGAAACCCCCGGCTCCGGCCGGGGGTTTTTCTTATTGCAAGGCACTTCCCGTGCATATCCGCCTCAGCGGTCGCCCGCCATGCCCGCGACCGCGCCCAGGCCGAACGACTCCATACCAGAGCGGATTGAGCAGGCTGGGACGCGAACCGAGCGCAGCGAGCCGCTGTTCGCGCCAGACCAGGCGGTCGACAAGCGAATGTTCGGCGGGACGGCTCATGTCCGGATTGCAGCAGAATCAGCGCTTTTCCCTGTTCACGGCGCGATAGCCGATATCGCCGCGGAACCAGACATCGTCCCAATGGATGCCGCGGGCGAGGTCATAAGCCGCCGCTTGCGCCGCGGCGATGTCCTCGCCGAGCGCGGCGGCGCAAAGCACCCGGCCGCCATTGGTGACGAGAACGCCGTTCTTGCGCGAGGTGCCGGCGTGGAAGATCTTGCGGTCCGCGTCCGGCTCGCTGTCAAGGCCCGAGATCGCGGCGCCCCTGGCGTAACTGCCGGGATAGCCGCCCGCGGCGAGCACGACGCCGAGACAACTGCGCGGATCCCATTGCGCCGCCGTCCGCTCAAGATCGCCGTCGAGCGCCGCGAGGCAAAGTTCGACCAGATCGGACCGCAACCGCATCATGACGGGCTGCGCTTCCGGGTCGCCGAAGCGGCAATTGAATTCGACCACATTGATCTCGCCGGCGGGCGAGATCATCAGGCCCGCGTAAAGGAAGCCCACATAAGGATGGCCTTCCGCCGCCATGCCGGCTATGGCGGGCCGGATCACCTGTTCCATGACGCGCTCGTGGACTTCGCCGGTAACCGCAGGCGCCGGGGAATAGGCGCCCATGCCGCCGGTATTGGGGCCCTTGTCGCCGTCGTCCCGCGCCTTGTGATCCTGGGAAGCGGCCATCGGCAGCGCGTTGCGGCCATCGCTCATGACGATAAAGCTCGCTTCCTCCCCGGGCAGGAATTGTTCGACCACCACGCGATGTCCGGCGGCGCCGAAGCGATTGCCCGACAGCATGTCTGTTATCGCGGCGACGGCCTGTTGTTCGGTCCGGGCGACGGTCACGCCCTTGCCCGCCGCCAGACCGTCGGCCTTGACCACGACCGGCGCGCCGCATTCGCGGGCGAATTTCGCCGCGGGACCGACTTCGGTCGCGATCTCGCAGGCGGCGGTGGGAATGCCGTGACGGCGCATGAATTCCTTGCTGAAAGACTTGGAGCCCTCCAGACGGGCGGCCTTCGCCGTCGGACCGAAACAGGCCAGGCCCTGCTGCCGGAAATAGTCGACGACGCCGCCGACAAGCGGAGCTTCGGGGCCGACAATGGTGAGCGCCGCGTTCCGCCGTTGCGCGAATTCGGCCAGGGCGGCGAAATCCATCGCGTCTATACGGACGTTTTCGAGTTTGTTTTCCGTTTCGGTGCCGCCGTTGCCCGGCGCCACGAATACTTTTTCCACCAGGGGCGATGCGGCGCACTTCCAGGCCAGCGCGTGTTCGCGCCCGCCGGAGCCGATGACCAGTACTTTCATGCGCCGGTTGTCCTCAATGCCGGAAGTGGCGGATGCCGGTAAAGACCATGGCCATGTCGTTTTCGTCGGCGGCGGCGATCACTTCCTCGTCGCGCAACGAGCCTCCGGGCTGGATCACCGCGGTGACGCCGGCCGCCGCCGCCGCGTCGATACCGTCCCGGAAGGGGAAGAAAGCGTCCGATGCCATGACCGAGCCGGCCACTTCGAGCTGCTCGTCGCTGGCCTTGATGCCGGCGATGCGGGCGCTATAGACCCGGCTCATCTGACCCGCGCCGATGCCGATGGTCCGCAGTCCGCGGCTATAGACGATGGCGTTGGACTTGACGTATCGCGCCACGGTCCAGGCGAACAGCAGGTCGCGCGACTCGTTCTCGTCCGGCCGCCGCCGGCTGACGATCTCGAGCTCGTCCTCGGCGACTTCGCGCGCATCCGCGTCTTGCACGAGCAGGCCGCCCCGCACGCTTTTCAGATCCTGCCCGGCCGGACGCTGCGCGGGCCATTGTCCGCTGGCGAGCACGCGAATGTTCTGTTTCGCGCCGGCGACCGCGAGCGCCTGTTCCGAGACCGAAGGCGCGATGATCACTTCGCTGAATTGTTGCTCGAGAATGCATGCGGCGGTCGCCTCGTCGAGTTCCCGATTGAAGGCGATGATGCCGCCGAAGGCCGAAGTCGGATCGGTCCGGAACGCCGCCTGATAAGCCGCCAGCGGCGTCTCCGCCGCGGCGGCGCCGCAGGGATTGGCGTGCTTGACGATCACGCAGGCGCAGCCGCGCAAGGACTTGACGCATTCCAGGGCGGCGTCGGCATCCATGATGTTGTTGAACGAGAGAGTCTTGCCTTGCAATTGCCGGGCGCCGGCGATGCTGCCCGAAGGCGGTTCGCGCTCGCAATAGAAAGCGGCCGCCTGATGCGGATTTTCGCCGTAACGCAATGTCATCCGCTTGCGAAACTGGCTGTTGCAGGTGCGCGGAAAACGATCCGCGGCGCCGTCCGCGCCGACGCGGGCGCCGAGATAATTGGCGATCATGCCGTCATAGGCGGCGGTATGTTCGAAAGCCGCGACCGCGAGCTCGAAGCGCATGGCCGCGTCGAGCGAGCAGGCGCCGGCTTCCAGGGCGGCGATCAGGCGGTCGTAATCGGCGGGATTGACCACGACCGCGACAAAGCGGTGATTCTTCGCCGCCGCCCGCAACAAGGCGGGGCCGCCGATGTCGATGTTCTCGACGGCTTCGGCGAGTTCGCAATCGGGCCGGCCGACGGTCTGCTCGAAAGGATAGAGATTGACCGCCACCAGGTCGATCGGCGGGATGCCGTGTTCTTCCATGACGGCCAGATCGATATCGCGCCGGGCGAGAATGCCGCCGTGGATCTTCGGGTGCAAGGTCTTGACGCGCCCGTCCATCATTTCCGGAAAGCCGGTGTAGCTGGAAATCTCGGTCGCCGCGATGCCGGCCTCGCGCAGCATCCGGCAGGTGCCGCCGGTGGAGAGCAGTTCGATGCCGAGCCGCGCGAGCGAAGCGGCGAAAGGCGCGACGCCGGTCTTGTCGGAAACGGCGATCAGCGCCCTGCGCACCGGGGCGGAATCTTCGGCTGTCATGGGCTTGCGCGCCAGGAGCCGGCGCCGCAGGAACTGTCGGCTACCATATGTGGTATGCGAGCACGATCATCAACACAACTTAGTATCCTCTGAATAATTCCATCCATGGAATTATTCATTGTCGCAAAACAAAAGCGTCGTTTTGTTTTGCTCCCGGATTCAATGGCTTGCGCCATCGAATCCGGCGGCACATCCATGTGCCGCAGGGAAGCTCTGACTTGATCAGAGCTTCCCTTATGGTCCTGGAAGCGCCTGTAATCATTCTGCGTCGCAAGCTCCTAGATGAGGCCGTATTGCTTGAGACGGGCGCGCAGCGTACCACGGTTCAGGCCGAGCATCACGGCAGCCTTGCTCTGGTTGTTGCCGGCGCGCCGCATGACATGGGCGAGCAGGGTGGATTCGACTTCGGACATCACCAGCCGATGCAGGCCGGTCACGGCTTCCTGGCCCATGTTTTCGAAATAATGGTCGACGGAATCATGCACTTCTTCGCGCAAGTCGCTTCCGGAACTTGATCGCGCGGAGACAAGGGCTTGCGTCGCAGCGGCGGCGCCGACTTGCTTCATACCGAGCCTGCATTTTTGTCCGCCTGGTCTTGTTGTTTGATGTGCGGGAAAGAATCTGATTTGTTCTGGCCCCGATAATAACCCCGCTGGCCCGCTTGCGGAAGAGAAAATCGACCGTCAGAGTTTCCCCGCTATTGCCGGTCTTCCAGGCGGCCCGCTCCGCCGAGTTCGTAATAGACGAGGGGGACGAAATCGGTCGCGGTCCAGCTCGCTTCCCGGCCCCATTGCGCATCGTAGGCCGCGGTCGGGCGCGCGGCCATGATCTCGTCGAGATGCATGCCCCGGCGGACCATGGCGTACACCCGGTCGCGGATGTCGAGAATCATGTCGCGAAATTCCTCCATTTCCTCGCGGCCGACGACTTCCAGCCCGTGGCCGGGAATGACCCTGGTGTCGGGGCCGGCCATCGCGATGGCCTCGTCGAGCGCGGCGATCGTTCCCCGCAGGCTGCCGCCGTTGAATATGTCGATGACCGGATAACTGGTGGTCCTGAACACGTCGCCGAGATGCAACACGTCGGATTCGGGGAAATACACGAAAGTATCGCCGTCGGTGTGCGCCGGCGGAGCGAGAAAGGCATGGACTTCCTCGCCGTTCAGATGGAACGTGATCGCGTCGTCATAGGTCACCACGGGCCGCCCCGCCGGCGGCGGCTGGGGCGCGAAACTGCCGCCGTTGCGCGGGAAATGGCTGTTCTCTTCCAGAAATTTCAGGCGGGTATTGTCGTGGGCGAAGATCAGCACGCCCGCGGCGGCCAGATTCGCGTTGCCGCCGACATGGTCGCGGTGGATATGGGTGTTGATCAGGAAACGGATCTCGCTGTCGGTCACCTCGCTTACCGCCTCGACCAGTTGCGCGGTCATCGGCGCGAATAGCGAGTCCACGAGCAGCACGCCTTCGGGCCCGACGAAGGCGCCGATATTGCCGCCGCCGCCCGGCCGCTGCACCATGTAGACCTTGCCGGCGACATGTTCGATCGAAAGCTCGGCGTCGACGAAGCCCACCTGGGCGGACGCGAAGCCGCCCGCGAACAGGCACAGGGCAACCGTCAGCCTGACTGGAAACTTGCGCGGATTGGTCATTATTGCCGCCTCCATTCTTGCCGTGCGTCGAGAATTAGGCTACATAGTACCCGAAGCCGATCCCGGCGCGCATGCGAATGCAAGGCGATAACCGGCGGCAAGGCGGTTCAGGCGCGAGTTGCCGGTTTCGTTAGCGTGGTTTTGTTTTGCTTCCGGACTCAATGGCTTGCGCCATCGAATCCGGCGGCACATCCGTGTGCCGCGGGGAAGCTCTGACTTGATCAGAGCCTCCCTGATTCCATGGATGGAGTTATTCAGGGAATACTGAAGTCCGTTTCGCGCGCCGGATCGTCGGGACGGGAATGATTGATCGCCAGAGTTGCAATCACAGGAAGCCCAACATGCGAAGTTCCGATACGCGCCGCCTCCCGCTCGCCGTCGTGATGTCCGCCCTGGCGGTGTTCGCCCCGGAGGCGGCGGCGCAATCGCCGCTGGATTCCTATACGCCCGTCACCCTGGAAGAGTTGAGCGACCCGCCGGACGGCGACTGGCTGATGTGGCGGCGGACGGCCAACCATTGGGGCTATAGCCCGCTCGACCAGATCAACAGGGACAATGTCGGCGACCTGCGTCTGGCCTGGGCCTGGACCATGGGTCCGGGCTTGCAGGAAACCACGCCGCTGGTGCATGACGGCGTGATGTTCCTGCCCCAGGCCTGCGATTTCATCGAGGCCCTCGATGCGCGCGACGGCAGCTTGCTATGGGAATACCGGCGCCCGGAGGTGGACCACGCGGCGCCGCTGTCCTGCGCCAATCGCAACGGCGTCCTGTACAAGGACCAGCTCCTGCTCGCCACCCGGGACGCCTATCTGGTATCGCTGAACGCGTATACCGGCGAGGTGACCTGGGAGCGCCGCATGGGCGACTGGACGGTGGGCCAGCATTATTCCGGCGGCCCCCAGGTCTTCGACGGCAAGATCATCGCCGGCATGTCGGGCTGTTATTACATCAATACCAGCTGCTGGATCACCGCCCACGACGCCGATACCGGCGCGGAGCTCTGGCGCACGGGCACGGTGCCGCGAGTCGGCGAGCCGGGCGGCGAGACCTGGGGCGACGTGCCCAACGAGCGGCGCCGCGGCGGTTCGGCCTGGATGCCGGCGAGTTACGACCCCGAACTCGGTCTGATCTATATCGGCGTGGCCGTGCCCATTCCCTGGGGTTCGATCCAGCGCGACACCGGCGGCGGCGATGTGCTCTACACCAACTCCACGCTCGCCCTCGACGCGGACACCGGCGAAATCGAATGGTATTTCCAGCACATCCCCGGCGGAAACTGGGATCTCGACCATCCCTTCGAGCGCATCGTGGTCGAATCCGAGGTCGCGCCGGACGCCGCCGCGGTTTCCTGGATAAATCCCGACATCGCCGCGGGCGAACGGCGCAAGGTAATCACCGGAATACCCGGCAAGACGGGCATCGTCTGGACTCTCGACGCGGCCACCGGGGAATTTCTCTGGGCGCGCGAGACCAATTACCAGAACGTCATTGTCGGCGTCGATATCGAGGGCCGCAAGGGAATCACCAATGCCGAACTCGATATCACCGAGATCAGGCAGCGCAAATTCGTCTGTCCGACGACCCGCGGCGGCATCAACTGGAATGCCGTGGCCTACAGCCCCCGGACCAACGCGATCTATGCGCCGACCAACAACGCCTGCATGGATTACTACCTGAATCCGGTCGAGCCCGTGGTCGGCCTGCATCATCGTTCGGCCACCAGCCGCATCGTTCCCGCCCCGGAACTCGCGGATCAGGTCGGCCTGCTTACCGCAGTCGACGTGGCGACCGGCGCGGCGTTATGGACTCACCGGCAACGCGCGGGGATCGGCGGTTCGGTGCTGACGACCGGCGGCGGCCTGGTATTCGTTTCCGACGACGCCAGGCGGTTCCGGGCCTTCGACGCCGACTCGGGCGAAGTGCTCTGGGAGCAGATACTCAATTCCACCGCCGGCGGCTTCCCGGTTTCCTATAGCGTCGACGGCGCGCAATATATCGCCATCGCCGCCGGCGGCGGGGTTACCTATCGCATGCTGACGCCGGAGCTGCAACAACGCGGCGGCGGCAACATGCTGTTCGTGTTTCGATTGCCCTGAGCAAGCGAGGACGCCCGAGAACCAACCGCGAGCAGACCAATGATGAAATCATCCCGGCTCAATCGCCGCCGCTTCCTCCAGGCCGGCGGCGCCGCCGCCATCTGGATACCCGCTTCGGCGCGCGGCTACACGACCGCCGAACTCCGGAGTTTCTTCGTCGACGGCCGGATGCAGGTCGACATCTCGAAATGGGAACTCGACACGCCGGCGCTTTGCGTCGATCTCGACTTGCTCGAAACCAATCTGGCGAGGATGCAAGCGGCCGTGGGCGCGGCTGGAATCGCCAGCCGCCCGCACGCTAAAACGCATAAATGCCCGGAGATCGCGCGCATGCAGCTCGACGCCGGCGCGGTGGGCGTCTGCGCCGCCAAGGTTAGCGAAGCCGAGGTCATGTTCCGCAACGGCATCGACGAAATCCTCATGACCACGACCAATGTCACGCCGACCAAGATCAACCGGGCGATGACCCTGGCCGAAGCCTGTCCCGGCTTCATCCAGGCGACCGATTCCATGGACAACGCGCGCTTGCTGTCCGAGGCCGCGACGGCCAGGGGCCTGCTTGCCGATGTGGTGGTCGATGTCGACCCGGGCATGGGCCGCACCGGCGCGCCGCCGGGACAGCCGGCCCTGGGCTTGGCCCAACTGGTCGACCAGCTCCCCGGCCTTCGTTTCAGAGGCATGCTCAGCTACGACGGCGCGTCGCAACATGTCGCCGGTTTCGCGGCGCGCAAGGTGCGCACGCTGGCGGCGATGGCGCCGGCCGCGGAGACTTTCGCGGCGATGCGGCAAGCCGGCCTGCGCGCCGATATCTTCAGCGGCGGCGGCACCGGAACCTACAATATCGATCATGAAACGACCGGCCTGACCGATGTCCAGGTCGGCAGCTACGTCTTCATGGACGCCCAATATCTCGCGATCGGCGGCGAGCGGGACGATGCCGTCTATTCGGATTTCGAGCCCTCGCTGACGATTCTGGCCACGGTGCTTAATGATCAATACGCCGGCCGGGCGACATCGGACGCGGGCGCCAAGGCCTGCACGATCAATCGGCCCTGGCCGATCGTCAAGGGCGAGACCGATATCGCCTACACCTCCGGCTCGGACGAATTCGGGACGATCCGTTACGGCACCAACGCCTCCCGCACTTACCGGACGGGCGACAAGCTGGAACTGATCGTTTCCCATTGCGACCCCGTCGTGAACCTGTACGACTACATCCATGCGGTCCGCAACGACCGGGTGGAGGCGATCTGGCGCGTCGCCGGCCGGGGAATGTCGACTTGAGACCGCTTGCCGCGACAGAGCCGGCGGCGGCCGTTCCCGATTCCCCCGGCGCGGGCGGTTTGTCGGCGGTTTTGCCCTGTTGCCGGAATGAATCCGGTCGCCAGTACTTCGAGTGCGGATTCGATGGCGCAAGCCATTGAATCCGGGAGCAAGACAAAACCACGCTTTTGTTTTGCGGCAATGAATAATTCCATGGATGGAATTATCCAGAGAATACCAAGGTGATCCGAGGACCGAATCGGTCCGCGGCAACTTCCGGCCGCACCTTGGCCGCGACGACGCTCGGCGGCATCGCCATTTGCGGCGCCGAGCCGGATCCCGCGGATTGGTCGGCGCCGCCGGCAAGCTGTAGAATGCGACGGGCAATCACCAATCCCGAGGAGTTATCCATGAAAAAGAAGTTGATTTCCGCGGCCGGCGCCGCGACCGCCTTGCTGTTTTCGTTTTCCCTGTACGCGCAGGACATTCCCGAGACGATTTCGGTAACCAGTTCCGTCTTCGAGCACCACGGCATGGTGCCGCTGGAAAACTCGGCCCACGGCGACAATATCTCGATCGATCTGGCCTGGTCCGGCTTGCCGGAAGGAACCGCGCAACTGGCGCTCGTTTGCGACGACCCCGTGGTTGTCGAACTCGGCATGATGCAGTCGCCGTTCGTGCATTGGGTGGTCTACAACATCCCCGCCGACGCCGCGGGCTTGCCCGGCGGCTTGCCGACCGATGCCGAGCTTGACGGCGTCGCCGGCCTCGACGGCGCGATCAACGGCGTCAACGGCACCGGCAGGACCGGATATTTCGGGCCGCGCCCGCCCGCCAACGGTCAATTGCACGCCTACCATTTCAGGGTCTATGCGCTGGACGCCGACCTCGGCCTCGAGCCCGGACTGAACAAGGAGCAACTGCTGGAGGCGATCGACGGTCACGTGCTGGCGACCGGCATGCTGATGGGACATTACGAACATACGGAGTAAACGGCGGCAAACCGGCCGTCGGGGGGCAGGCATGAGCCGACCCCCTTGCCGGCGGGTCATATCCATGACTTGGCGACACGCCATACCCTTGTTGTCCAGGTGTCTCCCGAAATAATCCCATCCATGGAATTATTCATTGCAGCGACAAGACGAGGTTTTGTCCTGCTGCCGGATTCGACGGCTTGCGCCGTCGAATCCGGCGGTGCTCTTTTGTAGCGCGGGCATGCGCCGCAGGGAAGCTCCGGCCAAACCGGAGTTTCCCCGGCATCCTCGCGGCGCGAGGGAAGTTTCGATTTGTCGGAGCTTCCCTTTGACTCGCTGCGCTTTTCCCCATATGCTCGATTTCTTCCGAGACCAATACGCCAGACAGCGACTGTTCGCTGTCTTCCATTTTCAGCACGGGAGTATGGCAATGATGCGAAAGTTCGTTTCAAGTTTGATGCTCGTCGCGGCCTTGGCGACAAGCGCCTATTCCGCCCAGGTCCGGGCGCAGGCCGCCGAAACCGTCGAGCCGTTCAAGGTCGGCACCTTCGCGGTGAACGACACGCCCTTCGTCGGCCTCGTCGTGCGCAATGACACATTTATTGTCGACCTCGACGCCGCGAACCGCGCCATGCAGTTGCAATGGCGATATAGCGATATGGACATGCCGGAGGACATGCTCGGGCTGATCGAGCAATACGAATACGGCCTGAAGTTCCGAATCTACGAAGTCGTGAACTGGCTGGTCGAGGAAAATCTGCTCGGCGGCGACGGACCCGACTATGTGCATCCGGTGGCAGCCGTGGACATCATGGCCCCGATCCAGTATCCGAGCAAGATCATGAACGCGGCGGTGAATTTCTACTCTCACGCCTGCGAGGGCTGCACCGCCGAACAACTCGCGGCCCGCACCCGCGAGCGCCAGGTGAACCGCGGCGTGCCCTATCTTTTCCTGAAGCCTACTCGCGGCGCGGTGATCGGCCACGGGGAAGACATCGTCATGCCGTTCGGCCGCGACGAGATCGAATACGAAGTGGAGATGGCCATCGTCTTCGGCAAGACCGGCAAATACATCTCGGCCAGCCGCGCCTACGACCACGTATTCGGCTACATGGTCGCCATGGACGTCTCCGACCGCGGCGGCCGTCCGCCGGGCGGCTACGGCGTGACGTCGGACTGGTTTGTCGGCAAGGGCCACGACACTTTCGCGCCGCATGGCCCCTGGATCGTGCCCAGGGAGTTCTATGGCGACCCGATGGAGCGCCTGCATCAGGTCACCGTGATCGACGGCGTGACCGTGCAGGAAGCCCGGGCCGGCGACATGATCCACAATATCCCCGAGCTGATCGAATACGCCTCGTCCCTGATCACGGTATTCCCCGGCGACGTATTGCAGAGCGGCACTTCCGGCGGCACCGGCGCCGGCAGGGTCGAGCGCGCCACGGGTTCCGGCTATCTGGTCGACGGCGAGAATATCAGCGCCAGCATCGAGGGAATCGGCACGCTGACGCACAGAGTCGTCACGGAACGCGATATCCCGGCCGACCTGTCCGGCTCGCAACTGCCCCCGACCGCCTCTTACCGCGACCGCTAAGCCCGCCAAGGGGAAGCTCTGATTCAGTCAGAGCTTCCCCCCTTGCTCCCTGCGGCGCCCGCCCGCGAGGCTCCGGACGATTCGCCAAGCCTCGTGTCGTCTTGCGGCGCAAGCTCCCAAGCTGCCTTCCGGGCTTTGACTTCCAGATGTATGCCCTCCTGCTCCTGCAGGTAATGGATCACCGCAAACAGGTTGCTCGCCTGGGGATTCCCTTTCGGACCAAACATGCGCATGAAGCTCTTGGCTCGATTTATCGAAGACCCTTGAGAGTTCCTCGAACCCGATCATCGCGTTGATATAGTCACGCAGCAGGGCCTTGCCGGTATCGACATCATCGGCAAGCAGGCATTCGATGCCTTCTTGCAGCAGGCCCTTGCGAAACGCCGGATCACGTTGGGCGCGCGCCTGAATGGTGTCCCTGAAATCTTTCGTCAAAGCCATCATGTCACCTCTTGCCGTTTCCGATTCGTCTTCTGGCGGCCGGCTTCCCGTGCGGAAAATTTCAATAGTTTGTGATTGGGGTCACATCCGCGTCGAGCGAAATTCCATACAATTTCCCTCATAAGGATTCTTCCTGAATCTACTGGAGAAATGAAATGGCGATTATACGACGCGACAGTTATGACATAGACAGCCTGTATGGCTATACAGATGACGAAAGACTGGAGTTCGATGCCCTCGGCGATTTGCTGTATGGCGACATGAGCGGCGATTACGACGGGCTTTCGGGCTACGCCGGCGATGGCTGGATTTCGGTCATCGGCGAGCTTTCGGGCAAAGATGCCGATGCCGGAGATGACCTCGTTGCGGACAGCAGCGCTGGAGCTTCGGCAGGCGCCGGCGACAGTCTTTCGGTCATTGGCGGGCCTGCGGGCGGATTTGACGGTGAATGGCCGGTGGCTGACGACGGGTCTTCGGGCGACTTCGGCATTGACTGGCTTGTGGCCGGCGAAGACGACATAGGCATGGGGATCTCCCCCGGCAGCTTCGGACCTGGCGGCAGCGGCGAATGGATTGAAGGCGGCCCCGGCAACGACACGCTATCCGGCGGCATCGGCGATGACTGGATATATGGCGGCGGCGGCGACGACATCCTTTCGGGCGGCGCCGGCAATGACGCATTTGTCTTCATGCCGGAGCAAAAGGCCGGGGTCGACAAGATCACGGATTTCGGCAACGGCTCCGACCTGCTTGATCTGAGCTATTTTGGTCTGGAGAGTCTCGACGGCCTCATGACCTTGGGCGACAAGGGCGTCACCATCGACCTGACGGGAGTGAAAGTGACGGAATTCGACATCAGCGAGAGCGGCGGTGTCGGCGGCGTCATCCTGCTGGAAGGGCTTGCCAGTCTGCCGGACAGCGACAGTTTCGTTCTCTGAGCAAGACCCGGCAAGGCGCATCCGAATCAGGCAAGCGTTTATAAACAGCAGGCTGTGGAGAGTCTGCGAAGTGTTTCAGGGAAGCTCCGATGCAGTCGGAGCTTCCCTGCTTCGCATGAATGTCTTGTCGGATTCGATGAGCAGTACCAAGCCGCCGTTGCAAGCGAAGCAATGACGCCGCCGGAAAAACAGGCCTCTGCCGCCCGCAAGGCATGATTATCAAACGTCGCGACACTTTCCCATCCTGACTGTCGCGCTGCGAACAGACGGCTATTTTGTCAGAACGGGCGCTCAGGGAAGACCTTTTCGGCTGCCTGTCAGGCAGCGTCGACCAATTGATGAAACTGTTGCCTGTCGATCACCCCCTTGTTGACCAAAACAGTCTGAATCACCTTTTCCGACACAAGAAAATGGCTTGCCGCTGCTGATATATCTTCAGCGGAGGGGCTGTCAGTGCCAATGTAGTCCAGCAACTCATCGCAGGGGCATAACAAGCTTTGGGCGAAAGCTCTTTGAAACTTCTGACGCCCCGTCTTTGCTCTTGTCACCGGGCCAATAGCGTCGCAGTCGGACCAAATTGAGTCACCCAATACCCGACATAGATCGAACCTCCTGGCTTGCGGCCAACGTGAACTCAAAGCTACCAGATCGCTCTGCTTATCCCCCTCTCGAAGACGAAGTCCATACTTCAAGTTTATCGGATCTGACTTTCTGCTTCGGAAAAAATCGGAAGATACATTCATTAGCTCCGATAATCTCTTGTTTCCCATAGGTCCGCCTTTTACGCCCAAACTTTCCCGCACTGCAATAGCTGATTTCTCTGCTCTCTTCCATACCGGATTGTCCGTAATTTCCTGCAGTATTAATCTGCCCGACTTCACGGCATCGTTCAAATCACAGGCTACACCAGAATTTCTGGTGACGGCTATTTCCTCCTTTAACGTTATTGCTGAAGCTTCTCCTTGAACAGCAACGATCGCCTCTTCAACGCCGCTTGTTCCAAATTTTCTAATGAGCTCGAGAAAAGTATTGACCAATTCGCCGGGCGCATCATCGACGTCATATCCCAATTTCGCCTCCAACCTGCGCCATGTTGAAACACCTTGGTCATTCCGTTCTTCCTCCAGTGCTGAAACCTGCATATCAAGCGCCGCCTTTTCTTTTGAAACCGATTCGACACATTTCTTCAGAAAATCATCAATCGCGGCCTCATACTTTTCTGCATTGACAAATACCAGCGCATCCGTCGTAAATTGCAGGGCGTAATTCATACTGAGCGGATCACTGAACGATGCCAGGCCGATGCGCGAGTCCTCACTCCAGATCCTCAGCCGAGGCCATATGTATCCTCCGCCGATCCCGGACAGCTCATGCGCCAGCCGCCAGCCAGGGTCAACTTCGTCTGAAACCAATGGCTCCCAACGCAGACGCCACCAGTTATCCGTCAACCAAAACGCCAGTTGGATCGGCGGCGCATGCAAGTACTGATCCGATACACTTTCACCATCCCTTTTCAATTCGGTGAAGCAAACATTATCCGACCGCAAGGATATGGGCTGCGGTTCATCCCATGCCTGATCACCGGAAGCGCGAATATCAATTTCGAAGTTGCCCATCACTTGAATCCGTAAAGGGTTCTACAACTTTGAGCAGCATGTCTCGATGCCCGGTCTCCATGCTGCTCCGCCCATTCCGCAAACCGCTGATATACGAGTTCGGCTATAGGATCGGTATGCCTGACCGGATACCCATGGTACTGAAATTGTTCGATATTGGTAACCCTGGCTTCATGAATCCAGCCGTTGTCGGCCACGGCCCAGAAAATGTTGCTTTCCCCAACCAGCCCCGCTTGCAAGCCTCTTTGTATCATCTCGTTCAATTGGGCATAATCTTGCGGATGAAAATTGGCATCGCGATCACAAAGCGTTGCATCTCCTCTATTTCCCTGGAAAGGCTCAAGACCATACAAATGAGGGTTCTGCTTATGTTTGGGGCTACCTTCATAGGTTATGTTCTCCCGCAACCGGGCAACATGATCTTGCGGGGGATTTTCAAGTAGACGGCGCTTGTAATTATGAGATTTTCTGGGCGGCGAATGTGGTCTCTTGCCTGGAGGGCTCATTCAGCCTTTCCCCGGTTCCCTGTCAACTCGTTTGATTCAGGAGGTCGACAAGCATAGCTCAAAAGGCAACGAAATGCCCACTGCGGGCGAGGTGGACAGCTATGCGGCGCTCTGGGCCGGGAAGGCCACCGCGGGACTGCGTTGAACGCTCGCAAGCACCCGGCCGGGGCGCATGGCTGCAAAGCCGGCGATGCAGCGGACAGGGCGCGATGCGGCGAGCGGAAGCGGCTTCGGAGATGCCGACCCGACCGGCTGGACCACTGAATCGCCGGGCTTCCGGCGATTCAGCGGCGCGGCCTGCTCAAGGTCCGGGGCGCGCGGGAACTGGCGTGTCCGGCGTTGAACATCAAACGGATGCGAAGGGCTTCAGGCGACGACTGCGGTATGCTGGCTTCATGTGCGGACGCCTTGTGCAATCTCTCTCCTGGCGGGAACTGCGTGACCTTGCCGGTTTGGTCGGCTCCCCGGCGGACTTGCGAGCTCGCTACAACCTGGCGCCCGGCCAGGACGCGGCGGTCATTCGCAGGGGACGCGAAGGTCGCCGGATCGACCCGCTCCGCTGGGGATTGATCCCGAACTGGGCGAAAGATTCCGCTATCGCCCGCAAGCTGATCAACGCCCGCGTCGAGACCGCGCCGGAGAAACCTGCTTTCCGCGATGCCTGGCGCGCCCGCCGATGTCTGATTCCCGCCAACGGCTACTACGAGTGGACCGGCGCCGGCAAGATGCGCCAGCCTTGGCTGATCCGGCGCCGGGACGGGGCGCCGCTGTTCATCGCCGGACTCTGGGAACGTTGGCGCGCCCCCGGGAATAATGCTGCGCAGGCGGAACGATTCACCGGGCAAGAGCCCGACGGCCGGGTCGAGACTTTTACCGTCATCACCACCGAAGCAAACCGGGACGTGGACGCTATCCATCATCGAATGCCGGTTCTGCTGCGCCCTGATCAATTCGAGTCCTGGCTTGCCGGCGCCTCGACCGCGCCGCCCCCCGCGCCGTCCGGCCAACTGGCGTCGCAAGCGGTCGGCATCCGGGTAAACAACCCCCGCAACGACGACCCGGACTGCCTGCTGCCGTCGCCTGTCTTGTTATAGTGACGCTCGCGGTACGATGGGAACGCGGAAGCCGGGGACCGGACGCGCGGGGCGGGATCAGATCAGCCCGCGCTCGGCGAGGGAGACCGCGCCGCCGGCGGTTCCGCGCCTGCCGCGGCCGGAGTCGCTGGACCCATTGTTTGGAACCCCGGCGCGACCCGCAAGAAAAGCGTGTTGCCGTCGCCGTAAAACCCCGGCTCGCCGGTCGCGCAAGCGGGAATAGTGCCGGGATCGACGCTGACATCCGGCGCGTCATGGTCGAAGGCGATGTGGTGAATTGCATGATCGCTCTGCCGGGCCAGTTGTTCCATTCGACCCAGATCCCCGCCTGTCTTTGGTTTCTCTCCCGAAACAAGAATCCCGGGGCGGATAGGGATCGGCGCGGCGAGGTCCTGTTCATCGATGCCCGCAAGCACGGGCGCATGGTCGACCGAACCCGCAGGGAACTTTCCGACGAGGACATCGTCAGGGTTGCCGATGCATATCGCGCTTGGCGCGGCGTGCCGGACGCGGATCCGTACGAGGACGAGCCGGGATTCTGCAAGTCCGCTACACTGGAGAAAATCAGGGAATATAATCACATCCTCACGCCGGTCGCCATGTCGGCGCGGCGGCGATCGAAGAGGACGACATCCCCTTCGAGGAGCGGTTCGCGGAATTGAAGGGGACGTTGACGGAGCAGTTTGCGGAAGCCGCGGAATCAAGCGCCGTTATTGAGGCGAATCTGCGAAAAATTGCATGACGAGGGAGCGATGACTGGATGCGGGCATCGCCGCCAATCTGGAGAAGCTGGGATTCAGGGGAAAATTGATGCCCGCCGTTCATTATCATGAGGGAAGTTTTCCGCCCGACCAACGTCTTGATTGGCCGCGGCTGATCCCGTTCATCGGGCCGGCGGCCGCGGCGCTGGCGCGTTACGACGGAATGCTTGCCGCAATTCCCAACCCCGGTATTCTGCTGACACCCCTGGTTACCCGGGAAGCGGTTCTTTCTTCGCGGATCGAGGGCACGCAAGCTACCATGGGCGAGGTGCTGGAATTCGAGGCCGGGCGGGAGCCGGCCTTGCCGGCGCGTCGCGAGGACATACGCGAAGTGCTCAACTATCGGGCCGCCATGCGACAGGCGGAAAGATCGCTGGAGACGCTGCCGCTCTCCCAAAGGGTCATCCGGGAGGCGCACGAGGTATTGCTGAGCGGGGTGCGTGGCCACGGGAAGTCGCCCGGTGTTTACCGGCGCATCCCCAACTGGATCGGTCCGGCCGGCTGCACCATCGATAGCGCCAAGTTTGTTCCTATCGGCGCAGAAAAGCTCCCCGATGCCATGAGCGCATGGGAGCGCTACATCCACGAGGAGCCGCCCGACCGGCTGGTGCAACTGGCCATCCTTCATGCCGAGTTTGAGGCGCTGCATCCGTTTCTGGACGGAAACGGACGCTTGGGTCGGATGCTGGTGCCTCTGTTCCTTTGGCAAGTCGGCCTCATCCGGGCGCCCGTGTTTTATATCAGCGCTTATTTCGAAGCTCGGCGCGATGCTTACTACGATGGTCTGCTCGCCGTCTCCCGAGAAGACGACTGGACCGGCTGGTGCCGATTTTTTCTGGAAGCGGTGCGCAGGCAAGCCGAGGACAACTCGGAAAAGACCGTCGCGATTCTCAACCTGTATGAAAAAATGAAAGATCGCGTGTCTGCCGTGACTCATTCCCCATACGCCATCCACGCATTGGACTGGGTATTCAGGCGCCCGATCTTCAAGAGCACTGATTTCATCGCCAATGCGGGCATTCCGAAGCAGACAGCAGGACGGATTCTCAAGGTTCTGCGCGAAGGCGATATCTTGAAGGTCATCATTGAGGGGCGAGGGCGCCGGCCTTCCACCTTGGCGTTCCCCGAACTGTTGAATGCCGCAGAGGGCGAAGATGTATTTTGAGTCTCATCCATGACAGACAACGGCGATTGTGGATCACTTTTGCCAAAATGTGAGGTGCAAGCCATGTTGTTGCTAATGTGTGATACACAAGAGCAGTTGTGGATCACATTCTGCCGAAACATGAGACACAATGCGGCGGCAATGCGCTCGACCGCGCTTGGAATTGCGAGGGCGGACATGACCGAGGCGGCACCGGATGCCTGACCGGCTGCATCTCCAGCCGAAGCACCGCAAAGTGCTGAAGGCGCTGTGCGGGAGCATCTGCCCGATGTCGAGGCATGGGCCTGCGGCAGCCGCGTTAACCTGAAGTTCCAGCATGACGCGGGCGCAACTCATTGGTTTGATTGGATATTAAAGCATTTTCAGCGCGCCGCTACTGGGAACGCTACAGCCGCACGCCCAGCAACTTGAAGGCCTTGCGCTGAAGCGGCGTGGGCCGGGCGGTGATCTCGAACGACTCGGTTCCGGACAGGCGCGGCGCCACGGTGTTGCGGGTGACGGTGGCGAGATCGGCGAGCAGGGTGCGGAAGCTGTGCACCGGGTCGCCCTCGGCCGTACGCTTGGCGCTGGCCCACGCCGTTTCGGACTTCCGGGCCGGCGCCACGGTGTTGCGGTGCCCTCGTCGTCGAACAGCATCGGGTGCAGGTGCCGGCGCATGTGCCACTCCACTTTCCTTGACCACGTTTTTTGCAATCCCATTTGTATGACGTATGGAGGCGAAATGCAGCGAATTTCCGCGCGGGAGCCAACACGGGAAAAATCCTATAACGTATTTCTGTATATGGTATTTCTGGCGGGATGCGGCATTTGGCGCGCAAGCGGGAATGGTGCCCAGGGGCGGAATCGAACCACCGACACGAGGATTTTCAGTCCTCTGCTCTACCGACTGAGCTACCTGGGCATCGCCGAATCGCCTGTGCGAGGCATATGCGGAAGGGCGGTATTTAACCTTTCGCGCCGAACGCAGTCAAGCAAGCAGCGGAGCCCGCAGCAATTCCCGCCAAGTCATCTTGCAGCGCTGATGGGCGGCATTTTGGCGCGGATGGCCAGTTGGCGGATCGATTGGGGAAGGTTGCCTCTCCGGCCGGCGCCGGATGAGTCGTTTGGCTGCGTTGTTTCCCCGAAGAACCCGCTCGTCGCACACCCGGCCACGGCGAGGGGTCAGGAGGTGTCGAAGGGCACCAGTTCGGTTCGGCGATAGCCGAAGGCCATGGCCCGGTACAGGGCCTCCCAGTCCGGAATGAAAAACTCCAGAAACAAGCGGCGCAGCCGTTCCCAGAAGTATGTCGGGCGGCCCTCCCGCTCCCGCGCCGCCTGAAACAGCGCGCAGCAGCGCTGCTGGATCTGATCGATCAAAAAGGCCAGCATCGTCAAACCGGCAAACACCGTCGCCAGATGCCGCTTGCCGTGGCCGAAGTTGTGCTCGAAGCCGTAGCCTTGGTTCTTCAGGGTGTTGAACGTCTCGTTCTCGATGCGCCAGCGCGCCCGTCCGGCGCGCATCAGCGCCTCCGCATTCGATGCCGTGACCGCCATGTCCGTAACCCAACAAAAGTGCTGTTCCCGACCCTTGGGTCCGGTTTCCCAATATTCCAGAAAGTTCACCTCCAGGTCGAAATTCGCGTCGTTGAGCGGCACGCCGTTGAGAAAGCGATACCGGCGCAGCGCGCCGTCCTCGCCTTGCGTCTCGACCACCCGCGTCGCCGGCGAAGAAGCCACCCAATCGAACAACTCCGCATGGTCGCCCGGCTTCACTCCCAGCACAAAGCGCATGTCCAATTCCCGCAACAGCCGGATGTGCGGACCGTTCGAGGCCAACGCATCCTCCACCACCAACAGCTTCAGGTGCGGATGCTCGCGACGCACATCCCGCAGCAAACGCTTGGCCGCGTTGCGCTCGCAGTCGTTCTTCCGCGCGCCGTCCGCGCGCAGGATCGGCTCCGGCGCCAGCGGAAACACCTCGCGATGCGCCGGATGCGCCAGCACCGCGCCCAGCATCTGGTGATAGTAGCTCACGCGACCGTCCCGGTGACGCCGCTCGCAGCAATGCGCGCAATGCACATGCTCCGAGGAGAAGTAGCCCGTGCCGTCCACCGACAACAGATAGTGGCCGTCCAGCCAAGTGAAGTCCCGCAGCCCCCCGCCGCGCTGCAACGCCGCGAACACGCGCTTGAAGGCCCGCCGCAGCGCGCGCGGGTCCACTTGGTCCAGACGCTCGCGCATGGCCGTGTCCGACGGCGCGCGCTCCACCCCGTACAGGCTTTTCAAGTTCGACCGGATGCGCTCCTCGCCCCGCGCGTCCTGCTCAAAACGCAACAGCGACGGATACTTCAGCCCGAACATCGCCAGCGCCGACATCAGACAGTCCGTCAGGGTCAGGCCGCGGCTCGCAACCGGGTCCTCGATGCGATCAAAACAATCGCGCGCAACCCGGAGCAATCCCGGGGCGCCGAGCGTCTTGCGAAACTGGTTCCTGGACATGGTTCATTCCCCATGCTCCGACAATCACCCATATCATACGGTTTTCGGAGGAAAAGTTTGCGAAAAACTTTTTCTCGAACCGCCCAAAACCCTTGAAATCACTCACTCAACAGATTTAGCGGGAATTGCTGCGGAGCCCGGCATCTTCGTCGCCGGGGCGGGGCGGAAAGACGCGGCGGGATACGGGCTTGTCGCGCAATGCGGCAGCGGCTGCTGTCATTCGGGCGGAATGTAGCCGGCGGCGCGGTCGTGTTGCTCGTTGTCGAGGAATTTTTCCAGTTGTTCGTTGAGATACTTCCGGTCGGCGGCCGAGGCGAGGTTGAGTTGCTTTTCGTTGATCAGCATGGTTTGCAGGGCCAGCCATTCCTGCCAGGCTTTTCGCGACACCGTGCGATAGATTTCCTGGCCCTTTTGTCCGGGATAAGGCGGCACGGGCAGGCCGGGGAGTTCTGCTCCATATTTTCTGCAAAGGACTGTGCGCGTCATGGTTTTTCTCTCTCGTCGGGGACTTGGGGCCATTGGGCAAGCTCTGATTCGCCGGAACCTGCCGCGCATCGATGCGCCGCCGGAGTCGATGGCGCAAGCCATTGAATCTGCGAGCAAAACAAACCAGGCTCCTGTTTTATCGCAAGGCACAGTTCCATGGCTGGAATCATTCCGGGTCTGGATTTCGGAAATCATGTTGCAGCGGACCCGGGTCGGCGCGGTCATTCCCTGCTTCCGGCGATTCATTCAGGAGATGCCTGATTGACGAAATCCCGGCTGTCGGGATTCGCCGAGCCAAGCTCGCCGCCTGTCGCATGCTGTCGGCTGGCCGATGCGGGTCCCTTTCATCGGCTTTCCCGGTCGCCCTGTTCGACGGCCGCCAGCGTCGCGAGCAATTTCCTGACCGGGGCGGCGAGACCTACCTCCGCCGGGTCGGCGATAGAGTACCAGAGCCAGCGGTCCGAATCAGCCGCGGCCGGCGCCGGTTCGGCGAGCCGATAGCGGACGGGCGTGATATCGAGCTGGAAATGGGTGAAGCCGTGGCGGATGCGAGGCAGTTCGACCGGCGCTTCGTCGGCGAGACGCGGTCGGGAGTCGGGCCGATATCCGGCGCGCCGGCGGTTGCGGGCCGCGTCCGCGATAAACAGGCGGGAGAGGAAGTCAGGCAGCTGATTCGATGCGGGCGGCGCATCTCTTGCTGCCGCGTCCTGCGCGGCATTCGCGGGCATCTCGGTCTCGCGCCCGGATGTTTCAACCCGAAACCCGATGCGAACCGAAGACCCGCGGGGATCGGGCATCGCGGCCGCGCCGCCGGATGTTTCGATCTCGGGCAGGGAATAGAGCGAGCCCCAGACTCCGTTGGGAGGACGCTTTTCAAGCAAGACTCTGCCTGCCCGATCTTGCAGGATGAACATGGTCACGGAGCGCACCGGCAATATCTTCCCCGGCTTTTTCGCGGGATAACGGTCTATTTCGCCGCGTTGTCTCGCCAGACAGCGATTTCGCAAAGGACATCGCGGACAATCGGGATTGGCGCGCGCGCACAAGCCGGCGCCGAGATCCATCATGCCCTGGGTGTAGGCCGCGACCCGGTTGCGCGCGCCGTCGCCGCCGCCCGCGACCGTCCGGCGCGGCACAAGCCGCTCGGCCAGCGCCCAGAGTTCGGCTTGGACGCCGCTGTTGCCGGGATAGCCCGCGACCGCGAAACAGCGCGCGAGCACGCGCTTCACATTGCCGTCCAGAATCGGCTCCGGCCGGCCGCGGGCGAGCGCGAGAACGGCCCCGGCCGTCGAGCGGCCGACGCCGCTCAGGCGCGTCAGTTCTTGCACCGTATCGGGAAACTCGCCGCCGTGCTCTGCGACGATCGTTCGCGCCGCCTTGTGCAGATTGCGCGCGCGAGCGTAATAGCCGAGCCCGGTCCACAAATGCAGCACCTGGTCGAGTTCGGCTTCGGCCAGCGCGGCCACATGGGGGAAACGCTTCATGAATCGCCGGAAGTAGGGAATGACCGTGCCGACCCGGGTCTGCTGCAACATGATTTCCGAAACCCAGACCCGGTAAGGAGAGGGGTCTGCCTGCCAGGGCAGGTCATGCCGGCCATGCGTCTCGAACCAGTCGATCACCGCGTCGGCGAAAGCATCGTCCGCCGCCGGCCCGGATTGGGTCGAGGTCGATGCCGCGGATTCGGTTCGGGGCGTCGTCGGCGCTGCTGCGCATTCGCTTCGGGCCGATGCTTTCGCGGTTTCGGGTTCGCTCCGGTGTGACGTTGCTGTCGCCGACTTGGCTCCAGTCGTCATTGCCGCCGTTGGCCCGGATCTGGTCCGGTCCGTCGACGCCGCCGCCGCGGATTCAGTTCGGGCCGGCATCGCCGCCGATCCGGGAAAAGATTTCGCGCACCGCATTGAAGTCCGGCCGGCAGAACCGGGCCACTTCGTCGCTGAAGCGGGCGGCGCATGTCACCGGCCAGCTCACGTCCCGATAGTTGTCGCTTGCGGGAATCGTCTGCGCGTGCGGTTCGCCGAGCAGGGCGAGCAGCACTTCGTAATTGAAACTGCCGCCTTGCAGGTCGGCGACGCCGGTGCCCGCGGCGCTGAAATTGTCCATGCGCAAGTTGAAGGAATGCTCGTTGCCGAAGCCGCCGTCAAGCGCGAGGCCGCCGCTGACCTCGGAGAAGCGGATCAGGTCCGGCCATTGCCGGATCTCCTCGCCGCTGGGGCCGAGCGCGGAGATGGCGGTGAAAATCTGCTTGATGAGGCCGATATTGACCAGACTCCCGGTCGCGACGAACGCGGCGTCGCCGCTGAGGTCGTTCAACAGGGCGCGCGGGGACTGGCCGCGGGCGCTGAAAGTTCCGTCCGCGCGCAAGCGTCCGCTGAGCACGTCGAGCCGGGTTGCCAGCGGCGCGATTTCCGGGACGGCGAGATTTTCGCCGTGCATTTCGCCGGTCAGTTGGCCATCGGCCGCATTCCAGCGCGCATTGGCCGAGAGCGTTCCGCCCAGAGCGGCCGCCGACGGGACTTCCACGTCGAACACCCGGTCTTCGACATTGGTGTAAACCGTCAGGTTCTCGACGCGCAAGTCTCCCGCGATCAAGGCGTCGGCGGCGACAGAGCCCGACAGGGTCAGGTTTTCCAGCCCCGGCAGTTGTCTCGCCGGCCGCGGGTATGCCGGGTCGGCCAGAGCGCCGGGAATGGGCCCGGCTTCTCGCGCGGCGAGCAGCGCGCTGAAATCGATCTCGCCGATGTCTATCTCATAGCGGACATTGGCGGGCAGCAGGTCGCCGGCGAAACGGATTTCGGTCGTCGCCTCGACAACTGTCCGCGCGGGCGCGTTTACCGCCGCCGCGGCGCTCAGGCCGCGCGCATCCCCCGCCAGGCTGAATTCCACGACGGCGGGCCATTGCTTGTCCGCGTCGCCGTCGGGCGCGGCGAAGGCGATTTGCCCGGACGGCGGCAACAGGCCGAGATTCCGCAATAGCGCGGCGGCGTCGAATTCATTGCTGGCCAGGGTCGCCCGATAATTTGGGTCGTCGGGATAATCGCTCAGTTCGACCTGGCCCTGCAGCAATACGGGCGTACTGTTCAGGTTCAGTTCGGCGACCGCGTAACGGCCGGACTCAGCATCCGCCTCGATTTCGCCGGTCAAGCCGACCGCCGCCTCTCGCGTTTGCCGGGCGGCGCCGTCGAACCATTCGAGGTCGAAATTCGCCTGGCCGGCGAAAGACTCGCCGCGCAGGTTGACATCGCCCGCGAGCACTTGCAGGTTCTTCAGCAGGAATCGCCGGCCGCTTCGCAGATTCTGCAAGTCGAGCCGGCCGTTCGCGGCGGTTATCCGTTCGGGCGCCGCGGCCTCGTCCGCGAAAAATGCCGCTGCCCGGCCCGGGTCCCAGATGTTGTCGCCGGCCGCGTCCACGTAGACATTGAGGTGGAATCCATCGATTCGCAATGCCCGGATCGTCAACTCGCCGCGCAACAGGTCGCCGCGGTCGAGTTCGAGTTGAACGAGCGCGGCCGAAGCCAGTTCCTGCGGCAAGCCCGGATTGCGCAGCCGGATGTCTTCGAGCGTGAGGCGGGCCGAGGGCAGCAGATCGAGCTCGATCTCTCCGCCGACGATCAGTTCGTAGCCCGTGGCGGCCGCGACGCGTTCGCGCAAGTCGGTCCGGTATTGTCCGGGACTGCCGAGCCATAGCGCGGCGGCGGCCACGACCGTCGCGACGGCCAATCCGATGCCGAGCAGGATTTTTCGCGCGCGATTCGACATGCGCTATGCGCTATGCGCTGGGCCGGGCCGGGCGCGGCGCCCGTTGCGAAAGCGAGGCGCGGCCGCCAATTACCGAGAAAAAAGAAGAAATCATATACATGCCTCGACACCCGGTTTTCGCCGGCCCGGATAGTCCGGATTCGGGCGCGAGCGGCCGAATCCGGGAGCAAGACAAAACCGCGCGATTCGGTCAATGTATCATGGTCCCCGAAAAAGCAGTGTAGCGGAATGACCGGAAAGTCGCACGGACGGCGCGGTCCGCGCCGCTGCGTTTATCCGGCCGGAGCGTTATAATGCGCGGCCTCGACGGCGACCGCTCCGGCACTTACCGGCAAGGCATTGATGAACAAGCAAACGCGCAGCGCCAGCGTTCAGCGCAATACCAGGGAAACCCGCATTTCCGTCTCGCTCGACCTCGACGGCAGCGGTCGTTTCGAGGCGGAAACCGGCCTGCCTTTTCTCGAACACATGCTTGATCAGATCGCCCGTCACGGCATGATCGATCTGCGCATCAAGGCTGAAGGCGACCTCGCGGTGGACGCGCATCACACCGTCGAGGATATCGGCATCACGCTCGGGCAGGCATTGGATCAGGCGCTCGACAGGACCGGCATTCGCCGCTACGGCCATGCCCATGTGCCGCTCGACGAAGCGCTTTCCCGGGTGGTCGTCGATTTTTCCGGGCGCCCCGGGCTGGAATATCACGCCGATTTCGCGCGCGCCGTCGTCGGCGGATTCGATATCGACCTGTTTCGCGAGTTTTTTCAGGGCTTCGTCAACCATGCCCGCGCCACCTTGCATGTCGACAACATCCGCGGCCGCAACGCGCATCATCAGATCGAAACGATTTTCAAGGCGTTCGGCCGCGCCTTGCGCATGGCGACGGAACTCGATCCGCGTTCGGCCGGAGTGGTTCCGTCCACCAAGGGCAGCTTGTAGCTCGCGCGCGGGCCCCGGACCAGGACGGCGGATCCTGCCCGCGCCCATCAAGCCGCAAGTTGTATCGGTTCCGCATCGGGCAGACCGGCCCCGTTGGCAATGGGAATCGCGGAGTTGGAATGATGGGCATGGTCGCGGTCATCGATTACGGCATGGGCAATCTGCATTCCGTCGCCAAGGCGGTGGAGCATGTCGGTCGCGAACTTGATCTCGATATCAGCGTTTCGGTCACCGCCGACGCGGCGACTATCGCGCATGCCGACCGGGTCATCTTTCCCGGCGTCGGCGCGATTCGCGATTGCATGGCCGAAATCGATCGGCTCGATATCGGCCGGATGGTCGCCGAGACGGTCAAGACCCGCCCGGTGCTCGCGATTTGCGTCGGCATGCAGGCGCTGATGGAGCATTCGGAGGAAAACGGCGGTGTCGATTGCCTCGGGCTGGTGCCGGGCGATGTGCGCTATTTCGGCGACAAGTTGCGCGACGAGTCGGGCGCATGGCTGAAAGTGCCGCATATGGGCTGGAACGAAGTGCGCCAGACGCGCGAACACCCCTTGTGGAAAGGCGTAGCCGACGGCAGCCGCTTCTATTTCGTGCACAGTTATTATGCGCGCGCCGGCCGGGAGGAACTTGTCGCCGGCAAGACGACCTACGGCCAGGAAATCGTCTCCGCTTTCGCCGACCGCAATATCTTCGCCACCCAGTTTCATCCGGAAAAAAGCCAGACTGCGGGATTGCGCCTGCTCGGCAATTTCCTGCAATGGGACGGCGGGGCATGATAGTCGTCCGGCTTTCGCGAATCAGGGAAGCCCTGGTTTGTCGGAACTTCCCCGCGGCGCATGCCTGCGGTACAAACCCGCGATACAAGCCCGCGATACAAAAAAATCACCGCCGGATGCAACGGCGCAGGCCATCGCATCCGGAAACAGGACAAGACCGCGCTTTTGTCTTGCGGCAATGACCAAGTCCATGGATGAAGTTATCCAGAGCATGTCTGGCGCGAGGAGGGCTCGAACAGAATGCTGGTAATACCCGCCATCGACCTCAAGGACGGCAAATGCGTGCGGCTGCGGCAGGGCCGCTTCGACGCGGTCACGGTATTTTCCGAAGCGCCGGCGGCAATGGCCGGGCAATGGCTTCGGCAAGGCGCCCGACGGCTGCATGTCGTCGACCTCGACGGCGCGGCCGCCGGCGCTCCCGGCAACGCGGACATCGTGCGGGCCATCGTCAGGGGCTATCCGCAATTGCCGGTGCAGGTCGGCGGCGGCATCCGCGACCTCGAAACCGCCGCGGCGTATATCGAAGCCGGCGCGCGCTACATCATCATCGGCACCCAGGCGGTGCGCGAACCGGAATTCGTCGCCGCCGCCTGCGAGCGATTTCCCGGCCAGGTGATCGTGGGAATCGATGCGGTCGACGGCATGGTCGCCATTCATGGCTGGCTGGAAACCAGCGAAATCAGCGCCGTCTCGCTCGCCGGACAATGCGCCGGCAGCGGCGCCAGCGCGATCGTCTATACCGATATCTCCCGCGACGGCATGATGCGGGGCGTCAATATCGAAGCGACGGCCGCCCTGGCCGCGCGTTCGCCGGCGCCGGTGATCGCCTCGGGCGGCGTGACCGGTCTCGACGACATCGTCAGGCTGAAGCAGGTCGCGGCGGTCCGCGGCGGGGCCGGCATCATCGGCGTGATCGCCGGGCGCGCCCTGTACGAAGGCGCTCTGGATCTCGGTCAGGCCCAGACGGCGGCGGACGCATAGCCATGGGGCTGGCCAGGCGCGTCATTCCCTGTCTCGACTGCGATAACGGACGCGTGGTCAAGGGCGTGCGTTTCGTCGATATCCGCGATGCCGGCGATCCGGTCGAAGTTTCCAGGCGCTATGGCGCCGCCGGCGCCGACGAAATCGCTTTCCTGGACATCACCGCCAGCCATGAAGGCCGCGCGACCACGGTCGAAACCGTGCGCGCCATCGCCGCCGAGGTCTTTATCCCCCTGACCGTCGGCGGCGGCATCCGCGCGCTCGACGATATCCGCATGATGCTCAATGCCGGCGCCGACAAGGTGGCGATCAATACCGCGGCCGTCTTTGACCCGTCTTTCGTCCGCGCCGCCGCCGAGCGCTTCGGTTCGCAATGCATCGTGGTCGCGGTCGACGCCAAGCGGATGGCGGGCGGCGCGACGCCGAAGTGGGAGATTTTCACCCATGGCGGCCGCAACCCCACCGGCATCGACGCCGTGGAATGGTGCCTGCGCATGGTCGACAGCGGCGCCGGCGAGCTCCTGCTGACCAGCATGGACCGCGACGGCACCAGAGAGGGATTCGACAACGAACTCAACCGCGCCGTGAGCGGCGCCGCGCGCGTCCCGGTAATCGCCTCCGGCGGCGTCGGCACGCTCGAACATCTCGCCGAAGGCGTGCTTGCGGGCGGCGTCGACGCGGTGCTCGCCGCGAGCATCTTTCATTTCCGCGAATTCACCATCGAACAGGCCAAACGCCACATGGCCGCCCGCGGCATCGAAGTCCGGTTGTAACCCCGTCCCGCCGCAGGCGCGCTGTTGCAACAGGCCGGCGACCCGGAAACCAACCGGCACCGTCAGGCAAGCCGCGCTATCTTCCTTCTCGTATCGCGGCGCCTTTCTTGCCGAAGAACGTATCCGAAAACCCGACTCCAGCCCCGATTCCAGCAGGAAAGCCCTGATCAAGTCAGAGCTTTCCTGCGGCGCAGGTCCGCGGCATGAGAGAGCGCCGCCGAATTCGATGGCGCAAGCCATTGAATTCGGGAGCAAAACAAAATGAGAACCCCCGGCCGGAGCCGGGGGTTTTGGCGAGGGGCGGCGAACCGCCGGATTAGATGAAATCGACCGGAGTCAAGGCACCGTCGAACACGCCCGCCAGCGCGATGGCCATATCCGTGCCGGCGCTGAAATCGCCGTCCCCGTCGACATCGACGAGAACCCAATCCAACGTGATGTTATTGCCGGTGACAAGGCTTAGATCGGTAGTGAAATCAAAAAACGGCGGCAATTCAAATTTCGTCCTGTCTTCCGTCGTCGTGACGAGCGCAATGGACCTGGCCTGGGCGAATGCAGTCTTTGTCGCGTCGCTCACGAACAGGCCGTCGCCATCGCCGACGATCATCTTCAGGTTTTTGCTATTCCCGCTGTTGGTTATTGGCTTGATGCCTCCTCTCAAGTCCAGGACCGAACTGAGATCGATCTTGTCGACGCCTTTTTCGAACCCGACAATTATGTCGAAGCCGGTCATCTTGTCGCCAAAGTTGACTTGAGAGTCGGATGCCGCAGTGTATATGAACGTGTCTTTCTTGCTATCCTTTCTATAACCTTTAATTTGAAAGGCCGATGATCCATCGCCTGTAGATATCCCGCGAGAAATAATATCTCCTCCAGCACCGCCTGTAACCTTGTCCTCGCCGGATTGGTGGACGATCAGATCGTTGCCGCCATGGCTCATGATAGTGTTGGATGCCTGGTAACCGACGCCAAGAATAATATCGTCGACAGGACTGCCGTCAACTTTCAAGCCGGGAGGCGGATTTTCTGTCGAGCCTGCATTTGTATCTATGTAAACGCCTCCCGAACTTTCTCTGGCATCTATGTAGGTCAGGGAGTCAAGAAACCCCGAATACTTTTGTTGTCTTTCGATATAGAGAGGGGCATCTCCGGTAACCTTCAGCTCCTCTATTTTATTGCCTTCGGCGACAGTGAGATGGTTGACGTAGTTGATCGCCTTGGGCCGTTCCTTGGCGTCGACGACGGTCGAAGTGACGGTCGCCGTGGAGTGCACGGTCAATTCCTCGACATCCTTGTCCACCGCGAGCGTCAATTTCATCTTTGCGCCTGGTACCAATTTCGACAAATCCGACAGCGTGTCCTCCTTACCGCCGCGCGTATGCATTTTCAGCGTGAGCGAGTCGTCGTCGCCGTCTTCCAGCATGTAGCTCACGTCGGCGGTCGTGGCCGTCGCCTTGTCGGTATCCTTGTTGGGTGCCTTGCTGGAAACGGCGAGGCCGACGCCGGACAGGACGTTCTTGAACGTGACTTTCGCCGTAGTGCCGTTGCTCACCATCAACTCGTCGACCCCGAGATCCTTGACATCGTAGGTCCCCGAGCCTTCGCTCGCGTCCAGAGTAATGGTCTCGAAGTTCATGTAGGCATCCCCGGCGCCTTTGACATCGGCACCTTTCTTGTGCTTCAACACCAGCGTGTCCATGCCCGCGCCGCCGTCGATCCGGCTCTTGCCGGCCTTGACGTTGCTGACGGTAAACATGTCGTCGCCGGCGCCGAGGTTCGCCGTCAGACCCTTGGCGTTGAACGCCGTCACGCTCACATCGTCCTTGCCCATGCTCCCCATGTAGGACATGACGCTCTTGCCGAGATCGGCGATCTTGACGGCGCCGCTCGCCTCGCTCGCGTCGATGCTCTCCAGCGTCGCGGACCTGACGACCGGCTTGTCCGCTGTCGGATTGGTCGCCGGGTCGAACTTGGTCACGTCCAGCATCAGGTTGCCGGCGCCGGAAACGGAGACCGTCTCGATCTCGTCCGAAGCCAGCCGGATGTTGGAATCGCCCTTCACCTCGATCGCCAGATCCTCGATGCCCTTGAGGCACAACTTGCCGTGCTCGCTCGCCGTGGAATACAGGCCGAACTTGTCGACCATGGCCGCCAGCGATGTCGGGTCGTCGCCCTTGACATCGTTCTGCACCAGCAGGGTGGTGTTGGTGTTGGCGAGAGAGATGTCCGCGATCGCCGTCGAGAAGATGTGCGCCGCAACCTCGTCTTCGCTCGCTTTGATTTGAGCTGCGGTGACCGTTGTGCCATCTATTTTGTCGTCCGCCTTGAATTTGCCTCGCTTGTTGTTCAGACCCAGGCCGTCGTGCACGTCGTCGAGCGTCACGCTCTCGACCGTCGTGGAAGGCGCGTCCTTTTTGCCCACCTCGACGCCCTTGCCGCCTTCGACCATGACCGAGGTCGTCGTGTCCGTGTCGAAGAGGTTCACCTGCGTGCTCTCGCTCACGTCCTCGAGATTGATCGTAGCGGCGTTCATGATCTCGACCTTGCCGCCTTCCAGGGATTTGGACGAGACGGCGGCGCCGCCGGCGTCCAGTTCGACATTCCCGGCAACATCGCTCAGGACGACCTGCTCCAGGCCTTCCCAGCCGCTCAGGTCCGCCTCGAAGTCGCCGCCGCTGTCGACCGTCAGCGTCTCGACGTGCATGACGCTCGTCCCGGAAGAGATATTGACATCGTCGTCGGAGCCGCTGGAAGAAAGCTCCAGCGTGTCCATGCCCTCGCCGCCGTCGATCCGGTCCACGCCGGTCAGGGTCTTCTCGGTGGCGACGAAGGTGTCGTCGCCCAGGGTGCCGTCAAGCCGGTCGACGCCCGTGGTCAATTCGAAGCTCTTGCCGGGACGTTGCATCATGTCGATGGCTGCTTTCGCCGTATCCACGCTGTCGCCGTCGCCGGTCACGCCGCCGAGCACGCTCGAGGAAGCACCCTCCCAGCGTTTCTCCACGGTGTAATAGGTCGCCACCTGCACCTTGTTGGCGAACGTCATGGCGAGAGCACCGAAATCGCCGTAGGCGGGATGGCTTTCCCCCTGCATGCGGATCTCGAACAATTGCCGCACGGCCAGCAGGCCCATCTCGCCCCGGCCCATGCCGCCGTTGAGCAGGCCCGTCGCCAGGGCCAGCACTTCCGCCGACGGCGCTTCGCCGAGCGCCGCGGTCAGGAATTCCGTCGCGAACTCCGCGTTCGTGATGAAGAAGGGATACATGGACGTGAAGGCGCTCGAGGCGGCGATGTGATTCGCCAACTCCAGCAGGGCATCTTCCGGGCTCATGCCCTTGCCGACGCTCGCGTTGTAGACGCCGTACCACTCGTTGAGCAGTTCGGTGCCCGGGGCCTTGCCCAGCATCGCTACCGACAGGCCGATTATCGTATCTCTGGTTTGCGCTGTAGGGATGCGCGCGATGCGCGCCTTTTTCGCGGCCGCGTTTCGGTCCGCCGCGCGGTGTCGCTGCCCGAAGAACGCGATGTCGCTGCCCCGGAAAATTATTCGGCGGAGTGCCGCGAGACCGCCCCGGCCGACGGCTCCGCAGGCCGGAAGTTCCCGTTCATGTTCGCGCGGCGATTCAGCGGCCGGCCCGCGCGAATCTGGCAAATACGCAGATATATCAACAAGTTCTGATTGGCGGTAACAGCGCTTACCGCGAATTGGTTTGCTCGGAC